>NZ_JBHYPU010000012.1:0-1354 GCF_042746035.1 Fictibacillus sp. NPDC058756 | reverse complement strand
GCTGACACTTACAGATGAGCCCGCGGCGCATTAGCTAGTTGGTGAGGTAACGGCTCACCAAGGCGACGATGCGTAGCCGACCTGAGAGGGTGATCGGCCACACTGGGACTGAGACACGGCCCAGACTCCTACGGGAGGCAGCAGTAGGGAATCTTCGGCAATGGGCGAAAGCCTGACCGAGCAACGCCGCGTGAGCGATGAAGGCCTTCGGGTCGTAAAGCTCTGTTGTTAGAGAAGAACAAGTACGAGAGTAACTGCTCGTACCTTGACGGTACCTAACCAGAAAGCCACGGCTAACTACGTGCCAGCAGCCGCGGTAATACGTAGGTGGCAAGCGTTATCCGGAATTATTGGGCGTAAAGCGCGCGCAGGCGGTCTCTTAAGTCTGATGTGAAAGCCCACGGCTCAACCGTGGAGGGTCATTGGAAACTGGGAGACTTGAGTGCAGGAGAGAAAAGTGGAATTCCACGTGTAGCGGTGAAATGCGTAGAGATGTGGAGGAACACCAGTGGCGAAGGCGGCTTTTTGGCCTGTAACTGACGCTGAGGCGCGAAAGCGTGGGGAGCAAACAGGATTAGATACCCTGGTAGTCCACGCCGTAAACGATGAGTGCTAGGTGTTGGGGGGTTCCACCCTCAGTGCTGAAGTTAACACATTAAGCACTCCGCCTGGGGAGTACGACCGCAAGGTTGAAACTCAAAGGAATTGACGGGGGCCCGCACAAGCAGTGGAGCATGTGGTTTAATTCGAAGCAACGCGAAGAACCTTACCAGGTCTTGACATCCTCTGACCACTCTAGAGATAGAGCTTTCCCCTTCGGGGGACAGAGTGACAGGTGGTGCATGGTTGTCGTCAGCTCGTGTCGTGAGATGTTGGGTTAAGTCCCGCAACGAGCGCAACCCTTGACCTTAGTTGCCAGCATTCAGTTGGGCACTCTAAGGTGACTGCCGGTGACAAACCGGAGGAAGGTGGGGATGACGTCAAATCATCATGCCCCTTATGACCTGGGCTACACACGTGCTACAATGGATGGTACAAAGGGTTGCGAAGCCGCGAGGCCAAGCCAATCCCAAAAAGCCATTCTCAGTTCGGATTGTAGGCTGCAACTCGCCTACATGAAGCCGGAATTGCTAGTAATCGCGGATCAGCATGCCGCGGTGAATACGTTCCCGGGCCTTGTACACACCGCCCGTCACACCACGAGAGTTTGTAACACCCGAAGTCGGTGGGGTAACCCTTTTGGGAGCCAGCCGCCGAAGGTGGGACAGATGATTGGGGTGAAGTCGTAACAAGGTAGCCGTATCGGAAGGTGCGGCTGGATCACCTCCTTTCTATGGAGATTATGAAACAGCTT
>NZ_JBHYPU010000011.1:0-1534 GCF_042746035.1 Fictibacillus sp. NPDC058756 | reverse complement strand
TCAATCGGCGCAAACGTTTCTCACGTTTGTATCGCTACTCATGCCTGCATTCTCACTCGTGAACCGTCCACAACTCGCTTCCGCGGCTGCTTCACCCGGCACACGACGCTCCCCTACCCATCACAGCCGGCGTTGGCCGTATTGCTGCAATGACACGACTTCGGCGGTACGCTTGAGCCCCGCTACATTGTCGGCGCGGAATCACTAGACCAGTGAGCTATTACGCACTCTTTCAAGGGTGGCTGCTTCTAAGCCAACCTCCTGGTTGTCTGTGCGACTCCACATCCTTTCCCACTTAGCGTACGCTTAGGGGCCTTAGTCGATGCTCTGGGCTGTTTCCCTCTCGACCATGGAGCTTATCCCCCACAGTCTCACTGCCGCGCTCTCACTTACCGGCATTCGGAGTTTGGCTAAGGTCAGTAACCCGGTAGGGCCCATCGCCTATCCAGTGCTCTACCTCCGGCAAGAAACACACGACGCTGCACCTAAATGCATTTCGGGGAGAACCAGCTATCACGGAGTTTGATTGGCCTTTCACCCCTAACCACAGGTCATCCCCCAGGTTTTCAACCCTGGTGGGTTCGGTCCTCCACGAAGTCTTACCTCCGCTTCAACCTGCCCATGGCTAGATCACTCCGCTTCGGGTCTTGAGCGTGCTACTCAACGCCCTATTCGGACTCGCTTTCGCTACGGCTTCCCCACACGGGTTAACCTCGCAACACACCGCAAACTCGCAGGCTCATTCTTCAAAAGGCACGCAGTCACGACGCACCAAGTAAACTCGATGCGCGACGCTCCCACGGCTTGTAGGCACACGGTTTCAGGTACTATTTCACTCCGCTCCCGCGGTACTTTTCACCATTCCCTCACGGTACTATCCGCTATCGGTCACCAGGGAATATTTAGGCTTAGCGGGTGGTCCCGCCAGATTCACACGGGATTTCTCGGGCCCCGTGCTACTTGGGTGTCTCTCAAGCAAGCCGCTGACGTTTCGACTACGGGGGTCTTACCCTCTACGCCGGACCTTTCGCATGTCCTTCGCCTACATCAACGGTTTCTGACTCGTCCCACGGCCGGCAGACCGTGAAAGAGAGATCCCACAACCCCGCATGCGCAACCCCTGCCGGGTCTCACACGCATACGGTTTGGCCTCATCCAGTTTCGCTCGCCACTACTCCCGGAATCACGGTTGTTTTCTCTTCCTGCGGGTACTGAGATGTTTCACTTCCCCGCGTTCCCTCCACACTGCCTATGTGTTCAGCAGCGGGTGACAGCCCATGACGACTGCCGGGTTTCCCCATTCGGACACCCCCGGATCAAAGCCTGGTTGACGACTCCCCGGGGCCTATCGTGGCCTCCCACGTCCTTCATCGGTTCCTGGTGCCAAGGCATCCACCGTGCGCCCTTAAAAACTTGGCCACAGATGCTCGCGTCCACTGTGCAGTTCTCAAACAACGACCAGCCACCCATCACCCCAACCCGAAGGCTGAGTTCACTGGGGCCGGCATCCCGAAGGGCAGACCGTAGTCCGCAC
>NZ_JBHYPU010000009.1:0-2673 GCF_042746035.1 Fictibacillus sp. NPDC058756 | reverse complement strand
TTCTCAGTCTGCTGTTTTGTATACTCGACTAATCCGTAAGGAGGATCGGTTACAACTGCATGAATTGAATTATCTTTTTGCCTTTTTAACCATTCAATTGCATCATCAAAAAAAATCGTCGATTTCCCAACAGCCTTAGGTGAAGACGTCAAATCTAAGGAGGGAGTAATACCAGCATCACCATTTAAGCGATAGACACCGCGATCTACTCGTTCGAACAGACCAGGGGTATTTAAACTCAGATATGAACGTACAGAAGATTTTGAAATTTCTCCAATTTTCAAATAAACAGCGTTGGTTATCTCCTCAATAGAAGCTTCTCTTCCAAGCCTTAAAAAACATTCAATTATCGAGTCACGAACAACACCAGGAGCCAAAGACATGTTTATAAATCCAGTATTTTTGTATAAAATAATAATACTAACTAGACGTCAGGACGTCAATTTAGTTTAAAAGTGACGTCAAAAGAGCATGCATTAACTCCGCATTTACCATAACAGTGCTTTCCGGCACCGCCTCAGGGCGGGTTCGGCGCGAAAGCGGCGTCAGCCCGGTAAAACCGGCAGTAAACTCCCCACTAAATCGCGCATTCCGCGTCAGATAAATTTCACCCGACTGCATAGCCATGCAACCGGGTGAATGGCACCGGCTTTCGGCGGGGATCTGCGCCGCCCCCCCCGTTTTATCCGGTTTGTTACAGCGACGGACCGTCATACGTCCGCTGGCGCTGCGATCGTTCCAGCTCCAGCGCTTTCTGGTGCTGCGCCGCCCGCTGCTGCTCCCGGTGCGCCTCGATTCCGTTCAGCCTTGCGACAACCGGCGCAGCTGATCGCTCAAACTCTGCACCTGCCTGCTCAAGACCGTGACGCGCTCGCTCAGCGCCGCGTTCTCCCGTTGCATAAGACCAGACATCGTCCGCCATTCCGCGAAGGCGTTCTCCCACTCGTCCAGCCTTTTCGAGTAGTCCTGCTGTAGCTGCTCTAATGCGCTCAGCAACTGTTTTTCCAGCTCCGTCATGTGCTATTTCCCCGCCAGTATCATCCAGCTCGAATCCTCTCCGAACCGTCCCGCTTCCGGGTTCACCCTCACGCAGCGGCGTCTCTGATCGCCGCAGGTCGAGAGCTGCACGCCGCTGTTCCGATCGGACAGCATAGCCTGCGTGCTCTTCTGCTCCCGGATGGTCGTGTAATTGTCGAGTATCTGCTGACTCTGCCACCACAGAATGGCCGCGCTCGAAGCGATCAGCAGCGCGGACACCAGGACGATGGTCAGCCACGTCTGGCTGACCATGCGCAGCATCCCTTTCGTGCGCTGGCTCATGGCTGAGGACAGCTTCCGGTCGTGCTCGAGGATGGCGGCGCTGATTCTCTTCTCGCTTTCGCTCAGTTCCGCTCTGACAGACTTCTCGTGCTCGCTGAATGCGGCTTTCAGCATCTCGCCGGTACTCTGCTGCTGCGCTTTCGATTTCTGCTCTAAGTCCTTCGCCAGCGTTAAAAGACTGTTCATAGATGGCTCCCTTCAGTCGGATGTTTCGCCCCCCGTCCGGGTCGGCAATGCTGATGCTGCTTTTTGTAGTGCGCACCACCTCAAAACCAGCGCTTTCCAGCGCCTCAGTGACGTCCTGACGGGTTTTCAGCTCCCCGGACGAGGCTAAGGCCAGTAAACCCCGCGTAATCGCCTGGGCGGCTTCCTGCTTCGTTTCCGGCAGCGCGGACGGCGTGACCAGCGCCCGCCGGTTTTCCGGCGCGTTTGGATCGTGCAGCCCCAGCCTGCCGTTCACAATGGTCTGCCAGGCATCGATGCGCGGTCGGTCGGCGCGGTCGTAATACGGCTGGAGACGCCTGCCGGTCAGCAGCTCCGTGTTCGGGATCAGGAAGTTCAGCTCCAGCCTCCCTTTGTCCCGGTGCTCAACCCACAGCACGCTGTACTGGTCTTTATCGAGTCCGGGCATCAGAACCCGCTCGAAGCTCGCCATCAGCTTTTCACGCTGGCCGGGCGGTAAGTCCTGTTCGGCAAAAGACAGGACGCCGGATGTGTATTTTTTGGCGTAGGGCGAGGCGTCGATAAGCTCCCGGACTTCCTCCGGCTTCCCCTGCAGAACGCTGGCACCTTCGCGCTGGCGGTCTTTGCCCAGCAGGTAATCCACAGGCCCGGCGCCACCGCCGCGCCCCCGGGGGTGAAACTTAACGATCATCGTCTGCCCCCTTTTCCAGCACGGCGTGCCGCAGCCGCTCGAGTCCGGCATCGATGGCCATCAGCGCGGCGACAACCTGCACGCGGTCGTGCCCGCTGCCGCCACCGCCGTTAACCTGCCGGGCAATCTGGTTAAGGTTGTTCCCCATGCCGGCAAGCTGACGAAGCAGCGCCGGCGAGAGCGAGGGAAGTTTGCCGGTTCGGGCGGGCTTCTCGTCCAGGCACGTCTGCCGCATCCAGGCCGCGAGCTGTTTACCGTCGCAGCGCTCCAGCAGACGGCGGTGCTCATCTTCGGTCACCCACATGGTGAGCATTTTGCTGCGTTTGTCTGCCAATCCGGCCTCCTGATAACGCCGGGACGGGCGGGAAATCTTTTCCCGTTCGGCGCGGTGTTGGACAAGCCGCAGGCGCGTCAGTGGTTTTAGCGGGTTTCGGGGCGCAGCCCTGAACCAGTCACGTAGCGCTAGCGGAGTGTATACT
>NZ_JBHYPU010000008.1:0-2952 GCF_042746035.1 Fictibacillus sp. NPDC058756 | reverse complement strand
CAATTTTAAGGATAAGCCCTCGACCGATTAGTATCTGTCAGCTCCACGTGTCGCCACGCTTCCACACCAGACCTATCAACCTCATCATCTCTAAGGGGTCTTACTCACTTAACGTGATGGGAAATCTCATCTTGAGGGGGGCTTCATGCTTAGATGCTTTCAGCACTTATCCCGTCCACACGTAGCTACCCAGCTATGCCCCTGGCGGAACAACTGGTACACCAGCGGTGTGTCCATCCCGGTCCTCTCGTACTAAGGACAGCTCCTCTCAAATTTCCTGCGCCCGCGACGGATAGGGACCGAACTGTCTCACGACGTTCTGAACCCAGCTCGCGTACCGCTTTAATGGGCGAACAGCCCAACCCTTGGGACCTACTTCAGCCCCAGGATGCGATGAGCCGACATCGAGGTGCCAAACCTCCCCGTCGATGTGGACTCTTGGGGGAGATAAGCCTGTTATCCCCAGGGTAGCTTTTATCCGTTGAGCGATGGCCCTTCCATGCGGAACCACCGGATCACTAAGCCCGACTTTCGTCCCTGCTCGACTTGTAGGTCTCGCAGTCAAGCTCCCTTGTGCCTTTACACTCTGCGAATGATTTCCAACCATTCTGAGGGAACCTTTGGGCGCCTCCGTTACTGTTTAGGAGGCGACCGCCCCAGTCAAACTGCCCGCCTGACACTGTCTCCGAACCGGATCACGGTTCAAGGTTAGAATTTCAATACAGCCAGGGTAGTATCCCACCGACGCCTCCACCGAAGCTGGCGCTCCGGCTTCTCAGGCTCCTACCTATCCTGTACAAGCTGTACCAAAATCCAATATCAAGCTGCAGTAAAGCTCCATGGGGTCTTTCCGTCCTGTCGCGGGTAACCTGCATCTTCACAGGTACTATAATTTCACCGGGTCTCTCGTTGAGACAGTATCCAAGTCGTTACACCTTTCGTGCGGGTCGGAACTTACCCGACAAGGAATTTCGCTACCTTAGGACCGTTATAGTTACGGCCGCCGTTTACTGGGGCTTCAATTCAGAGCTTCTCCCGTAAGGGATAACCCCTCCTCTTAACCTTCCAGCACCGGGCAGGTGTCAGCCCCTATACTTCACCTTGCGGTTTCGCAGAGACCTGTGTTTTTGCTAAACAGTCGCTTGGATCTATTCACTGCGGCTCTCTCGGGCGATAAACCCTATCAGAGCACCCCTTCTCCCGAAGTTACGGGGTCATTTTGCCGAGTTCCTTAACGAGAGTTCTCCCGATCATCTTAGGATTCTCTCCTCGCCTACCTGTGTCGGTTTGCGGTACGGGCACCTCTTTCCTCACTAGAGGCTTTTCTTGGCAGTGTAGGATCAGGGACTTCGGTACTGAAATTTCCCTCGCCATCACAGCTCAGCCTTCACGTTGGACGGATTTGCCTATCCAACAGCCTAACTGCTTAGACGCACTATTCCATCAGTGCGCTCACCCTACCTTACTGCGTCCCCCCATTGTTCAAACGGAAAGGAGGTGGTACAGGAATATCAACCTGTTATCCATCGCCTACGCTTTTCAGCCTCGGCTTAGGCCCCGACTAACCCTGAGCGGACGAGCCTTCCTCAGGAAACCTTAGGCTTTCGATGGACAAGATTCTCACTTGTCTTTCGCTACTCATACCGGCATTCTCACTTCAAAGCGCTCCACCAGTCCTTCCGGTCTGACTTCACTGCACTTCGAACGCTCCCCTACCCCTGTACCTAAAAGGCACAAGCCATAGCTTCGGTGATACGTTTAGCCCCGTTACATTTTCGGCGCAGAGTCACTCGACCAGTGAGCTATTACGCACTCTTTAAATGGTGGCTGCTTCTAAGCCAACATCCTGGTTGTCTGGGCAACTCCACATCCTTTGCCACTTAACGTATACTTTGGGACCTTAGCTGATGGTCTGGGCTGTTTCCCTTTTGACTACGGATCTTATCACTCGCAGTCTGACTCCCGCGGATAATTCTCTGGCATTCGGAGTTTGACTGAATTCGGTAACCCTGTGGGGGCCCCTAGTCCAATCAGTGCTCTACCTCCAGGAATCTTGCCGCGAGGCTAGCCCTAAAGCTATTTCGGGGAGAACCAGCTATCTCCGTGTTCGATTGGCATTTCACCCCTACCCACACCTCATCCCCGCACTTTTCAACGTGCGTGGGTTCGGGCCTCCATTCAGTGTTACCTGAACTTCACCCTGGACATGGGTAGATCACACGGTTTCGGGTCTACGACCACGTACTATGTCGCCCTATTCAGACTCGCTTTCGCTGCGGCTCCGTCTATTCAACTTAACCTTGCACGGGATCGTAACTCGCCGGTTCATTCTACAAAAGGCACGCCGTCACCCGTTAATGGGCTCCGACTACTTGTAGGCACACGGTTTCAGGATCTATTTCACTCCCCTTCCGGGGTGCTTTTCACCTTTCCCTCACGGTACTGGTTCACTATCGGTCACTAGGGAGTATTTAGCCTTGGGAGATGGTCCTCCCGGATTCCGACGGGGTTTCACGTGTCCCGCCGTACTCAGGATCCACTCAGGAGAGAACGAAGTTTCAGCTACAGGGCTGTTACCTTCTTTGGCTGGCCTTTCCAGACCGCTTCACCTACTTCGTTCCTTTGTAACTCCATGTAGAGTGTCCTACAACCCCAGAGGGCAAGCCCTCTGGTTTGGGCTGTTTCCGTTTCGCTCGCCGCTACTCAGGAAATCGCATTTGCTTTCTCTTCCTCCGGGTACTTAGATGTTTCAGTTCCCCGGGTCTGCCTTCTCATACCCTATGTATTCAGATATGGATACCATCCCATTACGGATGGTGGGTTCCCCCATTCGGAAATCCCCGGATCAGTGCTTACTTACAGCTCCCCGAGGCATATCGGTGTTCGTCCCGTCCTTCTTCGGCTCCTAGTGCCAAGGCATCCACCGTGCGCCCTTTCTAGCTTAACCTTATA
>NZ_JBHYPU010000007.1:0-18416 GCF_042746035.1 Fictibacillus sp. NPDC058756 | reverse complement strand
TACCGAACACGGAAGTTAAGCTCTTCAGCGCCGATGGTAGTTGGGGGTCTCCCCCTGTTAGAGTAGGACGTCGCTAGGCAATGAGGAAGATGGATAAAGATCCATCTTCTTTTTTTGTGTTAAAAAGAAAGAATCAAAGGGATTTTGAAGCAATGAAGGGTGCTCTAGCAGCATCATTTAATCATGCTGTTTTATGGATTTTTCTTATAACGATAATAGCGGATGCTTTTTTTCAAGTTGAACCGAATTATCATTTATTATTCAATTTAACCTTTAAATCAGTAATGTTCATTTCTAATTTCACTGTATTATTCATCACACGGAAAATTAAATCTTCCCAAAAGACCAACCAGGCATAATTTGCACTGGTTGGTTTCTTCTTCTTATAATTAAGGTATATCCATGGTATGGAGTAATTGGCCAAATAGATAGGGGATTTTCTGAGCTGTTACGTTTAGGAATTGATTAATAAAAGGCAGCTCATGTGAGGTATAGGTGTGGAACAGTTCACTCCACCATTCTGTATCATAACGGCTAATCATACTTAAGTTATAGAGAAGAACATAATGAACCATCAATTCATTGAGAACTGGCATTTGCAATAATTCACGATCAACAGGAAAGTAATAGGTGTTTTCTGCAAAGTGATAATTTAGAGGAAAACAATTGAATGGGTGCAGATTATCTTTTATAACTATTTGATAATTATTTGCATCAATCAACTCAATAATCATATTAGAAGAAAAAATACCATTCATATATTCCGCAAACCTTTCATCCGACATATGCAATAAGTCAGCAGCTTCGCCAGATAATGAAAAGGTATTATTCACATTTTTGTTCATTCTAATTTGATAAAATGAACCTGTCATTTGTTTAAATAAAGGCCCTAATTCTGGCAATGTTTTAAGAAGATGGTTCATCATAAACTTTTCGCCTTCGATGTGTTTCATGTGAAACATTTTTTCGCAAAAATGATTAAACAGACCTGTTTTTTGTACTTTTACCTCATCATTAAAAAATTCATAGCTCCGTTTTTTTCTCTTTCTTGTAGATAATCCATGAGCCAAGACGGAACTCGAATCGGGATATTCAGGATCCTTGCATAATATACAAGCCTTCATCAACTGAGTCATTCCATAAAATAGAAGAACAGGCTTAAGTTCTGCAGGAGCTTGATCCGCAAGCTTGTAATATTTTTTTCCGTGTTCAATATAGTAAATAAATCCATAAGTATTATCAAAGCTTTTTCCGTTGCTATCCTGCAAATTTATTTTTTCATATTGTTTTGCTAGAAATTGCTGTGTTTTTTGAGAGGAAAAGAACATATCAAACAAAGACCATACATCTTGCCTCAATACCACGGGTTATTTTCCTCCTGTAATTTAAATTATTTGAAAAATCGAACATATCGTGTATTCCTTGACACTAGTTTACCCAGTTGATAATCTACAAATAATATTTTTCTGGATTAAAAATTTGAAGGGGTGGGTTCGGCATGTGGCAAGATAAATTTGCTAAAGAAGGATTAACGTTTGATGATGTGTTATTAATTCCTGCGAAATCTTCAGTTCTTCCTAATGAGGTTTCAATTAAAACAAGGTTATCTGATTCTGTGAAATTAAATATTCCGATTATAAGTGCTGGGATGGATACTGTAACGGAATCGAACATGGCGATTGCAATGGCGCGTCAAGGCGGCCTTGGAATTATTCATAAGAATATGTCGATTGAAGAACAGGCTGAACAAGTCGACCGTGTAAAACGTTCTGAGAGTGGTGTAATCACAAATCCGTTCTATTTAACGCCAGAACACCAAGTTTTTGATGCGGAGCACTTAATGGGTAAATACCGTATTAGCGGTGTACCGATTGTAGATGCTGATAAAAAACTGGTAGGTATACTTACAAACCGTGACTTACGTTTCGTTCAGGATTATTCCATTAAGATCTCAGATGTAATGACGAAGGAGAACTTAGTAACTGCTCCTGTAGGTACTACTTTAAAAGAAGCGGAGAAAACTCTTCAGCAATATAAAATTGAAAAACTTCCTTTAGTTGATGAAGATGGTACACTTCAAGGTTTGATCACAATTAAGGATATTGAAAAGGTAATCGAATTCCCTAACTCTGCAAAAGATTCTCAAGGACGTCTCTTAGTAGGTGCTGCAGTCGGAGTTACAAAGGATGCACTGCTGCGTGTTGAGAAGCTGGTTGAAGCAGGTGTTGATGCAATCGTTATTGATACAGCGCACGGACATTCAGAAGGTGTTTTGCAAAAAGTAGCTGAAGTTAGATCTGCTTATCCGAATTTAACGATTATTGCAGGAAACGTAGCAACAGCAGAAGCAACACGTGATCTTATCGAAGCAGGAGCAAGCGTTGTAAAAGTAGGAATCGGTCCTGGTTCAATCTGTACGACTCGTGTTGTTGCAGGTGTAGGTGTACCACAAGTTACAGCGGTATACGATTGTGCTACTGAAGCGAAGAAATACGGTGTGCCGATTATAGCGGACGGCGGCATCAAGTATTCAGGAGATATAGTAAAAGCACTTGCTGCAGGCGGACATGCAGTAATGCTTGGCAGCATGCTTGCTGGGGTATCAGAGAGTCCAGGAGAGCGTGAAATCTTCCAAGGGCGCCAGTTTAAGGTATATCGCGGAATGGGCTCTGTTGGTGCGATGGAACGCGGCAGCAGTGATCGATATTTCCAGGAAAATAATAAAAAGCTTGTTCCAGAAGGCATCGAGGGGCGCGTGCCGTACAAAGGTCCTCTTGCAGATACCGTATATCAGCTTATTGGAGGCATTCGTTCAGGAATGGGGTATTGTGGAACGGCAACGATCGAGGAACTTCAAAATGATTCCCGTTTTGTAAAAATTACAGGAGCTGGACTTCGCGAGAGTCATCCGCATCAAGTACAAATTACTAAAGAAGCACCAAATTATTCGGTCTAAAGGCACATTTTTAGGACAGAGGGCTAACCTCTGTCTATTTTTTTGAAAAGGTGTATGGTACAATAATTTTTGTGTGTAAATGGGTTTGGAGGTGCAGTTTTTGAACAGCAAGATAAAACAACTTTTAGTGTTAACATTGATTTTTTCGTTTTTTGCAACGAGTTTATTAGGATTTTCAAATTCAGCAAGTGCAGCACCGTCTTTAGATGTGAAAGCTGAGGCTGCTATATTGGTAGATGGTGATACGGGGAAAATATTATATCAGAAAAATGTTGATATGATGCTTCCTCCAGCAAGTATGACCAAAATGATGACTGAATACTTATTGTTAGAATCAATCAAGAAAAATAAAATTTCATGGGATCAAAAAACGCGTATCACTGAACACGCCCATAAGATCTCACAAAATCGCGGACTGTCTAACGTACCATTAAGAGTAGACGAGCAGTACACTGTTCGTGAGTTATATGAAGCTATGGCTATTTACTCTGCAAACGGAGCGACGATTGCGTTAGCAGAATTAATTTCTGGTTCTGAAGCTGAATTCGTTAAAAAAATGAATGCTAAAGCAAAAGAATTAGGCTTAAAAGATTATCATTTTGTAAACTCCACTGGTTTGAACAACAAAGATTTAATGGGTCAGCACGCAGCTGGAGATGCAAATGAAGAGAATATGATGAGTGCCCGTTCAACCGCAATTCTTGCTTTCCGTTTGATCAATGATTATCCGGAAGTCTTAGAAACAGCAAGTATCCCTGTGAAAAATTTCCGTGAAGGTACTGACGATGAAATTGAAATGGATAACTGGAACTGGATGCTTCCTGAGCTTGTTTATGGATATGAGGGTGTAGACGGTTTGAAAACAGGATCTACGGATCTTGCTGGTTTTGCATTTACAGGTACGATTAAAAAAGGTGATACACGTCTCTTGTCTGTTGTTATGAAAACCAACAGCTATAAAGCACGTTTTGATGAAACAAAAAAGCTATTTGACTACGGATTTGATAACTTCGAAAAAGCAGAGATCTTACCTGGTAATTATCAGATGAAAGATCAAAAAACTCTTCCTGTCGTAAAAGGGAAAGAGAAAGAAGTTAAAGTTTCAACGAAAGAGCCTCTTTCTCTTGTTATTAAACGAGGGGAAAAAGAGAACTACAAACCTAAATTTGTAATAGATAAGAAAAAAATCAATAAAGATGGTGAATTAACTGCCCCTGTTAAAAAGGGAGATGTTGTAGGCCATCTCAATATCGAGTACAAAGGTAAAGGCGAAGATTACGGTTACCTGCTTGATGGAGATACAAAAGGAAAGACAGAAGTTGTTACAACAAAATCTGTTGAAAAAGCAAACTGGTTCGTTCTTGCGTTAAGAGGTGTCGGAAGCTTCTTTGGCGGAATCTGGTCCGGAACTGTGGACATGATTAAAGGTTTGTTTTAATTTCATTAATATTTACAAGCTCTTCAGCCCATGCTGAGGAGCTTTTTTCTGAAAATAGAGAGTCTTGCGCTTTTTATGAATTGCGATAAAATAGATGAGGATACTAGTTTTATTTTAATAGAACCGATTAAATCGGTTATACCACATATAATCAGGGGGTAGTGGAGCATGTTAAAAACAGGTACTGAACGTGTAAAAAGAGGAATGGCAGAAATGCAAAAAGGCGGCGTCATTATGGACGTTATTAACGCTGAGCAAGCACGTATTGCCGAAGAAGCTGGTGCAGTAGCAGTAATGGCATTAGAGCGAGTCCCTTCAGATATTCGTGCAGCAGGCGGGGTAGCACGTATGGCTGATCCAACAATTGTAGAAGAAGTTTTAAATGCTGTATCTATTCCTGTGATGGCAAAGGCGCGTATCGGACATATTGTTGAAGCACGCGTGCTTGAAGCAATGGGTGTTGACTACATCGATGAGAGTGAAGTGTTAACACCTGCAGATGAAGTTTTCCACTTGTTGAAAAGTGATTACACTGTACCTTTCGTATGCGGCGCACGTGATCTTGGAGAAGCATCTCGCCGTATTGGTGAAGGTGCATCAATGCTTCGTACAAAAGGTGAGCCTGGAACAGGAAACATCGTTGAAGCCGTTCGTCACATGAGAATGATTCAAGGACAAATCCGCAAAGTTGTTGCAATGAACGAAGATGAGCTAATGACTGAAGCTAAGAACTTAGGTGCTCCATTTGAAGTACTTCTTCAAATCAAAAAAGCAGGCAAGTTACCTGTAGTTAACTTTGCAGCAGGGGGTATCGCTACACCAGCTGATGCAGCACTCATGATGCAGCTTGGTGCAGACGGCGTATTCGTAGGATCTGGAATCTTCAAATCTGAGAACCCAGAAAAGTTTGCTCGTGCAATCGTTGAAGCAACTACACACTATCAAGATTACAAATTAATCGCTGAACTTTCAAAAGGTCTTGGTACTCCTATGAAAGGCATCGAAATCTCTACACTGGCTCAAGGTGAACGCATGCAGGAGCGAGGCTGGTAATTACATGCTGAAAATCGGAGTTCTTGCTTTACAAGGAGCAGTACAGGAGCATGTTAAAGCCATAAAAGCTTCTGGAGCTCAAGCTATAGCGGTAAAACGTGTAGAAGAGCTTGAGGATCTTGATGGCTTGGTAATGCCAGGCGGTGAAAGTACAGCGATGAGACGATTGATCGATAAATATCTATTCCTTGAACCGTTAAAGGAATTTGCAAAAAACAAGCCTATATTTGGTACTTGTGCAGGATTAATTTTGATGGCAAAAAGAATTCAGGGTCAGGACACAGCTCATCTGGAGCTGATCGACATGACAGTTGAACGCAACGCGTTTGGCCGCCAAGTTGACAGCTTTGAAGCTGATCTTATGATTCACGGAGTCGGTGAAGATTTTACAGGCGTATTCATACGAGCACCGTTCATCGTTGAAGTAGGTCCTGAAGTTGAAATACTTTCAAAGCATAACGACCGAATCGTTGCAGCCAAACAAGGTCATTTCTTATGTGCAGCTTTCCATCCGGAATTGACGGACGACCACCGTTTACATCAGTATTTTGTAAAAATGGTGCAATCCAACAAAGAAGTAGTTGCATAAAATAGAAAAATGCTGTACATTACTATAAAATCATCATAAAAAATCAATGACAGGAACTAGTAGCAAAAATGACTTTGTTTAGAGAGTCGGTGGCTGGTGAAAACCGATCAAAGTGTTTTGTGAATCCATCCTCGAGTGAAGAGCCGAAGGTAAGTAAGCTTTTCCGGTAAAGAACCGTTATACTTAAATGAGCCGGCAGTAGGCATAGTTCTATTGCAATCAGGGTGGCAACGCGGGTTAACTCTCGTCCCTGTTTCTAATGTGATCATTAGGAGCAGGGGCGGGAGTTTTTTGATTTTTTATAACGAATAAAGGAGGAAATAAGTATGTTGGATTTAAAATTTGTCCGTGCTAATTTTGAAGAAGTGAAACAAAAACTGTCTGCAAGAGGGGAAGACCTTTCTGGTTTGGATCAGTTTGAAGCACTCGATCAGCGCCGCCGTGAATTAATCGGTGAAACGGAGGCTTTAAAGTCTAAGCGTAATGAGGTATCTAAACAGGTAGCAGAATTCAAGCGTGAGAAAAAAGACGCTGACCAACTTATTACTGAGATGCGTGAAGTAGGAGATAAAATTAAGACGATTGATGATGAACTTCGCCAAGTAGAAGAAGATCTTCACGGAATTATGCTGACGCTGCCTAACATACCGCATGAAAGTGTCCCTGTTGGAGAAACAGAAGATGATAACGTACCGATTCGCCACTGGGGGGATGTACCAGAGTTTTCTTTTGAAGCAAAAGCACACTGGGATATCGCAACTGACTTGAACATTGTTGATTTTGAACGAGGAGCAAAGGTAACAGGAAGCCGTTTCGCATTTTATAAAGGTCTTGGGGCACGTTTAGAGCGTGCACTGATCAACTTTATGATGGACCTTCATGAAGACGAACACGGGTATACAGAGGTTCTGCCTCCATACATGGTTAATCGTCAAAGTATGACAGGAACTGGGCAGCTTCCTAAGTTTGAAGAAGACGCATTTAAGATTCGTGAAGAGGATTATTTCCTGATTCCAACATCAGAAGTACCTGTAACAAATATGCACCGTGAAGAAATTCTAACAGCTGATGAGCTTCCAATTACGTATGCAGCATACAGCGCGTGCTTCCGTTCTGAAGCGGGGTCTGCAGGACGTGACACTCGTGGTTTAATACGTCAGCATCAGTTTAATAAGGTAGAGCTAGTACGCTTTGTTAAGCCTGAAGATTCTTACGATGAGCTTGAAAAGCTAACAGGTCATGCTGAAAAAGTACTGCAGTTTCTAAACCTTCCATACCGTGTACTAAGCATGTGTACGGCTGATCTCGGATTTACAGCTGCTAAAAAGTACGATATCGAAGTATACCTTCCAAGCTACGGTGAATACCGCGAGATCTCTTCTTGCTCTAACTTTGAAGATTTTCAAGCGCGCCGTGCTCAAATTCGTTTCCGCAGAGAAGCGAAAGGCAAGCCAGAATTGGTTCATACGCTAAACGGATCTGGATTAGCGATCGGACGAACAGTAGCAGCAATTTTAGAGAACTACCAGCAAGAAGATGGAACGGTTATCATTCCGGAAGTACTTCGTCCATACATGGGCAATAAAGAAGTAATCAAGTAAACCAAAAGGGGCTGTCCCAAAAGTAAGTAAACTTACTTTTGGCAGCCCAAATTTTTTATTTTACAAATAAAAAATAAATAATGTCCCCAATTCCAGCTATCATTTCGAGGATTTTCGGCGATAAGGCTCACCTTACCCCTCGTGGAAAGCGATCACCTGGAGTGGAAATCAACCTCTTGTAATAGCGATAAAGTTGCGAAAAAAGATTTTATTTTTTTATAAAATTACGTTGACACTATATTTACTCACATGTTATTATAGTTCTTGTCAGTCACGCGGAGGTATACCCAAGTCCGGCTGAAGGGATCGGTCTTGAAAACCGACAGGGGTTTAACGACCCGCGGGGGTTCGAATCCCTCTACCTCCTCCATATACATATTCAACCTCATCTGAGCTTATCAGATGAGGTTTTTTGTTGTTTCTAGTCATTGATCAGCGGCGAATCTCTTAGTTCACTGTAAAAAAATTTTTCCTTATCCTATATGACATGTAAGCGCTAACACTTTAAAGTAGTAAAAAATGTTATTGACAGAACTTTTCGACAGGTAGTAATATGTCAATTATAACTTAATCAAATAATCAACACTTATTAAGAGAGACTGAGGGATCAGGCCCAATGACGTCCGGCAACCTCCATTATGGAACGGTGCTACTTCCTGCAGAATGATTCATTCATTCTGGAAGATAAGTCGATGTATGTCTATTCGCCCTCTTCCATTGAATGAAGAGGGCTTTTTATATTGAAGGAGGACAGAAATATGATTGAAGTGCGTGATGTAACGAAAATATATTCCGCTAAAGGAAAAGACATTGTTGGGGTCAAGAATGTTTCACTCACGATAGAAAAGGGTGAGATATTCGGAATTGTTGGCTACAGCGGTGCTGGCAAAAGCTCTCTCCTCCGTTGCTTAAATTTATTAGAGAAGCCAACATCAGGCGAAATTTTAATCGACGGTGTCTCCATTACGAAATTATCTAAAAAAGAACTTCGGGAAGAACGGCTAAAAATAGGAATGATCTTTCAGCATTTTTATCTTATTAGTGCAAAAACCGTATATGAAAATATCGCATTTGCGTTAAAAGCTGCGGGAAAAAAGAAAGATGAAATTAATCATAAGACTCTTGAACTATTACAGATGGTGGGGTTAGAAAATCAAAAGAATCAGTATCCGGCTCAGCTGAGCGGCGGACAAAAGCAGCGGGTCGGAATTGCACGGGCACTTGCCAACGATCCAAAAGTTTTGCTTTGTGATGAAGCTACTTCTGCACTCGATCCAAATACAACAAAAGCTATTCTTTCGCTTCTGCAATCCATCAATAAAAAGCTTGGCATCACAATTGTCCTTATCACACATGAGATGGAAGTCGTAAAAGAGATCTGTCACAGGATGTCAGTGATGCAGGATGGAGAAATCATCGAGACAGGTGATGTTTATAACTTATTTGCACATCCGGAGAAAGAGTTAACGAAAACGTTTATTAGCAGTGTTATACAGATGAACCTTCCTGAACCGCTCTTAAAGGGACGTAAAGGAGTGGTGATTAAGATTCATTTTAAAGGCGCGATAGCAGAAGAAGCAGTCGTTTCTGAACTCTTCCAAAACTTTAAGGTAAAAGGAAATATTCTTCACGGAAAGATTGAATACATCCAGGAGACGCCGCTCGGGATTTTCATTATGGAACTGATAGGTGAAGAGGCGGAAGTTAAGCGTGCCATCGCTTACATTAAAGACCGAATCGACAATTTAGAGGTGGTGAAACAAGTTGCTTGATTCTTTGTACAGCATCCTGCCAGATTTGAATAAAGCATTTTTTGAAACGTTATACATGGTCGCGATATCTTTAGGTGTTTCTCTGATAGTAGGCCTTCCATTAGGAGTAGCCCTGTTTGTTACAGACAAAGGTTTAATGTTTGAAAACGTCTGGATTAAACAAATTGCAGGTATTTTAGTAAATCTGATCCGATCAGTACCTTTTATCATTCTTCTCGTAGCTCTGCTGCCTTTAACTCAGCTGATTACGGGTACGACGATCGGTCCAACTGCAGCGTCAGTATCACTGTCTGTAGCCGCTATTCCATTCTTCGCACGTTTAGTCGAAACCTCATTAAGGGAGATCGATAAAGGTGTGATTGAAGCGGCAGTTGCCGTAGGAGCAACGCCATGGATGATCATCCGAGAAGTGCTGCTTCCTGAAGCGAAACCTGGGATCGTTCAAGCGATTACTGTCACAGCAATAAGCTTATTAGGCTACTCTGCAATGGCAGGTATTGTAGGGGGCGGAGGAATCGGTGACTTTGCGATTCGATTCGGCTATTACAGATACGACAACACAATCATGTTTACAACGGTTGTTCTGCTGATTGTCATTGTGCAGCTTTTGCAGGTCATTGGTGACGGAGTAGCTCGAGCGGTAAATAAAAGATAAAAAAGGGGATTCAATATGAAAAAAATAATACTTACACTATTCACTGCTATTGCTGTACTGGCTTTAGCTGCTTGCTCTTCCACATCAGGGGCATCAAAAGATAAGGAAGTTACCCTTGGAGCAACTGCTGGTCCTTACACAGATATGGTAAACAAAGCGATTAAACCCTCTTTAGAGAAAAAAGGCTATAAAGTAAAGGTTGTTGAATTCAGCGATTATATCCAGCCAAACTTAGCGCTTTCTAAAGGTGACCTCGATGCAAACCTTTTTCAGCATAAAGTGTATATGGAAAACTTCGCAAAAGAAAAGAATCTTAAGCTTTCTGAAGTCATAATTGTTCCTACAGCCCCAATGGGACTGTATTCTAATAAGTTTAAATCGATAGAAGAGATAAAAGAAGGAAGCACGCTTGCGATTCCTAATGATCCTGTGAACTTAGCACGAACGTTAATCATGCTTGAAGATGCTGGACTTATTACGATAAAAGAAAACATCAATCAGCTGACCGCGTCCGAAAAAGATATTAAAGACAATCCGAAAAACTTAAACTTTAAACCGTTAGAGGGAGCCCAGCTTCCGCGTGCCGTACAAAGTGCGGATGTTGCTGCAGTACCAGGAAACTTCGCGCTCGCTGCAAAAATGGATCTCCTGGACGCGCTTCAGCTTGAAAATATGCCTGATACGTATCGAAATCGTGTAGTCGTTAATACGAAAGATCTTGAATCGGCATTTGCAAAAGATATAAAAGAAGTAGTGGAATCCAAAGAATTTGAAGAAGTAATCGATAAAGAGTTCAAAGGCTTCGGCAAGCCTGAATGGATGAAAAAATAAGTGGTTGCTTCTACTTCATGATGCTCGCATTCTTTGGAGCGGGTGGTGAACCTCCTCGGCGCGACTTAGCCAATTGAGGTGATTGTTTTTTAAAGAAGAAATATATGAATATACGATGAAAATGAACCGGCTCTAATCAAAAAGAGCCGGTTTTTCATTTTTTATTGAAAATTTGCCCCTTATGACACGTATTTTCAAATGTTAAGGCGTGGTGTAATCGTGTAGTTTCAATCGTTGGGGCGGAAGTAGGGATGCACCGGGCGAAACGAGGTGCAAATGGGGTTGAAAACAGAGTTCATTGGGCGAAACGAGGTCAAGTTGGGGCGAACGTGTAACAGATAAAAGAACACGTACCGTAAAGTCCAAACTATCAGCCGTTTACATTCAAAACGCTTTTATAATAAAAAATACAGCCCCGTGTCAACTTAATGACTTACGGGGCTTTTTATGCTCTTCTCTAAATTGTTGCTTTTGGCTTTAGTTCATTCTCTTCACTGACAAGTTGATTGGAGTGCAAGGTGCGAGACTCCTGCGGGATTAGCGGGACAGGTGAGACCCCGGCAGGCTTGATTAGCCTAGGGGGCTCACCGCACGCCCCGCGGAAAGCGAGCAACCTGAAACGGAAATCAACCACTTCCAAAAGCAACAAAGCTTGCGAAAATAACATACTTTATAAGCGAACTTCTCTTTTTGCTTCAATCTTTTGTGCGATTTTTACTACGATATGATCGATCGATTCAGGGTTTTCACGAAGATCATAGTCGTTAATGTTTACACGGAGTACCGGACATGAGTTAAAAGATGCGATCCACTTTTCATAGCGGTCGTACATTTCTTCCCAATACGATACAGGTGTCTCTTGCTCCATTTTGCGTCCTCGTTTTTGAATACGAGCTAAAATGTCATCTAAAGAACCTTCCAGATAAATCAAACAATCCGGTTGAGGGAAGTAAGGTGTCATCACCATTGCTTCAAACAGGTGGGTATATGTTTCATAGTCCACCTCGGACATATTCCCTTTATCATAATGCATGCGGGCAAAAATGCCTGTATCTTCATAGATGGAACGATCCTGAACAAATCCTCCGCCATAATCAAACATTCTTTTTTGCTCTTTAAATCGTTCAGCTAAAAAGAAAATTTGCAGATGAAAGCTCCATCGTTTGAAATCATGATAAAAATTTTCTAAGTATGGATTGTTGTCGACCTTCTCCATAGATGTACGGAAATTTAATTTATTTGCAAGAGCGTTGGTAAATGTTGATTTACCTGCACCAACCATTCCTGCTACTGTAATTACAGCATCATTTGGAATGCCGTATTGGATAAGCTTGTTCATTTTGCAACTTCTCCTTTTTTCAAAGTTGCATCTATTAAGGATAAGATTTTCTCTTTATCCGTTTCATACGCAACAAAATCTAACTCGTCTCCATTGAAAGTCAGCACCGGAATTTCAGGATGCTGTCTTTTAAAGGCTGACATGAATGTATCATAGTCAGCAGCAAGCTGTTCTAAGTATGCAGGCTCCATGTTTTGTTCAATAAACCGCCCGCGCTTTCTAACGCGTTCTAACAATGTATCAAGGCTGGCATTTAAGTATATGATCATGTTCGGTACAGGCATATCTTCTGTTAAGATATCAAAGCACTGCATGTATTTATTGTAATGACGGTCTTTTAGCGTACGACCGGCAAAGATTCTGTTCTTAAAAATATGATAATCGGAAACGACAGGTGTTTGTTTTGCTAAATATTGATCTTGAATATCTTCAAGCTGTTTGTACCTGTTGCAAAGAAAGAACATCTCGGTTTGAAAACTCCACTCATCGATGTCGTCGTAAAATTTTCCGAGAAAAGGATTCTCTTCTACAATTTCCTCTAATAATTGAAATTTAAAGTGCTCTGCAATGGCTTTTGCCAGTGATGTTTTCCCTACGCCAATCGGCCCTTCAACTGCGATAAAGGGGGTTGAACTCATCTTCCTTTTCCTCCCTTTCTGTTAACAAAACGAAAAATTACAGACAAAGAATATTGTAGCATACGTTTGGAAAAGGTGGATAGATTATCGTTAAAATTAATCGATAATAACAACTTCTTAGTAAATTTTCCTTTGTTTACTTTTATTAGCTTGCTCGATCATAGCAGATAGATCCAATTCTTCACTAGGACTGATATCTGCATCGAGTGTTTTTTCCATTAATATTAACGCTCTTTCATTGTCTTCTTCTATATTAGATGCTGAACAATCAGCTGGTGCATATATATCGAATCCGCGCATATAGGCGTCATTTGCTGTAAAGAGGACACAAATATTTCCTGCAACACCGCATATAATCAGTGTTTGCACTTTAAGATCATTTAATAAAGTTGATAAAGGCGTTGAAAAAAATCCAGAGTGCTTTGGTTTTATTACAAAATAGTCGTCATCGTCAGGCTGCAGCTTTTTTACGAACTCCCCGCCATCTTGTTCCATACAGTACTCGACGAGTTTTTGTTTATCGGACTGCCATTGTCCAAAATTATCGTTTACATAAATAACAGGTATACCTTCTTTTTTGGCCTGCTTTTTTAGATTGGATATTTTTTCTGCAATAGGAGCAGATGTTTTTAATAAAAGAGGAGCTTCAGGAAAATTAAAGTCATTGATTACGTCAATAATAAGCATGGCGACAGGGATCTTGTTTTCATTCTGAGTCATAGATGTCCCTCTCCTTTGTTTTTTTAGAAGGTAGTTGATTTCCGTTACAGGATGCTCGCTTTCCGCGGGGCGGGCGGTGAGCCTTGATTTTATTTGGGGCGAGGAAGTATTTGTGCTCCTGCGTCTACAAGACCATTCTTACGAAGCGGGCTTCCTCGTCGCATGCCATGCGAGAAGTATACTCACGTGGTAGCACGCACCTTGCACTCCAATCAATACCTTATTGAAAAGATTCCTTTCTTTATTATTTACAAAACCTCTTGTATAATCTCTAACAACTAAAACTTTGGAGCGGGACGATAATGGAGATATTAGAAAAAGATGAGTATTTCATGGAACTTGCATTAAAAGAAGCGAAGAAAGCGGCTGAAATCGGTGAAGTCCCGATTGGTGCTGTATTAGTTAATGGGGAAGAGATTATTTCAAGGGCTCACAATTTGCGCGAAGTCGAACAAAGAGCCGTCGCCCATGCGGAATTATTAGCGATCGATAAAGCTTGTAAAGAAACTGGCGCCTGGAGACTCGAAGGGATGACGCTATATGTTACGCTGGAACCATGTGCGATGTGTTCAGGTGCTATCGTTCTCTCGAGAGTGAACAGAGTCGTATACGGAGCAAGAGATTCAAAAGGGGGCTGTGCAGGTACATTGATGAACCTTTTACAGGAAGACCGCTTCAACCATCAATGTGAAGTAGTCTCAGGTGTAAAAGAAGAAGCATGCCGTGAGATTCTTTCAACCTTTTTTAAAAAACTCCGAGATCGCAAAAGGAAAGAAAAGGAAGGGCGAAAGAAAGAGCTTTAAGGCTTGTACGGTTGATTTTTAATGACAGGCATAGTATACTAAATCTTGCACATTTGATTGTGCATCTAACATTGTTATACACTTTGTCGCGCTAGATGGGGAGGTAGCGGTGCCCTGTACTCGCAATCCGCTGTAGCGAGGTTGAATTCCTCTCCTCGGTTAGTTCAACGTATGGCCGACGGACGTAAGTGGTGTTGATGTCCGGGTCCTGCGCAACGGAGACCCATGAACCCTGTCAGGTCCGGAAGGAAGCAGCAGTAAGTGGATCACTTCGTGTGCCGTGGGGCAACCTGGACTGAGCTAACTGCGTCTGTACGCATAGGTTGACTATTCCAAAGAGAGGTGCGCGGCATTCTAATATATAAACAATAACTCATCCTTGTCTCAGGGGTGAGTTTTTTGTAATGTTTCAGTATAATGAAGAGAGAATGAAGTGATTTTAGGGAGGCAAAGGGATGAGTTATCAGGCACTCTACCGTGTATGGAGACCGCAAAGCTTTGAAGATGTGGTCGGGCAGGAACACATTACGAAAACGATTCAAAACGCCTTGATGCAGGACAAGCTTTCCCATGCCTACCTGTTTTCAGGACCACGTGGAACGGGAAAAACAAGTATAGCCAAAATTATTGCAAAAGCCGTTAACTGTGAGCGTGCTCCAGTGTCAGAGCCTTGTAATGAATGTGATGTGTGCCGCGGTATAACGAATGGAACCATTTCTGATGTGCTCGAAATCGATGCCGCGTCAAATACAGGGGTAGATGATATTCGTGACATACGGGACAAGGTAAAGTTCGCTCCTTCATCGGTAACGTACAAAGTCTATATTATTGATGAAGTACATATGCTATCCACTGGAGCATTTAACGCTTTATTAAAAACACTGGAAGAACCGCCGAGTCATGTTATTTTTATCCTTGCAACAACAGAGCCGCACAAAATTCCTGCTACCATCGTTTCAAGATGCCAGCGTTTTGATCTCAAGAGAATATCATCTCAGTCGATCATTGGCCGTATGAAGAAGGTTGTCAATGCTAACGGAACTGAAGTGGAAGAAGAAGCGCTGCAGCTTCTGGCACGCGCTGCTGAGGGCGGTATGCGTGATGCATTAAGTTTGCTAGATCAGGCAATCTCATACAGTGATGAGAAGGTACGGGTTGAGGACGTTCTAGCTGTAACAGGATCAGCTTCCCAAATACATCTGTCTGATATGGCAGAAGCTTTTTTAGAAAAAGACGTATCGAAGGCTTTAACGATATCATCAGATCTTTTACAAGAAGGAAAGGATCCTGTCCGTTTCTTAGGAGACCTGATCTATTACTATAGAGATATGCTTCTGTATAAAGCAGCGCCGCAGCTTGAAGAGCTATTGGAGCGGGTTTCAACAGATGAATCATTTGAACATCTGGCATCATCGACTGAAACGGAAAGTATTTATTCGATCATCAGCCAGTTGAACCAGGCTCAGCAAGAGATGAAATGGACTAACCATCCAACGATCTTTTTAGAAACAACGTTCATTAAAATATGTTATCAAAAACAAGAAGGTGGTTCCGCACAGACGGAGAATCCTTCAGTTGAACCTCTTTTGCAGAGAATTGAACAGCTTGAGCAGGAATTGACTAAGATGAAGCAGGGCGGATGGACTCAAAGCGGCTCTTCTGGTTCTTCCGAGCAGGATGCACCTAAAGAAAAAAGAGTGATTCGTACACAAGGCGGAGCTTCACATGGTCAAGTAAAAGAGATGCTGAAAAAAGCAAAAAAACCAAACCTTGTGCAATTAAAAGGCATGTGGGGCGAAATTTTAGATAAGATCCGCTCGGAAAAAGTAAGTGCCTATGCATTGCTGTCTGGAGCAGAACCAGTAGCATGTTCCGATCAATTATTCCTGCTTTCTTTTCAGCATGAAATTCATAGGCAGATGGCTTCACAAGATAACAACAGAAGCTATGTTGAAGGGGCAGTTTATAGTACAATAGGAAAGAACCTGTCCATGCTGTCCATTTTGGATCCGGAATGGCAGAAACTAAAAGCTGAATTCATTAAAGAACAACAGCAAGGCCAACCGTCTGCTGAAGAGCAGGAAACAAAAGATGATCCACTTATTACAGAAGCGATCAAGTTGGTTGGCGATGATTTAATTGAGATAAAAGAAGAAGAGAACGAATAAGGAGGAGTTTTATGATGAAAGGCAACATGAACAATATGATGAAACAAATGCAAAAAATGCAGCGTGATATGGCAAAGGCTCAAGAGGAGTTAAAAGATAAAGTAATCGAAGGTACTGCTGGCGGCGGAATGGTTACGGTTAAAGCTAACGGCCACAAAGAGATCATTGATATTGTAATTAAAGAGGAAGTTGTAGACCCGGATGATATTGATATGCTTCAAGACCTTGTGTTAGCGGCTACGAACGATGCGCTTAAGAAAGTAGACGAAATGGTTTCACAAGACATGGGCAAATTCACTAAAGGGCTAAATATTCCTGGTTTATTCTAGGAGTTATTCATGCATTATCCTGAACCGATATCAAAACTGATTGAAAGCTTTATGAAATTGCCGGGCATCGGACCGAAAACGGCGGTTCGCCTGGCATTTTTCGTATTGGAAATGAAAGATGATGACGTTCTCGACTTTGGCCGTGCGCTGGTCAATGCAAAACGGCAGCTTATCTATTGTTCCAATTGTTTTCATATTACTGACCGTGATCCTTGTATGATCTGCGATGATTCGAGCAGAGACCGTTCGACTATTTGTGTCGTACATGATTCTAAAGACGTAATCGCAATGGAAAAAATGAAAGAATACCGAGGCCTTTATCACGTTCTTCACGGGGCGATCTCTCCTATGGATGGTGTCGGACCTGAAGACATTAAAATCGCTGAGCTCTTAAAACGTTTAACAGACGAAGGAGTTCAGGAGATTATCATGGCTACCGATCCAAATATAGAAGGAGAAGCAACGGCTATGTATATGGCGCGGCTTCTAAAACCCACAGGTATTAAAATTACCCGTATCGCTCATGGACTCCCAGTTGGCGGGGACTTAGAATACGCGGACGAAGTCACACTATCCAAAGCGCTTGAAGGCAGAAGAGAAATTTAACTAAAGGGGTTTGCTACATGTTTTTTTCCCGTAAAGGGCGCTTGAAGCGGTCCGGAGATCAACAGTTGCTCCAAAGTCTTGATGAATTAAAAACAGAATGGATGCATCAGAAAGAAATGGTGGAACGCAGTGTCGAACCATCAGAAGAAGTGATTTTTAAACTTCAATTAGCAGAATCTAAATATTTCTTCTTATTAAAAGAAGCTAAAAAAAGAAATGTAACGACCAGCAGATTAAAATAACTGCTGGTCTTTTTTATGGACAACTCCCATACAATGACTAGTAAATAAAACTGAATGTATGTATAGGAGGTTTAAACAGTGGAGCCTATTACTGTAATCGCGATACTTGGAACTATCATCTTCGTTCTCTTGCTCGCCGGTGCTCCAATGCGCCCTTTAAGGTGGCTTGGATTTGGAATCACACGTTTTTGTATTGGGGCGTTGCTTCTTTTCCTATTAAATGCGATCGGCAATTCCTACGATATACACATTCCAATCAATATGTTCACATCACTAATATCAGGAATAGCAGGCTTGCCAGGATTAGCATCACTAGTCGCGATCGAGTTTTTCATTCTAGGATAGAATTCACCATAAAAGGTAATGCCGTTGATCGGTCCAGAGGCTGGTACATAAGCCTTCTGGGCTTTTTTTATTAAAATCGAAAATAATTTCAAAATAGCTATTGACCCTGCTTGTGAAGCGTGATATATTATTAAAGTCGCCAAAACGAGCGGCGCACTAAACGAGTTTTACAACAAGTTCTTTGAAAACTGAACAAAAGCAAAGGTAAGGAATTAAGAATTAATTCCGTCAGTAACAAATGAGAGCAAGTCAAACACTTTTATGGAGAGTTTGATCCTGGCTCAGGATGAACGCTGGCGGCGTGCCTAATACATGCAAGTCGAGCGAATGA
>NZ_JBHYPU010000006.1:0-57561 GCF_042746035.1 Fictibacillus sp. NPDC058756 | reverse complement strand
CTCTTCATTCGCTCGACTTGCATGTATTAGGCACGCCGCCAGCGTTCATCCTGAGCCAGGATCAAACTCTCCATAAAAGTGTTTGACTTGCTCTCATTTTAAAACTGACGGAATTAATTCTTAATTCCTTACCTTTGCTTTTGTTCAGTTTTCAAAGAACTTTTTTAAACCTTTTTTAACGCCGCTCGTTTTGGCGACTTTATTAGGTTATCATGCCGCAACCCTTGTTGTCAACAGCTTTTTCGAAAAACTTTAAATCGTTTTTGATAAGCAATCAACACGTTAGTATTCCTTGCGACGAAGAATAATATACCACCATTTTCGCTCTTGTACAATAGTTTTTCTTAAAATAGTTAAACATTTTTTCTTCAAACAATACCGTCTTAAAGCTAATTACAATATGAGCTAAACGATTAACCTTCAAACACAAGATATTGTGAAATGGCAATTTTTCTGCCAGCACCTCAATTATCTTTCTCAAAACAAAAACAATTCATTCCTGTATAAATAAAAAAACCAGCACAGGGCTGGTTTTAAAATAACTATTTCTCTGAATGGCGCATTTGCGGGAATAACAATACGTCACGGATAGATGGTGAGTTAGTTAATAACATAACCAGGCGGTCAATACCAATTCCCAGTCCGCCAGTTGGAGGCATACCATATTCAAGTGCCTCTACAAAATCTTCATCCATCATGTGTGCTTCATCGTTGCCTTCAGCACGTTCTTTTAATTGTTCTTCAAAACGTTCGCGCTGATCAATCGGATCGTTAAGCTCCGAGAACGCATTCGCATGTTCGCGCCCTACGATAAATAGTTCGAAACGGTCAGTAAAGCGCTGATCCTCTGGATTCTTTTTAGCGAGCGGAGAAATCGCAACTGGATGTCCGTATACAAATGTTGGCTGAATAAGCTTTTCTTCGACAAAATGCTCAAAGAATTCATTTACAACATGTCCATAAGACATATTATCTTTTACTGGCACGTTATGCTTTTTAGCTAGTTCGCGAGCTTCTTCATCTGACATTTCCGGCCAGAAATCCACACCCGCTGCTTCTTTAATAGCATCGACCATATGAACTCTCTTCCAGCGAGGCTTAAGGTCTACTTCATAATCACCATACTTTACAGTGGTTGATCCGAGCACATCTTCCGCAATATGTGCGATCAGGTTTTCAGTAAGTTCCATAATATCAAGGTAATCAGCATAAGCTTCATACAGTTCAATCATCGTAAATTCCGGGTTGTGGCGAGTAGATACACCTTCATTACGGAATACACGGCCGATTTCATAAACTTTTTCAAGACCGCCTACGATCAGACGCTTTAAGTGAAGCTCGATCGCAATACGCATGTAAAGCTCCATATCCAATGCATTGTGATGTGTAATAAACGGGCGGGCAGATGCTCCCCCAGGAATAGAATGCATCGTTGGTGTTTCAACTTCCAAATAGCCATGGTCATCTAAGTAACGGCGCATAGAACGAATAATCTTTGAACGGGAGATAAAAGTATCTTTTACTTCTGGGTTCATGATTAGATCGACATAACGCTGACGGTAGCGCTGTTCAACATCTTTTAATCCATGGAACTTGTCTGGAAGAGGACGCAAGGATTTAGTTAAAAGCTGAAAGTCTTTTGCTTTAATAGAAAGTTCCCCGACTTTTGTTTTGAATACTAATCCGGTAACTCCTACCCAGTCACCGATATCTATAGTATTGAACAAATCATATTGATCTTCGCCGACTGCATCCTGTCTTACGTAAATCTGAATTTTACCTGTTAAGTCCTGAATATGAGCAAAACCAGCTTTACCTTTTCCGCGCTTGGTCATGATACGTCCAGCAAGAGTAACTTCAATCTCCTGGCTGTCCAGTTCTTCTTTTTCAACTTCTCCATATTCAGTTACAAGATCAGCAGCTGTGTGGGTACGGCTAAACTTTGTACCAAACGGATCTAATCCTTTTTCTGTTAGAGAAGCTAACTTTTCGCGCCGCACACGCAGCAAATCATTTAATTCTACTTCTTGACTCATGGGAACACTCCTACCTTTAGCAGTTTTGGATATCTATTATGTTATAAGTTAAATTTTCTCCCGCCGGCACTTGAATACAAATTAATGTATTTACCGTTTTACCGATGGCGGCTTTTGCAATTGGGGAATAAATAGAAATCATATTATCACGGGGATCCGCTTCATAAGGATGAACAATCGTATAAGTGTATCTCTCTTTATAGACGGTTTCCTCTATTGTAATGGTAGAACCGGCTTCTACAAAATCTCCCGCTTCTCTTACAACTGGCCAAGTAACAGAAGATGATAATACACTCTCTATCTCTTCCATCCGGCTCATTATGAAATCTTTCTCAGGTGAATTCCGGAATTCCTTTTTGCGTTTTTTCAAGTATTGAAGTTCTTTCTCAAGCTTCCTGGTGCCTTCTTGTGTGAGTTTTAGCATATTCATATGCTATTCCCCCTCGGTTTTTATTAAAAAGAAAACACCGGCTGCTGTTTTGACCTTTTAAGCAAACAACAGCCAGTCATCTGATGATCTGGCTGTATGTCACTATGAATCAGCTGATTTTTTGCTGTATCTCTTCCACCTGTTCTACGTAATTAAACAATAATTTGCCCATGTCATCACGTGTCGTCATTTGGTTAACTTCATTTCGAACAGATCCTGTCTTCGGTAATCCTTTAAGGTACCAAGCTGCATGTTTTCTCATTTCTCGAACAGCAACATCTTCGCCTTTAAGCTCGATCAAACGATCCATGTGGAGCATGCAGATATTCATTTTTTCACGAGCATTCGGTTCAGGAAGAATCTCTCCTGTTTCCAGGTACTGAACGGTACGGTACAGCATCCAAGGATTTCCGAGAGCCGCTCTGCCGATCATTACACCGTCAACGCAATATTTCTCAAGACATTCTTTTGCTTCTTGAGGAGTTGAGATATCACCATTTCCGATTACAGGAATTGAAACATTTTGTTTTACTTCTTTGATGATGTCCCAGTTTGCTGTTCCTTCATACATTTGAACACGTGTACGGCCGTGTACCGCTACTGCTGCACCGCCAGCACGTTCAACTGCCTGTGCGTTTTTCACGGCATAAATGTGATCTTCATCCCATCCGACACGCATCTTTACTGTTACCGGCTTCTGAACAGCATCTACTGTTGCTGCTACCATCTCATAGATCTTGTCTGGATCAAGCAGCCACTTTGCTCCTGCATCACATTTTGTAATTTTAGGGACCGGGCAACCCATATTGATATCAATTATATCTGCGTTGGTATGTTTATCAACATATTTAGCTGCAGCTACTAATGATTCACGTTCTCCCCCAAAAATCTGAAGGCTTAGAGGCTTTTCACGTTCATCTACATATAGCATCTTCAGCGACCTTTCATTTTCATAAAGAATTCCTTTGTCACTCACCATCTCTGCACACACAAGCCCTGCTCCAAATTCTTTTGCGATCAAACGGAATGCAGGGTTGCACACACCAGCCATAGGGGCAAGGACAACAGGATTTTTCAGCGTTATGTCACCGATTTTCAACGTACATATCACCTCGTTTCAATCAATTAATAAAATCTATCTGCTTACTGTAACTCTTCAACGTTAATGCTGAATTGATTCGCTATTTTATGGAGCAAATCTACTTTGGGCTTTCGGCTGCCCCTTTCCACCTCGCCAAGAACCGATACTGAAATACCGATATCTTTAGCAAGCTGCTCTTGCGTATAACCCTTTAACTTTCTGAACGCACGGATGCGTCTTCCCAGTCGATCTTCTTCCATATGCGTACACCTTCTTTATCTCTTTGTTCGCAAAGGACTTGATGTAAAGAAATTGTTTTATCCGGATAAACGTTATCAGGAGCAATTTCGCTAAGAGGTATCAGAACAAATGCCCTTTCAAGCATACGTGGATGCGGAATTTCTAAGTCTTCCGTCTGTATACTTACACTATTATACAATAAAATGTCAAGGTCTATTGTTCGAGGTCCCCATTTTTGAACTCTTTTTCTATCCAGATTGTTCTCCACCTCTTGCATTTTACTCAATAATGCCAGTGGAGAAAGGCTGGTTTTGAGTTTTATGGCTAAATTCAAAAATAGAGGCTGATCAGTAAAACCTACAGGATCTGTTTCATAAATAGAAGATACACTCTCTATTATTATTTCTGGATATCCGTTAAGAAGCTCTATCGATTTTGTAAGCAGCCCTTCTCTGTCACCCATGTTTGATCCGACAGATAAGTAAGCGGTATTCAATTGCTTCATTTAACTGCGGCCTCTTGTGATCTCGACCGCAACTGAGTCATAATGTCCGGGAATAGGAGGGTCTGGTTTTATAACTTTTACTGTTGTTTCATCAACTGAAGTAAACTTTCCGAGCAAAGAGGCAGCAATACTTTCAGCTAAAGACTCTAAAAGTTTTACCGGATCGCCCTCAATAATTTCTTTTACAGCATCATAAACTTCTTTATAGTTGACTGTTTGATCTAGTTCATCAGTAAGTCCCGCTTTTGAAAGATCAAGCGACAGCGTTACATCTACGTTAAACCTCTGGCCGAGCTTTTGTTCCTCAGCAAAAACGCCGTGATAGCCATAAAATTTCATGCCGGTCACATACATTTTATCCACGGCTCTCAGCACCTTTCCCAAGCATTATATCCATCATTTTAGCCATTCTGCTTATTTCTTTAACATCATGCACACGTACGATTGAACAGCCTCGTTCAATTCCTAGGCAGACTGTAGCCCCTGTCCCTTCCATACGTTCATCAACTGGAAGATCCAGTGCTTTTCCGATCATCGATTTTCGGGAAGTACCTAGTAATACTGGATAGCCAATGTTTGTTATTTCATTTAGTCTTCTCATTGTTTCAAGATTTTGCTGAAAGGATTTAACGAACCCGATTCCAGGATCCAGGATAATGTTTTCCGGTTTAACTCCTGCCTTAACAGCTATTGCTATACTGAGTTCCAAGTCAGCAATCACATCGGCCATGAACTCCTGGTAATTGGTGTCGAACCGGTTATGCATTAAGATTACAGGTACATTTGTTTCGGCCATAACACGCGGCATATCAGGATCCAGTTTAGCCCCCCATACATCATTAATGATATGAGCACCAGCTTGAACAGCTTGTCTTGCCGTTTCTGCTTTATACGTATCGATTGAAATCGGCACATTAACTTCCTTTTTCAATGCTTCAATGACAGGGATCACCCGTTCCAGTTCTTCTTCGAGCGTTACTTTTGCAGCACCAGGTCTAGTGGATTCACCGCCAACATCGATAATGTCAGCTCCGTCCCTCACCATCTCTTTTGCGTGGAGGATGGCTTGCTCAATCCGGTTATGACGTCCGCCATCTGAGAAAGAATCTGGAGTTATGTTCAAAATCCCCATCACATATGTTTTTTTCGAAAAATCGAGTACGTATTCTCCGCACATCAGCTTAGGCTGGTTCATGATCATTTCATGCATAGACTATCTACCCTTTCTTAAAACCTTAAATCGTTCGGCGTCTATTATTCGTATCTTCCGTGTACTTCGTTTTTAGTTTTTGAAAAAGTTGCCCTTCCGCACCAGGAAAGTTTTGTTCGAATCGGTTAACCGGGACAAGTTCCTGAATCGAATTTGTTAGAAAGACTTCATCTGCATCATGAAGTTCATTTATTTTATAATTCCCCGTTTCAAAAGGAATGTTCATTTTCTCTGAAGCATTTAAAACCCATTTTCTTGTAATTCCGTTTAGAATACCCGTTGACAATCCCGGAGTGAACAATGTTCCATCTTTAAACCAAAAAAGGTTGGAGACTGTGCCTTCGCTGATAAACCCTTCTTTTGTTAGAAACACACCTTCTTGTCCTGCTGGATCCTTAAGCTCTCTTTTGCCAAGTATACTGTTTAAGTAGTGATGTGATTTTAACCTTTGTTTGCCCTCTGGAGTGTTGCGGACGGTCTTGAGTATGACCAGTTCTTTCGCTGAAGCTATAGATTGCGGAAGCGGCTTCGTAAAAAGAATAACCGCAGGATTTTCATACGGATCGGTTTGCAAACCTATATCTCCAATACCAGCTGAGACGTTTAAACGAAAATACGCATCTTCCAGTTTGTTTTTTTGCAGAAGGGTTTGAACCATTTCTATTAAATGATCTGTATTTATTACTGCATCAATATTTAACTCTTTTAGTGCTTCTTGAAGCCGTTCCATATGATCGTCAATCAAATAAGGGAAGCCGTTATACGTTCTGAACGTTTCAAACGCTCCAAGACCATACATGAATCCGTGGTCATAAGGTGAAATTACAGCCTCTTCATTTGTTAGAACTTTTCCATTTATATAGATGTACATACGTTTTTGCCTTTATAAAAATCAATGAAGTTTCTTAAAAGTTTCTTTCCATCCTCCGTTAAAATGGATTCAGGATGATATTGCACCCCTTCGATCGGGAGTTCTTTATGGCGGATTCCCATAATTTCGCCTTCTTCTGTCCAAGAGGAAATCTCAAAGCAATCGGGCAGCGTTTCTCTTTTTACAATTAGCGAGTGATAGCGCGTTGCAGGAAATTCCTGTTCTAAGCCTTCATATACTGTTTTTCCATCATGGAGAACAGGAGAAACTTTGCCATGCATCAATCTGTCGGAACGAACTACATCTCCGCCAAAAACCTGCGCAATCGCCTGGTGTCCTAGACACACGCCGAATACAGGAATCTTCCCAGCAAAATGTCGTATCGCTTCCAGACTGATACCCGCTTCATTTGGAGAGCATGGTCCAGGTGATATCATCAGAAATTCTGGATTTAACTGTTCGATCTCTTTAATTGTGATTTCATCATTTCGTTTTACGACTAGCTCCTCACCCATCTCACCTAAGTATTGAACGAGGTTATACGTAAAAGAATCATAGTTATCAATCATTAAAATCATCTCGTCTCTTCTCCTCTCATGTGCTGTTTTTATACCAATATTGACCCGAGCTCACTTTGCTCTTTGGCACGCCACAGCGCCTCTGCTTTTTTCAAACTCTCTTTATATTCACTTTCTGGTATCGAGTCAATAACAATACCTGCACCTGCTTGAACATGCGCAGTTCCATTTTGACATACCATCGTGCGTATTGCGATATTCATTTCTGTATCGCCGTTAAACCCGATCCATCCGATGCTTCCTGTATAAACACCTCTTCTAACGGGTTCAAGCTCCTCGATGATCTCCATCGTCCTTACCTTCGGAGCTCCTGTTATCGTCCCGCCTGGAAACGTAGCTTTTATACAATCAAAAGCATCACATTCTGGTCTTAATTTCCCAACTACATTTGAAACGATATGCATGACATGTGAATACCTTTCAATAACCATAAACTCGTCCACTTTAACTGTTCCGTATGCTGAAACCTTGCCAAGATCGTTTCTTTCCAGATCAACGAGCATCACATGTTCTGCACGTTCTTTTTCATTTTCGATGAGCGTATTTGCTAGCTCCAAGTCTTCCTCTTCCGTTCTTCCGCGTGGGCGTGTACCCGCGATAGGCCGAGTGCTTACACAGTCGCCTTTTTTCTTTACTAACAACTCAGGGGAAGCACTGACAAGCTGAAAGTCAGGAGTTTCTAAATATCCCATATAAGGTGAAGGGTTAATCCTTCTTAATTCTTCGTATATATGAAAAGGCTCGGTCTGCAGTGCTTTTGACTGGCGAACAGACAGATTTACTTGAAATACATCTCCGTCCGAGATATAGGACTGAACCTTTTGGACAGCTTCAACAAAAACATCTTCTGTCATAGATACGTGCTTAAAATCCTCATCGTTTGAAAAGCTCTGATCATAAACTTTTGTAGGCTGCGGGGAAATAGGTGTATGCCACATTTCCTTAAACGCACGCAGCTTGTCCAAACTATATGAATCGTCTTTTTCTTCACTTAACACGAGAATCCAAAGCTTGTTCTTCTCATGATCATAGACGTATACATCTTTAAATAATAAGAAATATAAATCAGGCAATTCTAGGTCATCATCTGAACGTGCAGGAAGTTTCTCGAATTCACGAGTCAGGTCATAACTTAAATATCCGATTGCCCCTCCTGTAAAGTCCGGCAGACCTTCAACTGGTTCGATCTCAAAATGCTTAAACCATTGCTGAAACTCTTTGTAAACAGGTCCTTTTTTTACAGTGATCCCGTCGTCTGTTTTTACCGTTAAAACATTTTCTTTTCCAGAAACCTCAGCGAATGGAGAAAGTCCGATAATGCTGTACCTTCCTGTTCTTCCGCTCTCCAATAAAACATGACGTGGTTCGGTTGCTGACAAAGTTTTATATTTAAAAAACCACTCTTCTTTAGAAAGCGGAATATTAGTATGCAGCACATGCCATTTCTTGTTCATCCCCATAAGGTCACTCTCCCAAAAATCTTCTGCTTACATTGTACATGAGGCGTTTCACTTTGGCACACCTTTCTGTCAATTTCCTGCATTTTCAAATGAGTTTATGAATGATTTTTTGCTTTGGCAGTGTTGATTTCCGCTTCCGGATGCTCGCTTTCCGCGGGGCGTGCGGTGAGCCTCTTTGCGCTTCGCGCCTTTAAGAGTCTCACCTGTCCGCTTCAGGGAAGTATCCTTGCTCCTGCGTCTACAAGTCAATGCTACAGATGTGACCTTCCTCGTCGCATGCCTGCGAGAAGCTTCTCAAGTGGTAGGCACGCACCTTGCGCTCCAATCAACTTCAACGAAGTATCTTCGCAAAAAAAATAAGCAACAATCATTTAGTAAAGAAACAACGACCTTTACATAAAAAAAGCCCCCATAAGGGAGCGGTAATTTTAGTCTTCGAATTGGTAAAGCGGTGTACTTAAGTACCTTTCACCGTTGCTTGGTATAACAGCGAGTACCTTTTTTCCTTTTCCGAGCTTTTTGGCTACTTTTAATGCAGCTGCAATTGCTGCACCTGAAGAGATGCCTCCTAATAGACCTTCTTCACGTGCTGCTCTTCTTGCCCACTCAAATGCTTCATCATTTGAGATCGTCAAGACTTCATCATAAATATCTGTTTTTAAAATATCGGGAACAAAACCTGCACCTATTCCCTGTATCTTATGGGGTCCTGGTTTGCCGCCTGAGAGAACTGGAGAGTCAGTCGGCTCTACAGCATAAATTTTAGCTTCAGGATATTTTTCTTTAATAACCTCGCCTGCACCCGTAATTGTTCCGCCCGTACCAATGCCTGACACGAAAGCGTCTAAACCCTCAGGAAATTGTGCAATAATTTCTTTTCCGGTCGTATTTCTGTGAACTTTTGGGTTTGCTTCATTTTTAAACTGCTGCGGCATGAAATAGCCTTTTTCTTTTGATAGTTCCTCTGCCTTCCGGATTGCTCCGCCCATTCCTTCAGGTCCAGGAGTCAATATAAGTTCTGCTCCGTATGCTCTTAACAAATTCCGTCTTTCCATACTCATTGTTTCAGGCATAACAAGAACTGTTTTGTATCCTTTTGCAGCTGCAACCATCGCTAATCCAATCCCGGTATTTCCGCTTGTAGGCTCAACGATCGTGTCGCCTGCTTTTAACTTGCCGCTCTCTTCAGCATCTTCGATCATTGCTAATGCAATACGATCTTTTACACTGCTTCCTGGGTTCATAAATTCTAATTTCAAATATACATCTGCCATATCTTCTGTTGCTAATCGATTCAATTTCACAACAGGGGTTTGACCGATCAAATCTGTAATCGACTGCGCCACACGTGCCATTCACCATCACTCCTAAAACCGAGTATTTTTATTGGATTAATTGTATCAACTATGGAAATCAAGTGTCAATTTAAAAGCCTGTGAAATCCGTCCTATTACAATGTACGCAAAAAAATAATTTTCATGTGTAAATCAAAACCCGGAAAGATTCCGGGTTTAGGATTTTGCTTGTTCAAGCAAAGTTTGAAGTTCTTCTTTTGTGAATACATAGGTAGCATTGCAAAACTGGCAATTTGTCTCCGCTTGCCCGTCTTCTTCAATAATATCTTTAATTTCTTGTTCTCCAAGACTTACAATTGCTTGGCCGAAACGTTCGTGTGAACACGTACATCGGAAACGAACCGGTGACTTTTCTAAGATTTGAACCTGATCCTCTCCTAAAAGCTCAAATAAAATCTCTTCAGGAGTTAATCCTTTTTCAATTAGGCGCGAGATTGGAGGAATGGCTTTAATGCGTTCTTCGAGCAAATCAACTATAGTGTCTGCAGCATTTGGCATCACCTGAATGATAAAACCACCCGCAGCTTTAATAGAATTATCCGGATTTACAAGCACGCCTACACCTACTGCAGAAGGCACTTGTTCAGAAGAAGCAAAATAATACGTAAAGTCTTCACCTAGTTCACCTGAAACCATTGGAACTTGTCCTGTGAATTTTTCACGCATTCCGATATCTTTTAATACAGACAGATATCCGTTCTTTCCAACTGCGCGTGCTACATCAAGTTTCCCTTTGCTGTTCAGATCAAAATGAGTTTGAGGATTCGTAACATAACCGCGTGTTTCACCCTTGGTGTTGCTGTCAACGATGATTACGCCAATCGGACCTCCGCCTTCAATTTTAACTGTAATTTTATTGTCTTCGCCTTTTAGCATCATACCCATCATGGTAGAAGCAGTCATTGCTCTTCCAAGTGCAGCTGATGCGGTCGGCCACGTATTATGTCTTTGCTGCGCTTCGCTTACCATCTCTGTTGTTGAAATAGCATATGCACGAATTTGCCCGTCGAATGCAAGGGCTTTAATTAAATAGTCATTCATTATAACTCATCCTTTTAGCCGTTCTTGTTTTTATCGTAAATAAGCAATAGACCTTTTAATGTTAAGAAAGGATCTACATGGTCAATAACACTGCTTTCGGCTGCGATTAGATTCGCAAGACCGCCTGTTGCGATTACAGTTGGCTCAATCGGTGATTGTTCCTTCATTCTTTTTACAATACCCTCTACTTGTCCTACATATCCATAAAGTATGCCGGCTTGCATAGCATTAACTGTATTTTTCCCAATCACACCTTCAGGCTTTGCGATTTCGATACGCGGAAGCTTAGCTGCTTTCGTGTAAAGCGCTTCTGTAGAAATATTGATACCCGGGGCAATTGCACCGCCCATATATTGTTTATTTTCATTAATGTAACAATAGGTTGTAGCCGTTCCAAAGTCGACAATGATCAATGGTGAATCGTATTCATGAATCGCAGCAACTGCATTCACGATACGGTCAGCTCCAACTTCTCTTGGATTTTCATACTTTATATTCAGCCCGGTTTTAATACCAGGACCAACAATCAGAGGACGCTGAGTGAAATATTTTAAGCACATGCGCTCTAATGCAAACATGATCGGCGGAACAACAGACGATATGATGATTCCCTCGATTTGTTCTTTATTGATGTTCACGTGCCTGAACAGATCGAGTATAAGCATGCCGTATTCGTCTTCTGTTTTTTCACGTGATGTATGAATTCTCCAATGGTGCTTCAGTTCATCGTTCTCATATAGTCCTAAAACAATATTCGTATTTCCGACATCAAACACAAAAATCATGAATTTGTCCCCGCTTCTTATCTTAAGTTTCTATAATAGTTATAACATAAAACGTATAGGTGTAAAGTAACGTGGTTTATTGGAGTATTTGTAGAGTATTCATTGGTGCTCTTGAAAGTCGTTGATTTCCACTCCAGGTTGCGCGCTTTCCACGGGGCGAACGGTGAGCCTCCTGCCGCTTTACGCCAATAGGAGTCTCCACCTGACCGCTCGTCCCGTAGGAGTCGGCAACCTTCCGTTACAATCAACTTTTCAATGAAGAAAAAGAGAAACATCAACAGCAATAACCCCTTAAAACATCCTTCTAAGCGAAGTTACTAAGCTAAATAGCTTCAGTGATAACGAAAAATCTTTGATAAATAGACTCTCCTCTTAATGGTTGGTGTTTCAATTCTTTCCCTCCACTGACAAGTTGATTGGAGTGAAAGGTGCGAGACTCCTGCGGGACAAGCGGTCAGGTGAGACACTTTAAGGCGCGTAGCGGCAAAGGGGCTCACCGCCTGCCCCGCGGAAAGCGAGTACCTGTAACGGAAATCAACTGCTTTCAAGACCCACCACTATGAAATCAAACAGACTTACAAAAAAAGGATACCTCAAGATCTGAGGCATCCTTTTTGTAATTAATCTTGTTTTGGTTCTTCTTCATCCTTCTTGTTAAGCGTAACCTTAACATCATCGGATGGTTTAGAAATTGTCTTTTTGTCAGGAAGCTGACCTGTTTTAACAAGTTCTTTGATTTGTTCTTCATCAAGCGTTTCAACAGTAAGCAATGTCTGAGCAATGATTTCTAGCTTAGAATTGTGCTCTGTAAGAATCTGACGGCAGCGCTCATAAGATTCTTTAATGATGCGCTGTACTTCTAAATCAATCTCATGCGCAATTGCATCACTGTAGTTTTGCTCATTATTGAAGTCTCTGCCTAAGAATACTTGGCCTCCCTGAGAAGAACCAAACTGCATTGGTCCAAGACGTTCACTCATACCAAACTCCGTTACCATGCGGCGAGCGATGCCCGTTGCACGCTGGAAGTCATTGTGAGCACCTGTACTTACTTCATTGAATGTGATTTCTTCGGCAACACGGCCTCCAAGCAATCCAACGATCTTATCTTCTAATTCTGGTTTTGTCATGAAATAACGGTCTTCTTTAGGAAGCATAACCGTATATCCTCCGGCTTGGCCACGAGGAACAACTGTTACTTTATGAACGGTATCTGCACCTTCAAGAACAAGACCAATTACTGTATGACCAGCTTCATGGTAAGCCACGATGTTCTTTTCTTTTTCAGAAATTACACGGCTCTTCTTGGCAGGACCTGCGATTACACGGTCAATCGCTTCATCTACATCGTCCATATCGATCTTTTTCTTGTCAGAACGAGCAGCAACTAATGCCGCTTCATTTAATAAGTTTTCAAGATCCGCACCAGAGAAACCTGGAGTACGCATCGCGATCGTTTTTAAATTAACATCTTCTGCAAGCGGCTTATTGCGCGCATGCACTTGAAGAACTTCTTCACGGCCTTTTACATCAGGGCGGTTAACCGGAATCTGGCGGTCAAAACGTCCCGGACGAAGAAGTGCCGGGTCAAGAATATCAGCACGGTTTGTAGCTGCGATGATAATGATTCCTTCATTCGCACCGAAACCATCCATCTCAACAAGCAATTGGTTCAGGGTCTGTTCACGTTCATCGTGACCTCCGCCAAGACCAGCACCACGCTGGCGCCCTACAGCATCAATCTCATCAATGAAAATGATACAAGGAGCGTTTTTCTTTGCGTTCTCAAACAAATCACGGACACGTGAAGCACCGACACCGACGAACATTTCAACGAAATCAGAACCTGAGATCGAGAAGAACGGAACGCCTGCTTCACCCGCTACAGCACGTGCAAGAAGTGTTTTACCAGTACCCGGAGGTCCGACTAAAAGAACACCCTTAGGAATACGCGCACCAAGTGCCGAGTATTTGCGAGGATCTTTCAAGAATTCAACAACTTCTACAAGTTCTTGCTTCTCTTCATCCGCTCCAGCTACATCTTTAAACGTAACTTTTTTCTTTTCTTCGTTATAAAGTTTTGCCTTGCTCTTCCCAAAGTTCATTACACGGCTTCCGCCACCCTGGGCTTGATTAAGCAAGAAGAAGAATAAAATAAAGATAATGACAAACGGGATAATTGATGTAAAGAACGTTACCCAGCCGCTCGTCTGTTCCTGCTGTTTGAATTCAACATTTGCACTGTCTGCAAGCTGTTCAATTTCAGCAAGTGTATTGCCGGTTAACGGAGCATTCGTCTGGAATACTTCTCCTTCTTTCGCTCCCTCCAGCTTTCCTCGGACAACATATACGCCACCCTCTGGCTGGTAAACAATGCTTTCTACTTTACCGTCTTCAATGTACTTTGTCAGTTGGTCATAACGGATTTCTTTTACTTCATTGTTGTTGCCGTTGAAAAAGCTGACAACTCCAACTACAACTAAAAAGATTAATAAATAAAATATAGTATTACGGAAGATGCGATTCATTCCTTACCTCCTTAGGCGAACAATCAAATCTTATGCGGTTCTGTTATTCTTACTTTTCGTAGATCTCTGGCTTTAATACGCCAATGTAAGGCAAGTTGCGGTACTTCTCGATATAATCCAAGCCGTAGCCGACAACAAAAGCATCAGGAACGATAAAGCCAGCTAAATCTGGTGTAATATCTACTTTTCGTCCTGTTGGCTTATCTAACAATGTTACAATCTTAACCGTTTTGGCCTTGCGTGCTTTGAACAAGTTAACCAAATAGCTAAGAGTCAATCCGCTGTCAATAATATCTTCTACAATGATTACGTCTCGACCTTCTAAGGAAGTATCTAAATCTTTAACGATTTTCACTTGACCGGAAGAAACGGTAGAAGCTCCATAGCTGGAAACAGCCATTAAATCGATCTCAAGGTGGATATCCATTCGTTTAATCAGGTCTGCCATAAAAGGTAATGCACCCTTTAAAACTCCAATTACTAATGGAAAACTGTCCTTATATTCCTCTGAAAGCTCTTTTCCAAGTTCTTTAATTTTCCCTTGAATGGCTTCTTCAGATATAAGTGTTTCTAAAATTTCATCATGCATAGTTCAACAAGCCTCCTAGACGTCATGGCGATTTTTTTGAAAGCGTAAGATAACCCATTGTTCAGAATGATTTAAAGATTTGCGTCCTGTGTGTTTCAGTCCGGGAAGCCAAATTATATCGCCGTTTGCATTAACAACGACAGGCCAAACTTTCCGTTCTTCCGGTGCCACTTTAGCATCAATAAATATATCTTTTAATTTCCGCGTACCGACGCCGGCAATCGCCATCCGGTCACCTGGTCTGCGGTTTCGAACTCGTAAAGGGAGACTTACATCATTCGGTGAAAACACAAAAACATCTTTTCCTCTAATTGAAGCTGGTTCACAATCCGTTATTTCAGCAGTTAATATTCCAATCGGCACTTCTGCTATGCCAGGCAGATCCATTGAAAACTCATATGATGGTTCTTCATTTTTTACCGGCTCAAAACTTAACGTACATCTGTCATAAGTTCGGCTGACAAAAAGGCCTGACGGAAAATGCAAAAATCCGGATGGATGCTCACTTCCGAGCAAACTAAGAAAGTTTTCCTTATGTACAGAGGAAAGAGATGAAGGATTTAATTTATACAGATAGTTCAATATTAGTGTAATCCCTCTTTTTTGTAAAGGAATAGGCATCTTGTTAAATGCGGATACAGATAACTCTATTTTCCCCTCTGTTTTGACTATTAAAACCTTTTCTAACTCTATTTCAGCCTGATGTAATATATACGCTTCATCATCTGTAATGGTTTCACTTAAATACTGAAACCTTTCATGAACATTTGGATTTTCCTCTTTTAAAAAAGGCAGTACTTTTTTTCTGAACCTATTTCGCATATATTTTTCGCTTTCGTTCGACGGATCATAAACAGGATAAAGATCTTCTACTTTACAATAATGCTCGATTTCGGCTTTCGTTATTCCTAAAAACGGCCGAATAATTTCACCATTTGCAAAAGGACGTTTAACAGGTATTCCTGCAAGACTGTATCCTTCGCTTCCTCTTGTCATCCTCATCAGCATCGTTTCTACTTGATCATCACCATGGTGAGCGAGTGCAAGAACATTTGCTCCGTGCTTCTTCATCACCCGCTCAAAAAAATTGTACCTGCATGTTCTGGCTGCTGTCTGTAATGAGAGATGGTTCTCTTTTTGATAGTCTGCCACATCTGCTTCTCCGCCTTCAAACGGGATATTTCTTTCTGCACAAAACTTTTCGGTAATCGCCAGTTCACGAGCAGACTCTTCTCCCCTAAGCTTATGATTAAAGGATGCCGCAACTACTTCAATGCTGTACATGGCTGACCGTTTCCATAAAAAATGAAGCAATGCCAATGAATCAGGTCCTCCGGAAACGCCGACAACAACTGTTTTCGCAGATGAAAGAAGCTGGTGCTTTTTTATGAAATTTTCAACATGCTGCAACCTAACCCGCTCCTTCATACTGATTTCTCCATAAAATCATATCAAAGAATGATGCTGACTTACACTCTTACATCGTCTGGCCGAGCATATAAAATAAATAAACGACAAATACAAAAGTAAATACTAAAAAAGTTTCGACAAAAAAACTTTTTTGTTTCTTCTTTTGTGACTGCCTTGTCTGCTTTTGTACAGCTGACTTATGAACAGCAGGCTTTTTATTTTGCTGAACCGTGCGTTTATCTTTTTCATTTAATAAAAGCACAAGTTCATTTCTCATTTCTTCAGCATATCTATATTTTCCGTTCCATGCCTTCTCAAGAATATCTTCATATGGTCTAAGGATGGGACTGTTTTTTCTTATATCCTGCATCTGTCTGTCAGGATCACTTTTTTTCGTAAAACGTGATGGATAAGCCAGATTGACCATAACCATTCCAGCTGAAAATAGATCATAAGAAGGTTCCGCTTTTCGTGATCCCTTTCCCCAATACCCCCGGTCAAAGAACTCTGTGTACTCTTTTATTGACCGGTCCATGACGGTTGTGCCGCCCACATCAATCCACCTGATCCTGTATGGGGGACCTGTAACAAGCAGGTTGTCTGGCTTTAAATCACCAAAAGCCCAGCCCGCCTGATGAAGAGTGTGCAAATCCGTTAAGAGCTGAACGAGCAGAATTCCCGCCCATTCGGAAGATTTCGGCCTCATAAAATCAAAAAGCGTCTCACCTTTTAAATATTCCATCACATAAAACGGGTATGTTCCGCTTCTAGTCTGCCAATCATCCACATCGATTAAAGAAGGTCCAAGGACTTTCCCCTGGACCTTAGAAAAACGCTTCAGCACATTAACTTCTGATGTAATCGACATCTGGTCATGTCCGATCTTTAAAGCAACCGTGCCTTTAATAGAATCTGCAAGATACACTGCGCCTGTCGCACCATAACCTAAACGACGGCGTATACGATAAATGAAATCATTCCATTTTCCGCGAATTTCTTCTCCTGCAGCTAAGTTACATATCGGACTCTTCGATATATCCTGAGGCATCATCGGACAAGAAGCTCCTTTTCGAGGATCGTTTACGAGTAAACGCAGCAATCCCTTCTTTTATTGCCGGTCCTGTCGGCGTAATTCCACCAAGTGAAATCTTTGAAAAAATTTTGCCGATTGAATCTAACTTAGAAGACCAGCTTAACAATTCTTCCACTTCTTTCTTTTTGCCAGGAAAAGCAAAGATCGAAAACTCATTTTCACCGATTCTCGAATTTAACGAGATAGATAGATCGAGCAATGATTCCTGAACTGTCAGCATCTTATCTTCCATTGAGCCGGATGCATCTATTAATACCAATACTTCGAGGTTCATAGTTTCTCCCATTTCGTCAACAACTTCCATTACCTCTCCGCGTTTATCCGGAGGAAGGTCATCCATCGTAGACTTGCTTCCTAGGATTTGCTGCAGCTCTGCGTTAACGACACCTTTAATCGTTTGGGCCATCGCTTTTTGCGTTACCATCTTCACGGTTTGTGCAAGCTGCTTCGTATAAACGACCTGACTGATTCCGCCTCCAGCCATCGCTATGTCTTCTACCTCTTTTAATCCCTGTCTGTGATACTCAGGAGCATTTTCATTCAATACGCCGATTACATTTACTGCAATGCCTTGTTCATGAGCAAGTGCCGCCATCGCTACTGGATCTTCACCTTGATTTGAACACCCGTCTGTAATCAGCAGAATCTGTCTTAACGTTCCTTTTTTACGCATATCTCTAACACCTCTCAAGTACGATTTTTAACGTATTACCATCATCGTCAAAAAGGTCTTGGAATATACGTTTAGAAGGACTTTATGCACATAAAAAAGAGGAATGACTCAAAACGATAAACGTTTAAAGCCAAGCCTCTTTTGATTAGCTATTAAGTAAATATTGTTGCTTAAGAAGATGTTGATTTCCGTTCCAGGATGCTCGCTTTCCGCGGGGCGGGCAGTGAGCCTCCTGCCGCTCTGCGCCATTAGGAGTCACCTGTCCCGCTTCATGGAAGTATCCTTGCTCCTGCGTCTACAAGTAAATGCTACCGATGTGAGCTTCCTCGTCGCATGCCTAGCGAGAAGCTTCTCATGTGGAAGGCACGCACCTTGCACTCCAATCAACCTGCGCGGAGGGTAATTTATGAAAATCTGCCGGTTCTTCTGAAAGTAAGTATACTTATTTTTGGGACAGCCTCTCATTCTTTTAAACTATTGAGCTTTCTTTCTGTTTAAGTTTACTTTCGGGTAATGAGGGACCGTTGCCCATTTTGGAATATTTTTTTCGATCTTCGTTACCGCTACTGTCATATCGTCCTCGATACCGTTATTTCCTGAACGGATAACCTCCTCCATAATAAGATCTGCGATTTCCTGAGGATCGTCTGTATCGATTTCTCTTATTTTGCGCTTTAACCATGCATCAATATTTTCAATGTGGCGAGGTGCTTCATAGATCCCGTCACTCATCATAATCAGAATATCTCCTGCTTTTAATTGCTCGTCCACGACATCCACGTCAAAATCCTGAATGATACCCATCGGCAGGTTGCTTGCTTCCACTGTTTTTACTTGGTCACCGCGTTTAATAAAACTTGGAGTCGAACCAATTTTCAAGAACTTAGCAGATGCGTCCTGAAGATCGATCATGGCCAGATCAAGCGTTGAGAAGATCTCGTCTGTTGTTCTTAGTGATAAAACGGAATTTACTGATTTTATCGCTACTTCTTCTTCAATGCCTGACTGCAGAATTTTCTGCAGCAGCTGAAGGGTTTCGTTGCTTTCTATGAATGCACGTTCTCCGTTGCCCATTCCGTCAGCTATAGCTACAGCAAATTTGCCGGCACCAATTTCAATCGTCGAGTGGCTGTCTCCAGAAAGCCACGCTCCCCCTTTTGCCGCTGAAGCAATCCCTGTTTCAACCACATATTCTCTTGCTGAATGGAACGATAGATGACAGAAGCCTGTTGCATAATTGGCACATTCCTCATGCGTGACAAGAATCGTCTCTTCTAAAATATCCGATAATATAGGGGCAATAAGTTTCTCTGCAATTCCGGAATTGTTGCAATAAGGGATCGTCATCTCGATATCAACGTTTGACGCTTCCAAGCTATAAATATCAACATGCCCGACATCAATCCCTGCCTGGAACAATGAATCCTTAATCTGCTCTTCCTGCATCTGGTGGTTCTCTTGTTCCCGCTGAATTTCCTTTGCGAAGTTACCCATGACTTGAGAAACACCCATTAGCTGATCAGCCACCAATCTGCGGCTTTCCTGAACTTGAATTTTTAATTTTTGGCTTGCTTTATATTGAGATAGTTCTTGTTTCATTAAATCTGTTACCTTTTGCGGTTTAATACAATGTTTTTCCCAATCACGTTTTAGTTTCCGGTCTTTTATTTCTCCGTAATCTTCTTGTTCAACCATGATTTTTGACATTAAATCATAGGTGGAAGTGAAATTTTGAGCCCAGCATTGTTCCTTCTTAAAACATGTTTGACATGTTTTTTCCGTAATATTGCTTAAAAATAAATCAACTTCCCGCGAGCTCTCTTCTTCATTCAAAGACAAGCCAACCGAACCGAACGAATGGGACAGCGCCTGGAAAAGAGAAGAAAATCTTTCAACACGGCTCGCCGTAACATCACGAATCTTTTTTAAGTATTGCTGCTGCTGCATCGAATGCTCTCTTGTTCCCGGAACATATTTTGATATATTGCTGATCGCTGTTTTTGGTGTTAACAGAAACAGAAGGATCGCAAAGCCTGATTCCATCAAGGTAGATGTAATTTCTGCCCTGCCCTCACCATACAAACCGATCAATACAGTACCAATAATAAGCCCTAAACTTACCCCGAATCTCTTTCCTTCTTTTAAAAGTCCGCCTAGCAATCCAGAAAACGCGAGCAAGCTCATTTGAGACAGACTTGCCACTTGAGCCAGACTGAGTATTAAACCAGTGACTACACCAACCGTAGAACCGATAGCAGCTCCACCAACAAAAGCAAACAAAAGCACTAGATAACGGGATACGACATGTTCAACGGAGACATCATTGATTTGCCAGCCGATTGTTCCTGTCATTACCGAGGCGAGAAGGATCATCAAACAAACAATTTCTTCATTCTTCAGTGACTGAGGAATCTTCTTATACGTTAACAAAGGAATGGATTGAAGGAAGATTAATGTGAGTACTAAGCTCAGTCCACCCTCTACAAGAGCAAGCATCGTATCGACCCGCTCAAGTCCGCCTTCTCCAAATAAAGAAAATAACGTTCGAGTTATCAAGCTTGATCCAAATACCAATAGAGGCAAGCTTTGAATTCTATTTTTTATAAAAAGATCTGTTCCTCTTTGCAGACACGCATATACAAGCAAGGCACCTATGAAGAACAAGGCATTGATCGGCTGATGTGTCATCGCGCCAGCTAGTACTGCAAATACGGCAATGCCTGTCCGTTCTTTTCTTAAGACAAATACACTCGCTGCAAAAGGTAATGCAAATGGAGACATTTCAGCTAAAATCATAGCTCGTCCTAACAAAAAGCCAATTCCAAACAACAGCATTCTCCAATTAAAAATGCTCTGGTTCAAAAGCTGAAGCCATCTCTTACTCGTCTTAAAAACTGCCTGCTGTCCTTTTTCTACCCACACCATGCCTCTAATCGGTTCGAGTACTTCTTGTTCTACCTTTTGCCACATCCCATACACCACCCGTTTCCAATTTGTGTAACCATTATAAACAGGTTTAGAACAAAGATTTTGTCAAAAGAGCAATGTAAACTAGAATAACTTCTCGACGGTCTTCCCCAACATTTCACGAAAGAAAAGCAAAAGAGGACAGCATTCGTATAAAAATAAATTCTTAAGCACTGAATTAAAAGAGATTAAGAAGAATTATGATGAAAAATAAATGGTTAAACCTTGAAAACTTCGGGGATTAAATCCGGATAACGATGAAGGAAATTATAAAGATCAAAAAAAGAGCACCCTAAGCGGGTACTCTTGAAAATTTAAATATGTAAGTGTCAAAAAAAATGGTAGCGGCGGAGGGAGTCGAACCCACGACCTCACGGGTATGAACCGTACGCTCTAGCCAGCTGAGCTACACCGCCATTTGTAAAAGACACAAGTAGTATATTACAAGAATCCTATATAACTGTCAACGGTTCTTTTCAATTTTTGTCGAAAAAGTTTTTATAAGAGCGTTTTCGTAATTTCTGTTGGTATTTGTAGTAGTTAATTTCCGTTCCAGGTGCTCGCTTTCCGCGGGGCGTGCGGTGAGCCTCCTCACGCTTTGCGCCTTTAGGAGTCTCACCTGTCCCGCTGATCCCGCAGGAGTCTCACACCTTGCACTCCAATTAACTTGTCAATGATGATGAAAAAAACAACTCTATTACAGTAACCTTTAGAAAAATATAAAAACAAAAAGCACCCTAATGAATAGGATGCTAGCCATATATAGATGAATGAGCATTAAAAATGCATCAATTATCCTCTTCGGCCGCCGCGGCCACCTCTTTTTGATTCAGTACTACGCTTTAAAGTTGTGAGTCGGTCTTCACTATCTTTAAGGAACTTACTCATCTTATCCTCAAAAGATAATGCAGTAGGATGATTATTTCCGCCGCGATTTGGACCTTTGCGGGATTTGTTGAATCCGCCTCTTGATGGTGCAGGTCTAGTGGAAGCAACATTTTCCTTTGCTTTCTTAATAGACAGACCGATCTTTCCGTCCTTCTCGATACTCATAACCTTTACTTCGACTTGATCACCAACTTTAAGAAATTCGTTGATGTCCTTTACGTAATTATCCGCAACTTCGCTAATATGCACGAGTCCTGTAGTACCCCCTGGCAGCTCAACAAACGCTCCAAAATGAGTAATCCCAGTAACTTTCCCTTGCAACTTGCTGCCTACTTCAATTGACATGCAAAAAATGCTCCTCCTTAAAAAATCTCAAAAGATATCAATACTTATTATACATTCGAAAAAATCTGCGTGTCAATGAACGCTTCTTGCTTTATTCTGGAAGTTTAAAGATTGTTTCACCAGGCTTTGACATAAAAAAGTCGCGTCTGGCGATTTCTCCAATGTATTCTTCGTCTTTTAGTTTATTCACTTCATCTTTAAGTTGTGCCTTTTCTTCTAAAAGAGCTTTATATTCTTCGGTCAGCTCTTTCTGTTCCGTCTGTTTTTCATTTAAAAGGGAGAGTTGCTCTGCAATACCCGTAATAATTAAAAAAGCAAAAAAGGAAAATACGATAAAAGCCCCCGTTAAACGCCGGTATAGCCCGCGTTTACGTTTAGCGATCACCTTCTCATGGCGTTCTTTATTCTGGATGTATTGTGAGTGAATCTCTGTTATCTTCTTTTGGCGCATTTGTTCGCTCTTCCCCTCCTTTACTTCTTTTTTCCCTTCCAATTGCTGACTTTATTCTTCACTGAATTAAAAAACCCTGCAACTTTTAAATATTTCTCTTTTAAATTATACCATTTTTGTTTTGGAATGAAACGCCATACAAGCGTTCCGATCCACTTAAAAGGGGAAAAAAGAATTTTTAATAAAACAACGACTATTCTTTGTAAAAGCTTTAATACATATAAAAGAATACCCGAAATAATCATAATCAACCATTTTATCGGCATCACAAGTAAACTGTTGAACAGATTGTATAAGAAGCGGAAAATTGCTGCAGCAGCTGAAACAAACCATTCCAGCAGCTTTTTATATATGTTTTCTAAAAGTGCACGATAAGCAGCATAACCGCAAATTAAAGCTATAAAAATATAAAAACGAATTTCCGCGTGATTTACATGAAGAAGAACATAAAAAACCAGCAAAGCCTGTACCAGCCAAAAGAGCAAATCATTTAAGAAATGAAGCCAGTGCCACTTTCGCTTTTCATGGATGAACCGGCTGTAGGTATCAACAGCCATACCGATCCATATCCCCATGAAAACCATAGCCAGCATGGTTTGAAACTGTACGGTTAATGTCATTTGAACAATTTGCCGAAGAAACCTTTATTCTTTTCACCGGTTTGCTGGTCTAGGTAGACAAGATCGAATACTTTCCCTTCGATATTCACTACACCAGATTCTACATCCAAGTTCTTCATCTTCAAGTTTGTCCCGCGTATCGCCAGAAAACCCATCGTTGTTTCAAGCAGAAATTCCTCATTATCAAAGCTTTCAACCTGTTTAACGCCTGTGATCTCCAGATTCTTACGGCCTATCATTCTTACATCATGATTTGGAGTGCTTACTTTTTGATTATAGTTGTTATTAAAATCATATCGTTGGTCCATACATTCCCCTCCTCTATTCCATACAAATGTATGAAACAAGCTGGGGGAATAGAACAAGCTATGATAAACCTGTTAACGAGATCAGTGATGTTTTTGAAAGTAGTTGCTCTCCGTTACAGGATGCTCGCTTTCCGCGGGGTGTGCAAAGAGCCACCTCAGCGCTTTGCGCCATCAGGTGTCTCACCTGTCCCACTAATCCCGCAGGACAAGGAAGGCTTCCGCAGCGTTAACTTCGCACGAAGAAAATGTGCTTTTTCATTTTCGAGGAGTCTCGCACCTTACACTCCAATCAACCTATCAATGTAGGCAATTCACTAAATTCTCTAGGCGCAATAATCTTTAGAAAAAATCAAAAATGAAAAAGAACCTGAAGAATTCAGGTTCTTTACTCAGTCGTTTCGATGCGGTTTTCTTCGAGGACGGTATACATGTTGTCAGCGTCCTCTTTTTTGGTCGTATCCTTAAGCTCGTTGATTTTCACCTTTACAAGCTTTTGGCCAAAGCGGATCGTAAGCTCGTCCCCGACTTTTACATCAGAAGAAGCTTTCGCCTGCAATCCGTTTATCGTGATACGGCCTTGATCTGAAATCTCCTTCGCCACGGTTCTCCGTTTAATAAGACGGGAGACTTTCAGAAATTTGTCTAGGCGCATGCTTACTTAACAGCTTCTTTCAGCTTGTTGCCTGCTTTAAATGCTGGAACAGTAGCAGCCGGGATTTGAATTTCTTTACCTGTTTGAGGGTTGCGGCCAGTACGGCTAGAACGCTCGCGAGTTTCAAAAGTTCCAAATCCAACAAACTGTACTTTTTCTCCGCCTTTAAGAGCAGAAGTGATTTCATCGATTACGCCATTAACGACTGTTTCTACATCTTTCTTAGTAAGACCTGACTTTTCTGAGATATTTGTTACCAATTCATTTTTGTTCATTTTTATTACCTCCTAAAGTTTCTTTCAAAGAATTCGCTAGAAACCCTTTATAATTAAGGGTTCATGATATTTCTCGAGAAAATATTCTCTATTTCTCACTATAATCCTTCTTTGTTGAAAAAAAAATTATTTTGCTTCGTCCCAAAGACGGTCCATTTCTTCCAATGTTACATCTTCAAAAGAAAGGTTCTTCTCCTTAAGTGCTGACTCTATATAACGAAATCGCTTATAAAACTTTCTGTTCGTTGCGTTAAGAGCTTCTTCAGGGTCTATTTTATAGAAACGGGCTAAATTCACAACTGAAAACAGCAGATCACCAAGCTCTTTCAGCTGTTCTTCACCTTCAGCTTCCTGGAATTCTTTCAATTCTTCTAAAATCTTATCATAAACCGGCCCTGTTTCTTTCCAGTCGAATCCAACCTTAGCGGCTTTTTTCTGAAATTGAAAGGCTTTTTGAATAGCCGGCATACCTTTAGGCACACCATCTAATAAAGACTCTCTTTTTTCCTTGCCCGCTTCTTGTGCTTTTATAGCTTCCCAGTTAGCTACGACTTTATCGGCATCTTCTGCAATTACATTACTAAACACGTGAGGGTGACGGCGGATCATTTTCTCGGTTAAGACAGAGATCACATCATCCATTGCAAAAAATCCTTCTTCCTCGCTAATTTGAGCGTGCAGGAGCACTTGCAGCAAAACATCACCAAGCTCTTCAGCTAAAGTCTCATCATCTTCCTCATCGATCGCTTCCAGCACTTCGTATGCTTCTTCAATTAAATATTTCTTCAAACTGACATGTGTTTGCTTCTGATCCCACGGACAGCCTCCAGGACCTCTCAATCTTTCAATAACACTTTTTAAAAATGAAAAGTCTCTGTACATCAACGTTTCTTCTTTGACAGGAGGTACGTATACAGCGGTTAGATTGTTTAATGTTACAGACTGATCTAACTCGAATACCGGAACTCTTTTGATCGTCTCACTAGAGCTTCCGGCTGCTGTTACAACAGCCACTTCATAATCATCTGGATACTTCTCCATAAGTGTCAATTTTACTTCTGATGCGATAAATGCATCGTACACTTGAACAATAACAAGATGATGCCGAATTTGGATTTCTTCTTTTTTTAGTAATGTCCCATCAAGAATTTGGCACCCTTCAATCGGGTCAATCCTTAAGGCCGTGTACATTTCATCGAGAAAACTTTTACCGCCAGCCACTGTAACCTCTGTTTTATTTTGATCAGCATTATGCAGCAAAAGCTGAACCGCCTGCTCAGCAACTAAAGGATGACCTGGTACGGCATAAATGACATGTCCGTTTTCTTCCACAGCCTTAAATAGTAGTTCTGCAATTTCCTCATATACAGGCTCAAACTGATCATGCTTTTCATAGATATCATCAAATGTTATAAATGTTTTACCTTGTGCGATAAGCTCTTCTACAGCAGGGTGATGAATCGTTCTCGCATATACTGTTTCTGCTGATTCAAGCAGCCGGTAAATACCGAGCGTCATTTGATCTAGGTTCCCTGCTCCTAGGCCTATTATTGTAATTTTCTTATTCATTTTGGCCTCCTTTTTTTCAGCCGTTCTACTAACTTCTTAACCGTGTCGACCGAATGGAATACTGATTCCCACTCTCCTTGAGAAAATATTTTAAATTTTATAATGACTGTAAGATAGATTACACCGCCAAGCACCGAAGAAGTTATGCTGATAAACATAGCATCTAATCGCGAAACACCTTCAAAAATATTTTCAGCAATAAATATCCACAACAAAACACCGGCAGCCATAACACCTAATGAAAAAAGATAAGAGAATAGGTTTAAAGCTCGAACATTGCTCAAAAACTTTGTTGCCATTTGAAGCTTTATTAATTGGAACACTGCAGCAATACTTGTAGCAATGACAGTTGAAAGTGCTGCTCCTTCCATTCCGAATTGTGGTATCAGTATCAGGTTCCCCGCAACTTTTACGAACATTGCAGCCAGGATGGATAGCGCTGCATACCTTCCATGACCGATCCCCTGCAAAAGACCTGTAGAAGTATAAATAATAGATACTGAGACAATGGACAGACACAATACTGCAAGTGCAGTTGATCCCTCTGCATTCTTAAAAAGCATAGTATTTAGAGGTTCCATGATACAGATGAGCCCAACTGCTGCAGCACCGCCAAAAACAACAGAAATTTTCACTGACAGTTTTGTGAGTGACTGAATATCAGCATTTCTTTTTTGCTGTACTAAATGAGCCATTTCTGGTACGACAGCAAGTGCTAAAGATGCTGCGGCTACGGTTCCCAGCTGGAGAAGAGGTTGCCCCCGGTCAAATACCCCTTTTAACAGTTTGGCGTCATATACCTGCATACCGCTTTCGACCCACACATTTACAAAAAGGAATGCATCAACCAGCTGCATCAACGCTAAAACAAGTGCGCTTAAAGAAAGATAAATACTCGATTTCAGCAGTTCAGCTCCATATGTAACCCTTATTTTTGCTTGAGGTTGATAAGCGGGAGTAATTCCTTTTCTCCAGAAAAACAAAAGGAATAATCCTGAAGCTACAGCACCTAAAACAGATCCCGATAAAGCACCTGCTCCTGTTTCATAGCTGGAATAGCCTTCTTTAACAAAATAAAATGAAATTAATAATATACCTGAAACTCGAACGGTTTGTTCGAGCAACTGCGAAAAAGCTGTAAGCTGCATATCACCATACCCTTGATATGCACCTCTGAGAAAAGCAGATAGCGGTATAAATAAGAACAGTACGGATATAACACGAATAGGCAATGTAAGGTGGCTGTCACCCATTAAATTTGCTATGTAAGGTGCAGATAAAAACAAAGACACAAAAGAAATAATCCCTAACAAAAAGGATGTCCAAATTGACGTTTTTATAAGATGATCATTATTACTTTTTTCTGATGCGATCATTTTAGACAGAGCCATCGGAAATCCTGTAAAAGCAATAGCAGCGGCTATCGCATAAAAGGGATAGGCTTGCTGAAATACATAAAAACCGAAATCACCTGTCATGTTTTGATAGGGAATCCGGTAGACGGCACTCAATACTTTAACAACAAGGGCTGCTGCAGTAAGCAGCAAAGCACCTTCCCAAACAGAAGACTTTTTTGTGTTCATTCTAGTACCTCAAAAATCCTTAACGTTTTACTTCCAATTTTAAAGGCGAAAACTTTGTTGCTCTAGAAAGTGGTTGATTTCCGCTCCAGAATGCCCGCTTTCCGTGGGGCGGGCGGTGAGTAGTCTCCTCGCGCTTTGCGCCATTAGGAGTCTCACCTTACTGCTTCATGGAAATATCCTTGCTCCTGCGTCTACTAGTAAACGCTATCGATGTAAGCTCCTCGTCGCATGCCTAGCTAGAAGCTTCTCAGGCAGTAGGCACGCACCTTGCTCTCCAATCAACTTGCAATGAAGAGAATGGAAAAGAGACCAAAGGCAACATTTTTTAGAGATGAGCCATTTTAAAAGAACCTATTCAGATAAATATTTCCCGGGACGACACATGTCGACATATCTCATTACAATTCTTTTTAATTCAACGTATTATACCATAGTTACCTGTGCTTTTTGTTGTTGGATATTACGTATCACCTGGCGATACACAAGAGCACAAACAAAAAAAGAAAGGGCGAAAAAAGCCCTTCCTTATTGCTCCATCTGTCTGGCTAAAAATCCTGCAGCTGTTTCAGCAAGTTTCTGCTCCAGTTCATTAAGCTTCTTTCCTTCTTTTCCGATCATTACGACCGCTCCGATTGGATCGCCACCCGCTATGATTGGAGCGATAACATGAGATGTATTTTCTTTAATTCCATCTATAAGCTCGGCTTCTGTTCCGTTTGATTCAACCAGTGTCTTCCGGTCACTCATAGAAGATTCCACTACTTTGCCGATCGCTTTATTATGATAGTCTTTTTTGGATCCGCCAGCTACCGCAATATATGTATCGCGGTCAGCAATTAAAACAACATGACCTGTACTGTCAGCAAGACTTTCCGCATATTCTTTCGCAAAGTCGCCAAGCTCATTGATTGGAGAATATTTTTTCAAGATGACTTCTCCATCTCTGTCTACAAAAATCTCAAGCGGGTCTCCCTCGCGAATTCGCAGTGTTCTGCGGATTTCTTTAGGAATAACAACGCGCCCAAGGTCATCAATACGTCGAACGATACCAGTCGCTTTCATATAAATAATGCCCTCTCTTTCGGATGATGATAGTGCACTGATGTAACAACAAAATGGTTCCTTCTCTGAAAGAATGTTCCATTTTCTAGGTTTATTATTTGTTACATCTCCTGTTCTATTCACGAATGAGAGGGCTTATTAAATTTTAGAGTGTATTTGTTGTCTTTTCTTTCCTCGCATGCTTTATTTCTCTTAGGAAAAGATCAATTTGTTTTAACAGCTCTAAATCTTTTAGGCGTTTTCGGTTAATAACCACTTTCATAAAGTTATTTTGCATCCCAAGGTTCACATGTCTTCCGATCTTGTTTGCGATCTCAAACATTTTTCCTCCATCAACTGAAGCCGTCGAACTTTCGGTAAGAAGCATATTGATCGTGTCTTGCTTTTGTTCGATCGATTGAACGCCTTCACGCTTAGCACGCAGCTTTATTCCTGCTGCCAGTAGCAAGCATTCGACTTCCACAGGATAATCGCCAAAACGATCGATGAATTCTTCCTGCAAGTCAGAAATATCTTTTAGCGACTTAGCAGCCCGTACATGCTTATACATTTCGATTTTTTGCTTCTCATCTCCAATGTAACTTGAAGGAATATAAGCATCCACTTCTATATTGAGGTCCACTTCTTCTTCCACTTCTTTTGGTTTTGTTCCTTTGCGTTCCTCGATAGCTTCTTCAAGCATTTGCGAGTAAAGGTCAAAACCTACAGAATCAATAAACCCGTGCTGCTGAGCACCAAGAAGGTTTCCTGCACCGCGGATAGACAGGTCGCGCATCGCAATCTTAAAGCCTGAACCTAACTCTGTAAATTCTTTAATTGCCTGAAGACGTTTCTCAGCGACTTCTGTTAAAACTTTGTCACGCTGATACGTAAAATACGCGTAAGCAACACGATTCGATCGTCCTACACGGCCGCGGAGCTGATAAAGCTGGGATAAGCCCATCTTATCCGCATCATAGACGATTAGCGTATTCACATTCGGAATATCGACACCCGTTTCAATAATCGTTGTTGATACTAATACATCATAGTTTCCTTCTAAAAACTCAAGCATGACCGTTTCAAGCTCGTTCTCTGACATTTGACCGTGTGCATATGCCACCCTGCAATCAGGAACAAGCATGGAAATCTGTTCAGCCATTCGTTCTATGGAATCAACCCGGTTATATAGGAAATATACTTGACCACCGCGTCCCATCTCTCTTTCAATCGCTTCACGGACCAGTGAACCGTTATACTCCATTACATAGGTCTGAATTGGGAAGCGGTTTTCAGGAGGTGTTTCTATGACCGACAGATCACGTACTCCAAGCATTGACATATGGAGTGTGCGCGGAATTGGCGTTGCTGTTAAAGTAAGTACATCTACATTCGATTTCAGCGTTTTAATCTTTTCTTTATGCGTTACTCCAAAACGCTGTTCCTCATCGATAATTAATAATCCCAGGTCTTTATATTGCACGTCCTTTGAAAGAAGACGGTGTGTACCGATCGCAATATCTACAGTGCCTGCTTTTAATCCTTTTATTACTTCATTCTGTTCTTTTTTTGAACGGAACCGGCTTAAGCTGCCAATCGTAATCGGAAACTCTGAAAACCGCTCACGGAATGTTTCGAAGTGCTGCTGAGCAAGAATGGTTGTCGGCACGAGGAAAGCTACTTGCTTGCCATCCATAATAGCTTTAAAAGCTGCACGGATAGCTACTTCTGTTTTGCCGTAGCCTACATCTCCGCAGAGCAGCCGGTCCATAGGACGAATGCTTTCCATGTCCTTTTTAATCTCTTCAATTGTACGAAGCTGGTCTTCTGTCTCCTGATACGCAAAGCTGCCTTCGAATTCACTCTGTTCTGCACCATCCTCTGAGAAAGCGTATCCTTTGCTTGCTTCACGTTCAGCATAAAGCTTAATTAAATCATCTGCTATATCCTGTACAGAAGATTTAACTCTGCTTTTTACTTTTTTCCAGTCGCTTCCGCCTAATGAATAGATCTTCGGCTCTTTACCTTCAGAGCCTACATACTTTTGCACTTGATCGATCTGATCAACAGGTACGTAAAGCGTATCATTGCCAGAGTACTTAATGTGCAGATAATCCTTATGCACACCTTTGATCTCGAGTGTTTCAATACCTAAATATTTTCCGATCCCGTGATTAACGTGAACAACATAGTCCCCAACTTTTAACTCCGAGTAGCTTTTTATGCGTTCAGCATTTGTCATCCGCTGCTTGCGGACAGGGCGCTTCGCTTTTTTCGTGAAAACTTCCTCTTCTGTTATGACAACAAGCTTTTGTTTGGTTGATTCAAAGCCACTAGCAAGGTCTCCAAGCAATATCTGGCTTGTTTTCGGGCGAATATCTTTATCGTCATCTATTATCCCAGCATCCATCTCATAGTCAGCCAGGACTCTTTCCAGACGGTTTGCACGCTCTTTGTTCAGCGCAACAAAAACGATCGCAAAGCCAAGCTTTTTCCAGCGATCCATTTCTCCTTTTAACACATTCATCTGTCCATGGAAGTTCTGCATACTTTTGCATTCTACATTTAATATGTTTTGCGGTTGAGTATGAGGAACATGCCTTAAGAAAAGGGATAGATAAATAATCGGGAAACTCTTTTTGTCACCGAGGAGTGCATTCGTGTCTGGTGATATCGTGAGACCCCGGACAAGCTCACCATGTTCCAATAGAGCTGTCTGCCACTCTGCTTCTTCCTTATCGAGCTGCTGGCTCGTTTCCTGAATCCGTCCAATCTCATCCATAATGATTAAGCAGTCAGGAGAAACATAATCCAAAAGGCTTGCCGGATTATCATAAAACAAAGAAGCGTACTTATACATGCTTTGGAACTGTTGATGCTCTCTTAAACGTCCTGTTTCATAGCTGATATTTTCAACAAGCATCTCTTTTAGTGAATCATCTTTAATATTTTTTAGCGTATCTGCCAGCCTAGCATCAATCCGTTCAGCTGCTTGTTCGTAATGCTCGTCAAACAAAATGAGTTCTTCTGCAGGAGCAATTGAGATTTCTTGTACTTTATCTTTTGAACGCTGCGTTTCTGCTTCAAAGAACCTGATAGAATCAATCTCTGTATCAAACAGTTCAATACGAACAGGGTTTTTAACAGTTAAAGGGAAAATATCAATAATTCCCCCGCGCACACTAAATTCACCAGGGGTTTGAACCATAGAAGTTCTTTCATAACCCATTGCAACAAGTTTATTCAAAATTTGATCTGGATCGATCTCCTCTCCCATTCGAAAAGACAGACCTGCTTGTTTCCAAATTTCAATTGGCGGCAAGTATCTTCTTAATCCTGCAATCGGTGTAATGATGACACCTGAAGCAGACTTACTTAAATAGTTCAAAGCTTCGATACGCTGGCTTTTTAATTCTGGACTGGATATCGCCATTTCTGAAGAGATCAAGTCATTAACCGGATATAAATAAACCTCATCTTCAGGTAAAAGAGAAGTTAAATCTTCATATAACTTTTGTGCCTGAAATAAGTTATGTGTGACAACCAGTTGAGGCTTACCGGTTTTTTCATGCAGGCTGCTGATCAGCATTGTCCGTGCAGAACCTGATAGACCCGCTACTAATTGTTCTTTCAGGCCAGCATTTATACCATTTAAAATAGAATCAAAATCTTCTCCCTGACTAAAATATCTCTTTAATCCGAGCAATTCTTTCTCCCCCTCTCAAACGCCGTTCATAGCTGTAAACTATGACATGTAAACAGAAAAAGGCTTTGGTCCGCATCATAGCCTGCGGCCAAAGCAATACCTTATTGAATAAAAGATTTCAGTGTGTGAAATTCAGGATACCGTTCTAATGTATCCTGACAATCTTCACAAGTAGTCGTTACTTCTATATCTCCATTCTCTTTGTAGGAGAGTAATTCCTGCCGTTCTTCTGCAGTTAGTGTTTCAAATCCAAGATTCGCTGCGTTCACAGTATGGTGATCAATGGTGCCAACATGTGTTTTACAATGCCTGCACCGGTAATGAATAGCCATATAAGTTCCCCTTTCGGTTAGCATTCTACTAACCATTATGAGCGGAACATGTGTAATCTATTCTTTACCCGTTAAACTTATTCATCACCCTATCAAATGATGTATCAATAAAAGCTTCACTTGCTTTAATTGCACGTTCAATTCCATTCTCCACATCAGGCTGCTCTTCTTTTGAAAAACGATTAAGTACAAAATCAGGAACAGGCTGCTGATTTGCTGGACGTCCGATACCGAAACGGATTCGCTTAAATTCCTGTGTTCCAAGATGGGCAATCATAGACTTAATGCCATTATGACCGCCAGCACTTCCTTTTGTTCGAAGTCTTAGTTTACCTGGCTGAGTATCGAGGTCGTCATAAATCACAAGAATGTCCTCAACAGGTATTTGAAAATAATCCATAAAAGGACCAATACATTCACCAGACAAATTCATGTATGTGAGCGGTTTAAGTAAAAAGATTTTTTCGCCGCCAACGTTTGCTGTTCCGTATATTCCCTTAAATTTTGTTTGCTGCATTTGAATGTTCAGAGAATCGGAAAGTCTGTTGATTACTTCAAACCCAATGTTATGTCGGGTTCCATCAAATCTTGATCCAGGATTCCCGAGTCCTATAAACAATTTCACTTTTGGTTCACCTAACCTTTTAATGTCTTACGAACATTGTACATCAATTCTGGTAAACAGAATAAAAACGCAGCGACCGCTGCGTTTTATATATATCTATTCGTCTTACTTTTCCTCTTCCTGACCTTCCTGACTATCGTCAGCTACAGATTCAGAAGACTCTGGAGCATCTCCAGCTTGGTCCGCTTCTTCTGTTTCTGGATCAGTTTCTTCATCCTGAATCTTAGGAGGTGTTACACTCGCTATCACTTCATCTTCTCCATGAAGAATTTCGTATTTGCTGCCAGTTGGCAAGTCCTTAACGTATAAGGAATCACCAATGTTTAATTCTTCAACGGAAGCTTCCAATTGCTCGGGAAAGTCAGACGGGAGTGCTTTCACGTTTACAGTTGCGTGTACACGCTGCAGAATTCCGCCTTCTTTAACACCAGCAGATTCACCTGTCAGTACAACAGGCACCTCAGCTTCTGTTTCTTTATTTAGATCAATAGCAATAAAATCAATATGAGTAACTGCATTCTTTAAAGGATGTACTTGCATTTCCTGTACCATTACAGAATAATCTTTTCCATCCACTTTAAGTTTGAGTACGCCGTTTTTACCTACTTCTCTATAAGCTTTAATAAATTCAGGTTCATCAACGGACAGTGCAACAGACTCTGTTCCGTAACCATAAAGGTTTGCAGGAACATGTCCTTTATTTCTTAACTCCGTCAAAAATGAACGTTTTTCAGTTTTTCGTTTTTCGACTGTTAGATTCGTTGCCATATTGAGATCCACCTTTCCTATTTCGAGTCTCTTAAAAGGATTACCCGAAGTGAAAGATTTTAAAACGTGGAGTTAGAAATCTGTTTAGCAAGTTCTTCTTAAGCGAAATTTGATTTGTTTTTTAGGATATTACTTTTAGCATCTTCTTAAAAGCTGTCTTAGCAAAACTTGTTGCATGAAAGCCGTTGATTTTCGTTTCAGGTTGCTCGCTTTCCGGGGGGTGGGCGGTGAGCCTCTTGGCACATTTGTGCCTTTAAGAGTCTCACCTGTCCCACTGATCCCCCAGGAGGCTCGCACCTTACACTACAATCAACTCATCAATGAAGAGAAATGAATAAACACAAATGCAACAATCTTTAGAGAAGAGCTTCAAAACTTTTAATCAAACAATTTAGAAACAGATAACTGCTCGTGAACACGGATGATCGCTTCACCTAATAGCGGCGCTACTGAAAGCTGTGTAACTTTGTCGATTTTCTTTTCTTCAGGAAGAACGATTGTGTTTGTCACAACTAGTTCTTTAATTGAAGAATTTTGGATTCGGTCCATAGCTGGTCCTGAAAGTACTGGATGCGTACAGCATGCATACACTTCTTTCGCTCCGTTTTCCATTAGTGCATTAGCAGCCAAAGTTATCGTACCCGCTGTATCAATAATGTCATCGATTAAGATAGCTGTTTTGCCTTCAATGTTACCTACGATGTTCATTACTTCTGAAACATTCGGACGAGGACGGCGCTTATCAATAATGGCGATCGGTGCTTTAAGACGGTCAGCCATTTTACGTGCTCTTGTTACACCGCCATGATCTGGTGATACGATAACGATGTCATCTAAGTTTTTATTTGAGAAATAGTTAGCAAGAATCGGCACACCAAGCAGCTGGTCTACAGGAATGTCGAAAAAGCCTTGAATTTGAGTTGCATGAAGATCGATTGCAATGACACGGGTAGCTCCTGCAGTTTCAAGCAAGTTTGCAACAAGCTTTGCAGTAATCGGCTCACGTGCACGCGCTTTTCGGTCTTGGCGTGCATAGCCATAGTAAGGAATAACGACATTAATCGTTTTAGCAGATGCACGTTTTAAAGCATCAATCATAATTAAAAGTTCCATTAAATGCTGGTTAACAGGGTCGCTAGTGGATTGAATAACATATACTTCACATCCGCGGATACTTTCTTCAATGTTGATTTGAATTTCCCCGTCACTGAATTTTGTTACTGAACTTTCTCCAAGTTCAATTCCAATATGCTCGGCAATCTCTTTTGAAAGTTCCTTATTGGAATTTAAAGTGAAAACTTTTAATGTAGGATCTACATACGTACTCATTGATGGTTTCATCCTTCCCCACTCTTAATAATTATTGATTTTGTTTTTCGTTAAGCTTTTGAACATAGTTTTCTTTAACGGTCTGACGCGATCTTGCGATGGACAGCGACTCAGCCGGAACATCATTAGTAATGGTAGAACCTGCTGCAACATAAGCGTTTTTCCCAACTGTAACAGGTGCTACTAAGTTAGAATTACAGCCGATGAATGCACCATCTTCAACTTTTGTCAGGAACTTGTTCTTACCATCATAATTCACAGTAATAGATCCACAGCCCAAGTTAACATCTTTGCCAATTTCAGCATCCCCAATGTAGCTTAAATGTGAAGCTTTGCTTCCTGTGCTCATAACAGATTTCTTTATTTCGACAAAGTTTCCGATCTTCACTTTATTCTCAAGAACAGACTTAGGGCGAATGTGTGCAAAAGGTCCGATTGCTGTTTCATTGCCCACTTCACTGTCATGGATGACAGACTGGCGGATTGTGTTTCCGCTTCCTACCACACTGTCTTTTATTTCAGATTGAGGACCAATGATGTTCTCTTCACCAATCTTCGTGTTCCCTAAAATAACAGTCCCGGGGTAAATAACTGTATCACTTCCGATTTCTGCATCATCAGAAATATACGTTTGTTCTGGATCGATTAATGTAACGCCATTTCTCATATGGCGCTCATTAATTCTCTTTTTCATAAAGCTTTCCGCTTTGGAAAGGGCAACTCGGTCATTTACACCCAGCGTTTCATTAAAATCAGGAGTTTGATATGCCGCTACAACCTCACCGGCTTTTTTCAAGATTTCGATCACGTCAGGCAAATAATATTCACCCTGTACATTGTCATTGCTTACTTTCTTTAAAGCTTCAAACAACGCTTTATTATCAAAACAGTATGTTCCTGTATTAATCTCCGTAACTTTGCGCTCTTCCTCAGATGCGTCCTTATGCTCAACATTTCTCTCAACCGTACCTTCACTGTTGCGAATGATACGGCCATAGCCAGTTGGATCATCTGCCTGCGCTGTAAGGATAGTAGCTTTTGCTCCAAGTGATTCATGTTCAGCAATAAGCTTTTCCATAGTTTCAGATGTAATAAGCGGAGTGTCACCACACACCACAAGAGTAACTCCTTCCTCTTCAGCTAGAACCTCTTCTGCCTGCATAACAGCATGCGCAGTTCCGAGCTGCTCTTCTTGAAGGACATACTGAATGTGATCGCCCAGTTGTTCCTGAACCTTTTCTGCTCCGTGGCCAACTACAGCCACCATTTGCTTCATTTGAAGTGAGCTGATCTGGTCAACAACATGCTGAACCATCGGCTTACCACAAACAGGATGTAATACTTTATATAATTTGGATTTCATCCTTGTTCCTTGACCCGCAGCAAGAATGACCGCATAGCGATTTGTCATAGTGAACCTCCATCCATTTTCCTAATTCTTAATATACCATTACGAATATATCTTAAACGCGGGGGCTTTTCAAGAAGTGACGCGGGATTGTCAATGGTTTGATATAAATAGAGAAGAATTTGGAGGAAATGAGCTTATATATTTGGAGAAGATTCAGATTATTATAAAAATGGGCAAATAAAAAGAACCTAATCATTTGCGACCAGGCTCTTGATTCTTATTAGGATATTAAGAAGCTCCTGCTTCTTCCAAAGCAGACTCCATTTCTCCCATACGGTGATATTCTGTTAATACCGCATTTTGAATTTTTTCCCGAGTACTTGAAGTAATCGGATGTGCGATATCACGGAATTCCCCATCTGGTGTTCGTTTGCTTGGCATAGCTACGAACATTCCATTATTGCCATCAATTACTCTGATATCATGAATAACAAATTCATGATCGATTGTAATGGAGGCAATCGCTTTCATACGGCCTTCTGTATTTACACGGCGTAATCTTACGTCAGTCACTTCCATTCACAAACACCACCTTTTTCCAATAATAAGAACGTAATACTACAATTCTTCAACATTTTACAAAATCCTTCTTTGAAAAATAAAAATTTTTAAAAAATTTATAAAGATACCATCATAGCAGTGTTTTTAGGTGTTTGTACGGTATAAGTTTGCATAAGCTTAAGTAAGATGGCTGTCGATTTCTTTATCCGGTCCGTTTTGTCGAAAAGTCTATAAATGAAGATTTATGGTCTGAAAATTAAGATTTACAGCCTATAGATTTTATTTACGGCTTATAAATTTGAATTACGGCCTATAAAATAAAATTACAGCCTGTAAACGATTATTTCTCTCTTGCCGCTCTTTTCTCCCAAAAAAATAAGCCCCATCAAGGAGCTTATTTCGTAAGTGCGATCACTTCAATTTCAACTTTAGCATCTTTAGGAAGTCGTGCTACTTCCACACAAGAACGTGCTGGCTTATGTTCTGAAAAATATTGGCCATAGACTTCATTAATGTCAGCAAATTCATTCATATCTTTAATAAAAACCGTAGCTTTGATTACCTGCTCAAGAGATGAGCCCGCTTCATTTAGAACCGCTTTTAAGTTGCTGAATACTTGATGTGTCTGTTCTTTAACATCTCCATCGACCATTTCGCCTTCTTTTGTCAGTGGAATCTGGCCTGAACTGAAAAACAAATTGTTGTAGACGATTCCTTGGGAGTACGGCCCGATTGCTGCTGGAGCTTCTGTAGTATGAACCTTTTTCATTATGAATGACCTCCGTTTAGAGAATAATTGCCTTTTTCAACTTCAATACGGTTTTCTTTTTCGTTTACTTGAGAAAGACGTGCGATCGAAACATAATCATCTACAAGGCGTTCGGATACTTCCTGCGCTTCCACTAGTACGCCAATTCCTTCGATTTGTGCCTGAAACTCTTCTATTAAACTGATCATGCCTTTAATCGTACCGCCAGCTTTCATAAAATCATCGATAATCAAAACACGGGATCCTTGTTTGATGCTTCGTCTTGCAAGAGCCATCGTTTGAATGCGTTTTGTGGAGCCGGAAACATAATTGATACTAACGGTGGATCCTTCAGTTACCCTGCTGTTGCTCCTAACAACCACTACAGGAACGTTCAAATGTGTAGCTACCGCATAAGCAAGGGGTATACCTTTCGTTGCAATCGTCATAACAACATCTATTTTTCGTTTAGAGAAGATAGAAGCAAACAAACGCCCGATCTGATTAACCAGCCTTGGATTACCGATCACATCAGTAACGTACAGATAGCCTCCGGGCAATATTCGGCTTGGATCTTCCAGAAGCTGAACAAGCTCTTCAACTGTTGCTTCCGCTTCTGCATGATCGATGCCTGGAATGTATTTTACACCGCCCGCTGCCCCTGGAACGGTTTGAACTTGTCCTAATCCGTGCTGTTCAAAATGTTCCTTAATGATAGCAAGATCTTCACTAATAGATGATTTAGCCGATTCATAGCGTTCTACAAAATAAGATAAAGGAATAAGCTGATGGGGATGATGAAGTAGGTAGGCTGTCAAATCCACCATTCTTCCGCTTCTTTTTAATTTCATATTTTCCTCCAAAACCGAATGTTTGAAGTTAATATAACATTTTTATACGGATTTTATCAATCATTCCCCTAATAGTCTTACTGCATATACTTCATTGCAAAAACCTCTTAAACCGTTATAAACCCGCTGAAGCCTTGATTCATGCTGAAATAGTCCAAACACTGTCGGCCCGCTTCCACTCATCAAAACGGCATCTGCCCCAAGTTTCATCATCTGTTCCTTAATATGTTTTACTTCAGGATACATTTTAAGGGTCACGGTTTCTAACACGTTGCCGAGAAGGCTGCAGATCTGGTCGTAGTCTTTATCTTCAATAGCTTTAACCATTCCTTCTACATCAGGATGTTCGATTCCTGAAAGCTTTAAGTTCCGGTATACTTCACCTGTCGAAACTCCGATTGGAGGCTTGGCTAAAAGCACCCAGCATGGAGGCGGAGAAGAAATGTGATGGATTTTTTCACCGCGGCCTGTTGCCAGTGCAGTTCCGCCGTATACACAAAACGAGACATCGGACCCGATCTTTGCTCCGAGTTCTGCGAGTTCGTCCAGTGACAAGCCTAAGTTCCAAAGCTGATTCAGCCCTTTTAATGCTGCTGCAGCGTCACTGCTTCCTCCAGCAAGTCCTGCAGCGACAGGAATATGTTTTGAAATATGTATAAAAACACCTTGTTTAATTCCGTACGTCTTCTTAAGAAGCAATGCAGCCTGATATGCCAAGTTCCGTTCATCCAAAGGCACGAAGCCGCCTGAGCTTTCTATTCTAATTTCATCTTTTTCTAATAAAGTCAGTTCGATGCGGTCAGCTAAATCAACCGTGGTCATGACCATGGCTACTTCATGAAAGCCGTCTTCTCTTTTCCTCAGTGCATCAAGAGACAGATTGATTTTAGCCGGTGCTTTAATGGATACTTTATTATTAATCATCTTTATCCCTGCCTAAAAATCTTACACAATTTTGATATTTTTAATAGTAACACAGTATGAACACTTAAATATAGTTAAAATCGTTCATCTCAGGGTAGGAGAAAACCGGAGACTTAACACCTCCGGCTTTATTTCTATCGCATATTTATTTGTTTAATCTTTGCTCGGCTAATTCAAGTGCGCGCTTAACCATATTCCCTGCGTCTTTTGAAGAAATACCGCCCCAACCATCACGCTGAACTTTATCGTAAAAACCCAGCTCTTTGGCAATTTCAGTCTTTAATCCTTCAGACATCATTCCATGCTTGCTTCTTCCCATAATGATGAAAACCCCTTTCATATGCGATACGTTATAGTATCTCCAAAAGGGGTCAATTCTTGCTGTATTTCGTATATGTATGTTTAAATCCAGCTGCAGAGGGTAAAAAAAATAGCAGTAAAAAGTTCTTACTGCCCGATTGCTGCTTGTGTATCTTCTAAGAATGTAAGTTCTACTGTTTCTGTGAGTACATCCGCGTAACTATAAGAAACACGTTCGAAAGCGTTGGTGTCCTGATCTAATTTGATAATAAAAACTGCTGGGTATGTTTCTTCCAGTGTTCCTAAACGTTCGATCGTTTTGCGTCGACCGCCATTTGCACGTAAAGAAAGTCTTCTACCCACGTTGGACTCTAAAGAGCGTCTAATGTCCACTATTGTTTTACCCATTTTAGGCTCCACCTCACTTAGACAAATTGTAACACAAATCGTGCTTTTTTGTCAAATTAAAATTTTCATTATAGCAAGCAAAGCATTTTCATGTCAATGACCAAATATCCTTTTTTTGCTTTTTTTAGTATGTCTTTTTTTCGGGAAGATATGTATAAAGTAAGTAAATGATACAAATAATCTTTTGTTTTGGCTGTTTTCGTAAATTTTGCGCTCTTGAAAGTGGTTGATTTCCGCTACAGGGCTCGCTTTCCGCAGGGCGTGCGGTGAGCCCCCTCTGTACTGCGTCCATTGAGTGGTCTCACCTGCCCCGCTCGTCCTGCAGGAGTCTCACCCTTCCGCTCCAATTAACTATTCAATGAAGAACTTTTGACAGTCTCTCAATAGCAACAATCTTATAGAGAATACCACCTTAAATCAGCTGAAAACAAAAAAACTCCGGCAGTCCGGAGTTCTATTTTAAGGCTTGGTTTTGATGGGCATTCCTGTCCGGAGAAACCCTCTCGTCTCTACACCGCCTAATCCTTCTTTTCCAGTCAGAGTGTTTCTTAAAACATCCATAACATTCACACGGTCCATAAATGACGTTAAACTGATTTTTGACACGATATAGACAGGATCGAGAGCATGAATGTTTATCCGCGCAGGAGAACTTGCAAAGTTTGAACCAACCTTAATAAGCGATTCAAAATGAGACTGGCAAGCACCGGCAAAGATCATCAGATGATCAAGATTCGTATACTTCCTTCTCACTTCACGGACCGTCCTGATGAAATATTTCGTATGGCGATAAGCATTAACATCTGTTACATCGCCTTTTGATTTCATATAAGCATCATGACCTGTGATAACAAGAATGTCTGGTCTAACTTCATCTACAAGTGCTGGAACTTTTTCAGGCATCTCGGTTTCTTTCATATGAATGCCATAAACAGGTACACCCAGCTTTTTATAAAGCTCCAGGCATTTATTTAAATATAAGGGATCTCCGTCAATATGAAGCACTCTTCCAGGCAGTTCAAAATAAGATTGATCGTATTGATAGCCGTTTGTTGAGAGGTATTCCCTTTTTTGTCTTAGCAGATAGTAATCCTGTCTGAATAATTTTAGTGAGGAATCTTCCTTTTCCTTTACTACTTGCCTGTGTTCAGACATTTGCTTGTCGTCCACGACAAATAAATCGTCCACCGGAGCATCAGCCCAGAGTCTGAGCTCTTCTCCTGCAAGTTCTGCAATGGTACGATCTTCACTAAATCCTACAATACGAAAAAGTAAATCCCGTTTGTAAGAGTTCCTGGTTACAATTGATCCAATCTCTAGTTTCATTTTACTCCCCCTATTTGGAGTAACAAGCTCCACTGCTCCCAATGTTCCTTTTATAAGAGTATGAGAGGATAAGGGGAAAAATGAGGTTTATTTTACAAGCGGCAAAAGAGAATCTGCCAATCTGCCGAATTCTTCAATTGTCAGCGTTTCTCCTCGGCGTTTAGGATCAATATCCAACTTCTCTAAAATAGATAGCAGTTCATCTTTCTTTTCTTTTGAAACAAGCTGGCTTGTCAGGTTGTTCCATAGCGTTTTTCTTCTTTGTGCAAAAGAGGATCTGACTACCTCAAAAAAGAACGCTTCATCTTTTACTTTTACAGCTGGTTCTTTGCGAATCGTAAGTTTAATAACGGACGAATCCACATTAGGTGCTGGAACAAAAACGGTTTTAGGCACTTTAATCATCATCTCAGCTGTCGCATAATATTGAATGGCTATAGAAAGGGAATTATAATCTTTTGTACCCGGAGATGCAGCCAGGCGGTCGGCTACCTCTTTCTGGATCATACAAACGATGCCGCGAATAGGAAGTTTGTCTTGAAGAAGCTTCATAATGATTGGTGTTGTCACATAATAAGGCAGGTTTGCAACTACCATTAAGTCTTGTCCTTCTTCAAAATGCTCTCTGATCACTTGGTGAATATCGGCTTTTAGCACATCAGAATGGATAACTTCTACATGCGGGTATGGAGCCAGCGTTTCTTTTAAAATCGGCAGCAGCCTCTGATCGATCTCAAAAGCAACGGCTTTCTTTGAAGCTCTTGCGATAAACTCTGTCAATGCACCGATTCCAGGACCGATCTCAATAACTCCTGAATCCTCCGTTAAATCAGCAGCATTAACAATATTATTAAGTATGTTGCGATCGATTAAAAAATTTTGCCCCAGACTTTTCTTAAATGTAAAACCATGTTTTTCAAGTATGGTCTTTGTGGATTGCGGGGTTGAGATATCTTTTCTCATTACTATCTAGTCCTCCTCAATTCTGTAGAGCGCCTGCAGAGCTTTCTGAAATTCTTCCTGAGTGACGCGAAACATATTTAAACGTTTGTATAATTGTTTTGCATTCATATATCCTAAACGGAGCTCTGCACCAATTATTTCTCGTCTTTTTTTCGAATCCGCTTTTCCTGTTAAACCAGCTGCTATTAAATCTTCCCATGCAATTAATTCATTTTCTTCTGATTGCAGCATTTCTTCTCTCACATGTGAAAGAGCTTCAATAATAGCTTCTTTAGATGCATGCTCTACACCTACACCTTTATCACCTTTAGCAATGGCATCTTGTTTTGCTAAGTACGCGTGCTTACAACCCGGAACAAACTCGGAAATGATCTGCCGAATTCTCTTTCCAGGAAAATCAGGATCCGTAAATACGATAATTCCCCTGATGTCATGCGCTCTCTTGATCCGATTCAAAGTATCTATACTTATTTCTGAACCATTTGTCTCAATCGTATCCGCTTCAACTGAACGTTTTATAGCGAGTGTATCGCTCTTTCCTTCAACGATAATAATTTCTTTTATTTTTTTCATGATTTCCTCCAAAACGGTGAAACCTTTTTAGGCATTGCAGCGTCTAATAATTTGAACGAAAAAACATCTTTTACTAGTATACCCCAGGCGTCAAGAAAGTCTAGGATTGACTAGCCTTAACTTCTAAGTGATTCGGTTCTAGGCGCAAAAAAAGCACAGGGAATAATCCCCATGCTTTGTTAGATCAAATTAGTTTATGATGCGAATCTTAATTGTTTTTCTTCCCCAAGCCTCTGCCTGTGATTGAGAAGCAAAGAATACATCAATCTTGTTACCCTTTATAGCTCCTCCAGTATCTGATGCAATGGCATATCCATACCCTTCAACATATACTTTTGTGCCAAGAGGAATAACATTTGGATCGACTGCGATTACTTTCGCATTCGGATTAGCTTTTAAATTGTAGCCTGAAGCCGTGATCCCGGAACATCCTGAGCAGTTAGCAGTATAAGCCGTACTTGTTACAGTCAGCTCTCTTCCGCCAGAATTACTCGGCGCTTTGCTACGCGATACTACAGGCTGCGGTTTTGCTTTTGTACCGATGGCAACAATTTTATCTGTGCTGTCGCTTAATGTTTTTTCGCCTACAAGTTTTCTGGAAACTTCTTTTCCGTTTTCCATTACAACTTCATAGCGTTTTTCAAGCTTGCCTTTCTTGCCATCTTGCACGACACGCTCTTTGCCTTTTGTTAATCCGCTGTCTTTACGGTTAACAACAGCAAATGGTGTTTCTTCTTCCACTACATCGGTGACCTTTTCTACTCTGATGACTTCAACCTGCGTTTTGCCAGTAATTTTTTCTGTTTTGGCAGGTGATACTCGGTCTATTTCACCTAATGATACCTTTTGTTGCTTCAAAAGGTCAGCGACGGTAGTGGAAGTGGTCCAAACTTGCTGTGCTTTTCCGCCTACAACAAGCTTTACCGGAAATGCTGATTCGATCTTAATCTTGCCTTGATCTTGAATATCAGCAGTCAGATTTGGCTTAATGACATCATGCTCTTTCAGCGATAACTGCTGTTCTTTAACGAATTGCTCAACAGTCTTTGCTGTCGTCCATACCTTTTTGTCTTTGCCATTTACGGTAAGGACAATTTCCTTAGCCTTTAAATAATCAACCTTCATGTTATCTTCGACCTTTGCTGAAAGCCCAGGCTTTACAACATCATGCTGGTTAGGTTTTATATTTTGTTCGCGTAGAAGTTCTCTTACTGTGCTAGCATGTGTTTTAACTTGGCTTTTCTTTCCGTCAAGCATTAGTGTGACTTCTGCTTTCGTAGTTTCATAACCTACGAATCCAGTAGTTACCGCTAAAACGAGAAGAGCGGCTAAAGAAAGATAAAGTTTCTTTCTCGTAAAACTCGAGAACAAAGCTGTAATATTCTTATACATCCAATTTCCTCCCCTACAAGGACTGCATTATAAATACCTTTTTTCTCTCTGTCAAATCCCTCCTTTTTCGTCATTAATTGACCCAAGGCTAATTATGAACGGATAAGAAGGAAAAAGGGAAGAAAAAACGTTTGACAATTTTCCTGTCCCTTTTGTCATTTCTTGAAAGATAAACGCGATATTTTTCATGCTTCGTTTGTTTCCGACAACATATCCTATCGGAATATGTTAAAAATTCGAAAAGCATTGTCGGAAGTTTTCTTTATGATGTCTTCAAGTGGAAGATCTTTTATATCTGACAAAGATTCTGCTACATACTTTACATAAGATGGTTCGTTTCTTTTGCCTCTTAATGGATGAGGACTAAGATAAGGACAATCAGTTTCAATTAAAAGCCGGTCCATCGGAATGTCTTTCGCAACTTCCTTAACCTTTTTTGCATTCTTAAATGTTACTGGTCCACCAAAACTTATGTAGAAATTCATTTCCATACATTGGCGGGCAACTTCTATACTTCCGCTGTAGCAATGCATGATGCCGCCAACTTCATGGGCTTCTTCTTCCCTAAGTATGTCAACAACGTCTTGTGTCGCTTCCCGGTTATGAATAACGATGGGAAGCTTCACTTTTTTCGCAAGGCGTATTTGGCGTCTGAAAACTTCTTTCTGAACATCTGCAGGCGACTTATCCCAATGATAATCCAATCCCATTTCGCCAAGAGCGACAACTTTTGGATGCGCTGCAAGTTCTTCAATCCAGGCCAAATCTTCTTCCCTCATGTCGATTGCATCGACTGGATGCCAGCCTACGCAAGCATAAATGAAGTCATATTCTTCAGCAAGTTCCATAGCACCGTTGATCGTTTCCCGGTCAAAGCCGACAACCACGATGTGGTGAACTCCTTCATCTAAAGCCCGCTGGATAACTTCCTGACGGTCTTCTTCGAATTGTGCTGCATTCAGATGTGCGTGTGTATCAAACATAGTGTACAATCCTTTCAACTTTACAAATCTTATCACATTTTCCATTCATTCGGGTAACAGCAGCATTACAATATAATTACATTGTGGGTATTAAGACCTATTTTTATTATAGATTTACAAGTATTTCCTCTATCTTAGGCACTAAAAAAGCAGGGATATCCTCCCCGCTTTTTCTCATTATTTAACTTTTGAACCATTTGGAAGTGATTGATCAACTGTCGCCAATGTTAATTGACCATCAGAAGAACCTGCTAAAATCATTCCCTCTGAAAGCTCTCCGCGCAATTTCACAGGTTTTAGGTTCGTTACGCAAATAACTTTTTGTCCAACAAGATCGTCCGGCTTATAGTACTGGGCAATGCCAGAAACGACTTGGCGTTTTTCGTACCCCAGATCCAGTTGAAGCTTTAACAGTTTATCAGCTTTTTTTACTGGTTCAGCTGCTATTACCGTTGCAACCCTTAAGTCTACCTTCATGAAGTCATCGATGGAGATCTCAGGTTTTTGGTCGGCTGCAGATTGAACTTCTTGCTTCTCTTCTTCTTTTGGCGCTTCTGCCGGTGCAGAAGTGCTTCCCATAGAATCTTTAATGAACTGTACTTCAACTTCTGTTTCAAGTCGAGGGAAGATCGGATCCCCTTTTACAACTGAAGTATCTCCCGGAATGGTACCGAACTCTTTTAAAGAATACCAGTCTGTCAGTTTAGAGTCATTCAATCCAAGCTGTCTCCAGATTTTTGCTGGAGTTTCTGTCATGAACGGCTGAATCAGAACAGATACGATGCGGATTGACTCTGCAAGGTGATACATAACGCTTGCAAGTTCACCTTGTTTTGCTTCATCTTTTGCAAGCACCCATGGCTGCGTTTCATCAATGTATTTATTTGTGCGGCTGACAAGCTGCCAAATGGTTGAAAGCGCGATTGAAAACTCAAGGTTCTCCATCGCTTCTTCTGTTTTTCTTACCGTTTCCATCGCAAAATCTTCAAGGGTTCCATCAAAATCTGTAATACGGCCTTCATAAGCTGGAATCTTGCCGTCAAAGTATTTACCGATCATGGCAATCGTACGGTTTAAAAGATTTCCTAAGTCATTTGCGAGATCTGCATTTACTCTGTCTACAAAGCTTTCAGGTGTAAACACGCCATCAGAGCCAAATGGCACTTCACGAAGCAAGTAATAACGCAGTGGATCTAGACCATAGCGGTCGATCAGTACATTTGGATCCACTACATTTCCTTTGGATTTGGACATCTTTCCGTCTTTCATCAAAAGCCAGCCATGCGCAATAACTTGTTTCGGTAAGGGAAGCCCTAAAGCCATAAGCATGATCGGCCAATAAATCGTATGGAAACGTACAATTTCTTTACTCATTAAATGAACATCTGCTGGCCAGTATTTTTGATACTTCTCATCGTTATCACTGCCATAGCCAAGGGCCGTTATATAGTTAGATAGAGCATCGATCCATACGTAGATAACATGCTTTGGATTTCCTGGAACTTTTACGCCCCAGTCAAAGGATGTACGGGAAACCGCAAGATTCTCTAAGCCTGGTTTAATAAAGTTATTAATCATTTCACGCTTTCGTGATTCAGGATAGATAAAGGAAGGATTCTCTTCATAATAAGCCAGCAATCGGTCAGCATATTTGCTCATGCGGAAGAAGTAACTTTCTTCTTTTACCTTTTTCACTTCACGTCCGCAATCAGGACACTTGCCGTCTTCAAGCTGGCGTTCTGTAAAGAATGATTCACAGTCCGTGCAATACCAGCCTTCATATTCACTTAAGTAAATATCATCCTGGTCGAGAAGCTGCTGAAAGATTTTTTCGACAGAATTTTTATGACGGTCATCAGTTGTACGGATGTAATCATCATATGAAATGTCCATCTTCTTCCAAAGAGCTTTAATATCATCAACGATTCCGTCTACATACTTTTGCGGATGTAGACCTTGTTCATTTGCTTTCTTTTGAATCTTTTCCCCATGCTCATCAGATCCAGTAAGGTACATAACATCGAACCCTTTTAAACGCTTGTATCTTGCCATCGCATCTCCCGCTGTCGTTGTATACGCATGGCCGATGTGAAGCTTTCCGCTTGGATAATAAATTGGTGTTGTAATATAAAATGTTGGTTTTGCCACTAATACCGCCTCCTCAAAGTATTCTGTAATAAGGAAAAAAGCCCCTCCATTTAGGGACTGTTCGTCTTTTGAAATGGCTCTTTTCTAAAATATTGTTTCCACAGGGAGCTTTGAAGTTCTTCATTGATTAGTTGATTGCAGTGGAACGTGCGAGACTCCTCGAAAATGAAAAATCACATTTTCTTCGTGCGATATAACGCTGTCGAAGCCTTCCTTGTCCTGCGGGACTAGCGGTCAGGTGAGACAATTGAAAGTGAAACGTACGAATGTGGCTCACCGCCTGCCCCGCGGAAAGCGAGCAACCTGTAACGGAAATCAACTTCTTCCAAAGACAACAAAGTTTTACACAAAAACAGCCTTTAAATTATAGGGAACATTTAACTGTTCCGGAAAATGTATCTTTTTTACAAAAACTATAAAAAACTGTTTACTCTAGGACATAAAAGTAAAAATGCAAGCGAAAGATTTCTATGTAAATACTTTCATTATTCTCTTTTCTTCCTTCAAAATATACCTAATGCATTGAAAGTGTGTCAAGGTGTAGGAGCTAAAGGTTTAAAAGGAGAACATGGATAGTATTTTTTCATTGTTAGTTTTGTCGAAATTTGACGATTAATCTAAACCTTATTTCCAGTTAAAATTTTTCATCTTTTACACTTATTTGAATTTTTTATGACAATATATGAATATATCTTCCATTTACCGGTTTCAAAAGTATTATTAAACGGGTATATACTAGAGAATTCACTTGGTAAAAGAAATAAAAATGTTTAAGTCAAAACTATTGACGACAATTGGAAATCTTGGTAAGATGTTCTCGTAGGATTTTGTCGAATTCTGACGATTAAAATAGATAGGGAAATTTTTTTATATATTCGGGAGGAGAGATTTTATTATGAAATCTACAGGAATTGTACGTAAGGTTGATGAACTAGGACGTGTGGTTATTCCGATCGAACTGCGCCGTACTTTAGGAATTGCAGAGAAGGATGCTTTAGAAATCTACGTTGATGACGACCGCATCATCCTTAAGAAATACAAGCCAAACATGACTTGTGCAGTAACTGGGGAAGTTTCAGATGATAACTACACTGTAGCAGGCGGAAAAATCATTCTTAGCCGTGAAGGTGCTAAAGAAGTTATGGATGAGCTTCAAAAGCAGCTTCAAACATCAAAATAAGAACATAAACAATAAGAGCCTTCATTTAGAAGGCTCTTTCACTTTTTGTTGAAAAATTATAGGCCATGATATTCCTGATAAACGGAACGCTTTGGAACATTCCGGTCAACAGCTGCTAACTTAATCGCTTCTTTTGGCTTCTCACCTTGATTAACATAATGATCGACATGTTCAGTCATCGAAAGAGACTCCCACCATTGCACAGCGGTTTCACTCTCGAACTCTGCATTCCCGCTTCCCTCGACTACTAAGCAAAATTCTCCCCTGATTTCAGCATCTCCCTGACATATATAATCAGTAACTTCAGCAAGTGTACCTCGGATAATTTCTTCATATTTCTTTGTTAACTCCCGGACCACTGCAATTTTCCGGTTTTCAAATATTCCATTCATAGCCTGAAGTGTTTCTTTTAGACGATGAGGGGCTTCATAAAATAAAAGCGTCGATGGAAAGGGCTTTAATCTTTCTAATTCAGCTTTCCTTTCTTTTTTACCCCGAGGAAGAAAACCATAAAATGTGAAAAGTTCAGTATTTAATCCGGAAGCGACCAGTGCAGGCAAGGCAGCATTTGCTCCAGGCAGTGGTATGACAGGTATTTTTTCTTCTACACATTGGACCACTAGCTCATACCCAGGATCTGAAATCCCTGGCATCCCGGCATCAGTAACTAATGCAATTTGCTTTCCTTCTTTTAATGCTTCTATAAGCTTTTGTCCGCTCTGCATTTTATTATGATCATGATAACTCGTCAATGGTGCACTAATTTCAAAATGGTTACATAACTTCTTTGTTTGCCGCGTATCCTCTGCTGCTATCATATCAGCCTCTTTTAATGTGCGAACAGCACGAAACGTCATATCTTCTAAGTTTCCAATCGGTGTGGGAACAAGATATAATGCACCAGTCCCGCGCTCGTCATGGTAGCTCTTTTGCTGCCACATATGAAACACTTCCCTCTTTAATTATTCTCTCTTTTGCGGCTCTGTTCAGTTTCTTTATGGCAAATTCCAAGCGCATTGCTTCTTGTTTCGTACAAAAAGACTGTTGAAATACAAGCTTAAGAGGTCCTCTTCCTCTTGTATACTTAGCACCTTTTCCTTCTTCATGTTTACGCAGCCGCTGACTGATCTCATTTGTATAGCCTGTATAGTAAGTTCCGTCACCGCACTCCAAAATATACACAAAATGATTATTGCTCTCGTTCACCGTAGAACATCCTTTTAAGCTCAGCCGTATATTCCCCATTATCTCCGTATACCGTAAGCGGTGAAAGAATATGCAGGTCAGGCTTTCCGTTTTTCATTCCTTCTATTAAAAGCATGTTAGCTTCACTTCCGGCTTTTGGATAAATCAGCTGCAGTTTTTTAGGTTCAAGCTTATACTGGCGCATAAATGCTAAGATCTCCATAAGACGGTTCGGACGATGTACCATCGCCACCTTTCCGCCTTGCTTTACAAGCTGGCTGCTTACACGAATCACATCTTCTAAGGAACAATGAATTTCATGGCGTGCAATTGCGAGATGTTCATTCTGATTGAAATCTTCTTCATGGACTGAAGCAAAATACGGGGGATTGCACGTTAACGCATCAAATGTGCCATGACCATATTTAGCAGGCGCCTCTTTTATATCCGCGAGATCCATATTTATCTGATCATCTAGATTGTTGAGCAGAACACTTCTATTTGCCATACTGTATAGTCTTTCTTGAATTTCAACCCCGGTTATGTGGGCTTTGGACCTTTTGCTCAGTAAAAGAGCTACTGCACCGTTGCCGCTGCACAAATCTATGATTTTACCTTTTTGAATCGGAACCCAAGCAAAACGGCTTAATAAAACCGCATCAAGCGAAAACGAAAAGACAGAGGGACTTTGTATTATTTTTAAGTCTTCATGTACTAAGTAATCAATTCGTTCATCTGGCAGAAGCTCAGTCATAATGATTCCCTCTCTTTCTTTTATAAAATAGTTGATAGAGGTTGATTTCCACTTCAATCAACTTGCCAACGAAAGCTAAAAAATTGTGCTTATGGTGTTTTTTTCTTCTCATCATTGATTAGTTGATTGGAGTGCAAGGTGCGAGACTCCTGCGGGACCAGTGGGACAGGTGAGACTCCTAATGGTGCATAGCGCCAAGGAGGCTCACCGCCCGCCCCGCGGAAAGCGAGCATCCTGGAACGGAAATCAACTACTTCCAAAAGCTACAATTGTTGCGAAAACAGTCTTTAAAATAGTTTTTAAAATTACCCATATAAAAAGAAGCCTTCCCCTCAGGAAAGGCGTTTATTTCTTATTTAAAAATGAAAGACAAAACAAACAATCTCCCTCTGAACGTACGCTGCCATAATGAAGGTTGCAAATGTGGAATCCTTCTTGGTAGAGACGTGCCAGGTTATCATAGCCCTCACCGATATCGGTAGGCTCTTTTTTTCCCTTAGAAGCTAGAGATTTTTTAGCAGAAACTCGTGTTCCCTCAGAGTTCAGCTTGTTTCGAAGATTTTCATTTTCCATCACGAGATGGTGGTTTTCTTCAATTAATGCAGCCAAATGGGTCTTAAAATCTTCTAGTTGCTGTGACAACTCCGTGATTTGTTCTTCCATTTGCACCACGCGGGAAAATATAGTCTTCTTTTCCACGAATTCCACCTCTTTTACTCTGTGGCCTGACTGAATAATTCCTCTTTCTTGCCTTCTGCCAGCTCGTCCAATGTAAACTCTGTCGTTCTTTCCATTGATGGAATGTTTACTTGAATGAGCTTTTCAAGCAAGTTCAAGCCGACAACGCGACCAACACCATGAGGGGTCATAATTTCTTCACCAACATCAGGCATTTCTTCTTTAGCTTCTTCGTAATAGTCATTTTCGTACTTCAGACAGCACATTAAACGTCCGCATAAACCTGAAATCTTAGCTGGGTTTAATGAAAGGTTCTGATCTTTTGCCATTTTGATTGAAACGGGCTCAAAATCTCCTAAGAAAGTGGAACAGCAAAGCATACGGCCGCATGGTCCAATTCCCCCGAGCATTTTCGCTTCATCTCTGACACCAATCTGTCTTAGTTCTATTCTTGTCCTAAAAATAGAAGCAAGATCTTTAACAAGCTCACGGAAATCTATTCTTCCGTCTGCTGTAAAATAAAAAATGATTTTATTTCTGTCAAACGTATATTCAACATCGACCAGCTTCATATCCAGCTGGTGTTCAATGATTTTTTCCTCACAACTTTGAAACGCTTCCTTAGCGGCTGCTTTATTTTCATCCACAGATAAAATATCTTTCTGTGTCGCGAGCCGAACGACTTTTTTTAAAGGAAGAACTACATCGTTCTCCCCGACTAGTTTCTTATCGATAACTACCTTGCCATATTCTATTCCACGCGCTGTTTCCACAATGACGAACGCGTCTTTCTTCACTTCAAGGTCGCCGGGGTCGAAATAATATACTTTACCCGCTTTCTTAAAGCGGATGCCCACTACCTCATACAAGGTTTTATCCCTCCCGTAATCGTAAAACCAACTGCTCCATCACCATAAGGGGGCTGACGTTGCTCCTCAGTCTGGCTTGAGCAGTCAGTATAGCTTGCAGAGCTTCTCCTGTTTTCTTTTGAGACGTTTGAAGCGCCTGCTGCTCTAATGCTTGAAGCTGGTCGAAAAAAACGACTTTTTCCGACTGTGATAAATGTATAGATAAAAGATCCCGATACCAGATCAAAAGTAAGTTTAAAGCTAAACGCAGCTGTTCTTTCTCTTTAAAAAAGCTTAAATACTGGTCTTGCAGAACAACAAGACAATAATCAGGCCGCAGCCGCAGTTCCTCCGTCAATTGTATCACTTTGGCTCTTGCTTGTGCAAACCACTCTTCCCTACAAATTTCGAGTGCTTCTGCATAATCTGACGTAAGTGAAGAGGCCAAAGCAGCAATTGGCTTTGGTATTTCCTCCTCTAACAGCTTCTGTAAGATCCCTTCAGGAGCAAGGGGCGAGAAAGAAAGAGTCTGTGCACGCGAACGGATGGTATCAAGCAAACTATGAACCTGTTCCGTTAATAAAATAGCAATCGTATCTGAACCCGGCTCTTCTAAAAACTTCAGCAGACTATTTGCTGCTTGAACGGTCATCTTATCAGCGTGCTCTACAATATAAACCTTTTTAGAAGACTCCATTCCGCTGTATGCAAATTCCTTCTGCAGTCCTCTGATCTGGTCAATCTTTATCGACTGTCCGTCGGGTGAGATGATATGTACATCCGGATGGTTGCCTGATGTGATTCTTTTGCAGTTGGTGCAGTTCTCGCACGGATTTCCATCTTCAGCATTTCTGCATAGAAAGGTTTTAGCTAATGCAGTCGCGACTGCCATCTTGCCTGTTCCGTGTGCCCCTTCAAAAATATATGCATGAGCAAGGCGCTGCTTTTTTATACTGTTTTTTATTAGTTTCACAACACGGGGCTGTGTCTTGCTGCTTATTTCCCAGCTCATCATACATTTCACCTGCTACGTATATAAATTAACTAATAATCCTTTGATTTCACCTATCTTATCTAATAAGGATATTGAGTCTTTTTCCTGGCTTAATACTGCTTCTGTAATTTGGATCAGCTGTTCATCAATTTCTTTAACAAGTTTGAGTGTTCGTGACCGCCCTTGTTCATTCCAGCTTTTGTTTTGTTTTAACTGCATACCGAAGTTAACTGCTTCTTTTACGAAGCGCTGAACCAAATTTTTATAAAGCTGCAGATCCCGTACAGTTTGGGACTGCAGCAACCTTTTGCCTTGTGTCTCGATATCGCCTAACAGCCTTGTCAGCTGTTCAGAGTGGAGTTTCTCACTCTGCTTGGATACCGTCTCTCCAAAGGAAAGGGATGTTTTCTTTCCCATTTTCCCCTCATTTTGCTTTGTATCAAGAACTGGTCTTATGTCCTGTCCGATTTTCATAATAACCCCTCAATTTTGAAGCTTAAATTTATTAAAATTGCTGGAAGCTTTCAACAGGCAGTACGAATACCGTTGCACCGCCAACTTCTACTTCAACAGGATACGGCACATAAGCATCCGCGTTTCCGCCCATCGGAGAAACCGGAGCAACCATCTGATTACGGCTTTTGCAGTTCTCCCGGATAATATCCATGACTTCATCAATCTGAGCATCTTCCACACCAATCATAAACGTTGTATTTCCGGCTTTGAGAAAACCGCCTGTTGTTGCGAGTTTTGTGGCACGGTAATTCTTTTCAACAAGCGCATCCTGCAGTCGGCTGCTGTCTTTATCTTGAACAACGGCTATAATCATTTTCATGGCAAATGCCTCCTTTTACTTTTCCTTATGATTCGCTAAAAGCTTATCCAAATCCTTTACGATCTCTGCAAACACCGTCTCAGGATCCTGTTCACCGTTAACGCGATGAATACGCTTCTCCTGATTAGCAAAAATATGCTGAAATCCTTCTCTTACCCTTTCATGATAAGAAAGATCTTTTTGCTCGATCCGGTCGAGGCTGCCTGTTCCGTATCTCGCCTTCATTCGCTCTCGTCCAACTTCTGGAGAGACATCGACAAAATAACTGCGGTCAGGTACCAGTCCGCTCGTTGCAATGCTGTTCACCTGTAGTACCGGTTCTTCACCGACACCGAGCCCAAATCCTTGATAAGCGAGTGAAGCATCAACAAAACGGTCACATAAAACAACCTTGCCTTCTTCAAGGGCAGGAAGGATTTTTTCATGAACATGCTGTGCCCTTGATGCAGCATAAAGAAGAACTTCCGTTAGGTCATGCATTTCTTTATGCTCTGGATCTAAAATAAGTGAGCGAATCTTATCACTGATTCTAGTACCGCCTGGTTCGCGTGTTTGTATAAAATCAATTTTATTTTGTGTTAAGTATCCGGCAATCTTTGCAACCTGAGTTGTTTTGCCTGACCCGTCTGGACCCTCTAGCGTAATAAATAAGCCTTTCACAATTGCTGCTCCTTACTTATATCAAATACATGCATCTTATTCTGCTCACTGATTCCCTGGAATCGAGCACCCTTTTCCTTAAAGAATAAATAATGACGTATGGATTCTGATGTAATTTTTTCTCCTTTTGCAATCAAAGGAATACCTGGAGGATAAGGAATTACAGCTTCAGCTGCCGCATATCCTTCAGCATCCTCTATTTGAACATGTTTGACGCGCATTCTCTTCATGTCACTATAGCAAAGTCCTAACGTACTAATCGGAGGAAATAAAGATACCGTTTGAATCTTTTCTGTTCTATTTTTATATAAAGAAAGTTTTTCCGAGATTTTATAAAAAACTTTCTTTAGCTCAGTAAGCCCATTGATTGTTCCGAGCGGCAAAATAAGTAATACATTCCGGTCATCGGCAAGCTCTGTAAACAAACCTGCTTCTTCAAAAAGGTGCTGCAGTTCAAACCCTGATATATCTTTATCTGACTGAACTGTTATCTTGAGAGGATCTAAAATGTAACCTGCAGGAGTTTTAACAGTATGAAGATGATCCAGCGAATTAATAAATACTCTAAAATCATCAGCTTGAAGAATAATATTATCTAAATCCGCATCTGACAAGTTCTCCATATATAGACGGCTCAAATCCAGTGAAGCCATAATCAGATAAGAAGGGGAAGAAGATTGAACGATCTGAAGAGCTTGTAATAAACGATATTCATCAACTTGATCACTGTTCACATGTAAAAAAGCACCCATCGTTAAAGCCGGAAGTGTTTTATGTGCAGATTGCACAACAATGTCTGCTCCTCTATGTATCGCACTATGCGGCATATTCTTAAGCCCGAAATGTGCTCCATGTGCTTCATCGACCAAAACGATGCCGTTATGAGCGTGGATTACTTCCGCTATATCTTCTATACCCTGCTGCAAGCCGTAATAAGTAGGATTTGTTAAAATAATTCCTTTAAACTCGGGATAGCTTTTTATAGCTTTCCTTACTGTATCTAGGCTGACTCCTAAAGGAAATCCTCCGTCTTCATCCATTTCTGGTGATAATAATACTGGTTTCACACCAGCAAGTTCAAGTCCGTTCAGAACTGATTTATGGCAGTTCCTCTGAACAAGAACGATATCGCCCTGAATAAATGAAGAAAGAATCATAGCGAGATTCCCAGAAGTACTTCCTCCAATAAGGAAATAACTTCTCTTCACTTTATAAAATGAAGACAGCAACTCCTGCGCTTCGAGGATTGCTCCTTCTGGATGATGCAGATCATCAAGCCCTGTCAGTTCTGTAGCATCTAAGGACAAGACAGGCTGAAAAAAAGGTTTAGCAGTCTTTTCAAAGATATGACCATTTTTGTGTCCAGGAACATGAAAAGACCACTTATTATTCTTTGTATGTTTAATTAACGCTTCATATAGCGGTGCATGTTTCATAGTTACAAACCCTTTTATTTTCAAATATTTCTCGTCTTTTGGTATATCTCCATTCTATCACATGTTTCATCCCCAAAGAATTTATCACATAAAAAAACAGACTGTTTAACCAGCCTGTTTTTATGAAGACGCATTTACTAATTTTAATTTTCTTAATTGTGATAAGTAATGTTTATAATAGTCATCATTTGTTTTGGCAGTAAGGATTTTCTGCTCACATTCCCGGCAAATAAATTGATGAAGAATGTGTAATCCCCGATCCTTTTGCTCCTCACAAACCATACACGTTTCCCCGTACTGTCGTGTGTTTTTCATTCTTCCACCTCCATAATGCCATTGTTGCCAGAATTGTTTATTCATATACGTTTTTTCAGATTATTTTAAGGTTCTTTTAAAATGTATGAGACTCTGGCTCTCGTTGTGTCTGTCTTTATTCTTTTCGGTAAAATAAACCGAGTATGCGTCCTCATGTTTCCATAAATCCCCGCTGCACCACGATTTAAAACCGTTCGATGTGCTGCTTTTAAGAGTTAAAGCAATTTAATGCAGATTGGGGGCAGTGATTAGATTTTAGTTGATGTGGATTTTTGATTGGTGTACGGCATAGGTGATTTTATGGGGTTGTTGCTAGTGGGATTTTTGGGGTGAGAAGTGTTTTTAGGCCGTAATTTTATTTTCTAGACTGTAATTTGGATTTTTAAGCTGTAATTTTTCATTTATAGACTTTTCGACAAAAGTGAGATTTATCGTTCACAGTACGTGTTTTTTTATTTGTTACACGTTCGCGCAGAAATAGGATGTTTTCACGCAGGATGCTCGGAGTTTCACGCGTTATACACTCTGTTTCACGCAAAATCTCTCTCGTTTCACGCAGAATTTCCTTCGTTTCACGCGAAGCTCTTCCTTTATAAGAAAAACAGCTATATGAATAGTCTTCAATAACATTGGCTGCGTGTCATTTCACTGACTGCAGCTAATCTTTATTGTTTTGATCTTAAAAAAGGCACTTTTCTTTCTTTTTTATACAAAAAAAGAAGATGGATCTTCATCCATCTTCCTCATTGCCTAGCGACGTCCTACTCTAACAGGGGGAGACCCCCAACTACCATCGGCGCTGAA
>NZ_JBHYPU010000005.1:0-61042 GCF_042746035.1 Fictibacillus sp. NPDC058756 | reverse complement strand
CCTCTTCATTCGCTCGACTTGCATGTATTAGGCACGCCGCCAGCGTTCATCCTGAGCCAGGATCAAACTCTCCATAAAAGTGTTTGACTTGCTCTTGTTTTAAAACTGACGGAATTATTTCTTAATTCCTTACCTTTGCTTTTGTTCAGTTTTCAAAGAACTTGTTTGTTTAAAGCTTGTCGCTCATTTTGGCGACTTTTATAAGATAACACCGTTTAACAGCTGATGTCAACCGCTTTTTTTAGTGAATCTTAATTTGTTTGTAACGCCGCTGTAAAAGCGACAAGAAATAATATACCACCATGTATATGTAATGGTCAACAGTTTTTCAGAAAAAAATTAATTTCTTTGTTTTGGTCTTAAATACCTTCTGCAATCGGCTGGTTTTCCAAACCGGCAGAATAAACTATAAATGATTTGATACCTTTCTTCAAGGACTGATTTTACGATCCCATCAATTTTTTGATCTTCTAGATCATACATCAGTTCTTCCATTTCTTTTTTGAGTACATATTCGAATTCATTAAGTTCCTGATGATTCAACAGCATTCCTATCAAAACAAAACACCCCGCTTAGCATTTTCTTTTATCATTATTGCCACGAAAAAGCTCTGTTATTATTTTTTAGTTTTTCTTAAATATCCGTCATATCTTGTCCAGAGAGTCATAAATATTCTGTAAGGAAGTATGGACAAGGGGGTAAAGTGTAAATGAAATTTTTCTTTGTCATAAACGGTAAGAAAGTAAAACAATACATGGTTGTTGTGTTTGCAGCATTTTTTGCTGCCTCCCTCGCTTTCGTGGGACAGCAGCAGCTATCCGTCTTCTCTTCAAAAGACGGTCCTCGGGCTATATACAAAGGGGAAGATCAGGGTAATAAAGTTTCCTTGACTTTTGATATCAGCTGGGGAGACAAACGAGTTATACCGATCCTGGATATTTTAAAAGAAAAAGGTGTAAAGAATTGTACCTTCTTCTTATCAGCTGCATGGGCTGAAAGACATCCTGATATTGTTGAACGAATCGTGAAAGATGGTCATGAGGTTGCGAGTCTCGGTTATCAATATAAAAGCTATACCGAGTGGGAAGATAAACAGATCAAGAGGGATATTCTTTTAGCTCAAGAAAAGATCAAAAAGGTTTCAGGCAAAATGACTTCTCTTCTTCGTCCGCCGAATGGGAACTTCGATGAGCGTGTTCTTAATATTTCTGAAGACTTGAATCATACCGTTGTTCATTGGAGCATTGATACGAAGGACTGGAAAAACCCAGGTGTAGACAAGATTGTTACTTCAGCAACTGACGGCACGAAAGCAGGAGATATCATTCTGCTTCATGCATCTGATTCAGTTAAGCAAACACATAAGGCACTTCCGCAAATTATTGATAAATTAAAAGGCGACGGATTTAAACTGGTAAGCGTCAGTGAGATGATTGCCAATACAGAAGCAAGCAGCAAAGAAGTTAACTGATAAAAAGCAAAAAGCCCGTGCATTTAAGATGCAATGGGCTTTTTTTGATTGTTCTTCTGCAGCAATCTGTGCAGCATTAAAATTTGATACGTATTACATAGCATTAACGGAACGAAACCCATCCAAAGGGATAGAGAATTGTTTTCTTTAAGCACCGGCACCCATTCCAGAATGGTTACAACCGTAATAAAGAAAAGCGTCGGGATAAATGCTACGTTTGATGTTTGTTTTACTTTTAAGTATGCAATGATCAAACCATATACTAAAATCGCCAGTGGAATAACGATATAGTTCACAATACTTTCGCCTTCTTTATGGAAGGAAGCATATCTTAAATAAAATAAATCGAACAGTACTACAGCGATAAGAACAAGCTGCACACCATTCCAAAGGCGGTGGCTTTTAAAGATACCTAAGCCAAAACGGTGAACAGTCAAATAAGCAAAGAAGCCCATCTGGCTAAAAACACTGAAAAGGGCTCCAAAACCGATCAGTCCAAAAATGTATAATAACAGCTCCAACATGGTGCTGTTCTCAGGAAATTTCAATATGAGTCCTACCGTGATGGCACTCACAATTCCGATTAAAAGTGTGGTTATGAATAAAAAGAGCCAACTTTTGATTTTCACGCTTGTTTTCCCCCTCTAACTTGCTCCGTTACGATTGTACCAATGTCCTTTTTAAATTGCCAGTTTTCCTTTAAATAACCAGTATAAATAAGTCTTAAAAATCAATCCTAATGATATATAGCCCACTTGAAAGGAGGAGGAAACCAGTTGAAAAAAATATACATTTTGTTCTTTTGTATCATTCTGGCCTCTCTTACGGGCTGTGCTCAAAACGAAGCCCAGGGAAGTTCCCAGATGGATTATGAAACGACAAAGAAGATGTTTGTCGACTTATTAAAAACAGATGAAGGAAAAAAAGCAATAAAAGAAGTATTATCCGATAAAGAAATTCAGCAGGAAATCCTGATTGATCAAGAAATCGTAAAACAGACGATTGAACAGCAGCTTCTGTCTGAAAAAGGACAGAAGTTCTGGCAGACACTTTTTAAAGACCCTAAGTTCTCTGTAGCTTTTGCAAAAAGTATGCGAAAAGAACACGAAAAGCTTATGAAGGATCTAATAAAAGATCCGCAGTATCAGGCAGAAGTGATGAAGATCATGCAAAATCCTCAAATGGCACAAAAACTTCTAGGACTTGTAGATACTCAGCCTGTACGAAAAGAAATGAAAAAAGTAATGCTTGAAACATTTGAAAACCCAATTGTTCAGGCTCAAATTCAAGAAATGCTGAAAAAAGTAGCACATGATGAAATCGATCAGTCCATCTCAAAAAAAGAAAAAGAAGCATCTGGCGGCGGTCAGCAAGAGCAGGAACAATCGAACGCACAATAAAAGCCTCTCATTCAGAGAGGCTTTTTTAGGCTGTTTTCGCAAACTTTGTTGCTCTTGAAAGTAGTTGATTTCCGTTCCAAGTTGCTTCGCTTTCCGCGGGGCGTGCGGTGAGCCCCCTCGCCGTTTTGCGCCTTTGAGTGGTCTCACCTGACCGCTCCTCCCGCAGGAGTCTCGCAACTTCCACTCCAATCAACATGTCAGTGAAGGAAATGAACAAAATTACTTAAAAGCAACAATCTTTTATAAAAGAGGCTTTTTTTTTATTTTGTTTTTTCAATGATGGTCTTAGCCATATTGATATAATGCTCACCGATTGGATGAGTCTGCTCATACACACTTGGCGCAAAATCATCTTCTTTAATTTCAGGCTGTCCTAATGGAATCTGCCCAAGCAAAGGAACGTTTAATTCTTCGGCTAATCGCTTTCCTCCATCTTTGCCGAAAACATACTCTTTTTCGCCAGTGGACTCGCTTTGGAAATAAGCCATGTTTTCTACAATCCCAATAACTTCATGGTTTGTCTTAATAGCCATCGTCCCAGCTCTTGCTGCAACAAAGGCTGCGGTCGCATGAGGAGTTGTTACGATTACTTCTTTACATTTTGGAAGCATCTTATGAACGTCTAATGCAACATCCCCTGTTCCAGGAGGAAGGTCGAGAAGAACATAATCGAGGTCTCCCCATTCTACTTCGCTAAAGAAATTCATCAGCATTTTGCCAAGCATCGGTCCGCGCCAGATAACAGGTGCGTTGTCTTCTACAAAGAAAGCCATTGAAATGACTTTTACTCCAAAGCGCTCAACCGGAAAAATACGATCGCCTTTTACTTTAGGACGCTCAGTGATTCCCATCATATCAGGTACACTGAAACCATAAATGTCTGCGTCGATCAATCCAACTTTTTTTCCTAACCTCGCAAGTGCTACTGCTAAGTTGACGGAAACCGTTGATTTACCTACTCCGCCTTTACCACTTGCGATCGCAATAAATTCAGTCTTGCTGTTTTCGGACAGAAGTGTGGGAGCTCCCGTCTGCTGCTGGGGCTGGCTTTCTGTCTGAACATCTTCTCTTTTTTCAAATCGTAAACCTACAGACTCTACACCTGCATTCTTAAGAACTTGTACGATCTGCTGCTGCAGCTGCATTTGTTCTGGTGTTCCTGTATGCGCAAGGCCGATCTTTAAACCAACATAGCCTTCTTTTATTTTAAGCTCACGAATACTACCGGAGTCCACCATGCTTTTATGTAAATAAGGGTCTTGAATAGAACTTAACAGCTCGATTACTTTTTCTTCTGTAAGCACATAGACACATCCTTTACCTCTAAAGTTCCTTTTCAGTATATCACAAACCTTACAGGACTAGCATGAAAGCGGTTTTCTTTACTCTCTTTTACTGTTTTTTTAGGTTGTTTTAAAAATACACCTCGTTGACAAGTTGATTGGAGCGGAAGGTGCGAGACCCCTCGAAAATAAACTTCACATTTTCTTCGTGCGATGTAAAGCTGCCGAAGCCTTCCTTGTCCTGCGGGAGCAAAGTGCCAGGTGAGACCCCGCAGGCGCTTTACGCCGAGGAGGCTCACCACACGCCCCGCGGAAAGCGAGCACCTGGAGCGGAAATCAACCACTTCTCATAGCAACAAATTTTTACAAAAAGAGCTTTAGAAAAAGAAAAAACTCCTTAGTCATAAGGAGTTTTAGGAGGAGTTTCATTTGTATAGTACCTGAGCATTCCTTGATAAATAGAAGCCGCCACTTTTTGCTGGTACGATTTCGTCTTTAGCAATTCGCGTTCTGTTGGATTAGATAAGAATCCTACTTCCACTAATGCGCCTGGAACTTCAGCTGATCGGAGCAGGTATAGCCCTTCAATTGATTTTGCGAACCGGTTCGTATTTTCAAGATTCCTCTTTATCTCATCTTGAATAAATAGCGATACCGCTTCACCCTCTTCTCTTCCAGGATGGTAAAACACTTGAGCGCCTCTCCATCTGGAGGAAGGCAAAGAATTTAAATGAATACTGATAAATAAGTCCGCATGATTTTCGTTAATGATTCTTTTACGTTCTTTTAAATCTTCCCATTTTCGATGCCTGAGCTTTCTTGTTCCTTTTTCAGCCAAGTCTTTGTCCGTCTCACGGGTCATGATGACAAGCGCTCCCGATTCCTGCAAATAATCTCGCAGCATAACTGAGATGTTTAAGGCGATTTCTTTTTCCAGCACTTCACCATCACCAACAGCACCGCCGTCTGCACCGCCATGGCCGGGATCGATAACGATAATTTTCCCGGATAGCGGCAAGTTCCATGCACGCCACGAATCATTATCTAAAATACGATAGGTGAAAATAAAGATAAGGACTGCGGACCCTAATGCAAATGCGGCTCCCTTCACCCACTTCTTCATGTTTTGTCCCCCTATACAAGCCATATATCACTATGTATATGGGACAAGAAAGAATTTATAACTTATTGAAGCTTATTGCAGTTTCATCCTGTAGCGTTTTTCACCGTTTCTGTATCCTTCCATCCACCAAACATGGACAAAGGCTTCACAGCAGAGGTGCAGTGATTCCATCATCATCTCTGTACCCCAGCACCAGAACTGCCAATATTCAAAAAGGCCGTCTGCGATCGCTTTTTGTTTTTCATATGAACGATCTTTAATTTTTTCCAGTGTTTCACCGTGGTATGCGAAACGGCTGTAACCTGCACCTAGCAGATATGCGTCGATAGCCAAATCAATGCATGCGTCCTCAATATCATTTTGATAAAGAAGCGAGTATTGGAAAAATGGCTGGAACAACCGCTGAAATTCCTTTTTTATATTAGCAAGCGATAAATCGCGAAGAACCTTCCGCTCGAAATTTTCTTTTTTATAGCGCTGTTTTTCTCTGAAGTTGTTTAAAACGATAGCCATTCTTTCTCCCCTTCCTGCGTTTTTACTTTACGCATTGTTTTTCCTTACCTTTATTTTTCTCAAAGGAAGGATTATCGACACTGCATAAAAGATGGTAAGGGAAAAGCTGGCATTGCGTTAAAAAAGAATACCGGCTGGAACAAGAAGATTCGTTCATTTCACAGCGTTTAAATCATGGATCCAAAAGTTTTGGCCTTAAATCAGAAGTTCGGCCCTTGAATCCAATAGTTTACAATCCTCGACAAAATGTGCACCTTTACTAAATAAATTCGGAACATAAAGCATAAAAACACAAAAAACCCCGCTCTCCAAAGAGAACAGGGTTTTGATAAACGTATAAAGATTAACGTTTTGAGAACTGAGGTGCACGACGAGCGCCTTTAAGTCCGTACTTCTTACGCTCTTTCATACGAGCGTCACGAGTAAGGAATCCAGCTGCTTTAAGAGAACCGCGGTACTCAGGATCTGCTTCTAGAAGCGCACGAGAGATACCGTGACGGATAGCTCCTGCTTGTCCAGTGTATCCACCGCCATGAACAGTTACTAATACGTCATACTTATCAGTTGTTTCAGTTGTGTTAAGTGGTTGCTTAACGATAAGCTTTAATGTTTCTAATCCGAAAAATTCGTCAATGTCACGTCCGTTGATAACGATACGGCCTTCACCAGGAACTAATCGTACACGCGCTACGGAGTGCTTACGACGTCCAGTGCCATAATATTGTACTTGTGCCACGTAAATACCCTCCTTTTTATCCGCGTAACTCGTAGTTTTCAGGTTTTTGTGCTTGATTATTGTGCTCAGCTCCAGCATATACGTGAAGCTTTTTGAACATTTGGCGACCAAGGCTGTTTTTTGGAAGCATACCTTTGATTGCTAGCTCAAGCATTTGGACCGGACGAGTTGTACGCATTTCTAATGCAGTTCTCGTACGAAGTCCACCTGGGTGACCCGTGTGGCGGTAATAAATTTTGTCTGTCAATTTCTTACCTGTTAATTCAATCTTTTCTGCGTTGATGATGATCACGTGATCACCAGTGTCAACGTGTGGTGTATAAATAGGCTTATGCTTACCGCGAAGGATAGAAGCAACTTCACTGGATAGACGTCCAAGAGTCTTGCCTTCAGCGTCGATCACAAACCATTTACGTTCTACTTCAGAAGCTTTCGCCATGAAAGTCGTACGCATGTGTTTTCCCTCCTGTATCTTCAATCAAATTCAATTATATTCAATGTGAACATTTCCCAAAATATCTCCGGGGCATGTGGACGATATCTTTAGAAATACCAAATAATATCTTATAATATATAAACAACGATGTCAAGCGTATCCTAAATATTATTCATGATTCTCTAGGTAATTCTCTTGGTAATTTACTTGATATAAATAAAGTCCGTGAGCAGGTGCTGTCTTGCCAGCCAATGCACGGTTTTTACCTGCGATGATCGTCATAATCTCATCAGGCTTTCTTTTGCCTTGTCCGACCTCTAAAAGAGTTCCGATGATAATCCTCACCATGTTATACAAAAAGCCGCTGCCTTTGATTTTAAAAGTCAGGGTCTCACCTTCTTCAATCAATTCCAATGCAAAGATCGTTCTTACCTTATCCGCTACTTCTGTACGTGCAGATGAAAAAGAAGTAAAATCATGAGTGCCTAAAAAATAGCTGCACGCTTTTTGGATATCTCTAATGATCAATGGGTACGGATAATGAAACATATGGTTCCTTCTAAAAACATCAGGCTGTTTACTTACGAGCAGTTTGTAATGGTACTCTTTGCTTTTTGCAGAAAACCGGGAATGAAACGCTTCACTTACTTCCACTACATCTTTTATAAAAATGTCATTAGGCAGCATCGCGTTTAAAGCTTTACCCCAGGCATCACTTGTTATGTTCATTTCTGTATCAAAATGAAACACTTGGCCGACCGCATGCACACCGGCATCAGTGCGGCCAGAGGCTGAAATCTGTACATCCTCTCCTTTATGCATCTTTTGAAGAACAGACTGAATCGTGCCTTGAACCGTTCTTCCGCTAGGCTGTATTTGGTATCCGGCAAAATCTATTCCGTCATAAGCTACGGTTACTTTCATACGAGCCATTGTTCCTTCTCCTTTTAACTGCGTAATAGAGCTAGCGATAATGTGAGCAAGATCAGCAGAACTAAAGCAAATGTATCCCGTTTATGCCACACCAGGGCCCTTAATCTTGTTCTACCTTCACCACCGCGGTAGCCTCTTGCTTCCATAGCAAGTGCAAGCTCTTCTGCACGTTTAAACGAAGATACAAACAAAGGAACAAGAAGCGGAACAAAGGCTTTTGCCCGTTCTTTAATCGGACCGCTTGTGAAGTCTGCACCTCGAGCCATTTGTGCTTTCATGATCTTCTCTGTCTCTTGTAAAAGTGTCGGAATAAAACGCAGTGATATCGACATCATCAAAGCAAACTCATGGACAGGCAGCTTCCATTTTTTCAACGGACCAAGCAGATGTTCAAGTCCGTCTGTAATATCAATCGGTGTTGTAGTCAGGGTGAGCAATGAGGTCATTAACACAAGCAATAAAAGTCTCATCGCGATAAAAATACCCTGAATCACTCCGCCTTCATATATTTCAAGCCAGCCTGCTTTATATAGCACGTCTCCTTCTTTTGTTAAAAAGATGTGCAGTAGCATCGTAAATACAACGAGAATAAGGATGGGCTTTAGTCCTTTATATAAAAAGCGCAGCGGAACTTTGGAGGCTGAGATGGTGATAGCCGTAAAAGCAATCAGCAGCCCGTATGTGATCCAGTTGTTAGCTAGAAAGACAATGAACAAATAAAAGAATGCAGCGATCAGCTTTGAGCGTGAATCCATCCTGTGGAGAGGAGACGATGCCGGGTAATACTGACCGATAATTACGTTTTGCAGCATGCTAGCTCCCCCTCTTCTTGAGAGCTTGTCCAAGACTTTTAGCCAGTTCTTCTATCGTAAAATCCGACAGTGACAGATTCTGTCCTGACTTCTCGTTCCATTTCAAAAGAAATTGAACCGTTTCAGGTACATCCAATCCTGCCTCTTGGAGTGCTTTTCTCTCATTAAAAATTTCGCTTGGCTTCCCGTGCAGATAAAGTTCACCCTTATGCATCACAGCAATCTCATCCGCATATTTGGAAGCATCCTCCATGCTGTGAGTTACAAGCACAGTTGTTAACTTGTTTTTTTGATGAAGATCGTAAAATAGATCCATGATTTCTACACGGCCCGATGGATCCAGTCCTGCAGTCGGTTCATCAAGAATAAGGACTTCTGGATTCATAGCAAGCACACCGGCGATTGCTACTCTTCTCATCTGACCGCCGCTTAGGTCGAACGGAGATTTACTTAAAACCGTTTGCGGCAGTCCTACCATTTCGATCACTCTTGATGCTATATTTTTCGCTTCTTCCTCCGGCATCCCAAAGTTGCGGGGACCAAACATGATGTCCTTTTCAACTGTTTCTTCAAACAGCTGATGTTCCGGATATTGAAATACGATTCCTGCCTTCTTGCGAAGCGGCTTTAAATCTTGCTTTTTTCCGCCAGCCTCTAAAAGGATGTCACCCATTTTTATAGAACCAGCCGAAGGTTTCAACAGGCCATTCAAATGCTGAATAAGTGTCGATTTTCCAGACCCCGTATGACCGATGAGAGCGAAGAACGTTTCATCAGAGATGTCCAGATTCACATCATGAAGAGCCCTTCTTTCAAATGGTGTTCCTTGCATATAACGATGTTCGAGTTGCTTTATGCTAATTTCCATAATGCATTCACCAGCTCTTCCTGCGTTAAATAGCCTCTATCAAGCTCGACTCCCTGCCGGCGAAGAGCTTCGCTTAATTTTAGTGAAAACGGTAAATCCAGACCAGCAGATTTCAGTAATTCACGCTGCTGAAAGATAGAATCAGGTTTCCCTTCTGCTGCTTTTTCCCCCATTTTCATGACGACAACTCTGTCTGCACTTAGCGCTTCCTCTAAATCATGAGTGATTGAAATTACAGTGATGCCTTCATTTTGATTGAGTTCACGAACTGTTTCCATCACTTCAATCCTGCCGATTGGATCGAGCATTGAAGTGGCTTCATCTAATACAATGACAGAAGGCTTTTGTGCAAGAATACCTGCAATCGCTACTCTCTGTTTTTGACCGCCAGATAATTGATGCGGTTCTTGATTTAAGAAAGCTTCCATGCCGACCCGCTGAACACTTTCATTGATCCGCTTAATCATCTCTTCACGGGGTACACCGAAGTTTTCAAGACCAAATGCAATATCATCTTGAACGCTTGTCCCTACAAATTGATTATCAGGATTCTGAAAAACCATTCCTACCTGTCTGCGGATTTCCCAAATATCATCCTCACGCGCTGTTACGTACTCAGAAATATTTACAGTACCCTCATTCGGCAGCAGCAGACCATTCAGCAACTTGGCCAAAGTAGACTTCCCAGAGCCGTTATGGCCGACAATGGACAGCCATTCGCCTTTATATACGTCTAAACTGACATTCATTAATGTAGCTGTCTCTTCTCCCGGATAAAAAAAGGTCACATCTTTAACCGAAATGATGTTTTCCATGTGACATCCTCCTCTTAGCTGCTGCTAATCTAAGCTGCACTCTGCTCATAATTTGATAAAAACTCTGTTACTTTGTTACTTTTACCGTTGATTTCTCAAAAAAACGTCTTTTTCAGCGAACGAAAAGCGACCGTTCATCACAATTTTCTCACTTACTGCCTTTTTTAGCAGAATGAGCCCCTTTTCAGCCGTCAATACTGGTCTTATACTGAGTGGGGTATAAATGAAAGTTTTTCGAGAAAAATTTGGAATAATCCTAGAAATTTCTTAGTTAATCCCGCGAGTTTTGGCTATAATTCCGCGAGTTTTGCTCATATATCCGCGAGTCGACATAAATCGACGAATATCAACTAACCTATACCCTCAAACCCAGTGGTTTTTCTAACAAATAAAAAAGGGCAAGATTGTCATCGAAGACTTGATCCCGCCCTTTAAGTAACGTTTATTATACTAATTCAATGATAACCATTGGTGCACCATCACCACGGCGAGGGCCGATTTTTGCGATGCGAGTGTAACCACCGTTACGCTCAGCATAGCGAGGTGCAAGATCACTGAAAAGTTTTTGAAGAGATCTTTGGCCAGACTCACTGTCTGCTACTTCGTTACGAAGGAACGATGCGGCTTGACGGCGAGCATGAAGGTCTCCACGCTTACCAAGCGTAATCATTTTTTCAGCAAATTTACGAACTTCTTTTGCACGTGCTTCTGTAGTTTCAATACGCTCGTTGATGATTAAATCAGTAGCTAAATCACGAAGCATTGCTTTACGAACCGCAGATACACGACCTAACTTTTGGTATCCCATGCTTGTATTCCCTCCTCTGCGCGTTTCTCTCTCGTCTTGAAAAAGCGCGTATTACGAATTAATCGTCAGCGCGTAATGAAAGACCGAGCTCATCAAGCTTCTCTTGAACTTCTTCAAGAGACTTCTTGCCAAGGTTGCGTACTTTCATCATGTCTTCTTCAGACTTATTCGCAAGTTCTTGTACTGTATTAATGCCAGCACGCTTTAGGCAGTTGTAAGAACGAACAGAAAGATCAAGTTCTTCAATAGTCATTTCAAGAACTTTTTCCTTTTGGTCTTCTTCTTTTTCTACCATAATCTCAGCGTTCTGAGCCTGATCTGTTAAGCCAACAAAAATGTTTAAATGTTCGCTAATGATCTTCGCACCAAGAGAAACTGCTTCCTCTGGACGAATGCTCCCATCAGTCCATACATCAAGCGTCAGCTTATCATAGTTTGTTACTTGTCCTACACGAGTGTTTTCCACTTGATAATTCACACGAGAAACAGGTGTGTAAATTGAATCAACAGGAATAACCCCGATCGGCAGGTCCTCGCGTTTATTGCCTTCTGCCTGTACATAACCACGACCACGTCTTGCGTGAAGCTTCATTTGGAAATGAGCTCCCTTTGCAAGTGTTGCGATATGAAGATCCGGATTAAGGATTTCTACATCGCTGTCATGAGTAATGTCACCAGCTGTTACGACGCCTTCACCTTGGATGTCGATTTCAAGTGTCTTTTCTTCATCAGAGTAAATCTTCATTGCAAGCTTCTTTAAGTTCAAGATGATTGTAGTAACATCTTCAACCACACCTTCAACTGTTGAGAACTCATGCAATACGCCATTAATCTGAATAGATGTAACTGCTGCACCAGGTAGTGAGGACAACAATATACGACGCAAGGAGTTGCCTAGTGTAGTCCCGTATCCACGTTCAAGTGGTTCAACAACAAACTTTCCATATGTGGCATCGTCGCTGATTTCAACCGTCTCAATTCTTGGCTTTTCGATTTCGATCATTCAACTGAACCCTCCTTCAAACGTCGAATCTCGGCTGGATTGTTCCAGCCGAAATTCCCCATAGGCATTCCGACTTATCTTTTACCAAAACTTTTACTATAACCATTATAGACAAGTTAAGGAATTATATACCGTGTATATTGTTACACACGACGGCGTTTTGGCGGACGGCAACCGTTGTGAGGTACAGGAGTAACATCACGAATAGCTGTTACTTCTAAGCCTACCGCTTGAAGGGCACGGATTGCTGCTTCACGTCCAGCTCCAGGTCCTTTAACGGATACTTCCAACGTCTTCATACCATGTTCCATTGCAGTTTTACCAGCTGTTTCAGCTGCCATTTGTGCTGCGAACGGAGTAGACTTACGAGAACCTTTAAATCCTAGGTGACCAGCAGTCGCCCAAGAGATAGCGTTCCCGTGCGTGTCAGTAATCGTAATGATCGTGTTGTTAAATGTAGAACGGATATGTGCTACGCCGACTTCAACATTCTTTTTGACACGACGCTTACGTGTATTAGTCTTACGTGCTTTTGCCATTTAGAGTTTACCTCCTTTACTTACTTTTTCTTATTCGCTACAGTACGACGAGGTCCTTTACGAGTACGGGAGTTGTTCTTCGTGTTTTGACCACGTACTGGTAATCCACGACGATGACGAACACCACGATATGCTCCGATCTCGATTAGACGCTTGATGTTTAATGAAACTTCACGGCGAAGGTCACCCTCCACTTTGTGTCCATCGATGACTTCGCGGATTTTATTTAATTCATCTTCAGTAAGATCACGAACTCGTGTATCTTCAGAAACGCCAGCTTGAGCAAGAATTTGCTGTGCTTTTGTTTTACCGATACCGAAGATGTATGTTAATGAGATTACTACTCGCTTATCACGAGGAATATCTACACCTGCAACACGTGCCATAATTTTTGCACCTCCTGTATATTAACCTTGTTTTTGTTTATGTTTCGGATTTTCACAGATCACCATTACAGTGCCTCTGCGGCGAATCACTTTACACTTTTCACATATTGGCTTGACTGATGGTCTTACCTTCATTTTTTATAACCTCCTTATGTCACGGAGTACATTGATTATTTAAAACGATACGTTATACGACCACGTGATAAGTCATACGGAGACAATTCTACGGTTACTTTATCTCCTGGAAGAATTCGAATGTAGTGCATGCGAATCTTTCCAGAAACGTGCGCTAGAACTTTGTGTCCGTTTTCTAGTTCAACACGAAACATGGCGTTCGGCAAAGGTTCAATAACTGTACCTTCTACCTCGATAACATCATCTTTAGCCATCGACTTGATCTCCCTTCTTCAGAGCAATGACTTTCTCGTTGGAAAACTTCGCTACTGCATAACGCAATTTGCCATTGGTTACACGACCTGTTTCAAGAATGCTTTTAACAACTTCCGGAGAAATAAAATCCAGCAGCTCTAAATGGTTCAGGTTTTTTCGTTTGGCGCGATCGAACTTGCGCTTGTCGCCATCGGCTACGAGAACAAAACGTCCATCGAGAATGCCGACTATAACACCCAACCGATCTGCGTCTCTTCCTTTTAGTATCCGAACCAGCTGTCCTAAATTCGGTACCGAATCAGATTCGCTTACCATCTCATCACCTTCACCTAGATCTTTGTTAAGATTTCAAAGCCTTCCTCCGTAATGACAACTGTGTGTTCAAAGTGAGCACACCATTTGCCATCCGTTGTGACAACCGTCCAGTTATCGGATAATGTTCGAACATAGCGAGTTCCCGCATTAATCATCGGTTCAATTGCTAGAACCATGCCCTTTTTCAGTACCGGCCCTTTACCAGGCGGTCCGTAATGAGGAATTTGCGGGTCCTCATGCAAGTCCTGGCCTATCCCGTGTCCGACATATTCGCGGACAACAGAAAAACCTTCTTCCTCAGCATACTTTTGTATCTCATGAGAAATATCAGTTAACCGGGCACCGGCTTTTGCTTTTTCAAGTCCTCTATATAAAGACTCTTCGGTTACATCCAGTAGTTTTTGAGCTTCCTCAGAAATCTCTCCAACTCCATACGTCCAAGCGGAATCACCATGATATCCGTTGTACTTCGCCCCAATATCTATAGAGATAATGTCGCCATGGTTCAGTACGCGTTTACCTGGAATCCCATGTACAAGTTCTTCATTAACAGAAGCACAGATGCTTCCGCTAAAACCATTATAGTTTTTAAATGAAGGAATTGCACCTTGGCTGCGGATAAACTTATCAGCAATTTTGTCCAGTTCCTTAGTAGTTATGCCAGGCTTAATGTGTTTTTTTAACTCTTGATGAGTTAAGGCAACGATGCGACCTGCCTCCCGCATGATTTCAATCTCTCGCGGTGTTTTGCAGATAATCATTTCGCCAATCCCCCAATAAGTTGGTCAATGTCTTGAAAGACTTTGTCGATATCCTGATCACCATTAATGTTTTTCAGGTAACCTTTATCACCATAAAAATCAAGCAGTGGTTTAGCCTGCTTCATGTTTACATCTAAACGGTTTCGAACGGTCTCTTCATTATCATCTTGACGTTGGATAAGCGTACCGCCGTCTTTATCACATACTCCTTCAACCTTTGGCGGGTTGAATATTACATGATACGTGCTACCGCATGTTTGGCAAATCCGACGACCCGTTAATCGCTGCATAAGCTTATCCGAATCAACTGAAATGTTTAGAACATAATCAATCTTTCGGGAAAGCTCTTGTGTGATCTCTTCCAGGGCTTCCGCTTGGGCAACTGTCCGAGGGAATCCATCTAGTAAAAATCCTTTTTCACAGTCCTTTTTAGAAAGTCGGTCACGTACGATGCCGATTGTAACTTCGTCAGGAACGAGGTTACCCGCATCCATGTACGATTTTGCCTCAAGTCCAAGAGGAGTCTCCTCTTTAATTGCTGCTCGGAACATATCTCCAGTAGAGATATGTGGAATTCCGTACTTCTCAACAATTCTTTCTGCTTGAGTACCCTTACCTGCTCCGGGTAATCCCATTAAGACTAGATACATCTAATCCCTCCATAAATCACAATCGTCTTTTTTAAACAGAGCATGCCGGGAAGAATAATCTTCCCACGCCCTTATTTAATGAAGCCTTTGTAGTGCCGCTTGATCAGCTGGCTCTCAATTTGCTTCATGGTGTCTAGTGCCACACCTACAACAATCAGCAAGCTTGTTCCACCAATTTGAATGGCTGGCGGAAGGTTCAAACCTGGAATTGCTGTAAAGACAACTGGCAGGACTGCAATTGCAGCCAGGAATAGAGATCCAACAAACGTTAATCGATACAGAATTCTTGTTATATAAGTTTGAGTGTTAGCCCCTGGACGAATGCCAGGAATGTATCCACCCTGCTTTTTTAAGTTTTCCGCCATTTGCTCCGGATTTACCTGGATGAACGTATAGAAATACGAGAATCCGATAATTAGGAGCGCATATATAATCATTCCGACTGGCTTCGTGTAGTCAAACGTGTTGATAATCCAAGCCGTAACATCATTCTGTCCAAAGAAGCCTGCAACAGTTCTTGGTGTGATAATCAAGGAAATCGCAAAGATAACCGGGATAACACCTGCTGCGTTAACTTTTATCGGAAGATGAGTAGACTGGCCGCCAACTGGCTTTGTTCCAACGACCCGTTTTGCATACTGAATCGGGATTTTCCGAACACCTTGTTGAATAAAGATAACACCCATAATGATGAGTACAATCGCAAGTGCAAGGAGTACGACCGTAACGATGTGCATAAACATCTGATCGTTGCCGCCTTCGAATTGAGTTGTGAAAAGCTGATTAACTGCTGTAGGAATAGCTGCGGCAATCCCCGCAAAAATTAGAACTGAAATTCCGTTTCCAATCCCCTTAAGGGTAATCTGCTCACCTAACCACATTAAGAATGCAGTACCTGCAGTTAAAACTAACGCGATAAATAGATACGTAGTCGGGCTAGGGTTTTGAATAAGTCCTGGAAAAAGATTGTTAAAACCGATAGACATACCGATTGCCTGGATAAAACCAAGAACGATCGTTCCATAGCGTGTGAACTGAGCTAATTTCTTTCGCCCGACTTCACCTTGCTTACTCCATTCCGTAAACTTAGGCACAACGTCCATCTGCAGAAGCTGCACAATGATCGATGCTGTAATGTACGGCATGATACCCATAGCGAAAATGGAGAAGTTTTGTAACGCTCCACCGCCAAACGTATTTAAAAAACCAAAAATGTTAGCACTGTCGCCTGTACTGAATTTCAGTACATCGCGATTTACACCAGGTACTGGAATGAATGTCCCTAAGCGGAACACTACGAGCATTGCTAGTGTAAACAATATTTTGTTTCTCAGATCACCCACACGCATAATGTTGGAGATTGTCTGGAACATTAGATCACCTCAGTAGTTCCGCCCGCTGCTTCAATTGCTTCTTTAGCAGAAACAGAGAATTTGTGCGCCTTAACTGTAAGCTTAACTTCCAACTTGCCATTACCTAATACTTTAATACCGTTTTTAAGATTGCTTACTACTCCTGTTTCAAGAAGAAGTTCAGGAGTTACCTCTGTGCCCTCTTCAAAACGTACAAGCTTCTCAAGATTTACAACTGCATACTCTTTACGAGTAGGGTTTGTGAATCCGCGCTTCGGTAAACGACGTGCCAGTGGATTTTGTCCACCTTCGAATCCTGGTCTTACTCCACCGCCTGAACGTGAGTTTTGACCTTTATGTCCTCGACCACTTGTTTTACCATTTCCTGATCCGATACCGCGACCAACACGGTTGCGAACTTTACGGGATCCTTCTGATGGCTTCAACTCATGAAGTTTCATCTGAGCACCTCCTCATGATTTATTTATCTTATTAAGCTTCTAATTCTTTCACTGTTAAAAGGTGAGATACCTTGTTAACCATACCGCGGATAGCCGCGTTATCTTCGTGCACAACTGTCTGGTGCATTTTGCGCAAACCTAGTGTCTTAACAACAACACGCTGGTTTTCCGGACGGCCGATAACACTGCGAGTGAGGGTGATTTCTAATTTCTTAGCCATCTAAAGTTCCCTCCTTAACCTAAAAGCTCTTGTACTGATTTGCCACGAAGCTTCGCAACGTCTTCAGCACGCTTTAAATTTTTCAATCCTTCAATTGTTGCACGAACCATGTTGATTGGGTTGTTAGATCCAAGTGACTTAGAAAGGATATCACCTACACCAGCAAGCTCCAATACCGCACGTACAGGTCCACCAGCAATTACCCCAGTACCTTCAGATGCAGGTTTTAAGAATACGTTACCTGCTCCAAAACGTCCAACTACTTGGTGAGGAATTGTTGTTTTTACAATCGGTACAGTTACTAAGTTTTTCTTAGCATCTTCAATCGCCTTACGGATCGCTTCTGGTACCTCTTGGGCTTTACCAGTACCGAATCCAACGTGACCATTTTTGTCACCTACGACAACCACTGCAGCAAAGCGGAAACGACGTCCACCTTTTACTACCTTAGCTACACGGTTAACCGTAACGACGCGTTCTTCAAGTTCAAGTTTGTTAGGGTCGATACGCATCAGGTTCCCTCCTTCGATTAAAATTCTAACCCAGCTTCACGAGCTGCGTCTGCTAATGCTTTAATACGTCCGTGATATAAATATCCGCCTCGGTCAAATACAACCGATTTGATTCCTTTTTCGACTGCGCGCTTTGCGATTTCTTCACCAATCGCCTTAGCAGCATCTACGTTTCCACCGTTTTCTACACTTACACCTTTATCAAGGGAAGATGCAGATACAATTGTTACACCTGCTTGATCATCGATCAATTGAGCATAGATGTGCTTTGTAGAACGGAATACGTTCAAACGAGGACGTTGTGCTGTTCCGCTTACAACGCGGCGAACACGAGCATGTCTTTTCTTACGAGCGACATTCTTATCTGCTTTCGTGATCATCCTTTGCACTCCTTTCCGCTACCTAACGGCTTTATTTACCTGTTTTACCTTCTTTACGGCGTACGAATTCACCTTCGTAACGAATACCTTTACCTTTGTAAGGCTCAGGTGAACGAACTGAACGGATGTTTGCAGCAACTTCACCAACACGTTGCTTGTCAATACCCTTAACGATTACCTTTGTGTTTGAAGGTACTTCGATGTCGATTCCTTGTTCAGGTACGATTTCAACTGGGTGAGAGTAACCAACGTTAAGTACAAGCTTGTTACCAGCTTTGGAAGCACGATATCCAACCCCGATAATTTCAAGAGCTCTTTCATAGCCGTTTGTTACGCCGATTACCATGTTGTTCAATACGCTGCGAGTAGTACCATGCAATGCACGGTGCTCTTTGTGGTCGCTCGGGCGTTCCACTGTAATTAAGTTATCTTGTTGATTAATTTTAATGTCAGCATTAAATTTGCGAGAAAGTTCACCTTTAGGGCCTTTTACAGATACAGTGTTGTCAGATGCAACAGTGATCGTAACGCCGCCTGGAACTTCTATCGGTTTGTTACCTACGCGAGACATGATGACACCTCCATTCGCTTTTTATTACCAAACGTACGCTAGTACTTCGCCGCCCATTTGTGATTGGCGAGCTTCTTTATCAGTCATAATGCCTTTTGAAGTAGATACGATCGCAATTCCAAGTCCTCCAAGAACACGTGGAAGTTCACTTGATTTTGCATAAACACGTAAACCAGGCTTTGAGATACGCTTAAGACCTGAGATTACACGCTCATTGTTAGAACCGTACTTAAGGAAGATGCGAATCATTCCTTGTTTGCTGTCCTCTACATATTCCACATCGCGTACAAAACCTTCACGCTTAAGGATTTCAGCTATTTCTTTTTTCATATTAGAAGCAGGAAGCTCCAACTTATCGTGACGAACAGTGTTTGCGTTGCGGATACGAGTAAGCATATCTGCAATTGGATCTGTCATAACCATTACTAGTTACCTCCTTCCCTTTTTTCAGGGTATTACCAGCTGGCTTTTCTAACGCCAGGAATTTGACCTTTGTGAGCAAGTTCTCTGAAACAAATACGACATAATTTGAACTTGCGGATTACTGAATGAGGACGCCCGCAACGTTCACAGCGCGTGTACTCTTGCACTTGGAACTTTTGCTTGCGTTGTTGCTTAGCAATCATTGACTTCTTTGCCACGGGTAAACCTCCTTTGGCTAAAGGTTATTTTTGGAATGGCATTCCGACTTGTGTTAGAAGCTCACGAGCTTCTTCGTCAGTGTTCGCAGTCGTTACAATAACGATGTCCATTCCGCGAACTTTGTTTACTTTATCATAATCGATCTCAGGGAAAATCAATTGTTCTTTAACACCTAGCGTGTAGTTACCGCGACCGTCGAAAGATTTCTTAGAAACCCCGCGGAAGTCACGAACACGTGGAAGTGAAACGCTGATCAGCTTATCAAGGAAGTCATACATGCGCTCTCCGCGAAGTGTAACTTTTGATCCGATCGGCATACCTTCACGAAGCTTAAATCCAGCGATGGACTTTTTAGCACGAGTAATCACAGGCTTTTGACCAGCGATTGCTGTAAGTTCCTCTACTGCTGTATCTAACACTTTAGAGTTGGTAACTGCTTCACCAACACCCATGTTGATAACGATTTTTTCAATCTTTGGCGCTTGCATTACTGAAGTGTAATTAAACTTTTCCATAAGAGATGGTAAGATCTCTGATTTATATCGCTCTTGTAGACGGTTCATTATGTGTCCTCCTTTCACTCTGAGACTTATTTATCTAGGGTTTCACCAGATTTTTTGGCCACACGAACTTTTTTCCCATCAACTACATTGTAGCCTACACGAGTAGGAGCACCAGTTTTAGGGTCAAGAGGCATTACGTTAGAAGCATGAATTGGTGCTTCTTGGCTAAGAATTCCGCCTTGCGGATTAGCCTGAGAAGGTTTTGCGTGTTTTTTAACAACGTTTACGCCTTCAACAAGCACTCTATTAAGCTTCGGATAAGCTTCAAGGATCACACCTTGTTTGCCTTTATCCTTGCCTGAAATTACTTGAACTTTATCGCCTTTTTTCACATGCAATGGCATTGTGAGCTGCACCTCCTTACAAGACAATAAGAGCCTTGCTAGTAAATATATTAAAGAACTTCTGGAGCAAGAGATACGATTTTCATAAATTGCTTGTCACGAAGTTCACGTGCTACAGGTCCGAAGATACGAGTTCCTCGAGGACCTTTGTCATCCTTTACGATTACAGCCGCGTTTTCATCAAAGCGGATGTAAGATCCGTCGTTACGGCGCATACCACGCTTAGAACGTACCACTACCGCTTTAACAACGTCACCTTTCTTAACAACGCCACCTGGTGTTGCGGACTTAACCGAACAAACGATAATATCACCAATGTTAGCGTACTTACGACCAGAACCACCAAGAACTTTAATGCAAAGTAGCTCTTTCGCACCAGAGTTATCAGCTACTCTTAAACGGGATTCTTGTTGAATCATGCGAATGGACCTCCTTTCGGATATGAGTATAATCCGAACAATTTATTAAATAATTACTGCTTCTTGAACAACTTCTACCAAACGGAATCGCTTGTCTTTGGAAAGCGGACGCGTTTCCATAACCTTAACGATATCACCGATCTTAGCAGTGTTGTTTTCATCATGCGCTTTTAACTTTTTAGAGTATTTAACGCGCTTGTTATATAAAGAGTGTGTCTTGTATGTTTCAACAAGTACTGTAATCGTTTTGTCCATCTTGTCAGAAACAACACGACCAGTGTACACCTTGCGCTGGTTACGTTCACTCATTGTGCGAACCTCCTCTCAAGAATTAACCGTTAGTAATCCCAAGCTCTCTTTCACGTAAAACCGTTTTTGCACGGGCAATTGCTTTACGAACTTCACGAATGCGGGCCGGGTTTTCTAATTGACCTGTCGCTAGTTGGAAACGAAGGTTAAAAAGCTCTTCTTTAAGTGCTTTTGCTTTTTGTTCAACTTCTGCAGTGGTCAGGTTACGAATATCATTAGCCTTCATTTGTGTCACCACCCACTTCTTCGCGTTTAACAAACTTACATTTTACAGGAAGTTTGTGTGCTGCAAGACGCAACGCTTCGCGTGCCACTTCTTCAGAGACACCAGCGATTTCAAACATAACTTTTCCTGGCTTAACAACTGCCACCCATCCTTCAGGAGCACCTTTACCGGAACCCATTCGGACTTCTAGAGGCTTTGCAGTGTAAGGCTTAGAAGGGAAAATTTTGATCCATACTTTACCGCCACGCTTCATATAACGAGTCATCGCAATACGAGCAGCTTCGATCTGACGGTTAGTAATCCAGCTAGCTTCTAGAGCTTGCAAACCGAATTCTCCGAAATGAACTTCTGTACCGCCTTTAGCGTTCCCACGCATTTTACCGCGGTGTTCACGACGATATTTAACACGTTTTGGCAATAACATAATTATTTGCCTCCTTCCTCTTTTTTCGTTCCTCTTGTTGGAAGGACCTCACCACGATAAATCCAGATTTTAATTCCAAGCTTACCGTAAGTTGTGTCTGCTTCAGCAGTACCATAATCGATATCTGCACGAAGTGTGTGAAGAGGAACAGTACCTTCACTATAATGTTCAGAACGAGCGATATCAGCTCCGCCAAGACGGCCTGATACTTGAGTTTTGATACCTTTCGCACCCATACGCATTGCACGTTGGATCGCCTGCTTCATTGCACGACGGAAAGATACACGGTTTTCAAGTTGACGAGCGATGTTTTCAGCAACTAGCTTAGCATCAACGTCTGCTTGTTTGATTTCAAAGATGTTAACATGAACTCGCTTGCCAGTCATATCGTTAAGAGCTTTACGAAGTGATTCTACTTCAGATCCACCTTTACCGATTACCATTCCTGGCTTAGCAGTTTTGATTGTGATATTTACACGATTAGCTGCACGTTCGATCTCGACACCTGATACAGCAGCATCTTTTAGACGCTTTTCAATATAAGAACGGATCTTAATGTCTTCATGTAAAAGATTAGCGTAATCCTTTTCTGCGTACCATTTAGAATCCCAGTCACGGATGACGCCAATACGTAGACCTGTTGGATTTACTTTTTGACCCACGTCTTAACCCTCCTTCTTTTCAGAAACAACGATTGTGATGTGGCTAGTACGTTTGTTGATACGGCTCGCACGACCCATGGCACGTGGACGGAATCTCTTAAGAGTAATTCCTTCATCAACGAACGCTTGCTTAATCACTAAGTTGTTCGGTTCCATTTCATAGTTGTGTTCTGCGTTTGCAATAGCAGACTTAAGCACCTTTTCGATTACAGGAGAAGCTGCTTTAGGCGTCAAACGTAGAATCGCAAGTGCTTCACCTACTTGCTTGCCTCGAATCAAGTCGATAACGATACGAGCTTTACGAGGAGCAATACGCACTTGTTTAGCAATTGCTTTTGCTTCCATTTTGTGTACCTCCCCTCAATTAACGTCTAGTTTTCTTATCATCAGCTGCATGGCCTTTGTAAGTACGAGTAGGTGCGAATTCACCTAGCTTGTGACCGACCATATCTTCTGTTACATATACCGGCACGTGCTTACGACCATCATAAACAGCGATTGTGTGACCGATGAAGTCAGGGAAAATCGTAGAACGACGAGACCAAGTTTTAACTACTTTCTTGTCGTTAGATTCATTAAGTGCCTCGACCTTTTTCATCAAGTGGTCATCTACAAAAGGCCCTTTTTTCAAACTGCGACCCATTTGAGAACCTCCCTTTGTGTTTGCGCTACGGCTCGATTGAACCGTAGGACAATCACATTATTTTTTGCGACGACGTACAATGTACTTGTCAGTTTGGCTGTTTTTCTTACGAGTTTTATATCCAAGAGTTGGTTTGCCCCATGGAGACATTGGTGATTTACGTCCGATTGGAGCGCGTCCTTCACCACCACCGTGCGGGTGATCGTTAGGGTTCATTACAGAACCACGAACTGTTGGGCGGATACCCTTCCAGCGAGAACGACCTGCTTTACCAACGTTTACAAGTTCATGTTCTAAGTTACCAACTTGACCGATTGTTGCACGGCAAGTAAGAAGGATCATACGAACTTCACCAGAACCAAGACGAACTAGCGCATATCTTTCTTCTTTACCAAGAAGTTGAGCTTCAGCACCAGCTGAACGAGCTAATTGTCCACCTTTACCAGGCTTAAGTTCGATGTTGTGAATTGTAGAACCTACAGGAATGTTAGCTAACGGTAAAGCATTACCTACTTTGATGTCAGCTTCAGTACCAGACATGATTTCTTGTCCAACCTTAATTCCTTTAGGAGCTAGGATATAACGCTTCTCACCATCTGCGTAATGGATTAGAGCGATGTTTGCTGTACGGTTTGGATCGTACTCGATTGTAGCAACGCGACCTGGTATTCCATCTTTGTTACGTTTGAAATCGATGATACGATACTTACGCTTGTGTCCTCCACCTTGGTGACGAACAGTTAGTTTACCTTGGTTGTTACGCCCAGCTTTTTTGCTAAGAGGAGCAAGCAAGGATTTTTCTGGCTGGTCAGTCGTGATTTCAGCAAAGTCAAGCTGAGACATGTTACGACGACCGTTAGTTGTCGGTTTAAACTTTTTGATACCCATTGTATTTTCCCTCCTTTACGAGTTCTTTTTAAACTCCTTCAAAAAAGTCGAGTTCTTTGCTTTCTGGAGTTAGTGTAACTACTGCTTTTTTACGTTTTGATGTATAACCAGTATGACGGCCTACACGCTTGAACTTACCTTTGTAGTTAGCAGTGTTTACTGTTTGTACTTTTACGCCAAAGATTTCTTCTAGTGCGCCTTTGATTTGAGTCTTAGTAGCACGAGGATTTACTTCGAACGTGTATTTTTTGTCAGCCATTATTTCAGTAGAACGCTCTGTAATAACGGGGCGCTTAATCACATCACGAGCTTCCATTATGCGAGCACCTCCCCTACTTTTTCCACAGCGTCTTTAGTCATAAGAAGCTTGTCGTGGTTTAACACGTCAAGAACACTAACGCCGTTAGCCGTAACAACTGTTACGCCAGGGATGTTACGTGCAGATAATGCAACAGCGTCATTGTAATCAGCCGTTACAACTAAAGCTTTACGATCTGCGGATAGATTTGCAAGCACTTGCTTCATTTCCTTTGTTTTAGGAGCATCGAATGCAAGTCCTTCTAAAACGATCAAGTCATTATCTAGAACCTTAGAAGATAGCGCTGATTTAATAGCTAAGCGACGAACCTTCTTAGGTAATTTGTAAGAATAGCTTCTTGGTGTTGGTCCGAAAACCACTCCACCGCCAACCCATTGCGGAGAACGGATAGATCCTTGACGAGCACGTCCAGTACCTTTCTGTTTCCATGGCTTGCGTCCACCACCAGCAACTTCGGAACGGTTCTTTACATCATGTGTTCCTTGGCGCTGTGATGCTTGCTGCATAATAACAGCGTCGAAAAGCACGCTTTTATTTGGTTCAATACCGAAAACGGATTCGTTTAATTCGATATCGCCAGCTTGAGTACCATCTTGTTTAAATAATGCTACTTTTGGCATCAGATTGTCCTCCTTCCTTATTTAGCATCCTTTGCTTTAACAGCAGAGTTAATTGTAACGTAGCTCTTTTTCGCTCCAGGCACGTTACCTTTAATTAATAGAAGATTACGTTCTGTATCAACTCTTACAACTTCTAAGTTTTGTACAGTTACTGTATCTCCGCCAGTACGTCCAGGCAATGCTTTCCCTTTGAAAACACGGTTAGGGTCAACTGCACCCATTGAACCAGGACGACGGTGGTAACGGGAACCGTGGCTCATTGGCCCGCGTGATTGCCCGTGACGTTTGATAACACCTTGGAATCCTTTTCCTTTAGATGTACCAGTAACGTCTACAGCGTCACCTTCTGCAAAAATATCAACCTTGACTTCCTGACCAACTTCGTATCCCGCAGCATCAACATTGCGGAATTCCTTAACGTAGCGCTTAGGGCTCGTGCTAGCTTTAGCAGCATGACCTGCTTGCGGCTTAATAGTACGAGATTCTTTTCTATCGTCAAATCCAAGCTGGATAGCTTCGTAGCCATCGTTCTCTACGGATTTCTTTTGAAGAACAACGTTAGGAGTTACTTCTACTACAGTAACTGGGATAAGATCTCCGTTTTCAGCGAAAACTTGAGTCATACCAATTTTTTTACCTAAGATTCCTTTGGTCATTCGTCACACCTCCTATTTGTAAGTAAAATAATTATATAAAGCAAACGTGAAATTATAGTTTAATTTCGATGTCTACACCAGACGGCAGATCCAAACGCATTAATGAATCAACAGTTTGTGGTGTTGGCTCGATAATGTCGATCAAGCGCTTATGAGTACGCATTTCGAACTGCTCACGAGAGTCCTTGTACTTATGAACTGCACGAAGGATCGTATAGATCGCTTTCTCAGTAGGTAGCGGGATTGGACCTGATACCTTTGCTCCTGAACGCTTAGCAGTTTCAACGATTTTTTCAGCTGATTGATCAAGAATTCTGTGATCATACGCCTTTAAACGGATACGAATCTTTTGCTTTGCCATTATTTTCCCTCCTTTATTCGCCTATTTTGATAAACAGACATTGCTCCACGGAAATTCAACCTGATGTCACCAGCCATGGCAAAGGGGCCTGGTGTGTCAGCAACCTTCCGAATCATCGCAGTGAATGACCAACATTACTCATTATAGAGAAAATCAATGCCTAATGCAAGTTTTATTTGCATTTATTTATTGTTAATCGCACTTTTTCTATTATAGAGACTTTATGCCAGGATTTCAACTTCCTTTTTCTTCTTTTACACGTTTGAATGTGTTTCTTCTATATATAAGAGGTTTTGCTGTGGAGAATAATGAGCTGGTCTATTTGGATACGCAGGGTTGGTGGGTTGGTGAACCAGATTTAAATATAGGTTTATCTCCTTCGGCTTTGAAAGTAGCGATTTGTCGACTCGTGGTTTTTTCAAGTTTTACGTGGGATTACTGAGATTTTTCGTGGGATTATATTGCTTTTCGTGGGATTATTACTGATAACCGTGGAATTATTGTTGATATCAATGAAATCAAGAAGTAAAAACTGCTTACGTTATGTTTCTATACCCTTAAACATAGCGAACCAGGAGAAAAATATTTTTTCCTTCTTTTATCTATCAATAAACATGTTTTCTTTAATAATTGGTACCAAATTGTTTTTACCGATCTTATTCGATCCTTTTTCTTCATATTGAATGCTCTCTTATAATAGATAGTTGTTTTAGCGTTACTTTGTCCATTTCTCTCCTTAGACAAGTTGACTGGAGTGCAAGGTGCGTGCCTACCACATGAGAAGCTTCTCGCTAGGCATGCGACGAGGAAGCTCACATCGGTAGCATTTACTTGTAGACGCAGGAGCAAGAATACACCCCTGAAGAGGACAGGTGAGACTCCTAATGGCGCAAAGCGCAAGGAGGCTCACCGCCCGCCCCGCGGAAAGCGAGCATCCTGGAACAGAAGTCAACCACTCCCAAGAGCAACAAAGAAAAGACAAGTCAAAACATACAAAAAAGCACCCTCCAAATGGAGAGTGCTTTATTAAAGAGTAATAAGATTACTCAGTGATTGTTGCAACTACGCCTGCACCAACTGTACGTCCACCTTCACGAATAGAGAACTTAGTTCCTTCTTCGATAGCGATTGGAGCGATTAGTTCTACAGTCATCTCAACGTTATCTCCAGGCATTACCATTTCTACGCCTTCAGGAAGTTGGATGATACCAGTTACGTCAGTTGTACGGAAGTAGAACTGAGGACGGTAGTTAGAGAAGAATGGAGTGTGACGTCCACCCTCTTCTTTTGAAAGAACATAAACTTCTGATTTGAACTTAGTGTGAGCTTTAACAGTACCTGGCTTAGCAAGAACTTGTCCACGCTCAACATCTTCACGAGAAACCCCACGAAGAAGTGCACCAATGTTGTCACCAGCTTCAGCATAGTCAAGAAGCTTACGGAACATTTCAACACCAGTTACAGTAGTTGATTTTGGCTCTTCAGTAAGACCAAGGATCTCAACTACGTCACCAATTTTAACTTGTCCACGCTCAACACGTCCAGTAGCAACTGTACCACGACCAGTGATTGAGAATACATCCTCAACTGGCATCATGAATGGCTTATCAACGTCACGTGGAGGAGTTGGGATATAAGAATCCACCGCGTCCATTAGTTCTAGAATTTTAGCTTCCCACTCAGCGTCTCCTTCAAGAGCTTTAAGAGCTGAGCCTTTAATTACAGGGATGTCATCTCCAGGGAAGTCGTAATCAGAAAGAAGGTCACGTACTTCCATTTCAACTAGCTCAAGAAGTTCTTCGTCGTCAACCATGTCACACTTGTTCATGAATACAACAAGGTAAGGTACACCTACTTGACGAGAAAGAAGGATGTGCTCACGAGTTTGTGGCATTGGGCCGTCAGCAGCAGATACTACTAGGATCCCACCATCCATTTGTGCTGCACCAGTGATCATGTTCTTAACATAGTCAGCATGTCCTGGGCAGTCAACGTGTGCATAGTGACGAGAATCAGTTTCATACTCAACGTGTGCAGTTGAGATTGTGATTCCGCGCTCGCGCTCTTCTGGAGCACCGTCGATTTGGTCATAAGCCATTGCTACACCTTTACCGTTTTTCTTAGCAAGAACAGTAGAGATAGCAGCTGTTAAAGTTGTTTTACCATGGTCAACGTGACCAATAGTACCAATATTAGCATGCGTTTTGGAACGATCAAATTTCTCTTTACCCATGAGAAAGATTCCTCCTTAAATATGGTTACATATAGTAGTTTTTTTATTTAAAACAGACAGGTTATGCTGCCCATTTTAGATTACATGAAAATGTTGATTCTTACAACCGGGGAGATTAAGCTCCAGTTGCTTTTTTGATGATTTCTTCAGAAATTGACTTAGGTACTTCTTCGTAGTGATCGAAGTGCATTGAGTAAGTACCACGGCCTTGTGTACGAGAACGCAAGCTAGTTGCATAACCGAACATTTCAGCAAGTGGAACCATCGCTTTAACGATTTGTGCATTACCACGAGCTTCCATACCTTCAACACGTCCACGACGGGAAGTTACGTCACCCATGATGTCTCCCATATACTCTTCAGGAACCGTTACTTCAACTTTCATGATCGGCTCAAGAATAGCAGGATCACATTTTGCTTTTGCGTTCTTAAGTGCCATTGAACCGGCAATCTTAAACGCCATTTCGTTGGAGTCAACATCATGGTAAGATCCATCAACGATACGAGCTTTAAGGTCAAGTAATGGGAAACCAGCAAGCATACCGTTTTTCATTGATTCTTCGATACCATTTTGTACTGCAGGGATGTATTCACGAGGAACTGCCCCACCAACGATTTTGTTTTCAAATACGAATCCAGATCCTTCTTCACCTGGCTCGAATTCAATCCAAACGTGACCGTATTGTCCACGACCACCAGACTGACGAACGAATTTACCTTCAACTTTAGCAGCTTGGCGAATTGTTTCACGGTAAGCAACCTGAGGAGCACCCACGTTAGCTTCAACCTTGAATTCGCGGCGCATACGGTCAACTAGGATATCAAGGTGAAGTTCACCCATACCTGCGATGATCGTTTGTCCAGTTTCTTCGTTTGTTTCAGTACGGAATGTTGGATCTTCTTCAGCAAGCTTAGCAAGCGCCATACCCATCTTGTCTTGGTCTGCTTTAGACTTCGGCTCGATAGATAGTGAGATTACCGGCTCTGGGAATACCATGGATTCTAAGATAACAAGGTTCTTTTCATCACAAAGTGTATCACCAGTTGTAGTATCTTTAAGACCTACAGCAGCTGCGATATCTCCAGCGTACACGACAGAGATCTCTTCACGGGAGTTTGCGTGCATTTGAAGTATACGTCCAACACGCTCGCGCTTTCCTTTAGTAGAGTTCTGTACGTATGATCCAGAGTTTAATGTACCAGAGTACACTCGGAAGAATGTTAACTTACCAACATAAGGATCAGTCATAACTTTAAATGCAAGTGCTGAGAACGGAGCTTCGTCACTTGATTCGCGAGTTACTTCTTCTTCTGAATCTGGAAGAACACCTTTAATAGCTGGTACATCAACCGGCGATGGAAGATAATCAAGAACAGCGTCAAGCATAAGCTGAACACCTTTGTTCTTAAATGCTGATCCACACATTACTGGGTAGAACTCAACGTCACAAGTACCTTGACGGATACCTGCTTTAAGTTCTTCTTTCGTAATCTCTTCGCCTTCTAAGTACTTCATCATCATTTCTTCATCTAGCTCAGCTACCGCTTCAACTAATTTGTTGCGGTATTCTTCAGCTAAAGGCATGTGCTCTTCAGGAATTTCACGAACTTCGATATCAGTACCAAGATCGTTTCCGTAGAATACAGCGTTCATTTCAACTAAGTCGATGATTGCTTCGAATTGGTCTTCCGCACCGATCGGTAATTGGATCGGATGAGCGTTAGCACCAAGGCGGTCATGAATGGTTTTTACGGAGTATAAGAAATCCGCACCAATCTTGTCCATTTTGTTTACGAATACTACACGAGGTACTCCGTAAGTAGTAGCCTGACGCCATACAGTTTCTGTTTGTGGTTCTACACCTGATTGAGCATCAAGTAAAGCAACCGCTCCGTCTAATACACGTAATGAACGTTCTACTTCAACTGTAAAGTCTACGTGACCTGGTGTATCAATGATGTTGACACGGTGACCTTTCCATTGAGCAGTTGTAGCAGCGGAAGTAATCGTGATTCCACGCTCTTGTTCCTGCTCCATCCAGTCCATTTGTGAAGCTCCTTCATGAGTTTCACCAATTTTGTGGATACGGCCAGTATAATAAAGTACACGTTCAGTAGTCGTTGTTTTACCAGCATCGATGTGAGCCATGATACCGATATTACGAGTATTTTTTAAGGAGAATTCTCTAGCCATGAATTTCTCTCCTTCCTTATGCAAAGGAATTTTTATAGTGTTTTAGAGACAGTCCGAAAACTGTCTCTATGATTTTACCAGCGGTAGTGAGCAAACGCTTTGTTTGCTTCTGCCATTTTGTGCATATCTTCGCGCTTCTTAACTGAAGCACCAGTATTGTTAGCAGCATCCATAATCTCGTAAGCAAGACGTTCTTCCATTGTCTTTTCTCCGCGTAGACGAGAGTAGTTCGTTAAATAACGAAGTCCTAAAGTTGTACGACGCTCTGGGCGAACTTCAACCGGTACTTGGTAGTTAGCACCACCAACACGACGAGCACGAACTTCAAGAACAGGCATGATATTTTTAAGAGCTTGTTCAAACACTTCCATAGGATCTTGGTTTGTACGTTCTTTAATAAGTTCAAACGCATTATACAAGATTGTTTGAGCTACCCCTCTCTTACCGTCAATCATAATTTTATTGATTAGACGAGTTACAAGCTTGGACTTGTAAATTGGATCAGGTAACACATCACGACGAGCAACAGGTCCTTTACGTGGCATGTGGTCCCCTCCTTTCTTATAGTTGTTTTATTTTTGTTAAAAATATTATTTCTTAGCTTCCTTTGGACGCTTCGTTCCGTACTTAGAACGACCTTGCATACGGTTAGTAACACCAGCCGTATCAAGTGCACCACGAACGATGTGGTAACGTACCCCTGGTAAATCTTTTACACGTCCTCCACGGATAAGAACAACACTGTGCTCTTGAAGGTTGTGACCGATACCAGGAATGTAAGCTGTAACTTCGATTCCGTTTGTTAGACGAACACGGGCATATTTACGAAGCGCCGAGTTCGGCTTCTTAGGAGTCATAGTACCAACACGCGTACAAACTCCACGCTTTTGCGGAGATGAAACGTTAGTTTGGGACTTCTTGAAGCTGTTATAACCTTTATTTAACGCAGGAGAGTCAGATTTCTTTGTTTTAGAAACACGACCATTGCGTACTAATTGGTTAATTGTAGGCATTTGAATTTCCTCCTCTCTTGTTTTGTAATGCCACCGACCCAGGTGGTTCATTTTGGGACAAAAGAAAGTTTTTGCGAGCGGAGCGTTAATCTTTGCTCATCGCAAAAACAGTAATTTTATCCTTTTATCGCAACAGTTGCGGCCCCGACATCTATACCGCATGCTTTTCCAAGCTTTTTCATGGAATCAACCTTTACGATCGGCACTTGCTTTTCTTCGGCAATCTGCAATACTTTGCTTGTTACCCGAAAATCAGCATCTTCCGCAACGACCAGTTCTTTGACTTCGCCGTTTTGTAAAGCCTTGATTGTTTGCTTAGTACCTACGATAATTTCAGAAGCCTGTGTCACTTTTTCATAAGACATACAAATATCCTCCAAAGTAACAATTCTTAGGAGCACATCCGTAATAATATCACCGATGCACTCCCAATGTCAACATCTCATTTATTAATCTTGAGAAACAAGTTCTGTAGGCAGTTCTGCCTCTTCGCTGTTCTCTTCTTCAACTACCGGAGAATTAATTCCGATGTTTCTGTAACGATTCATACCCGTTCCAGCCGGAATCAGCTTACCGATAATAACGTTTTCTTTAAGTCCGAGCAATTCATCACGCTTTCCTTTGATAGCAGCGTCTGTAAGAACTCGAGTAGTCTCTTGGAACGATGCAGCAGAAAGGAACGATTCAGTTTCAAGTGATGCTTTTGTAATACCAAGAAGCACCGGACGTCCTGTAGCAGGAGTTCCGCCTTCAAGAAGCACACTGCGGTTAACATCCGTAAATGCATGGATGTCCATAAGAGCTCCTGGAAGTACTTGAGAATCACCAGAATCGATGATGCGCACTTTACGAAGCATTTGGCGAACCATTACTTCAACGTGCTTATCTCCGATTTCTACCCCTTGCATACGGTAAACTTTCTGTACCTCACGCAGAAGGTATTCCTGTACGCCTTCCGCACCGCGGACTTTAATTAATTCTTTCGGGTCAATCGAACCTTCAGTCAATACTTGACCTGCGACTACTTTATCTCCTTCAACTGCCTTAATACGGGCACCGAATGGAATTGTGTAAGATCTAGATTCGATTTCACCTTGGACAACAACTTCACGCTTATCCTTATTGTCGTTCACGCCGACAACCGTACCTTCAAGCTCGGAAATAACAGCTTGACCTTTCGGATTACGCGCTTCGAACAATTCCTGGATACGCGGAAGACCTTGTGTAATATCGTCTCCTGCTACCCCACCTGTATGGAAGGTACGCATTGTAAGCTGTGTACCCGGCTCACCGATTGATTGTGCAGCGATGATTCCAACAGCTTCCCCGACTTCAACGTCAGAGCCTGTTGCAAGGTTGCGTCCATAACATTTTTTACATACGCCATGACGAGTGTCACAAGTAAATACAGATCGGATTGTTACAGCTTGTACGCCTACTTCCTCAATGTAAGCAGCCATATCTTCTGTAATCAATTCGTTAACATCCGCAAGTACTTCTTTTGTTTCTGGATGGAATACCTTTTTATAAGCTGTACGTCCGATTAAACGTTCATGAAGCGGCTCGATCACTTCGTTGCCTTCTTTAATAGCGGCAACTTCTAAGCCGCGGTCAGTTCCGCAGTCATCTTCACGTACAATAACATCTTGAGCAACGTCAACAAGACGGCGAGTAAGGTAACCTGAGTCAGCCGTTTTAAGGGCTGTATCGGCAAGACCTTTACGCGCTCCGTGAGTAGAGATAAAGTACTCGAGTACTGTTAGTCCTTCACGGAAACTTGATTTGATTGGAAGCTCGATGATTTTACCAGCCGGGTTAGCCATCAATCCACGCATACCCGCCAGCTGCGTAAAGTTAGATGCGTTACCACGGGCACCGGAATCACTCATCATAAAGATCGGGTTGCGCTTATCAAGTGTACCCATCAATTTATTTTGGATTTCGTCTTTCGCCAAACTCCAAATGTTAATTACACGCTCGTAACGCTCTTCTTCTGTGATTAAACCACGTCTGAATTGCTTCGTAACGTTCACTACTTTTTCTTCGGCAATCTTAAGGATATCTTGCTTTTCAGGTAATACTACGATGTCAGAAACACCGATCGTGATACCAGCGCGCGTCGAATATTTGAATCCTAAGTCCTTCATCCGGTCAAGCATTTTAGACGTTTCAGTGATTTTGAATCGTTTAAAGACTTCAGCGATGACCTTACCAAGAATACCTTTCTTGAAAGGAACAATCTCTTCATGCTTTTGAATCTCTTCTTTTACATTAGAAGCCGGATCTAAGAAATACTTTTCAGGTGTTTCCACTTGAAGGTTCGTAGTTGTTGGCTCGTTAATGTACGGGAATGACGGCGGCAGGATCTCGTTAAATAACAATTTACCTACTGTTGTCATAAGAAGCTTTGATTGTTGTTCTTCCGTAAACGATTCTTTGTTAAGACTCGATACCGGCACTGCAATTCTTGTATGCAGGTGAACATATCCGTTTTCGTAAGCGATAATCGCCTCATTAATGTCTTTAAATACTGAACCTTCACCAATAGCTCCTGCACGCTCTAGAGTCAGGTAGTAGTTACCTAATACCATATCCTGTGAAGGTGTTACTACTGGCTTACCATCTTTCGGGTTCAAGATGTTTTGGGCAGCAAGCATTAAGATGCGAGCTTCTGCTTGTGCTTCAGCAGATAAAGGTACGTGAACCGCCATTTGGTCACCATCGAAGTCAGCGTTGTAAGCTGTACAAACAAGCGGGTGAAGACGGATCGCGCGTCCTTCAACCAGAGTTGGTTCAAATGCTTGAATACCAAGTCTGTGAAGTGTAGGTGCACGGTTTAGAAGTACAGGGTGTTCGCGAATAACTTCTTCTAAAACATCCCAGACTTCAGGCTGAACACGTTCTACCTTGCGTTTAGCACTCTTGATGTTATGAGCAAGACCTTTTGATACGAGTTCTTTCATAACAAACGGCTTAAACAATTCAAGTGCCATTTCTTTCGGCAGACCGCATTGATACATCTTTAAGTTCGGTCCTACAACGATAACCGAACGACCAGAGTAGTCAACACGCTTACCAAGTAAGTTTTGACGGAAACGCCCTTGTTTCCCTTTCAGCATGTGTGAAAGTGATTTAAGCGGACGGTTTCCTGGTCCTGTAACCGGACGGCCGCGACGGCCATTATCGATTAAAGCATCAACTGCTTCTTGAAGCATACGTTTTTCATTTTGAACGATAATGTTAGGAGCACCTAGATCTAATAGACGCTTCAAACGGTTGTTACGGTTGATAACACGACGGTAAAGGTCGTTAAGGTCAGAAGTAGCGAAACGTCCGCCATCAAGCTGAACCATCGGACGCAATTCCGGTGGGATAACCGGAAGTACTTCAAGAATCATCCAGTCAGCATGGTTACCCGAGTGACGGAATGCTTCTAATACTTCCAAACGCTTAATTGCACGTGTACGGCGTTGCCCTTGTGCAGTTTTAAGCTCTTCTTTCAGCATATCAACTTCTTTTTCAGCGTCGATATCTTCTAAAAGACGTTTAATTGCCTCTGCACCCATTTGGGCAGTAAATCCTTTTCCATACTTTTCACGGTATGTGCGGTATTCCTTTTCAGAGAGCAATTGTTTCTTCTCAAGCGGAGTATCCCCTGTTTCTGTAACAACGTAAGATGCAAAATAGATAACTTCCTCTAATGCTCTTGGAGACATATCCAAAACAAGACCCATACGGCTTGGAATTCCTTTGAAATACCAGATGTGGGAAACAGGAGCAGCAAGCTCGATGTGACCCATACGGTCACGTCGAACTTTAGCTCTTGTTACTTCAACACCACAACGGTCACAAACGACACCTTTATAACGGACGCGCTTGTATTTTCCACAATGACATTCCCAGTCTTTAGTAGGACCAAAAATTCTTTCGCAGAACAAGCCGTCTTTCTCAGGCTTAAGTGTACGGTAGTTGATTGTTTCAGGTTTCTTTACTTCCCCTCTTGACCACGACCGGATTTTGTCCGGCGAAGCAAGACCAATTTTCATATACTCAAAATTATTTACGTCTATCAAGGAGCGTACCTCCCTTTTGATATCCTGGTTTAGTCATTCGCAGTGTAAGACTCAAGATTTAGATTTAATTTTTCGCTTGCCTGATCGTCTTCATCATCAAGCTCTCTCATTTCAATTTCCTTGTCATCTCCAGAACAGATCTTAACATCCATTCCTAGAGATTGAAGTTCTTTGATCAATACTTTAAATGATTCTGGAACACCTGGTTCAGGAACGTTTTCACCTTTAACGATGGCTTCATACGTTTTCACACGGCCGACAACATCATCGGACTTAACCGTAAGAATTTCCTGAAGTGTGTAAGCAGCCCCATATGCTTCAAGCGCCCATACTTCCATCTCCCCGAAACGCTGGCCTCCAAATTGCGCTTTACCGCCAAGAGGCTGCTGTGTAACAAGTGAGTAAGGTCCAGTTGAACGGGCATGAAGCTTATCGTCAACCATGTGAGCCAGTTTGATCATATACATGACACCAACTGATACACGGTTATCAAACGCAGCACCTGTACGTCCGTCATAAAGTACCGTTTTACCATCGCGAGCCATTCCGGCTTCTTCGATCGTAGACCATACATCTTCCTCACGCGCACCATCGAATACCGGTGTTGCAACATGAATTCCTAGCTGGCGTGCAGCCATTCCAAGATGAAGCTCCAATACCTGACCGATGTTCATACGGGAAGGTACCCCTAATGGGTTCAACATGATGTCAACTGGTGTTCCATCAGGAAGATATGGCATATCTTCTTCAGGCATAATTTTTGAAATTACACCTTTGTTACCATGTCGGCCGGCCATTTTATCCCCTTCATGAATCTTACGTTTTTGCACGATGTATGCACGAACGAGCTGATTCACACCAGGAGGAAGTTCATCGCCGTCTTCACGGTTGAATACTTTAACATCCAGGATAATTCCATCGCCGCCATGAGGCACACGCAATGAAGTATCACGAACTTCACGAGCTTTTTCTCCGAAGATTGCATGCAATAGACGTTCTTCCGCAGTCAATTCCGTAACCCCTTTAGGTGTTACTTTACCAACTAAGATGTCCCCGTCTTTCACTTCTGCACCAACACGGATAATTCCGCGCTCATCCAGGTTGCGTAATGCATCTTCTCCGACGTTTGGAATATCACGAGTGATTTCTTCCGGTCCAAGCTTCGTATCACGTGCTTCTGATTCATATTCTTCAATATGAATAGAAGTGTAAACATCGTCTTTTACAAGACGCTCGCTCATGATAACAGCATCCTCGTAGTTGTAACCTTCCCAAGTCATGAAGGCAACAAGTACGTTGCGTCCTAAAGCAAGTTCACCTTTCTCCATTGAAGGTCCATCCGCTAGGATCTCCCCTTTGGTTACTCGGTCACCAGTGCTCACGATCGGACGCTGGTTATAACAAGTTCCTTGGTTGGAACGAATAAATTTAAGCATGTTGTAAGTGTCAAGGTCGCCAGAAACTTCCTTGCCATCTACTTCTTTAATGCGGCGTACTTGTACTTGTTTAGCTGTAACACGTTCAACAATTCCTTCGTGCTTACATATAACTGCAGCTCCGGAGTCTTTCGCTGATACGTGCTCCATTCCTGTACCGACGACCGGTGACTCAGGAACAAGCAATGGTACAGCCTGACGCTGCATGTTCGCTCCCATTAGGGCACGGTTGGAGTCATCGTTTTCCAAGAACGGAATACATGCTGTCGCAGCTGATACAACCTGTTTCGGCGATACATCCATGTAGTCGATGCGTTCGCGTTTAACAACTGTGTTATCGCCACGGAAACGTGCAATTACGTCTTCGTTTAGGAATTCTCCATCTTCGCCAAGCAATGAGTTCGCCTGTGCCACAACGTAAAGATCTTCTTCGTCGGCAGTCAGGTAATCGATACGGCTCGTTACACGGCCAGTTTCAGGATCAACTCGTCGATATGGAGTTTCAATGAAACCATACTGATTTACTTTCGCATAAGAAGAAAGCGAGTTAATCAACCCGATGTTCGGACCTTCCGGCGTCTCAATCGGACACATACGACCATAGTGAGAGTAGTGAACGTCACGAACTTCGAAGCCTGCACGTTCACGTGTAAGACCACCTGGCCCTAGTGCAGATAGACGTCGTTTATGCGTCAATTCAGCAAGCGGGTTCGTTTGATCCATGAACTGTGAAAGCTGTGAGCTTCCGAAGAATTCTTTAATTGAAGCAATTACAGGACGAATATTGATTAAAGCTTGAGGTGTGATCGCGTTCGTGTCCTGAATGGACATACGTTCACGAACAACACGCTCCATTCTGGAAAGTCCGATTCTGAATTGGTTCTGCAATAGCTCACCAACTGAACGAAGACGGCGGTTTCCAAGATGGTCAATATCATCTGTATTACCTACTTGATGCAGTAAGTTAAAGAAATAGTTAATTGAAGCAATAATGTCTGAAACAGTTATGTTTTTAATTTCCTTATCAACAAGACCGTTCCCGATAACATTAATGATTCTTTCGCCTTCTTGATCATCAGGCGCATAGATTTTAATAGATTGCAAAGCGATGTCCTGATCTTCAGCAACTCCGCCTGCAGGTGTAACAGTTTTGAAGCCTACTCCGCTTTCTAACGCAGGAATAATCTTATCAAGCGTTCTGCGGTCAAGCACTGTACCCTCTTCTGCGATCACTTCACCAGTTTCAGCATCAACAAGTGTTTCAGCTAGTTTCTGGTTGAACAATCTATTTTTTATATGAAGCTTCTTATTGATTTTGTAGCGTCCAACATTCGCCAAGTCATAGCGTTTCGGATCAAAGAAACGAGAATCTAATAAACTTTTGGCATTATCTACTGTTGGCGGCTCTCCCGGACGAAGACGCTCATAGATTTCGAGAAGGGCCTTTTCAGTTCCTTCTGTATTATCCTTATCAAGCGTGTTACGCAGATACTCGTCTTCTCCAAGCAAATCAATGATTTCTTGATCAGACCCAAACCCTAAAGCACGAAGCAATACGGTAATCGGGATTTTTCTTGTGCGGTCAATACGCACATAAACTACGTCCTTAGCATCGGTTTCAAACTCCAGCCAAGCACCGCGGTTTGGAATGACAGTAGCGGTAAAACCTTTTTTACCGTTTTTGTCTATTTTCTCGCTATAGTAAACACTTGGTGAACGAACGAGCTGTGATACAATTACACGCTCTGCCCCGTTGATCACAAAGGTTCCCGTATCTGTCATTAACGGGAAATCTCCCATAAATACTTCTTGCTCTTTTACTTCGCCCGTCTCTTTATTGATCAGACGCACTTTCACACGAAGCGGAGCAGCGTAAGTAACATCGCGCTCTTTTGATTCATCTACAGGATACTTCGGCTCACCTAAGTTATAGTCAATAAACTCTAAAACGAGGTTCCCTGTAAAATCTTCAATCGGCGAAATGTCTCGGAACATTTCACGTAACCCCTCATCAAGAAACCATTGATAGGAAGCGGTTTGAATTTCAATTAAGTTTGGTAATTCAAGCACTTCGCTAATTCTTGCATAACTTCTTCGTTGGCGGTGGCGTCCAAACTGAACTAGTTGACCTGTCAACTGCTTCACCCCTCAAATCCAGCGTTTTTTTCGTGTTTTTTATTTCTATCTAACATTCTATTAAGAACATTAGAAAACAAAAAGAAAAAGGGTTTCATAATTTAAAACCGCAGTTTTCCTATTTTGACAAAAGCTGATTATATAATTTTGTCCAACTTTTTCACATTCTATACGTCTAAACATGAGTAAAAAACGTTGATATATCAACGTTTTTTCGCTTACCACGAAAAATAAGCAGGAAAATGCGAATCCATTGGCATTTTATAATACTATCATACGGGTTTTATCAAGTCAAACTTTTATTGTGCGCAAAATATAATAACCTTTTTTCTTTGCGGCCGTTTCAACTTGCCCGAATAATTCTTCTATTTTATCCATTGCAGAAAGTGCACCTTGCTTTTTTTGAATAACTACCCATAACTCGCCTCCAGTGCGGAGTTTTTTATGAGCTTCTTCAAAAATCTGATGAACAACTGCCTTCCCTGCCCTGATCGGCGGGTTTGTAATAACGGCAGCAAAGTCGGCATCTGCAACTTCAGCAAACAAATAGCTTTTTTTAATCTTTACATTTTCTATTTTGTTTTGCTGTGCATTTATTTTCGCAAGTTCTATTGCACGTTCGTTGATATCAATCATTTGTACAGTTCGGCCGGGTTCTGCTTTTGCAAGCGAAAGTCCGATCGGACCATATCCGCAGCCTACATCTATATAATCACCCGGTACTTCTGGAGAAATAAAAGAATCTATTAAAACACGGCTTCCGAAATCTACTTCTTTTTTTGAAAAAACTCCAGAATCAGTCGTGAATTTAAATTTTCCGCCTTTTAGTTCAAATTCCCATGTTTCCCTTTTGCTCTCTGTCCCAGGTGTTTCTGAATAGTAATGGTTTTTCATTTTAAACAACTCTCCTTACCATCTGATAAAGACAGTATTCCCGATCCAAAATTCTTTAACAGCCTATCTACAAAGATGCTTTTGTTAGTAGTTGATTTCCACTCCAGGTTGCTCGCTTTCCACGCGGCGTACGGTGAGCCTCCTGCCGCTTTGCGCCATTAGGAGTCTCCACCTGACCGCTCGTCCCGTAGGACAAGGAAGGCTACAACAGCGTGACATCGCACGAAGAAAATGTGTTTTTCATTTTCAAGGATCTCACACCTTGCATTCCAATCAACTTGCAAGATGAGAATAATAAAACTGAAAGCAACAGCCTTCCAGAAAAAAATCTACTAAAAATTAAGTGAAACAAACAAAAAGGTCCGCCATCGGGCGAACCTTTTCTTTTGAATTACTTAACTTCAACAGAAGCTCCAACTTCTTCAAGCTTAGCTTTAATTTCTTCAGCTTCTTCTTTAGATACGCCTTCTTTAACTGGCTTTGGAGCACCGTCAACAAGTTCTTTCGCTTCTTTAAGTCCAAGACCTGTAAGTTCACGAACAACTTTGATAACTTTAATTTTTGAAGCTCCACCGCTTGCAAGAATTACGTCGAATTCAGTTTGTTCAGCAGCAGCGTCTCCACCAGCAGCTCCACCAGCTACAGCTACAGGAGCAGCAGCAGTTACACCAAACTCTTCTTCGATTGCTTTTACTAGATCGTTAAGCTCTAAAACAGTCATTGTTTTTAAGCTTTCAATGATTTGCTCTTTAGACATTATAATTTCCTCCTTATGGAATGTAAGTTATTGGTTGAAGATAAAGCTTATGCGCCTTGTTCTTCTTTTTGTTCTGCAACGGCTTTAGTAGCCAACGCAAAGTTGCGGATAGGTGCTTGAAGCACGCTGAGTACCATAGAAAGAAGTCCTTCTCTTGACGGAAGTTCAGCAAGAGCTTTCACTTCTTCTAGTGACGCGATACGTCCTTCGATTACACCAGCTTTGATCTCAAGCGCTTCATGTTTCTTAGCGAAGTCGTTAAGGATCTTAGCAGGAGCTACAACATCTTCATTAGAGAATGCGATCGCTGTAGGACCAGTTAAGTGTTCTGATAGGTTAAGGTCATTTTCTTCAGCAGCGCGAACGACCATAGAGTTTTTGTATACCTTAAACTCGATTCCCGCATCACGCAATGACTTACGAAGTTCAGTAACCTCAGCAACAGTAAGTCCACGATAATCAACAAGAATAGTTGATTGGCTCTTTTGTAACTTTTCAGAGATCGTAGATACTACTTGCTTTTTTGATTCTAAAATGCTGCTCATTATTACACCTCCTGTAAAATGATTGCATCACCGCAGGTTTTGTTTCAAAAACAAAGCCTCCATGTCGAGACATGGAGGCGTGAGTATCTAAAAGTCATAAGTAACATACTAATGAGCTTATCGATGCTTCACCTCGGCAGGAAAGTTTTAAGCCTGATGGCTCCTGCTGTCTACGGCATTCATCTGATGCATTTGTGTTTAACAGTATATAATATAACGGGTTAAAACCCGTTTGTCAACTATCGTTTTACAGAGAAAGAAGTTGGATTAACTTTGATCCCAGGTCCCATAGTAGAAGAGATAGCTACATTCTTCATGTAAGTTCCCTTTGCAGCTGCAGGCTTAACTTTTAACAATGTTTCGATGATTGTTGAAAGGTTTTCTGCAAGCTTATCAGCTTCGAAAGATACTTTACCGATTGGAACGTGTACGTTACCAGTTTTATCAACACGGTATTCTACTTTACCAGCTTTGATTTCATTAATCGCTTTTTCAACTTCAAATGTAACTGTTCCTGTTTTAGGGTTTGGCATTAAGCCTTTAGGTCCTAAAACACGTCCAAGTTTACCAACTTCAGCCATCATGTCTGGAGTTGCAACGATTACGTCGAACTCGAACCAGCCTTGTTGGATTTTGTTGATGTAGTCAGAATCTCCAACGTGATCTGCTCCAGCAGCTTCCGCTTCCTTCGCTTTTTCGCCTTTAGCGAAAACTAATACACGCTGAGTTTTACCAGTTCCGTTCGGAAGCACTACTGCTCCACGAACTTGCTGGTCAGCTTTCTTAGTGTCTACTCCTAAACGAATTGCAACTTCTACAGACTCGTCAAACTTAGCAGGAGCAGCTTTCTTAACTAACTCAATAGCCTCTGCAGGCTCATATGCTTTTGTGCGGTCTACTAATTTAGCCGCTTCTTGGTACTTCTTACCTTTGTTTGCCATTTGTTTTGTCCTCCTTATGTGGTTTAGCGGATATTCCTCCCACTTATTGCACTCTTTTCAAAGCACAACTCAAACGCTTTCCATGAATAAAGGTTGCGAACCGTTAACGGCAGGATCCCATCCATTTACTCGCAACCTAATAAACATCAGGCATGGAATTAGTCTTCGATAACGATTCCCATGCTACGCGCTGTACCTTCAACCATACGCATTGCAGCTTCAACACTAGCAGCGTTTAGGTCGGGCATTTTTGATTCTGCGATTTCGCGAACTTTATCACGCTTTACAGTCGCAACTTTTTTCTTGTTTGGCTCACCTGAACCTGACTCGATTCCCGCAGCTTTCTTTAAAAGAACAGCAGCTGGAGGAGTTTTAGTGATAAATGTAAATGAACGGTCTTCGAAAACCGTGATTTCAACCGGAATGATTAAACCAGCTTGATCAGCAGTACGAGCGTTGAATTCTTTACAGAATCCCATGATGTTTACCCCAGCTTGTCCTAGTGCAGGTCCAACTGGCGGTGCCGGGTTTGCTTTACCAGCAGGGATTTGAAGCTTTACCATCTTAATAACCTTTTTAGCCACGCGACACACCTCCTTAAGTCCGTGATGTGGTATTATGGGCCGAAACCCTCCCACTCAAAATACGCTTCCCCTCCTAAACGAGAAGAAGCAGTTGATTAGAAATATCAAACATAAAAAATTTTATCACCTTTTAGTGGTGATTACAAGTCTTTTTCCATTATTACTGTTAACTTAACTTGCTGACTTGGTTAAACTCGAGTTCAACAGGTGTTTCACGGCCGAACATATTTACGTGAACCTTCAGCTTGCGTTTTGTTGCATCGATCTCTTCAATCGTTCCAACAAAGTCAGCAAAAGGACCTTCTTTCACTTTTACAGATTCCTTAATTTCGAAATCCACTTCAACGCGCGGCGCTTCCATACCCATACCTTTAAGAATATGTTCTACTTCCTCAGGCAATAGCGCCGTTGGTTTTGAACCCGCACCAGCAGAACCGACAAATCCAGTTACACCTGGTGTATTACGTACAACGTACCATGAATCATCAGTCATGATCATTTCTGTCAGTACATAACCAGGGAAAACTTTTTTCATGCTTGTTTTTGTCTTGCCGTTCTTTGTTTCGGTCTCTTCTTCTACAGGTACAAGTACACGGAAAATTTTATCTGTCATCCCCATAGATTCTAAACGTTTTTCCAAGTTTGCTTTTACCTTGTTTTCATAACCTGAATAGGTATGAACTACGTACCAATTTTTTTCCATACGATGGGACCCGTGTCCTTTCCCTCCTAAAATGGATAATACTCTAGCATTCTATCCAAAAGAAGATGTATCTAATCTACCCTAAAATAAGCTCTACGATTTGTGAAATCCCTAGATCCACAACCCAGAAGAACAAAGCCATAATTACAACAGTTGACAGTACAATCCCCGTATAGCGAAACAGTTCTTTTCGCTTAGGCCAGCTGACGCGCTTCATTTCCTTATTAACATCAGAAAGAAACTTTGCTGGTGATTTCTTTGTCTTTTCTGCAACATCCGCCATCTTCATAAACCCCCATGCCTTTAATCATTCAAACATTTATAAAAAAGCTTGCTCGCTTACTTCGTTTCCTGGTGAATGGTATGAGCGTTGCAGTAGCTGCAAAACTTCTTAACCTCGACTCGTTCAGGATTGTTTTGCTGGTTCTTCATCGTTGTATAATTCCGTTTTGAGCATTGTTTACAGGCTAAAAATACTTTTTTTCTCATGCTAAATAAACACCTTTCGTGCGACAAACCCACTCATCCACGTTACAATGTTACTTTTAAAACATTAACATAGGGGTATAAGCTTGTCAATAAAGGGAAAAAGCGGTTTAGGTTAACACTGTAGGTCTTGAAAGTAGTTGATTTCCGTTACAGATGCTTCGCTTTCCGGGGGGCGTGCGGTGAGCCTCCTAGCGCTTTGCGCTGTTAGGAGTCTCACCTGTCACACTCGTTCCCCAGGAGTCTCGCATCTTCCACTCCAATCAACTTGCAAGTGGAGCAATTAAACACACAGCCATTAGCCCGATCTTAAGACAAAAATCTAAAAAAAAGAGCAGGGCCACTTCCCCGCTCTTACGATGTAATTTCCCTTAGTTCTAAATACCGCTCTAATTTACGCTTCACTCTCTGCAGTGCGTTATCAATTGATTTCACATGTCTGTCGAGATCCACTGAGATTTCCTGATATGATCTTCCGTCAAGGTACAGCATAAGAACCTTGCGTTCCAGGTCACTTAAGATCTCACCCATCTTCACCTCAATATCATCAAATTCTTCCTGATTGATAATGAGTTCTTCCGGGTCAGTGACTTTAGTACCACAAATAACATCCATTAGTGTACGATCGGACTCTTCATCGTAGATGGGCTTGTCCAATGATACATATGAATTCAACGGAATATGCTTTTGTCTTGTTGCTGTTTTGATAGCAGTAATCATTTGCCTTGTAATACAGAGTTCGGCAAAAGCTTTAAAGGATGACAGCTTGTCCTCTTTAAAATCACGAATTGCTTTATAAAGTCCAATCATACCTTCTTGGATAATATCTTCGCGGTCTGCTCCGATTAAAAAGTATGATCTCGCTTTGGCACGAACAAAGTTTTTATATTTATTGATTAAATATTCTAACGCTGCGCTGTCTCCCTCATGAACCAGTTCCACAAGGCTTTCATCTTCCATTAGCTCGTAATCGCTTACTGACAGTTCCTTGAGATCTATGTTCACGACAATCCCCCCGACCAGGTTTTTACCGGCAAAATATAGCAATATTATACTTCATAGTTCACAAAAGCGTCAACATTCCTTATTTTTGCCCTCTTCTCCATCTTTCGAATATTTCGGCAATTTCATCCGAAAGATGTATAGAGGAAGAGCTTTGTCGTCGTTTTCTCTCGCTTACGGAGACATGAATCTCTTTCTGAATCTCATCCATTTCGTTCTTTAACTCTCTAGCAGATTTTCTGAGAGCACCTTTGCCAAATATCTGCCATTGTTCGGTGGAGTCAGAAGTCGCAACGTATATACGTGTGTCTATCGATTTCAACTCCCCGACCAGCCGTTCAATCCGCTCATCCGCTGTTTCATTTTCCCGTGTGAAAATAACTTCCACCCGATAATTTTTTGTCTTTTTTTCTGTGCCAGGCGAGAGATGGGCATCAAATACTACGATTACTTGATGCCCTGTCGAACCCTGGTATTCTGCCATATTTTCAATCAGAAGATCTCTAGCTTTTGCAAAATCAGAAGTTTTTAAGCCCCGAAGTTCGGGCCATGCGCCAATGATGTTGTATCCGTCAACAATCAAATATTGGCGTGTTCTCATTTTTTCAATTCTAGCGGATAGCGGTTGCGGTAGACCTCATACATTAACAGACTGGCAGCAACAGATGCATTAAGAGATGTAACCTTACCCTTCATTGGCAGCTGGACTAGAAAATCGCACGTTTCTGACACGAGTCTTCCCATTCCTTTTCCTTCACTTCCAATTACGAGGCCTAAAGGCATGTCCCATTTCGCCTGGCGGTAATCATCTTTGCCTTTCATATCTGCTCCGGCAAACCACATGCCTCTTTCTTTCAGGTCTTTCATCGTCTGCACAAGGTTTGTTACACGCACAACCGGAATGTATTCAATCGCACCTGTAGATGCCTTTGCAACTGTTGCCGTTAAACCTACAGATCTTCTTTTAGGAATAATGATCCCATGTGCTCCAACAGCATCAGCGGTACGCATGATCGACCCTAAATTATGCGGATCTTCAAGCTCGTCTAATAAAATAAAGAAGGGCTCTTCACCACGTTCCTCGGCAAGTTTAAACAAATCATCGATATCTGCATACGTGTAGGCAGCCACACCAGCGACAACTCCTTGGTGATTTCCGCCCCCGCTAAGAGAGTCGAGTTTTTGTTTTGGAACATATTGAACGAGTACATTTTGTTTCTTAGCCATTGACACAATCGTGCTAACCGGTCCTTTTTGCGAACCTTCACCTACAAAAATTTTATTAATATCACGGCCGGAGCGCAGTACCTCCATTACCGGATTTCTGCCTATAATCAGTTCTTGCTCTTTTTCTTCACTCATCTTCAGCCTTCCCCCTCTCAATCTTGTTTGTCTGGTAAAACAGTTTTCATTATTGATTTGAGCCGTTCATGCTCGTTCAGTAAGTATAAATAGCCGATAATCGCCTCAAAGCTTGTTGCATGCCTGTATGTCTGTACATCCGTATTTTTCGGAACCGTTCCTTGATTGGCGTTGCGGCCGCGTTTAATGACTGCAACTTCCTCTTCCGTAAAAAAGTTTTCTTCCAGCAAATGAACGACCATGCCTGCCTGGGCTTTTGCGGATACAAACTTTGTTGCCGATACATGAAGCTTATTCGGTTTGACCTGTCCGTTGCGTATTAGATGCTCACGCACGAATTGCTCCATGACCGCATCTCCCATATAAGCAAGCGTGGTCCCATTCAGTTGTTTGATGTCTGCATCAGATAGTCTCATTTACTTATCTCTTTTCCACCGTACACCTTGTGCGGTATCTTCAAGGATGATGTTCTGCTCTTTTAACAGATCACGAATTTCATCGGCACGGGAAAAGTTCTTTTCTTTGCGCGCCTTGTTTCTTTCTTCAATAAGAGCTTCGATCTGTTCGTCTAAGAGCTCTTCTTCTTTTTGAAGCGTCAATCCTAATACTCCTGCAAGTTCATCAAATAAATGAATAAAATTAGTAATGACAGCTTTTGAAGTGTTCTTTTCCTGCAAGTAAACGTTAGCTTCTTTCGAAAAATCGAACAGGATGGAGATCGCGTTAGCTGTATTAAAATCGTCGTCCATATCTGTGATAAACTTCGCTTTCGTGTCCTCGATTACTTTTGTCCATTTTTCATTGTCTTCTGCTAAATCAGCTGTAACTGTTAGACGGTGCTTCAAGTTTTCATAAGCTGTTCTGATTCTGTTTAAGCTCGTTTCTGCAACATTCAGCAGTTCCTGGCTGAAGTTGATCGGGTTGCGGTAATGAACAGCTAGCATAAAGAAGCGGATTACTTGCGGATCCTGTTCTTTAACAAGGTCGTGAACGAGTACGAAATTGCCCAGGGATTTGGACATTTTTTCATTATCAATATTAATATACCCATTATGCATCCAATACTTAGCCATCGGAGCTTCATTTAATGCCTCTGATTGTGCAATCTCGTTTTCATGATGCGGGAATGCAAGGTCCTGTCCGCCTCCATGAATATCGATGGAATCACCAAGATATTTTTTTGCCATAGCCGAACATTCAATATGCCACCCAGGGCGGCCTTTGCCCCAAGGACTTTCCCAGGAGATCTCCCCTTCTTTCGCAGCTTTCCATAATACAAAATCAAGCGGATCTTCTTTTTTCTCCCCGATTTCAATCCTTGCTCCAGACTTCAGGTCATCAATGGATTGATGAGAAAGCTTCCCGTAGCCGTCAAACGAACGTGTTTTAAAATAAACATCACCTGAAGCTTCATATGCAAATCCTTTATTTATCAAGTTCTCGATGAACTCAATAATCTCCGGAATCGTTTCTGTTACACGTGGGTGTGCATCTGCTTTTTGAACCCCTAATGCGCATGTATCTTCGTGATAAGCATTAATGAATTTTTCAGCAATCGTCGGAACATCGCTGCCCATTTCGTTAGCTGCTCTAATCAGCTTGTCATCAACATCTGTAAAATTGGAGATGAACTGAACATCATACCCTCTGTATTCCAGATATCTTCTGACTGTATCAAATACGATAGCAGGACGGGCATTGCCGATGTGAATGTAATTGTATACAGTCGGTCCGCATACATACATTTTTACTTTGCCTTCTTCTAAAGGTACAAACGGTTCCTTTTGGCGGGTCATCGTGTTAAAAATTTTAATGCTCATTTAAATTCACTCCCTCTTTTCATTCTTTCCAATTCTTCACTTAACTTTTTCATTTCCAGCTGCATTTCTCTGAATTTATCAGCTACCGGGTCCGGCAGATCGCGGTGGTCTAGTTCACAACCTACTTTGATCCCGTCTTTAATTACGACTTTCCCTGGTATACCGACTACTGTTGCGTTAGGCGGTACGTTTTGTAGAACAACTGACCCCGCTCCGACTTTTGAGTTTTTCCCGATCGTTATATTCCCTAAAACCTTCGCACCTGTAGCAACGAGAACATAATCCTCTAATGTCGGGTGCCGTTTTCCTTTTTCTTTTCCGGTTCCGCCAAGTGTAACACCTTGATAGATTGTCACATCATTGCCGATGATACATGTCTCCCCGATTACTACTCCCATACCGTGATCGATAAAGAATCTTCTTCCGATTTGAGCTCCAGGATGGATTTCAATGCCGGTGAAAAATCGGCTGATCTGAGAGATCACACGGGCTAAAAACAGCAAATTGCGCTTAAATAACTTATGTGCCAGTCTGTGTGCCCATACAGCATGCAATCCTGAATACGTTAAGATTACTTCCAATGAGCTTCTTGCGGCTGGATCTTTTTCAAATACAACCTTAATATCTTCCTTCATGGCTGAAAACACGCTTCCCAACCTCCTTGCAAAAAAAATTAAAATACCTAACCCCGAATGTGAGAGGTTGATTTCCGCTCCAGGTACTCGCTTTCCGCGGGGCGGGCGGTGAGCCTCCTGGCGCTTTGCGCCTTCAGGAGTCTCACCTGTCCCACTCGTCCCGCAGGAGTCTCGCACCTTGCGCTCCAATCAACTGCTTTGAAGTTTTTACAAAACCTAAGCAGCAACAACCTTTTAGAATAAAATAAAAAACGCCCCTGTGCCGAATGACACAGAGACGCTGAATTAGACGCGGTTCCACTCTGTTTAACAGGTAAATCAAAAACATTTTCTTACCTGTTCCCTTAATCTCCGTAACGGGGAGCTGCCGCCCATGCCTACTTCTGTTTCAGTATGGGACTCCGAGGGGCACTTCAGCAGGCATTTTCATGAACCACTTTCAGCCGGTGATGGTTCTCTCTAATATGAAAAGGCGCCAGCCTACTTTCCTCATCTGCGTTTTAGTCTTTAAAAATAAGTTTCTTTTAATATATTATAATCTTTGCAAAATGTGTACTTTTATTACTTATTAATTTTCGCGATCACAGCATTTAGCCGTTTTACGATAACGTCTTTCCCTAAAAGAGAAACCGCTGCCGGCAGATCTGGACCATGCGTCTGTCCTGTTGCCGCAACACGGATCGGCATGAATAAGTTCTTCCCTTTTTGTCCTGTTTCCTTTTGTACTGCCTTCATCATCGATTTAATATCTTCTGCTTCAAACGATTCACTGTTTTCAACCTGGCTTAAGAAAGCTTCCATAACAGATGGAACACCCTCGCCTTGAAGAACTTCTAGTGCTTCCCCTTCGTATTCAATCTCTTCTTTGAAGAAAAGCTCGGTAAGATCTACGATTTCAGCACCATAGCTCATTTTTTCCTGATGAAGAGCTACAAGGCGTGTTACCCACTCTTGCTCTTGGGCACTTGGGTTTTCAGAGATTCTTCCTGCTTTTATAAGATGAGGCATGCAAAGGTCAACGATTCGTTCAACGTCCTGCTTCTTCATATACTGGTTGTTCAGCCATTCAAGCTTTTGCGTATCAAAAACGGCAGGTGCCTTTGATAAGCGGTTCGGATCAAAAATCTCAATAAACTCTTCACGGCTGAAGATTTCCTCTTCTCCGCCAGGTGACCATCCTAATAATGCGATAAAGTTAAACAGCGCTTCAGGAAGATAACCTAGATCTTTATACTGCTCAATGAATTGAACGATAGACTCGTCACGTTTGCTTAACTTTTTGCGGTTTTCGTTTACGATAAGCGTCGTGTGGCCAAACTTAGGCTGTTCAAAGCCTAAAGCATCGTAGATTAAAAGCTGTTTTGGTGTATTTGAAATATGGTCATCTCCTCTTAATACATGAGAGATCGCCATTTCGTGATCATCGATTACTACCGCGTAGTTATACGTTGGTATGCCGTCCTTTTTTACAATAACAAAATCGCCAAACCCGCTTGATTCAAAGGAAACTTCTCCTTTTACCATATCATCAAACGTAATGGTACGGTCTTGAGGAACTAAGAAGCGAATACTAGGCTTGCGTCCCTCCGCTTCTAATTCAGCACGCTCTTCATCTGAAAGATTGCGGCAGCGCCCGTCATAAACAGGTGTATCACCCTTTGCCATTTGTTCTTCACGGGAAGCTTCCAGTTCTTCTTCGGTACAATAGCACTTATAAGCTAGTTCTTTTGAAAGAAGCTCATCCGTATATTTTTGATAAAGATCTAAGCGCTCCATTTGACGATAAGGACCAAAATCTCCGCCGATATCCACGCTTTCGTCCCAATCCATGCCAAGCCATTTCAGATGGTTCAGCTGACTTTCCTCACCGCCCTGAATATTTCGCTTTTGGTCAGTGTCTTCAATTCTAATAATAAATTTCCCGCCTGTGTGGCGTGCATATAAATAATTAAAAAGAGCCGCACGTGCATTACCTATATGTAAATGTCCTGTAGGACTTGGTGCATAGCGTACCCGAACTTCGTTTGCCATCCTGTTCACCTCTAAAAGTTTTGTTTAACAATCTTTATTTCTCGATTAAAACAACCGCTTGTGCGGCAATTCCTTCTTCTCTTCCCGGAAAACCTAATTTTTCTGTCGTGGTCGCCTTCACATTGACTTGATCGGCATCAACTTCAAAAATACCCGCAATAACGGTTCTCATCTCTTCAATGTAAGGAAGCATTTTAGGCTTTTGGGCGATAATGGTGCAATCTATATTTCCTAAACGGTACCCTTTTTTCTCTACAAGCTTCCAAGAATCTAATAATAAACGTTTTGAATCCGCACCCTTGTAGGCAGGATCTGTGTCAGGAAAGTGTTTGCCAATATCCCCTTCACCTGCAGCTCCAAGCAATGCGTCTGTTACCGCATGCAGAAGAACGTCTGCATCAGAATGTCCTAAAAGTCCTTTTTCATAAGGTATCGTAACTCCGCCAATAATTAAAGGCCGTCCTTCACAAAATGCATGAACATCAAAACCCTGGCCGATGCGCATCATGCTTTTTCCCCCTGTCTATCCAGCAAAATGGCTTGTCCAAACAACAAGTCATCAGACGTAGTTAATTTTATATTATGATAGTCTCCCATTACAATAGCGACTGTATGTCCAATTCGTTCCACCAGGCTTGCATCGTCCGTTCCAAGATAATGATCGGCGGCAGCTTTTTCATGCGCCTCTATTACAATAGAAAGACGAAAAGCTTGCGGGGTTTGAACAGCCCACAAGCTGGAACGGTCGATCGTTTCTGTCACCTGATTTTGCACAGCCCGCTTCACCGTATCCTTTACGGGCACAGCTAAAACAGCAGAGCCTGTTTCAGCCGCATTTTCAACGAGCTGGCTAATATGGTGATGCGTAATAAAAGGTCGTGCAGCATCATGTATGAGGACAAGCTCTGCATCTTCTGGAACTTGTTTCAGACCCTCATATACACTTTGCTGCCGTTCACTTCCGCCTGGAACGATTTGGCGCACTTTTGTATATTGGAATGTTTGTACAAAATCTTGCATCTGTTTTAATTCCCGCTCGCTGCCGACAAGAACGATACCCGAACAAGCCGGGTCTTTCTCAAAAACATCCAGTGTAAGCTTGAGAACCGGGCTGCCTAAGAGCTCAATCCATTGCTTTGAAATACCAGCATTCATTCTTTTGCCTTGTCCGGCCGCAGGAATTACTGTCCAATAATTCACGCGCTTTCCCCACCGTTCATTACAATGCTTTTTCTAGCAGCTTTTTTTTAGCAAAAATCATTCGGCCCGCTGACGTTTGAAGTACAGACGTAACAACTACATCAATCGTTTTTCCGATATAGTCTCGTCCATCCTCAACAACGATCATCGTTCCGTCATCGAGATAGCCGACACCTTGATTTTGCTCTTTACCATCTTTAATCACTTGAACAACCAGCTCTTCACCAGGAAGAACGACAGGTTTTACCGCGTTAGCAAGATCATTAATGTTAAGAACCGCAACATTCTGCAGCTCACATACTTTATTAAGATTAAAATCATTCGTAACGACTACACCTGTTAAAAGCTGTGCAAGCTTTACAAGTTTGCTGTCTACTTCTGTAACTTCTTCAAAGTCACCTTCATAGATCTCCACTTTCATAGACAGCTCTTTTTGGATACGGTTTAAGATATCCAATCCGCGGCGGCCTCTGTTACGTTTCAAAACATCTGAAGAATCTGCAATATACTGCAACTCTTCCAAAACGAATCGAGGAATGATCAGAGGACCTTCCAGAAAACCAGTTTGACAGATATCTGCAACTCGGCCATCAATAATAACACTCGTATCGAGAATCTTATATATCCCTCTTGCCTTTTCGGGTTCTGCTTCTTTCTTCTTCTCTTTGCCCTGACGGTTCAGCGAGAAGAGCTGAATCAATTCATCTCTCTTTTTGAATCCTACCTGGAATCCAAGGTATCCAAGTAAAAAAGTGATAGCAATCGGCAGAATTGAACTTACAACAACGATGTCCATGCTGCTTAGCGGTGACTGGATTAAGAATGCAACAATCAATCCAATGATAAGTCCCATCGTACCCGATAAAAGATCAGTTGCAGGGGCTTTAACAACCGTTTCCTCTGCCCAGCGAATCAATCCTACTACGTAATCTGACAGCCAAAATGTGGATAAAAATAGTATAAGTGCACCAATTACTGCCCCGACATATGGGGATGTTACTTGAGTCGGCAGATCACCGAAGTTAAGAACACGAATTAAATCTGGAATATACAGATAGCCCAGCATGCCCCCAATCACAATAAAAAACAATTGAACAATTCTTTTTAGCATGCCTGATTCACCTCCCCTAATCATTATTTACAAAATAATAGATTTGAAACGTAGAAATGCATATTTTTTAACTTACGATAATCATCGAATTTCTTCGTTGTCTTTGTTCTTCCGTTGCTCATGTATCCATATACACTCCGCGACTACAGAACTTCGCCGCCTCAAACTTCTCGTTTCTCCTAAGTTAAACGATTTAAATATGACGATCTACAAAAAGCTGTTCCTGAATTCGTTTTAATCCTTCTTTTACTTTTCTTGCACGAATTTCACCAATTCCTTCAACCTCGTCCAACTCATCAATTGAAGCACGCAAAATTTGCGGGAGATTTTCAAATGCATCTGTTAAGTTTTCGATAATAACAGTTGGCAGTCTTGGTATTTTCGCAAGAATACGGTATCCACGCGGATGAATGGTTTCATCCTGCATATTCATACCGGCTGAGAAGCCTAAAAGTTTCATAATAACGGACTCATCAAATAATTCTTCGCTTGAAAGCTTATTGAGCTGGCGAAGTATCGCATAAGGATCGCTTTCATCGTCCTTCATATAATCTTTAATCAAAAGCAAGGCTTCTTCTTCGATATTTGAGACAAGTTCTTCCATCTGGATTCTGATCAGCCTGCCTTCAACTCCAAGTTCATTAACATATTTAATTATCTCATTTTTTATGCGTAAAACCATTTCAATTCTGTGAATAACTTGTGTAACTTCCTGGAAAGTCACAAGTTCTTCAAATTCAAGTGCACCGAGATTGGTCACACTTTGATCAAAGACTACTTTATATTTTTCAAGCGTCTGTATCGCCTGATTCGCTTTCGTTAATATAACGCCGATTTCTTTTAAGGAATAACGAATCATTCCTTGATAAAGCGTAATTACATTACGGCGCTGTGAAATAGAGATTACAAGGTTTCCTGTCTGACGCGCAACCCGCTCAGCCGTTCTATGCCGGATTCCCGTTTCCGTTGAAGGAATAACAGTATCGGGAATAAGCTGCGTGTTCGCGAATAATATCTTCACTGCATCTTCATTCAAAATGATGGCTCCGTCCATCTTTGCAAGCTCGTATAGAGAAGCAGGTGAATACTTGCAGTTTATCGAAAAACCGCCATCGACAATCTCTTTTATTTTATCATTATAGCCAACAACAATCAGGCCGCCTGTATTTGCGCGCAATACGTTATCGATGCCTTCCCGAAGCGGTGTTCCGGGGGCAACAAGCTGCAGCATCTGACTAATGATCGCTTCTTTAATCGCATGATCCATAATATGCTTTACCCTCCTAACGCTGCTTGTAATGCCTCATAAACGGTAGATACACCAACGACTTTTATTCCTTTTGGTACAGTCCAGCCGCCGATATTTTTATCAGGTATAATAGCACGCGTAAATCCTAGCTTTGCTGCTTCATGTACTCGTTGTTCAATACGGGAAACCCTTCGCACTTCTCCCGTTAAGCCAATTTCTCCGATCATTACATCCGTAGGTTTTGTCGGTGCATCTCTGAAACTTGATGCGATGCTGATCGCAACAGCAAGATCAATCGCAGGTTCATCGAGTCTCACTCCGCCTGCGACATTTAAATAAGCATCTTGATTCTGCAGCAGCAATCCGACTCTTTTCTCTAAAACAGCCATCAATAGCGATACACGGTTATGATCGATGCCGGTAGCCATTCTCCTAGGATTTCCAAAACTGGTCGGCGAAATAAGTGCTTGAAGCTCAACAAGCATCGGCCGCGTTCCTTCCAGTGAAGCTACAACTGTAGAGCCGGCTGCGCCTTTTGAACGTTCTTCCAAGAAAATTTCAGAAGGATTCAATACTTCTTCCAATCCTTCTTCCTTCATCTCAAAAACACCAATCTCGTTCGTTGATCCAAAACGGTTCTTAACTGCTCTTAAGATACGGAAAGTATGATGTCTTTCACCTTCAAAATAAAGCACAGCGTCTACCATGTGCTCCAAAAGGCGGGGTCCGGCAATTGCACCTTCTTTTGTAACATGTCCAACGATAAATATTGCAATTCCTTTTGTTTTCGCCATTCTCATTAAATGCGATGTACATTCTCTTACTTGCGAAACACTTCCTGGTGCTGAAGTTACTTCAGAACGATATACGGTTTGAATGGAGTCAATAATCATTACAGATGGCATAATGTCAGCCATAGCCTGCTCTATAAGCTCCAAATCCGTTTCAGCTAATACAAACAAATCCTTTGCCGAGATTTCGAGTCTGTCTGCTCTTAACTTTGTTTGTTTAACAGATTCTTCACCAGATATGTAGAGAACACGTTCTCCTTTTTGAGCAAGCTGTGCTGATGTCTGAAGGAGAAGCGTTGATTTTCCGATTCCCGGATCACCGCCAACTAAAACTAAAGAGCCTGGAACAATTCCTCCGCCTAAAACACGGTTAAACTCCTGATAATTTGTAGGAATGCGAGGTTCCTGCTCACTTTTCACTTCCACGATTGACTGTGGTTTCTGTTTAAGATTTGAATCTCCAGAACTAAGTCCTCTTACGTTCTTTTCAGGACGTATCGTTTCTTCCACCATCGTATTCCACGCCTGGCATCCTGGACATTTCCCCATCCATTTTGGAGACTCATAACCGCAATCCTGGCACATAAAGATTGATTTTACTTTGGCCATCTAAAAAAACTCCTCTTCCAAACTTCACACCTTAAAACATGATATTTTTTCAATCCGAAGCTTTTATATATTCGACAGTTAAATGTTATAAATAAAAAAATTTACTCAATAATATCATAACATAAATCCTAACAACTCTTTCCATTTACGCACTGCAAAAAAGGGCGAAACTTAAGAATATTTCGACAAAAACCCGGAGGACATGACTGCCTTCCGGGTTTTTTTGCATTATATTCTCAATTGTTCTATTTCACCGGCCAAAACCGGTCTGTTCATTCGTTTAATTACACCGTTTCAACAACAAAGTCGTTCTCTTCAACGTCAATTTTAACCGTTTGCCCTTTGTTGATATTTCCTTTCAGCAGCTCTTCAGACAATCGATCCTCGATCTTGCGCTGAAGTGCTCTTCTGAGCGGACGAGCTCCATAGTCAGGGTCATAGCCTTCTTCTGTAATCTTCTCTAATGCAGCCTGTGAAAGTTCGATCTCAATGCCTTGATCACTCAGACGCTTCTTCAAGGAATCTGCCATGAGACCTACAATTCTTAATAGGTGCTCTTTCTCTAGAGAATGGAAGACAATGATTTCATCGATACGGTTTAAGAACTCTGGACGGAACGCGCGCTTTAATTCATCCATTACTTTAGACTTCATATCGTTGTATTTCTGTCCTTCATTATGAACAGCGAAACCTAGTGAACGGTTGCGTTTCAACGTACTCGCACCAACGTTTGATGTCATGATCACAACCGTATTGCGGAAGTCGACTGTACGTCCTTTAGAATCTGTCAGACGCCCATCTTCAAGCACTTGAAGCAAAATGTTGAATACTTCTGGATGTGCTTTTTCAATCTCGTCAAGCAAGATAACAGAGTAAGGTTTTCTTCTTACTTTCTCTGTTAACTGTCCGCCTTCTTCATGCCCGACATAACCTGGAGGAGATCCAACAAGTCTTGACGTTGTATGCTTCTCCATGTACTCAGACATGTCGATGCGGATAATAGCATCTTCATCTCCAAAAAGTGTTTCAGCAACAGCTCTAGCAAGCTCCGTTTTACCAACGCCAGTCGGTCCTAAGAATATGAACGAACCGATCGGACGCTTAGGATCCTTCAATCCTGCACGAGCTCTCCGGATTGCTTTTGAAATAGCCGTTACCGCTTCGGACTGGCCGATTACGCGGTCATGAAGAATTTCTTCCATCTTCAAGAGGCGTTCTGTTTCTTCTTCTGCAAGTTTAGAAACCGGCACTCCCGTCCACGAAGATACAACTTGCGCGATATCTTCAGGCGTAACTTCTGTATTTTCTTTTCCTTGTTTTTCTTTCCAAACGTCCTTCGTCTTTTCAAGCTCTTCACGAAGACGCTGTTCTGAATCACGCAATGACGCTGCTTTTTCAAACTCCTGACTTTGAACAGCTGCGTCCTTTTCTTTACGGACTTCTTCAAGCTTTTGCTCGAGTTCTTTTAAGTTTGGCGGAGCTGTGTAAGAACGAAGACGTACTTTTGATGCAGCTTCGTCAATTAAGTCGATCGCTTTATCCGGCAAGAAACGGTCTGAGATATAGCGGTCAGATAATGAAACAGATGCTTCGATCGCCTCATCCGTGATGGTTACACGGTGGTGAGCCTCATAGCGGTCACGAAGTCCTTGAAGAATCTGGATGCTTTCATCCTTCGTCGGCTCATTAACCGTGATCGGCTGGAAGCGGCGTTCAAGCGCAGCGTCTTTTTCAATATACTTTCTATATTCATCAAGTGTTGTAGCACCGATACATTGAAGTTCACCGCGTGCAAGAGCAGGTTTTAAAATGTTAGATGCATCGATCGCACCTTCTGCTCCACCTGCACCAATCAAAGTGTGAAGTTCGTCAATGAACAGAATGATATTGCCAGCCTGGCGAATTTCATCCATTACCTTTTTCAGGCGGTCCTCGAATTCACCTCTGTATTTTGTACCTGCAACAACAGTACCCATATCAAGCGTCATAACTCGCTTATCGCGAAGTGTTTCGGGCACCTCGTTATTAATGATCTGCTGTGCTAAGCCTTCAGCAATTGCCGTTTTACCTACACCAGGTTCCCCAATCAGGACAGGGTTGTTTTTCGTACGGCGGCTTAATACCTCGATAACACGCTGTATTTCCTTCGCACGCCCTATAACAGGGTCAAGTGAACCATCACGGGCAATAGCTGTCAGATCTCGAGCTAAGCTGTCTAGAGTCGGTGTATTTGCGCTTGCAGATGAACCTCTATGGCTTGAAGAAGATTCATTGCTTCCTAGCAATTGAAGCACTTGCTGACGCGCCTTGTTCAGACTCACACCAAGGTTGTTCAATACTCTTGCTGCTACGCCTTCACCTTCACGGATTAATCCTAATAAAATATGTTCTGTTCCAACATACGAGTGACCTAATTTACGAGCTTCGTCCATTGAAAGCTCAATCACCTTTTTAGCACGCGGTGTATAATGAATCGTTTGAACAGCTTCCTGTCCACGGCCGATTAACGTTTCCACTTCTTTTTGAATCTTTTCAGGTCCTAAACCAAGTACTTGGAGAGCCTTTGCCGCGATACCCTCGCCTTCCCTGATCAATCCTAACAAAATATGCTCAGTTCCCACATTGTTATGACCTAATCGAATTGCTTCTTCTTGTGCTAACGCTAATACTTTTTGAGCTCGCTCTGTAAAACGGCCAAACATCATACTCTTCACGCTCCTTATCGGTTTTCCAATTTTATTCTTTCTCTGATTAAAGTGGCTCTTCTAATGTCACGTTCGTCTGGAGTTAGAACTTCACCTGCATATTGTTGAAGAAAACCTGGTTGTGTAAGTATCATAAGTTCATTTAAGATTGTTTTCGAAATACCGGGCAAGATTTCTAAGTCGATGCCAAGCCTTACATCTGATAAGCATTTGGCAGCTTCTTTCGATTGGATAATCCGGCTGTTTTCCAACGTTCCTAATGAACGGTATAACTTATCTTCAAGCTGTAGTTTCAAACCATCCTGCAGCTGTTTTCTGGCAGCACGTTCTTGCTGAATAACCTGCATGACCACACCAGCTAGATCTTCCATTATATCCTCTTCTGACTTGCCTAGTGTCATCTGATTTGAAATCTGAAAAATGTTCCCCAGCGCTTCTGTTCCTTCCCCATATATTCCTCTAACGGCTAATCCAAGCTGATTAATCGCCGGAATAATACGGCTCATCTTCTTTGTCAGAACCAAAGCGGGGAGATGCATCATAACCGAGGCTCTAAGTCCTGTTCCTACGTTAGTCGGACAGCTCGTTAAATAACCTCGCCTTTCATCGAATGCGTAATCTGCATTTCTTTCAATAAAATCATCGATTACATTTGCTTTATGAAGCACTTCTTCGAGTTGAAAACCTGGTGCTAAGCATTGAATTCGGATATGGTCTTCCTCATTTAGCATGATGCTGACTGACTCATCCTCATTCATAAGCACCGCCCCGTATTTTGCCTGTTCAGCAAGATTTGGACTTATGAGGTGTTTCTCAACAAGTACCCGTTTTTCAATCGGTTTTAACTCTTCCATTACCAGCATTTCCAAATTTTCTGCTTCTGGTACACCCTTTTCTTCATTTATGAAAGAAGAAATAGATGAAATCACTTCATGAGCAGATTCTTTGTCTGCTGCTATAGGAAAAACAAACTGCTGAAGATTTCTTGCAAGTCGGACACGGCTTGAGAGAACAATATCTGATTCCGGTCCTTCCCTTTTCATCCAGGGACTGATCGCATCACTTATAAATCGCTCTAGAGACATAAATTTACGTATCCCTCCCCTGCTGCAAGCGGTGCTCAATCTCTCTTATTTCATCTCTTGTTTCAGCAGCTTTTTCAAATTCCTCATTTAATATATACTGCTGCATGGCTTGCTTTAATTGCTGAAGCTGCTTTTTTTCTTGAATGCTGCTTCCTGCCCGTAATGGGATTTTCCCCGCATGCAATGTATTGCCGCCATGAACCCGTTTAAAGATAGGATTTAATTTGGATTCAAAAGCTTTATAGCAATTATCACATCCAAAGCGGCCAATTTTAGCAAACTGATAATAACTCATTCCGCATTTTTCACATTCTAACGATGGCGGAATAAAGTTAGATGATGGTGTGTTCGGAACATGTCCATCACCATGCAGAAGACCAGAAAGCAATTGGTGAATGGAAAAGGAATTCGACCCCGGCAGGAATTCTCCTTTTTCTTTAGCACAATGTTCACAAATGTGAAATTCTGTTTTCTCGCCATTTATGATCTTAGTAAAATGCAATGACGCTTCACGTTCATGGCATTCTTCACAATTCATTCTGCTCCCTCCCTTTATATAAAATGAAAAAAAGGGCTATGTGGTTCTATATTTTAAAGTTTTTATCATAGCTTTTAATAGTTCTGCTCGCAATTCATCTCTATCCGGAAGATTCAGCTTTAAGATGGAACGGTCCATAACACTTAACATCAGCCTTGCTTCCCGTTCGCGGACAATGTTTTCTTCCAATAGCCTCTTAATTACATTTTCTGCGTTACCTTGTGATATCCTTTCACCAATCAAGGTAGTTAAGTGCTCAATAAGATGTGCGGAGCTCTCGGTTCGAACTTTCATGATCCGAATATAACCGCCTCCACCTCTTTTACTTTCCACTACAAATCCTTTTTCAACCGTAAATCTCGTGTTGATTACATAATTTATTTGAGAAGGTACGCATTGAAACCTTTCAGCAATATCCGTCCGTTTAATCTCGATCGCCAAATCGTTTGTGCTTGAGAGAATTTGCTTTAAATAATTTTCAATCACATCTGAAATATTCCTCATTTCCCCTCCCCCTTCTGACTTTGACTAACTTTGACTATACCCTTATTATAGCCAGGTTTTTCCCGAAAATGCAAATCTCTATGTCTCCATTATTGCCTCACGAGTCATGCTTTAACCTGTATGATTCTGTCGAAACGATGGTGGTTTTGGAGGTTCGTTTTGATGGATTTGCTGGTGAGGGTTTTTGGATGGGATTGGATTGGGTGTGTTGCAGGTTGGGTTTAGCCAGGGGATATTGTGGAGATGGATGGAGGTGAGTTTCTGATTGCGCAGCATTTGACGATATTGTTGGGTTTTCTGCTGAGAGGTTTATTAGCGGTAAAGTCTTTTCAGGCCGTAATTTTATTTTCTAGGCTGTAATTTGGATTTATAAGCCGTAATTAAATTTTCTAGACTGTAAATCTTACTTTTTAAGGGGAAAATTTTTATTTATAGACTTTTCGACAAAAGTGCTATGAAGGAAGATGGTTCACATCTTCTACCTTAATTTAAACACAAAAAAAGAAGATGGATCTTCATCCATCTTCCTCATTGCCTAGCGACGTCCTACTCTAACAGGGGGAGACCCCCAACTACCATCGGCGCTGAAG
>NZ_JBHYPU010000004.1:0-61195 GCF_042746035.1 Fictibacillus sp. NPDC058756 | reverse complement strand
CCTCTTCATTCGCTCGACTTGCATGTATTAGGCACGCCGCCAGCGTTCATCCTGAGCCAGGATCAAACTCTCCATAAAAGTGTTTGACTTGCTCTAATTTGTTACTGACGGAATTAATTCTTAATTCCTTACCTTTGCTTTTGTTCAGTTTTCAAAGAACTTGTTTTGGCTTGTCTTCTTTCGAGACAGCTTTATCATCTTACCGAATCGAAGTTATAAAGTCAAGCGCTTTTTAAAAATCTTTTTTAAAGATAATATGGTGGGCCTAAATGGACTCGAACCATCGACCTCACGCTTATCAGGCGTGCGCTCTAACCAGCTGAGCTATAGGCCCGTGAAAATAATGGAGCGGGTGATGAGAATCGAACTCACGACCAGAGCTTGGAAGGCTCTTGTTTTACCATTAAACTACACCCGCAAAAGAATGGTCGGGAAGACAGGATTTGAACCTGCGACCCCCTGGTCCCAAACCAGGTGCTCTACCAAGCTGAGCCACTTCCCGTAAAAAAATATGGCGCGCCCTGAGAGATTCGAACTCCCGACCTTTTGATTCGTAGTCAAACACTCTATCCAGCTGAGCTAAGGGCGCATATCCATTGCATTATATGTTATTTTGAAAAGTTGGTGCGGTCGAGAGGACTCGAACCTCCACGGGGTTGCCCCCACTAGCCCCTCAAGCTAGCGCGTCTGCCATTCCGCCACGACCGCGCGGCAAGATGCCAGCGCATGAACACTGCAACTTATAAGTTCAAAAGAATTAATATGGTGCGGGTGAAGGGACTCGAACCCCCACGTCAAAGACACTAGATCCTAAGTCTAGCGCGTCTGCCAATTCCGCCACACCCGCATATTAATTTGAAAATGGTGAGCCATGAAGGACTCGAACCTTCGACCCTCTGATTAAAAGTCAGATGCTCTACCGACTGAGCTAATGGCTCATGCTTAATGTGTCCGTCGGATCCTGTCTCTTCCTCTAAAAGCGAAGCCACTAAGTTTATCCGTCGAGACAACCGTAGTCAATCACGATGTATCGCTTGTGACTGAGCTAATGGCTCTCACATGTTATTAAGTGTTTATATTCAACACTCATCTTAAAAACAAAAAATGGCTGGGCTAGCTGGATTCGAACCAGCGCATGACGGAGTCAAAGTCCGTTGCCTTACCGCTTGGCTATAGCCCAACACCTTAGAATAAAAATGGCGGACCCGACCGGGGTCGAACCGGCGATCTCCTGCGTGACAGGCAGGCATGTTAACCACTACACCACGAGTCCATTCATCTAGGCATTTTGTATTTTATTTATGAAATAAAATGGTGACCCGTACGGGATTCGAACCCGTGTTACCGCCGTGAAAGGGCGGTGTCTTAACCGCTTGACCAACGGGCCACATGGCAGAGAAGAAGGGATTCGAACCCTCGCACCGCGTTAGCGATCTACACCCTTAGCAGGGGCGCCCCTTGAGCCACTTGGGTACTTCTCTGTATGGCTCCACAGGTAGGACTCGAACCTACGACCGATCGGTTAACAGCCGATAGCTCTACCACTGAGCTACTGTGGAATGTCTTTTAAGGACAATTAATATCATAATTGTTTCAGCTTAAAATGTCAACCCGTTTTAGAAGGTTTTTTCTAAGCTTCCGTTGCTGCAGCCGCCCATTATAAAAGGCTATGTAAAGGGCTTGTCTAACAGCGACTTAATTAAATTACCACATTCCTATAATCGAAGTCAACACCCTAATTTGAAGAAATCTGTTTTAATTTTCCCCGGCACTTTCCGCACACATATCTCTTCGTATCAATCTTCCTTTTTCTTTTATAAGACTGCATACAGTCTGTGCAAATATAGTGATGTTTATAACTCTCTGTTCTCCTTTTTTCAGGGATAGATTGACAATAACGGGAACCGCCAACTCTATTCAGCCAATACTTAAAATCGTAATCACCATGTTTATAGCCTTTCCCTTCAATATGCATGTGATAATGCACCAGCTCATGCTTTATTACCCCGATCAACTCATCCATTCCAAATGCATCATAAAGATGAGGATTCATTTCGATGTCATGAGACCTTAATAAGTACCGTCCGCCGGTAGTCCGTAATCTTTTGTTGAATCTGGCGTTATGACGAAACTTTTTATTGAAAAATTGTATGGAGATTTCTTCTGTTAGTTTTTGCAGTTCTTCATCTGTCATGGTCATGCCCCTTACTATTTCAAGTTCACATTAACAAGCATCTAAACATAGACTAATACACAAACAACGGATTGGGAAGTTCAAGGAGGTTCTCTATATGCCAACATGGTTTAAAAGACAGCTCCGCCGCGCTTATTACCAAAAAGATCGTTACCAAATCCGCTTATTGAATCAATGCTGGTTCTTTTATAACAGAAAGCACTCCTCCAGTGAAGAATGATCCCACTGGAGAAGCGCTTTTTCTTTTGACTATCCTTTTTTAGGAGCAACCATCGTTAAGGCGATTCGCTGTTTAGCTACATCTACTGAATCGACCCAAACGGTTACAACTTGTCCCACACTTACAACATCCATTGGATTCTTTACAAAACGGTCAGTTAATTTCGAAATATGAACGAGACCATCTTGTTTTACACCAATGTCTACAAAAGCACCAAAGTCTACAACATTGCGGACTGTTCCTTGAAGCTCCATACCTTGTGCTAAGTCTTCCATCTTAAGAACATCTGTTTTAAGAACCGGACCTGAAAATTCATCTCGAGGATCACGCCCAGGTTTTGTCAGTCCTTCGATAATATCTTTTAATGTCGGAACACCAATATCCAGTTTACTCGAAGTTTCCTCAAGTGAAAGGGACTTTAATTTATCAGCCAGAGCTTCTGTACCGATGTCGGCAGGTTTAAATCCTAACTCTTTTAATAAGGCTTTGGTTCCCGAATAACTTTCAGGGTGGATTCCCGTTTGGTCCAACGGCTGATCGCCATCCATTACACGCAAAAATCCAATACATTGCTCGTACGTTTTCGCGCCTAAGCGAGGAATCTTCTTCAGCTCTGTTCTATTTTTAAATTTCCCAACATCATTTCTTTTTAAAATAATGTTTTGTGCAACCGTTTTGGACAGGCCTGAAACATATTGAAGCAATGAAGCTGATGCTGTATTTACATTAACACCTACCTGGTTAACCGCTGTTTCAACTACAAAACTGATCTCTTCACCTAGTCGTTTTTGCGATACATCATGCTGATATTGTCCGACGCCAATCGATTTCGGATCTATTTTTACAAGTTCAGCCAACGGATCTTGAAGTCTTCTCGCTATAGAAACGGCACTTCTCTCTTCAACTTGAAGGTCTGGAAACTCTTCACGGGCAACACTAGATGCTGAATAAACACTCGCACCCGCTTCGTTTACAATTACATATGCTACAGATTTATCGAGATCTTTTAATGTCTCTGCAATAAACTGTTCCGTTTCACGAGACGCCGTACCGTTTCCGATCGCTGCAATTTCAATATCATATTGATCAATCAGTTTTTTTACTACCGCAGCAGATTTTTCAACTTCTGATCTTGGCGGTGTTGGATAAATGGTCTGAATATGAAGAACCTTCCCCGTCTCATCAACAACACCAAGCTTGCATCCGGTGCGGTATGCCGGGTCAACTCCTAATACAACTTTCCCTTTTAATGGGGCTTGAAGCAAAAGGCTTCTTACATTTTCAGAAAAAATATGAATGGCACGCTCTTCTGCCTGCTCTGTTAAAGCTGCACGTATTTCCCTTTCGATCGAAGGCGCAATCAGTCTTTTATAAGCATCCTCTATTGCTTCAAGCAAAAATGGTGCAGCTGGAGAATGTGATCGCTTAATCGTTTTTCTTTCCATTTTCGAATGGATCGAGTCAGCAGGAGTACTGATGCCAACCTTCAAAATCCCTTCTTTTTCTCCCCGGTTCACAGCAAGAACTCTGTGAGGAACAATCTTACGGATTGGTTCTTGGTATTCATAATACATCTCGAATACTTTTTTCTCGTCAGCTTCTGTATTTTTTCCTTCTGTCTTTATCTCACCTTTCAAAAAGGTGTCTTCCCGTATCCATTTTCGCATATCAGCATCATCAGAAAGCATTTCAGCTATGATGTCCTTAGCTCCTTGAAGAGCATCTTCTTCTGACAATACTTCTTTTTCTTCACTTATGTATTCTTTCGCCGCTTCTAAAGGATTTTCATTATGTTCTTCCAGGAGCCATAGCGCAAGAGGCTCTAATCCTTTTTCTTTTGCAACTGTCGCTTTTGTTCTTCTTTTCTGTTTGTACGGACGGTATAAATCTTCTATATCCTGCAGCTTTTGAGCTTTATTAATTGCAGCAGTAAGTTCTTCTGTCAATTTTCCTTGTTCGTCGATTAAACGAATAACTTCTTCTTTACGAGAAGCAAGGTTTTGCAAATAAGTCCAGCGGTCCATGATGTCTTTAATCTGAACTTCATCAAGACCTCCTGTTAATTCCTTTCGGTAACGGGCAATAAAAGGCACCGTATTTCCTTCTTCTAATAATTCAATAACTTGATTAATTTGTTTCCCTTTAACATTCAGTTCCTGTTCCATCATACGCAATGCTTGTTCATTAACAGGTTGTCCCAATAAGAACACTCCTTTTTCAATCAATTACTTCTATTATAAACGAAGTGAATGCCTCAGTAAAAAAAGCTTGAAAGTCGTTGATATCCGCTTCAGGGTACTCGCTTTCCGCGGGGCGTGCGGTGACCCTCCTCTGCGCTTTGCGCACTTAGGAGTCTCACCTGTCACACTGATCCCGCTGGAGTCTCGCACCCTTACGCTCCAATCAACGTATCGAAGAAGAAAACAGAACAAAATAAATAAAGGGCAGCAATCTTTTAGAGAAAAAAACCAAAAAATTCACACAAACAAAAAACACCATCCTCAAATACGGTAAGGATGATGTTTCTCTAACTCATATTCACTTGACCTACCAGGACTGTAGCATCATCATTGATATCCTGCGGTAATCCGCTTATATACTTTACAGATTCCTTCGGTGAAATCATTTTTGTTAAAAGCGCACGGCTTTGCGTATGAATATCCATGCCATCTGAATAGAGCATAAATGTTAACTCTTTCTCGTATCTAAAATCCTGTACTTTAAATCGTTCTGGTTTTCCTACTAGGAAACCGACTTTCGGCAAAGGGTGTACAGCACGTTGTCTTTCCGCAGAGATTATAAAACGGATGTTACCTACTCCAGAATAAGTGGCAGTTTTATTTTTATAATCGACTTTAACGATTGCAATAACAGCACCGCGCGTATGTCTTAGTCCATCGTTGCAAAGTTGCATCAGCTGCTCTACTGTCTCATGATGATGCTGATCGATGATGTCAGTTGCTGCTCCCGAAGCTTCTTTAGCCATTTTCCCGCTTCCTAAGCCATCCGCAACAGCGCAAATCAAATAATTGTCCGTTTCTTTCACATAAAAACTATCTCCGCAAAGATCATTTCCCTTTTTCGGTTTTTGATACGAGGAAACAGATGCTCTGCTGTATTGATAGTGTTCGATCATCTAAGCGCCTCCGAAGGAGTCACTCGCAAGGCTTCTTTCAGTTTTTCTAAAGCTCTCCTTTGCAATCTGGAAACGTGCATTTGAGAAATATCTAACCTTTCTCCAGTTTCCTTCTGGCTTAAGTTTTCAAAATAAGTGCACTGAAGAATTTCGCGTTCACGTTCAGAGAGAACCGCAAAAGCTTTCTGTAAAAGAAGTCTTTTGTCAATCTGATCAAATCCTTCATCATTCGAACCAACAAGATCCAGAAGTGTTACTGTACTTCCCTCCTGGTCAGCCTCGATAGAGCTGTCTACAGAAAGAGCTTGATAGCTCTTGCCCATTTCCATCGTCTCTAGCACTTCTTCTTCTGAAACTTCCAGATAATCAGCAATTTCGGCAATCTTAGGTGATCTTTGCAAGCTGGTTGTTAATTCTTCAACCGCTTTTTTAATTCTCGGTCCTAATTCCTTGATTCGGCGAGGTACATGTACACTCCAAGTCTTATCACGGATAAAACGTTTAATTTCTCCAACAATTGTCGGAACCGCAAAGGATTCAAAAGATCTGCCAAACGTTTTATCATATCTTCTAAATGCAGCTAATAAACCAATCATACCCACTTGAACTAAATCGTCATGAATGCTTTTGCCTTTAGAAAACTTTCTTGCCAAGGAATGAACTAGATCTTGATATTGCAGAACAAGATTCGTCTGAATTTCTTCATTTTGTGGATCTTGCTGCAACTCGTCGATCCATTCATAAACTTGCTCTTTACTGTGAAGGCGCTGGCGAGATTCTGTCGACATGTTCCTCCACCTCATCTCTGTGAAGATACTTAGTCATCATAACAACGACGCCGGCTTCACTGCTTATTTCTACCTTGTCCATGAGTGTATCTATTAAGAAGAGGCCTAAACCTCCCTCATTTAACTGATCAACAGATTTCCCATCTACCGGGCCAAGATTTTTTGAGATAGATTTAACATCAAAGCTCTTACCTTGATCGACAACAGTTATTTCAATACGGTCATCGAAAATATTGCAGCCAACACGGACTTGACCTTTATCTTCATCCGCATAAGCGTGATTAACAACATTCGTCACTGCTTCAGAAACAGCGATCTTAATATCTTCTATTTCATCAAACGCAAAACCCATTCTGTTAGCAAGGCCAGAAATTGTTAATCTGACCACACCCACATAATCCGGTTTCGCGGGGACGTTCATTTCAATATAGTCGGACGCTGTTCTCATAGCGCCTCCCCCTTTACTCCGCTTTCAATGTCCATCACTTCAGTTAATCCAGTAATCTCAAAGATACGTTTAACACGATCTGTCATACCGCGAAGTTTTAATGAACTATTGTTAGCTTTTGAAGATTTTAGCGCTCCAACAAAAATTCCTAATCCTGTGCTGTCCATATAATCAATTCCAGAAAGATCGACAACAACAACGCTGCCTTCTTTTTCGGTTAATGGAAGCATTACCTCTTTTAGCTTTGGAGCAGTATATGCATCGACTTCTCCAGTAAGATGTAACTCGTGTGTTTCATTTATTTGGTGTTGATTAATTTGCAAATTCATTGTTTTCCCCCCACGCTTTGATTAAAACCCGATAAATTACCTTTACCCTAAACCAAAGTATGCTAAACCATTCGTTTTAAAATAATTAAGGTGAAATCATCTCTAAGCTCAAATCCTTGTAATCGATCCAGTTCCTGAAAAACATTCTGAACGATTTGCTGAGCTGGCAGATCCATATACTTTCGGATAAGAGAAACGATTTCTTCTCTTTCGATAAAACCTTTGCTTGTACGGCATTCCGTTACTCCATCAGAAAGGAGGATCACCATATCTCCAATTTCGATTACTCTCTCATAAGGATGATAGGTGGTTGTCCGGGAAACGCCTAATACAAGCCCTTTAGCAATTAAATCGTGGAATTGATCTTCTTTTGCATTATAGATAAATCCAGGTTCGTGACCTGCACCCGCATAGAAGAATTTATGACTTTCAGGCTCATATACACCATGAAACATTGTAATAAACATATTGCTATGAACGTTCTGTTCAACAACACGGTTTAGGTTTTCTAAAAGAAGATGAGGCTTCATCTGTTCTTCAGGAAGACTGTCCATCGCGTACTTAATCATAGACATACAAAGTGCAGCAGGTATGCCTTTGCCGATTATATCAGCTACGGCGACACTAAGACTACTTCCACTTTTTACAAAATTATAATAATCACCGTTCATTTTCTTAGCTGGAACACTGACAACTCCAATATCCAGTTCATCAAATTTAGGCACATCACTTAACAGCAAAGTCTGCTGCATGCTAGCAGCCACTTCAATTTCTGATTCCAGCTGCTGCTGTTTATCACGTAAACTTTGATGTTCACGATATGCAAACCCGTATCCAATCATTGCCTCGAGAAGAAAATCAAAGGAATCCCTCATTTCTTCTGACATATCAGGGAACAATTCGTCCATAACCTGAATATGCAGACTGACAAGATCTTCAGGTGAGATTTGCTGTTCAAGCAATTTTCTGCTGAATTGCTGGCCTTTATAGAGTGTCGTCTCAGTTTTAGCTTTTAGATAGACCGATAATAGATCTTGGTAACGTTCTGTTAGTGCGTCTTTTGCAGTCAAGAGCTCTCCTCCTAACGAAGCCATTTAGTAGCAGAAATCTCCGTTCCCACATCTACTGTGGATTCTATAGAAAATTCATCCATTAATCGCTTCACGCCTGGCAATCCCGCTCCTAAACCACCGGAAGTAGTATACCCATCTTCCATTACTTTACGGATTTCGCGGATTCCTGGTCCATTATCTAGGGCTACAATTCGCAAACCCTTTCTTCCTAATTGATCGATAGGCTCAATACAAATCTTCCCTCTGCCCGCATACAAATAAATATTCCGGGCAAGTTCAGAAATAGCTGTTGTAATTCTGGCTTGGTCAACATTTCCGAAGCCAAGCTCCTTGGCCATGTTTCTGCCAAGCTGACGGGCACTTACAATGTCCCACTCGTTGCGTACTTCCACACAGGATTGGATGTCCATTATCATCCCTCCAGTTCCAGACGCAATTTATCAAGCCCTTGTTCTAAGTCAAGTGCTGTCGAAACTTCCCTCATGGATATTCCAAGGTCAATAAGTGTAATAGCAACTGCGGGCTGTATTCCTGTTAATACAACTTGCGCTCCCATTAATTTTGACATTCTCACTACATCCCCAAGAACTTTTGCAATAAAAGAGTCGATCATATCAACGGAAGTTAAGTCAATTACTACTCCCTTAGCACCGGTATCATGAATTTTATTCAACAGATCTTCTTGAAATTGAAGGGCTGTTTGATCGTCCATTTCCACTTGGATAGTGATCAATAAATATTCATGCAATTTTAAAATAGGAATTCTCATTTTTTCCAACACTCCCTATTCATTGCTTATTAACTGCTGATTCGTAATTTCCAAAGCATTTTCCATACCCTTTTGAAGCGTGCTCTTTGTAGGGAATAAACTTAAATCAATGCCCAGACTTACAATTGTCTGTGCAATTTCAGGCCGGATTCCTACAAGGATACAAGTAGATCCAAGTAATCTAACAGCATCGGCAGCCTGAATAATATGATGGGCAACCATCGTATCAACGACTGGCACTCCTGTAATATCAATAAGAACTACTTCTGAGCGGTACTTGATTACACCATTCAATAAGTTCTCCATAATCAGCTTTGCGCGTTCTGTATCGATAGAACCGATCAAAGGCATTACACTGATATTTTTGAATACCGGAATAAGTGGAGCAGAGAGTTCCAATAGTGCTGTTTTCTGAATGGATACTGTTCTCTCCCAAATTTGAGATGAGTTTTCTACCACCCTGTTTAAAATTGGATCTAGCCAGCTGTCGATTTCACGGTAAAGAGCAGCAATTTTCTCCTGATCCATTTCCGATTCGACAAGCATATTTAAAATAACGCGGCGAGCAACTTGAAGCCCTTGCGTTAAATATTTAAGCGGCAATCCAGTATGAAGCACCTGGTCGAAAAATTGATCCAGTGTTCCATCCTTGGAAATATCGTGATAATTAATATGCTTAATTAATAGCTCAAAAAACTGCAGGTCTGTTTCTTCACTAAGCTTAAGTGTAGTTGTAAAGCCAGCAATTTCTTTATCTTTAAAAAGATTGACCTCTTCAAGCCAATTATTTTTAAGGGTTTCTTGATTTTCGTTAATCATTTTTACAATCAAGTTGTCCAATTCTTATAGCACCCCCGCTACATATAGTCTCGACTCTATTATTTCATTTCTGATAATTTTCTGCAATGTTTACACTGTTTCTAACTTTGGATATATAACCCATTCAATCAAAGTCTAAACATGTATTTTTTTCCAGATAAAATAAAAAACCGCCAGACCTCCGTCAGACAGTTTCTCAATGTGTGATATGGAAATTTAAAAATCTACCAGACCAGTACTGATCTGCAATGCGTCGTCTACCCTGCGCATCATGTCTTCATCCAGCTGTGTAATCTTATCTGTTAATCTTTGCTTGTCAATCGTTCTGATCTGCTCAAGCAAAATAACAGAATCCCGTTCAAAGCCATATTTTTTAGAATCTATTTCAACATGTGTTGGAAGTTTTGCTTTTTGAATTTGGGCTGTGATTGCAGCAACTATCACTGTTGGGCTAAAACGGTTTCCGATATCATTCTGGATTATCAGTACAGGACGTATTCCGCCTTGTTCTGAACCTACTACTGGTGAAAGATCTGCAAAGTAAACGTCTCCGCGTTTGACTATCAAGGACTACACCCCGCTAACTAAGCGGTCCAAGGTATGATCGGCTTCCTCCTCTAACATAAATGCTTCTGAGGCAATCGTTAGATTGATCTTAGCCATTTCCATGTAACCCTGTTTCATCTCATCACGAAACTGGCGTTTGTTCTTCCGCTCACGAAGAAACATTTCAGTAGCTTGATGGATAAATTCGCTGCGGTCCAAATTTTCTTTTTTAATGACACGATCTACCTCAGTCAGCAACTTTTGAGGAAGACTAATCACGATTCTTTTTGTGTTCAATTCGGACACAACATACACCTCCAGCGCAAAGCTATACTACGATCGAGTTCCTTTTAACCACATATAATCTTATCACTTCAATATTCCATTTGCAAAGCGATTTCAAAGTATTTATTCTACAAAATTTTTAATAGTCCTTCTAATATTCTGCTAAAAATTTAGAATTACATTCATATTTTCTGAAATTCGACCCTTTTTCACAAAAACTCTCGGCACTCGTGAAGAAATTAAACACGGTATCTCATAATTTATGGTTTTAGCTAGAGAAGCGATTTCATCCATTTCAATCGTTTCATCATTCTGGTTCCCTATTAAGGTAGCTTTTTCACCAACATCCATTTTATAAGGAAGCCTTACCATGCATTGATCCATACAGATTCTGCCGATAATAGGTGCACGCTCTCCCTGGATCAGCACATCAGCACCTGGCGATAATCTTCTTTGCCAGCCATCTGCATAACCGATTGGAAGGGTGCCTATCCACTCTTCCTCTTTCGCTATATAAGTTGCTCCATAACTTACAGTATCCCCAGGCATTATTTTTTTAACATGTATCAGCTGAGAATGCAGACTGAAAGCTTCTTCTAAAGTAAAAGGGAGCTTTTCTTTCATCTCTGAAGATGGAGATAAACCATACATGCTTATTCCCAATCTCACGAGATTAAAAGGTCCTTCAACTTTACGCAATGCCGCGGCACTGTTGGCACTGTGAACGTATTTCGGTGTAACTCCCCACTTATTCAGTAAATCTAATTGATTAATAAATCTTTTTCTTTGAGTTTCAAACAGTTCAGATTCCCATTCATCTGCCGTAGCAAAATGAGTAAAAACCCCATCTATTTCACAGGCAGAAGAATTCTGTATCAAAAGAGAAACATCATGAAGCTCCTCTTCTTCTATAATACCCACCCGGCCCATACCTGTATCAAGTTTTAAGTGAATGTTTAATACTTTATCGGTTTCTTTTAGAAACTCCGAAGCTTCTATAAGCCAATCTTTTTGGAAAACGGTTATGCTTATCTCATTTTCAGCCGCAAGACTAACATATTCAGGACTTATACGGTTCATAACTAAAATCGGTGCTGAAACCCCTTGTTTTCGTAAAGCCAATGCTTCATCCAGCATGGCTACAGCAAGCAGTTCAGCTCCTGATTCGAGCGCCTCCACTGCAGTCTGGTACGCTCCATGGCCATAGCCATTTGCTTTCACAACTGCCATGATTTTTTGATCTGGAAGATGTTTTTTAAATGATTTTATGTTTCTGCTGATTTTATCTAGGTTAATTTCTGCCCATGTATCTCTATAAAAATGATTTCTGTCCACAATTAAGCCTCCTGCAAAGAAAAACTGAATGATTGCCTCTTATTTTAACTGTTTCATTAGAATTATGTAAGTAAATAAGGGTTGGTTCTTTGAAAAGTCAGGTTTAGCCATAGGAGTAAAACCATGTTTTGAGCGAAGATGGGAAAAGTTGAGCGGTCCTAGGAGTCTGTTTTCGTAAACATTGTTGCTCTCTGATAGTAGTTGATTTCCGCTTCAGGTTGCTCGCTTTCCATGGGGCGTACGGTGAGCCTCCTGCCGCTTTGCGCCATTAGGAGTCTCCACCTGACCGCTCGTCCCATAGGAGTCTCGCACCTTACGCTTCAATCAACTGCATAGGAAGAAAAAATAAAACGCCAAAAAGCAACAAGCTATTAAAAAAGATCTCAAAAAAAGAACACTTAAACCTATAGAACGCCAAAAGAAAAGACGGCTAACATTTTTTAGCCGTCCTCAATATTATAGAAGAAATTATTTTATTGCTTCTCCATAAACGGATCTTGCAATAGCCATAAGCTCTTCTTGATTTAAATTATTTGATGCGAGGAAGTAATCTACACCGTTATAATTCCATGTTACAGATTGTTCTGTCATGGCACCAACCGTAAAGCCTAGATCAACAGGTTCTCCGTTAGCTAAAGTTAACCTGGACGCTGCTTCTACAGCTGTATTTTTTTGCTGCATGAGTGTAAATGATTTATTTTCTTCTGCATCGGCATAATTTAGAACTACTTTCGAATCATTGTCTCCAAGTGCTACTTCTCTTTCATTCACAAGATTCAAGTTAGATGTGTATGTCGGATACAGCACTTCAAACTCTTCGTCTGATCCCGAGAAAGTGGGAATTTCAAATTGAGCACTCGACATGTTGGACTCCATATCGAAAGAGTTCTTATCAAACTTTGCATTAAATTGAACTTTTGAGAAATCCAGTCTCACAAGCTCTTTTTGGTCCTGATCCATAATACGAACTTGTGTTGGATCCAAATCTTTATTTAATGTGATTTCCTGCTGATATAAGTTTTTGTTCTGGTAATTCGTTTTTGTATGGAAAACATAGCTTTTCTCTTTTGATTTAAAGCCGCGGTCAGTATCGTTTAAGATATCTGCGATAAGTGATTGGAACAAATAAACCTGACTATTGTTTTCCGGCCAGTCACTTTGGAAACGGAAGCTTTTGTTAAGAGCTGGCGTCAGTACGAAGACCCCGTCCTTATTGCGCAAAATCATCTGACTTTGGTCTTTTTCAGCATTCTTTAAGCTGACTCGGTAAAAATCCGGTTTCTTATGCCATATCTCCAAATCATACGTTAATGGCTTTTCCCCTGTGTTTAAAGTCATTTTGGCTTCTGCTTTATAGCCTGTCATTTTTTCCATTCTTTCTTCCAAAGAATCCAGAACATCACTCTGGCTTTGTTCACCGCATGCAGACAGGACCATTAAAGCCATGAACGCCGTCAAAATAATTGACAGTGTTTTCTTCATTTTTTGCCATCCCCTTTGTCCCAAAGTAATTTCGACATTGAAGGGGGTGCTAACTTCGCTACAAGCAAAGGACTGCCCCTTCTACCGCATTACAATATATGAGACAACCCTGGACAATATGCAGACTAGCTTGACGAGCTTTCTAAAATAACTTGAGCCACAGCGTATTCCTTCGTATGAGAGATCGATAAGTGGCATAAATAAGGATAAGGAGATGTTATAAAAGGCTTACCTTTTTCATCACTTTTAATCTCCATGTCGTGCCATGATAGCTCTGCACCAATTCCAACTCCTAGTGCTTTTGCCATCGCTTCTTTAGCAGCGAATCTTCCGGCAAGGTATTCGTATTTTCTGTTCCCGTTCAGTGATTCAAATCTTTTTTGCTCAAAAGGCGTTAAGATTCTTTTTGAAAAACGTTCTTGATGAAGCGCTGCTTTTTTGATTCTTTTCATTTCTATAATATCGATGCCTGTTCCTACAATCATTCGCTTTCTCCTTTACAGCTATATCTTTCGCTCTCTTCCCTCTCACATGGTAAACTTAAGGAAGAATTTAAGGTATGTATAAACTTCGGATAAAAAAGGGTGATCTATTTTAATGTTTATAAGGGATGAAAGCTTTCAAACCTTTATTAGGCGCTATCCAATTGTAACTTTTTTGACAGCTGTTCATATTGTTGTGTTTCTTCTTATTAATTTTACCCCTTTTCGCACTTCTTTGTATCATTTGATGGTCGGTTCTAACTATTATATTGCAGCGGGAGAGTATTGGCGGCTTTTAACACCCATTATTACGCATGAAGCTGCGGGACATCTCATTTTTAACTCGTTTTCACTTATTTTATTCGGTCCTGCTCTGGAACATATACTCGGAAAAGCCAGGTTTATCATCGGTTATGTCGGTGCTGGTCTGATAGCGAACATCGCAACCCTTTTAATGCTTCCGTTGTCATATGCACACATCGGTGCTTCTGGTTCAATCTTTGGGCTGTTCGGAATTTATGTTTATATGCTGTATAATCACCGTCAATATATCGACAGAGCCAATACACAGATCCTTCTCGTCGTATTGGGGATCAGTTTAGTTTCTACGTTTTTAAATGAAAGAATCAATGTTCTCGGTCACTTGTTCGGACTGATCGGCGGTGCGGCATTAGCCCCTATCATCCTTGCTTCATTGCACCGGAAGAAAAATAGATATTAATCTCTATGAAAAAAGCACCTCTATTTATGCGAGGTGCTTTGCTTTTTTCATGGCTGTTGTTGCAAACTTTGTTGCTCATGTAAGTAGTTGATTTCCGCTCCTGGTTGCTTCGCTTTCCGCGGGGCGTGCGGTGAGCCCCCTCGCCGCTTTTCGCCTATGAGTGGCCTCACCTGACCGCTCGTCCCGCAAGACAAGGAAGGCTTCGACGTTACATCGCACGAAGAAAATGTGATTTTCATTTTCGAGGAGTCTCGAACCTTCCACTCCAATCAACTTGTAAGTGAAGGGAATGAACAAAAGAAAAAAGCTTTCTGTATTTAGGAGTGCTGCTGCAGTACTTCTTTTAATGACGTTTCATAATTGACGGGCCAGTCCACATCAAGTTTATGAAGCTGTCTTGCGTGCTTAGGTTTTACACCTATAATATTGACCGGCTTTCCATTCATGTAGTGCAGCATGCGGAATAGTTCGCTTAACTTTTGAACTCCTGGTTCATCAATTTCGCCAGTAGCAGACAAGTCAAAGAAAATGTCTTCAAACTGGCCTTCGTACGCGGCTTTCAAAGCATTTCCCGTGACTGTCATCATCTTACTTTCCGTAATATCTCCGAATAAAGGGACAAAAGCCATCTTTTCTGAAACCGGAATAAAAGGGCCTGACAATTCATCCAGGCGCTTCAAAGCATCTTCTAACGCTTCTTTTTTCTCAAAAAGCTCAAAATCCGTAGAAGCCAGCCTCAATCTAAGTTCTGAAAGCTTTTCTTCGAGTCCCCTTACATGCGTGCCAGTCGGGATAAAAACAACATGAGCATAGTCTTGTTCCCAAGAGATATGAATGTCGCAGAGAACAAAAGGGTTATCTTTTCCTTTTACGTTTGCTTCAAAGCTTTTTTCACCTTCAAAAGGCAGCAAATACTTGGTTAGCTTATTATGACTCTCCTCATCAAAACAATCATGAATCGTTTCTGCCTGTCCAGTTAAAAGGACAATTGCCTTTTGAGACATACCCTGAATCAGCCCATCTTTATTTATTTTTACGTATGGTACCGGTAATGCGCAGTTCATGTTCAGGCATTGATCCTCTTTTCCACATACTCGTCCAGCCATTTTTCTGCCTGTTCGAGATTGTTAATGATGATCCCTTGATTGTTGCTATATGGTTCTAAGTCATACTTATTCGCGAGTCTCCCGCCTATTAAAATAACTGGCTTATGAGGCAGAGCGGCTAATGTACGGACATAATTTTTAAGAACTGGCAGGTTATAAACGATGGACACTGAAAGACCGATCACTTCAGGTTTCCAATGAAGAGCTGACTTTAGCGCATATTCTAGCGGAAGGCTAGCTCCGTAATATTTCGTTTCCCAGTCTCTTTCTTCAAAAAGACTATTAATCATTTTTATGCCTAAATAATGCTGCTCACCCTGCAGACACAGAAACATGGCTTTGTTGTTTCCGCCCATCTTTTCCTCTGAAACTTGAAACAATCTAGAAAGAACAAAATCACAAACTCCTGTAGCTAAATGTTCATCAGCTACTGAAATCTCATTGTTTTCCCATAATTCGCCTATAAGGTACATAGCAGGAGTAAACAGGTCTCTAAATAAAACCATCCGGCTTTGATTGGGCTGCTGTTTAATAAATCGCATCGCTTCAGCATGATTGCCATCTAAAAACAACCGTGCCAGTTTCTCAACATCTGAAATAGCCATTGGCCGACCCCTCCCTTTTATTAGTGAGCTGCTGCTGCTTTCTCTCCTAAAATGTTGTTGGCTTTGTTTAAATAATCTATATATGCTTTAATCCTCAGGGTATCTTTTTCATCTTGTTCATTTATAACATCAATGATTATTGAAAAGTTATCCATCAGGAGTTCAGTGCTCATACCAAACTTCTGTAAGATTCCGTCCAGCCATAAAGCATAATCCGAAAAAAATTCTTCGTTGTCCAACTCGTAAGCTGTCTCTAGATGCTTAAAGTGGTGGTGATTGTCTTCGATACATTTAGCTCTTCCTTTATCACCATATCGATCCATAAGTGACGGGTCATTTTCATAAATTTTCTCAGTAACTCTTTCTACCATAGTATTTATGTTAAATTCCGTCATTTTGCAACCACCTTATATTGTTTAACCGTAGGAATAACAGCAGCTAGTTCCTTATCAGGATACTTTTTCTCCAGATCGTGAATTTTTTTGAAGTCCTCACTTCTGACCCATTTTAAATAATCTTCCTTTGTAGAAAAAATGAGCTGAACAGTTAATTCGCCCTCTCTCTTATCATTTTGTAATAGTAAAAAATCCACGAATCCTGGTGCATGGTCTACAGAACGTGAGCGATTTTTATAGATATTGATTACTTCTTCTGCTTTTTCATTAGGTACATCAAATGTAGAAAAAACTGTATACATGCAAATATCACCTCGTGGATGTATTTAAATCAAGATAATTATTCATTTCATGAAAGATTCAATAAAGAATAATATTTTTCCTTCTTTATTCTAAGGCTGTTTTTTTAAACTTTGTTGTTATTGAAAGTGGTAAATTTCCGTTCCAGGATGCTCGCTTTCCGCGGGGTGTGCGGTGAGCCTCCTTATCGCTTTGCGCTGGCGGGGTCTTACCATCAAGGAAGTTTGTGTGCTCCTGCGTCTAAAAGCAAATCCTGACGAAGTGTGTTTCTCGACGCATGCCTTGCAAGAAGTTTAATCAAGTGGATGGCACGCAGGAGTCTCGCACCTTGCAAGAACCTTCTGCTTTATTTGACTCCCAATACTACAGGAAAGAAACAGATATGTCACTAAAAAGGAAAAGCACTAGGGAAATTTCCCCGGTGCTTTTAGTACAAATTGAACATATTCACTTCATGTTTCGTTTGCTTTAAATATGTAAATAATTGTGCTCGATGATGAAAAGCGTGCGTCACGATTTCGACGAGCCACTTTGCCTGTGTCATGCCTTTTTCAGCGTAAAATGCTTTTGTTTCCTTATTCAAAAATTCTTCTTCTGAAAGAGATAAAAAATAGGACTTTAATAAATGATAGCCTTCCTCCAGAACATGTGTAAGTTCAGTAACATTTTGAGCAGATAATTTCTTTTCCAGTTCACGAATTTCCTTTTCAGACTTTTCCTGAAGGATGGCTAAATCAACATGTGAGATCTGAACAAGATGGTTAGCCAGTTCTAAGAATGTCCTCATATTATCTGATGGGCGGAAATCGAATACTGATTGATCCGCTTTTTTCAATAAATTGCTTGTCGTTCGAACGACAGTATAGAACTCTTCCAATAATGTCTCGGTCAATGAAACAGTAGCATTCATCTTTATTAGCCCCTTACTTTATAAATTATTTTCACTCTTATTTATTCTTTGGCTAACTCAATTTTCCTTCGAATAATCCCGAGGAAACCTCTTTATGTGCGATAAGATTCACGTTATTATAGATGTCCTCATTCTCTTCACAGATTAAAAGCATGTCATAATAAGCTCGATTAAATACTTCTACAATTGCCGGATCATACATTTTTCCAGATTGATTTTCGATCTCTTTTTTTGCATCCCAAGGAGTCATAGCTTTTCGATAGGCTCGGCTGCTTGTCATAGCATCAAATGAATCTGCGACCGCTAATATCCGGGAATAAAAAGGAATATCTTTACCCGCTAGCTTACAAGGGTAACCTAAGCCATCAAACCTTTCATGATGGTGAAGAATCGCCTTGAGCACCCGCTCTGAATATCCAAAAGACTTAGCCAGTTCCATTCCATCGACAGGATGCTTTTTCATAATTTCATACTCTTCTTCGGTTAGTCTGCCGTTCTTCATAAGCACTGCGTCCGGCGTAGAAATCTTACCTATATCATGAATCAATGCCGTTAACTCCAGCTCTTCAGGATTAATATTCTTAAACGCCCCGTGTCTTGCCAAAATCATCGAATAAAGTGCTACTCTTCTTGAATGACCTTGTGTATATACGTCTTTGGCTTCAACTGCCAGAGAAAAAGCTTTGACGCCTTGCTGTATGGATTCCTTTTCCCTCACTGTTTTATAGACAATCGTTTGAACCATAAAAAGCAGCAAACAAAAGATCATATAAATTGAAATAAATGCAAAATAATCAGCCACAGCATCTTTTGATAAGAGAAGATAAGAAAGGAACCCTCCTGCACTTGACAGGTAATAAAGACGTCTGTCATTTAAAAGTAGAGCAGCAACCGGCAAAAAGAAATAAGCAGTTTGAACGATTGGATAATCTACATAGGTGTAAGAAACAGAGACAACATATATACTGCATAAAACAAAGACAGCTTTTGTCCAATCTTTATTTATGTAATTCATAAGTAAAGCAGGCAAGAAGCCTATTAAAAACAGTAAAATAAACGTGTAAAAGAGCTCCATTGGCTGTATAAAATAATGGTGCAGCGCCTGAATTACAGCACTTCCTATTATAAATACCTGACCGAGTTTTATATTGCGAATCATTTAAAATCTCCAATTGTCGAATTTTGTAATTTAATGCAATTATATACCAATCGTACTTTTAATCCTAATAATTTTTTCAATAGAGAATGACTGGAAAAAAACCGCCCAATGGACGGCTTATTTCACATAACTTCTGGCTACATGTCTCATTTTTCTATGCTTTTGTCTTTGGCTTCGCATTCTTAGTATGACGAGGAAACCTAATAATAGAAGTAAGCCTCCATAGAGAAAAACACTAGCCTTTACAGCTGTTTGCATAAATGTTGAGCTCTCTTCTTCTTCCACTGGTTCCTCTTTAGATGCAGCAGCTGCTTCTTTTTTCGTCTCTTTAAATAGAGTATGAGAAAGCAATACTTCACCTTCTGCATTCTTTAATTGAAGTTCACCATCTGGTGTTACGTCTTGAATCGGTTTTTCTCCGATAGGCATTGTTATTGAAAGGTCTTCTTTTAAGGGATAAGTCTCTCCGTTATCTGCCTGAATTTCTGTTCCTGCTGAGAGGGTTTGTCTTTCAAAATTTGAAAAACCATAGTCTCCGATCGTCATCGTATCCCAATAAGCTGCACGGCTTGATGGCGCTTTTAAAGTAACAATAATCACATCGAGGTTATCCCGTGAAACAGAGGTAACAAGAGTATGTTTGGATTCATTTACGTAACCGTTTTTGACACCTGTAGTGCCAGGATAATCCCACAATAGCTGGTGATGATTTCGCAATGTGGTTTCCCATCCTTCACCAACCCAAGGGAGCTCTTTTGTAGACACAATCTCACGAAACACTTCATTCTCCATCGCGTATTGTGTAATCTTCGCCATGTCTTCTGCGGTTGTGTAATGCTCTACATCAAAAAGGCCATTAGGATTCACAAAATGTGTGTTTTCTGCTCCAACCTTTTTAGCGAATTCATTCATTTGATCTGCGAAGGATGCTACATCCCCCGCCATATATTCTGCAATCGCAATCGCGGCGTCATTTCCCGAGTTAATCAAAAGACCTTGAACCAGCTTTTTCAGAGGTACTTGCTCACCTTCTAAAAGGTAAACACGTGTTCCGTCAGCTTTAGCCGCTTCACTGCTTACAATAACCGACTCTTCTAACTTGCCTGATTCTATAGCCAGAATACCAGTAACAATCTTCGTGATGCTCGCTGGATACATTTGGTCCGTACTATTTTTTTGATATAAAACATCTCCAGTTTTCGCATCAATCATTACGGCGCTTTCGCTTTTAATATCCGGTTTGTTTTCTCCTGCTGCCTGCACAAAATGTGATTGCGCCAATATCACAAGTGAAAAAACAAGAAAAAGGCTAAGTTTTTTCATACTATTCCGCTCCCGTTAGTCATTTAATCTTCATAACTCTTCGCCAGACGTTTCTCTTCTATTATGGTTGGAATCAAAATGAAATTTAGAAATTATCGCCATAAAAAAACAGGCGATTTTATCAATTGATACCTTTCGACAAAATTCGCCTGATTCCTTTTATATATCGTACATTTCAGCCTATTCTTTAGTCAAAATGCTTCCTGTTTTTCTTTCCCCGAAGCAAGTCGCCTGTCCAGCCTTTCATTCTTAGCCACGCATATATTCCTACAGTTGAACCGACAATCAAGATCATTGCATATAAATAGCCAAACTTCCAGTTAAGCTCCGGCATATGTTTAAAATTCATTCCCCAAATCGCACCAAGGGCCATGGCTGGGGTAACGATAACCGTAAATACCGTTAAAGTTTTCATGATTTCATTGCCTCGGTGCGAGGAAAGAACCTCTTCCAGGTTAAGCAGTGTATCGATATCCTGACGGTAATGCGATATCAGAGTTAATGTACGTTCTATACGCGTTGTAATCTTTTTATAAGCGTTTGTTTCAGTAACGTCATCTAAGAACGCTTCTTTAATCGCCATTGCAGTCTCATGAACGGGCAGCGTCAAATCACTCCAGTTAATGAGTTCAATTCGACTATCATATATACTGTTCAAAAGGGTTGTATGATTATTTCGCTGTACATCCCGCTGCAGTTTCTTAAGCTTACTCTCAAACTGATCGATTCCATCTAAAAAATGATTAATCAATTCACCCATAAGAATTAAAAAGCCTTCAACTGGAGTTTTTTCTCCTATAATAAGATGATCACAAGATTCTCTATAGTCACCGGTAATTTTTGATAGGTCAAGACCAACTGTGATAAATGATTTCGGCCGGATATAGAAATGAAAGACTTCAAACTCTTCCTGATTCTCGGGGTTTTGTTTGTAAGTAAGGGACCCGCGAATAATCGGATCTCCGTCATTGTCTCTTTCAATTCTCAAATAGTTCGTTTTATTTTCTTTAATATGAATAAGCCACTTCTTACAGCCTTTATTATCCGCTATTAGTTCGCTTAGTTCCTCTTTATGGCATTCATGCTGGTGCCAAGTCCAGCCATATACACTAGTATGTTCCATTAATAACCCCATCCTTTTTGAGCTTTATATGACGGTATAATCTTTTGCACCGTTTTGTCTCAACCAGTTCAGCGACTTCTGCATAATTTGTGGATGGTTCTCTGTTCCTTCCCTATTTAAATGAAGCCAGATGGTCCCCGTTTTTTCGGTCGCTTTTACCTTTAATAAAGCGATGCCAATAACTTCTTCATCTTTTTCCATCATTAATACAGTTGTATCGTCACGATCCATGTATTGAGGCAATTTATCAAGAAATTCTGGAGCTGCATCGCACCAATCTAACAAACGGTTCAAATCAGCTTTGTCCGCAAACTTAACTTCCACTACGATTCCTCCTCAATAGATTCCCCTGTATTTTCGTGAACAAACCTAAATAATATCTGCAAAAGGAGCGAGATAATTCATCAGCAATTCCCGGTCCTCTGGAAAGGACAAGGTTAAATGTTTCAGTTCCTCAAAGGATACCCATCTTATATCGTAGATTAAACCGTCAGGATCCTGAATGTTTGGAGTACCGCCGACTATTTCACATAAAAAGTATTGGACTTTAAAGTTTATGCCAAACGATACGCCTTCTTTTATATGAAGCTTTTCTTTGATCTTTACTATATAGCCTGTTTCTTCCCACACTTCGCGTATACAGCATTCTTCATGAGTTTCATCTAGTTCTAAGCCCCCTGAAGGAACACTCCATCGTTTTTCTTCTTCTGGTGTTCCTTGCAGCACCATTAAAAGTTTCCCTTTATGTAAACAAATGCAGCTCGCACCTTCCCAAAACATATAAACTCCCCCTTTTACAGGAAAATTTTCTTGAGCGCACCAAAAAAGTCCTGCGCATTCACACAGGACTTTTCAACAATTAGATGACTTTAGCTTTTTCATTTACCTTTTGAGTGTTGACGATTTTTCGGTTGCCATGATCCCAAGTGTAGATCGTCTTGCTGTTTTGTTCGAGTAGAGAAAGGGAGTCATTCGTGCATTTCACAATTTTCGAATGCGGAATCTCATGTTCTTTTTGTTCACCAGTTTGGAGATCGATATAAACGATTCTTTCGCTTTTCCCCGTTGAAAGATCCAATTCGTATACAAGTAGGTGATTATCTACCTGATATAGGGCACGAGGTGAGATGGATAATTTATATTCAGTGACTACTTTATCTTTTTCATTCAGTACCATGACTTTCTTAGGATCTCCGTTTAATACAGGAGCTCCTGATACGTAAACGTGATTTTCATAACAGAGGATATCTGTCGGAGCCATATTGCTTCCTAGGTTCACACGCTTTTTCTTTCCGTTTCGGATGATGTAAAGCACTGCCTGATCTTCTTCAACAATGTAGGAAGAAATATAGAGAACATCATTATTCATTTCAACTTCCCAGAGATAGCCGTTCACTTTCCACTCTTTAACTAATTCTGGTTCATTTTTCGAGAAGATGAGCACTGAGCCTTTTGAACCATCACCCTCACAAGCAACTGCTACACAAGAATCGAATTCATAAAAGTTAGGCTGTCCTTTAATGATCTGTGACTTTAAGCAGCCGTTTTTATGATCAAAGATAAATAACTTATAATCCTTCGAGCTGTTTTCAACCTTTTTGGAGAACCAGTAATTCTTCTGGTTGTCCATGAATACTTCGGAGTAGGCAAATTCGCTCTCCTCATTTCTTACTACACTTCCGGCCCGTTCAGGATCACTTGAGACATACAGCGAGCTCGTGTTCTCTGCAGTTCGTGATGATAATTTATACATTTTGGCCATAGTACTCTCTCCCTTCAAATTTGACGCCGGTTCCTGCATGACTTCGATTTATGTAAAAGTCAATTATCGAAATTATCAATTTCTAGCAAAAACTTTGTATTTTCTGTTATATTTATCTTATCAAACAAACAGCTGATTCTGTATTGGGAAAAATGGTAGGAAAGATGCTTGTTAATTGGGGGTCTAGCATGACAATTTTCCCAAGTTCTGAAAGGGGGATTTTATGGTCGGTCAACGAATAAGATATTATAGAAAAACAAAAGGCCTAACCCAGGAAGAGCTGGCACAGGGAATTTGCTCTGTTTCTTACTTGAGTAAGATCGAGAAAGGGGACGCCAAATCAAGCGAAGAAGTCATTAACATGCTTTGTGAACGTCTAGGTATTTCGCCGGAGGATGTTGATGAAAGTAAAGTACTTGAGATGTTGAACGAGTGGAATATGATGATGGTTAATCGGCAATTTGAGGAAGCTCAAAGCTTTAGTAAACAACTCGAGGAAAGAATGCAAGGTGTAAGTGAACCAAACTTACTGTTACGATATCAGCTGTTTAAGGCCAGACATTACATCGTCTGTAATTCACCTGACACTCTTGCAGCTAAAGCACAACTTAAAGAAGTGAAAGAACTTTTTCAACAGTTACCGAATGATTTAAAATTCTATTATTTCACTTTTCAGGGAATGTATTATAACTACAATAAAATGTATCAAGAAGCATTGGATTATTTTTATAAGGCAGATAAACAATTTACTCAAACTTCAAATATTGCAGATGTAGAAGCTGCCATTGTTTATTATTTTCTTGGATTAACTCATAATCATTTACTTCGAATAAGTTCAGTAGCAAATTATGCTTATAAGGCAATTGCAATTTTCGATAGAGAATATTGTTATTCAAGAAGTGCAGATTGTCAAATCCTTCTTGGATTAAGTTACCGGAGAGCACGAAACTATGAGAAAGCAGAATACCATTTGAATCTAGCATTAAAATATTCAACATTGTTTAAAGATGACATGACAAGTGGTATTATCTATCATAATTTAGGTTATGTTGCTTCTTGTCAAAAGAACCACAATAAAGCAATTCATTATTTAGAGAAAAGTATGGTGTATAAGGAAAGTCAATCAGTTCAGCACACAGCGAATACCATTTTTGTATTAGCAACTGAATACTATGAATTAGGTAACCATGAAAAATCTCAATTATTGGTAACCAAAGGATTAAAACATGTAAATAATCAAGATGAAGTGTACTACCATCTTAAAATTTTAGAATTTAAACTTAATAAGTCCGATGACTCAGAACTAACTATTTTTCTTAGTAAATTTGCCATTCCATTTTTTGAAGAAAAAGGTATACTAGAGTATGAAGCCTTATATTCTGAATTATTAGCAGATATTTATTTTGAACAAGGTTTATACAAAAAAGCTAGTTTATATTACAGAATAGCTAACAACGCTAGAAAAAATATATTTTAAATAGGAGGATAAAATGAAAAACTTAAAGAAAGTTTTACTTACGAGCGCTTTTGCCTTAGCGATTTTATTGCCTTTTTATTCAACTTCAGTTGAAAATAATCCACCAGGTAACTCACCTATGTCCGCAGTAGAGAATAATCCACCAGGTAACAAAAAAGCTAGTTTATTATCAGTTGAAAATAACCCTCCTGGTAATAAACCTAGTTCTCTAACTCTAACATTATCATTAATCTCTATTATGCGAGTTGAAAATAACCCTCCAGGAAATTAAAAAATAACCCTTAATGGGTTATTTTTTATGCACTTATAACCACCTTCGTCCCAATGGGCACTATTTTAGAAAGCTCCAGCACGTGGGTATTATGCATTCGTATACAGCCTTTTGAAACAAATTTCCCGATAGATGCAGGGTTGTCTGTACCATGAATTCCATAATGCGGTCGGGACAGTCCCATCCACATAACACCAAAAGGTCCGCCTGGATTGGGTGCTTTATTGATAATGGTATAGGTTCCTGTGGGTGTTGGTGTAAGCATTTTCCCGACTCCAATCGGATAGCGTTTGATTACTTTGCCATCCTTCGCTAGGGCGAGTCTTTTCCTAGTTGTTGATACATAGATCACATAAGGCATAGCGTGATACCTCCCGCTATAGCTTATGCAGGAAATAACGGTTGTGCCCCTCATTCATTGACTAGCTTGTGAACATGAAACAGTGTTCACTATGTGAAGCGGGTATTCTGCCTGTTGCTTCTAAAAAGCTTTCTGCCGTTGTCAAGCCGAAATGCCTGAATGTTTTCTTTAATACTTTTTGTTTTTCAAGTTTGTCTTCTGGCAGCTGATCCAAAAAGGCATCAAAACTTCCATAATCTCTTACAAGCTCTTCAATTCTTTTGGCATTCTCGATCGTTGCTTCAATCTTTTTCCGGTGCCTTACGATTCCTGCGTCTGCTACTAATTTTTCAACATCTTCTTCACCAAACTGCTTTACCTTTTCTACGTTAAAATCAGCAAAGGCTTTTCTGAAATTTTCCCTTTTATGAAGAATGGTTCTCCAGCTTAAACCTGATTGAAACAACTCAAGTGTTAAGCATTCAAACAGTTTGTTATTCCCTTCTGCCTTTTTGCCCCATTCTTCGTCATGATAAAGCTGCAGCATTTCACTTTCTTCACTCCATTTGCATCGGTTCATCTCTTATTCTCCTTTTTGTATAAAAGAAAAAAGCACAGCACAGCTGTACTTTTTATTGAGTTGCTCTCATTTCATTAAATGGATAGATTACAACTTCTGAACGGCCTTCGATGGATTTTGTTTCAATCAGGCCTAATCCATTTCTTGAATCCATGCTGTTCAGTCTGTTGTCACCCATAACGAATACTTTGCCTTTTGGTACTTTCAGCGGTCCGAAATCTTCAGTTAAGTACACTCCAAGGCTCTTTGCTTCTGATTTATTTTCCTGCAAATACGATTCTTTAGCTTTTTTATTATTTACATAGAGGACGTCACTCTTCATTTGTATAACATCTCCTTCAACCCCTATGATCCGTTTTACGTACCGTTTATCATCACCTTTAATGATGACGATATCTCCTTTTTTCGGTTCAGAAAATGCATAAACGATTTTGTTCACATACAACTTTTCCTGATCATGAAGGGTAGGTGACATGGATGCACCTTCAACCATATAAGGGGCGAAGAAATAAGCCTTCGTTATGAAAACAAATACAAGTGCAAAACCGATCGCTTTAAGCCAGCTTACCCATTCACTCTTCTGCTGCTGGGTCTCTTTTTCCTGTTCTATCATATCCTCATCACCTCGGAGCCACAATTTCAATTTTTATGCGGTCTGGATCTTCGAAAAATAAAGCGTAATGCCCCTCGCCTCCAGCAAAGGGATAATCTTTATCATATAAAAAAGGTACTTTATTTCCCTTCAATTGTACACGAAGGTGTTCCACATGCGCACGTGATTTAGCCCAGAAAGCTAAATGATTCAGGCCAGTATGTTTGCGATGGAAAGAAAATTCATTGTACTTATCTTCTGTTTGTGTAAAAACAAGATACGCAGAACCATTTTTATAGCTCATTCCTTTGTCCCATTCCTGAAAAGGTTCGTAGCCCAGCTCAGCCATCAGCCAGCCATAAAATGACTTTGTCCGTGCAAGATCATGAACATTAATTTCTACGTGGTGAAGTCCTTGAGATGTGCTCATTCCAACATTGTCTCCCTATACAATCATTTAAAATAGCTAAAAGGTAATTATTACACTTTTAATCTTATAAAAAATAGCCTACAATGGTAAAGATTTCCGTTTTCAAAACAGGAGGGTTTCCATGACCGCTAAAACAAAACACGCAGCAATCTTCCTGGCTATTTTTCTGCTTTGGATAAAAACTTATATTGTTTCTAAAGTTTCTTTTACGCTGCCTGCAGATCATTTCCTGCAAGAAATTTTATTATTTCTAAATCCGCTTAGTTTTCTCGTACTCTATTTTAGTTTCGCTTACTTTACTTCACCTTCTAAAAGAAGAAAAGTCATCATTTGGATGTCTTTTATTTATAGTTTTATATTATACGCCAATGTTGTATATTATCGATTTTTCACAGATTTCCTGACGATACCCGTACTTTTTCAGACGAAGAACGTTGGGGATATCGGCAATAGTGTTTATGAGCTCGTTTACGTGACTGATCTATTCTTTTTTGCCGATCTTTTTGTTTTGGCGTATCTATTAAAAAAGCCTCTGTTTCAGTCAGATCATTCTATAAAAACGAAAGAACGAAGAAAAGTCTTTGCATACGGGCTGGCTATTTTAGCGGTACACCTGATTTTAGCTGAGGTTAATCGTCCGCAGCTGTTAACTAGGACATTTGACAGGGAAATTCTAGTAAAAAGCCTGGGAACGTTTAATTACCATCTATATGACATCATGCTTCAATCAAGATCTTCCATGCAAAAAGCGCTGGCAAGCAATTTGGATGCAGAGGAAATTCTACATAAACTTAATAAAGAAACGGCAAACAATCCTGAATTATACGGGATAGCAAAAAACAAGAATCTAATTGTGATATCCCTTGAATCTACTCAAAACTTTGTCTTGAACTATGAAATTAACGGTGAGGAAGTAACACCATTTTTAAACGAACTTGCAAGATCCAGCTATTATTTTTCTGATTTTTATCATCAAACCGGACAAGGCAAAACGTCTGATTCGGAATTTTTGCTCGACAACTCACTATATCCGCTGCCAAGGGGTGCAGTTTTTCAGACGCATCCATTGAATGAATATAACGCCATGCCTGAGATCTTAAAAGCAAACGGCTATTATTCAGCTGTGTTTCACGGCAACAATAAAAGTTTCTGGAATCGCGATGTCATGTATAAGACGATGGGCTATGATCAATTTTTCAGTGAAGAATATTATAAGATCACAGACGAAAATACGATTAACTACGGATTGAAAGATATACCTTTCTTCCATCAATCCATACCCTACTTAAAAGACCTCCCGCAGCCTTTTTACGCGAGAATGATCACGTTAACGAACCATCATCCTTATTTAATCAATGAGGAGGAGCAGTGGATTGAACCATATCCAGTGAACGACGGGACAGTAAGCCGGTACTTTACCACCGTCCGTTACGCAGATGAGGCATTAATGCAGTTTTTTGATGATCTTAAGACATCTGGACTTTACGAGAATTCAGTAGTAGTGGTGTATGGAGATCATTATGGGATCTCGGAGCGACATCAGGAAGCGATGGCTGATGTTCTAGGAAAGGCATCCATTACAGCCTATAATCAAGTAGAGCTTCAGCAGGTTCCATTGTTCATCCATATCCCAGGTAAAAAAGGAAAAGTAGTCGAGACGGTTGGCGGACAGATTGATCTAAAACCTACTCTGCTTCACTTGCTTGGTATTGAAGCAAAAGATGATATTCATTTTGGTACAGACCTTTTTTCAAAAGATCATAATGAACTAACGGTACTTCGCAATGGTTCTTTTATTACGAAAGATTTCATTTATACGAGTGAAACATGCTACATTAAGCCATTTGGCGCACCGGTTGACCCCTCCAAATGTGAACCGTATATGGAAAAAGCCAAAGAAGAACTTGATCAGTCGGATCAGATTATATATGGTGATCTGCTAAGGTTCTTAAAACAAAAATAACCCTCGCGTTCGAAAGCCGTGGGCTAGCTGAGTTAGAAAATGTGATATGATTGTCCCTTCTGATTGTTTTCAGGAGGGAAATTTCATTTTTGGGGAGAAAATTAGAAAAAACTAAGCTGGTCAGGTTGAACCCCTCGTAAAACGCATAAAACAGGTGCAGTTTCGGGTGATACCTAACGGAGTATTAATCCTTATTCAAGGCGGTGATTCCACAAAAAAGCAGCCTCAATTCAGAAATTCGGCCACTTTATCCACGAGTTTTAGCCCTCACTCGAAAAATTTCAGCTGTTTATCCACGAGCCTACAATCCTCGATTTCGTCCCCTGCTATACCCTCATCCACTACCATTGTGACTTGCTCAGGTCACACCTCGTGCAGGGACTATTTTTTCGCGTTTCTCATCCTGATCATTGAGTAGTGCAAAGTGGTTTTTGGGAGCTGTTCGGCAAGCGGTTGAAGTGAAGGCATTATTCTAAGCTCCACTCCTTTTTGAACCATTGCTCCTAACAGTGACCCGACAGCCTCCATTTCAAGAGACCGCTCTGTTTCATATGATACGAAGTAGCCTGCACCTTCATCCATCATTGTAAAATGATCAGGAGCAAATGAATAACGGTAAAGCTTTGTGTTTTGCAGGCGGTCCAGCCAGTTGCTTTCTATCGCAATGATCTTGTCTGCTGAGGTTGTATGTAAGTACTTTTCACGGTCATCATCACTTGTTTCAGGTGTAGCCCAAAACCCAATTCTTGGACAATCACGCGGCAAAAGATATAGAGGGGAACGTTCTTCATCAATTGCCCAAACCATAGGCGGGCGGTCAGGAAAACTCGGATGTTTTCTTGGTTGAAAAATCTCGATATTATCTTCTTCTGAAAAGTGGTAGAGCATATTGATGTCCTCCTTTGTTATTTAAATCCTTCTTTTATTATCCTTTTAAACAAGGAAAAAAGGAATCTCCTATTTCAGAAGATCCCTTTATGAACCTGATCTTGAAACAATACAGAAACTTTCGCAAAACGACTTTATCGGTTTCGGCCATCATTATTTTACTGAAAGCCTTTCATAATAGAAGCTAGTTATTGGATTGTATAAATTCAATTTCCTCACGATCTGGTCCTTCATAAAAAACGGTTTGCCATCCGTTTTCTAGCTTATATGGTCCATCAGATGGTGTTATTCCTAATTGTTGAAGCTCTTTTATTTTAGCTTTCACACTTTCCACAGCAAAAGCGATATGAGTTGAGTGGGAATCAGACAATGTAGCAGGGATTAATTCCAGCGCAAATCCTTCGCCTCTTAAAAAGACGAGCTCTGCCTTATTCCAATTCATTGTTTCTTTTCTCTGAACTGGCAAAATTGTTTCATAGAATCGAAGCGATTTTTCTAAATCAGTAATGTAAATCCCAATATGATGAAGCATGCTATTCTCCTATAAAATCAGATTCATGTCGCCAAATTCGTGCCATAAATAACGCTGTTCGATGGCACCTTTATAAGCTTCATATAACTTATCTTTATCAACAAATGCGGAAAGCAGCTGCAGATGGCTGGCTTCTGGTTCATGCATACCTGTTATCAATCCATCACAGATTTGCAGTTTCGTATTTTCCGTAATGTACAAGTTCGTCCAGCCGGTATGAGCCTGGAGTTCATTTTTCTCAAGCGCTACAGTTTCTAATGCTCTGACTACCGTTGTGCCTACAGCTACTACTCGACCGCCAGCTTCTTTCGTCTCATGGATCAGGTTTACTGTTTCTTCAGGAACCTCATAGTTTTCAAAATTTTTGTCTGGTCCCTTATGCCATTTATCATCAAGAAGGTAGCTAAGTCCGGTATGAAGAGTGATGTATGCGATCTGCACACCTTTCTTTTGCAGCCGGAAAAGAAGTTCCCAGCTGAACGCACGGCCTGCTGACGGCATCTCAACTGACCCTGGAATGGTTGCAAACACAGTTTGATAATAATCAAGATTCCAAGGCTCTTGAATGTACTCGTATCTCACAGGCTCTCCCAGACTATAAATCTGGTTATAAAGAGAAGAACAGCACAAGTTAAAAGCTAGTGAAACGAAAGGTGAATCAGATGATTGTTCGACTACTGTTGCTGTGAGTGATGGTGAAAATCGGATGATTTCCCCTTTTTTAAGGTTTCCGCTAACCGGCAGGGCTTCCCATATGGATTCATTTTTTCTGTGAGCGAGCCTCACTTCTACTTCCGTTCCGTCTATCTCTCTTATACTTTTTAAAACTGCGGGAACTGTGCGGCTCGCATTAAGTACGAGAAGATCACCTTTTTTTAAATAACGGTCAAGCTGAAAAAATTTTGTATGTTCTGTATGGCCAGTAGTTTTGTCCAATACCATCATCTTCACGTAGTCTCTGCGAATTCCCCTGCGCTCCGGCGGTTCTTTCGCATTTAATTCTTGTGGAAGCTCAAACTTCATGGCAAATTCCATCAGTTTCCACTCCCCTCAAGCTGAAACTCTTGTGCTTCAAATCGTTTTCCAGTGATATGTCTTGACGCGTCTGATGCTAAGTAACCAAATACAGCAGTGATATCTTCAGGTTTCGCCAGTTCATAATCACAATCCGGAACTGCCAGATCGTGCATTTCCGTATCCATTTCTCCGGGGTCTACCATGTTTACGCGAACGCCAGATCCACTTACTTCATCAGCCCAAGTTTCTGTAAGACCTTCAAGTGCAAATTTTGAAATACCGTACGCTCCCCATCCTGCATAACCAGTTGCACCTGCTTCAGATGTGATGTTAATAATACTGCCTTGTTGTTTTTGCAGCATGATTGGCAGAACTCTTCTCGTCACGAGGAATGGTCCGATCGTGTTGACCCGCAATACTTCTTCAAAATCTTGTTCTGGATAATCCAGTAGATATGGCATCGGACTAGGTCCTAAGATCGAAGCATTGTTGATGAGAACATCGATTTTCCCAAAGTACTCTTCTGACAATGCTACAAAACGTTCCACATCTTTTGATAAAGACATATCTGCACTTACCGCCAGTACGTCTGCTCCAAATTGTTCTGCTTCCTCTTTCACATCTTGAATTCCCTGTTCATTACGTGCACAAATTGCTAAGTTGTATCCTTCTTTAGCAAAAAATAGCGTAAGCGCTTTCCCTAATCCTTTTGATGCTCCTGTAATCATCACAACTTTTTTCATGTTATAGCCTCCAATATTTAATTTTCGAGTTATTATATACTTTTTATACATTTATGTTTACTAAGTATTTAAATTATAATTCCCAATAATTTCATTCGTCAATGACTTTGTATTATAAATCGTTCGACAAATTCTTTAGATAAAGAAAAAACCTTGCCGCAGCAAGGTTTTATTTAAGCCGAAATGAAGCTCCATCAATGATCTCCACATCTTTTCTTTCTTTAATTTCCCTCATAAGCTGAAAGAGCGCTAAATCTTTTTTCTTAGATTCAATCATACAATCGATCTGTTCTACACTGCCTTTTACTTCTTTTAGGAAATCAAAAAACATATTAACATTCACGTAATCTGCATGATTTCTAAACTGTTTTTCATTCTTTGGGCTGGAAATGTGCATTTTTAACGGAAGCGTTGATTGTTTCCATGATTCTACTACTCTGGGCCAATGCTGCGTCCAATTTTCATCATGATGATAGGCAAGATGATGGTGATAATCAAAAACAAGCGGAATCTGAAGCTTTTCGCATAAGTAAAGGGCATCTGCCATCGTAAAAGACGTATCATCATTTTCCAGCATGATCATCTTTTGGATCTGGACGGGAACGTAAGCCCAATTTTGCACAAATCTCTCGAGTGCTACGTCTGTCTCTTTGTAATTGCCCCCAACATGCATCACACATCGGTGTGTTGTATCAATCCCCATATTTTTTAAAAGTTTATAGTGAAGCTGAAGCGTTTTTAAAGAGTTCTTCAGGACTTCTTTTTTAGGAGAGTTTATGAGAACAAAATGATCCGGATGAAAATCCAGTCTCATCTTATTTTTCAGGGCAAACTGTCCCATTTCATGAAGTGCATCAGCTAAAGGACTGATATAATCCCAGTCTAGTAAATCACCATGATTGGCAAGAGGGATAATTCTTGAAGTCATCCGATAAAAAGCAATATCGTGAGCCGCTGCGTGTTTTAAGATCCGCAATGTATTTGTGACATTTGCGAGCGAAATCCGTTCTAGTTTTCTTAACCCTGCTTCTCTGTTTTGAAGCTGGCTGAACTGTTTATATGTCATTGTCTTTGAAGGAGAAGCATTCTGCAGTTCCATGCTCATCGCAACAAATCCAAGCCGAATAATGGTCATTGGTCACACCTCATTTCATCTCTAACAGTATGACCATATGAAGTTATGATCTAACCAAAGCCATATAAAAAGCTTAACCGATGCTGCGCTAAGCTTTTGAAATAAGATAACTAGTTAAAAAGTTCGAGCCACTTTGGATAGTCAAACTGGCCGTCTGATATAGGGAAAAAGTTTCCGAGGATTCCTAAATGCATTTTTCCATGCTCTTCTGCAACAATGGGAGTATACGTCGAGAATATAAAGAAGTTTATACGTTCTAATTGATAATGTTTATTAAAGATTTCAGCTGTATTAACATGTGGATGCACAAAAATAGCTTCATAATCTTCTTTTGAGGGATTCGTTGTGGTTAGCGTAATTACTACGAGGGTTTACATTTATATACAATTTTCGACATACACAAAGCCACCTTAGAGCATTTCATACTAAGGTGGCTTTAGTATATCTTATCTATTAAGCTGCTGCTTTTGCCTGCTTTTTCTTTTTGCGTTTAAACAGGTTGCCGATATTCGCCAGCATTTCATAGATCACCGGTACGACAACTAATGTAAGCAATGTTGATACGGATAGACCGCCGATAACTACGATCGCCAGACTCTTCGAAACAAGGCTGCCGCTTGCTCCGCCAAACATTAGCGGAATCATAGCACAGATCGTCGCTACAGCTGTCATCAAAATTGGACGAAGACGGGTAGAACCCGCTTCTAAGATCGATTCTCTTACACTTAAGCCTTTTTCACGCTGCTGCTGAACGCGGTCGATGAATACAATCGCATTCGTTACAACAATACCGATCAGCATGAGTGCCCCGATTAATGATGAGATATCAACTGGAATTCGTGTAATAACAAGCGCCAGGATTGCTCCTATCGCTGCGAGCGGAAGTGAGAACAGAATCGCGAATGGTGCGCGCGCCTGACCGAATGTGATCACCATGATTAAGTATACGATCAGAATAGCCGCTCCCATCGTCATGAAGAGATCCATGAACTGTTCGTTCATTTCTTCTCCAACTCCGCCTAATGCGACTGATACGCCAGCTGGTTTCTCAATGTTTTTAAGGATATTCGCAATATCAGCGTTTACCTTTTTGATGTTTTTATCTGTAATGATACCCGTAACCTGCAGATACTCTTTCCCGTCTTTACGGAATACTTGAGCTTTTGCAGGCTGAAGCGATAGTTCAGCAACATCCTTTAAAGCAACTGGACCTTTTACAGGAGAAAGAATCGTTGTATTTAATAAATCGTCACGATCCTTCACATCACGTAAATCATAGTTCATCATGACCGGCAGTTTAATGCCTTCCAGCGTAATTTGACCTACTGGGCTGTTCGCTGTTAATCCTCTTACTTGCTGGGCAATATCTGCTGGTGTTAATCCAGCTTCTTGCGCTTTCGATTGATCAACATTCAGTACCCATTCATTTTTTAAATCTTCATTGTTGGATTGAACATTTTCAAGCCCTTTAACATCTTGCAGTTCTGCTGTCAGCTTTTCAGCCATTGGTGCCAGATCCGCTTGCTTTTCAGCAGTTATATTTAAACTGATGGAATCAGAGCTCCCACCCATCATACTTGCCATTGAAGCAGAAATTGTTGCAGGTGCGTATTCATTTTCAAGTTCTTTCATTTCTTCAACAAACTTTTCTGTATCAGCACCTTTTTCCATCTTTGCTACCAATCTTGCTGTGTTGTTTCCTTGAGCCATTCCCCATTGAGCCATCTCACTTGATACTCCAACTTGAGAGTAGCTTGAAACCACACCGTCGTAATTATTGATTACTTCTTCAAGCTTGTATGTTCCTTCTTTTACTGCATCAAGAGATGTATCTTTCGGATATTCGATACTAACGTTAACCATGCTTTCATCTGCTGATGCCATAGAGCCCGCTGGCATTACAACATAAAGAGCAATCGAACCGGCAAATAACAAGAAACAAAGTCCGCTAACGATCCATTTATGGTTCAATGACCAATTTAAAATGTTTAAATATCGTCTAGGCGGTTTTGGTGTATGTTCTTTTACATTCTTTAACATTTTGTAGCTCATTAAAGGTACTACTGTAAGTGCTACAAGCAGTGATGCCAATAGAGAATAAACCATCGTTAATGCAAAAGGCATAAAGAAGACACCTAGTGCACCTTCAACTAAACCAACCGGCAGGAAAACTGCAATAGTTGTAATCGTAGAAGACGTAATAGCTTTTGCTACTTCTCCTACCGAATCAACGATTAATTCCTTAGAGCGCTCTCCTGTCTGCAAACGGCGGAAAATATTCTCGATAACTACGATACTATCATCTACTAACCGTCCAACTGCTACAGCCAGACCACCTAATGTTAAAACATTGAGGGTTATGCCTGATTGATGCAATAAGAACAGTGTTAAGAAAATGGATAACGGGATACTGATTACAGCTATTACCGTTGACTTAAAATGGCGCAAGAAAAGGAGAATAACGACAGATGCAAACAACGCTCCAAGTGCTACTTCTTTTGCCATGCTCATTACAGAATCATAAACAGAATCTGATGTTGCATAGAACACCGAAAGTTTAAATGTGTCCCCATACTGCTTATTGATTTCTTTCATTTTCTCGCGTACATCGTCACCAATTTGGACGGCGTTTGCACTAGCTTCTTTCGTGACAGATAAATACATCGCGTCTTTTCCATCAACATGTGTAAACGATTCAAGACGCTGTTCATCTTTTAATTCAGCTACATCTTTTAATAAAACACCAGGTGCAACCGAAATGTTTTTCCACGCATCCAAGTCCTTCATTTCACCTAATACCCGAAGCGTGTTTGTTTTTTCATCAAGTGTTACGTTTCCTGCAGGAAGTGAAACATCTTTCCCCTGCAGAGCAGCCATGATCTGAGGAGCTGCTACCTTCTTATCCAGAAGTTTATCTTGATCCAGGGTTAAGGTAACCTCTCGTGTTGCTTTACCAAATAAGGCAACATCGGCTATACCTTCAACACCTTCTAGCTGGGGAATCACTTCTTCTTCAATAAGTTGATAATCTTCTGTAGTAAATGCACCGTCTTTGTTAATCGTCAGATCCATTATCGGAATCATGGACGTATTTAATTGGACGACGTAAGGTTTGTTGATTCCTTCAGGCAGCGGGAAATTGTTCGTCTTTCTTTCAACCTCTGCTGTTACTTCCTTCATATCTGACTTCATATCAAATGTTAAATCAATTCTAGAAATACCCTGTCCTGATACGGATGTTACGGATTCCACACCTTTTACGTTGCGAAGCTCTTGCTCCATCGGCTCCGTAATGGAATCTGTCATCGTTTCTGAATCCATGCCATCCGCAAGTGTCGTTACAGTCACCATAGGATTATCGATACTTGGTAAAAATTCCATCGGCAAGCGCTGTCCTGCATAAACCCCTAATGCAGAAATCAGCAAACACATAATTACGATGGCTGAGCGGTTTTTCAATGAAAACCAGGTCAGTTTCAACATATTTCCCTTCCTCCATCCCCTGTCGCCTCCACTAGTACAAAAGGCTCAAATATATCACAATACTTGGTTATTGTAGTATGTTTGATTAGGAAAAACAAGTAACATTTATAAAAATTTGCCAATTCTACACAAATAGAATTTTTCCAGCAAAAAGCTGCTCTCTTTTACATGAGAACAGCTGTGTAAATCTATGAAATTATGGTAAATATCGACGCGCTCCTGCATAACTGTCTTTCCAATATTTTGTATTTAATGACTGGATGCGCACCCCTTTAGAAGTTGCTGCAATAAATTCCTTGTTGCCTAGATAGATCCCGACAAAAGAGATACTTTTACCGTTTGTTTTAAAGAAAACGAGATCACCCATTTTTTCTTTGCCTTTCACAACAGCCGCTCCGCCTTTATATTGAGCGGCTGTTGTTCTTGGAATATCTTTATTCACTACGGTTGTTTTAAAAATATATTTGGTAAAACCTGATGCATCAAACCCTTTTGGCGTTGTGCCTCCCCACTTGAATGGAGTTCCCTTATAGAGTTTAGCGGTTTCAGTTACTTCCTGGTCATAGGATGGAGAAGCTTTTGCTGCGGTTACACCACCTAGAATTAATAGTGCAGCGAGCCCTAATGAAACAAATGCCAGCAGTATACGTTTCATATAAAACATCCTCTCTTAAATTAGCTCTTACAATCTATTAGTCGATGGGCTCTACCGCAAAGTTACTTTTTTTGCATAAGAAAAAGACTGCAAATTGCAGCCTTTTTCGACAATCTATTGATAGTGGTATACATTTTGCCCTGTAATGCCTTCGATCGGTTCATTTAGCTGGTAGGGTCCAATAGAATCAAGATTTGTATTCTTAAACATTATAGATTCGTATCCATAGCTTTCTGCCGTAAGAAGTATAGCATCAATCATCATCAGGTCTTCTGTATCCTCATGAGACAGTTTGAAAGTGTCAGGAAATGTGATCTCAACCGAATCATCTGCAATTTCCTTAACTCCAAACTCTAGATCTTTTGGCAGCAGCGGTTTCAATCCGTACCCTTGTTCTTCATCCATAACATCAAGTGCACCTTTTAATTCTCCAGGCAGTTCATCGCCTTCCAATCCTGCTGAAAATAAACTGACGATAAAAGCGTCTGTAGTTGGTGCATCATAACGGAAGTGAGGCGCTCCCGGAACTTCAAGATCTAAAGAATTTAACAGACCCATTCTAGGAAACTCATATCCCTCTTTACCGTCTGACCGGAATACCACTTTATACTTTTGGTTCTCATTCGCAAAAGTAAGTGCCATTAATGGCTTCAATAAAGATTCTTCGGCTTCATAAATTGAACCTGCCGGCCAGTCAATAAAGACGGTTTCTTCTTCCTCAGTAATCTTTGCACGCTGAAGCGGACTTCCAGAAAGGCCCGCTGCTTTTGGATCAAACTTTTTTATTTGATCGTTCACTTTAGTTAAATAATGGTCAGGATCGGTTACAAAACTAACGGGTACGACAAGCTGCGCTTGTTCGTCCAGATAACCTACCGTTACCCAATCTTGATCAACCCCGCCGCCATCAAGGCTGCTTTCTTGTATAGGACCATGATAAGCAACAGGTACAACTTTGTTTTCAGCTTTCTGACTCACCCTTTCGTCTGTGGCAGTTGAAGCTGCATCCATTCCTTTTGACCCTTTATCAGCTTCAAGAGCCATTTTGTTCTGCTCCATCTTTCCGCCGTTTTTTATAAGGTCAGGAACAAACACACCAAAAATAACAAGTGCACAAGCTGTCGCAAGGGCTGGAAGACTCCACGTCGGAAGCCGCTTCCCTTTATTGTCTTTATAATGAACCTTCGCCTGTACCTTTAAATAAAGCTCTTGTTTAGATCGGCGGTCTTTTATAGGGGGCAGACTTTTAAGATGCTGTTCAATGTTTTCGTCGTTCCACTTAATTGGTTCCATCTTTCAATTCCTCCTCCAGGCCCGGTTGCTGATCCAGCCAATTGCGCAATTCTTTTATGGCCCGGTGCTGGGTGGTTTTCACTTTGCTTTCTGTCCAACTTAAAATTTGCGCAGTTTCCGAGATAGATAATGACTGAATGTACCGAAGCACGAGTACCTGCTGCTGATCTAAAGAACAGCGTTTAAGCATTTTATATAAATCTTTAAAAGACTCTTTCTTTGCTATTAACTCTTCTGGAAGGGGGTCCTGATCTCTTAGCACACTTTCACTTTCTTTAATGTCAAAGATCAAAAATCGTTTGTTGCGCCGTGATTGTTTTCTTAGCCAGTCAATGGCCACATGCCTGGCGATCGAATACAACCATGTTTTTTCTGAACTTTTGCCTTCAAAACTTTCATACGCGTTTAATACCCGGATATAAACTTCCTGAACAAGATCCTCCGCCGATTCCCGGTTTCGGACCATGTAAAAAAGAAATTGAAACAACGCGTGGTGATATTCATCGTATAACCGGTCGAACGTTTCCTTCACCTCGAATGGCCCCCTGTCTATCTATTTATGTAGTCGTATTTACTTATAAAAAGTTACATTACAAACATGTTACTCTATTAGTCTACTCTTAATTGAGGCATCCCGAAAGGACCAATTTGTCGATAATTACCAACAAAAGCTTTACTTCTTAGACAAATAAAGTCGTTAAATAGAAAAAGGTGTTTCGTAAACATTACCGTTTTTGTAAGAGGTTAATTTCCGCTACAGAACTCGCTTTCGCAGGGTATGCGGTAAGCCCCGTGGAAAGCGAGCTACCTGGAGGGGAATTCAACGACTTCCAAAAGCAACAATGTATGCGAAAGCAGCCTTTAGAAAAGAGTAATAGAAAAAGACGCCGGTCTCGGCGTCTTTATTGCTGTACATAGTTCAAGAACATTTCTTCAATTGTATCCCAGGCAATTCGGTATTGCTCTTCTTCCCCTAAAAAAGAATAATGCAATACATTGCCGTCGCGAATTGCCCAGAAGATCCTTGAAATATTCTGCGGATCAATTTCCTTCTTAATTTCTCCGGCCTGCTGGCCTTCTACTATAATATTAACAATGTAGTCTATAAAACGGTTGTATCTCTCTGCAAGAATTTTTCTTAAATCTTCTTGCCTCGAGCCATAAAGCCAAAACTCAATATAAACACGCATTGTCTGCTGATCATCTTCTTTTAATTCTTGCTTTTTAAATCGCTTAAAGAGATTAGCAAGTTTTTCTTTCGCACTATTAAGGTTTGCATTCACTTCATCCATTTCTTCAAAAAACGTATTGGTGCGTTTTTTAAGAAGCTGCAAATAGATCTCTTCTTTGCTTTCGAAATAATTATAGATAGCGCCTTTACTGATGTTTGAATCTTTCACGATATCATCTATAATTGTCGCTTGATACCCTTTTTCACCGAAACATTTTAGGGCGCTCTCAAGTATGTGGTTTCGTTTCTCTTCTTTATACTGAGCTGAAACTTTAGGCATGATGCTTCCTCCATTTATGACACGTCTTCCATTTCAAGTATAACAGAGTTTTCAGTCTATTTCGGAAAAAGTTTTTGCTGCCTGGGATTCCATCTCTTTTTTAATCGGACGCTCCATATGGACTTGTTCCACGAACTTAGTAAAACCTGCCTCATTCAATAAGCGGTTTAACGCATCATCCTTTTTAGGGACGTTCATCGTTAATCTTCTTACAGCCCCTTCTTCTGGAGCAAAGGCAAAATTGATCAAATTCGCTGTTGCTTCTTCCTCTAGATGATATTCAGGGTTAACCCCGCACTGATACAGTACAATGCCTGCCAGCTCTCCTGTTTCTTTAAAGCCCTTTTTATATACTGCATATCCGATAGTTTTTTCACCATCTATTGCAACCGCACATGAAAAATCTTTTAAACTTTGGAATTGTGTTTGCCATGCAGTAAGAGGCTCAAAGAATGGCAATGATTTGATCTCCTGCATATCCGCATTTTTTACAGTGACATTTGAACCTAGTCCTTGATATACAGAAATCTCTCCTACATGCTGCATAAAAGCAAGTTCTTCAAACGTTTGATAGCCCATCTTTTCATATAACTTTATTGCTGTTTCATTCTCTTTAATTGCTTCTAGACGTGCAATATCTACATTCTGCTCTTCGTAGATCTCTAGACAGACTGAGATTAATTTTTTCCCGATTCCCATTCCTCTATAATCAGGTGCGATCGCAGTGCCTCCGTTCCATACATATTGTTTGCCGTTAATCGTTCTAAAACTGTTCAGTACAAATCCCGCGAGTTTCCCTTCGTAAACAGCTGCAACGGAATTTTCTAATGAGATTCCCTCCCCTGTTACTTTTTGCAAGAAACGGTTGAGGTCCATCGTCATATCAGAGAAGTAGTGTTTCCAAGATTCATTCCATAAAGATATAGCTTCGTTAAAAGATAACTCACTAAAACGTTTAATGACTAGCACATGCTTCACTCCCTGAAATTAATTTTAAAACGACTGGTCGTTTTATTTAATTTCATTTTATTAAAAGCAACGATGGATGACTATTAAAATCGTTCGACAAATATTTAATGGGTCCATAGACTTTATTAAATTTTATTTTTAAAAATAAAAAATTGGGGCTGCCAAAAGTAAGTTAAACTTACTTTTGGGACAGCCCATCATTTTTCTTCTAATAAGGTTTTAAAGTGCTCATAATATTCTTCCAGCTTTCGATCCTCCTGCTGGATAAATTCCTCTCTTTGTTTATCCGAGGTAAGTTCCAATGCTTTCCCTCCGAGTTCACAAAGATCATCCAGTACACCGGATGTCTTTTCTCCAACTTCTACATCTTCCTTTAACAGCTGGCATATTTCAGTTAAACGGTTTAATTCAATTTCACTTGCGGTCTGTTTTTGAATGATTTGTCCGAGCATAGAATAGATAAGCTCAGCGCGTTCTTTTGTCTGTGGTTTCATGAGATCACTCCCTCTTTTACTCATTTTTCCCCTTCATTCATTTCATAAACTGTTTTATTTAGGAAGAGAATGGGTAAATCAAGGATAGTATCCAAAGAAAGGAAGAGTGCTGTGGCTAAAAGAACAGAGCTCCGTCAGCAAAAGAAACGGTCACGCTGGATCCGGCGAACTGCTATTATTACTCTCATATTTTTCTTATCCAGCGTGACCTTCGGAGGCGCAATGATATTTGCCTATGTAAATGGAACTCCGAAATTAACGGAAGAAGCCTTAAATGATCCGCAATCTTCTATGATCTATGATATGAACGATGAGTTTGTCACTTATGTTACAAGCAATGAACGCAGAGAATACGCTAAAATTGGAGACATTCCTGAACTTGTGCAGCAAGCGTTTATCTCAACAGAGGATACCCGCTTTAAAGAACACATGGGTGTTGATGTTAAACGCATATTTGGAGCGGCATTAGCAAACGTGCAAGATGGTTTTGGTGCAGAAGGTGCGAGTACCATCACTCAGCAAGTCGTAAAAAACAGTGTGCTGTCATCAGATAAAACGATTAAGCGGAAAGTACAGGAAGCATACCTTGCGATTCAGTTAGAACAAAAGTACTCCAAAGACGAAATTTTAGAGATGTACTTAAATAAGATTTATTTTGGCGGTGGAGCTTACGGGGTTGCAACTGCATCCAAGACGTACTTCAACAAACCGCTACAAGATTTAACACCAGCTGAAGCTGCATTATTAGCAGGTCTTCCTCAAAGACCTAGCGGATATGACCCTTTTCTTCATCCAAAAGCGGCTGAGGAGAGACGCAATACAGTTTTAGAGTTAATGTACAAAAATGGTGCTATTACAAAAGAACAGAAAGAAAAAGCAGTAAAAACTTCAGTTACTGATACACTGGTTAAAGAAAAAGCCAAGCGATTAAAATATGAATCTTTCATTCAGCAAGTAATAAAAGAATTAAAAGAGAAAGGCATCTCAGAACGTGCTATTTATGAAGGCGGTTTAAAAATCTACACAACTCTGGATCCAAAAGCACAGGCACATACTGAAAAAGTTCTGTCTACAGAAGAGTATGTAAAGTATCCTAGTGAAAAGTTTAAAGCGGGTGTAGCGCTTCTCGATACGAAGACAGGAGTCATTCGTGCTTTAGGCGGAAACAGAACGAGCGGTGATGAAGATATCGCAAAAGGATTTAACTATGCCACTGACACACAAAGGCAGCCAGGTTCAACGATCAAACCGATTCTTGATTACGGTCCTGCCATCGAAAAGTTAAAATGGTCGACTTATAAACAAATAAAAGATGAGGAATTAAAAATCGGTGATTGGGAAGCAGGCAACTGGGATGATGAATTCCATGGAGACGTTTCTATGCGGGAAGCACTCGTTATGTCTTACAATATTCCTGCGATAAAAACATTTATGGAAGTTGGATCTGAAGATGCCGTTAAGTTTGCCAATAACCTCGGCATCCCGCTTAAGGCTGCTTATCCCGCTTATGCAATCGGCGGATTTAAGCATGGTCCTTCCCCACTGGAACTTGCCGGAGCATACACAGCCTTTGGAAATAAGGGTGTGTATCATAAACCAACAACTTTGCGTAAAGTTAAGTTTTCCGATGGCTATGAGAAGAAGTTTGAATCAAAACCTGTTGCAGCGATGCATGACTACACCGCATATATGGTTACAGATATGCTGAAAGACGTCGTGAAGCGAGGTACAGGAACATTAGCTGCTATTCCTGGATTAGAAGTGGCCGGCAAAACTGGTACAACGAACATGCCTGAAGGATTGGATATTGAAAAAGGATCCAGCGATTCATGGTTTGCAGGATATACCACCAATTACACTGCAGCTGTATGGACGGGGTATGACAAGACGAACGCCGAACAATATTTAACCCCTGAAGACCAAAAAATTGCTAAATATATCTTTAAATCAATTGTTTCTGAGGTTTCGAAAGATAAGAAAACAGCCGGTTTTGAAAAGCCAAAATCCGTAGAAGAAATCTATATTAATAAAGATACTGGCTATATCACAAAAGATAAGAATGGTTCCAACACAGTTAGAGAGCTCATTGTAAAAGGAACTTCTACAAAAGAGCTTTTAGCACCAATAAAAGAAAAGAAAGCTCCAAAGAAGAAAGAATCGAAAGAGAATGAAGAAAAAGAGAAAGATAAAGAAAAGAAAAAGGAAGAAGAGTCTAAACAAAAAGAAGAAGAAAAAAGAAAAGAAGACGAAGACGAGAATACAGATCCTCCTCCTCCAACTGAACCAAAAGGAGATGACGAAGCTGATCCTCCACCACCACAGGATGACGAACCGGACGATCCCGGAACAGACCCTGAACCAGAGGATCCGCCAACAGAACCTGAAGATCCGGAAGAACCAGAGCCAGAACCAGACACACCACCAACTGATCCGCCAGCAGAAGATGATGGCACTGCAGAAACTAACGCAACAACGACAGAAACTCAAACAGTAACGAATTAACCGCAGAGTATTATTCTAATAGATTAGTGTTTATGCACATTTATTGTTGAGTACGCTTCTTTGACTAGTTGATTGGAGCGTAAGGTGCGAGACTCCTGCGGGATCAGCGGGACAGGTGAGACTCCTAATGGTGCAAAGCGCCAAGGAGGCTCAGTGCACGCCCTGTGGAAAGCGAGCATCCTGTAGCGGAAATCAACATCTTCTCATAGCAACAATGTATAAAAAATAGCCATCACAAAAAGTAACCCTAAATATTTCAGGGTTACTTTTTTATGAACTCATATAAGAAAGATTCTCCATTCCGATAAAACCTCGGGTCATAGATTCCCAGCTTGTCATCTTCTTCAACTACAACAACGAAAGGAGACCATTCATGAAGAGTTTTTGCTCTCGGATTCTCTTCAAAAAGCGGTGCAAGATCGGCTTCATCCTTTGAGATCAAACGGTGCTCTAATTCAGGTTTTATAAAAATGCTGTCTTTTACAATCTCTACTTCGTTCCCATCTTTTCTGATCACCTGAAATTGAGTAGGCACAAAACCTGCAGCCAGTGCTACATCTTCATACTTTTCCTTTGCTTCATTATAAATGATATATCCTTGAGCAGACTGGATGGCAACATGAGCGATCATTAGCAGCCATACCACTCTGAATACTTTATACCTTTCACTGGCTGGTTTTTTTCGAGAAACAATGAATCCAGCAAGCATCAGAAACCAAAACACAAAATCGACAATCGGAATCGTCCCGAATGTTACACGATAACTGGAGAAAGGTTCGATATAACCGGTTCCCCATGTATTGAAAAGATCACTCGTATCATGTATGAAAACAGCTAGAAGTGCCCAATAAAAAAGCCGCCTGTCTTTTACTCTAAATAATAGACGACTCAAATAGTAAATCACGATTCCCCAGATTGGTATTAGAAAAAACGAGTGCGTTAAGCCTCTATGCCACATTTGCTGCATGATTCGCCCAGTTTCAGTCAGATTAACGACCACGTCAATATCAGGTATTTGACTGCACACTACAGTTGTAAGCAGGAGTGCTCTTTTATGTGACTTATCCATATTTGATTTATTTGCCGCACCATAAAGGGTTAATCCAAATAAAGTATGCGTAATTGTATCCATGTGCCCTCTTTATTTTTTTATTTGGCTGTTTTCGTATCCATTGTTGCTCCTGAAAGTTAGTTGATTTCCGCTCCAAGCTGCTCGCTTTCCACGGGGCGTGCGGTGAGCCTCCTGCCGCTTTGCGCCATTAGGAGTCTCCACCTGACCGCTCGTCCCGTAGGAGTCGGCAACCTTGCGCTCCAATCAACTTACAAATGATGACATTAGAAAAAAACTTAAGCAACAATCCTTTAGAAAAGAGCGTTTTATTATATGGTAACGGAAAAAAGAGCTTCTGTCTTGATAGAAGCTCTTTCCATAACTTCAATTATTTCCCGAAATAATTTCCGGGGAAATTCGACTTTATTTCCTATCGGTCAACACTTCCTGTTTTAATACGTCAATCCCTTTCGCCGTAAGGAATTCTTCAATTTGAATTCTATGATGTTCGTCGTGTTCCACCAGTCCGCCAATATATTCACATAATGTAATCATTTTTGAACCCATTTCAATCTTTTCCTGCCAAACAAAACTCGGGACTTCTCCTAACTTCTTTGCAACTACTTGGCGGCATTCAATCACTTCATCTAGAAGCTGGTTTTTGGATATGCCTGACTTTGCTTCATTTGCAGCATTGCTGTTGATCTCTTCAACGTTTATTTTTTTTGACGGAATTTCAGATCCGCTCACAAAATAAGCAACTCTCTCATCCCAGACAAAGACATCCCATGCTTTAATATGGGCAACAATTTCACCAACTGACCATTTCCCATCTTTAATAGGCACCAGCCAATATTCCTCTGGCATTTGTTTAAGCTGCAGAAGCCAATTCGTAAAACTCTTATACTTAGTCAGCACTTCACTCATGGTTGTCCTCCTTTAATTTCAAAACTTTTTGATTTTAATTAGGGTATTGTCCCTGTCACTCCTTCTCCTGGGACATACACTATAGATGAAAGCATAAGGCACAAGAAAGAAGGAGGAATTACAGCATGTTTGGAAAGAGACAACAACAACGTAACTGGGGATATCCAGGATACGGATACGGCTGCTGCTCTCCATGTGGCGGTTATGGCTATGGCGGCGGATATGGATACGGAAGCGGTGGCGGAGTGTTCGCTTTAATTGTAGTGCTTTTTATCCTTCTCATCATCATCGGTGCGACGTTGAGATAAGAACAGCCCAAAGGCGAGAGTTTCAGCTCTTGCCTTTTTTGTTTATCCTATTTTCCGCTCTGTTAAAAAAACAAAAGATTCGCATGAGACAGATTCCTCTTTACCTTTTTCTCTCTTCTTCACTTTTTTCCTGCCAGGCAATTGATCACCGGCTCGCTTTATTCCTTCAGCCATAAAGTTAAACGCCATGATAACTGCAGCAAAGCTTAGTACCGGAAAAAACACAAGCCATGGTGCAAGTCTTAACTGAGCATAATAACCTCCTAACAAGCCTGACCATTCGTTTGAAACTGAAGCAGGTATCAAAAATTCCATTCCATATTCCCTATAGATTGTTCCTCCAAAAAAAACACCTAATATGCCTAGATGAGCAAGTAACAATAACACTGCAATCACCTGCTGGACATACATAAGGACGAGCCTCGGCCATAGATGAGGCATAACATGTTTAAATAAAATACGAACCCTGCTTCCTCCCATTAACTTGGCACTCGTGATAAATTCGTTTCTCTGGATTAAATTTATTTCTTCCTTTATCAGTATCGCCGTATTGGGAACTGCAATTAGGACCATCAGCATGATCTGAAAAAATGCTTTTTCCCAAAAAGTTATTTGTTCTGCTGTGACAATCGGTCCTACTATGAAAAGGATTAATAGAGCCGACGGTATATAATAGAAAGATTGCCCTAATCCTTTAATGAACGGAAGAACTTTGCCGGCACTTAGCAACAAAATTCCAGCAAAGAATGATAGGAATAATCTAAGGAAACTAGCAGCGAATGCAACACCCAAAGTGTATTTTGCACCAGAAATAATCTGATAGAATAAATCCGCTCCCATACGATCACTCCCGAACCAATACTTACTTGAAGGTTCAAAAGGCGCTCTATCAACAGGTGTAATTCCTTCATAGATAATCTGATTTTCATAGATTTCATTATTCATGACAAAATGATGGTAAAAACTAAAGCTAATCAAAGCAAAAATAAATAAAAAACCAGCTAGAAAAAAAGGGTCTTTCCAAATCGCTTTTATCATTTTTCACCCACCCACTTATACGTAAAAATTCTAAGAGCCGTAAAAAATAGAAACATGGGTATAAATAATAGAAGCATAGAAATCGTAAAAATAGCAGGGTTCCCCATTTCTCTTACCAGTGTTGTAACTCCATAGATATTAAACAAGTATTCAACCATTAATAGATTAGAAAGCATAAACCAGAGGATATTGCGAGATTGGTGAAAAACACTTAACAGCGTGTTCGGAAGTACATGCCTCCAGAGAATGCGAAATCTGCCAATCCCTTTACCCTTAGCAGTATCAATGTATTGTTTTTTGAATTCCTCTTCCATATTAAGGAGCAATATCCTCAAAATAAGCAGAGTTGGCAATACCGTTAAACAAAAGATCGGTACAAAATAAGTTTTCTGGTCATACAAAGAGACAATCTGAAACAGGAGAATATTCGTCTTCTTAAAAAACCAGATAATAAAGAACTGCATTCCAATCGCAATGAGAACATCAGGAATCGATTCGAACATAAACGAAAATACACGGATCTTATCCTTTAATCGTGTTGGAAGCGTAAAAATCCCAAGAGCAAACATAAGCGCTAAGAGAATGGCGATAAAAAATGAAGAAAATAAAATGGTTAATGAATATCCGATTATACCCCATATTTCTGGAAAGAGAGGGTATACTCCGCTTCCGGTAAAATACACGATTTCAGAAGGTTTCATCATCGTTTTAAATAGTTCCCCTATTCCATCTAAATAGCTGCCTGTATTAAACGACAACCCTGTAAACATAAACGGTACTGAGCCTAAGAGAATAATTCCAACAACAGATAGAATGAGAGAGAGCAAACTATCTTTTAATATATATGGCATAACGTCCCCCTATTTATTTTTTTGCTTTTTGTATTCTACATTTGCAAGATTATACTCCCTCACTCCAAATGGAATGACTAAAACAGTACTGTACTTACCATTACATCCATCTGCCATTAAATTTCTACTGCTAGCTCTTATACTCGAACATTCAATATCACCTATTGGCATGGTGAATGATTTATTCTTATTCTTAAAAATTGTCTTGTCCTTGTTCACATAGTGTAATTCACTTGTGTTAGGCTCTCCGTTTTTAGGAAAAATCGTTACTTTTAAAGTACTCTCTTTATCCGCCTCTACATCATCTAGAAAAGCGAACATAGGAACGAGATGTTCTGCTTTCGTTCCCCCGGTCATAATTTCGTTTACTTTATCCGATAGATTTTGAATGACTACATGATCTTTCTCGATTGCATCTTTCACTGTAAACTTCTGCTCTTTATCTATCTCTTTTTCAGAGCATCCGATTAATAATACAAATAGTCCAATAGCCGTCCATATCTTCTTCATGTTATCCCCCTTTAATTTCAAGAATGTTCGGTCTTTTTATTTTACCGTTTTTTACAATTATAGGAAAATTAAGTTCGATTATTTCTATTAGACGAACGAAGGCCCCTCTTTTATTCAAAAGAGAGGCCTTTATTTTTATAACTCTAATGTTAGCGGTGAATTTTCTTCACTGTTCATTAATCTGATTAAGCTTGGCTTTATCTTCAGCAGTATATAATTAGTATCATTTGGTCCATCAAAATAATGAGACATCTGCTCAGACCAAAACTTTTCCTTCAATCCCTGCTCATCTTGAATTGTTGCCGTACCTTCTACTTCAAGATAAGGGTTACCATATCCATCACCGTCATAACCAACTAAAAGATGCACATTAGGATTTTCCTTAATCTCTTCAGCTTTATGAGTTTCGATACTAGTTGGCGTATAGAATGTAAGTTCATCATGATAAAAGGTCATATATCTGGAATGCGGCTTATTCTGTTTCACACTCGCAAGTACTCCTGTTTGTCTTTTTTCTAATACGTTCAATATTTCTTGTTTTAGCTGCTCTTTATCCATTTCATCCACTCCTTTAATTTACTGGCTCTTCTAACTCTACCTTCTAGGATGGAAAATAAAACATCATGTTATGCATGAACGGAGCAGACTCGTTTAAAGTTAAACAAAAGCAGATTCTTTCATCGCTTCCTCTTCTACCTTATCCATAAAATCTTTTACCACTTTGTTGTTATTTTTATCACCAGCGATTTTAAGCATGACTTTGCCTAAGAAATTAATGCCTTTAGTATGTCCCGTATAAATAAAGCGTGTGCTTGTTTCATCCAATTTTATTAATGTAAAGGCTGCTTCAATTTCGAAGGCTTTTCCTAACGTAAAACCTATACGCATGTATTTTTTTGATTCAGTGTTTTCATACCCGAGAGTCTCAACTATGTATGTTTCTATTCTTCGTCCCTCTTTGTAAGATTGACGATACGTGGATCCCACTATGCCTTCTTTCTTTTCAATTGGTTTATGTTCTACAACGTTTGGCATGATGCGCTGCAGATTTTCATCAGAAAAGAGTTCCCACACCTTTTCAATATTTACGGAGATTACTTTCTCTTCATTCCATGTTTTCATCTTACATCCTCCTCATTTCCCCACTTTAAAAACTGGTCGATTTCATCTATTGTGCCGTGCAATCCCTTTATTTTTTTCTGAATGTCCCGCTTTTTTTGATTAAGGATGTTCTCCAGGTTCTCGAAGGATTCATCTTCAATAACGGTGATCATTTCTTGAATCGTAAAGTTGAATTTCCGCAAACTCACCAGGATCATTGCAATTAAATAGGATCCATTATCGTAATACCGGTAATTATTCTTTGGATCAATGTAAGCTGGTTCAAGCAGTTTCACCTCTGCATAATACCTCAATGTCTCCTTGCTTAATCCTGTCATTTTTGAAAACTCACTAACTCTATACATCCTTTCATTCACCACCTGCATCTCCATCATAAACCGTGTTGTGCACCACAGAGTCAAAACTTTTTTCACATCATTTTATAGTCTTCCTCAAGAAGCTGAGTTTCCCTTTAAGAAAAAGGAATTAGTATTGGATAAGAGAATATTAAACCACTATAGGGAGGTGTTAGCATGGAGTTTAAGAATTACGAAGAATTTTGGCCATTCTATCTTTCGCAGCATAGCAAACCATCGACTAGAGCGTGGCATTTTGTTGGTACTTCATTTGTCTTTATCTTTATTATTCTTGCGGTTTGGAAAAGCCTTTTGTTTCTTTTATTAGCTCCTGTTGTAGCTTACGGCATTGCCTGGTTCAGTCACTTTTTCGTTGAGGGAAATAAGCCTGCTACTTTTGGACATCCATTCTGGTCTTTGATAGCCGATTTTCGCATGTACCGGATGATTTTGTTTGGGCAGCTGGGGAATGAATTAACTAAACTTTCAAAAGAGAAGATGTAAAAATGAAAACCCCATTTCAAAATAGAAATGGGGTTTTTACTATCATTTATTCTACTGTTACTGACTTAGCAAGGTTACGCGGCTTATCTACGTCACAGTCGCGGTGTAGCGCTGCGTAGTACGAGATCAGCTGCATTGGAAGTACAGATACAAGCGGAGTCAAGTATGGGTGGATCTTCGGAAGAACGATGCGATCGCCTTCTTCTTGCAGTCCGTCCATAGAGATTACGCATGTGTATGCACCGCGTGCCGCTACTTCTTTTACATTACCGCGGATGCTTAAGTTAACATGCTCTTGAGTTGCTAGAGCGATAACTGGCGTACCGTCTTCGATTAACGCGATCGTACCGTGCTTAAGTTCTCCTCCAGCAAATCCTTCTGCTTGGATATAAGAGATTTCTTTAAGCTTAAGTGCAGCTTCTAAGCATACATAGAAGTCAGCAGCACGGCCGATAAAGAATGCGTTGCGAGTTACAGCTAAGAACTCACGAGCAATCTGTTCCATCTCTTCTTTTTGATCACATAAAACTTCCATAGCGTTTGCTACAATCGCAAGCTCCTGAAGCGGATTGAAGTCTAACTCGATGCCTTTTGCACGAGCAGAATCAACAGCTAAGATAGCAAGAACTGCGATTTGTGCAGTGTATGCTTTTGTTGAAGCAACTGCGATCTCAGGACCAGCATATAAGTTAAGCGTATGGTCTGCTTCACGAGAAAGTGTAGATCCCGGAACGTTTGTGATCGTTAATGCTTTGTGACCTAGTCTTTTGATCTCAACTAATACGGCACGGCTGTCTGCAGTCTCACCGGATTGTGAGATAAAGATGAACAATGGCTTTTCAGATAATAGCGGCATGTTGTAAACAAACTCACTTGCGATGTGTGATTCAACTGGGATGTTTGCAATGCTTTCGATAAGCTGCTTACCAACAAGACCTGCATGGTAGCTCGTTCCGCATGCAATGATGTATACACGGTCTGCGCCTTTCATTGCAGCACGGATATCATCATCGAGCTTAAGGTCGCCATTTTCGTTTTGGTACTGATTAATGATGTTACGCATTACGAAAGGCTGCTCATCAATTTCTTTTAACATGAAATGAGGGTACGTGCCTTTTTCAATGTCGCTTGCATCTAGTTCTGCTGTGTAAGGTGCACGTTCTACAACTTCACCATCAAGAGTCTTGATTGTATAGCTGTCACGAGTCACGATTACAATTTCTTTATCCATTAATTCAACGTATTGATCTGTTTGAGAAAGCATAGCCATTGCATCACTTGCAATAACGTTGAAGCCTTCACCTTTACCCACTAACAATGGGCTTTTGTTTTTACCAACATAGATGGTTTCAGGGTTTTCGTTGTCGATTAAACCGATCGCATAAGAACCTTTAAGTTCAGACAATGTACGGCGGAATGCTTCTTCCACTTTCATGCCTTCTTTTACAAAGTGCTCTACCAGCTGAACGATTACTTCTGTATCTGTTTCAGACAATAACTCAACACCTGAAATGTATTGCTTCTTCACCTGTTCAAAGTTCTCGATTACACCGTTGTGCACAAGTGTAAAACGCTCTGTTGAACTTTGGTGTGGATGTGAATTCACTTTGCTTGGAACACCGTGGGTTGCCCAGCGTGTATGTCCGATCCCTACAGATGCTTCTACACCTAGATCAACGCTCTCACGCAAGTTGGCAATACGGCCTTTTTCTTTGAATACATGAACTCCGTCTTCGTTAAGTACGGCGATTCCTGCTGAGTCATATCCGCGGTACTCTAATTTCTCAAGACCACGCAATAAAATTTCTTTTGCATCGTTTTTTCCAATATACCCTACGATTCCACACATAAATAAACGTCCTCCTTAAGCCATCACACTCTGCTGACGGCTTACATAAGAGGGCCGTGAGCGGGGCTCACAACCCCACCTATGTTTTCTATTTTTATTTTGGTTTCACTTGCTTTCGTCTTTGTACAGGAAGTCACCTTGCCTGGTTTGAACAAAAGCTTACGGAAGTGAATGTTCCGAGAGGCATCCGCCGAAATATCGATGAACCTCTTCCTCGTCAACTGCTTTTTTCCGATCAGCAGTTCAGGCGCTTTTAGGATGAATGATTAACTGTAAACTCCTTCCTTTTATTTGAAGTAAACAAAAATAATCATACACGGGTTTTTCAAAACCGTCAATTATTATTCTTTCCCTATTTCAGAAAAAGTTGAAACATAAAGTCCCATAATAAAAAAATATGCATAAGCAGCCCTTTGTGTGAGCCGCATATGCATATGTTTCGTGCCCTTTTTCATTTTATGTCGGATAAAGGTCTTCCTTTTTATTCTAGGCGCTTCTCGTAATCCTTGTTGCTCTTGATTTCCGCTCCAGGTGCTCGCTTTCCGCGGGGCGGGCGGTGAGCCTCCTGTCGCTTTGCGCCTTTAGGAGTCTCACCTGTCCCACTGATCCTGCAGGACAAGGAAGGCTTCGTCAGCGTTACATCGCACGAAGAAAATGTGATTTTTCATTTTCGAGGAGTCTCACACCTTTCACTCCAATCAACTTGTCAATGAAGAGAATGAAAAAAATGACCTCAAGCACTAATCTTTTAGAAAAAGCCTTATACTAACTCTTTTTTAACGACTTCTACGATTGTTTCTGCATGCTTTTGGCAAAGTTCTTCTGTAGGTGCTTCTACCATTACGCGTACAAGCGGTTCTGTTCCAGAAGGACGCACAAGCACTCGGCCGTTTCCTTCAAGTTCTGTTTCCACTTGATCGATAGCCGCTTTAATCGCTTCATTTCCGTTCAGCTTAGATTTATCTGCTACTTTAACATTGATTAAAAGCTGAGGGAATTTCTTCATCTCTTCTGCAAGCTCTGATAGTGGTTTGCCAGTTGCTTTAAGAATAGATGCAAGCTGGATTCCAGAAAGAAGTCCATCACCTGTCGTTGTGTAATCTAAGAAAATAATGTGGCCGGACTGTTCTCCGCCCAAGTTGAAATCGTTTTTGCGCATCTCTTCCATTACGTAACGGTCACCAACAGCCGTTTGGGCAGATTTCATGCCGCTTGCTTCAACTGCCTTATAAAATCCAAGGTTACTCATAACTGTTGATACAACCGTATCCTGCTTCAGACGGCCCTGATCTTTAAGATGCTTCGCACAGATGAACATAATTTGGTCACCATCGACAATGTTTCCTTTTTCATCGATCGCGATCAAGCGGTCTCCGTCACCATCAAACGCCAATCCCATGTCACAGCCTTTTTCTTTTACAAGCGCAGCAAGCTTCTCTGGATGAGTGCTTCCAACACCTTCATTAATGTTTAAGCCGTTCGGGCTAGTGCCCATCGTTGAAATATCTGCTTCAAGATCAGCAAATAAGTGCGGTGCATGTGATGATGTAGCACCGTGTGCACAGTCAAGTGCGATATGCAATCCTGAGAAGTCTCCAGGAATCGTTTGTTTTAAATACTGCATGTACTTCTGTCCGCCTTCGAAATAATCGCTGACAGAGCCCAAGCCGCCTCCTACAGGACGAGGCAATTCGTCTGTATCTTTATCTAAAAGTGCTTCAATTTCCGCTTCTTGCTCATCTAAAAGCTTGAAACCGTCTGCTCCAAAGAATTTAATCCCATTATCCGCAACTGGATTATGCGAAGCTGAGATCATGATTCCTGCTTGTGCTCCCAGCGCTTTTGTAATAAAAGCAACTCCAGGTGTCGAAATAACACCTAAGCGCATTACTTCTGCACCGATGGATAAAAGGCCAGCTATAAGAGCGCCTTCCAGCATTTGTCCTGAAATTCGTGTATCACGGCCGATCAAGATTTTTGGCTTATCTGTATCTTTTGTTAGAATATATCCTCCGAAACGTCCTAATTTAAAGGCAAGTTCAGGCGTCAGCTCTGTATTTGCAACTCCTCTTACTCCGTCGGTACCAAAATATTTTCCCATTATTGCTCTCTCCTTCATCTATTGACTGCTAGTTTCTGTTTGAATTTCCACACTGGCTTCTTGAACTGTATCTGTCAGATCAATATCAGCAGGATTTTTCCAATCTATCTTTACTTCGTGAGTTCCTTCTTCAAGCTGGCTTACATCTAAAATACCTTCGAGATCTGATTTTTGGAGCGAATCAAGCGCACTCTTCTTGCCTCGCACCGTCACATTGACGGCGCCATCTTCAGGGTCTAGAATAGTAGCTTTTTTCTCATCGGTCGTGCCAAGCAATGTTAATGGAACATCTTCAAACGTTCGTGTAACCTCTTCATCTTCAACGTCAATCAAAACGGATACCTCTTTTACAGAAACAGATTCAATTCCATCTGGAACAGGAACATCCACGGTTAATGTTGTATCTTTTTTAATCTTGCTAAGATCTATAGAAATCTCTTTAAATGAATCATATTTATCTAGAGAAGTCGTTGTACCTGTCAGCGTAATCTCACTCGGGTCAGATGTTATTGACGCAATTGAGAGACCTTCTTCCAGCTCTCCACTTGTACGGATGGAAATAGGTACTGTTTTTTTAGGTTTCTTTATAGGCACTGATACCTCTGCCGTTTCAGGAGAAACCTGAACATCAATGAGGTCGCCTTGTTGATTGTATGCTCGTAAAGGCACTTTGGTCTGTATAGTCTCGTCCGCATTCCCTACGTCAACAAATCCCGTTATAAATGAGATCTGATCGATCATTCCTTCTGGACCAGTTACTTTGACGGATTTTGGAGAGAATTCAACATCTCCAGCTGTATAACCCTCTGGAAGCTTTCTTGTATTTTTCAGATCAACGTTAACCGGCATCTCTTTCGTAACTTTCTTATGAAGGATTACATCAATGTATTCAGGCTTCACCTTCGCCTTAACGCCTTCAGGCAAACCTCGGACATTTACTTTAACCCGTTTATTGCCCGGATCCTCATTAGTCAGATCAATATATGCTTCGACTTCTTTATCTACTTTTGTGGCTTTCGTAATTAACCGGCTCGAGCCTGTTAAGGTAATATCTACTGAAGAAGGCAAATCGGTTAAGACATATTGCCTTTCATCAAAATAAGGTGTAATTTCAACGTCCTGAATGGTCTCGCTTTCCGTATACATTTTTGAAAAAATAGAACGGTTAGCTGCTTCTTCCTGCGTTTCCATTGTAACGATGGTATACATCATTAAAGCAAGGAGGAAAGCAATAATTTTAACAAACCATGAACTATTAAGGAGTTTGTCCATTTTTCTTTCCCCTCCAATTCCAGCGAGTTGAGGAAGTGGACTTATTAGCAATAATCAATTCTGCATTTAACAAATTTCTTAAAGACTCTTCGTCCAGATTCCGATAGATTTCCCCGTTTTTTGTAAGGGAGATCGTACCTGTTTCCTCAGAAACGATAACCGTTATAGCATCTGTCACTTCACTGATCCCTAATGCTGCTCTGTGCCTTGTCCCAAGTTCTTTTGAAACAAACGGGCTTTCTGTAAGCGGCAAATAACAGCCAGCTGCAAAAACCTGGCTTTGTTTTATAATGACAGCTCCATCGTGAAGCGGTGTATTCGGTACAAAAATATTCGTTAACAGCTCGGAAGTTAAGTGCGCCTGAATTGGAATCCCAGTCTCTACGTACTCACTCAATCCTGTTTCTCTTTCAATGGAAATGATTGCTCCGATTCGGCGTTTAGACATATAGTTTGTAGATTTCACAATAGCAGCGATCGTTTTCTCGGTTTCCTCTTCTTCAGGAATTCCCGTCCTTGAAAAGAATCTGCCTCGTCCAAGCTGTTCCAGCGCTCTTCTCAGCTCTGGCTGGAAGATAATAATAATGGCAAGTAAACCATATGTAATTACTTTATCCATCAGCCAAGACATCGTCCGAAGATCGAACGAACTGCTCAGGAACCATACTACAATGATCACGCTTATCCCTTTTAACAATTGAACAGCTTTCGTTCCCCGGATAATCATGATTAATTTATAGATGACATACGTCACCAATAAAATATCAATTATTTGTGTAAGGTAATTAAAAATATTAAAATCTGCGATTGGTAACATAACTTCCCTCCCAACTCGGGTATGTGTTCCAAGTTGAAGTTTATAATGGATTTAACTTATTTATTATAGCATACCTCATTACAAAGAAAACTGAGCATGAGAGACTCAAGTTTATGAAATTCGAGGCTCACCCTTTTGGTAGCGGCCATGAAACTGCCCTTTGCTTAATACCACCCTAGGTATTAGAGGAAGGATTCCCACGGTAAACTGAATTAATCCCACGTTAGTTGAGTTTTTCGCACGTTAATTAAAAAATACACACGAGACGACAATCCCTGACAAACTTCACGCCGCCGATACCCCCGTATCATTTTTCTTCACCCAACAAAAAAAGCCGTCTCAAAACGGCCCTTATCATTATTTTGCATCGTTTCTTCTTTTGTACTAACCAATGATTTCAACTTGTACCATACCCATTCGACAACTTGGCCGATTTCCTGACTGTGGCCCGTTACCTCACCTGCTGATGCAAGATATTGATTACCTTTTATTACTGTGACGTCGCCCTCTACTTTTCCTTCAATACGGACGTCTGCATTCTCAACGACAAGGTCGCCTTTTATCGTTTCCCCAGCTGGGACAACGACTACCCTTTCAGCCTTTTTAATCTGAAGGTTTCCTTCTCCTTTTACAACAGCCAGATCTTGTTGATTATAGCTTGTGAAAACTGATGCTGCCATAAAGAACATAAAGATCGCCGCGGCTGTTAAAGCAGGATGGCGCTGCATCCATCGTTTCCATTTCATCTGCTGCTTCTCTTTAGGTAGCTTTGCCATAACAGCCTGAGTAAATCCTTCAGGTGCCTTTAAAATATGATTCTGTAACTGTAATTCTTTTAGAGTATCTAAAAGCAGCTCGTATTCTTCTTTACATGATTCACATTCTTCCAGATGAGCATGAAAGACTCGCTCTTCTTCCTTCGTCGCTTCACCATCGAGTACTTTGTTCATCAATTTATCAAATACAGAAGCTTCACACTGCATTTTTCTTCACCTCGTTTTTACAACCATTTGAAATACTTTCTTCAGCGCTTCTCTGCCTCGATGTATCCGAGTTTTTACAGTTGGGACGGGTATGTCCATTATGTGGCTGATTTCTTCCAGTGATAAATCTTCTACATATTTTAGAACAATTGCTGTCCTATACTTCTCGGGGAGCTTCATAATTTCTTCTTGCAGTTCATTCCATCTTTCATTTTCTGTTACCACCTGTTCAGGCAGCGGTTCTTCAGATGAGAGCTGACTATACATCGTAGCTCCGTCAGTGCCAGGCACTTCAGCATCTAAATAGTAATCAGGTTTCTTCTTCCTGAGCCTGTCAATGCATAGGTTTGTGGCAATTCTGAAAATCCAAGTTGAAAATTTAAATTCATTATTGTATTTACTTATATTACGGTAAGCTCTTAAAAAAGTTTCTTGTGCTAAATCTTCTGCTTCGTGTCCATTGCCGACCATCCGGTAACAATGCCGGTATATTTTATCTTTAAAAAGGTCTACAATGCCTTCAAACGCTTCCTGGTCCCCTTTTTTGACTTGGGCAACCATATTCGCTACTAAGGCGTCCATCTATTATCACCACTCGGATTTTATTTACGTACCAGCTTGCCATAAGTTTCAATGATTCTCTTTATTTTTTTATTTTATCATGTTGCAGAATTTGGCGAAATAAAAAGGTATATTTTTCTAGTTTCGGTGTTTCAAACTAATAAGCCCTGGGAATATTAATCATATAAAATACTTTAATCGAGTGAAGAGAGGGGCTGTTTGTATGCATAGAGATGTATTGATCGAACAGATCGAACACTCCAGACAACAAATGAATGAGCTTTCGAAACATCTTCCCTTAATTGCAGAAGAAGTTGTTGAACTTTCTCAAGAAATAGACCAGCTGCTAAATCAATATCAACGTATAAATGAAAAAGAACAGTTGCTTCCGTAGAGAGGCAACTGTTTTTGTTTGAACAATTTTATAAAAGTTTTTCTCCGAATAAAGATCCCATTAATGCCACAGCAACTGTTGCTGTTTTATTCTTCTCATCAAGAATCGGGTTTACTTCTACAAACTCTGCTGAAGTAATAATTTCTGCTTCTGCAAGCATCTCCATCGCAAGGTGACTCTCTCTGTAGCTGATTCCCCCAAGTACCGGTGTACCAACTCCAGGAGCATCGTGTGGATCTAATCCATCAAGATCAAGACTAAGGTGAACCCCGTCAGTATGTGCTAAGTATTCGATCGTCTCTTCCATTACCTTTGTCATACCAAGACGATCCACTTCATGCATCGTGTAAACTTTAATGCCTTTTTCTTTTATGAGCTCTCTCTCACCTTCATCAAGTGAGCGCGCTCCAATGATAACAATGTTTTCTGGCTTCACTTTAGGTGTATAGCCGCTGATGTTTGTTAGCATCTCATGGCCAATACCGATGCTGGCTGCTAAAGGCATTCCATGAATATTGCCGCTTGGTGAAGTGTCTGCGGTATTCAGATCACCATGCGCATCATACCAGATGACACCAAGGTTTTTATAGTGTTTTGAAACCCCTGCTAAAGTTCCGATCGCAATACTGTGGTCTCCGCCTAATACTAATGGGAACTTTTTGTTCGTAATTACACTGGATACAGATTCAGATAGCTTTTCACTTGCTTCCAAAACTCCGTTTAAGTTTTTAAGATTACCTTCGTTCTCATTACTTTGTTTTTCTGGACGAGCAATTTCAATATCACCTAAATCCTCAACCAGATAGTTAAGGTTTTCTAAACGCTCAATAATTCCTGCATATCGGATAGCACTCGGTCCCATATCTACACCGCGTCGCATTTGCCCTAAATCCATCGGTACTCCGATCACTGATATATCTTTTAACATTTCTTCTTCCTCCCTTAAAAAAACAAAAAAACTAACGAATTCCTAATACTATTGTATCTGTAAGGGATTTCATGGTTCAACTGGACAAAATTTTGCATAGATATACCAAAAAGAAAGCGCTTTCGATGCTTGGATACATATTTATAAGAAATAGAATGGAAAATGGGTGAGATTCTTTTTTATTAAAGAAGGGAATGACTGCAGCGGAATGTCTTCATTACTTTTTCAGCCGTAATTTGAAATTGCAGGCTGTAATATTATTTTCTAAGCCGTAATTCTCTTTTATAGGCTGTAATTTTAATTTTCTGACCGTAATTCTCCGTTTATAGGCTTTTCGACATTTCGGTAATATCATTCATTAAAATAAAAAAGAAGATGGAATTATCCATCTTCTAACCGTTTTTAAATATAAAAAAAAAGGCTAACGCCTGATATCAATTGTTATGTATATGGTGGAGCTTAGCGGGATCGAACCGCTGACCTCCTGCGTGCAAGGCAGGCGCTCTCCCAGCTGAGCTAAAGCCCCGGAATAAATGGAGCGGGTGATGAGAATCGAACTCACGACCAGAGCTTGGAAGGCTCTTGTTTTACCATTAAACTACACCCGCATTATGTAAAAGCAGTATTGTCTGTCTTTTTAAATCTTATACAAAGATGGTGGAGGGGGACGGATTCGAACCGCCGAACCCGGAGGGAGCGGATTTACAGTCCGCCGCGTTTAGCCACTTCGCTACCCCTCCACATAAAAAAAGAGACGTTTTAAAACATGCTCCTGTGTCTAAAAGACATTTCAAAAGAAGTATGTTCCTCATCAATTTGATGCTCCTGCGTCTACTAGCTTATACAAGCTGAATATTCCTCGTCGCATGTCAGCTAAGAAGATATATAGTAAGTAGACATGGTGCCGGCTAGAGGACTTGAACCCCCAACCTACTGATTACAAGTCAGTTGCTCTACCAATTGAGCTAAACCGGCATAAATGGTGGAGGATGACGGGATCGAACCGCCGACCCCCTGCTTGTAAGGCAGGTGCTCTCCCAGCTGAGCTAATCCTCCAAAAGTTATGTTCAGTTAAAGAAAAGTTGGTGACCCGTACGGGATTCGAACCCGTGTTACCGCCGTGAAAGGGCGGTGTCTTAACCGCTTGACCAACGGGCCATATATTTATGATATGGAGCTTCCAACCGGGCTCGAACCGGTGACCTCTTCCTTACCATGGAAGCACTCTACCTGCTGAGCTATGGAAGCAAAAAGTAATGGCTCCACAGGTAGGACTCGAACCTACGACCGATCGGTTAACAGCCGATAGCTCTACCACTGAGCTACTGTGGAATAATATAATTTGCGTATTTTGAGATAAAGCCCAGCGACGTCCTACTCTAACAGGGGGAGACCCCCAACTACCATCGGCGCTGAAGAGCTTAACTTCCGTGTTCGGTATGGGAACGGGTGTGACCTC
>NZ_JBHYPU010000003.1:0-85796 GCF_042746035.1 Fictibacillus sp. NPDC058756 | reverse complement strand
TCTCCATAAAAGTGTTTGACTTGCTCTCGTTTTAAAACTGACGGAATTAATTCTTAATTCCTTACCTTTGCTTTTGTTCAGTTTTCAAAGAACTTCATCGCGTTACTTTCTTAAAGCAGCGACAAAAACTATCTTACCACATATCTTCTATGTGATGCAACTACTTTTTTAAAAAAGTTTTGTTTGTTTTTGTCGATAAATATGTAAGAAAAGCAACAACGTTTATTACTATATCAGCGTTCTGATGCACCGTCAACGGTTTTTTTAAGTTTTTATTAAAAAACCTCTTTTCACATCGGAAAAGAGGTTTTGAGTCCTATAATGAATACTTTTCTAAAAGGTCGTTTTTCGTCTTCCATACTTTTTCAGAAAGGTCTACAAAGTATTCTTGAGGATTGAGCCTTCTTAAATGCTGCGGCCAGAACAACTGAAGCTGCTCTTGGTGATAGCTGCGGATTTCCTCCAGATTAGGCAGCTCATAAACAAGCTTTCCTTCTATATATATAGGCTGAAGCAGCTCTTCTGCAGTAAATGAAGATACAACCTTATTTTTATAGGTGTGGACGGGATCGAAAAGCTTGATGTCTTGTTCAGGGATTACTTCATCCTCCATAGCAATATAATCGGCTTCCGCTTTTCCTTTACTATTGATAATTCTATACACCTTTTTGTATCCAGGTGTAGTTATCTTTTCTACATTAGAAGAGATTTTAATCGTAGGGACGTACTCACCATCTTCATATTTCGCTACCACTTTATATACGCCGCCCAGTGCTGGCTGGTCTGATGCCGTAATCAGCTGAGTTCCGACACCCCAAGATGTAATTTTTGCACCCTGCGATTTCAGATCTGTAATAACATCATCATCTAAATCGTTACTTGCCACTATCACTGTATCGTTGAGTCCAGCTTCATCCAGCATTTTACGGGCTTGGATAGAGAAGTAAGCTAAATCACCGCTGTCTAACCTGATGCCTTTTAGCGACTTTCCTTCTTCCTTCATCTTCAACCCAATTTTTATGGCATTAGGGACTCCACTTTTTAATGTATTGTATGTATCAACTAGAAGAATGCTTTGATCAGGCAGTGCTTTTGCGAAACGTTCAAAAGCCTCTTCTTCAGAATCATGATCTTGAACCCATGCATGTGCGTGCGTTCCTTTTGTAGGAATCCCAAAGAGCTTTCCTGCACGCATGTTTGAGGTTGCATCAAACCCTGCAATGTACGCGGCACGCGCGCCCCAAATCGCTGCATCAGCTTCTTGAGCACGCCGTGTTCCGAATTCCATTAGCTGATCATCTTTTGCAACATGACGGATACGTGCCGCCTTTGTTGCAATCAGTGTCTGATAGTTCATAAAATTGAGGAGAGCAGTCTCCAGCAAATGAGCCTCAAACACACGGCATTTAATTCGAATAAGTGGTTCGTTTGGAAAAACAACCGTCCCTTCTTTTACGGAAAAGAGCTCCCCGGTAAATCGAAATTTCTTTAGCTCGCTTAAGAAGTCTTCATCATATTGCTCTTCCTGTGTTCTTAAATAATCAATATCATCGTCATTAAAACGTAAGTGGTTTACGTAATGGATAATTCGCTCAAGACCAGCAAATACCGCAAACCCGCTTTTAAAAGGATTTTTTCGAAAAAAAGCTTCAAAAACTCTAATATTATTATAAGTTCCGTTTTTCCAATGGGCGTACATCATATTAATCTGGTACTTATCTGTATGCAGTGCTAAATCTTCATAGCTCATCTCGGAATCCCGCCTTTCTCTTGTACATTTTTCTCTTATTGTACAATTGTTAAACATTTTAAAAGGCCCGGCTACTTAAAGAGCCGGGCAAAGTGATTATTCCACTATTAATAATTTCTTTTCTACCATTTTTGAGTTACTTTCTTCTACTGCAGATTCACCTTGGAGTTCAAAAAAAACCATCCTTCACTGCTGCGTTCTAGCTTCATTTGCTGCTTTTTGAACTTAAAATTCTATTTCTTTCTTCGTATGTGTCTTCTGAAACTCTGCTGGTTTTGGATCGAAGTATTCCATAGTGAATTTAGGTACGAACTTGTTGTTCTGAAGATATCCAGAACCCCACGTCGGATCCATTGTCAGCCATCGTCCATCCACTTTTGTCTCCACCCATGCATGGTTTTGACCTGCGTATCCTGTCACCATCTGAGTTTCCAATCCACTTGCACGCAACAAAGCGATAGCCAAATAAGCGAAGTCCTGACATACACCTTTTTTCTCATCCAGCGTTTTCAATGCGCTATCATCAAATTCAAATGTGCGATTGTTCAGTTTATCCACGTCATAGCTCACGTTTTTGGCAACATATTCGTAAACAGCTAACGCTTTTTCTTTTTCCGTTTTCTTATTCTTTGTTAGCTGATCAGCCAACTTTTTAATCGCTGGAGCGTCTGACTGAATTCCTCTTGAAGGCAGGGTAAACCGCTGGTCTTGTGCATTTGTGTTCTCTACTGTAAAACCTGCTACTCCTACAAAGTGCTGTACATATCCATTCGTTAATGTGAAATCTGGGGCCATTAAAGAAACTTCATATTTACCTGGACCAAATCTCAGGAAGAACTCCCCTTCAAATTCATTGTTTTTTACCGGAATGGCGTACATAGCCTTCTGATCATCTTTTTCGGTTTGCACAAAAACAACATCTGTTTTATTCGCATCTTTTCCTCTAGGGTCGATACTTCCTTTAATTTTATAAGTTAGATCTGTCTTTTCACCGCCAACTTCAGGAGTCTCGAGATCGAAGCCCTTTTCTTTGTAAGCCGAAGAATAATTAATAGGTTCATAGGATTCACTTGAAAGATTTTTCACATACAGATTTGCAGCTTCAGAATAATAGTCCAACATCCCCTCTTTCGGTGTCATGATTTGGACTTCATGAACGCCTTTTCCATAATAAAGAGGGATTTTTTTGCTGAACTTTCCCTTCTCCACAGGAATCATGATTTTAGTAGATTCGCTCTCTTTTTTGAGTTCAACCATGAGCTGATCTACACTGGTATCTTCCACTTCTCCCGCTAGTTCAAAAGATCCATTTATTTCCATATACCCATTTATGGAATTTTTTAACACTAGTCCGTGCTTAAGAGCGTTTTTTGTTAGTGCTACGTCACGTTTCACTTCTGGATTCACGTTTTCAACATCAAACTCTGCGATATCGTAAAAATAATCTTCCGCTTTGTCACTAGGCACACTGACTTTTACAGAATAGTTTCCCTTTCCATTAAAGAGCTGTACTCTCTGCTCAAACTTTCCGTCTTTAATAGGTGCATAATAGCTGAAATCACGGCCATTAGGACCTTCCTCTTCACTTCTCACCTTAATCCATACGTAATCAGACTTAAATCTGCTAAACTTTTTTGCTTTCCCTTTGACTAAAACGCTAGAGTTCGTCGTAAAGTCTTTATATTTCGGGCTTGATAAAGAAGCTTCAACCTCTTCTGCATAAGGAAGCAGCTCAAGCTTCTCTAACTTTTCATCTTGATTTGCTTCTTCAGCAAGTGCCGTATATTTGTCCTTTTTTTCTTCTTTCTCTGGTTGATTAGTAGCATCTTGATCGGCACTGCATGAAGTCAGGGCGACGACAAAAAGCGGAAGAATCATACTCAAAAGTTTAGTTTTCATTCTCTTAATCTCCTCTGAACGTATTCAAAAAGAAAGAGATGGGGTTGCCATCTCTTTGTTGTCAGCTCTAATCAAGACTGCCTTGTTCCTGATTTCTTTTGTTTTCAATCGTTTCCTGTAAAGCATCACGATTGTCTTCTATTTCATTTTGGAGTGATTTGAACGTATCATCGTCATATTCAACAAGGGTGTTATATCGGTTATTGATTAATTTTTCAACTTCAAAACCATTTTCGACTTTCTTTAATTCACTTAACAGTCTTACTCCCTTTTCAAGTCGACTCTTTTCTTCAACGATTTTATTTAGGATCTCACTATGTCTATTTTGTACTTCCATAAACTTGTCACTTGCAATGTTTTGAGCTTCTATAAAGTTTTCACTACCCCATGTTTGCCATTCCAGCCACAGTTTATTTTTCTCTCCAAGCAGATACTTTTCAAAATCAGCTGCAGAGTTAACAGATTGGTATTCTCCGCCACCAGCTTGAGCAATTTTTTCCAAAGACTGCTGCCCTTTATCATTGACATCAAAGCCAATTACGTTAACTTTAGCATGTTGTGCAGATTCGGCGATTGATTTTGCTGCAGCAGCTGGATCGCCGTCACAAGTCTCTACTCCATCACTCACGACATAAATTAAATTCTCAGCTTTATCATTGTTTTGTCCCTCTAAGTCTTTTTGTGCAGCTTGAATCGCACCAGCAATCGGCGTCCATCCTGTAGGTTTAAATTGATCTAAGCTATTTTGAAAATCGCCTTCGTTATATGTATTAAGTTCATATACAACTTCAGTGCTTTCACAAGAAACTTTTTTGTCACTGTCAGCATTGCTTCCTTTTTGACCATAAACACGCAACATTACATTAGACCCTTGTGGTAACTTACTTGCATAATTACGAACGGCTTCCTTAGCAATTTCCATTTTGGTTTTCCCACCAATTTTAGCAGCCATACTCCCGCTAGAATCTAGTAAAATAGCAACATTTAAAGTTTTCCCATTACCTGGTTTATCACTTTTAGGCATTTCTATTGTTGTATTAAGGTTTTTGTAATACTCATAGTCTTCCTTGTAATCCTCTGCCAAGTAATGAATAACAGCATTATAAGCTTCTTCGGTACTTAACTTATTTGGAATCTTTTTAAAAGATTCTTTCATTGCCTCTTCTGAGTAATTGGCATTGGCTAGCTTACCAGGACCTTCAAGCATCATATCTTCTGGTTCTGTTGCCGCTTTAGGAAATTCAGCTTTTTCTTCTTTTTTCTCTTCCTTTTTTGGAGGATCTTCATTCTTCGAAGCAGTTGAATCGGAACAAGCTGTTATTAGAAATAAAGATGACAAAATTATAATCCCTAGTGTAAAGAACCTTTTCATATATGCCTCCTTTTAGTGCAGTTTAGAGATTTATGGCTTTTCGGTTGTTACATACGTTCCGGCAACAAAATCATGTATGGCTCTCTTATCTTTTCTAAAAATAATCATAAAAACGGTTACTAAATACAATGTTAAAAAACTAATCGTATACAAAATTTGAGTAACAGGCATCCGAAGAATAGTATTTTTAAACCCAAGCTTCGCGCCATCAACACGAACAATTCTTACGCCCATAACACGCTTGCCAACCGTGTATCCATTCCAATAATAAGGAACAAGAATATAGTAAGCCATCACATATAACCATATTGCGATTCTAGATAACGTTTCATCGTCAAAAATCGGGCCTATAAAAAATCCAATGACGGCTCCTACTCCTGCGTCTATAATGACCGCACCAAATCGTCTCCAAAACCTTGCAGGTTGATGTATTTCCATGGTGTCACTTCCTTGTTATTTTCAACCAAATTTAGTTATTGATAAAATAAACTACTACAGTAACAATTGGCACTGCAATTGCAGTGTATAGAATGGTTTTACCGTTGATTTTACCCCCTAAGCTCTCTTTTACCTTACCGAAAATCAAAAGAATCATACAAACTATCATTAAGCCTAATAGGAAATAAGTAAAAGGATTTCTTGCAAAAATATATTCACCATTAGGTAATTTTGTAGATTGAGTAAAAAAGAGCAAAACAATTATAACCATTGCTGTACCCGGACCCCAAAAGTACCAATCTATTCCTTTCTTTTTCATTAAACACCCTCCTAGCTTTATGGTCTTTTGTAAAGATTAATTAGAGATTGGTGAAATTCAGAAAATTTTTCCAATCCCTTATTGTATAAATTTTTTAAATTATTATCTGGGTGGGATTTGGAATCGTTCCAGTAATATACATCTGCTGTTACTGAGTTAATAAAATTACCCATCGGCTGTGTGATTGGCTCAGCAAAATCATTTAGTGCATTTGCAATCGCAGTAGAACCAGGCAACGCGATTAGGCCTCCTATACCTCCGACTATTAGATCTTCTGGTGTAAAACTTCCATCAAAGTATTCCCCAAGTCCATAAGCGCCTGCACCTAGAGTAGTACTAAGCCCACCCCAACCAGCAAGCCGCATCCAGCTTTTTGATGTTAATGCTATTTTCAACTTTCCTGCAATAGGTCCTCCTATACCTGCCAACAATCCATTAATCGCCATATTACGTAAAGTATCACCAAGGTTTAATGGTTCGTTAAAGACAAAGAAGTTAATAACGTCAAGCCCGAGGGAAACTAGAGCACCTATACCGACTGCTTTTAAGAAAACACCCCATCCACCATAAAACCTACCTATAGCCGTAATAGCTGCTCGACCTCTGGCACCTGCCCAACGACCGAATCGCATCGCATTTCTTCCAACAAAACTTCCAAATCTTCTTGCGCCTTGACCAATCCACCCAGCGAACGATCGAAGATATCTGGCTCCAGCTCGCATACCTTGGCCTAGCCAACCGCCAAAAGTCCTCATTCCACTTAATGCTGCGGTTAAACCTCTAGCTAATCCTGCACGAAGCATTCCAGCCATAGCCCCAACTGCACCTATGCTGTATAACCAGCCTCCTAATGCACCTAGAGCTGCTCCACCGAAAGCCCAAGCTAGAACTCCCCATCCAAATGCATCCGTACCACCATATTTCCAGAAATAAAAAGCACCTGCAACAATGGCTCCGATAATAGCTCCTATTAACAATGCCACGCCTACAAATGGCAGCAGTACAAACGCTGCAACGGCAACGGCAACAACTGCTAATACGGCAAGTATTGTATAAATGAGGTCTTTTGTCCAATCATCGAGAGAATTCCACCAATCTCCAACACTTTTAATTCCATTTGCTGCCCAGTCGATAGCATCCCCTAGCGCTTCAATAACAGGCTTAAAGAACTTTTCTACTTTTTTTAAGGTATCCTTTAATCCATCCCCGAAATCAAAGGGCAAGAAATCCCAGAAACTTCCAGTATCTTTCGCTTGCATTTCGGTAGGCTTTATTTGACTTTTATCATAATCAAGACCCCCAGCAGAAGCAGGGGAAACACTTACAAATGAGAATAATAAACATAGAATAATAACAAATAAAGATAGTTTACGGCTCATTTTGTCTCCCCCTTAATCACAGCTAATTTCAATCCCTTTTGGTGTAGCAATATTTACTGCGGCTTCTGCTCTTACTTTATTTTCATCACCTGAAAACATATTCTCGTCAACCGTAACAAATTCGGTCTTTTTCTTTACCTTCACAAAAATTTTAAATTCCCCTTCATACGGAAACTCTACTTCTATGTCATCCTCTGCACCATTAAGTTTTGCATAATGACGCGCTGCCTCTTCAATTTGAGGGAAGGCATCCTCTATAGATCCACAACTAATCTTATTGATCTCATCTTGTTTGAATAAATATTTTAAAGCTTCATTTAAATCAAGAGAATCAAGGTCTACAATACTCCCATTAATCCATTTTTCCACTCCAGGCGGCATCTCTTTTCCAAAGAGAGCATCACCTATTCCAGGCAGCGGAGTAGAAATCCCCTCATCTTCTGGAACTTCAGCATCATCGCTTCCTTCTTCTTCAGCTTCTTGTTCGCTTTTAAGCTTCTCTAGGCGATCTTTAATTTGCTTTTTGAGCTCTTTATCATAAATTTTTTTCGCTTCTTCAGCAGCAGCAAGTGCAGCGGAGTCAGCAGAAGTTTGACCCACTCGTTTTGCAGCAAATGTCGTAAAGAAATCAAAAAAGATGAAACTGATGAAAATGGCTGCCATAAGCAAACCCATAACTACTAAAAGGGTACTTCCTCTTTCATTTTTTAAGTAGTTATCATTCATCAGTTTCATCCTCCTCCATTGGCATGGTTGCATCGGCTTTCAAGTCGTAATCAATCTTTCCTAAAAAAGGAACAGATACAGTTGGAACTTTTGCAACTACTGTAACCGTTACATTTTTCCCATAACTAGAATCACCGGTCGAGCTTGAAACACTTTGAAGATCTAATCCGTAAGCCGAGCTTTCTACAGCTGCTTCATAATCCCCCTCGACCGAAGCCACTCGTGCACCATCTCGAGCTGCTGCTTCTGAAACTACAACGGCATAGGCTACTAGAGCAACTTGCCAAATAAATAACAAAGCAAATATGATCATAGGGAACACAGCTAAAAACTCTATTAGCTGCGACCCTCTTTCATTCTTAATGTATTTTTTTATATGTCTCATATTTCACCCCAGAGACTCGGTTTAACCGCCAATCCCGTTAATCAATTTGATTAATTGGTTTTTCACTGCTGTACCTACAGACGTGTCACCTTTAAAAGCAGTAGCAATTGCTGCCATAATCGCTAGTACTAACATACCTAGTGCGATCCACTCTAATGCTTGTGCTCCTCTCTCATTTTGAACTCTTCCTGTAACATTGTCCCAAGCACTAACTGTTTTCACATATAATTTTGTAAACATTTAAATCTCTCCCTATTTTTATTTTTTATTATTTAAAAGAAGCTATCTAATCCGAATGCCCCTGGATTATAAATAATGTTTAAAAGCAGAAGCCCAATGATTAAGAAAAATACAGCAGGGGCAACGAAGAATGTTGTTACAAGTGTAATTTGAGGGCTTGCTTTTGCTGCTTTTTCTTTCGCCTTAAAACCCCTCATAGCTCTCAAGTCATCCGCTTGAATACGGAATGTTTGAGATACAGGAACTCCTAGCACTGATCCTTGAATAAGCGAATTAACAAGCATTTCAAGCTCTTTTGAAGAATTGCGAGATATTAAATTTTGATAAGCTAGTTTTCTAGTTACACCTAAATCTATCTCATAGTTAAAACGTTCAATCTCTTCACTTAATGGTCCATCCATTTGATTGGTAACCTGTTTTAATGCTCCGTCCAGACTGACACCTGCTTGAAGCGTAACGCTAACAGTATCGAGAAAATCCGGCATAGAAACGCTGATTAACTCTTGTCTTTCTTTAGCTTTCATCCGCAACCAAAGCTGCGGCCCTAAAAAGCCAGCTATTGGAAAAATCAGTAACACCAATAATGCGAAGGGCATGCCTAAAATGGAATATATGGAACTAAAGAATAGAGCACCTAGTCCAAGAATAAAACGCATCCCATAAAACTGATCCAGTGTAAGACCCAAAGGATTTCCAGCTCTTGTTAAAAATAGAGCATCCTGATCTTTATTCGCAAAAAATGGATATTTTTTGGCGGTAGGTTCAGCATATATTGCAGCTCTTAAAAGTGGGCTTAACATACTGTCCTTAAAGGTGCGTTTCTTTCGTTTCTTCTTTTCTCTTAAATGCAGGTGTTTGATTAAGTTATCTTTTTTTACAATGTACAAATACAGATAAACAAAGCCGATTAAAATAAATAGTAGAATAAAAAATGTCATTAATACTGCGAATAAACCTAATATTTGACCCATAAATTACACCCTAATCCTAGTAATCTTCTTAATAAGCAAGAAAGCGATAAACTGCATTCCTAGAAAAACAGCTAACAGTATTAACCCAAATGGTGTAAAGAGAGGGTTAAGAAATCCAGGAATAAATAGGTTCATCATCATAGCCATCATAATGGGCATCACAGGCAAGATATAAGAAATGAATTTCGCCTCTGCGGTAACGGTATCTATTTCTTTGCTGACCCGAGCTCGCTCTTCTAAAGTTTGAGCCATTAAACTCAAAACTTCGGATAAGTTACCCCCTACCTTTCTCTGAATGAGTAAAGTAGAAACAAAGATATGAAGGTCATTACTATCAAAACGATCTCTCAGTCTCATCATGACTTCTTCAAAATCATCACCAAGACTAAGCTGCTGGTCTATCTTTTTAAATTCAGGTCCTGCAGGTGCTTTAACTTCCTGAGCAATCATTTCAATGCCTTGAGGAATGGTTAAGCCTGCTTTAACAGAGTTACTCATCATTCGGCATATATTGGGAAGCTGTTTATTAAAGTTTTCACTCCGCTTATTTTGCCGGGATTTTAATAAAAATTTCGAACCCAGCCAAATAATAAAATACGAAATCGACGCATCAAGCGGAAAAACGAGACTTAAAATAAAATGATTAACAAACCAGAGAATAAAGAAAAGCATAATACAGATTCCGGCATACTCAGATGCTTTTAAAGGAATATGAGCCTGGACAAGTTTTTTTGACAGCTCTTCTGCTAGTTCAGAATGATCGTATTTATCACCTATACCTACAATAAAACTGCTTCGCTCTTTCTTTTTTTCTTTTACAAACCACGTTTCCACATGCTTTTTTACCTGTTTATTATTAGAACTTCTTTTAATAAAATAAATGGCCAAGAAAAATGAGAAGATTGCTAAACTTAATGTTGTCCATGCAAGGATCATTGAGCACCCTCCTTGCAGAACATGTTTTCATTAATAGATATCCCAAATGTTTTCATTCGTTTATAAGCTTCTGGAATATACCCTGTAGGTGAAAAATGCCCAATAACTTCGCCTTTAGCATTTACACCCTCTTGTACAAATTTAAATATATCGAGGACCTTAATTTCTCCATCTTCCTCTTTAATTTCTGCGATACTTACAATTTTCCGTTTACCATCAATTTGTCTGTTCGTTTGTACAATTAGATCAAGTGCTCCAACAAAGTAGCTTCTAATAACATCTACAGTTAGCGGTAAACCAGACATGATTACCATAGCCTCTAATCTTCCTAAAGCGTCTTTTGGAGTGTTGGCATGGACTGTTGTTAATGAACCTTCGTGACCTGTATTCATAGCCTGAAGCATGTCTATCGCTTCTGATCCACGCACTTCACCGACAATGATACGATCAGGTCTCATACGAAGAGCATTTCTAACTAGCTGGCGAATAGTTATTTCACCTTTGCCTTCCATATTTTCTGGTCTAGCCTCCATTTTCACTAGGTTTGCATGATGGAAGCGTAACTCAGCCATATCTTCAATTGTAATAATGCGTTCACCTTGTGGAATAGATCCTGATAAAACATTGAGCAGCGTCGTTTTACCGCTACCTGTACCGCCAGAAACGAGTATATTACATTTCGCACGAACAGCTGCTTGGAGAAATTCACCCATATCATGAGAAAATGTTTCAAAACTCCTTAGGTTCTCAAGATTAAAAGGTATCTTATTAAACTTACGGATAGACATGACTGATCCTTCAAGGCTAACTGGCGGAATGACTGCATTAACACGGCTCCCGTCATGAAGACGGGCATCTACCATAGGAGAACTTTCATCAATACGTCTTCCCAAAGGTGCAATGATTCGGTCGATGATGTGCCGGATATGTTTTTCATCTTTAAAACGAATAGGTGTTTTCTCTAAACGTCCTTTTCTCTCAATAAATATTTCATTTGGACCATTTACCATAATCTCTGTTATAGAGTCGTCCTCTAATAAAGCTTCTAACGGCCCGTAACCAACAGATTCATTAATGATTTGTGTAACAATCTGGTCCATCTCGTATTGAGGAATAATTACACGTTCTTCTTGTATCATTTGTGTAACCAAACGTTCAATGGTTTGTTTCCGCTCTTGTGCCGGCAGAATCGTTATGGATTCAAGGTTTGCTTCCTTAATAATTCTTGCTTTATAATGTCGGACAAGCTGTTCAAGCTGGCTGTCGTTCACATCCCAGTCCTGATCAGGAACTAAAGGTGATTTTGCTGTTATTTCTTTAATCCAAGAACCCATTTTGTATCACCTCACTTCTCCATGCTAGTAACAAATTTCTTAATATCTTTTAGAGCTTTAGAAGAATACTTTTCTTTTTTCGAAGTAAAGAACGGTTTGCCAATATTAACATGCGGTTGAAGGTTAAAGAAATCTGCTCTAATTTCACTTACGATCGGTCTTGAAATCATTTCATCGATATCTTTCTTTGATAATTCATTCTTGGTATGAACTCTATTTAAAAGAATAGAGACATTATTCCTTAAACCAAGCTGGAAGCGGGCAAACGAATCTTCTGTGTTTTTATAGCCTCTTAACCCCATGCTATCTGGCGTCAAGACGTAATATATATGGTCAGCTTCTCCTAATGCAGTGTAGGTAATGTGATTAAAATACGACGGTATATCAAGAAGTACATAATCGTAATGTTCTTTGCAAATACGAATTAATTTAACGATAAGTTCAGTCGTTACTTCTTCTGCTTTTGCAAGATCTTGGGGTCCGAGCACGATTACATTTCCAGTTCTCTCATCCTTATAGGCAATATTTTCGATATGTCGAATGTTCATTTCTTTTATTACTGGCTGAAGATCGTAATATGACCTTTTATGGTCAATACCCAAGATTGTATCAAGACCGCCAAATTGAGCATTTAAATCAATAATCGCTACTTTGCTGTCTTCGAATATTTGAAGTCCTTGACCAACAGCAGCGGAAAGTAATGTTTTCCCGCTCCCACCTTTACTACTGTAAAAAGCATATGCTTTTCCAGTGCTCTCTTTTTTGTCCAGAGATTGAAGTAAACTGATCTTCTCTTTTGCCGAATCAAGTACTTTTTGTACACGATGTTCTTCTTCTGGAAGAATAATTACATCTGATGCATCAGCAAGCATCCATTGACGCCCAAGTTCGAATGATTTTTCACTAAGTAACCCAATCACAATTAACTTATTTTGATTTTTGAAGAATTCAAATGATTTAAAGGAATGATGATCGATAAAAAGGATAGAGTATTGATTAATTTCTAGATTTGTTCCACTCCACTCTTCTATAACATCAACCTGTAAGTTGTTTTCTTCAATGATTGGTTTAAGAGTGCTTATGTATGACTCGTTCTTTGTTACAACTAAAACCTTGTATCCATTCATGCCACTTACTTCCCTTCTACGATACTAGTTTGCTTTTGGTTTAGGTTGAGGTGCTGGATTCTGTTTAGGAGCGGGTGGTGCTGGCGCTGCTGGTTTTGCAGCCGGTGCTGCTTCTTCCTTCTTCTCCTCTGTATTTTCCTCTTCTAATTCATTAACTCTCAATATTCTTATCTGCTGTGCAGTATTTTGGTAATGAATCAGCTTTTCTGCATCCTCTATAGAAAGGGAAACTTTAATTACACTCGTCGTTTCTTTCTTATTAACCTCAACATCATCATCTACTTCCACTACATGAATGCCTTTTAATGCTCTTTTAGTGGTAATTGCATTTTTTTCTTCCATAGAAACAACGATGTCCACACGGTCACCTTCTGTTACATTCTCATCAATTAATACATTTTCAGTAGGATTAAGCCAAACGACTCTATGTCCTTTAGCAATATCAATTTTTGAGCGAAGAACGTTCTTGGTTAAGATGTCTCCTTCTTTCATATCAGTTAGGACGACTTGATTCTTTAAATCTCCTTCTGATTGAATAAAGTTAGAAACAGCCGCATTTTTAGGAATTTCAACCCACTTAATCTTGGAGGATGTTATCGCCTCATTAGATTTCATGTCATTTTCTAATGCTGCAACTTTAGTCGTTTCAGTAAGACTTTGCTGAGCTTTTCGGATCTCGTTTAATACTACCCCAGCTGTTACAACTGCTAAAATAAATGCTACAACTAAAAAGATTAGTGCTTTACGTTTTGCATCGACCATTATTTACTTACCTCCAATAATCAAAAAAAACAAAAAATTATACAAAAAACGAAATTTGAAAAAGAATCATGCCAAAATTATCACATATTTTCCAAAAGCGTCAACCCCTCTAATCCCTTTGTATATAAAGGTTTGTAGGACTTGTCCACAACCTTCTTACTACCCCCCTCAATATTCGACTTTAATCGACAATAATACAATATAACTATGCTAGGAATATAATCTTAAAAAAAATACAAAATTAACCATATTTACTGAATGTTAATTACCATTAATAGAATTTTTTTAAACCTGAAATTATGTATTTTTTCTTGAAGATTATAAAAAAGCAGTGAAAATAAGCTGAAATTTTTAGCCGGAAAATAAAAAAACACCAACTCTCACATAAAAAGTTAGTGGTTCAAAAGACCTATTTATTATTTATTTGTTGCTTTAAAACAAAAAAGCAATTAACTCAGTTTTTAAGAAAAATGTCAGCAAAACTCCAAATGCTAAATATGGCCCAAACGGAATAGCTGTTTTTCGAGTGAACTTCTTCATCAACAAACCTATAACGCCGACAAATAAACCAACAAAAGATGCAATCATGAGTGTTAAAAACGCCCCCTGGAACCCAAGCACAAGTCCCAGAACACCCATCAGTTTTATATCTCCGCCGCCAATCCCGCCTTTTGATAAAATCGCGAGCAGCAGCAGAAAACAAAATCCGAGCAAACCTCCAGCTACTGCATCCAGCCAGGTTCTATATTCAAACATGACTTGCAATGCCAAAAACCATATGAAAAACACGATCAATACTTTATCTGAAATGATGAAATACAATAAATCCGATACAAAAATAATGGCGCACAGCAAAATGAGTGAGCATGCTAATAGCAGCTCTACTGAGAAACCATATTTTAAAAAGGAGAACGCGTATAATCCACCTGTTAATAATTCCACGACTGTATAGATGACAGGAATGCGCTTCTTACACGTCCCACACTTCCCGCCTGCAGCTAAGAAAGAAAAAATCGGAAAAAGCTCATACCATTTCAGCTGTCTTCCGCAATGGTCACACTGTGAGCGTTCAACGCCCATCACCTTCATTTTCTTTGGCAGACGATAGCCGACTACACCGCCAAACGAAGCCAGTACTGCTCCTAAAATAAAAAACCACACGCTCCACATCATTTCCATTTCCCCATCTTCTCCTTAACGCTCAATCTGCACACTATTATAATGAAGAAACTAATTTTTTGCATCCTTCTTCCTTAAAGTTATCGGCTTATTTTTTCTATTATTTTCCTGAAACATAAAAAAGGAATGTCCGCTTTTCGGACATTCCTGCAAATGATTCTCTCTATTCTACTAAGAATACGAAGTAACTGATAAAGATTACGAATAGCACCCACATGATCGGATGAATTTCTTTTGCGCGGCCTTTTACAGTCATCGTTAATGGATACATAACAAACCCTAGTGCAATCCCTGTTGCGATGCTGTATGTGAGCGGCATTGCGATTAATGTTAAGAATGCTGGTACTGCGATTTCTAAACGATCCCATTTGATCTTGCTAAGAACAGAAACCATCAATACACCTACGATAATCAATGCTGGTGCGGTTACAGACGGCGTTACAACAACTAGTAATGGTGAGAAGAATAATGCTAATAAGAATAGTGCGCCTGTTACTACAGATGTGAAACCAGTACGTCCGCCTGCTGCTACACCTGATGCTGACTCGATGTAAGCAGTTGTTGAAGATGTTCCAAGAACCGCTCCGACTGCAATTGCTGATGAATCGGCAAGCAATGCTTTACCTGCACGAGGCAGTTTGTTGTCTTTCATAATGCCCGCTTGTGAAGAAACTGCCATAAGCGTTCCGGCTGTATCAAAGAAATCAACAATAAAGAATGTTAGGACGACGATCATCATTTCTACAGTGAAAATTTGATCAAAGTGGCTGAATGCCTGACCGAATGTGGGCGCAAGGCTAGGGATAGCCCCTACGATTTTATCAGGCTTATCGATCAAGCCAGCGAAAATACCTACAACTGCTGTAATCACCATTCCGTAGAAGATACCTCCACGGATGTTTCGGATCATCATAAGAATAGTTACAATGAATCCAAAGATTGCTAGCAACGTTGGTCCTTGAGTTAAGTCACCAAGGGACACAAGTGTTGCTTTATTTTCAGCGATTATACCTGCATTTTTTAAACCGATAAAAGCAATAAATAGTCCAATACCAGATGCGGCTGCAAACTTTAAATCTTGAGGAATTGCGTTAATGATTGTTTCGCGAATCTTAAATAATGTAATAAAAATAAAGATAATTCCAGACATCAATACCCCGGCAAGTGCAGTCTGCCAAGGAATACCCATAACTAAAACAACGGAGTATGCAAAGAATGCATTCAGTCCCATACCCGGCGCTAACGCGATCGGATATTTTGCGACGATTCCCATGAACAATGTTCCAAATGCTGCTGCAAGTGCAGTAGCTGTAAATACAGCTCCTTTATCCATGCCAGCGTCACCAAGAACCATCGGGTTAACGAACAGAATATAAGCCATCGCAAGAAACGTCGTTAAACCTGCTGTTGCTTCTTTTTTGTAACTTGTATTGAAATCCTTAAAGCCAAAATACCGTTCCATCTCTCTTTTCCCCCTATACGCGCCTACGCATGAAAAACAAAAGACCCAAGGGACTTAGCCCTTGGGTCTGAATACGAAAAGGTTAAAGAAACCGTACATATGCCAAAAAATAAACACATGCAATATTTCAATAATCCTCCGTAGTCAGACCATTTACGGCAGTCTGGTAGAAACTTTCGGGCCATATCCCCGATATTATACGTAGGAATTTCATTTGATTTTATTTACATCTTGAGTATAGGTCGAACTTTGTCGTTCGTCAAGCACTTTTCCGAATAATTATATGTTATTTTGCTATAATCGTTCGGTTTTTACTTTTTTCACCCTATTCCCACTCGATCGTTGCCGGCGGCTTAGAAGTAATATCATAAACTACACGGTTGATGTGATCCACTTCGTTTACGATACGTGTAGAGATTTTCTCTAATACATCAAACGGGATACGAGCCCAGTCAGATGTCATTCCATCGATTGATGTTACTGCACGGATACCGATCGTGTAATCGTAAGTACGAGCATCTCCCATTACCCCAACACTTCGAATATCAGGCAACACCGTGAAATACTGCCACACATCACGATCTAATCCAGCATTCAAGATTTCTTCACGAAGGATCGCGTCTGATTCACGAACGATTTCGAGCTTCTCTTCTGTAATCGCTCCAAGAACGCGAATTCCGAGACCTGGGCCAGGGAACGGCTGACGCCATACGATATGTTCAGGAATACCAAGCTCTGTACCTACTTTACGCACTTCGTCTTTGAAAAGTGTGTTAAGAGGTTCGATAAGCTTGAACTGCATATCTTCAGGAAGTCCGCCAACGTTATGGTGAGACTTGATCGTTTGAGCTGTTGCAGTGCCGCTCTCTACGATATCCGTGTAAAGCGTACCTTGAGCAAGGAACTCGATGCCTTGAAGGTTGGATGCTTCTTCATCAAATACGTAGATGAATTCGTTACCGATGATCTTACGCTTTTTCTCAGGATCAGAAACACCTTCAAGCTTGCTTAAGAAACGTTCCTTCGCATCAATTTTGATGATGTTGATGTTAAAGCCTTCGCTGAATGTTTTCATAACTTGATCTGCTTCATCTTTACGAAGCAGTCCGTGATCTACGAAGATACATGTCAGCTGATCACCGATTGCCTTATGAACAAGCACGGCTACTACAGAAGAATCTACTCCACCTGACATAGCGCAGATTACTTTTTTCTCTCCTACTACTTCACGGATCTTCTGTACTTCGTCTTCGATCCAGTTTTCCATCGTCCAGTTGCCTTCACAGCCGCAAACGGACTTCACGAAGTTATCTAAGAACTCAATACCGTATTCTGAGTGACGAACTTCCGGGTGGAATTGAACGCCATATAACTGGCGGGAAACATCGCTCATTGCTGCTACAGGGCAAGACACGCTGGTTGCATCTGTAACAAAACCTTCAGGCGGCGCAACAACAAGGTCACTATGACTCATCCATACGACTTGCTGCTCGGGAAGGTTTTCATAAAGTTTGTTTGTATTTGTAACTGTAATCTGAGCTTTTCCGTATTCACGGTGGCTTGCACGCTCAACTTTCCCGCCAAAATGATGGCTCATCAGCTGCATACCGTAGCAAATACCAAGCACAGGGATGCCCAAGTCAAAAATGGCTTCATCACAAGCTGGTGACCCTTCTGCATAAACAGAGTTTGGTCCTCCAGAGAAAATGATTCCTTTTGGATTCATCTTTTTTATCTCTTCCGCAGTTGTTGTATGCGGATGAAGCTCGCTGTATACTCCTAAGTCACGGATACGGCGTGCAATCAACTGATTGTACTGTCCGCCGAAATCCAACACTACGATCATTTCGCTCATTACGTGCAAGTCATTCGTTTCGTGCATGTACTCACCCCATCTATTAATATCAGCTATAGTATCCGTCAGCTTGCCTTACTTTACACTATTAAAAGTAAAACAAAAGGAATTCCACCCTTGTTTTCTACATAAAAAACAAAGGCAGAATTCCTTAATTAACTATAAAGAACCCTGCCTTCATAGTCAGGTTGTTAATGGCAACCCGGTAGAGACTCTCGAACCTTATTATCGAGGATATACGAAGGAGAATATGATCTGACGCTATAATCTTAAAGACATAATAACAATGCCTTCTATAGCGGTCAAGGGCGGATTCTTTTAATTAAATTTTCCCACAATTCACGATGGAAATCGCTCCATAGATCTGTCTGCTTTTTCGGACTGAATTGAACACCTTCATACGCTTTCGCTAAAATTCTCATGTCTTTTGTATCAAGTGCTCGATCGACGTAAAGTGCGTATTCTCTAAGTGTAAATGCAGGCTGTCTTCTGATTCCGTATACCTTTAGCAGCCATAAAAGTCTTTCAAACGCTTCTTCAAACGTTTCGGAACCTTGCTTGCGTTTGTATCGCCAGATTGTATATTGACGCAGCCATTTTCTGCGGAACAAAAATGCCAGTCCTGCAGCGATTAATAGTAAAATGATTAATCCTGCTGCTGCATAGCCCGCATTTTTTAAAATGGACGCAAAGCTTGTTTTTTCAGATGAAGCAGATTTTTCATTGTTTAAATCTTTTTCAGGTTTTTCCGGCTGATCAGGAACAGCTGCAGCTGGTGTTGATTCCTTCTTATCTTCTTCTGGCTGAAACGGATTATCGAAGCCGCGTGTAGGCTCAAAAGGCACCCACCCGATTCCTGAGAAGTACACTTCTACCCAAGAGTGAGCGTTTGCGTTCGTAACCGTATATTCACGAAGTCCGCCATCCCCCATACCTTCAAAAGTACCCGGCGTAAAACCTTTCACCCAGCGCGCAGGGATTCCGACAGATCTCAGCATAACGATCATCGAAGTCGAGAAGTTATCACAATATCCTTTTCTTGTTTCAAAAAGAAATTGATCCACATAATCTTCGTCATCTTCAGGTACCGCTACTTCAATCGTGTTATAACCATACGCTTCTTTCGCAAAGTATCCTTCCACCGTCTTTACCTTATCATAGATCGTTGGCTGATTCGCTGTAATTTCTGATGCTAAATCTCTGACTCTTTGCGGCAGCGTTTCCGGCAGCTGGAGGTAGTTATCCTTAACATACTGCGGGTATGAATTCGTTGATTCTTTAAGCTGTGCTTCTTTTAATACAGGAAGCTGATAGTTCATGACATAAGAGGACAGTTTAACTTCTCCTCCGTTTTGGAACGTTGAAATTTTCCCTTTTACCCCATCTAGCTGATAAGTCGTGTCTGGATCGGCATCGATTTTCGTGAGCTTTCCAGGAATCATAAGAAACGAATATTCTTTCCCTTTTTCAGCTTCAATTCTGGCTGTGTTGTCTTTCATCTCAAGTCCTTCTTCCCAGACTTTTGTATAATCTGTCTGAGCGGAAGGCTGATTTGCATCAACCGGGACAGCCGTGGTTGGGATCTTGTTTTCCCATCCTTTACCCGTGTAGAACTCTTTCGTTTCAATTCTCCAATAATGTCTCGCGTTATCATACGTTTTAAAAATGGGTGTATAGTCAAATTCAAACGGACCGCCTAGCTGGCTGTCGTTCTCGCCATACCCGATTTTCGCTATACCGCTGCCTTTGCCTTCTCCAATGTCTTCTTTTCCAGACATATTTTGAATGAAAGGAACCGGGTCTGGCCATATTGGCGAAGCTTTAGGAGCTACATACCCCAGTACAGACGACAGCGCAATTACTCCTGAAAGTGGCGCAACCCAAAGAACAGGAAACTTTCCTTTTAATAACGAAAATCCTTCTGTTTCAATAATTTTCATCATTCTTAAGATACCGATCAGCAGCAACCCGATGAATACAGTTCTTATGATCGCAAGTTTCGCATCATAAACCGTAAACGTATCAAGAATTGAAATGTAGATAACGGTAATTAAAAAGAATAAGAAGATGCGCCTCGTTTGAATCAACCAATAGTGCATCAGATAGCTCACAAGCCATAACAATATGAAGAACAGCAAAGAGCGGCTGAGCGAGGTCATTTCATTCCAGTTCTGATCTGAAAATAAATTTAAATTGTAACTAATGTCCTCTATTAGATATGGAACCCACTTGAATGATAAAAATACATCAAAAAAATAAAGAGAATGCAATGCGTACATCAGGGCTCCCAGCTTTACCGGAAATGAGATCCAAAACGGAAGCTGAAAGTACGTCACGATGAACAAGAACATCGTATACATCACAAAAATGTTAATATCATCTGTGGTGGTGATATCTTTTAAAGGTCTCAGCCATTCCCATAATAGAAGGAATCCTAAACCGTAAAGGACAAGTGTATGCAGGGTTGAAGGCTGTTGTTTAGATTGTTGCATACATTCCACCTGCCTTCAGTGATTCATTAAAGTCAGAGCCGATCATCGGTGTCACCGGAACCCCGCATTGCCTGATCCGGTTCATATACGTCAGTTCCTGGCTAGTCAGCTTAGGCTCCAAGGCCAGGAAAAAGAAAATAACATTCGTTTGTTGTCTGGAAGCTATAAGTTCCAGTGTTTTCATCGTGTATTCAGTTAGGTTAGGGGAGATAATCAGTGCTGTCTTCCCTTCCATATGACCAATCATGTATTCCTGCTTCAAGCGTTCTTCGAAAGGTTCTTTTATCTCTGCCTTCACTTTAGCCAGTTCATGAAAGATGCGCCATTCCTGCTCAACCCCTATGTTCATCGGGATCTCTTTTCCTTTAAAAGGATGATAGCCGATGGAACCGCCTTTTGAGATTGAAAAATGAACGAGGGATGCTGCAAGCGATACTCCCCGTTCGAAAAGCCAGTCGTTTGCTCCATAGCTTTTTTCACAATGATCCAGAACAATTACAAAATCATCGTTCCTCTGCTGCTCGAACACTTTTGTAAGCAGCTTATTGGACCTTGCACTCGCCTTCCAATGAAGCCAGTTCATTCTGTCACCAGCTACATAGTCACGCACACTTACTGTAGATGTGTAATCTGTAAATGAGCGTTTCCCCACTTTTTTCATACCGGTTTGAAGCATTTTCCCATTTTCCCAGCGTTCAATATCTTGATACTGCGGATAAACAAAAATTTGATCCTTTACTGATACACTCGTACTTTTTAATACAAAACCGAAGATGTCGCCCGTCTTCACCATGATTTGATCAAATTTAAACAACCCGCGCGGTGCAGGGTTAATCGTGTAAGAATATTCGAGGCGTTTGCGGAACAAAGGAAACATCAGGATACGGGATTGAATCTGATGAGTGTTCCCTTCATAGCGGGTTTCACGAAGCAGTGCTTCCGGCAGCACGTCCTCTAATACGACATAAAAAAGAGGGAAGTTGCTGCGGCGCATAACCTGGATCGTAATTACCACTTCTTCTCCAGCCATCAGTTTTTCTTTTGAAATAATACGCTCAATTTTCAGCCGCTGAATGGGATAGAACGCCATTGCAACGGAATATAAAACAAGCGGGAGAACGCTGTAGAATAAAAACCAGCTTACGAATCCGCCTTGAAACATGGCAAAAGAAAACGTTACGAGCAGTAAAAATAAAATCCCTGAAAACCCTATCGGTGTTTTATAACGCTCCCAAAATTTTTGGAGTAATGCCTTCATCTCGCATGCTGTTCCTTATGAATAGGTGCAGGAACACGGGCTAAAAGATCCTTGATTACCTCTTGTGCGGTTACACCTTCAAAACGGGCTTCAGGTTTTAATAGCACGCGATGCACAAGTACAAACGGCGCCAGATATTTCACATCATCAGGGATTACAAAATCACGGTTCATTAACAGTGCATAAGCTTGTACAGCTTTTAAAAGAGAAAGTGATCCACGAGGACTTACTCCTAATGCAATGGACTTGTGGTTACGCGTACGGTTGACAAGATCAACAATATAGCGCTTCACAGAGTCAGATACATAAATATTTCTCACAGCCGTTTTCAGTTCAGCAATCTCTTCAGCTGAGATCGCTGGCTTCAACAAATGAATCGGGTGTTCGTTTCCGATAACGTTAAGAACATTGAATTCTTCTTCTGGCGTTGGATAGCCCATTGTGAGTTTCATTAAGAAACGATCCAGCTGTGCTTCTGGAAGTGGATAAGTTCCTTCGTACTCAATCGGGTTTTGTGTTGCCATTACTAAAAAGGGATCAGGCAGGATGTGAGTTTGCCCATCAACCGTCATGCTCATCTCTTCCATTGATTCAAGTAAAGCTGACTGGGTTTTGGGAGATGTCCGGTTGATCTCATCGGCTAAAATAACGTTTCCGACTAATGGACCTGGTCTGAATTCGAAACTCATGTCTTTCTGATTATATATGGAAACCCCCGTCATATCGGACGGCAATAAATCAGGTGTAAACTGAATACGGTTAAATGTTAAACCAAGGGATTTTGCGATTGATCGAACCATCATCGTTTTCCCTACTCCAGGCACATCCTCAAGCAATACGTGTCCCCCTGCCAACAATGATACAAGCGTTAATTCTGTAACTTGTTTTTTCCCCACCATTACTTTTTCAACATTTTTTATGACATCTCTTAGCTGTGGATGATATTCAAATGAATTTTCGTTTCTAGCGCTCATGTAAGACTCCCCTCTAACATTTCTGTCTCTCTATTAGATTAATTTATTCCTTCCTATTAATTTCGCATTGGAGAATGTATATTCCTTGTTTTATTTACAAAAAAAGAGAAATTTCGAGAATGGTAGTTAAATACAAAAAAGGTGCACCGCAAATGCGTGCACCTCAAACCTTTTTATTCTTCATATGAGTTTTTAAACTTCTTTCCATCTAAGTCATGATGCAAGGTTGGTGCTGGAATTTCCGGATTAGGAATATTCCCTAGCGGTGCTGGATCTGCTTCATAAACGAAATCTCCTTTTCCGTCTTGCGCACTTCCGGTTGCCCACAATCCTTCTGCCGACTCCTGACCTTCAGAGAGATTCCAAAACTTATAGGCTTCAGGCTGGGATTCTAATTCTGCTTCTGGCGGGAATGATGCTGGGACCACTACGCCGTTCTTCTGCTCAAGCTCTTATTACATGTGACTACCGTAACACCTGTAGCAAAATGACCCATACAATTTCTAAATCCTCTTCCATCCATAAAAAAATGCTCCTTTCTACTTTTTTGTTAGCGTTTTCATAAAGTTATTTTAATGGTAGCTATAATAAGGTCATTATGTAACCGTAAAAAAGTATAGTTCCTTGCTGTGTTTCCCTACTTTTTGTTTAGTCGTATTTTCTTTGTGGTTTTCTATTTATTTGAATAACGATGCAAAATCAGGAAGGGAGTTCTCTTCTTATAAACTGCACATAGAAAAAAAGGCCGCACACCAGTTCATCGAACGAATGAAAGACCCCCTCTTTTACGGTTCTTTTGAAAATAAATTATTGCTATTTAATAATGGGCTCAAAGATTTGTCAATACCAACTCGGAATTTGTAGATATTTCTCGGGAAATGGTCAAATTTAGATGAAGAGGCTGGTAAATTGTCACATGTATCGGGTATCACTACATCAGTTTTTTACTTTTTTCTATCAATACACAAGAAATGTAGATGGTCCGTATCGCGTATCGATATATTCTCTGGATATATGATGAACAAGCCAAGTTAGAGATATTTAGAAATACATATCGCCACGCGATACGAAACAAAAAATAATGGCTACATTATTTTCGAAATAGGGAGAATAGCCCCTCCCATTTACTTTTAGGTTTTTGTATCACTTCTTCTAAACGTTTATTAAAATCATTTTGCAAGCGCCATTCTCTTGTTTGTTCGTCCCTCAACTTTTGCATTTCTTGTTGTAAGAGTTCACTTTTTTCTTTTTCTTGTTCCAGCAACGTTTCGTAATGGTTTTTTTGCTGTTCTGTTAATCTTTCTATCCGAGCATTCGTTTTTTGCGCTGCATTTCCAATAGCGGAACTTATCACATGATGATCTTGCTGAAGCCGGGAAACGGTTACTTTTAGCTGCGACATATCGTTTGTCAGTTGAACGTTCATTTCACGTGCCGCTGCAAGTTCATTGGCTAAAACCATCAGGACCTCTTTTAACTGATTGGGGTCTTGAGGTAGATTTGCATATGTATCGGGTATCGCTACATCTGTTTCATTAGATTCTCTTAATTTTTCTTCTTGTTGATACACAAGATCTTTTGCCGTATCGTCCAACGGTTTCCCTGTATCGCGCAGCGCTATAAGCGCTGCGATGTCAGCTTGAACAAAGATACGCCGATCTCCGTCTTTTAAAAACTCGTAGCCGTTCCGCTCTAAAATTTGTCCATACTTTCGGACAGTGGGAGTCGCAATCCCTACTTCTTCCGCTACTTCCTTGGAGGAGAAAGCTCGTTCATTGGGTTGTATATCACGTCGCATATCGGACCTCCTTTTTAATTCAATAGTAAGGTATTAGGATTTATTTGCAAGTTATATCGCCTAACGATACGAACTATAAAAAATCAATTAGCTGCCTCATTAAAGGATTCGACTAAACATTCCTTGTTTGTGTTCTTTTTTCCAAAAAATCTCTTGCTAGCATGTTAAGGAAATTCCCGTTGGGTAGAGCCGGGATTTCTTTTGGGTCAGATAATCAACCAATTAAAAAACCGCCAAATAAAATATTGGCGGCTCTTGGATTCATTTAAACATTCAATATTAAAATCTATGCGGATTTTGCTTCAAGCTGTCTGCTCGGGGAGTTCCAAATCTCTGCCCATTTTTTCACAGCGGCCACCAAAATAATGACACCAAGGACAAGCATGATCACAGAGAGAATCGCATTCAATACGTTGTAGCCTGGATTTGCTGGGTTTAAATAAACATTTTTGACCATCCAGTATCCCGCATAATTGACCGTTACAAATAGATAGCCAAGCGGAATAAGACATGTCAGCATATATCTTCTTTTATCCGCCATTTTTAATATAACTGTGGCACCAATAATCAACCCAATAGATGCCATCAGCTGGTTCGATACACCGAATAGCGCCCATACCGATCCAATATCCCCAGAATAAAGAAGGTATCCCCACATAAAGCATGCAAGGGCACTGGCGATAATAGAACCGGGAACCCAATCCGTTTTCTTCATCGGCTTATAATAATCACCAAAGAAATCCTGGATCAGATAACGGGCAACACGAGTTCCTGCATCAATCGCTGTTAAAATAAACACAGCTTCAAACATGATCACAAACTGAAAGAAATAGGCTGAAAGTTTAGCGAACCATGGAATTTCAGTAAAGATGTAAGTCATCCCAACAGCAAGCGTTACGGCTCCACCAGTTCTACCCTCTAGATCCAAACCGATCTCACGGCTGAGTTCAGGGAGATGGACGACATCCATTCCTAATGTTTTAAATACCTCAGGTGTTGAATTAATGGCAAAATAGTCAGCCGGCTGAAGAGCAGTCGCTGCAATTAATGCCATTATAGCAACGAGGCATTCAACCAGCATTCCGCCAAATCCAACAACCTTAATATCCGACCATTTATCAAGCATCTTTGGAGTAGTACCTGATCCAACAAATGCATGGAAGCCTGATATCGCACCACAGGCAATAGTAATTGAGATGAACGGCCAGACTGGTCCAGCTAAAATTGGACCGCCGCCATCAACAAATTTTGTAAAAGCAGGAAATTCGATCGATGGATTAATGATAAAGACACCGACGATCAAGGCAATAAATACACCTATTTTCATAAAGCTGCTCAAGTAATCCCTTGGGGCGAGCAAAAGCCAGACCGGCAGCGCTGCCGCAAAGAAAGCATAAATAGGCAAGATGATGGCCAAGGTTTTTGAATCAAGAGTCAGCCAATCACCAAGAACTGTCCCTTGTATCTGAGGTCCCATAAAGACACCTACCATGAGTAAAATAAACCCAACTGTTGAAGTTAATTTTAAATTGCCTGTTTTTTTGTAAAAGATACCTACTCCCATTGCGATTGGAATGGTGATGCCTACCGCAAATGTACCCCATGGGTTTTTTTCAAGCGCATGGAGTACAACCATTGACAGTCCCGCCATCGTAATAGTAATGATAAACAGCATCGCAAGACCTGTACAAAAACCAGCTACAGGACCTAATTCATCTTTTGCGACCTCCGAAAGCGATTTCCCTTTTTTACGCATGGAGGCAAACAATACAACCGCATCATGGACAGCTCCGCCGATTACTGCACCGATCAACAGCCAGAGCAGCCCTGGAAGATAACCAAACTGAGCTGCTAATATTGGGCCTACTAGTGGTCCAGCAGCGGCAATCGCAGCAAAGTGATGTCCGAATGACACCCATTTATTTGTTGGTACATAATCCTTTCCATCATTTAATTCGTGTGCCGGGGTTGGCTTAGAATCATTTAATTTCATGACTTTCGCAACCATAAATGTTCCATATAATCGATAAGCGATCATTAATATACAAATGGATCCAATTACAATTGAAACCGCATTCATTTTATTCTCCCCCTCTGCTTTTTTATTCTCTGTAACCTACATCTTACTAAATGTAAACGCTAACATAGGGTTTACATTTTAAATTGCAGAAATAGGGGGATGAGTGACAAAAATCTACTGCTGAAATACAGCGATTAAAAGTCAAAATGCTCTTTAAGATCCTTTGTAAATGTTCGGCTTACGGGAATTTTCTCCCCATCCTTCATGATTAGGTTATAGGTGGAGTGAAACCAAGGCTGGATTTCCACAATTTTATCCAAATTGACTAAATACCCACGATGCACTCTAACGATAGATTTCTGATGAAGCTTTCTCTCATACGTAATCAACGGTTCATTTAACTGGTATCTTTGGTTATCTGTCACAATAACCGTTCTTCCTTCAATTGTTCCTATATATACAATTTCATGGACAGGGATCAAAACGATTCGTTCATCAACTGTTACCGCCAATTTATCATTCCGTTTATCAGTGGAAAGCCTTAAATCCCGTGAAGAACCGTTTCTATTTTCTTTGCCCTGTAGCACTTTTGCCAATTTTTCTACCGTTTGAAGGACTCTGGTCTCTTCAAAAGGCTTCATAATATAATCAATGGCTTGCAGTTCAAATGCCTTTAGTGCGTATTCATCATACGCGGTTGCAAACACAATTTCCGGGCGTGGATCGAGACCCATTATTCTTTCCGCTAAATCCAAACCGCTTTCATCAGCCAGTTGAATATCCAAAAAGATCACATCGATCTGTAATCCTTGGATTTGGCTCAATGAACTTTCAATAGAGTCACCTTCACCTGCTATCTCCACTTGCTTGCTTCTTTTTAGCAGAAACGCCAGTTCATCTCTGGCTAACGGCTCATCATCCACGATGAATGCCTTAAACATATTCGTCACCCCACTTGTTTTGGGTTAGAGGCAGGATCATGGTAACCTTTGTACCTGAATCTTGTTCACTTTCGATCAAAAAGGAACCTTCCATACCGTATATCTCTTTCATGCGCTTTTGAATGTTCCATAAAGCGGTCCCGGTCCCTTCTTCGGATTGAACCGTTTCCGTTCCGATGGATTGCATCAGGGAGGCCGGAATTCCTTTACCATTATCCTCCGTTATCAAGATCATTTTATTGTTATGTGTATAAGCTGTAACCGTTACTCTTCCTTTTTTTATATTCAAAAACGCATGGCGTATCGCATTTTCCACTAAGGGCTGAAGTGTAAACGGCGGAACGAGTACCTTGTTGAGTTCTGGTTGAATATCAAAATCCACCTGGTACTTTCCCGGAAAACGAGCTTGCTCTAACGATAGGTAAGCCTCAACGTGTTCGATCTCCTTTTCTAGCGGAATCAGCAAATTCTTTGCACCCTGCAGGTTACTGCGAAAGAACACACTTAATTGGATGAGCAGCTTTCTCGCTTTTGGTGCATCTGTCCGGACAAGGCTTGAAATGGTATTGATGGCATTAAACAAAAAATGCGGGTGAACCTGTGCCTGCAAAGCTTTAATTTCTGCATCCTTCAATAATTTTCGCTGACGCTCTGCCTCCGCCAGTTCCAGCTGTGTGGAAAAGAGCCGGCTCAAGCCTTCCGCAAGCTCGTACTCCACCTGGTCCAGCTTATTTTGGTCTACAAAATAAAGCTTCAGTGTCCCAACCGTTTCGCGGTGAACCTGTAAAGGAACGACGATCGCCGCTTGCAAAGGGCAATTTTCACGATAACATTGTATTTCATCTGTTGACCTGGCGATCAAAATTTTCCCATGGTTGAGCACTTTCTTCGTTAACACGGTTGCCATGTGGAGTCCGGATTTATGATGGTCTGAGGCTACACCGGCATGTGCAAGTACCTGTTCCTTATTTGTTATCGATATAGCATCCGCTTTTGTTCCTTCTAAAATAATTTTAGCAGCCTCACCGCAAGAATGTGTGGTTAGACCCTGGCGAAAAAAGGGCAGGGTCTGCTGAGCAATCTGAAGAGCATTGTGAGTTTGAAGCGCCCGTGTACGCTCTTCTTCCATTAAAATACTTTGGATGATCAATATAAAGATCAGCGTGCCGAGCCCATTGATGGAAATCATGGGAACCGCGATCACCTCGACAAGATGGTAAGCCGCTTCAAACGGTCGTGCAATGAGCAATATAACCGCCATTTGGATGCTTTCCATTAGAATTCCTATCGCGACTGCTCCCCAAGGAGAGTTGTTCCTAGCTATTATTCCATAACGCCGGCCAAGAAAACCTGTTATGAATCCAGCCATTATAGTCGAGACCGCACATGCTTCTGCAGTAAATCCCCCCAGCGTCAAACGATGTATACCTGCAATTAATCCCACACCTAATCCGACAATCGGCCCGCCCAACAAACCGCCGATTGCAACCCCCATAATGCGGGTGTTGGCGATCGCCGCATCATAATCCACATCCGCCTGCCAGGTCTGAGACATAATGGTCCCATCGTGTATTTCAACACCGGTATAGTTGCTAATGATTCCGAAAGCGCCAAAAATGCCGATCAGAATCATTTTCTCTTTTCTACCATGCTCCTGATGAACAATTTGGCGGAATGACCTCATCCTAGAAAGCAAGAAAGCCACCATAACGAGAACGCCCGCCCGCTCAAGCATTAAAAGCAACAGCTCAAACAATTTAACCCCCTCCTTCTGAAAAACACCTTGTGGGTGTCTACCTTAAAAAAATCCTAATGCTATATATAGTATTTGTCCATTTAAGAAGACTTACCGTTTTCACCTAAAAAGGGTTTATTTTCAAAGATAAATCTATTTATCATTCGTCCATTCGGATACTAATTAGTTTACGTCGTCGGAAGTAGCAGCATTGATGACTTACACCATTTCACTGATACGCATAAGATCAGGAAATACAAGCAGCCTAATTAAAATGTCCATCTATTAACTTTTTACTATAAAAGTATTAATAATTCTACGCTTGTCCATTTCGGGCACCATTCGTGATTAATATATTATATTATGTTGCAAAAAGAGGGGGTGAACAAAATGGCTGATCTAACACCAACACCAACACCATGCAGCTGCAATGACCCAGGAGATAATCAATTACTTTGCGTTGCTATCCCTGGTGGTATTGAGATTAACCTTCTTGGCTTAGATATCAATATCGGTCCAATCTGTATAAACACTGAAACAACTGGGACTGGTGCACGTAATGCACAAGCCCAGCTAGGAGCTCTCCAAGGGTTACTTGGTTTTTTAGGTACCCAACTTTAATTTCACTCTAAGGAAAGAAGGGGTTTCCCTTCTTTCTTTCATTTTTGGTACACTTACCGCTTACATCCTAAAAAAGATTTTATTTTAATGATGAATCTATTTATCAATGATACAAAATCCTCTTTATAACCCTTGTAAGTTGGTAGCTCTTGCATATCAACCATCACATGTTTTCGCTTGAATCCTCTTATTAATAACTTTACAGAACATTTTCAAACCTTTATGGTAACCACACAGTCCATTAGGTATTAACCTACATATTGTACATAGAAATCACCTACTGTTTTAGAGGTTTTAAGCAATGGAGGTATGTGTATGACAAATTTTTATTCTTTCCGTGGAACTATCAACATGATTAGTGATATTTATACTGGTCAAGATGGTGAAGGAGAAGGCTGTTATAAATTAATATCTATTGAAAACGGATCGGGAGCATTAGTAAATTTTGTAGTATCACCTTCAACTTACTTTGTAGATCATGTAATGGTGGAAATAGGAGATCGCGTAACTGGATATTATGATGGGAATGCACCTGCTCTACTTATTTACCCTCCACAATATCAAGCACTTGTCATGGTAAAAGATAGTCCATATCAGAATGTAAAAGTAGATTATTTTAATAATCAGTTGGAGAGTAGTGATGGACAATTAGAATTAAATATCTCTCCATATACTCGGATAGTATTAACTAATGGGCAAGCCTTTTCAAGAAGACCTGATAACCGTGATCTAATTGTGATATATGGGGCTGTCACACAAAGTATCCCCGCCCAAACCACACCATATAGAATAATAGTTTTATGTTAATCACACAAAAAACTGGTCCATATTGGCGAGTTAGCTGTATCGTCTAAGTGCTTGTCCATATCGCGTAACGATATAAGCGCTACGATGTCAGATTGAAATATCATATTTTCGCCCAGGTCGAACCTTTTATTTGTTCAATATGAGGTTTTCACATTTATTCCCAAGTTATATCGCCCAGCGATACGAAGCAAAAAAAGCCAATTAGACGCTTCTTAGGTTAAATGCCCTTTAAAAAAACAAAACTACTTCCGTGCTGGGAGATATAGCCTTTTCATTATTCACTATTTTCTAAAGCGTAAGAGACAGATATAATAGATGAGTGGGAAATTCCCTTCAATAAGCTTTTAAAAAATAGATAAGATAATACCATTAAAAGAAAGAGGTTATTTTGTGAATACTACATTCTCAACGATAGAAACGAATAAATCCAAAGCATTAGTCATCAATGCACTTTTCGTTGCATTGACTCTTGTAGCTACCATGTTCATCAACCTAAAGCTCCCGATAATGGGTAACGGCGGCCTGATCCATCTGGGGAACGTTCCTCTATTTATAGCAGCATTTGTTTTTGGCAGAAAAACAGGTGCTATTGCCGGCGCTTTCGGAATGGGCTTGTTTGATCTTATCTCAGGTTGGACAGTTTGGGCGCCATTTACCTTCTTCATAGTTGGTGCAATGGGCTATGTAGCAGGTCTTATATCCGAAAAAGTCCCAGGCAAAAGAGCCATTGTCTACTCAATGGCAGTTGCGGTTGCCCTTGTTATTAAAATTGTAGGCTACTATTTTGCTGAAGTTATCCTTTATAGCAACTGGATACAGCCATTCGGATCAATTCCTGGTAACGTAATGCAGGTCGTAATAGCTGGTATCATTGTCGTACCACTTGTAGCACGCATTAAGAAGAGAGTTATATAAAGATAGAATTTACTTTTGCATTTACTTTTGCATTCTGCTTATTTTTAGATTTACCCCTATAAAGCATCGCCTTTTAAAAAAGGCTACATTATAGGGGTTTTTTTGTGACCTTTGGGAATAGCCAGACTATTTATGGACCTTGAAACCTTTTAAAACAAATTACGACTTACTTTATAAGTTGAATTCTAGGGGTGTAAAAATGAAAAAGGGATTTATTATTTTTTCTATAGTCGTCTGTTCAATCTTATTTTCAGGGTGTAACATTTACTCAGAAACAAACGGAACTGCCCATAAAAAAAGCGCTCAAGAAACATTAGAAAAACTAAAAGTAACAGGTGAAGTAAATAAGACCTTTTATGAAGAAAAGGAAATAAAAATCGCTCGAGATGCTATACAATCTGCTGATAAGATACTTGGCATTTTAGATGTGGCGAAAAATAATTTTGAAATTAGCCTCATTGATTCAGAAGGCAATAAAGAAACCTATTTTCTCTGGTTAAGAAAAGATCACAGTGGTGGAATGATTATGAATATCGAGGATACTCATACGGGTTATACACTACAAGAGAAAGATGTCGCCAAGTTAAAAGACTTGTTAAATATGTAAATCGACCTTCTCAATATCGAGGAGGTTTTTTTCTGCGGAATATCCCCATGACACTTAACTTCTTCTAAATGTTAAAATAAATAATACTTCAAAAGGTTGAGAATGACCGCCTTTAAAATCGCAGCAACGTAGGAGTGTTTAGAACATGAACAAAAAAGACGTAGCACAGATTCGAAAGCAATTTAAAAAAGATAATGATTTACTTAAAATCTCCACTATTTTTAACGTCTATATTACGAAGGAATCGAGTGATATTTATCATCACGCGAGTCAGCCTTTCGAAATGCTGGATCCAGAACAACAAGAACTGTTTTTAAATAACTTTAAAAAATTACTTGGCGGAAATCTAGATGAAAAGCTCTTTGAATTAAAGTTTCAAAAGAATGCAGAAAACAACAGCCAGCTCATTTTGCATCAAGGTATGCTGAGCAGTGATGTGGAAGACTGGAAAGAGCGCATGCTTCAAATGGTAGGCAAAATGCTTTTAAACCGACAATACGAAAAAGATATTGTTATTACCTTTATTAAGGGAGAATACTATAAACCCACAAAACGCAAAAATGAAGAGGCTGAAGTAAGTGAACGAGATGCCGTCTACTCCTTCCCCTTTATTTTGTGCAGCATAAACAATACACAAGAACCGAAAAAAGAACTTCTCTTTGATTATATTGAAAAAGAATTCAAGTACAATTTTGTCGTCGATCCTATCATCAACCTGAATGCGCCAATCGGTGGGTTTCTTTTTCCTTGTTTCAGTGATAATGCAGCAGATGTTAACCACATTCTCTATTCAGCAGGAAAAGTACATGAGCCCGATTATGATTTCATTGAGCAAGTTTTAAATGGCGAAGATATCATGACGGCAAAAGACGATAAGATCGTATTTGAAGAAATCATCAAAGACGTTACAGGAGATCAGTTGAATACATCCACTCTCTCCAATGTGTATGAAGAGATTAACCGAATGATCGAGGAAAATGAAGAAGAAGAACATCCTAGATTAGACTCAAAAGACGTTGAACGAGTATTAATGGCGAGCGGTGTTGAAGATGTGAGTCCGGAAAAAGTAGAAACAGCTTTCCAAAAAGTGATTGATGATAATAAGTATGAGTTTAAAGCGAGCAGCGTCGTGCCGAAGTATAATTCCAAATCTATTAAAATCAATACAAAAGTAGCTAACATTTCGATCAGCCCGCAAGATTTAAGATACGTTAAGCAAGTACATCTTAGCGGTAAACGTTACCTCATGATTGAAGTGGAAGAAGATACGGTGATTGAAGGGTTTACGATGATTCCAGAGGCTTTTGGTGAAAAAGTAGAAAAGTAATCTTCTTAGGAGTGATTGATTTTCGTTACAGGTTACTCGCTTTCCGCGGGGCATGCGGTGAGCCCCCTCAGAACTCTGCTCTTACGGTCTCTCACCTGTTCCGCTGCTGTTTAAAGAACGCACGTGGTCGGCTACCTTGCACTCCAATCAACTTGGCAATGAAGTACAACTTAATAAACCAAAAGCAACAAGAGATACAAAAAAAGCTTCTCACAAGTTTTTCAACTTATGAGAAGCTTCTTTTAAAGTTTCCTAGGTTAGCAAAATTTTAGCATTTCACTCTCACCTTACTCTATGATAATAATAATCTTTATAAGCATTTTCACTATCAACAATTTCATCATCAAAAGCTATATTATTTTTCTCAGACCAATAATGTTTACTTTCAACCACAAACACCAAATCACAAAATGGGTTTGTAAAATTGGGAAAGGCATTACCACTTACCCAGAAGTTAATTTGTCCCGGTCCCGTCCTCATTTGAGTGATAGGACATGTTGAATGTAAAATTGTTTATTCCAAATATAAGGGTCTTGATTATGCTTAGGCTCATCAAAATGGACAATGATTCCATTAAAGTTGGAGATTTTCCTTTTTGGTAAACTAAATAACCTGCTGGTATTGACAATTTCCTCTCTCACTATCAAAACATTGATTTTGTATTTAATTAAACAATAATGTCCCTTTTAATTATTTTCCTTTTTAATTTCTTGGCATTCAGTTGAAGGAAATTAATTTATTCAGTTGGTTTTTCATTAAAAATTAGTATGTTTCTCCCAATTTAATCAACTAATTTAAATCGTATTCCCATAAACCCAGTTTTCCTTTTGCTGGTATAAAATTGATTAACATTTCCTTATTGGAAACTTCCCAAACATAGTTCCCTACTCTAAAATCCCCTAATAAATAATCATTACCCCGGACTATACGTCCATCCTCCAATACTGCATATCCCTGGGCGTCTTCTGTTACCTTTAAACAATTAATTAGGTTACATACACCAATAATCATACCTTTAGGTAGATTCTCTTTGTTGAATCCGTGTTCACTAAGAAGGTGCTGAATATACACATTATTTAAAACACTGTTATCTGCCTTTTTACTTGTATGGATGGCTAAAGAACCACGATAGTTAGTTTTCCATGTCCTTGTCTCATATTGAGCTTCATTTAAGATGAAAAGGGTGGCCCAAGGTTGAATCATTGAAAGCACCTTCATTTGAGAAATGCTCCTTTTAAAAATTTTTCAACAGTTTGTTATTTTCATGAGCTAATTTTATCCCGCTGCATTAGATTTTATACAATATCAACATAAAATTTAATTTGCAGCTTTTTTTATTAATCCGCAATTAATAATTTCCCATACATATAAAGATGATATAGTTCCATATGGTTCAAAAAGAATTGATTTTTGTTGTAATAGGATCTTCCCATCTGCTTCTTGTTCATATATAGCCATTTTGCAGCACGTTGAAGTTCAATATCGCCGAGAGATAAAACATCCATTCTCTTAAGGGAGAATATTCTGTGTGCCTGTTACTCCCCGAAAAATCTTGTTCCACAATTTGCTTCATAAACACAAAAAAGACTACCTCCAATTTAGGAAGTAGTCTTCTTCAGAAATGGTACTTAGATGTAAAGTGCCTTGGGGGCAGATTACATCATGCCGCCCCTAAGGTGAGAGTGTGTAATATCTTACTCGCAGTGTGCAAATAGTGCGGTATATCTAGGTTTTGTTAATTTTTGTATGTAATATCTTTAACGGGATTTTACCTTTTTTCACTGGATTGCGTTAGCAAATTGTTAGCAAAATCATAACGGATAGTTTAACCCTTCTGTTCACACACTCGACATGGCTTGGATGGTGATCACAGTTAGAATGGTATAGTGATGTTCATTAATAGCATAATAGTCGTAAAATGTGGAAGCGGAAGTATGGCTATCAAATTACTTTCAGGATATCAATAACATATAAGAAAACATACCAAAATAATTTAGAAGTATTTCCTTTAGTTAATACACCTTGTTACTTGAACTATTTTCTTTAAATATTGCTTAGTAAGCTTAGCTTCTGTTAAGCCTTCAAAATAGATAATGTATTTTAAGATAGAGACTTGTCCGCAGTTCTCTGTTATTTTCTTATAAAAATCGATTACATCCTTTTTGTACCTTTCATGGATGAGTGCTTTTTCCGCATACATTCCTAATTGAATTAACTTAAGTGTTATGTTTTCAAAGGATAGACTATTACAAATCTCAATTCCATCATCTAAGTATTTTAAGCCTACCTTTTGTTTTCCTCGCCTTGCAGAATACAAACCCATAAACCAAAATATAAACTGGATTGGATGAGGAGACTCTTGACTTTTTTGAAGGCTTTCAACTGTAACGTGGGCATTATTTAATGCTTGGAACATATTATCCGCTAATTCATCCTGCCCATCTTCCTTTGCAAATGCCATTATTTTTATATAGTAAAGATATTTAAAAATCACCTTCGTCATATCCTGTGCCTTTAAATAATCAAATAACTCGCTGAAATTCTCCTCAATAAACTCTAAATGACACGCCTTAAATAAGTACTGTAAAGCACTCGCAAACTGTTTCCCTTCACAATATGCCATCGTTTTATAAATATACTGCCTATCAATATCTTTATCTAGAGTAAAGTGAGATAATGCTCGGTCAAAGTCTTTAATCGCTAGTGCTAAGTAGTCTGGATCCTCGTGAATAAGCATTGTATACCCCTGTCCGCGAGTTCCATAGTTCTTCCCTAAATACTCATACTTAGTCTCGCCCATTGTTTCATCCTCATCTAACAAACTGATCATTTCTAACGTTTCCTCTAGAACATCAATACCCTTTGTTAGGTTGTCAATGGATCCAAAGACGTTAAGCATATTCTTTTCATGTATTCCTCTGCGGATTTTATACATATTAAAGTATTTTAGCCTAATCATTATGTCGTTCACATGCTGCAACTGCTCTTGAGCTAGTTTGTCCTGAATGTCACCATCCACACTACCCTCATGTGTATAAATCGTATAAAGATATAAAATTATATCTAGCTTAAATTCCGAACTACAAATAGAATATTTATCTAGTAACGGAAATAATTCATCCTGGATCTTCTTTAATACAGGTTTCACATATTCATATTTTCTATCAATTTTAATTAACGTATCAAATTTAGTAGAAATGCCTGATAATTGAATTCCCCTACTATGATCATCTAGCTGTTCAAGTCGCTTTAAGACAACATCCAAGTAATATCCTCTATTTTGTAATTCATTATTATTGTAAATTTCATAGAGCGCATCTGTTATATTTCCTTCTCCAAGCAATTTGTACAATTCCTTTTCCACCGAACTTTCAAAAAAGGAAAATAAATATTCTTGCTTGTACATACTTTTTATAACTTCCCGGTCACAATCAGTGAATTTTGAAGACGTTCTCGTTAAATACGTATTGCACACTCCATCTGCTAGCATAAGTCTTGAGCTTGTACGAGCATCATCAAACTTAATTGTATACTTCCATTTACTAGTGAGGGATTTTCTAGCTAATCCAACAATTACTCGTTCACGAAGTCTTTTTTTATATTGTTCAGGAGAAATAATACCATAGCCATTATTTATATTTTTTCTCGTAGCAACCATAATCGAAAGCTCAAAGCGTCGATAAACAGCTGCGAGCTGTAAAAGAAGCTGAATAATCCCTTCTGCTAGAACGTTTAAGTACGTCGTATCACTATCAATTATTTGGACTCTCTCTTGATTTTGAAAAACTACAAAGCTACCTTTTTTCTCTTGAACACCTTTTAATATATTTAATGTATAATCGGCTGGTTCATCCGTAAAATGCACATACGGTTTCCCCAGCATTTTTCTAGCAATGCCTTCATCAATTATCCCCACAGGAATCAACACTCCACCAACAAGGGAGGGGTTTAATCTTGTGTTGGCATCACTAACAAAGTCACCACTCTCATCCAGCCATAGTTCTAAGCGCAAATGTTATTCCTCCCTTTAAAACATAAATGGATCTTCCTCTTCTTCATAATGAATATTGTTGCAGACAGGACATTTCACATACCAAGGATAGTCATCATGTTCTTCCTTATGGTAATTAACAATGTGCTTTACTAACTTGTGTCCACTTTCCTTACAGTGATTACGAACCCAGAATTCACTACAGTCGTTACAAGTAATGTAGTACTTATAATTGTTTGGAGAAATTTCTCTTCGTTCAATTAACGTATTCGTGCTACCACAGTCCCAACAAATAGATGGCGTCATATGCTCTATAAAATGATACTCTAACAGCATTTTGACAAAAGTTTTTAAATTTTCCGTCTCTCCAGGAATGCAGGAAAATCCTCCATACATATGTCTTGGATTCCGATTAAAATGTGTATGGATTGGTGCTGGTAATTGAAACGCAATTGGATCATAACTAAACGGAACCGAATAAGGATCGTACACATCATGAAGACTTGAATCTGCTATATCATTATGAAAGCCCCCGAAAAAATTATACTTATTGTTTGTATCTGTATGAATCAAAAATGCTGCACTTGATGGTTGTCCTTTTTTACGATATTGATTTAAGTACTTTCCAATCGCAACTTCGTTAATATCATAGTAGAAGCTATCTAGTTGATTCTGTTCTTCATAATTTCTATATTTTGCATCAAGGTAAAACCACTTAGAATAAACCTTTGTTTCTTGATCCTCTTTAGAGAGTTTCGCATACAGCTTCACTTCAAAAGCATAATCTGGTTTTAACCCACTTATCTTTCTGTTATAATGAACATCCATCACTATTTTCTCAATGTGTATTGGAGCAGTATGCTGTTCTGCAATATCATTATTCAACCTAAAGTGATTCCCATTATGCTGAAGCGAAAAAGTGCAACCTTCAAGACTCCAAGATGTCTTGTCCTTGACTAGAATATCAATAGCTTCCTTAATTGAATATCCACTTGTAAAAGTCCATCCAGTATTTTTCAGATTCAATAATAGATGAATAAGTATCCAATATTCATAAAGCTCATCTGTCTTTTTCACCAAAATATCCTCTTCATTAAAGTCAGATGTAAATTCGTATCTTTTATCTAAGCTTCGTAAGTTTCCCCATATTCTTGAGTAGTAACGATCATTAATAAATACCTGTGTTAGCCGCCAAGGAAGCTTTCTTTGAGTGACACCCTTTAAAAACGGTAGTTTTCTAAAATATGTAATCTTATTACTTATTCGTGTAATTTGTTCTTGTAGTTGATTATCTTCTTGTATTACGGATTGATGGTTGTTCTTTTTTTTCCTTAATGTATCTATTTGTTTTAGTGTTTCTGACGTTAAACCTAATGACCCATAATAAGAAAATAGAGAAACCAATTCCTCTAGTTTTCCTTTAAAGTCAGCGGATGACATATCATTAATCCGCTTAAGCTCTACTATTTTCAAGGGATAATCATAAGTATTGTTAAATCTTCCCCCTTCTGTCGGCCTTTCTTTTAAAGGATCACTCTCAGTACTATTATTCTTCTCCACAACAGCATGTATCTCTAATAGGCCTAACGTTGTATTTTCACTAAGAAAATGGTGAAGAAGTAGATGTTGACGATAATCACCCGAGGTTAAATGAATCTCTGCTCTACGCCCCTTTATCGCAATTCGATTATTGGGATTATCCACGAAATAGTAATGTCCTCTATTATAATCTAAGCCCCAGAATCTATGGTCCCTGTCAAAAAATTCGGTCTTATAAGAGGCAACTAATTTGTCATGAAAAAAAGTCATACTCTTATCAATTTGAAAGCTTTTTTTATCAACGTAGATGGTTATCTCTACTGTATTTTGCTTTGAAACAGAGCTTTGTTCATATACTGTCTTCAGGATATCACGGCAAAAGCCCTCTTTGTTATATTGAAAATATCGAATAAACTCCTCAAGTTCATCTAGATCATTTTTCTTATATTGTTTGAGAAGTTTTGTTATTTGTTTGTCGATTTCCCTTTTTCTACTAGTTAATTTATTCTTAAAATGAACATCAGACTCTTCCACATATTTGTTCAACTTTGTAAGTGTATACAGAATCATTTGATTTTCATAAATATCAGTGCTCTCTGTCGCATGAGAGGTTACATATTTATTAGCCCCTTTATTTAACAAAAGATTCATCACCGTTCTACCATTAAACTTCTTAATGTTTCTGAGTGATTTTTTGACATACGATTCTTCTAACTTTACTTTTGGCTGAGCATTGATTTCTTTCATTGGCTTCGTAATGTTGTTTAAAGCTTCTTCAATCTCGTTTAAGGCATGATGCCATGTTGTTTGAATTGATTGCTTTGCTGTATTCTGTGCCATTATAAGTTCTCTACGAATTGCTAATATGTCATCGACCATTTCTTTGAAATTCTCTAGAGATAACGACGATGGTAACACACTAATTTTATAAGGTGAATCATTTATTGGAGTCGAAAGACCTTCTCTATATACATTCAGATAAAAATTCCCTGTGCTGACAGAGCCAAAAACTGCATCCTTTAATTTATTACTATACGTCCATCTGCCTTTATTCTTTATTAAATTGGGCTCATCGAAAAAGATATTATAAGTCGGATCATATTTGAGTTTTTTTTCTCTTTTATCCTTTTTAGGAAAATACTGAATTCGAAAATCTGTAGGCTTCTCGTCTTCACCCATATACACGACGGAAAAAACAAGAACATAAAACCCTTTGTTGTCATTCCCTCGAAAATGACTTTCTGTCACAAAGGTTTTATGACGGTTCTCTAAACCAACGATTAAGGAAGAAAAATCCTCTGGATTAGGAAGAAACTGTACCTCACTATAAGAAAACCTACCTCTTCGCCTCTCAATCTCTTCTTGGTCAAGAACGAATCTTGCCATTTTTGCTACAAGCTTCATAGGCTACCTCCAATAAGTTAAGGTAGTGGTAGTTTCGTCACTTATTTTCATCTTTTCTAGTATGTGCTTAGAGATGTCTGAATCATCACTCGTATTCTTTGACAGCTCTTCCAGTAGCTTGACCACATCCACCTCATAGGAATCGACATTCACCTTAGGTAGAATTAGACACGCATTCATAATATCAAATAATTGGATGGGGGAAACTAGCTCTAAACCTAGTATCTGGCTCACTGTTCTTTCAAAACGATTCGTAAGCTCTATTCCATAGTTTGATAGATTGTTTTTCGTGCGCTGAATGCGAATCTTTTCTCTATCTTCCCACTTACCAGATACAGGCTTTATATCATAAGGAGAAAGAGAAATAAAAGTATTGTACTCACTTTTATCCTTTTGCAATTTTGACTGTGCTGCATCCATTTTCTCCGAGTCAAATGAATTTAATTTAATGAAAAAGCTTCGGTCAACTACCTTTGGACTCAAATCCTTCGTCGTTTCATCCTTGTTAATCGTTCCAATAAAACGGATATTGTTTGGTATCTCTAAGGTGTCTGGATAGCTTTCAAGTAGCCTAAACAGTCTTTTTATCGTAAAATAATTTTCTAATGAAGGGTCACTCGCCTTTGCAAAGTATTCATCAAACTCTATCTCCTTTACTTCTTTTTGGAAATGCGTATATCTTGCCTGTAGCTCTTCTTCCATTTCACTTTTAATATTCGAGCTATAGAGCTGAATTTTGCGATCTGTTTGCAGCTTACTTAAAAACTCCGCAAAATAATATTCAATATGTGCAAGATTCATTTCATCTAAGCAAATAAAGTACAGCTTACCCTTATTCTCTTTAGCTTCTAAAATCGCATCTAAAAAAGGAGTAGATACATATGTCTTTTCAATCGGATTGTAAAAGCCAAGCAGATCACTCTTATCTACCCAATTCGGTTGAATAGGGATAATTCGAAGCTCTGCATTAGTTGCCTTTGCAAATCCTTCTACTAAACTAGTTTTTCCTGTACCAGGACTTCCTGCCAGAACAACTAGTTGTTCCGTACAAATACCAATATAAAACTGAAGCAGAGTATTTAAATCATAAAACAAAGGCTTTTCCTTATTCGAAAGCAAAAACTTCTGCATATAAGTAAGTAGTTCAATTCTATCTGAAAAAGACTTGCCTATCTGCTGTTGTTTAGCCTCCTGTTCACCAGGTTCTTTTGATAAAAATTGATAGAAATTAAGCTGCTCTTTCAACTTCTCCAACTCTTTAATCTCACTTTCAATATCATGTGTTTTTTCCGTTTTATAATCCTCAAGCTCTTTTTCTAGTTTCTTTTTCTCTCTTGTGTACTGTGATCTTAAGACCATTAAACTCTTTTTCTCTTTCTCTATTTCATCAAGTTTTAGCTGCTTTAATTGTTCCAACTCTATTTCCAGGTCCTTTTGATTCTTTTTATGTAACACCATTAATTGCCTTAGCTTCTTCTCTTCCTCTGCTGTCTCTTTCTTTTTTCTGTTTAATTTTTCTGCTATTTCTTCAAACTTTTTCTCAATATCCTCACTCATGTAGTGGATATTTTTTTCTCTATCATAGGAAAAATCGGTAAATAAAAACGAGTCCTCCGCAGGAATATCTAATGCGGCATAGTATTGCCCAACCTCTTTCGCCTTTGAAATAGAACCTCTTTTTATAACAATTGGGTCTTTTCCTTCTGCAATAGGTCCTGAAACAATCTGAAGACTAAAAAACACCACATCGTTTTGTTTTATTTTCTTCCTATGCAACTCCCTAGCTACTGGAGCAGTCCCAATTACCTTTGATAAGAATTGTTTATACTCAAATGGATTCTCTATTCTCTTTAGTTCATTATTTTCATCCAAGCTAACAGGGGAACTGATGACACAAAAGCCTTCGTTCAGAAGACCGACCTTTCCCTGTAAACGTAGCTCGTCATTTCCTACAAGAGTCTTCCAAAACTGTTCTCTTTCTGGAAGGTACTCAAATTTGGTTAAATAATCTGAAAAAAGTATGTACTCCATACGGTACCCCCTACTATGTAATCTTCGGTACATAAGAACCAACAAAATGGCTAATTTTGTATACCTTTTATTTTACAGGAAAAATGAGAGAATCTCTTTAAAAAGTTCAATCTTTTATTATGATAAATCAGAAGCGAATCAACTTCATTATCGCCTCCTTGGGTTTTCCCCTATTGGGAGCCTGCTTCTTTTTTTAAAAAAATCTGCGATACTACCTAAATGTGGCTTGGATGGTGATCGCAGATACATGAATATAAATGATGTTTACTAAGGAGAAAATTTATAAAAAACTGCTCCTGTTAGAACTATTCTTATTGAAATAGTAAGTAATATCCCAAATTTTTTCAGAAAAACTGGTGACATTTCTATGGAAGTATAATAAAAATTGAATATCTTCTGTGAAAATTTGAAGCATTTTAGGAAAAGAGACAATCCTCAACTACAGGATTGTCTCTTTATTTTATTTATCATTGTCAAGACCAAAGAACTCAGATACTTTATCAATGGTGTATTGGCTTCTCAACTTATATGCACTATTCTGGTTTGCTTTTAAGCCCTTTATCCAAAAGGCATCTTCTTTTGGGACAGTCTTTATCCATTCCACTTTAACAATATATTCTCTAATTTCCTTCAGACTCAATAGGTGAGAAAGAAACCTTTTTTATACCACTGTTTACTTTCCATATCAAAACTTCAATAGGCATAATACTCACACCTCATTTTACAGGTTTTATATAAACCCTATGTTTTCATTTATTCCTATATGTGCTTTTACAGAATATACGTTCTTAAAGCGCACCCATCTCTCGAACTATGTTTTTGGCCAGTAAAATTCTTTTTTATAGTACTTCTTTTTGAGCTTTTCTAAGTCATACTCCCACTCAGAAATAGAATAACTGAATTTTTTATTCCCATCCTTCTGACCTTTTCTTAATCTCACGTTTCCGGCAATTGTATACGCAACCTTTTTTAAACCAATGTCAGGAACTATACGTTGTAAGACTTTCCACCTTTGTTCCCTTGTTGTTCCAGTGATTTGATAGCCTCTTTTCCGTAATTCGCTTTTCTCATTTAACCCCATTAAGTCATTGGAACCATTGTCATTTTCAATAACATCTGTCGATGGCCATTTGAACCACTCGTTTTCAACTTCTATTTTCTCTTTTAGATTGTCTTTTCTGTCTTCTTTTACACAAATATAACCAGAAGCATTTTCTTCTATTAATTTCTTTAATAAATACCTGTTTACATAGATATCTTCTCTTTTTGGATGACTGAACGCTTCTACTTGGATTATTTTTTTTATTTTTAACATTCTTTTATTTTCGTAGACTGCTAAATTAATTAATATTCTTTGATTTATATCACTTAATTTATCCCCTGAAGGAAGATTATATGATAACAGCCTTTCTACTTCCGTTATTACTTGCTTTTCTTTTACTTTTTTGAGTATTTGCTCAATAATGCTTTCTTTTTCAATGTTAGAATATCCATTGATCTTTTTAAAACGATTAACAAGAAGTAATAGTTTTTCTTTATCGATATGGCCTGTTTCTGAGAAAGTTTTTCCAACATAACTGTAGAGTTGTATACCCCAACGGTTACTCTTTATTAAGCTATCATATTGTTTTATATGTTCTTGAATTTCTTTGTCCCTGTCTAATATAAAACTGTACCAAAGCAACTTTTCAAATGTCTTTTCATTAACTTGTTTCTCAAACTTATACCAATCAACACATATATCGTAAAATAGTTTATGCAATTCATCATTCTTATTTAAAACTAAATATGTATGTAGAAGTTCTATTGATAGTTTCAATTTAAAACATTCGTAGATATTTCCTTCCAAGTTATCTATTCTATGTCTAAGGACTGAATCAATATTAAATTTCCCTAAAGTTCCTTCACAGTAGTTTAGTAGTTTCAAAACATTGTAATACACTCTGTCTTTTAATGAATGTTTAAACTGGATTAAAATTAGGTCACATAGTTGATGTACATTGGTTGCATTATCTGTTAGCGAAAATTTGGAATGAATTCTTATTTCATGTAAGACTTGTGTAAGTAATAAAGCGTGCTTTTCATTCTCTGTTCTTTGAATATATTCTAATAATCTTTTAACAGTATCAAAGAATTCCCTTGAGTTATTACCATCAATTCTTTTTCCCTTAAGTTTGACAACGACTTTCTTAAAGTCAGTATCACTCTTTATTGGATCAAAGTGTCCACCGTACTTCTCCTTTAACTTCTCCACTTCTATAGTAGACAACACTACCTTATTCAATTGACCTCCCTCTCTTTCTATATTGAAATAAAAAGGCACCTTAAGAAATCTTAAGTGCCTTCTAATGTAGTCGGTCAGTACCTAGTTGAATTTTTACGCCCCAGCAATCTCTTCCGAATTTCGATTTATCTCATCAATAACCCCAATAATCTTACGGGCATCGTCCATATTATCCTTAAACAACTCAACAATACTTCCGACTGACTTAAATGGGTCTTGCTGTAACACTTTCTTATCCATTACTCCGTTCTTCACGACATAATCCACAATAAGTTTCACAAACCTACTTTGATAGATATTAAGTTTTTCGTTGGTTAGAAACTCCGAAAAAGCTTCATTCGCTGCTTGAGTATCCAATCCTACAATTTGTCTTACGAGCCTAGTAATAGGAGTATCCCCAAAGTCCTTTTCGTAATCTTCTTTAGTTCCTAGTTCGTTCCAAAGAATACTTTCCAACGTTTTTATATCTTGATCAGTAAGCTTCTTGTTATTTCTAAGCTTGTGGATTGCTATTTCATCTCTATGTTGTTGAAGATAATGATGTACTTTCTTCTTATAATTTTGTAAGTCATTTGTGTGGAAGATCGGACCGCTTTCTTTTACCTCTAATACTTGATCTTTGAAGTTTGTAAAGTACATTTTTTGCTTTTCTTTTTCAATAAACTTGATCAGGTCACGTAGTGCTTCACGAACTCTTTCTAATTCAAAGATATCAGCACTTTCCCAGAACTCTTCAGTTAAAACCTTATTAATAATAGGCTTTTGCTCAACTACTTGTGGTATTGTTCCTAATTTAGACAATGCTTCTGCAGTTGTTACCACACTTCGTATTGGCTTAGTAGCATTCTTTGTTTGTAGTTTAGCTAACTCAATAGTGTACATTACTAAGTCAAAACGTTTAGCAAATTCGTCATCATTAAATGGTACGATGATAGGAGAAACATGCTCTTTAATTTCATTTACTTTCATTACCGTTAATGAGTTCCAATTAGCTTTATTTTTATATTTATGAACATGTTGCAAGTGTTGACGAACTCGGAAGTTTTCATCATCTAATACATTAATATCGGCAAAAACATCATTAATGATTTCGTTACGGTGTGAAATATAATTTTCTGTTTGGTATTCCATCCCTTGAAGTTCTTTAATGATTTCAACTTTTGAATTAAACAGTTTTTCCGTCAAACTCTCGGTAGCTTTTCCTTCAATACCCTTCGGATTCTCTCTGAAGAATTCAAAGTTACCGCAATAGTCAAATATTAAGAAATGAGTTTTATCCTGCCCTATCCCTAGTAGATCTGGGCATAAACGTGTTCCACGACCAATCATTTGCCAGAACTTTGATTTTGATCGGACCTTCTTAAAGAATACTAGGTTAACCACTTCAGGAATATCTACACCAGTATCAAGCATATCAACTGAAACAGCTATCTGTGGCATTTTTTCTTTTGTTGAGAAATCTTCAATTAGGCTTTGGTAATAGTTCACACTATAGTCAATGACTTTCGCAAATTCTCCGCCATACTCTGGAAATAAAACATCGAATCTTTCAACTATCTTTAACGCATGTTGGTGGTTTTTCGCAAAGAGAATTGTTTTGCCAAGTTTATCTCCACCTTCAACATGTATTCCCTTTTCCATTAAGTTCTTGAGAACGGTATCAATTGTGTCAGCATTAAAAAGCCACTCATTTAATGCTCCACTATCAATATCATCTCCAACCTCATCATCAAATGTTTCTTCATATAACTCTTTTTCCTCATCTGATAAATCATCGTAACGAATACCTTCTTCAAGGAATTTCATTCTTGTTTCGATGGTTCTGTAATCAACCAAATATTCATCTTCAACCGCTTTCTCCAACTCGTAGGCATATGTTGGAGCACCACTTTCCAAGTTAAATACCTCATACGTATTTTTATCAATTTCATCTTTTGGGGTAGCAGTCAGTCCAAGCAACATACCGTCAAAATAGTTAAAAATTGAACGATACTTTTTATATATACTTCTATGAGATTCATCAATAATGATTAAGTCAAAATGACCAATAGTAAATAACTTCTTGCCATCTTTACGTTTGACTTCATCAATGGCATTCATCATTGTTGGATAAGTAGAGAAGACCATACGGCTTTCATCAGGATTATCTTTGTTATCCAAGAGATTACATAACGATAAGCTAGGTAAAAGATTATTAAAGTTTTTCTTTGCCTGAAGTAGAAGTGTTTTACGATCTGCTAGAAACAAAACGTTTTTCACCCAGTTATGGCGAGAAAGGACATCCACAATCGAGATAGCTGTTCTTGTTTTCCCGCTACCTGTCGCCATAACTAACAGCATCTTTCGCTGATTTCGTTCCAACGCATCGCAAACTGATAGAATTGATTCTTTTTGATAATAACGATTCGTTATATCATCGTTAATTTCAACATCCTTTAATTCTCGCTTCATTGTGAGGCGATCTATAACAAGTTTTAAATCGGCTTTATTATAGAATCCAGATACCCTTCTTGGTGGATAGGGTTTATGCCAGATATAGGTTTCAAAACCATTGGTATAAAAAACTACGGGACGCTGCCCATATTTTTGTTCAATGCAGTCGGCGTATAGTTTCGCTTGTTGCTTACCGACATTAGGATCATTTGATGTTCGTTTTGCTTCAACTATACCTATAGGTTTACCATTATCACCCAGCAGTACATAATCAACAAAACCAAAACCTTGATTATTCGGCATTCCTGTCACTTCAAATTCCTTTACAACATCCGTACCGAATTCCCAACCAGCTAGTTTTAAATCAAGATCAATATACTTCTGCCTTGTTTCAAACTCACTTATTTCATCAACCTCAAAATCATATTGATCTGTATTTAATTCCCGTTTGATTGTATTTACCTTACGAAGCTCTTCATTTTCCTTCATCATTTCTTCTAAACGACGATCTTTAGAGCTTAACTGGTCATATAAGTCTTGTAACTCTTTTGGTCTTACACGTTTTTCTTCACCATGTTGGAGTAGAGATTCGTCGAATTCTTTTGCAGTATATTCATCCGAATAACAGTAATCAATCCAAGCCACAAACTGATGTAAATTGTGTAGAGATAATATTGCTTCATCACGATTAACGTTTGCGTTAGAATGTACTGATACATTCCCTAGCTTAACAATGTACTTTAACAAAGGAAGTAAATCATCATCAATAATAGCAAGAAAATTAGAATCGTGAATTAAACTCGATAAGTTCTCTTGATATGGAACTTTTAATTCACTATCAGAGCTGTAAAGCCACTTCACTGCAAGCTCAAGGGCGCGACGGGCCAAAATCGCACACGTCGCTGGACTAACTATAAGAGCTTTCTCTGCTTCTAAGCAGGCATTAATAAAACTCTTATATTGAGCTTTTCCTTTAAGAAAACCAAAGTTGGTAGTCAAGAATATTTCACCTCTTTATTTAAGTATCGAAGGTTTTTCTTCGGTGAATAGTTCTCCTTTAAAGGCACGTTGCATTATAGAGTTATACATATCAATTGTCTCATCGTAACTTTTATGCAATATTTTTTTCTGAATTTCTATCTTCTTTACTTTTTGTGCAAATTCATTTTGTGAATCAAGTGGTGGTAAAAAACACTTAAATTTCTTCACATCCTTAACATTTACATGACCAACAGTAGACCCACTTGTTTTTGAGAGGGCTTGATGATAGACTCCCTTAGACCGAACCATAGCCCAAAGATAAATGCTATTAACAACTTTATAATCAGGTCTAAATAACATTACTCTTTGACCTAAACAAAACCTCTTTTCATCCGTTAATATTACCGCCTCTCCAAAGGTACCTTCCCTTCCATAAACAATATCTCCAATTTCAGGATTTAACCTCTTTATTCTCTTTTCAAACTCGGATTCATCAACATACTTCATTGAGCCCCATTTAATATATCCATTGGACAATTCCGATGTTCGTATACAAGCGTACTCTGTTGTTTCTTGTGAGTATTTCGGGGTAGAATGTGGGCAATCTATTATATTTTCACAAATATCTTCAAGACTAACAATATCCCACCCCTTCTTGTTTCTCCTTATGTCCCCATACATCTCCAAAAACACATTTTGCGTTAATTGTTCTAATGCCTTTATTTGAAGTAGGCGTTTATCAATAACTTTTCCTATTTCATCTAACAATTCAACCACTTTTCTTTGCTTATTTACGGATAATAGAAGTACTTTGTAATTCTTAACATTTTTAGGCTGCGCTCGAGTTAATGAGCCACCAATGCCAGTGACTTGTGAGGATAATAATTGCTTAAACCTATCGCTTTTAAAATAGTAAGATAAATATTTATTGTTGTATTTCTTTGTTCTAACTACAATCCACTCAGAAGATGCTATTTTCAGGTGTTTTGAGTGGTTATTCACTATCCATACTCGATTAATGCGAGGGTTGATTTTAGAAATTAAAATATCCCCTTCTTCTACAATTTGCTTGGATGATGCTATATCCTTTCCTCGCACAATTTCAGGCAATTTTGAATCAAAACTAGGTATACTATATAACTCATACCATACATTAGGATTTTTTTGAGGATTAACTGATTTAGATTTATATTCATTGATCTCCTCAATCTTTTTAAACTCCATCAGTTATTCCTCCAATAATTTTTGTAAGTTATTTAAACCGTACTGAATTTCCGATTCTAATTGTTGTAAATCAGCTATTATCTCTTTAGGAGCTTTATACTCTGCTTCTTCATACTCAATCTCTTTATATTTATTAATCGACAAATCATAGTCATTCTCACGTAACTCGTCAACCTTTACAAAGAAGGATTGTTCTGTACGTTTTCGTTCCAATTCACCTTGTAAATTACCAAAACGTGCAATAATATCTTCAATATCATTGGAATATATCGGTGTGCGTTTATCATCTAATGAATACCCATCCGCTTTCATATCATAGAACCATACATTATCTGTACCGCCGGCACCAGTTTTCGTAAAAATTATAATTGCTGTAGATACTCCAGCATAAGGTTTAAATACACCACTAGGCATTTTAATTATTGCTTCAAGTTTATGAGTATCTATAATTTCTTTCCGAATTTGTTTATGAGCTTTTGAGCTTCCAAATAGTACACCATCTGGGACAACAACAGCTGCACGTCCTCCAGCTTTCAGAATTCGGATGAAGAGAGCTAAGAAAAGCAGTTCTGTTTTCTTTGTTTTTGTCAGTTTTAATAATTCGTTTGAAACCCCTTCTTCATCAAGTGAACCTTTAAATGGAGGATTTGCAAGTACTAGCGTATATTGTTCTTTATCTTTATTCACTTCAGCAAGAGAGTCACGGTAGTCAATATTAGGGTTATCAATCCCATGAAGCATCATGTTCATTGCCCCGATACGCAACATCGTTCTGTCCATATCATTTCCATAAAACATCGTGTTATTAAAATGCTCTTTTAAGCCTTGAACCAAGAACAAATCATTATTGTTATTACGTAAGTACTCAGCCGCAGAAACAAGGAAACCCGCTGATCCCATTGCTGGATCAATAATGATATCTTCAGGTGTTGGTTTCATTAGTTCCACCATCATATCGATAATATGGCGCGGCGTTCGGAACTGACCGTTTGTACCAGAAGTTGCTACTTTTGATAGCAAATACTCATATAAGTCACCTTTTGTATCACGGTCTTTCATTGGAATATTATCTATACCATCAACAATCTTAGATAGCATATTAGCAGTAGGAATCATAAACATCGCATCGTTCATATATTTTGAGTAAGCCGAATCCTCTTTACCATGTAAATTTTTGATAAAAGGGAATACTTCTTTGGATACGATTTCATACATTTCCTCAGATGACCCAAGTTGTTTAAAGCGACTCCATCGTAAATGTTCCTTGTCTTTAGGAAATAATCCTTGATGTTCCATACCTAAAAACTCCGCTTCCTGCTCTTTGGTTGTCTCTTGTTCATCTAATCCTTTTATAAATAATAGATAAGTAAATTGTTCAATCACTGTTAATGGGTTAGTAATACCACCCGTCCAAAATGTTTCCCATATTTTATCTACTTTACTTCTAATTTCACCTGTAATCACATTGGTACCTCCTTGAATTTTCCATTCTATTATATCACTATCCAAGACAAGCATATAGAGATTGGCAGTAAAGGGTATTCACCCCACTTACCACCAACCACTATTTTTACTTGAACTTACTAAATGATATTTATTCAAAAAATTACTTAATAGTTTCTTTCGCATAAATCGTTGTTTCTATGTTTGATTGAGCGAGCATTACAGGCCACCAAAAAGGTGTGTCTCTCCATCCTTTATCTGCATCACCATTTTGTTTTAGTAGCATAACAGCAGGGTGGTCAATTGCAACTTTTCTCGCTACTTTCAGCTCTCCTTTTTCACCTTTAGGTGTATCAGGAGAGTTCTCAAATCTTCCTTCCGAATCAATTCTTGTAATATTTCTCCCCTCTCGGACTATTATCCAGACAAAATTTTCTTTACTATCCAATGTCAAATAGTCCAGAATAGAGAAATATTCATCTAAATCCCACTCGTAGCCATCTTCCATTACAAGGGTTTCATGGATAACGGAAAGGATTTTTTTCACTTTACTTACAGGTGCCAAGAATGCATCATCGTCCATGACTTGTGGTGAAAATTGTTTTAATTCCTGAATTACTTTAGAGACCATTTCTACCTTTTTACTAATATAAGACTTATATCCAGACTGAAAACCGACCGGTAATATCCTCTTATGAGGCTTTAGTGTTACAAGGTTCGAAAGTAATATTTTGTTCGGACTACACGGAACAATTTTATTTGATGTATCTTTCTGAACGAATACTACACCCTGATTATGTCCTTTTTCAAATGCCTCTCTTAATTCAGTATCAAATTCATGGATTCTCTCCATGATATTATAAATTTTTCTGGTAGTATAGAACCTAGTCACAGCTATATCTTCCATGGATCTAGCTCCATACATTCGTGAATGTTGCAACACGGTATCTTGTTGAAAAGATTTTGGGTTTCTGCCATAGAAGAATCCAGTTAAATTACCAATTGTTACTCCTCTATCTAGAATTTGACCTCCTATAAAGATGTTCATTGGTGTCCGAAGTTGCAGTTGTCCATTAGAGTCTAGTAATTCTTCTACATCTTTATCTGAATTCACTGTCGAAACAACAATCATTTCCTGAATTAATGCATCATTAACTTCTCGAAGTACTTCATAAAATGAGGGTTCTGGTGTTTGAACAAGCCTAACTGACTTCATTAAATGACTATAGGACTGTTCAATCCACTCAATAAACAAATCGTTTTTTTCTTCTGCTAATTTTACCAGATCCTCTAAAATGAGTTTAATAAGTTGTTGTTGCCAATCATGTGCTCCTTTTCCTCTCTCTGTATGAACAACCATCGAATATTTTTCTTCATCCTCATTTAGATATCTTTGCTGCCATCGCCTGATACAACTACCTACAATAAAATTGATAACCGCCTGATTTAGGTTATATAAATTATTTTGAGTTAGTAGATTTACTTTTCTAACACGACGCAAATCCATTTTTTTCATAACATCTAAATCATTATCAGTAATTTCCCTGTATAAGTAATAAGCTGGTGAATCTTCATTTTTTGATTCGTCAAAGTACAAATCACCACCAACATATTTATCATGTATAGGTACTAACTCAGTAAACGCAGGCCTAACAGGTTCAAATTTAAGGAAATCATTAATCTCCCTCTCTTCCGGCTGTAGATAAAGCGAGTAAGGAGTAGCTGTAACCTGTAAAAATGATCCTTTGCTTACATTCGCTCTAATATTATCAAGCTTTGAAGCTATTACTTTCATTTCAATGATATTTTTCTCTGAATTATTTTCATAGGAAACACTCGCAAAATCCGCTTCATCATCAATAAATAAAATGTTTTTATTCTTAAGATTAGGATAAGTTTCAAACAGAGCATCACTAATTCTGTCCATATTCCTTGTTTCTTTTTTAACAACAATGGCGAGCTTTTTATTTAGTTCCCATTTACTTAGATTAGAAGGCAAGGACATAATATCGTAAACACGCATTTTGTCACGTACAATCATTCCATCAAACTCTTGGTTTAATCTAGCTATAGTTTGTTTAACCAATGCTTTAGTACCTTTAGTTAAGATAATTACAACATCATAACCATTGTCATAGGCTAGACCCATTATCCCTAGAAAGGTTCTTGTTTTACCAGACTGAATCTTCCCTAATAACATACCTGGTTTATTAGCTGATGTCTGTTGTTGCACCAAATTTTCAACAGTGTTTTCAATACAATATAAGTACTCATTTCCATAATTGTTTTTGCCTTTTAAAAAATTGTAAAATATTCCTTTAGTTTCGAGTGATAATTGAGTTGTTTTCAATATTTGTTTCCTTCCTTATTTAGTTTTAGTGACTTCACATACCATCAGTAATAATTATTTTGGTAATTTTATGAAGTAAAACCATTACCTTCTTTTAATTTCTGAAGATAGAAGTTTTCAACCTCTTTTCTTTTGCCAATAAGATATTCTTCCTGATATATCTCATTAACCTGGGATATTCCATTGCATTTAACACCAGGCATCTCAGAAGCTAAATCCATTACCATAATTGGATTATAAAAGACTTCTGTAATCAGAAACCTCGCTACGCTTACCTCATTCTTTCGCCCTACATGACCATAACGTAACACAACCTTCCAATATTTCCATTTCATAATTTCCCCTCCATTAGTCGATAATCAGAAATGATTCTCGAATTCCCATACTTTCATACAGTTTCAGTTGCATTTGTTTTTTCTCTTCTTCTAGTTGTTGTTGTCTCTCATGAATGCTACTATTCATTTCGTAAAATCCTTCTACAATTTTCAATTGCTCTTCAATATCTATTACTGGCACTTTTATATCCTCAAGGTCTTTAGGGTTTATCGTTAAGATATTAGTACCTATCTGCTTACTTGCAAGCATGTATTGACCTACTGGGCTTTCTAGATACTCTTTAAGAAAATAAGGGTCTAGTTGGTTTGTACACCTAATCCCCAAGAAATTATGAGACAAAATAATATTCTCTTCGACATGTGGTACGACAGCAATCTTTATACTTGTTCCTCGGTTAGAAATGATTACATCTCCACGTTGCACAAGATACATTTCCACTTTTGATTTACGTTTCAAAGTAACGCTTGTTAATTCCCCCAAGTTAATTTCGCCATCTTTCACATCCGAAAGTTTAATGATTTTATAATCTCCAAATCCTTCTTCTACTGATTTCGAAGAAACATTAAACCCCCTGTAAATGGACTGTGCTAAATTGGATAAAGATATATTATTAGACTGATTATTAATTTTGTCTTGGATAACTCTGATCCTACCAAACGTATCTACAACAATCTCATTGTCTTCTAAGTAGCGTTTACACAACAGATCAGCATCTTCAATCTGGTTGGTCTTAATGAATTTACTAAAACCTTTTATTTCTGATCCGTTGTCATACGCATTAACAATCTTTTCAATATTTTCATGATCTAGTTGTTTTCTTCGTCTATTTAATTGTTTAAATTCTTCTTCAGCATTGATAAATAGTATCTTTCCCTTACGTTCACTAGGCTTATTTTTATTTAATACAAGTAAATTCGTTTGAATGCCCGTTTCAGTATAAATATTCTCTGGTAATGCAATTACCGCTTCAATAACATCAGCAGTAATCATATTTTGACGAATTGTTCCTTCTACTCCCTGTCTAAACAACATACCATTAGTTACAACGAATACCGCTTTTCCGTTTTGATTTAATGATGACAACCCATGCATAATAAATGCCATATCTGCACTTCTTCTTGGTGGTTTTCCATAAATAAAACGATTATATGAGTCTTTAAGCAATGTTTCATAATCTGTGATGTTTAATGAAAATGGAAAGTCCATCATAACTCGGTCAAACTTTGCGATATTCTTTCCTTCAATAAAAGCTGGCTTAAGAAGTGTATCTCCTAACCGTAAATCAACATTTTCAACACCATGAAAGAGTAAATTGAGCTTCGCCAAAGCCCAATTGTTATAGTTCACTTCTTGCCCGAACAGATGTATTTTCCCAGTATTTTCATTTGTGTATTTTTCCACTTCCACTATTGTCGCTCCAACACCAGCAGCACCATCATAAAAAGTTCCTGAATATGGTTGTAATAATGCTACCCCTAATTGATTGATACTTTCTGGTGAATATTGTCCACCATCTTTTTTTCCTTCATTTTCGTAAAGGTTATTAAACAGTTTATCAATTAAAGTAGCCCATCTGTCGTTTGTCAGTTCCATATTTTTTACTTGCAGTAAAAAGTTAAATAAAACTTTCTGACTTAACCCTTCTGACGCAAAGATATCATATACACCTTTTAAATCTGGATATTCGTTTTCAACAAGTTTAAAAGCGTGAATGAGGCTCTCGACTAGGTTATCTTCATGTTTTAATATGCTACTAATCTGAGCTTCTTGAGGAATTTTGTTATTGTTCTTTAGAAACTGCAGACTATAAACTGGAAAGGCAACATTTTTCATTTTATCAAGTTGTAAATCCCCTCGTAATAAATCTAATTGATTGAATAACATGTTATCTTCCATACAATTAACAACCCCTTACTTTTTAGTTAGTTATGCAATTACTAACTTTCGTTAAATCTAATATATATCACATTGAATGACTAGTCAACTATTTTTGATAATTTAATTACTAACTTTAATTCATATTGTTATGTAATCTGAATTTCATTCCATAACCAATAGAATTATCTTAAAAGGCTTTCTCCTTTTCACAAGAAGAACCTTAAAAACACAAAACAATTTCAAGATGAATAAAAGTTAATAAGAAACCAAAATTAAAAGGCATGAGCCTAGTGCAATACCGGTCTCATGCCTCAGAGGCAGCCTATGTTTTATTAATACCCTTTCTCAACAGTTAACTGACTGTAAAGGGTGACTTTACTAATAACCACCCTTAACTTATTCAAATTGTCATTGAATTAATCAAGATATCCATTTAATTCAACATGAATGGGTAAGTAACCCAGCGTTGTTTTTAATTTCTTATGTCGAAGTTGTCTTTGAATCGACTTATAATCGTTTCCCTCTTTATACAGTAAATAGCCCATTGTTGCTCTTAAATCATGGTTTGTTACTTTCCGTGTTATTTTTGCATTCTTTCTAAGTTTATCCAACAATTTATTAAGATCCACCGGTGTTAATGGCTTGTCTTTCATAAAAAACAACTCTTTATCTTTTTCTTTTGTCCATACTTTAAAATAGGGATGATTCATATATTCCCCAAGCTTCTTTTGAAGGGCATCTGTCAATCGAACCGTACCAATTTTCCTTTTACGGCCCTTGTCAATGACAATGACATTGTGTTCGAAATCTATTTGTGAAACTGTAAGCCTACATAATTCCTTTGCTCTTAATCCACAAGTGGTTTGAAGCAACATAATCAAATAGAATTGTTGAAAAAAAGGATCCAGATCGTAGGCTTCCTTTAAAAGTTTCAAACACTCTTCTTCACTTAACGCTCTGTTTCGAAACGATTCGTAGTAGAATGGATTTTTATAATGTCTCAATGGATTATATTCTATCAAATCATAATCAACCAATAAGTCCATAAAGCTTTTTACAACGGTAAAACCTAGTTTCGCTTGTGATTTAGTTTTGTTCTCGTGAAGATACTCAATAAATCCATCCATAAAATCAAGGTCAATCGGGGCATACTTATCATGAATCTTGCTGTAATAAAACTTGTCAAAATCAAGCTCCCCCTTTCATACCACTAATCCTAAAAAGTCCTCAAAGACTTTTAAATGGCTAATATAATTTTGAACAGTATTGGGCTTTAAGGTATTTAGTTCCTTCCACTTCTGAAAGTAAATAGACGAAAAGAGAATCCCTTCCACTAGATACCAACTCCCAAGTGTTTTAATTGATCAGTTTCAAGCTTTGCAAATGGATGTTTATCAATCGCCTTTTGGTAATGCTCATCAAATAAAGTATCTTGAAAAAGAACAACTTGCCTTGTTTTTAGAAACAGCCAAAGATAATGGACTTGAGCATGATTACTTAGTATTTTTAATCCTATCCTACACAGGAATTCGGGTTGGAGAGTTAGTTGCGCTCAAATGGAAGGATATTGACTTTAAAAACCACACTATCAGTATTACCAAAACATATTACAATCCGAATAATAATGCAGTTGTATATCAGTTGCTCCCACCGAAAACCAGAAAGTCGAGACGGAAAATTATTGTGGATAAAGATGTAATCAAAGTTTTGAAAGAGCACAAAAAAATTCAGAATAAGGTGATTGAGCAATTAGGTAACAATTACTATAACCACGACTTTATCTTTGCAAAGATGAAGCGACATTTCGGTTATCCAATCGTGATTAAGAATGTACGAGACCGAATGAAAAGATTGCTTACCATCGCAGATCTAAATTCAGAGTTAACTCCGCATAGTTTAAGACACACTCATACCTCACTTCTTGCTGAGGCAGGTGTCTCACTCGAACAAATCATGGACCGCCTTGGTCATACTGACGATCAAATCACAAAAAATGTATACCTCCATGTCATGAAGAAATGAAAAAAGAAGCTTCCCAAAAGTTCAGTGAACTTATGAGAAGCCTCCGTTAATTTCCTTAATGTTAGCAAAATGTTAGCAAACCACTCTCACCTTACCAACAAACCCATTCATATCAAGGGTTCGAGGGGCAGATTACATCATGCCGCCCATTCCGCCCATGCCCATTCCGCCCATGTCAGGCATTCCGCCGCCAGCGTTTTCTTCTGGCTTGTCAGCGATTACTGCTTCTGTTGTTAGGAACATTGCAGATACGGATGCTGCGTTTTGCTGCTTAAAGTACCTATGTATATATAGTTAGAAGCAGTAAACACTACTTCCTATGTTTGAAATTATATTTTCAGTATAAAGCAGTTGTTGTTAAGTGTAAAGCAGTATATTGAAATTTTATCCAAAACGGAAAAACACATTTTTAACCATGTTGCTAGTGAACCCTGTGTTGCATTTACTTTTGTTCTTACGTGTCATTGTACCTTTCACTTCTCATATAATTGGTGTACAAAACATAACCTACATCATTTTATCTAATTCCAATGCTGATTCAATAAGTAACATTTTAAGTTTTGTAATGTCTTTGTCTTTTTCACCTGACATACAATAATCATCAATAATATCTTCAGTGGTTTCATTATCATTATCAAAACCAAGATACTCCATTAACTGTAATGTAAAGTATTTTCCATAACCCTGGTTTAAGTAATCAGAACTAATTCTCTCTCCAAGTTCATTTATCCAATCTTTAATTTCTTCAGATAATCTCTTACTATGAACATATTCATCAACTTGACCTTGAAAGTAAAACATATTGTTATCAATAATCCTATCCAATGACCAAAAAACTTCTAATGATTTTAATAACGTCATAGGCAACTTTTCAGAATCAATCATGTTAATCTTTTTGATTCTTTCTTTGGTTTCTTGTTTCACCTTTATCACCCCAATAGTTAAGTATAAAAGAAAAACCTGTAAACAAAATTGCTTAATTTTTAGGCAAAAAAAAGACACCCAATACAGAAGTGGCTGAATACTTCCGTAAAGGGTTTTTTATATTTTATTTATAAAGGAGATTTACAAAAGACATTGCAAGCAACATAAGTATAGTATTCAACGTTATCATCCCTATTTACCTTCCAAGTGACGTTTTAACGTACTGTCAATACGGTTATATACCAAAGCATCATATACTTCATTTGGTGCAACTGTAAGGGGAATTGAACCGCCTGAAGCAGTATGAATTAATGATAAAGATTCACTTGCATCAGCAGTGTAAACTTGTTTCTGTAATCCAAGCTGAACCTTTAAAGTATCTAGTTTTCTTTCAGGTTTTACCAGCTTGTTATATTTATCAGATGCTTCAATTAAGGCTTGAAAGTACTGCTTCTTTGCTTCTGCAAGTTCTGTTTGAATAGCACGAAGTTCCTTTTGTTTAGTCTGTATAAGCTTCTGCTTATCAGCTTCAAGTTCTTCAATAACTGCTTTAACATCTTCAGTTTTGTATTCCTGAATAAGTTGTACTTCCTTTTGTGCATCAAGTACTTTCTTTCTTATAGCTTCAACTTCTGCTTCTTCAACTGCAAAATGTTCTTCGCTAATATCACCTAAAACCTTCATTTTACGTAAGTCTTTAAGCATTACTTCCTTTTCAGCAAGTTCAACATGTAAACCAAGAAGCATTTCTTCTTTCTTGTTCAGTGCTTCAATATATCTTCCTTCAACTGATTCTGCTTTCTTCAATAAGTTAGTGATGATTTTCATAATTAATTACTCCCTTTCAATCTGCTTAATAGTTTTGCCTTGCGTTCCTCAACCGATTTACCTGAAGAAGATATACTTGAATCATTTAAACCAAGTTCCGCCATACGTTGCCTTTTATCAGCTTCAATTACGTAAGAAAAAGTATCAGTAAACAATTCAATTTCTTTTGGTGTTGGATTAGCTTTATACGGAATCTTCAGCAAGTGCTTCTTCAGTTGTTCATAAGCTAGTTTTTCATCACTTGGAATAATCACATCTTGTATTTGTCCCATGTAATGTTTTAAAGCTGGATTTTCCATATACTCATAATAGGTTTTTGTACTCATGTTATTTGCAGTACAAAACCCTAGTACAGTGTGCCCTTCTGTCATTTGTGCTTTAACAAGCTTCCTTGCAAAATTTACATGATGTTCTGATAAAGTATCAGGTACTTCAATAGCATCAATTAATGCTTCAGATTTATTGTTTGTTTCCATTTTGTTCAGTATCCCCTTTTATCTTGATTAAATAGTTTCTTTCATACTGCTTCCATAACGTGCCGGTGTACTTGGAATGAACTTATCAAGTGATTTCCGTACTTTGTTTCTATACAAGTCAGTTACCAGCATATTCTTCACCAACTGCAAAGAACGGTTTGTGTTCTTCTTATGAAGTTCACTTTGTAATTCCTGTACATCTGAAAGCAATCTGTACTTTTCTTGTGTTGCTAGATTGATAAATGTCTGTACGTGTTCCCGGTGAACTGATACCGGCACTTTGTACTCAACATCAAAAGATTTTACTGCATCATAGACTTCAGCAAGCAGTACAGACAGAATAGGCTTCTGTTCTTGGTGTGTACCAGCTTCAAAGCAGTTCTTCACATAAGATAAGTTTTGCTTGATGCTTGTAAGTTGTTTATTTTCTATCATTGATAACACCCCAATTTTTAAGATTCTTCTGTACTGTTTCTTCTTTGCTTTCTTGGTGTTGCTTCAGCTTCCTATTCTGATAGATAGTATGTAAGGCAATGCAATCTGCTAAACTTACACCAGCTTTACCAACTGCCTTTAAAATTGCTTCCTTTGTATGACACTGTAAAGGTGTAGCACCTGTTTCAATCTTGGATATTAAAGACCTATCAACACCAACTGCTTCAGCTAGTTCTGATTGACTTAACCCGGCAATTTGCCGAACCGACTTAATAACTTTGTAATCCATTTCTTCAACCCTTTCTTTTGAAAATTAATATTCAATTTCACGAAACGTGAATTAATAAGTAATAAAAAAAGATGCTGATACAGTAAGTACCAACACTTTCACACACTTTCTTTTATCCAGTTGAAGAAGGAAGTTATCCACCAAACATCCAAAAGTATGCAATAGCTTTTTCAATGGAAGAGAAAAAGTTTTTAAACATAATGAACTATTCGTATATGTTTAAATTTGAAAAGTTTTCACGCTGTATATCCTTTCAAGCGACTATCAAACTTTTACACTAATAGGTATTTAAAAATAGGTGAAAGTAAGACACAAGTAAAAGAATAGCAGCATAAATTTTTCTGAAATTTTTCAAAGCAATTTTACCTTTTCTTTAATTGCAATTACTGGCATACCCCTAAAGAACCGGAGGTGAAAATTTGTGTTTGTATTTATGAAACGGTAAACCTAGAATGTGCCATACCCCATCCCCCCATTACCCCGGTACTTTCCTTTTTACATATGTATTTGAATATTAATAATCAAATGAAGATTGTTCTGAAGATAAAGCTGAAGTAATACGAAGAAATGAAAAATGAAGCTGATGAAATTCCACAGAATAAGAATCATAAAAAAAGATGTATTACTTAAACTGTAATACACCTGTTAATCTCTGCTAATTTAAAAGTTTTCAATTCTATAAGATTCGATTGAACTAGTTTTTAATACAATTGTTTCATTATTATTATTTCGAATAATAAGTTCATCCTTGCTTAATACATCTTCTTTAAATTCAGATAATACATCTTCAAGTGTTTCTCCATTAAAATTAAACGTTTTGTCAATTTCATATCCACTAATTGTACGAATGGTAAATCTTTTAATTTTAGCCACTATGCTTCCCCCTACATCTTAATAATTACATTTTAAGGAAGTATATGTTTTGTGACAAGTCTTAAAAAGTTACGAATAGTTTAATGTATGAAAATACTATAAAAACATACATTCATTTCGTTGATACTATTGATGTAAGTGGAAATAAGTGCTATTATGAAATTCAGAATAAAAAACATACATTCAAAACATTGATTTTACTGAAGGGAACTATACATATGAATCACAACCCAAACCAAATTAAAGATGTGCAACCTATCAGAAGTAAAGAACAAATAGAAGATATGAAGTGGTCTTTAAAACGCTTTTGTTCAGAACGTGATTACATACTATTCTTAATTGGTATTAACACCGGTTTACGTGTTGGTGATTTACTGAAGTTAAAGGTGAAGGATGTTAAAAAGAAGAAAGTGCTGAAGATTAAAGAAGGTAAAACTGATAAATACCGTGAAATAAACTTAATTAATATATACGAAGAAGTTAATGCTTACGCTTCTTCAGTTGCTTCAGAATGGTTGTTTCCTAGTCGTAAAGGTGATAAGCCTATATCAACCATACAAGCTTACAGACAGTTAAATAAAGCTTCTGAAATGGTTGATATAACTGAAGGAATCGGTACACATACCTTACGTAAAACATTTGGTTACTGGTATTATAAGAACACTAAAGATATATACCAGCTTCAAGCTATCCTGAACCATTCAAACATAGACATAACAAAGCGTTATATTGGTATTACTCAAGAAGAAATAAATGATAGTTTAAAGGATTTTGTACTTTAAGAACTGGTAAACCCCGGTTCTTTTTCATTTCCATCCATTTCCATGTTAATGTTACAATTGAAATATCTTACAGGAGGTGGTTATTTGTATAAATTGCAATTCGTTAATACGTTCAATCAGGAAGTGTTAAGAGAAGCTACATATGATACAACCATTGAAATTAACAATATGATTATAGGTTTTGAAAAAGCCAGTGAGATTGATGAACCAACAATGATAATTTGTAATAACCGAAAAACTTGGAATGCAGAATACCTATTTCATAAGGTTGTAACTGAAGGAAACGATACGGTATACAAGGTATTTTTCATTGTGAGTTTATCTGAAGTACAAGCTAGAATACAAGATTAGTACAGTGCTGAACCAGTGGATGCTTGTGTATACTGCTGGTTCTTTTTTATTGCTGTAAAACTAACCACACCAATTTTCTTTTCCATGCGTGACCGGCAATTAATGGGTATTTACACCCCTTCCTTACTTTACATTTTCCAGTATCCGTTCAAGATTTAGACACAAATACACAAAAATTATACTGGTAAAATCGTATATTTATTTCCGGTTAAGTATTTTGTTAAGATTGGTTCTGTCATTCTAGGTTCAGCAGAATATACCCTATTCAAATGAAATAAAAAGCCTGCTAATGTATCTTCTTTCCATTCCTCGAAAAACCAGCCTGCTTTTACTTCATCAGAATACTCTTGATTCCAACAAAATTGTTCTTTGTATTTATAATTCACTAACAAGCCTAAATTAAAAATGATTATAACATCTACTTGTTCATTGATAGGTGTATTATTTTCAGTATAAAATTCTTTAATTTCCTTGATAGTATCAAGTACATTCTTTTTACACTTCATGCTAAATATAAAAAACGGAATTTGTTTAGCGTATTCATTAATATATTCAGGAAAATTTTTTTTGAAGATAATTGCATTATTTTGTCTGCGTAATTGTGCTACGGATATTCCTTGAGTTAGTCCCCTATGCAATTCATTTTTCACTGAAATATCAGGTTTAACTTCAATTGCTACATCTACCCCATCAGCAATTATTAAACTATGTTTTCCCCTTGAATCAACAGTATGTGGATGGTTTGGATTAAGAATTAAGCAATCAACAGAATCTGACCTTTTACCGTAACTATCATATATTCCACCTTTACTTATTCTATATGGGAATGGATAATATCTTTCAACAAAGCTTTGGACAGCATGTTCACGAAAATCTGAAACTTCTTGTGATGTTCCTTTACCTTCGATACTACTTCTGATAAATCTTGTTTGTATCTCGGAAGCATCAAGCTTTAAAATCTCTAAAAATTCTTTCATCTGGTTTTCTCTCCCTTTCTCCACTTTATATATTTTCCATTATTTATCAATCCAACTTTTTAATCAATATAAATGGAAAAACCTAAACATTCTTGTCGAAGCAAAGCTTCTCCAAGCTACAAATAAAAACAGCAATTACTATCATTCTTTTAATCTGAACAACCAAGAAGATAAGCCGGGTTATTATTCAGAACACTAAATTACTAATATGTTTTTTATTAAGTTGGGAAGGTGGTTTCCCTTCCCTGCTGAACGAAGTGAAGCATAGTAACGGTGTACTTTGTCTATTGTTCAGAACCATCCTTATTAAGTATAGGTAATAGATTAGAGTTACGAAACACTCCTAAAAGCACCTCCCCCTTACTCTCCCAAGGGTTTCAGCGTATTTTTTCAGGGTAGAAAAAGTGTCTCAAATTGCATCCCCAGGGTAGAAAAAGTGTCCAATCTTGCAATGATAAATATATACTAGCTTACCAATCTTTAAATTTTTTTACCTTCTTGTCGTACTTTTGTCTATTTTCAAATCCCTATTAGTACAGAAATCAATAGTTTGTAACCTGAAAACAAAATTGGGTAGCTGCAATTGATTCTGAATTAATTTGAAGGTGGAAATGAAAATGGATAAAGAAATAAAAATAATTGATTTGGTGGATGAAAATGGCGAATTAAAAACTGGTGCTTTCATTGAAAACTATGAAGGTGGTTTCTACAAAAAAGAATCAGTTGAAAAAATGAAAGAATATCAGGCAAAGAAAAAGGATTACGATACATTCACGGATATTGCCGGGGGGTTTTCATTCATGTTGGTTGATACATTAAAAGAACTTCATCAAGATACTCGTTTTAATGATATGGAAAAAGCACGTTTGATGTTTCTTGGTACTTTCTGTTCCTATGAAACTTCAGGAAGGTATCTGTTCACTAATAATAACAAGCCAATTCTTAAAAGTGATTTACAGGAACTTTTTGAAATCAGCAACAAGAAAGAATTTTACAAGTTCTATAACAAGCTTGTTGAAACTGGAATCATTGAAGAAGATGTGCGAGGAAGAGTTGAAGTGAGAATTAAATGGAATAGCAAATACCATTTTAAAGGTAAAGCATCCAAGAACGCTACAAGAAGCACTGAAACTGTTAAGGCTTATGATAGACAGATTCAAACATTGTATATGGAAAAGGATGCTAAAGGTAAAAGCATCAACACACCAAAAAACCTTTATGTAATGTTTATGGTGTTACCATTCATCAACAAAGAATCCGGTGTACTTTGTAATCTACAACAAAACCCACTTGAAGATACATGTGAACCGTTGGAATTAACAGACGTTGCTAAAATGTTTGGATGTTCAAAAGCTTCCCAAATAAAAACAAAGCTTATGAACTGCAAGCTGTACGGAACTAATGTGTTTTTTATTGGTGAAGGAACTAAAGACAGAAAGAAATACACAAGAATCTATGTAAACCCATTTGTATCTTCAAGAAGTGGTAAAGCACCAAATCCTTCACTTCTTTCAATGTTCCCTAATACCGGAAAGTTAATTGCTGAACAATTAAAAGCTAAACAAAAGAAAAAAGCAGATGGCTTTTACATCAATGAAGGAAAGAAGTTTTTTGAAAATTAATAATCAAAATCAAAAGGAGAATAGAAAAAATGTACAATGTGAAATTAACCGATAAAGAAGTTTACAAAATGCTATATCTGAACAAAGTGAAAGGGATGCTACCATATCAATTGGAAGAACTTTTTCCAGTATCAAAACCAACAATTAAAAACATTATAAATGGGAAAAGCAGAAAAGATTGTTATGAAGCTTTCATGTACTACAAAGAAAAGCATCCCAAAAAGGTTGTGAATCTATTTTAATCGTCTTACAAAAGATGCTGAAGTAATACATAAGAGTTAGGGGAAGTAGTTCAGTGATGCGTTCAGCTTCCCTTCTCCCTTTTCATTTTGTTCGGTTTCTTTCGCTGATTCTTCAGCACCCTTTATAACGTGGTGGTTATTGCTACTATAACCCCAGTTCGGATTCCCTTTCCCCTGTATCTCTATTACTGGTTTACATGACATTCCAGTGGTAAAGGTGCAGGGATTTTTTTGTACCCTTTTTGATTGAATAATGATTAATACTGGTTTTCAATAACAATTTATACACTAATTCTTAACCTATAACTTAATTCCAATCTTCTTAAAGAATCATTGATTTTTTTCCTTAATATTAATTCAGAAAAATCACTTCTACAGAAATCTATAGCTTCAAATACCTCATTTAATATCTTAAATAACTCATCATCCAACCATACACTTTCAACTCTAAATTTATTTAAGAAACGTTTTTCAAATTCTTCAAAGGACATAGCATGATTCAAAAATTTTTCCATTAATTTCATATAAATAAAAACACTCATTAGCATCAGCTTCCTTTTACTCACCGAGATATTATTATATTCATTCGTTTGACACTAATTACAGTTGACTATTCAAACAGGTTTTTCTAAAATCCTGTTTACTATCATTATAAGAAAAAAAAAACCCACGATTAGTGGATTTTTTACTGATAGACCAATTCAAAGACTTCTTGGTTATTTTTCCTAGCATCATTGATTTTTTTTCTGGATTTTCTAAAATTATTTTTCCCAGGCCGATTACTACTTTTTGTGAATTTTCTCTTTTTTTCACTAGAATTTATTTGGGGAATAATTCTGTTTTTATACACCTTATTCTTTTGAACAGTTCTTCTTGTTTTTACTATTTTACCTTCGTTTGAACCAACTTCAAAAGAGTGTAATTCTTTTATTTTCTTACCCATTTTTTCAACCAAACCTACAACCAATGCATTTCCCATACAAAAATATCTTGCCTTATCCGGCATATCCTTTGTCCAATTGGCAGGAAAATCATTTAAAAGTTCGCATTCAACAGGTGTCAAAATTCTGAGTCTGTTTGTGTCCGGGTCTTTAACTACATGCGTACTTCTGTTTTTGCTTCCTTCACTGGTCAACATTGTTCTAGCGGGGATATTCAGTTCATCCGGAAAATTCATTTTGCCTTCAGTATATTTATACTCATGACCAGTAACTGATTTCCGATTTTCACTCTTTGCCCCTTTCATGTATACAAACGATTCCAATGTGGTTTTACCGTTTTTTCCTACTTCAGCTTCATTCAAGTAATATTTTTCATCTACAACTTGATGTTTTTTTGCTTCTTCTAATATCTCACCCAAGGTTTTAGCCGGTACAGAATCAGGTATTACTTCTTCTGTATAAAATAAACCTTTTCTCATAAATCCTGAATTTCTAAATGTTGCTTTAAAAGTATTGGAGATTTCCACAATATCTTTTGGTAAAACATCAGATGAAGCACTATGCTTTAAAGATGTTCCTTTTATGGGAAATTCAGAAACAAAGAAACCATGTTCATGAAGTATTTCTTGCGGAGAGTACTTTATATTTTTGCTAGCCAAGTTAGTGTTGTCCCTATATGCAAAAATAAAGACTCTTCTTCGTTTTTGTGCAAAACCATAATCAGCTGCATTGATTACTCTCCACTCAACGCTATAACCAGCATCTCTAAAGCTTGCTAACATAATTGCAAAATCTCTTCCACGCTGCTTTGCTGGTGATTTCAAAAGTCTATCTACATTTTCCAACAAAACAAATGTAGGTTTTCTCATATTAACAATGTCCATTATTTCCCAAAACAGAACACCTTTTTTCCCTTGTATGCCTGATTCACCAGATAAGGAACGTGCCACTGAATAGTCCTGACAAGGGAATCCCCCTACGAGTAAATCATGTTGTGGTATCGCATATTTAACTTCAGCTATATCTCTATTTGAATGAGTACCTTTACCCTTGTATCTTGCAGCATAACAATCAAAGGCATGTTGTACTTTTTTTGATGGTTCCCACTGGTTACCGAAAACTATATTAAATACTTTATTTCTTTCCAAGCCGACTCTAAATCCACCAACACCGGCAAATAACTCAACTACATCTATCATAAAAATACGAACGTCCTTTCGTAAAACCTTGTACTGTTATTATAAATGATTTCTACAAATAACTTAAGCATTATCTTTTATTGGAAATTCCTTTCACCCTACCCTAGAATTTCTATGGTACTATGATATATTAGGAGGGATTTTATGGAATTTAGGATATATTCACATCGTAATGCATTAACAATTTTGGAAAATGAACCAGAATTTAAAGAAGCATGGGAAGAAATTAAACACATTTTGACTACACTTGATGAAGACACGCTTAGGAAATGTTATGAAGATAACTTTCAAACCAAAAACAAAAGTCTATCTACATCAATCAATTCACTCCTTAAAGAAAGGTTTAAGGACTTTTCTTGGAGTGGTGAAAGTGCAATATTTCAAGACCCACACTATGATGACCCTAAAAGTGATTATTGGAGATTAGACTTTGCAAAGGATGACATTTCAATTGAAGTTGCTTTTAATCATGCTTCTGCTACTGCATGGAACTTATTAAAGCCTGTTTTAGCAAGTGAACTTAATCATGTTAGAAAAGCTATCCAAACTAAAATCGGTATAGTTGTTGTTGCAACCTCGGAAATGAAAAAAGCAGGAAACTTTGACGGTGCTATTGGGTACTACGAAAAGTACGTAGACCACCTCAAACCACTTATGAACCAATTGAGTGTCCCTTTGTTAATTATCGGTCTTGAAGCCCCTAAGTCATTTAAAATAGCTAAAACACCAAAAGGTAATAAACTTAAAGGGCTAGTAGTATTACTTGATGAAAATGTTGTTGTTGAAGATTTTGATGATGATGATGATGTTACTGATGATGATTATGGTTACAATGAAGAAGATTTACAACTAGCCATGTTAGATTGATAATCATTTAATAGGTTGACTTTGTGGTTTTCATAAATCTGAATTAATCAGATTGCTTAGGAAACGTTGGTCAAGAGAATGACTACCTAGTTAAGCACTCAAAAAATAAATGAGTACAACAAGTAGACGTTCATAGCCTGAATTGAACCGAGTTGTTGAGGGGTCCGCAGTATCACCTTGTTTGAACGATTGGATTTCTCCGACAACGAACTTTCTACATACAAAGCTAGTCCTGTATGCTTTTAGTCTGTTCGTTGCTACCTGTACCTTAATACACCTAGCTACCAAACCGAACCGTTAATGGTCGTTCTCACCTAGTAACCACCAGCAAACAAGGAAAGCTGTTATTGTGATTACGGTTGCATTTTATTCATTGGCTACAACCAGTACCCATCAAGGTTTTTTTAACAACGTATTATTAGGATTCCACGTTGGAAATACCGTAAAAAAGACATTACTTAATACACCTTGCTTAATCTTATTTTTTCAGATAAAATCAAAGCAAGAATTACGGTATTTCGTATTCAGTTTTATACGTTTTGTTTTACTTGGTCACGTGCGGGAACACGTGGCTTTTTCTTTTGTATCTATGAAACTTGTAATGCTTATATATCCAGTTTATTTAAGGGGTTATATCTATCATTTTGTTCCTTCAGTTCATTCCCCCACATAGCTACGTAACGCATAGTAACTGCTATATTTTCGTGTCGCATCATCTTTTGAATAGCAAATGCTGACATACCACTCATAGCCAACCTATGGCAAAATGTGTGCCTAAAGGTATGTGGTGAAACCCTTACATCTGAAAAGTTCATCTTTCTTTGCAGATTTTGAAATAATAGCATTATAGAATTTTGGGTCATTTGAGTGTTATCCCTATTCACAAAAACATAATCACTCAATGTTTTAAAATGCCTTTTACAAAACAGGTTGTATGCTGATAATTCTTTTGCTAGCTTTTCAGTTAAGAAAACTATCTCTCTCTTTCTTCGTTTACCGTAAACAGTAATTGTTAGGTTACCAATATCTACATCAGACCACTTCAGGTTAATTGCTTCTGTTCTTCTGATACCAGTGCCTAAAAATGTAACTATTAACATATAGCCACGATACGCAAAGTAACTATCTTCTCGCCTTCTTAAACTGCGGTAATACCCCAACATCTGACAAATCTGTTCATCAGTAAAGACATTAATTTTCACATCTGCCTTTTGACGTTTTACTTTCAAAGCTACATTTTCTTTAACCAAACCTTCTTCAACCATGTAATTAAAGAAAGCACGTATACGTTGCAACTTTGTATTTACTGTATTTGCAGAATTCCCTTTTAATTGGCACTGACTTAAATATCTTTTAACATGGTTACTTTCAATTTCTTCAACATTTAAAATGTTATTTTCGTGACAGTAATCAATAAAACCGCCTAACAGCACCTTATAATTCTGAATATTAATAGCAGTTGTATTTTTGAATTTACGGTCATCAATAAAATCCTGATAAGCAAATTTTAAAAGCACAAAAAAGACTACCCCCTTTATATAGGAAGTAGTCCTTTACTTACTAACTATTTATACATTAGACAGCTTCACATAAGTGAAACTATGGGTTACATCATGCCGCCCATTCCGCCCATGCCCATGCCGCCCATGTCAGGCATTCCGCCGCCGCCATTTTCTTCTGGCTTATCAGCGATTACTGCTTCTGTTGTTAGGAACATTGCAGATACGGATGCTGCGTTCTGTAGAGCTGAACGCGTAACTTTCGTTGGGTCAACGATTCCGGATTCGAACATGTTTACCCATTCGCCAGTTGCTGCGTTAAATCCAACTCCGATTTCTTCGTTCTTCAAGCGCTCAACAACTACAGATCCTTCAAGACCAGCGTTGTGTGCGATTTGACGAACTGGCTCTTCAAGTGCACGAAGTACTAGTTTGATACCAGTCAATTCGTCACCAGTTGCTTCAACTTTTGAAATTGCGCTTAGTACGTTAACTAGAGCTGTACCACCACCGGATACGATACCCTCTTCAACTGCTGCACGCGTAGAGTTCAATGCGTCTTCGATACGAAGTTTGCGCTCTTTCAACTCAGTTTCAGTAGCTGCACCAACTTTGATTACTGCTACTCCGCCAGCTAATTTCGCTAGGCGCTCTTGTAATTTTTCTTTATCGAACTCAGAAGTTGTATCTTCGAGTTGTGCTTTGATTTGGTTAACACGAGCTGCAATTTTAGCAGAATCTCCAGCACCTTCAACGATTGTTGTGTTTTCTTTTGTTACAACAACTTTAGAAGCTGTACCAAGCTGCGTAATGTTTGCAGTCTTAAGGTCAAGACCTAGCTCTTCAGTGATTACTTCACCGCCAGTTAGTACTGCGATGTCTTCTAGCATTGCTTTACGGCGGTCACCGAATCCAGGAGCTTTTACAGCAACGGCATTGAATGTTCCGCGAAGCTTGTTAACTACTAATGTAGCAAGTGCTTCACCTTCAACGTCTTCAGCAATCAACAATAGAGATTTCCCTTGTTGTACCACTTGCTCAAGAACTGGAAGGATTTCTTGAATGTTTGTAATCTTCTTATCTGTGATAAGAATGTACGGGTTCTCAAGCTCTGCTTCCATCTTGTCAGAGTTTGTAACCATGTATGGAGATGCATATCCGCGGTCAAACTGCATACCTTCAACCACTTCAAGCTCAGTTGTGAATCCTTTTGATTCTTCGATTGTGATTACGCCGTCGTTTCCAACGCGCTCCATCGCTTCAGCAATCAATTGACCTACTTCATCGTCAGCTGCAGAGATCGATGCAACTTGTGCGATTGATTCTTTTCCTTCGATTGGCTTAGAAATTGCTTTAAGCTCTGCTACTGCAGCAGCTGTCGCTTTTTCGATACCTTTACGAAGTACCATTGGGTTTGCACCGCTTGTTACGTTCTTAAGTCCTTCACGGATCATCGCTTGAGCAAGAACTGTTGCAGTTGTTGTTCCGTCCCCAGCAACGTCGTTCGTTTTGCTTGCAACTTCAGCTACAAGCTTAGCACCCATGTTTTCGAATGCATCTTCAAGCTCGATTTCTTTTGCGATTGTTACACCGTCATTTGTGATTAGCGGAGAACCGAATTTCTTTTCAAGTACAACGTTGCGCCCTTTAGGTCCAAGCGTTACTTTTACAGCGTTCGCTAATGCATCAACACCGCGTAGCATTGAGCGGCGTGCGTCTTCACTAAATTTAATATCTTTAGCCATGTAAAAACCCTCCTATTAATTTAAAAAGTAGTGACTTACATATGCTTTTATTTATGTAGCTTCAAAACATTGAAGCTTCCATTCTCTGAGATTAGCCTACGATCGCTAAAACGTCAGATTCACGAAGAATCAAGTATTCTTTGCCTTGGTACTTCACTTCTGTACCAGCGTATTTAGAGAAAATAATTGTGTTTCCTTCTGAAACTTCTAAAGAGATACGCTCGCCGTTATCCGTCACACGGCCCGTACCTACAGCAACAACTTTTCCTTCTTGAGGCTTTTCTTTTGCTGAATCTGGCAATACAATGCCGCTTGCAGTTTTTTCTTCACCTTCTACAAGCTCAATAATAATACGGTCACCTAATGGCTTTAACAAGTGAAACACCCTCCTTAAATAGTTAAAAAATTTTCTTATTAGCACTCTTTGTTAGTGAGTGCTAACTCCATTTCTAATAATAAATAAAACTTTAAAACTTTGCAAGCAGGAAATATGAAAAAAGTTCTCAAAATCGATATCCTCGCGAGCCATGCCTATTCTATGTTAAAATGGGTTAGCATATAAAGAGTAATAATAAGTAAGAGTATTCACGTGAGGAATTAAAGGAGAACTTAATTTGAAGAAAAAATACTGGTGGATCATCTTTATATACATACTAATGCAATTCTCGGGATATCTCGGAATTCCTCTATTGAATGAACTTGGTGTTCCTGAAAATCAATTGTTCGGAATGTGGGGCACAATAAGTTTTGTAGCCGCTCTATTCATTATCCTTTACATGCTGATTCCTGAGATGAAAAGCCGCCATCGAGATTCTGAACGGGTGTCAAAAGGCTCTGCGGTCATGTGGTCGATCATCGGTATTATTATGGCGTATGCCGCTCAAATTATTGCCAGTCTTATTGAAATAAACGTATTTGGCATTCAGCCTGGTTCTGAAAACACAGAAAAACTTGTTGAAATCGTAAAAGATGTACAATACTTTATGATTGTCACGGCCATTGTCGGCCCAATACTAGAAGAGATTATTTTCCGAAAGATTATTTTTGGATCACTTCATAAACGATTTAATTTCTTTCTATCTGCTTTGATCAGTTCTCTTATTTTTGCTGCTGTTCATGCGGACTTTACACATCTCTTAATCTATACAGCAATGGGCTTTACCTTTGCATTTCTGTACGTTCGGACGAAAAGGCTTATCGTCCCTATCGCAGCACACGTCGCAATGAATACACTCGTATTAATTGTCCAGATTTTCCTTGCTGATAAGATAAAGGAAATGGAAAAACAGCTAGAAACAGCGCAATTGATTTTTGGAGGACTGCTATGAAGACATCACCTTTGTTTATGGCATTTTTATATTTAGGAATCGGAGTCGTCTTTACGTACTTAGCTGTTCATTATGCTAGTGAGTACGGAATGACAAGCTTCTGGACGATAATAACAATGGTTGTCGCAACATTTGATTTCGCAAATGCCATCAGATATTTCGCGTTAAATAACCATTTGAAAAGAAAACGAAAGAAATAGATACAAAAAACTGTCCTTTATGAGGCAGTTTTTCTTTTTGTATAGAGATTTCTAGGTTATCGCGTGAAATCTTAAGTATTTGGCGTGGACCAAAGCTCAGCTGGCGTGTAACTGGAAATTTTTGCGTGGAACTAGCACTCGATTGCGTGAAAATACAACTTTTCTGCGTAAACATGTAATAAATATAAGAACAAGTACCGTAAAATCCCTTACTGCATAAGAAGTACACAAAAAGAGGGCTCACATTATAGAGACCCTCTTTCTTATTACTTATATGCAGATTCAACTTCAGCTTCTTTCTCTTTCACAAGAGCTTCCACTTCTGCTTTCATTCGTTTTTTATATGCTGTTCTGGATATGATGATGCTGATCTCATAAAGAATTATTAACGGAAAAGTAACCATTAAGTGAGACATTAGTTCTGGCGGAGTTATGAACCCAGCTATAACTAGAATCCCGAAGTAAGCGACTTTCCTAATTCTTTTTAAGTAGTCTGGTGTCACAATCCCTAATCGGGTTAGGAACATGATCAGGACTGGGAACTGGAACAGCAATCCAAATGGCAATGTGATGTTAAATAAAAATGAGAAATATTCCTGAATGCCGTATTCTCCTTCAACACTAAGTGCAGTCGCAACATTGCCCATAAAACTTACGACAAACGGAAAGAGAATAAAATACGAGAATGCCAATCCCGATAAGAATAGCAAAAAGGCAATCGGGATATACATCAGTGTTACTTTTCGTTCATTTTCGTAAAGACCCGGGCTGATAAACGCCCAGAGCTGATATAAAATTACAGGAGCTGCTAATACACAGCCGATAAAAAATGCGAAGGTCATATAGACATTCAATGGGTCTGTTAAATGAAATGCGTTCATCTGAATATCTTTAGCGATTGGATCACTTTGCAAATACACGATCACATGCTTCGCTAAGAAAAATCCAACGATAAGAAATACAAAGAAAGCTATTAGTGCCCACATGATGCGTTTTCTTAACTCACCAACGTGGTCGTATAACGTCATACTTTTTTCAGAGTTCATAGAAAAACATCCTTACTTCTTCGGTTCTTCGCTTTCTTTTTTGTTATTATCATCGTCGTCCATAATGCCTTTTGTTGCATGCTTGAACTCGCGAAGCGTCTTCCCTGCTGCTTTTCCTAATTCAGGCAGCTTCTTTGGTCCAAACATCACTAAAGCTGCAAGCCCAATTATTGCGATACTTCCTGGTCCTAACATAGTACTTCCTCCTTTAAGAGTAATTTTTCATAAAATAAACGAGTGACTGCAGTTCTACAGCTAAATCGATATGATGTACACGAATTTCTGAGGACAAGGTCAGACGTGCCGGCGTAAAGTTCAAGATGCCTTTTACACCCGCTCTTTCCAGCTGATCGGCGATCGGCTGGGCTGCACCCACCGGCACAGTTAGAATGGCAACGTCAATTCCCCGTTTCTCAAGTTCACTTTCAATATCGTTCGTATGGTAAATAGGTACGCCAGCAATCTCAGTGCCGATTTTAGATTCATCTACGTCGAATGCGACTTCTATTTTTGTATTATTATTTTTTGTAAAATTGTAATGCAAAAAGGCAGTTCCTAAATTACCTACTCCGATTAAAGCAACCGTTGTTGTTTCATCCTGATTAAGGGTTTTGCGGAAAAATGAGAGCAAGTAGTTAACATTGTAGCCATAACCCTTTTTCCCTAACGCTCCAAAATAGGAAAAATCTCTTCGTATCGTAGCAGAATCTACTTTTACAGCTTCACTCAATTCAGCAGAGGACACCCTTTGCTTTCCTGAGGACGAAAGATTTTTTAGAAACCGGTAATATAATGGCAGCCGTTTAGCTGTAGCATGCGGTATTTTTAGCTGATCTTGGTTCATGTATTGGCCCTCCATATTCAGAAAGCTTATCTTTTCTTATTGTATCATACTTTGTCAGGGCTTGATTAGCGTACGAAATCCCCATTCTTTCCGCCTGTTTTTGAAACGAGATATGTAGGACCGATAATCATTCCTTTATCTGCTGCTTTACACATATCATATACGGTCAAAGCTGCAGCAGTTGCGGCCGTGAGTGCTTCCATCTCTACTCCAGTACTCCCTTTTGTTCTTACTTCAGCTTGTATATTTAATTTGTATCCTTCGTCACTTTCTTTGTCCCATTGAAAAGAAAGATCAACGCCGGTTAATGTGAGCGGGTGGCACATTGGAATCCAGTCAGATGTCTTTTTAGCTGCCATGATGCCAGCGATTTGAGCAACTGCGAGAACGTCCCCTTTTTTGAACTTGTTGTCTTTAATCTTAAGGAAGACTTCTTCAGATACGGTTATCCCGCTGAGCGCGATGGCAGTCCGATATGATGTTTCTTTTTCTGAAATATCCACCATTCTGGCACGGCCTTCTTCGTTAAAATGGGTTAACTCTTTCATAAAACCCCTCCTCATGTTGAATATACACGAAACCGCTTTTATTGTCGTTATTTTCTTCCATGTAAATATTGCAAAATGTTGAACATTCCCTTTGTTGGCGTGAATCCCCAAACTGCGCTAAACTACTAATAGATAGGTTAAAGATTATTAATTAGGGGCTTTTTTTCTATAAGTTTTGTTGTTTTAAACTTCATTGAACTGTTGGTTGGAGCGTAAGGTGCGTGCCTACCATCTGAGAAGCTTCTCGCAAGGCATGCGACGAGGAAGCTAACATCGGTAGCATTTACTTGTAGACGCAGGAGCAAGGATACTTTCATGAAGCGGGACAGGTGAGACTCCTAACGGCGCAAAGCGCAGAGGAGGCTCACCGCACGCCCCCCGGAAAGCGAGCATCCTGGAGCGGAAAGCAACTCCTTCAAGCTGCGAAGGTTAAGACAACAGCCTGAATAAAAATCACCCTTTTTCATAGAGGTGAATTGAAATGATTATATTACAAGTTCAAGACGTCACAAAGTCATTTGGCGCTGACGTCATTTTATCCAATATAAAATTAGAAGTTCAAACTGGAGAACGTATTGCGCTTGTTGGCAGAAACGGCGCAGGAAAGTCTACTCTTCTGCGTGTTATTACAGGAGAGTATTCATACGATTCCGGTCATGTCATGATTCCGAAAGATGTGAAAACTGGCTACCTCGCACAGGATGCCGGCCTTGATTCAGATGAAACGATCTGGAACGAAATGCTCTCGGTCTTTGAACCTCTTCGCAAAAAAGAGAAGAAGCTGCGTGAAATGGAAGCGCGCATGGGCGATCCGGGTGTTTTAGAAAATGCAGCTGAGTATGAGCGTCTTTTAAAAGATTATGATGAGCTGCAGATTCAATTTAAGGACGAAGGCGGATACCAATACGAAGCTGAGATCCGCACCGTTCTTCACGGTTTTCAATTTGCCGATTTTGACAGAGACACGAGAATCAATACGCTTAGCGGCGGTCAGAAAACAAGGCTTGCTCTTGCAAAGCTTCTTTTAACGAGGCCGGATCTTCTTATTCTGGACGAACCTACCAACCATCTTGATATCAAGACATTAACTTGGCTGGAACAATATTTGCAGGGTTACCCGGGCGGCATTCTGATCGTCTCCCATGACCGTTATTTCCTCGATAAAATTGTGACTTCCGTTTATGAAGTATCGAGAAAACGTTGTTATCGATTTACCGGGAACTATTCTAGTTATCTAGAGCAAAAAGCGGAGCGTTATGCTCAGGAAATGAAAGAATTTGAGAAACAGCAAGACCAAGTTGCTAAACTCGAAGATTTTATTCAGCGCAACCTCGTGCGTGCTTCAACAACAAAACGCGCACAGAGCAGGCGTAAACAGCTTGAGAAAATGGAGCTGAAGGAACGTCCTGCAGGATCAGAAAAATCGGCTTCCTTTTCTTTTGATATCGAAAGACAAAGTGGAAACGATGTGTTGAAACTGGAGGAAGTGAGCACCGGCTATGAAGACGGAGTTCCACTTTTTAAAGATGTAAACCTGGCAGTAACCCGTCAGGATAGTATAGCAATCGTCGGACCTAACGGGATCGGCAAATCGACACTATTAAAAGTAATTAGAAAACAGCTGCCGCTCATTACAGGTGATATTCGCTATGGAAGCAGCTTGAAGATTTCACATTACGATCAGGAACAAGCCGACCTTCACTCCCGGAAAACACTTCTTAACGAGCTTTGGGATGATTATCCAGAAAAAACAGAAAAGGAAATCCGCTCGATCCTTGGCCAGTTCCTTTTCAGCGGTGATGATGTTCTGAAGCTTGTAAACGAGTTAAGCGGCGGCCAGAAAGCCCGGCTTGCCCTTGCTAAGCTCATGATGGAAAAAGGCAATCTGCTGTTATTGGACGAGCCGACGAACCATTTGGACCTTGATAGCAAAGAAATTCTGGAACAAGCGTTGATTCATTATCCAGGAACCATCCTTTTTGTATCCCACGACCGTTATTTTATTAACCGGATCGCGACTAAGGTGGCGGAACTGGCTCCAGATGGTATTACCGAGTATCTAGGGGATTACGATTATTACACAGAAAAAAAGAACGAAATGAAAGCACGCGAAGAAATTGCAGAACGCCAAAAAACCGAAAATACTGCAAACGCGCCGTCCGCTGTACAATCAAACAGTGCCAAGAACTCAATCGACAAAGAAGCAAAGAAACAAGATCGTAAACGACACCGCCGAATTGAGGAAATTGAAGAGCTTCTTGAGGGACTTGAGAGCAAAATTGCGTATGCAGAAGGTGAACTTTGCAAACCTGAAGTATTTCAAAATTACGAGAAAACACAAGAGTTTCAATCACAGTTAGATACATTAAATAGTGAAATGGAAACCCTTATGGAAGAATGGGAAAAATTGCAGAATGCTTAGCTTTCAAAAGCTGACAACCTTATGAAAGGGTTGTCAGCTTTTTGTTATCCACAAGACAAAATTAGGTTTTATAAGTATATTTTCTACTTATCCACGTTATCCACAGAAAATTGTGTATACATTGTGTGAATTGTGTATAACATGAACCCTTATTTGTAGAACTCTTTCAAACATTGTCCACAATATCCACAAACCTGTGCATAACTTTTCCACAATAAGAATGTCGAAAGAAGTCTCTTTTAGTCGACAAGGGGCTTTCCCAAAAGTAAGGTAAACTTACTTTTGGCAGCCCCGAATTTTTTATTTTTACAAAATAAGAAATAAGTAATTACCTTCCTATTTCAGCTATCTTATCGAGTATTATTCGATAACCTGCCATCTTATTAATAATGGACGTTACATAAAAGGTTATACAAAAAGAGGCATGACCTTAAAAGTTTTTATACTTTTAAGTCAGCCTCTTTTCTCTATTATTGCGCTTCTAGATCCAGCCCTGGTACTCCGTTGAGTGCCATATCAGCCCGTGTACCCTTTTGATAAGCAACACTTCCTGCTGCCGCAATCATAGCAGCGTTATCTGTGCATAAGTGCAAAGGTGGGATTACTAAATCATATCCAGTATCTTTAAATCGTTCTTCCAATGCTTTGCGCAGCCCCTTGTTCGCTGCTACACCACCTGCAAGAAGAACTTGCTTCACTTTAGATTGATCAGCTGCACGAAATGTTTTTTCCACAAGTACATCCACAACGCTTGCTTGAAAGCTTGCTGCCAAGTCTTCTGGCTTAATTACTTCTCCGCGCTGTGCTGCATTATGAACGGTGTTTATCACAGCTGATTTTAATCCGCTGAAACTAAAATCCAGTGATTCAGGTTCAAGCCAAGCTCTAGGCAGGTCAATGTTCGGTTCACCCTCTTGTGCAAGCTTGTCGATATGCGGACCGCCTGGATACGGCATGTTCAATGTACGAGCGACTTTATCATAAGCTTCTCCCGCTGCATCATCTCGTGTTTCCCCGATCACTTTAAAGGTTCCGTGTTCTTCCATTAAAACGAGCTCTGTATGTCCGCCTGAAACGATTAGTGACAACAACGGGAATGTCATCTCTTTTACAAGACGGTTTGCATAGATGTGTCCCGCGATATGATGAACGGGTACAAGCGGCAGCCCGTGTGCGAACGCAAATGCCTTTGCTGCATTTACACCAATTAAGAGTGCGCCTACTAATCCTGGTCCTTCGGTAACAGCAACGGCTGTTAAATCAGCCGGCTCAAGCTCAGCTTTATTTAACGCTTCATCAATAACGATCGTAATTTGTTCCACATGATGTCGCGACGCCACCTCGGGCACAACTCCGCCGAATCTTTTATGGCTTTCAATCTGTGAAGCCACAATGTTCGCCAATAGCTCTGTGCCGTTTTTTACAATGGCTACAGCTGTCTCATCACAACTTGTTTCGATTGCTAATATGATTTCATCTTTTTTCATAGTTCCACCCACATAACTAACGCATCTTCACCGTTATCACTGTAATAGTTTTTTCTAATTCCGCCTGCTTGGAATCCAAGTTTCTTATATAAGTTCTGAGCAACGTGATTACTGACACGGGCTTCTAGCGTCATCGTTGCTGCCCCATGTCTTTTTGCGAGAATCATCGCTTCTCTCATCAGCTGTTCTCCTAGCTTTCTTCCTCTGTATGAAGGAAGAATCGCAATATTTGTTACATGAGCTTCATCCATCACAAGCCAGATGCCGCAATAGCCAATCGGCTGAAAATGATCCTCAATGACAAGGTAATACGCAAATTGATTTTCAACGATCTCTCTGTAAAAAGCTTCTCTCGACCAAGGAACAGTGAAGGAAGACTGTTCAATGCCAAGAATATCATCAATGTCACTTACTTTTGCAAGTCTATAAGTATATGCCTCTCCCACCTGAAACACCTACTTGCCCTGGGACTTCAGCCAATTTACTTCTGCTTCGGCTAGTTGGAGATAACTTGGTGTAAATGAATGGATGTCATCCGGCTCCCTCTGCATACCGATTCGTCCTAGCTCACTTGGTCTTGGATTATGATCAGACACAAGTCCAAATACAGCCTGACTTCCCAAAACCTCAGTTATTGTTTCCTGATGAATAGGAAGATCGTTTCCTACGAATAGAACTTTCTTATCTGTTGTTTGCAGTTTTTCAAGCCAGTCTTTTAATAAGATAATGCGGTCTTCCCATAGGTTCCCAAATTCACCTGAGTCAGCTTGTCCATATAGACCTGTGAACAGCTGTGTGCGTCTTGCATCAAATAACGGAACTGTAAAACCATTAAAATACTTTCCGCTTTGTGCGAGTACTTCAAGGCTTGAAATACCTACAAGTTCTTTTTTTAATGTCCACGCTAGCGTTTTGGCAATTGTGACGCCAATTCGTACACCTGTATACGAGCCAGGACCTTTAGCAACAACGATACGATCGAGTTCAGCAGGTTTAACACCCGTTTCTTTCATTAGCTGCTCGATCGCAGGCATCACACGTATCGAATGATTTTTCTTTAAGTTTGTAATATATTCACCAAGCACTTTTCCTTCATCCAATACGGCAATCCCCATAACTAGGTTGGATGTATCTATTGCCAGTACTTTCATTGCATAATCTCCTTAACACGTTCTTCGTATCTTTCCCCAAGCGGAGTTAGTTGTATTTCTCGTTCGTCTTCACCAATGTGCGAGATAACCAATTCTAGTCTCTCTTTTGGCAGATATTCTTCTATAAAGGTCGCCCACTCTACCACACAAACACCTTCACCTGAAAAATACTCTTCAAAACCTAAATCTTCATCAGAGTCTTCCAGTCTGTACACATCCATATGGTAAAGAGGCAAACGACCATTGTATTCTTTAATGATGGTAAACGTAGGGGAATTCACGGTACGGGTTATGCCTAAACCTTTAGCAAGTCCTTTAGTGAAAGTGGTCTTACCTGCGCCTAGATCTCCAGCCAGTGTAAGAACGTCTCCTTTTTCGAGGACTGACCCAAGTTTTTCAGCAAAAGCCATTGTTTCTTCCGCTGACTTTGTTTTAAAATGATAAACACTCATGACTTCCCTTACCTTTCCCTAAAATGATTAAAACCTTGTTTTGTAATTCGTTCTGATGATTCGTTTTCGTTTCGATACAAATAAACTGCTGCATTACCAGCTTCTCCAACTTTCCCAATTTCAAATATCTCAGAAGAATGCTGTTGAAACAATATGCTTAATTGTTCGAACTGATCTTGAGCAACCGTTCCAGTCAGTACATAATCTTCTCCGCCAAACAGCTGATACTTTAACTGCTCGTTCTTAGGGTATCTGACTAATAATGGACTGACAGGTATTTTATTTTCATCAATATGTATGGTAACCTGACTGGCTTCAGCAATTTCATTTAGTTCGCTCGCTATTCCATCACTTACATCGTTTAAAGAGATACGAAAACCGCTGGATGCTAATATTCTTCCCGGTTCTATATGAGGAGCCGGCATTTGATGCTGTAAGATCAGCTGCTCTTCATCACTATTAAAATGATGGTGTCTCGTTTTTTCAAGTAACAGCTTAAGCCCTGCTGCAGATTCTCCCGTCACTCCCGTTAAAAAGACAGAATCTCCTGGCTCCGCATTTTTTCGAAGCAGACGTTTCCCTTTTTCTACTTTTCCAATAACGGTAACTGTTAATACAAGAGGACCTTTTGTCGAAACTGTATCCCCGCCAATAAGGTCTGTTTTGTATTTTGATGCGAGGCTGGCCATACCTTTATAAACTTCGCCAAGCTCTTCCGCGTTCCAGTCCTTCGAGATCGCGATAGATACTAAATAAAACTGCGGTATCGCACCCATTGCACCTAAATCGCTCAAGTTCACAGCAAGCGCCTTATAGCCAACTTGATAAGGTGACAAAGTATCTTTCGTAAAATGGACTCCTTCAACCATCGTATCAACACATACGACTTGATCCATTTCTTTGTTTACTGACCAAAGTGCGGCGTCATCACCAATACCCGTTACTAACTCTTTTTGAAAAGAAGAATTCGGTGTGATGCTTTTTATCCATTCAAATTCATCATGAAGCATTGGGAACCACCTCTTTGGCTAAATCAGTTTATAAAAAAGCCTTAGGATCAGATTGAACTCCTAAGGTATCAGTAGTATATTTTAAGTTTAACTTACTTTTAGACATAAAAAAACACGAAACCTTGTTTCGTTTTTTAAAAGTGGCGGACCCGACCGGGGTCGAACCGGCGATCTCCTGCGTGACAGGCAGGCATGTTAACCACTACACCACGGGTCCAGCTTATATGTAATTGATGTAGTTCATAGTCAAGACGTATCTCGACGTTGTTCATGAAATATAATTGGTTGCGGGGACAGGATTTGAACCTGCGACCTTCGGGTTATGAGCCCGACGAGCTACCAGACTGCTCCACCCCGCGACGATAAAAGTATACAGATGATGTTTCCGAGTTTGTTGTCTCTTCCTCTACATGCATCATCATGATGTGTATCCGTCGAGACATGTCGTTGTGATTTCACTGAAGCGTACGCTCCATGCTCCACCCCGCGACGTTATAAAAGGTTGTTTGTTCAACAACTTGTTTCGGACATTTATTAATATAACACGTTTATTAGTATGATGCAAGTGTTAAATAAATATTAAGGCACTGGAATTTTATTTTTTTCCAGTGCCCTTTGATTATGCTGCTTTTTTCGCGTTTTCTGGTCTCTTATGGAAACCTTTAGCGTAGTAGATGGCAGTTAATAAGATCAGCCAGAATGGGCCAACTATTAACGCAATTCGTGTATCAGGGAAATAAGCCATGATTCCTACTACAAATATCAATATCGCAAGTGCTATATAAGATCCAAAAGGATATAATGGCATTTTAAATTTCAATTCAGCCTTTTCTTCGTCACTTAATCCTTTACGGAATTTCAATTGAGAAATGAGAATGACTGACCACGTCCAGATTGCACCAAACGTCGAAATACTCGTTACCCAAACAAATACTTTTTCAGGAACTAAGTAGTTAAGTACCACTCCGACTAATAGGGCTGCAGCTGAAACTAAAATAGCTGTAGACGGCACTCCTGTTTTACCTACACTATGAAGTTTTGCAGGAGCTTGTTTTTGTTCAGCAAGATTGAACAACATACGGCCAGTACTGAAAATCCCACTGTTACAGCTAGATAATGCAGCTGTTAATACAACAAAATTAATGATTCCGGCAGCTTGTCCAATTCCGATCTTTTCAAACGTTAATACAAACGGACTTCCTTGTGTACCAATTTGATCCCAAGGATAGATCGACATGATAACGAACAATGCCCCGACATAAAATAATAAAATACGCCAGAATACAGTATTTACAGCTTTGGAAATAGATTTTTCAGGGTTCTTAACTTCACCTGCTGTTACACCGATCATTTCTATACCTAAGAAGGCGAACATAACCATTTGCATCGACATGAGAATACCTTTAACCCCATTCGGAGCAAATCCGCCATTTTCCCATAGGTTGCTGATTCCGGTTGCAACACCACCGTTACCAAAACCAAATATAATCATTCCTAAACCAGTTACAATCATTAACACGATAGCTACAATTTTAATTAAAGCAAACCAGAATTCAAACTCTCCATATGCTTTAATAGCAAGAAGGTTGATGCTAGCCATTATGACAAGTGCGGCTAATGCCCAGATCCATGTTGGTATGTCCGGATACCACATCTTCATGTAGATCCCTACAGCTGTAATTTCAGCCATACAAGTTACAATCCACAAGAACCAATAGTTCCATCCTGTTAAGTACCCAGATAATGGTCCAATGTAGTTTCTTGCGTATCGGCTAAAAGATCCTGCAACTGGCTGATGGATTGCCATTTCACCAAGAGCTCTCATGATCATAAACATTACTGCTCCACCTAGAGCATATGCAAATAAAATTGCTGGTCCTGCCATCTCAATTGCCGAAGCGGAACCTAAAAATAAGCCCACTCCAATAGCAGCCCCAAGTGACATAAGCGTAATATGTCTTTCCTCGAGCCCGCGATGTAATTCCTGTTTCGGCTTCATTTTTATGCCTCCCTTGCTGTGTTTGATGAAGCGCTTTCACTCAGATATCATAACACGATTCGACAAGTGGAACAATTTCTTTTATGTTACAGTTTAAAGCCCTAAAGCTTTTTGAGCAGCAGTTTTAAAAGCTTCAATAATATCCTCTTCATTTTCGATTCCTACAGAGATTCTGATTACATTTTTATTAATTCCAAGCGTTTCGCACATTTCTGCTGGCAATGATCGATGAGAGGTGCCAAGTGGATAGGAAACAGTAGTTTCAACTCCAGCTAATGTCGGAACGATGTGTATCCAGTCAAGGGATTTAAAAAACGTATGAACATCACTGCTTTCGTCCAGTTCAATCGTCACGATTGCCCCGTTCCCTTTTTCGCTGACAAACTCAGGGTAGTATACTTTCTTAATACCCTTTGTTCCCTTTAATTCGCCTGCTAGTGCCTTTGCATTGGCTAAATGACGCTCCATACGCACGCTTAACGTTTTTAGTCCTCTGGATGCCAGCCATGCGTCAAACGGGCCAAGGTTGCAGCCAAGATGGGCCATTTTAGATTTAGCTCTAGCGATTAAATTCTCACTGCCTACAACAACACCTGCCGTTACATCGCTATGTCCGTTTAAATATTTCGTTGCACTATGAACGACAAGATCAACACCCTGTGTGTACGGCTGCAAAACAAAAGGCGTAGCAAAGGTGTTATCAATCATCGTAGTTAATCCATGCTTTTTAGCTAATCGGACAAGCGCGCCAAGATCTTCTACTCGTAAAAGCGGATTTGTAACGGATTCCGAGTAGAGCAGTTTTGTATTAGGGCGGATGTTTTTTTCAATTTCATTTACATCATTAAAAGAGACAAATGAAGTCTCGATACCGAAACTCTTTAAGTCATCAGAAAGAAGCTGATAAGTGCCTCCGTACAAGTCCTCGCAAGCCACAATATGATCGCCGGACTGTGCTACGGAAAGGATACCGACTAATATAGCTGAAATACCTGAAGACGTGACAACACCAGCTGGAGCTTTTTCGAGCTGTGCTACCCCTCTTGCAAAGTCATCTTGATTCGGATTGTTCACTCTTGTATATAGGAAGTCATTTTTACCGCGAAAGTAATCTTCTAAATCATCCAGATTGGAAAAAGAAAAAGCTGAAGTCTGGTAGATTGGCTTAACCTTGCTTACAGACTTAACATTGTTATGACCGCCTGCATGTACAGTTGATGTATCGAAATGAACGTCTTTCATTTATATAGCCTCCCCATTATTTTTATCTCCTAGTGTAGCATAAATTACGGTGGAGTAAGTGATTTTACGGTACGTGTTCCTTTATTTCTTACACGTTCGCCCAGTAGCGAGGGGGATTCACCCGAATAGGTGCAGGTTCCGCCCCAACTCGGCCGAGTTGCACCCCAAAGTTAAGCCGTTTCACCCAGTGACCCTTCATTTTCGCCCCATGACTCTTATCTGGCGTGACATTTCAAATGAACATTCAAAGAAAAACGAAAAGCTGACTCAAAAAAGTCCTTACTCAGTCTTTGTTAGTCAGCTTTCGTTCCTTTTTTCTATTTTACTCTCTTTTTTTAACGCAAAAAAAGAAGATGGATCTTCATCCATCTTCCTCATTGCCTAGCGACGTCCTACTCTAACAGGGGGAGACCCCCAACTACCATCGGCGCTGAAGAGCTTAACTTCCGTGTTCGGTATGGGAACGGGTGTG
>NZ_JBHYPU010000002.1:223518-249786 GCF_042746035.1 Fictibacillus sp. NPDC058756 | reverse complement strand
CCATAAAAGTGTTTGACTTGCTCTCGTTTTAAAACTGACGGAATTAATTCTTAATTCCTTACCTTTGCTTTTGTTCAGTTTTCAAAGAACTTGTTGTTTAAAGCTTGTCACTCGTTTTGGCGACTTTATTAGGATAACATCTCAAAAATAAGATGTCAACCTGTTTTTTTACCGTGTTTCCCGACTGCAACATTGTTTCCGTGTGTCGCAGCGACAAGAAATAATATAGCACGATATTCATAAACAGGTCAACACCTTTTTGTAAAAAAGTTTATTCTTTTATCGCATAATAACGGTGGTATAGGTTTTTGCTTTTCGTTTCCCGTTTAACCGTCTTAATATATCCCTTATCTTTTAGATGTGTAAGAAGCATTGGGAGGTCGATGGCGTAATCCTGTACTTCACTATGCTCCATTAACTCATGGTAAGCCCATTCGTCTTTTTGTTTAATAACACTTAGTAAATGATTGGCTCCAAGTTTTGTTTTAGAAGAAAGTGAAAACTCAGAAGCAAGCAGGAGAAGCTCGATTCTTTTATCAATCGATTCCTCACCGGTTACAAGCTCTTCATAAAGCTTGAAGATCTCTGGCTGGATCATTTTCACCTGATTCCAAACGGTTACCTCCGGATAATAACCATGTTCAATAACAGACAAGCGTGCTAAATGATGAAGGGCATGCATGATGTTATTAAAAGCATCAAGATATTGTCCAGAGTGAAATAATTCCTTACCATCATTATACCGTCTTAAAAGTTTAGCGAACTCTAGTCCAATCTTATGTGTCCGCTCCTCTGCCGGAAATTCATGAAGCCTGTCCCTTAGCCTCGTTATGTATTCGTTTCGATTAAAAAGGACTTTTCCGTTCATTACCCAGTCAACAGCTCTTTTATTGGTGCCAAGCATGAGCCATGAATTCAATAGCTCTTCTGTCACCACATGCAAGGCCGCTGAACCAGAATGAAACTCGTAATGTTTAATCATCCACGGCTGATCAGATTCTTTTACTATAATAAGAAGAATACTGTCAAAGTGGTCAGTACCTGGGCTAAATGCTTTTGTCTTTTCAACATCCAAAACACCTAACGTGTTTTCGTTGCTGGCTCTTTCCTGATAAAGGGGGCGTAAAATATCGTCCATTAAAGGTCATCTCCCATATTAACAAAATCCTGTGTGTTATCTTTCAACATCAAATAAAGAAATCCTTTTTCTTTTCTTCAGAGTTCATATGTTATACTAATGAACGTAGGAGGGACAGGTATGATAAAGTATACGAGCAAAATTAATAAAATACGTACGTTTGCCTTAAGCCTTGTGTTTATAGGTATCATCATCATGTATGCAGGCCTGTTTTTCAAGACAAGTTTTGTCGTAATGTCTATTTTTATGGTTATTGGTTTTATTGCAACGATCGCTAGTGCTGGTGTTTACTTTTGGATTGGAATGATCTCTACTCAGGCAGTGCAAGTTGTCTGTCCGAATTGTGGAAAAGTAACGAAAGTTCTTGGCCGCGTTGATGCATGTATGTCCTGTAATCAGCCGCTTACGATGGATAAAGGTCTTGAAGGCGAAGAGTTTGATGAAAAATACAATTCTAAACGCCAAATGCGTAAAGAAAATAGATAAAGCTGACATTCCGTTTAGGAAGTCAGCTTTTTTCATTTAATGTTTTCTTTTGCAATCCGGGCAGACGCCGTAGATTTCCATCCGGTGCCGGCCTACTTCAAAGCCTGTCACTGACTCAGCAAGGCTTTCTACTTCATCTAAGCCTGGATAATGAAAATCTACAATTTTCCCGCAAGAATCACAGATGATATGGTAGTGATCTGTTGTCACACAATCGAACCGGCTGGATGAATCTCCATAAGTCAGTTCTTTGATAAGACCCGCTTCTTTAAATACACGGAGATTATTATAGACGGTAGCAACACTCATATTTGGAAACTTCCCTTCCAGCGCCTTGTAGATCTCATCAGCAGTTGGATGGGACATCGATTGAATAAGATGCTCTAAGATAGCATGACGCTGTGGTGTAATACGCACACCTGCTACTTTTAAATTGTCAATTGCAGCATTGATCTTTGCACTAGACATTCGTCATGCACCCCATTTCTTTAAGAATTATTACTTTATAATCGTTATAATTAGTCTACTGCTTAACAACAGGTTTTGTCAATTGAAGTATACGGAACACTCGCTTTTTTAGGATAAATCTTCGTGAAGTACAGGTTCGTTTACCTGCATTTGTTCGTTTACATATCTTGCAGCAACGAATAAAAAGTCTGATAACCGGTTTAAATAAGATAAAACAAGAGGGTTCACACCTTCCACTCCGACGGCCAGCCGCTCCGCACGTCTTGCAATCGTTCTGGCTGTATGCAGAGCACTTGCAGAAGGAGACCCTCCAGGCAATATGAACTGCTTCAATGGTTTTAGCCCTTCCTGCCAGCTATCGATCGTTTCCTCAAGAAAATGAATGTCATCTTCTTTCAGCTTCCATGATACTTCTTTGCCTGCAGGTGTCGCAAGTTCAGCACCAACATGAAAAAGAACGGTTTGAACTTTTTGCATGACGATAGCTGCTTGCTTTGCCCAATCTTCATCAGGTAATTGACTTATTCCAAGACCAATCATACTGTTCGCTTCATCACATGTACCATATGCATCTACCCTGATGTCATTTTTTGATACTCTTTCGCCAAAGATTAAAGATGTTGTTCCTTTATCCCCAGTTTTTGTGTAAATCTTCATATTAATACCCCCGATCATATGGAATGATATTGATCATTTCAGAAAGCCGGCTCTTCCGGTAAAGTTTAAGGTTATCACTAAAAATCTCAATTGCTCTTTCCTGATATTGCGGTGAAATACCAGACAGATGCGGTGTTACAGTTACATTCTCCATATCCCATAGCGGACTTTCTTCAGAGAGCGGTTCTTTTTCGAAAACATCCAGAGCGGCATGATGAATTTTCTTTTCTCGGAGAGCTTCAATAAGTTCACTTTCAACTATTGTAGTGCCGCGGCCAATGTTTATAAGTACAGCAGACGATTTCATCCGCGAAAAAGCATCAGCCCCAATGAACCCTTTTGTTAAAGATGTTGAAGGAAGCACATTCACAATAAAATCACTTTCTTCATACAGCTTGTTTATTCCTTCTTGATCAACGATTGCATCAAAGTTCGGCACTGATCCGCCGCTTCTGTTAAAACCAATCGTCTTTATATTAAATGCTTTCGCAAGCCTCGCCACTTCTGATCCGATTGCTCCCGTTCCTAATATACCGATTGTTTGTCCTGAAATTTCAGTCATAGGAACTTTTCGGTCCCACTTATGCTCTTTTTGATTTTCCATTAATTCTTTTGCTTTTCTCGATACTTGCAGCATCATTGAAATTGTATATTCTGCCATCGGGGTCTTATGTATGCCTCTGGCGTTTGTAATGAGGATATCCTTTTCTTGAAGAGCTTTAAAAGGCATCTTATCCAGTCCTGCAGAGATAACCATAATCCATTTTAACGATTTTGCCTTATCGACTAGTTCGTCTGTCAGATCTTCACCATAAGAAATAAGTACTTCAGCTTGATCAAGATCCACGACAGCTTCTTTCATCTTGTTGTGAAAATGAAACTCCTCTTCAGGAAACCGCTCTTTAAGTTCTTCTTTAATTTCATCTTTTAATCGTCCAGTTGAAAGTATCATTATAAAAAAACACCTTCTTTTTATTATTAGTGAATTAGAAAAAGCGGGACAGTTCATCCCGCAATCTATGTTAGTTTTTTCACACTGTTTATTTAAGGTTTTCTGGATTCAACCCTAGTAATTCAGGCAGAACAAATAATCCGTCTTTACGGATTAAAACATCATCGAAGTAGATTTCGCCCCCGCCATACTCCGGACGCTGAATGAGGACCATATCCCAGTGGATGCCTGATTCATTTCCATTAAAAGCATCTTGATAAGCTCTACCTGGTGTAAAGTGAATGCTGCCGCCAATCTTTTCGTCGAATAAGATGTCACCCATCGGATGCTGGATCAATGGATTTACACCGATTGCAAACTCACCAACATAACGTGCGCCTTCGTCTGTATCAAAGATTTCGTTCAATTTCTCAGTATTGTCTGAAGTAGCTTCAACAATTTTTCCGTCTTTAAACGTTAAGCTTACATTATTAAATGTTGTTCCATGATATGGACAAGGCGTGTTATACGTAATTTTTCCGTTCACGCTGTCTTTGACTGGCGCTGTAAATACCTCTCCATCAGGAATATTGTTTTCGCCTGCACACATAACAGCAGGAATACCTTTAATAGAGAAAGTTAAATCTGTCCCCGGTCCTGTGATGCGTACTTTATCGGTACGTTCCATCAATGCATGAAGAGGCTTTTGCGCTTCTGCCATCGCTTTATAATCGACGTTGCAAACATCAAGCACGAAGTCAGTAAATTTCTCTAGACTCATTTTAGCCATTTGAGCTAGACCAGTTGTTGGATAGTTCAGCAATACCCATTGGCGATCGTTGATAATCAGGTTTTGAACAGGCTTATTCAACTCGGCTTTCATTTGGAAAATATCACTTGGAATTTCAGCAAACTCTGAATCATTGTTTTTACATTGAATGGAGATATAAGCATCCACGTCTTCCATTCTCGCTAGATCCCACTTTACTTGTGGCTCTGTATGTTCCTTGGAAGATCCCGTCAGCAAGACACGGGAAATTTCTTCGTCCACAAGCTGTACATACGGATATGCTCCCATGTTATATGTTTCTTTAACAAGTTCTTTAACTAGCGGCTTTCCTGCAATAAAAGAAGTAATTAATACCTTTTGACCTTTTTCAAGTTTAAGTGAGTGCGTTAACAATGTTCTTGCTAATGTTGTTAAACGATCATCTCTCATTATGTAGACCCCCATTATTTATCTGTTATAAAATTCACACTATTTCATTTTATCATGGGTGAGCAATCCTGCCTATTTTTTATAAATGAAAGCATAGTATTATCTGCACCGCTGCATAATAACTATCGTGGAGGTGATTAAAGATGAACGTATCACGTGCTCAGCAAATTATTGAATCTGAAAAAGAGATCGAAGTTTTACATAATGGAACTCCTGTCTGGCTTCAATCTGTTGACGAAAACAGTCAAACAGCAAGAGCTTACACAAGAGAACAGCCGGATAATGAAATGAACATCCCTGTTAATGAATTGCAGGAAAGTTAAAAAAGCCCCCAATTGAGGGCTTTTTCTTATGATAAATTTTCTTTTATAAATTCAAGCGCATCTTGCACATGATCTTTCACTTTTACTTTTCGATATTCCTTTTGAATGATCCCCTCTTTATCAATGATAAAAGTTGATCTCTCAATCCCCATATATTCTTTCCCAAAGTTCTTCTTAAGCTTCCATACATCATACATTTCCGCTGCTTTATGTTCTTCATCAGCCAGCAGCAAAAATGGCAAGCCATGTTTCTCAATGAATTTATCGTGACGTACCAGAGGATCGGGACTGATACCAATGATAACAGTATTCGTATTCTCAAAGTCACCGTGCATATCTCTAAAATCACAAGCCTGTGTTGTACATCCTGGTGTCATGTCTTTCGGATAAAAATATAGAACCACATTCTTGCCTTTAAAATCAGAAAGCTGGACTTCCTTCCCATTGCTCGCCGGCAATTTAAAATCAGGTGCTTTTGTTCCTGTTTCTACAGTCATTGAATAAGCCTCCTTAAAATAAATTTCTCTTTTAAGGGTAGCCTAATTGCCGCTTCTTCAACAACTATTTTGCTGTTCTATTATGGTGGATAACTGAAGAAAGAACAAATGCAATTGGCAGCAAATAGCCGATAAGTGCCTGAAGTGCCGCAATCCATCTTCCTGCACCAACTGGAACAATATCTCCGTATCCTACTGAAAGAATCGTTGTACTGCTGAAATAAATGCATGCTTCAATAAACGAGAAGAAATCACTTTGTTCCAGCTCAAGTTTTATTACCGGAAAACCCATAATGGACAATAAAGCGTATATCATTCCAAAACCTGAAATTATCGTTCCATACACAATGAATAAAACCAGCAGATGACTGGCTGGCATAAGATGCTCTTTTATACCAGGGTGTTTAAACAGCATCCATATACTGCGCATAATGATGGCAGCACTTGCTATTAATAAAATGACCAATACGCCATGTCCCATTCTTTCCACCTCAATTTATCTTATGAGATTTTCAATGTGAATAGGACAGCCTTTATCGAGTTTTAAAGAAAGACTGTATTCGTATGCTTTTGGAAGTGGTTGATTTCCGCTTCAGGATGAGCTGCATACTGAGCAATTCCCCGTGTTCTGGATTTTGCCGTAGGGCTTCCTGCTATAACCATGATCTTCATATATGTATCCCTCATTTCTGCAATGTTCAAAAGTAGTACGCTCACATATTACTAGACTTTTACCATGTTCAAACAGCAAAACGAATTCAAAAACATAAAATCACTACTTTAGTCAGGATTTTTTTTAAATTATTATTGACTTTGCTGCCATCTAGATGTAAATTATTTGTAATTTTGGGATTTACAAAAACTAATTAGATGCATAGCTAATCAAAAATAAACAACAATTGGAGAGGAAGTTAGAATTGATGCACGTATCTGTTGATTTTTCACCATTTAACGAAATGATGACCAGTCTTCACGTTATTCAAAACCCTTCACACCATCCTTACAGAAAGGCATGGGCAGAAAGAGCGCTCAACCAACTGCCTCAAGATCTCGCGCTGCTTATAAAGGAATGGGGACCGCATTTTTATGACTGGATGTATTTTATAAACATCCGAAACGAATTTCAATTTAACGAGGAAACGGTAGAAGAAGGAATTGAAAAGTTAGCAAGAGTTCCCGACTTAACTTTTGCTTATCTATTGCTTGGAGAGAAATATGGAACAGACAGCTTGCTGAAGTGGAAGAACAATCCGGCAACTGCACCCCTCCACTCTATTGAAAAAGACATTCTATTAAGAACAGCGAGCTGGAAAAGCAGATTCTGTGATTTCTTTTATGACTATAACCGCCATCTATTTGCCGAGGAGCTTTTCCGGATAACTCCTTGGATTGCAAGGGCATCTGACAATTTTAAAGAAGAACTCATATCCTCAAAGATTGAAACATTAAACAGCATTCATCCTGATGTAACCGTTACGTCCGAAAATATAAAGATAAAAAAGAACGATGTGTACACCTTTTCCTTTGAAGAGTTTCCTAGACTCGTCATCCAGCCGTCTACTTACGCAACACCTCACGTGATGCTTTGCTGCAATGAAGACCGCGTTGCAATTGCTCTTCATGTTGCGGTTCCTGATTCAGAAAAAGACCAAGAGCCTCCCGAGGATTTAATTTCACTGTTAAAAGCACTCAGTGAACCAACCCGTTTGAAGATTTTGCAGGATCTGCTTCATCACCCATACAGCACGAAACAGCTTGCCTATAAATTCGGATTAACCGAAGCCACTGTATCAAGCCATTTAAAACTATTACTCTCTTGCGGCTTAGTGGAAACTCAAAGAAAAGGATATTACGTATTTTACACAGGAAAACGTGACCGCTTGGAATCTTTAAGGACAGAAGTTACGCAGTTCATGCAGCAGCCAGTCTTAGATGAATATATCTTTATGCCTGATTTAACTTAAAAAAGGAGAGCCCTCATATGAGAAAAGTAATCTTAAATCTTCAACAATTATTTTTACTATGTTCTAGCATTATTCTTATTGCTGCTGTTCCATCCTTTCTCGCTGGTGATGATGGGATTGAATTTAGTCTTTTACGATATGTTGAGTCCGTGGCAGTGGCACTTAAGAATCTCGCAAGTCCTGATTCCCTTACTTTATACGTCCATTCTCAAAATATGATCATAGAGCCTATGCCCGTAAACCTTTCCTACGAATTCGTTAATGAGATCTATGAAATCCCTTTGTTTCCTGAGGTTTGGGATATTGTTATTTACACTTTAATCTTGTTGCTGATTAGCTTTGTTGCTGCATTCATCCTCGCTGTTATGCTGGGCTGGTGTGCCGAACTTCTTCCCTCTTCATTTAAGAAAGCGGCATTACGCATTAGCGAGCTTCTTGAAGCATTGCCTGATTTATTTTTTGTGTTTTGCATTCAATTAGCGGTTGTCTGGATCTATAAAAAAACGGGGTTCCTTGCAGCAAATCCTTTTACATCGAGCAGAGAACCTTCCATTTTGTTACCCGTTATAACATTGAGCATCGTACCGGCAATTTATTTATTCAGGCTCCAGCTCGTATTATCCCAGACAGAAATAGAAAAGGACTACATTACCTTTGCACGTTCAAAAGGTCTTTCAAATTCACATATAGTCTTTCATCACCTTTTAAAAAATACGATTTCCGAACTGTCTATTCATCTTCCGTTTATCATGCTCCTGCTTTTCAGTCAGATGATCATCCTGGAATATCTCTTTAATTTGAATGGAATTATACAAATTCTGCTTAGTGAACAGCCCGCTGCTACGAGAGCTGCTCTGCTGATGCTTATCGCATTTCCTCTGTTTGCAGCGGTAAAAGGGGTAAAATTGTTTATTAAGAAAGAGAGGATTTCAGATGTTGCGTAAGTTAAACGCTTTTTATTCAGGAACAATTTTGCTGGCGATCATTCTATTATTAAGTATAACGGTACCCATTTTTATGACTGAACCTTCTGTCCAGCAATTCAAGTATAATTTCGATCAAAAGTCATTGAAAATCCCACCGTTCAGTCCATCTGAAGAGCATTGGTTCGGTACCGACAGAAATGGCAAAGATTTATTTTATGCAATAGTGGATGGGGCAAAATATACGATTTTCTTCGCTCTGGTTATTACACTTACAAGAATGTTCCTATCTTTTATTGGCGGTCTTGTTTTTAAACGTTTGTTTAAAAAAAGCTGGGTGAGCGGCTTGCTGCAGGGCTTTCAATTTGTACCTCAATCACTAATTGTATTGCTTGTTTTATCTCCGCTCCTTTTTTATGAGCTTAGAACACAGTCTGTTTTCAGTTATACAGAAACGTTGGTCATTCAGCTGGTTGTCCTTGTTGCAGTAGGGATCTTTCCATTAGGGAAAATAATTGCAGAAACAGCTGACTCATTATCTCAAAATGAATATGTGACTTGCGCAAAACACATGGGAGCATCCCCATTACAAATTACGGCACGCCATGTTCTGCCGCATTTGTGGCCACGGCTATTTGTACTCGCCGGCAGGCAATTTTCACAAGTGCTTACTTTAATGCTTCACTTAGCCATCTATCATTTATTTATCGGAGGGGTTAAAATCACTTCAGGTCAAGTGCATGATCAATTCAATAACTATGCGACTGTCTCGAACGAATGGACTGGACTGATCAGCATGTATCACCGGGAACTGATGCTGGAGCCTTTTGTTGTTATGGTCCCTGTTGTCGCGTACACCTTCCTGATTCTGTGTGTGAACGTCATGACAAAAAGCCTTGAGAAAAGCTTTGATAAACGAACTCTCTATTAAGCAAAAAACCGCTCTCCTATTTTTGGAGAACGGTTTTCTTTAGTTTCCTGCACCTCGGTACTTTGTGACACCGACATTCCACAAAGTTACGGCGATCATAAAGAATACGAGCCCGACTACTGGTGTTAAGAAGGCATACGTATACCACTCTTCCCTTTCTAAAAAGTAAGAGGCAGGGTATACACCAACAAACGCAAACGGTAGAATCCACGTCAGCACGTACTTAATGATTTTGTTATATATATCAACCGGATACCGCCCATAGTTACCGATGTTATACATCATAGGCATGATGTCTGTCCGCGAATCTGACCAGAATCCGATCGTAGCAAGGCTGATGAAGATACCCGCATATACGAGTGCTCCTCCTAAAACAAGAAGCAGAAAGATAAACGGGTCGTACCAGCTGATCTCGAGACCCAGCTTGCCCCCCGCATAAAACATAACGATCAATCCTGTTACAGCACCGAATAATGATTCAAGCTCCATTCGCTCCAGCACGATTTGAAATAGACTGTGAACCGGTCTTGTAAGGATACGGTCCATCTCCCCTTTTACAATATAACGATCTGTAAAATCCCATATGTTAAAAAAGGAAGAAAATATCGCAAACGGCACAAGGAAGAATCCATAGATAAAGATCATCTCGTCCTTGCTCCACCCTGCAAGCAGTGTCGTATGTCCGAAAACAACAAGGATAAACATGAGGTTCACGGCTTGAAACAGAAAATCAGAAAAAATCTCCACAACCATATCGGCACGGTAAGTAAGCCTTGTTTTTAAATATTGTCCTGCATATTGGAAAAAGATCGATAAATATTCCATCTGTTTCTACCCCCCTTGAACCACAAGCTGGCGCTTCGCTAAAATCCATAGCACATACACAGGGATAATTAAAATAACTGACCAGACCGCCTGATTGATCATAGCTTCAAATACTTGAGAACCTTTAAACCCTTCAGTAAAAATCATACTCGGAATGTAACTGATCCCCTGAAACGGAAGATAGCTCATAATATTCTGCGCCCACATCGGATAAAAACTAAGCGGCAGAATCAATCCTGAAAACAGATCGATCACCACACGCTTTGCTCGGATCAGTCCGTCATTATTAAATAAGAAGAACGTTGCAATTCCGGCAAGCAGATTGATTTGTGTGTTAATAATGAAGCTGAAGCCAATCGATATAAAGAAGTAAATCCAAGTCCAGGCGTTAGCCGATAACTCAACCGGGAAAACGAGCGCAACAATAACCATGCCAGGAACAGAAAAGAATAGTAACCTGAAGATCCCTTCACCTAGTCCCTGCATCATCTTCATATTTAAATATGGATAAGGACGAACCATCTCGATCGCTACTTTTCCTTCTTTAATTTCCATCGCAATCTCACGGTCAATGTTATTAAAATAGAAAGCTCTTGCCATCCAAGCTACTGCAATATATGTGGTCATCTGTGTGATCGAAAGACCCTGAATGTTTTCCTTCCCGCCATAGATCGCGCTCCACAAAAAGTAATAAGCTCCAATATTGATGCTGTAGATCAAAATTCCGCTGTAATAGTTTGTACGGTAAGCCAGCATCATTAAGAAACGGATGCGGATCATTTCAATATACTTACCCATGACGAACAGCACCTTCAATATAGATGTTACGGATGATTTCCTCTGTTGAGATCTCTAGAATCTTTAAATCTGCAATCTTTTTAACAGCCGTCACTTTTCCTATAACTCCTGATATCACTGTTTCATCACTGTCGACAGAAGCCACCCAAATAAGGTCGCTTTCACCTTGTTCCCAAACGACAAGATGATCTTTCGTTAGGTTCTGCAATTCTTCCAATGATGCCTTTTCACTGAACTGGAACTGAATCTGTTTTCCTTCTGCCCAGTTTTCACGAAGTTCTTTTAACGGACCATCATAAATAATCTTTCCTTCATCAAGCATGACAACCCGCTCACAAAGAGCTTCAATATCTGAGAGGTCATGTGTCGTTAAAAGAATTGTCGTTCCATACTTTTCGTTGATGCGCTTTAAGAACTCACGAATCTTTAGTTTTACAAGAACATCGAGACCGATTGTCGGCTCATCTAAAAACAGCAGAGGCGGATTGTGAATGAGTGCAGCCGCCAATTCACACCGCATTCTTTGTCCGAGTGACAGCTTTCGGACTGGCTTATCAAGAAGCGGTCCGATATCGAGCGTTTCGATTACATCTTTCATATGCTCTTCATATTGCTGATCAGGTACATTGTAGATTTTCTTTAACAGCCTGAACGATTCCTGAACCGCGATATCCCACCAAAGCTGCGAACGCTGACCGAATACAACTCCGATCGTCTTAACGAATTTCTCCCGCTCTTTATGCGGATTCATGCCGTTTACAACTATTTTGCCGTCAGTCGGTGTTAAGATGCCAGTAAGCATTTTAATAGAAGTAGACTTACCAGCTCCGTTTTCACCAATATATCCGACCATCTCTCCTCTATTAATAGAAAAAGAAATATCATCTACAGCTGTTTTTATCGTGTAATTTCGTGTAAAAAGATCACGAAACGCCCCTTTCAAACCCTGGCGGCTCGAAAAGGACTTAAACTCTTTCCTGAGATTCTGAACATCTATAATATTCTCCATATAAGGAAGCCTCCAAAATAAATAAAAGAAATAATATAAGGTTTTTTAATAAGGCTGTTTTCGCAAACTTTGTCGCTCTTGAAAGTAGTTGATTTCCGTTACAGGATGCTCGCTTTCCGGGGGCGTGCGGTGAGCCTCCTTGGCGCTCCGCACCATTAGGAGTCTCACCTGTCCCGTTACTCCCCCAGGAGTCTCGCACCTTGCACTCCACTCAACTTGTCAAAGAAGTGAATGGAACAAAATTACTCAAAAGCAACAATCTTTTAATGAAGAGCCTTTTAAAATAAGTAGGGTATTTTTAGTGTTTGTAATTTTGCAAAGCAAAATTTAGAGTTTCCTTTAGAGAAACTCAAGCACTAGGATAGTGTATCCTATCCTTCTTCTAAAACTCAAATAGTTCAGAAATTAGCGGATAGTTTTCCATGCCTGTCTGTATCCCTTTTTCATGCTACAATACTAGTTGTAATCAAGGTTTATTAGTCTTTAAGGAGGAATTACATATATGAATCACTCTCGATCTGAAGCTCTTTATGATGAAGCTCTCTTACATATTGTCGGAGGTGTGAACAGCCCTTCCCGTTCATTTAAAGCAGTTGGCGGCGGTGCGCCGGTTTTCATGGAACGCGCTGAAGGTGCTTATTTTTGGGATGAGGATGGCAACCGCTATATAGATTACTTGGCTGCATATGGCCCCATTATTACTGGACATGCTCACCCGCATATAACAAAAGCGATTGTTAAAGCTGCTGAAAACGGCGTGCTTTACGGTACACCCACTGCACTTGAAGTTAAATTTGCAAAAATGCTTAAAGAAGCCATGCCGGCCATGGATAAAGTCCGCTTTGTAAACTCTGGAACTGAAGCGGTTATGACGACAATCCGTGTTGCCCGTGCTTATACCGGCCGCGATAAGATCATTAAATTCGCAGGCTGCTACCACGGTCATTCTGATCTAGTCCTTGTTGCTGCTGGTTCTGGCCCATCCACACTGGGTACCCCGGATTCTGCAGGCGTTCCGAAAAGTATTGCACAAGAGGTTATCACGGTTCCTTTTAACGATGTTGATGCTTACCGTGCTGCCATGGACAAATGGGGCGACCAGGTTGCTGCTGTCCTAGTGGAACCGATCGTGGGGAACTTCGGAATCGTTGAGCCGAAAGAAGGGTTTTTACAAGCGGTTAATGACATTACACACGAGCATGGCGCTCTCGTAATCTACGATGAGGTCATTACTGCTTTCCGGTTTATGTATGGAGGCGCGCAAGATTTACTTGATGTGAAACCGGACATGACAGCACTTGGAAAAATAATCGGCGGCGGACTTCCAATCGGTGCATATGGAGGCAAAAAAGAGATCATGGAGAAAGTAGCCCCGCTCGGACCCGCATATCAAGCAGGAACGATGGCTGGAAACCCTGCTTCCATTTCTGCGGGAATTGCATGCTTGGAAGTATTGCAGCAAGAAGGTGTATATGAAGAGATGGATCGTTTAGGTGCGATTCTAGAAAAAGGACTGCTAGAACAAGCTGAGAAGCATAATGTTTCAGTGAGCATAAACCGCTTGAAAGGTGCATTAACTCTTTATTTCACAGATGAAAAGATCGTTAATTATGAGCAAGCTGAAGCTACGGATGGAGAGATTTTCGGAAGGTATTTTAAACAGATGCTTAACGAAGGTATCAACCTCGCACCATCTAAGTATGAAGCGATGTTCTTAACAACTGCACATACTGAAGAAGATGTTATGGCAACAATTGAAGCAGCTGGAAAAGCTTTCAGCAGACTTTAATATTTAATGCTGTATAAAGAATCCGTCCAAGAACGGATTCTTTTTTTTATTTTATGGGAAAAACAAGTAATAAATACCGGCGTCTTTTCATACGGTATGTAAGTCTGTAATTTTCACAATTTGTTAACACACTCTGACTTGATTAAACTTACAAAACAGTTTATAGTGTTTGAGATTATTAACATTTTTTATGAGAAAGGAATTATCGCAGTTATGAAATTAGGAGCCCGAATGATTAAAACGGGTTTAGCCATATCGCTATCGATCTACCTGGCAATGTTGTTTCAACTGGATCAGCCGGTTTACGCGGCTATTGCTGCAACATTCGCGATTCAGCCTTCGATCTACAGGTCGTATCAAACCATATTGGAACAGATTCAAGGGAATCTTGTAGGTGCTATTTTTGCTATTATTTTTGTTATTTTGCTAGGCAATAACCCGTTTGTAATTGGATTTGTCGTTGTACTCGTTATCGCAGCCAACTTAAAGATGAAAATTGAAAAAACAATCCCGTTATCAATTGTTACGGTAATCGTGATTATGGAGAGCCACACAGAGAACTTTATTGGTTTTGCTGTGGACCGGTTTTTGCTCATTATGCTGGGTGTCCTATCCGCATTCTTAGTAAACCTGGTATTTATGCCTCCCAAATACGAAACAAAATTGTATTATAAGATCTCAGGTCATACCGATGAAATTATTAAATGGATTCGCATGATCACGAGACACGCATCAGAACATAATGCTATTAAGGAAGATTTGACTCATCTTAAAGAAAACCGCTTTAAGATGGATCAATACTATTTATTATATAAAGAAGAACGAACTTATTTCAGGACGAACAAATATTCAAAAACCCGGAAGCTTGTACTCTACAGGCAGATGATCCAGACGACCAACAAAGCGCTGGAGCTGCTGAAGAGCCTGCACCGGCATGAGAACGAATTATACAACATGCCTGAACCGCTTCAGGAACTGATTCAGCTGAAACTCGATGGATTAACGAACTTCCACGAACAAATGCTGCTGAAATACACGGATAAAATCAGAGCACAGCACACACTCGACATGGACGATGAAATCAGCAAAAAGTCGCTTATGAAATGCATCATGAGCTATTACAAAAGTCCAGAAAACGAAGAATGGATTCAGCTATTCCCTGTTTTCGCGCTAATTATCGATTACAGTGACCAGCTCGAACATCTGAACACTTTGGTAGAAAGCTTTAAGAACTATCACCAGGACGACAGCGAAGTGCAATTGGATCAGCGATTTGAAGACTAGATGAGGATATAAGGAGACCAGCCTTTTTGTGGGGGCTGGTTTTTTTGTTGATCAGCTTAGTGCAGGGATGTCGGTTTGGTCTAAATATGCAAACTCGCGGGAATATGGTTAAAACTCGCGGGATTATTGGAAAAACTCGCGGGATTAACTCCAAAACTCGCGGGATTATGTAGTGAATTTCCGGAATAAATCCTTCATAATATCTAGAAATCACTATATCACCTTTTGCATCGAACTAAATCATAGTACAAAATGAAGATCCATTACCGAATTAACTAAATAAGGAGGCAAAGTTATTAAAAATAAGAGAACAACTCCCATTTTCGTTACAAAAATATCAAAATTGCTGAGGAGAATTCCTCAAGACCACATTCATAAACAGGAACTTCAAAATCAGTTGCGTAATCATTCATTTGGTTTTAAAGGAGAGCAGGCTCTGGACTATTTTTATCGATATTTACCTAAGAATGATATTTATTTCCTACATGGGATTCGAATTTTACAGGATGATTATTTCTTTCAAATGGATACATTGCTTATTACTCCAAACTCCTTACGATTCTCGAAATCAAGTATTTAGCTGGTCATCTATATTTCGAAGACCGGTTTTCGCAGCTTATTAGGACATATGAGAATAAAAGAGAAGCATTTCCAAATCCCATAGAACAAGTTAAACGTCAAAGTTACCATCTTTCCCAAATCCTAAAAATGTATAAGTTCGATTTTATACCTATTGAATCACTTGTGGTCTTGACACATCCGTCAGCTATTATTGAAGCATCCCCTACTTATAAAGAAGCTTTTGAAAAAGTAATAAAAAGTCACGGACTTCAACAAAAATTTCACGATCTCTCCTATAAACATACCAAATCTATTTTTAATCAAAAACAAATTAAGAAACTCTCGAAATTACTAACCAAATCTAATATTCCCTATGATACAGATGTTTGTAAACTCTTTAATATCAACAAAAATGAGCTGCTAAGTGGTGTATTATGCCCGAATTGCACTTACTCGGTTATGAAGTATAAATGGGGTACTTGGAGTTGCCTGATGTGTCAGGAATCTTCAAAGACCGCTCATATTGAAGCGTTACAGGATTATGCTTACTTAATTTCTGATAAAATTACAAACCGTGAATGCAAACAGTTTTTGCATTTGGATTCCAGCGATCAAACGAACCACCTCCTCCGCTCTTTAAATCTTCCAATTTCGGGTTCTACTAAATCACGTGTTTACCATATTGACAAGCTTCTTCAAGACAAATGAAAAAAGACTTGGCAAGGGCCAAGCCTCCTCATTCCCTTTATCTTTTAGCTCTTCATCCGCGGATCGAGTGCATCACGTAATCCGTCACCCATCAAGTTGAACCCTAATACTGTCAGCATGATTGCCAGACCTGGGAACAATACCGTCCATGGTGCCTGGATAATGAAGTCTTTCGAATCAGCAAGCATTTTACCCCACTCTGGAGTTGGCGGTTGAGCACCCATTCCCAAGAATCCTAGAGCTGCCGCTTCGATAATTGCTGTTGCGATAGCAAGTGTTCCTTGAACGATGATTGGAGCTAAGCTGTTCGGCAAAATATGGTGAACGAGAATTCTCGTGTCACTCATACCGATTGCCCGTGCTGCTGTGATGTATTCTTCTTCTTTTACACTAAGCACTCTTGAACGCAGTAAACGTCCGAACGTTGGAACGTTGATGATTGCAATTGCAATCAAAGCGTTCTTTAAGGATGGTCCTAGTACAGATACTACTGCGATCGCAAGCAGGATACTCGGGAACGCAAGCAAGATATCGAAAATACGCGAGATGATGCCATCCACCCATTTCCCGTAATAACCTGCTACGATGCCTAGCAATGAACCTACGATTACAGAACCTGCTACTGAGAAAAAGCCAACCCATAAAGAAATGCGAGCACCGTGTATAATACGGCTTAAGATATCTCGGCCAAATTCGTCTGTTCCGAACCAGTGTTCAGCCGATGGCGCGATATGTTTGTCTTTCAGCTCAACATTACTATATTCGTATGGAGCCAGCACATCTGCGAGCAGCGCAATTAAAATAAAAAAGGATACGATCGACAGGCCGACAAGTGCAATTTTATTCTTTTTAAAACTTCTCCAAGCATCTTTCCAAGGAGAGATTACTTTGTCTTCCACAGGTTCCACTGGCATATGCTGAGGCTGCGGATCAGGCTGCGGGACTACGGGAGGTTGTGATCTAGTTAGTTCTGACATTCTCTAATCCCTCCTACTTAAATTTAATTCTCGGATCAATTGCTGCATAGAGCAGATCCACGAGTAAGTTAATTAATACAAAGATGGTAGCCACCACAAGAATACCTGATTGAATAACCGGATAATCACGGTAAGAGATAGCATCGTAAATATATGTACCAATACCAGGCCATCCGAAGATTGTTTCTGTCAGAATAGCTCCACCTAGAAGCAATCCTGTTTGCAATCCGATAACCGTCACAACCGGAATTAAAGCATTTTTCAATGAATGCTTGTAAACGACCCAGAACATTTTCATCCCTTTTGCACGAGCGGTACGGATATAATCAGAACGCATTACTTCAAGCATGCTTGATCGTGTCATACGCGCAATGATTGCCATTGGGATCGTTCCAAGGGCCACACCAGGTAAGATAAGGTGCTTAACCACTTCCACAAACTGATCCATTCTGCCTTGAATCAGAGTATCGATTAGATATAAGTGCGTTATTGGATCTACCGGGACACGAATATTATCACGGCCAGTGGTAGGCAATAAATCAAAGTGGATAGAAAATACATATTGCTCCATCAAACCGAGCCAGAAGATCGGCATAGAAATCCCTATTAAAGCGAGCACCATTGCCGCATAGTCAAACCATGAATTTTGGAACCAAGCTGATACGATACCAGCATTAATACCAATTACAATTGCGATTATCATCGCTACAAGCGCTAATTCAATAGTCGCTGCTAAATATGGCCAGATTTCCTCTGCGATCGGTACGTTCGTTTTAAGTGAAACTCCTAGATCTCCAGTAAATAGACCTTTTAAATAATCGATAAATTGTGTGTACCAAGGCTGATCTAACCCAAGTCGCTTTGTTAAAGATGCAACGGCTTCTTTTGTGGCCTGCTGCCCTAAGATTAATTGTGCTGGATTCCCCGGGATAGCACGAATCATCATAAAAACTATAAATGTCATTCCTAGAAGTACAGGAACGAGCGTTGCTAACCGTCTGATAGTATAGGCAAACATAGGGTCACCTCTTTCTCCGAAGAATTACAAGTATGATAGGGTAATAAGTCATTTTGCAAAAAAAGGGGAGCAGGCTATTTTAGGCCATACTCCCCGCCATACCTTATTCGAAAGATACATCCACGAAAGATTGAGATCCAGTTGGATGTGGAACGAATCCTTTGATTTTGCTTACTCCTGCTAATTGAGGCTTAGAGTGAACAAGCGGCACCCATGGAGCATCTTCATGAATAATTACTTGAGCTTTTTTGTAAAGTTCCTCACGCTTCGCTTCATCAGCTGTTGTTTGTGCTTCAACTAATAGCTTATGAACTTCTTCGTTAGCGTAACGAGAGTAGTTGTTAGAGTCGATCGTGTCTTTGTCAAGAAGCGTATATAGGAAGTTATCCGCATCTCCATTGTCACCAGTCCAGCCTAACATGAACATTGGCGCTTCACCTTTTTGAACTTTCTCAAGGTAAGTACCCCACTCAAAAGTTACGATGTTAGCTTTGATATTAACTTTTGCAAGTTTTGCTTGAATTGCTTCAGCTACTTTTTGTCCGTTTGGCATGTATGGACGTGCTACTGGCATTGCCCATAGATCCATTTCAAATCCTTTTTCTAATCCTGCTTTAGCTAAAAGTTCTTTAGCTTTAGCTTCGTCATACTCACGGTCTTGGATTTCATCGTTGTAACCAGCGATTGAAGGAGGCATTGGGTTTTTAGCCGGTTCAGCAGTTCCTTCATAGAAGTTGTCGATGATCGCTTGTTTGTCGATCAAGTGGCTGATCGCCTGACGAACTTCTTTCTTATCAAATGGTGCTTTTTCAACGTTAAATCCTAGGTAACCAACGTTCATTGAAGGACGTTCGAACAATTGAAGTTTTCCGTTATCTGTTACTTTTTTCATATCAGATGGATTAAGAGCATCCATTAAGTCGATCTCGCCTTTTGTTAAAGCATTTAAACGAGAAGAGTTATCTTTAATTACTTTGAAAGTAACACCATCAAGTTTTGGAAGACCATCCATCCAGTAATCAGCGTTCTTTTCAAGTACGATTGTGTCATTTGGCTTCCAGCTCTTGAATTTGAAAGGTCCAGTACCAACTGGCTGTTTGCTTAGCTTGTCGCCATCTAAAGATTTAGGGCTCGCGATTGCGAACGGGCTCATAGCTACGTTCTTAAGGAATGGAGCTTGTGGCTTGTTCAGTGTAATAACTACTGTGTAGTCACCTTCTGCTTTAACATCATTAATTACGTGTCCTTCTTCACCTTCAAATCCACCAAACATGGATCCGTAGTAAGCGAATTTTTCGCCATCTTTACTTTGTGCCCAGCGGTCAAAGTTCTTAACTACTGCGTCAGCATTGAACTTCTCGCCATCATGGAACTTAACGCCTTCTTCAAGTGTGAATGTGTACGTTAGCCCATCATCAGAAATCTTCCACTCTTTTGCAAGACCAGGAACGATATCTGTGTTGTCTTTGCCGTAGTTTACTAGCGGCTCATAGATTTGTTCTGTAACGATGAAAGATTCACCGTCTGTTACAACAGCTGGATCAAGTGCAACAGAGTCCCCGCCGCGGCCGTAAATCATTACATTGTTCGGATCGACTTTCTCGTCGTCTCCACCTTTGCTGCTGTCACTGCCTGATGAACAACCTGCCAAAGCAAGCGATAAAGCAAGCATTAAAGCAAATAAAGTTAATAGACTTTTCTTCATCTTCTTTCCCCCAGTTCTCATTTTGATAGTGCCTTTTTGTATATGTACGCGCTTACCGTTTATTCGTATAAATGGCAGGCAGCGTAGTGGCCTTCAGCAACTTCTTTTAAAACAGGTTTTACTGATGCACAATGTTCCATCGCTGCAGGGCATCTCGTATGAAACGGACAGCCGGCTGGCGGATTGGACGGACTCGGTACATCTCCTTGGAGAATGACTCGGTCCTTTTGATGTTCAACATCTGGAATCGGAACAGCAGATAATAATGCCTGAGTGTATGGGTGTTTCGGGTTGTCGTATAGTTTTTCACTATCGGCAAGTTCCACGATATGCCCCAGATACATCACTCCAACTCTGTCACTGATATGGCGTACAACTCCCAAATCATGTGCGATGAACAGATATGTTAGATCGAATTCTTTCTGCAGATCCTGCATCAGGTTCAGCACCTGAGATTGAATGGAAACATCCAGTGCAGAGACAGGCTCGTCCGCTATGATCAGCTTCGGATTAACAGCAAGAGCTCTGGCAATCCCTATCCGCTGACGCTGTCCTCCTGAAAATTGGTGAGGATAGCGTTTTGCATGCCAGCTGCTGAGCCCTACAACTTCAAGTAATTCTTTAACTCTTCTTTTTCGTTCGGCTTTATCTTTTACACCGTGAACGATCAAAGGTTCTTCTAGAATCTTTTCAACCGTATGACGCGGATTGAGTGAAGCGAAAGGATCCTGAAACACCATCTGCATTTCGCGGCGTTTCTTTCTCATCGCGTTTGTTGAAAGTTTTGTAATATCTTCGCCTTCGAAGTAAATTTTTCCTTCAGTAGGTTCTAAAAGTCTCAGCAGCATTCGTCCTGTTGTGGACTTGCCGCATCCGCTCTCCCCCACGAGTCCAAGTGTTTCTCCTTTTTTTATAAAAAAGGAAATACCATCCACAGCCTTTACTTCGCCGACTTGTTTGCCTAGCACTCCGCCTTTAATCGGAAAATGCATTTTAAGATTCTCTACCTTAACTAATGGCTGTGTCTGACTCATGCAGGTTCACTCCCTTCTCCTCATAAAGCCAGCATCTCACTTGATGGCTGCCTTCTTGAGTTTTAAGATGCGGAGTTTCAGAGATACATCTTGTTCCTGCATGCTCACAGCGAGGTGCAAATGAACAGCCTGTTTTAATGGAGCCAGGCTTTGGAACATTTCCAGGAATGGAATAAAGTCTTCCAACCTTTTCCCTCATATCTGGTACTGATTTAATCAGTCCTACTGTATATGGATGCTGCGGGTTTTGGAAAATGGTTTTCACATAGCCCTCTTCAACTACTTTTCCAGCATACATAACAACTACTCGTTCACACATTTCAGCAACTACACCAAGATCATGAGTTATCATCATAATGGCAGTATCTGTTTCTTTGTTTAACCGCTTCATTAAATCTAGAATTTGGGCTTGAATCGTTACATCAAGAGCAGTTGTAGGCTCGTCCGCGATTAGAAGCTTCGGGTCACAGATCATGGCCATTGCGATCATGACGCGCTGACGCATCCCACCCGATAACTGATGCGGATACTCTTTTACAAGCTCTTCAGCTCTTGGCAATCCAACCAGTTTAAGCATTTCAATCGCTTTGCCCCATGCTTCTTTCTTTGACCATTTTCTATGTATACGCAGTGATTCAATAAGCTGTTCACCGATTGTAATAACCGGATTCAAGCTTGTCATCGGCTCCTGAAAAATCATTCCGATCTCATTGCCTCTAATTTGCCGCATCCTTTTTTCTGGTGCAGAAGCAAGATTTTCACCTTTAAAGAGAATTTCTCCTTCGATCTTCCCAGGCGGGGTAGGTACTAAGCCCATGACAGATAGTGATGTTACGCTCTTGCCGCAGCCGGACTCACCAACAATTCCTAAAACTTCGCCGGGATTGATGTGAAAATCGACACCGTCAACAGCTGGAATTGCGCCATCCTCTGTCAGGAAAGAAGTTTTCAGATTCTTAACTTCTAAAACTGGATTCCCCATGAGATCTCACTCCTTTCTCTAAGCTGTCAAATTTACTAGAATATTACTTCTCTGTTGTGAATTATGACACTACTCTGACATTTTGACAATAATTAATTTTCAGAATAATCGACAAATACTCCTCTTGATGTAGGTACAAAGTCATACTTTTATTGGATTTATTTCATGAAAGATTACATAAAGAAAACTTAGCTGACGCCAAGCCTTTCACGTCAGCTTTAGTTGGGCTTATACTTTCGACCGACCTAGACTTGTTGCCACGTCGAAAATCATCTTGCTAACAAGTTATACATTCTGATTGTGAAAAAAAGACCGGCATCTGCCAGTCTTTAATTTCTTTAACTTAATTGTTGAACTGTAAATAAATCATAATATGGTCCTTGTTTTTCCATTAATTCTTTGTGTTTGCCTATTTCGGCGATTTTTCCATGATCAATAACAATGATGCGGTCTGCATGAGTAATTGTAGACAGCCGATGTGCAACGATGAAAGTTGTCCGGTCTTTTGCGAGCTTCTCAAGCGCTTCTTGAATAAGGTGCTCGCTTTCTAAATCAAGTGCTGACGTAGCTTCATCTAAAATTAGGATCGGTGGATTTTTTAAGAATACCCTTGAGATGGCAACACGCTGTTTTTGACCGCCTGAAAGCTTTACGCCGCGTTCTCCTATTCTAGTATCGTATCCTTGCGGCAGATTCATTATAAAATCGTGTGCATTCGCTGCCTTAGCCGCTAAGATCATCTCTTCATCTGAAGCATCCGGATTTCCCATGAGGATGTTCGCGCGCACAGACTCGCTGAACAAAATATTATCCTGCAGAACCATCCCGATTTTATCACGTAAAGATCTTACCTGAAAATCTCGTATATCTGTTCCATCAAGCTTGATGCTTCCTTCTGTTACATCGTAAAACCGGGGAATCAGACTAATTAACGATGACTTTCCTCCCCCGCTCATTCCAACCAGGGCAATCGTTTCCCCAGGTACGACTGATAACGAGACGTTATGCAGTACATCTGCTTCTTCCTCATTATATGTAAAAGAAACATTTTCAAAGTCCAGTGCCCCTTTTACATTGTTAAGAGGCTTTGCTCCAGGAGAATCCTCTATATCATAAGATTCATCCAGGAATTCAAACATCCTGTCCATAGAAGCAATGGATTGAGTTAGTGTTGTTGAAGAATTTACAAGGCGCCGTAACGGATTGTAAAGCCTGTCCATATATGCCACAAAAGCTACTAAGGCACCGATCGTGATGTTCCCGCTAATGGCTTGATATGCAGCAAAACCAATAACAAGCAGCGGAGCGATGTCTGTCACTGTGTTTACTACAGAGAATGTTTTTGCGTTCCACTTCGTATGATCCATTGCTTTATTTAAAAATTTCGAGTTGCGCTTATCAAACTGAACTTGTTCATGATCTTCAAGAGCAAAGCTTCTAATAACTGACATACCTTGAACTCGTTCATGCAGATGCCCTTGTACTTCTGCAAGTGCCTGTGAACGGTCTTTTGTCAGCTGGCGGAGACGGGCATAGAAAAATTTTACCGAAAACGCATAGACCGGCAGCATCGATAACGCGACGATGGTCAGCCAGAAATCCATGGAAAACATAATGGCTACAGCAATAATAATGGTTGCCATATCAAGCCAGATATTCATAAGGCCGGTGATTACAAACGTTTTCGTCTGCTCAACATCATGAATGACTCTTGAAATAATTTCTCCTGATTTGTTGTTTGAATAAAAACGAAGACTTAAGCGCTGAATGTGGTCGAACATCTTATCGCGGATATCATATAGAATTTTACTTCCGACCCACTGCGCGTAATACTGTCTCCAGTATTCAATCGGTGGACGAAGAACAACAAATATTACAGCTGCACCGCCCATCAGCCAATATAGCTTATTCATCTTTTCATCAAACGGCAACGAAGTCTGAATAATGTCATCAACCACATATTTGAGAATAAGCGGAGTCATTAAAGGAATTCCGAATTTAGCAAGACCAATTATAATCGTCCAGAAAATCTGCCATTTGTAAGGCTTAACAAAAGCCAAATACCGCTTGATACTATCCATGCATATCACACCATTCTGTATTCATAAAAAGAAAACCTGCCGGCTATCAACAGGTTTTCCTTTTTAACGAAATTCTAAATATCTTTCATACCATTGTTCCACAAATCCAGGTTCAAAAGGTCCCTTTTTCTGTGTAACCATCATGATTAATTCTTGAAGATTTTTTTGAATGATCGTATCCAGCTGACTGGGATACCTCATCATCCTTTTGTGAAGCTCATATTCGTCTTCATCTAGTAAGATATAAGTTCCATCTGGAAAGACTTTAATATCTAAATCATAATCAATATACTTTAATGCTTCCTTGTCCCACATAAAAGGGGAGCCAAGGTTGCAGTAATAATAGATACCATCTTCCCGTATCATGCCAATCACGTTGAACCACTGCTTAGAATTAAAATAGCATATAGCAGGTTCTCTTGTCCGCCATTGACGGCCGTCAGATTCGGTAACCAGTATCCGGTCGTTACCGCAGATAACCTGACTTGGAGTCCCTTTCAAAATGACAGTATCCTCCCAGTTACGGTGGAGGTAGCCATTATGTTTGTAGCTTTGAATATTGATTATACTTCCGGTTGCAGGAAAACTCATCTCTCTCTCCTTTCTGCCCGAGTTCCGGAAGCTAATGTTACCTATTGAGTTGCTGACTCTCCTTTCTTCTATCCATTTGTCGGTAATTCACCAGCTCCATGATTAAACCTCGTTCTACATTTGTTTTTTCATTCCCGATCATTGCTTTCTTACAAAACACGTTTTTTTCTCTACTTTATTATATCGTTTTAAGAATAGTTTGGAAATGTACTTGTCCCTGTTTTTTAAAAAATAACGCCTTTTTTATAATAATTCCGCTCTAATTAGTATTCCCATCGGTTATGTATAGAAAACGTACTGCTTTTTAATAGCTGTTTTCTTATTCATTGTTGCTCTTGAATGTGGTTAATTTCCGCTCCAGGATGCTCGCTTTCCACGGGGCGTGCGGTGAGCCTCCTGCCGCTTTGCGCCATTAGGAGTCTCCACCTGACCGCTTCAAGGAAGTATCCTTGCTCCTGCGTCTAAAAGTAAATGCTACCGATGTGGGCTTCCTCGTCGCATGCCTAGCGAGAAGCTACTCATGTGGCAGGCACGCACCTTGCGCTTCATTCAACCTGCAAATGAAGAGAGAAATAAGAACCAAAATCAACAATCCTTTAGAAAAGAGCCTTTTAATAAAAAATTAAACCAAAAAATGCCCCCTAGTGATTAGGGAGCATTCCTGGATAGAGGTTATTTTTGTTGTTGGTTCTTACCTTGTTGAGACTGTTGGTTTTGCTGACGAACTTCTTGAGCATTAGTTTCGCTAGCAAATTCAGTTCCGTAAGATTGACCACCTTGAGACTGTTGGTTTTGTTGACGAACTTGTTGAGCGTTTGTCTTAGACGCTTGTTGCTGTCTTTGTTGTTGTTTGTCCATGTTTTTTCACCTCCACGAAATTTAATTTACCCGGGTGGGATGGGTTTTATAAGGAGTTTTTATTAATATATATTTCCAGTATTAAAAGATAGAAAAACGGGGGATAAATGAATGATTACACTAATTTAAGGAGGATTGAAATCATGTATGTAGGAAGAGATATGACCGAACTGAGTATGACCAGCAAAAATGAATGGAAAGACGAAGAGCTCGCCTATTTTCATCACTCACTGCAGCAGATGGCACCTTATCTAAACGAAGAAGGCACGAGTATACACAGAGAAATTATTAAAGAAATCGAAGCTCGCGGCGGCTTAAAGCGCGGCGAAGCTGATTGGACACACGGGACCGAAGTTAAATATGATTGAATAAGGTGAATCCCCAGCATGCTGGGGATCTTTTTAATTTATAGGTGCTCATAAATTCCATATGGCGCTCATAAATTCCGTATGGCGCTCATAAATTCCGTATGGCTCTCATAAATTCCGTATGGCGCTTATAAATTCCGTAT
>NZ_JBHYPU010000002.1:0-223425 GCF_042746035.1 Fictibacillus sp. NPDC058756 | reverse complement strand
TCCGTATGGCGCTCATAAATTCCGTATGGCGCTCATAAATTCCGTATGGCGCTCATAAATTCCGTATGGCGCTCATAAATTCCGTATGGCGCTCATAAATTCCGTATGGCGCTCATAAAAACAAGCCCTCCGCTTCGCTAGGGCTTGTTTTATTAGAAATTGCTATAAGACTGACCGCCATCGACGTTCAGCGTGCTGCCGACGACCCAGGAAGCTCTCTTAGAAGCTAAAAATACTGCTACATTTGCAACTTCTTCGACTGTACCGAAACGTCCAGCCGAAATATGTTCTTGAACGAATGCATTTATTTTATCTGGATCTTGTTCCAATCTTTTTTTCCAATTTCCTGTCTCATGCAATATAGAACCAGGAGCTACCCCGTTTACACGGACACCTTTGGAAATCATCTCATCTCCAAATGATTTAGTGAAAGAGATCATTGCCGCTTTACTTGCATTATAAGTCGGCTTTCCGCCTGATTCACGGCCGAAGATGGATGAAATATTAATAATGGCTCCCCCATCGGCATTAGCACTCATCACTTCAGCAGCTTTCTTGCTCAAGTCCACAGCTGACAAAAAGTTCAGATGCATCGCTTCTTCAAATTGCTCCATGCTAGTTTCCATAACAGTTGATCCATTACTGCCGCCCGCATTGTTGACGAGTACATCAATCGTGCCGAACTTCTCCAAGAAGTCTGTCATCACACGTTCCCGATCATGTTCATTTGTAACGTCCCCTTGAAAAATCTCGATGCCTGCTTTTTGAGTAGATTCCAAATCACTAAAGGTCCTTCCTACAATTCCAACTTTTGCACCTTCATCCAGAAATGCATATGCAATCGCCTTTCCGATGCCTTTTGATCCGCCTGTAACGAGGACTGCTTTTCCTTCGAGTTCTAAGTTCATACAATAATCGCCTCCTTTATAAGCTGAATAATTTTTTGATGAGAAACAGGAAACGGATACTGATCGAGTTCGTCTGCTGTTACCCATTTCCAATCGGGCGGCAGCTCTTCAGAACCATCCAGCATTTTCCCTTGCCATATATTGATTTCCCATTTTAAGTGTGAAAAAACATGCTCAATATAGCCTGCCTTTTCCTCAAGCAAAACCTCGACACCAATATTTTCATCCAAATATCCTTTTAACGAATCTGTTTCTGCATTTTTGTTTTCACCAACATATTCGGTATTCGGAAACTCCCACATGTTTGCCAGCAAACCTTCTGAAGGTCTTTTGTGAATAAGGAAACGTCCATCTTCTCCAGTTAAAATTCCTGCTGCCATCTTTGCTTTTCTGACCTTTGTTTTACCAAGCTTAACAGGAAGCTCATGCTGTTTTCCTTGCCCGAAACCTTTACAAAGCTCCCTCATCGGACAAAGCAAACAAGCTGGTGATTTAGGTGTGCAGATTAACGCACCAAGCTCCATCATCGCCTGATTAAAGGATGACGGATCCTCGTGGGATATGAGTTCACGAACAGCTTTTTCAAACAAAATCCGGGTTTTAGGCTTGCTGATATCTTCTTCTATTAAGAGTATTCTTGATAAAACACGCATCACGTTGCCATCGATAGCAGGTTCAGGAATGCCATAAGCAATACTTAAAATGGCTCCAGCAGTATAAGGACCAACACCTTTCAAACCTGCTATTTCCTTTGGTGTATCAGGCACTTTTCCGCCATAAGATTCGCATACTTCCTTTACAGCGGTTTGTAAGTTTCGAACTCGGGAATAATAACCTAGACCCTCCCAAGCTTTAAGTACTTTCTCTTCATCAGCATAAGCAAGATCTTGAAGAGTAGGAAAAAGACTTGTGAACCGTTCGAAATAAGGAATCACCGTATCCACTCTTGTTTGCTGAAGCATGATTTCGGATACCCAGACACGGTAGGGATCCTGGTTTTCGCGCCAAGGCAAAGTGCGCTTATTTACACCATACCAAGTAAGCAATTGTTCTTGAAATTGTTTCACATATGACGCATCGAGGGAAAATAAACTATTACTTGTTGTGTTCAATTTAGAAATCTTCCTTTTCGTTCATTTTTTCAAACGCCCAGCAGTGAATTTTTTCTGCTCCCCCTGACACAAACGGGAAAAGTTTTGAAAAAACAGGGTGATCTGAAGACGTACGTTTTTCTTTTATCGTTTCATATGCTTCTTTATCGTTAACCTTAAAATATTCAACATAAAGCGACGGCTGATCCGCAGCTTTGTACCACTGAATGTCGGCTGCGCCTAGTTTTTTAAGCTCGTCAATCACAGATGCCATTTCGTACTCATATGATTGAAGTGTCTCTGGATTTACTTTATACTCCATGAAAACTGTTAACATTAACTTTCACTCCATTCCCTTTATAGGAGGTGGTCGCCTTGGATACAGGCACACATATTGTGATGGGGTTGGGATTAGGCGGTTTAGCCATGCTGGACCCTGCAATTGCAAATGATCCAGCGACATCCCAAGCCATCCTTGCCGGGACTTTAATCGGTTCCCAGGCTCCTGATTTTGATACTATTCTAAAGCTAAAAAACAACGCAGTCTACATTCGTAATCACAGGGGTTTAACCCATTCCCTGCCAGCATTGGTGATTTGGCCGCTTCTATTATTCGGTATCATTTCACTATTTGTCCCGCAGCCAGATAGCGGAAAGCTGCTCTTATGGACCGCTATTGCTGTTTTCCTGCATGTTTTTGTAGATATTTTTAACGCTTATGGTACACAGGCATTATATCCTGTATCAAAGAAATGGATTGCTTTAGGTGTGATTAGCATCTTTGATCCATTTATCTTTTTCCTTCATATCGCTGGACTTCTTCTATGGTATGTGGGAATGCACCCAGGATATACGTTCTTGGCCGTATATGTCATTCTTGTCTTTTATTACATCTGGCGCATTCTTGCACGTCAAAAGGTAAATAAAATCGTTTTAGAAAAAATACCAGAAGCAGAAGAAATATATGCGAGTCCCACAATGCGCTGGGGACAATATCATTTGGCCATTAAATCAAAGCATGAATTTTTCGTTGCTGGTTTAAAAAATGGAAAAGTGACGATCTGGGATACATTTGACAGGCTCCCCGTTCCCCAGACAAAAATCGTCGATGCGGCAAGATTGGATAAAAATATTTCTGCCTTTCTATCCTTCTCCCCTGTTCACAGATGGGAAATTGAAAAAAATGATCATGGACATATGGTCCAATTTATCGATTTAAGATACAGAAGCAAAGGTCACTATCCCTTTGTTGCCATGGTCCAGCTCGATGAGAACCTGAACATTATCACATCTTATACGGGATGGGTATATTCTGAAGACCGTCTTAAAAAGAAAATGGATTTCTCACCGATGGATCTTTTAAACAACAATGAATAAGTAAAGAGACGGGCTTAGTTAATAGGCCCGTCTTTTTTAATGAATCGCTGAAATTTCGGATTGCTGGAGAAGTATTCGTGCAGCTTGTGGCCGTAGGAATTAATGAGCTGTGTCACCATTTTCTCGGTTACATTTTGTCCCTCATATTCCCTCCCTGCTTTTGCGCGAGTTGATTCAAAATCTTCCCATAATCCTTCCACCCATTCCCTGGATTCTTGACAACTTAGGCCAGGGTTCACTTTTTGAAGCATTTTCGCTAATCTGTCAAAACGCTCTTCCATTATTCTCCCTCCTTATCCAATTTTTAAAGAAAGCCCCGTCACATAAAGGTTTCTATTACGTTTCATACTAGTTGAGAACCGATTTAAAGGAGGTAATACCACATGCGTAACAAATCGAAAAACTTCCCTAATCGGATCTCCTTCTCAGGTGAGCCGAGAGCAAAAGAAGAGTTCTCTTCTAAACGGCCAGATGGATCAACTCGCGACCATCCACAGGAGCGAATGTTTCTTTCCAATCAACACCGAGATGATCAGTAACTCTTGCGGTTATGAATTTCATTCTGGGGGGTGAATCAGTTGAACAAGAAAGATTACTTCTCATCAACACGATTTAACGGAAAATACTCTGACCCCTTTCACTCTCCGCGTGCCAATTCGAAGCATGCGTACAATCAAGTGAATGGGGAGACCCAGCAAGCACTAAATAACTATGTGCTTGAAATTCAAACACGTAAGCGTTCATAGTGAAGAATAAAGAAGCGGTCCTGTTATCGCTTCTTTATTTATGTTTCGTAAAGCTTTGTTGTTCTTGAAAGTGGTTGATTTCCGTTACAGGTGCTCGCTTTCCGGGGGGCGTGCGGTGAGCCTCCTGCCGCTCTGCGCCATAGGAGTCTCACCTGTCACACTCGTCCCCCAGGAGCCTCGCACCTTCCACTACAATCAACTTGTCGAAGAAGTCTTTTACAAATCCTTTAGTTATTCCAGCACCGAAATCGGCAGTGCCTCTAAATTACTTTGTTTATTTTTATAGCCCCAGGCAAAAATACCATTTAAGTATAGAACAGAAAAAGTGGAGCCGGGATCTCCTTGTATGCCATATTCTTTTCCGCTTTCAATGGTTGCAGGATCCATCAGATAGCATTTAGCCATAGCAATTTTGCGTTCATGAACAGCGTACTCACTTACCATGCCCATCTGTTCTGCTTTTTGTGCTTTTGCCCTTAAGGAAGCAATTTCTGCTCTAATTTCAGACTCAGTCATCTCGCTAAATCTTTTTTCCATTTGAATCTTTCCTCTCTTTTCTGTACGCTGAAACGTGGATTCAAACCTACTTTACATAGGAGTGATTATTTTGAATAAAACTGTCATTATTACAGGCGGCGGTTCAGGTCTTGGCCTGGCCTTAGCAAAGCAATACAGCAAAGAATTTAATGTATGCCTGATCGGGCGCACGGAAACGAAACTTCAGCAAGCCGTACAATCTATAACGCAAAATGATAATCGCGTTTCCTATCAAGTTTGCGATGCTGCCAATTATGAGCAAGTACAAACCGTTTTACAGGCAATATTTGAAAAAGAATCTGTACACCTTTTAATAAACAACGCAGGAATTGGTGTTTTTGAACCTCTAAACGCCTTAACAAAAGACGATATTGAGCTCATGGTCAATACAAATGTGTATGGAACGATTTATCCTTCACAAGCAGTCTTTCCTCTTTTTAAAAAACAAGGCTTCGGCAAGGTCATTAACATTATCTCTACTGCCGGCCTAAGAGGAAAAGTGAATGAATCTGTCTATTGTGCGACTAAATTTGCTGTACGCGGTTTTACAGAAAGCCTCGTTAAAGAATGGGAAGGAACCGGTATATTCCCTACAGCGGTCTATATGGGTGGCATGGATACGCCATTTTGGGATGAGACAGATCACATTAAAGACCGCTCCCGTTTAAAATCTCCAGAAACGGTAGCAAAAATGATTTTTGATCAGGACGATAACCGATCAGAAATTTTTATAGATCGTTAAGCTCTTCACCATTTAGAACTTCCGATATAACTGATGAATCAAAGCCCTTGCTGTATAAAAACCGCTTCATGCGTGACTCGTACTCATAACCGCTGTATTTCTTATACTTTTGATGCGCTTTTTTCGCATGAGCCAGCAGGGCTTCTTTTTCTTCTTCAGCAGTCTGGCTGATCTTTGCTTCTTGGAAAGCCATCTCAATCACTTCCCAATTGAATCCTTTTTGCTGAAGCTGCTGAGCGATTTTTTGCTTTTGCTCTTTTTCAGAACGTTTTGCATTGCTTCTGAATTGTTTTTGAATAAACTTCACGGAAGCCTCCAGCTGTTCCTCATATGTGAACTGGTCAAGCGCTTCTTCCGTATCGCCTTCACCGATTCCTTTTTTCTTAAGCTCCTGGCGGATAGCACCCGGTCCTTTAAAAGAAGTATTCATACGAGTTTTCACGAACGAATCCGCAAAAGTTTTATCATTAACAAAATCATACTCTGATAATTTATCGATTACCCTTTTAATCGTGGATTCAGTGACCTCTTTTTTCATAAGATACGCTTCTATTTCATGGGCAGTCCGCATTCGATACGATAAAAAATGGAGTGCTTTATTAAAGGATTTTCGATATTCGTCTTCTTCGATGATTTCTTCCCATTCATTCTCATCGATCTCCATACCTTTTTGCAGCTGAAACTTTATTAAAACATCAGCATCCACGCTAAAAGCGAACTCTTCTTTTTTTCCCTTTTGAATAAATACATTAAATCGTTCATCATTTTTTTGCTGAGCAGAAATCCTTGTTATTACAGCCATCTACCCACCTTCTTTCAACCATTAGTGTACCATAATTCGTTTTTTATTAGAAAAAAGCATCCTCCCATTAGAGAAGATGCTTTTTCGTGAAAGTGCAGCCTGCACTTGTTCTTAGCTTATCAACAGCGCTTTGCGTTAGCGCCATATTTATTTTCAAGTAATTCCGCAAAGAACTCCTTTTCAGTTGGAGGTTTCTTTTCAGGATGGTTTTTCTCCAAATGTTTTACATAAGCTTGGTAGTCAGGCAGGTTTGATATGCCTTTTCCTATATAAAAAATCACTTGAAAGATACTTCTCACCCATTCCCAAGCGGCTTTAGAACTCATGAAACCTCACCAAGCTTTGTCTGTACAAATGGCTCTTCAACCGTTTCTAAAGGTTTATCACTCTTGATGGCTTTATACCAGATTCTCATTGCATCAATTAGCACACCTAAAATAAGCAGCATAAAGATCGCTGTTAAATAAGCGTTTAATGTGTTATTAAAAACAAGACGCTCTGCAGCTTCAATGGATGGGACAGTAGGCGGCAAGTTTCCGCTTGCTGCAGCTTCTTTCATAACCTCTGCCTGCTTTAAGAAACCAATCTTCGGGATATCAGAAAAAATCTTTTGCCACGCAGCATAGAATGTCACGATCATCAACCAGGCAAGAGGCATTAACGTTACCCACACATATTTCTTTTTCCCCATTTTTAAGATAACAGTGGTTGCTACAATTAGAGCGATTGCAGCGAGCATCTGGTTAACAATACCGAACAATGGCCACAGGGTATTAATTCCTCCTAAAGGATCTGTAACACCAACTACCAGGAAGTAACCCCAGCCTGCTACAACAAGTGCACTTGTAAAATAAACGGCGGCCATTGAATCCGTTTTTCTAAGTGGTTTATACACCTGGCCCAGAAGATCCTGAAGCATAAAACGCCCTACCCTTGTACCTGCATCAATGGTGGTCAATATAAACACCGCTTCAAAAAGTATCGCAAAGTGGTACCAGAAAGCCATCAATTGAGGCCCGCCTATAACTTGTGAAAATATTTGTGCAATACCCACAGCGAGTGAAGGTGCTCCTCCTGTTCGGGAAAGAATAGACTCTTCATCTACATTTTTAGCAAGTTCATTAATCTCATCAGCTGAAACGGTATAGCCCCATGAAGAAATCGTTGTTGCTGCTGTGGCAACATCAGGACCAATTGCTGCCCCTGGTGAATTGATTGCAAAGTAAATTCCAGGAGTTAATAATGTTGCAGCAACCATAGCCATAACAGCTACAAAAGATTCTGTCAGCATCCCCGCATAACCTACCATTGGAGCATGACTTTCATTTGCAATCAATTTAGGTGAAGTTCCTGAAGAAATAAGAGCATGGAAACCAGAAACCGCTCCACATGCAATCGTAATAAACAAGAACGGAAATAGATTACCTGCAAATACAGGACCAGTACCATCAATGAACTTTGTAAGAGCAGGCATTTGAATTTCAGGCATAACAATTAAAATACCTAGTGCCATCATTCCAATTACTCCTACTTTTAAGAATGTGCTTAAATAGTCTCTCGGTGCTAAGAGCATCCAGACAGGAAGCACTGATGCTAAGAAACCATAAATAATCAGCATCCAAGCCAATGTTTCACCATCAAATGTAAAAAGTGGTGCAAGTGTTGCGGAATCAGCAACCCATTGACCGCTGATCAATGCGAAAACTAATAAAACAAAACCAATTATTGATGCCTCTCCAACTCTACCCGGTCTTAAATAACGCATGTAAATGCCCATAAACAGAGCGATAGGAATCGTCATTGCAATCGTGTAGGTACCCCATGGACTGGATTTGAGTGCATTAACAACGACCAATGCAAGTACTGCAATTAAAATGATCATAATAGCAAAAACACCGATTAAAGCTAAAATACCTCCAACTGGTCCAATTTCTTCTTTAGCAATCTGACCAAGTGATTTACCTCTGCGTCTCATAGAAATTATTAAGATAACAAAGTCTTGAACTGCCCCCGCCAGTACTGCTCCGACAATAATCCAAATAGTCCCTGGCAAATATCCCATTTGTGCAGCTAATGTCGGACCGACAAGTGGACCAGCTCCTGCTATAGCTGCAAAGTGATGTCCATACAAAACCCATTTATTTGTTGGGACATAATCTTTTCCGTCCGTGTATCTTTCAGCAGGTGTAGCATTGTTTTTGTTGAGGCTGAAAATCTTTGTTGCAATAAATCGCGCATAAAACCGATAAGCGATCGCATACGTACACAAAGAAGCAACTACAAACCAAATAGCGTTGATCTTTTCATCCCGTTGCAGAGCAATGACTGAAAGTGCAATTCCTCCAGCTAGCCCTATACCTATCCACAAAAGCGCTTTCAAAAAAAGATTCTTCTTTTTTGCGGGTACATTTCGTTGAAGCTCCATATGCATTTTCTCCTCCTCAATAGTGGTACTATAATATGTACAAGATGAATTATAACAAATATTCTTAATTTTTAAATAATATTATGATAAGAGGTGGATTTTTTTTGAAAAATATTTTAATTACGGGAGGCACAGGTTTTGTTGGAAGTGCACTGACAAAATATCTAACCTCATTTGGAAATGAAGTATTCATTCTTACAAGAAGCAATAAAAAGACAAACGAAAGAAAAGTTCATTATGTTCAATGGCTAGCCGAACAAGAAACTGAGCTTCCTCCTATTGACGCTGTGATAAATCTTGCTGGCGAGTCCATTAATGGGAGATGGACTGAAGAGAAGAAGAAAGCAATTTTAAACAGCCGTTTAAAAGTGACCGAAAACCTTTTGCGACTCGTTCAAAAAATGCCCCAAAAGCCTGAGGTATGGATTAACGCTTCAGCAATTGGCTATTATGGCACTTCAGGATCGGAAGTGTTTACTGAAAGAACAACATCATCTGGTACCGATTTTTTAGCCGAAGTTGTAAGAGCATGGGAAACAAAAGCAAGTGAGGCAAGTGAGTTAGGCTGCCGAACTGTGATTACGAGGTTTGGACTCATTCTTGGACGAAATGGCGGTGTCCTTCCCCAGTTGTCTCTCCCTTATCGTTTTTTTGCAGGAGGAACTGTTGGATCCGGCAGCCAATGGGTTTCATGGGTTCATATAGAGGATGTTGTATGGGTAATTCAAAAAGCCATAGATGACAATGATTATAGAGGTCCTGTAAACGTTACCTCTCCCAATCCTGTTACGATGAAAGAGTTTGGCCAAGTTACAGGTGAAGTGATGCACCGTCCGCACTGGCTGCCTGCCCCTTCATTTACATTTAAGCTCCTTTTTGGTGAAATGAGCATGCTGATCTTAAAAGGCCAGCAAGTACTTCCTGAAAAAGCGATAAACTTAGGTTATGTGTTTAAGTTTCCTCACCTAAAGGGGGCTTTACATGATTTGTTACAATGATAATAATAGGCTGTTTTCCTAATACTTGTTGCTACTAGATGATGTTGATTTCCGCTCCAATCAACTAGTCGAAGAAGCGTACTCCAATAAAATGTTCAAAAGCAACAATTTTTTCGAAATGAGCCTAATAAAAACAAATGACTAGGTGATTCATTATGAAGAAGTTAATTCAAAAAGCAAAAGTATATCCAATAACAAGCTCTGAGCTGGAGCAAGGAGATGTATTAATAGAAAACGGCAAGATCGTTGCCGTTGAAACTTCAATAGAGCCTGCTTCTGAAATGGAGGTTATACATGCAGAAAACCTTCATCTTCTCCCTGGATTTATTGATGTACATACACATCTGGGTCTTTACGATGAAGGAACTGGCTGGGCCGGAAATGATGCTAATGAAACACACGAGGTGCTTACTCCGCATATTCGTGCGATCGATGGCTGTCATCCTCTGGACATTGCATTTAAAGATGCTGTACGATTCGGGGTTACGACCGCCCACATCATGCCAGGAAGCGCGAATGTAATCGGCGGCACGACTTCAGTTATTAAAACACACGGCCATGATATAAGGAAAATGATTATTAAAGAAACGGCAGGACTTAAAATTGCACTAGGAGAGAATCCTAAACGGATTCATAGCGGACGCCACAATGATTCCATTACCCGCATGGGAATTATGGGTATGCTCCGTGAAGCTTTTTACCAGGCACAGGGTTCTGCTTATCAAGATAATCTTCGTGTCGCCCCGATTGCTGCAGCATTAAATCGCGAAATACCTGTGCGCATTCATGCTCATCGTGCAGATGATATATTGTCAGCTATCCGTTTTGCAGAAGAGTTTAACCTGGATTTCAGAATTGAGCACTGTACAGAAGGACACTTAATTGCAGATTTGTTAAAAGATTTAAATCTAAAGGTCAGCGTTGGGCCAACATTAACCCGAAAGTCTAAGATTGAACTAAAAAACAAAACATGGGACACGTATCGCATACTATCTGAAAATAATGTCGAAGTTTCGATCACAACTGATCATCCATATATCCCTATCCAATACTTGAACGTTTGTGCAGCTATTGCAGTACGGGAAGGATTAAGCCAAAAAAAGGCGCTTGAAGGAATCACGATTGCACCAGCCAGAAACCTTGGAATAGCGAATCGTGTCGGAAGTATTGAACCCGGGAAAGATGCTGATTTATCCTTATGGACAGAGCATCCGTTCCACTTTTCTGCAACCCCTGTTATGACGATGATTGAAGGCGAAATAATTTACAAAAAATCTACAAAATAACTATTTTCTTTTTTAGAAAAATGTCTTATGATACAAGAAGAGCAACATGCGGATTTTAATTAATCCGGTCTAACTAAAAAGTGCTCCTTTGAACACCAAAATTATTTTCATAAATTAAATATTGAGCAAGGGAAGGCAATTGGTGCGCCACCAGCTATGACTGGTCCTAGTGGGTTCGATTCCCACCCCGAATTAATTTTTATTCTTAATTCGAGGGTGGGGGATAATTCTGCCCTCTAGGAGGGATTAAATTGTTGAAAAAGCGTGATTTATCAGAAAGTCATGTTCTTTACAATTTAATGGTGCACCCAGACGTCTTCCCTTTTGTACGTCAAAAAGCTGCTTCGTTTGAAGAATTCATGTTCTTAACGAAGCAAACGATCGAGGAAGAAGACCAAGGAAAAATCATTTCCAGAACGATTTTGGATGAGTGGCATAATCCTATCGGCACCATTAATTTATTCGATGTTCAAGATGGCTACGGGTTTCTTGGAACATGGATAGGTCAGCCATACTTTGGCAAGGGTTATAATAACATAGCAAAAGAAGCATTCTTTTCTGAGTTATTTTTTGAAAAGGATATTCATACCGTATTTATGAGAATCCGAAAGGTAAACATTCGCTCACAAAAAGCTGCAGAAAAAATCCCTTATGTGACACTTGCAAATGAATCACGCAAGGATATTTATGACCAGCTCAATCAAGGCGAAGAAATTTATAACCTTTATCAGATTGAAAAAGATAACTATTTAATGCATCAGCTGCGTACTCAGCCGCTTGAAGTGGCAGAAGAGCAATTAAAGGAAGCTTAATACACGTAACATGTTAATAAAGCCTGCACATACTAAGACCACCTTCATCTTTTGAAGGTGGTCTTTTTTTGGCTTTTTCGGTACAACTTTGATGCTCTTGAAAGCAGTTGATTTCCGTTACAGGATGCTCGCTTTCCGCGGGGCGTGCGGTGAGCCTCCTGCCGCTTTGCGCCCTAGGAGTCTCCACCTGACCGCTCGTCCCGCAGGAGTCTTGCACCTTTCACTTCAATCAATTTTTCAATGAAGAGCAACACAAAAAACTTTAGAAAATTTTTAAAGGAGGTCTTTATTATGAAAAGCAGCAAACGTGAAGCTAAAGAGCGAAATAATGATTTAACCAAAACGCAAGAAGTCACTTACAAAGAGGAATTAAAATCTGCAGAATCTGTTGCAGAAACTAAAGAAATGACGAATGAAGACTATTCATAAGTGGTGAATTCTTCCTGTATCAGAATTTAGTATTCTGCACATTCTAAGTTCGAGGGCAAGTTCCTCACAAGCTTTTGATTTACGTTTCAAACATTGTATATCTTTAAGGAGGTATTTTTGTGGAAAAACGTAACCGAAAGTCCCCATCGCACAACAAAGCTAATGCTTCTCAAGCCAAAGGACTTGACGTCGAGTACTCAAGTGAATTGGCAGATCAAAACGATCTTGAAGCGCAAGCTCGTGCACAAGCCGCTGACCGACGCCAACAAAAAGGCCGTCGCTAAGTGCAAAAAGACCTGCTGGGATAGCAGGTCTTTTTTTAATATAAGGAATTTTCGAAAGTGCATAACCTGTGGATAAAGTTATCAACAGTCATGTGTATAATGTGAATAAATTGATAAACCATATAACTTATTATGTGCAATTCTGTGCAAAAATTGTGGATTACACACAGTTTCTGTGGAAAACCTTGTGGATAGTGTGTATATATCAGAATTTTTGAAGCAATAAAATTATTATTTTACTGAAAGATCTTTAATAATTTTTGCTGGGTTTCCACCTACAACTGCATTATCTGGGATATCTTTCGTGACTACTGCTCCTGATGCAATAACAGCATTGTTGCCGATTTTTATCCCCGGATTAATAATTGAACCGCCTCCGAGCCAAACATTATCTCCAATATGAACAGGTTTTCCAAATTCTTTACCTGAGTTTCGTTCATCAGGATCTAATGGATGTGTTGCCGTATAGATATGAACTCCGGGGGCGAGCATGCAGTTATCTCCAATACGGACTTCACAAACATCTAAGATTGTACAATCAAAGTTTGCGTAGAAGTTTCCCCCAACATGTATGTTGTACCCGTAATCACATCTGAAGTTAGGTTCTATACCAATGTTTTCACCCGTTGAGCCAAATAGTTCTTTAATCAGCTTACTCCTCTTTTCGGTCTCGTTCTCGAGAGTTGCATTGTATAATCTCGTTAACCTTCTGGCTTCTATGCGCTCTTTCTCTAATTGCGGATCATTTGACCGATACATTTTGCCGTTAATCATCTTTTCTTTTTCTGAAGTCATAAGAAAGCCTCCCCATGCTAACCTGGTTTTATTTTAAGACCAATGAACAAACAGCTTCTACTTGTGCGGTTTGGGGAAACATATCCACAGGCTTTATATTTTCAACTTCAAATCCTTTACTTATCAACATGTGGACATCTTTTGCTAAAGTTGAAGGATTACAAGAAACATAAACCATTCGTTTTGGTTTTATCTTTGCAACGGTTTCAAGAAATGCTTGATCACAGCCCGTTCTTGGCGGATCTACAACAATCACGTCAGGTCGCCAGCCTTCTTTTAGCCATTTAGGCAGCAGTTTTTCAGCTTTGCCCGTTTCATACTGGGCATTCGTAATCCCATGTTTCTCAGCATTTTTTCTAGCATCCTCTATTGACTCTTTAATAATGTCCATACCTCGTACTTCTTTTGCCCCATCAGCCAGCCACATACCTATTGTTCCTGAGCCGCAATAAGCATCTACCACCTTTTCTTTACCTGTCAGTTTAGCCTGCTTTTTTACTTCATCATAAAGTTTAACTGTCTGCTGCGGATTTAATTGAAAGAATGCACGTGCAGATAGTTCAAAGCTAAGATCTCCTAAATGCTCTGTTATCGTGTCTTTACCGTATACCTCTTCTGTTTGATCACCAAAAATTAATGATGTTTTTTCTTCATTAACATTTTGAACAAATGAAGTTACTTGCGGAAGACGTTTTTTGACCTCTGCTATGAACAGTTCTTTTTTAGGAAAAGCTTCTGTAGCAGTAACAAGAACAAGCTGTATTTGATCGGTACGAAAAGCAGTACGAACCACAATTGTGCGGATGCTCCCTGTACGCTTTCTTTCGTTATATACAGGAAGGTTAAGATCACGTATGATCTGTTTAACTTTATTCGTCACGATGTTCGTATCTTCGTGCTGAACCAGGCAGTGATCAATATTGATCAGTTTATGAGAATTGCTGCTGTATAGCCCAGCAATGACTGTATCATTTATCTTGCCTACTTGAAACTGGCTCTTGTTTCGGTAATACCATGGTTCTTTCATTCCAACCGTTTTCTCTAGAGGAAGTTTCTCTTTAGAAATTTTGGTGTATCGTTCAAACGCCTGAGCCACAATATCTCTTTTTTCTTTTAACTGTGACGGATAGGTTAAATGCTGAAGCTGGCAGCCTCCGCATTCCTCATAAATGGGACATGGAGGAGTGGTCCGGTTTTTTGACTTCTTTTTAATCTTTTTAATTTTTCCCTCTGCTCTGTTCGGAAACACTTTTGTGATTTCCACATGAATTTCTTCACCAGGAAGAGCACCAGGAACAAATACCACTTGGCGTTTATAAAATCCGATTCCTTCTCCATTGATTCCGAGTCGTTTGATCGAAAGCGGAAACGTTTGACCGATTTTCATGATTGGATTTTCTTGCTTTGTATATTTCATATTTTTTCACTCATTTCTTCGCTAAGAAGTTGCTTTTCTTATTGTAGACGAAACGAACCGCTTCTACCAACTTCATCACACATTAAGCGATTTTTATTCATAAAAAAAGCGCCCTTGTATCATACAAAGGCACTGTTTAAGGATTAAATAATAAGGGAGGTGCAGACTTTTTCAGCTGTAAGTCATCAAGGCTTTTGAAAGTATACCCTCTCTTTTGAAGAGCTTCTATCGTTTTCTCTAATGCATCCGCGTTGTCTTTTGAAACGGTATGCAATAATAAAATGCTGCCTGGATGGATCTGTTTCATGATCTGGTTGTAAGAATACTGCCAACCACGCTGTTTGTTGGTTTCCCAATCGAGAAATGCAAGTGACCAAAACACATGAGTGTAGCCTTCTTTTTTAGCAATCATAATCGTTCTTTCACTGAAAACGCCTCTTGGCGGACGCAGATAGTGCATATCTGTTCTACCGGTTAGTTCCGTGTATCTCAGCTTTACTTTTTCTAATTCATTTTTTAATCGCGAATCAGAAACTTGTGTTAAATCTGGATGATGATATGAATGATTACCTACTATATGCCCTTCTTCAGCCATTCTTTTTATTAGGTGAGGGTGAGTTTTCATAAATTGTCCGGTTACAAAAAAGGCAGCAGGGACTTTGTTTCGTTTCAATACATCCAGCACATTATCTGTATATCCGTTTTCATACCCATTATCAAACGTTAAATAAATGTCTTTTTTGGTTGAATCCCCTATAAAAAGACTGTCATATTTTTTAATGAGTTCAAGATATCTCGAATCAGTGGTCGGTGGAGTTTCTTTCCCCTTTTTTTCAAAAAACCACTCCAGTCTTTGATTCGATACACCTCGTTCGGCATAAATTACATGTGATTGGGTGAAAAATAAGATGGAAACCAAAATCAGGCACAGGAGCCGGTTGATTTTCATAAGAACTTTCCTCCTTCAAACGACAACCTATACCTTTATTGTGGTTTGATTAGCCAAAACCATGCTAGGGATATTAAGGAAACCCGAAATATAAGGAGTGATTGATACAAAATTTGTTGAGTGTTGTCGACTCGCGGCTTTATGACCAAAACTCGCGGGATTAACTCCAAAACTCGCGGGATTATGCATCAAACTCGCGGGATTAAAGCTTTTTCCAAGGATTCCGCTCTCACTGGGCACCCAAATCCATAGAAAAACCCGCAGTTTAATACCATAAACTGCGGGTTTAGCATTTTTTATTTAAAAACCGGATCTTTAAACTGGTTCAGCTTCTGTAAAGATGATTTTTCAACATGTTCATGAAGGCTATTTCCGTGAGAATCCATCGTTACGACAGCGGTAAAGCCGTTAACACGGATATGCCACATCGCTTCAGGAATACCAAATTCCATTAGATCGACACCTTCAACCTTTTCCATGCATTCCGCATAATACTGTGCTGCACCGCCGATCGCGTTTAGGTATACACCGCCATGCTCTTTAAGGGCAGCCAGTGTTTTTGGTCCCATGCCGCCTTTACCGATTACAGCACGGATTCCAAACTTTTTCATGATGTCTCCTTGATATGGCTCCTCACGAATACTTGTGGTTGGCCCAGCAGCTTTTACTTCCCAGTTTCCTTCAGCATCTTTTGCCATAACAGGTCCGCAGTGATAGATGATCTGGCCATTTAAGTCGATCGGAGCAGGATTATCCATAAGATGCTTATGAATCGCGTCGCGCCCAGTATGCATCATGCCGTTAATTGTGACAACATCTCCAACCTTCAGCTCACGTATTTGCTCTTCTGTAATCGGAGCTTCCAAAACAATGCTTCTTGTTTTCTCTTCTTGATGCTCTAGTGCTGCAGCTGCTTCCTCATCTGCTTTTTTAAAATCGATCTCTTCGCCTTCTTGATACAGCCATTCTTGGATTTCTCCAGTATCAGCGTTCAGCTTTACACCTAAACGGCGATATGCCCAGCAGTTATAAGCAACAGATACGAAAAAGCTAGCAGGGATACGGTTAATAACGCCTATTTTACAGCCTAACAGCGTCGTTTCTCCGCCGAATCCCATCGTTCCAATTCCGAGTTTATTTGCGTTGTCCATTACATACTCTTCAAGCTTGCGAAGGTTTTCATTCGGGTTAACGTCATCTACTGTACGGAACAGCATTTCCTTTGCAAGTTCATATCCAGATGTGCGGTCTCCGCCGATCCCAACTCCAATAAAGCCTGCACTGCACCCTTGTCCTTGTGCTTGGTATACAGAGTGCAAGATGCATTTCCGGATACCATCCAAGTCACGTCCCGCTCTTCCCAAGCCCTCTAATTCCGCAGGCAGACTGTACTGGATATTTTTGTTTTCGCATCCGCCTCCTTTTAGAATAAGGCGAGCATCGATATAATCTTCTTCCCATTGTTCGAACTTGATAACAGGAGTTCCGTCACCCAGGTTGTCTCCAGTGTTATCCCCAGTAATGGAATCAACAGAGTTCGGACGAAGCTTCGTATCCTTTGTTGCATCTGCAATTGCCTGGCGGATCGCCTTTTTCATCTTAATCTGGTTCGCACCTACAGGAACTTTAATTTTAAATGTAGGAAGTCCTGTATCTTGGCAGATCGGTGATACATTCTCGTCTGCTTTTAAAATATTATCTGTAATCGTATCTAAAGACATAGCTGCGCGAGTTCCTGCATTTTCTTTAAGTTTTGCTGCAAGAATGGCACGGCGAACGTCTTTTGGCAATTTGGTTGATGTTTCTACAATCAGTTTATACATACTTTCCTGAAATTTTTCCATCTCTCCACTACCCCTTTATGACTTGGCTTTCGTAAGCGTAATCACTATTAATGCTTCCATTATAACAAAAAAATCCGTTCCTTTAATAAAGAAACGGATTCCAAAATTATTTTTCTTCCCAATCGTGACGGAATTGTTTGCACTTTTCTTCTAAGTCATCAAGCATTCCAATAATTCTGTCGATCTCATCAATCCCGGCTGTTTCAGCATCTATAGAATCTAAAACATCAACTAATAAATCAATACGGTTTTTAATATATTCTTTTTGAGAGGATTTATCCTGAATAGAGTTACCCATGTTAATCTCTCCTTTCCATCCATTCTACTTTAACAAGGCCAGACGCTTTTGCCAATATTAGATTAGGCTTTTCACAACTTAAGTTTACCCTTTTTCTTTACCAATTGTTCAGTTAAGATAAGTATTGTCCATTTTGGAATGAAGGAGATTTTTATAATGATTACAAAAGCAGCTTTAAAAGCAATAACCCCTGACTATGATCCATGGGAAGCTTATTTAGATATACACGAACATCAAAAACTGCAGCTGTCTAATATTGAGATTACGACTACTACACTCTGCAACATGCGATGTGCGCACTGTGCTGTCGGTTATACACTGCAAACAAAAGACCCTGAACCGCTTCCACTGGAGTTAGTCATAAAAAGGCTTGATGAAATTCCTCAATTAAGAGCGTTCAGTATTACGGGCGGTGAGCCTATGCTGTCATTGAAATCAGTAAACAGCTATGTCGTTCCTCTTTTAAAATACGCAAGAGATCGGGGTGCCCGCACACAGATCAACTCAAATTTAACGTTAGATTTAGCGCGCTACGAAAAAGTTATTCCATACTTAGATGTACTTCATATCTCCCACAACTGGGGTACACTGGAGGAGTTTTCTGAGACTGGTTTTGCCATGATGGAGAAAAAGCCTTCGATAGCACAAAGAGAAGCCTATTTTTCAAGGCTGACTGAAAATGCACGTGCTCTTACAAATGCAGGTGTTATGGTTTCAGCTGAAACTATGCTTAATAAAAAGACAGTTCCTTACTTGGAAGACATACATAATCATATACTTGAGATGGGCTGTCAGCGGCACGAAATACACCCGATGTACCCAAGTGACTATGCTAGCACGCTAGAAACAATCAGTCTTGATGAAATGCGTGAAAGCATCCACAGACTTCTAGATATACGAGATAAAAAGACATGGATGCTGTTTGGAACCTTGCCTTTTTATGCCTGCTCCGACAACAAGGAAGACCTCCAATTGCTGAGAAGGCTTCAGTCTGAGGAAAATGTAACGGTTAGAAATGACCCTGACGGAAGATCACGACTGAACATAAATATATTTGACGGCAATATTATCGTGACTGATTTCGGTGATGCTCCTCTGCTTGGGAATATAAAAGATACAAGCCTGCTTAATGCATATAATACTTGGAATGATTCTAAGCTCGCTAAAGAACTTGGATGCCACTGCCCTGCTGTTAAATGCCTTGGTCCTAATGTTCTTGTTAAGCATTCTTATTATCAAGATATTGATTTTTCCGGTAGAACAGCAAAGCTTTAAAGAGGTAAAAAGTTATAAACTTTACAAAAGTAAGTTTAAAACGTATAATAAAAGGCAAGTATTAAACTGTAGTTTAAGCTTTGTAGTATAGAGGTGAATGATATGGATTACAGCACTATGTGTCCGAAATATGAAGTAGCCATGGATATAATCGGTAAAAAATGGACAGGACTCATCATCCGAGTGTTGATGGACGGTCCTAAACGTTTTAAAGATATTAAATCTCAAATTCCCGAGATGAGTGACCGTATGCTTACTGAACGCATGAAGGAATTAGAATCAGTTGGAATAGTAAATCGCAACGTTTATCCGGAGACTCCTGTAAGAATCGAATATTCACTAACGGATAAAGGAAATTCATTAAAATCAATTATTAATGCTATACAAGATTGGAGCGAACAGTGGGTCGACCATTGTTAGTCTCTGTATAAGAAAAAGGACAGCCTCTAGACGCTGTCCTTTTTTACATGCTGCTCGTATGAAAACGGAATGATACGTGGTCTTGGATTGGAATCCAAGCCCCGATTCCCTGCTGTGTTACGTTCTGAATGACGATTTTTCTTTTTCCGCCTTTTAGAACAATGTACACTTCTCCATAAGTAACTCTTCCTCTTTCGTTAACTGCCGGAACATAACTGTGTAAGTATCCGACTTGCTTCGGAGAAACATGGTATACGTTTGATTTCTTTGTTCCTGCACCTATTGCTGTCTGAAAAGCAAGCGGCAGTTTTGATTTTTCCGCTGCTGTAATGAGCATCATCTTTTGAACCGCTTCGCTGTTTGGAATAGAAGCTGTCAGTCCGCCGCTCACTTTTTTATGAGCTGTCTGGTTGTAATATAATTTAGCTACTGCCTTTGCCCCTCGGTTATCCAAGCGATTTGTATTGATATGCTGGTGCTCCCAGTTTACTGTAGTCTCCGTTGATTGATAAGAAAGCGGCCATTGACCTAAGTAAATTTTAGCACGGTACCAAAATGCCACTTTAGATGCATTAATGCTTGATTCATTCAGAAGTCTGATAAGATCAGGATTCGTGATCGGCACATCAGATGTTTTAAGCATCGCCTTTGCAAGCTTGCTTGGCTCAAGATATGGGAGATCTTGTGCTGAGTTAGGGTACGTATTTTCTTTAGAGATGCTTAGCACCGAACCAGGAACTTTTATGTCTGCGTTTTTGCCAGCTTTGTCATCCACTTTTTCAGCTGTTTTTTCAGTTGTTTTTTCTGACGGTTTTTCTGCAGGATTTTTAGTTGTTTTTTCCGCTGCAAACGCCTGGTTTGTAAAAGCAAAGAGCATAACGAATATGATAATAAAAATTCTTTTTCTCATAATTTCCTCCTTTACCCCTATTTTTTTCTATCACATGAAATTTATCCGCGAGTACTGCTCTCTTTCTCTGGGGTATTGTTGGAAATAAAAAAAGCCCCGATTCACAGTTAGAATCAGGACTTCTTACTATGCGTGTATTTCAAAGCTTTCGGTGATGTTGATGCTGTCTTTAACAGACTGCACCATCGAACAATTTTTACGAGTTACCACTAAAGCTTTTTCTACTTTTTCATGCGGAAGTTCATTTCCCTTTATTACAAAATGCAGATGAATGTTTGATACTCTGTTTGCTTCCTTTTCATCACGTGTCACTTTTGCTTGAACATCAATGTTTTCGTATGGCAGTCTCATACGTTCTAACACTTTTCTTAAAACACCCCCGCTGCAAACCGCTACAGATGATACAAGCAGCTGAAATGGCCTGAATCCATATTCGGCATCTCCGCTTATTTGCAGTGTTCCATATTCAAAGGTCGTTTCAAATCCTTTTTCATTCATTTTAAAGTCCATCGTCACACACCTCTGGTAAAGTTTTTATTCAACTTTTAACTGCATCCATTGTACAATGGTTTTAGTTTGTTTTGAAAAGGAGATGCTCATGCAGCTTTCAACATATAGATTCTCTGTTTTAGTCAGCATTGTTTTTATTTCTGGTTTCGCACAAGGAATGTTATTGCCGCTGATTGCGGTTATTTTTGAGCAGAACGGAACCTCTGCATCGTTAAACGGTTTCCATGCTACTGCGCTGTATATCGGGATTCTGATAGCTTCCCCGTTCATAGAGAAGCCCCTGCGCAAATTCGGCTATAAACCGCTTATTATGTTAGGTCTCTTAGCAGTAATATTATGTTTTTCTTTGTTTCCAATCTGGAAAGTATTTTGGTTTTGGTTCGTGCTGCGGCTGCTTATCGGAATCGGTGATCATATGCTCCATTTTTCTACTCAAACATGGATCACTTCAAATAGTCCAGAAAACAAGCGGGGACGGAATATCTCCCTTTACGGTATAGCTTTCGGTGCTGGTTTTGGAATCGGACCTCTCATGACAAAAATGCTCGAGGTAAACGAAAACCTGCCGTTTTGGTTAGCAGCAGGGCTTTGCTTAATCTCTTTTATACTAATGACAAGTATCCGAAATGAAAAACCTGAGACCGAGTCGGCACGAATGGCTGGTGTTACTGCATTTTCACGTTATAAAGATGTTTTTAAAATTGCTTGGGTTTCATTGCTACCTCCGTTTGCATACGGGTTTTTAGAAGCAACACTTCATGGTTCTTTTCCTGTGTTTGCCCTTCGCAACGATATAAGTCTGGATTGGGTAGCAGTTTTATTGCCTGCATTTGTATTAGGCAGCCTGGTTTTTCAGCTTCCATTAGGGGTGTTAAGTGATAAATATGGACGAAAGCCTATTCTGATTTTTTCTTTCGTTTCAGGGTTTTTCTCGTTTTTAGCTACCTATTGGACAATGCATTCCTTCTGGGTACTTCTTGCACTGTTCTTTTTCTCGGGTATGTTTGTTGGATCTATGTTTTCTCTGGGAATCGCCTATATGAGTGATCTGCTTCCAAAATACCACCTTCCTGCCGGCAACATTTTAGCAGGAATCAGTTTTAGCATCGGAAGCATGTCAGGTCCATTAATCGGTGGGAGTTTTATCAGCTGGTTTAAAGGCGGTGCTTTTGTTTTTGCGATCTGCGGTATGTTATTTATTCTCTGCCTTCCGATTTTATTTACGAAAAGCCGCACTTCTGCTGATGCTGTACAGACAAAAACAGCATAGGTTAAATATTTTTTTGTACTTTACCCATATTATGAAAAGCAGGAATTTTGACATTGAATGCGCAATCTTTAAACTAGAATTAATGATACTTACACAATTTTGATTTATAAGGAGTAGATTTGTATGATGAGATTACGTTCGGATATGCCTGAACTTAGCGGTGCAACAGAGTGGATCAATAGTGAGGTCTCTAAGAGCGACCTTGTTGGCGACAAGCCGACCCTTATTCACTTCTGGTCAGTCAGCTGTGGTTTATGTAAAGAAGCAATGCCAAGCATCAACCAGTTCCGAGATGATTACAAAGATGAACTGAACGTTATTGCCGTTCATATGCCCCGTTCCGAAAAGGATCTTGATCTTGCACAGATCAAAGAAGTTGCTGCAGAACATGATATTACACAGCCAATCTTTGTAGACAATGACCATGCATTAACGGATGCATTTGAAAATGAGTATGTTCCTGCTTACTATGTATTCGATGCAGAAGGAAAGCTTCGTCATTATCAAGCTGGCGGAGATGGAATGAAAATGCTGACAAAACGTGTTAACCGTGTACTAGGAAAAGAAACAAAATAAAAAACCGGGCTGAGCCCGGTTTTATTTTTTTCTCTTTTTTCCATTAAAGGGTCTTTCCATTAGACGAAATAGAAGGGCAAAGAACTTATAGATAAATAAGCCTGTCATTGCGCCTAATCCGTTAAGAAGTATGTCATCGATATCAAAAATTCTTTTCGCATATTCGTATTGCAGCACTTCAATAACAAAGCTCGTACCAAACCCGATTACAAACATAAGCCGCCATGAATTAAACACACGGAATATTAAAGGCAGCAAAAGACCAAGCGGTAAAAATAAGATAATATTGCCTATGATGTTCTTAAAAATCAGGTAGTAGTCTCCGCTTCTCCACATGAGGCGTATACTATCGAACAAAACAAGATTTGCTGATTTTCCATATACGTATTCATTAAATGAGAAAAGCGTGGCTTTTATAAGAACAGCCATGTAAACAATAAAGAAAAGTGCACCTATTACACTAAAAAATATTCTAACTTTTTTCATATTGCCTTTCTCCTGCCTTTATTTCAAAAATTCCCATAAGTGCCTTTTTAAGTTTAACACGCAAAGGTCTTAAGGAGATACAGGTAAAAGACACAAAATCTCTCCAATATTTTTCTTCAAACTTACGCGGTGTATTTCCCCTTTTGCTGTTATTTTTAGCATTGTTGCTATTGAAAGTGGTTGATTTCCGTTCCAGGTACTCGCTTTCCGCGGGGCGGGCGGTGAGCCTCCTTGCGCTTTGCACCTTTAGGAGTCTCACCTGTCCCACTGATCCCGCAGGAGTCTCGCACCTTACACTCCAATCAACTATCAAAGAAGAGTCTTTTACACAGATGTCCATTTTCTAGCCTTTTTAAAAACAAAAAATAACAGAATGGCTGTCACGATAATTGCAGCGACGGGGAGCATATATTCTTCTGCCTTTGCGCCGACATCTTTCCACTGCAATCCAAATTGTTTCCCAAGATAAATATAAAATGCAGTAATCGGAAACATCGCAATAAATGTATAGAGGGAAAATACCCAAACATTCATTTTTGCCATGCCGCACGGAACAGATATAGTAGTCCTTACGCCAGGAAGGAACCGTCCGAAAAACGAGACTCCTGCACCATACTTCTCAAAAAAGCGATCAGCAGCATCAATTTCTTTTTCTTTAATAAAAACATACTTGCCGTACTTGATCAGAAAAGGTCTTCCGCCATATCTGCCGAGTGCATATAGCGTCAGCGGGCCTAGCGTACCTCCTAAAGTTCCTGCAAATACAGCAAGCCAGTAATTCATATCACCTTCATATACCCAAAACCCTGCGAGCGGGAGAACAAGCTCAGCGGGAACAAATTCAAAAGTAAGTGCAATAATAAGTCCAAAATAAGAAAACTGCTTTAAAAATTCAATAAATGAGAGTATAAGCTCTTCCATCTTATCTCCCTCCCTTTCTGTCCAGAGGCACAACGAGAAACATTATAACACAATCAAAATTGCTTTAAAGTCTTCGCAATAAACCAAAAAAAGCCGCCCGTAACCGGACAGCTTTTATTTATTAATGAAAGTTGTTCTTTTTGTTAGCACTGCTGCTTGTCTTGTGTTTACTTTCATTTTTGTTGTTCTTGCTCTGGTTTGTGTTTTGTTTGTTGCTTTTTCCCATTTAGCAATACCTCCTTAATACAAGGTACTACTAGCTTTTCCAATCATTCCGCCTTTAACAAGCCCCTTTTCTTGGCAAAATCGATCTTATATTTATGGAATGTAGCATTAAGTACACCGCCGGAAAGCAGTACGATTCCTGTTAGATAAAACCACAGCATGAGTACAATAACAGCTCCAATACTTCCATACGTTTGCGAATAATTCCCAAAGTGATCTACATAAAAAGCAAACCCTAATGATACGATCTGCCATAAAAATGTAGCAAAGAGAGAACCATACCAGATTTCACTGTATTTTAACTTTTTGCACGGGGCCATATAGTAAAGAATAGAAACAACGGTTGCGATGAGAAAGAAACTGATAAGCCATCGAAGTACGGACCAAATCGTCAGAAATTCATCACTTAAACCTAAATAGGAAAATGCTGCATTGCCCAGCATCTTACCGAACACCGGGAAAACTAAAGCTACAATAAATGCAAAAACAACGCCAAAAGTTAAAAAGATCGATAAGAGCCTTGTCTTTACAAAGCCTCTGCATTCTTCAACTCCATATGCTTCGTTCAATGTTTTAATAACAGCATTAATGGCGTTTGATGCTGACCAGATAGTAGCTAAAATCCCGATAGATAGCAATCCTCCGCTTCTTCCTTCAAGTACTGCCAACAAATTTTCTCTCACTGAATCCATTGCCTCTGCCGGTACAAAATGTTCGAGCAGATCAAGTGCTTCAGCAGGTTCTATAAAGAAAGCACCAAGTGTCAGTAAGAAAATTAAAAAAGGAAACAAAGATAAAAGAAAATAGTAAGCAAGCTGTGCTGCCAGCCCTGTTACATCACCTCTTTTAAAGCCGTGCATAAATTCAATTCCGAAAGATTTTGCCTTCATGTGTTTAAGAATATGCCATAAAGTCAATGGTCCTCTCACCCCTAACTTAGTGTATATTTCCTTTATCATTCCCTTTCCTTATGGTGATAAAAACTTTTTTCGACAGAAGTTTATATTTTTTTATAATGGGTAACTTAAGAATAATTCCATATTACAACCACACAAAAAAAAGGAGGAATTTTAAATGAGTTTATTATGGGCACTTATAATTGGAGGAATCATCGGTTGGTTAGCAGGACTATTAACAGGGCGTGACGTACCAGGTGGAATCATCGGTAACATTATCGCTGGTTTCGTTGGTGCTTGGTTAGGTGGCTTACTGTTAGGAGACTGGGGTCCAACTGTTGCTGGTTTCGCGATTATTCCAGCTATCATCGGTGCTATCGTAGTCGTACTTATTGTAAGCTGGATTATGCGCAGCATGCGTAGCCGTGCTTAATTAAGAAACACCAAAAGAACATAACCAACAATCAAAGAAAGCTGGCTCAAAAGATCTAAATCAAGATCTTCTTGGGCCAGCTTTTTTCATTACTTAGGGATATTTAAAGAAATATAATCACACATTATATTTGTAAAAATGAATAAGGAGGAAATGAAAATGGACGCACAACGCGCACAAGAGATCTCTGAATCATCTGCCATGGCTAACGTAACATATAATGGACAAAGCATTTATATTGAGCATGTTGATCAGCAAAATGGAACAGCTACAATCCATCCACTCGATGAACCAAACAACAAACAAAGTGTTTCAGTTTCCAGTCTAGAAGAACAATAAAAACAACCCACCACATCCTGTGTGGTGGTTTGCTTAATCTTTATTTAAGATTATTTTCTAATGATTGTTGCTTTCAACTCATTTCTTCATTGACAAGTTGATAGGAGTGCAAGGTGCGAGACTCCTGGGGGATCAGCGGGACAGGTGAGACTCCTAACGGCGCAAAGCGCAGAGGAGGCTCACCGCACGCCCCCCGGAAAGCGAGCATCCTGGAACGGAGATCAACTACTTTCAAAAACTAAAATATACGAAAACAGCCTTAGTTAAAACCGTTTCTTAAATACATAACTCGGCTTTTCATAATGCATTTTTTCTTCATAAAAACGGTGAGCATCTATACGATTCAAATTCGAACTCAACGCCACACAGTTACAGTTGTTCTGAACCGCAAATGATTCCAAAAAGGCTAGCAGTTCCTCCCCATACCCCTTTGAACGTTCCTCTGAATCCGTAATCAGATCATATAAATATACATGTTTTCCATCATAAAAGTTCGTTAGAATGGCGAATCCTGCAAGTGCAACAATCTTTTCGTTATGGTAATTCGCAAATAATGTGTAGCCTTCTTTTTGCATTTGAAGAAATAATTCATAAAACAAGTCCTCTGAGAGATGCGGCCGCAGCTGGTTCATCACAGGAAAAGCTTCGCGTACTTCATGTTCTAATGACAATTGCCTGATCTCACCCATTGTTACTCCTCCTGATTAAAGAAGCGATTCTCTATTTTTTATCTCGATAAGCAATCTTTCGCACCCGGCTGTTACTAGGTCATATACTTCTTGAAAATTACCGGTAAAATACGGATCTGGTACATCTTCAAACTCATTCTCAGGCACAAAATCAAGAAGTCTTGCAATCATGCCTGTCTCCGATTGCCCAGCCATCTTGTGCATGTTCCCAATGTTCTCAGCATCCATTCCAATAATATAATCAAATTGTGTCAGATCGTTCGTTTTAATTTGACGCGCCTTTTGACCTTCAAATGATATTTGATTCTTCGTTAAAATATTTCTTGTGCCTTCATGCGGCGGTTCGCCTACATGCCAATTGCCAGTTCCTGCAGAGTCTATCGATATTTTCCCCTCTAGACCCTCTTTTGTAACGAGATCCTTAAAAATAGCCTCAGCCATTGGTGAACGGCATATATTTCCTAAACAAACAAAGAGTACTTTAATCACGATTCATACCCCTTTCTTTTTCCCTTTAAATTATAACATTTCTGACCAATTTCAAAAGGAATTCTACAGCAAAAAAGAAAACCGGGCTTTTCTTCAGCCAGGTTTTCTTCTGCGGCATTTAAGCTAGATATGCTTCACGGACTTGTTCATTTGTAATTAATTCCTGTCCCTGCCCTGCCATCACTATTTCCCCAGTTTGTATCACATACCCTCTATGTGCAACCTGCAGAGCCTGATAGGCATTTTGTTCGACCAAAAGAATAGTCATCCCTTCTTTGTTTAAATCACTGATTATGTCAAAGATTTGTTCAACAATAACTGGCGCTAATCCCATGGATGGCTCATCCAGCAGCAATAGACGAGGCTTTGACATTAACGCCCGTCCTATCGCAAGCATCTGCTGCTCACCGCCGCTCATTGTGCCTCCCTTTTGGCTCAAACGTTCCTGAAGACGGGGAAAGTATTGAAACACTTTTTCCATTCGTTCTTTTACGATCCTTTTATCTTTTACAATAAAAGCACCCATCTCAAGATTCTCTTTTACAGTTAGTCTTGGGAAAATTCTTCTTCCTTCAGGGACATGAGCAATTCCGGTTTGTGCCGTCAAATGAGCCGGCTGTTTTGAAATATCTTTTCCTTCATAAATAACGGTGCCTGTTTTTGGCATCACCTGGCCGCTGATCGTTTTTAGCGTAGTCGATTTTCCTGCGCCGTTCGAACCGATTAATGTAACGATCTCCCCTTTTTCAACAGAGATGCTGATCCCCTTTAGCGCATGAATACCACCGTAAAATGTGTTTACATCATTCAACTGCAAAATACTCATTGTTCTCCCCCTTACGCTGGTGTTACGGCACTTTTTCCAAGATAAGCTTCAATCACTTTTACATTATTGCGGATCTCCGCAGGTTTTCCTTCAGCAATTTTTTCACCATGATCCAATACAAAAATTTGTTCCGAAATTTCCATTACGAGCTTCATATCATGTTCAATCAATACGATCGTGACATCAAGATCCTCTCTCAAACGGTGAATGAATTCTGTTAACTCGCGCGTTTCCCTTGGGTTCATTCCAGCTGCTGGTTCATCGAGCAGAAGGAGTTTCGGTTTTGTCGCTAGAGCACGGGCTATTTCAAGCCTCCGCTGCGCTCCGTATGAAAGATTTTGAGCATCTTCATTCAAATGCTTAGCAAGACCGACATATTCAAGCCAATGATACGCTTCTTCCTGTGCACGCTTTTCTTCCTCTCGCACTGTTTTAGTTTGAAAAAGTGTTCCGACTAGACCTGCTCTTAATTGTTTGTGCAAACCTACCATCACATTTTCCAAAACTGTAATGTTTGAGAACAGACGGATATTCTGAAACGTTCGTGCAATACCTTGTCTTGCAATATCATGCGGTTTCTTTCCGATTAAGGAAGTTGAGCCGAGCTGCACATTCCCTTTATCAGGCTGATAGACACCTGTAATCAAATTAAAAAAAGTAGTTTTCCCCGCTCCATTAGGACCAATAACGGCTGTTATCGAACCTTTTTCAACGGTGATATCCACTGAATTAACAGCAACGAGACCGCCAAATTGTTTTGTTAAATTGCTCACTGTTAAAATAGACATTTCATACCGCCCCCTTAAGCTTGAAATCCTTTATCAGGTTCAACCGTAATCTGTTCTTTTCTGTGCTTTTTGGAACCCTCTTTTAAAGATTCCTCATCGAACACAGGATTTTTCGCAGGAATTAATCCTTGAGGGCGATAGATTGCAAATACGATTAGGATAGCTCCAAAAATAAATCGCTGCATTTTAGCTGGTGCCAGTGCCTCTGGAAAACTTATTACTCCGTTAAGGCTTAACTGGTTCAAGTAATTCGTTACTTCCGTGAGAACTTGTAGGTTTAAAATGGTGATTACCGCAGCCCCTAAAATAACGCCAGGCACACTGCCCATTCCTCCTAAGATAACCATTACGAGAATCGTAATAGACTCGAGCAATGTAAAGCTTGTAGGATCAACGAACGTCTGCTTAGCTGCAAAGACGACTCCCATCATTCCGGAGAAAGATGCTCCGATCGCGAATGCCAGTAGTTTTGTCCTTACAAGGTGAATTCCCATAGATTGTGCAGCAATCTCGTTTTCTCGAACCGCTTTCCATGAACGGCCAATCTTTGAATATTCGAATCTTCTTACAGCCAGAATGACAAACAGTAATATTGCTAGAACGATAAAATAAAACTGATTCGGATACACGAATTGATAGCCGAAAATTTCAGGCGGCTTTACAGAAGCAAGCCCCATCGCACCGTTCGTGATATTAACAGGCTTATCAAGGTTGTTGAAAACAATTCTGATTATCTCCCCAAAGCCGAGTGTTACGATTGCAAGATAATCACCTTTTACACGCAAAACCGGAATACCTAGAAGCACTCCGAAAAGTGCCGCTACAAAACAGCCAATCAAAATAAAAATCCAGAAGCTCTCCCCAGATAGCGGAAAATCACCGAATGGCATAAAATTAGCCGCCTGACCAGTAGCAAAGATTCCGTACGTGTAAGCGCCAATGGCAAAGAATGCAACGAATCCGAGGTCCAAGAGACCAGCCAAACCGACTACAATGTTCAATCCAAGTGCCATCGCAACATAAATTCCTACAACTGTAGCCACTTCCATATAAGACTGGTATCCTGGTCCTGTACTTGATACGAATGGTATGACACCAATCAAAACCACACCTGCAACTACCCATTTTAATCGGTCAGGCAGTTCAGTGTAGTACAAGAGAAGCAAAGAAAATAACAGAAGAAGAAATGCTGTTACAGAAGCTTGAGCCAAATATAAGCTCAGTGAAGTTACTAACACATAAAGCACGAGAAGTATGATTTGAGCCAGTTTGTTGCCTTTTAGTTTATTTGTCAGCTTATGCATGCACCTTCACCTACACTTTCTCAGTAACTGCTTTTCCAAACAGTCCTTCTGGTTTAAAAATCAAAACTACGATCAAGATCGCAAACGCAAAAACATCTTTATATTCAGCCCCAAAAATACCGCCGGTTAAAAGCTGGAGATTAGCAGCAGCAAACATTTCTAGAAGTCCCAGCATAATACCGCCTGCCATAGCTCCCCGAATATTTCCGATTCCGCCTAGTACTGCGGCTGTAAATGCTTTTAAGCCAAGGATAAAACCAATATAAGGATCGATCGTTCCATATTGAACGGCAAACAGTACACCCGTTGCTCCTCCAAGAGCAGATCCGATAAAGAAAGTTAGCGAGATGACTTTGTTCACGTTGATCGACATGAGCGATGCTGTTTCACGATCTTGTGCAACAGCTCTCATCGCCATTCCCCATTTTGTTTTATTAACGAAAAAGTCCAGTCCTATCATCATTAGCACGACAGAAATGATGAGGATAATCGTTGAAGTCTTAAAAAACGCATCACTGAATGATGAAGAAATGCTAGAAAATTTAATAGCAAACTGCTCATTAAACATGGAAGGGCCAGTTAAAATGTAGTTCCCTCTCTTGTATTCCGTTATAAAACGAACCAAATCTTGAAGCAAAAACGAGACACCAATCGCAGAAATCAGTGTGATAAGCTTAGGAGAGTTCCGAAGCGGCCTGTAAGCCATCCGTTCAATACCTACACCCATAAATCCGGTGAGAATGGAAGTAACGACCAGCACAAGAATCAAAGCCAGAATTGCAGGCATAGCAGCCAGCCAGCCCATTCCTGTCATCAAAATGAGCATCGCTACACCTATAAATGCACCTGTCATGAAAATTTCACCATGAGCAAAGTTGATAAGCTCCAATATTCCATAAACCATTGTGTATCCAAGCGCGATAACCGCATAAATTGCACCAAGAGCTATACCATCTACAAGCACTTGAGGCAAGGATTGAATAATTTCAGCTAACATAAATATTCCTCTCTTTCACAACTAGGGAGTTTATGTAAAAAAGAAGAGGGATATGGCCTTTAGGGTCATTCCCTCTCATGTAAACGTTGGTTTACTTACTGATTTCGCCTTCTTGAACTCCAGGATATTTAGCTTCACTGAATTTATAGATATATACTTTAGCGAACTTGTTATCACCTTTGTCATCGAATCCGACTTTTGTTACTACACCTTGAAAATCTTGAATTTTACGGATTGCTTCTGCAACTTTCTCACGGGATGGAAGATCTCCATCATTGCCTTCAATTGCAGCTTCCAGTCCTTTTAATAGAACGCTCATAGAATCATAGCCATAAGCAGAATAAGATTCTACGTTCTTGTTGAATTTCTCTTTGTATTTTGAAGAGAAATCTTTGCCTTCTTCTGTTTTGCTCGCATCAGCCGCAACAGATGTGTAGTATACGTTTTCTACAGCATCGCCTGCGATCTCAACAAGTGTAGAAGAGTCCATTCCGTCTCCGCCCATGAAAGGAATCTTGATCCCTTTGTCACGTGCTTGACGAATCAGCTGGCCGCCTTCTGTATAAAGTCCGCCAAAGAATACTAAGTCAGGTTTCTTTGACAGTACTTGTGTAAGAACACCATTGAAATCTTTCTCTCCAACAGTAATTCCTTCATATCCAAGAATTTCAGCCCCTGCATCTTCAGCTGCCTTTTTGAACGCATCAGCTAATCCTGTTCCGTAAGCTGTTTTATCTTGGATAACGAAAATCTTTTTAGCTCCTAATTTATTAATCGCAAAGTCTGCACCTGCAGGACCTTGGAAATCGTCACGTGCAACGATACGGTTTACTGTCTTAAGTCCGCGGTCTGTAACTTCCGTAGCTGTATTAGCTGGAGAAACCATCGGAACGTTGTACTTTTCATAGACTTCAGATGACGGGATAGAAACACCTGAGTTCAAGTGGCCGACTACCCCAAGGATGGATTTATCAGAACCGATAAGCTGGGCGTTAGCTACACCTTTTTTAGGGTCAGCTTGATCATCATATGGCTGAAGCTGAAGCTTGTACCCTAAATCTTCAAACTTCTTCTTGTTTTCTTCAAGAGCAAGCTGCGCACCAAGTTTAATAGATTCTCCCAGTGTTGCACTTCCTCCTGATAATGGAGTCTGTGTTGCAATTTTAATAACCTTCCCGCTTCCTCCACCACTGCCTCCTGATCCTCCCGAAGCATTGCAGCCTGCTAAAAGTCCTAAAGACAATGCAGAAGCTGCTAATACTTTTAACCCTTTTTTAATCCCCACCTAAAATCCCCCTCGAAAGAATATTTTGATAATTGCAACTATTTAAAAAAATATTACATGAATCTGCGGCAGTAGACAACTAAAATTTTAAAAAAATAGATATTTTATTTTAAATTTAAAAGTTTTCCCTAATGTTCAACAAAATCCCTAATATTTCGCAGCTAGAACTTTAGTAGGAAAAATAAAAAATCCGCTGAAATGTACTCAGCGGATTTCATCAATTAATTTTGATTTGACAGTATTTTTACGTGATACTTTCTAGTCCTTGGTCCATCAAATTCACAAAAATAAACGCCTTGCCATGTTCCAAGTAGCAATTCGCCATTCTGGAACAATATTACTTGTGAGGAACCAACCGTGCTGGCTTTTAAATGAGAAGCTGAGTTCCCTTCAGCATGTCTGTACTTCTGATGTTCCCACGGATATACTTCGTCAAGCCTCATCAGCATGTCTTTTACCACATCAGGGTCTGCGTTTTCATTAATAGTAATGCCAGCTGTGGTATGCGGACAGTACACATACATCACTCCGTCTTTTAAACGCTGCTCCTCCAGATAAGCTTGCAGTGAACTCGTAATCTCATACATTTCGTCTCGCTGGTGTGTTTGAATCGTAAACGTTTGAGCCAATTCCTATCCCTCCTCTACACTTCTTAATTTGATGATTCCCTATAAAAAACCTTTTTATATCGGAAATTATATAGAACAATGATTACATAAGCAGTTTTTTAATGATAGCTTAAGAATTTTCGGTATCGCTCGTAAATCTCAAGAAACGGTCGCAAATCCCAAGAAACGCTCGTAAATCTCAAAAAACACAAAAATAATAAATCCCCAAAAGGACATTTCCTTTTAGGGATGATTGGAATATGTTATTTTCTATGAACTCTCGTACGGTCACCCGCGAGCTTTTTCCAGCGTGCTTTTTCTGCAAGAGCCAGTTTTTGATCTTCTTTTCTGGCAAAATAAGCGAGTTCACGCTGAAGCTTTAGGAAGCTGTTATAACGTTCTTCATCCAATTCACCGGTTTCAATAGCAGTCTGGACGCCGCATCCCGGTTCATTATTATGTGTACAGTCACGGAACCGGCATTGCTCTGCAAATGCCTCAATATCCTGGAAGCTCTGACTTAAACTGTTGTCACCTTCCCAAAGCTGCAGCTCGCGCATTCCTGGTGTGTCAATCAGTATTCCGCCGTTTTCAAGTACGAGCAGCTCGCGGTGAGTCGTCGTATGCTTTCCTTTTCCATCTTCTTCACGAATATCGTTCGTCTTCAATACTTCCTGGCCAAAAAGCTTATTGGCTAGCGTTGACTTTCCAACCCCAGAGGATCCTAATAGCGCGACTGTTTCTCCTTCTTTTATAAAGGAAGATAGTTCATCAAGACCCGTTCTTTTTTCCGCACTGACTGCGAAAGTGGGTACTCCAAAAGCTATTGTCTCCACTTCATCCATATACCTTTGTACATCCTCGCACAGATCAGCTTTACTTAGAACGATAACTGGTGCAGCACCGCTTTCCCATGCCATCAATAAGTAGCGCTCCAATCTGCGCAGATTAAAATCTTGATTTAGCGCATTCACTAAAAATACAGTGTCTACGTTAGTCGCTACAATTTGTTCTTCTGTCGTCAGACCTGCTGCTTTCCTTGAAAACTTGCTCTTTCGAGGCAAGATCCCATGAATATAAGCTTTTCCTTCTTGAGGAACAGCTGAAACAGCAACCCAATCACCTACTGCAGGATAATCGTGTCTTCCAGTAGCGTTGAATCGGATTTTCCCGGTAATTTCGCCAAGCAGTTCACCGTGTTCAGTAAGAACGTCATAAAGACCTTTATGCTCAACGCTGATCCTGCCCGGAACAAGTAATTGATTTTCATATGCTTTAAAAGCTTCTTCAAATGTTTGATTCCAACCTAGTGATTTTAAATTCAATGTAATACCCTCCGAATAAATGTTGTCTAATTTTTTGTAATAAAAAAGAACCGCAGAATACGGTTCTTTAAAGAAAGAGAGGTGCTCAAATAACCTCTTTTTCATATAAAAAACCATGAACTGATTGCACAGCCCATGGTTAAATGACAAATTTAATCGCAGAAATTACAAATCAAAAAACGTTATCTGCTATCTTTCATTGTCCCAAAAGGCTGTACAAGAAACAATACACTCTCTGAAGTCAATCCTTTATGTTGTCTCATCATACATCCCTCCTTGGGTTTTGTTAGAATAATTTACTTCTCCACTATACCAGTATATGCATATTTTGTAAATAGATGCATTCAGATTATTTTGTTATTGAAGAATTATCTCGATAGCCTTTAATAATTCTTTTTATCATCTCTTCATCCATTTGGAGTGGTTTTTTATCTAATGATTTAATTAGTTTTTGCGTGTTTGAGTCATCAAACGCTATGTTTCGATTCAAATAATTCTTATATACATCAACAACATTGTTTAACAGCTGTTCTTCTTCAATAAGATTTGGCTCATAATCATACGGTGCAAGCTTGAAAAGGTCGAGTCCAGCCTTGTCTCTCATGATTTGAAATACATCTGCACTTAACGGCGGATTGCTGTTTGTAATATGATATATGTTATCTTCTCTGCCTTTTTGCAGCACATCTGATAAAACATCCGCCACATAATCTACAGGAACGAGATTCTGCGTGCTGCCTTCCTCACACAATAAATGAAAAACGCGGTCACCCAGTCCTTTACGCTGAAATCTCTTTTTGAAAACTTCCAGACTTCTCATTAATCCATAAAGAGTAAACTTCGAATCAGCTTCACCTGTTTCCGAATCGCCGATAATGATGGCAGGTCTTAAAATTGTAACGTTGAAGAATTTTTTATAATCCATACAGAGGTGTTCAGCTTTACACTTGCTTTCCTCATAAGGATTATTAAAAGAACGGTCTAGCGAATGAAGCTCTTCTTTTGCAAATTCATCTTTTCCTAATGTGTAAGCCGTACTCACGTAGTAAAAATGCGACACACCCATTTTTTCCGCTGCTTCTAGTGCATATTTAGTGCCAGAAAAATTTATTTGAAAAAGTTCTTCTTTTAGATCAAGATCAAACTTTACAAGGGCGGCCATATGATAAAAAACATCAATTTTATTGGCAAGTTCCTGTTGAGTCTCTTTGTTCATACCCAGATAAGGAACTGTAATATCTCCTTTAATAATATGAATATCGCCTTTATGATCAGCTGTCTTTAGAAGAAGCTGTTCTGCTTTTTTTATATTACGCGCCAGTACAAATAACGTATGTCCTTCACGCGCTAGATTTTGAATTAAGCGTCCACCTAAAAAACCGGTAGCTCCGGTAAGAAATATATTCATTAAGCCGGTTCCTTCCTATTCCTATATCAGCATATTTTCTCTTCTATAGTAACACATCATCTTAAAGATGGCGCCGTATTCATGGGGTTTTGTACAAGCTTCCTCAAAAAAATAAAGCCGCTAAATGCAGCTTTATTTTTCATCATCAAGTTTCGCAATATTTACCGCTGGCATCTCATTGTTCATATAGTCAGTAGGATGACCATCATCTTCCTGATTTTCATCATAGAAAAATTCATTAATTTCCTTTTCAGCATGTGCTGTTGGATCTTCATGCTGATTTTTGGATTTATGTTCCTTGTCCATTGCTATTCTTCCTTTCCACAGTTTTCACAAGCTTTAAATACTTCCTCATATTGAAGCCTTTCGTTAGCATCAAACTTATGATTGCAATAGCGAATGATCCCGTCTTGGTCGATCACAAAACAAGAACGAATTGCGGTACCATTCTTTTCGTTTAATACGCCAAAAGCTTTTGTCACTTTTTTATGCCAATCGGCTAAAAGCGGATAAGGAAGCGTTCCAAGGCTAGCAGAGAAAACATTATGGGAATAAATATGATCCACACTTATCGCAAGCACTTCTGTATTAGCATCTTTAAAACGCTGGTAATCCTCTTTCCAAGAGGTGATTTCCTTTATTCAGCCAGGTGTGAAGTCCAGCGGATAGAACGCTACAAGTACATTCTTATTGCCTCTGAAATCTGCTAAAGAAATATCTTTTTGAAGCGTGGATGGCAACGTAAAATCTGGTGCTCGATCGCCCGTATTTAACAACTAACACACCTCCTTAGTTCTCTTGAATATAGTTCCCTGTTCCTTTAAAAGAAAACGTTGGAATATATAGTTATTCTTTAATGTATGCGGCAGGGAAAGAGCTTGTCCCCATAAGTGCTGAGATTGTTGGATACATTATTAAAGATGCGGGTGTAGCTGTCTAACGGATATAGAGGAAAACTAGCGAAAAAACATCAAATTTAGAGTGGACATACTAAGAAATCGTACAAAATTAGGCAGCTTGGCTGAAGCCAAGTACTTAATCACCGGTTTTGTTGGCACTTTGAAGTTCAGAAGGAGCCACCTAGAATTAATTTCACCAAAAGTACCAATATTTCATCATCTTTGGTGTTATATTGAAAAATCTAATCATTATTTTCACCAAATTGGTTATTTTATTGACACTTCTACAAGAACAAAAATAAAAAAGCCAGGGGACACTACCCCTGACTTTCAAAAACAATTATTTTACTTCAATTACAGCTGTCTCTTCTGTAGTTCCTTCTTCAGTTGCTGGTACTTCAACAACTTCAGGAGCATTTTCTTCTAATACATCTTCAACTGCTAAAATAGCTGCATTAATTGCTGCATAAAGTTTCGCATTTTCACTTGCATGCTCTGCTGCTAAAGAACGGATCTTGTTTAAAAGAGCAGTAACTTCTTCAGTTGCTTCTTCTTCAGTTGTAGTTTCTTCTGTCGCCGGAGCTTCTTCAGTCACTTCTTCTTCAGTCGTAGTTTCTTCTGTTGCTGGAGCTTCTTCAGTCGCTTCTTCTTCAGTCGTTGTTTCTTCTGTTGCTGGAGCTTCTTCAGTTGCTTCTTCTGTTGTTGTTTCTTCTGTTGCCGGAGCTTCTTCAGTCGTTGTTTCTTCAGTTGCTTCTTCTTCAACTGGAGCTTCTTCTGCTTCTACCGCGTGAACAGCAGCGTTTGGTGCAGCATGCAGCTTCGCGTTTTTACTTGAACGCTCATATGCATTAGAGTTGATTTTGTTTTGAAGAGATTTGTTTTCTTTTGCTTCTTCTTCAACTTCTTCAGTTGTTTCTTCAGCTGCTGGAACTTCGTCAGTTGCTTCATCTTCAGTCGCAGTTTCCTCAGTTGCCGGTGCTTCTTCAGTCACTTCTTCTTCAGTAGTAGTTTCCTCAGTTGCTGGTGCTTCCTCAGTTACTTCTTCTTCAGTCGTTGTTTCTTCAATTGCCGGAGCTTCCTCAGTCACTTCTTCTTCAGTAACTTCGTCTTCTGCTGGTACTTCTTCAGCATCTACAGCATGTACAGCAGCGTTTGGTGCAGCATGCAGTTTCGCGTTTTTACTTGAACGCTCATATGCATTAGAGTTGATTTTGTTTTGAAGAGATTTGTTTTCTTTAACTTCTTCTGTATCTTCAGATTCTTCTTCGTCAGAATTTTCTTCATCAGAATCTTCGTCTTCTTTTACTGCATCTTCGTCAGCGATTTCATCTGTGTCTTCTTCTTCTTTTACCGGATTATCTTCATTTTCCTCTTGGATCTCTTCCGTGTCAGAGTCATCATCGTCTTCTTTCACAGCTTCTTCATCAGAGTCCACATCAGTATCCTCTTCGTTGCGAGTTGCATCCTCTTCTTCAGCTGCAGTTTCATCCGTTTTACCTTCATCACTGTCTGCTTCAGGGATTTCAATTTCAATTACTTCAGTTTCCTCTTCCTCAACTGGAACTGTAACCTCAGTTGGTTCCTCTGTTACAGGCTCAGTTACTACTGGCTCTTCTTTTTCAGCAGGAACAGGATAAATAGCTGAGTTAGGAGCAGCATGTTCCTTTGCATTTTCACTTGCATGCTCTGCACCTTGAGAGTGACTCTTATCTTTAACAGGCTTTTCAGCTTTTGCAGGTTTTGCTGCTTTTTCAGCCTTAACCGGCTTTTCAGCTTTAACTGGCTTTTGAACTTTTACAGTAACTTTAGATGGTTTTGCATACTTCTCATCCTTAGCTTGTACTTGTCCTTGAGATGCTTTTGAGCTTTGGGCTTTTATCGCATGCTCTGTTTTATGACCAGCCGCTTCAGCAGCACCTGTTCCTACAACTGCCGCAAGAGTTAATGTTCCAGCAAATACTAAAGATTTTACAAATGTACGGTTGACTTTTTTCATTATAATTCGCTCCTTAATTTTCAAATGGTTGATTTAATAACATCACAATATCTCCATGAAAAATTAAAGAGCAGTTTCCGGTGGCATTGATGGCGGTGCGTTCACCCATTGACTTCTCAAGAGGTCCATTCTGCTAAAATACACAGAAACTTTTTCACTATCAGCAAAGATTAACGGCAGGACCAAATTAGCCTTAACATTGGCTAAAGGCGCTCCTCCATTTCCAGCGTCCTTAGAGGATGATGAATGTGAAGAGCTTTGTCCAGCATTTAATGGTATTGCCTTTGTATCCGGCTGTACGGGAAGTTCTTTAGAAGGAAGCTCGATAGGAAGTTTTGATACAGCTTTTTCCCGCTGTTCTTTAATCTTCTTTTTTGATAGAAGGAGCTTCTTCTTTTGTTCCTCCTCTGCCGTTACTTCAGGCAGTACTGATTGGTTTATACGCGTTTCTGTATGTATGTACTTTGATGTTTCAGCCCTTTTCTTCTCGGGCTGATTTATTGGAACATTCTTTTTGAGTTGTCCTTGAGGAACTGATTTTTTTAGTCCATTCGAGTATTTTGTTTGCTGAGAAGACCTATTTTTTTCAGCAGCAGCATTCTTCTCTTTGGCTTCATACCTTTTCTCTGAACCTTTAGAGATAGATGTATCCCCTTTCATTTTCTTCGTCTTAGCTTCAGAAACTTCAGGTTTTGATACATTCTCTTTAAGAGATTCTCGGTCAGGAATATCAGCTTTTGCATTATCCTGTTTAAGATCCGATTGAGTTTTTTGTTCAGCTGCTGAATTTTGTTTATCTTCATTATTTTTCTCGGCAAATACTTCACCAGGAATAAAAAGGATGGCACCTGCGATCAAACCTTGCATAATGATGCTTGGAATTCGCACAAATTCACCTCCCTTCTTTCATCTATATAATACATCCAATTTATGTTTTATTTGTCGGTCTTTGTCCAAAATAGTCATTACTTCCTAAAGAACCATAATTTCAAAAAAAATCAAGAGGGACTTGTGTCTTAAATTGGAGAGAAGTAAATGGCTTAAACATGAAACTTTACAATAAAAAAATCGTATAGTTATATTGAAGAAAGGTAAGGAGGTAGATATTATGAGAAGTGCTAATCCTGCTTTAAAAAGTTCAACCTTTAATAAATTTGGAGGAACATCTTTCAGTAAACAGATGACATTATCAGGAACAGTTTATAAAACGTTTATTTTACTGGTCATTTTAATGGCTTCTTCCTTTTATACTTGGCATCAATATAATTTAGGGGAACCTGTAGGACATTTAATTATGATTGGTGTGATCGGGGGACTCATTTCAGCTTTAATCATTGCCTTTGTTCCTAAGACTGCCCCGCTCCTGGCGCCGGTTTATGCAGCTCTTGAAGGTTTAGCGGTAGGCGGAATATCAGCAAACTTTGAATCTCAGTTTAATGGAATCACAATGCAGGCCGCGGCATTAACATTCGGTACGCTATTTGCCTTGCTGCTCGCTTATATGCTCCGAATCATAAAAGTTACACACAATTTCAGATTGATCGTTTTCTCTGCAACAGCCGGAATTATGCTTGTTTATCTTACGAGTTTCATTTTAGGTTTTTTCGGAATCGATATTCCCTACCTTCATAGTTCAGGACCAATAGGTATTGGTATCAGTCTATTTATCGTAGTCATAGCGGCGCTTAATTTGGTTCTTGATTTTGACTTTATCGAATATGGAGCAAGCCAGCGTGTTCCCAAATACATGGAATGGTACGGTGCATTTGGCTTGATGGTAACGTTAGTCTGGTTATACTTTGAGATTCTTCACCTATTAGCAAAGATTAGACGAAACTAACAAAGAGAAGCCCGCGGGCTTCTCTTCTCTTATGAAAGGATCATTATCCACCTGTTAATCGTCCACCATCCTATGCCGATGTTAACGGCAAATAAACCAATTCTCATAACTTTATTCTGGTGGGTTATGAGCTGAGCAACATATAAAATCCCCCATAGAACGAGGATCAGAACCGACCATAACACCCCGTTTAGATCACCTTGCATAAATGCTCCATAGCTATAGATTAATGTATAGGGCATCAAAAGGATGGCTGTCAGAAAATACATCCCATGTACCGTGTGTCTGCTCACTGAACTAGAGAGCGGGGCTGATTTAACAGCTAAACTATATAATAGAGCTATTCCAATTCCAGACCCAAGGAAAAATAGAGCCTGGAAGATTTCATAAAAGAATATCGGCAAAACTTGAAGGGCATCGACCCAAAGAATTCTGCTATAAAACAGCAGCCATAGCATAGGGATGACACTGGCTATCGAGACAAAGGTATTAATTCCTCTATAGACAGCAGAACCTAGCAGCATAACACTAAAAATAAAAAACAGAGAACCTAGCAGTTTGCTGGAAAATAGTAAAAGAAAACTATATAAACAGAGAAGAACGGCAAACGCAATATGAAGAATATAATCATATTTTGAATGCTCAGCTTGTTTAAATGTACTGTAAATTGGAATCATGCTGCACCTGCCAAGTCTTGTCGTGTTTATACATTTATCGACATGTATCTATAATTACTTAAATTATTCTTTCGGCACTTTAACAACACCGCGAATGTGCCACATGTTAATAAGCTCAATTCTTTTACGGTATTGTTTTGCCTGCAGCCTTCCCTTTTTGTATCTTCTTTTTAACAGCTGCAAGTAATCTTCAATCTTAAGATGATAATCATTCATGCTTTATACCCACCCTCGCCATTTTTCTCACTGTCATATTCCCGAAAATAGTCGATTTGTAACATAAAAAAATCTAAAAGATTGCTACTTTGGAATATTTTTAGTTGAGTAGGCTTCTTTGACTAGTTGATTGGAGAGTAAGGCGCGAGACTCCTGCGTGCCAACTACCTGAATATACTTCTTGCAAGGCATGCGACGAGGAACATGCTTCGTTAGGATTTGCTTATAGACGCAGGAGCACACAAACTTACTTGATGGTAAGACTCCTAAAGGTGCAAAGCGCAAGGAGGCTCACCGCACGCCCCGCGGAAAGCGAGCATCCTGGAACAGAAATCAACATCTACAAAAGCAACATTGCTTAAGAAAAACAGGGATAGTTAGGAAAAAACAGCTACAAGGTTGCAGCTGTTTTAAAATTATTCGCCGAGTTTTTTAATTTGTGATAACAGATCATTGTAAACAGCGATATCATCCAGTAATCCGCTTTGTTCGAGCAGATCAGCATTCAGTTCCCCATCTTTTATGACTGTTAAATATTTATCAATTCCCTCTTGAAGCTTATTATTTTGTTCAATCACCTGATTGTGAACATCTTCAAACACAGAAGGCGGTGTTAAATCCCCAAACTCACCAATGTCTGATTTCATATCTTCCAGCAGCTGTTCAAGTTCTCCTCTCGCCTTTGGATCGTTTACTGCCGTTTCTGCAATTGCAGAAATCTCTTTTGAAAATTGTTGTACATCATTAATATATTCAGTAGCTTCAGGTACATAGTTCAGGCCATTCGTTACTTCATTCACTGCTGAGCAACCTGTTAATACCGTGATTGATAATATAGCGGCAATTAAAGTCTTTTTCATTTGTTTCTCCTTTTCCCTTTTATATTTGGAATGGATTTGAATTAAAAAAACGCCCCTTTTGTCTTGAGCGTCTCAATTTCTGCTTATTGTTTTATACGGCTGCTGATGCTTTAAGTTTCATTACTTTCTTAACGAGTAAAAAAGATCAGTGAACTTATCGATTACATTCTCAAATTTTAATTTTTCCTTCTCACCATAAACCTTTGATTTTAAACGTTCAGGGTTAATAGAGGACAGTTCTTTCAAATAAGCTTCAATCTTTTTTAGTACGGCATTAAAACGTTCCAGCGAAATTTCTTTTTTATACATTTTAGAATCCTTAATACGGTCTTCAAAAAGCTTCTGGAGCGTTTCATTAGAAAATTTAATATCTACTGCTTTTCTCGCTCCATATCCGTCCACGATATAAAACATGGTTGTTCCTTCTGACTTTTTGCTAGGATCAGCAAACTTTATTTCTGAAGTCAGGCTTCCGACTCTTACCTCCATTTTAAACGAACCTGAAGAAAACACCTGGTTTGGCGCAAGTGTTACAACAGGATTGTTCCCTGAAGGATTGTTTGCTGGAGGATTTTGAACTGGCGGGTTTGTTTCCTCTATTGGCAGCTCTATTTCATTCGGTGGGCCACTTTCCCCGTTTTGATTTTCTGGTTTCCCAGGTACATGTTCCTTAACGATATCTTCAATTTGGTTCCATAATAATTCCCGGACCGTCTCTAATAATCCTTCAGCAGATTTTAAATGTTTCTTTACTTGCCCTTGCGGAGAGTCTGCAAGCGATGTCTCCAGGTCATTCTTTAAACTGAGCAAAAACTTTTCAAGTGACTCAGAGACTTCTTCTTTAAAGGTATCTAAACCCATTTCAGGAGTTTCTTTCAGCTCACCTTTAATAGAATGGATAAAGTCAGCGGAGCTATCCGCTAATTCATGCCTCCAGTTGCTATAGATCCGTTCCGCTTCTTTTGCTCCTTGATGATGTTTCTCTATATCTTTTCTGGTATACGTTTTAAAAGGTTTATTTTCATGAACACTCTTTTTAAAATAGTCTTCTCTTTTATTTTCTTTATAAGGTTTCTCGGGAGGAACGGCTTCAAGATGCTGCTTTTTTACATAATTCTTTTTCAAATGCCCATAAGCAAAATGGTTTCCCCGATTATATGAAAATGCCTGTGCAGCGTGATTTACCATCTTGAAAACCTCCTTTACCGTTGATTTTTGTTTTTCTTCCTGACTTTTAGGACAAAATAAAAAAGCCCACAACAGAAGATACGATCTTCCTAATGCCGGCCGGTTGCATCACTAGCTCCACATACTTATAGATGCCCAAATAAAAAGTATGCTTCCACGCTTCCATTAATTTCAATTATCATAGCAAGAATCTTCGGCAACAACATATTTTTTCTGCTTATGAAATAAACTTCATTGACTAGTTGATTGGAGAGTAAGGTGCGAGACTTCTGCGGGATTAGCGGGATAGGTGAGACCAATCAATGTCGCAAAGCGACGAGTGGGCTCACCGCACGCCCGCGGAAAGCGAGCACCTGGAGCGGAAATCAACAACTTCCAAAAGCATCAAAGTTTACAAAACAGCCTTTAATTAATAAGAAAGGATGAAGAAAATGAGTAATAAGGATAAAGCTTATGAAGGAAAAGATGAACTGTACTTAGATATTGATAGGATGATTAACGAAGGAATGGCTGGCGGTACTGTGGCAGACACTGAAGATCTTAAACAAATCGGATATGATACTGATATTACCTCACAAGAAGAACCGCCAACAATTGCTGGTGAAAGAGAAGAAAAAGATAAATAAAGAAACAAAAGGATGCCCTAAATATAGGGCATCCTTTATAAGTTATATTACAAGGGCTTAGAAATCTCAGTAAGTGCATCTCCTGCTTTATCATTGTCTTCATGTTTAACAGCAAGGTCGCCTAATGAAACAATACCAACCACATTTCCATTATCCAGAACTGGAAGTCTGCGTATTTGATATTCAGACATTAGGTTCTTAGCCTCATCAATCGTCATATCAGGTGTCCCTGTAACAGGATCTAATGTCATAACATCACTGACTGTACCTTCAATATTCCCGTCAGCAACACATCGAATGACGATGTCCCGATCGGAAACAATCCCTTTTAGTTCCCCATTTTCAGAAACCGGAATAGAGCCTACTCCTAAACTTTTCATCAAGCCGGCAACTTTAGTAATTTTCGTATTTGGTTCACACGTCTCAATATCTGAAGTCATAATATCTCTTAATTCCATTTTATCGCCTCCTAATAGGTAATACGGTTATTCTGTACCTTTTTAAGAGGAAAGCTAAACCTTTCAACTGCAGCTCGAGCATCAATATTATTGAGCCTTTATCAGTCTGATTTTCTTTAAAACTTCTTGATACCTTTGATCAAGTCTTATTTTCTCTTCTTCATTCAAGGTTAATGAAAGCTGCCCGATTAAATCTGTCATTTCAAGTTCAAGCTTCAGTAAATGATCTTTGTGATCTGTGGTTTTTAGACCTGGCTTTTTATCGCCATTCTTATTTTCAAGATATTCCTTATAGCTCCCCTCAAACCAATATGCTTTTGGAGGCTGAAGCTCCAAAACATGCGTTGCTGCTTTTTCCATTAATCTTCTATCATGTGTTGCAAGGATAAAGGTACCAGGATACGCGATCAAGACTTCTTCTAATGCTTCTCTCGTAAACAAATCCAGATAATTCGTCGGCTCATCAAGCAATAACAAATTATAATCATTTAAGAATAGCTTCGCTAATGCGGTTTTCATCTTTTCTCCGCCGCTAAGCACCTCAACTTTTTTAAATACATCTTCACGTTTAAATAATAGCCTCGCTAATATTGTTCTTACCCAGGTTTCATCATATAAGCTGTTTTCCATGACATTTTCTAAAATACTTTTTGTCTTATCAAGAATATTGAGATGCTGATGAAAGTAACCGATTTTAAGCTGCTTCGATTTTTCGATCTGTTCATTTCCTCTATATATTGTTTCTAAAAGGGTTGATTTTCCTGTTCCGTTTTTACCTGTTAAAACAACCTTCATCCCTGGCTTTACAGTAAAAGATAGGTCAGTAAACAGCTGACGCTCGTCATACCCAACGGAAAGTTGTTTAACAGCCAGCGCTTGTTTGCCATGAATGACTGAAAACTGCTGAATATCAAAATCGATTTTAGGCTGTTCTTTTGGCTTTTCTTTCTTATCCATCATCTCGATTCTTTTTTCAATTACCTTCGAAGCTTTTTCCAAAGACCTTTTTGCGCTTTTGACCTTCATCTTCCCCAATTTCGCTTCACTATGTGACATGCGCGCCGGTTTATCTTTCATGCCCTTCGCTTTTGATGATTTCTCTTTTGCGGCATTCTCCAGCCTCGTTTTTTCTTTTGTGTATTGCTCATATTCAAACTGCTGCCGCTCTTGTTTTTGCTCTTTTTGAATAAGATATTCTGTGTAATTTCCGTGATACAACGTAAATGTTTGCGGATCAAGCTCGATTATTTTTGTGCAAACCATATCAAGAAATGTTCTGTCATGAGACACGAGCAATACAGCACCTTTATGATGATTAAGAACTTTTGCCAGCTGATCCATCCCATCAACATCCAAATGGCTCGTCGGCTCATCAAGAATAAGAATGTCAGGCTGCTGCTCAAGAGCTGCCGCTATCTGAGTACGCGTTTTTTCACCGCCGCTCATTGTTTCATAGTTTTTCCCTTTTAGGTTCCACTGACCTTCACTTCTTGCTGTAATCGTTTGTGAACCTTCTTCAAACTGGCTGACAACAGCGACCGTGCCGTAGTGCTGAACAAATCCTGAATCTGCTTCTTCCATCAGGGAAAGCAGCTTTAAGAACGTTGATTTTCCTGTTCCATTCAGCCCTACTAACCCAATACGATCTTTACTAAAGAGCTGAAATGGCTCTGTTTGTTTTAAAATTAATTTTCCTTTGTAAGACTTTTCAAGTCCGATTGATTCCAATAAAAGCATAAAAAAACCTCCCAGTTTTACTAGAGAGGTCTGCCCACGCCGAATATCACCATACAACCGCGTGAAAAAACGATTTTTTGGCAACAAAAAAACAGGCCTGTAGTTAAGTCCTAAAAATGGGCAGAGTAATCCTATCTAGCGTTCTACTTAATTATTCAAGTAAATGGCTAAAAATAAGATTAATTGCTCATTGGACGTATACACCTGTTCCTTCCGTTATTTTTCTAAATTGTAAGCGATAACCCAAACTGCAGTCAAGCTTCATTTCTTATTCCTGTACCCATTGCAGGTTTACTTTTCTTTGATTGGCACCAGGTCTTGTATCTTTCAGCATACGGATAAAAAGCAGCCCTTTTCGGTAATGCGCTTGAACAGGATCTTGGTGTACCCGGACAGGAAGTGTGATCTCCCGCCTAAATTCCCCAAGCTGAAATTCTTCGGTATTCAAGCGATAGGAATCAAGAGAAATAGATAATTTCCCTTGCACCGTCAATTTGAATGGATCTACAAGTACTTCTACGTCATCCGTGCGGTTCAATCCAGGCATCGCAAGTACACAGCAAATTTCCTGAGGTGTTTCGTATATGTTGCAAAGCGGATTTTCGTTCCTTATATCAGAACTCGGTGCTTCATTTGGTGCAAAGAACTGATCGCCAAAGTATTCTTCCGCCATTCTTTTCCAGTCCATCATTTGTTTCCAAGTGTCCATTCCTATTCACCTCTTATGAAGGCGGTCCTAAAGGAACTGAAGGAAGATCAGGATCAGGAATTTGAGGAGCCGGACCTATATGACCGCCTGTGTTAAATAATTGCGAGACCGGTTGTATAACGCCAGCGCTGCCGATCTGGAGTACTGAGGAATTTTGAATGCCTTCTACTTTTAATTGCTGAATTACAATTGTCTGACTGACAAACAGATTCATGATTCCTCCTCCTCAATTTCTGGATAAGGATCTTTAAGAAAGTTACGAATATGCTTTACACGGGATTGCAGCGTCATTTCGTTGACTGAGCCTATATGAAGAAGTGCGGAACTTGATACACCGAGAATATCAATTTTGCCAACTCTTATAAACGGACAAGCGTTAAATGTTTTTTTGATTTGTACTGACGGACATACAGGAACAACGACTGGCTGCGAAAAAATGTCGTACTTGTTTAACGGGATATCAAACCTGCCAAAATCTGTACGTTCTCTTTGAATAGCAAGAGCAGCAGAAAAACATTGAATTTTTTCCGTATCCCCTGTCTGGAGTATGGAAGATGAGGCAAGTGAATTTAAGATCACTTCATCAACTGCAGATGTTCTGTACATTTTCTCACCTCTATAGCGGAACGAGTGATGTTCCCAAAACAAGCGACTCAGGCGGAGTGTCAAACGCTGACCCAAGATTGATGCAATCTACATCTCCTACTAAAACAACAGAGGATAAACCTACTCCGATGATGTTGATCTCACCAACAAACAGCTCATGGTTGGTTACGCAAAATTTCACTCTCTCCACCTCCATCTGCCTTTGAATCTTTTAAGTGAACGATGAATGTTTCAATTCCCCGGTAGATATCCTCTTTCGTTTTTTGAAGAATATCTTTGCGGCCCCGCTCATCTTTTGGTTCATATTTTGTAAGATAATGCTTTATTCTTCCCGGCACCTGACGCTGAACATCCTCCAAGATAAAAACACGGTATGATTCATCAAGCGGAACATTTATTTTATTTTCAAGAGATTTCAGATACACAGGAGCTTCTTTTATAAAAAACTCATCCATCGCTTTTATCATTTCACGGTAATTAGGATTTTCTATGACACTTCGCTTCATTTGCCCTGGCGTTTGAACTGTATTCTGGCCGATATTGAATTGCTCGATTAAATCTTTGCTTTCAGCGGAATGGCCTATGCCGATATGAAGGGTTCCCTCAAGCTTTTCTACTTTTAATTGATCAAACTTGTATTCTACCGTTTTAGGTTCATCAGCGAGTACATTAACCTGCTTTTTAAGCTTTTTTATCTGAAGTTCCAATACTTTAATTCTGTCATTCTGGTCCTCGATCATCTGTTTCATCTTGCTTAAATAATAGTTGTTCTCCTCGTTCATACAAACATCAGCTCCTTAGTAAGATGTATGCCTTCTTGCTAAGGAATTTGCATGTCGCTTAAAAATTTGTAGTGTTAGTGTTGTCATTCACATCCGGGTCCTGCGTATACGTAACGTTGTAGCCATTATGCAAACAAAGATTATCACCTGTATTAAATGAACCAGCACCTGCATAAGTTTTGGCATAACTAACCGGGCAGATCGTCTGGACGTCACCTACATGGAATACGGAACCGCTTGAAACGGAGTTTACAGAAATCTTTCCTACGATAGCCGGCATACACGTTCAGTCCTTTGTAAGGTTCTCCTCATATGCTATGCATACGCCCATCTTCCTGTGATAAAAAACATCCATTCACCTTTAGGCTCCTACCTACATAAGCTATCTCAAAGGGACGACGTCACACTCGTAAAACCTTTTTTATAAAAAGGAGGTGTTAAAGTGCCCTGTTTGATTGTTGCACCTATCAACATCAATGCGGCAGAAGGGGTTGTGAATTTCGGCGATACGCTAGTAATCAACCCTAAAACTACAGGGAAAGGGTACAATGGCGCTGGCGGCGGGAATACAGGGAACTTTATACAGACCATCTCTGTTGTCAGTGCTACAAATACGTTGGATCCTGATGTTTTTGATTCGAATAATGCCGGAAATGCGTAGGGGGAATAGCGGATGTTTGGAAGAGGTCCTTTAAATCCTTTCTCTAATAACCGATCTATGGATGACTGGCTTAAATCGTTTGAACAGTTCGTAAACAAAGGGTTAACCCAGTTTGAGCGTTACGCTGACCAAATATCATTTGATGTTGATACAGAAGAGACTGCTCAAGATTATAGAGTCTATGCCAATCTTAAGGCATATAATCCTGAAGATATTCAAATTGAAGTTCTAAACCAGGGTCTTCAGATTAAAGCTCAAAGAGAAGAAATCAAATCGATGAAGAATAAGCGTACGGGGCATTTTCAGGAGAGAAAGTCCATGAAACGAACAGAACGATTTGTACAATTGCCTTTTATGTTTAGAAACGAAGATATAAAAGCTCAGTACAATAACGGCATCTTAATGATTACCGTGAATAAGAGTAATGGAGAAGCTGCTAACCCGACTGTTCCGATTGAGGTTGCAAATGAGAAGAATGATAGTGAATTTGAAGAGTGAAATATGAAGGCCCCTCTTTTAAGACTAGAGGAGCCTTTTCTTCGTTTTATCTGCCTAATGTAGGAGCCAGCCACACTTCACCTGTTCCTTCAAATACATGTAAATAGCCTTCCCCGCTAGTTGCAGATCCAACGATGGAAGAAGATGCGCGCTTGACTGAAAAATCGATGTCTCCTTTTCTAAGAAGAGCGAACGTACCGTCTACTTGAAGCTTTTCATCATTCAACTGTACTTTCATAATCTGGTCTAGCGGCACTGGACTTTGCAGGACACAAAATCCCGAACCCTTTAATCTTGTCTGAAACAGCCCATCATCACCTTTTATAGAAGACGTTAGTTTTTGTCTTGAGACACCAAGCTGGACTGTAGGCTCCGCGGCATAAAACATTCCTTTATCTGCAACTACTTCTTCTTCGTTAAGGTTCATTAGAAGGTAATGTCCATAAGAAGGCTCTAAATAGATCTCTCCCGTACCCTCATAGAGAGGCTTGAACAAAGACTCATCCGTCAGAATATTTGAAGCCATCTTTTTCATAAAACCGCCAACACCGCCTGCGTTACTTTTCAGCTGCAAATCACCCTTCATAAACTGAAGAGCACCCGCCTCAGCTTGTACCGCACCTTGACGTAGTGTAATCCTAACTTGTTTCAGTTTAATTCCCGTTTCCTTTGCATAATAAGATGAACTGGACCCGGCACTCGTTACAGGCAATTGTTTATATTCAAGGACTTCAAACGTTGCACGGCGTCCTTCCTGTTTTTCTATTACTGTAAACAGAGAATCATTCATGTTATCACCCTCCTCCTAACTAGGATACCAAAGAGTCTCTTAACCTAGTCAAAGCATGGTATAATTCACATAAAATTATAACAAAAGAGAGGCGTGATTTTTTTATGCAAAATAAAATCATTCTAGTCACTACAGATTCTTTTGGTACTGGCAATGACCCTGCCCTTGGCGAAAATGTGATGGAAACGTATTTTACTGTTTTAAAACAGCAGACGGATCTCCCGGCAGCTATCTTTTTTATGAATCGCGGTGTTTACTGCCTGACAGAACAATCATTGTGCTCCCTTCACCTGAAAGAAATCGAAGAAAAGGGAGTTAAAGTGTTCGGCTGTAAAACTTGCGTGGACCATTACAATGTGGAGAATGAACTGGCAGCTGGAGAAATCTCAGGAATGGCGCATTTCGTTGAACTATCGGCGCAATATGAAGTCATTACGATTGCTTAATACATAAATTAATCGATGGTAACCGAATCAAAAAACGCACACCCCCAACGTCGGGAGTGTGCGTTTTTACAATTTATCTGCGCTTCTCTTTAATAATTCTCTTCTCATGCGATGTTGGCTCTTCCCTGATCACAGTCTCTCGGTGTACGGGTTCTTTTCTGACTGTGAAAAGACGCTTAAGCAGCATACCCACCACTCCATAGACAATGATCGCTATGATGGTTGAAAGCTCTACAACAAAACCATTTGCGAGTTCGATGTTCGGGAATATAGCTTTGAAAGGCAGCAGCAGCGGCTCACTTAATCCGTATATCAGCTGAGCAAAGGCGGCTCCTTCATTTGCGTTGAACAATTGGAAAATGAAACGTAAAACTAAAATTAATTGAATGATGCCTACAATAAATGAAATAATCGTTGCAGGTACGGAACGTCTCATAACAATTCCCTCTTTTCAGTGGATTTGCTCATAAGATACCCGTAAATTCTACAAATTAAGCATTCGTTGCAGGCTTTAATGTCTTATCGTAGTTTGCAAGCAATTGTTTCGTGAAGTCCACTAGTTCCACTTGCGGAATCAGACGGCATTCTGCTAATCCTGCTTTCCCTTTTTTTACTGTGTGACCTGCTTCCTCATATGCATTGCCGATCTCTTCAAAAAGTTCCTCACGATAAGAAACTTGAGTAAAAGTCTTCCAAACGCGCTGGCCATCCAGATAATATGGTCCTGCGTTCTCTTCTGTTTTTGGGTTAGGAACACGGTGTTCTGCCAGATGCATCGTCGTATTAGATTCATAGCCCACGCCAATTAAAAGAACGTGGCCACCCAGTTCATACATTTTCCCAAGCGGTGAATCCTCTCCTAAAGCAAAATCAAGAGTTTGACCGTTTATGATCGTTTCTTTATTTTTCCCCCACGCCGCAAAAGATTCAGTAGGATGGTTGCTTCTTATTACTCCAGGAAACGTTCGAAAAGCTTCAACAATCGCTCCCATAAAATAGGTCGGTGTAATCTCAGGATCAAAAGCCGGCATTTCATCACGAATGACTGGCCACCATTCTTCAGGTACTGGCGGATTCAGCCAGCCAGCGGGATCTGAATAATGAGCAGTATGTGCAGGCATCACAAGTGTTCCTTCTTCTGTAATGATATCCATTAAAGCTTGTACGACTGCAACCGGTCCTCCCACTACCCAGCCTAGCGATTTTAGGGAGGAATGCACAATTACGGTCATGCCTCTTTGTAAACCCAGTTTGCGGAAATCTTCTGCTAAAGAAGACCTCGTTTTTGGAAAATCAGTTTTTAATTCCATTCAGTTCACTCTTTTCTACGGGATCTTTTTTTAAAATGATTGTCCTTTTAAATATCTTTTTTCCAAAATCTTCATTGAAATAAGTTGATTGGAGCATAAGGTGCGAGACTCCTGCGGGATCAGCGGGACAGGTGAGACTCCTATGGACGCAAAGCGTCGAGGAGGCTCACCGCCCGCCCCGCGGAAAGCGAGCATCCTGGAGCGGAAATCAACTGCTTTCAAGCAACAACAATGATTATGAAAACAGCCCTTTAACATGTTTTTTTTATTATAACAAGCAATTGGATGAATTTGGTGATGATATCATTTGATTGTTTTTGATTGCATTTGAATGTTTTTGATTGAAAAATGTAAGGGCTTACGTTAAACTGGGGTCAATGAATGAAGATTGTGGGAGGTTTATAAAATGTTAACTCCTGAAAGGCACCGTAAAATCATTGAACGTTTAGGCGAAAAGCAAGTCGTTACGATACAAGAACTAGTTGAAGCAACATCTTCTTCCGAATCAACAATCCGGAGAGATTTGAGCCAGCTTCAAAAAGAAAAGAAACTTAAACGAGTACACGGAGGCGCTTCTCTTCTGCACCAAAAAAGTGAAGAGCTAAGCGTGGTCGAAAAGTCGGCAAGAAATTCTTCAGAAAAAGAGAGAATCGCAAACTTTGCCGCAATGATCGTGAATGATGGCGACTGTATCTACATTGATGCCGGAACGACAACCCAGTTAATGATCCCTCATTTGAAGGATAAAGCGATTACAGTGGTAACGAACGGGATTTCTCATCTAGAGGCTTTGACTGAACACCAAATTACTACGTATTTGGTCGGCGGTCTCGTTAAACCCAAAACCAAAGCACTTGTCGGCAGCGGAGCACTTAACAGCTTAAGCTCTTACAGGTTCGATAAATGCTTCATGGGAATAAACGGCATACACCTTGAGGCAGGGTTCACTACACCTGACCCAGAGGAAGCAGCTGTAAAACGGCTGGCAATCTCTCTTTCACAAGAATCTTTTATTCTGGCTGATCACAGCAAGTTTAACGAAGCTTCATTCTCGAAAGTTGCTGATTTAAATGAGGCAGTCATTTTAACAAACGAAATGGACGAAGATGCTGCTTATGATTTTGAAGATAAAACAGAAATAAGGGTTGTGACATCATGATCTATACTTGCACACTCAATCCATCCATTGATTACGTAGCAAGAGTAAATGACTTTAAAGAAGGCCATCTGAACCGGACAGAAACAGCACAAATGTATCCTGGCGGAAAGGGAATCAATGTTTCGAGAGTCCTTAAGCGTCTGGGAATTGAAAGTACTGCTTTAGGATATACCGGTGGCTTTACGGGAGAATTCATAAAAGAATTTCTCACAAATGAAACGATTACCCACGATTTCATAACAGTTTCGGATGTTACAAGAATCAATGTAAAACTCAAATCCGAAAAAGAAACAGAGATTAATGGACTTGGTCCAAGTATCCCTTCTTCTAAGCAGCAAGAACTGCTTGAAAAGATAAACAGTATGAATGAAGGTGATTTTCTCGTTTTAGCGGGTAGTATCCCTCAATCTATCACAGAAGATTTTTACGGAGAGATTGCAAAAGAATGCCTTCAAAATGGTGTAAAAGCAGTTATTGATACAGCAGGAACGACACTTATAAAAACTTTTCCTCATAGCCCATTTTTAATAAAACCTAATCATCACGAACTGGGCGATCTTTTTCAAACTAAGATTGAGAGTATTGAAGACGCGTTTTTTTATGGGAAGAAATTGCTGAATGAAGGTGTGGAGAATGTCATCGTTTCTATGGCTGGCGAGGGAGCAATCTTCCTTAATAAACAGCACGCTCTTCTTGCTAATGTACCAGCTGGAATCGTGAAAAATTCTGTTGGCGCAGGAGATTCAGTAGTAGCTGGTTTTCTATCAAAGATTATCCAGCATAACGATGTTCAAACCGCATTTAAGTACGGTGTCGCTTCAGGAAGTGCTACTGCATTTTCGGAGGATCTTTGCACAAAAGAGCTAGTTGAAAAATTAGTAAAAGAAATCTCTATTAAAGAGATATAAAGCTTTACCTTATGGGGAGGTAGTATTATGAAAATCACAGATTTACTTACGAAAGATACCATTATCTTAAACCTGGCCGCTCGTACGAAAGAGTCAGTAATCGATGAACTAATCGAACAGCTGGATGCTGCGGGCAAGTTAAATAATAAAGAAGAGTATAAGAAAGCGATTTTAGCGCGTGAAAACCAGAGCACAACAGGTATTGGCGAAGGCATCGCAATCCCGCATGCTAAAACAAATGCCGTCAGTCACCCCGCAATAGCATTCGGCCGTTCTCAAGACGGTATTGATTATGATTCATTGGATGGTCAGAACGCTCATTTGTTCTTCATGATCGCAGCTTATAAAGGCGCAAACAATGATCACTTAGCCACCCTTTCAAGACTTTCAAGCTTTTTGATGGACACGGAGTTCAGAAAAAAACTCAAAACCGCTGCAACGAAAGAAGAAATTCTGCAGGCTATTGACGCTAAAGAGAAAAAGATGCAAACAGAAGAAGACCCTATCGTTTCAGCATCACGTCAAAAAATCTTAGCGGTTACAGCCTGCCCGACAGGCATAGCCCACACATATATGGCGGCCGATTCCCTTAAAGCAAAAGCAAAGGAAATGGACGTAAATTTAAAAGTTGAAACAAACGGTTCGAGCGGAATCAAGAATGGCCTGACAAAAAAAGATATTGAGGAAGCCGACGCGATTATAGTAGCAGCGGATAAGCAGGTAGAAATGGACCGTTTTGACGGAAAGCATGTTATTCAGGTTCCTGTTGCTCAAGCGATCAGAAAACCAAAAGAACTTATTCAGCAAGCACTTGATCAAGATGCACCTGTTTATAAAAGCAGCGGCTCCTCTCAATACGGTGAGAAAAATAACACATCGAAAAGCGGAAGATCAGGATTTTACAAGCATTTAATGAGCGGTGTATCAAACATGCTTCCTTTTGTTGTCGGCGGAGGTATCTTGATCGCCATCTCATTCATTTTTGGAATTAAAGCCTTTGACCCGAATGATCCTTCTTATCACCCGATTGCTGAAGCGTTAAATACGATCGGCGGTGGGAATGCTTTTGCATTAATGATCCCTGTACTTGCCGGATTCATTGCGATGAGTATTGCGGACAGACCAGGTTTTGCTCCTGGTATGGTCGGCGGTTTTATGGCTGCAACAGGCGGAGCTGGATTTTTAGGCGGATTGATTGCTGGTTTCTTAGCTGGCTATCTCGTTCTTGGCTTAAAGAAAGCGTTCAGTACATTGCCAGATTCACTGGAAGGCATCAAGCCTGTTCTTCTTTATCCATTGTTCGGCATTTTACTGACAGGTCTTATTATGATGTACATTGTAATCGAACCTGTAAAAGCACTGAATGATGCGCTGACAGTTTGGCTGAAAGGAATGGGGACTGGGAACCTCGTATTGCTTGGGTTGATCTTAGGCGGAATGATGGCAATCGATATGGGCGGTCCGATCAATAAAGCTGCCTTTACATTTGGAATCGCGATGATTGATGCTGGTAACTTTGCGCCGCATGCTGCGATTATGGCTGGTGGAATGGTACCGCCGCTTGGGCTTGCATTATCAACCACATTATTCAAAAAGAAGTATACGAAAGCTGAAAGAGAAGCCGGCAAGACAAACTACATCATGGGTGCTTCATTTATTACCGAAGGAGCTATTCCCTTTGCAGCTGCCGATCCAGGTCGTGTCATACCTGCAGCCATCGCAGGTTCAGCTGTCGCTGGGGCACTTTCCATGGTATTTGGCATCGGGTTGCCTGCACCGCATGGCGGAGCATTCGTCATTCCGATCGTAAACGGCAACCCTCTTCTGTACGTATTGGCTATTGTAATTGGTGCAGCGGTTACCGCGTTTATCGCTGGACTTCTAAAGAAAGAAGTTAAAGAATAAAGAACAAAAGAGGGTGACTCCGTATCCGGAAACCCTCTTTTTCTTATGTGGAGTATTTTTTGGTGGAAATTTTACGGTACGTGTTCTTTTCTTTATTACACGTTCGCCCAATAGCGATGGAGTTTCACCCGAACTTAAGCACGTTTCGCCCCAACTAGTCATGGTTTCGCCCCATCTGCTTTAAGTTTTACCCCATGAAGCTTCATCTTCACCCAAGCATAATTTCTCGCTAAAAATCCTTGAGAATGGCGAAGAAAAAGACTCAAAAGGCTTCTTTCAAAACCAGTTGAGTCCTAATAATCTTACTTTATGCAGCTGCATGTTCATCTTTATCTGCTTGTGATTTCTTTTGGCCGATGCTCCACCCTGTGTACGCGAGCAGCAATGTAAACATTGGTGATAACCATAAGAACAATGCGTATGGAATGTATTCAATAACTGACACTCCAAGTGTTGACGCGAAGAATGCTCCGCTCACGCTCCACGGAACGAGCGGGTTCACGAGTGTTCCTCCATCTTCCACTGTTCGTGACAAGTTCTTTAATGGTACACCTGATTTTACGTATGCATCTTTTAACGCCTGCCCAGGTAAAAGAATGGACAAGTACATCTCGCCTGCAAGCAAGTTTATTCCTACGGAAGAAGCTAATGTTGTTGCAATAAGCTTCCCAGCTTTTTGCGCAGTGTCTTTTACAGCACCAAACAATAGATCAAACAGTCCAAGTGCTTGAATCACTCCGCCTAAACCTAGTGCAATAAGTACAAGTGAAATCGACCACATAATCGACAATAAGCCGCCTTTGTTTACGATGCTGTCTACTGTTGCGTTTCCGGTTTCCATCTGTAAACCGTTCTGCATCACGTTCATCACTTTTTGTACAGTCAGATCTGGCACTAGGAAAAATGAAACCGCAATTGAAACGACTACAACTGCTAATAAAATTGGAATGATCGGAAGTTTTCTAAACGCTAATACAAGTACAACGATCGGTGAAATAAGCGTTACTGCATGGATCGGAAATTCATTGGAAAGTACAGATTGAATCTGTTGAATTTCCTCAAAATTAGCGGCTCCTGTCCCTTTTCCACCAAGAACAAAAAATGCAACTGCCGTCAGTATGAATGCTGGTACTGTTGTCCACATCATATGGCGAATGTGTTCGAACATGTTCACACCGACAACACCAGGTGCGAAGTTAGTAGAATCTGATAATGGCGACATCTTATCACCAAAACATGCTCCGGAAACAACGGCTCCGGCTGCCAATGCCGGATTAACACCTAACACGTGTCCGATTCCCATTAGAGCGACTCCAACCGTACCAACCGTCGTAAAAGAACTTCCCGTAAACGATGAAACGATCACTGTAATAAGGAGTGCGCTGACAGCGAACCATTCTGGCTGAATGATATCCATACCGTAAAACAGCAGCGTAGGAACCGTTCCGCTTAACATCCAGCTGGCAATAACAAGACCAACCGTTAAAAGAATCATGATCGGCTGAAGACCTGCAATAATTCCATTAAACATTCCCTTTTCGAGGGTTTTCCAGCTGGCTCCAAATGCCGCACCAACTGCGGACAGTAAGACTAAACAAACAAGCAATGGAATGTGTGGTTCTACTTTTATAAAAACAAGACTCGTAAACATAACAGCAAAAATCGCTGCAAATAAAACGAGCGCTATCTGTAATGAGATTTGTTTTTTCATAATGATGTATCACTCCGTTCGTATAAATCATAAATTTCACTTACACGCTTAAACGCTTTTATGCGTTGAAGTAAATGAGTAACTGTTTTACATACTAACGGTCTTTACAGATGCTGTCAACACTTTAAGAGTGGTAAATTAAAGTAAAGACTAATATTGGAGGGTGTTCAATTGTATAAAATTCGAAGTTCTGTGAAGGCGTTAATCATACATAATCATCACCTACTCACGATTGAAAAACAAAGCGGTGATAATAAAAAATACATAATGCCCGGCGGCGGACAGGATTTTAATGAAACACTATCAGACGCTGTTGCCCGTGAATGTATGGAGGAACTTGGCGTGAAGGTTGAAGCTGGCAGGCTTCTGTGGGTGCGAGAGTTTATTAGTAAAAATCACATTTCTGATCAGCTTATGGACAATCAAGGACACATTGTAGAGCATATTTTTGAAGCTTTTTTGAAGGAGATTCCAGAGAAATTTGAACCGAAGCAGCCGGATTCTACTCAAAAAGCAGTTGTTTGGCTGCCGATTGACCAGCTTTTGGATGTTAACTACTATCCTAAGGAGATGATCCCGTTGATTCAAGGGATAAATAGCGGTAATGGTGTCCTTGAGGTGTATGTGGGAGATATTAATTAGTGGCGGAAGATCATGAATCCGAAAGTTTTAGGCGTGAATCCAAAAATTTTGCTCTTCAATCCAGAAATTTTATGCGTTTATCCACGAGTTTACATTTTGCCGACAATAACCGACACGCCAATTGCCATAAAACCAACAAAAAAAGGAGCGAGGCAAATTCCCCCTCACTCCTTCATTCTCCTATCTCCCCCGCCTCGCAAAGTCCACAAATCGAAACTTATCTAATCGGTGGCGGGATTCGGTATATTGAAAAAGACTAGCATCGTCGAGATACACATAATTTTTAACAACGACAATGTGCTGAAATCCATCTAGATCCATCAGCTGTTTATCTTCTTCTGTACACTCAACGACTACGATTTCTTTTTTTGCAAAGCTGATTGTTAATCCCAGCTCTTTTTCTAAATAAGCATAAATGGATTTTTCACCGATTTCTTTTGACAGCTTCGGAATGTATTTTTTCAAGAAAAAATCCTTGTCCAAAATGATGGTTTCCCCATCAATCTGTCTGGAACGGATTACTTTCCAAACGAGATCATTCGAATCAGCCTGCAGCTGCTGCTGTAAGAAAGTGTCTGGTTCAATCAATCCAAACTCATGAACGGTCGTTACACTGCTTTTCCCCATCGTTTCTGACAGCTCTTGAAAGCTGACTAGCCCTGAAACAGGAAAACTGAACTTGTTCGTCTCAAGGACGATCGAGCCTTTCCCCCGGATTTTTTGAATAAATCCGTTTTGTGATAAAAGGTTCAGCGCCTTTCTAACTGTCTCTCTTGATGTTTCGTATCGGTCTGCAAGTTCGTGTTCAGATGGAAGCTGAGTGTTCGCCCCAATAATTCCTTCTGCTATTTGTGAAGAAAGTTCTTGATAGATTTCTTGAAATTTATTTTTTCGCATCATTATTCACCATACTTATTGTAGCATTATTTTTTCAAGTGAAAAACGACAGATTCATACGGTCTCATCATAAATGAAGAAAAATCATCCGGTGCAGAATCATAGTTGCTTATCAGCACATCCGCTTTATAGCCTTCAGCCTTATTTTCTTCAGGCATAGTGAACTTTGTCTCCGTGCCGTAAAAGTTATTAACGACCAGCAGTTTTTCGCCATTATCGCCGTTACGGAAATAAGCAAAAATCCCAGGGTGATCCTCTAAAATAAGCTCATAATCACCATATGTCATAATGTCCAGATCTTTTCTGAGCTGATTCAGTTTTTGATAATGATAAAAGACGGAATTATCATCCTTAACAGCCGCTTCTGCATTAATTTCTTTATAGTTCTCCGCAACCGGAATCCAAGGCTCACCTGATGTAAATCCAGCGTTCTCTTCAACGTTCCACTGAACAGGCGTACGGGAATTATCACGGGATTTATGCTTCAGAATTTCTAAAATCTCATCTTCACTTCGTTCTTCTTTTTTTAAGAGCTTGAACATGTTCAAGGACTCGACATCGCGATACTGCTCGATCGAATCGAACTTCGGATTTGTCATGCCGAACTCTTCACCTTGATAGATGTAAGGTGTACCTTGCATCATATGGATCGTTGTGGCAAGCATTTTTGCTGATTCTACACGGTACTTTCCATCATCCCCATAACGGGATACGATTCTTGGCTGATCATGGTTGCACCAAAAGAGCGCATTCCAGCCTCCGCCTTTATGCATCTCGACCTGCCATGTGGATAAGATCTCTTTAAGCTTCAAGAAATCAAAATCAGCAACACTCCACTTTTCACCATTCGGATAATCCACTTTCAGATGATGAAAGTTGAAAGTCATGCTTAACTCTTTACGGTCTGGATTTGTGTACTTTACACAATTGTCGATCGTTGTAGATGACATTTCTCCTACGGTCAACACATCATACTTCGAGAACACCTTTCTGTTCATCTCCTGCATATATTCGTGAACGCGCGGTCCGTCTGTGTAAAATTTACGGCCATCACCAGGTGCCACTGATCCATCATCATCAGGAAACTCTTGATTTTTTGAGATTAGATTAATAACATCCAGACGGAAGCCATCAACACCCTTCTCAAACCAGAAGTTCATCATCTCATAAACTTTCTGGCGGACCTCTTCGTTTTCCCAGTTGAGATCAGCCTGCGTAACGTCGAAGAGATGAAGATAATATTGTCCTGTTGCTTCATCTAATTTCCATGCAGAACCTCCAAATTTGGAAACCCAGTTCGTCGGTTCGCCGCCATCAACAGGATCCTTCCAAATGTAAAAATCTCGATACGGGCTGTTTTTAGAGGAACGGGACTGCTCAAACCATTCATGTTCAGTGCTTGTGTGGTTTACGACAATATCCATGATGATTTTCAGATTTCGTTTGTGCGCTTCAGCCAATAAGCGGTCGAAGTCTTCCATCGTTCCATATTCATCAAAAATTTTATAATAATCACGGATGTCATATCCGTTATCACGCTGCGGAGAATCATAGATCGGGGTCAGCCATAATACATCGACCCCTAAGTTCTTCAGATAATCCAGCTTATCAATGATCCCTTGAATATCTCCAGTTCCGTTCCCTGTTGTATCATTAAAACTTTTCGGATATATCTGATAGACAACTGATCGTTTCCACCATGGTTCGTTCTTCATTTTTTTCACCGCCATAATTATTTTCGATAAGGCTGTTTTCGTATTCTTTGTTGTTCTTGAAAGTAGTTGATCTCCGTTTGAATGAGGTTAATTTCCGCTGCAGGACTCGCTTTCCGCAGGTGTGCGGTGAGCCCAATCGTCGCATAGCGACATGATCGGTCTCACCTGTCCCACTCATCCTGCAGGACAAGGAAGGCTGCGACAGCATTACATCGCACGAAGAAAATGTAAATTGCATTTTCGAGGAGTCTCGCCCTTCCTCTCCAATTAACCGTTTCAAAGATGTGCTCTTCAATATCTCTCAGGAGAACAATCTTCTTTTTGAAAGCAGCTTTTTGAAAAGAGCCTTCTATAATGAATGAAAACAACCGGAATTTAAAGTTCATCCGGTTGTTTGGTTTTACTTGTTTTAGTGTTTACTTATCTTTTTTCAATTTTGCATAGAAATACGTCAATACAAATGGCACGACGATTACGATTCCCATTCCGATAAAGAATGAACCCCAGCTTCCAGGCAGGATTGAAAGGAATCCAGGAATTCCGCCTACACCAATGGAAGATGCTTTTACGCCAGCAATCGTAATCACGATACCCGCGATTGCAGAACCGATCATCGCAAAGATAAATGGATATTTAAAGCGTAAGTTAACCCCGAACATAGCAGGTTCTGTGATTCCGAGATAAGCTGATAAAGCAGATGTTCCAGCTAAACCTTTAAGCTTCTCATCGCGTGAAGCAACGAACATGGCAAGTGCAGCTGAACCTTGAGCGATATTTGATAATGCAAGCATCGGCCATAAGAATGTTCCGCCCGTATTTGAAATAAGCTGCAGATCGACAGCTAAGAACGTATGGTGCATACCCGTCACAACGAGAAGTGCGTAGAATCCTCCGTAAATCAATCCGCCTAACCAAGCAAAGTTATCAAAAATAGATACAAAGAAGTCTGTCACAGCATTTCCAATCGAGAACGTAATTGGACCGATAACGATAAATGCTAAGAATCCTGTTACTAACAATGTGATTGGTGCAACTAACAACAGCTGCAGTGAATCGGGAATACGCTTTTTCAAAAAGAGTTCAATTTTAGCCAATACATAAGATGCAATTAGTACTGGCAATACTTGACCTTGATAACCGACTTTTTCAATCGGCAGACCAAACAGATTCCATGTTGGAATATCCTTTGTTTTACCGTAGTCCCAAGCATTTAAAAGATCTGGATGGACGAGCATCAGTCCAAGCACGATACCAAGCAGCGGACTCCCGCCAAACTTTTTAACCGCTGACCATCCGATTAAAGCAGGCAAGAACACGAAAGCGGTATTGGCGATCAGGTTAATGATGCCAGCGAGATCTGCCCAGTTTTTATGAACATCAATAAATGATTTTTCATCATAAAAAATTCCCGGGCCTGTCAGAATGTTGTTGATACCCATTAATAAACCTGCTGTAACGATGGCAGGAAGGATCGGAATGAAAATATCCGCTAATGCTTTGATCGCTCGTTGAAGCGGATTCAATTTCTTGCTTGCTTCGTCTTTAATGTCTTCCTTTGAAGCCCGTCCTGTACCAGTAATGTCGATAAATTCGTTGTACACTTTATCAACAGTTCCTTGTCCGATTACGACTTGATACTGGCCGTTTGCTGAGAACGATCCTTTAACTAGATCAATATCCTCAAGTGCTTTTTCATCTACTTTCCCTTCGTCCTTCAATGCAAGGCGAAGCCGTGTGACACAGTGTGTAGCCGCAGATATATTATCTTTACCGCCGAGAGCCACGACGATTTGTTCAGCTGTTTCGCGGATTTTGCTCATTAATGTTCCCTCCTAGAAACCGTTTCCATTACTGCTGATAAAAAAAGGTCTTATCGTTTCTATACCCTTAATTATCATTTGATGAAAACTAGTACTTTAATCAAACTGCTGTATTAAGCGTTTGCAAAGAATTTAAGACTTGTATATACATATTACAAAAACAATTTTACCTGTATATACAAATAAGTCAACTATTTCGTTTGATTGGTGTTATTTACTAATAAACGCTTCTTTTCCTTTTCCTATTTTCTTTTGATATAATCTGTTACAGAAGCAGAAACAACTGAAAAGGAGATCATAGAATGTCACCTAAAAAAGCACTTACTATCGCAGGCTCTGATACTAGCGGCGGAGCAGGTATTCAAGCAGATTTAAAAACGTTCCAGGAGCTTGGCGTTTACGGCATGACAGCACTTAACGTTGTAGTCGCTCAAGATCCGCATCGCGACTGGTTCCACGAAGTATTTTTACTTCCGGCTGATATGTTTAAAAAACAGCTGGAAACTGTCGTATCAGGAATTGGAGTTGATGCATTAAAAACAGGCATGCTTGCATCTGTGGAAGCAATCCAAATAACAGCTGATCTAATTGAAAAACATAACCTTCAAAACGTAGTAATCGATCCAGTAATGGTTTGTAAAGGAGCAGAACCACTGCACCCTGAACTGGCAAGCACACTGCAGAACGTCCTTGTACCAAAAGCAACAGTTGTTACACCTAACCTTTTTGAAGCAGCACAATTAGCTGGAATGGAACCAATCACAACAGTTGAACAGATGATGGAAGCAGCTCATAAGATTCAAGCTAACGGCGCAAAATACGTTATCGTAAAAGGCGGCGGCAAGCTGGATCACGAAAGTGCTGTAGATGTTTTATATGATGGAAACGAGTTCGAAGTATTAGAATCAGAGAGAATCGAAACAACGTGGACGCATGGAGCAGGATGCACTTTCTCAGCTGCAATCACAGCTGAACTTGCAAAAGGAAAGCCTGCCCGTGAAGCGATTCTTACGGCAAAAGATTTTATTACAGAAGCGATCGCATCTGGTTTTGAACTTAATCAATATGTAGGACCAACATGGCACGGAGCATACCGCGATAAATTGAATAAGTAATTTTTTATGAGAGTCTGGTTCTTGCAATCAGCTCTCTTTTTTATAGCAGGCATATCATACACGATTTCTGCTGTTTTGAATTATAATAAGTACATCTATCATAAGCAGGAGTGTGAAGTATGCAGCCTATTCAAGCTAATGACGTCCAGAACGCACTGGATCAACTTATCGGTAAAGAACTTTATTTGCATTTGGAAACCACAAACGGCGCTTATGCCAATCACAATAATGAATCAGTACTTACTGTTAATGCATATATCCGAAACGGAAAAGTAACACCTTTGTCTGGAAAGATCATGGGAATCGGTCCTTTTCGTGTCGGTTTAAAGATTGAACTTGGCTGGATCTATGCCGAAGGATTAACACATTGGGAAATCGACTCAGAAGGAAGGCTTCTTCTAGCGGGTCACGATCAGGAAGGACGTCTGGCTGTCGCTCTTCAGCTCAGTTCTTCCCCATTTGATGTATAAAGGAGGTTATCATTCATGAACGATCACTTATTAGTCATCTTTCCTCATCCGGATGACGAAGCTTTCGGAGTATCAGGAACAATTGCCAAACACACGAAAAAGGGTTCACCCGTTACTTATATTTGCCTTACTTTAGGCCAGATGGGGAGAAACATGGGAAATCCGCCTTTCGCAACTCGTGAATCCCTCCCTCTTATCCGCCAAAAAGAATTGGAAAATGCTTGTGCGGCAGTCGGCATTGAAGATCTTCGTCAATTTGGACTTCGCGATAAGACGATTGAATTTGAAGACGAACAGCTTCTCGCTGAACAATTTTTATCTGTCATTGATGAAGTGAAGCCAGCAACTATTATTACTTTTTATCCGGGATACAGCGTGCACCCCGATCATGAAGCAACGGGAAGAGCCGTAGTTCGAGCGGTTAAAAGCATGGCTGAGTCGGAACGTCCAGAGCTTTTGTGTGTAGCTTTTGCCAAGAATTCTGAAGAGGACCTTGGTGCTCCTCACATCGTTACAGATGTTTCTGATGTTTTTGAAGATAAAATGAACTGCATCAAAGCACATCGCTCCCAGACGCAATGGCTTGTTAATAGCGTAGAAAAAGATCCTGCGATGCTCGAATGGGTTCAAAAAGAAAGATTTTGGCGGTATCCGTTATAATTTTAAGTATAAGAATTCGTTGCCTGCTGGGCTTTCGAATTCTTTTTTTACGATTAATAACTTGAATTTTCAAAAAAATGTACAAATCCATGTGGCATTTTCCTCCTATTGTGGTATACTAAATGTAACAAATCGTTCACATTTTAGACGCTAATTTGTCAAAATTGTAAGCGTGTACACTACTTCAAGGGGTTGATATGTAATGGATGTTTTTATGGTTTATTTGTTTGTAGCAACTGCGACACCGCTATTCTTGTGGCATGATAGTCGCAAGCTCGCACTTGCACAGATACCGTTTATCGCCCTGTTATGGACTTACGTTGGATTATTTATGGCATATGACAGTTTAAGCCTGTTTGTTCATAGTTTCTTTATAACGGTATTCATTGCAAACGTCGTTTTTGCTCATTATGCAGCATACGTTGTTTGGGGCCGTCCATACTTGGCGAAACGCAAAATGGAAAAAGAATATTAAGAAATAGCCATTGATCCCCTCTATTAAATTAGAGGGGATTTTTCATTTATTGGTAAATTAAACCTCAAAAATTTCACTATATATCGCTGCTCATCACCTTGTCATCTCCACTCACCCTCTATAGCGTATTTATCCTTCTTTTCTTCGATTTTCTTCACTTTTTTCCCGTTTTCTACACTATCTCACCAAACCCTGTTGTCAAAAAATCTAACCATGTTATACTCAGTAACGTTGAATTTTTGACCGGACAAGTAAATAAAAATACAAAAAACTAACTAACAAAACAGGAGTGATTAACACCGAATATGGCTTTTAATGAAACAAAAAATAAACGTATTGTAATAAAGATTGGTTCCAGCTCATTGACGAGCGGACTTGGTGACATTAGCAGACGTAAATTAGAACGTCTTGTAGATGAAGTCGTAAAATTAAAAGATGAAGGACACGAAGTATTGCTGGTTTCATCAGGCGCAGTTGCAGCAGGCTATAGAAGATTAGGATGTTTAAACCGTCCAACTACCTTATCTGAAAAACAAGCAGCTGCTTCAATCGGGCAAGGTCTTCTAATGGAAGCTTATTCTGAAAGATTTGTTTCACATGGCTATACTGCTTCACAAATCTTGATTACTAGAAGTGACTTTTCTGACCGCAATCGTTATCACAATGCACGAAATACAATAAATGTTCTCTTAGACCGCGGCATCATTCCAATCGTGAATGAAAATGATACGGTAACAGTCGAACGTTTAAAGTTTGGAGATAACGATACACTTTCTGCAAAAGTTGCAGGACTTGTAGATGCGGATCAACTGATCATCCTTTCAGATATTGACGGTCTATATACAGAAGACCCAAGAAAAAATCCAGAAGCTAAACTATTAACGAAAGTAAGCGAAATCACACCAGAAATTGAGGATTCGGCTGGCGAACCCGGAAGTGCGGTCGGCACAGGCGGAATGCGCTCTAAAATTGATGCAGTCAAGATTGCAATGGCTTCAGGCATCTCATCATTCCTTGGTAATGCAACTGCAAATGACATCATTCATAAAGCAGTTACAGGAAACGCACGAGGAACTTATTTTGTTCCGAAAAAGAATGAATTCAACCTGGATACAAAATTGCAATGGATTGCTTTCCATTCAGGTCCTGAAGGCGAAATTGTCGTAACTAATAAAGCAAAAGAAGGAATCGATGATTTGAAAAGCCTTTATCCTACTGGAATCCACTATGTAAGTGGACACTTTAAAAAAGGTTCGGTCGTCCGCATCAAAGACTTAGATGGTAATGAAGTTGGACTAGGTGTTTCTAATTATTCATCAAAACAGCTTATTAAAATCAAAGGTTTTTCAACAGACGAACTGGAAGACGTTGGTCCAGAAGAAGCGATCAACAATGATGATTTAGTGTGCCACACACGTTTAGCTGTACCGATTCACTAAGATTTTTTGATGGAATTTAAACAAACGTTTAAAAATAACAAGGAGGCGTTGGATGAGTACTTTTAAAAGTACAACCAAACCATTAAATGTAAAAGACCAGGCAAAGCTTGCACAAAAGGCTTCTAAAAAGCTGGCCTTACTGACTGAACAAGAGAAAAACGAAGCTTTATTAGTAATCGCAGATGTATTAGAAAAAGAATCGGATTTTATTTTAATAGAGAACAAAAAAGATTTAGTAAATGGTGAAGAAAAAGGTTTTTCAGACGCCCTTATGGACCGTCTGCGCCTAACTTCTGACCGTGTAAAAGAATTTGCTGATGGCCTTCGCGAAGTTGTTGAACTTCAGGATCCTGTCGGGGAAATTTTATCAGAATGGACGTTAGATAACGGACTAAAAGTAGAACAAGTACGCGTTCCGTTAGGTGTAATCGGAATGATTTATGAAGCACGTCCGAATGTAACCGTTGATGCTACTGGATTAGCACTGAAATCTAGGAATGCTATCGTTCTTAAAGGCGGATCGAATGCGATTCATTCAAACTCAGCAATCGTATCTGTCATTCATAAAGCATTAGCTGACACAAAGATCCCTGAGGACGCTGTACAGTTCATCGCTTCAACAGACCGTGAAGCTGCCGGACAATTGTTTACGATGAAAGAGCATATTGATGTTCTTATCCCGCGTGGCGGCGGTGCGCTGATTAAGACAGTTGTAGAAAATGCAACGGTACCTGTGCTTGAAACAGGTGTAGGTAATTGCCACATCTATGTCGATCAGTTTGCAGACGTTGAAAAAGCACTGGCTATTTTAGAAAATGCAAAAACTGACCGACCTGCAGTGTGTAATGCAGCCGAGACGTTCATCTTCCATGAAGCATGGTTAGAACAAAATAAAGATTGTGTCGTTGCGTTATTTGATAAGCATGGGATTGAAGTTCATGGTGACGAAAAGGCTGCTGAGGTACTGCCTGACGTTATCCCAGCTACTGAAAAAGACTGGGCTGAGGAATATTTAAGTCTGGCTGTAGCTGTGAAAGTCGTTGGATCAGTCGAAGAAGCTGTGGCTCACATTGAGCGTTATGGCACGAAGCATTCTGAAGCAGTGGTGACAGAAGATGCTGAGACGGCTGTAAGCTTCTTGAATGCAGTTGACGCAGCTGCCGTATACCAAAATGCTTCAACACGCTTCACAGACGGCTCAGCGCTTGGGTTTGGAGCTGAGATTGGAATCTCGACACAGAAGCTTCATGCTCGAGGGCCGATGGGTCTGCCAGCACTGACTACGATTAAATATCGAATGACTGGTGATGGGCAGGTTAGATAAAAAATATTGTGCTTGGCGGTCGCCAAGTTTGAAAGCAGTCTCGCTTTGGCGGGGCTGCTTTTTTGTTGTTTTTTAGGGAGGTAAAACTTCTGTTAAGGAGAAATAGTTAGATAGCAAAGGAGGTCGTCAATGCTAGTTAAAGATCGCTCAAAGTCGCTTAGAATCAAAAAGCTAGAGGTATTCCAGCGTCGTTTAATTCAAAACCACCCCAAACTTTTAACCATTGCTGATGAATTAGGCGGAAGACTTGCAGGACATCATGGTGAACAATCCAATGATTATTTTTTAAAACCTTTCTTAAGTAAAGGGTATACTGTCCTTCATGACTTGAGGCTTGCTGCCCACGATAGTTTTTTTCAGATTGATACGCTTCTTATATCCACACGCTATATTTTAATCCTCGAAGTAAAATACATCACTGGCACTCTACATTTTGATCATCTTAATCAAGTGATACGAGTAAGAGATGATGGCAGTGAAGAAGCTTTTCAAAATCCGATTTATCAAGTAAAACGCCAGCGATCACATTTAACCGATTGGCTGTCTAGAAATCGTGTTCCTAATCTCCCTATTCATTCCTTTGTTGTAATGAGTAACCCCAGAACCATCATCAAATCCCTTCCCTCTCATAAAGAAGTACTTCAATATGTCACCCATAGTCCTTATCTACAAGAACGAATTCAAGTTTTCGATAAGATGTATTCCGTTGAGAAACTGACAAAAAAAGAGATCACAAAGCTTTCAAAACTTCTCGTCCGCCAGCATACTCCAGACAACCCCGACTTATTAAAAAGGTATCAGATTGAAGAAAAGGACATAATCAAAGTGGTTTATTGTACTAAGTGCTTTTATATGCCTGTTGTGAGGAAGTATGGGGCTTGGTTTTGTTCGAAGTGTTCTTTGAAATATGTGAGCCTTCATTTACCCACACTTGAAGATTATGCACTCCTCTATGGAACTTCTATTTCAAATAAGGAAGCTTGCGATTTTTTGCAGATTTCGTCTAGACATGTGGCTACACGAATATTTTCTTCAATGAACTTGCCATATACAGGCTCAGGTAAAGGAAGACGATATCACCTTCAACTCCCCACATAAATTCAAGAAGGCTAAAGTTTTTTTGGCGAGCATAAAACTCTCAGGGCGAGCATAAATCCCCCAGGGCGAGCATAAATCCCTAGGGCTAGCAAAATTTCAATAATATCGAAGGCTCTCGCCAAACGAGAGACCTCATCATCCAATTCCCACAAAAAAGCCTCCTGCTACCTAAAGCAAGAGGCTTTCTCAATCATATTAATGACTCCCATGCTCCTCAGAATCATGTCCACCACCATGGTTTTCATGGTTCTCAGTCTTCGGTTCGTCATGTTTGTCGTGTTTTGCGTGTCCTGCTGTCAATACCCAGACAGAGCCGACAACGATTACGATCGCTACGAAAGCTGCGAATAGGATGTTACCTACCTGTACGCGGCCCGTAAGCTTAGTGCTCGATGAATTCTCTGTTAAGTGCATGAACATCAGGAGCTGCAGTGCGGCCTGCAAGATCGCAAATCCGAAAATAATAATTAAAATCCAAGTCAGTGATAAATCAGTTTCCAATGCAACCCATAATGCGAACAGTGTCAACACGATGGATAGCACGAATCCAATCAAGTGTTTCCAAGGGAATCCGCCATGTCCATTAGCTGCTGTTTTGTTAGCCATGATGCATCACCATCCCCATCAGATAAACGGCAGTGAAGATGAAAATCCACACAACGTCTAAGAAGTGCCAGTATAGACTGGTGATGAAAACTTTTGCAGAAGTGGCTGGCGTCAAACCGCGCTTAGCCACTTGGATCAATACCATCGTTACCCAGAAGATACCAAACGTTACGTGGGCACCGTGCGTACCTACAAGAACGAAGAATCCTGACCATGCTGCACTTGTACCAATGTTTGCACCCTCATGAATGAAGTGCAAGAACTCCTGAATCTCGAAGTAAAGGAATCCGAGACCCAACCCAAGAGTTATAATCATCCAAAGCATCAAGCCTTTTACATTATGACGGCGCATTTCGTGAACAGCGAGTCCACAAGTGAAACTACTTGTTAGAAGCAAGAAGGTTTGAATCAACAAACTCTTTATTTCAAACAGTTCACCAAGAGCCGGACCGTCAGCAATACGATGTGTTAATACCATATATGTTGCGAATAGCGTTGCGAACAACGCAATTTCTGCCCCTAGGAAAATCCAGAAACCGAGAATATTTAAACGCCCGACCTCCGAATGATACTCTAAAGGCGTGTTGGGGTCGTGTGTTTCTGCATGTGCCATTTTTTCACGCCTCCTTATTTAGAAATCTTTTCTGTTTCAAGTACTTCTTCAACACTTACATAATACCCGTCATCATATTCAAATGAACGATAGATCAATGTTCCGATAACACCGATTCCACCGAGAATCGCCATCCACATCCAGTCAAATACAAAACCGAATCCGAGAACGAAGAAGAACGATCCCATAATGAACGGTACACCAGAGTTGTTAGGCATATGAATCTTTTTAATATCTTTAGCAGTTAACTTCTCTACCTTGCCTGCTTGTTTCTGTCTCCAGAAATGGTCAAGACCAGTAACCTCTGGAATTTTAGCAAAGTTATAAAATGGCGGCATTGCTGAAGGAGTAGACCATTCAAGCGTACGGCCATCCCAAGCGTCACCAGTTGTTTCACGCTTCGCGAAACGGAAGCTGTAGTACATGTTGTAAACAAGAACTAAGAACGCGATACCCATCATGAATCCGCCAAGTGTAGAAACCATGTTCAGTGGACCCCAGCCAGACTCTTCGCTGTACGTGTAAACACGTCTAGGCATACCATCAAGACCTAGGAAGTATTGAGGCATGAAACATACGTTAAATCCGATTGTGAACAGCCAGAATACCCATTTACCGATACGTTCGTTCAGCTTGTAGCCAAACATCTTAGGGTACCAGTAGATTAGACCTGCAAAACAGCCAAACACTGTACCTGCGATCAGCACATAGTGGAAGTGAGATACCAGGAAGTATGTGTTGTGGTACTGATAGTCAGCAGCTGCCATTGCAAGCATGACACCTGTAACCCCGCCGACTACGAAGTTCACAATAAAGCCTAGTGACCAGAGCATCGGTGTTGTAAACTGAATCTTACCTCTGTACATCGTGAACAGCCAGTTAAAGATCTTAACCCCCGTCGGAATACCGATCGCCATTGTTGTAATGGAGAATACAGAGTTAACGGCTGCTCCTGAGCCCATCGTAAAGAAGTGGTGGACCCATACCAAGAAACTGTATCCAGCGATAAGAAGCATAGACCAGATCATGGCCTTATAACCAAACAACGTTTTTTTAGAGAACGTAGAAATAATTTCTGAGAAAATACCGAATGCCGGCAAGATTACGATATATACCTCTGGGTGACCCCACAACCAGAAGAGGTTTGCCCAAAGCATATCCATCCCTTCCCCTTGAAGAGTAAAGAAATGACTTCCGAATAAACGGTCAAATGACATAAGTGCTAGTGCTACTGTTAAAATTGGGAAAGCAAAAATGATAATAACCATTGTTACAAGCGATGACCAAGTGAACATCGGCATACGGAATAATGTCATTCCCGGTGCACGCATCTTAAGAATCGTAACAAGGAAGTTAATACCGGTTAATAATGTACCGATACCCGCAATCTGCAGACCCCATAAGTAGTAGTTCTGCCCTGGTCCCGGACTGAGTTCGTTACTTGCAAGCGGCATGTAACTCGTCCAGCCCGCTGATGGTGATCCACCGATAACAAATGAAATGTTAAACAGCATAGCACCGATAAAGAACGTCCAGAAACTTACGGCGTTTAAATATGGATAAGCTACATCACGAGCTCCAATCTGCAACGGGACAACTACGTTTATAATACCTATTAAGAACGGCATTGCCATGAAGATGATCATGATCGTACCGTGAGTTGTAAAAATCTCGTTATAGTGCTGCGAATCGAGGAACTTCGCCTCAGGAACAGCAAGCTGAGTACGCATTAATAGCGCATCGACACCACCGCGGAAAAGCATAAGAACGGCAGAAACGATATACATGATACCGAGTTTTTTATGGTCAACGGTTGTTAGCCATTCTGTCCATAGCCATTTCCACTTTTTATATCTAGTCAAGTAAAACAGGACCCCCACCATTGTTAAGACAATGGAAACGTCAGCCCCATAGATCAGCGGGTCGCCTGTTACGAAAAATTCATCCCATTTCATATTAAGTTGCCTCCTCTGTTAATGGGCATGTGAATCCCCATGAGACTCTGATTCTTCTTGTTCTTGTTGTTTCTTTTTCTTTTCTTCTTCACGTTTTTCTTTTGCTGCTTTGGAGTGAGGAATTAACGGCTCATAGCCTAATCGCTCACGAGCTTTAATCGCATAATCAGCTTCATCAGCATGGTTAACAAAACCTAAGTGAGTAGAAGAGAACGTCATTTCTTTCACGTGGCCAGGAAGCATCAGCTTATCGTATTGCTCCTTCGTCAGTTCAGGAGCATCAGCTTTTGTCTCACTCGCCCACTTTTCAAACTCTTCATCTGACATAGCCATTACATCAAACGTATGATCTGTGAACCCTTCTCCTGTAAAGTTGGAGTTTCGTCCCTCATATGTTCCTTGCTCATCAGCTTGCAAATAAAGCTTTGTCTCCATACCAGCCATCGCATACTTTTGACCGCCTAGCTGAGGAACCCAGAATGATGCCATAGAATCGGCTGAAGTCAATTTAAATAATACAGGCCGATCTTCAGGGATATGAAGATAGTTCACTGTTTCAATGTCTTGCTCAGGGTATGTGAACACCCATTTCCAATCGATAGAAGTTGCGTGGATGACCAATGGTTTTTGATCTTTCGTCTCTTCAGGAGGTCCTTCTAGAGAGTAGATCGTTTTAACCGTTGGAACAGCCAATGCAATGGTAATAATAATAGGAATGATCCACCAAATCGTCTCAAGCAAATGACTTCCTTCATTATCAGGATCATAGCCCTTATGATTTTTGCGGTCACGATATTTATAAACAATAAAAGCTGTAAGTGCATATACGACCAGCAAGATAAATAACATAAACCAGATCGAATACATAATAAGACCCTTCTGCTGTTCACCAACAGGTCCTTTAGGATCTAAAACCACCATATCGCTGCAGCCGCTTAGCATGAACACGGCCATCAATAACCCGAATGTTAAAAACGGCTTTAACCGTTGCATCACCAGGTCCACCTTCCTTTCTCTATTTAAAAGCATTCCTTTTGCCTTATTTAAATCGAACCACAAGTGATTATAGTACATTGTGAAACAAATCACAATGGATATCAAAGGCAAAACCAAATGACAAAAAACCTTTGCCTTCATAGTATCAGAATCCCTTGAAATGTGGCTTATCCGTAATTAAATGTCACGAGAACTTCAAATAAAGCTCACAACTTTATCACACTTTTGACATACAATGTTCACGAATTTGGAAGAGCCTTCATCTGCTGGTAATGGGATACCCGCTTTTAGAATGTTCAGTTTTTAATTTTTACCCTAATTGGAAAGGCTTCACACCTATTTAGCCAATTTTTACAAACATAAATAAAACGCAGGATCTTATTATCCTGCGCCTAATATTTATTCAGTTTTATCTTGATGATCCTATTTAAATTTTTCTGCAATCCATTAGAAAACGACCTCGCCCTAAGGCAAGATCGTCTCACTTATTTCTTAAGCACTTACCTCAACTTGATTTTCACTGTCATTGTAAGCATCTGTATCTAATTGTTTCTGAACTTTACTCGTTAACAGTCCCGATGTCATCGCGCCGCTCACGTTTACAGCTGTACGGCCCATATCGATCAATGGTTCAACTGAGATCAATAGACCAGCTAATGCAATCGGAAGATCCATAGCAGACAATACAAGAATCGCTGCAAATGTCGCTCCGCCACCTACACCTGCTACACCAAACGAGCTAAGCGCTACAACTACAACGAGAGTCAACAAGAACGATGGTGACAGCGGATCGATTCCGACAGTCGGAGCGATCATCACGGCAAGCATCGCTGGATAAATGCCAGCACAGCCATTTTGACCGATTGAAAGTCCGAATGAACCTGAGAAGTTCGCAATTCCATCAGGTACACCCATGCTCTTTTGTGTACGGATGTTTAGAGGAAGCGCTCCTGCACTTGTACGGGATGTAAAGGCAAAAGATAGTACCGGGAATGATTTTTTCATATATGTGATTGGGTTTAACCCAGCAAACGTCAACAATAACAAGTGAATTCCAAACATGATCAAAAGCGCTACATAAGAAGCAATAACAAACTTACCAAGCTTCGCAATCGCACCCATATCACTAAGTGCTACCGTTTTTGTCATTAAGGCAAGTACTCCGTATGGTGTTAAACGGAGAATCAGCGTTACAACACGCATAATCACAGAGTAAAAAGCGTCAACAATCTTTGCAAACAACTCAGCATGTTCTTCCTGCTTGCGCTTCACCCCCAGATATGCAATCCCAAGGAATGCCGCAAAGATAACAACTGCAATCGTTGAAGTTGGTCTAGCACCTGTAAAATCTAGAAACGGATTAGCTGGCAGCAATGATAGAATCTGCTGCGGCAATGTTAAGTCTTTCACTTCTGCAAAAGTACCTTCCATCTGCTCACCGCGCGCAGTTTCTGCGTCACCCTGTTCGATTTGAACAGCTTCAAGATCGAAAGCAACAGACGTTCCAATCCCAACAACCGCTGCTATTGCAGTTGTTCCTACTAAGATTCCGATAATTAATCCGCTTAATTTCCCGATGTTTCCTTTAAGGTTTAATCGAGTAAACGCGGATAGGATGGAAATGAACACAAGCGGCATAACGATCATTTTTAAGAATGTTACATAACCGCCGCCTACTAGATTGAACCAATCAGTGGATTTTGCTGCAACTTCAGAATCAGCACCATAGCCGTACTGAAGAACAAGACCGAAGAGAATCCCTAATCCAAGGCCTGTGAATACACGTTTAGAAAAGGAAACGTGTTTCTTTTGCATGTAAAACAAAACACCTAAAAGTATAAGCATAATTGCAATATTTGATAAAACTAAATAAGTAGTCACCTACAAGTCCCCCCTTTAGTTAACTAAAATAAATTAATACAATAAAACCTATCTGTCAAGTAGGAATTACTGAGGGAATATTTTTAGCAGTCACCTCCTCTTTTGCACAATAAAAAGGCAAGCCTTTCCCAATAGAAAGAACGAGCCTTTAGTGTGATTGTGTCTTCGTATTTTGTGAGATTATTTAGTTGTGTTTCAGATATATTCCTTCGAGAAATAAATTATGCTTGTTTTTGTAGCAAATTCATATGAGCAGGTGCTAAAATTTGGATATACAAAAGGAGGTCAAGATATGAAAAAAGTATTACTGTTTGTGTATGATTCTTTCGCTGAATTTGAAATTTCAATTTTAATCACTTGTTTAAATGGTTCTGACTATGAATTAGTTACATGTTCACCATATTCATCTGGCAGATCGGTTACATCAGCCGGCAAATTGAAGATCATGCCTGATATAACAATTAATGAAATTGATCCGGATGAATACTCAGCACTTATCATTCCAGGCGGAAATCCCTATCACTTGCTTGAAGACACTGGTGTGACAAACATAATTCGCACTTTTTTCGATAGCAATAAACTGATAGGTGCTATATGCGGAGGACCAGCATTGCTGGGAGCTGCCGGAATTCTGAACCACGTAAGATATACCGCTTCACTCACTCAAAATGACACACAATTTCTGCCTGTAATGAACTGGGACAACAAAAAAGAAGAACATCTTGTTGCAGATCAAAATGTAGTAACTTCTACAGGCTCAAACTACATCAGTTTCGCTGAAGAAGTATTGCGTCAGCTGAAAATTGTACCTGCAGATGAAAAAAATCCTTTGCAATATTTTAAAGAACCCTCTATGTCATAATTATTTGTTAGAGATCAACTCTTTAATTTCCTTTAAAACGGGCATGGTTTCCATGTCCTCTTCACTTACCTCTTCCCAGACAATCCCTGTCGGTTTTGGATAAGGTGATTTTGTTTCGATCAATCCTTTTTCAGTAGCAATCCAATCCACCGTTAAGTCAAACACATTAACAGGAATATTATCATCCACCAGCTAAGCACTTTGAATGGAAGTGATCACGGGTACTCCTTTATTCCCAAGCTCACGGATAATCGCATATTCCCTGACCGCATACCCTTCCCCTTTACCAAGTCTTCTGCCGTCACGGTGAATGGCAACCGATCCCACTACAATCAAGTCGATCGGAGGCATCTTAGATAAAGGAAGCACTTTCCCATAGTTCATAATGCTTGAAAGACTTGCCGCTTTTCTTTCCTCACCCTTCGGAACCCACTCCGGCTTAACTTGAATGAAACCATCCTTAAGTCTCGGCGTCGGCACGAGCAGCATTTTTCCGTCCTTTAAAATTTGAGTCCTAAGAGGCAGCTGAGGCGAATCAGGATTAACTTTGATGACTTTAGCTTCTTTGTATTCTTTCATTTCCGTTATGTATATAGCAGCAGCCTCTGCTCCTTTAAAATTAGGGATTCGATTTGTTAAAGGAAACGGAAATCTGCCCAGCTTTTCTTCAGTGAGTTTGTTCCAAATTTTATGTCTGATTTCATCCTTTTGGTTCATTATTGCATCTCCTCTTTGTTCTCTTAGGATAAAAGTCATTATTAAAAAGAGGACTATTCTCCTGTTTAGTGTAATAAATTGTGTGGGGGAAAGAAAAATTTTTTATTGAAATGGGGGATTATTTATATGACGCTATACGGAACACTTGTCTTGCTTCACATTATTGCAGCAGTTGTAGGTCTTGGCGCGAGCTTTGCGATGCCAGTCGTTACAAAATTCGCAAAAACTGCCGCACAGGCACGGTTTGCACTTGAAGTGAACGCAAAGATTGAAACCTTACCGAAGATTGGAAGCTTAACACTTCTTGCAACTGGACTTTTATTAGGTTATTTAAATTCTGCACTTTTTAGTGAAGTTTGGTACATCTCATCTCTGGTGATTTATGTTCTGGCACAAATACTTGTTATGGGCATCATTCCTAAGAAACAAAAACAAATGAGCGAAATTCTTGCATCACATGAAGGCGACGAACTGCCCGATTCTTATCGGACCGTTGATAAACAGCTTGACCCTTATGTTTATATTTTACACGGTTTAGCTGTCGTACTAATCGTTTTAATGGTTGTAAAACCTTTTTAGGTGTTCATAAATTCCCTCTCTCTTGGACACAATACGGTGTAAAGAGACGAGGAGTGAAAAACACATGGCACGCGGAAAAGAATTCGAACATAAGAAAAAGGGCCATCCAGGTCGCTTTCCAGATAATACACTGCAAAACAGACTCGTTCAAAAAAGTGACGAGACTGATTCAGCAAACCTGGCTACAAAAGAAGCTTTTAAAAATCGTACTGGAGAACAAGAATAATACACGAAGGCACTCATGGAATTTTTCTCCTTGGGTGCTTTTTCATTGTCACGATTCGTCATACACCTATTGAGTTCCTTCCCCATTCAATACTATAATCAAGAGTGTACAAATTACTGACAGAAAAGGTGTTATATAGATGAGTATTTTAACAGTACAAGGATTGAGCCACGGTTTCGGCGACCGTGCCATTTTTAACGATGTTTCTTTCCGTCTTCTAAAAGGAGAGCACATCGGTCTAATCGGTGCAAATGGTGAAGGTAAGTCTACCTTTATGAATATTATCACTGGTAAATTGAAGCCTGATGAAGGAAAAGTTGAATGGGCGAAAAAAGTACGCGTTGGTTATCTGGATCAGCATACCGTTCTTCAAAAAGGAATGACGATCCGCGACGTGCTGAAGAGTGCGTTTCAATATCTGCTCGACATGGAAACAGAAATGAACAGCATGTACGAAAAGATGGGTGAAGTCACTCCTGAAGAGCTAGAGAAATTGCTTGAAGATGTAGGAGTAATCCAGGATACGCTAACGAATAACGACTTTTATGTAATCGATGCAAAAGTTGAAGAAATCGCGCGGGGTCTTGGACTTGATGATATCGGTTTAGACCGTGATGTTCACGACTTGAGCGGCGGTCAGCGTACAAAGGTATTGCTTGCAAAACTTTTATTAGAAAAACCAGAAATTCTATTGCTGGATGAGCCGACAAACTATCTGGATGAACAGCATATCGAATGGCTGAAGCGCTACTTGCAGGAGTACGAAAACGCGTTTATCCTGATTTCGCATGACATCCCATTCCTGAACAGCGTTATCAACTTGATCTATCACATGGAAAATCAAGAGCTAAACCGCTATGTTGGCGACTACGATCACTTTAAATCAGTTCATGAGATGAAAAAATCCCAGCTGGAGGCGGCATTCAAGCGCCAGCAGCAAGAAATTGCCGGCTTAAAAGATTTCGTGGCCCGCAACAAAGCGAGAGTTTCAACTCGTAACATGGCGATGTCCCGTCAGAAGAAGCTAGATAAGATGGATGTAATTGAGCTGGCAAAAGAAAAGCCAAAACCAGAATTCAACTTTAAAGAAGCCCGCACGCCGAGTAAGCTGATCTTTGAAACGAAGGATCTCGTAATCGGATATGATGAGCCATTGTCGCGACCGCTGAACCTGCGCATGGAACGCGGACAAAAAATTGCTTTGGTCGGTGCGAATGGTATCGGGAAAACAACATTGCTCCGCAGTATTTTAGGTGAAATCAAGCCTGTTTCTGGTTCGGTTGAACGGGGTGAAAACCTGGAAATCGGCTATTTCGAACAAGAAGTAAAATCTGCAAACTACAACACATGTATCGAAGAAATCTGGAACGAGTTCCCTGGTTTCTCTCATCATGAAGTTCGTGCAGCTCTGGCGAAGTGCGGATTAACAACAAAACATATCGAGAGTAAAGTAGAAGTTCTTAGTGGGGGCGAAAAAGCAAAAGTTCGCTTATGTAAACTGATCAACCATGAAAATAACGTATTGGTACTTGATGAGCCTACAAACCACTTGGATGTTGAGGCAAAAGACGAGTTAATGCGTGCGTTGAGAGCCTTTAAAGGAAGCGTCCTCTTGATCTCCCATGAACCAGAATTTTATAAAGAAGTAGCAAACGAAGTCTGGAACTGCGAAAACTGGACAACGAAGGTGTTTTAATCGAATTTTTAAGCCCTCACTTTTAAAAGTGAGGGCTTTTATTTAGGAATAAAAATCTAATTAAGTCTAAATTTCAATAATAAAGTCTAAATAAGAGTTAATTAGGTCTAAATTAGAAAAATTAAGTCTTTTCTAAGGTCAATTAAGTCTATTTTTAAAAAAATAGGTCTCTCGACAAAAATTGACATAATGCTTCTTTCACTTCTCAACAAAAACACCTCCTGCCAGCCGCAAGAGGTGTTTCTCAATTAATTCTCCAGTTCCTCCACAAGAAGCGACAGCTCTTCCCAGCGTTCCATCGTCACTTCGAGCTCTGTCTCTACTTTTTTCTGTTCCGCATAAAGCTCACTGATTCGTCCGAAATCACTGCCCGCTGCGACGATTTCAGCTTCGATCTGCTCTTTCTTCTCTTCAAGCGCCATGATGCGATCTTCAATTGTGTCCCATTCCTGCTGCTCTTTATAAGATAGCTTTTTCCGCTTTTCTTTCCGCGGCTGACCGCCACCATCCGCCTCAGCTGCGACAGCCTGAGCTTCCTTTTTAACAGAAGCCGCAACCTCGTCACGCTCTTTTTTCTCCTCCATATAATCGGAGTAACTGCCTTGGAACCTGACGACCCTGCCCTCACCTTCAAATGCCAGCAGATGATCGACCACGCGATCTAAGAAATAACGATCATGCGAAACGGTTAAAACGACACCCGGGAAGTTTTCCAGATACTCTTCTAAAATACCGAGAGTCTGAATATCCAAGTCATTCGTAGGCTCATCCAGAAACAGAACGTTTGGCTCTTCCATCAGCACCTTCAGCATATAAAGTCTGCGCTTCTCTCCGCCTGAAAGTTTGCGAATATACGTATATTGCATATAGCGCGGGAAGAGGAAACGTTCCAGCATCTGTTCAGCTGTAATCGTCTGGCCATCAACTGTACTGATCACTTGTGCCGTCTCTTTTACATAATCGACCACACGAAGGTTGCCATCGAGTTCATCATGATCCTGCGTATAATAACCGATTTTAACGGTTTCGCCGACTTCAACAAAACCCGAGTCAGGCTTCATTCTGCCTGCAAGCATGTTCAACAAAGTTGTTTTTCCGCTGCCATTTGGTCCGATGATACCAAGACGTTCACCAGGAACGATCAAATAATCCAATCCGTCAACCAACTTCTTGCCATCAAGACTTTTCGTCAATTCTTCTACCTCAATTACCTTTTTGCCAAGACGCTGTGATCCGATTGCAAATTCAACAGAACCTTTTGCAGCAGGACCTGTTTCCTCCTGCAGACTATCCACCCTCTGAATACGGGCTTTTTGCTTAGTCGTACGTGCTTTCGCTCCGCGGCGCAGCCAGGCTAATTCACGTCTGAGCGTGTTTTGGCGTTTATCTTCATTCTGCAGGGCGATCTCTTCCCGCTCTGCTTTTTTCTCTAAATAGGTTTCGTAATTCCCTTCGTAAACATAGAGTTTTCCGTTATCAAGCTCAAAAATATGATTTGTAACACGGTTTAGGAAATAACGGTCATGGGTAACCATTAAAAGTGAGCCTTTGTACCCAGCGAGGAATGTTTCCAGCCATTCAACCGTTTCATTATCAAGATGGTTTGTCGGCTCATCCAGAATCAAAAGGTCAGCTGGCTGAATCAAAGCTTTTGCGATGGCAACACGCTTTTTCTGTCCGCCGCTCAAGAATTTCACTTGTCTTGAAAAATCGCGCAGTCCTAGTTTCGTTAGAACAGTTTTCGCAACGGTATTCGCTTCCCATGCTTCTTGATCGTCCATTTTTTGCTGACAATTCATTAAGCGCTGCAGCTTTTTCTCATTTGCAGGATCCGCTTCCAAATCCAGCAATGCTTGCTCATAGTCACGCATCGTTCGCATGATGGCTGAATCGCCATAATAGATCTGCTCCAAAACAGAAAGCTCTTCCTCCAGCTCAGGCTCTTGGGCGACGTATTCAATCTGAAACTGGTTTGCGTGAGTGATGCTGCCCTGTTCAGCGGGGTCCAATCCTGACAGAGCTTTTAACAAAGAAGACTTCCCTGTACCGTTTGGACCAATCAACCCGATTCTTTGTTTTTCACTTATTGAAAAAGAAATTTTATCAAAGAGAGTTTTCTCTCCATATGTTTTATATAAATTTTCTACTAGTAAAATACTCAAAACGAAATCATTCCTTATGGTAAAATTCTTATTTTCTATTGTAGCTTAACAGCGTCAGAATAGCATCTTTAGGTTATGATTTGGGTTTTTTCTTAGTTTTTGTTATAGTGATAAACATGTTCTGAAAAGGAGTGGGCACGTTTTTTGCTCAAAACGGATGCCGCTATTTTCGATTTTTTCGGCTTGGCTTTTATCTTGTGGTTGATGCCGGGTAACATTTTTTCCGGCAATGTTTGTTATGCGTTTTTCTACCGCGCTTTTGACTTCAAGTTTTTTTGTCACTCCTCGCAAACTCTTTTTGCAAAACTAAAAAGCTCTAGTTTTAAAAACCTGTCATCTTTTTCATAAACTTGTAATCCGTTGAGCAAACTAACGTGACCTATTTCATGAAAAAAGAAAAGGAGAGATTTTTTTACATGCAAACAGGAGTTATTATTTCTTTAGTTATCTACATGGCCGGTATGCTGTATATTGGGTACTGGGCTTACAAGAAAACAAACGACCTATCTGATTACATGCTCGGAGGAAGAGGACTTGGTCCAGCTGTAACAGCATTGTCTGCTGGGGCTTCCGATATGAGTGGCTGGATGATGATGGGGATCCCAGGTGCGATGTTCACAGATGGGATTAGCAGTCTTTGGATTACGATTGGTCTGACGATTGGTGCCTATTTGAACTATATCCTTGTTGCACCTCGACTTCGTACGTATACAGAAGTGGCAGATGATTCTATTACAATCCCTGATTATCTTGAAAATCGCTTTAATGATACGAAGAAAACGCTGCGTATCGTTTCAGGTCTTGTTATTATTATTTTCTTCACACTGTATTGTTCTGCAGGACTTGTTTCTGGAGGCAAGCTTTTCGAAAGTGCGTTCGGCATGGATTACATGACTGGGATGCTTTTAACAGGAGCAGTAGTAGTAGCTTATACACTGTTCGGCGGGTTCCTTGCCGTGAGCTGGACAGACTTTGTTCAGGGCTGTATTATGTTCATCGCCCTTGTATTAGTGCCGATTGTGGCATTTACAGACATCGGTGACGCCCAATCAGTAATAGACACAGTACGCGGTGTAGATTCATCATTGCTTAATATGACAAAAGGTCTTTCAGCTCTCGGATTAATTTCTTTATTAGCTTGGGGATTAGGTTACTTTGGTCAGCCGCATATTATCGTTCGCTTTATGGCGATTACATCTGTAAAAGATATTAAAAGAGCAAGACAGATTGGTATGAGCTGGATGATTATCTCATTAATCGGTGCAGCACTAACAGGCTTCATCGGTGTAGCATGGTTCGATATAGCTGGTAGAAAACTCGCAGATCCTGAAACAGTATTCATCGAGTTTGCTAATCTATTATTCCACCCGCTTATTACAGGATTCTTGCTTGCAGCAATCTTGGCAGCAATCATGAGTACCATTTCATCACAGCTTCTCGTTACATCTTCATCTGTGACAGAAGACTTTTATAAGCAGTTCTTTAAAAAAGATGCATCACAAAAACAGCTTGTACTAATCGGAAGAATTTCTGTTTTAGCTGTTGCAGTTATTGCAACATTGTTATCACTGAGCCCGAATGATACGATTCTTAGCCTTGTCGGATATGCATGGGCAGGTTTCGGTTCAGCATTCGGACCACTCGTTCTTCTAAGTCTTTTCTGGAAACGAATGACGAAGTGGGGAGCTTTAGCAGGTATCGTTGTTGGGGCTGTTACTGTTCTAACTTGGGTTCAGTTCCCGGATTTAAAAGAACAAGTATACGAAATGATACCAGGATTCTTCTTAAGCTTAATAGCTATCATCTTAGTAAGCTTAGTTACGAAGGACCCTTCTCAAAAAGTACAAGACCAATTCGAGAACATGGAAAAAACATTGGAAGATGTATCAAAATAAATATACAAAAAAGCGTTCCTGTTTTTCAGGAGCGCTTTTCTTATGGCTTGTTTTTCAGCTTTTCATCAATCGTTTTGTAGTTTTTAGTTCATCAATATTTGCAGCACCAATCCCAAACATGGCAGCTTTAAGTTCAAATTCAATTCGGTCCATTTGTAAAATCAAAGCTTCAGCATCTTTCTCCACAGCCGACTGAAGCAGGCTCCGGCCAAATCCAGCTAGGTCGGCACCTAACGCAAGTGATTTCGCAGCATCAACACCATGTTTCAGCCCTCCGCTCGCGATAACGGGTATCTTCTTTGATACTTCCCTGACACCTGCTATACTCTCAGAAGTCGGAAGGCCCCAATCTAGGAATGCTTCAGCAGCTTTTTTCCTTGCAGCATCTTCTGAACGGTAACTCTCTACCTGAACCCAAGATGTTCCGCCAGCCCCTGCAATATCAATAAACTGAGCACCTGCTGCAATCAGCTTTTCAGCAGAAGTTTTATCAATTCCCATGCCGACTTCTTTTACACCAACCGGAACGGATAACCCGGAAATAAGCTTTTCGATTTTACTTAATAAATGAGAAAAATCCGTATCACCTTCTGGCTGGAACACCTCCTGCAGCGTATTCAAGTGAAGAACGAGAGCATCCGCTTCAGCAATCTCGACCGCTCGTTTACACTCCTCCAGCCCAAAACCATAATTAAGCTGCACAGCACCGATGTTTGCAATAACAGGGATGTCAGGAGCCCATTTTCTAATCTGAAAAGTGTAAGCAAGCTCCTCTTTCTCCACCGCCGCTCTCATAGATCCAAGACCAATCGCCCAGCCTCTTTCCTGTGCTGCAACAGCCAAGTTCTGATTTATCCTAAGCGCAGTTTCCGTACCGCCAGTCATCGAACTGATCAAAAAGGGAGTCTTCATCGATTTTCCTAAAAAAGAAGCAGAAAGAGACACATCCTCAAAAGATATCTCGGGCAAAGCATTGGGTATAAATCGATAGTTCTCTAATCCCGTTGTAATGTTCTTCCCCTCAACATCTTCATGAAGACTGATCCTAATATGCTCCGTTTTCCGTTTCTCTGTGAGATCTTTAGGATGATCCAAGTTCATTTCCTCCCTTCTTGCTGTTATTCTATCTTCCCTCAAAAACCATACCATTACACTTTACATCTTCTAAACAGCTCACGCTAGGGGGACTGACCCCCAACAATTTATTTCCCGCTCCAAAACCGAGCAAACACCCGTTAGGAATGCTCCATTTCACTCCTTCATTGATACCCATTTCATTTTCAGCCTTCAAAAATCTAAATTTCAAATACCATCCAACCTACAATTTGTGTTAAACTACCAATTAAAACAATTATTGGGGGTTGTTTGCATGGAGATTCGCTTGCTCACACCAGATGATGCCGAAGCGTATTGGGAGATGCGTCTTGAGGCACTAAAAAATCATCCTGAAGCTTTTGCTACAAGTTATGAAGAAGCTCTAGAACGTAAAAATCCAATTGAACAAGTGGCCAGCAGGCTTAAAGGTGACGGTGATTTTACTTTCGGAGCATTTCAGGAAAATGCACTGATTGGTGCCGTTACATTAGTCCAAGACAAAATTGAAAAAATGAAGCACCGCGCTCACATTGTCGCCATGTATGTAAAACTTGACAGCCGCCGCTCAGGTGCCGGGAAAGCCCTCGTAACAGCTGCGATCAGCCATGCAAAACAGATTCCCGAAATTTTAAAACTTAATTTGACAGTTGTCTCCAGCAATGAAAAAGCAAAAGGACTTTACAGTTCACTAGGCTTTACGACATATGGTAAAGAAGAAAAAGCACTTCGAGTAGATGAAACATATTATGATGAAGAACTAATGGTTCTTTTCCTTAAATAATCTTAAACGCACCAAAAAAGCCTGCAATCGAAATGCAGGCTTTCTTTACTTTTTATTATCATTTGAATGATCATTATTATGTTCGAGATAGTCTTCTTCTTGATTTTTTGGCTTTTTCTTTCTAGTCTGACGCACGATTAGTATTACAATAATGATTACTAACAATAAGCTGACGTTTAAGAAGCCGCCTAAAAAACGAAAAATATCTGCCATAAAGTTATCCATGCTGCTTCACCTCTTTTCAGCATTTTCCCCTTTATAACAATTTTTAAACCGTCTCTTCATCAAACGAGCTGATTAAAGGAAGCGAGACACTAACCTTCGTACCTTTTCCAATCTTGCTCGTATACTCCACCTTGCCGCCCATGGATTCTATGATCCGAATCGATACCATCGTTCCCAACCCAGTTCCTTGCTGCTTCGTTGAAAAAAACAGAGAGCCAATGCGGGACAGCTGTTCTTTAGTCATCCCTTTTCCTGTATCTCTCACGATAATCTTAACCTGTTCCCCGTCAGGAATAAGCTTAATGGATACACGTCCCTCTTTCGGAGTTGCCTCAACAGCATTCTTCAAGATATTGATCAGCGCCTGTTTTAGCTGGTTTCGATCTGTCGTAATCTTCGCATCCGATTCAATCAAATGCGAAAGCGAAATACCGTCTTTTAAAGCATACGGATTTAGTAAAATACTTAGTTCCGTTACTAATTCAGCTATTGAAAAAGTTTCGATCTTTTTAAACTCCGGTTTAGCGAAGTTCAGGTAATCACTTATAATGCTTTCTGCTCTGCTTAATTCACTTAAAATCAGTGGATAGTAATGCTTATGCCGTTCATCTTCACCTTCCATCAGCTGAAGAAAACCTTTTACTACAGTCAATGGATTCCGGACTTCATGAGCAATAGAAGCCGCCAGTTCCCCAAGCGTGTGCTGTTTCTCAGAACGCCGGATCTCATCTTTCATTAAGTTTCTCTCTATGACTGCTTCATTTAAGATAGAGCCAAAAACGACGGCTAAAATTTGAATAATACCGAAAACAGCTATGTATAAAAAGATAACTTGGTCTGCCTGCAAAGCTTCACCATTCATGTATAGGTAGCTTAGAAGTATTAATAACTGGACAATAGCAGGCCATAATCCAGCTACGATGAACATATAAATTCTTTTTCGCGGAGGAAATCTCCAGAAATATTTATAAAGAATAAAAGGAACAGTACAAGCTACCGCTGCACTTATGTAACCAAGGTATAGCGTGTCTCCCCCTATCGCCGTTCTTGTCGCTAAGATGGCAGTAAGAGTAATAATCCCTGAAACAGGACCTCCATAAAAAATAGAAAGCACTAAAGGAACATAACGCAGATCCCAATTTAACCCCGAATTAAAATAGGCAAAATTCATGCAAAGTGAAGCAGATACACCATAAAGAATACCTAAAAAATAGGGGGATTTTCCTATCTTTCTGCTTTCGAACAAAAAGCTATAGCTAAGTACTGGTGCAATAACAATCAATACATGCAAAAGCAGCTTTTCAATGATCATTTTCTACTCCCTGGTCAAAATGGCTTGTGTACTATAATTACGACAAAAAAAGGGAGGTTCCTGCAAGAATCGCCCTGAAAATATGACAAAAGCATCGTTTCCATAAGACAAAAGTTGTAATCCCGATAGTACTAAGCTTCTTGTTTCAACTGACTGTTATATAATGAATGGTAAAATCCTTTATGGTTTAACAGTTCTTCATGAGTTCCTTTTTCCAAAATACCGCCATCATGAAGAACTAGAATCTGATCAGCTTGCTGAATCGTGTTTAATCGATGTGCGATTACAAAGCTTGTTCTGCCGGTCATCAATCTCTGCAAAGCCTCTTGAATCTTCATCTCCGTAATCGTGTCGATACTGCTTGTTGCCTCATCTAATATCAACAATGACGGGTCTGCCAGAATTGCCCTCGCTATGGATAAGAGCTGTTTCTGCCCTTGGCTGATCCCGCTTCCCTCTTGATTTAATATCGTATTATAACCTTTTGGAAGCTTTTGAATAAATGAATGGGCATTTGCAAGTTTCGCAGCTTCAATGACTTCTTCATCAGAAGCGCCAAGCCTTCCATAACGAATGTTTTCGAAAATAGAACCTTCAAATAAAAAGGAGTCTTGCAGCACAAAAGCCATATGACTTCTTAGACTGCTTCTTTTTACGTTCTTAATATCATGACCATCAATTAAGATCTGTCCATTATCTGCATCATAAAAGCGTGAAAGCAAATTCACAACTGTTGTCTTCCCAGCTCCGGTAGGTCCAACTAGTGCTACCGTTTCACCTTCTTTTACCGAAAAACTAAGACCTGATACTGTTTGGTCATCACCTTCATACGAAAAAGAAACATCTCTGAATTCCACTTTCCCTTTAACGGATGAAAATTCGATGGCATCATCTTCATCTCTTTCTTCTCTCGACTCGTCTAAAATCTCAAATACTCTCTCTGCACCAGCTACAGCAGAAAGAAGTGTATTAAACTGATTTGCCAAATCATTTAATGGTCTCGTAAATTGTCTTGAATACTCTACAAAGATGACGATTACCCCGATCGAAACTTTTCCGTTCAATGCCAGCACACCGCCAACACCTGCTATTAATGCGAAACTTCCGTTATTTAGTACGTTCATAAGCTTTGGAATAAACCCCGAGAAGGTTTGAGCCCAATAGCCAGATTCCTTCAAACGCTCATTTTTCTCCATGAATTCTTCAATAACTCTCTTTTCCTGCGAAAAAGATTTAACGATACGCTGGCCAGAAGTGATCTCTTCTACATAACCGTTGATTTCACCAAGGTTTCTTTGCTGTTCTTTAAACCTAGCACCTGTCCTTTTCGTAATCCATTTTAGTCCAAAGACCATAAGCGGAACGATGGAAAGAGAAATAATAGTCAGCAGCGGACTTAAATAAATCATGACAGCAATTGTACCAACAAGCGTCAAAATACTTGAAAACACCTGGATAAAAGAGCTGTTCAGGGTGGAACTGACATTCTCAATGTCGTTGGTCACACGGCTCATCAGCTCTCCATGCTGCCTTTTATCAAAAAAGGAGATCGAAAGTCTGTGAAACTGCTTAAACAGATCGTTGCGCATGCGATACACCGTCTGCTGAGCAATTCCGATCATCCAATAGTTCTGAAGCCAAATCGATAAAGACTGTCCGATAAAGACAAAGATCAGACCGATTAATAGCTTCGTCAAACCTTCTGCATTTTCTTTAACGATATATGAATCAATTGCGACCCCGATTAAAAATGGCCCTAGCAAACTTAACGCGGAGCTGATGATCACCATGAGCAAAACCAAGCTTAATAGCCATTTTTGACTAGAAAAATAACCTCCAATACGTTTTACCGTACTTGCCCAATTTTTCGGTTTTACTTTTTGTCCGAACAAATGATTATGTGGATGAGGTCTATTTGAACCTTTTGACATGCCGGAAACCCTCCTCCCCAAATTGTGATTGTACGATCTTCACATAAAGTGGCGACGTTTCAAGCAGCTCGGCGTGCGTACCCCAAGCTTCTACACGGCCATCATCTAAAAGCAAAATGTGGTCGGCTTCCATCGCTGTACTGATTTTTTGTGTAATGATAAACGTTGTGCAGGAATATTTTCTTAATGCTGCTAATAGCTTTGCTTCCGTTTTCAGATCCAGTGCACTCGTACTGTCATCAAGCATTAATACTTTAGGTTTTCTAACTAACGCACGTGCTATGGACAAACGCTGTTTTTGACCTCCAGAAAGGTTCACGCCCCGCTGTCCAACCCGTGTTTTATATTGATCCGGCAATTTCTCTACCGTCTCATGTATTTGTGCATCTTTTGCTGCCTGTACAATCTCCTCTTCCGTCGCCTCTTCTTTCCCCCAGCCGATATTCTCAAGTACCGAGCCAGTAAAAAGAATAGCTTCCTGGGGAACAGCACCTATTCCTTTTCGAAGTGTGTCAATAGGATACGCCTTTACATTTCTGCCATCGACAAGCACTTCCCCGTCTGTTACATCATATAATCGCGGGACGAGTTGATAGAGTGAAGTTTTACCTGACCCTGTCGAGCCAAGGATGGCTAACGTCTCACCAGCTTTTACTGAAAAAGATATGTCCTGCAGCACAAAAGCTTCACTTTCTGGATACTTAAAAGAAACGTTCTTAAACTCAACATGACCTTTTTGAAGGGTTACCGATTGATTAGTATCTTCTGATTCAATGAGATCAATCTCGGTATCCAGCACTTCTCCAATGCGCTGAGCAGATGCTTTCGCACGGGAAAATGCCATAATAATAAAAGAAATGATAGTTAGAACGGATGAGATGCGAAAAGAATAGTTCACAATTGCAACCACTTCACCCACTTCGATCGCACCAAGGTTCAATTGTCTGCTTCCGAACCAAAGAATGGCTAGAATTGCGATATTCATAACCAAAAGCAACACAGGAATGGAAACTTCAATAAGGCGGAGTGATGATACCGTCTGGACTTTCAGATCATCACTTGCTTTTTCAAATCGTGAGGATTCATGATCTCTTCGTAAAAATGCTTTAATCAGCCTCATCCCCATCAGGTTTTCACGCATTACACGGTTCACACCATCAAGTCTGTCTTGGACATCACGAAACATTGTCCCTGCAGTCTGAAGTACCCATCTTAAGAAAAACAAAAGAAAAGGAAGTGCTACTACCAATACCATTGCAAGCTTCCAATTGACGATGAGCGACATGATTACCCCGCCAGCTAAAAGCAGTGGTGCTCTTAACATAATCCTCAAGCTCATAAAAACCGTATTTTGAAGCTGTGTTACATCATGAGTCATTCTTGTAATCAATGACGATGCCGGAAATCTATTAAAATTAACAAAAGAAAAAGCCTGAACCTTTTCAAACACACGCCGCCTAATATCGAACCCGTAGCTCTGGCTGACATGCGCGGAGAAAAAGGAATTGGCGATCCCAGCAATAAAAGCAGCAAGAGCAAGCCCGAACATGACCGCACCCCAGAACTTAACCACTCCTAAATCACCTTTTAAAATTCCATCATCAATGATCTTAGCCATAATTAACGGCTGCATCAGCTCCACTGCAAGTTCAGAAAGCGTCAGGAATAGAGCAGCCGCTATAGCCACCCGGTAAGTCTTTAAATAAGAAAATACTTTCCACATAGATATATCCCCCGTACTCCCTAGATGTTTAACGAACTTAACAATCTACTATTATTCTATCCTTTTTCTTGAAAATATTTAACTATTTCGACTTCTTATCCTATTTTTCACGAAAGAAAAACCCGCTAATAAAGCTTAGCGAGTTTTTTCAGTATCATCTTCATGACCGTTCACTTTAATTTCCGCTTCTTTAGGCCAAGTTTTCACATGGTCAGTTTCCAAGATTCCCATCGTGACGTCCCCAATATCAGGATCTTCTAAGAGTGTATCACGGACGCGGAACTTGATATCATCTGCATCTGCCAATGTGAATCCTTCTTTGAGTTCAATATAGCTTTCAACATGATATCTTCTTCCCTCTTGAAGAATTCGAAGTTCCTTAATATCTACTACATCCTTATCAGATAGGATGGTTTCAGCAATTCTGTCTTCTACAACCTTTGGTGCAGCTACACCAATCAGGCCTCTTGTGTTTTCAATACCGAGTTTAAACGCGACAAACACAAGAAGGATACCAATCAGCAATGTTCCGATTCCATCCAGAATATAAGCACCCGTCAGATCTGCAAGTACAATTGAAACAAGTGCCAATATAGCACCTGAAGTCGCAATCAGATCTTCATAAAAAACAAGACGGGTTGGCGGTGCTGCTAAACTTACATTCTTAAACGACTCTTTTACGATACCAAACCCTGTAGCTTTGCTTCTGGTCTCATGGACGATCTCTTTCATCGCCTTGATCAAAATAAAACCGTCAACTAAGATCGCTAAAATCATAATTCCGATGTTCAGCAGTAAATTCGTTGATGGATGCGGGTCTTGAATCAGTTTCCACCCTTTTAAAATTGTTTCGTAGGCCATAATTGAAACAACTATGACTGCCACTAAAACGAATAAATTAATGACTCGGCCAAACCCCGCTGGATATTTATCAGTTGGTTCTTTTTCCGAAAGGGCACTCCCCAAAAAAACAAACGCCTGATTCAAAGCATCTGCTGCCGAGTGAAGTGTTGTCGCAAACATCGCACCACTTCCACTGACTGCGGCTGCAATACCTTTAGCTATAGCGAGTACCGTGTTTCCTAATGCCGCGATTCCGGACGATTTGTTTCCTTTTTTAAGTAGATTAATCAAAGGTCTGCCTCCCACTCCTGTTATATGTCTTTTTATAAGAATTCCTGAAAATACATGAAATTAAACCCCATAAAAAACAGGCCGCAAAAAAATACGGCCCGCCTTAGATTGAAATATTATGAATACTAGTTGAATCCCAATAACAGCCATTTTCATAGTAGAATATGATTGAAAATGTTCACATACAAAAAACCAGCTGTCTTGTTCAGCTGGTTTCAATCTTATTGACATTATTTTTTACTGCGACTTATTTACGATCGTCTTCAACTTTGATTTTCTGATAATCTGATTAATTACCTCAGAAAATACAAGTCCTATAGCGATCGATCCTGATATCATAAAAGCTTTTGCTGCTAAATTAATAGCGAGATTGTAATCATTCTGCACAAAGTTTCGCATCGCATTGTAGGCAATACCGCCTGGAACAAGCGGAATAATACCTGCAACACTATATATGATGACAGGTGTTTTATATTCTTTTGCAAAATATTGTGAAGCGATCGCGATCGAAAACGAAGCGATCACTGTCGCCAGCACCATATCAACCCCATTAGCCTCTAAGAGAAAATATAAAATCCAGCCGACCATTCCAACAAGACCACAATGAAACAATGAGCGTTTTGGCCCGTTAAAAATAATAACAAATGCCGCCGACGCGATAAAACTTGTTATAAGCTGTTCAATAATCGTCATCGTGAACGCTCCTTTCTAAAAGAATGAAAATGTAACAGCAATCCCAGCTCCAATGGCAAATGCAGTAAGGAAGGCGTCTGCACCTTTTGCGAGCCCCGAGATCAGATGTCCAGCCATTAAGTCACGCACTGCATTTGTAATCAATAATCCAGGAACGAGCGGCATCACCGATCCTATTATGATCTTATCCAGCTCTCCGCCAATACCCGTTGAAACAAAAAAGAGAGCCTGCAAACCAATTAACAGCGAAGCCGAAAACTCCGAGAAAAACTTAATCGGAACGAGCTGATGAAAATAAAGGAGTAAAAGGAATCCTAGACCGCCCGTTACGAATGCCGGAAAAAAGTCCCCCCAGCTTCCTTGGAACATGATTAAAAAACAGCCAGATGAAATGGCTGCAGCAAGAACATGGATCCAGAGCGAATACGGAGAACCTGATTCACTGATTTTCTTTAATTCTTTATATGCTTCCTCGATCGTATACTCGCCAGCACTTATTTTACGAGAGATTCCGTTGACACTTGCTACTTTTTCTAAGTCCGTTGTACGCTCAATAATCCGGATCAGCTTTGTTTTAGTAGGTTCGGTACCTTCAACTGAAAAAAGTATACCTGTCGGTGTTACATATGGGTGTGATTGATGTGCACCAAAAGAAGCTGCAATGCGCATCATCGTATCCTCGACCCGATACGTTTCCGCTCCGCTTTGCAGCATAATTTTACCCGCCAGCAAACAAACCGCCATTATGTCGTAAGTTTCTTGTCTTTCCATCTCCATTAAGCATACTCTCCAATTTCGTACTTACATTCATTCTGCCCAAAATCGAACATTTAATATTTTTACAGTTTAACTGATTGGAGTTTAGAGGGCAATAGAGTTGAACCACCCCAAACATACTAAGTTTCGCTCAAGATGCTTGTCGAACCGCCTTTAACTTGCTGGTTTTCGCTCAAACTGCCTGCTACAACGCCTTTCAACAGCCATTTTCACTTTCAAAACATGTCTAAAATACTATAATGAAAGACGCTATTTAATAAAGAGACCCAAAAGTACAATAAATTACTCTTGGGCCACTCTTTTTATTAATTTATTTGTACTTTTATTGGTTTTAGGTTAATTCTATTATCCTTACTTACAATCTCCGGATAAACCATTAAGTAATTTACATCTTTTTTAATTTTGCCCAATGCTGCCTCACTTCGCTTAGTGATTACACCCTGGTTTTCAGTTACTTTTATATCTCCATTTTGTCTAAGCTGCACCCTTCCGCCCTTATCATCTAACACTTTCAAATTCACATGTTCTTCAATACCATCCACTTGGTGTATAGATATATAATCTAGCGTCGCCGTTGCCTTTCCAACCGATAGCGAAGTCATTTCAATTTTATGTGCACCGTCTTTTGAAGCTCCTGATGCATTTAATTCTATTTTTTTCATAGGAAGCTGCGTAACCGGAATATCAAATTGCCATGTACCTTTTTTGTTTGCTATAAGATTAAACGTTAATGGCAACGTATAATTCTTAGGCAACTCTTTATCTGGCAATTCAAATTCCATTGCGGCAACATAACTTCCATCTTTTGCTTTTTCAAGTTCAGTTCTCGTGCCCGGAAGCTGTTCTTGATCACTTCCACTGAAAGAATAACCCGCTTCCGGGCTGCGTTCCTTATCCATGGTCTCCAAAGAAAGGTCTTCACCCTCTGCTTTTATCGTTACTCCAATAACATTTCCATCATAAAAAGCACTCGTTACCGTAACATCAACCCCATTACTTGTAGCTTTTTCGTTAATTTCTGTTACTAAGTTGCTTGCAGCTAGCTCTTTTCCGATATCAAGGTTCAGCTGTTCATAGAGCTTTCCGATCAATGGGACTTCGGCTAATACTGTATTGACTGGCGAAAAAACAAATCCCGAAGATAGGACAACAGACGCAGCTGTTCCTGAAACCCATGCAGAAAGCTTCATCCCAGCTTTCACCTTATTTCTGCGTTTAATCTTTTTGCCTTCTTTCATTCCGTTTTGTATTGCTATCATAATTTCATCTCTCGGCAAATCTACATCATCTTTTCTATCAAACCATTCTTTGCCCATATGATCCCGCTCCTTCCAGTAAACCTCTTAGTTCCGCCTTGGCTCTATGAAGATAAGTTTTTATAGTCCCCTCTGGTTTCTGCATCTTTTCGGCAATCGTTTTTATCGATAGGTCATGGAAATAGAATAAGATAATCACCGTTTGATAGTTTTGATCTAAGTCGGAAATAGCATAAGCCAAATCCAGATCCTCTTCAGGACTGTGACTCGTATTTTCAGTCAGGCTATGTATAAACGCCTCACCAGTTAAGACCGTTTTACTTTTCTTTTGAAGCACCTCATAAGCTGTGCGAATTAATATTTTCACAAGCCACGTACTGAAAAATTTGGGTTCTTTTAATTTATGAATTCCTACAAAAGCTTTACAGACTGTTTCCTGAAGCACATCGAGCGCATCTTCTTTGTTTCGGACATAGAGATAAGCCGTTTTATATAACTTGTCGCTTTCGTCTTTAATCAGCTGTTCAAAGGCTTCATCGTTTCCTTTTATAGCTTTCTTAATCAACCTGATATCTAACAAGTCCTAGCCTCCTTTCACCTATTAGAGGAACTGATCACGGGAAAAGTTTCAAATTTAATTTAAAGCGGTTATTCCTTATAAGGATCGGATAATCCTGCATATTGTAAATAACGACTTACGGTACGTGTTCTTTTATTTATTACACGTTCGCTCAGAAAAGCTGAGTTACACTCAAAATCCTTGTCGAACCACACGTAACATGCTGGTTTTAGCTCAAGATGCTTGTCGAACCACCCTTACCGTGCTGGTTTTCGCTCAAGGTGTTAGATTTTCGTATTTAGAAACACCATAAAAAAGGCTCAACAGGGAACAATCGCCCTCTTGAGCCTCGTTTTTCATATGAAAAGGATTATAATCTGCTTTTTTTCCTTAGATTCTGTAATGATCCGCTTTCCAGTTGTTAATCGCTTGTTTAATTTCTTTTGGTTTCATGTTTTCTACTGCGGCTCTTTCTGCTAATCCCGGAAACTCGTTATCTGGCGCGAAACGCAATGCCACGATCTGTCCGGGAGTCAGCTTCGCGTCTAACAATTTCCCTGTTAACACATAATAACGCAAGTTCTCTTCAGCACGAATTGCACGGTCCTGTGCTTTCAATGGATATAAACGCAGCAGAGCAAAAGTAACAGCCAAGCTCAGTGACATCACCATTAAAAGTACCCCTAAAAAAGTATCCTCTGTTTTAAATAGATAAACGATACTTGCAATCTGTCCCCCAACTACCAGCAAACTCAATACATAATGATAGATCGGATGCATGCGTGCATGATTTTTATAGTTTTGTGTCTCCATCTTTTCTCCTCTTTCTCTATTAAATTACTCCCACTTAAACGTAAAGCTTGCCGCAATAAACGCTCCAACGAGCCAGCAGCCTAGAATAATAGCTTCCATGCCGAGGTCCATGAATGATGCCCCCACGTTCATCGTTTCCCGAAGTGCATGACTGAGATGTGCAATCGGCAAAATCTGAACGATTGGCTGCAGAAACTCCGGCATATCTTTTATCGGGAAAAATACCCCGCCCAAGAACAGCATCGGAAAGGACAGAAATCCTGCGATCGGTCCAGCACTCTCAGGAGTTTTCGCGATACCTGCAATAATAAAACCTATAGCCATGAATGCTAACGTTCCGAGTGTTACGAACGCAATGACCGTAAGCCAAGACCCGCGAACTTCAATTCCGAACGCCGCCCAGGCAACACCAAGCACGATCATTGCCTGCAAACCGTTCAGCATAAATCGAGCTGTTATTTGAGCTGCAATAAATGTGGATGCCTTCAACGTCGTCCCTTGCATCCTCCTCAAAATTCCGCGCTCACGCCATGAGGAAATCTGGCCGGCCACACCGTTCATGTTGTTGCTCATGATCATCATCGCAACGATTCCAGGTACAAGGAAGTCTATGTAACGTAGGTTCAAGGCTTCAACACCTTTAGAATCTGTCACAACAGCAGGCTTGTAATCTACTTGTTTTTTACTGATTGTATCTACCGCATTATTCACGAGCTGCAGTCCTACCTGTGAAACGGTAAGATTCGTCTCATTATAATAAACTGGCAGTTTGAACGGGTTATCATTATCTCCAGCAGACACACTGTTGCCATAGCCTTCAGGAATGGTTACAACTAATTGCAAGTCACCATCTTTCAGCTGTTTTAACATATCCTTTTCATCCGAACTTTTCTCAAGTGAAATCGCTTTGTTTTTTTTCAGTTCCTCCACTAAAACCTTCGACTGCTTACTGTTGTCTTGATCAACTACGGCGACCGTTAAAGAGATGCCGTTTCCGTTTCCTAAGAACGACCCGAGCATAATCATTAAAAAAATCGGAAAAGCGAGCGTCCAGAACAATACTTGCCGGTTTCGAAGGAAAATCCGGAGCTGGGCTAAAGTCAGTTGGTAGTATGCTCTCATCCTTCTCTTAACCTTCTTCCTGTCATATGAATAAATACATCTTCAAGCGTTGCCGTTCTTGTTTGCAGATCAACCAGCTTCAGCTCTTTTTCAGAAGCTGTAGCTATTAAGCTAGTAAGCGTTTTTTGCAGGTCATCCGTGTAAAGGATATGTACATCTTTCTGGCTTCCTACCTGTTTAACGGCTTCAATCTCTTCTAGCACCACATCCGCTTCTTCATCAAAACGGAACTCTACTGCACTATCGGACTGAAGATTCTTCACGAGCTCACCAGGCGTATCGAGAGCAATAAGCTTACCTTGATCCATAATCGCAATCCTGTCACACAAAACATGTGCTTCGTCCATGTAATGAGTCGTCAGCACGACCGTTTTACCCCGTTCTTTTAAGCGCAAGATAATATCCCACAGCGTCCGGCGGGCTTGCGGATCCAACCCTGTTGTCGGTTCATCCAAAAAGATAATCTGCGGATCATGAACGAGTGCCAGAGCAATTGCAAGACGCTGCTTCTGGCCTCCTGACATTCCCTTAATCCGGCTGTTCTTCTTCTCTGTTAATAGCATGTCTTCAATCAGATCTGGAATCGATATGTGCTCACGATAAAAACTGCCATACAGATGAAGGATTTCTTCAACCGTCAAAAGTTCAAAAAGTGTTGTAGATTGAAGCTGAACCCCAATAACTTCTTTCACTTTATCGAGCTCACGAGTAATATCAAACCCGCCTACAATTGCTGTACCTTCATCTGGCTTACGAAGCCCGACCAGCATTTCAAGTGTCGTTGTTTTTCCAGCACCATTTGGTCCAAGCAGACCGAACACTTCACCTTTATGTACGGAGAACTCACTGCCATCCACCGCAGTGAAATCTCCATATCGTTTGACCAATCCCTGCACTTTAATAATTTCTTGCTGAGACTCCATTTTTCACACTCCAAACATTAATCACTGCTTTTTGTTATTACTGCAGCCAAACATATCTTCAAATCTTGACCATAACTGTTTCAAAGCGTCCATCCACTCGCATGCGCCATCCATCGAATCTGGTTTTATAGAGTAGTACCGGTAACGCCCCTCTTTCCTTTGCGCTACAAGACCTGCATTCTCTAAAACTTTTAAATGCTTTGAGATCGCAGGCAGCGACATATCAAAAGGCTCTGCTAACTCCTGGACACTCCTTTCTCCCTTTGACAGCTGCTCGATAATACTCCTTCTTGTTGGGTCTGACAAAACAGAAAACACATCATTCAAATTTTCAGCATTATATTTAACCATTTGGTTAAGTATAATGCGCGGAAATAGAAGTTGTCAATTTATACCTGTCCTAGCTATACGTGTATTCGATTTTTACAGTAGCAGTAATTTTATTTTCCCCAGGCTGAATCGGAGTTCCAGCTCCTTGTGCCAGCGTTGCTGCTTGAAAAGGAACAGGACTGGGCGGCAAAGGCTGTGACAATTCCTGAACGACGATCGGAACAGGCTGGAGCGTGACTTGCAGAGCTCTCGCCATAGCCACTGCCTTTTGCTGCGCATTTTGAATAGCTGCAGTTAACGCTTGATTATAAAAAGCATCTGGATTCGATACAGTAAACTGAATAGACGAAACAGAATTTGCACCGCTCGCGACAGCTTGATCGATCACCTGACCGGTTTTGCTAATGTCTTTTAAAGTTACTTGAAGCTGATGTTCCACCCGATATCCGCGAAATATCTGCTGACCGTTTTCGTAGTTATACTGCGGTTCAATCCGGTAAGAAAAAGTTTGAATATCCTGCTGAGAAATCCCTAATGACATTAATGCATTAATAACAGCAGATGTCTTAGCAGCATTTTCTTTTTGTGCCGTACTTAGATTCATGTTTTCGGTAATTACCCCGATTGTTATCATCGCCTGATTAGGTACAGCTGAAACGGTACCTTCGCCTGTAACGGTTAATCGATTTGGTTTTGTTCGGTCATTAGGCTGCCTAAAACCCATATTTTGATACCCCGGCTGGCTGTAATACATCGCAAAGCTCCTTTCACTATCTATTCCATAAAAGCTATGCAAGGACAGTGAATAAAAGAAGGCGCAAAAAGACCGCCTCATTCATTTTAGGCGGCCAATTCTTGTATTTACGGTACATGTTCTTTTATTTTATTACACGTTCACGCAAAAGAGGGTGAGTTCCACGCTAACTGTCTTACATTTCACGCGGTGTCCTACTCAACTCGTCTAAAAGGAAAAGCTGAAACAGAATGCCCATTTCGGCCTGTTGTCATTTCGGCTTGAGATAACGAATTAAGTATGGCTTCTTCTGTTGCTTCTGCAGCAGCCGAGAAGAGTTCGTTCATTATAGGAAGATCTTCTCGCAGCTGAGTGCGTATTTCAGTTTCTTTTTCATTAAAATGAGCGATTTTGTGTGCCGTGGAAAAAGCAATCACAATATCCCCGCTGCCATTTCCAAAGTGGCTGCCAGTTCGGCCAAGTCCAATCCCGCATCTTTTAGCCACTCGTAAAAGCTGTCTGTCGCTTAATGGAGCATCTGTCGCCAGGACGATCATAATGGAGCCATCACTCGTTTCCGGTAACCCTTCTATCTCATCACCTTTTAAATGAGAGTATTTAAATTCTTCCCTCTTGCCAAAATTAGTGAGTACGAGACAGCCTATCGTGTATTTTTCAGATACGACGCGCGAAGAGGTTCCTATTCCGCCTTTATAACCAAAGCAGATCATTCCTTTTCCAGCCCCGACTGCACCTTCCTCCGTAGTTTCCATCGTTGCCTTAATTATTGCCTCGATCGCGTGCTCCGGTTTTACAGGGAAATGGCGGATTGAATTCAGATAGCTGTCATTGCACTCTCCTACAACGACGTTCACTGTTCCTGTCGTGTCACCAATTTCAGGGTTTTGCTCCAGCATGTACTGCAACGTTCCTTGCGTAATAGCCGGCACACCAAACGTGTTGGTCAGCATGATCGGAGACTCCAAAACTCCCAGTTCATTCAGCTGAACAAGCCCCGTTGTTTTACCAAAACCATTGATCACATAGCTTGCTGCTATAAATTTTTCTTGAAAAAGGTTGCCATCATGAGGCAAGATTGCCGTAACACCTGTGCACGCGTAATCTGTATCATTAATCGGATAATCGAGCGTGACATGACCGACCTTTACACCATCTACATCTGTTATACAGTTTTTGTTCCCTGGAGAAAGCGTTCCGATCAATATTCCTTTGTCCCGAACCTTCATTACCTTACACCTCTAGTATTTTAATTTGGAAGATAGTTTAAGAAGTTTCGATATGCAAATCCTTTTACTTCGTCTTCTGAATAATGTTTTAAAAGTTCATTAATCAAGTTCTGTGTTTTAGAAGCGTCCTCTAGATCCACGATATGTGAAGCAATCCCGTCAAAATCTGATCCAAGTCCAATCTGCTTCACACCGCCAAGCCCACAGAAATGATCGATATGCTTAATTAAATCAGAAATACTGGAAGAACCTTCACTTTTTGTAAAAGGAGGATTGTATACAACATGAACAACTCCACCTTTTTGGAACATTTCCTTTGCCATCTCATCAGTCAAGTTGCGTGGATGATCACACAAAGCACGAGAATTTGAATGGCTCGCTAACGGGTATTTCGCGATCTCCATTACGTCCCAGAATGCCCGATCACATAAGTGGGATACGTCGGTCAGAATTTTATGTTTGTTATTAAACTGAACGATTTCTTTTCCGAACAAGGTCAGTCCTGCGCCGCGCGGTTCTTTTGCCCCGTCAGCCGCAAGATTTGCATGATTCCAAGTAAGTCCAATCAGACCAACGCCAAGCTGATAAAGGATGTTCAGCTTAGTAAGGTCATCCCCGATCGCTTCAACACCTTCAAGCGTCAGCACGGCACCGATTTCACCATCTTTTATAGCGGCAAGTTCACTCCAATCCTTCACATGTTTCATCTCTGGATTTTTCCCAAGAACCTCACTGTAAAAGTAATTAATTTGATCTAGAGCAGCTTGAAACTTTTGATCTGATGGTATGAAAGGTTCTACAAAGATCGCAAAGAACTGAACCTTTACTTTTCCTTTTTGCAGACGTTCTTTATTTGTTGAAAGCTCAGGTGCATCGGCATATCGCAAATTTCCTTTTGTTTCCCAGAGTTTCAATAATGCATCACAATGTAAGTCAATGACATTCATTTGTAATCCCACCGTTCATTTGATAATTTTTTAATCATTATAAGGATAAGAGCAGTTAAATATAATCCCTATCTAATAAAAGAATACGTTTAGTTGAAAATTATTTTTGTTATAATGTAAAGTATACTTTAGTTTACATATAAGGAAAGGCTTGATACGGGATGGAGAATAGTTCTTCTAATTTTATTAAAACAATCATCCAAAGCGATCTGGAATCCGGAAAGCACAAGAAAGTTATTACACGCTTCCCTCCAGAACCTAACGGATATCTTCATATTGGACATGCAAAATCGATCGTCATTAACTTCGGACTCGCAGATGAGTTCGGCGGGGAAACGAACCTTCGTTTTGATGATACAAACCCATTGAAAGAAGATCAAGAATACGTTGATGCTATCAAGAAAGATGTTGAATGGCTAGGGTTCGAATGGGAAAACCTTCGTTATGCATCCGATTACTTTGAAGAAATGTACACGCGCGCTGTACTCCTAATTAAAAAAGGAAAAGCGTACGTTGATGATCTTTCGGCTGATGAAATCCGCGAGTACCGCGGGACACTGACTGAACCTGGTAAAGAAAGTCCTTACCGAAACCGTTCAGTTGAAGAAAACTTGGATCTTTTTGACCGTATGCGTAAAGGCGAGTTCGAAAACGGACAGAAGGTTCTTCGCGCCAAAATCGATATGAGCTCGCCAAACATTAACTTGCGAGACCCGGTAATTTACCGCGTATCTCATGCTACTCACCACAACACTGGTGACACTTGGTGCATCTATCCGATGTATGCGTTCGCTCATCCGATCGAGGATGCAATTGAAGGTGTGACTCACTCGCTCTGTACAACTGAGTTTGAAGACCAGCGCCCTCTTTACAACTGGGTAGTGGAAGAGTGCGAGATGGAAAGCAAGCCTCAGCAAATCGAATTCGGCCGTTTAGGTCTGATCAATACAGTAATGAGCAAGCGTAAGCTAAAACAGCTTGTAGATGAAGGATATGTGGACGGATGGGATGATCCGCGCATGCCAACGATCTCTGGTTTACGCCGAAAAGGCTACACACCTGAGTCAATCGTTGAATTTGTAAAAGCTGTTGGTGTATCAAAAGGTTCTGGTGCTGCTGATACAGCGATGCTTGAACACTTCATCCGTGAAGATTTAAAAGTAAAAGCACCTCGTACGATGGGTATTGTTGATCCGCTTAAAGTGGTCATTACGAATTATCCTGAAGGACAAGTTGAAATGCTGGAAGCTGAGATCAATCCAGAGAACGAAGAAATGGGAACGCGCCAAATACCGTTCTCCCGTGAAATCTATATTGAGCGTGAAGACTTTATGGAAGATCCTCCGAAAAAGTACTTCCGCCTCTTCCCTGGCAACGAAGTACGTTTAAAGCATGCATACTTCATTAAATGCGAAGATTTCATAAAAGATGAAGACGGCAACGTGGTTGAACTTCATTGTACGTATGATGTTGAAACGAAGTCAGGTACTGGTTTTACTGGACGTAAAGTAAAAGGAACACTTCACTGGGTTGAAGCTACACAAGCCGTTCCAGCCGAGTTCCGTTTATATGAGCCACTAATTCTGGATGCTGACATGGAAAACGAAGAAGACAGCGAAGGTAAAACATTCTTGGATTACGTGAACAAAGATTCTCTTATCGTAAAACAAGGATTTATCGAGGCGAACATGAAGAACGCGAAGCCGCATGATAAATTCCAATTCTTCCGCCACGGCTACTTCAATGTAGATCCAAAGCATACAACAGAAGATAAAATCGTATTTAACCAAATCGTTTCATTAAAGAGTTCGTTTAAGCTTTAATGACATATAAAAAGCAGGTTTCCGTCTGGGAACCTGCTTTTTAATTTAATTTATATAGCTTATTCATGAGCAAAATGAAATTTATGAGCCTTCATCACTTTTTATGATCCTTCAAATGAATTTATAGGCTTTTCGACAATGTCTGTCCTATCTTGCTGGAGGTCTTTCCCCATACTGCAGCTCACGTATACTTAAGCCAAAATCCATCTCTAGATGAGGATAGTCTTTAAAACCAACCCAATCTCCACCCCATTCAAAGCCTAACTCTTTTCCAATACTCACAACTTCCATCCAATCGGACTTTCCATTCTTATTATCATCCCGCTCCAAGTCCCACACGACCGTTCCGTCTTTCAACTGAAGTGCGAAATCAATGGCAAGACCGTAATTGTGATAAGACTCTCCGCCTTCTACATGTGTCACAACAGTTCCTTCCGTACTTCTTCCGCGCGTATAAAGTTCATCCTGTTCTTCCGCTGAACGGAAATCATCTGTTATCACAATCGTAATGCCTTTTTGGGCAGCTCTCTGAATCAGCTGATCTCTTTTTTCAGCAACGATCGGGTGAATCTCAGTTGGCATCGGCACATTCTTTTTTCTCATCTCATCTATAATTAAAAAAACTAGAAATCCTAACAAGGTCACAAATACTACTCTTATTATCCATTTCACCGAAGCAAATCCCCCCAGAATCTAGCATTCTATTTTCATTTTAACGTATATGTACTGGAAATGTTTCACCCTACTCTATATCTATGAAAAGAAGACATGAAAAAAGACCAGGTTTGACCCAGTCTAGTAAAAAAGATTATTTTTCTTTTGAAGCAAGTGCTTGTGCCAGATTTGATTTAACAGAAACTTGGTCAAAAGAGAGTCCGAGCTGCGTTGCAGTTAAAGCAATTTCAGGTCTGATTCCTGATAGTGTAGATTTTACGCCGATTAATCCGAGCGTTTCTATTAAAGAGAAAATCTGCTGGGCAACCATCGTATCAATTATGAGAACACCTGATAAGTCTATTAAAAGATGTGAGATTCCTTTTTCAGAACATTGCTCTAATGTATTTTCTACAATAAGCTTTGCCCTTGCCGTATCAATCACACCGATCAACGGAAGCAGACCCATATGATTATTGAGAGCAATTACCGGAGAGCTCAATTCATTAATCATTTCTTGCTGTGCAATCAATTTCTCTTCGCTGTACTTTTGGTTTTCTTCAACGAACCAAGTAACAATTTTATTGAAGGTATTAATAATCACATCGTTCCAAGAATCAACAACATTCTGAGAATATTTACCTTCATGAAGATTCACAAATTCTTTAACGAATTCAAGATACTGTCTTTGGACTTTAAAGAATTCTTTCATGATTACGGTCACAGGTGTATTTAAGTGCTCATCATCCTTCGCAATCATGACTACCCATTGTTCAAAGTCTCTTAGAAACTTGGACTCCTCTTTAACAAAAACCTCACAAAAATGCAGGTGAAATTCATGATTCTGCTTTTTTAGTGTAGCAATGGTTTCAGGATTTGTAGAAGCATAGACCCCCGCGGCTTTGCTTTTATCGATTGAAGCATACCATTCCTCGGTCATTTGCCATGTCTTATCTATTAAAAAAGAATGCAGTTCCTTGTCTCTATGCATTTCTTTTACACTCTCCCCAATCTGCCATTTTTCTCTATCATATATCGATGTTGACGTCTTTACAATTTTTAGGTTTCTTTAATCTTCATCCTTTGCATCCCAGTCTTCTGGAATCGGTTCACTTAAATATTCCTCTACTAATTTCTTATATTTTTCAAGCTGTTCAAAGTGTGTGTTGAACTGCTCCTTGTTAATCAGATGCTGTGTTCCGTCAAAGATTGTACGGATTTTCTTTTGCTGAATTAAACTTTCGACAACCTCTTCAGGCATAGACAGATATTCTGCCGTTTCTTTTATTGTAAGGTACATAATTTTTATCTTCCCTTGTTTAACATTTGTTTAACCTTAGCTTACCGCAAGAACCGAGCTCATTCAATATACCCAGAAAAAGCCATTCCGAATCTATTGAAATGATCTTTGTTTCATTATCAGTTGATTGCTCATTATCAAGGCGAACAATAACAAGATAGCATCTACAAATCCATATGCTAAATCATAACTTCCTATGTGGAATAGAAAGCTTCCTAATAGCGGTCCGATTGACATCCCCATATAGCGAAAGAAATTATATGCGCCAATTGCAGTCGCACGGTTCGTTTGAAATTCCTGTGTAAGCAATGCTGTCTGCACAGGCAGAGACATCCCCAAAAACAATCCAAATAAACTAATAGACACAATTAACATACTTAGTGAAACATCTGATACCAAGATGAAAAACAATAGTGAAAGGACATTAAGAAAAGCAGTGCCTACAACTACTTTTCTTTCGTCAAAGTTTCGCAGCTTTCCGCCGATGAAGCTTCCAACAACAATTCCCAGTGATAATGGAAGAAATACAAGTCCTTTTTGCTCTGCAGATAAGCCATAACGTTCGCTCATAATTCCGGGTAAAAATACCAAGAAGTTATACAGCGCGTAGTATTGGATAAAACCGATTCCGATTACTGAAAATCCAATTCGATTTTTTAGAATGTTAATAAAATCTGTGAACTTAAAATTTTGTTTCTTATTTGCTTTTGGCTTAGTTTCTTTCAAATAAACAAAGTTACCTGCTAAAACGATCAACCCAACACAAAATAAAGCGACAAAGATCATATGAAAATCAAACGAACCGCTTAAGAACCCCCCAGCAACTGGGCCGAGGACCGGACCAAGCGATACCATCATTTGAAAGGTTCCCATAGGCTGAATACGGTCTTTCCCTTCAAATAAATCACCTATAACCGTTACAGCAACAACAGAACCCGCTGCAATACCAACTGCTTGCAAAGAACGGAAAACTAACAAGGACTCAATAGACCCGGAAAGAAAACAGCCAATCGTTGCGCCCAAATAGATAAAGATACCAGCCAGCATTACTTTCCGCCGTCCTATAGAATCCGTTAGCGGCCCATAAACCATCTGCATGAGTGCTAAGAAAATTGTATAAATGGAAATCGAAAAATTAACTAAAAAAGAAGTAGTATGAAGTTCCTTTGTCACCTCTGGAATGAGAGGAACATAAATGGTCTGTGAAAAAGGACCAAGGAAAGCGGCAAAAGCGACAAGATAAACCAATAGAGTTCGGTGCTTCAATCAGAAAACTCCTTGCTGTATGAAATAAAAAAGTCTGCTGAAATAGCTCCAGACAGACTCACACCAACGTTTGAACTCTTAAATTATACACCTGATTAATCTTTTTTAAAAAAGATTAGCTTTTTATCTTCTTTAGTTTACGGTTAATTTCTTTCAAATTAAAATATTCTGGATCAAAATTGCGTTCACCAGTAACTTCCGCTGCCCATCGCATCATATGTTCATATTCTTCATGAGCTGGGTCTTTAATAATAGATACAAAATATTCATAACCGCCTGGTCCGCCAATATCTTCAGGAGGACAATTCCGTTCTCCTTCTAGACAATAAGGATATCCTGGATCATCCTCTACGAATACTTCTTTTTCAACTTTAATGATATGACGCCATGAATCACCAAAATCATATTCATACATAAACGAACTTTTCACTTTCATATAGTCATCAATTCTAACACTAACGGGATGCTTCTCCACCTTATCAAAAGAAGAATAAGGATCTTTTTCTTTAATATAGCAATCAGGCAGATCAAATAAATACAGATGCTGATTGTCCCAGCCAAAAGCGGTTTGGATAATCTTATGGAACTTTGTAAAAGGGATGTGATCTGGTATCAGAAGCCTTCGATAAATGACTGGTTGAATATGCTCTAAAGTAATTTTTACTTGGTAATACTTGCGTGGGTTCAATTCAGTCTTCTTCGCTTCAAATTTTCTATCTGATAAACTATTATTAAACACTTCCTGCATAGCCTCTACAGGATAAAGTTGTGGCAATTTCATCATGATGTATTTATTTAGCTTACGGTTGAGTTTATTTAAATCAGGAATCTCGTTATTCTCTTTAAATTGATTTAAAGAGAGTTCGCAATAGATAACCATTTCATTAATCTGGCTGTTAATAGATCTCTCACTCGTTGTAGTAATAGAAGATTCTTTACATTTTAATAGATATTCTTCAATAATTGCTCTATCAAATCCATCAGCTAATAAGTTCTCCTGAATTCCCTGAATAACAACGTCAGTAAAGTTCTTAAAATCACTACTTTTTAGTCCATATAATAAAAAGTTATATCTAGTATGATTATTCATGACTAGAACACATTTCTTTCTATTGTGAACAAAGATATTTGCATGCCAGCAATAAAGAGGATCTACATCAGAAACATCCACTTTTTCTGCTGGTGCTTTAATTTGTTCCAATAACTTTTTCGTACATTGAATATAAATCACTAAGTGACACTCCTTTAAGACTAAACATCTACCACCAACATATCTGACTTCGCACGTGAAACACAAGTTAAGATTCTTGAATGGCTTTGTTTTTGTTCTTCACTCAGAAAATAATCATAGTGTGCGATTTCACCTTCTACAACCTTGAGTTCACATGTACCGCATCTGCCAACACTGCATGAATAAGGTGCTTTAATTCCCTTGTTCAGGAGTGCCTCAAGCAAAGTCTGATCCCCCGCAACTTCAACAAAAGTTCCATCTTTTAGTTGTACATTAAAAGGTTGCATATCTTTAGGCTGCGGCGGGGCAAACCGTTCCATATGTACAGCAGATGGTGGATACCCTAGTTGATACGCTGACTCAGTAAGGTCTGATATAAATGACTCAGGACCACAAAAATAGACGTGAGTTCCGATAGGGTGTTCTTCTAAGGAAGATTTAGTAATCCGCTGCTTTTTATTAGAGAAATAAAAGCGGCAATGTTTTGGATAATGCTCTTTAAGAAATTCATAGAATGCACAAGCTTCCTCCGTTTTAGAGGCATAGTGAAGTTCGAATGAAGAACCTCTAGAATGAAGTTCATTCATCATCGATAAAAACGGGGTAATTCCGATACCAGCTGCGTAAAAAACATGATGCTTCGCTTTAAAGCTAAGGGGAAAATGATTCTTTGGATAGCTGATATGCAGCTTGTCGCCAACCTTCATCTTTTGATGCCAATAAAGAGAACCGCCTCTGGAAGCATCACTTAACCGGACACCGATTTGATAGTGTTTCGTATAATCGGGACTGCTAGTTAAAGAGTATTGTCTTACAAGCAGCTCCTCATCCTTGATATACGTTGAAATATGAGCACCGCCGCTAAACTTAGGGAGTGGCTTCCCATCAACAGAGGCAAGAGTAAACCTTTTAACAAATTTAGTCTCTTCTTTAATATCATTAATCACTACAGGAATTGTTTTTTCTTTATACAATGCATTCACTCCTAAAGTTTTGCGACATAACCTAAGACGGCGTTATGATAAACTGAGTAATGGTCTGAAACAGATAGCTCCAGTCCACAGTGATTGCACAAAATTTCTTCCTCAGCATTTTTCATTTCATTAATTCCATGACACCGGCAGCAATAGACCCTCATCACTTTTTCACCGTAGCCTATGTACTGTGCTTCTTCATCCGAAAATCCCATGGCCTCTGAAACTAGCTTTGCTTGCAATAATTGATCATTTGGCAGCCCCACATAAAGATACGTCCCCATCTTTTGGTCTTTTAAATATTTGGACAGCTGCGACCACTCTGGTTCCCCTTCAATTAAAAAGATTTCATGTAACAACTCTTCTTCTTTCACTCGCTCTATTACACTGCTAAAAAGCATTAGGCCATGTTGATCTCCACAAAATGCATACTTTCTTTTACCGGGAACAAAAATCGCTTCACTGCTCATAGAACTTTCCCGCTTTCCAGTTGTTCTTCTAAATAATCCAGCACAGCCTTTTTATATAAGGAAATCCCTTTGTACTCTGTAATGTGTGGAGGCAGTTCAGAAAGAATTTCATAAAACTGCTTCAGCCACTCGAGGTTAGAAGCTAATTTTTCTAGAGAAAGCAAATGAGTGTGAATCGTAAAAAGAATACCGTTCGTTCGAGGCAATCTGAACAGCTTCTGCACTTCTACACGAATATGAACAAGCTCTCCTGCATTCTCTTTTGTCACCTGTTTACGAAGTTTCCCCCACTGATCAAATGTCTCAAGGGAAGTGTCCAGCCTGTCTCCAGCCATCAGCGACCAGTTTTTCCTCTCCCATGGGTTGCCAGCTTCAAGCCTCATAAGGAATTGCAGAATTCGATCATCCAGTCCTTCTTCTTTAAATCCGGGAATTGGGTGGTGAATGCTCTTAAACTTCATGCCTAAGTTAAACGCAAGCGACCAGTTAGCAGGAAAACAAAGCTGACCTGCATCGAGATACAGATCACCGTCCCGCTGCATCATAAGTATTAAATCCTCTTGCACGTGCCTGCTTATAAAAGCTAAAGGCTCCTCAGGCAATGTTGATTCACCGCCAAACGTGAACTCCTGCTTTTCTTCTAAAATTTTATTGTTAAATGTCCATTTTGAACCATTTTTTTCTACCGAAAACTGATCTGGATACTGAGCAGCAAGATGATCAATCACCAGCTCAACAGTCTCCCACTGTCCAGTAATGGTGTGTGGTAGTGATTGATAGCAGCGTTCAGCATGATGATTCAAAAGAGTACGCTTAAAATGCATCTCTTCTTTATAATCTGGAGTGACTTCAACACAAAATGGCGTCTTCATAGGTATAGAGTTATTGGAGTAGCGGTAGGTTGAACCTTTAAATGGATAAGGAAAGCTCTCTAGATTATTAATCCACTTCATGTCTTCACCCTTTACAGAATATTCTTATAACTTTAATTTTATAGATTTTAGATATGAAAGACTATGAAATTATGAAAAACGCAATCCCTTTATCACCACATAATTTATGTTGTTAGTATTAATTACTTGTAAAAAAGATTAATAAACCATTTTATGCCCATCAAATAAATATTCTATTACGAACAATTTTATTAAATTCTGAATTTTAGAAAAAGCTGTCTGTCATCATAAAATAAAAAGGAGACAAAAATGAAAAAATTAGGTTTACTTCATTACACACGGAAAATATTCTTATGGTTTGGATTGATTTCACTGTTCTTTCCAGCTATGAGCATTGAAGCCGCCTCGCCTCCGACTTCAAGCTCAAGCTATTACATGGACACGATTGATACCGTCACTCTTTATGAAATGGGCTACCAAAAAGGACGTGCAGATTCTAGTAAAGCTGGGACACAGCAAAGCATGGTCATACTTGACTTTGGCGGTCAGCCTTCACCCACTACTGTTTCACTTAGAGGAATGCCTGATGCCACTCTCGATCAAGTAAAAAATGCGGTACAAGCCTATTCCCGAGGTTATTGGAAAGGAACGGGATCTGATAACTATTCGACTGTTCAAGTGATCGTTGGAACGAATAATTCGTATACCGTAACAAATGAAGGCGGCCGAAACTTTGCAAATATGATAGATGCCATCAATGCCCATAACACAGCAAGCTCCTATTCTGACCAAGTAGAAGTGGATGGCGGGAATGATATGGAGCCTGGCTATGATGATACGGTCAGCACGAGAGACTGGGTAAAAGGTTATGATGCAGTTAATAGCTATTCTCTTTACAATTATGGAAGTGCTGACGGATGCTACCATACAAACACGAACACCGGAACAACTAATTATTCTTGTAATAACGGATGGACCTATAACGATATTTATTACATTTCATGGGGAGCATCTCCAGCATGGCCACTTCCACAAATTTATGATAATAGCGGAGATATGGCAGAACAGTGGCAAAACATCAACAAGTACTCCGCTGTTTCACAAAACAACCAGATGAAATTTGGAGCTTCCTTAACCCAAGCCGGAGCCTGCCAAGACGTTGGCTGTCATTGGGAACTTGACAATACACCCAGCCAGGGCTGGACACAGTTAATCAATGAGCTCAACAGTGATGCCATTACAGCCGAATCAACTAAATTTCCTATTCTATCAACGGATATTCAGTGGCACTAATATATAGGTAAAGGAGTGAAGGAAATGAATAAAATTTGGATCGCATTACTAACTGTAGGAGTACTATCTTGTGCGGGAATTAGCTATTATCATGTTTCTGCTTCTAATACAGAATATGGCGCTTTGCCAAAAGAAAAACAGGAGATCCAGGAACGAAAAGACAAAAATAAAATTAAAGCTAAAAACGACAGTATTACAAAAAATAACACGAAGGATGGTCCACTTGTTATCCAAAAAGACCGTACCGTAACACCTCAAATCATCAAGAAAATAGAAGACCAAGTAAATGATCAACGTATTCGGTTCACGAATGGCTGGGTCAGTCCGGTTAACCATCAGGAAATGAATGCCCGGGGGGTAACCGTTGAGACTGGAGCTCTTAAGTCAGATCCCGCTCAAGGTATTGTTGTTGTACTAACAGATGGTGAAAAAAGAAAGTTTGTCGATTCAAAAGAATATAAGACTCCTTCAAAACATGGAGAAGTTAGAGTTATAGATTATGATGGATTTGATCTCACTTTAGAGGCAGAAGACAAAACCAGATGGACCTTTAATGTTCCGACAGGGACTTTTAAATAGGTTTGATTTGATTAGAACAGCATTTTTCAAAGAAAGAGGCCTAGGAATAATTTTCCTAGGCCGTTTCTTATTTAAGTAAAATTACCATTTATTCATCTAAAGATACATAATCACACAGTTCTATAATCTGCCCTTGCGAATGAACAGGGTTCATATAGATTAGTCGGCGTCCAAAAGGGTTGATCCGGTATGTGTCTTTTAAAAAAGTATAGCCTCTGCTTTCAAAATCTTTTATTGTCTCGAGCAGATCATCCACTTCATAAGCGAGATGATGCACACCTTTACCATTCTGTCGGATAAAACGTTCGATTGGAGAAGTTCTGCTAGTTGGCTCCAATAATTCAATCACTTGGTTCTCCATCTCAATAACCGCGATATGGGTTTCAACACCTGGCTTTTCACTTGTATATCGTTCCTTCAGCTTTCCGCCTAGCACATTTGTATAAAATTCAATCGCTTCATCTATTCTTCTCACAGCGATTCCTGTATGATCCAGTCGCATTACACTCACCTCTCATCTATAAGTATCTTTTATTATGGCTGCTTTCGTAAAGTTTGTTGCTTTGTTAGTTTAGGTACGACTCTTCATACTTAGTTGTTTTTTATTTATTTGCAGGTACGGTTAACATCATCTTTTAAAGGATTAATAGATTAATAATTTAACAGAAAAATATAACTACTTCATATATTTCTGAAATGTGTGTAACTGTCGCTTTTTATACGTACACGACGTATTTACAAAAGTTTATGGTAAATACAGTCGAATCCTTTTATATCACAAAGATAAAACCAAAAAACCGTCAGCATCACGATTAAATGTGATACTGGCGGTTTTCTTATTACTGGATTCTTATCCTTTCCTGACCTTTAATCCACAACGGATAGTAGTTTAATTCCATACTTATCTGAAAACCTTACTATACAACGTATAGTTATCCACCTTTTCTCTATTCACTTCAAATCCAATGCCTGTCGTTTGTGGAACGTTTATTGTCCCATTCTCTACCGTCACTTCGGGATCAATAATATCCTCTGCCCAATAAAGTGAGGATGCGGCTGTATCACCAGGTAAGGTAAAGTTCGATAGTGATGTGATCGCAATGTTATGAGCTCTTCCTACTCCTGATTCGAGCATCCCTCCACACCATAATGGAACACTATGCTTTTCGCATAGGTCATGAATTTTCCTTGCCTGTGTTAACCCTCCGACACGACCCACTTTGATATTAATGATCTTACAGCTTCCGAGCTTGAGTGCTTTTCTAGCATCCTCTAATGAATGAATGCTTTCGTCTAAGCAAACCGGTGTTTTCAACTTAGCTTGGAGATCTGCATGGTCAATAATATCGTTGTGGGCAAGAGGCTGTTCAATCATCATAAGATTATAATTATCCAATACTGCTAAACGATTGATGTCTTCTAATGTGTACGCAGAGTTTGCATCTGCCATAAGTGGAATGTCAGGATATATCTGACGGACTCGATCAATTAATTCAACATCCCAGCCTGGCTTAATCTTTAATTTAAAACGCTTGTAACCCTCCTTCAGACGAGCTCCAATGATTTCAAGTGTTTCTTCAATTGAATCCTTAATTCCGATACTTACTCCTACATCAATTTTCTCCCTAGTCCCGCCTAGTGCATGTGCTAAAGAAAAATTTTGTTCTTTCGCATACAGATCCCAAACAGCTCCCTCTAAAGCAGCTTTAGCCATGTAGTTTCCACGGATGTGGGCAAACAGCGTTTCAGAGAGCTGATCTGGATGGTCGATTTCGTTATTTAGTAGAATGGGGATCAAATAGTCTTCGAGAATGTGCCAATTCGTTTTAACCGTTTCCTCGTTATAATGCGGATCGAGCATAGCAACGGATTCTGCCCATCCCGAAAGGCCATCGTCATTTTTCACTTCAACTAAAATAAAGTCTTTATCGTATTCCGTCCCAAAACTAGTTGTAAAAGGATGAAGCAGATCTAATTTTAAATGACGTAAAATTACTTGCTTGATTTTCATATCTTTTAATCTCCTTCTCCCCATCCAATCCATGCTGTTATTTTTTTCTTAGCACATAAAACGAAACGGGAAGTTTTTTATTAGCGATAAATCCTGTAACTTGCCACTTCTCTTCAAATAATTTAGAGAAAACTTCCCGGGTTCTCAATCGCCAATCTAATGCGATTTCCGTATTCGTTTCCCTTATTGTTCGATAATCTCTTGGAAATGCGACATAAGCTAAGTCTGATTCAGGCTCAAAATGAGTAAGAAAAGGTTCTGGAACTCCATTTTGTCCCTCATTCCATTGAATAAGGGACTTCTTAATAGCTGTATCTAAATCAATATCAGAAAAGGTTTCTTGGTCCTTGTTAAGATGCCATTCTACAAGAAAACGATCAGATGGAATTCCGCTGTTCAACAAGTCTTCCATCTCACCATAACAGTTTTCTATATAGGTTGACGATACTCCACCAAGCTTACTAATGTTTAAATAGCCATTTACACTTTCGAGAGGATCATACGTCCACGTAATGAGAGAATAACCTAACTTCAATGCTTCCTCTCGTTGTACGTGTTTGAGTTTTTCTCCAATTCCTTGATTCCGATAGCGTTCATCAGTTCCTAATATATGAGAGCAAAGATATGCGGTTTTGCCGTTAAAACCAGGGAAGCTGTATTGAAATCCAACGAGTTCCTCCTTATCGAATGCACCAAGAACGAGACCACCGTTTTTTACGGCGGTTAGTGTCTGATGTGAGGGAATCGAATCATTATCTCCCCAAATTTTGCTTTCTAGTTGACGTACTTTCTCAAGTTCCTCCAGTTTATTAAGTGAACGTATCTCGATCATGGTTTACCACTCCCTAATTATTCCTTAGAAAAGTCCGCTTCTTTTAACGGGACCATTCTTGTTTTTTTAGCCATTTTGTAACCTATATAAGCAAGAAGGAATAGTGGTAATCCAATGTATGAAACTAAAATTCCGTACCAATCAATTTTTGTTCCAATAAACGCAGAGTAATTTTGTCCAAATATAGCAATCATACAAAGAATCGTAGCTAGAATCGGACCAAATGGATACAACTTTGATACATAAGGTAAGTCGCTTAAGCTTCTTCCTTGGGCATTATAGGCTCTTCGAAAACGATAGTGTGTAATGGATATCCCCAACCATGATAAAAACCCTGATAGTCCTGCAGCATTCAATAACCACGTATATACGGTTCCTTCTCCAAATAAAGACGTAAGGAATGCAGCCATACCAATAATGGTTGAGAAAAACAAAGCATTTGCTGGGAGACCATGTTTATTTACTTTTTTCAAAAATGCTGGGGCTTTTCCTTCCTTAGCCAACACCCATAACACACGTGAAGCTCCATACATTGCTGAGTTACCTGCGGAAAGTACAGATGTTAAGATAACGGCATTCATGATCGATGCAGCCATTGCAAGTCCTGCATTTTTAAATACGAGTGTAAAAGGGCTCACCGCAATATCCGTAATATCTGAGCTTAATAGACGCGGGTCATTGTAGTTGATCAAGAATCCAATAACGATAATCGCCAATACATAGAATAAAAGAAGTCTCCAAAATATTTGTTTGATAGCTTTTGGAATATTTTTTCGAGGGTTCTCACTTTCCCCTGCTGTAATTCCAACTAACTCGGTCCCTTGAAAGGCAAAACCAACGACCATAAAAACGCTTATAACGGATAAAAACCCTCCTTTAAACGGCGCTTCTCCTTCTGTGAAATTCGAAAATCCTGCTGTGTTTCCGCTCATGATGCCAAAGATCATCAAAACTCCAACGACGATGAAGATAATAATGGTTGCTACTTTTATAATGGCAAACCAGAATTCAGATTCCCCATATCCTTTAACGGATAAATAATTTAAACCGAAAATGAGGGCAAGGAACAATGCACTCCATACAATGCCCGGGACACCAGGGAGCCAATATTGCATGATTAACGACGATGCAGCAAGTTCGAGCGCAACGACTATGGCATTGTTGTACCAATAGTTCCATCCAACCGCGAATCCGAAAGCAGGATCCACAAACCGAGATGCATACGTGCTGAAGGAACCAGTGACAGGAATCAAAGCAGCCATTTCTGCTAAGCTTGTCATCAGGAAGTACACCATGACTCCCGCGATCATGTAGGCAGCTAACGCTCCACCAGGGCCTGCTGTATGTATAATAGATCCACTTGCTAAAAATAGACCCGTTCCAATTGTTCCTCCAATGGCAATCATGGAAAGATGCCGAGTTTTGAGTTTTCGGTCTAAATGCTGTTCACTAGGGACATCTTGTACAATTGTATTTTGAGGTTGTGGTTCGATTGGTAAATTTTGCATTATTACTCCTCCTTTAGATTATTCTCAGATGTTAGCAAAACAGTTTGAGTTAATATCTTCGCTCCATATATCAGTGCCTCAAGATTAAAAGACATATCTGGATGGTGAAGTCCTGGCGACAGACCGCATCCTAAACCAACCATAGTTGCAGCTAAAGCTGGATGGTTGGCCGTATAAAAATGAAAGTCTTCACCCCCTTGTGAAATAAGGTCATGTATGACATTTTCTTCTCCGAGGATTTTGCATATTGCAGTCTCTGCTAACTTTATCGCTTTTTCATGCTTTGTCGCTGCTGGGACATATTCAGCCATCGACCAAGATATAGTGGCTCCTGTTTCTTTCATCGTTTGATTCATGATTCTATTTGTGAGCTGCTTAAGATCAAACATCACTTCATTTGTTTGGGCTCTTGCATCAATAGCAAAGACCGCAGTTTCCGGAATCGCGTTTGATGCATCATTATCCACTTTGAGTTTTGTCATTTTTATGGAATACGGAGTCTCTGTTAGCAATTGAATTTCCTTTAATTGCTGAACGAGGAATGCCGCAGCCTCAATCACATTAATTCCTTCTTTAGGACGTGATGCATGGGCTTGTAACCCTTTGATCGTTCCATGAATCGTTCCAGCAGAACCATGAAGGATGACAGGTGAAGCTTTTAGATAAGGGCATTCCTTTTCGGGTCGAACATGGACTCCGAACAAGTATGTCACATTGTTCAACGCCCCTTCTTTCATCATCTGAAGAGCGCCTTCTCCTTTTTCTTCCGCAGGCTGAAAGATAAAACGGAGCGTATGTTTTGGCTGGATTCCGCTTGCCGCTATTGCTAGAGCTGAATACAACACCATCGTACTATGCGCATCGTGTCCGCAAGAATGGTTAGGCTTAACGGTGCCTTTCACTTCTTGAACGAGTGCATCCATATCGGCTCTTAATGCGACAACTTCATTGGATTTTCCAGAAATCTCTGCAATAAAACCATAGTGATCTCGAAATGTTTTTATGGTCATACCTGCTTGTTCAAGACGACCTCTGAGATACCGGGACGTTTTTTCCTCCTGCCAGCTAGGCTCAGCCAAAATGTGAAGGTCGTGGTACGTATTTAGTATTGCTGCTTGATGCAGATCAAGATAATCAATCGGGTTCATTACAGCACATCCTTATTCATGAAATACCTCATATATTGAGTACAACTTCTCTAATTTTTGCTGGTAAGACTGGATTCGTTTCTGATCCTTCTCATAAATACCTGCAACCACTAATTCAAGCAAGGTAATAACAGAAGCGATAGAATTCGTCCCCTTTTCCGCATTTTCTTCAGTCGTCAGTGTAATATCAGATATACTTCCCACAGGCGAGAGCAGTCGATCTGTAACGGATAATAATGTGACTCCGTTGTTTTTCGCACACTCAGCGATCTTTACTGTTTCGTTGGCATACCTCGGAAATGAAAAAACAACTACGACAGATTTACTTGTAAGGTTAGTAAACTTCTCATAAAAGTCCCCTGCATGAGAAACGAGATTAACGTTCTCTCTTAAAGAATTTAACGTATAAGAAAACCAATACGCTCCGGCATGGGAGATCCGTTGACCAGCGATTAGAATCTGGTCAGCCTCTATTAGCGCATCAACTGCTTTCCAAACATTCTGTACGTTAGAATGATGCAGCAAATGTCTTAAAATATGGATCTCGTTATCTATGATTTTTGTAAATGGATCACTCTCCCCTTTTAAAGAGTGAACAGGGACACTTGAGAAATAGCCTGTTTGGTTCTGCTGCAGCATTTGCTTTTGAATGATGCCTTGCATTTTACTAAACCCTTCAAACCCTAATGCATAAGAAAGGCGAATTACTGTTGTTTCACTTACTTTTGCTTCTTTTCCAATCTGAAAGGCGGTCTTAAATGCGGATTCATCCAGATTCTCAACAAGGTATTTAGCCACTTTTTTCTGCCCTGTTGATAGATAGGAATACTTTTGTTTCACTAACATTTGAAAAGAAAGCGTTTTCATAAATAATTCCTTTCGGGTGTGAAGTTTATCCTTCATTGATATACTTTGTTGCATTTAATTCTTTATTTATTTTTAACACTAACATATTTTTCGTAGGAATTAAATAATATTTTTGATTTTTCAGATAAAACAACCCCTTATCATTCTTGACAAGGGGTTTGACCAATTATTTTATTATTACATCATCCCCAACGCCTTCTTCGTCGCTGGTCCTACAATTCCATCTACTGTTAACTTCTTCGCTTTTTGGAACTTTCGTACGGCTGCATCTGTATTTGCTCCGAATACGCCATCGATTCCTTTAGTACTATACCCTAAGTCAGTCAGTCTGCGTTGAAGCTCCATGACTTCAGCTCCGCGGCTGCCCTTTTTCAGATTCACTATCGAAAATACTGGTACTGTTGAACCGTTTGTCACTTTATATCCATTGGCTGCTGCAAGTGCTGGGAACGTCTTACTTGAAGTCGTAATCACAACTGGTGTATTTACAAGAATTCTCGCGTACAGCCATTGAACGTCGTTATTGTACATACGGATACAGCCTGCACTTACGTATTTTCCAATGGAATCTGCGTTATTGTTTCCGTGAATAGCGTATGTGGTTCCCCACGTTCCTCTAGCATTTAATCCGAGCCATCTGTTGCCGAGCGGATTCCTTGGATCTCCACCTGGTATATTGCCGGTATAATAAGGCCTGTTTGTAATCTTGTTTACAATTTTAAACTTACCTTCTGGTGTGTAGGACGGCAGTTTTCCCGTTGCGACTTTAAACACTTTAGACAATTTATTATTCTCAAAATACGCCAGCTGGTTAGTGGACTTATTTATAACGATAAAAGAAGAAGCTGCTGCTTTTGCCGGCTGCACTAAAAAGAACATAAAACAAAACATGAGTAACCCGATGACTAATTTTTTCGTTTTCATTCCTTCTCTCCTATTCCTTATTGAAATAACAAATCCTCATATTCTATGCGAGGGAATAGGAGTTGCATTACAAATTTGCTAAAAAATTTAATCGAAAAATCATGAATATTAGGGTTGTACCATGAATAGACTGGTAGGTTATATTTAACTTAATAATTATGATCTGAAGGACTGAGTAAAGATGAAGAAAATTATCCTGAAAAACAACATAGAAGTGACCGTAAGAAGAGCAACTAAAGATGATGCCCAAAACATGATCGACTTTTACAACGCGGTTGGCGGTGAAACAGATTTCCTTTCCTTTGGAGCGAATGAATTTAAGCGTGATCTACGAGAATATGAAGATTACATCACAGCAACCTCCAATGAACAAAATTCAATCATGCTGCTGGCACTCATTGATTCAGAGATTATCAGCATCGCAACCATAAATTCCTCACAAAAAGAACGGACAAAGCATGTTGGAACACTAGGAATCGTCGTCTCTAAAACGTACACTGGCTTGGGGTTAGGAAAGATATTAATGAATGGTCTTATAGAATGGGCTAAGCAAAACGGCGTAACCAAAAAGATCAGTCTTGTTACGAATGAAACGAATACAGTTGCGATTGAGCTTTATAAAAAGTTGGGATTTGAAGTGGAAGGTTTGTTGAAGAAAGATAATTTTATTAATGGGAATTTTAATAACACCATCATTATGGGACTGCTGTTATAGCTTTTCTATTGAAATACTTTTCGATTAATTCTGAAATTATTATTGACTTCTTTATTTTATGATGCTAAATTTACTATTAATATTAAAATCAATGACGAGAAAGAGTAAGATATGATCCTGTTCCCCAGAGAATCGGCGCTTGGTGAAAGCCGATGTTCAGACCTTATCCGAAAATCATCTCTGAGATGCAAAGCTGATAATGTAAGCTTTGACGGGTCGTCCGCCGTTACAATGGAACACGTATAATCGTACGTTGACTGAGTGCCGCAAGCTTTTTCATTAAGCTGCGGAATTAGGGTGGTAACGCGAGCTATAACTCGTCCCTGTTTTAGGGACGGGTTTTTTTATGTTCAAAAACAATAAAAGGAGAGATTACTTATGAGAAAGATGGACACCGTTTTTATTGGACTAATGTTATTTTCAATGTTTTTTGGAGCAGGAAATTTAATCTTCCCTCCATTTTTGGGAGCAGAAGCCGGATCATCTTACTGGCTTGCTATGGCAGGATTTATCGTAACAGGAGTTGGACTTCCTTTTGCCGTATTATTTGCGGTTTCTCTTGTAAAAGGAGGAGTTCAAACCATTGGCAACCGTGTTCATCCGTTGTTCAGCACAGTTTTTATGGTCGTCATCTATTTATGTATTGGACCATTCCTAGCCATCCCAAGAAACGCAAATGTTGCTTATGAAATGGGTGTTAAACCATTCTTGAGCACTAATTCTAACGCAACACTTATTCTTTTCTTATTCACGGCTGTCTTTTTCGCACTTGTCTATGCAGTCAGCCTGAATCCATCAAAAATGGAGAAATATATGGGACGCTGGATCACGCCAGTCTTGCTATTAGCAATGGTTGTGCTATGTACAGTAGGATTTGTTAAGTTAGATGCTCCACTTCAGTCACCAGCTGCCAACTATCAATCAGGAGCTTTTTCGACAGGGTTCATTGAGGGATATAACACAATGGATGCACTTGCTGCACTTGCTTTTGGAATTGTTATTCTTACAGCAATTCAGCAAAGAGGCGTTCAAGATCGAAAGCAATTAACAAACTATACATTAAAAGCCGGTTTGATCGCGGGGACGTTACTTGCGCTGGTTTATGTCAGTTTGGGGTTAATCGGTGGAAAGATGGCAGCAGCTGGTTCCTTTGAAAATGGAACAGATATTCTTTCAGCAGCCTCCACTCTATTGTTAGGGGAAAGCGGAACAGCCTTTCTAGGTTTTATTTTTACATTAGCATGCTTTACTACCGTTGTTGGACTAACATCTGCGTGTGGTCAATATTTCTCAAACCTACTTCCCAAAGTTAGCTACAAAACGGTAGTCTTGCTGGTTACACTTGTAAGTTTTACACTCTCTAATCTTGGTCTGAACCAGATCCTAAAAGTGTCGGTTCCGTTTTTAGTCACAGCTTACCCATTAACAATCGTATTAATTACACTTACGTTTTTTAACCGTTTCTTCAAAAATCCAAAAAAAGTGTATGGCAGTGCTATTCTTTTCACAGGAGTATTTGCGCTGATGGATGGATTACTTGCTTTTGGTGTTGGATTAGGTCCGGTCCAAGTTGTTAAAGATATCCTTCCGCTATCCTCGATGGGATTACAGTGGATCCTTCCTGCTCTTGTTGGTACAGGAGTTGGAATAGTTATCAGCAACCTCAGCAAAAAAACTTCAACACTAGATTCGTTAGAAGCAAAAGCTTCGTGAGTTGAACTAAAGTCATGATTTCCCTTGGCACAAAAAAGGTACTTGCGTCTCATCACAGCGCAAGTACCTTCTTTAATTATTCTCCTTTAATCTCAAGAAGTTTTTGTCTCAACCCGATCTCCATCGTTGCAAGCTCTTCTTCTGCTAAACGTCGCTTCATGCGGCCTTCCTCTTGAATGCGAAGCGTTTCTTCAAGTGTTGACAGTAAGTTTTCCTGTGTTTTCTTCAACGTTTCGATATCAATTAAACCGCGCTCATTCTCTTTCGCCGTTTCAATTGTATTGGTTTTAAGCATTTCTGCATTTTTTAATAACAGTTCATTTGTCGTTTTGGAAACCTGTTTTTGAGCTTCTACAGCATTACGCTGTCTGATCAGTGTGAGTGCGATCGCCACTTGGTTTTTCCAAAGTGGAATAGCCGTCATGATGGACGACTGAATTTTTTCAACAAGTGCCTGGTTCGTGTTTTGAATAAGACGAATTTGCGGCGCACTTTGAATCGTGATTTCTCGGCTCAACTTCAAATCATGCACACGTTTATCCAATCGGTCCGCAAACTGAACCATATCATTCACTTCCTGGAACTTCATCTGGTCATTTGTTTGTTCAGCTACTTTTCTCATCTCAGGAATCGTTACTTGATTCAATTCATCGAGCTTCAACTCGCCTGCTGCAATATATACATTCAGCGCTTGGAAGTATTCCTTATTGTTCTCATACAATTTCTCAAGCATCACAATATCAGACATGAGAACATTCTTGCTTCCGTCCAGTTTTACGGAGATGCGGTCGATCTGTGCACCCGTCTTCTGATACTTGGAAAGTACTTCTTGAACAGAACCTGAAATCTTACCAAACATGCGGCCGATTAAAGTAGGCTTATTAGATTTCAGTTCTTCAGGATTCACATCTTGAAGTTTTCTCATTAAGTCTCCAATGATTTCACCGATCTGACCTGTGTCTTTCTTTTTCACATGTTCGAGCATCGTATTTGAAAAAGAATGAAGCTTCGCTTGTGCTGGTGCACCGTATGTGATCATCGTCTGGTGGTTTGTCGGATCAATCTGCTTTGCGAGCTGATATGCCTTCTCCTTATTTTCTTCTGGCAACACATCGATTAATCGGATCTGTTTATTTTCCCCCGGCTGCAGATTGGATTCTTTCTCCTCACCGAAGGGATTAGCCAGCAAGTCATCCATCAGATTTGCCGGTTCATCTGTATTGTTAAACAGGGGTGCATTATTTTCTTTCATTTATATCTCCTGCCTTTTTAATAGATTGTGATTCTTTCAAGGATCTGATCGAATACTTCGCCACATCGATCTCATAATGAAGGTCATCTATATCATTTGACAAAACCTGGTATAAATCCTTTTCGATGTATTCTTTTAACTCATCAAGCGTTCGTTTTGTTTCCACTAAAGACTTTGTGAGTTCTTTCGTTTTTCTTGGCTGTGCTGTTAAAAACATATATTTCTCCGTAAGTTCGACAGCTGAATCCAAATGGGAAAAGTAAAATTGCTCAGCCTGGTAAAAACGTCTTGGCTCTTTCTGGGTTAAGCTTTGGATTTTCCGCACCACTCGTACCAAGTCCGCTCTTTGCTTTAACGTAGGCAGATCTCGTACAGAGAGCAGTGCCTTTTGCAGGCGATGAATCTTCGGTTTTGCTTCATCTAAATTTCTTCTGATGTATTTATATTCTCTTCTCGATAGTTGGTGGCTGCTAAGAAATCGCTGTTTTTGAAGGAGCCCTGTTGCAGTATATGCAGCAGCCCCGCCCGCAACAGCGATTCCAGATGACATGAGATACGTCTGGTCATACGCAATAATACTCGCCAGCCACACTCCTACAGAGGATGGGACAGCAACAAACATTCGGATAAAAAAGGCTAAAAATCCGTTCATTGTAATCGACTCCTGACATAAACTCTTTCTTATTCATACGAATGTACAAGTTTCAGAGTTTCGTTTTTCAATAAAAAAGTTTCCTTATAATATGTTTCTAGTATTACCTTATCGAAACCTTCCTAAAATAACCATGGCTTCAGGAAGTAATGTGTTCTAAGACTTGAGGCGTATTTTATAAAAAAACTCACCCTGTAAAAAAGATGGTGAGTTTTGATTTTTTTATGTAATTGATTAGTATTCGAGCGGAGTTTCTCCAAAAGCTTCCCATAAAAGCGGAAACTTTTTTCTAAGACCCTCTTCATCATCTTCATCCCAGTCAAATTCGATCTCTGGCTGAATATATGAATGGTTCGTTAACTTTTCGTACAAATCATGATAATCTTCATCATCCTGACCCGTCTTTTCTTCAAACGCTTCACACGCCACAGACAATAATTCTTCAAGCTGCGGCATTTCATCTTGCTCTTCTACTAGTTTTAAATAAGGCAAAAGAGTCTCAGGATCTTTTATAGCAGCCTCATAAGGCTCTTTTCCGAGATATAACAGAAATGCTCTGAAATAATCAAAACAATCATCAGAACAGCCGCCCATGATGATGTATGCTGCAGCCCAGAGGTCTGATGTGTATGACTTTGAATAATATTTCTTTAATATGAAATCAAATGTAACGATATCTTTTACTGGTCTTTTTGAAAGCTGTGTCATAAGCCATTCCATCTGCTCTTCAGCATCGTCGCCTTTTTCTTTACATTTATCGATCAGTTCCCAAAACAGCGTTTCTGTCATGGTTGTATCTTTTAAAATAAGATTTGTTGATTCTGCAGGTAAATAGCCTTTCTTCATCTTTGAGCGGATGAGCTTATCTATTTCTTTACGGCATTCATCTTCGGATTCAAACGTTTTTGTTTTTATTGCTCCAACCGTTCCCACTTTTCCATAGGTAACAATATAAGAATTTCCTGTTTGGCTGATTTTCCAAAACTTATTAGAAGCCTCATCTTGATAAATTAGTAAAGTTTCCATATAGATTTACCCCTCATCTTCCTTTTCCAACTTAACCCTGCACTTCTATGTTAATACAAAACAAAGACGCTGAATATGTATATATCACATAAACAGCGCCTTTAGCTTTCGATCACAATATTCACTTAAACTTTCTTTCCTTTCTTACTAATACACAATGCTAGTTATTCATCCCATAACTAGACTTCAATTAATTGTCCGTTCAATCAATTGCCTTGCATTAGATCAATATTTTTCCTTCACTCTGGTAATTTCCCACATGCCCACACGCTGCGAAAATAGTTTTCACCGGCTATTTCCGTCTGCAACATGATCTTAGCATGCTTCGCTCACATACGTCATTGGAATCATCCTCTTTCCGTAATGTGTATTTGCGCGTTCCCGCATATCCACACATCTCGAAATCAGTTTTCACGGGCTGATCTCTACCTGGATGTGATTTAATATGCTTCGCTTACTTGCGTCATTGGAATCACGCCTTCCTTGTAAAGGTTGTGTTTCATTTGTTAACTACATATTAACCTATTCTGAATTTATTGCAAATATTCAGAATAATCAATATTATGTTGTTTGAGCTGTTTTTATTCCACTTTTGTTTGTCATGCTTCTTTTTTCGTAAAATTTCTTTTTATTTCATCATATTTCAACAATTTAATTATTAAACTCTTTTCTTAGGCTTTCACCTATTCGTTTCCCCTCTCATACTATGCATGTAGGAAACACAACTAACTATAAGAGGAGTGTTTTTAACATTGACTGGAAAAATTCTGAATTACTATGCTGGGGGTAATACAGCAAGGGGTTTTCATAACTTATTCGAATCGAATCTAAACGGCCTTGAACGTCTTTTCATCCTTAAGGGCGGACCTGGAACAGGCAAGTCTACATTAATGAAAGCCATCGGGAAAAAGTGGAACGACGAGGGATATGATGTTGAGTACATCCACTGTGGTTCTGATAACGGCTCGATCGATGGTGTCATACTGCGGGATTTGAAGGTAGGAATTGTAGATGGAACGGCTCCGCATGTTATTGAACCAAAAGCTCCAGGTGCAATTGAGGAATACGTGAACTTAGGAGTTGCGTGGGATTCCAATAAGCTCGCTAAAAATAAAAATGATATTCTTAAGCTATCCGAAGAAATTTCTGCTGATTTCCAAACGGCTTATTCCATCTTCCATGAAGCATTGCTGGTTCACGACGAATGGGAAAAGATTTATATCGAGAACATGGACTATAATAAAGCGAATGAACTTACAGATGAGCTGATGCACAAATTCTTTTCGAAAAAGCAAAACAAACAAGGAGATGTTTATCACCGTTTCTTAGGAGCAGCCACTCCGCTAGGGGCTAAAGACTTTGTTCCAAATTTAACTGAGGGTTTAAAGGAAAGATACTTTATTAAAGGACGTCCTGGTTCTGGTAAGTCCACTATGTTAAAAAAACTTGCAGCGAATGCTGAAGCATCTGGTTACGATGTTGAGATCTATCACTGCGGTTTCGATCCGAACAGCCTTGATATGGTCATTGTAAGAGAACTGGGTTTTGCAATCTTTGACAGCACTGCACCACATGAATATTTTCCTGAACGGTCTGGTGACTCCATTGTAGATATGTACGCAAAAACAATCACACCAGGTACAGATGAAAAATATTCTGCTGAGTTAAAGGTCATAAGCTGGCGATATTCAGAAAAAATGAAAGAAGCCATCAGCTTTTTAGCAGAAGCGAAACGAAAGCATGATGAGTTAGAGAAATATTATGTGGGAGCCATGGACTTTAAGAAAATTGATGAAATTCAAAAGTCGATTAATGCAGAAATTGAAAAAAGGGCTGCTGCAAGACAGAAATAACTTTCTTTTAGGTCACCATTTTTGGATGGTGACTTTTTTTGTTATGATGGATACACAACAAATCATACATATGGAGGAATGCAATGAATTCTGTGGAAGGCAAATCGGTTCAAGATCTTTATCATCGCTTTTTGAATGCCTGGAATGAAAGAAATGCACGGAGCATGGCTGATCATTTTACAGGTGATGCCGAGATGATTGGATATGATGGAAGCCAGGCAATCGGCCGGGATGAAATTTATTCACATCTGAATCCCATCTTTGAAAACTTTCCAACCCCGCCCTATTTAGGGAAAGTGAAAAGTGTTTCTTTTTTAGGTGATAACGCTGTAATTCTCCGAGCCATTGCAGGAATGGTGGCAATCGGAAAGACAGAACTTTCTCCTGAGTTGAATACACATCATACAGTTGTAGCGGTAAAAGAAGGCGAAAGCTGGTTCATTAAGCTTTTTCAAAACACACCAGCGCAGTTTCATGGCCGGCCTGAACTTTTAGAAAAAATGACGGATGAGCTAAAAGAATTGATAAATAAGTAGAAGAACCCGCTTGCAGCCAGCGGGTTCTTCTCTATAACTAATGTTTACCTAATAAGTCCAATATACCTTTGTAGATCAATACAGCTGCGAACACTAAAACGGTTAGGATAGCGATAATCTTGATCGCTGGACCGAATGCAGCTAAAAACGTTCCGCCTAACGGCAAGCCAAGTAGAAAATAACCAGCTAGTAAAGCACCAATCAATGTTAACACGTTTGTATTAGACATATTGCGCCTCCTTATAACAGATTTTTCTGCTTGTTATAAGGTATGCAGGATTGGGGCAAGTGGTTAATGAACGTAATCTGTCCTCTTTCTATTTGTCTCTTTTCTAAAAGATTGTTGCTAATGAATGTTTTTTCTCCTCATTTGCAATTTGATTGGAGCGCAAGGTGCGTGCCTACCACCTGAGAAGCTTCTAGCTAGGCATGCGACGAGGAAGCTCACATCGGTAGCATTTACTTGTAGACGCAGGAGCAAGGATACTTTGCTCAGGTGGAACTTCTAATGGCGTATTTAGTAAGCTCACCTTACCCCCCGTGGAAAGCGAGCATCCTGGAGCGGAAATCAACTACTTTCAAAAGCAACGATGTATGCGAAAACAGCTTTCTATTTTAATAGACTCGTATAGTCCTTCTTGGGTACAATACCCTCTTCTCCGGCACGGTTCAACAGTGTAGTAATAGCTTCAAAGCCTTTTTCACCAAGATCAGCGGTAAAATCATTTACATAGAGATTGATGTGAGACTGCGCTACTTCTGGAGACAGCTCACTCGCATGCTGCATCACATAATCTTTTGAAGCTTCAGGATTCTGCCACGCATATTCTACTGATTCTTTAATCCATTTCGTAATAGATTCTAAATCTAGTGAACGGCGGGCGATAATCGCGCCTAACGGAATCGGAAGCCCTGTATCTTCTTCCCACCAGTTCCCCATATCCGCCAACATTGTCAATCCATAGTTTTGGTACGTAAAACGCGCTTCATGAATAACGAGACCTGCGTCGATGCGACCATCCTTAACAGCTGGCATAATCTCATTAAACGGCATCACGATGATCTCGCCTACTCCGCCTGGAACATTTTGTGCTGCCCACAAACGGAACAGCATATAAGCAGTGGAACGTTCGCTCGGAACAGCGACCTTCGCACCAGAAAGCATTTCAGGACTTACATCACCTGGCTGATTAACGAGAACGAGCGGACCACACCCGCGTCCTAAAGCACCTCCGCAAGGAATAAGAGTATATTTATCTAACACCCAAGGCAGTGCGGCATAAGAAATTTTTAAAATATCAAGTTCATCTGATCGAGCCGCTAGACCGTTAGTTATATCAATATCTGCATATGTAACATCAAATTCGGGTGCACCCGGCACAAGACCATGAACCAGAGCGTGAAAAACAAACGTATCATTCGGACAAGGAGAAAAAGCAATACTCATTTTACTCATTACAAAACCTCCGCAATAACTTTACTGGCTGATTCCAGTGTAACTAATGCATCTTTAATCCGCCAAGCAGAACGATTCCGAGGACCGATTGGGTTGGAGATGGAACGAATCTCTAAAACTGGCAAACCAAACTCTTTTGCTGCCATCGCCACTCCGTACCCTTCCATCGCTTCTGCTAATGCACCAGGTTCACGGTGTTGCAGTTTAGAGGTTGTTTCTGCAGTCCCTGTTACCGTTGATAACGTTAAAATGTTTCCGGCTTGTACAGGTATATTTGCTGCTTTAATCGATTCCAATAAAATTTGAACTAAATCACTATCCGTTTTCACACGGGTAGAAGCTCCAAACCCGAGCTCGTCTAATGTAATAAAACCTTCTGGCGATTCGGCACCTAAATCAGCAGAGACAATTTCGTTAGCGATCACGAGTGAACCAATCTCTGCTTTATCTGTAAATCCGCCGGCTATCCCCATATTAATAACAAGGTCAAATTCGTCAGCTGCCAAAGTTCTTGCCGTCTGGATCCCAGCAGAAATCGGACCGACGCCTGCTAGCTTTACGTCGATCCTTGAATCCGTGCCAATACCTCGCAAAATGGCATCCCGTTCTGCTTCTACTGAGGTCATAATTAAAATGCGGCGATATTTATTCATCGAGATCCCTCCGCGTTTTTTAGCCTAACTTTTTAATGAAAACAACTTTCAGGTAGTTTCCTTCTTTGAACTCTTTATGTGTCTTGAAATCTGCAGGAAGCTTAAATTCTTCTAAGATTTCATACGTACCACCCGTTTGTTTAAAGGCTGATGCAATAAAGTCTTTAAACTTTCTCATACCGAACGTACTACAGTTGGATGATGCCACAATGACTCCATTTTCTTCTGTAATTTGAATCGCTTGTGCCAGCAGCTCAGGATAATCCTTCCCTGCACTGAACGTATGCTTTTTCGAACGTGCAAAGCTTGGCGGGTCAAGAATGACAAGATCAAACGAGAGTTCTTTTCGAACCGCATACTTAAAATAGTTGAACACGTCTTCTACGATGATGTCGTGATCTTCGTAATCGAGACCATTCACGCTGAACTGCTCCTGTGTTTTGCTTCGGCTTCTGTTGGCCAAGTCAACACTCGTTGTTTTCGTTGCCCCGCCTAGTGCGGCTGCTACTGAAAATGCACCTGTATACGAGAACGTGTTTAACACCGTTTTACCTTTTGCATATCGGTCACGAATTGTTTTTCGAACGTCTCGCTGATCTAAGAAAACACCGACCATCGCGCCATCGTTTAAATAAACCGCAAAGTGAATTCCATTTTCTCGAACGATTAAAGGACTTGGCGCTTGTTCACCTTCCACAAAGTCATCATCATCGATGTACTTTCCTTTTACAGCAAAACGCTTTTTCTCATACACCCCTTTTACTTTAACGACGTTTTTAAGAGACTCGATCACTTCCTCTTTAAACGCATAAATTCCTTCACTGTACCAAGTCAGAACGTAATAGCCGTTATAATGATCAATTGTCAGCCCGCCGATTCCGTCTCCTTCACTGTTAAACACACGGAACGCCGTCGTTTCATAATCATTAAACAATGCTTCTCTATGATTGATTGCTTTCTTTATTTTCTTTTCAAAAAAGCTTTGATCGATCACTTCTTGGGAATTTTGAGTAAGGACCCATCCCCGTCCTTTATTCTGCTTGCCGTAGTAGCCTTTTCCAAGAAAAGCATTCTTGTCGTCGAACAGCTCGATGATTGTACCTTCTTCTTTTACATTGCTGATATTTTGAACAGCATCCTCTGTAATTAGAGGATAGCCTGCTTTTAAGCCCTTCACATATGAAGATTTCACTTTTAACCGGACGTTCTTTTTCATAATGTCACCCGTTTCCCATTCTCATTTTGAAGCAAAAATATTTTAATCATAAAATAGCTTACTTCATCAGGAAGCAATTCTTTGATCGGCTTTAACTTTTCTCCGCCCGCCTGCTGGATGGCGTTTTCGATCTCAGCAATGTATTCATCTGGAATAAGGTCTTCCATATGAATGTCCATCCCTTCCTGCATGCATTGAATAAGGTGGCTTTCCACTGTACTCACTGCCAGATCCCGATGTTCTGCTATTTCTTCAACAGACATCTCCTCTTTATAAAACGTGTATGTTTCAAGGTGAGAATTTGGTGTCGTTTTTTTCTTATTGGGGTCTGTCCCCGGGACAGACCCCTTCACTGCATTCTCTTTGCGCTCCGGGTTTTGTACTAAAAACTCCAGAATAGCCTCGATAAACGTTTCACCATACTTCTCAAGTTTATTTTGGCCAACTCCTGTAACTGTTAAAAACTCTTTCTTCGTCTCCGGCAGTTTCACGCACATATCTTTTAACGCTGTATCAGCAAAAATAACAAACGGCGGTACGTTTTCTCTTTCTGCGATCGCCTTGCGTACCATTCTGAGCTCTTCAAACAATGGATCGTTGTTAGACACCTGCTTTGTCTGAACCGCTTCTTTTCGCATTACCGTTTCTTTGCCTAAGAGAACTTCTTTTCCTTTTTCCTTTATGTAAAGAGTCGGGAAAGAGCCATGCTCTACCGCAATCAGTTCTTGAGAGATAAAGAATTCGATAAAGTCGGTAACTTCTTTTATGCTTTTTTCTTTCATCATGCCGTATGTTGGCAGTTTGTTAAACTTTAGCTCTTGTACTTTTTTATTTTTCGACCCTGTCAGCACTTGGGCGATGATTGTTTTACCGAATCTCTTCTGCCCCATCCTCACAATACAGGACAGCACGATTTGAGCTTCCCGCGTTACCTCTATACTTTCCCTGGAGTCCGTACAATTGCCGCAACGTCCGCATGGCGGTATTTCTTCGTCGCTGAAGTAGCGCACAATCATTTTTTGGAGACAGCTCTCCGTATGACAGTAATCCACCATAAGCTGCAGTTTTTCAAGTTCCTGCGAAATGCGGTCAGATTCACTTGACTGATCGATCAAGAACCGCTGAACTTGAACGTCCTGAGACGAATAAAGAAGAATACATTCACTCGGTAATCCGTCTCGGCCAGCACGGCCTGCTTCTTGATAATAGCTTTCCATATTTTTCGGCAGCTGAAAATGAATGACGTATCGGATGTTCGACTTATCGATTCCCATACCAAATGCAGATGTCGCGACCATTACAGAAGATTCATCTTGGAGAAACTGCTCCTGCTGTTCCATTCTTTCATTGTCGTTCATCCCAGCATGATAGCGCGAAACATGAATGCCGCTCTTTTTCAGGTGCTCATAAAGCTGATCGACAGTCTTTCGTGTAGCCGCATAAATAATTCCCGCTTCTTTTTCGTTCTTTTTAATAAAATCTTTTAGAAAAGAGAGACGATCTTGCCCTTTAATCACTGAGAAAGAAAGATTCTCCCGCTCAAAACCTGTTAAAACGGTTTTGTTTTCATCGATATCCAGCGACCAGCAAATATCCTGGCGGACTCTTGGAGTAGCAGTTGCCGTCAGTGCAAGAACAACAGGCCGCTTCGGCAGATTCCCTATCATTCTCTGAATACGCTGGTAGCTCGGCCGGAAATCGTGACCCCATTGCGAGATACAATGCGCCTCATCCACAGCTACTAATGGAATATCGATTTGTCTTAAATGATCCATAAAGTCAAAGGATTCGAGTCTTTCTGGTGCAATATATAAAAGTTTATATTCTCCGCGCTTCGCCTTTTCAATCCGATCTCTTGTTTCTGCCGCTGTTATCGAACTATTAATGAAGGCCGCGGAAATTCCTAACTGCAATAATGTATCAACCTGATCTTTCATCAATGAAATTAATGGAGAAATAACAATCGTTGTTCCTTCAAAAACAAGGGCAGGAATCTGATAGCAGATCGATTTGCCTCCGCCTGTCGGCATGACACAAAGCGTATCTTCACCTGCTAAAACCGATTGTATCGCTTGCTCTTGTCCATTCCGGAATGAAGAATAACCGTAATGCAACTCTAGCATTTGCTTTGCTTTTTGTATCAAAACTTTTCTTGCCCCCCCTCAGGTAGAGTCATCTCTTGATTATAAAGGTACAGCACTAACATAGCAAAGACACATCTTACCGTTTAGAAGATTTTAAAAGTCTGTTTTTAAGCATACTATGTCGCTCTTGAAAGTTGTTGATTTCCGTTCCAGGATGCTCGCTTTCCGCGGGGCGTGCCTATCCAGAAGATTCTCATGTGGTAGGCACGCACCTTACACTCCAATCAACATGTCAAAGAAGTCTTCTAAAAAACTCTAAATACCACCAACCTTTTAGATAAAAGCCATTTAAATTAGGCAGACTTATTTATAAAATGTGATACATTAGAAAATGGAGAAAATAGAAAAGGAGTTTTTACATATGACAAATCATGAAAACAACAATTTGCCGCCAAAAACATGTTCGATTGAGAGACTTGTAACAATGCCTTCAGATGTTGAAATGGTAATCGCGGGCAAAAAGACTGCTACTCGCCGTAACGGAAGATATGCTGATGTAGGCGAGATCATGGAATTACAAGGCCATCAGTTTGTAGTGGACAATGTTTACTCACAGTCATTAGGTGAACTAACAGACAAACATGCACAAGATGAAGGTTTCGAAACAGTAGAAGCCTATAAAGAAGCGATTTTATCATACCACCCAGGAATGCCTTGGCTTCCTCACATGAGAGTATGGGTGCACGAATTCAGTCCTGTTAAAGGTTAATACTTACTGGAATGGATTTTCTGTATAGGGGTTTACTTTATATTCATATTCTCAGCGTTATTGTTTCTATCGGTCCCTTCTTTATCCTGTTTCCGATTGTAAAAAAACTTCGGAAAGCTGAAGGTGCTGAAATGAACGCCCATCTTGGTACATTTCGCTTTATCGTCTGGCTGGCCAAACACGCCGGTCATGTCCTAGTAGGATCAGGAGTTCTTCTATTGCTTTTAGGACCATGGACGTGGAGTACACCATGGGTTTTAGTGACACTGATTATTTTATTTTGCTCCCTGTTCTTTTTGGCGCGTGCCTTTTCACCGACACTTCGGAGATTTGAAGAAGAAGGCAGTGATCAAAATGCATTGGCAGACAAATTGAAAAAAGCTGTGTGGATCTACCTCATTTTACTGATGATTATGCTGTGGTTTATGGTTGTAAAGCCATATTTGTGGTAGAGAGAATGGAAGCTGGCCGATTGTGGCCGGCTTTTTTTGTGGTTAGCTCAGGCATGTCCGTTTCAGATGGACACGTTATTCAATTTGTGGATTGAGGCCTGAAATTTGTGTATTGAACGCCAAAACTTTTGGATTGCTAGTGCTTTTTTCTGGATTCAGCGCAGTTTTTTCTGGATTAACTGTTATAAGTGTCTTTTAAGTAATAGAGTATTCTTTTGAAAAAAGAATCTCCCTCTATATGTAGAATAAGTATAGTAATAAGTTCAATATAAGGATTGGAGCCTACCCGTCATGCAACTGCACCCTATTACAGTGATCGAAATTATTTTTACCGTCATTTTTCTTGGCGCACTTTACACTATTGCAATGCTTATTCCGAAAACCAAAAAAAAAATTGGTTTGTACGCCGCTAGCATTATCACTGTAATCGTTCTTGCCTTTTTTCTAATTCGTCCCCATTGGATCAACTACCAAGTTTCCATTAAAACAGATCAGCTGCATGCTTATTTAGAGAAAAAGTATGCTGGTGAGGAGTGGAAGATAACTAGAAGAACCGGGAGACAATACAATCCTTATCATTTGGAAGTAGAGTTTAGCAGCGAGAAAGGATGGAAGTATCTGTATTGGGTAAAAGATGCTGCTAAAATCAAGCAAACGGGCTATTCTGTGCCAGATGACTCTACGAAAATTGAAGGGAAACATTTTCAGCCGGAAAACTGGTAACGATCCTATTTCTTTTATATGAAATAGGATTTTTTATTTGTAAACCCTTTCATTTTCGAATTAGCGTAAATATTTTAAAAATTTATATAATTCCTCTTGTTACGCACTTTTAAAGCTGTTATGATTGTGAACATTATATTTCTAAAAACACCTAAGAAGGAGCGCAGCATCATGAAAAAAATTCTTTTGGTCTTATTAATTGTTTTGCCATTTGTAGCTCAGCTAGTCGTCTTGCCTTTCGTTAACAGGATTGACCCCATTATTTTAGGATTGCCGTTTCTTCAATTTTGGCTGTTTTTATGGATCGTGTTAACTCCTTTTTGCACCTTTGGCATCTATCAACTTCAGAAATCACAAGGAGGCTTGGAATAAATGCAGCAGGGAAATCTTACAGCACTTTCAATCACAATTTGTATTATCTTAACTGTTGTTCTTATCGGATTTCTTGCCGGCAGAGACAAAGCTACCCGCAGTTCTGTAGAGGAATGGTCTGTCGGCGGACGCCGGTTCGGAGGTCTTCTTGTCTGGTTTTTAGTCGGAGCTGATCTCTATACAGCATATACGTTTCTCGGATTAACGAGTACTGCATATACGGCAGGAAGCCTTGCTTTCTTCGCGATACCATACTCTGTTCTCGCGTATTTTATCTCTTACTTTTTCCTTCCGAAACTATGGAAAGTAGCCAATCATCATAAACTCACGACGCTGGCAGATTATGCACGTGAGCGATTTGATTCCAAGCTTCTTTCGTCTCTAATCGCTATCGTTGGCGTACTTATGCTTATTCCATATATCTGCCTCCAGCTAAGCGGTATTCAGGATACCTTGCAAGTAGCTGGGACAGGCTTTATCAATGTAAAAGTTGTCGTGATCACATCATTCTTCCTTGTTGCTCTTTATACTTTCTTCAGCGGGATCAAAGGGCCGACATATACAGCAATCATTAAAGATGTGCTCGTTTGGGCAATCATGCTGTTTATGGTCGTTTCTCTGCCAATCATGCACTTTGGCGGCTGGAACCCGATGGTGGATAAGATCGTAACAGAAGCCCCTCATCTTTTAACGATTCCTGATGCAGGGCCAAAAGGCATCCCATGGTTCATCACAGCATCTTTCGTATCTGCACTAGCTTTGTTCATGTGGGCACACGCTGCAACTGGAGTGTTCACAGCAAACAGTGCTGATGCAATCCGTAAAAATGCCTTGTATCTGCCGCTTTACAATATTGTTTTAATCCTTGTTGTATTTTTAGGCTTTATCGCGTTTCTCGTTCTTCCAGATGGAACAGACCCTCGATTTGCATTACTGGCTTTGATTCAAACGTCTTATGGCGGTATCGGACAAGGGTTGGCGTATTCGACCATTGCACTTGCATCCCTTATCCCATGTTCAATCATGGCGATCGGTGCATCGAATCTTTTCGCGAACAATATTTATCGTGATTTGATTAATCCAAAAGTAAAAGGCGCAAAACTGACGATGATCACGCGTGGTATGGTCTTTGTCGTGATCGGTCTGGCTTTGTTGTTCGGACTTGTATTCCCGCAGGCGCTTGTATCGCTTCAATTATTGGGTGTATCCGGCATGGTACAGATTTTCCCGGCTATCGTGGTAAGCTTGTTCTGGAGAAATCAAACAAGAGAAGCAACAATCATCGGATTGCTTGTTGGACTCACAGTAACATTCACTGTTTACTCAACTGGAACATCTCTCGGAATTTACGAAGGATTCTGGGGGCTGATGGCTAACTTTGCTGCAATCGTAGCTTTAAATCCACTATTTGTTAAAAAAGCAAAGTTCTCTACAAACGCTGTGAAAGATTACTTGTTTGGAGGAAAGTCTAAGGACGTGGATTTAGTTCGTAAAGGCGCTTAATAGGGAGAGGATGACTTTTGATGGTCATCCTCTTTTTATATATATTTTCTGGGATCAAAAAAAATTTTGAAGGCTCATAAATTCCTCAGAGGTCTCATAAACACAAATTTGATTCTACCGGCCCTGCTTTTGCTCCCGATAATGCATTATTTTCTGATTAAACCGCATGCCGAGTACTTTAAAGTAAATTGAAAAGCCAAAAATACCGCCTAGATAGATTACATGATACAAAATCACCATGTTATAAAACGTTTTTGTGCCCACCGCGAACCAATCGAACAGCTGTGACATTCCAAAGAGTACCAAACTTAATATTATATACTGAATCAGCAGTTTGCTTACGGCAGATAACTTCACTTTACTCTCATCATCCCAAAACAGATATTGAAGACACGTTACAAAAATGCTCAAAAAGAAAATCTGAACGATCATCTCAAACGAAATATCACGAGCCCCCAGCATGAAACCGAACACCACGTAAATAATAATTCCGGCTGAGAAAAACAACCCTGCCATCGTTTTAAAAACGAGAGTAAACTCCATTATTTTATTCCACATTTCAAATCCTCCTTTTTAAAAACCTAACTTTTCTTTTAAGCCAGGTACATACTGGCGGGAAACAAGCATGTTCTCACCGTTCTCCAGTGTTACTTCTACTCTTCCTCCAAGTCGAGGAGTGAGAGATTTAATTTTGTCGAGGTTCAAGATTGTCGCTTTGGTTGCCCGAAAGAAATTCCCTTCTCCAAAAAGCTCCTCGATCTGATAAAGCCGCATAGAAACTTCATAAACCGCTTGCTTCGTATATGCGAAATTCTTTTTATCAACGGATTCAAAATAAAAAATATCGTTCGGCACCAGCAAATGAATTTTCCCATCCAGCGTCCCCAAAACTTTTCTTTCCAGGGACCTTATTGAAGTTAGTACTTGAATGACTTCATCGTTCAACTCTTTGCACTTTACGATAATTTCTAGCTCATCTTGGTCATCATTTTCATGAATGGTTAACTTCATCTCTCTTATGTCCTCCTTCCGTTTTAAGGACTGTTAAGCTTGCGTCACCAGTATATGCCAGCTGCATCCTGCCGTAAATCCAATTCGAACCGACCTGCATAGAGGAGTTACTAAGGTGCATATAAGCGGGAATGAACACATCAAGTGCGTAAAAATTGCTAAACAGCATAAAAAAAGAGCGTTTTTTAAAAAACGCCCTCTTGTGGAGGAAGAACAGATCATTTTGCTCTAAATACTTAAGTCTGTTCACAATAATTGCAGGGTAATGATAAATTTTTGGAAGGTAATCTGGAATAATTGCACGGTAATCTTCAATAATTGCACACATACAGAAATTTATAGAAATTTCGACAAACTAACAACTAAAATATGCTGTTCTAATTCAAATTAGCATCAAAATATTAATACCCGAATGCTTCTTTTACAATATCCAGCAGTACGGTGTTTCGATCGGTTTGTACTTTTCCTTTGTTATCCCAATTTACTAAGTAGTATGGAAGGTGCAGAACATCTTGCAGCCGCTCCTCTGTCAAAAAGTCAGATGTCACTTTTAACTTAATATCCTTTGCATCGACTGGAAGAGTTGTAGCTAGAATATAGCCCCAGTCTTCGCCGTCTTTTGTCGAGAAGTTGTGGAACGGTACAGTAAAAAGTCCAGCTTCTTTCAAAGTGGTTTCAATGCTCCACATGTATTCCGGCATCCAGCTCGAAGTGGAGCAGGCAATGGAGATCGCACCTCCTGGATTTAAGTGATCTTTTAACTGATTGTAAAATTCAAAAGTAAATAATCTTGATAGACTTGGACATTTAGAGGTTGGCTCTGGAATATCTACGATGATGACATCCCATGTTTCTGTGCTATTTTCAACAAAATTTCTTCCATCTGCAATAACGGTCTCTACTTTAGAATGATTCAGCGACCCCTTGTTGAATTCCACTAATCGGTCTAAGTTCCTTCCAAAGTCTAACATTACATCATCAATATCAATCGTTGTTACCTTTTCAACATCTTCATAACGCAATGCTTCACGTGTAGTAATTCCGCCTCCGCCGCCAATAATCAAAATACTGTTGACGTTTTTTGCTGCAGCCATCGGAACGTGAACAATAACTTCAGCGTACTCATCCTCATCACGAGTCGTGCTGAACATTACATCTCCATTGCTGTAGATCCACATTTCACCATCCACATCTACTAATGCAATCTTCTGAGTGGGTGTATTAATTTTGCGGATAACCCGAAAATCACCCTCTGGTTTCTGATCTTCATTCATATAACTTTTAATAGATCCTTTTCCAAAATAACGCCAATACAACCAGCCTGCCGCCTCTGTGAAAAGTATGGCTGCTGCACCTAATGCTAGCCAATATAGTTCATTCATATATACACTTCCTTAATTATTAAACAAGCTTAATTTCATTCATATTCACAAGATGGACAAGTGGTGTTTAAAAGCAGGGACACCGAACAAAAGTTAGGCGCAAAAGTTAGGCATCTGCATAGACTATTGCGACTTTATTTTTTTGGAGGTACGTATATGAGCTATATGAATCCACAAGATCAGCAATCGAGCGGACAGCAGCAAGCACTACAGCTTTCTTTGCAGCTTATCAGAGAAGCTGTCTCTGGAGAACGAGAAGATCAGTTGTTTTATGAATACTTAATTTCTGTAGCACCTACAAATGAAGAAAAATTAATTATCGCCTCGATCCGTGCTGATGAAAAAAGGCATAACCGGCTGTTCAGAAAAATTTATAAAGACCTTACAGGGCAAGATGTACCACAAACAGCTGGTGAAGAATTTTTGCGGCCAAAAACGTATAAAGACGGCCTTGTAAAAGCACTTTTTGGTGAATTGGCAGCTGTTGAAAAATATCGTGTGATCAGGCAAGGTCTGCCAAACACGTATTATCGCGATATTTTATTTAATATCATTACGGATGAAATTAAACACAGCGCTAAATACAATTACTTATTTACGCTTAACAGCCAGCCGGGTTCATCCCGCAATCCAGATACCGAAACGCAAGTACAGACTGAAACGCAAATGCCAACACAAACTCAGCCACAAAGTACAGCAGACCAGTGGGTAATGTATATAGATCCATTAGTAAAAAGAGCTTTGGAAGAATCGAAGGAAGGCATTAATCTCACTCACCTATTTCAAGAATTTATTCTTTCTGGCGTATTAGTCGGGCAAGGTTTCACACCTGAAGAAACGATTGAACTTGTTGAAAAGTGGGAGAAAACCGGCGAATCTCAATTATTAAAGAAGAGTAGGATGATGGGAAACCAACCCAGAATCGAATAGAGGAGGAGAGATATGGAGGAAGCACAGGAATATACAAAGCCATTCATTGGCGATCAATTTCCGGAGATGACAGTTCATACCACCCTTGGGGAACTTGTCCTGCCAACAAGCTATCAAGGTCATTGGTTTGTGTTATTTAGCCACCCCGGTGATTTTACGCCAGTCTGTACAACGGAATTTGTCGCTTTTCAAAAACTGATGCCTGAATTCAACAAACTGAACACGTACTTAATCGGTTTATCGGTTGAACAGGTTTTCGCACATATAAAATGGATTGAGTGGATCAAACAAAACCTGAAAGTAGAGATCACGTTCCCCGTTATCGCTGATAGCCTTGGGAAAATAGCTACTAGGCTCGGAATGATCCATCCGACCATGGGAACTAGAACAGTTCGAAGCGTATATATTGTCGATCCGACAGGAAAAATCCGTCTGATCTTAACGTATCCAGATTCTATAGGACGGAACACCCATGAAATTTTAAGGGCAGTTAAAGCCTTACAGACGGCAGACAGAAATAAAGCAGCCACTCCTGCAAACTGGCCAAAAAATGAATTGATCGGTGACCGTCTAATCGTACCGCCTGCTAATACTATCCAAGAAGCAAAAAAACGGACAGAGCAAGCACAAGCAGGGGAAATACAATGCTACGATTGGTGGCTATGCACGAAGCCGCTTAGTAATATGTGAGGCAGCCTAAATAAGGCTGTTCTTTTTTTGCATTCTCATAAGTAGTACTTGGTAATTTATTTTGATAAGCTACATACTAAACTTAGATAAACATTTTCTAAAAGGAATCAGGTGTAGAAATGGACATTAAACAATTACAATACTTTATTAAAGTTGCAAAATATAACAGCTTTACCCGTGCTGCTGAGGAATTGTTCATCACTCAGCCCACAATAAGTAAAATGATCAAAAATTTAGAAGATGAATTAGGTTTAATCCTATTTGACCGCTCCAGCAGAAAGAAACTCATTTTAACTGATGCAGGCCGGGTCGTATATGAACAAGCTAAACTCGTTGATAAAGCTTTTAATAACTTAGAATCTGAAATGGATAATTTACTGGGACTTCAAAAAGGGCATATTCGTATCGGATTACCCCCGATTTTCGACTCCCATCTTTTTCCCAAGCTGGTAGGAAGCTTTCATGAAAAGTATCCAGCCATAACCTTTGAATTGATGGAAGATGGCTCAAAGAGAATTGAGGAAGAAGTGGCAAATCATCACTTAGACATAGGGGTTGTTGTACTTCCTACAAACAACGATGTCTTTCAATATTTTTCTTTTATGAAGGAAGATTTGCAGCTAATTATTCACCCTGATCATCCACTTGCCCGATATGAAAAAGTTAGCCTATCCGATCTCAGCAGTGAATCTTTTATACTGTTCAATAAGGATTTTGTTTTGCATGATCGCATCATCTCTTCTTGTAACCATGCCGGCTTTAATCCCCATGTAATCTCCGAAAGCTCACAATGGTCGTTCATCGAAGAAATGGTCGCTTGTAAACTTGGTGTTTCTTTATTACCTGAAAGTATCTGCGGGCATCTTACTACAAAAGTTAAAACGCTCAAGGTTGTGAATCCCTCAATAGGCTGGGAACTCGCACTTATTTGGAGAAAAGATCAATATTTATCTTTTGCTGCAAAAGAATGGCTGCATTTTGTAAAAGAACAACTATAAAAAAGACGATTCCACAGGGAATTGTCTTTTTTTATGCAGTTATGGCATAGGTGTAAGCATTTTCATAGATAAAGGCTATGTTACAAATGAAAAATAACCATTTTACTTCATGGTAATTCAGGCGTTACACTTACCTTGTAAATGGAAATTTACATCTTGGAAGGAATGATTCAAATGAACAAAAAGAAAGCGCGAGAAAGCCGCATTATTAATACTGACCAGGTTATGTCTCTGGATTTAAATAATTATAATACCCTTTTCGGCGGAGTTTTGATGAGAAAGCTGGATAACAATGCTACCTTATCTGCACGAAGACACGCCAGAGTAAAAGAATGTGTAACAGCTTCAACGGATTCAATTGACTTTTTACATCCAATCCATCAAACCGACTCTGTCTGCATTGAATCGTTTGTTTCATATACCGGTAAAAGCTCAATGGAGATCTTTTGCAAAGTGATTGCTGAAGACATGATTACAGGCGATAGAAGAATTGCTGCGACAGCCTTCTTAACTTTCGTAGCTTTAGGTGAAGATAAAAAGCCTGTTGACGTTCCAGAAGTAATCCCTGAAACAGAAGAAGAGAAATTCTTATATGAAACAGCGAAAGAAAGAGCAGAAGTCCGAAAGCTGAGACGAATGAAAAGTAAAGAATTAGCAGCTGTCATTTCTCTTGATAAACCGTGGGATGTAAAAGAGGAGGTATTTGCATGATTACATTATGCAGCCAAAATGAACTAAAATCAGCACAAACTGCACTAAATAAATTAGAGCAATCCTATCCTGAGCTTTTCGAAAAGCTAATCGATGTAATTAACTTAACCCGTGCCATGCAGCTAAAGTACCAGTACATGGGATGCTTAATAATGAATGAGGATCCCGGAAACGCCAAACCTGAATTTGTTATTGGGTCTGTTATCCGTTTGTATAAAAAAGAAATGCAACGATTAACCGGTGACAAAGATATTAATGAAGTAAGAAAATTATTCACCGCGTATAAACATACTGGATACTCCAGACTTAGCCAGCTTGCTCTAGGGAAAACACCTGAATCGTTAGCAGGCAGCTCTGCGATTATTCAATAAATGCAGAAACCCTGAGTACTTATTTTCGTACTCAGGGTTTTATTTTATACGGTTTTAATCTTGGTTATAAAATAATAGTATTTATACGCAACAATTAGAAGCAGCACTACCTTCACTACCGTACTCTCCGTCATAAAAAAAGCCACAGCAATCATGGCATCAGCAAACAAGTTGATCATGATTTTCTTTTTTCGGGTCATAGATCTTTCTTTGATAAATTCTTCTAAATGATTTTTATATATGGCAGTACCTTTAAACCACACCTCAAACTTTTTAGAACCTTTTACAAAAAAGTAAGACGCTAAAAGCAGTAAAGGTGTTGTAGGGATCAGTGGCATAATGATACCCACAATTCCTAATCCAAGAAATAAGAATCCCAGGGATACATAAAAAATATTCTTGATTTTCACTGGGATTCTCACTCCTTCCTTCACCATCTATCTTACCTGCTTTAATTATTAAAGGCTATTGATTCACGTTTTTATATAACAGCCTTCGTTCCTTCCTCAACTGATTATCCTCAAAAAATGATATTTCCTCTTCTGTTTCCGGTATAACACTCGGCACAGGTTTTGGTTTCCCATCGTTATCAATCGCAACCATTGTAAGTATTGATGTTGTGTTTAACGTTCTGTTGCCTGTTTCTAGGTTTTGGCATTCTACCTTCACATACACTTCCATTGAAGTCCTGCCTGTTGAAATGACGACACCTTCAAGAATTAATATATCGCCCACTTTGGCGGAGGATAAAAAGTTCACATTATCAATAGATGCCGTTACAACAACCTTTCCGCTATGTTTCATTGCAGAGATCGCTGCGATTTCATCGATATACGATAATACCGTTCCCCCGAAGATGGTTCCCATATGATTTGTATCTGGAGGCAATACAAGTTTCGTTTGAATCGTTCTTGAGACATTTGATGATAATTGTTCCATCCCATTCCTCATTCCCGGAGCTTTTATGCCCCTGTTTTTAGTAGCGGGAGTTGGTATGACCACGAGATTCGAAGCTTATCAACTAACAAATAAAAAACCCACCACAAAGGATGGGGAACGCAAGAATATTTAATAAGGAACAAATTTATTAAAATACCCCTCGTCTTATCTTCCCAACTCCCGAAGAAGATCAACGCTATAACATGGCAGGTCTCCTGACTCGTGCTTCACTTTACTTTAAGCCCTTCCCGTCCGAAGACAGTGGTTTCGCTTATTTCATCAGCACTTACAGTTGCGGGTACAGCTCTGGATTTTCACCAGATTCCCTTTTAAGTCTGTAACAGACACCATGATTACCGGATTAATCTATATATGATTAGCTTCTATTTTATTATAGGTTGAAGTAACTTTGGTGACAACTACCGCAACTTTATATCCGAAATAATTCTTATCAATTCCTTAAAATTGAACACAAACTGCCAAAGCAATCAGACCATAAGGATTTAATAGAAAAGAGCAAAAACGAAGCAGATATCACCAACTTTCTTGCTTCAACGCAATTTGCCTATCCCTTTGTGAAGAAAGGAATAAGCGGTTACTTTGTGATGTGGAAGGACCTGCGTTTCCGAGTAAACAAAACGTATTTTCCCTGCCATGCCATTATGTATACAACAAATGATCATAAGTTTAAGAGTACCTGTACAGATAAGATATACTTAATAAAAAACTATAAGAAGGTTTTGCGGAAATTAGAAGGTACCTGCACAGCTGAAATTAAGCAAACTGCAAAAAAACTCAAGCATATTTCAGCTTGAGTTTTTTTATTTTGGAACTGAATTCTCAGCGTTTATATAACCAGCTCCATAAACATTAGGATCTCTCTGTAAAGCAGCACCATTTACAGCACCATTCATTAATAGTTCTTTTACTTCCTGAGGGGTTAATTCAGGATTTCTTTGCAAAATCAGTGCTGCGATTCCTGCGCAGATTGGTGTTGCCATTGAAGTGCCTGATAATACAAAATATTGAGAGCCCACTCTGCTGGATTTCTGCAGCTTATCTAAAAAAGAATTTGGTGAACGTAATGATACGATATTTACTCCCGGTGCTAATATATCGGGTTTTACATTTCCATATAGAGTAGGTCCCCTGCTTGAAAAACTGGCTACATCATCATCTGTTATATCTTCAGCAGTGTCTCTGTCATCCAGCGCACCAACCGTTATGATCTGATCGCTTATACCAGGACTTGCGACGGTACCCGCTTCTGGTCCTTCGTTTCCAGCAGCAACAACTACGACAATTCCACTTTCCCATGCTGCTTCTACGATTTGAACCATTGGATCATCATTTTCTTTATTATACTGTTGGGCAGCTGCACCTAAGGACATGCTAATAATATCTATTTTATTTTCTGGATTTTGTTGATTATAATCTATGCACCATTGTACGCCTTGCATAACTGTTTCTAATGAACCGGATCCTAGCTGATCCAATACTTTTACCCCAACAATATTAGCTTTTGGGGCAGGACCGCTATAAAGACCCGAAGATGCTAATCCATTTCCAGCAGCATCACCCGCACAATGTGTACCATGTCCATTATCATCATATGGATCTGTCCTTTGATTGATGAAATCAACGAATCCTGTAATTCTCCCCGAAAGATCCAGATGTGGATAAACACCTGTATCGATAATTGCTATTGTTATACCTTCACCTGTTAAGGCTGTCCCATTTCTAATAACATTTTTCGCCTTTGCTGTAGGCAGAGCGACATCTAACAAGGTTTTTACTTCTCGGTTTAAATATATTTTTTTGACGTGACTGCAGCTTGTGAGCACCTCTTCCAATATTGATGGTGTTATATCTGCACTGCAGCAGGAAACTGCAGAAAACAGATTCCTGATATTACTTTTCCTTTGCTTTGTAAAAAGTTGGTGAATTTCTGAGCACCCATCTTCAAAACAATCTTCTTCAAATTCAATAATGACGGACAATCTCTTATTCTTTTTAATAAAGCCTTCTAATAGATTATGCAAAAAACAAGGTGTCCATTTAAATGGTTTATACAAGTTAAGTACGATATCACGTAAAGATTTATCTAATTTATGAGAATGTGAACGTACAATCTGTACCATAGAATATCCAAACATAAAAAAACCTCCTTCATTCAAGTTCTAATATTCTATGAAATTAACGAGGAATAGGAACGGTACTTGTCCACATTTTATTAAATTTGTGCCCTAAACATTAAAAAAAACCCATCATACAAGATGGGTTCAATCAACGGTTACGATATCTTTATTTATTCTTTCACCAAGCTTTTGAAACAATTCTTCTAATTTTTCTTTAGGGATTGCAGTGTAACGATCTCCAATGCTTACTTCATAAAAGCATGTATCATTATCTATTTCTTTAACATACCCTGATAACCCAATCCCTACATCGTTATATACCCCAATTAAAATTGACTCTATCTTTTCTTTCGGCAAATCAAAATAAACATGAAACATATTCGATATAGGTATTTCAGGAACTGTTTTAACACTTGAACTTTGATTATAATATGCTGCGAGCTCTTTCGCATTTTCATAATACTTACCCATTTTATGTACTCTCTGGTCAAAGTAATAATCTGCGCTGATAATATAAGGATAAAGACTGATCAAATCACCACCATGGCGTCTTTTCCATATCTTTGACTCCTCTGTAAAATCTTTTGGACCAGCAAGAATTGCTCCAGCTACCCCTCCAATTCCTTTATAAAAAGAAACATACACACTATCAAAAAGAGCACAGACTTCCTCGGCGGTCTTTCGCCATATTCATAATCCCCCTTTTTTAGAAAACTAAATAATAGATTAAAAATTTTTCATAAGGATTCTGTTCATATAATTCCGGTAAAATTACTTCTTCTTTTAACTCGAATGCTGTTTGATTCTCTAAAAAGTAGAGATATTCCTCTGGAGCATAATATAAAATAATTTCTATTTGCCTAGGTGTTATCTCAACGGAACGTAAAATATTATTTATGGTCTTCATAAAAATTTGGAGAGAAAACGGATTAAAAAAATAAAACCGATTATCTGCCGGATCGATTTTATACTCTTCTGCCAGACAGGATTGAAAATGAATTTTATCTCTGCCTTTTCTATGTTTCCTTAGATAATTCTCTTTATTATTAAGGGCATCTTCATAAAACGATTCGTTCATTTCTATTCCTACTACAGATGCTTGAAATAAATGATGAATATAAAAGTTTAACCGCCCTTTTCCACAGCCAAAGTCTACAATCCTGTCACTGCTTCTTAACACATACTGATTAAACAGTGTCTCCAGGGCGTGATATGGCGTGGGTTCGTACCGGTTATAATGCACGGAAGGATGAAACCCCTTTTGGTTACCTTGTGTATGGATGTTTAACAATTTATCGTAATACGGATCTTTCATAGATAGCTCCTATTTAAATATGCTTATATCTCTATAATAACAGAAGCTTCTTTTTATCTTCATTCACAAAATTAAGTAAAATTAACATATAAAAAAGACAGAGATATCCATGGTGTCCTCTGTCTTTTTTATTTGAGCTTATTGGATGCTGATTTGGTGAATAACTAATCTTCTTTTGCTCCATCTTCTGCAATCGCTTTTAAATCTGTATAAAAAAAGTCATCATTACATAAAGGGGAATGTTCTTCATCGTATTTATTGACGATTTCTTTCAATTCCCCGGTGTCGCCTTTTGCATTGATTATTTCCACAAGCTCGTTCATCCCATCAGAAGCTTTTTGGTTCACTTTTTCTTCCTTTTCTTTCATGCTTCATCCCTCCTATGATGTTTTATCTTCCCCAAACCGGTTAAATTTACCCTAAAATAAACTGTGCAAGAGAAAAACCCCTATTTCAAAAGAGACTTAGTTTCTATCCTTAATTCCTTAATTTTTTTTTGATACCTTCCTTTCTTCTAAGAGGTTCTCTTAGTTTTGGAGCTATTTGGAGCATCTTATCATAATATTTTACAGCGGTTTGATAGAAAAGAACTGCTTTTACTAAATCCTTCTTTTCTAAATAAATATCTGCAATTAATTCGTAAGTTTTTCCTATGCTGTTATTAACATAAACATAATTCGGAGTTTCTTTAAGAACTTCCTCGCTTAATTTTAAAGATTCTTGCAATATTTCTAACGCTTCCGTCCATTGGTTTCTTTTTAAATACACCTGACTTACCTCACGATATGCTGAAGCTAGCCGGTTTCTGGATCCTCCCTGTTTAGGAGAATAATCTATTACTTTGTGAAAAGTTGCTACTGCCTCTTGAAAGCTCACCATTGCTTCATCCAATAGATCCAGTTCTATCTGAAGAACCATGTAATCAACCGTAGCATGGCCTTTTTTCTCAAGAGCGTCAATAAAATATGGTGACTGTTCAAGCACTTCATCATAAATATGAATCGCTTGCTTAAAACTTTTTATTTTATCAGAGGGATTTGTTTTCACAGAGTAGTGTTCGCCTAACCGCTTATGGACAAGTCCTTTGTTTGTAAGGATTCTTAAATATTCATGAACATCTATGTTCTCTAGGGACCGTTGATAATAGTAAATTGATTTTCTATAGCATTCCCCTTCCAAGTCGTATTGACCGCGTCCATAAAGCTCTCCAAGCTTTTCAAAGGCTAATGCTTTCTTGGCATAAAGTTTTGAATCGTCATTTGAAATTTTCAATCCTTCATCACAAGCTGCGATAGCACTTTTATAATTATTCAATGAATCATCATAGTTAGAAAAACGAATGTTCAGTTTCCCTAACCGAATATATAAGAGAGCCACGATTGTATAATACTCATGATCCCTGTTCTCTTGGTTGCTTTCTGAATACATAATACCTTTTGTTAAATAAGCAAAAGCTTTTTCGTAATTTGTTGTATGAACCATTACTTCAGCTAAGTCGATACTGCATTTACACAAATCCTTAGAAACGCTGCGATTGACTTGCATGTATGTCTGAAAGATTGATATGGCTTCAGCAAACGAGTTTGCAGCTTCTTCATACTTCCCTTGCAATAAAAAAATTTCACCAAAAAATTGATAAACAGCAGCACTTTGCTCCGTTTTCTTCTCCTGTAACATACCTAAGACTACTTCCTCATAATAGGATGAAATGAGCTGGAACTGTCCTGCCCCCTTTAACACCTTTCCCTTTTCTAAAAACCATATTAAAAACTGATCGTTAGAGAAGGTATATCTCCCGTGATAAAAAGCTTCTTGAAACATCCATTTATCGTCTTCTGTTATGCTCTCCCCTTTATTCTTTAGGAGTTTATCATCATAATACTTAAACAAAAATACATGGACCTGCTGAAACAGTGATTTATCATTTAATTGAATATTATCTTGCAAACTAGTTCTCATCATCGCATGCATAACCCATTGCTCTGGTCTAGTTTCATTGATAAACGAGAATCTAAATAAATCTAAATAAGCTGTTAATGGAAACCCTGTATTGAACTTCTCCACTATAGCCTGAAATAATTTTATATCCCAAAACCGTGCAAAAGAAAGGATCTTCAATGTTTCTTTTTCTGAAAGCTCCAAATACCTTAAAAAGCGGTCTAAGATTTCTTGTGGGGTGCTGGAAAAATCATTAGGCTGCGGTGTGCTATTTTCGGTAATTAAGTTATAAGTATCTACCATTAAATCTAAATAATACGGAAGGCCATGGCTGGCTTCGATAATCGTATGTCGTACTTCCTCATTCAAAATGCCGCATGATTGCAAAAACTTATGACAATCTGTTTTTGAGAGCTCTCCGATCAGATGCTGCTCCAAATATTTTTCATTGTTCCATGCGTTATTGACCTTTCCCCACTGAATCTTCTCACGTCCACAAATAACCCACAGCACTTCTGGCAGCTGCAGTACAAGTTCTCTTGCCCATGAATCTCTTTCATAAAACGAACCTTGTTGACGCTTGTTTTCCCAAAGAGCTTCGTAAGTATCTATAAAAATGACTGCGGATAAATTTTTGTCTTTTATGTAATCCCTTAAATCTGCTGCCCAAAAAACTGACAACATTTCTTCTATCTGATTTGGGAGCATATCCTGAAGCTGCATCATTACATCTTTCCCTCGGCCGGTCCACCATTGAATAATCTCTTTATATTTACCCATCCCATTAATCAGCTTTAAAGTCTTAGGCACCCATTGAGCCAGCGGAACATTCTCAAGCTGATGAACTAACTCTCCTATAAAGCTCCCTTCTTCAATAAAGGGCAGATCATTTCCGTTTGTCTTCATACTCAATTGAGGATTTAATTTTTTCCAATAGATTGTATATGCGAGATCAAAAGTAGAAAACTTAATGTTGTAATTTTTTTTCAGTTCTTCACGCAACCAAATTAACGCTTCGCCAGGAATTCTGTGTTTTTCTTCTTTAAAATCAATAATCGCTTTTACAGCAGTAGAATCTATTTGATTTGTTTTCTGATAGAGCTCTCTTAATAAACGAGATTTGCCGATTCCTCCAACCCCGTAATAGGTTAATACTTTATTAGTCGACTTTTCTTTTCGTTCAAAAGCATGAATAAAAGCCTTTGTAGGTTCTTCTCGATCAGTAAACTCTCTCAAAGCAGAGATATTTGCTTTTTTAAATGATTGCAAAGAAAATTTAGGCCGGAGTTCCATTGTCTTCCCCCTCACTTTAACAAGCGTTATGTAAAATATATACTATATTTTACATAAAATACTATTAGTTTCGAGAGGAAAAAAAGTATCTTTTTGTACCCCACAAAAAAGACAGAGAGCTGTAGTTTCGCCTCTGTCTTTTAAACGCCTGTAATTTATTTATACTCTTTTACATGAAAACAATTTCAGACGGTATCATTAGATACCGTCTGAATAGTTATGATACTTTATTTATTGTTGTTTTATTCGGTGCTTTTGTATCTTGCACATTCATCGATCTCCCCAATATCCAGGTAACTAATGCGGCAAGCGCTAGAGAGCCTGCCAAAAAGTAGAACCCAGCATGGAAGCTTCCTGTTACATCCTTTAGGACACCAACAAATTTCGGTCCGTTATAACCTCCCAAATTTCCAATGGCATTCTGCAACCCAAGTGCGGCACCTACTACTCCTGCCGGAATGATAGCGGTAGGAATTGCCCATAATGGTCCGTAGGGAGCATATACACCAATGGCAGTTACCGAAAGAAGAATCATTTGCAGGAGAGGAGATTCAACAAATTGTCCTGCCACCATAGAAAGTGCTGCGATTAACAACGGCGTGACTACGTGCTGCACCCGGTTCATTCGTCTGTCTGACCAGATGGAATTAAGAACCATACCCACTAATGCGAATGTAAATGGAATAGCTGTTAACCATCCCATCATTGCAGGGTCTTTCGTAAACGTACCTACTACACTCGGAACCCACATCGTATACCCATAGAAACCTGTCATCCATAGGAAGTACATCACGACTAAGCCCCAAACTGTTTTGTTCTTGAAAGCTGCGCCATATCCTTGAGATTTAACAGATTTACTTTGTTCTGCATTAAGGTCTGAAAGCAGTTTTGTCCGCTCTTTATCGTCCATCCATTTTGCATCGGAAGGCTTATCTTTAATAACCGCCAACCATACAAAAGCAAAAATGATAGGCGGGAGTCCTTCTAAAATTAAAACCGTTTGCCAATCAAAATGTTTTAACAAGATACCGGAAATCGGGGCCATCAGGATGGCTGAAACAGGCAGACACGCCATCCAAAATGCGTTTGCCCGTGCTCTTTCTTTTACAGTAAACCAGTTTGCCAGCAAAACGAGTACGGCTGGCCAAACTCCCCCTTCAGCAACCCCTAGTAGAAACCTCACTACTTTAAGTTGTCCTTCTGTCTGTACAAATCCTGATGCGGTTGCGCATAATCCCCATAGAATCATGAGAATAAAGATAAATTTTTTCGCAGACCATTTAGTCGCAAGAATCCCGCCAGGAATCTGAAGAATCAAATAACCAACAAAGAAGATTCCTGCGATATCCCCGGCAGAAGATGCTGAGATGTTGAGATCTTCCTGGATGTAAGGCATTAATACACCTACGTTAATACGGTCCATATACGCAAGCATGTACATAATAAATGCTACCGGTATGATTTTTAACCACTTTGAACTTGTCATATGATACAACCCCTCCTAGTTTTGATTTCATTTCTGTAAGATCTTAGAAGCAGATGTAATCGCTTACACAATATCTTAAATAGAGAGAGAAAAGAATTTACCTCTCTCTAGCGGTACCCGAAGATACTAAACCTTTTGTGTACGGAAGTAAACCGAATACTTAGCCGCAAGTTTGATAGCCTCTTCCATACTGACTGAGCCAGCAATACCTGTACCTGCGATGTCAAATGCAGTTCCATGATCGACAGAAGTTCTAAGGAATGGTAAGCCATTTGTTATCGAAATCGTTCTTTCAAAATCTGTCATTTTTGCAGCGATATGGCCTTGGTCATGATAAAGAGAGAGAACAGCATCATACTTTCCGTGTAACGCTTGATGGAAAACAGAGTCAGCTGGGACTGGCCCGAATACTTGGTATCCATCATTTCGGGCTCTTTCGATTCCTGGTGTGATTTCGTCGAGTTCTTCACGCCCGAATAAGCCATGTTCCCCACTGTGCGGGTTCAATCCTGCTACTGCGATTTTTCGTTCCTCAATGCCGAGGCGTTGAAGGGCTTCATCGCATCTCTTCACATAATCATAAATTCTGTCAGCTGTCATCTGACCGATTGCATCTTTAAGAGATAAGTGTCTAGTCAGGAAGAAGATACGTAAAGAGTTTACTTCAAACATTGTTAGCGGATCGGCAACACCCGTTAGACCAGCAAGCATCTCCGTATGACCGATGTAAGGAACATTTGCAGCTTGTAAAGATTCTTTGTTTATCGGTGTTGTGGCGATTGCATCGACTTTGCCTTGATTTGCTAATTCTATGCTTTTTTGAATATATTCAAATGCCGCCTGGCCACACATCGCCTGGACTTCACCAATTTTTAACCGATTGATATCCAAGTTTTCTAAATGGATCATATCAACCGTTCCGAATTCATACTTCCCATCAGTAGGTTCACTTACTTCATTTAATGAAAGAGATACATCTGTAAAGGACATTGCTTGTTTCATTACTTCTTTATGGCCGATAACCAACGGCTTACAGTTCTCATAGATTTCTTTTTTATCCAGAGCTTTCACAACGATTTCAGGTCCAATTCCTGCAGGGTCACCCATTGGGATTACTATAATCGGCTTTGTATCAATTCTAGTCATTAAACTCGCTCCTCTTCTTTTTTATGATTATTTACTTGTTGGATTAAATATTGGACTGACCTCGTAATAGCATCATCTTCGCCTACCAATCCGCCTTTCGTGATGATAGGAAGACCATCCAAATATCCTCCGATCAAACGGCCATATGCAGCAAGTGGAAACACCTCATCCAACAACTGAATACCATATGTTTTTCCGGCAGCACAAATCGATGCTGTTACATCTCCTCCACTCGAAAAACAACCGCTGATCACTGTTTCACTGCCTTGTATGATCTTCTGAGTTATCAAAGCGAGCCCATCCGTAATTCTTTTCGCTAAAGACTCTTCGCTCGTTCCTTGCTCTTTAGCTAATGTCTTCAAGTCTAATAGCTGCTTGTCTGCTTGATAGGTCGTAACCAGCGTGATATCTTCATTCTTGGTGCGTCGTAGTCCTTCTTGGACAGCCCTTGACAATTCTGCTGTTCTTACTTCCATATCAAGGCTTATCAGCTTCTCTGGTACAACAACCACAGGCTTAACGTTCATCGTTCGAATCAGATGATTCAATTGTTTCCCGATTACGTTAGTACAGCTTCCGACCGATACGATTATCTTTGGTGAAGTATTTCGTTTCTTATACTTTTCTTTCACATAACAAGACGTCAGCGGACCAGGGTCAACAGGAATGAACGAGTGATTAAATGAACCCATCGTTTCTGCAATTAGCTTGATCTGATCATCGGTAATAGCATCAATCACAATAATTTTCTTTCCATTTTTCATCCGCGATTCCAATTCAGTGGACAATGCTTCTTTTCCTTTTAAAACAAGGCTTAATTCAATATGATCCACAGCGTATCTGCTCTGATCTGAAATGATTTTTAATACATTTGATTGCTTCAAAGGATTTTGAGGATCTTTTGCTACATCTGTTTCCTGTACTGGAACACCATTTACTAAGAGGTATCCCCCAACCGCTGTTCTTCCTGAGTTTGGGTAAGATGGAACAACGATTGCAACTGACTCTTCTGAAAGGGCATCCAGCATGGCATCGATCTCTGCACCGATGTTACCCCTGACTGTACTGTCAATTCTTTTGCTGAAAAGTTCAGCCCCTAAACTAGCCATTCGGTTAACAGCTCTCTTCACTCGTTCGTAAGCGATCTCTTTTCGAATGTACCTGCTGTCAGTATCCAAACAAATGGCGTCATAGTTATATCCTTTAACGTTCGAGTCATCCAAAATTGTCGCTGTTGAAAATCCCTGTTTTGTTAAAAGAACTCCGGTTGCATTTGCTCCTGTCAAATCGTCTGCAATCACAGCAATTTTCATAAAGCCGATACCTCACCTTCAGGAACAGAGTGAATGACAGTCTGTTCGCTAAAACGCTTAAAGTCTTCGCTGCTAATTTGTGAGTCTGTAATGATACCGTTGATCTCATTTAGTGAACAAACATGAGAGAAAGCATTCTTATTAAATTTGCTTGAATCAGCAACCAGCCAGATCGTTTTTGCTGAGGATATCATCAATTTTTTTATCAATGCTTTTTCCATTGTTGGCGCTGACATACCATTGCCCAAATCAATAGCATGTGTACCAAGGAAAAGAAGGTCCACTTTTATTTCCCGCAATAAAGCTTGAGCATGAGGTCCTAACATAGAACCTATTCCAGATTGTATGTTTCCACCTGTACAGATGACGGAAGAAGGACTGTCCACTAATTCACTCGCAATTTTCAGATCGTTCGTTATGATGGTTAAATCTGTCCTGTTCCTAATCATTTTGGCAATTTCACGGGTTGTTGTTCCTGAGTCTAGTAAAAGACTGCAGCCTTCAGGAATTAACGTGGCCGCATATTGCGCTATTAACTTTTTTTGTTCGGTTCTAGTTTCTGTCTTACTTTGATATGGAGTTTCTGAAATAAGAGTATTTACTGCGATTGCTCCACCGTGTGTTCGAATTAGCTTGCCCTCATCCTCCAGCTGCCCAAGATCTCTTCTAATCGTCATACTTGAAACTTGCAGTTCGTGGACGAGCTGATCAATCTGGACCTTTCTATCTCTTTCTAGAATTTTCATGATTACTAGTTTTCTTTCTAAAGGAAGCATGTTGTTCACTTTTACCACATCCTTGTGTTCAATTATGTTCGTTTATGTTGTTTTTTGCAACCATTTTTTCAATGTTTTCTAAAAATACTTTTATTTTAAAGGATTTCTTTCTTTTTTAAGCTAGTGTATCCGTTCGCATTAATAATTTCCAATCAAACAAAAAAACCAACTCCTTAGAGGGAGTTAGCTTCCTTGTCATCATTTTAGTCTTTTCTCGGTTACTGCTTCACACATCATATTGTACATCTTTTCAACACCAACCTCTGATGCCTCAAAGTCAAATGCATTTTCCACACTAATTCCCATATTGTCCGCTTCCTTTACTGCATCAATATTTGCACCCATGAAAATGAATTCCCAACTGTATTTCTCTTGCTGGTGCTTGATCAGTTCTTTTACTTTTTCATAGGTAAACTCACAGCTTGCATTTTCCATACCATCCGTTGTAATAACAAAAATTACATTACCTGGTCTTTGTTCTTCAGTTGTCGCTGATAATCTGTGACCTACATCTAAAATTGTTTTTCCAACTGCGTCAAGCAGAGCAGTAGCTCCTCTTACGTAATACTCCTTTTTTGTTAACTTTGCTTTTGCTGCATCTACACCATTCCATAAAACCTCATACTCGTCATCAAAAAGGACTGCTGTGAGCATCGTTTCCCCCTCTAGCTGGCACTGCCTTTCAATAAAAGCATTAAAACCTCCGATTGTGTCACTCTCTAGTCCAGACATAGATCCGCTTCTATCCAGCAAAAAAACAATCTCCGTTACATTTTTATTCATAATCATCATCCTCCAAATTTGTTTGTCATGCTATAATAATAGCTACATTTATCCATCATTTGGTCGCCTGTAAAGCGACATTTTGGAGGCTGATCTTATGCTCGATCAAAAAATAATTAAAGAACTAGAAGCTTATATACATAACCACTTAATTATTGAATTACAAGACCGTATGTACTCCGATATGAAGGAAGAGTGTATTTCCGAAAGCCTTCATATTGAACTTGATCATTTTATTAAAAATAATCAAAAACCAACTCTTCAGGAAGTATTGTTTCGTTTCATTGATCAAAAAGCTGCAAGTGACACAGAGATTTACAAAAGAGCTGGCATTGACCGCAGACATTTTTCAAAAATCAGATCCAGTTCGGATTATCGCCCTAAGAAAAGTACTGTGATTGCACTTGCGTTAGCACTTGAGCTAGATGAGGTAGAATTCCACCAACTGCTTGAGTCAGGCGGATATTCACTTTCCGATAGCGAAACTGCTGATTTGGTTATCAAATTCTGTTTAGAAAAAAAGATTTATGATGTTATTCAAGTTAATGAGTACTTGGATTACTTTAGCCAAAAAACATTGGTGTAGGATAGGACAATTTTTGGGAAGTGAAATCTGGATACCCTCTTCGGTATTGTCTTAAGGAATCCCACGAAAAATGGGAATAATCCCACGTTAATTGATTTTTTCCCACGTTAGATCACATTAATCCCACGTTAATTTGAATATAACCACGAGTCGACATCTCGCGACAAGTTTCGTGATCTTTATACCCCCAACCATAACTAAAAAGACAACCCTAAAGTTGTCTTTTTACCTTCTATTTGAGATTTTCAAGTGCTCCTGCTATATCATAGCTGCTTATGTCAATTTCAGTTTGTTGATTGAGAGCAAGTTTTGCAAGTTCCGCGCCAAGGTAAGGACCGCTTGTTAAACCGGATGCTCCTAATCCGTTGGCAAGCAGGATGTTCTCAAAGTTAGGCAGAGGACCGATCACCGGCAAGAATCCAGGCGTAAATGGCCGGAATCCAACTCGTGTCTCGATTATAGTACTGTATGCTAAACCAGGCGCAACAGTTAATGACTTTGTTAAAATCTCATTGACTCCACCAGCTGTTACGCGATTATCAAACCCCGCATCATCCTCGTGTGTTGCACCGACAACGATTCTGCCACCTTCGAATGTAAGTATATATTGATTGGTTGGAGGCATCACAACTGGCCAAGAATCTGTCTCAGTCTGAGGCAATTCCAGATGAACGATTTGAGCCTTTTGGGGTGTAACTTTGAAATTAACACCAAGTGGCTTCAGTAATTCTTGTGACCATGCGCCTGCTGTAACGATGACTTTGTCTGCAAGCAGCGTTTTCCCCTCTAGTTTTATTCCGAGGACTCTATTGTTTTCATGAAAGATTGTTGCGTCACCATTTAATAGACTAGCTCCGTTCTTAACAGCTGCACTGATTAATGCATTTCGCAGTGCCCTTCCATTCACACGAGCACCACCGCTCACAAAAACAGATCCGTATTCATCTGCAATAGGTGGGAATAAACGTTGTGTTTCAGTAGGCGAAAGGACAGTGACCTCCCCAATCTCAGGAGCGTCTTCTCTCCGATTGATCGCTCTTTCCGCCATCTTCTCCAACTTATCCGTGTCTGAATGAAGACTTATTGCACCTACTTGTTTATAACCTGTTTCCGTTTCGCCGTCTGCTTCCAACTGCGCAATCAATTCCGGATAATAGCGAGCACCGCCTTTTACTAATTGATACCAGGCTTTGTTCCGGCGCTGCGAAAGCCATGGACACACGATGCCTGCAGCTGCATCTGTTGCCTGCCCCTGATCTCGACGATCTACTAAAGTAACATCAGCCCCTGATTTTGCAAGGTGATATGCTGTAGATGCGCCGAGTATACCAGCTCCGATCACTATAGCTTTTTGCATTATAAACATTCCTTTATTCCATATGTATTTTTGTTATAAGTTTAACTGTATTATTTCATATAATAACACGTAAAAAACCCTGATTTTCTGCAGGATGATATTAAATGCATAACGAACAACAAAAAAGAAGCAGGGTAATCCTGCTCCTCTTCATTAATTAACTCCGGGGAACCAACCAGGTGTACTCACAATAGCCTTCCATAAGGGATCTGGAACGACTAGTTCCTCTTGTTTCGTTTTATCAATCTTAGTAACGATCTCTGATTCTTTACCTTGTTCAATTTTTTTCACAAAATCCGGGTCAATAATAAGCTCTCGACCAAGCGCTATTAAAGGTACTCCTGTTTTAATTGCAGCAAGTGCATCATCAGCAGTGTAGATTGAACCAACACCAATAACTGGTACGAGATCTCCCACTCTTTCATTGATAATCTCAATACGAGGACGTTTATCTTCAACTCCACGTCTTGGCTCTGACCAGAAATCCATCAGGGAAACATGAAGGTAATCCAGCTTTTTTACACTTAACGCATCTACAAGTGCTAGTGTATCAGCCATCGTGATCCCTGGTGTTGTAGGTTCTTCTGGTGAAAAACGATAACCGACGAGAAATGAATCATCTGCGTGTTCAGCAACTGCTTTTTTAACAGAGTCAACTACAGCCAGGGGAAAAGCCATACGTTTTTCTAAAGAACCACCCCATTGATCTTCACGGCGATTAGCGTGAGGCGAGAAAAACTGCTGAATTAAATATCCATTTGCACCGTGAATCTCAACGCCATCGTAACCTGCCTCGATTGCCCGTCTTGTAGCTTCTCCAAAATCCCGAATAATAGATTCCACCTCATGAACATCTAATGGTCGCGGAACTGGTTTACCTTCTGCGGATGGTATGTCACTTGCACTTACGACGTCTCCGTTTGGAACTAGTTCAGGCGGAACCTCCCGTCCACCATGAAAAATCTGGAGAATAGCCTTTGAACCTTTCCCTTTTATAGCCGAAGCCAACCGCCGCAGACTTGGAATCATATCGTCTGTATCCCCAGCAAATTCACCTGGGAACCCTTTACCGTTCGCTGTAACGTTTGTACAGGCTGTAATGACCATACCAACACCTTCAGACCGTCGCTCATAATAACGGATCTCTTGGTCGGTTACCGTCCCATCTGGATTAGATGAGAAATTGGTCATTGGCGCCATGATTAATCGGTTTTTCAACTCAATCCCGTTTTTGAAACTAAATGACTTAAACATTGGCGCATACTTCTCGTTCATCATGTTCTCTCTCCACCTTTTTATCTTTTTTATACTTTCTTTTTTTAAGTAACTATTATAATAATATTCTGTGCTCCCAAAATCAAAAGATACGATTCTTCGTTTTAGTAATGAATCATAAAGGGAACAGTATACTTCTAAGAAGATGCAGACTCATCGCTTTTCGTATTCTCCCCTACTAAACAGGAGGTAAAACATGAAATTTTCAATTCAGCCATAAAGATTTATTCGCAGCAACTGTTGATGCATTTTTGATTGCCTTGACTACTCTTCTTTTAATCATCGTTGCCGGCCGATTAAACAAAGTCTCTGCCTGCTCCTTGTCCCTTATCTTCTTTGGAGTTCATTTGCCACTTTTCTATCATGGACGATATATAGCTTAAATTAAAAAGATCTAGCCCGAAGACTAGATCTTTTTGTTAATAACCAGAAATGGCGACATTTTGATTTTGAAGGTTAAAGCGGTTTTCTTTCCAAGCCAGTGTGTTCACCACATAACCGAGTGCATCGGCATTATACCTTCCTGCTATTTTTTGATACGCCATCAGCTCATAGACTCCATTAGAATCAAAATCTAAGGGATATAACCCGCTTAGTGGATTAACAAAGCCCTCAATAGGACTTTTCAATTTTCCATTCGCATCATAAATTTCGGTCAAGTACTCTGGATCTCTTAAAGAAATATCAATTAAGTATGTGAGATTATTAATCCTGCTGACTACTTTCACTTTGCAGTTGTTTTGGAAATTAACATCATACTGAAATTGTTCGTTATATACATTAAAATCGAATATCATCTGCGGGTTATTATTTACGAAAGAAAAAACGTAGTCATATGTGAACGCGCCGCTTCCCCCTGAGTCAATGCGTATTAAAATATCGTCCACACCGTTTCCGGTAAAATCCCCTAAAAATAACGTGGGGTTATAACCAGCGTTATCGGATAGATCCACTGATTTATATGCACCTGTTCTTCCGTCCTGAACGACAAGCGTAATGTTTTGAATAAAGGGACTGTCAGGTGTTTTTGTTCCCGTTAAGTACACGTTGTCAGGAACCTTATCTCCCGTGACATCACCTTTGGCAAAAGAAACAACACTTGGATCCACTCTGTAATAGTTATACATAAATAATGCTCCTTGCCTAACTGGACTTTTATACATATCCTATGGGCAGTATGGAGAATTGTTACTATGTAAAATTTATGAAGTGGCTAGAAATTATGTATGAAAAATAATAAGGTTAACAGCCCTTAAAAATTGGTATAATTCACTTTCGGACTTAAATTTATATGAATAGCCATACGTTATAGGTGTTTGACCTGTATTAACTCTTTTTGGAACCGGCTAAGTGCAGTACTGTTATAAATTCCGTTACTTTTATGTTGCAATCCTTTATTTTCTTCCACTGTTTGAGGATGAACCACTATGCTAATCTCTTTATTTGGCAGCAAATAAATGACATGACATCCCCAGTATGTATGTTTTCAATTCAATCGCTTTGCTCGTTTCCTTTGTCAACTTGAAATCATTTTTTGTAAAAATACTCTTCAAATTATCCATCATTTATCTCCCTCTCCTATTGAACAATCTAAGCTTAATAGAGAAATAATAAAAAGCCAACACAAAATGTTGACCTTCATAAATGACAAATCTTAAATTTATTGAGATTCATAACCCATTTGCCCTAAAAGCTGTTTAGCTGAAGTTAATCTTTGTACTGCTTGCTGCTGCCAGCTGATTATGTTTTCAAGAAATGGTTTAAACTCATCAGGGGCATCGTCTCTCATTACAGGCAGCCATTTGGTTACTTCTTGATCTCTTTTCAGTCCATTGTTTACACATGAAACCAAAATGCGAATGATTGTCTCATGCGTTTCACCGTTTTGCAGACGTATTGCACTTCCTGCTGCTGTCACTCGATGATATGAAGCTGGGACTAGACTGTTGTGCATTTCAGCATTTCCTTTTAGGTCTGCTGTTGCCGGGATAACAAATAATTGAGTACTCATGGAACAAACCATTTCCTCGGCATATAAGCTTTGATTTAGAAGTTGTAAAACAGCTGTCCAATCCTGTCTATATCTATAAGAATTCAACACTTTCACCCACTTTTAAAAATTCATAATATCATATGAGATATGGGTGTTTTTGTTTCAATGTAATTTAAGCGAATTTATCACTGCTCCAATAAAGGCAGTTTCAACAATTTATCATCTCCTTCTCGCGGAGTGCCTCTTCCGTCACGATTATTCGTAATCGTATATAATGCGTTACCTTCAATCAGCACATCACGCATTCTCCCTGCACTTTGAAAAAAAGTATCGACCGTTTTCTCATCCAGATTAACCACTAAAATTTGTTCGCCGCGTAAATTCGATACATAGATTTTGTTATCTGTAATGGCCATTCCCGATGGTGCCCACGTATCATCCCCTGAATGAAAAATCGGTGAAACCATGCCAGATTCTTGTTCATCGCCTTCAATATTCGGCCAGCCATAGTTTTTCCCTGGCTCAACTAAATTAATTTCATCATGTGCAGATTGACCATGCTCTGAGCTATACAGAATTCCGTTTTTGTCCCAAGCTAGCCCTTGCGGATTTCGATGGCCATATGAATAGACAAGAGAATTATTAAATGGATTATCGCCCGGAATCGAACCATCCAACTCCATGCGTAAGATCTTCCCGGCTAACGTTTGAAGGTTTTGAGCATTTTCCGGATTCCCTGCATCGCCAGCGGTAGCATACAATTTACCATCAGGGCCAATTTGAATTCGTCCGCCGTTATGGATTCTGCCTCCTGGGATTTCCTCAAGTATAATTCCTTTTTCCGTCCATGTATTACCGGCCAATTTCAATGCAATTATTCGGTTTAAAACAGCACCATCTTCTCTATAGGTATGGTATGCGATCGCTTCTTGAGAAGTATTAAAATCAGGAGCCAGAATGAAACCTAGCAATCCTCCCTCTCCACTGTGCAGAATTTTCTTTGTAACTTCCATATTTTGAACCGTTTTTGTTCCGCTATCACCATCAACTTTAACAATATAGCCAGGTCGTTGGCTTAAATAAAAGGTGTTATTCTGTTTTGTAATATTCCAAGGTATGTCCAAATCTGTTGTAATCACCTCAGCTTGTCTTGCAAGAACTTCTACTGTATCCTTCTCGCTTTCCTCGGATGTATTTTTGCCATCATTGAAGCATCCAGAAAGTAATAAAACCGAAACCAGAATGAATAAAAACCTTTTCAATGCCAACACCCCCATTTCATAATTTTTATTCCTAAAAATAGTTTAGCCAGATTATTAAAGAATCTAACAAAATAACCTTATTGTATAAAATTATACCATTTGAATGAGACTGCTTCTGATTTACAAAATGAAAAAAGGAACTCCATACAGCGAGCTCCTTCTTAAAACTGATCCGATTATAAGATAAATCCCATTCACTCTTCATATCGTGATAACTACTTTCCCTTGAGCGTGTCCTTCTTCAAAGTACCTAAAAGCCTCGGATACTTCACTTAACTTGTAACATCTATCAATAACAGGTTTTACTTTGCCGGTCTCAAGAAGTTCTTTCACATAAATTAGATCCTTTTGGTTTTGCCTTTGTAAAAAGGTACTTACCTTCTTACTCCCTGTCATTGAAATCCACGGACCTAGAAACATAGCTTGGGACAATTGAGAACCTGAACCTCCTACATTAACAAAAATTCCATTAGGTTTTAAAGCTCTTTTATATACTGAAATTGGCTGAGAACCATTAACACCAAGAATCAGATCATAATGGTCAATTTTTTCAGAAATATCCTCTTTCGTATAATCTATTATATTGTCTGCACCATTTGAGCGCGCAATACCTAAGTTTCTCGAACTGCATACAGCCGTTACCTCAGCTCCAAATGATTTTGCAATTTGAACAGCGAATGTTCCCACACCGCCAGAGGCACCATAAATCAAAACTTTTTGGCCGGTCTGGATTTTACCTTTATCGCGCAGACTTTGAAGGGCAGTAACTGCCGCCATCGGTACCGCAGCGGCTTCTTCGAAAGATAGATTAGCTGGTTTCATTGCTAATGCACTTTCGGCTGCAGTTACATATTCAGCATAACCACCCCACCCACAACTTGAAAGATCACCGAACACTTCATCACCCGGCTTAAACTGTATTACATCTTTTCCGACAGCTTCCACCCGCCCGGCAATGTCACCTCCGGGTATTGGGTATTTTGGTTTTGTGAGACCGAAAGCAAAGCGGGCCAAGAACGGTTCTCCTTTTAAAAGAACCAAATTGCCATAATTTAAGGATGATGCATGAACCTTCACTAGTACTTGATTGTCCTTTGGAATAGGCTTTTCTACTTCTTCAAATCGAAGTACATCAGGTGAACCATATTTGTTACAAACGATAGCTTTCATAACATTCCCCCTAATTAATATAGACAACTAAAGACCCATTAATTAAAGATATTCATTTAATAGTATGAAAGACTTATTGATAAAAAAACATTTGGTATTAGTTAATCGAATTCCCTTTTTTAGCGACTGCTTATATATCTAGGCAGCTTCAAAGCCAAATGCGCATCTTGCTTTAAAAAAGTTTTATGACTGGGCATTCAAACAAGCAATAACTATTTGATAGCCATTGATTATAGAAGGGGACACTTTTAAAAAGGAGATTGAATTATTTGGAGTTAGAAAAATTAAGCCAAAGGAACAATTTAAAGGGGAACCTCTGTATGAGATGCGTATGATCGAGACCCTTCACAAGTTTCATAGAGATCTGCCTGCAGCCAAAGTATGGGGCTACAATGGGCTAGTGCCTGGTCCAACATTTAATGTTGAAAGAAATCAGCCTATATATGTGAGATGGACAAACCATTTACCCCTTAAACATTTTTTACCTGTTGATAAAACGATTCACGGAGCCCATCATAATCCGGAAGTGCGTACCGTTGTCCATCTGCATGAAAGTCCATAAGAACCAGACAGCGATGGTCATCCTGAAGCATGGTTTACGAGAAACTTTTGGCAAACTGGTCCTCACTTTAAGAAAGAAATCTATCATTATCCGAATGCAGAACGGGCATCTTGCCTTTGGTATCATGACCATGCACTCGTTATTACCCGCTTAAATGTGTATGCAGGTCTTGCAGGTCTTTACTTTATTCGCGATAAGCATGAAAGAACACTTCCGCTTCCAAAAGGAAAATACGAAATACCGCTTGTCATTCAAGATAAATCCTTTAATCCAGATGGTTCGCTGTTCTATCCTGCCCAGCCAGAAAATCCGCCACCTAATATACCATACCCTTCTATCGTCTCAGCATTTTTAGGGAATACCATTACCGTCAACGGAAAAGTTTGGCCATATTTACAAGTGCAGCCCCGAAAGTACAGATTTCGCCTCTTGAACGTTTCTAATACCAGAACATATAAATATCAATTCAGCAACCATATGCCATTTTATTTAATTGGGACGGATGGCGGCCTTCTTGAACGCCCCATCAGGGTAGAAAGTTTAGATGTTTCACCAGCCGAACGTGTTGATATCGTTGTTGATTTTTCAAAGCTAAGAGGACAAAACATTGTATTGCAAGATGGTTTTGAATTAGGAAATCCAACCGGAGATATCATGGAAATCCAAGTAACTAAGCCTTTATCTTTTCCTGATCAATCATGGGTCCCACTCCACCTAAGTCACATTGAGCCTTTTTCATTAAATTGTGTAAGAAAAGTAAGACGGTTAACATTACAGGATTCACAAGATGAATTCGGACGCCTTATGCTATTGTTTGATGATAAAACATGGATGGATCCAAAAACAGAGACACCGCTGATTGGTTCTACAGAAATATGGGAGCTAGTGAATGAAACTCCCGGGATTCATCCTATTCATATACATCTGGTCAATTTCCGCGTAATTGATCGTTACGATGAGAACGGAAATCTAGTAGAACCTCTCCCAGCAGATTTCGGTTTGAAAGATACCGTTCTCGTAGCAGGCGGACAAACGGTTCGAATCATTATGAAGTTCCAGCCTTATTGCGGGGATTATATATGGCACTGCCACCGTTTAGAGCACGAAGATCACGACATGATGAGACCGTTAACAATCCTGCCCTGTAATTTTTTTCATGGGGCTAATTTTTCAAAGCTAAATGGACATCATTCAGACTGATAATTTGTATAAAATTTAAAAAGGCAACTCCCCAAGATCGGGTGTTGCCTTCTTGAATTATTTATTTTGCATTTTCATCAGGTTGATGGATTCCGAAAATATTACCCTCTGTATCTATGTAATATCCTTGCCACGCCATTCCTGGAAGCGCATATTTTGGCATTGCGACCTTCCCGCCATGCTCTAGAATCTTACTCTCTGTCTGGTCGAAATTTTCTACTCCCATTGTACAAGTAAAGCCATTTACAGGTTGATTAGGTTCTGGCGGTGGACTTTGCCGCTTCATTAGAGCGCCATTGATCCCTGGTGTATTCTCGTCACCTGTTACTGCTCCAAAATATGGCAATCCCGCGTACTCACTCCAATCCTGAAACGACCAACCAAACACTTCTCCATAAAACTTCATTGCTCGTTCCATGTCATCCACATGAATTTCAAAATGAATTAATCTTCCCATGATTAACCTCCTGTGGTTATAAAATAATCACCACTTAAGTCATTCCATGCACTTCCTAATAATTCCTCTTATATTATGGGTATTTGTGAACGAAAACGGCACCTCCAACACTAAGATCGTTGGGGTGCCATTCTTTTTGCAATGCAAGAAAATTTCTTGCTTAAGCTGCTTTTTCAATATTTATTTCTTTGCCATCTTTACGCCACTCTTTATATTCAGCTGCAGCAGTAAAAAGTACGTCAGTTGATGAGTTCAGAGCCGTTTCAAATGAGTCTTGCAGCACGCCAATGATAAAGCCTACTCCAACTACCTGCATAGCCACATCACCTGGAATTCCAAATAAACTGCAAGCGAGAGGAATCAGTAATAGTGATCCACCAGCAACCCCTGAAGCGCCACAAGCACAGATAGCGGATAGGACGCTAAGGAGAATTGCAGTACCCAGATCAACCTGAATATCTAGTGTATGAACAGCGGCAAGTGTCAAAACTGATATGGTAACAGCAGCGCCAGCCATATTAATGGTTGCCCCTAATGGAATGGATACTGAATAACTATCCTTATCCAAACCTAGCTTCTCACATAATTTCATATTTACAGGAATATTGGAAGCTGAGCTGCGGGTAAAGAAAGCTGTGATACCACTTTCCTTCAAACAATTGAATACAAGTGGATAAGGGTTTTGCCTTATAGCCATGAACACAATGATCGGATTGACAACAAGCGCTACGAAAATCATACAACCGATCAATAACGCAAGTAACTTCCCATAGCTTAGTAATGATTCAATACCGTTTGACGTGATTGATTCAACAACTAATCCCATGATTCCTAGCGGCGCAAGCTTAATCACCCAAGTAACCAGTTTAGCTACAGCATCCGAAACATTAGAGATCATCGTTTTTGTCGTATCCTGTGCATTTCTTAATGCCAGACCTAAAAGTACCGCCCATGCCAAAATACCGATGTAGTTTGCGTTAACAAGGGCGTTAAATGGATTATCAACAACGTTCATCAGCAAGGTTTTGAGTACTTCCACAACACCACCCGGAGGAGTTACACCTTCTGCTCCCTTTCCAAGGGTCAAACCTACTGGGAAGATAAAACTTGCAATAACAGCGATTAATCCTGCTAGAAATGTTCCTAAAAGATATAAAGAGATAATCGATTTCATGTTCGTTTGTTGGCCCGCCTTATGTTGCGCGATAGCCGACATAACCAGGAATAATACCAGCACAGGTGCAATAGCTTTTAGAGCACCTACAAATAAAGAGCCAAAAATAACAACAGGTTTTGCTGCTTGCGGAATCGTTACAGCTAGGATAATACCAACAATCAATCCAATAATGATTTGTTTAACAAGACTCAATTGATTCCACTTTTTCAGTATACTTTTCATAGATGTCATCACCAATCTAAGTTAGAATTGTAAAGCTGTTTAATCTCAAAAACCTGCAGTAAAACAAAGTCTTTTGCAAGGAAACAATAGGATGTACACCTAATGTATTCCACCCGAAAAAGACAACTGTCTTCCTAATAAATTGTATTATAGTGGGTATTTTGATAGATTACAATTTATTTATAAAAGTTGTAATTATTTGAATATTTTAAATAATTATTGCTGTTGCTATAAGTAGAGTGGATTTCCATTCCAGGATGCTCGCTTTCCTATTAGAAATGGACAACAGAAAGCACCTCAGTGGTTATTCCTGAGGTGCCTCTTATCTAGAATACATCCGTGATAATTTTTCTTTTAGTAAATTCCCACCGCATCAAATCCTGCGTTTACAGCATTCTCTTCGGCACTTCCTTCCCCATAAAGGTCGCTTGCTGACTGAACGAGAGCCTGGCGAGCGTCGCTAAAATTGGAATTTGAAGTTAGATAAACAGATAAAGCACGATAATAAATCTTCCCTAATTTTTCTCTTCCAAGTTCTTGTCCAATCAAGTATGCTGCATGGTTTGTAATGGAAGAGTTAACATGAACACCGCCATTATCTACATTAAGCGGCATGTTATAAAATTCATCCATATGAGCTGGATACACTCCACTGCCGTAAGCTGCTCTTTGCGGATTACTTACGACAACGCTGTTTGGATCACTTAAGCTGCGCAGTCTTGTGACACCATCGGCTTTTGCAGCTGGTGCCATAATGTCCTCGCCCATTTCCCAATCACTGTCGTCAACGAGCGCACCAAAAACGTCAGCAAATGATTCATTTAGTGCACCGGATTGATTGCGGTATGCCAAGTTCGCAGTATGAGAGATCACACCATGAGTCATTTCATGGGCTGCAACGTCAAGACCGGCTGATAATGGAATGAAAAACTTACCGTCGCCATCCCCATAAGCCATATAACGCCCATTCCAGAACGCATTATTGTAATCGACACCTATGTGTACATAAGAATTAATTGCCATTCCTTCTCCATCCAGAGAATTGCGACCATGTTCGTTTAGATAATACTCATAAACTTTCTCAGAATTATAATGAGCATCTACGGCCGCCCGATCATAGTCGCTTATGAAAGACGCAGAATTCCCTGTATATAGGGCGTCATTGCTGGAGTCCCAATCAGCTGTAGCATCATAAGTGAAGATTCCTTCAAGATTTTCATGTGAGTAGTCTGCTAAAGCAAATTTCGTGCTTGAATTATCTTCCTTCACACGGGTAATATGCAGGTTCCTGTGTTCACCATGCACACCTTTTCCCGAGCCAGTTTGCGTTTTATTTTCCTCAGCATGCATCAAGCCATTAAACTTATCAATCACTTCTCCTGACTTTGCATCCACGTACACAAACCAGTTTCCTGGCTCATCACCCATGAAGTTAACATTCACTTTATAAGCTGTATGATTTTTATTTTTAAAAGGATAAACGACAAGCTCAGCAGTTGGGTCATATGTCAGTTCTTCTGGAGCATTAACAGACGATAATGCAGCTTGAAGTGCTGCTTCACTGCTGAGAGAAGCAGTTGTATCCACTGCCTCAACAGCAAGAGTCTGATTTGTTCTGCCGTTCACAGATACTACTTCATTATTTTTATTAAAATGTGCAATAATTTCAGATCCTTCTACAGGAATTCCATTGATTGCTTGAGTAAAGCGGACATGCGTCATGCCCAGTTCATCTCTTTGTACACTTTTCACTTTTAAATTTTTATCAGGATTGTTGATCCCGATCTTATCTTGATTTTTCTTCAAATAATTTAAGGCATTAGAAGGACTGCTAGAAGAGAACTTTTCCGCCGAACGCTCCTTCACAAAAAAAGGAACACTCGTTTTTTTTTCATTCCACTCTTTAGAAGCTTGTACGCTAACTTCACTAGAGTTAATAGGTTGTGCAAGGACGTTTACGGGAATTGAGCCTACCAACAGTGCTGACGACAAAAGTACAGGTGCTAAAAGCTTTTTCTTCACTATGTAATACCTCCTATTAATTGGATAGTCTTCATTATAGAGGAGAAGAAAAAGTTTCGAATGAACAATAAGAATTATCTTAATTTTACAAAAATATAAATTATAGCTAATTATTTTAGGGTGTGTAGGTAGAATATACCAAATAGGATAAGGGAAAATCACTGCTAAGTAATTTATAAAAGCATAAAAAAGAAGGAGTTAGCAGGTTTTTATCCTGCTTTTCTCCTTCTTCTAATCAATCTTTATTCTGACTTTTGTTTTAGTAAGTGTGAATTATAAGCTTCATTACTTTAGAACTAATTTTGCGTAAACAGTTTCCAATGCCCTTCGGATACAACTTCGACCTCTCCATCGATCACTTTGATGGCGGTTTGATCATCAATTGCATACGCCGGCCCCTGCATCCCGGCTGCCCATTTCTCTGCAGCAGCCATCGTGTTATATGGCAGCATGTCGTGATCCACATGGGGGAACATTGCAAAATTGACCAGGCCTAGTGTTTTATCACCACCGTTGGGTGGAGTCCAGCCTACGAAGAATTCCCCAATGTTTGGTGCCATCACCATGCTCCCAGCACTCATTCCCACATAGACTGCGGGAAGCGAAGGCAAGAGATCTGCCAGCCCTGACTGCTGCATCCAGTGGTACAGGTAGAGAGCGTCGCCGCCCGACACCAACAGGACGTCCGTCTCGCGGACCAGCGGTACCCATCGTTCTTCATCAATGCTTGGCAGCGCTGTGAGCTCCAGCACCCCAACAGACTTCCAGCCCAGATCAACCATTGGATTCTCAGAATTCCCGCTGATGAATTCCCAAGTTTTCACGCCTGGTCCGACCCAAGGATGTCCGTACATCGCAGTGGGGATGCACAGTGCGCTAGATTCGGCGATCGGCTTGTCCAGCATATCAACTAGCGCATCGTGTATGCTTTTGTTATTAACGCCTGCAGATGTAAGCAGCAATTTCATAACGTAACTCCTCCTTGTCGTTACAATATTCTGATTGCATATTTTATTCTGCAAGGGCTTCCGTCTTCCTCTATCCCATAACTTTTTAGTCAATTTATAAGGACTCGAACTCTAGTAATGAAGTGAAAAATAAATAAACAAAAACAGTATGTAACCCATGAGTTTCCATACTGTTTTCACTGTATTTTCTATATGCTTTTATAAGTCATCAGTCTAAGTTAGCAAGCAATGCACGCACTTCATCTGTTGATTTCGTGTTCATCAATTGATTTCGCAATTCAGCCGCTCTAGGGAATCCTTTGACATAGATTTTGAAAAAACGATGAAGCCCTGTGATTGAACGCGGTACTTCTTCTGCATATTGATCCTGAAGGTCAAGCTGCAGTCTTAAAAGATCAAGGTATTCTTGGCTGCTATGCTCTCTTGGCTCTTTTTCAAAAGCAAAGGGATTTTTAAAAATCCCTCTCCCGATCATTACACCATCAATACCGTATTTCTCAGCAAGCTGCAGTCCGACTTGACGGTCAGGGATGTCTCCATTGATGGTTAGCAGTGTATCTGGTGCGATATGGTCACGCAGTTTTTTGATTTCGGGAATAAGCTCCCAATGTGCAGGTACTAGGCTCATTTCCTCTCTTGTACGTAAATGAATAGAAAGGTTTGCAATATCTTGTTTTAAAATATGCGTAAGCCACTCCTCCCACTCATTTACCTCCTTGAAGCCAAGTCGTGTTTTCACACTGACAGGCAGTCCGCCTGCTTTTGCTGCTTGAATAAGTTCTGCTGCAACATCCGGACGCAGAATAAGGCCGCTTCCTTTCCCTCTTGAAGCTACATTTGGTACAGGGCAGCCCATATTTATATCAATGCCTTTAAATCCCATCTCTTTCATGCCAATGCTCATTTGGCGGAAATATTCGGGATTATCACCCCAAATATGTGCCACTATCGGCTGTTCATCTTCTGTAAACGTCAAACGGCCGCGGACACTTTTTAAGCCTTCCGGATGACAATAGCTATCCGAGTTTGTAAACTCTGTGAAAAACACATCTGGCCGCCCGGCTTTACTTACAACATGACGAAAAACTACATCTGTCACATCTTCCATTGGTGCAAGTACAAAAAATGGACGCGGTAAATCACGCCAAAAATTATCTATCATTTCAAGCTCAAATCCTCTCAATATGGATAATAATCCAGGTAAAAAAATATTCCTTTACACTTATATCATGTCTTTAAACTGATTATCAATCACTGTACATCTATAAATTATGGAAAATTATTAAACAGAATAAAATAAACTAAAAAGCCTCATCCACCAAGGAATAAGGCTCCTTAAAGTTATGAGAGTACAAGCTTCGCAACTGCTTCAACATGCGTCGTCTGCGGAAACATATCAACGGGCTGTACTTCCACAGTTTTAAATCCACCATCTTCTAAAACACGGAGGTCACGGGCCAATGTTGCCGGATTACAGCTTACATAGACAACGCGTTCAGGCTTCATCTCGATAATCGTTTTTAAGAGTTCCTCGTCACAGCCTTTACGCGGCGGATCGACTACGATCGCGTCTGGCGTGATGCCTTGTTTCTTCCACTCAGGAATCACATCTTCTGACTTTCCTACTGCGAACTCAGCATTTGTGATGTTGTTTAATTCTGCGTTTCGTCTTGCATCTTCAATGGCTTCTGGTACGATTTCTACTCCGTACACTTTCTTGGCTTTTTGAGCGAGGAAAAGTGAGATTGTGCCGATCCCGCAGTACGCATCAATAACAGTTTCGTCTCCGTTCAATTCGGCGTATTTTAACGCTTGATCGTAAAGTACTTTCGTTTGATCTGGGTTGATCTGATAAAAAGATCGAGCTGATATGGCGAACTTGATGTCACCGATATAATCATGAATATATTCAGCACCCCATAGCACTCGTGTTTCATCACCAAAAATTACATTCGTACGCTTAGAGTTCACGTTTTGCACGATTGATTTTATCTCTGGAAGTGCTGATGTAATGTCTTCAATAATCTTTTTACGCTGCGGCAGATCTTTGCCGTTTGTGACCAAAACAATCATTAAATCACCAGTAGTTTTACCATATCGTGCGATGATATGGCGGAGAATGCCTTTGTGTTTTTGTTCGTCATAAGCTGTAATGTTGTACTTATTAACGATTTCTTTCACCGCTTGAACGGCATCATCGTTCGTATCTCCCGTAATAATGCAGCTGTCCATCTCTACGATTTCGTGGCTGCGTTTTTGGTAGAAGCCTGTGATGATTCTACCGTCACGCTGACCTACTGGTACTTGTGCTTTGTTTCGGTAGCGCCACGGCTCGTCACCCATACCGAGTGTTGGCAATACAGGTACTCCCTCAAGTTTTCCGATTCGTGTGAGTACATCTTCTACCTGCTTGCGTTTATATTCTAACTGTCCTTCATAGGATAGATGCTGAAGCTGGCAGCCTCCGCACCATTTGTAGATCGGGCATGGCGGTTCAACTCGTTCTGGACTCTCTTCTATAAGTTCTTCTAATCTTCCGAAACCGAATCCCTTTTTAACGCCAACAACCTTTATCTTTGCACGCTCTCCAGGCAAAGTATTCGGTACAAACAAAGTAAACCCATTAACGCGCGCAACTCCAGCGCCTTCATGGGTTAAATCTACTATATCAACTTCATAACTCTCATTTTTATGAACAGGCAAATCAGCCTTTGTCATTTTCATCGTCCCTTTTTGTCCATTATGCTTTTCTGATTGTAGCACAACTGCTTATGGACACCAAATGGCAAAATATAAAAAGAACAGACCCAAAAATTCAGGTCTGTTCACTGTTCATTAATTACCAGCCGCTTTTACAGCTTCATATGCATTTACGTATCCAGCTCCCACTTCATGAAGCTTATAGCCAGCCATCGGATCAGCTGTTGATTCCAGCAATTGAAGAACTTGGTCCGGCTGCAAGTTCGGGTTCGCTTCAAGCATTAGAGCTGCAACACCTGAAATGTGCGGTGTAGCCATGCTTGTGCCGCTTGCTGTTGTGTAGTTTGCAAGGTGTTCCGGCTCAATATATTCTGCATCTGTTACTGAACCAAGTGCGTTCATGACCACGCCAGTTTTTGATTTTGTAGAAACGATATCAACACCTGGTGCTGTAATGTCCGGGTGAAGCAGGTTATCTCCTTCAACTCCTCGAGATGAGAAGTCTGCCAGCTGCTTGTCCTTTGTTCCGGCAGCAACCGAAATGACCCAAGGAGCTGCAGAATAAGGATTTAACGTGTTATCGTCTGGCCCTTCATTACCCGCTGCGAACGTTACGACCATCCCAGCGTCATGTGCTTCTTTACTTGCTACGTTGATTGGATCGTTTGCCGAGTAATCACCTGTTGTTCCCCAGCTGTTTGAAATGACGTCAATGCCGTACTCTTCTTGATTTTCAATCGCATAGTTAAATGCTTCTAACGCCCAAAAGATGTTGATTCCTTCACCTGTGCTAAGACCTACCAGCTTCGCGTCTGGTGCAACGCCTGTATACAACCCTTCACTCGCTGTTCCAAGTCCTGCGATTGTTCCGGCAACGTGAGTTCCATGACCAGAAGAAGTATCAGTGTTTTGAACATTTTCAAGGTAAAGCGGTTCGTTCGAGAACAAATCCCCCGCTAAGAATTTTACGTTTTGAATAACTTTTTCTTCGCCAAACGGCAGATCAGGATGTGTAGCATCGATTCCGCTGTCAATAACGGCAACAGTTGTACCCTTTCCTGTAAATCCTAACTCGTTCCATACTCGCTCAGCCCCTATTAATTTGCGGCTGTCTTTCATTAAAAAGTTTAGGTCTTTGTTATGGTAGACCGATACTGCATCTAAACTGCTTGATAGGAGTGATGTAATCTCAAGCTTCGTTCCTTTAACAGCAACCATTGGCAGTTTGCTGAACGTTTTTGTTTCCAAACCTAGATTTTGCAGTGCTGTTACATCTGATGAACTCGGCAATGATTCATACGTAACTACCGCTTCTACCAGTGTGTTAGATGTAAGATCACTAAGGACTTTCGTCAACTCCGTGTCTACTTCTATACCAGCAACCGCCTTCGCATTTTGCTGTGGCAGGAAAAAAGCTGCAGCCATCATGAATGTTAAGCACAACGCAAAAAACTTTTTCATAACCAAACCCCTCCGCTTCCTTTTTTATGAATTGCTTTAATTTTCTAACAAAATAAAGGAAGAGACAATCATGCAAAGGGGATAAATCGCATTACTGTAAATGGACTATACTGATATATCGTTTGATAGGCTTTCCCGTGCGACGATAATGGTATAAAGGTCATTAATCGTCTTGTATTCCTTTGTAATTTCAATCGGAAAGTCACTCTTAATTTTGTAAAAATCACGAGTAATATCCGTCCCGATCACTGAAGTGATTTTGTTTAGGAATCTTCTAACCACATTCGGTTTCTGATTGGAATCTATAAATTTATCAAATATCAATAACGTGCCGCCAGGGCTTAAACAGTTCAAACTTTTCTCTAGTACTTTTTCAGGATGCTCTACAACACTTAGGATTAAATTTAATACGATAACTTCGAACTTTTGATTACCGAAATCCATGTCTTCAGCATTCATTTGGAGCAGTGTAATATCCCAGCTGATCTTTTTACTCTCAGCAATTCTTAACATGTCTTCAGAAAGATCAATACCTGTAACAGACGCACCTGCGGGCAAAAACGGAAAATCTTCGCCTGTACCTACTCCAACTAACAATAAAGAGTCCCCTTGCCGAACTTCAATTTCAGAAAAAGCTTGCTGCCGTGCCTTCCGAAAAAGACGGTTGCCCATAAACTTATCGTAGAAAGGTGCCAGCCTTTTATACTTTTGGATATTTGAGTTGTTCTTCATATTGAATTTCTCCCCCTTTAATTTCCCCATCAAAAAAAGAACACCTAATAGCTCTATGCTTAGGTGTTCAATCTCGTTTGCTTATATTATGGTTTGATTCTTTCTTTTGGCACTAACAACTCGAAGTGGTGATGCAGGTTTTCGAATTCACCTGGCAGAATCCCGCCCAGCTCACCGTCGAGGTTGATCTGCATCTTTTCGCGAGGTGTTACTTTAACACGCTTCGCTTTTTTGTAGATAACATGATCATCATGAATGTGTTCGCCGCGAATCGCAAGGGATGCGATACGGACAAACTCAGCAAGGTTTGTTTTCTTTAAGATGACCACATCGAAAAGTCCGTCATGGAATTCAGAAGATGGAGCAAGTTTTTCAAACCCCCCGACAGAGTTCGTATTGGCTACTAAAAACAACATGATCTCGCCTTCATACTTTTCCTTGTCATCAAATTCAATCTCAACATATGTGGGACGAATCGATGGAAGCATTTCGATTCCTTTAAGGAAATACGCAAGCTGACCAATCATCGTTTTGAGCTTGCTCGGCACTTCATAAGTAAGTTCTGTTATTCGACCGCCGCCTGCAATATTAATAAAGAATTTATCATTTACTTTACCGATATCAACCGGCATGTGGGTACCGCCGCAAAGAACATCACAAGCACCTTCGATCGTTCGCGGTACACCTACTGCACGCGCAAAGTCATTTGTCGTTCCCGCAGGAATGATACCAAGCATTGGACGATTCTCAAGGCTTGCAAGTCCGTTTACTACTTCATAGATTGTTCCGTCTCCGCCAGCTGCTATGACAAGGTCAAAACCTCGTTCCCCAGCAAGGAGTGCCGCACGTGTAGCGCAGCCATCTTCAGGTGTAGTCGCATGACATGATGTTTCATATCCTGCGTTTTCAAGTCTATCCAAAATATAAGGAAGCTGTTTCTTTACAGTTTCTCTTCCTGAACTTGGATTATATATTAGTCTAGCACGTTTCATATCTTTCACCTTCGCTGTTTGACTTCTATTAAAAGTTTTAACTTAAATCTTTCGCTGTATAACCACAAAAAACAGTCCGTACATGGACTGCTTCTAAGGATTCCTCTTATATTATAGTGATTCATGTCCTAAAAAGCAAAGCTGTTTGTATGTTGCATGTGTTGAAATTGTGTCTAAATTGAAGGGGGTCTGTCCCGGGTCAGACCCGGGACAGACCCCCTTCAATTTTCAAACAATTCTTGTGAAAATAAAGGAGTTTTATGTCTCTTTATGGAATTTTCTAGGTGAGGAGTGTGTAACATGGAGAAACCTGCATTAGAAATTTCCTTATCAACACCTGCGGATTACCCCGGGCTTGTTGAAATTGATCATCTCGTTTGGAACATAGAAACAACACCTGCACCAGATATCCGCTGGGATTCACCTGAAGATTATGGGAAGCAGTTTCCTGCCGGCAGTCAAATTGTCGCTCGATGCAACGGAAAGGTCTGCGGCTACATTTTTTATAAAGATGTGTTTCCAGTCCCTTCTAACCTGCATGTAGCAGATCTTGCGATGGCTGTTCACCCTGATTATCATGGACAGAACATCGGCTTTGAGCTTATGCATGCAGTGGAGGAGCTGGCGCGGGACAACGGCAAAACGAAGCTTTCTTTACGCGTCTTATCAACAAATGAGAAAGCGATCCGATTTTACAAAAAATGCGGCTACCAGGAACAAGGAAGACTTGTTGGTGAATTTTACTTAAATGGGCGCTTTGTCGATGACCTGCTTTTTTATAAGCATATCTAAAAACTAACTTCATAGATTAACTATTGCACCACGATCTCTAGGAGGTGTTTCAAATGTTTTGGGTGTTTATTTTATCACCACTCGCTGCGGTCCTGTTGCTTTTTGCAATTGTACATTGGAGAACGAAACAGAGGTATAAAAGATACAATGCAAAATATGAACTTGAGGAAAACGTAAGTGATCAAAACAAAATCAACAACGCAGCTGCCTGGAACTCTTCACAGCAAAATCACCATTCTGGCGGTGGCGGAGGAGGATTTTAAAAAGACGGGATGCCGATCCTGTCTTTTTTCACGCTTAAAGACTGAAAGGAGCTGCACATGGCACACAAAATAGCGATATCAGGAAGTACAATCATGTCTGATATTTCCCTGTTACAGGACCTTTTTATAGATGAAACGAGTCATATCGAAATAGGAGAATTCGAGAATGAAGATGCTTATCAACATTTTTTAGGTATGGTTAAAAGGTCGAACAAAAGCTTCGGACTTCATTCACCCCTTTTTCGCAATGACAGCAAATACGATCTTATTGAATACGTGCATTATGAGCCCGACAAAGCATGGATTCAATTTGAGAACGAAGTAAAGCGGATAGCGGAAGCTGGGGCAGCATACATACTTGTTCATTTTCCTTATATTCAAGATGATTCAAAAGATCCTAAAACATTAATAGAAGAAGGATTACAAAGGTTATCTCTCCTCCAGACAAAGTATAATCTGCCAATTGTCTGCGAACCAAAACTAGGAATGGGGAGATCCGCAAAAGGCATCGAGTATCTTCATAAGTTTCCTCTGTCCGTTTGGGAAAAGTACGGACTGAAGCTTTGCATTGATATCGGTGATTATCTGCTGGCTGCTGCAAAGTTATCTATGAACCCGCTAGACTTAATTCAAAAATGGCAGGATTACATTAAAGTTGTTCATCTTCATAATATTGAATTCATTGAAGAGAAATACATTTGGATCCCCATTCATCCATCACATGAGAGTGATGATGTTTATTTTCCGATAAAAGAGATTTTGAGTTTCATTGCCAAACAGAACAATATTTATTGGGTTTTAGAACATACGCCGCATTCATCCCCGAAGAAAGAATTCGTCATGGAAGGCATACAGTGGTTAAAGAAAGACATTTTAAATATTGATAAGTAACATGGAGGATGCAACAAATGAAACACTTAAAAATCGCCTTATTTCTTGGTCTATTAGGTTTACTTGCAGGAGCTTTTGTAGTTCCTTTTCAGCTGGAATCGTTGAAAAACACATTAACAGCTGCTGAGTATGCAAAAATTATGGACGCCATTCCTTTTCCACTGCCAGTAATGATAATCATAGCTTCACTTCAAATTGGAGTATTGGCTACTATATTAAGCTGGATTGGTTTAAGGCTTACCGAACGCACAGGCCTGACACTTCCCTTGCTTAGGGCGTGGATTGCTGAGAAAAAGAAACCTGTCATCGATCTGCCTGCTTTAAAACTCGCTCTTATAGGCGGCGCAATTGGATCTTTTTTTATGATTCTAACCGATTTGTTTTTATTTCAGCCTCACATGCCCAAGCTCGGAAATGGCGAAGGTGCCGTATGGTGGAAAGCCACACTTGCGGGAGTATTGTACGGAGGTATTGTTGAAGAAGTTCTGATGCGCCTTTTCCTGATGACATTGATTGTCTGGCTATTATCTTTCATATTCAAAAAATCTAACGAAACCATTCCTTCCTCTTTTTACTGGATCGGAATTATACTGGCAGCCATTCTTTTTTCAGCGGGACACCTGCCAGCTACAGAGGCTTTATATGGAGAGCTCAATAACATAATCATAGCCCGTGCTTTTGTTTTAAATGGAGTTCTCGCTGTTTTCTTTGGATATCTTTTTTGGAAGAAAGGCTTGGAATACGCGATGTTCGCGCATATGATACTGCATGTCGTAACCCAGCTAATGGTACTTCCTCTAATCCAACTAGTTTCATAAGGTTTCTCAAAAATACTGGATATAGCTCCAGTATTTTTTATTTGTAATTTTTTGAATGAATTATGTTAAATGGTACGTCAAATAAATAAAAGAAATATCTTTTGGAAAATTCATACATTTTAATTTCAAAAATTTGTCATTTAGTTTACAATTATTTCAATTAAAAAACATTTTGAAGAGAGGTGTTTCATGTTTTCTTTTCGCAGCTATTCAAAACGGTTTAGCTCGACAGTGCTAGGTATTCTTCTTATCAGTGCGCTTCCATCGCTTTTATTTGGCGTAAACTTTCATTTACAAGAAAAGGTTTGGATTTATACGACATATTCGTATAAGGGAGCACCAGTAAATCGCGATGTATTTCCTGAGATCTTTGATAAGTTCTTTTACTCGATGACAGTTTTCTTTTTAGCTTTAATCGTTGGTTTACTAATTGCACTGATTCTTACCTTCATCACGACAATGCTTCCAAGATTTATTCAGCGCATGATTTATGGTTTTTTAACGGTGTTAGAATCCTTTCCAGATTTATTTATCGTCGTTGTTTTACAAGTATGTATTGTCTACATTTACAAGCAGACAGGTATTTTAATTAATTTTTATAATAATTTCGATGATCCTATTTATTTGCTGCCAGTTCTCGTACTTTCCATAGTACCTACCATTCAGCTCTTTAAACTTACTCTTTTATTAATGAGAGAAGAACAGCACAGAATCTATGTAACGGTAGCCCAGTCTATGGGACTTAGCCGGTTTTACATCATATTAGTACATGTGTTTAGAAACATTTTGACGAGTCTCATTCAATATTCAAAACCCATTATTGTTTTCATGCTTTCCAATCTGTTTATCGTAGAATACGTATACAATTTAAACGGAATTTTGACATTACTGCTGTATACGAAGGGTGTTGTCTTTTTAGTAACTGCCCTTTTCATCGCCATCCCTTTTTCGGTGCTGTTTGAAATTGCGGATAACTATAACGTCTCCGTTAAAAAGAAAACAGAGGAGGATGCCGCATAATTACTAAACTAGTAAACAGCTAGAATACGTTTTACTATTTTATGAACTGAGGTGTATTATGTATTTTTCCTTCCATAGTTATTTAAGGCGCTTGCGTTCAACCATCCTAGGTATCCTTATTATCAGTATTCTTCCAGCGTTAATATTCGGTATAAACACTCAGCTTCATCAACAGGTGTATGTCTATTCATTGAGGGGCTTAACCGTAACGAAAGACATGTTTCCTGAAATCTATGATCAGTTCTTTTACTCCATGAAAATCTTCTTTGCTGCCCTGCTCGTAGGCTTGCTTGTTGCACTCGTTCTTACATTCATTACGACGATGCTTCCAAGATTTATCCAGCGGATCATTTATGGCTTCTTAACGGCATTAGAATCACTGCCCGATTTATTTATTGTCATTGTTTTACAGGTTTTTATTGTTTATCTCTATAAAAAGACTGGCATCGTTATCTATTTTTATAATGACTACAATAATCCTATTTACCTGCTTCCAATTATTGTACTTTCAATCGTGCCAACCATTCAGTTGTTTAAAATTACTCTCTTACTAATGAGAGAAGAACAGCACAAACCTTATGTAACAGTAGCAAGAGCTATGGGACTCAGCCGCTTTTACATTACTTTAAAACACGTGTTCAGAAACATCCTGACGAGTCTGTTTCAGTACTCAAAGACAATCTTCGTTTTCATGCTTTCAAACCTGTTTATTGTGGAATACGTCTACAACCTGAACGGAATTATGTATTTATTAATGAATACTAAGGGCGCCGCCTTTTTAGTAACTGCACTATTCATTGCTATCCCTTTTTCGGTCCTGTTTGAAATTGCGGATAACTATAACGCGTCAGTAAATAACAAACAGACGGAGGAAAATGCGGCATGATTATAAAACTAGCAAAACAGCCACAATTTCTGATTGGATTGCTTTTTATTCTCGGTTTACTAGTCTTCAGTTTCTTTTGGACCGACATTTTGGATATTCAAAGGTCAGAAGCCATGAAACTGATGGACTTTAAATATGATGAAGATGGAAAGATGATTGATCACATTCCATATTCTCCATCTGAACATCCACCATTTGGTACTGATTTGTTTGGTAAACAGCTTTTTTATCAAATCATTGATGGAGCTAAGTACACCATTTTAATCGCATTTGTAATCGCATTCTTTAGAATAGTACTTTCGGTTGGAATCACACTTATCAATCCAAAAGCTAATTACTCTTTTCTAAACGATCTTGTTTCAGCAACACTTACGATTCCTACAACGATACTAGCTTACCTATTCATGAGTTCACTATTGATGAAGCATTCGATGGAGCGCAAGAGTTTTACGGAACTAATCGTGATGCAATGTATTGTATTAATTTGTATCGGTGTCCCTCCTTTAATCTCAACTTTTTCCCGTGAGATCAGGAACATTTTAAACAAAGACTATATCAATAACACATTTGCTATAGGTGCAAAAAAGCCTTATGTGTATTACAAACACGTACTCCCTGAGCTGTCTACAAAATTGCTGCTTTTATTTGCTCAGCAAATGATTCAAGTATTGATACTCTTAGCGCATTTAGGAGTGTTAGCTATTTTTATCGGCGGCGCGGAAACATTAGCCCTAGGTGATCCTTTTAATGTAAAGCTAGTAGATATTCCTTTAGCTGGTGAATGGTCAGGAATTATCGGAATGTCCTTCAATAAATTGCAAGCTGCACCATGGGTTATATTAATTCCGCTTACATGCTTTGCTGTTACGATATTCGCTCTTAATTTAATCATTCAAGGTATTCAAAATAGTGTAGAAGAGACAAACAAGTTGTAAAGTGAGGTGTAGAATATGGATCAGCATATATTACAAATTGAACATTTAAATGTTGCTTTTAAGAAAAAAAGGGAAAAAAGTATAGCGGTAAATGACGTCAGTCTTCAAATAGAAAAAGGTCAGACCGTTGCATTGATTGGAGAATCTGGTTCAGGAAAAAGCATTACCTCTCTTTCAGTATTAAATCTCTTGCCGCCTAACGGTAAGGTTGAGAGAGGCTCCATCACCTTTGACGGAATAGACTTGTTAAAGCAATCTGAAAAAGAGATGCGAAAAATCAGAGGAAATGAAATATCCATGATTTTTCAGGATGCCATCGCCTCGCTCAATCCAGGGATGAAAGTCGGCGTACAGATCACAGAAGGGCTTAAATATCATAAGCTGCTTCCAAAAACTGACCTGAAGACAGAAGCGCTGCAATTGCTGGAACAAGTCGGTTTTAAAAATCCAGCCCAGATCTATGATCAGTACCCTGAGCAGCTTTCCGGCGGTATGAAACAGCGCATCCTAATTGCAATGGCAATCTCGTGCAAACCTAAACTCATTATTGCTGATGAACCAACTACTTCCCTGGATGTTACAATCCAAAGGCAGGTCCTTGATTTAATTGATCATTATAAATCAGATTTGGATGCCTCTGTTCTGCTGATCACCCATGATTTTGGCGTTGTTGCCGAATATGCTGACTGGGTTTATGTTATGTTAGGCGGTCATATTGTAGAGTCTGCTGATGTTTATACTATTTTCAAGAATCCTGTTCATCCATATACCAAAGCACTGATCGGCAGTATACCCAATCCAGAAAACAGTGAGGAACGTTTAAAAAGTATTTCCGATTATACATTTGAAGATACCGGCTATGAAGGCAGAAAGTTTGCACCTGAAACGTACACGTACGAAAGCAGTTCGTTTAATGCTCCTTCATCATTAATTGAAGTAGAGCCGATGCATTATGTTCGTTTCTTTGATGATGAAAGGAAGGTAATTGCCATTGGATAACCTACTTGTAAGAGCTCAAAATTTATCAAAGTACTTTACAGACAGCTCTGGTGTTCATAAAGCACTTGATGGTGTCTCACTAAATATTCACCGCGGGGAAACACTTGGCGTTGTTGGGGAATCAGGTTCAGGTAAAACTACACTTGGCCGTACAATTATGAGATTATACAAACCAGAACAAGGACAGATCTGGTTTGAAGGTAAAGAAATCACAAAGCTGAATGAAGGAAAATTAAGACCTTACCGAAAAGAAATTCAAATGATTTTTCAAAACCCATATGAATCTTTAAGTCCTCGATTAACTGTTGGAGAGATTCTTGAAGAACCGTTATATATTCAAAAAATAGGGACAAAAAAAGAGCGGATGGATAAAGCGATGAGTATGCTGGAGAAGGTTGGACTGCCTCGGAACTCTTATAGCAGAAAGATTCATGAGTTTTCCGGTGGTCAGCGCCAGCGTATCGGCATTGCTCGTGCATTGATATTAGAACCAAAATTTGTTATAGCAGATGAACCCGTTTCTGCACTTGATGTTTCCGTTCAAGCTCAAGTTCTAAATCTATTAAAAGATCTGCAGGCCGAAATGAATCTAACATGTCTGTTCATATCGCATGACTTAAGCGTCGTTCATTACATGAGCGACCGTGTAGCGGTTATGTATCTCGGGCATTTAATAGAATTAGCTCCAAAAGAAGAGCTGTATCGCAACCCGATACACCCTTATACGAAGTCATTACTGGCATCTATACCTGTTGCAGATCCAGAACGCCGCAACCCATATCGCGAGCCGATCATTCTTCCAGAGAAGCCGCTATACCCGCCACAGCTGGTGCATATCGGAAACGATCACTATGTATCGGCCAATATGATCAATATAAAAGATTTTGAGATTGATAGTACAAGAAAACAAGTAAGCTATATATAAAGTGAAAGACTGGCCGGTGGTCAGTCTTTTCTTTTTTCTGGCTTTTAAGTTCGCAATGTCGAAAAGTCTATAAATGCAGATTAACAGCTTAGAAGAATAAATTACGGCTTATAAATTTTATTTACATCTTATAGATTTAAATTACGGTCTAGAAATGAAAATTACAGTTTATAAAGCTTTCCCGTCTTTATCATCTATTCCTCAAAATGACAAACATACTCACCGTCATAGCTCCTACTCCTAAAATCAATGAAAAGATCAGACCGATCCATGCCATGAACAGATCATCACCTGGATAAGCAGGCTGGAGTATTATGTAATGCCAGATAGCCCAGATCATTAAGATAAGGAAAAATGAATTTCCTACACATGCCATCTTAATCTTGTCTTTTTCTTTTCCATCCCAAATCTCAGAAATAAAAAGCCACGTGAAAATGCTAAGCGGTATGCATAATAAAATTCCGAGTATGGTTCCCATCGGCAAAAAGAACATAATGACAAAAGCTATGCCGAATAAGGCAGTATTGGCAGCAAATAACGCTGCACCTGCCAGCCAAAAATTTTGACTTAACCTGCTTCCCTTAAGTTTATAGCTAAAGTTTGTTAAAAACCCGACTGAAGACCAATCTTTTTGTTTTGTTAAAAGGATAACCGTTAAAATCATTCCAGCTATTAAAAAGATCGACATAATATCACCCACATTTTTACAATTTACTGGTCTTATAATATCATTAAGGTAGACTATAAGAATATAAGATTATTTGAAGGAGGCGACAGGCATGATGGAACTTTTTATTTTATTTTTTGTTATTGCAATTGCAGCTCCCCTTTTAATTAAAAAGATGACAAATCCTAATTACTTAAAGATCGCTGAAATGACCACTTTGCCTCCAGAATTGGGCGTGAATGAAAATCTGCATCTTGAAAATAGGGTCCAGAAGTTAGAAGCTTCTCTTCCAAGCGAGTTTAAAGAGAAACTTAAACGCCGATATCTTTCTGAGCATCCTAAAGCTACAGAAGCTTATTTTGAAGCTTGTTTCTTCGAGCTTAAACGCTTCTTCATCATGTGCTCTTTATTGAATAACGTTCCGATGTTCAGCAAAAAAGTGGATGCCATCTGGCATGAGATGCTGATGTATACAAAGGAATACGAGAAGTTTTCGTCAGACCTATGCGGTGAGCACATTCATCATGCTCCCAACGATACAGTAACACCTGATCCGCACGGCAGAGCATGGTTTGATCTTTTATACACAAAGCTTTTTGTATTCACGGAATTCGCGCCTGTCGCATGGGGTACTTTCTTTCAAAACCCGCTTCATCCAGGACTTTTAGAAGAGCTCCGTACGCTTTCCGTTGAGGACTTAAGCAGAAGATATTTTAGAGAAAATGCTGATCAGAATATTGTTCATGCATTGCTTACAGAAATTAAAAGTGAACTTGAACGGGTTACGAAAGAAAATGATCCTTATAAAGGCTTAAAGCTTACGCCAAATGCGATTGATAGTGCTCCCATCCTAGCTGGAGCCATGCTTTATTACTCCTATCACCATTTTGATGAGTATGAGAGTCATATAGGGAAATTAAATCCGGCAAATAGCTACTCTGGGAATTCAACCGCATGTGGAAGCAGCTGCAGAAACGATAACCATGACAGCAGCTGCAGCAGTGATGGCGGCGGAAGCAGCTGTGGCAGCAGTTGCGGCGGCGGATGCGGAAGCAGTTAATTTGTAAGGCTATCATCTACAAGATTGTTGTTCTCGAAATATATTTCATCTTCATTGACAAGTTGAATGGAGTGCAAGGTGCGAGACTCCTCGAAAATGAAAAATCACATTTTCTTCGTGCGATGTAACGCTGCCGAAGCTTTCCTTGTCCTGCGGGACGAGTGTGACAGGTGAGACTCCTAATGGCGCAGAGCGGCAGGAGGCTCACCGCACGCCCCGCGGAAAGCGAGCAACCTGGAACGGAAGTAATCACTTCCAAAAAGCCTTCTTTCCTATAAAAAAGCCCTGCACGATGACACACACATCACCATGCAGGGCTTGAACAATTAGTTTTCTTCTACTACTTTACGATTTTTCTTAAAGATCTTCGACAATACTTCATACACGATTGGTACGATAATCAGCGTTAACAATGTGGAACTTGTTAATCCCCCGATTACAGTGATACCAAGACCTTTCGAGATTAGACCTCCTCCGCCTGAGCCAACTGCTAACGGTAATAGTGCTCCGATTGTTGCGATAGCTGTCATTAGAATTGGACGAAGACGCGTTGCTCCCGCCTCGAGAATCGCTTCACGCATACTCATTCCAGCACGTTCCATATGAATGATGCGGTCTACTAGAACGATGGCGTTCGTAACAACAATACCGATCAGCATCAACAGCCCCATCATAACAGATACAGAGATGGTTTCGCCGGCGATTAATAATCCGACAAATGAACCAATGACTGCAAATGGGAGTGAGAACAGGATCGCAAACGGTGCGACACCTTCACGGAATGTTACGACCAGTATGAAATACACAATCGCGATTGCCGCTAGCATTGCAGCACCAAGCTGAGTAAAGGTTTCTGTCATATCTGCTTGAACACCCGCAACCCCAACTGTTACCCCTTTAGGCATATCCAATTTATCAATGTCTTTTTGAACTTCCGAAGTTGCTTTGGACATATCGTCGCCGATTGCATTACCTGAAACTGTAGCATAATACTCCCCTTTGCTACGGGCAAGAGTATTAAGTGTTGTTCCTTCTTCAACTGTTACAAGCTCTGATAACGGCATTGTCGTTCCAAGGGCTGTCGGAACTTGTCTTGCCAAAATATCATCAACTGATTTAGGCTGTTTCGTCTGTTCCTGCTGAACAATAACGTCTAAAGTATCACCGTCTTTTTCAATCGTAGTTAATACATCATCCGTTTTTGCAGGATTAAGCATCATAACGATTTGACCCGTTGTCAGTCCGTATTTTAGCAGTTCATTTTGATCAACATTAAAAGTGTGCTCAACAAACGCATCCTTTGCGCTTGAAGAAACGTCTTCTAAGTGGTCATTCTTCTTCATAACGTCTTCTGCCATTTTTACAGCTTTATTGAGCTTATTTAAATCTTCACTGTAAAACGTATAGCTGACTTCATTCTCTGCTCCTGACATCGAAGAGAAGTTCTGACTCTTCCATTCTCCTGATTGACCGATGTCTGCTACATAGTCTTCTATATCTTCACGTACTTCCGGGAAGTTCTCCATCTCCGGGTCAAAGATCAAGTACATTAATGCACCGCCTGCTCCGCCGCCAGCCATAGCCATCATCGGATCGGCGTTTTCCGTTACAGAGATTTGAACGATGTCGATATAGTCACGCTTCAGCATTTCTTCTTCTAATTCTTCAACGTTTGCCAGTGTTTCTTCCTTAAGTTCACCAGCTTCTGGTGTATATGTTAAATACATTACTTTGTCTTCTTCACTGCCCATGAAGCTGAAACCGATTATCGGTGTTAACGCTAAGCTTCCTGCTAATAAAATGACAGCTAATAGTGAAGTGATAATTTTATGATTCAGAGATTTGTTAAGGATCCCTTTGTACCAACTTGATAGCTTACCAGCTTCTTTATGGCTTCCTTCTGTCTTCTCACCATATAGCTTCTTTTTAAATAAGAAGTGGGATAATGCAGGTACGATTGTAATGGCAACAATCAGTGAAGCTCCGAGCGCAAATGTCATCGTTAACGCGAAAGGCGCAAACAGCTCTCCAACCATTCCCCCTACAAAGATAAGCGGCGCGAATACTGCAACGGTTACCAGTGTTGATGATAGGATCGGCTTGAACATTTCGATTGTTGCTTCGCGAATCAACGCACGCCCATTTAACTTTTCTTTTTTTAAATGCAAGCGTCGATAAATATTTTCAACTACCACGATGGAATCATCGATTACACGGCCGATTGCTACCGTGATTGCACCAAGCGTCATGATGTTCAGTGTTATTTCCATCCAGTTAAGGAGCAATAAAGCCATGAAAATTGAAACTGGAATGGAAATGATTGAAATAATGGTTGATTTAAAATCACGCAGGAACAGTAGGATAATCAATACCGCGATCAATCCTCCGAATACTGCTTTTTCAATCATAGTTGTTACGGATTCTTCTATCGGTTTACCTTGGTCCAGAGATACATCAATAACTAGACCATCTATTTTTGATTTTTCTTCTTTAATTAACTTTTTGACGCTGTCTACAACATCCACCGTGTTGGCTTGCTGTTCTTTAACAATCTGAATCGCGATAGCGTCATCCCCATTTGTACGGGAGACTGACTCTACTTTTCCGACCGTTTTGATATCAGCAATTTCACTAAGCTTTACAAAAGGGGTTGGATTTTGTTCAGATGGTGTGACTGGGATCATCATGTTCTTCAGTTCTTCTGTAGTCATGAACTTACCGTCAACTGCTACTGCTTCTTCACTCTCTTCAAATTCATAAAGTCCTAAAGAGACTGCCATGTTGCTTGCCTGAATCATTTCTTTTACTTTATCTTCGGTTAAACCAAACTCAGACATTTTGGCTTTGTTATAAGTAAGGTCCACTTCTTCAATATGCTGACCTGTAATTTTAGCTGATGCAACTCCATCAATCTTCTCGATCTTTGGAAGAATAATCTCTTCTACCGTTGAAGTTAATTCCACGATATCTTCTTTCGTACTGCTGACACTAAGTGCAGCAACAGGCATCATGTTCATGCTGATCGCTGTAACTGTCGTCTCTTGTGCTGCTTCTGGGAGGTTTACCGCATCCAGTGCAGATTGCAGTTCGCGTTTAGCCTCATCCATATCTATGCCATATTCATATTCCACTTGAATGTTTGACATATTAGAATATGAATTCGAATAAACGGCTTTTACATCTTCAAGTCCTTCCACTGCTTTTTCTATCGGCATAGACACATCTTCCATAACCTTCTCTGGAGTCGCTCCAGGATAAACGTCCATAACCATTAAGTAAGGAATCGATACATCCGGAATCGTTTCCATATTCATTCGTGTCCCTGAATAGATACCTGAAACTGTTATAATAATGGTAAGCAGCCATACGGCTAATTTATTCATCAGGACAAAATTAACTAAACCTTTCATTAGTCCACCAACCCCTAATTGACTTATCAAACTCAATTACTTATACTAATGACTGATTGGTCATTTGTCAATGAATTATTACTAGGAGCGATGAAATGAGTAAAAAACAATTAATTATGGAAAGTGCTCTGGAACTCTTCGCAAAACAAGGATTCGAAGCCACTTCTGTACAGCAAATAACCGAACACGCCGGTATTTCCAAAGGTGCTTTTTACTTATCATTCAAGTCAAAGGACGAATTGATCATTGGGCTGATTGATCATTTTATGATGGAATTTATATCGGATATTGACCATGTAGTCAAAAATCACAATGAAGATAAAAATCTATTAAACGAATTTTATAAAGCAGCGTTTCATTCCTTTCAAAAGCATTCTGATTTCGCCAAAATTTTTATTAAAGAGCAATCGCAAACCGTTAACGAAGATCTCATTACTAAAATGCATCATTACGATAAACAAATCGATAAGATTATTTTAGAGATGCTGGAGCGTTTATACGGCGAAGAAGTCAGACATACAAAATATGATCTGATTTATTGTACGAAAGGCTTCATCCATACCTATTCACATCTATTTTTATTCTTTAACGTACCACTGGATCTGAATTTATTAAGTCAGTCACTTGCAGAAAAGACCTACTTGCTTGCCAGACACTCTGAGACAACTTTTATATCAGAAGAGCTTTACCAATCGTTTAATGAGATGCCGGAAGAAAAAGTTACAAAAGAGCAGATCATCGAAATCATTGAACAAAAAATAGAAGAAGTTGATGAGTCTACTGAGAGTGAGTCCTTAGTTCTGCTAAAACAGCACATTCAAGAACCAAGCCTCAGTCCTGTGATCGTAAAAGGCCTGCTGTCAAACCTCAAAGACCACCCCAAATGTAAGCAGATTTCTTATTTACTTCGGAATTATCTGGAGTTATAGACGAAAAAAATCCTCCTGTAATAGGAGGATTTTTATTTTAAGATCTTAGGTTGTTCTCTAAATTCTTCATTGACAAGTTGATTGTAGTGCAAGGTGCGAGACTCCTCGAAAATAAAAATCACATTTTCTTCGTGCGATGTAACGCTGTCGAAGCCTTCCTTGTCCTGCAGGATCAGTGGGACAGGTGAGACTCCTAAGGCGCAAAGCGCGAGGAGGCTCACCGCACACCCTGCGGAAAGCGAGCACCTGGAACGGAAATCAACTCTTTCTACGAAAACTTCCTTGCTTTATCTCTTTTTAAGTTCTTCCACAATAAGCTTATTTACAAGCGGAGGATTGGCTTTTCCTTTTGTTTCTTTCATCACTTGTCCAACAAGGAATCCAACTGCTTTTTCTTTTCCGTCTTTGTAGTCAGCTACAGATTGTTCGTTGGCATCCAAAATCTTTACGACGATTTCACGAATAGCCCCTTCGTCAGAGATCTGCACAAGACCTTTATCTTTTACGATCTTTTCAGCATCGCCGCCGTTTTCGATTAGCTCTTTGAAAACGGTCTTTGCAATTTTATTAGAAATCGTTCCGTTGCCAATAAGTTTAATCATACCGGCTAGACCTTCCGCCGTCAGAGCGGTTTGATGCAGTTCTCTTCCTTCGTTGTTCAAGTAGGCGCTCACTTCACCCATGATCCAGTTGGATGCTTGTTTCGCATCAGCACCTGCTGTGATCGTTCCTTCAAAGAAATCAGCCATCTCTTTTGTCATCGTAAGAACTTTTGCATCGTATTCAGGAAGTCCGAACTCGCCAACATAACGTTTCTGGCGCGCATCCGGAAGTTCCGGAATTTCTGACTTCACCCGATTCATCCACTCGTCATCAATAAAGATGGAAACAAGATCAGGTTCCGGGAAGTAACGGTAGTCATCAGACCCTTCCTTCACTCTCATAAGAAGTGTAGTCTTTGAAGCTTCATCATAACGGCGGGTTTCCTGAAGGATTTCTCCTCCGCCTGATACGACTTCACGCTGGCGCTTCTCTTCATGTTCGAGTCCTTTTTGAACGAAAGCAAATGAGTTTAAGTTCTTCAGCTCTGCTTTTGTTCCAAACTCCTCCTGACCGACTGGGCGAATAGAGATATTAGCGTCACAGCGCAATGAACCTTCTTCCATTTTACAATCTGAGACTCCCGTGTATTGAATGATCGCTTTTAATTTTTCAAGATACGCATATGCTTCTTCCGGCGTACGGATATCGGGCTCAGACACGATCTCGACAAGCGGTGTTCCTTGACGGTTAAGATCCACAAGTGAACCGTCTGCTGTATGCGTAAGCTTTCCTGCATCCTCTTCCATATGAATGCGTGTAATTCCGATTTTCTTTTTATTTCCGCCAACTTCGATTTCAATCCAGCCATGTTCACCGATCGGCTTATCAAATTGTGAAACTTGATAGGCTTTCGGGTTATCCGGATAAAAATAGTTTTTACGGTCAAATTTCGTCTCACGGTTGATTTCACAATTCAGTGCAAGTGCAGCACGCATCGCAAAATCAACAGCTTGATGGTTCACTACAGGCAGTACACCTGGATGTCCGAGACAGATGGGACATACATTCGTGTTCGGCGGCGCACCAAAGTTTGTAGAACAGCCGCAGAAAATCTTTGAGTTTGTTTTTAATTCTACGTGTACTTCTAGTCCAATTATCGTTTCAAATTCGCTCATTCTCTGCACCCCCTACAGCTTCGGCTTCGCTTTGTGATGTTCTGTTGCCTGTTCAAACGCGTGAGCAACCTTATAAATTGTCGCTTCGTCAAAATGTTTCCCGATGATTTGAAGTCCGATCGGCAATCCGTCTGAGAATCCGCATGGCACGGAAATTGCCGGGACACCTGCCAAGTTCACCGGTATCGTTAAAATATCGTTCATGTACATCGTTAACGGATCTTTCGTCATCGCTCCGCATTTAAATGAAGCAGATGGCGTTGTCGGTCCGATGATGACATCATATTTTTCAAAGATTTTTGTAAAGTCTTCTTTAATCAGCGTACGGACTTTTTGTGCTTTTTTATAATAAGCATCATAGTAGCCTGAGCTCAACGCAAACGTCCCAAGCATGATGCGGCGTTTTACTTCCTCACCAAATCCTTCACTGCGGGATTGCTTGTACATATCGATCAGGTTGTTGCTGTTGTCTGAACGGAGTCCATAACGAACACCGTCAAAACGCGACAAGTTCGCTGATGCTTCAGATGAAGACAGAAGATAGTAGGTTGCCAGGGCATAGCGCGAATGTGGAAGAGATACTTCTTCCCACGTCGCACCTAAACCTTCGAGAACCTTTAGAGCTTCCATTACGCGCTCTTTAACATCAGGCTGGACACCTTCTCCAAGGTATTCTTTTGGAACTCCAATTTTCAATCCTTTTACTTCGCCTGTTAAAGAAGCGAGGTAATCCGGAATATCTACTTTTGCTGATGTGGAATCCATCGGATCGTTCCCTGCGATCGCCTGGAGCAAATATGCATTATCTTCAACACTGTTTGTGATCGGTCCGATCTGGTCAAGAGATGATGCAAAAGCTACTAGACCGTAACGTGATACAAGACCATATGTAGGTTTCAGCCCAACTACTCCACAAAATGCAGCTGGCTGTCGGATGGATCCGCCTGTATCAGAACCGAGTGAGAAAAGAACTTCTCCTGCAGAAACGGCTGCTGCAGACGCACCTGAAGATCCGCCTGGTACACAGGAAAGATCCCATGGGTTATGCGTCGGGTGGAATCCTGAGTTTTCATTTGATGACCCCATCGCAAACTCGTCCATGTTTAATTTACCGATTGTAATCGTGTCCGCTTCAGTTAATCGTTCAACAACTGTCGCATCATAGATCGGTTCGAAATTTTCTAGAATTCTTGATGCACAAGTCGTGCGGATTCCTTTTGTGACGATATTATCCTTAATACCGATCGGCATGCCAAATAGCAGTCCTCTGTCAGCACCGGAAACTAGCTTCTCATCTAATTGTTTTGCCTTAATGCGGCTGTATTCTTCGTTCAATGTCAAAAATGCTCTTACTTTATCGTCAACTTGATGGATGCGGTCAAATGTAGCATCCACAATATCAGTTACTCTCAATTCTTTCGTATGTAATAACTGATGCAATTCTGAAATCTTTTTATCTAAAATCGACATACGTGGTATTTCCTCCTACTCCAAAATGTTCGGAACTTTAAACTGGCCGTCCTTTTGTGCTGGTGCATTTTTCATTGCTTCATCCACTGAAACAGAATTTCTCACTTCATCTTCACGAAGTATATTCTTCAGCTCCAGTACGTGTGTAGTCGGCTCCACGTTATCTGTGTCGAGTTCGTTTAATTCTTCAGCAAACCCGATAATTTTATCTAATTGCTCAGTCAGCAATTCGGCTTCTTCATCCGTAACAGCTAATCTTGCTAAATGCGCTACGTGTTTCACTTGATCTTTCGAAATTCGAGACAAACCTGACACCTCCAAGACTTCTTATACCAAAGTATTATTCTGATGATAACAAAAAGCTTGGTGTATAGGCAACTTGAGAAGAGAAGATTCGTGTGATTTGTGTAAAAAGAGAGGTATTAGGTCTTTTTTGGGTAGAATAAGGTCTAATTTATAAAAATTAAGTCTAAATCGACGTAAGTCTTCTTTATAAAATATAGGTCTTTTGACAAAACTCGACAAATGAAAAACCGACTCAAAACAAAATGTTTTGAATCGGTCTTATCTTTAGATACCCCACTCATGAAGTTCTAAACGGCGTACGCCTTCCTTCACGTAAGGATCTTCTTGTGCTAATGTTTGTGCTTCTTCTAAAGACTCCGCTTTATAAACGACCATACCCCCTGAACCATCAACGAAAGGGCCTTTAAGATGCACCTTGTCCTGTTCAACGAGTTCTTGCAGGTAATCCAGGTGAGCCTGGCGGTACTCCTGATTCAATTCCGATTTTTCCATATGTAAAATCGCTGCGAAATATGCCATCTAAATAACCTCCTTATTGATACATATATCTTACTATACTCCTTCTTAATACAAAAAGAAAAACACCCGGTTTTATCCGGATGCCTCAATCTTTTCCGTAGCTTGAATCTTTTGTTGGATGGCGAAGCATGCCTTCTTTTGGCGGTGCTTTCTTTTCAATCAGATCTCGATTCATGTTCGTATTCCATCCAATATCGTTCGTAGGATGCACCCACTCATCTCCTGCCATCACTTCAGGGTCTGTGTCAGTACTCCAATTATTCAGAGGTGAATTTTCTGAATCGTAAAAACTGTCTCCAATTACAACGCCATGCTCATTTATGAATGGAGCCTGCATCTTCATACCTGTCTCTTTAAAGTCTGGGGAGCTGATTTGATGCGGCATCGTTTCATCCAGATCGACTTCGGGCAGATTCTTCTTTGGCTCTTTATCCTTTGACATCTACTACACCTGCTTCCATTTCGTTATACGATTAACTTCTCCTGAACCGGCTTAGATAATCCATTTTTATTTACGATTGGGTGGAGACAGATCATTTTTAAAAGGTTATATATTGTTATGAAATTCCCCGCAAATAAAAAGCCTTTTCTCAAATGAGAAAAGACTTTTTATTTTACTATTAAAGTGTTTCTGAAGTTGTTTTTGCTTGCATGTGAAGTGTTAGGTAGTCTGGGCCACCAGCTTTTGAGTCAGTTCCAGACATGTTGAATCCGCCGAATGGCTGGTACCCAACAATTGCACCTGTACATCCGCGGTTGATGTAGAAGTTTCCTACGTGGAACTCTTCACGCGCGCGTTCGATGTGCTCACGGTTGTTAGAAAGAAGTGCGCCTGTCAGACCATATTCTGTGTTGTTTGCGATTTCCATCATGTGATCGAAGTCACGTGCTTTACATACCGCTACAACTGGTCCGAAGATTTCTTCTTGCATCAAGCGAGCTTTTTCATCAACATCAGCAAAGATTGTTGGCTGGATGAAGTAACCTTTAGAGTCGTCGCCTTCTCCACCAGTCATCAGACGGCCTTCTTCTTTTCCAATTTCGATGTACTTCATAATTTTGTTGAATGAAGCTTGGTCGATTACCGGCCCCATGTATGTTCCAACATCTTCTGGGCTACCCATCGTTAATGTTTTAGTAAGAGCTACAGCTTTTTCTAAAACTTCATCGTAAACATCTTGGTGGATTACTGCACGTGATCCAGCAGAACATTTTTGTCCAGAGAATCCGAATGCAGAGTAAACGATTGAGCTTGCTGCTAATTCAAGATCAGCGTCACGGTCAACAACTACTGTGTCTTTTCCGCCCATTTCAGCGATTACACGCTTTAGCCAGATTTGGCCAGGGTGTACTTTTGCTGCGCGCTCATAGATACGGCAGCCTACTTCACGAGAACCTGTGAATGATACGAAACGAGTTTTCGGGTGGTCTACTAGGTAGTCACCGATTTCTGCTCCGCTACCAGGAACGTAGTTAAGTACGCCTGCAGGAAGTCCTGCTTCTTCCATTACTTGAACGAACATTGCTGCGATAACTGGAGTTGAGTTCGCTGGCTTCAGTAATACAGTGTTACCAGAAACGAACGCAGCTGCTGCAGTACCCGCCATGATCGCAAACGGGAAGTTGAATGGAGAGATAACGATACCTACTCCAAGTGGAATGTAGTTAAATTTATTGATTTCACCTTCACGGCTTACAACTGGCTGACCAGCTTTAAGCTTGATCGCTTGGCGTGCATAGTATTCTAAAAAGTCGATAGCTTCAGCTGTATCAGCGTCTGCTTCTTTCCATGGCTTACCTGCTTCTTTTGTAAGCATAGCGGAGAATTCATATTTACGGCGGCGGATGATCGCTGCTGCACGGAACAAGATGTTCGCACGGTGCTCAGGATCCCACTTTTTCCAAGATTCGAAAGCAGTTAGTGCAGCTTGCATTGCTTGCTCAGCGTGATCTTGAGTCGCTTTTGAAACAGATCCAATCACTTCTTCTTTGTTAGCTGGATTTATAGAAATAATCTTTTCATCTGTTGTGATTTTCTCACTGCCGATAACAAGCGGAAACTCTTGTCCAAGCTTGGAATTAATAACCTTCAAGCCTGCTTCATAAGCTTCCTTGTTTGCAGGAACTGAAAAATCCATAAATGGTTCATGACGGTATTCACGTGTCATAATAAATTCCCCTCCTAATAAAGCGTTTTCAAAATTGGTTTTCCCACCGTTCATTTTACATGAACATAGCGTTTTGTTCAAACAAACAGAAATAGTCAGAATTCTTTATTTTTCAAGGGATTGACCGTGTTTATGCATGTTATTTCTTTGCGATGAATGATTAATCCATATAAGATACTTTTAGTTATAAAATTCTGGTAAAACACGAATAAATATACTTCTGCTTGTTTGTGAATAGACGCCTTTTTTCGTTGTTAGTTGTTAACGTTTTACGGTACGTGTTCTTTTTATTTATTACACGTTCGCCAAGTGACATTGGGTTTTTGCCCGTTCGAGTACTCTTTTCGCCCCTGCCTGGTCTATTTACACCCCAACAGCTTTATGTTTCACCCGTTGACTACCCATTTTCGCCCCGTGAAGTTGTCTTTACATATCATTCACCTTAAATGAGTTAAAAATATATAAAGTTCATTACAAAAAAAGAAAACTGACACCAAAAGGGCAAATTTGATGTCCTTTTGAGTCAGTTTCTTCACTTAATTGAACTATTTACGATAAATATGAACAAATGGTTCTTCTTGTGTTGTATCGTCTTTTACAATCAATGCCTCTGGCTGGTCAACAGCGGAACCGATGTACACTTCAATCGGAACATTCGGCAGTTCGCCGAGGGCTGATGTGGCGACGAACTGAGTAAAGGAGATGATCTCCGCTTTCCCTCTGAACTGTACAGGAATTTCGATCGTCATTCGCTCTAAGTTCCCGTCTTTATAGAACCCTTTTCCGATTACACCAATAAAATTCGGGAAGTATTCCTGAACTTTTGCTTTGAAAGTTGTAAACTTCTCATAATCACTTCGCTTCTTTTTTGAAGCTGTATCTGATGGGAACAACAGATAATCTTCATCGATGTTTTCCCACGAACTGATTGAGTTGCTTCCTTTTTTCACGACTCCTGCAGAAAAGAAGTTCCCTGGCGTTACGGAATCACGCTCTTCTTCTTGATAAAGTGCAACTACGATAGGCACATCTTGAAGTTTAGGGTCTTGGCGCAAACGGCTTGCGACCTGCCCAGCTATCTTTTGTGCTTCTTTTTGAACTTTCCCTCGATCCAGCTTCACTTCCCCTGGATAGATCAAGCTGTTTTTCTTAACATCGTAATAATAAGTCGAGTTAAAAGATAGACCAATTACTACGCCGCCAAGCTTTACCTTGCCATCTCCGCTTTGAACAAGATAGTTATGTTCTAAAACGTAAGAAAGGTATTTCGGGTTATTCTTGTTGGCTTCTTGCAATTTTTTTACGTAATCCGGATCACCTTCATCGACCTTGGCACCCAGTTTCGGGTTCAAACCAGTTTGGTCCAGATCACTTTTGCTCTTTCCTGGCTTCTCATCGGCTCTTCGCAGCCAATTGGTAACTGTAGGTTCGTTTAAGAACTGGCCTTCCTGGAAAAAGTATTTATCTGTATTGAAAGTATCTTGAGCTACTCGCATCAAGCCCATTTCGAACTCGTTAATATCCAGGCGGTTGTCTACGCCATAACGGATAACACCTCGTGCTCCGCCTGGCTCAAACGGAAAAATGCTTCGGTAATACTTTTCCCCTGTATTAATTTCCCCAGTGATGATCGCTTTTTCTTCTTTCTTCCCCTTTTCTTGCACAACCTTTTCTTCTTTTTCCAGCTCATCGTCACCCAGACAGCCAGTCAAAACGAGTAAAAGGCTTAAGAAAAGGAGTCCAACCCGTTTAATCATTACGGACACTCCTCTAATAGATGGTTAGCTCTCGCCAATCTTTATTTGTTAAGCTCATCAACCAATTGCTGTTCATCCCAGATATCAATGCCAAGCTTCTTTGCCTTATCAAGCTTAGATCCCGCATCTTCCCCGGCGATCAGCATATCTGTATTTTTACTCACGCTTCCGGTCACTTTTGCTCCTAAGCGCTCCAATTTTTCTTTTGCGTCATTACGGGTCAAAATGGACAGCTTTCCAGTCAGCACAACGGTTTTTCCTGCAAACGGCGTGTCCAAATCCTCAACTTTAATAAGCTTTGGTCCTTTGTATGTCATGTTCACACCGAGGCTCTGCAGTTCTTCCATCAGCTCTTTAACTTCAGGCTTTGAGAAGTATAATTGAATAGACTCAGCCATCTTTTCACCGATTTCTTCTACTTCTAAAAGCTCTTCTTTTGTTGCGGCCATCAATGTTTCCATCGTTTCAAAGCGCTGGGCAATCGTCTTAGCCGCCTTTGCACCTACATGACGGATTCCGAGTCCGAAAAGAAGACGCTCTAATGAGTTTTCTTTTGATTTCTCGATCGCTGCAAGCAGGTTGTCTGCAGATTTTTCACCCATACGTTCTAATTCTAACAGTTTATCACGCTCAAGCTTATATAAATCTGCAACATTATCAATCAGTTTTTCTTTAAAAAGCTGAGCGACTACCTTTTCACCAAGTCCATCGATGTTCATCGCATTTCTGGATACAAAATGAATGAAGCCTTCACGGATCTGTGCAGGACATTGCGGATTTATGCAGCGAAGTGCCACTTCGCCGTCCAAACGCTCGAGCTTGCTTTCACACTCCGGGCATTCTGTTGGCATATTGAAATCCGTTTCGTCTCCCGTTCTACGCTCTGTTATAACGTTAACTACTTCAGGGATAATGTCTCCCGCTTTTTTCACAACAACATAGTCACCAATTTTAATATCTTTTTCACGAATCAAGTCTTCATTATGTAATGAAGCGCGTTTGACTGTCGTTCCAGCTACTAAAACAGGCTGAAGCAATGCCGTTGGTGTAACCACACCTGTACGGCCGACGTTAAGCTCAATACCTTCAAGCTTTGTAACAACTTCCTCAGCCGGAAACTTGTACGCGATCGCCCACCGCGGATTTTTCGCGGTGAATCCTAATTCTTCTTGCTGATATAGAGAGTTAACTTTAATAACGATGCCATCGATTTCGTACGGAAGATCAGGACGCTTCTCCTGCCAGCCGTTCACATACTCAATCACTTCATCGATGTTATCGCATTTTTTCCACTCCGGATTCGTTTTGAAACCTAAGTGACTCAAATACGTTAAGCTGTCATCATGTGAATCTACCGAGTGGCCTTCCAGCTTGCCAACTCCATATAGGAAGATGTCCAGGTTTCGGCTAGCTGCGATTTTCGGATCAAGCTGACGCAATGACCCTGCTGCTGCGTTCCTTGGATTAGCAAAAAGCTCCTGCCCTTCCTCTTCACGGTGAGCATTAAGCTTCTGAAATGACTTCTTCGGCATGAACGCTTCTCCGCGCACTTCGAGCATAACAGGATCTTTCAGCTTAAATGGAATGGAACGAATTGTTTTTAAATTGTTCGTAATATCCTCGCCGATTGTGCCGTCGCCGCGGGTTGCACCTCTAACAAACCTTCCATCTTCATAAAGAAGAGAAACCGCAAGTCCATCTATCTTAAGCTCGGCAACATACGAAACGTTATCACCGACACCATCGCGCACTCGGCGGTCAAAATCCCGAAGGTCTTGATCGTTGAAGGCATTTCCAAGACTAAGCATTGGAACAGTGTGCTCAACTTTTTCAAAAAAGTCCAAAATAGCACCGCCTACACGGGATGTAGGTGAATGCTCGTCATGGAGTTCAGGATGGTTATTCTCAAGTTCGATCAGCTCTTTCATAAGCTGGTCATATTCAGCATCAGGTACAGACGGTTTGTCCAGTACATGATATTCGTAATTGTATTTTTCTAAAAGCTCCCGGAGCTCCAGGATTCGGTTCTTTGCGTGTTCTTCGTTCAACCCGTTCCACTCCTTCTTTTGTTACTCTTTTTCGATCGGGGCAAATTTAGCAAGCAGTCTTTTCACACCAACAGGCTGCGGGAATGCGATATCCAGTTCCAGTGAATCACCTTCACCACGCATACTTACTACTGTTCCCGTTTCCCATTTACGGTGTTTAACTTTGTCGCCTACTCTCCAATCCAGTTTTTCCCCGCCAGAAGATTGATAGACAGGTGTGACGGTTTTCTTTTTCGGACTCATGAACGAAGGAGTCGATCCTCCACCCGAACGAACCCCAGCACCCCAAGGAACAGATAGCTTTTCTTTTACCTCTGTTTCAATTAGATCAGCAGGAATTTCTGCGATAAACCGTGATTCCGGATTTGTAGTTGTACGTCCGTAAAGTGTACGCATTCTCGCGTTTGTTAAGAAAAGCTCCTCTTCTGCACGTGTAATCCCTACGTATGCAAGACGGCGCTCTTCTTCCATCTCGTTCTCTTCAAAAAGGGCACGGCTGTGCGGGAATACACCTTCTTCAAGCCCCATTAAGAATACGACAGGGAACTCCAGACCTTTTGCAGAGTGAAGCGTCATAAGAACAACGGATTCTTTTGGCTTATCTTCTTTTTCAGCTTCTTCATCCAGCTTATCGATATCCGCTACAAGAGCAAGGTCAGTAAGGAAAGCAACCAACGACTTGTCATCCTGCTTTTTTTCAAAGTCCTGTGTAACGGAAATAAATTCATCGATGTTCTCTAAACGGCTTTGTGCTTCGATCGTTTTCTCAGCTTTTAAAGCTTCCCGGTAGCCCGTTTTGCTTAATACTTCTTCTGTGAGTTCAGTAACAGAAAGGAATTCCTGCTGGCGTGTCCAGTTCGTAATAAAGTCTGTGAACTCTTTTAAGCTGTTTGTTGCACGAGCGCTAAGTCCGATCTGTTCTACTTCTAAAAGCGCCTGATACATAGACAAATCATTAGCAGCCGCATACTGAGCGACTTTATCTAATGAGGAAGCACCAATTCCTCGTTTCGGAACGTTCACGATTCGAGTCAGAGATATATCATCGTCAGGGTTTGAGATTAAACGAAGGTAAGCAAGAATGTCTTTAATCTCTTTTCTGTCATAGAACTTTGTTCCGCCGACAATGTTGTAAGGAATGTTAGACTTTATCAGAACTTCCTCTATTACACGGGACTGTGCATTTGTTCTGTAAAGAATCGCGATATCGTTATAAGACCGTTTCCCTGATGAAACAGCTTCACGGATTTTTCCTGTCACGTAATAGCTTTCACCCTGCTCGTCGTCACCTTGATAATAGGTGATGCTTGCTCCATCCGTATTATCTGTCCAAAGGTTCTTCGGTTTACGGTTCATGTTGTTTTCGATGACTTTGTTAGCTGCTTGAAGAATCTTTTTCGTAGAACGATAGTTTTGCTCGAGCAAAATAACCTCTGCATCGTTGTAATCTTTTTCAAAAGAAAGAATGTTTGCGATATCCGCTCCGCGCCAGCCATAGATTGACTGATCAGAATCCCCGACAACACAAAGGTTGCGGAAACGGTCAGCAAGCATTTTGACAAGCATGTATTGGGCACGGTTCGTATCCTGATACTCATCCACGTGGATATATTGGAACTTGCGCTGATAAAACTCAAGCACCTCAGGGACTTTCGCGAACAATTGGATCGTCGTCATGATCAGATCATCAAAATCAAGCGCCTGGTTTTTTCTTAAGCGCTTTTCATAGTTTTCATAAACCTCTTGTACGACTCCTTCAAAATGGCCGTTTGCAACCTTCGCAAAGTCAGATGCAGTCTTCAGCTCATTTTTCAAAGATGAAATCGAACTTAAAATGCCGCGTGGTTCGTATTTCTTCGGATCATAGTTCAAGTCTTTAAGAATCGCTTTTACAACAGACAATTGATCTGTCGCGTCTAAAATCGTAAAGTTACGGCTGATTCCGATACGGTCGATGTCACGGCGCAAAATACGTACGCACATGGAGTGGAATGTCGATATCCAGATCTGTTCAGCTACAGGACCCGTAATCTTAGCAACCCTTTCCTTCATTTCTCTTGCTGCTTTATTCGTAAATGTGATCGCCAGGATGTTCCATGGTGCCACTTCTTTTTCCATCATTAAATAAGCGATGCGGTGTGTCAGCACACGCGTCTTTCCGCTTCCCGCTCCAGCCATTAACAGCAATGGCCCGTCTGTATGTTTTACTGCTGCTTTTTGCTCAGGGTTAAGCCCTGTTAACAGCTTTTCAATCATTTGATGCATACTCATTATTCATTCACCGCCCGAACGTATATTCTCATTTTATTTTCGCTTATTTTGCCGTATTTTTCAACTTCTATCTTTAACTGCTATAACTGTTTCGATGGCAGCTTTCAAATCGTCATATACGATGTTTCCGACTACAACCGTATCAGCATATTCTGCTATTTCACTTGCCTGTGCAGCAGATGTGATTCCGCCTCCATAATAAAAGACCGTATTCTCAAGCACGCTTTTTACCTGTTTAACGATATTCACATCACCATAAGCCCCGCTGTATTCCAAATAAAAGATAGGAAGCTTAAACATTTTTTCCGCCATACGGGCATATGCTACAACATCATCTGCCGTCAGATCTGTTTCAGCATTCGAACGCTCAGCAGCCGTACAATCAGGATTTAAGATGCAATAGCCTTCCGTAATAATCTCTTCCCAGTTCATGATGTCGCCGTATTCTTTTAAAGCTTCGTGATGCAATCCCGTTATGAAGTTTGCATCCTTCGCATTTAATACGGTCGGAATATAGTAAAAATCAAATCCTGGTGTAAGGGATTCAATATTGGAAACTTCGAGCACACAAGGAACCGCAAATCTGCGGATTCGTGACATAAGATCCAGTGTATTATCAAGCGTTACCCCTTCAGATCCGCCGACGATGACAGCATCCGTACCACTCTCGCAAATCATCTCAAGGTCGCTGTCGCTGATCTCTTTATCTGGGTCAAGCTTAAACACATGCTTCCATTCTCTATAATCAAACATGGTGTTCTTCCTTTCATGAATAAAGGCTGTTCCGTAGGCTAATTGCTTTTTAGAGTAGTTGATTTCCGTTCCAGGATGCTCGCTTTCCGCGGGGCGTGCGGTGAGCCTCCTGGCGCTTCGCACCGTTAGGAGTCTCACCTGTCACACTCGTCCCGCAGGACAAGGAAGGCTTCAACAGCGTTACATCGCACGAAGAAAATGTGATTTTTCATTTTCGAGGAGTCTCGCACCTTGCACTCCAATCAACAATCAATGAAGCGCACTCTAAAAAATACTGAAAGCTAATATAAAACAGCTTAAATAAAACAACCCGTGCCTGCTTTTTTAACAGGCCGTTTTCTGTACTTCTGCATTATATCAAAAATCAAGTTCTCACTCTATGATTCATCATGTGGAAAGATTGTGAAGTTCATACTTCAGTTTGGGGAGGCTTGCCTATGCTCATGTGGCAAATTGACGATGAAATCATGCTGAAACAAGCAGACTTGAAAGAATCCGAATCTATTTTCATGCTGCTCGAGCATTCGCGCGAGCATCTCGGACCATGGATCGGCTGGGTGGATTACACACAATCACATGGAGAAATGAAGCAGTTCATCAAAACCGTTAATAAAAAGATGAAAGAACAGACGGACGTTGTTCTGTTTATTTGGTATCGTGGCCAGGTTGCGGGTTCAGTGGCTCTGTATGATTTAAAGTGGCATAATCAGTCGGGAATGCTCGGTTACTGGGTTGGGGGAGGTTTTGAAGGACATGGTATCGCTCAGCGGGCTGTTAAAGGAATGCTTATGTACGCGTTTTACACCCTTATGCTAAACCGTGTTGAATTAAGGGCAGCCGTTCAGAATGAAAAAAGCATCAAACTCGCCCGCCGGCTTGGATTCCAGGCAGAAGGTATCGTCCGGCAAGCAGAATGGATCCGCGGACAATGCCGCGATCAGGTCCAAATGAGCTTGATGAGGAGTGAGTTTCAATAAATGTGGAAGATTTCATAAAATCAAAAAAGCATCGACCATATTTCTTTGGTTAATGCTTTTTATTTATTACTTATCCTTTTTTTCTTCTTGCATTTCGCTCTTGTCATCATCTTGATCTAGTTCATCGTTTTGTTCTGAAGGTTCTTCACTTGGATCTGGTTCTTGCTCATCTTGGCTTGGATCTGAACATCCGAATAGAAGACTAAGTGAAAGTACTGCCGAAAGTGAACCGAGTACGATTTTCTTTAGTTTCATGTTGTGTCCTCCTTTCGTCTTATCAATATTTGTATTTTGTATATAATTTGATTTTTTATTCAGCATACTGACCGTTGTGTGTTAACTTTATTGACTGTTGATCCATTTTGAATTCAGAGACCAGGTCATTGTCCTAAGAATCGCACGTTAGTCAGGTTTTTTCGCACGTTATTTTATGAAATTACACGTTAGCGAGCATTAATCGCACATTAATTTCAAAAAACGATATTTTCGACAAAGCTGCACATATGCCGACAACTATTACATTCATAAAATCCCAAACAAAAAAACCTGCACTCGGCAGGTTTTTCGTCATCATTATTTATTTCGCTTCTTCCTCTTCATGAACACGGTCGAGCACCATTGCATAAGCGTCGTTCCCGAAGTTCAGGCAGCGCTTTACACGCGAGATTGTCGCTGTACTTGCGCCAGTCTCGCTCTCGATTTTGTGATATGTCTTGCCTTCACGAAGCATGCGTGCCACTTCAAGTCTTTGTGCGAGTGACTGAATCTCGTTCATCGTACAAAGGTCATCAAAGAAACGATAGCATTCTTCCATATCCTTGAGCGAAAGAACAGATTCAAAAAGCTGATCCAGCGCTTTTCCGCGTAGTTTATCAATTTGCATGAAACATGCACTCCTTTTTCTATTGCATCTTAACTGAATTCTCCATACCGCTAGGCACGATGTTGATCCAGGTTTTACCCGGTATGAACGCTCCGCCGTCCGGAACGATTCTTCCATTCTCGTTTCTCCACGAGATTTTCTGAGCAACACCATTTTGAATCAGAATCGCATCTCCGCCTGAAGTTAAATTGATTTTGCGTCTGCCGGCATCATCGATAACCCGGTGAGCTGCCTCTACGATAAATACATTGCTCACTGAGATTGGAGTTTCAGTTTCCCTATCTATTGTCGGTTCATTGTTGCTGCTTCTAGCGTACGTTTTCTTTTTCTCGGAGTACGTAAATCCTACTGTTTCTCCGCGTCCATAATCAACCGTAACTTCTTTTGCTGGTTCGCCCTCAATATTAACAGAACTCGATTTCGTCAGAAATGGAAGCATATCCAGATCGTCTGTTTGATCCGCTCCAACTTTGTCCATCCCTTTTAAAATATTTTCAGAGGTGATGTAAGAGTTGTGAGGCGCCTTTCTGAAATCAGCCCGGTTAAAAAGGCTGCCGTCGTAGTCCATGCCGTTCAAATGATCAACGGTACCGCTGTAAAGCATCTCTTTCGCTTCAGGACTGTATCCGTGCGCAACATAAAGGGCGTTGTAGCCACGAGAAAGTTCAATATAGTAGTCTCTCGCACTGCGGACTGGCCCAACAGTTTCCGGCATCTCGCTCTGGAAGATAGCCAGAAAACGAGTAAGTTCTCCCTCAGCTAATACTTCGTAAACAATATCGGCTTTATGAAGTCCTGATTGAGGTCTTGCCTTCCAATGGTTGTTTACCATAACCGCTACCGCACGATGATCGACCTCGTCGTTCGTCCCAATACCAGTAAGGGGAAAGACAGAAGAGAATGTTTCTTCTTTTTTCTTATCTTTCTTCTTATCAGAGGCTTCGGCTTTATCCACCTTGCCGTCCTCAAGCACCTTATCTTTTGCGTCTTTACATGCAGACAGCGTAAATACAAGGATCAAAGACATCAAAATCACGTACCACTTTTTCATTGGGCTCACTACCTTTGTATCATTATTTTGCCCAATCCTTTTCTATATTAACGCATAATCGAAGGAAAGAGTAACCCTTTCTTTTTAACATCGTAAATGCCTCTTTGCGTAATGCGGATATATGGCAAGTGTGTAGAAGAAAAGAATAGAAGAGAATAAATCGGATCCTCGTATTGATAGCCCCGGTCTCTTAGCGCACTCGTTAGGGCTTTTTCTTCCTCTATTAGTTCTTCTATAGCAAGATTCGACATTCCTCCCGCTAGTGGAAGATTTATCTCAGCTATCACTTTGCCTCTTTCCGTAAGCACGATTCCCCCTCCTATTTCCTTTAATCGTTCAAACGCCAAAGACATATCTTTTTTGCTTTTTCCGATTATGAGAAGGTCTCCCGTATTGGAGTACGAACTTGCAAAACCATATAAATTTTTAGCAAAGCCCTTTACGATCGTGTTGGTCCGCCACTTTCCTTCTTTATCGATCAGCATTAAGAAACACTCATCAGATTCCTCGTTAATCTCTTCAGAAAAAGGATTGATCGATACATTATATGGCCGTGTGATGACACTATTGTACATTTCTATCCCAACAAGGCCAGAAAACTGAAAATCGTCATCATGCAGATCCCAATCAATCTTTCTTTGTGAGATGCCGTGGCCTTCCCAGTCAAACTCAAAATCTTCGTCTTTACTTGTATTGATCCCATCCCGTTTCATCCATTTCCCTTTTGCCAAAACCGAAACAGGAAGAGGATTATTAATATCATCTAAAATATTCAAGTGTGCCACACGCCCTGGAGCAACCATCCCGAAGAGGTGGTCCATTCCGTAATATCGTGCAACGTTATACGAAACCATCATGTAGGCATCCACTGGATCAATGCCTGCCTCTAGTGCAATCTCGAGCATTTTATCCGTTACGCCTTTCTCATAAAAAGCAGGAGTTGAACCATCAGTCGTAAAGAAAATCCGTTCAAAGTTTGTGATTCCTTCTTCTTTCATCTGACGCAAAAGCTTTGGAAGATCTGGACGAATCGAGGAATATCTAAGTGACACTTGAAGACCTGCATTCAGGCGGTCCATCACTTCTGTACCTGTCATCGCTTCATGATCGCAATCCACACCAAGCAGCGTCATTGCCGTTAACGTTTTCTCTGATGCTCCTGGCAGATGTCCCTCAATCTTTTTGCCAGCTTTCTTCGTCTTTAACATCCAGTGCAAAAGCGTGTCATCGCCCTGCAGAACCCTCGGCCAGCTCGTCAGTTCTCCTCCTTGCAAAACATACGGGCTTTCCAGCAGCTTTTTAATCGATGTTTCCGAAAAATATTTCTCCTCTTCCGCTAGCTCTGTTTGTGCGTCATATCGGCACCACCAAAAGAAATTAGCAGGCATTTCGTTCACGTCTTCCATAAAAGAAAGCGCTTTCGAAATATTCATTTCAAAAAGAAGCATGAAGTTATCGGCTAAAAATACAGATGTCCCGCGCTGCAATGCATATCGGGAGAGCGTCTGGGGATTATAAAGTTGAAACGGATGACAATGTGGTTCAATGTATCCCGGCACAACAAATTGACCTTCAAGATCAGCATATTCGGTACCTGCATCTTTAGCTGGCAGATTTTCGCCGACATAGATGATACGGTCTTCTAAAATCCAGATATTTGCTTTCGTCCATTTTTTAAGGGCGGTATTAAGGTAAGCAGCGTTTTTTAAGACAAGAGACGGTGCCATTTCACCTTGAATGACTGCCACTTGTTTGCGCATTTGTGACTTATTCCAAAACGCGATGTGTTGGTTCATGTTGGATTCACCTGTCTTCTCTGAAAATTTTGTTTTTTCAAGAATACCATATTCATCAAACAAATTGGTAAAAATCGAAAGGAGTCTCTCTATGAAACAAAATATTGGTTTGGTTAACAGCATGATCCGTATTATTGCAGGCTTAACTCTTCTCTCTGTTTACACGGCTAAATTAACAAGAAAGCCTTACAAAGAGTCATATATTCTTATGATTATGATGGCTGCTATGAAGGTGGCAGAAGGCATCGTACGTTATTGTCCAATGACAGACCTACTGCACAAAAGCAAAGAAATGAACGATATGGATTTAGGAACAATCGCAAAAGAGGGATCTCCATTTAATCCTTCTTAAATATATGATGCCGACACATTCGATTTTAAAAGGCAATCGGCCGCTTCTAAGTCTCCTGATTGTGGTATTTATTACACACCTCGGATCATATCTCGTTCTGCCTGTTCTGCCGATTTTATTAAAAGTAGAATCTGGACTTACAGCTGCCCAGATCGGATTCACTCTGGCAGTGATTTCGGTGTTCATGCAAACAGGTAGTGTGATTGGGGGAGTTTTAGCTGACCGTACAGGGAGACGTTTTATTATCTCACTCGGAGCGCTGATAAGAGCTGCAGGTTTAATTGGTTTTGCATATTTTTCAGCGTATTATCTTGTTTTATTAACAGCGGCTGTCAGTGGACTTGGTCTTGGTCTAAATGCGCCTTCAACAAAAGCTTTTATATCTTCACTTGTAAAAGAAGACATGAGATCTACCGCCTTTTCGCTTCGCGGTATATTTGCGAATATCGGAATGGCTCTTGCCGGCTTAACAGTTTTTGCTTTGTTTACGGATAACTCCAGGCTTATTTTCATTACAGCTGCCGTGATTTATGTAAGTGCCAGTATAATTAGCTGGTTCTTCTTGCCCGCAGGCTGCGGCGATGAAAATTGCGGAGAAGTGAAGTGGAGTGAATATAAAGAAGCGCTAAAAAACATTCCGTTTCTTGTGTTTGTAATCGCAACTATCTTTGTTTGGGCACTCTATGTACAGTTTGCACTCGTCCTGCCGCTGCGTGCCGAAAGCGTCCTAAAGAACGGAAAAGATATCAGCATCATCTGGACGATTAACAGCATAACCGTCATTCTGGCACAAACGCTTATAACAAAAAATATCATTCGAAACATTCACCCTCTTACATCTGTCGGACTTGGTACTGTTTTCATCGGAATATCACTTGGCAGTTTGTTTTTCGCAAACACTTTATTTTTCTTTGTGTTTGCCGGGCTGATCTTTATTGTCGGTGAGATGCTGCTTATGCCCACACTCGATACTTCTATTTCACAGCTTGCCGCTGCCCGTTTCCTTGGAATGTTCTTTGGACTCGCAAGTGTATTTACTGGGATCGGGGAAGCGATTGGAAACTTTTTAGGCGGAAGGCTTTTCGAACTCTCAGCAGGCGGGGAGAATGCAGCGCCATATATTGTTTACGCCGTAGCAGGAGTAACCATATTTCTTGGCATGCAGCTGTTAAGAAGATGGCGGCCCCTTACGATCATTCAGCCTCCAAAACCAGCTGATACAGCATCGCCTATCACAGATTCAGCCGCGTCTCATCCAAATCCAATAAAAGAAGGCTGACCTAAAGTCGGTCAGCCTAGAGCAAAGCTTACATGCACACTGCGAGTTGCATCTTTTGAATCATTTTAGTGTGAGATGCTTCATTGAAAGTTGATTGGAGCGAAAGGTGCGAGACTCCTCGAAAATGAAAAATCACATTTTCTTCGTGCGATGTAACGCTGTTGAAGCCTTCCTTGTCCTGCGGGATGAGTGGGACAGGTGAGACTTCTAACAGCGCAGAGCGCTAGGAGGCTCACCGCAAACCCCGCGGAAAACGAGCATCCTGGAGCGGAAACCAACCACTTCCCACTGCAACAAAATTTACAAAAACATCAAAAAAAAATTAAAGGAGGTTAGCAGCACCATGAACTACGAATACCTAATGGATACTGCTTTTCTTTATATTTTGCTTATTGGCGGGATCATCGCCATCACGTTTGTTTTTATTAAAAAGAGACGTGTGAAATAGCTTTATAACCGATATCTTTGCGATAGAAAGAGCCTTCGCACGTAATCTTTTTCATTTCTTTGTAAACATTTCTTTGAGCATCATCAAGCGAATTACCTTTTGAGGCAACCAATAACACCCTGCCGCCATCAGTCTGCAATGCATCTCCTGAGCTTTTTGTACCTGCATGAAACACATTCGTGTTCTCATGAATTTCTTTAAGCCCTTTAATAAGCTGAGGTTCAGATGATGAAACAGGATATCCTTCTGATGCAAGGACTACACCAAGCACAGACTCATCAGTCCACTGAAGCTCTGGCTTTTTATCATCTAACAATGAGACAAGCATTTCTCCCAGATCATTTTCCAGCCTCGGTAAGATCACTTGTGTTTCTGGGTCCCCAAAACGCGCATTGAACTCAATCACTTTTGGCCCTTCTTGTGTTAAAATCAGCCCTGCATAAAGGATACCTGTAAATGGTGTACCTTCCTGTTTCATCGCGGAAACAGTCGGCAGCACGATGTCTTGAATCGCTTTTTGAACCGCTGCATCAGGGATTTGTGGAACAGGTGAATAAGCTCCCATGCCGCCTGTGTTTGGTCCTTCGTCACCATCATACGCACGCTTATGATCTTGTGCGATTTCCATCGGAAGGACGATTTCGTCATGTACAAATGACATTAACGAGAACTCTTCACCTTCTAAAAATTCCTCGACCACGACTTTTTCGCTTGCTGCACCAAACCGTTTGTCTACCATAAGTTCGTGTAAGCCATCTTCAGCTTCTTCCAGTGTCGCTGCAACAATAACTCCTTTACCTGCTGCAAGACCGTCCGCTTTTAATACGATAGGGGCACCTTTCTCTCTTACATAGCTGAGCGCCTGATCATAATTCGTAAACGTTTCAGATGAGGCGGTTGGAATCCCGTACTTTTGCATCAGATTTTTGGCGAAAGACTTGCTTCCTTCAATCTGAGCAGCTGCTTTAGACGGTCCGAAGATTCTCAAACCCGCTTCTTGAAACTGATCCACGATTCCGTTTAGAAGAGGTACTTCTGGTCCGACAAACGTCAAATCGATCTCTTTTGATTTTGCAAAAGATACAAGTTCATCAATCTCGTTTTCTTTAATCGCTACATTCACAGCGATTTTTTCAGTCCCAGGATTACCTGGTGCGGCATATACACGTGACACACTTGGACTGTTGGCAAACTTCCAAACAAGCGCATGCTCGCGTCCGCCTTTTCCGATGACAAGAACGTTCATTAGCAAATCCTCCTTTTGGGAAGTTGATTTCCGTTCCAGGATGCTCGCTTTCCGCGGGGCGGGCGGTGAGCCCCCTGCCGCTACGCGCCTTTAGGGGTCTCACCTGTCCCACTCGTCCCGCAGGAGTCTCGCACCTTGCAAGCAATCAACTATTCAATGATGCTTATGAATGAAATGAGAGCAAGAACAACAATAGCTTAATGTTTAAAGTGCCTTACGCCTGTAAACACCATTGTAATGCCGTGTTCATCTGCTTTTTTGATTGAATCCTCGTCCTTGATAGAACCTCCTGGCTGAATGATTGCCGTTACTCCAGCGCGTGCCGCTGCTTCAACTGTGTCATCCATCGGGAAGAACGCATCTGAACCTAGCGCAGAACCTTGCGCTCGATCGCCAGCTTGTTCAATCGCAATTTTAGCTGCTCCAACACGGTTCATTTGACCTGCACCAACGCCTACTGTCATTTCGTCCTTCGCAAGTACGATCGCGTTTGATTTAACATGTTTTACAACTTTCCATGCGAGCTTCAGATCTTTCCATTCCTGCTCAGTCGGCTGGCGTTTTGTAGGTATTGCCACGTTCGCATCATCAAGTCCATAAACGTCTTCATCCTGAACAAGCATCCCGCCAGAAACAGTCGTTACTTTTTTAGCAATTCCTTTTCCTTCAGTAAAATCGAGCTTTAACAAGCGGATGTTCTTCTTCTTTGTTAAAATTTCTAAAGCTTCGTCTGTAAATGAAGGAGCAATAATGATCTCCAGGAAGATCTCTGCCAACTTCTCTGCCGTCGCTCCATCAACTTCTGTATTTGAAGCGATGATTCCGCCAAAGATTGAAACCGGGTCCGCTTCAAAAGCACGCGTAAAAGCTTCCAGCAACGTCGAACCTGTTCCCACTCCACAAGGATTCATATGCTTAACCGCAACCACAGCCGGGTCAACGAACTCTTTTACGATAGAAAGTGCTGCATCAGCGTCATTGATGTTGTTGTACGAAAGCTCTTTGCCGTGAAGCTGTTCCGCATTTGTTAATGAAAGTGTGCCCGCGAGCGGTTTTGCATAGAACGCCGCCTTTTGATGAGGATTTTCACCATAGCGCAGATCTTGCTTCTTCTCATACGTTACTGTAAAAGATTCTGGGTGCTCTTCTTCTACAGCTGCAGTTAAATATTCAGCGATTAAAGCGTCATACGCTGCTGTGTGGCGGAAAGTCTTCGCTGCAAGTCTGCGGCGCGTTTCTTCACTTACTGAACCTGCGCTCTCAAGTTCACCAGCAACTGTCTCATAATCTTTTGGATCAACAACAACGGTTACATAAGCATGATTTTTTGCTGCTGAACGAAGCATGCTCGGTCCGCCGATATCAATGTTTTCAATGGCATCAGAAAAGGCTACGCCTTCTTTCGCAATTGTTTCTTTAAATGGATATAAATTCACGACAACAAGGTCAATAGGGGCAATCTCATTTTCTTGCATCGCTTGTTTGTGTGTTTCATTATCACGGACAGCAAGAAGTCCGCCATGAATTTTCGGATGCAATGTTTTTACACGGCCGTCCATAATCTCAGGAAAACCTGTCACTTCCGAGATCCCGATGACCAGAATTCCTGCTTCTTCTAATGCTTTTTTCGTTCCGCCAGTCGAGATGATCTCTACACCATGACTCGCTAATTTTTCTGCAAAAGGAAGCAAGCCTTCTTTATTCGATACGGAAACTAATGCTCGTTTAATGCTCATTGTACAATGCCTCCTACGGTGTCTTTTTGTAATAGTTTGTTTATGATGGCTGGGTACAATTGATGTTCAGCTTTCTGTATACGCTGCTGCAGCGTTTCTCTTGTATCTCCAGGCAATACCGGAATTTTCACTTGTTCAATGATCGGGCCTGTGTCCATTCCGCTGTCTACATAATGAACGGTAACGCCTGTTTCTGCAACATTAGCTTCTAATGCCTGACCGACTGCATCCTTGCCTGGAAATGCTGGCAGGAAAGAAGGATGAATGTTAACGATTCTTCCTTCAAAAGCATCCAGCAGTACGTTACCAATGAGCCGCATATAGCCTGCAAGTACAATAAACTCAACGCTATGTCCTTCAAGTTCATTCACAATCTCTTTTTCAAAATGAGCTTTTGAGGCAAACGTATTCGGTACAAAAGTAAAAATCGGAATGTTAAGTTTACGGGCTCTTTCAATGACTTTTGCTCCGGGCTTATCGCATATTAAAAGCTGTATTTCAGCCTTAAGCGTTCCATTTTCCACAGCATCTGCAATCGCTTGAAAGTTGCTTCCGCTTCCTGAAGCAAACACAGCTATTCTTTTCATTCGATCGATCCTCCGCCAAAAATAACACCTTCGCCTTTTTTAACTCGTCCGATAATATACGGCTTCTCTCCTGTCTCTTCTAAAAGACGGATGACAGGCAGCATGTTCTCTTCTGATACAGCGAGCACCATGCCGATCCCCATATTGAACGTTGTAAACATCTCTTTGCGTGTAAGGCTGCCTTTTTCTTCGATCAGATCAAAAATTGGAGGAACAGGCCATGAGCCATAATCAATTTCAGCAGCAAGTCCTTCAGGCAGCATGCGCGGAATGTTTTCGATAAAACCGCCGCCTGTAATGTGAGCCACACCATTTACATCGTACTTGTTAAATACTTCTAATAACGGTTTTACATAGATTCGTGTTGGGGTCAGAAGCTCTTCACCAAGCGGTTTAGAAAACCCGTCATATTGTTTGTGTAAGTCCAGCCCGGCACTTTCTAATAAAACCTTTCGAACAAGTGAAAAACCGTTTGAGTGCAGTCCGTTTGAAGCAAGTCCGATTAACACATCGTTCTCTCCAATTCGAGAGCCGTTAATCAGCTTAGATTTTTCAGCAATTCCGACTGTGAAACCTGCAAGGTCATACTCTTCACTGCTGTACATACCTGGCATCTCAGCCGTTTCTCCCCCGATAAGTGCGCAGCCTGCCTGCTCGCAGCCGTCCGCGATGCCTTTTACAATCTGTTCTATTTTTTCTGGGTGAAGTGTGCCGCAAGCAATATAGTCCAGGAAATAAAGCGGCTCTGCTCCTTGTGCTACGATATCGTTCACACACATGGCAACGGCATCAACACCAATCGTGTCATGCTTATCCATCATAAAAGCGAGCATCAATTTCGTTCCTACTCCGTCTGTTCCGGAAACAAGCACCGGTTCTTTGTGTGAGAAACCTGACAGATCAAACATCGCACCAAATCCTCCAAGTCCAGCAAGCACTTCTGGACGTTTTGTTTTCAGTGCATGTTTCTTGATCCGGTCAACCGCTTCATAACCTGCTTCGATATTCACTCCCGCTTGCTTATATGCTTCTGCCATCGACTTCTCCCCCTTTAAACAAGCTCTTTTTCATATGGTAAAACAGTATCTGGATAAATTTCTGTCGGATAACGTCCTGTAAAACAAGCTAAACACTGACCGCAGTTCGGTTCTGAGTTCGATCGGCCAATTCCCTCCATCAATCCTTCAACGGAGATAAAAGATAAGGAATCAGCTCCGATAATTTCACGGATCTCATCAACCGAATGTTTTGATGCGATAAGTTCTGCACGTTCTGACGTATCAATTCCGTAGTAGCACGGATGGGCAATCGGCGGTGCTGTAATTCTCACATGCACCTCTGTCGCGCCCGCGGCACGCAGCATTTTTACGATACGGCGGCTTGTAGTTCCGCGAACGATCGAATCATCCACCATAACAACACGCTTGCCTTCCACAATTCCTCGAACCGGTGAAAGCTTCATTTTTACGCCGAGTTCACGCAGTTCTTGCGAAGGCTGGATGAATGTTCTTCCCACATAACGGTTTTTAATCAAGCCGATCTCATAAGGAATACCGGATGCTTCTGCATAACCGATCGCTGCCGAGATACTTGAATCAGGAACACCAGTTACCACATCCGCTTCAACTGGTGCTTCTTCAAACATCTTTTTCCCAAGACTTTTTCGTGCAGCATGAACGTTTATTCCTTCAATATTGCTGTCTGGTCTTGAAAAATAAATATATTCCATCGAACACATCGAGCGCTGTACAGATGTTGAAAAACGGTCTACCGTTAATCCGTCTTCATTAATGATCAAAAGCTCTCCCGGCTGTACGTCACGCACGTATGTTGCACCGATTACATCAAATGCACATGTTTCAGAAGCTACTACATAAGCGTCTCCTAGCATGCCTAACGATAATGGACGCAAGCCGTTCGGATCTAACGCCACCATCATCTCGTTTTCAGTCATGACTAAAAACGCGTAAGCACCTTTTAACATCGTAAGTGCGTTCTGTACTTTTTCTTTTAAAGTAAAATAACCGCTGCGCTTGATTAAGTGAGCAAGCACTTCTGTATCAGATGTTGTCTGAAAGATGCTTCCTTGTGACTCGAGCTGATGTTTTAACGCGTTAGCATTTACCAGATTTCCGTTATGCGCTAATGCGAGTGAACTCGTTTGCGAGCGGAATAACAGCGGCTGAACATTTGCAAGCTCATTTCCGCCAGCTGTTGAATACCGGACATGGCCAATCGCACCATGTCCAATCAAACCCTCTATCTCGCCTTTACTAAAAACGTCATTCACAAGACCGCTGCCTTTATGAATGCGAAGGCGCTCTCCATCCGTTACAACAATTCCAGCACCCTCTTGCCCGCGATGCTGCAGGCTGTGAAGGCCATAATACGTTAACTGCGCAGCATCAGGGTGACCCCAAATACCAAATACGCCGCATTCTTCGTTTAAACCTTTGATGTCAGCAAGCATGGAATTGCTCCTTTCCAGGCATCTTGCAGTTCCTGGAGCGTACAGGATAATAACTCTTCACCCTGCTCATTATCGATCGCAAGACCGCTCTCAGAACGTACAAACCCTATGATTTTTGCATCTTTTACAAGCTGTTGGAACTCGTCTTGATTTTCAGGTTTTACTGTTACTAAGAAACGGGATTGAGATTCACCAAAAAGACTTCCGATCGGCTCATCTGTCAGCGTTACGCTTGCGCCGACTTTTCCGTCCATCACAGATTCAGCAAGTGCTACTGAAAGTCCGCCTTCCGCCACATCATGTGCTGAAGCGATAAGTCCTTTTTGAATCGCTGTTAAAAGATCACGCTGCCTGTTTTCTTCTACTTCAAGATCGATGTGAGGCGCTTTGCCGAAAATGCGTCCTTCTTTCATCTTCTGAAGCTCGCTTCCACCAAACTCAGGCTTGCTGACACCGATCAGGTAGATGATGTCTCCCGCTTCTTTAAAGCTTTGCGTTATAATGTGCTTTGTATCCTCGATCAGCCCGACCATACCAATAACAGGTGTTGGGTAAACCGCTACACCGTTCGTTTCGTTATAAAGGGATACGTTTCCGCCGATTACAGGCGTCTCAAGCTTGGTACATGCCGCGCTCATGCCGTCAGCAGATTTTTCAAGCTGCCAGAAGATCTCAGGCTTCTCAGGGTTTCCGAAGTTTAAGCAGTCAGTTACAGCTAATGGCTTCGCACCAGAACATACAAGGTTACGAGCCGCTTCAGCAACAGCAATCTTCCCGCCAACTTCCGGATCCAAGTACAGGTAGCGTGAATTACAATCGGTTGTCATCGCAAGAGCCTTTTTCGTCCCTCTTATTCTTACAACCGCTGCGTCAGAACCCGGCGCAACAACTGTGTTTGTGCGCACCATGTAGTCATATTGGTTATAAACCCACTCTTTGCTCGCGATCGTCGGCTGTTCTAAAAGTGATAGCAGCGTAGATTTGAAGCTAGTAACCTCAGGGATATAATCTTCTTGCGCTTGGAATTCACCATAATATGCTGGTTCTTTTGATGGTTTATGATAAACAGGCGCATCTTCTGCGAGTGCATCTACCGGTACATCTGCTACGATCTCACCTTGATGAGTGAGGCGCAGTACTTTTTCTTCGATAACCGTTCCAACTGTTACACAGTCCAGATCCCACTTCGCAAAAATCTTTTCTACTTCATGCTCACGGCCTTTTTCAACAACTAACAGCATGCGTTCTTGAGATTCTGACAGCATCATTTCGTAAGCCGTCATACCTGTTTCACGCTGAGGAATAAGGTCAAGATTCATCTCAATTCCCATTCCAGCTTTACTTGCCATCTCAGCAGAAGAGCTTGTCAAACCTGCCGCACCCATATCCTGAATTCCAACAAGAGCATCACAGTTATGAATCAGCTCCAAGCACGCTTCCATTACAAGCTTTTCCATGAACGGATCGCCAACTTGTACAGCAGGACGTTTTTCTTCTGATGCTTCAGATAATTCTTCCGACGCAAATGTTGCACCGTGGATGCCGTCGCGACCTGTTTTCGCTCCAACGTACATCACGGAGTTTCCTGCACCTTTTGCCTGGCCCTTCTTTATATCTTTATGATCGATTAAACCGACACACATAGCGTTAACGAGCGGATTGCCTTCATATGACGGATCAAACTGAACTTCTCCGCCAACCGTCGGGATTCCGATACAGTTTCCGTAACCTGCAATCCCAGCTACAACCTGTTCAAACAAATATTTCACACGCGGGGATTCTAATTCACCAAAACGAAGGGAGTTCAGCATTGCGATCGGTCGCGCTCCCATTGAGAAAACGTCACGGATGATTCCGCCAACACCTGTCGCGGCACCTTGGTAAGGTTCAATCGCTGATGGATGGTTGTGAGATTCAATCTTAAATACAACCGCCTGGCCGTCACCGATATCTACGATACCAGCTCCTTCACCTGGCCCTTGCAGCACACGCTCTCCCTTTGTCGGGAACTTGCTCAACACAGGTTTTGAATTTTTATATGAACAGTGTTCACTCCACATAACAGAGAACAATCCCGTTTCCGTCCAGTTTGGAAGTCTTCCAATAATTTTTTCAACCAGTTCAAACTCTGAATCATTTAAGCCCATTTCACGGTACAATTTCTGTTCTTTAATTTGAGAACTTGTTGGTTCATGTTGCAGCGACATAGCGTTCCCTCCAGCTCTTCACGATTGATTGAAATAATTTCAGGCCATCCTTGCTTCCTAACAGCTCATCAACAGCGCGTTCCGGGTGCGGCATCATCCCAAGTACATTGCCCTCTTTGTTTGTAATTCCGGCAATATCCTCAACAGATCCGTTCGGATTTTTTGCATATGTGAATACGATCTGATCGTTTTCTTTCAGCGCTTTTAGCGTCTCTTCATCGCAGTAATAGTTGCCTTCACCGTGTGCAACTGGAACAGAGATCACTTCACCTTTTTCGTATTGAGATGTAAAAATTGTGCTCGCATTCAAAACGTTAAGCTCTTCCGGCTGGCAGATAAATTTCAGAGATTCGTTTCGGCGCATCGCCCCAGGCAAGAGACCAGTTTCCAGCAAAATCTGAAAACCGTTGCAAACGCCAAGAACCGGCTTTCCTTCTTTGGCTGCTTTTACAACTTCACTCATCACATTTGAAAATTGTGCGATCGCGCCAGTACGTAAGTAATCTCCATAAGAGAAACCGCCAGGCAATAAAATACCGTCAAATCCACTTAAGTCTGATGCATCATGCCAAACATACTCAACATCCATGCCAAGTTCGTCTTTTACCGCATGATACATATCTGTGTCACAGTTCGATCCTGGGAATACGATTACTGCAAACTTCACTGTGCAACAACCTCCTCCACCTCATACCGATAGTCCTCGATTACCGGATTGGATAAAAGTTTAGAGCACATAGAAACGATCTTCTCATCCAGATCATAGTCGCCTTTTTGAAGTGTCAGCTCCAGATACTTTCCGATACGTACGTCTTCAACCTCTGACTGTCCCATCTTATGAAGCGAATGCATAACTGCCTTTCCTTGCGGGTCCAATACACTCTCTCTTAGCGTTACATAAACTTTTACTTTGTACATGATAGGCCTCCTAGACGTTTTAAAATAGTTTCATAAGCATCTGTTAAACTTCCAAGTTCACGGCGGAACACATCTTTATCAAGTTTCTCATTCGTTTCTGCATCCCATAGTCTGCATGTATCCGGAGAAATTTCATCAGCAAGGAGCAGCTGTCCGTCGCGATCAACTCCGAACTCAAGCTTAAAGTCTACAAGCTTTACATTCTTCTGAGCAAAATAGGATGTCAGCACTTCATTGATCTGAAACGCTTGCTCTGAAATGATTTCGAGCTGCTCTTTAGTTGCTATGTTCAAAATATCAATGTGATCTTCGTTAATAAGCGGATCACCAAGGTCATCGTTTTTGAAGTAGTATTCTAGAATGGTTTTTGGCAGGATCTGTCCTTCTGGCAAACCCGTGCGTTTTGAAAGTGAACCGGCTGCGATGTTGCGTACGACCACTTCTAAGGGAATGATGGTCACCTTCTTCACGAGCTGTTCAGTTTCTGAAACTCGTTTTACAAAATGAGATTTAATGCCTTTTTCTTTCAGCAACTCGAACAGTATGGTTGATATCTCGTTATTGAGTCTACCTTTTCCCTCGATCTCTGCTTTTTTCTCCCCATTAAAAGCGGTAGCAGAATCTTTGTAGCTTACCCAAACGACATTTTCGTCTGATGTTACGTAGATTTTTTTCGCTTTTCCTTCATACAGCTGCTCTAACTTCTCCATTCTGACCCCTCCATTTTATGAACATTCCCAATATTCAATCTTCTAAAAAAGGCAAAGAGAAAGAGAGCTCATAATATCACTCTCTTTTTAGTTGAAATCCTGCAAATAAGCTTTTATTGCAATTACTGTTGTCTTTGAAAGAGGTTGATTTCCGTTCCAGATGCTCGCTTTCCGGGGGGGCGTGCGGTGAGCCTCCTAGCGCTCTGCGCTGTTAGGAGTCTCACCTGGCCCACTCGTCCCCCAGGAGTCTCGCATCTTGCACTTCAATCAACTTTCAATGAAGTCTTTTAAAAACAACAATCTTAAAAGATCTTTCTTATTAAATCGTTTAAAGTCCTAATCTGTCGAAGATCGTATCGACATGTGACAAGTGGTAACTGTAATCAAAGCATTCAGAGATTTCTTCAGGTGTTAATTTGTCTGTAATTTTCGGTTCAGCTTCTACTAATGTTCTAAACTGCATGCCTTCTTCCCAAGCTTGCATCGCTTTTGGCTGCACCGTGTCATACGCTTCTTCCCTAGCCATGCCTTTGTCAATCAGTTTCAATAGAACGCGCTGCGAGTAGATTAATCCATATGTGCGGTCCATGTTGCGCTTCATGTTCTCTGGGAACACCGTTAAGTTTTTAATGATGTTGCCAAAACGGTTCAGCATGTAATTAAGTGCGATCGTTGCATCCGGGAGAATCACACGTTCAGCAGACGAATGCGAGATGTCGCGCTCATGCCATAGAGACACGTTTTCGTAAGCTGTCATCATGTAACCGCGGATCACACGAGCTAAGCCTGTCATGTTTTCAGAACCAATCGGATTTCGCTTATGCGGCATTGCTGAAGAACCTTTTTGGCCTTTTGCAAAGAACTCTTCTACTTCACGCGTTTCACTCTTTTGAAGTCCGCGAACTTCTGTTGCAAACTTCTCGATGCTTGTTGCGATCAAAGCGAGTGTTGACATGTAGTGTGCGTGACGGTCGCGCTGCAGTGTCTGTGTAGAGATGGGTGAAGCTTCTAATCCAAGCTTTTCACACACATATTTTTCAACGAATGGATCAATATTGGCATATGTTCCAACAGCTCCTGAGATCTTTCCGAAACGTACCGTATCAGACGCTTGCTTAAAGCGTTCAACGTTTCGCTTCATTTCTTCGTACCATAGAGCAAGCTTCAATCCGAATGTTGTCGGCTCAGCGTGTACACCGTGCGTACGTCCCATCATCACTGTGTACTTATGCTCTTTTGCTTTCTCTGCTAATATTTCAACAAAGCGATCAAGGTCTTTTGCTAAAATGTCGTTTGCTTGTTTTAAAAGGTAAGATAATGCTGTATCTACAACGTCTGTTGAAGTCAGACCGTAATGCACCCACTTGCGCTCATCTCCAAGCGTCTCAGAAACGGCTCTTGTAAAAGCAACTACATCATGGCGTGTTTCTTCTTCAATCTCTAAAATGCGGTTAATATCAAACGATGCATTTTCACGAAGTTTCTTCACATCTTCCTTAGGGATATCACCAAGTTCAGCCCACGCTTCACATGCTAGGATCTCAACTTTCAGCCATGCTTGGTATTTGTTTTCATCCGTCCAAATAGCTCCCATCTCTGGGCGAGTATAACGTTCAATCATTGTTGTACCTCCGTCTTGTTTCTCTCTAAAAATACGTTAGACACGATTTCAGCTTTTTCTAGCGCTTCTTCTACTGTTTCGCCTAAAACCGTTATGTGCCCCATTTTACGTTTCGCTTTTGCTTCTTTCTTTCCGTACAGGTGCAGTTTCGCTTCTCCTAATTTTCCTATCTCACTTAACACGGTCTCATGATGTTCACCTAAGATGTTGATCATCACGGCCGGTTTTATTAAGTCTGTATTGCCGAGCGGCCAGTTACACACAGCTCGCACATGCTGATCAAATTGAGACGTCTCACACGCCTCGATCGTGTAATGCCCCGAGTTATGCGGGCGCGGCGCCAATTCATTCACATAAAGGCTGCCGTCTTTTGCGAAGAACATCTCTACGGCAAGCGTACCAACAAGCTCCAGTTCCGCTGCGATTGACCCCGCTAAGAGCTTCGCTTGTTCCGCAGTTTCTTTTGTGATTCGGGCGGGCGCTATCGTTTGGTGCAGAATGTTGTCTCTATGAATATTCTCTGCTATTGGAAACGATTTAACCTCACCGCTTACACTTCTTGTTAAAATAACCGAGATCTCCTTATCGAACTCCAGCCATGACTCTAGGACACAGTCTGTTTCTTTTTCCAAAAGCTGTTCTGCTTTTTCTATGTCGCTTTCCTGTCTGATCACGACTTGGCCCTTCCCGTCATAACCGCCTCGACACGTCTTTAGAACTGAAGGAAGTCCGAGCTGTGTGATTGCGTCACTTAATGAATCTATATCTGAAACCGGCCTGTAAGGTGCTACCGGAACTCCAGCTTTTACGAGCGTTTCTTTTTCTCTTAATCGATGCTGAGTGACGGCAAGAAGACGGCTTCCTTGCGGCAGGTGTGCATTCTCCTCAAGCCAGCTCGCACTTTCTGCATCTATGTTTTCAAACTCATATGTGACAACATCGCTTAGAGCTGCGAGCTTCTGAATTCCTTCACGATCTTCGTAACCGGCTAAAATCTGCTGATCCGCAACTTGCCCGCAAGGTGAATCTTCACCTGGCTCTAAAACTACGACACGAAGTCCCATTTCTCTTGCGCTCAGTGCCATCATACGCCCAAGCTGTCCGCCGCCCAATATTCCGATTGTTTGCTGTGGTTTAATTGTTTTATACAAGCTGCTCACTACTTTCAATCGCCATCGCTTCTGCATTTGCCCGGCGTTTTTTAAGTCGCTGTCTTACTCCTTCATCATGTACAGCTACCATTTGTGCAGCTAGGAGTCCTGCGTTTGCTGCACCTGCTTTTCCGATCGCAACTGTTGCTACCGGAACGCCTTTAGGCATCTGAACAATGGATAATAGTGAATCAAGGCCATTAAGCGCTTTTGACTGAACCGGTACCCCTATAACAGGAAGGATTGTCTTTGCTGCAACCATGCCTGGCAAGTGTGCAGCACCTCCAGCTCCTGCAATGATCACTTCTAGTCCTCTTTGTTCAGCTTCTTCTGCATATTGAAACATTAGATCTGGTGTACGGTGTGCTGAAACTACTTTCTTTTCAAATGCTACCTCTAGCTCTTCTAAAATATCGCACGCTTCTTTCATTGTCTCCCAATCTGAAACACTTCCCATGATAACGCCTACTTTAGCCATGGCAGCCTCCTTATTGTCAGAAAAAATAAAAAAGTCCAGTTTGTATGCTTCTCCCTAAATATGAGAGAAAGCAGCCAACTGGACATACGTATCCGATAAAAATAACAGAAAGATGCTTTCCCTCATAGTCTGATGAAATATACGGTCATCAGGTAGAGACTTACGGGCCATATCCCCGAAATTATATGAGGGCTTTATTCTTCTGGTTTCATTGTAACAATGGTCGTTTTCGTTTGTCAACAAAAATCGAACATTAAATGATATTAAATACCTAATGTTCGTGTTTTAGTGTTATTTTATAATTTTTCCTTCAAAAACGATTCGTTGTTCCTTCACTTCTGGTTCCAATCTGCCATTTCGCTTCACTTCATGAAACACAGGCTCTTCCATTCTTCTAACTGGTGTATAGCCTTCCTTTTCCATACGATCCAGGCAGTCAGAAATAGACTCTCCTGCCTCAACAGCAAACTTCTTTTTAGATGGTTTCTTCTCCATCTGTTACCTCCTGATACCCTTGACCCAAAATCCGCCATGAAATGCTTTCGGTTCATGCGAAATAATAAACGCCTTTGGATCTAAATCTTTTACTGTATTATATAGGTTCATTTCCGATTTACGCGATGTTAATATCTCCATCATTAAACGCTGTCCTTCACGGCCTTCTGCAAGCCAGTTCGTAACACCATAGCCCTTGTTGCGAAGCTCATTCGGCAAGCCTCCAGCAAGATCAGTTGTAATAACGTTAACAGTAGTATAACCAAGTGCCAGCTTTTCTTCGATTTTCATCCCAACAAGCACACCGGCTCCGTAACCTACCGCATAAGCAATCAAGTTTTGAATCTCATTTAAGTTATCAAGTACTAGACCAAGTCCAACAATATAAATAATAACCTCAAAAATACTTATAAACGCAGCCAGATACCGCTGGCCTTTTAGCGTTAATATCATCCGGATCGTAAAGAACGAAACGTACACTATATTAATCAATAAAATAATACACACCATAACAAACGCATTATCTAACAAGGCGGCAACCTCCTAAGGTGAAAAAAATACTTTGTTAAGAATAACACTTTTTGGACAAGTTGGAAACTGGAGAATTGATGCAAAAAAGGTTTAGTGTTTAATAGGGGGTTTGGCGGTGGCCAAACAACATTATTGTTTGAGGTGAGGGCTTGGCAGATGCCAAGTTTCCTTTCAAAGTGGTTTAAAGCCTAGGAATTAGGGCTGGGTTTTGGCGAAGACTTATAAATTTTTTTGAGGACTTATAAACTTTGGTGAAGACTTATAAAATTTTTTAAAGACTTATAAATGAATTTGAAGACTTATTAATGTTGAGGCAGGTAAATTTGGCTTTTTCTTCATTCATAAAAACCCAGTATTTACGTCCTGAATATACTGTTTTTCACTTTCAATTGAATCTAAAGTTTATTTTTCAAGCTCTTCATTAATAAAAAGTAATTTAACATTATAAGTTCATTTATGTTTTGCAAGGTGATAAGCAGCCTTATTTATATACAAAAAAAGATGGAACGAACATAAAGTTCGTCCCACCTTCTTTGCCTAGCGACGTCCTACTCTAACAGGGGGAGACCCCCAACTACCATCGGCGCTGAAGAGCTTAACTTCCGTGTTCGGTATGGGAACGGGTGTGACCTCT
>NZ_JBHYPU010000001.1:1325999-3275400 GCF_042746035.1 Fictibacillus sp. NPDC058756 | reverse complement strand
CTTAGAGATGATGAGGTTGATAGGTCTGGTGTGGAAGCGTGGCGACACGTGGAGCTGACAGATACTAATCGGTCGAGGGCTTATCCTTAAAATTGCATGAAACGTTTGGAAACGTCGTATCTAGTTTTGAGAGAACATACTCTCTATATAATTGGTTCAGTGATGATGGCGAAGAGGTCACACCCGTTCCCATACCGAACACGGAAGTTAAGCTCTTCAGCGCCGATGGTAGTTGGGGGTCTCCCCCTGTTAGAGTAGGACGTCGCTGAGCCATACATATTCCACAGTAGCTCAGTGGTAGAGCTATCGGCTGTTAACCGATCGGTCGTAGGTTCGAGTCCTACCTGTGGAGCCATATTGGAGAGCTGTCCGAGAGGTCGAAGGAGCACGATTGGAAATCGTGTATACGGTCAACCCCGTATCAAGGGTTCGAATCCCTTGCTCTCCGCCAGATACATACTCTCTAACTCAAAGATGGCCCGTTGGTCAAGCGGTTAAGACACCGCCCTTTCACGGCGGTAACACGGGTTCGAATCCCGTACGGGTCACCATTTTTTATACATAACCAACTTTATATGGAGGATTAGCTCAGCTGGGAGAGCACCTGCCTTACAAGCAGGGGGTCGGCGGTTCGAACCCGTCATCCTCCACCATTAACTTTTAATACTTTATATTATCGCGGGGTGGAGCATGGAGCGTAAGCTTCTGTGAAATCACGACGACATGTCTCGACGGATACGCTTCTAAGATAAACATGTAGAGGAAGAGACAGTCAATATCATACTCGGATACATCGTCCGAAACTTTTATATCATCGCGGGGTGGAGCAGTCTGGTAGCTCGTCGGGCTCATAACCCGAAGGTCGCAGGTTCAAATCCTGTCCCCGCAACCAATAATATTTCATGAACAACGTCGAGATTCTTCTTGACCCTGAAATATCTGGAGTGCCCATAGGGTGCAACCAATTTTTTTCATGAACATGGACTCGTGGTGTAGTGGTTAACATGCCTGCCTGTCACGCAGGAGATCGCCGGTTCGACCCCGGTCGGGTCCGCCATTTTTATTTTATGGTGGCTATAAAATACCAAGAATTATTCTTTCTTGGCTCGATAGCTCAGTCGGTAGAGCAGAGGACTGAAAATCCTCGTGTCGGCGGTTCGATTCCGTCTCGAGCCACCATTTTTTTTTGCCGGTTTAGCTCAATTGGTAGAGCAACTGACTTGTAATCAGTAGGTTGGGGGTTCAAGTCCTCTAGCCGGCACCAGTTTTTTCTTCCTTAATTGGAATAAAAAACGTATTGAAAATAGGTCGTAAATAACTTACAATAGAACCTGTCTTCATTTGTGGAGGGGTAGCGAAGTGGCTAAACGCGGCGGACTGTAAATCCGCTCCCTCCGGGTTCGGCGGTTCGAATCCGTCCCCCTCCACCATTTTATTTTTCAGCATATTTATCCTTACAGGGGCATAGTTTAACGGTAGAACGAAGGTCTCCAAAACCTTTGGTGTGGGTTCGATTCCTACTGCCCCTGCCATTTAAATAAATATTGTGGCGGTCGTGGCGAAGTGGTTAACGCATCGGATTGTGGTTCCGACATTCGGGGGTTCGATTCCCCTCGTCCGCCCCATTTATGTGTTGGGCTATAGCCAAGCGGTAAGGCAACGGACTTTGACTCCGTCATGCGTTGGTTCGAATCCATCTAGCCCAGCCATTTTTTATATTTATGAATAAGATGTTTTTGCGGAAGTAGTTCAGTGGTAGAATACAACCTTGCCAAGGTTGGGGTCGCGGGTTCGAATCCCGTCTTCCGCTCCATTTGAATTTTATCTGGCGGCATAGCCAAGTGGTAAGGCACGGGTCTGCAAAACCCTTATCCCCCGGTTCGAATCCGGGTGCCGCCTCCATTCAAGTTTTAAAAGCTTTACAATGCCGGTGTGGCGGAATTGGCAGACGCGCACGACTCAAAATCGTGTTCCTTCTGGAGTGTCGGTTCGACCCCGACCACCGGTACCATTACATACAAATGACAAAGTCAATGCCTAGTGCATTGGCTTTTTATTTGTGTTAAGGATGAGATATCGATTCAACCTGCGCTCTTATGACCGACTGTATTGTTCTATGTTACTTATTCATCTTTATAAGAAATACAATGGTTTGTATAAATTGTCCAATAAAAAGCTTACCTTTTATAGTTATACAGAATAGTTTAGGAACATGGCGAATAAGTGTTTTTATTTGGCGGCATAGCCAAGCTGGGGGGCCATTTTACTAACTTACATATAAATGTAACTTCCCATTTTATAATGGGAAGTTTTTTATATATCTGATCATGAACTATAATAAGGAATAAAGTCTCATGTCATGATAATATTTTACAATTTTCTGATAAGTTAGAAGGATTTATCTGTACTTAATTCGAATAATTATTTTAATGAAATGAATGAGAATTCACTCATTATCTTCATTAGGAATTTATTTTATTATTATGGGGGTTAAGGGATGAATGTCTTTCGCTTATTTATAGCTGAAATGGCAAAGTTAGCAGCAAAGAAAGGGGTGCTGATTTCTGTCATAGCCGCTCTGCTTGTACCTGTCGTGTATGGCGGGATTCTACTGTCACCGACTTGGGGACCATATGACAATTTGTCTAACTTACCTGTTGCAGTTGTCAACAAGGATAAGGGAGCAATGTCTGGTGAGGAGCCGATTAATGTAGGGGAGGATCTGGTTGCAGATTTAAAGAAAGGAAAGGATCTTGGCTGGGAATTTGTTAGTTCAACTGAAGCCAAGAAAGGGTTAGATAATCTAGATTATTATATGGTCATCCAAATTCCAGAAGATTTTTCAGAAAAAGTAACAACAGTACTTGGGAATCAGCCTCAAAAGTTGGAGCTGACTTATATTCAAAATGAAGGTCTGAATTTCATGGCTGCTCAAGTTACAAGAAGTGCAACTGAAAAAATCCGGGAAAAGCTTGGAGACAAAATAACTGAGAAATACGCTAAAAATATGTTTGCAAGTCTTGGAGAAGTTTCTGACGGATTTCAATCAGCTGCAGATGGCTCAAAACAGCTGAATGATGGAATGATTCAACTCAATGATGGAACAAACCAACTTTTGCAATCGCTTACAGAAAAATCAGGGGATATATCAAAGTTAGCAGATGGAGCAAACGAACTTAAGGCTGGTACCGGACAAATGCTCCATTCTTTATCTGGTAAACAAGGCGATATCAGCAAACTTGCTAATGGTTCTAAAGAATTGACTGCAGGCACTGCTGAAATGCTTCGTTCCTTACAAACTAAATCAGGGGACATCTCAAAATTAGCTGCTGGTTCTGCAGCAGCTGATGAAGGAACTGGGATGTTATTGCAAGGTTTAAAGGATAAGCAACCAGGAATTAAAGATTTAGCGGAAGGAGCAAAACAATTAGAAAAAAGCATTCCTGAACTTAAAGCAGGAACTACTGGAATTTTAAATGGTTTAAAAGGTGCTCAGACAGCTATAAAGTCTGAAATTGGTCCTGGGACACAAGCAATCTCTGCCGGAGTAAATACTGTCGTTTCAGAATCACAACAGTTAGGAGCAGGACTGAAAGGTTTGTCAGCAGATTTGGATGCATTCTTAACAGCTAATCCTGCGTTAAAGAATGATCCTGCATTTATGAAAATTTATTTGACGGGTCAAGGATTGTCAGCGGCAGCAAACGATCCTGTAAAGGGTCAAAAGCTAGCAGCTCTTCAGCAAGGTGCAGCAAAGGTCGCTGGTGCTTTCACTGAGAATGCAGTCCCTAGTCCAAATTCATTAGCAGATGGGATGAATCAGCTCGTAGCAGGGCAAACAGCCATTGATAATGGTGTGACTGTACTAAATCAAAAGGTTCCACTGCTGCAAAAGGGAACAGCTTCTGTGGAAAGTGGCTGGGATACACTTGTAGGAAAGGTAGGAGAACTTCGAGCAGGAACGGCCCAGATTGCTGCGGGTAACCAATCTGTAAATAATGGATGGAGTACACTTACAGAAGGAGTCACAAAACTTAATGCGGGGGCGAGCCAGATTTCTGCTGGCAACTCAACAGTGGAAAAGGGCTGGCGTGACCTGACAAGCGGTGCTTCCAGGATTCATTCAGGCATGAGTCAAGTTAGCGATGGAAATGCTTCTGTAGAAAAAGGCTGGGGCGACTTAACAGAAGGTGTTACAAAGCTTAATGACGGAGCAGGTAAACTGAATGATGGAAGCGGAGAACTTTCTTCAGGTCTAATGGAAGGAGCAGAAAAAACGAGCGGGATCAAAAAAGCTACTGATGCCAATATCAGCATGTTCTCTTCTCCAGTTGAATTAAAGAGTGATACGGTTAACAAGTATCCTCTTTACCGGGATTCAACAGCACCATTTGTAATATCACTTGCTTTATTTGTTGGAATCTTAATCATGTCCTTGTTTATTAACTTCAAGAAACCTGAAGAGGTTTCAGCATTATCATGGTTTGGTGCAAAGTTTATGAACCTGGGATCGCTTGCTGTTGTACAAGCATTACTTCTATCTCTGGTAGTACTTCTGTTTTTAAATATGAATGTGTACAATGGTGCCGGTTTTGTATTGTTTGCTCTATTTGTAAGTCTGGTTTTCACGGCAATTGTATTGTTCTTTGCTTTGTTCGGAAATGCCGGACGTTTTATAGCTTTCGCGTTAGTGGTGTTGCAGCTTTCTACAACTGGAGCGAACTTGCCGATAGATATGCTTCCAGAAAATTTGCGTGCATTAAGTGAGTTCCTTCCATTCACTTACTCCATTGCAGGTTTTAAAGCATTTATTTCTTTGAATGATTCCGGTGCTGCTCTATCAAATATGAGCATTTTGCTGATTTACTTCGCAGTTTTTGGAGTGCTGTCAGCTGCTGCATTTTTAATGAAAAGTGGTAAAAGTCAGTCACAAAAGTTTGAAATAGCAGGATAATTGAATATGTAAGGAAGGTTCCTGGCAAGAAGCCGGGAACTTTTTTTTGAATCTTCTTCTTGTACCTTGAATAGTAAAGGGGTAGGGGGAGATGCTGATGAGCAGGAACCAGGTGTTGAGTATCTTCTGTATTGTTGTTATAACAGTTTGTATTACTTCAATCTTTTTTTTAATATTCGATATTGCCCGGTATTTAGATATAATCGATATCATGATTGCTAAAATATTTTATTCGATTAGAACAATTTTTCTTTTAACCATACTTCTTTTCTTCTGCCTGCTTATTTTATATAGAAAATAAATTAAATTTTCAAAAGAACTTGTCATAAATCCAATACATGCTGCCTATATATAGAACAAGTTAGTTGTAGGTTTTAATGCAGGGCTTCGTTGACTCAATGAAGCCCTGCATTTTTTTTGATAGGGGCGTTTAGATAAAATATTGACGAGTTTGCATGTTATATTGAAATTTACATCTAATATATTCACCAAATCACCTATTATATTGACAAAAATACATTATATTTTGACAAATATCCATGATATATTGACGAGCCTACATAATTCAACACTCTCAGCTACATAATTTAGAAACCTGTTTAGATCACCTGAATCTCAGCTGTCCCGCCATTCACCTGGGTAAACATCTTAGCCATGGACTCCAGCAGTTCTCTCGCTTCACTTCCATCCATAGATGGCTGCAAATACACGATATGCAGTGCATTCTTAACACTCTCGTCAACCATCGTCCGTTTAGAATCGACGATAGGGCTGCCAAACGGTCCAATTGAGTCTGCCGACAAAAGTTTGCCCTCCATATTCATCTCACGACCGTTTAGCCCTTCATATGTATCTTCAGCACCGCCGATCCTTACCTCTACATCGCCTTCAATTTTATCAAGGTTATAAAGTCCGATTGGTATAGCAAATCGAATGGAGAAGAAATTATTAACGTCTACACCTGAATTGATAGGCGGGAGATCTTTGCCGCTTAACACGCGGCGCAGCAGTGCTTCTGACGCTGGGCGGTACCGTGAAGGGTCTGTACCGAGCTTTTTAAATACAGATCGGTATTCGGCAACACCTGGGTAATCAGCAGCTGTTTTGTCTTCCAGTTTTAAGGATTCTAGAAAAAGCTGGAATCTTCCTTTTATCATTTGCGGAGACTCGCTAATCGCGATATCATGGTATGTAATTGTGCCTATTTTAAACTGCGGGACAAGTTCCTTTATTTTTGGCGAAATTGTTATCATAAGAGAACCCCGTTTCATAAAAATATATACTTGTAGTTTACCATACGAATTGAAAATAAATGTGAAAGGAGGGATATGCATGACAGGTGCCCAGTTGAAAGAAGAGATTGTTGCATATAGTAAAGAAATCGGAATAGATAAAATTGGCTTCGCTAATGCTGATGTTTTTGCTGAGTTAAAAGAAAGACTCCGGGTTCAGCAAGATCTTCAATACCAATCAGGATTTGAAGAGAAGGACATTGACAAAAGAACAGAGCCTGAACGGCTTTTAACAGGAGCTTCAAGCATCATTTCGATCGCTCTTGCATATCCCTCCAAAATGAAAAATGCTCCGAAAAGTATTAAAGGGGAGCGAAGAGGTATTTTTTGCAGAGCATCATGGGGTAAGGATTACCACCATATATTAAGAGAAAAGCTTGCATTGCTTGAGGCCTTTATTATAGAGAGAGTTCCAGATGCTAATATAAAATCTATGGTTGATACAGGAGAACTGTCCGACCGGGCTGTGGCCGAGAGGGCTGGGATAGGATGGAGCGCCAAAAACTGTGCGATTATGTCACCTGAATTTGGCTCCTATATGTATCTTGGCGAAATGATTACTAATATTGCATTTCCGGCAGACACACCCATGGAAGATCAGTGCGGTTCATGCAATAAATGTGTAGAGGCATGTCCCACAGGTGCTCTTGTACAGGGAGGACAGCTCGATTCATCAAAGTGTATCGCGTTCTTAACCCAGACAAAAGATTTCTTGCCGGATCAATACAGAGAAAAGCTAGGCAACCGTTTATATGGGTGTGATACGTGTCAGACTGTATGTCCGGAAAACAAAGGGAAAGATTTTCATCACCATGCAGAAATGGAGCCGGATCCTGAAATTGCAAAGCCTCTTTTACAGCCTTTATTGACGATGAGCAATAGAGATTTCAAAGAAAAATTCGGGCATGTATCCGGAAGCTGGAGAGGAAAGAAACCAATTCAGAGAAATGCGATTATAGCATTGGCCCATTTTAGAGAAGAAGCTGCAATACCTGATTTAGTTTACCTATTAAAAAATGATCCAAGACCTGTTATAAGAGGGACTGCTGCTTGGGCAATTGGTAAAATAGGCAGAAATGAAGCAGAATTAGAACTTTTATCAGCAAAAGAGCGCGAAAAAGACGATTTAGTGGCGCTAGAGATAGATAAAGGACTTAAAATGCTTCGAAATCAAGAAATTTCGTAATCGCATATCTTTAAAGTGTCCGATATAGTAAGGTCAAGTAATGAAAAGAAGGGATAATTATGTGTCAGATTAAAACGTTACTCTATTATGAAGAAATGGAAAGCGTAATCGGACCGTTAACGATCATTGCAACGGAGAACGGAATCTGCCGTCTCGATTTTTGTTCAATGGAGGATAACCTTCCATCTTTACGTTCTTGGATGGCTAAGCATTTTATTAAAGGAGAACTTATTCATTCTCCTGAATATCTAGCAGATGCTGTTCAGCAATTAAATGCTTATTTTGCAGGCAACCTGCACGAGTTTAACATCCGCTATGATTTGTTTGGTACGGCATTTCAGAAAAAAGTTTGGAACCAGCTAACGAGCATTCCATATGGACTTACGTGTTCTTATAAGGAAGTGGCACAGGGAATCGGCGCACCAAAGGCTGTTCGTGCTGTCGGAAGTGCGAATAACCAGAATCCTGTACCTGTTTTTATTCCGTGTCACCGCGTCATTGGAAGCAATGGTGCACTTGTAGGATATGGCGGAGGATTAGACAAAAAAGAAATATTATTATCGATCGAACAGAATAGCTGCAAGAAAACATCATAGAGCCCTTCAGGGGTTCTTTTTTTTTATATATCTCTCATATGTTAAAAGAAGCAGGGAGGTATGTCTGATGTGGATGGAAACGCTAAAGCAATATATTCAAAATCAGTCCCAATGGATGATACATGCTGATGCAGATGGAAGGGGCTTCTTTTTAAAAGATGAACAAGAAAGCTTTATGCGAAAAAAACAAATGTATACCGATAGAAATGCATTTATTGTTAATAATCAGGCGAACGGGAGTGTACTGCGGACTACGGAAACGGAAGACAAAATTCATGTGGATTATCTTGTTCATTATAGTTTTCTAATTAAACATGGATTTGATTTTTACGTAGAGGAAATGTCTCAGGAGAGGCGTGCTATTTTCTTTCAAGATGGAGAAATGAAAAGTGATGAGCCTGCTAATGCTGAAGGCAATTATCGGGAACTGCCGAAGATTGAACGTGAGAATGAATCCATTGCACCGACAAAGGGCGGTTATGACAGGCTGGCTGCCGTACGGTATGCGGAACGCTGGTGGAATACGTATAATCCTGCTTATAAATCATTCGAGAATGACTGCACCAACTATATCTCACAAAGTATTCATGCAGGTGGAATTCCAATGACCCCGCAATCCATTAAGTCAAAAGGCTGGTGGATGAGGAACAATTCCTGGAGCTACAGCTGGTCGGTGGCAAATGCATTAAGATGGTACTTAAGCGGTTCGAAATCAAGTCTGCAGGCTCAAGAGAAATCAGCTGCCCACCTTTTACTGCCAGGTGATGTTATCTGCTATGATTTTGACGGTGATGGGCATTATCAGCATACGACAATAGTAGTTGCAAAAGATCCGTCGGGAGAGCCGCTTGTAAATGCTCATACAACAAACAGCAGAATGCGCTATTGGGGCTATGAGGATTCAACAGCCTATACGAAAAGAATTCAGTATAAATTTTTTCATATTCTTTAAGAGTAAAGCTCGCCATCTAGAGTGATATTCCTGAAAAAGTGCTATAATAAGTACTTGTTGGAATATTGTTTTTGAGGTGAGCTTTAATGGCTATACATGTTGTTTTATATGAACCATTGATTCCTGCGAACACAGGAAATATCGCACGTACATGCGCGGGTACAGGCACATACTTGCATCTGATTCATCCATTGGGTTTTTCATTGGAAGATAAATATTTAAAGCGTGCAGGTCTTGATTATTGGGAGCACGTTAAAATTCATCACCATGATTCTTTGGATGCTTTTTATAAGGAATATCCGGATGGCGAATTTTATTATATAACGAAATTCGGAGAACAGACGTATTCTGGTTTCGATTATTCCGATTCTGAGAAAGATGTCTTTTTTGTTTTTGGAAAAGAAACGAAGGGACTGCCAAGGGAAGTAATTGATGCAAACATGGATCGATGTCTGCGCATTCCGATGAACGATCATATTCGTTCATTGAACTTATCAAACACAGCAGCGATTCTGATTTATGAGGCGTTACGCCAGCAAAGTTTCGGAGAGTTAAAATAACGAGGAAATAAAAAAACGTCCTTATCAATGAGGGACGTTTTTACTTCCATATGTATTATGGATTAGTTTTTTCCAGGACGATCGTTAAAGCCTGCTGTAAAGATTGCAGTCAGGAAGGCGAGCATCACGAGCAGGATGAGGATAAAATCCATCTGAACTCCTCCTTTGAAAGTAGTCTTATTCTTTCCAATATCTCTCCCCATTATAAATGAAAACCGTTTTCATGTGAATGTATTTCTGCGAAAGTTTACAAATTGAGGGGGATATGAGTAACAGAATGAAGAAAAACGTTTATATGACAGGGTACCTCCCATTATTTTCGATTATCTTATTTAGCTGTGGATTCGCCATTCACCTTGAACGGCTTGTTATAAAAAAGCTTAAATACTTTGGCGTTTACCAGGGGATGCTCGAATTATTTGAGAGCCATGTGATTCATTTATCGGTTGGTTTTTGTTTGTTCTTATTGTTCTTTATGGTATTTGCGGCTTTAAAACTCTTATCGGATGCACTGACGCATTTAAGCATGTTCTTTTTTTCTAAAGATACGGAAGGCATCCTGCTGCAGCAGGGGAAAAGCGGCGGCTGGTTTTTCTTTGGCGGAGGAATGCTTGCGATTGTATTAAATCACTCCATATTCCTGATGTTTATCGTGTTCATTGCCGCTTCTCTCATTTATTTCTTTTATTTTCTTTTGAAGATCGGCTCGAGTTTGTCAACAGCAGGTATCATCGGTATGGTCTTTATGCATTTGTTTTTCTGGACAGGTTTCGGCTTGCTTGTTGTATATACCGTCTTGCGATTGTATAACGCATTCGTAGCGTCGATTACATAAAAATTTTCGTGTGATTTTGTCGGAGAATGTCGACTCGTGGTTATATTTTTATTAACGTGGGATAATTCATATTAAGCAAGGAAATAATCGGTCGCTGACCTGATTTTATTACTATTCAAGAGCACCTTTAAAGCAAAAACCCTGCCACTTTAGTTAGCGGCAGGGTCATCTTTTCATTTTTGATGTGCTTTTATCATAATATCGCGCCAGATCATGACTTCTGGTGAGGATCCTTCAATCGAACGAAGACTCCCAGGTTTGTCACGGCCCACCCAGACGCCTCCCGTATACCGGTCAGTCAGCCCCACGAACCACAAATCTTTAACATCGTTTGTAGTTCCTGTTTTGCCGCCTATGTACACTGAGCCAGGAAACCGTGCATCCCGTGCGGTTCCAGAAATCGTAACCGCTGCCAGCATGTCCCTCATCACTGCATTCGTTTCCGGCTTCCAAACTTTAACCGGCTGCTCATTCCACTCGTATAAAACATTTCCGTTTTGATCTTTAACAGACGTTATTATTCTAGGTTTCACGTAAGTTCCATTATTTGCGAATGCCGTATAGGCACTTGTCAGCTCAAGGGGCGAAAATCCTTTTGAAAATCCGCCAAGTGCGCTGGCGAGCTGATGGTCCTTCTGTTCCACCGCTGAAAACTGAAACGGTTTCAGATAATTAAAGGCTCTCTCGAAACCTGTTTTCTTTACTGCCCGGACAGCAGCCGTGTTAATGGAGCTTGCCATCGCTTTTTTTAAGGAGACTGTACCGTACGAAGCACCTCCATAGTTGCTGGGACAATAGTTTCCTTCACAAATTCGCGCTGCAGATATCATTGAATTCGTTCCAAGACCGAATACATCTATGTATGGGGCATACGCGAGAAGAGGCTTAATGGATGAACCAGGCTGTCTTCTTGCCTGATAAGCCCGGTTAAACTCTTCCATTCCCACATTTTTTCCGCCGATCATTGCAACAATCTTTTTCGAAACATGATCAACTACAACGACCGAACCTTCAATTTCCTTATATAAAAGTCTTTTTTGAACAGCCTTCAATGCTTCAGCTTGCAGCTTCGGATTTAGTGAAGTTTTAATTACTGCACCGCTTCTTAACAAAGCATCTCGCTTTTTCGTCATCTGATCTGTACTCAATGCTTTATTTTCAGGAGCAGATGCGATTAATTCCATAAGCTCTTCTTTTACATAGCCAACGATTTCTGGGAAGGGAACATCGCTCTTTGGAACTTGTAAATTAATCGGTTGTTTAATAGAAGCTTCAAACTTCGGCTGATCAATATAGCCTTCCTCTTTCATCTTGAGCAGAATCCATTCCTGCCTTTTTTTAGCGTTAGCCAGATTTTTTAAAGGGTTGTATAAAACCGGATTATTCGGTATGGCAGCTAAGAGTGCTGTTTCGCTTAGAGTAAGCTCCTTAGATGGTTTACTAAAGTAATAGCGGCTGGCTTTTTCAATACCATATATTCCATTTTGAAAATAGATAGCATTGATGTAAAGCTCCAAAATTTGTTCTTTAGAAAGCTGCTGTTCGATTCGGTAAGAGATCAAAAGCTCTTTCAATTTCCGGTCATACGTCCGCTCATGATTCAGAAAAAGGTTTCGGGCCAGCTGCTGGGTGATTGTACTGCCGCCTTGCTCGATGCCGCCTTCTGAAGAGTTTGTGATAAATGCTCTTGCGATCGCTTTCCCGTCGATGCCATGATGCTCTAAGAAATTTTGATCTTCTGCTGCAATGAAAGCTTGAAGGACGGGAAGCGGAATTTCCTTATATGTAAGATGAATGCGGCTTTCATTCCCTTTAAACTCATAAAGAAGACCGCCATTCATATCTAAAAGGCGGCTGTTCTGTTCGAGAGAGATGATCTTTGCATCACCGAGTGTTTCGACAGCAGTCTGAAAAGGAATATAGTTTTCGAATTCCTTCCGCAACCCGACAAATGATAGAAACACCATACTTAATAATATAAATACAACAAAGACACCAAGCTTAGGATTCATGACTCTTTCTCCGTTTCAAAACAAATGATAAACATATTTTACCATGAAACGGTTTATACAAATTAACACTTTTTCAAATAAAAATCACTATTCAAACAGAATGATTACGGACATCCTCGCATAGAGTAGATTAACACTTGATGGAGCCAATACAATCAAGGAGGTACTCATGGATATTTTATCAAGAATCCAATTGCATCGAGAAGAAGAACAGCGTCTAGCCTGGGAAGGTACCTTCGCTGAATACCTTGATATTTTACGTGATCGGCCATTTGTAGCCCAGTCAGCGCATTCAAGAGTATACAACATGATAAAAGATGCTGGAATTTCAGAAAAAAATGGTCAAAAGGTGTATCATTTTTTCAGCGATCAGATCTTCGGATTAGAAGAATCAATCGAACGACTCGTAGAAGAGTATTTTCACCCTGCCGCTAAACGCCTTGATGTCCGTAAACGTATATTGCTGTTAATGGGTCCTGTATCGGGTGGTAAATCCACTCTTGTAACGATGTTAAAAAGAGGTTTGGAACAGTACACGAAAACACCAGAAGGCGCTGTATATGCGATAAAAGGCTGTCCGATGCATGAAGATCCGCTGCATTTAATTCCGCAGCATCTCAGAAAAGAGTTTCATGATGAATATGGCATTCGTGTAGAAGGAAGCTTATCTCCGTTAAATACAATGAGGCTGGAACAAGAGTATGACAACAGAATTGAAGATGTGATGGTTCAAAGAATCTTCTTCTCAGAAGACAAACGGACTGGTATCGGAACGTTCAGTCCATCTGATCCAAAATCACAGGATATTGCGGATTTAACAGGAAGCATTGATTTTTCTACAATCGCGGAATACGGATCAGAATCAGATCCTCGGGCATATCGTTTTGATGGAGAACTGAACAAAGCGAACAGAGGGATGATGGAGTTCCAGGAGATGCTGAAATGTGATGAAAAGTTCTTATGGCATCTGCTTTCACTTACACAAGAAGGAAACTTTAAGGCGGGAAGATTCGCCTTAATCTCCGCTGATGAATTAATCGTGGCTCACACGAACGAATCGGAGTACCGTTCTTTTATTTCAAATAAAAAGAACGAAGCCTTGCATTCAAGAATTATTGTCATGGGCGTGCCGTACAATCTGAAAGTTTCAGAGGAAGAGAAGATTTACGCAAAAATGATAAGCGAGAGTGACATGTCTCACGTTCATATTGCACCTCATGCCCTTAGGGTAGCAGCTATTTTCTCTGTACTGACAAGATTGAAAGATTCAAAGAAACAAGGTATGGATCTTCTTAAAAAGATGAGGCTGTATGACGGTGAAATTGTAGAAGGTTTCAATCATGTTGATCTGGAAGAACTGAAGAGAGAGTTCTCTGATGAAGGAATGTCAGGCATCGATCCGCGTTATGTAATAAACCGAATTTCATCTGCCATTATACGTAAAGAAACGCCTTCCATAAATGCTTTAGATGTATTACGGTCACTTAAAGATGGTCTCGATCACCATGCTTCCATCTCAAAGGAAGATAAAGAGAGGTTTATCAACTTTATCTCTGCTGCCCGTAAAGAGTACGATGACATTGCGAAAAAAGAAGTTCAAAAAGCATTTGTTTATTCTTATGAAGAATCAGCTAAAACACTTATGGATAACTATTTGGATAATGTAGAGGCATATTGCAACAAGAATAAACTCCGTGATCCGCTCACTGGAGAAGAGATGAGCCCGGATGAAAAGCTCATGAGGTCTATCGAAGAACAGATTGGTATCTCTGAAAACGCGAAGAAAGCATTCCGTGAAGAAATACTTATCCGGATCTCTGCATATGCAAGAAAAGGGAAGAAGTTTGATTACAATTCACATGAGCGTCTAAGAGAAGCGATCCAAAAGAAACTATTTGCAGATCTAAAGGACGTTGTGAAGATTACAACTTCTTCAAAGACACCTGACGAATCACAATTGAAAAAGATTAATGAAGTAATAGCTCGTCTTGTCGATGAGCATGGCTATAATACAACTAGTGCCAACGAACTATTGCGCTATGTTGGAAGCTTGCTGAATCGATAATATGCAGAACACACCCTAAGACACTGATAAGGTCTTTCAGGGTGTGTTTTTTTACACTAAAATAGGGAAAACTAAAAAAATTACAAATGAATCTTTATACATTCATTTTTACTATAAAAATATTGACCTTGTAATTGCTAACTTAAAAATGGTAAATTGATACTAATAAGCTAACTAAAGGAAGTGAGCTGTATGAGCTCGGCTCGAAAAGAAAGAAATGGACTGCTGGATTGGATTAAAGCGATTGGAATTGCACTCATTCTTGCTATTATAATAAAAAAGTTTTTGATTGAGCAGTATGTTGTTTACGGAGAATCGATGATGCCTACGATTCAAAATGGCAATCGCCTTATCGTAAATAAAATCGGCTATGAGATCGGCAACCCGGAACGTTTCGATCTTATTGTGTTTAAAGCAAATCCGAAAGAAGATTATATTAAACGTGTAATAGGTTTGCCCGGTGATCATATCGCATATAAAGATGACAAACTTTATATTAACAATAAGCCAGTAGAGGAACCTTATCTAGAAGAATTTAAAAGATTTGCAGGCAACCGAACCCTGACAGGCAACTTTACTCTCGAAGAAATCACAGGACATGATACAGTTCCAAAAGGAAAGATCTTCGTTCTTGGTGATAACAGGCTTCATAGCATCGACAGCCGCCATATTGGTTTTGTTGAAATGAAGGATATAGTAGGAGAAGCGAATATTCGTTATTGGCCAGTTGATGAACTGAGAGTTTTTAACGGTTTTAAAAAGGAATAATTGGGGGAAATTTCATTAAGAGGTGAATCCCTATGACAAAACCAAATGAAGAAGAACCTAAAAGAAAAAACAGTTCAATGGCATCAAATTTTGAAGAAATGAAAGAACACGGAAAAGTGATGGAACATGTTTCAACAAATGAAGAAGTACGTAAAAGCGGTAAAACACCTGACCCTAAACAGCATGAAAAAAAGGAATATAAGAAATAATGTGCAAGCTCTCTTTTCGATTTTGGAAAAGGGGGCTTTTTTCTCGTGAAAGTTTAGCAATTCTAGTGAGTACTTGCATAAGATAGAGTAACCAACCCTTTTTTTTATAAAAGCGGATTAAAAGGAAACAGGATATGCCCCGGGTTGATCAAGAAAAGCAGCATTGACTCTTGCTGCTCTGGAGGGGAAAACTATGAGCGAACAGGATAAGAACAATTTTGTTGTGTCCCAGGAAAATTGGTCCCTCCACCGAAAAGGATATCAAGATCATCAAAGGCATATGGAAAAAGTGCAGGAAGCCATTAAAAACAACTTGCCGGATTTGATAAGCGAAGAAAATATCATTCTATCCAACGGGCGTGATGTGATCAAAATTCCAATCCGTTCGATGGATGAATACAAAATCCGATACAACTACGACAAAAACAAGCACGTAGGCCAAGGTGACGGAGATAGCCAGGTGGGGGACGTAGTAGCCAAAGATGGACGTGCAGGACAAAATGGCGCAGGAAAAGGAAAAGGTCCAGCGGGTGATAAGCCAGGAGTGGATTATGCAGAAGCAGAAGTTTCCATATTGGAACTTGAAGAGATGCTCTTTAAAGAGCTGGAGCTGCCAAATCTTAAACAAAAAGAGCAAGACCAGATCGTTTTAGAAAAGATTGAATTTAATGATGTTCGCAAAAAAGGCCTAATGGGCAACGTTGACAAAAAAAGAACCATACTGACCGCATTTAAAAGAAATGCACTAATCGGCAAACCAAGTGTAGCACCTATCCATAATGATGATTTGCGTTTTAAAACCTGGAATGAAGTAATAAAACCAGAATCGAAAGCTGTAGTTTTAGCGATGATGGATACATCGGGTTCTATGGGAATATGGGAAAAGTACATGGCGAGAAGTTTCTTTTTCTGGATGACGCGTTTTTTGCGCTCAAAATACGAAAAAGTAGAAATCGAATTTATTGCACATCACACAGAAGCCAAGGTAGTTACTGAAGAAGACTTTTTTAACAAAGGGGAAAGCGGAGGAACGATCTGTTCATCAGCTTACCGAAAAGCGCTGGAACTTATTGAAACGAAATATTCGTCAAACCGCTTTAATATCTACCCGTTTCATTTTTCCGACGGTGACAATCTAACAAGTGATAATGCGAGATGTGTAAAACTCGTGCAGCAGATTATGGAACACTCAAATATGTTTGGATATGGAGAAGTGAATGCTTATAACCGCCACTCTACATTAATGAGTGTATATAAAAATATGGATAACCCGAAATTTAATCATTATATTTTAAAAGAAAAAGCGGATGTTTACCATGCCATGAAGAGTTTCTTCAAAAAAAGTGAAATCACCACATAATTTAGCCGCCCGCCATCCATGTATTGGATAGCGGGTTTTGTTGTTGAAACAGGCGTAATTACATATAACTAAAGATAAGATTTTTTGAACGATTTTTTTTGATTCCCTTCAATGGCAAGTTGATTGGAGCGGAAGGTGCGAGACTCCTGCGTGCCAACTACCTGAATATACATCTTGCAAGGCATGCGACGAGGAACATGCTTCGTTAGGATTGTAGACGCAGGAGCACACAAACTTACTTGAAGGTGAGACCCCGCAGACTTAAATAGCCGAGGAGGCTCACCGCACGCCCCGCGGAAAGCGAGCATCCTGCAGCAGAAATCAACCTCTCAAGGGCTACAAAGGTTAATGATAAATAAACAAAATAATAAAGGGGTGTGAAGTTTGAAGAAATATAACAAATCAGCGGCATTCGTCATTTATTTCTTACTTGCATGGATGCTTGTACCAGGAAAGACTGCACATGCCGACTGGTTTGATCCATTAAAAATCCACTTTTTAGATGTTGGACAAGCCGACTGTATTCTTGTAGAAGCTCCGAACGGACAGACGATGCTGATCGACGGCGGGGATGAGCATGATGCGGAAGAAATTATCACTTACCTGAAGCGAGAAGGCATTACCCATTTAGATATTGTAGTAGCCAGTCATCCCCATCATGATCACATCGGTTCACTAGATGATGTGATTCGTGCATTTCCGGTAAGTGTTCTGTACATGCCAAACCTGCCATATGATACAAAGTACTATCATGACCTTTTTCGTGTGATTAATGAAAAGCAAATTCCAGTAGACCGGGCAAAAGCAGGCGTCCATTTTAAAATGGGATTTTCGGTAAAAGTTGAAATGCTTGCACCTAAAGGATCGTACTACAAACATATAAACGATTATTCGGCAGTTATAAAGATCCAGCACGGAAAAAAGAACTTTTTGCTGATGGCAGATGCGGGTGCAGAGGAAGAAAAAGAAATTATGAGCCGCGGGGGAGTAAAGGCGGATGTTATAAAGATTGGTCATCATGGTGCAAACACCGGATCATCAATGGAGTTTTTAAAGAAGGTTAAAGCCAAAACAGCTGTAATTTCAGTGGGGAAGAACAACCCCTATCAATTTCCTTCTAAAGAAGTCCTATATCGATTAAATAACAGAAAGATGGCTGTCTACAGAACAGATCAGCTCGGAGCAATCATCGCAACAAGCAACGGAAAGAAAATCATGTTCAGAACCAATGTGCTGCATTAAACTGCCAGACCAGAATCGGTTTTCTTGCGTCTTTATAAAAAATTTAAGAAAATAAATAAAAACGCGGATAGGATGATTAGTATTGATTAAAGCACTAGTATTTGATTTTGATGGTACGATTCTGGATACTGAAACTCAGCATTACAATGCATTTCAAGAAATGTTTAAAGAGCATGGAAGTGAGCTGCCTTTGGAAGTGTGGGGCGAAAGCATAGGGACTCATTCTGGTTTTAATCCTTATGAATACTTAGAAAAACAAATTAATAAAAAACTGAATCATGATGAGTTAAGGACAAAGAAAACAGATAGAGCGTTAGCCTTAATTAAAGAACAAAAACCTCTTCCAGGGATAGAGAACTATCTAAAAGCAGCAAAAGAGTTGGGTTTGAAGATAGGGCTTGCATCCAGCTCTTCACGGCAATGGGTAATGGAACATCTTGAAAGAATCGGTCTCAGCCACTATTTTGAAGTGATCAAAACAGCTGATGATGTCGAAAAAGTTAAACCAGATCCTGCGCTATATCTTAAAGCGGTAGATGAACTAGGAGTGAGTCCAGAAGAGGCTATTGCATTCGAGGACTCTGTTAATGGTTCTTTAGCTGCAAAAAAAGCAGGCCTCTATTGTGTAGCTATACCAAACCCGGTAACAAGACATATGCAATTTGACGAAGTGGATCATAAATTGGAGTCAATAGCAGAGCTTGAACTGGCTGCACTTATACAGCTAGTAGAACAACAAAAATCATGATTGAGGTTCAGGGAATCAATCATATAACCGTAAGAGTTTCAGAACTATCTAGAGCCGTTCGTTTTTATCAAAATATTTTAGGTGCAAAAATAGTTCATAAAGGGAATACAGATGTATACTTGGACATTAGCGGAATCTGGTTATGTTTACTGGAAATCAAAAAAGCAAAACCTAAACAAAAAGACCAAATCGGTGTGGATCACTTTGCTTTTTCGGTTTCTGAAAAAAACTTTCATAAAGCTGCTGTTTACCTCGAAGAAAAACAAGTTATGATAACGAGGGGACCTATCGAGAGGGGCGGAGGATGGACGATAAGTTTTCTTGATCCTGACGGCAATGAACTGGAATTATATACAGGTTCTCTTTATGAGCGTATGAAAAAATGGAAGTAAGCTGAACGAGTAAGAAGGTTAGAGGAGTGGAATAGATGAGCGAGATCGATGTTTCAAAATTTGAGAAAAAGATAGAACTAAGAAATATACAATTTGAGGATATTGATGAAATTTTAAAGCTTCAAAAAGTCTGCTTTCCTGGAAACATGGAACCGTGGCAGCGGGATCAGTTGGAGAGCCATCTCCGGATATTCCCTGAGGGTCAATTTTGCGTAACGTATGAAGGGAAAATCATCGGAAGCTGTTCGAGTCTCATGGTGAATTTCGATGAATATGATGATAAACATACATGGGATGGAATCACAGACAAGGGCTATATTACAAATCATGACCCTGAAGGCTTTAATTTGTATGGGATTGAAGTTATGGTTCATCCCGAATACCGCCGTATGAAAATAGGAGCTCGATTGTATGAAGCACGTAAAGAGCTGGCTGAACAAAAAAACTTGAAGAGTATTATCTTAGGCGGAAGGATTCCAAACTATCATAAGTATTCAAAAGAGATGACACCGAGAGAGTATGTTCGAGAAGTTATCCAGCACAATATTTATGACCCTGTTTTAACCTTTCAGCTTATGAATGGTTTCACGATCATGCGTTTAAATAAAAGCTATCTGCCAGATGATAAGCAGTCTAAAGCATATGCGACTTTAATGGAATGGAACAATGTCGATTACATTCCAAATAAAACGAAAAAGTACTTTAAAACAAGTGAACCAGTAAGAATCACAACGATTCAATATATGATGAAATCAATTGATTCCTTTGAAGATTTTGCGACTCAAGTGGAATATTATACGGATGTTGCTTCGGACCAAGGTTCAGACTTTGCTGTTTTCCCTGAATTGCTTACAACACAGCTCTTATCGTTTTGCGAAGAAAAGAGCCCAAGCTTGGCGATCCGTAAATTAACTGAGTTCACGGAGCAGTATATCGAATTGTTTACGAACCTTGCAGTAAGATACAATGTGAACATCATAGGGGGATCGCACTTTGTCGAAGAAGATGGCGACATTTACAATGTAGCGTATTTGTTCAGAAGAGACGGTACAATTGATAAGCAATATAAACTTCATATCACGCCAAATGAACGAAAATGGTGGGGAATTTCAGCTGGGGATAAAGTACAAGTATTTGATACGGATTGCGGTAAAGTTGCTATTCTTATCTGTTATGATATCGAATTCCCTGAACTTTCACGTATTGTTACAGATCAAGGTGCTAAAATTATATTCACACCGTTCTGTACAGAAGACCGTCAAGGATATCTTCGTGTGCGTTATTGTTCCCAAGCTCGTGCGATTGAAAATGAAATCTATACAGCGATTGCTGGAACAGTAGGGAACTTGTCACAAGTTGAAAACATGGACATTCAATATGCCCAGTCAGGTATCTTCACACCTTCTGATTTCTCTTTCCCAAGAGACGGTATTGTCGGAGAATGCCACCCGAATATCGAGACGGTAGTGGTAGGTGATGTCGATCTTGAAATTCTGAGAAGACAGCGGAAAACAGGAAGTGTTACGCTGCTTAGAGATAGACGTCTTGATTTATATAGTGTGATCCAAAAGGATAAGAGTAAATAAACAAGGCTATTTTACTAAAAAATTGTTGCTTTCAGGTCATTGAGTAAATCCTCTTCATTGACAAGTTGATAGGAGTGTAAGATGCGAGACTCCTGCGGGAGTAGCGGGACAGGTGAGACACAGCAGGTGCTAAGCGACAAGGTGGCTCACCGCACGCCCCGCGGAAAGCGAGTATCTGAAACGGAAATCAACCACTTTCAAGAGCAACCATGATTACGAAAACAGACACAAATGCGGGAAACTTCAAAAAGCTTCCCGCATTTTTTCTATTTCTCGGGAAATATAACGAATGCTGTCGAAGTTAAGGGTAACTTTACGATTGGATTTTATTTTTTTTGATGAAAACGATATAATAAAGGCCGTATTTAATAGATAGAGCAGGAAATAATCGATTAAAATCGAAACTTAAGAAAACAAACATTTATTAAGCTTCAATAGAAAAAGGAGGCAGTACAATGTCCTGGGAGAAAACATACGAAAGATGGATACAGCACGAAGCACTTGAACAATCTTTAAAAACTGCATTAAAAGGAATTAAAGATAACAGGACTGCACTAGAAGACTGTTTCTATAAGAACTTAGAGTTTGGCACAGGTGGAATGCGCGGGGAAATTGGTCCTGGTACTAACCGAATGAACACGTATACGGTTCGTAAAGCATCACTTGGGTTAGCGCATTTTATAATGGAACAAGGTGAAAAGGCACAAAAACGCGGAGTAGTGATCGCTTATGATTCAAGACACCAGTCTCCTGAATTTGCGATGGAAGCAGCTAAGACGTTAGCTTCGAAAGGTGTACAGGCATATGTTTTTGAAAGCTTAAGACCTACACCTGAGCTTTCTTTTGCAGTTAGATACTTAAAAGCGTATAGCGGGATTGTAATTACAGCAAGTCACAACCCTCCAGAGTATAACGGTTATAAAGTTTACGGACCAGATGGCGGACAGCTGCCGCCTAAAGAAGCGGATGAAGTAATCGAAAAGGTAAATGCGGTTGATGATGAATTATTAATAGAAGTAAAGACGGAAGAAGAATTAAAAAATGCAGGGTTGATCGAAGTCATCGGTGAAGAGATTGATAAAGCTTATATGGAACAGCTGACTAAGATCAGCTTAAATCGTGAAGTTATTAAAGAAATGCATGATTTAAGCATTGTTTTTACTCCGCTGCATGGAACAGCTAATATTCCAGTAAGAGAAGGACTCAAGCAGCTAGGATTTACAAATGTTACTGTTGTCAAAGAGCAAGAGCAGCCTGATCCGAATTTTTCTACAGTAAAATCACCTAATCCTGAAGAACATGCTGCATTTGAACTGGCAATTCAGTATGGAAAAGAAAATGATGCTGAGATCCTTATGGCGACTGATCCAGATGCAGACAGAGTCGGGATTGCAGTGAAAAATAATAAAGGTGAATATGAGATCTTAACGGGTAACCAAACGGGAGCCCTCATGCTGGAATACATTCTTTCTCAGCGTAAAGAAAAAGGCAGCCTTTGTTCTAAAGGTATCGTATTTAAAACAATTGTAACATCAGAGTTAGGACGTGTTATTGCTGAATCTTATGGTTTAACATGTGAAGATACACTTACAGGATTCAAATTTATTGGTGAAAAAATAAAAGAATATGAAAAGAGCGGAGAACATTCCTTTATTTTCGGGTACGAAGAAAGCTATGGTTCATTAATTGGTGACTTTGTGCGTGATAAAGATGCTGTACAAGCATGTTTAATGGGTGCAGAAATGGCTGCATATTATAAAAAACAAGGCAAAACGCTTTATGATGCGTTAACGGATGTTTATGAAAAGTACGGTTATTATAAGGAAGGACTCGAATCTCTGACGTTAAAAGGCAAATCTGGCGCTGAGCAGATCGAAAACCTGCTTGCTGGATTTAGAGCTGATCTGCCGCTTGAGATCAACGGACAAAAGATGAATGTTACGGAGGATTATCAATCAAGTATCCGATATACTATAGATAGTGATACGAATAATGATATTATTCTTCCGAAATCAAATGTGCTTAAATATAAGTTAGCTGACGGATCGTGGTTCTGTGTAAGACCTTCAGGAACAGAACCGAAAATTAAGTTTTATTTCGGAGTACAAGCTAAATCAAACGAGAAAGCCAACGAATCATTAGCTTCATTAAAGCAGGCCGTTATGGATTTGGTTCATGAAAGAATGCAAAAGGTGGCACAATAATAAATAATGAATGGCTGTAAGGCAGTGCCTGCAGCCAATTTCATTACTTTTAATGAAACGTTTGACATAATGATGTAATATACCTCTATAGGTATTTTGCAAAGAGGAGGTGCTGATTTGGAATACACACAAGAAATGAAAAATCGTCTAAGAAGAATTGAGGGGCAAATTCGTGGTGTCTTGCGTATGTTAGAAGAAGAGCAAGATTGTAAAGCCGTTATTACACAGCTTTCTGCCTCACGAACTGCTATTGATCGTACGATTGGATTAATTGTCGGCACGAATCTTGAACAATGCTTGCGTGATCAAATGGAAAACGGAGAAGAAATGAACTCTGATCTTGTAAAAGAAGCCGTTCAGCTTCTTGTGAAAAGCCGTTAATATCTGTCATAAGGATAGCCTGTTGACAGATTCTCTTTTATCATTCAACATACCCATATGGGTATAAGTTTATAATTTTTATAAAATTTTTTGAATTTTCATATACCTATGTGGGTATATGGGTTCAAAAAAATATGGAGTAATAAGCATGAGTATTAAAGTAGATCAAGTTTTAGACTGTAAAGGGTTATCATGCACAATGCCGATTGTACGTACGAACGCTTAATAGATGCTCTTCGAAGTGGTTGATTTCCGTTCCAGGTTGCTCGTTTTCCGCGGGGCGTGCGGTGAGCCTCCTTGGCGCTATGCACCATTAGGAGGCTCACCTGACCTCTTCATGGAAGTATCCTTGCTCCTGCGTCTACAAGTAAATGCTACCGACGTGTGCTTACTCGTCGCATGCCTAGCGAGAAGCTTCTCTTGTGGTAGGCACGCACATTGCACTTCAATCAACTTGTCAATGAAGAGAAGGAACAAAATGAGCCGAAAACAACAATCTTCTAGGAAAATCTTTTAGAAAAGAGCCTTTTTGACTTTTGGATAATGTCTATAATTCTAAGAAGATAGGTTATCTAAAAATTCACAATGTGAAATTCGAGGATATGATTTATTTTTTATTTCTAAAATAAAAAATTCGGGGCTGCCAAAAGTAAGTTTACCTTATTTTTGGGACAGCCCCCTTTATGTGCTCCTATAAAATTGAATCGACCGGATCAGTGTCATTGTCATCGTTGCAAACCCTACTGAAAGAATCGTAACGAGGGAATAAAATAGAATTCCTTCTCCCATTACATAGAGTCCTCCCAATATAACGGCCGCATCAATCAAAAAGATGACCATACCGACATTGATTGAAAGCCAGCGTGATACGAAAAGTGCCAGCAGATCCGTTCCTCCAGTACTTGTTTCGTGCCTCAGCATCCAGCCGATACCTGTTCCAATAAACAAACCGCCAATTACAGAGCTCTCAATGATTGAAACAGAAAACATACCTCTTAATGGGGTCAAAAGATCAATAATTAAGGAAGAAACTAAGAGACCATGAATGCTGTTAATAAAATAGCGGCGTTCCAGCTTCCAAGCTAAAAGATAGATCGGAATGCTTAATAATATCAAGGTTAGCCCTACTTTATAGCCCCATACATATTTTACGAGAAGACTGATCCCGATCATCCCGCCATCTAATAAATGAAAAGGGACAATAAATCCATTTATTCCTATACCAAGCAGCACGCTGCCCAAAAAGATTGCTACAGTACGTCTCATCATGGCAATCATCCCTGTCTAATGTGATTAGTAAATAATATGCGGGATTGTCCAAGAATAGTCATTATGGGGAGCGATTAACATACAAAACCCCCTTGCTATTCAGCAAGGGGATGTGTGTTTATTTCTTTGTGAATCCTAATTGAATCGTTTGCGGTTTTTGTGGCGGAGCACAGCAAAGTGAAAGGTCGCGTGCATCTCCAGCGGATTCAAACTCAGAGTCTTCTTTTGTATAAAAAATCTCCCAAGCATTTCCGTCCGGGTCATAGACCCATACCTTATCTTGAACGGCATAGCAGCATGTCGTATCCATCTCGTCGATTAATAGCAGACCTGCACTGCGAAGACGTTCGCCCATAGCGAGCACATCTTCAGTGTTATTTACTTGAAAACCTAAGTGATTCAACACGCCTTCTTTTTCGAAGGGACGCACATTCAGAGAAAAGTGAAGTCCAGGTTCATCGAGCTCGAATTTCGCGTAGTTTTCTTTTACTTTTGCTGGTTCTTGCCCGAAGAAGTTTTTATAAAACACAAGTGATTTCTCTAAATTTGTACAGTTAACAGCAACATGCATACGCTGGATCATAATTTTGCACTCTCCTTTTTACGTTAGAAGCAGCAGCCATAGATATAGGCCGGTTAGAGTTATGAACAAAGTCGGGACAGTTAATAGGATCCCAATTTTAAAGTAATAGCCCCACGTGATTTTTACACCCTTTTTAGATAATACGTGCAGCCATAAAAGGGTTGCTAATGACCCAATAGGCGTAATCTTTGGTCCAAGGTCTGAACCGATAACGTTTGCGTAAATTAATGCTTCGCGGATGACGCCAGATGTTTCTGTGCCTTGAATAGCTAAAGCGTCAATCATTACAGTCGGCATATTATTCATGACGGATGAAAGAACCGCTGCAATAAGGCCCATACCAATCGTAGCAGCAAACAATCCTTGGTCTGCAACAGCTTGAATTACGTTTCCAAGCATCTCTGTAAGCCCTGCATTACGAAGGCCGTAAACAACTACATACATACCGATTGAAAATACAACAACCGTCCATGGTGCGTCTTTAATCACTTTTTTCGTATAGATAGCCGGACTTTTACGAGCAGCTAAGATAAAGATTAGTGCTGCTGCTCCTGCGATAAATGATACAGGAACACCGATAAACTCACTTGTTAAATAACCTGCTAAAAGAACAGCAAGTATCAACCATGACAGTTTGAAGAGCTTCTGATCACGAATGGCTTCTTTTGGTTGTTTTAGTTGTGAAAGGTCATAGTTTTCAGGGATATCTTTACCGAAGAAGATAAGCAGAACAAGCATGCTCGCAATTAAAGAAAAGAAGTTCGGAACGATCATCCGGCTTGCGTATTCAACGAATCCAATGTTGAAAAAATCAGCTGAAACAATGTTTACTAAGTTTGATACCACAAGCGGCAAAGAAGTCGTGTCTGCGATAAATCCGCTCGCCATGATAAAAGGAAGAACCATTGATTCTTTGAAATTAAGCGCCCGGACTTGAGCAAGTACGATCGGTGTCAGGATTAAAGCTGCACCATCGTTAGCAAAGAATGCGGAAACAGCAGCCCCAAGAAGGATGACATATGTAAACATCTTCTTACCGTTGCCGCCAGCAAGTCTTGCCATATGAAGGGCAGACCATTCAAAAAAGCCGATTTCGTCCAATATGATTGATATGAGAATGATTGCAACAAAAGCTAATGTTGCGTTCCAAACGATTCCCGTAACGGTCCAGACGTCTGCAGGACTTACTACTTTTAAAAGTAGTGCAATGGCTGCACCAATCGTAGCAGACCATCCAATTGAAAGCCCTCTAGGCTGCCAGATAACAAAAATGATTGTAACTAAAAATACAGCGAAGGCCGTTATTGCCATGCTGTCCATAATAATTCCCCCAATTGCTTTGTTTCTCTAAGTTAGCAGCAAACCTTACCGCCTGAAGCTTTAAGTTGTTCAATTTTCTCTGACATATCAGGCAGAGCATCTAAGTTTGCTTTTATAAATGGATAGATCTCACCGTCGATGGAGTAGAATATCCATTGACTGTTTCGTCTTTCTTTCACTAATTTAGCTTGCTTTAATTTTCTTAAATGCTGTGAAATACTAGGTTGTGTCATCTTCAATATTTCAACCAGCTCACATACACATAATTCTTCGTGGCGGAGTAAGGCTAAAATATTTAAACGAGTTTTGTCTGCCATTGCTTTATAGCATTCCGTTAATTGATCCAATTCCATATCGATCTCACCTCATTAGTATATAACCATATGTTTATATAGAATGTCAAAGAATATATAAATAGATATTGATATAAGGATATACTTATATTATGATGGTCACGAAAGAAGTTCTTTTATCTTAGGAGGTTTTAAACATGGCAAAACCAATTATCTATTTCCTTTGCACAGGAAACTCTTGCCGTTCTCAGATGGCTGAAGGATTCGGACACCACTATCTTAGTGATAAATATGACGTATATTCTGCTGGAATTGAAGCGCACGGGGTAAACCCGAATGCAGTTAAAGCGATGAAAGAAGTAGATATCGATATTACAAATCAGACTTCTGACGTAATTGATAAAGATATTTTAGAAAAAGCGGACTTAGTTGTAACGCTTTGTGGACATGCCAATGACGTATGTCCGGCAACTCCACCTCACAAAAAACGTGAACACTGGGGATTTGATGATCCTGCAGGAAAAGAGTGGAGCGAGTTCCAGCGTGTACGTGACGAAATCGCAGCACGAATCAAACGTTTTTCTGAAACAGGAGAATAATTGTAGCAGACGAGCTCAGAAACTAATGGTTTCTGAGCTTTTTTGTATGATTTCCCTCATTTAGTTCATGTTAGTAATGAGGTGAATGATTTGAAACGATTAACCATTCTGTTGGTTTGTATGCTGATTATTATTATGAATGTTCCGAGCCATTCTAAAGCTGCCGAGGGAAAAGCTGCTTTTATTCGTAAAGATGGACTTTGGTTAAAAGATGGGGATGTGGAAAGAAGGTTAGTTGAAGGCACTAAGCTGTCACACCCGAAATTCTCTAGTGATGGCATGTATATCAGTTACATGTCTGGTGAGGGTGCAGCAAAAGAGTTATGGGTGTACAACCGGGTGACTCGTTTAAAAAGAAAAGTGTTTACTGGTGATGTTGAGATGCCAAGATGGTCACCTGGAGGTCAGTTGCTCGCTTTCAAAAGCGGGAGTGTTCTAAATGTAATAAATGTTTCGAAGCCGGCGTCATCTTTTCAAAATGTGACCCTTGGTGCAGGAAACTATAGCTGGACTCCTGACAGTAAAGGGTTTGTTGTTTCATCATCAGCCAATCTGCTGCCAGATGGATGGACCCCTGTTCAGATTTTTACTGTCCCAGCAGATACAAAAGGCGATTTGAAAAAAGTAAAGAAGATCACGACATTGCCAGAAATGAGTGAATCATTTTTTGCAATTGGTACAACACAATTTAAATGGGGCATGAAGAACAGCGTTTTCGCTTTTATTGCCTGCCCGACTGCATCAATGTCAGCTGACAGCAATACATTGATGATTGTTTCAAAGAATGGATCAACAACGAAAATGATTGCAAATATGTTAAATAATTCAAATTGGTTTCATTGGTCTCTAAAAACTGAAAGATTGGCTTATATCAAAGGGATTGGAAGGTTGATCTCTGAAAATAAACGGTTAACTGTTTGGGACTCGCGAAGCGGAAAAGGAGTGGATCTTGGTTTCCATGGATATGCAGATGGCGATTTCACATGGAGAAGTGACCGTGAAATTGTTGTAAGCAGGCAGATTGAATGGGGATGGGAAGTGACTGAAGAAAAAAGATCTAAGCCTTTCCTAGCTTTAGTTGATACAACTACAAGAAGTGCTAAAAGATTAACTCAGCCCGTGAAAATAGCTGCAGACGAATATCCAAAAACTTTACCTAATGGGGGGATTGTTTGGGTAAGATCAGTTGAAAGTTTCAATCAATCAAAAGTGATGAAAAAGGTCGATCCGGAATCTAAAGAAACCGTTTGGATCGATAAATTAGCAAAACCTGCCGAAGAATACTACGGATGGCCAAGCGTACTCGATGTTTATCAAGTCCGATAGCAGAACAAAGAAGCATTCTCTGTTCAGAGGTGCTTCTTTTAGTATGTTGGGAAATAATTGTCAAGGAACTAGAAGATTTATGAAAGGGAAAAAGTAAAAGGTGAAAGATCAGAGTCCTTTTGGAGGATTTATATAGCTCAGAAAGCCGAAACGACGAAGGGAAATAAATTGTGGGGGGACTGTCCCCCAACAATTTATTTTTTTATAAAGGATTCTCTCTGCTTAATAAGTAATCTTATTAAGCAGAGAGAAAGGGGATTTAAGTATGCAGTCTTTACGTCAAAATTCACACCAAGAAACACAGCCATTATATAAGAATGTAAAAGTAATGAACTTGCTTGGAAGTAAGTTCATATCATTTTTAGGAGATCAAGTTTATCTCCTCGCACTTCCGTTGATTGTACTTCAGCTTACTGGTTCGGCGGTCTCTATGGGAATAATAGCCGCGGTAGAAAGGATCCCGGTTTTCTTTCAGCCTATTGCAGGATGGATTGCAGATACATATAACCGGAAAAGAATCCTTTATTTCAGTGATCTCTCAAGAGGATTTTTACTGCTGCTGCTTGCTGTGCTCTACCAAACGAATACACTTGAATTTTGGCATATTGCTGCGGGTGCATTATTGATGGGTTGGCTGACGCAGTTACATAATTCTGCTGGATTTGCTTTTCTGCCTCATCTTGTCCAAAAAGAAAGGCTTCATGAAGCGAACGCATGGGATGAAGGGTTATTTCAAACGGCAATTGTCATTGGTCCTGCTATCGGAGGACTGCTTGTGTCTATTACAGTACCAGGTGCAGGTCTATTCTTAAACGCTATCTCTTTCTTTTTAACTTTTTATATGATAACTAAAATCCAAGTTGTACCGGATAACAAAGTTACCAGTTTTAACCGACAGACATTTTTTCAAATCTTTGCTTCTGAACTCAAAGAAGGATTTAAACATGTGTTTAATACGAAGATCATTTGGTATACCAATTTGGCGCTCATGATATCAACTTTTGGAACCACGATGTTTTTAACCTTGCTTATTTTTCACTTTAAAGAAGTTCTCTTTTTAAAACCTGCTGAAATTGGGTTCATACTCTCTATAGGCGGTTTAATGGCGATTACCGGAGCTCTTGTAACAAACAGAATGAGCCGGATTTTCAGATTTCAGACGATTTTAATGATCGCCCATCTAATAGGAGGACTTTCCATAATTGGGCTCGCTTTCTCTGAAACTTTTATTACAGTCGCGGTAACGAATGCAATTGGTGTATTAGCAGCATGTATGATAAACCCGTGTATTCGAACGATTCGTCAGACGCACACTCCTGATTATTTATTAGGCAGAGTGCAAGCAACAAGCCGGTGGATGACATGGCTATTACTGCCTGTCGCAGCAATGCTATCAGGTTATTTAGCGGCATCAACCAGTTCCGCGTTTATCATCACAATAGGTGGAATTGTAACAGCGAGTACGTTTCTGTTTTATTTATTGCCCGCAGTTCGAAAAGCATAATTTTAAAACACGTCCGATTTTCGCTCTTGTTTTCTCATGAATGTCCGTTTTCTTTCATACAGTTAAAAGTAAGGAAAAAGCAGGAGGGGGAAAACATGAACTGGGACTTGCAAAATAAAGAGCTTGAAAGAGCAATTGCTGAAATTACTGAGATTGCAGACCACTTTGGCCTCGATTTTTACCCTATGCGGTATGAGATATGTCCGGCAGATATTATTTATACGTTTGGTGCGTACGGAATGCCCACACGATTTTCACACTGGAGTTTCGGAAAACAGTTTCACAAAATGAAGCTTCAATACGATTTAGGATTGAGCAAAATCTATGAATTGGTTATCAATTCAGACCCATGTTATGCATTTTTGCTAGATACAAACTCACTGATACAAAATAAGCTCATCATTGCCCATGTTCTTGCTCATTGTGACTTCTTTAAGAATAATGTCCGTTTTTCAAACACAAGAAGGGACATGGTAGAGTGCATGACAGCTACTGCAGAACGAGTGGCTCAGTACGAACTTCTTTATGGAAAAAAAGAAGTGGAAGAGTTTCTTGATGCCGTACTTGCTATTCAAGAACACATCGACCCTTCAATCGTTAGGAACAAGCTAAACTATGTATTTGGGGAAGATGATGAAATAACACCTAAGAAAGAAACGCCTTATGATGACTTATGGAAAATCGATGATAAAAAAGGTCCTAAGCCTGCACTGAAAAAGAAAAAATCTTTTCCGCCTCAGCCAGAAAAAGATATTCTTCTGTTTATCGAGCAATACAGCCGTGAACTCGAAGAATGGCAGCGGGATATATTATCAATGATGAGAGAGGAAATGCTTTATTTCTGGCCGCAGCTTGAAACAAAAATCATGAACGAAGGCTGGGCTAGCTACTGGCACGCTAAAATTCTACAAGAAATGGACCTGACCTCTCACGAGACGATCGAGTTTGCCAAATTAAACGCGGGCGTCGTGCAGCCATCGAAGACATCGATCAACCCATATTACTTAGGGCTACAAATCTTTAAAGACATCGAAGACCGCTACAACAACCCTAATGAAGAGCTGATTAGGCAAGGCGTTAAACCAGGATCTGGCCGTGAGAAAATGTTCGAAGTCCGCGAGTTGGAGTCCGACATGTCGTTTATCCGAAACTACCTAACCAAAGATCTAGCTCAGCGGGAAGACATGTACCTTTTCCAAAAGCAGGGTAAAGAATATAAGATCGTCGACAAACAATGGGAGGAAGTTCGAGATCAGCTTGTTAGTATGAGGGTGAACGGAGGGTTTCCGTATATCACAGTAAATGATGCAGATTATATGAAGAATGGGGAGCTATATCTCAATCATAGCTATGAAGATATGGAACTCGATGTGAAGTATCTTGAGAAGGTATTGCCGCAACTTCATCACCTTTGGGGACGTCCCGTACACATGGAAACGAAGATTGAACAGAAGCCAGTTTTGTTTACGTTTGATGGGAAGACTGTTCATCGGAAGTATCTCTAAAATAAAAATGTTTACAAGAAAAAGCACGCTGCTGCGTGCTTTTCGTTGTCTTTTTTCTTATAAAAGCTGATTTTTCTTAAAATATCTCCACATTCCCCAAGTCAGTATTATTAAAAAAACAAAAATAACAATTGTGGACCTAGGGTTATCCTGAAATGGTAGTGGGACATTCATTCCAAAAAATCCTGTTACGAATGTAAGGGGTAACATGATGGTTGAAATCAGTGTTAAAACGTTTAGTTTTTCAGAAGACTTAGCATTGATAATTGAATAATAAGTGTCTAGAGCACTGTTTACCAAATCTCTAAACGTCTCCGATGAATCCACTATTCGTTCAAGATGATCGATCAAATCAGTATAAAAAGGAACGTTTTCTTCCCGAATATCAAATTTCCATTTGCCATCAACTGTTAGGAAGATTCGGCGTTGTGGTAAGATGACACGACGAATTAAAATAATTGTCCTTTTTAGTGCAAGGAACTCTTCGGTAACTCCTCGGACCTCTTCATCGTAAATTTCATTCTCTAATTCATCAATACGGATACTGATGCGATCTAAGATAGGAAAATATTCATCCGTGATACCATCAATAAGAGCATATAAAAGGAAATCTGCTCCCTTATCCATATACCTCGTATGTTTGGAACAAATGGCATCCATCTTACCTAGCCATTTTAACTTGTGTTTATGGATGGTTACGACGTAATTTTCACCTACAAAAACATTTAACTCAAGGGTTGTGATTTCATTATCGCTTTCCTCGTTATAACGCAAAGCGTGAAAAACAAAAAACTTATAATCCTCGTAATTATCCACTTTTGCTCTTGGACTGTCATGTAGACAGTCTTCTAAGGCTAATGGATGGAAATCGAAGATCTTAGCTACTTCTTTTAACTCCTGTATACTTAGGTCGAAAATATCTATCCACAATAGATTGTCAGGGTTTTTTAGGTAATCTTTTGTTTTAGTTAAATCAATATCAACCTTTGTTTCTTGTGTGTCATTGTCATAAAAATATGTTTTAATCATCACTTTCACCTCTTCTTTTTTGAGGCAATGAAAGGTATTGGTATTCTCGCGTTAACTTATAGCGAGGATACAAAAAGTACCTTTGCAGCCTCGTTGTAATATGGATATGAATTTCCCGAATTGGGGTCATCCGTACTCACTGTATCCTCACCTCCAATAAAAAAAGCCCCCTTTAATCAAAAAGGAGCTTTAATAGCAATATTAATACCACTACAAAGTCCCCCCATGTTGAGTTTTAGCACTGTATAGCATAGGTTTTCACCAGCTACGTTAAAAAAGACCTTAATCCGATCTTTCCTGTTGACCCATTGGCGTCTCTCGACATTTTTGGGCAGCAGCATATCTCTATACAGGAGCCTCACCTAACAGAAGACTTTATTCAACTAACCACACTATATGCCATTGGGGATATCGTGTCAATCCTCTCTGAACCAGCCCTTTCTAATAAAATAGCTAATCATCCCTGACCCGACAAAAAACATAATTCCAAGAACAATATAATACCCATAATGCCATTCCAGTTCAGGCATGTTTTCAAAATTCATGCCATAAATACCTGCAATAAAAGTTAAGGGCATAAAGATCGTAGTAATCACCGTTAATGTCTTCATGATCCTGTTCATTCGGAATGAGTTTAGAGAAATATAGTTATCTCTTATTTCAGAAGTCATATCACGGCTAGAATCAACCATTGCACTTAATTTAATTAAGTGATCATGAATGTCATGAAAGTAAGCCATCTTCTTATTTGGAATCGGCAGCCGTTTGGATTCAGTGATTCGATAAAATAATTCACGCATCGGTAGTATGGATTTTCTAAGTTTCAGTAGATCGGTTCTAACTGAAAAGGTTTCTTGGATTATTGTCTGGTTAGAAATATTAAATTCACTTTCAATCGCTAAAATGTGATCTTCAACTTGCTGGAGGATAGGGAAATATGTATCTACGATCTTATCCATAATCTTATGGATTACCTCAGTGGGTCCTATTTGAGATAAGTTTTTTGTGCGTTGAATCACATTAAATAACTGTGTAATCTCAACATTGTCTTCCAAATGGAAGGAGACTACAAAATTCTCTCCCAAAAAAATATCGACCTCATTAGAGTTTAGTGTCTCCGCGTCAAGTGCATGAATGACAAAAAAACTGTGGTCTTCATAATATTCTAGTTTAGGTCGTTGTAAGGAATGAAGGCAATCTTCTACCGCCAAGGGGTGAAACTGAAAAAAATCGTTGAGCAATTCACTTTCATTTACAGATGGGTTGCTAAAATCTACCCAGTACCATTTGATGGCGTTATTTCGTAATGTTTCGAGTGAAGGGTCAATTAGTAGTTTGTTTTGATGATCTACTGCAATTATTCGTAGCATAAGGTCTCCTACTCATCTTTATTTAATATTAGATTATCAATTAAAAGGAACACCCCAACTAAAGGAAAACAAATTGAAAAAAAACTAAGGCCAAAGGGCACAAAAATTAACCCAATTATGATTAAGGCTATTCCTAAAAGTTTTAAAAACATCATTTCCCCCCTCCTTTTAACAGGTGCCTTCCTTGTTATGGAGGTTTTTAAACATTATTGCACAGTTACGTTTATTCATATAAGGAATGAGGAAAATATATCATAACTTTAATATAAGGGAGCCAACCGATGAACCAAGTAAACATAACAAATAAAAATTTAAATAATGCTCTCTTTCAATTTGTCTTCCCCTTCTCTTTGAAAAGTGACAAGGAACGTGAGTTAATGGACCAGCTTGAAAGTGAGGGTTACACAAGATTCAACCTTCAGGACACAGACTTAGAAACTGCTTATTACGGACCTCATCATCAAGTGTCGCATCGAAATATGGAACATTATTACTTGCCTTTTACCGCAAATGTATTATTCCCAAAATCAAGGCAAGATAAAGGCTTTCAAAGATATTCGAAAAAATTGAGCATGCATGCAGAATTCAATTCTCAAACCTTTAATCTACCTTTTATCATACATTCAGTTGACCTTTTCATCTGTCCTTTTCAATTAGGTCTTCTCACCGTACGAACAGAAATTAATAAAGAGAGCATACCCTATGATGAGGGGATTGAATTTGCTGCACGATTTAGAGTACTAGAGGACCGAACGCATCTGGATAAAAAAAGTCAAATCATTTATAACCAACAGTCATTTGATCAGGTTGAAAATTTTATATTTAATGCACTAGTCCCAAACATCCTCCCCTTTTTTAATAAAGGAGAGGTCGGCGGCTCTCACTTTGAGACGTTACCCTATTTCATTGATGAGCGAATGTATGTACAGGGATTCTTTAGTTTTAAAGAAGGAACAGAAATTGATAACACGGATGTTTTTCGAGCAGGTCAACTGGATGGATTGAACGAAGAAGGAGAACCGTGTATAGGTTCAAGTAGTATGAAATATATTGACGAATATGTTGAGAGACAGGCATACAGTAGATGGGCTCCTGATACCTATTACGTTACTGATGAACATATCTTTTGTTGTTTAACCAATCAGAAAAAGGCTAAAGTGGATGATCTAGTTAACCAGATGTATGGTGAGTATTATTATGGGTTACTCCTTAATCTCTTCCATAAAATTGTACTATTGAAACTATCTAACGAATATTCAAAAGTAAAGCTAGAAAAAGATATTGATAAAATTGAAGACTTGATTCGATCCATCACCAATTTTTCATCAAAATATTTTTTCTTGGAGTTGGCAACACAAACCCAAGGAAGAGAAGTCTTCACCCAATTAAGGAAATTATTCGGCAGTAATGAACTGTATCAAGATGTTAAGGATACTTTGGCCAGTTTATTTCAATATCAGGATAAATTGTCTTCCATACGAAACAGTTATCTTTTATTGATCCTTACGCTATATACCGTTGTGGGTGGAATATACGGTATGAATCAAGTCATTGAAGATTTAAAAGGAAACATCGAATGGAGCAAGGTTGCTGATTACTCAATATTTGAATACATCGCACTGTTTATCACACTTAGTGGATTAGTTGTAGGTTCCGTTTTAGGGGTAACGAGCATTGTGAAATGGTTCAAGGAAAAACAAAGACAACGAAAAGAATTTTAAAGTGTTTTGCCAAAAGTATTACCAGTAGCTTTAAATTGGTAATGCTTTTTGTGTGATTATATAATCAAAATCAATGAGTATCCTTGTTAATTTGGAGGCTTATTTGGGTAGTCTTGGGATGTGATTGTAGGAGGTATTTCCCTCAATTTAAAGGGTTCTCTCTGAGATCCTTAGGAGAAGGAAGGCTGGGCTAGCTACTGGCACGCCAAAATTCTCCAAGAAATGGACTTAACCTCTCATGAGACGATCGAGTTCGCGAAACTGAACGCTGGGGTAGTCCAACCATCAAAGACATCGATCAACCCGTATTATCTAGGCTTACAGATTTTTAAAGACATCGAAGACCGCTACAACAACCCTAATGAAGAGCTGATTAGGCAAGGCGTTAAACCAGGATCTGGCCGTGAGAAAATGTTCGAAGTCCGCGAGTTGGAATCCGACATGTCGTTTATCCGAAACTACCTAACCAAAGATCTAGCTCAGCGGGAAGACATGTACCTTTTCCAAAAGCAGGGTAAAGAATATAAGATCGTCGACAAACAATGGGAGGAAGTTCGAGATCAGCTCGTGAGTATGCGGGTAAACGGTGGATTTCCTTATATCACAGTCAATGACGCAGACTATATGAAGAATGGAGAGCTATACCTAAATCATAGCTATGAAGATATGGAACTCGATGTGAAGTATCTAGAGAAGGTATTGCCGCATCTCCATCACCTCTGGGGGCGTCCCGTTCACATGGAGACGAGAATCGAGCAAAAGCCCGTACTCTTCACGTTTGATGGGAAAACGGTTCATCGGAAGTATCTCTAAAATTAAAGCAAATATTTAAAAATAATGAGGAAAAGCACGCTGCTAATGGCGTGCTTTTTGTTGTATTTAGTTTTAGCTAACAGGTACTTTAAAGAATTAGAAGGAAAACGATTTATTAAATGGAAATAAGTAACAATAAAAAATGAACGGAGGTAATATAAATTTACATTTCATTTAAACGGATTCAGTTATTGTTTTTAATAATTATTTTGTTTGTAGGATTAATTGGATGTTCAAGTAAAGAGAGTGTTTTTGATATAGCGGAAGATGATCTTTTAGTTGAGCATTGGTCACAAATAGATGATGAAAGAAAATTTACTGTTGTGAGGAATGCAATGGATGAAGGTAAGATTTATATGTATCCTGAAGGCTATAAAGAGTATATAGAATATCATATTAAAATAATGGATATTACTTTTCAGAATCAAGAATATCAGTCAATTAAATTAAAAAAAGCAATAATTAAAATTTTAAATAACACTTAAATAGAACAAGTTTTTATTTGCTGATAAAACTAAATGAATCTTCAACAAACGTAGCAGGATTGCGGAGTAACTTAATTAACTAATTGATTAAAAAGGAGTAGTAATTTGAAGGTGAAAACTAAAATTTTTATAGTTATATGTCTTACTTTTCTTATTACTGGGTGTAAAATATTTAAAAATGATAAGTTGCCGATAGAAATGATTGCCTTTAATTACTTAACAAATGAAGAGCAAAATAAAATTCCAGTATCTCCTAAGGACTCCGTAGTCAAAGAAATAACTGTTAGTGAAGAATTAGGTCAAAAATTAGGCAAAAAATTAATCGGTAAAACGATTTATACTATAACCTTTAACCATACCGAAGACGATTCTTCAGGAAAACTTGTTGTATATATTGCTAAAGACAAAAAGACAGTAATAGGAAAAGGGTATGAGAAGAAAAAGTAAAATAGATATACAAGTATCGGGTGTTTTTCTTCAAGAAGGAGAAGTGCTCTTTTTATTGAAGTTAAGGGCAATTTAGTGAATTAGACCTGAATTTTACCGATATATCTTATAAGGATATTAAGGAGAACTTAAGAATGAAAAAATTATCTTTAACGTTATACATTTCTTCAAGAAAGATAAGTGCCCTTTTATTAGGTTAGATAAAGAAGGAATATTGGGATAAAATAATTTGAGAAATAATTGTAGTTAAAAAAAAGGAGTTCTTTATGGCTTCTGAACGTGATGAAATGATTAAAGTACTGAAATCAATTCTTATACCTTTATTAAGAGAAAAGGGGTTTAAAGGAACTTTTCCTCATTTTCGACGAAGATTAGATACCCGAATTGACCTTTTTTCAATCTTCTTTGATAAGTATGGTGGTGGGTTTATAGTTGAAATTGGTGCCTCGCCAATCAATGGATTTAGCATTAAGGGTGGACCTTCTATTCCCCCAGATAAGGTGAACACTACTCACCACGTTCCATATACACGACTTGAACCAACAGAGGAGCACGACTCATTTAGATATGACGAAGAACCTGTTCCAGATAATATTTACGAAAAATTAGTATATGAGGTTGTCTCTCTTTTACCCAAAGCCGAAGAATGGTGGAATTCAGATAAAATAGCTCGGATTATTAAGAAAAAAGCGAAACAACAAGGTGAAATAAATTTTGATTGAACATATCCTTCCTTATTAAACAAACGGGTTCATTTCTTTAAGATCGAGAAGTGCACTTTTTTATTAAAGTAATGGGTAAGTTAGTTTATAAAGATTGATTGGAATTTTATGGACATAGGAAACGTATAGATGCAAAATAAAGCAATAAAAAGGAACTAGATATATGGATGCTTTAATAGTAGGTTTGATGTTTTTTATTCCTGGAATACTCTTTTTCTTTTGGGTCTTATTTAAATATACAGAAGAAGAGCATCGGAAAGAAATTAAAAAGTGGAGATGGTTTCGTGAGGATAAGTCTTTGTGGGTGTGGGATCCAGAATTTGCACTTTTCCAAAAGATAGCTAATAAATCCTATTATATAGCGAAAGTGATTATTATGTTGTCAGCACTTATCCCAGTTATAATTGGTGCTTTTGCTTTATGGGTCTTCTTTAGTGGATAAAACAAAATTAATATTGTTAGGTTAACGGGTTGTTAGCTTTGGTTATTCAACGGGTGCATTTCTTCAAAAAGAGGAAATGCACTTTTTGATTTAATTAAGGCTAAAATCATATTGATTTATCCATTTATTGTTAATTTAAGATATACTTATATTATTACTGAACCATAAAAAAGGGGATATCCTTATGAATAAAATTAATAAAGGAAGATATATAGCAGAAGTAGATGATGATTTTGTATTGTTTATCATAGGAATGCGTATTAATAAATTTTTCTCTTTTAATAAGTGGATTCCAGTTTTTAAAGCTATGGGTCCAATGATAAGAGAATTATATCAAAATCCTCAATTAGGTTTTCTTCATACTGAGTTTCTTTTTAGTTGGAGAAGGATAACCCTGATTCAATATTGGAGAAGTTTTGAACAGCTCGAAGCCTACGCTCATGGTAAAACACATTTGGTTGCCTGGAAAGAATTTAATAATAAAATAGGAAACGATGGAACCGTTGGTATTTATCATGAGAGTTACAGGATCACTAAAAATAATGCAGAGGCAATTTACAATAATATGCCAAGATTTGGGCTAGCTCAAGCGTATTCTATAGCTCCTGTAACTAAAAAAACGAACTCAGCCAGAGAGAGAACTAATAAATAGATATAGTTGGTAGTAATAACTTATTCCACAATCGGGTGCATTTCTTCAAGAAGGAGAAGTGCTCTTTTTTATTGAATTAAAGGAGTGTTTAATGACAATGTATTTAGATTTGAGGTGTTAAATTGCAAATTAGAGCTGTAAAAAAAGAAGAATATAGTTTTACAGAAGATTTTGTATATCAAGTATTCAGAAACACTCCGAATTCAGACGGAATTGTTCAAAGAGCTCTAGTCAAAGAAATTAGAGAAAAGCAATTCTATATACCTGAGCTTGATATAGTTGTAGAGGAAGAGGGAACGATTATCGGCCACTTTATCCTTTCAAAATTTCCAATAAGTAATAAGTATGAAAATGAAGTTCTAATGCTATCACCGGTTTCAGTTGCTATTCAAAGGCAAGGTCAGGGTGTGGGTACATTTATGCTACAAGCAGGCATTGAAAGAGCAGCTAAAAAGGGATATAAAGGAATTATTGTTGAAGGGGATTATCGTTACTATCGGCAGTTTGGATTTAGAACTTCAACTGATTTCGGTATTTATGCATCTAAGAAAAACCTGCCTCCTGCGAATGAATATTTAATGGCTATGGAGCTATGTGCTAATGGATTGGCAGTAATCATGGGTGAAGTAGACTATTCAATGTATAAGGCTTTGGCCGAATAACTTTGATGAAACTTATTTCTTCAACAATCGGGTGCGATTGTTGAAGAAGGGATTGCTTAATTAAATTTGAAATAATTGGAATTAAATATCTAATCAAATCTTATTGAATTAGGAATTATTACAATTATTGCTATCCATATTAGTAAAAAACAAGGTAAGTAGAGTGCAAGTTAGTTTAAGATCCTTAGAGCTGTTCATTTATCTAAAGATGAAACCAATAGTGCTACTGAATTGAATGAGGATAGCAGCGTATCAAATGATAATTTTCAATTAAACGGCGTACAGGTTGCTGTTTTTATAGTAGGGCTTTTAATTCTAGTGACTTGGATAAACAAAAGGAAAAAAGAAAGAGGTTATTTTCACCCAAGAAAGTTAAGGAAATCCTTCCTGTAATATGTGTAACGGCTGCAATTATATTAGGTATGTGGTTATCATCATATTATGGAAGCAACAATGAAACTATAAGTTACTATGAGGAAGATGAAAATCCTTATAGCGAAACTAGTATCGACCATAATTGCAGTGATTTTGATACTCAAGAAGATGCACAGTTGTTTTTTGAGGCAAATGGAGGCTCTGATGAAGATCCACATGATCTTGACTGAGACGGAGATGGGATGGCATGTGACTGGAATCCTTAACGTTGAGCACATTTGCCGAATGGTTCTTATTCAACAAAAGTAGCAGTTTAGTTCATTAAAAGAGGTAATAACTCAATTGAAGGTGATTGAATGAAAGCAAATGAAAAATGGTGGTTATGGGTACTAGTCATCACATTAGCAATACTCACACCAATTATGAATCACTATTTTAAATACAGTTATTTCCTTTCAACTTTAATATTAATTATTGGATTGAATTCCACAAAAGAGTTAAGGCAAGATTTTAAATTAAATTTTTGGGGTAAATACAGGATTTTCATCATTATCTATTTGGCAATTATTTTTGTGTGTTTAATATTAGCAATATTTGTGTTTGAATAATTTTTGTATACTTTATGCTTTTTTTTACAGATACGATTGGTCTGAAATACAAAGCTTGTTTTTTATTCAAGTAACGGGGCCACATTCCTATAATTAAACTGAGTTTGTGAAAAAATGTACTTAAATTAAAGGGTGCGATTGTGGAATAAGCTATCTGAATAATAAGTTCGATCTGAAATCCTTAGGAGAAGGAAGGCTGGGCTAGCTATTGGCACGCCAAGATCCTGCAGGAAATGGACTTAACCTCACATGAAACGATCGAATTTGCGAAACTAAACGCGGGTGTCGTACAGCCATCCAAGACATCCATCAATCCATATTATCTGGGACTCCAGATTTTTAAAGACATTGAAGAACGCTACAACAACCCAGGTAAGGAACTGCTCAGACAAGGCGTTAAACCAGGCTCTGGCCGTGAAAAAATGTTCGAAGTCCGCGAACTCGAATCTGATATGTCGTTCATCCGAAACTATTTAACTAAAGATCTAGCACAGCGGGAAGACATGTATCTATTCCAAAAGCAAGGCAAGGAATACAAGATCGTCGAAAAGCAATGGGAGGAAGTACGCGATCAGCTCGTTAGTATGAGGGTAAACGGAGGTTTTCCGTACATCACAGTAAATGATGCAGATTACATGAAGAATGGAGAACTCTACCTCAATCATAGCTATGAAGATATGGAACTTGATGTGAAGTATCTTGAGAAGGTGCTTCCACATCTTCATCATCTGTGGGGAAGACCTGTTCACATGGAGACAAGGATCGAACAGAAGCCTGTATTGTTCACGTTTGACGGGAAGACGGTGCATCGGAAGTATCTATAAATTTAAACAAGTGTTTAAAAGTAAAGGTTAAAAAGCACGCTGCTAGCGTGCTTTTTGTAGTCTTTCTTCATCAATAAACGATCCATATTTTGGAATAAGGAAGGGATTTTGATGGTAATCTTGAAATTATAAGATATTCCGTTAAAGTAGCAGTTTTATTGAAGAAGGAGTTCAATGAAACTAAGCAGTTTACCCACAATTTTGACCTTCAAGGAAAAACTGATCTATGTTAATTAGTCGAGGTTTCAGGATATTCACCGAACAATTGACCTCGCCCTTATATTGGGAATCCGACACGTTCCCTATTGTTTTATGTTGTTTTTGCTTGATCTGATTTATTGAAAAAAATTTATTGACACTGAAAATAAACCCGTGTTATTATTAAATTTTTGATAAAAAAATGCTTATATGGTATGCTTTAGAAGGTTACCATATATGGAGGTGGATTATTTGTTCCAAATTGGCGATAACATTGTTTATCCAATGCAAGGAGTAGGTATAATTGAAGCCATAGAAGAAAAAGAATTCCCAGAGGGAAAACAACAGTATTATGTTATAAAAATGTCAATCAGTAATATGCAAGTTATGATTCCAACGTGTAAAATATTGAGTTCAAGTATACGACCAGTTACTGATCTACTTGCATTAAAACAAATTATACACATTTTTCAGCATGGAGAATCAGATAGATTACTAACGTGGAAACAAAGGTATAAAGTAAACACGGACAAACTTAAAACGGGTGAAATACAGGAAGGTGCTGAAGTTGTACGTGATTTAATGCGTATGAAGAAAGATAAAGCACTTAATGGAAGCGAAAAAAAAATGTTGGATAATGCATATGAATTTTTGATTAGTGAACTGGAAGTAATTAAAGGAATCACTGAAAATCAAATAAAAAGTTTCTGTTAAGGTTAATTATAGATAATGTATTGCATTCTAATAAATATCTGAATTTTTTCGGGAATATTATGATTAAAAGTAAATCATTTCAAAGACATTCAACTTCTTCAACTTACTTTTAGAACATTAACCTCTTTTGTTATTTCTACAATCTAATCCATTTTTATTATTTAGACTTCCTCTACAAACATTTGAAGTTTTATCAAAAAACTCGATATAATAATCACTTGATATTTGTAATACTGATTCACACTGGCACGGACAAGGAACCGTAAGGATGGAAGAGAGGTAGGGCTTTCATTGTTTTAGGTATATCTAAGTGATTATTTTTAGTAGAAAAAACAATCAATCTCATCTCTTTCCTTAAGAATTTCTTACATCCACAGTGTCTGTGAATAGTAATTGTTTATCTTCTTTTCAAAATAGAGATACTCCAGTTGGTAACATCTAAATATATGGTCAACGAAAAAAAATGAAGGAATTTCTAGAACGATTGTTAAGATTGTTCTTCAACAATCGGGCGATTGTTGAGCATTCGTTATTATAAGAAGTTCGATCTGAAATCCTTAGGAGAAGGAAGGCTATGAAGATATGGAGCTTGATGTGAAGTATCTAGAAAAAGTATTGCCGCATCTTCATCACCTATGGGGACGTCCTGTTCATATGGAGACAAGGATTGAGCAGAAGCCTGTTTTGTTCACTTATGACGGGAAGACGGTGCATCGGAAGTATCTCTAAATTTTAAACAAGTGTTTAAAATAAAAAAGGAAAGCACGTTGCTGGCGTGCTTTTTTCGCTGTCTTTGTACTTTAACTAAGGGCATTTTAGTTAAAGAGTCACCTTTCCTTTCTAATCAACAATCGGACAAGAAAGTGGAAGAATTGAAGGCCGAGTTTATGGATGACGGTTAACGACTTTGAATCGCTTTCTTTAAGAAGACAACCACCATACATAATAGATGTAGAAAGTGCAGAAAGAGAAGTTTCCATGCCACGACCCTTGGAGAAAAATATTGTTTTAGGTAAGACAACTAATTCCGTTTTGAGAATAAATTAGACTCAACACTTTGTTGAGTCTAATTAACAAGGTCAATATGGATATGAATATACATAAGGAGGAGCGTAACCTGTCGGGTAGTAATATGGATAATAAAATATTCTTCTTATAAAGGGAAATGGAAACCGTCTGCGGTGAAAATCATCATCGCCACCAAATCCACCTGGGACAAATTCACGATCTTCTGTATTCATCTCTTCGGAAACCATCATTGTAACGCCTGGGTCTTCCGTACCTTCTATGATACCATCAACCGTTTGTCCATCCGTGGTTTCAAGAAGCATATTAGCACCAATATGTTTTTTACATTGTTCCTGCATATTTCTTTCATCCATTGAATCGCACTCCTTTTTACCATCTGGGTTGAAAAATAAAAATCATTATATCCAACCATTTTAAAAAAGGTGCTAGTACAGATACACCAGAAAGATTTTACAATAATACGAATAAAAAAATATAAACACTGAGGATACTACTTTATGTATAAAAAATAAAGCAAAAAGGAGAAATACAATGAAACGAAAACAACTAGCTTTTATTACACCAATCATCTTATCAATAGGACTTTTGTTCGGTGGGAATATTGCTTCAGCAAATAATAATGACAATTATAATAATACAAACATGACAAGAAATGTTGCAGCAACAAATGATGACGATAACGATATGGATTGGGGCTGGCTCGGTTTAATTGGTCTGGCAGGGTTATTAGGTAGAAGAAGAAGAGATGACCGAAAAGACTAATCCAAACTTATATTTTCTACCCATTTTAAACAAATGGGTATTTTTTATTTTCCATTAATAAAATAAGATTTGAAGTGGTGGTTTGTTGGATGGATGTAACTAAAAAAGGGCAAAAATATTGCCCTGAGGTCTTGAAAAATTATTCACTGGCTTTAACTTGTAATGGAGGCGGAATTAGCCATCCCTTTTCTTTATTAAGTTTTAACATTTTAGCACCAAATTGAGCCTTTGCTAAATGAAACTGACCATACATCATTGCTATATCTTCTCGGATAGATTGACCCATTACTTGACTGCACGCTATTAGTCCAGCTGCTACATCTTTTGAAACTGACGCACTAATTTCTGGATCACTATATCTTGCTCCAACAGGAATATCTTCTAATTTAGCAATAGGGCGGTCTGGTGGTGCAGGAGGTAAACCAATCCCATTAGTTTTTAGAAGCTCTTCTAGTTGTTTATTTTCATTTTGCAAACCTTGAATGGCTTCTTCAATTAGCTTTTTTAAATCCTGATCACCAGTGTGATTAATATAAACTTGGTAGCCAGCAATTAATCCATTATTCGTTAATAGGTTAGTCCAAGTTCCAAAAATTTCACCATAATGCATTGGTTCATCTTGTGGGTTACCACTTAATATTCCCATAACTACACTCCTAATCGTCTTTTGAAAATTCATGATTTACTCCTTTTAAAAGGATATAGAACACAGGGAATATTATTAGTTATTAAAATCGGATTTATTCATACTAAAAAATTATTAGGGCAGACATTGTTTCATTGGAAGATGAAGTGCTTCTTCAACTAACGGGTCCGTTAATTGAATAACTTCCGATTCGGATTATTTATGTAGTCTATCTGAAAATAAGGGTTCTATGGAAGAAGCACCTATACCAACATGAGGGCTGGGCGTCTTATTGGCACGCCAAAATTCTACAAGAAATGGACTTAACCTCTCATGAGACGATCGAGTTCGCGAAACTTAACGCGGGGGTCGTTCAGCCTTCGAAAACATCAATCAATCCGTATTACTTAGGACTTCAAGTATTTAAAGACATTGAAGAACGATACAACAATCCAGACGAGGAGTTAATAAGACAAGGCGTAAAACCAGGATCAGGACGCGAAAAAATGTTCGAAGTCCGTGAACTGGAATCCGACATGTCATTCATCCGAAACTATCTAACTAGGATCAAGTTCAGCGGGAAGACATGTACCTTTTTCAAAAGCAGGGGAAGGAATACAAAATCGTCGATAAACAGTGGGAAGAGGTCCGTGATCAGCACGTTAGTATGCGTGTAAACGGAGGTTTTCCGTATATCACAGTAAATGATGCGGATTACATGAAGAACGGAGAACTCTATCTCAATCATAGCTATGAAGATATGGAACTCGATGTGATGTATCTGGAGAAAGTAATGCCGCACCTCCATCATCTATGGGGACGTCCAGTTCATATGGAAACGAAGATTGAGCAGAAGCCTGTTATTTTCACGTTTGATGGGAAGACCGTGCATCGGAAGTACCTGTAAAATTAAACAAGTGTTTAAAAAATAAAGTTTAAAAAATAAAGTTAAAAGCACGCTGTTGGCGTGCTTTTTGTAATTTCCTTGGTCAAACAAGTTCGTATTAAATATAGCTGAGTTAAAAATTCTGATATCACATTGTTTTCATGATTATTGTTCTTTTAATTATAACTTGTGTCATATACATTTTCAGATAAGGAGGAATGTGTATGCCCAAAAAGGTTCTTCTTTTTACGGATTTGGGAATAGATGATGCTTTTGCTCTTATTTATGCCTTTTTTCGAAAAGACGTAAAAATATTGGGAATCGTTGCTGACTATGGAAATGTATCGAGAACAAATGCCATTAGGAATATTAATTATATAAAGTACATTATGGGACAAGAAAAAATTCCTGTATTTCTCGGTGCATCTGTTCCACTAACTGGCATATCGGTTCAGTTTTTTCCAGAAGTACATGGAGAAGCCGGCTTAGGTCCAATCATTCCTCCAGATATTCCTTACCCAGTTTTCCCAATTAATGATATTTATCAGATAATAGATGCAAATATAGAGGATATCACAATCATCAACCTTGGAAGATTATCTTCGTTAGCAACTACATTTATTCTTAATTTAGAAAAGATGAAGAAAGTAAAGGAGTATATTTGCATGGGAGGAGCGTTCTTCTATCCAGGGAATGTAACAGCCGTAGCAGAAGCCAATTTTTACTCTGACCCCTATGCAGCAAATCTAGTCTTGCTTCATGCTAGAAATTTGACGATAATTCCATTAAACATTACACAAAACGCACTCGTTACTCCCGAAATGGTTCAAACGATTGATAGATTCCATCAGAATACTCAGGATCCCGCAGGACTCATAATCAAACCAATGTTGGACTATTATTATAATTTTTACTCTAAATCAAACCCAGGTATAAAAGGATGTCCTATGCATGATTTTATGACGATATGGTTCATGTTGTATCCAGAGTTTGTGAACGTTTCGAGAGTGCCAATAAAAGTTATACCTGATAGAGGGGAAGGCTTTGGACAAAGCATTGCTGACTTTCGCTTTACAACAAACCCAGAGTATAGAACCCATAGTGTCGCTTTTTCTTTTAATTATGAAGCCTTTAAACAAAGCATTATAGATACCCTTTTAACAAGAAGATAGAGCGATTATAGTTCACATTTGATGGAAAGACAGTACATCGGAAGCATCTTTAAAATTAAACAAGTGTTTATCAAGAACAAAAAAGTACGCTGCTGGCGTGCTTTTTTGTTCTCTTCTTAGTGGAGGTAAATTTTAAAAAATCGATGCAACGGTTAGATTGGTCCATAAAACCTGCGTCTGCTCCAGAATAAAAAATTGACGCTCAATTCCCTTAGGATTTAAGCGTCTTATTTTGCTTAAATAACACAGGAGTCATGATTAATAAATCTAATAAATGCATCTACTGCAGGGCTGGGGAAAGTCTCCTTATGCCGGACGATATGAAAGTTTCTAAGGGCTCTTAAGTCTTTTCCTTCTAATACTTGAATCTCTCCAAACTTTGTTTCCATTTGAATCGTTCTTTTAGAAACGAAACTGATGTATTCTCCAGTTAAAACGGCTTGTTTGATCGCTTCAGTTGAGTCTAGTTCAATATACTTTTGAAGATGAACCTCATGTTGTTTAAGGTGCTTTTCAATAGTTTTACGTGTATTTGAATCTTGCCCTCTTATTACGAACTTCTCATTCATTATGTCTTCAAGTCTTAAATTTTTCTTCTTAGTAAGGTGGTGGTTCTTTTTTGCGATCAAGACAATCTCATCCTGCAGCAGAATCTCGTTAATTACCGATGTAATTACAGGTACTTCAGGAATTATAGCTATATCAATTAAATTATTTTTAACTTTAATTAGAATTTCATCCGTTGGCTGGATTTCTAATTTAATGCTTACACCAGGATATTTTTTCATGAAATTGATGACAATCGGAGCCATCAAGTAGTTCCCGATTGTAGTACTAGCTCCAACCACGATTGATCCACTTTCTAGATTTTTCATTCCTTCCATAAAAGATTCCGTTTTGCCTACTAAAGAGAGAATTTTTTCTGCCATTTCAAACAAAACCAAACCAGAATCGGTCAATTTAATCTCTCTTCCAACGCGATGGAAAAGAGTTAATCCAAACTTCTTTTCCATTGATTCTATTTGTCTTGAAACAGCTGGTTGACTAATGGAGAGTTCATTTGCAGCGCGTGTAAAACTTTTTTGCTTGGCAACATGATAAAACGTTTTAAGCTGATAAAAATCCATGGATTACTTCTCCTTTTTCATAACGAAACCGTATAGAGGTTATTATAAATATGCATTTTTATTATATTTCAATTAAGAATAGAATGGAAGAAAGGTAACTTATTCGGGAGAGGATCTTATGTCTTGGTTTAAAAGAAACCCAATATATTTAGTCCATTTAACGATAAGTTCTGGTGAGTCATTTAAGGTTCAACAATTATTAAGTACATGGGGAATTCCCTTTAAACTTGAAATATCTTCATCCTGCATCCTTCTAAAAGTAAAAGAAGAGCATATAGCACTTGCGAAAGACGTTGTTAAGATTGCTGGCAATAAGACAGGGGATGTATAAGTATGCTAAATGAAAAAATAGAAACATTAGATCAGAGAAATAGCGATTTAAAACAGATATATAAGAGAACATTGTTTGTTGTAAGCATTTCGCAAATTTTTGGTGGGGTTGGACTAGCTGCTGGAATTACTGTGGGTGCACTTCTTGCACAGCAAATGATGGGAACAGATGCATTTTCAGGTTTGCCTGCTGCCCTTTTTACAATAGGTTAAGCAGCAGCTGCGTTTATAGTGGGTCGTCTTTCTCAACGGTATGGACGCAGAACAGGGTTAACGATTGGATTTTTTGCAGGGGGGCTGGAGCGTTAGGTATTGTTATTTCTGCTATAACAAATAGCCTTTTGCTATTATTTGTTTCTCTTTTTATATACGGTGCGGGTACAGCTACAAATTTACAAGCTCGTTATGCAGGTACTGATTTGGCAAATCAAAACCAGCGTGCGACAGCGATTAGTATTATTTTAGTTTCAACAACAATTGGTGCTTTTGCAGGTCCAAACTTAGTTGTTGTGATGGGGGATTTTGCTTCATCTATTGGTGTTCCGGCCCTTGCAGGACCTTTCATCTTATCGGGAACTGCATTTTTAATAGCTGGTCTTATAATTTTTCTTTTGCTGCGTCCAGATCCTTTCTTAATCGTTAAAATGTTGGAATCTAGTAAAAATAAGAAAGTTAATAAAGTATCTTTAACAAATAGTAAACAATCAAACGATAAAAGGGGCATTGCAATCGGTGCAGCTGTCATGAATCTTACACAGCTTGTGATGATTGCTATAATGACAATGACTCCTGTTCACATGAAACATCATGGACACGGTCTTAGCGAAATTGGTCTAGTCATTGGTGTTCATATCGGCTCGATGTATCTGCCTTCACTCGTGACAGGTGTCCTTGTTGATAAAATTGGCCGTACTGCGATGGTTATTGCTTCAGGAATCACATTGCTTCTTGCAGGAGTGATAGCAGCGATTGCCCCAGGTGATTCTATGTTTCTTCTAATTATTGCTCTTTCTTTACTTGGAGTAGGCTGGAATTTCGGATTAATTAGCGGCACCACTATATTAGTGGATTCCACAGAGTCTTCAACCCGGGCTCAAACTCAAGGAACGATTGATGTATTAATAGCATTGGCGGGGGCAACTGGAGGAGCTATGTCTGGAATGATTGTAGCTTACTCCAGTTATGCAGCATTATCATTTGCTGGGGGAGTATTGTCCTTAATGCTGATTCCAGTTGTGGTTTATTTTCGAGGAAGCAGCAAAAAAATTATCAAGCATAGAGGATTGTAATAAGAAGGGGACTGTTTGTATAAAAACTTTTGGCGGTAAACTTAAACAAGTGTTTAAATCTGCATTCTGAGAAGCACGCTTAATTGCGTGCTTTTTGTTATGCTCAGTTATAATACAGATATATCAAGCTGGAGGAGACGTTAAATGAAAACCATTTTAATTGTTGATGATGAACCAAAATTACTGGAAGTGGTCTCTTCTTATTTAAAGAAAGATGGATTTCTGACTCTGGAAGCGTCTAACGGAAAGGACGCTCTTCACTATATTTCTAGTAACAATGTGGATCTTGTCGTACTTGATTTAATGCTGCCGGATATGAGTGGAGAAGAGATCTGCCAAACGATACGGAGACAATTTAGCGTTCCGATCCTTATGCTGACTGCAAAAGTAAATGAAGAAGATCGAATTAAAGGATTATCAATAGGTGCTGATGATTATATGGTAAAACCATTTAGTCCCCGTGAGTTTGTTTTGAGAGTGAAAACGATTTTACGACGTTCAGGGGATAGGGAATTATTAGCTGAACAGATTACATATAACGATGGTGAACTTACGATAGCAGCTAACAAACAAGAGGTGTATGTAAAGGGACAGCTAGTAAACCTTACTCCAAATGAATATAAATTGCTGATTACTTTTGCAAGACATCCAAACCGTATTTTCTCTAGAGATGAACTGATTGAAAAGATTCTAGGGTTTGATTATGAAGGCGGCACACGAACAATCGATCAGCATGTGAAGAACCTGCGTCAAAAGATTGAAAGCAACCCAAAGGCACCAAAGTATATCGTTACCGTTTTTGCGATGGGGTATAAATTTACAGGAGGGAGTTCTCATGTTTAGAGGACTGCATGCAAGATTAGCGATTAGTTTTGTGTTTGCTGCTTCATCAATTCTTATCATTGCAAGTATCATTATCATGCTTGAGGTGCATTATCATTTGAGTATGTTTAAAGAAGATGTACCAGACTTTAATAGTATAAGTCCACTAACGCATCATTTTGAAAAGGCCTTGTTAAGTTCTATACTTTGGACATCAATTGGAGCAGTCCTCTTAGTCACCATCATTAGTTATTTTGTTGCCAAAAGCTTATCCACTCCACTTATTCAAATGAGGAATGCGGCAGAAAAAATGGCTAAGGGAGACCTTGGGGTAAGAACCGAAACATTAGGCAACGATGAATTAAATAATCTGGGCGTCTCTCTTAATCAGTTAGCCTCACAGCTTCAGCAACAAGAAACAGCACGAAAGAATATGACTTCAGATATTGCGCATGAATTACGAACACCTCTAGCGACCATCAAAAGTCATCTTGAAGCCTTTGAAGACGGTGTTTTTCATCCAACGCAAGAGAGAATTCACTCGCTTAAAGAAGAAATAGAACGGCTGATACTATTAGTACAAGATCTTGAACACCTTACCGAAATGGAATCTCCGCAATCTGTCCTTGAGCTTAAGAAAGAGGACTTAAATAAAGTTATCTACAAAAGTATTGAAGCAGTATCAGCTTCATATGTACAGAAAGGTGTCAGACTTGAAAGTAGTTCTAACGCTCCCATTGAATTAAGGCTGGATACAAAGCGTATGACTCAGGTGTTTATCAATCTTTTAAGCAATGCATTAACCTACACTCCTGCTGGTGGAAATGTAAAGGTTACAGCTGCGGAAGAAATTAATCACGTTCATATTACGGTAAAGGATACAGGAAAAGGAATTCCAAATAATGAAGTTGAACATGTGTTTGAACGTTTTTACAGAAGCGAGAAGTCAAGAAATAGAGAATATGGCGGAAGCGGAATTGGTTTGACCATTGTTAAAAGAATCATAGAAGCTCATGACGGCCAAATCTGGATTGAAAGTGAACCTGGTAAAGGTACTGAAGTCCATATTCGTTTTCCTAAATAAAAAAAGTCTCCGGCGCTGGAGACTTTTTTGTATTTATTTTTCAGCGGATAATTCGCTTTCTGTTACCCATTTATGGTTTGTTACTTTTTCGCCGCCAGTAGTTGGAGTGTAATCAACCATATAAACTGTCGTTTGTTCTGCTGAATCTATAGTAGCCTTAGCACCTTTCATACCTTTCATATGGTTGGCGTTAAGTGTAACTTCTGTACCTTCCTTTAACGGTTGTTCTCCAGGATTTTCAAGCTCCTCATGAATTACCCATTTATGATCAGTTACTTTTTTACCGCCAGTTGTTGGTGTGTAAGATACCGTATAAACAGTAGTATCATAAGCTCCTACATTCGTTGCTTCAGCGCCATCCATTCCTTTCATATGATCGGCCTTAATGATGGCTTTGCTATCAACTGGAAAAGCAGGATCTTTAGCTTCTTTTAAACCTTTTGGTATTTCGCCAGAACCTGTATGATCCATATTGCCATGATCCATTCCTTCGTGTGTTTCTTCTTTTTGATTTTCTTTTTCGTCATTGCCACAAGCTGCGAGAGTAAGAGAGAATACAAGCAGCAATGTTAAGAATAGATTGTTCTTTAGCTTCATTTTATTATTCCTCCTTCTGTTATCAGGTTGCCCACATTAAAGTGTTAAAAACTACAATACTGTTTCATTATAAAACGCAATTATGAAGAAGTTGTGAAGAGGAAAAATCAATTTTTTTTGATTTAATAGTTGTAAATTAGAAAATAAAGGATATAATGAAATTACATCAAATAAATTTGATGTTAGGAGTGGTAAAAATGAAAAAAGAAATTCCTTTATTAAACAACATGAATCCAGGATCAAACTTAGACTTTGAAAAGTACGAACAAAAATTTAAGGCATTAGCCGATCAGCAGAGGCTGCAAATCATAAATATTTTAGCGCTTAAAGAAAGTGTATGTGTTTGTGATCTGACACCGATGATTGATATGCCACAATCGAAGCTATCGTATCACTTAAAGATTTTATTAGAAGCTGACTTAATTCAAAAAGAAAAAAGAGGGACCTGGAACTATTATTCTTTGAACATTAAGGAACTTAAAGGTCTTTTATCAGATCAGTTGTGTTGTGTGTTCTTGCCATCTTGTTGTTAATGAGTACTACAATTTGTAGTATTTCATTTTTAGACAAAACATCAATTTTTTTTGATGTATAAAACAAATTTTTTTGATATAAGTGGATGATATTTTATGAACTTTTATTATCTTGAAAACATCTTGCAAAATCAGCGGAAAGAATTAGAAAAAGTGAGCACGGAGCATTGGAAACTCCAAACAGGAGAAAAGAAAAAAACATCTTTTAGAAATTTATTTACAAGAAAGGCAGCCATTCAAAATAACCAAGTGTGCTGTGCTTGATTGAAAAGGAGAAGAAAATCATGTGGATGGAAAGCTTTAAAAGTTTTTTAAGCATTGCTTTAGAACTTACCGTATTATTCGTGGTTATCTCATTTGTTATCAACCTTCTTCAGTCTTATATTCCATACGAAAAAGTGGAGAAGTTTTTGAGTGGTAAGAACAAAGGTTTAGCTGCAGTTTTTGCTTTGATTTTTGCCTTTATTACTCCGTTTTGTTCATGTTCCACGATTCCTGTTGTCGTGAACATGCTAAAAAAGAAGATGCCTTTCTCGATTGTAATGGTTTTCTTGTTCTCCTCTCCGGTACTTGATCCAACCATCATTACGATAATGGGGGTTATTCTAGGCTGGAAAGTTACGATAATCTACACCATTATTACGGCTGTTTTTTCTGTGATAATCGGTTTCGCATTAGAAGCTTTCGGATTTGAGAAATCAGTGAAAAATGTCGTAATGACAGGATATAAAGTAGAATCAAAAAAGTTTGACGTGAGAGCCGCACTGCGTGAGACGCTTGGATTGATGAAGAGCGTTTATCCTTATCTCATATTAGGTGCAGCAATAGGCGCAATCATTCATGGTTTAGTACCGACGAACTGGATTGCAAGTACGTTTGGAAGTGATAACTGGTGGGTCGTTCCAATCGCTGCAATAGTAGGAATTCCATTATACATCAGGCTTTCCAGCATGATTCCAATCTCACAGGTTCTCATTGCAAAAGGAATGGCATTAGGACCGGTTATGGCACTCATGATTAGTTCTGCCGGTGCTAGTTTGCCAGAAGTAGTGTTATTAAAATCTATTTTTAAAAAGGAGCTAGTCATTACATTTGTAGCCTCAGTTATCACTATGTCTACAGTCTCGGGTTTCATATTTTATCTTGTTTAAGTTGCTTTATTAAAAGGAGGTGAATAATATGAGCTTTATCAAAATACTAATAGGCGATAAAAAAGAAAGCGACTGCTGCAGCATTGAGATTAAAGAAGTTAAGAGCGAAGACGAATCTTGCTGTGAAAATGATAAGAAAGATAATAAGTGCTGTGTTTAAGAAAGTGAAAGTTCACTCAATAACATTTCAAAACCCTCACATATTAGTGAGGGTTTCATCTTTTATATGGATTGATCATCAGATACCTACCTAATTCAATCTCCATTTTTCTCCTCAAAAGAACAAAAAAATAATTACATCAAAAAATGTCCTAGAGCCAAAATAAATCAGAAAAATACCCAAGCACTATTGCTTGGGTATTTTTGTTTATTATAATGAGGACATCAACAATCCGCCAATGGCACCTGTTACAACAATAACCCATGGTGGAAGCTTCCAATAAACCAGCATGCTAAAGAGTACTGCAGCGAATGCGAAATCGAGTGGTTTGATGATCGTACTCGTCCAAATGGGATTATAAAATGCTGAGATCAGTATCCCGACAACAGCTGCATTCACACCCATTAACGCTCCTTTAATTTTGGGGTTTCGACGCAGCATATTCCAGAAAGGAAGTGTTCCCAAAATCAAAAGAAAAGCTGGAAGGAAAATGGCGAAAGTTGCTAATAATCCTCCTTGCCATCCATTCATAACTGCTCCGATATATGCTGCAAAGGTAAATAAAGGTCCAGGTACAGCTTGGGCAGCACCGTATCCAGCTAAAAATGCTTCTTCACTGATCCAGTCTGTTGGAACAAATTCACGCTCCAACAAAGGCAAGACAACATGTCCGCCGCCAAATACTAAGGAACCTGAGCGGTAAAAGCTGTCAAAGAGTGCAATCCAACTGATTGATGTTGTTTCTCTCAGGATTGGTAGTATCACAAGCAACCCAAAGAACATTGTTAAACAAATCACTGCAAATGTGCGCGAGACAGGAAATTTAAAGTCTGTATCTTCACTATCTGCTTGCTGTCGGTACATTATAAAACCAATAATTCCAGCAGCAAGAATGACTCCAACTTGTGAAAAAGCTGTTTGCCAAAGAAGTGTAACTACTAATGCTAACAAAGCGATGGTCTTTCGTTTTAAATCAGGAGTTAATTTTTCAGCCATGCCTATGATGGCATGTGCAACAACAGCGACAGCAACAATTTTTAATCCATGTATCCAGCTGACGTCGCCAACATTAAGTCCTTCTAATACGAGTGCAAATAGAATAAGCGCGATAACAGATGGAAGTGTAAACCCGATAAAAGAAATAATTCCTCCTAAGATGCCTCCGCGCATAACGCCGATTCCTATACCTACTTGACTGCTCGCTGGCCCAGGGAGAAACTGGCACAGTGCAACAAGATCCGCATAGCTTTTTTCATCCAGCCATTTTCTTTTTCTTACATATTCTTCGTGAAAGTACCCCAAGTGTGCAATAGGCCCACCAAAGGAAGTTAAGCCAAGCCTGGTGGAGACCAAGAGTATTTCTAATAATGTTTTTAAACGATTTTGTTCATGCTTCAATTCTCTTTCACCTCAGTTAATCTTTTATTTCTTTGAAAAGTTCATAAGCTTTTTTTCTTGCTTCAATCAGCACGGTATTTCCTTTTTCTGTGGAAGTGTAGTATTTTCTGATTTTACCTTCCACATTTTTTTCTTCTTTATTTAAAAGGCCATCTGATTCCATATTGTGAAGGATCGGATAGAGAGTGCCGGTACTTATATTGTAGCCATGCTCTTTAAGCTCCTCTAACATCCATACTCCATAAATGGGATGTTCTTTTGCGTGGTGTAAGATGTGTATTTGTATAAATCCAAGGAAAAGTTTTCTTAATACCTTTTCTTCCATTGCGTCACCTTCCTTAATTTCGAAACTCAATATCGACTTTCGAAAACAAAAATAACATGACTTCTTTCAGATTTCAACCGATTACCTATAAGATTTACATTAAGTTAACAATTCTTACATTCATATAGGACGTCGAATAAATGCATAGAATCTTATATTATTTTTCACAGTTTAGGCAGTTTATGGTTTTTTAATGTTACAATAAAAAGAAACTGATATATTAAAACTAATATAGATGCGGAGAGTGAAAGCTGTGGAATCGACATTAACGGTTGCCAATTATCTAAAAGAAAACGCTGACCTTCTAGCTAATAAAATCGTTGATGATATTATTAAAAAGTTTGGTTTTCAAGTTCCTCCAAACGATATCTTACAAGCAAAAAAGGTGTATGCAGAATTTCTAGAATTCTTGAGTGAATCTATTGACTGCAAAGAAGGATCTGTTCCAGAAAAACTTGTTGAATGGAGCAGAGATAACGGTAAGAAGACCGCAGCTAAACATAATAGAATCTCTGATATTCTGATTCGTTACCCTGACACTCGGATGGTATTTGCAGATTTTATTATGGATATTAGTTTGGAACATGGATTGGGTACAAAAGACGTAGTGCTAATCCTTAAACGTGTTCACCACATGCTCGATGTCAGCTTAAATGAGACGGTTCTTGCATTTGAAAGACGATCTGAGGAGCTTCTATTAAATGCAAAAAAAGAGCTTAGGGAATTGTCTACACCTATCGTTCCGATTCAGGACGGACTGGCAGTGTTGCCATTAATCGGCTCAATTGATGCTGACAGAACCGAACATTTAATGAACGGGGTACTGCCAAAAATACCCGAAATGAATATTGAACGGCTTATCATAGATTTTTCAGGAATTGTTGCCATTGATACTGAAGTGGCGGCTAATATTTATAATGTATACAGAGTGCTTGGTTTGTTAGGAATTGATGTACTCGTAACAGGTCTTCGTCCGGAACTGGCGATCAGTGCTGTTTCAGAGGGAATTGACTTTTCTTCGATAAAAACATTCGCTAACGTGAAACAGGCGATTGAGAGCATAAGATCGTATTCTTAATTAAACACCTGTTTAAAAAAACCAGCATAATGAGGCTTGCTGGTTTCTTTTTGTTAGATATGACGGTTTTACTTAGCTTTATTTTTTATATAATTGATATATCCATCACGATGTCCGCCATTCTCTATAATTTTGCGGACATAATAAGGGTCTTTTAATAATCCGTTTTGTTTATCAAGTAATACCCATTCTTTTAACTTGGGATCACTGATTAGCTCTTCATACCATTCTTCGCTCTCTAATTGTGCCCAAAGTTCTTTTATATCAGGGTCTTTTATTTTTAAAACTCTTTTTTGGATGACTTCGATAATAAGTCCTGCTGTGATCAAACAAAGTAATAAGAAAAGCATCATCTTTTGCAGCCTCCGATTATATAAAACATTTTCGAAATTTTTTTGAAAGTAAAAGTATTATTTAATAATTCTATTGTCATTCTTTGGAACTAAATGTAATATTTTCAGTAATAGGTCTAATGGATGGTGAATGAATTGGAGATTACCCAGCATTTATTGTTTAACTTGTCTCTATTACTCATTTTTATTTTCATATGTATCATCTGGTCTTTAAAAAGAAAAGATCCCGCTTTAATTTCTAAAAGAGCTGCGATCGTTTGCGGCATCGCGGCGATATGGGCATGTATAGCGCTTGCCTACGAACTGACGGACACAACTCGCTTTGATTTAAGAGAAGTACCTGTGATAATCGGCGGCCTATACATGGGAATCGGGCCTATACTGTCATTAGCAATCATATTTTTAAGAGGGTTGCATGGTGTAGACACCGGTTTCTTTTTAAATACCTTAATATACGGACCCCTCGCTATACTATTGTGGCGTGTATATCCATTGTTTTGGAAGAAGAGTCCAAAGCAGAGGATTATCATCTCGGTAAGTATAACCTTATTTACCAGTTTAGCAACTATCGCAACGATGGAAATCAGTAATATAGATTTGAACCGTTTTGATGCTTATTTTGCTTTTCTGGTTATTCCACCACTGGGGATACTGATTACTTCGAGTACTATTGAATTTGTCAGATCGAATCTGATGATGAGACAACAGTTGTTTAAATCGGAAAAATTAGCAGCTGTCGAACAAATGGGAGCGGCGATTTCACATGAGATCAGAAATCCTCTTACTGTATCAAAAGGATTTGTTCAGCTTTTAGAAGAAGAAACTATACATCCTGATAAACAGAAGGAATACTTAAGTTTAATAAGGGAAGGTCTCGATTCTGCAGAACAAGTTATTCAAGACTATTTAACGTTCTCCAAACCTACCATTGATTCTATGGAAGAATTAAACGTCCAGCATGAGCTTAGCCAGATTATTTCAATATTAATTCCTACAGCAAATCAGCACTCAGTACTCCTTACAGCAGAATTTTCACCCTCGGCATTTGTTTCAGGCGACAGGCAAAAATTCAGGCAATGCATGTTAAATGTTATAAAAAACGGGATAGAGTCTATGCCTCATGGAGGAAAACTTTTTATTGAAGTACATAAGGATAATAAACAAATAACCATAAAGATCAAAGACACGGGTATAGGCATGACAAAGGATCAAATTAATCGTTTAGGAGAGCCATATTACTCAACAAAGGGCGCCAAAGGCACTGGCCTTGGAATGATGGTGGCTTTTAGTGTCATAAGAGCGATGAACGGAACAGTTCATATTACGAGTGAACTAAAAAAAGGTACAACCTTTTCATTTCAATTCCCTGCACAAATTCCGGAAAAATAGTAAGAAACAGCACGCTTCTGAAGGAGGGCTGTTTCTTTTTTATACTATAAATTCACCAAACATCGAACCACAGGGCACTTTTGTCGTCAGGATCGCCATTATAATTCACAAAAATTTCTTCACCAGCTTTAATTCTTTTGAGTGCAAAGAAATCAACGGTTTCTTTTTTTAGATTATTTTCAAACATTGCATTGGGAGAATAGGAATGGTTAAATAATGACCCATATCCGAGCGCGATAGCTACATGATCATAATTTTCTCCCCAGTTAAAATAATAGTTACGCAATGCAGTTTTTTTCAGCTTTTTGTATTGATCGTCGGGGCATACAATCACAGGTGCCTGATGAATCAATTCGCCTTTTTGAATAGTGCGTGCAGCAAAAATTCCTCTGCCGTATCGAGATTTTTTAATTTCAATCAATTTCTAGTCACCACCATTCTTCTGCATAAAAAAAATTCATGTCATCATAAGGTATGTACCATGGGGAATTAAAGAAAGTGCGTGTGCCTACTAATACAAGATATTTGAGCAAAAAAAATAGTGCGCAGAGATGCGCACTATTTGCTCGTATTATGTTTTTTTACAATATCTTTTAATTCTGACCAATTTGTTAATCGAGGAAATTCCATATGCTGATTATAGGATTGGTCCCTAACATACAGCTGTACAGATTCATTTGTAAGAGTCTCTAATACATTTGGTTTGTCGTCAAAATAATAATCTAAATGTAGCTCTTTGATGGTATGTATCTTTTCTTCATCCTTCATACCACAAAAGAATCTGCCTTCCTGCACAGGAAAACCAGCTTTTTCTACCCACTTTTTTGTTTCTTCACAATGTTTTGCAGGTCTTGCTGTAATATAGTAAATTTCATGGCCTTTTTTATGAAGTTCTTGTAGGACTTCTACTGCATCAGGATATGCGGGACAATCACTGAAGTAGATTTCTTCCATGGAATCGATCCATAACTGATTGCCTTCCTGTTTTGAAAGCCCGAACGGCTCATGTATTTCTAACGTTTTGATCGTATGAAAAACATCAATGGGAAGATCTTGTTTTAGCTTTTTATTATATATATGAAAAGCATGTTCTCGTAAACCTATTAAAGTATCGTCAATATCGAAACCTAATCGCATGTGCAAAACCTCTTAATTGTATTTTGGGTAACCGGTAAATTTAAAATCAGGACCGATTTGAGTGACGCGCAAATCAGTCAATTCAATAGCATCTGCCATTTTATCAATTCCTGTGCCTCCGAAGAATGAAGGAGATTCCTTGCCGCCAATCAATTTCGGTGCCATATAAAAAATAGCTTTATCGACAAGCTTGTTCTCAAGGAAAGCTGCGTTTATCGTCCCGCCGCCCTCAATTAGAAGTGAAGAAACCAGATTCTCTCCTAATATTTCAAGAACACGTGTCGGATCTACTTGTGAGGTACTTGTAATGAACACTTTAGCTCCAAGTGCTTCTATTTGATCTTTCTTTTCTTTAACATGGTTTTCAGTAGTGAAAACCCATGTTTCAGCTTGATGATCGTTAAGTACTTTTGATTCTAAAGGGATCTTTAGTTTTGAATCCATGATCACACGTAATGGATTGCGGCCGTTTGGAATTCTAGCGGTTAGTTCAGGGTCATCATGAATGACAGTGTTGACCCCGACAAGAATGGCTTGGTTTTCATTTCTAAGCTTATGAACATCTAATCTGGATTCTGAAGAGGTAATCCATTTGCTGTTATTTGAATAGCTTGCTATTTTGCCATCAAGGGTTATTCCGGACTTAAGTGTAACAAAAGGCAGTTTCTTTACGATAAATTTATTGAATACCTCATTCATGTTACGAGACTTTACTTCAAGTATACCGATTTCTACCTCAATACCGGCTTCCTCTAGAATCTTTACTCCTCGCCCAGAAACGAGAGGGTTAGGGTCTAATGCTGCAATTACTACTTTTTTTATGCCGGCTTCTGCAATCGCCACAGCACATGGTCCAGTCCTGCCGTGATGAGAACAGGGTTCTAGAGTAACATAGATCGTACCGCCCCGTGCTTTCTCACCAGCCATTCGTAAAGCATGAATTTCCGCATGAGGTTCACCAGCTTTAAGATGCGTTCCCACTCCTACGATCCGGCTCTCATTCACAATCACAGAACCTACAAGAGGATTAGGATCAGTCTGGCCTTTCATAGCCACAGCATTATCTAGCGCCAGCTGCATATAAAATTCATGACTGCTCATCTGGGAAAGTCCCTTCGTCTTCTAAGTGGCCGGATCGTTGTATCTTTGTCTGGAGGTATTTTTCGTTGAATTCAGAGATATCTCCCCAGATCGGTGTCCTACCTGAAACCGGTAATCCGGCTTTTATAAGCGCATCTAGTTTTTTAGGATTATTCGTGATTAAAGTGACAGGTTTCGTACGTAAAGCTTTTAAAACTTCAATAGCATCATCATAGTTTCTGGAATCATCTACAAAACCTAAGCTTTCATTTGCTTCTACAGTATCTTGTCCATTTTCTTGCAGTACATAAGCCATAGCTTTACTGAATAGTCCAATTCCGCGTCCTTCATGGTTTGCTAGATAAAATAATGCGCCTGTACCGTGTTCTGTGATCATTTTCATCGACTGTTTAAGCTGATAGCCGCAGTCACAGCGTTTGCTGCCGAAAATATCTCCAGTGTGACAAATAGAGTGCATACGAATAAGCGCATCTTCGCTGTATTCAAAGTCTCCGTACACTAAAACACTGGATTGCTGATATTCAGCCAGGTTTGATGAAGACAATTTATTAATAATTTCTTCAAAGTTATCGGTTTGCTCACAGCCCTCCAGCCAGCAATACCATTTGAACACAACGGTTTCACCATATAAGTTTACAGGAAGCCTTATAGGTCCTACTAAAAAGATGGCTCTTTCATCTTTTTTGATCACTTGTATCTTATCTTCTAGAATAGAAAGGACTTTTTCGTTGAAAGTGCTTTGTATCATGTTATTTTCCCCTTTAGGTTTGCGTAATAAAACAATTAGAGTATACGTCTATTTTATACTACATAAATCATTTGAAAGAAGTGTTTTGCTCTTATTGGAAAAAAAAAGCATTGAATCTCCGTGTATAGGCGATTCAATCTAATATCCAAAACATATTATTTAGGGAATATACACCGATTTTACATGATTCAGCTTAAAATAAACGGTTTCTTTATTAGCGTTAATCAATTCAATCAGGTTGCCTTTCCCATTCTTGAGCAATCCAATTTTATCTGGATCCTCTCCCATATCGAAAACTGCAATTTTCCCCTCGAATTTCTTTAATTGTTCTTCAAATGAACGGCTAAGTGAAGGTGCAGCAGGCAGGTCAGAATGAACAGAGTAGGGGGATGTGTTCTGTTCATATAGCGTCAGCCATTTCAAATGAGCTAAAGGAATATAAATAAGCTTGTATACGGGTGCATAAAAAACTAAATAATCGCTTAATACATTGATTATTGTTCCATGAAGCGGTGTTTTTCCTAAAACGTGTATCTGAGTGTACAAACCCTTAGCATTTGTTAGGATGCTGCGGTATGAAATGGGTGTATCATCTTCTGAGAAAGGCAGTACTGAAGGCTGATTGATTTCCTGGTTTTCCTCTTCGATAAGGACTGCCTTTTTGACATGCAAAAGAGGAATATAGAAAAACTTTTTTCCATCAAAAAGTACTAAAATGTCATTTCCAAAATCGGTCAGTATTCCTTTAAAACTATGTCCGGTTATTTTTAGTTTTATTTGTTTATTTAACATGCGGCTAAAATGGTTCAATTATAATCTTCTCCTATAAATATTTATTCGTTTAGACGGTCAACTTAAGATGAAAATGAAATGTACCCATGTATATAGCAATATTAGTGTTACTGCTAAAGTGAGAGGGACCGCTATTAACGAAATGCGTAAATAGTCCATCCATTTTATTTTAATTTTGTTTTGTTTTAAAAGATGCATCCATATTAATGATGCCAGTGTCCCAATCGGCAGTAATAATGCACCGATGTCACTGCCTGCTATACTTGCGAGATACATTGTTTTTAGCGTGATGGGATCAAGCTTCATTTCTGTCAGGGTTATCGTTCCTATCAGCAATGCAGGATGGTTGTTAAAGAGGTTTGAAAGTAGTGTAACCAGCCCGCTCATTAATAAAGTTGCTTGAAACATACCTTGATCAACAATCGGTACGCAAATTTTCAGGAGTAAATCAGTAAGTCCGATATTATGAAGACCGTAGATAATTACATACATAGAAAAAGCAAAGATAAGAATGTGCCATGGGGTTTTCTTTAAAATATCCAAGGGGTTGGTTCTGAGATAATACCATCTCCATATTAACAGTACGAGTGAACCGAGAACTGCTATAAGTTCAATGGGGATAGAGAAGTATGAAGCAATAAAGATTGAGCACCTGATCAGTAAAACAAACATCAAGATTTTTAACATAAATTTCGTTCGCTGACGTTTCGTTTCAACAGTTACCGTTCCTTTTAAAGGATGAAATTTCTTAGTGAAAAAGGCTTGTTCAATATCATACGTCATATGAGGAAGCTTTTTTGGAAGCCTCTTTTTTACGAGAATATACATTAGATAAGACATAAAGAGTAAGCCTAGCGTAGCTGGCACTATCATCATCGCTGTATACATATAAAGGGTCATGTCCACTATTTTTAAAGAGATTAGATTTACAATGTTGCTTACCCCAATTGGAGTACTCGATGCTGTTGCAGTAAGAGCACCAGTTAACAGATAAGGTATTTGCTGGTGCGGTTTTAACCTGAAATTTTTGAGAAGCAAAATTAATATCGGAGTGGTTATTAAAATACTTCCGTCATTATTAAATAAAAGGGTCATTAGAAAACATAAAAGTTGGATGTCCCAATATAGACGGTATCCGGATCCTTTAGATAGAATAGCAAGACGGGAAGCAGACCAATGAAAAAAACCAAAGCTTTCAAGAATAACTGCCATGACGATGGTTGAGATGATGGTGATCGATGCTCCGCCAATCTTATGAAGGATTTCAAATACATCAGCTTGAGTCACTATGCCTGTAATCAGTATGATGCAGGCTCCGATTGCGGCTGGCCAAGCCTCGTTGATGCCTTTTGGTCTCCAAAATATAACTAACATAGTCATAAGGAAGACGAAAACGGAAATCATGATGTGAAGATTCATTGACGTTCTTCGTCCCTTCTTTCTTTTAATATCAATAAGTAAATACTTGTCCTACATTATATGAAAAACAATCCCTGGTGACTGTATACTAGACTATAAAAGTAAAAATGGTCCTATCGTCTAACAAGAACTTGTTAGTTATATGACCATATAAGTTTAGAACGCTGTGATTTCTAATAGACAGGAGCGGAGGAAACATACCTCTTTTCCACAAAGTACCTGTTCAGTTCCACTCGATCAGACGGTAATCTATTTAAGTAGTTAAATAGATTCATCTGGAGGGAACTGTGAATAAGTGTGTTTTTGTTTTAACGATTGGTTTTATTCTATCTATTAACGGTGCTAAAACTTCATATGCTGCAGATACAATGACAGTTGGTTCTGTTTCTGCGGATAAAGCATCTATTTATGAACGGCCAAAATTAAATTCAAATATAGTAACGAATCTTGTAAAGGGTGAAGAATATCCGATCCTTGAAGCAAAGGACGCTTCAGCATCAGTTCAGGTACATACTGTTAAAATGGGAGATACGTTTTACCTCATTGCTAAACAATATGGAATAACCGTTAGTGAGCTGCAAGGTGCAAACGATTTATTAGGTACACGATTATATATCGGACAGAGACTTATCATTCCTCAAGATATGTTGAGTCATCGTATAAATATAAGAGATTCATTATGGAAGATTGCAAGACAATATCATGTTTCCGCAGATACCCTAATAAAACATAATGGTTTAAAGGCTATTATTCTTGAAACTGGAAATGAGCTGAAGGTTCCATCAGGTTTTTATAAGGTGCAGCTTTTAGGTGGAAAAAAAGGGTGGATTCCTAAATCAAATGTTTATGCAGAGGAAGTAAACCGCTTCAACCTCGGCTGGAAGTATAATGGAACAGGAGATACTTATATGAAGCAGCTGAAGATAGCTGGACTGGATGTAGTTTCACCAAGATGGTATACATTAAGCACAACAGAAATCGTCAGCATGAATACAGATGAAGGTTATGCCAAAGCCGCTGCTGAAGCGGGAAAACAAGTGTGGCCCCTCTTTGGAAATAAGTTCGATCCGGAACTGACAAACTTTATACTTTCAAATCCTGATAAACGAATTAAAGTGATTGAGATGATAAAGAAATCTCTGCTCCGTACTAAAAGCCAGGGAATTAATGTGGATTTTGAAAATATTGATCCTAAGAATAAACAAGATTATGTGGTATTTGTTCAGGAACTGAAAACCGCACTTGAACCATACAATATTGTCGTTTCCGTTGATGTCAGCAGGGAGAATGCAGATCCATTCTGGTCAGGCAGCTTAGACAGAGAAGGACTGGGGGAAGCGGCTGATTATATTGTTATGATGGGTTATGATGAACATTGGGCGAGCAGTCCTAAAGCTGGTTCTGTTGCTTCAATGCCTTGGACGCGTGAAGGAATTGAGCTCTTAATGAAGGAAGTTCCTGCTCATAAAATTGTTTTGGGAGTACCATTTTATACACGTGAATGGATTACAAACGCTAACGGCCAAGTAAAAAGCATCGACAGAACGATACTTGAAACAGAAAAGCTGATTCAGGAAAAAGGACTTAAGAAAAAGTGGGATAGGAAGACATCGCAAAACTATGTGGAGTTTATGGAAAACGGGGAAAAACACCAGATCTGGGTGGAGGACAAGGATTCCATGAAACTTCGCTATGATCTAGTGGAGAAGTATCACTTGAGGGGAACAGCTGCCTGGTATGTAGGCGGAGCCTCGGATGATATTTGGAACATATTAAAATAGAGCAAATTTATTAGAAGCTGACTTTAAGGGTTAAGATGAATGACCTAGAAAAGTCAGTTCTTTTTTTGGTTTCGTTTGAAAATTAGGTTATTTATGTGATCGGCTTCATTTTTTATGTGATGAAGTGTGTTTTTTATGTGATGACACGCTGTTTTTATGTGAATTGTTAGGCTGCACCATTAAATGACTGCCTTCAAATAACAAAATTACGTTAAAATAAACAAATGGAAATAAGTTCATATTTAGTGCAACTTTTTATAAATGGTCACCGTCTAACAAACGATTAATACTTGGGAGGGCGACATATGTGGTAAAGGGCAATACGGCCGTAAAAGAGTATCCACAAAGTGAGATTGATCAATTAAATTACCTTATGGATGAATACGGTGAAGAAATCAAAAGATTAGCGTTCACGTATACAAAGAACTGGCAGCAGGCTGAAGATATCACACAAGAAATATTTATAAGTGCTTATAATCACCTGAATGATTTTCGGGAACAATCAACAATCAAAACGTGGATTTACCGAATCGCGATAAATAAATGCAAAGATTATGTGCGAAGCTGGCATTACACGAAAACGTTATTAACCAATACGTTTTATCAAAAATCAAACAGTTTGTCCCCAGAAGAAGAATATCTTGAATCCGAGCAAAAAGAACAGATAAGCAAACTGATTCTTGAGCTGCCAATCAAATACAGAGAAGTCATTATTTTATATTATTTTAAAGAGTTTTCATTAGAAGAAATTTCTGCAACATTAAGTATCAATCTTAATACTGTTAAATCCCGTCTGAGAAGAGCTAAGAAAAACCTGGAAAACAAATTGGAAAGGGAAGGAGGGGGTTACAATGGATAAAATGCTTAAAGAAATGAAAGACGACTTTGAGAATTATTTGAATGAAGATAAGGTCTTCACTGAACAAGAAAAAAGAAGAATCATAAATCAAGTGAGATATTCAAGAGCAGAAAACAAGAGACAGATGTTTTTTCCAAAAGTCATTAGTTCGGTTACATTGATATCTCTTTGTGCTTTAATCTTTTTTCTAGTCTTAAACTTCACTGATGCAGGCGAGAAAAGTCAGCCTGCAGATCTACATAAAGAAAAAACGCTTGTTAAAAAAGATCCTGTGGAAAAAGAAGATCCCGTAAAAACCCTCCCAAAATACAGTGATAAAGAAATAGCGGATAAAGTAAACTTTCTTCAAAGTAGGATTGTGATGGGTATGGCTGAAAAAGAAGTGGTTGCTCTATTAGGAAATGATTATGTGGAAATTAATAACTCTGATAGCGAAAGCGGCTCTGTTAAACAAATCGGCTATAATTTTTTAGTCAACGATTCAGCTTATCAGCTTAACATATCACACGAAATTGCTGTAGAAAGTATCCATAATAGAAAGATTGGAGTTCAGTTATACATCGGTTTTTCGGATCAATCCGAAGTACTGTGGACGTCCATTAATTTTGCAGAGGGGGACTCTGTAATTATGATGTCGGAAGGAATGAATGGCCGAACAACAGAGAAAATATATCCTGAAACTAACGATGATGTCATTAGATTCACCTTAACACCAGAGGAAGAAGTTATTTATCAGAAATTCCTGCAAGACTTGGATGAGAAACATCTTAAAGATGTAAATCCGATATCCATTGCAAAGCTATATGTTCAAGCTCAATTAGATAGAAGATACGATGCGAAATATGCGCTTTATACAGATCGGGAAGGTTTTGTCCAATGGACGAAGGAAGAGGATGAAAAAATTCCGGAGAGAGACCGGGGTACAATTCTGCAAACTTTAACAACTTTTAATAATATTGGTGCAGGCAGCTTTATTCCAGACGGAGAATATGATGGATATATTGAGTATGAAGCAAGTAAGGATGCAGATGCTAAATCTGGTTTTAAAATGATAAAGGATGAGGACGGAATATGGAACGTTGCATTTATGCCGATTCAATAAGCAAAGGGCTAACCGAGTTAATTGGTTAGCTCTTCTTAATTTTAGGAGGATAAAAGGGGAGGTGAACCGAAATAAAAATGAAACATATCTGTTTGTCGAAAATACAGCTTATAAATATTTTAAAGCTGTAAAATCAACTAAAAAATGAGGTGTAACCATGGACAAATTTCCATCAGCCTACGAATATGCAGATTATTATGCTTCCTATGTAAAATTAGTTCCGCCGGGTGATATTATCCAGATCTTAAGAGACCAAATGAAAGAAACAGTGGCCTTGCTCAACACACTAACTGAACCACAAAGTGAATACAGATATGCAGAGGGGAAGTGGAGTATAAAAGAAGTCATTGGACATATTACTGACACGGAGAGGATTATGAGCTACAGACTTCTTTCTATTGCAAGAGGAGAAAAAGCAACTCTTCCAGGCTATGATGAAAATGAATATGTAGCGGAGGCTAATTTTGATAAACAATCATTAAAAGATCTTCAGGATCACTTTGCATGTGTACGCCAGTCAACTATTCATCTCATCAAAAGCTTGAGTGACGAATCACTTTCACGCAGGGGAACTGCAAATAATAGTGAAGTTACAGCTCAAGCCCTGATTACGATTATGGCAGGTCATGAACTGCATCACCGAAAGATTATTCAAGAACGATATTTGAACTTCTAATTAAACAAACGTTTAAAAAACAGCACGTCATTGCGTGCTGTTTAATCATCTTGTTCAGCCATTTATTTCTTTCGCTGCCCGGATTCCTGACTCAACAGCACCTTCAATCCAACCGTGTTTCAGTGTAGTATGTTCACCAGCAAAATGAAGCCTGCCTTCTGGAGCTTTAATGGCATCGTATAGTTCACTTTCCTGATAAGGCTTAAACATAGCAAAGCAGCCTCCCGCGTTGGGGTCGAATGACCAGCTGTGAGCATGACCTGTTACAAAATGATGATAGACCTGCTCACCGTGAAAATGGGACAAAAAGTGAAGAGTCTCCTTAATTCTCATCTCATTCGTAGCAGTTCTCCATGGTACTGTATCATCCTCCCATGTATAACTTCCTAAAACGATCCCAGATGATATACCTTGTTTGTTCTTGTTTGGGTAATAAGAGAATCGTGACGAAAAGTCTGTAACGGACTTGCCGCCCGTTAAACCGTTTTTTTCCCAGAAACGGTGTTTGAATTCAATTCCTATTTTCGTTGAAGGAACATAATGAAGCTCTCTGATGGCTTTTCTTTTGTTATAGGAAAGGGTATTAAAAGGCTCGATGTGCACAAAATTGAGTACAGAAAACGGGATCGTAATGATGACTCGATCCGCTTCAAACCTGTAGCAGTGCAAGGTTTGAGGACTTTCCGTGTATACAATAACCTTATTCTGATCGTTTACAACTCGAGTCAGCTTTTGTCCAAAGTAAATATGGTGTCTTAATTCTTTAAGAAAAGCTCGCGGAAGCAAATCGTTTCCGCCTGTTATTTCTATATATTTTAATTCTGGTTTTATAAAAATAATCAGGATATCACGGAGGACTTCGAGAAAAGACAGCTCAGGAAGTCCTTCGAGGGATAGGAGAACTTTAATCTTGTCAATTGCACCAGAAGTTAAAGACCTTCCAAAAGGGTTGTGTCTTAAAAAGTTGTCTAAGGAGTAATGCTGAAAGTTTTGTATAACGATCGGCCAGTTTTTTTCAGGATCTTTTTCTATAAAATCGATTACTGGCTGTACAGCGTATTGCATGAGCTGCTCAGCGGTTTTTCCTTTTTCAGCCTCTGCCACCGGGAAACGAAGAATGTCTGGATTTTGTTCGTACAAGTTCTGATTAGTAAGAATGCCATTTACATAGATGATGTCATGAGGATTGGTATTGATGAATTCATTCGTTGGTAAGTTAAACTTTTTAATGTATTCCAAAACAAGTTTATGGGTTTCAGGGATACGCATCGCTCCAGCTTCAAAATAATGACCATGTGAAAAAGGAGCTCGTATCGTATAAACCCGTCCACCAACCCTATGAGTAGATTCAAGAATTTGTACATCATGACCGGCAGCTTTTAGAAGGGAAGCTGCAGTCAGTCCAGCCATACCAGCTCCGACTATGATAATTTTTTGGGGAGCTGACGTCTTATTTAAGCCATATTTAATCGCACTTAGCATCTCTTCGTCTGTTAATAGGCTGGTGTTCATCGGTTTTCCCCCTGTTTCTCTATCCCGTCTTTTGTTTTTATAATGTATTTCATGTTTTTGTAAAATATTAATTTGTAAATAAAACTAAAACGGCAGCCGTTCAGGCTGCCGTTTGTTATGTCATATTTGCTTAATCTCTACAGGTTTAACTAAAACATTTTCTTTGTCAGGGTACGTTTTCTCAATATGCTGTTCTCCCCAAGCGCAAAGTGCATCCAGAATGCTTTTTAATGACCATCCATAGTCCGTTAACGAATACTCAACACGCGGGGGAACTTGATTATACACCTCACGCAGAATCACGCCGTCTTCTTCCAATTCTCGGAGCTGCTGTGTCAGCATTTTTTGTGTAATACCTGGCATCAATCTTTTTAACTCCCCAGTCCTGCGCTTTTCTTTTATTAGGTGGCATAAGATTACCACTTTCCATTTTCCGCCAATTACTTCGAGTGCAGCTTCAACAGGGATATTATATTTTTTCATGAGATTAAAGCCTCCATTATTCAATTATTACTTTTTGGTGCCTACATTACTTTAAAGTGCGTACTTACTTAAAGTTTGTATATGAAACATAATAGCATCAAGTCATCCAGTTGACCAGCTAGCATGGCTTAAACAAAAGTTAATGGAGGGCATTATAAATGAATACAGCAGCAGTAAAAGCGGATTCCGCAAAAACAAAAGGCGGTTTTCCAGCATTATTAGCATTAGCGATTTCAGCATTTGGAATCGGAACAACAGAATTTGTGCCAGTAGGTTTATTATCATCATTAGCCAGTGATCTAAATATATCCATCACATTAGCGGGATTATTAATATCTGGTTATGCAATGGGTGTTGCGTTTGGAGCTCCTATTCTTACAGCTTTAACGAATAAAATGAATAGAAAAACATTGCTTATGCTGCTCATGATTGTTTTTATAGCAGGGAACAGCGTTGCAGCTCTTTCTACTAGTTTTAGTTTGCTGCTGGTTGCGCGTTTTATTACAGCTTTCTCTCATGGCGTTTTCTTTTCAATTGGGGCAACAATTGCCGCTGATTTAGTTCCAGAGCATAAGCGTGCAAGTGCAATAGCCTTTATGTTTACGGGATTAACCGTTGCAACAGTTACCGGAGTTCCTTTAGGTACATTCATTGGACAAACCTTTGGATGGAGAGCAACGTTTTGGGCAGTAGCGCTTCTAGGAGTAGTGGCGATTATCGCAAGTGCAATCTTAGTACCAAAGAATTTAAAAGAAGCACCGCATGCAAGTTTGAAGGATCAAGTGAAAGTCATTAAAAATGGACGATTGCTGCTTGCTTTTGCCATAACAGCACTGGGTTACGGCGGAACATTTGTCGCCTTCACTTATTTAGCACCGATTTTAGAAGATGTGACCGGTTATGCTCCTAAAGCAGTCAGCTTTATTTTATTAGGTTACGGAATAGCAGTTGCGATCGGTAATACAATTGGGGGTAAAGCTGCAGATAAAAATCCTGTAAAAGCTTTGTTCTGGATGTTTGTTGTCCAGGCGATTGTCCTTGTTATCTTATCGTTTACTGCGCCATATAAGATAGCTGGAACAATTACGATATTCTTCTTAGGATTGCTAGCTTTCATGAATGTTCCTGGTCTTCAGGTGTATGTGGTAAAACTAGCTGAGATATATGTCCCTTCAGCTGTTAATGTAGCATCTGCAATTAATATCGCTGCATTTAACCTAGGTATCGCAATAGGAGCTTTTGTTGGAGGAGTCATTGTGGATTCAATAGGAATCATTCATACTCCATGGATTGGCGGAGTAATGGTGTTTGGTGCAGTTCTTTTAACAGCATGGAGCGGCCAGCTTGAAAAAAGAGAAGTGTAACACGAAAGGCAGTCTCTGAAAGAGGCTGCCTTTTTTAAACAGTTGTTTAATTTAAGCTTATATCTTCCAAGTGAACCATCGTCCGTGACCATCAGTTTCAGCAGCAATTTCAGTTTTTTCTATGCCATTCACATAGGAATCGATGTGCAGTTCACGGTCCCACATATTGTTGTAGATATGGGCGATATCACGTATTTGTCCGATGTTGCGTATGGTTTCCTGCAGATGTGTTTTAAGTGTATCAGGAATTTGGTTAGCAACATGTGTATGGAAAACGCAGATCATTGAACTTTCTGGAATTTGTTTAATAATTTCAGGAAGCAGCGAAACGCCATCACCTTCGATAAAGACTGCACCTTTTTTATTTACACAGGATGCTGCTTTGTTGAATAACTCTCTCCGTTCATGATGCTCAGGCCAAATTAAAGCTTCAAGCCATTGTTTATCTTGAGGATCTTTCACATCATTTATATGTAAATCAAGGCCAAAACGATGGAATACAGGCGGACTATCTGGTGAAAAGGGGGGAACTTTTTCGCCTTTGTACTCAGACGTTATTAAAACATTAGATTCATTGGCTCCATAGACTTTACCATTATTATAAGAATAGCGGTATTTGTCCCAAAAAAGCTGTAACCCGGCACTCGTTCCAATTTCGATTATTGCTAGAGGTTTTTCCGCCTTAGCATGAAGATAAGAAAAACATGGATAAAGATACCCGCATCTCCTTACTTCATTAGTTTGTACGAGTTTTGTTTGAAGTAAAGAGATAATTTCATCACGGTACTTCAAACAGAAATTTTTAAACGCTTCATAGGAATCTGCAGCCTTTTTAGGTTGTTTTGTCAGGCTAGGAAAAAAATCCATTAATTCATGCTGTGTTCCGGTCAATAAAAGATAATGAACAGCACCGAATAAGAGGTTTGGAGCAGGCTGTCCTTCGCGGGCATATGTACTTAGCAGAAGCAGATCATTGTCATTTGCTGTTTTTAAAGACAAGAATTCATACAAATCACTTGACCCAGAACATTCAAGTTTTGAAAAGTTCTCAAATCTTTGTGATAAAGTATCAAGCTTTAGCATATTTTCCACCTCATAAAAGTTTGTAAATACCTTCATTTAGTTTAACACTAAATGTCAGGAAGCGTTCTTTATGTGAAGAGAAGATATCATGCGAATACGAAAGATTCCGATAGCTCCGACGGCGATAATCATCATTGAAAAAATAATCATAATCGAAGGGATAGAGGCTATTTTATAGGCAAAGCTTGCGATAAAAGTACCCATAGCGAGACCTAGCCCCCCGATTAGCGCACGAAAGCTATAAATTTTTCCGATATGGGTTTCGGGAAAATCAGTTTGAATCATAGTTAACAGCATAATGTCACCCATTGGACTGCCAAACGCCGCAATTACCGCTCCCATTAAAGCAACCGAAAGAGACTCTGCTGAAGCAATCACAAAAAAACCTGCACCTAAAATAACGTGGCCGGCATACATGAATAAAATGCTTCTTTTCAATGTACCGACTGCAAAGAGGCTCAACAAATTTCCGATACCGTACGCTCCGCCAATGAGACCGAATGCTCCTGCACTTTCCTTTAAGATTCGCTCTGTAAAAAGAGGAACACCTACCATATAGACAGCACTCCAGCATAAATTAACCATTCCAAGACTTATTAATGCCCACAGAAGGACTTTATGATTTTTTAATAGTGAGATAGCTATCTTGAAATCTATCATGGGGGATTTTTGTACATGTTTAATCTCATTCATATCATTCATCTGAATAAATGCTTTTCTAATAAAAACGAGAGCGATGGCTGAAAGGATAAAGGTGACAGCATCTAACGTGAAAAAGTGAGGCAAAGGCATGAACGCAAGGAAGGCTCCCGTTAAACCCGGTCCGAAAATCCTAGCCAGCCTATGCGTTGTATCCATCAACGCATTTGTTTGCTGAAGAATTTCTGAATCCCTGCACAAAGATGGCAGGCTTGCCTGAAGAGAAGGATTAAAAAAGGTCCCCAATCCGGATACAATTACACTGATTATTACGAGATGCCAAACGTTAAGTGTTGAGTACCACTCAATGAGAGGGAGCAGACCAACAAATAATGCACGCAGGATATCCGTTAAAATCATTGTTCTGTGACGGTTCCACCGGTCTGCGTAAATTCCGCCTAAAATACCAAAAAACAAAGCGGAGAAAGTACCCGCCCCAATTACGTATGCTGCTGAGGCACCTAATTCTTTTATTGCGATCCACGTTATTGCTACCACATACAAATGATCACCAATAGCAGAAAATAATTGGCTTACCCATAAAATCACTAAGTTAGGATTTTTAAAGACTCTATGAAAACCCAAAGTAAACACCCTTTCTTTTCGTATATTCAGAAAAAGTGTAAGATAACAACGAATATTAAACAATATAATATAGACTATATGATTTATTAAAAATATTAATAGAGGTGATGATTTGGATATAAATCAATTATTAGCTTTTGAACATGTTGTTCGCCACGGTAGTTTCAGTAAAGCTGCTAGAATGATGGATATTTCTCAGCCGACAATCAGTATACGTATCAAGAACTTAGAGGAGGAAGTGGGCGGTGAACTTTTCAAAAGGGGAGGGAACAAGCTGGAGTTGTCGGAATTAGGAAGAACATTTCTGCCTTTTGCGCAGCAAGCCATTGAAACATTAAACAAAGGGATGGAGCAGGCAAAGCTTGCGAAAGAAGGTAGAGGTGGAAAAATAGCGATTGGAACATTGCCGACGCTTGCTGCTCATTATTTTTCTTCTGCACTGGCAACATTGTATAAAACGCATCCTCACATAGGAATTATCGTACATACTGGTCATAATCAGGAGTTGTTAGAAATGCTGTATGAAGGCTATGTAAAACTGTGTATCATGACATATCCTTTCTTTAATACTGAGTTGAAGAGTTTATTGCACATTAAAGAACCATTAGTCTTAGTAACTCACCCTGCCTATCCTTTAGCACATAGAGGTGAAATTGAGATAAGTGATTTAAGAAAAACGGCAGATCCTTTTTTATTAGTAGACTGGAGTGTTGAAACAAAAAGAGTTCAAAGAGATATGATAGGAAGCGATAGTGATTTTGAAGTGCCGCCGCAGACAGCTTATGATTTGCTGAAGAGCGGGATGGGGGTCGCTCTTTTGACAGAAACAATGGTCTCTCATGATATTAAGCAAGGCACTCTTGTTTCATTGTCTGTGAAGAGGTTTCCTAAACTATATAGGGAAAGTGCCTTAGTACAGTTGAAAAAGGAAAAGGAGATTTCCTCGTCGTTAAGGACTTTTATTAAAGTATTTAGTGATCAAATCGAAAAGGAAAAATCCTGTGTGTTAAAGTCATTTACATTCTGATTAAAAGGGAGGAAGCCAAAGAAAAAGGTTACCGCAGACTGCATCACAGATCCTGATTCTCAAGTTCAATTTCATTTTTTATACATAGTGGGAGAGAGCATGACAGGTCTTAAAGCTATTCCTTTGTTTTCAAAGAAATTCTTGATTTGACGATAGTAACTGAAGGGAGGGTGAGCTTCGAAATCCGGCATATCTTTAATGATCGTGTGAAGCAAGTTAGACTTTTCTTCTTGAACAAGAAAGTCACAGTGTACAACAAAAGCTTCTTGTTTATAATTTCTTCCGAATTGGAAATTTCGAATTTTAATATCATCACAGTTTTTATACAGATTACGGATATACTCTTCATTGTCTTGAAGATTTTGATAAATAGGAATTTCTATTTTTGTTGTATCCAATGATCTCACCTGCCTTATTCTTAATAATGTTTGATAAGCAGGTGAAATCTATACATTATTTACCATGAAAACAGCAAGTTGATTCTTGACACTCATAAAGTTTTTTTCAATAATATAGGGAGAATAGTTTTCTAGGGTTCCGCAGTGAGTGTTCACTGGTCTGGTCCGAGAGAAAGCGCACAATGGATACATTGTGTACACGGAGGGATAAAAGCCTGGGAGGATATAGATCATATATCTTTCTGGGCTTTATTTATTTTAGGAGGGCTATCATGGCTTGGGTATATTTGTTTGTTGCAGGTATCTTTGAAATCGTATGGGCGATAGGGCTTAAATATACGAATGGATTCACTAGATTGTGGCCATCGGTTGTAACCGTAGTTGGAATGATCATCAGTTTTTATTATTTGTCACAAGCTACAAAAGTTCTGCCGATCGGGACGGCTTATACGATTTGGACGGGAATAGGAGCAGCTGGAGCAGTTATTTTAGGAATTGTCCTTTTCGGTGAGCCGAAAACCGTGCTTCGTTTTGTATTTTTAGCATTTGTTATTACAGGAATTATTGGTTTGAAGGTTACTGCGGGTAGTCAGTAGGGTGTAATAGTAAAAAAATTAAGGCTGCCCTTAAACAGGTGTATAAATCAACCTGAGTGGCAGCCATTTTGATTATGAGGATCTATTTGATTGAGAATTATGCTGGCCCTGGGGGATTTATGCTCGCCCCATGAAATTTATGCTTGCATTAATGAATGCTTCTATCAGATTTTCTCTTGCGCGCCTACCTTAGCATTTTCGTCCAGCTCAAGACTTTGTTTATATTCGATGCGATCAATAACACATCCCGGGCCAATCGATATCGTATTGCCCCTAACTACTTTTGCATGTGTGTATTCAAGGGATACATGATCACCTTCGATAACATCTGCAGTAAGTTGATCTGTTTGCTGACCAATAAAAAATTTTATGAGTTTTTTGAAACCGGAAGAATCAATGTTCCTTTTTACGATGATATTTTCACCGCCTATTTCTTTTGCTTCACAAAGACGCAGGAGCTCAATGTCGATGTTTCCGGCATTTAGAAGACCATTGATTTTAAAATTGCCGCGGGCATTAAAGGATTCTGCCTCGCAGTCACCGCCAATTTTCACTTGTCCCTTAACATCTATCTCATCCCCAGACACATTGCCTTTAATTGAAGCAGATCCTCTGACGATGATTTCTTTTCCTTTTAGATCACCTTTAATATTAGATGAGCCTTGAATCTTCACTTCGCTGCAAGTTAAATTTCCGTCAATATCAGTGCTTCCATTGATGGTCATTTCTTCAGCTTCCATGTTTCCTTCAATATGGGAAGAACCATTAACCTTGGCAGTGCCAGTTTTAATATTTCCCTCTATATGTGCACTTCCGTTACATTTGAAAACTTCGCACTGAATATCACTGTTTATATGTGCTGACCCATTAACTTTCACTTGATCATATTCGCCACCAGCAGCAGTACCTGAACCTGAAATGCTAATGTTTCTTTGTTTTGTTTTTTCCATATCTATTCCTCCTCAACGTTTATGATATCTTTAATTTTAACTCTTCAATGCATTGATTCAGTTTGTAATGGGCGATAATTTTTGTTTGAGATTCTACGAACAGCTTAGCTGGTTCAGGTGTGAGGATAAAGAAAGATACACCCATCTTTCGAATGAAAACAAGTTCGCTTTCCTTGCCTTTTATTTCGTTCGAATGTTGCTGAAGGATGTGAAGAAGTTCCATTCCCTCTGAGCGGTTCACTTCACCAGTCTGAAGCAGGGTATCTAGTAAGTATATGGTTAATAATTGATCAAAGGAGAAAGTGGGAGTGTTGCCATGATGATTGTTATACATTTCTAAAGCAGTATAAGAAACAATGTTACGTTTTGTTAATTCCTCTGCTGATAAGGAAGTAATAGTAGGGGATGGGGAGAACATATCAGCAAGTTCATCTAGCGACAAATCATCTTTTAAATTCTTAATTTTTTCAATTCGCTGCAGAATATCTTCTTTTGGAAAGAAAGTCTCTTGGCCTGTAAAGGTTGATTTGCGTATAAACCAGTTTTCAGGGATCAGATTTTTTCGTTTCCAGCGATATAACTGGCCATAAGAAATGTTTGCAGCTTCAAGAAGATCTTTCTTTGAGATTAAATTTTCCATGCTCAACCTCCTTCTGAAACTAATGTAACATAACACTGTTACGTTATGCAATTATTTTTTCCATTTTTTTAAAGGAAATGCTCTAATGGTTGTGAATATCAATAAGTAATAGCGTTGAGGGGGGAGTGTATGAAGCAATGGTTTAGTGAAGGGGAGTCAGGGTTTGTTATGTTCGGCGCTGAACATATCTTCACCCTGCTAGTTATCGTTCTTATCGTAATATTGATGTACCTCTTTCGGTTTCGCATAAAAGAAATGCATTCGATAAAATATGTCCTTTTGATCAGTCTCGCTTTATCGGAAGCGGGTTATCAGTGCTGGGCAATATATAACGAGATATGGACAGTGAAATTGTATCTGCCGCTTCAGCTTTGCAGTTTAAATATTCTTTTAAGCATGATCTTGCTGTTAACAGATAATAAGAAGCTTTTTGCTTTTGTGTATCTGTTTGGTTTTACAGGTGCCTTACAAGGATTGCTCACTCCTGAACTCTATCAGCAGCCATGGCATTTTCGTTTCATCCAATATTTTTTTGCACATGGTCTAATCGTTTGGACCGCTATGTATTATGCGATTGTAAAGTCATTTAGATTATCGTGGGGCAGATTTTTTAAGTCGTTTCTATGGCTCAATCTCTATGCAGCATGTGTCTATGTAATTAATTTTTTGCTGAATACGAATTATATGTTTCTTATGAGTAAGCCAGGCAGTGCTTCACTGCTGGATCTCCTGGGTCCTCACCCTTGGTACATCATTGGATTAGAACTGATTGCATTTTTCATGTGCTTGATTGTCTTTATCCCTGTTATAGAGAAGCCATCTAATTCCATTAATAAAGATCACTCGCCGATTAGTGCGTAGTGGTCTTTTTGTATGTTTTGTGACAGTAATTGGAATGAAAAGAATTGATTGGTATTTATTGTATAATAGAAGTGAGGAGGAATATTTTATGAACCAAGCTGTTATTAAGCCAATTAAATGGGTGCCGTTTCTCGCTCTATGTATATTAGTAATTGGGAGTAATATGGTTTTGTACATGACACCATTCTTTCAGCCGGTGCCAAATCTAGTAGTAGCAGGCTCCATGTTTGATTTTCTTCTAGTTATTCCGCTTCTTGTATACTACTTTATTATTCGTAAAAGATATTCTTGGAAACTCACTGTCCTTACAGCCATCGCAAGCTATGGGCTGGCGACATTTATTATTCCAGATTCATTATTAGAGAATGTATCCATGATCCCAAAAGCTTTACTCCTATTAGAAGCGGGATTCGTTTCAATTGAACTGTATTTGTTAATTATAGTTATAAGGAAGTTTCCTAAAGTAAAAGCGTCGTACAGAAAGCTTCCGAATGAACTTCCATTTCTGATAAAAATTAAACAAGCGTTTAACTCTCATTTTGCAAAAAGCCGTATGCTCGATGCTGTTGTCAGTGAGATCACGATGTTGTACTATGCTTTGTTCTCCTGGAGAAAACCAGCTTTGACGACCGGTGAGGTTTTTACTTTTCATAAAAAAACAAGCTTTGTCGCTCTTAATCTGATGCTGATCCATGCACTTATCATCGAATCAGTAGGACTTCACTACTTCTTCAGCAAGATCGACCACACGCTTTCTCTCGTACTGCTTTTTATCAATGTCTACTCAGTGCTTTTCCTATTCGGCCAGATGCAGGCAGTTAAGAAAACCCCCTTAATCACTACGGAAGATTCTATCATTATGAATATCGGCTTCTTTAAGGGAATGTCACTTCCTTATACAGCCATAAAGGAACTAAAAAAATATGAAGGACCGGATACGATATCCGCTTCAGAAAAGAAATACACTTTCGAAGCACTCGTGAGTGATTTTATCCCGGAAAAGCCATCAATTGAAATTCTTTTAAAGGAACCTGTAGTGACAGATCTCATTTATGGATTTAAAAAGAAAGTTACTAGAGTAGTAATAAAAGTAGATGAACCCTCATCTTTAATGAACATAATAGAAAAGAGAATGACTTCTGAAAACGAAACCGATTGAAATATTTTAACAAATGTTCGATTTCACCTTGTTAAAAGGAAATGCTATTGTTACTATTTCAAAGAGTATAGAAAAATTCCCTCGACAGGTGAAAATAGACTATGTTTAAAAACAATACTGCAACTACACAACAAAAAAAGAATTTCTTAACTTCTGTTCAGCTTATCGTAATCTTTTATTTATTGTCCGTTATTGCGGCTACGATTCTATTAAGTTTGCCAGTCGGACATAAAGAGGGAGTAAAGCTTTCTTTTATTGATACGTTGTTTACAGCTGTAAGTGCTGTGAGTGTTACAGGGCTCACTTCTGTAAATATTTCTGAAACATTCAATCATACAGGTGTTGTTTTGCTCGCTATTGTTGTTCAGATTGGCGGTATCGGTGTAATGACACTAGGAACTGCTATTTGGCTGCTGATTGGCAAAAGGATCGGTATGAGAGAGCGGCAGCTGATCATGACAGATCAAAACCAGTCGACTTTAGCGGGTCTTGTTCAGCTGATGAAACAAATTTTGGCTTTGATTATAGGAATTGAAATTTTGGGGACCGTGCTTTTCTTTATTCTTTTCCAGCCATATTATGATACGGAACTGGATGTCCTGTACCATGCTTTCTTCGCCTCGGTTACAGCAACAACAAATGCTGGATTTGATATTACGGGAAGCTCACTGATTCCGTTTCGTCACGATTACCTTGTTCAGATCGTGACCATGTTTTTGATTACGTCTGGAGCGATCGGTTTTCCGGTTTTAGTAGAAATCAACAACTTTATAAAAGAAAGAAAGTATCTAGAGCGCTATACATTTACTCTTTTTACAAAAGTAACAACAATTACGTTTGCATTACTAGTAGTAACGGGAGCTTTGGGAATCTACCTATTGGAGATGAATGCCTTTTTTGAAGGTAAATCATGGCATGAAACATTTTTCTATTCCATGTTTCAGTCTGTAACAACCCGAAGCGGCGGATTATCTACAATGGACGTTTCTGAGTTTACTGTTCCGACTTTGCTCTTTTTAGGTGTAATGATGTTTATTGGAGCCTCTCCGAGCAGTGTCGGCGGCGGGATCAGGACAACAACATTTGCAGTAGCTGCTTTAGCGATTTTCTTTTATGCAAAAGGACGAAATACGATCAAAATCTTTAATCGGGAAATCTACCCGGAAGATATACAAAAATCATTTATCGTAATCATTGTTGCCATGGTTCTGTGTACAACATCAACCATTATTCTGTCAATCACAGATCCTATGCCGATCGAGTACTTGTTCTTTGAAGTGTGTTCAGCGTTCGGAACAACGGGTCTATCTGTTGGCATAACTGGAACATTAAGCTCTACCGGCAAAGTAATTTTAATGATATTAATGTTTCTTGGAAGAATAGGAATGCTTTCTTTCCTATTTATCATCCGAGGCAAAGTAGCAACTGAACACATCCATTATCCAAAAGAAAAATTAATAATTGGACAGTAAAAGCAATCATGTTTGAATTCAGCCTAATGTTTACTTATAATGTACATAAGTAAATAGTGTCCTTCGGGGTCGGGTGAAATTCCCAACCGGCGGTGATGAGGTAGATGGATGCCTCTTAGTCCGTGACCCGGTTTTGTTTTTAAGCAAAAACGGTGGATTCGGTGAAAGTCCGAAGCCGACAGTATAGTCTGGATGGGAGAAGGAACGTGAATGCTTTTAAACACTTGTTTAATAAAACAGTGATTTTAAAGGTGTATTTAGTTATAACTTTTAACAACAACCCCGGGAGCGATTACGTTCTCGGGGTATTTTTTTACAAGGTTCTTTTCTAAAAGATTGTTGCTACAGAGAGCTTTGAAGTTCTTCATTGAAGAGTAGATTGCAGTGGAAGGTGCGTGCCTACCACCTGAGAAGCTTCTCGCTAGGCATGCGACGAGGAAGCTCACATTGTAGTTTTTACTTGCAGACGCAGGAGCAAGGATACTTCTATGAAGCGGGTCAGGTGAGACACTTAAAAGTGAAACGTACGAATGTGGCTCACCGCCTGCCCGCGGAAAGCGAGCAACCTGGAACGGAAATCAACATCTTCCAAAAACAACAAAGTTTACGAGAACAGCCTTTTACAAAAAAACTCCCGGATTCATGCACATTTACGATCAGCGAATATTGAAAAAGAACGAGCAAGGGAGGTAAAGTTTTTGTTTACAGGAATTATTGAAGAACTGGGTACGATTAAGTCTATTAACAAAGGAAATGAAACAATCGTACTTACTATATCTGCTGAAAAAGTTTTGCAGGATGTAAACCTTGGTGACAGTATTTCAGTCAACGGGGTATGTCTTACTGTAACATCATATAACTCTCATCAATTCACAGTAGATGTTATGCCTGAAACGTTCAGGTCCTCAACTTTGAAACTTTTGAACAATCGTGACCATGTTAATTTAGAACGGGCAATGGCTGCCGGGGGGCGGTTTGGCGGCCATTTTGTTTCAGGTCATGTAGATGGAACCGGAGAAATCACGGAGAAACGTCCAGAAAAGAATGCAATTTACTATACCATTTCTCTTCCTGATCATTTGATGAGGTACTTTATGTTAAAAGGGTCCGTATGCGTTGATGGAACGAGCCTTACTGTTTTTGATGTAACGAAGAATTCAATTATGGTTTCCCTCATTCCTCATACCGCGGGACATACTATTTTAGGAAAGAAAACCACTGGAGATCTTGTGAACATCGAATGCGATATGCTTGCCAAATACGTATCCAGAATGCTGTCTCCAGAAAAAGAAGAAACTAAACAAAAGTCGAAGCTGTCTCTTGATTTCTTACAAGAGCACGGATTTTAGGAGGAGAGTCAATGTTCCACACCATAGAGCAAGCTGTTGAAGATCTAAAATCAGGGAAAATTGTTATTGTAGTTGATGATGAAGATCGGGAAAATGAAGGGGATTTTGTTGCCCTGGCAGAAGGGATAACAGCTGAATCCATCAATTTTATGGTTACACATGGCAGAGGGTTAGTATGTACACCGATCTCAGAAGAAATTGCAGTTAAGCTTGATTTATCGCCAATGGTTGCAGCCAATACAGATTCCCATGGCACGGCTTTTACGATTAGTGTGGATCATGTATCAACTACAACTGGAATATCAGCACAAGAAAGAGCAGCCACTGTTCGTGAGCTGGTGAATGAGGACTCGGTTCCATCCGATTTCAAACGTCCTGGTCATATTTTTCCATTAATCGGTAAAAAAGGTGGAGTACTAAGAAGAGCCGGTCATACTGAAGCTGCTATCGACCTGGCAAAAATGGCGGGAAGCAAATCTGCAGGCGTTATCTGTGAAATTATGAAAGAAGACGGGACTATGGCACGTGTTCCTGAACTTGTAGAATTAGCGAAACAGCACAATATGAAGCTGATTACGATAAAAGATCTGATCACATACCGAAACAAAACCGAGCAAATGGTGAAAAGAGAAGTCGAAATCAACCTTCCAACAGAGTATGGTGATTTTAAAGCGGTCGGCTTTTCCAATGTATTGGATAACAAAGAACACGTTGCACTTGTAAAAGGTGATATAAGCGACGGTGAGCCTGTACTGGTGCGGGTTCACTCTGAATGTCTGACTGGAGATGTTTTTGGTTCAAACCGCTGTGACTGCGGACCGCAGCTCCATGCAGCACTTTCACAGATCGAGAAAGAAGGCCGCGGAGTCTTATTGTACATGAGACAAGAGGGAAGAGGCATCGGACTCATTAACAAAATGAAAGCTTACAAACTTCAAGAAGAAGGTCTTGATACAGTTGAAGCGAACGAACAGCTCGGGTTTGCACCAGATTTGCGTGATTACGGAATCGGAGCGCAAATCTTAAAAGATTTAGGCATTAATAAAATGAAACTTCTAACGAATAATCCGAGAAAAATTGCAGGTCTCAAAGGCTATGACCTTGAAGTTACCGAGCGAATTGCGCTTCAGATGCCTCACAATGAAAGCAATGAAGACTATTTGAAAACAAAGAAAAACAAATTGGGGCATATGCTTCATTTCTAAAACAGGAGGAACCAAAAATGGCAAAATTATTTGAAGGACATTTAGTTGGATCAGGGTTAACAGTAGGAATCGTTGCAGGACGTTTTAATGATTTTATTTCAGATAAATTAGTTTCTGGCGCACAGGACGCTTTCAAAAGACACGGGGTTTCAGAAGAAGATGTGGATATCGCCTGGGTTCCAGGAGCATTTGAAATTCCTTTAATCGCAAAAAAGATGGCGGACAGCGGAAACTATGATGCCATTATTACGTTAGGAGCTGTCATTCGCGGATCGACTCCTCACTTTGATTATGTGTGCAACGAAGCTGCTAAAGGTGTAGCGCAAGCATCAATGACGAGCGGTGTGCCTGTCATTTTCGGTGTATTAACAGTAGACTCTATCGAACAGGCTATTGAAAGAGCTGGAACAAAAGCAGGAAATAAGGGCTGGGAAGCTGCGGTTTCTGCAATTGAGATGGCAAACCTAACTCGCCAGTTTTCATAAAAATATTTACAGATTACCCGTCACATTGTGGCGGGTTTATTTGTATTCATAATTTATAAAATTGGACACACATTTTTAAATTTCAGGACATATATTAACAAATAAATTATTTTATTTAGCATATCTAAAATGAATTGACATAGTTATTAGAATAGTGTTAAGATTACCAAAGTTACAAACTACAAAATTATGGAAAGGATGGTTGTGTCATGGTGAAAGAAATGATTGTTTCTCAATTAACGGTCTGTATTGCAATGGGCAAAGACTCTACAATTTCATATCATGGCCTGCCGGAAGAGTTGTATTAGGATTCCTTTCTCTTAGTTTTGTCCGATCTCTATACATATTCAATACGCAGGTCACTCCAGTCGTGACGTGTGTTTTTTTATGGTTATTAAAGCATATCGCCTTCGAGTGGTATGCTTTTTTATTTTCATTTGCACGAAGAGGCTGCTCTTCTTATGCAATATATATAAAGGCTCTTCCCTAAAAGATTGTTGCTTTGGTTCATTTCTTTCATTTTCTGCATTGGCAAGTTGATTGGAGAGCAAGGTGTGAGACTCCTACGGGATCAGCGTGCCAGCTACCTGAGTATTCTTCTCGAGGAAGCCCGCTTCAGCAGAATTTTCTCGCAGACGCAGGAGCAGTACTTTCGTGGCTCACCGCATTCCCCGTGGAAAGCGAGCAACCTGGAGCGGAAATCAACCACTTTCAAGAGCAACAAAGTTTTACTGAAACAGCCCAAAAAAATCTGGAGGTAAAGGAAATGGAAAATGGAGTGTTAATGGTGTGGCTAGAACGCAAGGATCATACACTTTTTGGGTAGCTCATTTAAACAATTGTTTAATTGTAGACAGCGAGATAGAGAGGAGAGAACGATATGTTTTCGGTTTTAGGAAAGTTAGCCTGGTTTTTTAAGAGGCATTGGATACGGTATACGGTGGCGGTCGTTCTGTTAACCGGCGTTGGAATTATTGAGATTATTCCTCCTAAACTAATAGGAAATACAATAGATTCCATTCATATGGGTACGATCACTAGAGAAGATATGATGAAAACTCTTGGTATTTTTGTAGCAGTACTGATATCGATGTATATAACGATGTACATCTGGATGTACCAGCTTTTTGGAGGCGCTTTTATTATAGAACGGACGATGCGTTCAAGATTCATGCGTCACCTATTAAAAATGACTCCTACATTTTTTGAGAAAAATAGAACAGGAGATTTGATGGCGCGTGCGACAAACGACTTGAAAGCCATTTCAATGACTGCTGGGTTCGGTATTTTAACACTCGTTGATTCCAGTCTTTTCATGCTTACGATCTTGTTTGTCATGGGTTTTATGATCAGCTGGAAATTGACGTTTGCGGCTCTTATACCGCTGCCGGTTATTGCATTTATTATTAAGAAGTACGGTAAAAAAGTGCATCAGCGTTTTACGGTTGCACAGGATGCTTTTGGGGAAATGAACGATTCGGTTCTAGAAAGTATTCAAGGCGTCCGTGTAATCCGTGCTTATGTACAGGAAGAAGCGGATGTAGAACGCTTCAATAAAGTAACGGAAGACGTTTTTGAAAAGAACCTTGCTGTTTCGAGGATCGATGCTCTTTTCGAACCGACGATTAAGATTCTTGTAGGGATGAGTTATTTGATCGGATTAGGTTATGGAGCATACATGGTTTTCCATAATACGATAACCCTTGGAGAACTTGTTACCTTCAACGTTTATTTAGGGATGCTGATCTGGCCGATGATCGCAGTTGGCGAATTGATCAATGTAATGGAACGCGGAAGTGCTTCCCTTGATCGCGTAAATGAAACGCTCGCGTACGAAGCAGATGTTAAAAATGGTGAAGATCTTGTTCCTTTATCAGATCCGGGAACGATTAAATTTGAGGATGTCACTTTCCGATACCCTTCATCAGAGTCTGATAACTTAAAAGATATAAACGTTACGGTTAAGAAAGGTGAAACACTCGGAATTGTGGGGCGTACCGGAAGCGGTAAGACTACATTGCTGAAGCAATTGCTGAGAGAGTATCCTGCTGGTGAAGGGAGAATCAGCTTCTCTGGTGTTGACATTGAAGATATCGCCTTAGAGGATCTTCAAGGCTGGATCGGGTATGTACCGCAGGATGCGATTCTTTTTTCTAAAACCGTTCAGGAAAACATCTTGTTCGGTAATCGTTTAGCCGATACAGATAAGCTTAATCACGTTATGGAGATGGCATCATTTAAGAATGATGTTGAGTATCTGCCTGAGGGCTTAAACACACTTGTTGGAGAAAAAGGTGTAGCGTTATCAGGAGGACAGAAACAGCGTGTATCTATCGCGCGTGCACTTTGTGTTGATCCTGAAATATTAATTCTTGATGATGCGCTTTCTGCAGTTGATGCAAAAACGGAGACGGCTATTATCGGAAATATTCGTAAAGAACGTGCGGGTAAAACGACGTTTATTACGACACATAGATTATCTGCAGTTGAACACGCAGACTGGATCATCGTTATTGATGACGGGATGATTGTGGATGAAGGCAGACATGAGGATTTGATTGCAAGAGATGGCTGGTATAAAGAGCAGCACGAACGCCAGCAGATTGAACAAAACTTAAATGATAATAAGGCGGTGTAGCCATGAACGTTGGAAAGCGCCTGTTTCAATACGCACTTCAATATAAAAAGAACTTCATTCTAGGATTGCTCATGCTGACTGTTGCAATTGCAGCCGAGCTAACGGGACCATTTATCGCTAAAACAATGATTGATGATCACATCCTTGGTATTGAAAAGCCATGGTATCAGGTCAGTCAAGAAGAAAAAGCGGCAGTGAAGTACGATGGAAACTGGTATAAACGAAGTGATCATTTTGATCAGGGAGAAAATAAAGGAAAAGAAATACGGGTTGTGCAGGTTAAGCGTGAATATTTTGTAATTGATCAGCCTGTTTCAATTACCGGTGAACGATCAGCTAAAAACGGAGAAGTTACGATTTCATATAAAGGAAAATCTGAAACTTACCCGGCGGATAAGCTGAGTATCAATGAAACATTCTCTTTTTATGAACCTGAAATTGCAGGAATCATGAAGCTTATGATGATCTATTTAGGACTGCTTTTATTCGCAGCATTCTTTCAGTACGGTCAGCGCTATATGCTGCAGCGATCATCAAACTTGGTTATCAAAAAAATTCGTCAGGACGTATTCGCCCACGTACAGCGGGTAGCGATCACGTATTTTGATAATCAGCCAGCAGGTAAAATCGTTTCTCGCATAACAAACGATACTGAAGCGATAAAAGAGCTGTTTATAAACGTACTTGCAAACTTCTTTACGGGAATCATCTATCTGACAGGTATCTTCACAGCATTGTTCTTGCTTGATGTTAAGCTTGCAACGATCTGTTTGATTCTCGTACCTATACTGGTAGTTTGGATTAAGATTTACCGGAAATTTGCATCAAAGTATAATCATAAAATCCGTTCAACACTGAGTGACATTAACGGAATGATTAACGAATCAATAAACGGTATGACGATCATTCAGGCATTTAAGAGACAGAAGGAAACTACAGAAGAGTTTGAGACAATGAATAAAGAATATTTCACGTTTCAAAACAAACTGTTAAGCCTGAATGCCATGACAGGACACAATCTAGTGTTATTCCTGAAGAACCTTGCATTCATGGCCTTCATCTGGCATTTTGGAGGTCAGGCGCTGGGGATAGGTTCAGCCATATCGATCGGTGTGCTATATGCATTCGTAGATTATTTGAACCGAATGTTCCACCCTGTTACAGGGATGGTAAATCAGCTTGCTCAACTGGAACAGGCACTTGTTTCCGCTGAGAGAGTTTTTGTATTAATGGATGAACCAGGCCAAACGGTTACGAAGAACGAGATCACTCGCTATAAAGGTAATGTAGCATTCAAGGACGTTACGTTCAGCTATGTGGATGGAGAACCTGTGCTGAAAAATATTGACTTTGAAGCAAATCAAGGTGAAACAGTAGCCCTTGTTGGTCATACCGGTTCTGGTAAGAGTTCAATCATGAACTTGCTTTTCCGTTTTTATGACATTAAGCAGGGTAAAATTACGATTGACGATCAGGATATTATGGAACTGTCCAAACAAGAAATGCGTCAGCATATGGGAATTGTACTTCAAGATCCATTCTTGTTTACAGGAACCATCGCTTCTAACGTAAGCCTTGATAATCCAGAGATTACGAGGGAACAAGTAGAAAAAGCATTAACGGATGTAGGAGCGATGCCTTTTATTAAGAACTTGCCCAAAGGATTGGATGAACCGGTTATTGAAAAGGGAAGCACACTCTCTTCAGGACAGCGCCAGCTGATCTCGTTTGCTAGAGCACTCGCTTATAATCCGGCGATTTTAATACTGGATGAAGCAACCGCAAGTATTGATACTGAAACAGAAGCGGTCATTCAGGAAGCACTGGATGTATTGAAGCGGGGAAGAACGACGTTCATTATAGCTCACCGTCTTTCAACGATTAAGAGTGCAGACCAGATTCTCGTCCTTGACCGCGGTGTAATCGTGGAACGCGGAAATCATGATGAATTGATGGAGCATAAAGGACGATACTTCCAAATGTATCAGCTTCAGCAAGGAAAGACAGAAAAACGTGCTGAAAAAACAGCTTAATTGCTCTGTAGATATGGTAAATAGAAGTTTTTGAGCGAAACGGGATGGGTTTTGAGCGTAGCTCGAGCAATTTGAGCGTAACTGGACGTATTCTGAGCGTAATAAGCCATTCTTGAGCGAACGTGTAATAAATAAAAGAACACGTACCGTAAACAGCAAAAACGAGCTGGTTCAACTTAGGTTGAGTCAGCTCGTTTTCTTGTATTTAACCTTCTTCTTTATTCTTTTCATCCATTTCATCGTTTTGTTCGCCGTCATCTACACCGTTATCCTGGTCGACGCCATCACCGCAAGCAGTTAATCCACCTAATGTTAACATCGCAGCCAAAGTACCGGCTGCCCATCTTTTTTTCCACATGTGAACCACTCCTCGTTTCATTATTTTAGTAATAGTTATTTTTGCTTACTTGAAGATACCCGATTTGTTGTCGATAAAACATAGGAGTGACAAAATGTGATAAAAGTCACATCGATTCGCTAAATTTTGGATTAAATTAAATAAGTGATCATAAAGGAAGAAGGAAAATAACTATGGCTTCAATCTTAAGCATACTAACTAAAAAAGCTGAAAAAAAACCTGTAACGAATTTACCTAATGATTTTATTCATGATGTGAAAATTAATGTGCAGGCAGACAGTGAGTGGCAGAAGCAACTAAACATGATATCTCTTACACTGCAAGATCTGTCTCTTATCCGGTCGCTAAAGCCTTTAATTTCAGAAAACATTGAGGGAATTGTGGATCAGTTTTATAAAAATATTGAACACGTTCCTGGCCTTCTGCAAATTATTCAAAAACACAGTTCAGTCAACCGTTTGAAAGTAACGCTGATTAAACATATCCAGGAAATGTTCGATGGTGTCATTGATGAGAGTTATGTAGATCAAAGAAGAGTAATAGCCCATATACACTTTAAAATAGGATTGCAGCCTAAATGGTATATTTGTTCGTTTCAGGATATGCTCCTTTCCATTCTTTCCATTTTAGATAAGAACATCGAAGGTAAGGTGGAATACCAGCAAGCTGTTAAAGCAGTAACGAAAATCTTGAATTTTGAGCAGCAGATTGTTTTGGAAGCTTTTGAATTTGAACAGATTAAAGAAAGAGCACGCCACGAGGAACAGAAACAGCAGATTACGCAATCTGTAGGGAATTCTGTAGAAGAGCTGGCAAGCATCTCAGAGGAAACTAGTGCAGCGCTGCAAGAACTTACGTCAAAAGCAGATGAAGTTGTGGTTTTCGCAAAAGATACAGCTGAATCAGCGGGAGAAGTTTCGAAGAACTCACTAGCAGGTAAAAACAAACTTGAAGAGCATCAGCAGATGATCAATAAAGTAAAAGAGCAATCTGAACAGATTTCTGCAGAGCTTGTAAACCTTGAACAAGCAACGGTTAAAATCAATGATGTGGTCGATATCGTAACAGCTATTGCTGAACAAACCAATCTTCTATCACTGAATGCGGCAATTGAAGCGGCGAGAGCTGGAGAAGCAGGTAAAGGGTTCTCGGTTGTTGCTCATGAAGTCAGGAAATTAGCTGACCAGACTAAAACTTCAGTGTCTGGTGTATCCGATCTTGTGAAAAATACTCATAAAAGGATTGAGGCTGTCTCGGAATCTGTAGCGAGCATCCATCACTTCATTAATGACAGTGTTTCTGAAGCTACGGAGATAACGGATTTCTTTAATGCGATTTTATCAAAAATGGATGAAAGCACGGAGAGAAGCGGGAAACTTGAAAATGAAGTTGAAGTAATGGCAGAAGTAATAGAAGAACTCAGCCATGCAGTAGGACAAATCGCTATTTCTGCTGACTCACTTTCAGATGTGACTAAAAGCATTCAAGACTAAAAAAAAGGGCTCCCAAAAGTAAGTTCACCTTACCTTTGGGAAGCCCTTTAATTTTTATTTACTACATATTGAGCTCTGCTTGTTTCAAAGGACACGATATCAGAATCAAGTCTTATGTCCGTAATTCCATCAATTGGGATTTCGTAAGTGATTGCAGGAAGTTCTACTGAAATACCTTCTTCTGCTGCATAAGCTGTTCCATGTAAAAACAATATGTGGTCTCCTAAATATTCATCTGCTGCATCTCGCTGTTCAAATGTTGCTTTCTGCAGGGAAATTCTTATTTGGTCAATATCGCCTGTTTCTTCCTTGCGAATTGAAATCTGATTTCCAGCCCAGCCGTTAATTACATCTTTAAGTTCAATTATTTTAGTATCAGACATTGTTTTCACCTCATTATCAATTTTCCCGTAATACGCAATCTTAAACCGAAGAAAAAAAGCCCCTTTTAAAGAGGCTTTAAATTAACGAGGCTTTATATCTGTAATCTTATGTGCTCCCCAGGGTGCAATCCTTACTGTAACAGTCATATCGCTTGCTTGCTGTTCTAAAGTTTTCCCCGTGTTTTCCTCTACATAATACCGTTCTATTCCATAATGAATCTGCATCTGTTCAATTGTATCTCCCCATATTCTTTCGGCTTTCCCTTTTAAAATAACCTGGTCATCGTTTACTGCAGGTTTATCGGGATGAACACTATGAACTTCATAATAACCTTCTTTATTTTCTTCCAGCACAACAAATGCTGTTTGCTGTCTGCTTGTTAACAAGTGTGTTTCACCTTTCCATTTAGAAACAGGAACAGTGCTGATATCAAAACGAAGCGTCACGTAATCTCCGTATAAGATATCTCTTGGATCGACCGGAACGGTTTTTATTTTGATCTCTTTGCCAAAATAATCGATACTGTAGTAGCTCCCAGCGATTAAAAGTAAAAATACAACTTGAAGGATAGCCGCTATGATCCAGCTTTTTTTTCTATTCATGATGCGGCCCTCCATTTTTCAAAATTTGCTTTTTCTTGCGCTGAAGGAAACCATTAAGCATAAATAACAAAATGCCGCCGATTAAGAAAAACACGGACTTCGGCATGAAAGCCCATGCGAGGTTAAAGTAACCCATTAAACATACAAGCAAGAACAGAACGATTCCAAAATTGATTTGTGAACGATTTTCTTTTCTGTAACCCTCTGCGAGCATAAAACCAGAGTAGGCAAACATAACAACTAGATACAACAGACCAGTCAGCAGCGGATCTGCCACTTTTGCCAAATAGAAATATGGTACAAAGATCATTAATTCCCACATAGGCGGATTAACGCTATCTTTTCTTTTTCTAAGAATGGCTAAAGCAAAAATAATGATCAAGGCTGGCAGATAAAATGCAGTATTCGGGAATTCAAAATCTGATAAAAATTCATTTGTAAGAGTGAAATATAAACCGTACGCATAAGCAAACCCGATTAGAGAGCCCATTCGTTTAAACGATTGTTTAAACAACGTTTTATTTATCCATATGCTAGCTGTATATAATGCAAAACCAAACAGGAAGAACCAGAGCAGGTTTAGATCTTCAATATTAACTAACAAGAATGCTTGAATACTTAATCCAATTGTAAAAAACCATGTTTCCAATGTTCTTCGGTATAAATAAACAAAGCCTCCAATACTTATCAGAAAGACGGCGAAAAGGAGATAACTAAAGGTATCAAATTCTCCCATACTGTATAGCTGTCCGCCTATTGTTAAAACAGCTAAAAGAAAGAAATACAGTTTGTGTCTGTCTCTAAATAAATAGAATAAGGCAGGCAAGCTCCAAAATACAAAAAGCCTTGCATCTGTGGCAGTCAGATGAAAAGTTTGACCTAACAAAATAATACTTGCTCCGAAGGTCACGATGCCAAGAAGATTGAGCGAAGTTCCAAGCGTTTCATTTCCTTTTTTAAGATATTTATCACCGGTTAAGTAAAAACTGATCATGATTAGAATCAAAAGACCGAGCCTTGCTAGGGGAGGAATATCACTCCAGTTGGATGCGATAAATGATAAAATGCCGAGTGCGATTAATATGCTTGCTAAAACAGGTAGAATGCCAGTAGATTTTTTGATTTCTTTTGAATCTGGATATCGGGCAACGATTAAATCAAGCTGGTCAAGCGTAATAATTTTCTCTTCAACCCATTTTCGTCCTTCATGTCTCATCCATTTTTGGTTCATCTTATCCCCACCTCACCACAAGTATATGTAAGTATTTCTGGATTCAGATTAATTTTTAAAAAGTTCTCTATAAGTGTAATATTACACTAAAGAAATGCGGCCATTCAAGATATAAAATTAAAATTAAATTCGAACTGTTTATTGTCGATATAAAAGTCTAGGAACAGCCTGAAAGCAGGCTGTTCCTAGCGAAGTTTACTTTTTATCTTGAACATAATGAACAATTTCTAAAACGGACTTTCGAGGCAGGAATCGAACCAAATAAGCTAAAGCTTTGTTTTTAAAGCCAGGAATCTCTAGTGATTTCTTTTCCTTTAAAGCTTTATATCCCTCAAGCGCAACGTCACGGGCATCCATAGCTCCAGATTGGAATAGTCTTGATGACTCAAGGTTTGCTCTTTTTTCAAAGTTTGTTGCTGTAGCTCCCGGGCAAAGAGCCGTCACGCTCACATTTGTATTTCTTAGTTCGTAATTAACTGCTTCAGAAAATGAGAGTACATATGCTTTCGTTGCATAATAAACAGCCATTAATGGACCAGGCTGAAATGCTGCGGTTGAGGCTACATTTAAGATCTTGCCGGAATTGCGTTTGATCATTCCGGGAAGAAGCTGTTTTGTTAAGGCTGTTAAGGCCATAATATTTACTTGGATCATATCTTTTTCTTCTTTCCAAAATGTCTCATTAAAAGGTCCGTATGCTGCAAATCCAGCATTATTGATCAGCACATCTACTTCTATTCCAGCAGAGGCAAGTTCTGATGATAATTCATCTGCACTTTCGGGAATACTCAAATCTTTGGCAGCAACTGTAACTGTTACGCCATACTTGGATTTTAGCTCATTTGCGATCTCTTGAAGTCTTGATTCGTTTCTAGCATTAAGCACAAGTTGATAGCCATCTTTAGCGAAAAGTGAGGCAAACTCTAATCCGATTCCGCTTGAAGCGCCGGTAATTAAAACTGTTTTATTCATGATGAGTTAACTCCTTTTAGTTTATGTTTATATGTTTAAGTATATCGACATATTATCACATTGTAAAAAATAAATAAACATTAAGACCTGAAAAAGGTATGATAAAAGATGTATGAATATTTTGATAAAAGGAGGTGCGCAACATGAAAAACGTATTGATTGCAAAGCATCCTGCTACAGGCGAAACGATCGATCAATGGCTTGAAACAGACATTCAGCAAGTGCCTGAAATGTATGAGAAAGCATCAGCTGCATATAAGTTTTGGTCCAGTCGCTCATTGGAAACGAGACTTTCTTTTATAATGAAGATGAAGCATTATTTATTGGAAAATATGGATGGAATTGTTGAAGAAATATGTTCAGCAACAGGAAAAGTAAAGACAGAAGCTTTGACTGCAGACCTTATGCCTGTTATTGATATTCTGCAGCATTATGAAAAGCGCGCACCAAAAATATTAAAGCGCAAAAGGGTATCAACACCACTACTTTTTGTAGGAAAATCTTCATATGTGGATTATTTTCCTTTAGGAACGGTTTTAATCATCTCTCCGTGGAATTATCCGTTTCAGCTTTCCATGACACCTGTTATATCCGCATTAATTGCAGGAAATTCAGTGATTTTAAAACCCTCTGAAGTGACACCTACAATTGGTTTGTTAATAGAAAAGATCGCAAGGGAAATCAATCTGCCTAAAAACCTGCTGCAAGTTGCGCACGGCGGTAAAGAACTCGGTCAAGAACTTGTTTCGGGGACACCGGACAGTATTTTTTTTACGGGGTCAGTAGAAACGGGACGAAAAATCGGGATAGAAGCAAGCAAGAGGTTTATTCCGTACACGCTGGAGCTTGGCGGAAAGGATCCAATGATTGTATTTGAAGATGCTCCTTTAAAAAGGGCTGTTCATGGTGCGATATGGGGCTCCTTTACGAACGCTGGCCAAGTATGTATGTCAGTGGAGCGTGTATACGTTCAAAGCTCGGTTCATGGAGAATTTATAGACCGTCTTGTGGAGGAAACGAAAAAACTGAAAATGGGTGAAGACGTTGGTTCTTTAACTTTTCAGAATCAAAAAGAGATCGTAAAAGATCATGTGCTGGATGCCATTGAAAAAGGAGCATTATTGCTTACTGGCAAACACCCCGATCAGTGGGGGGAAAGCATGTATATCGAGCCGATGATTTTAACAAATATCACAGAAGATATGAAGGTTGTCAGGGAAGAAACGTTTGGTCCTGTAATGCCTGTCATTGCATTTTCTACCGAGGAAGAAGCAATTCAAAAAGCGAATAGTACGGAATTCGGCTTAAATGCAAGTGTCTGGACGAAAGATAGTGGAAAAGCGAACCGCGTTACGTCAAAACTTGTTACAGGCAATGCCGTGATTAATGATGTTCTTGTTTCCGTAGCAAATCCTCATCTTCCTTTTGGGGGTGTCAAGAGCAGCGGCACCGGGAGATATCATGGAGATGAAGGATTATACACATTCAGCCGTCAAATGTCGGTTATGAAAGATCCTGGACTTAAGCAAAAAGAGATCAACTGGTATCCTTATCAGAATAAATATAATAAAGTACGAACCCTAATCCAGGCTTACTTTTCAAATAACAAACAAAAAGCAGAGCTATTACGTTCATTCTATAAACAGCTGCTTAAAAAATAAAAGCGATTCAGCATAAGCTGAGTCGCATTTTTTAGGCTGTTTTTGAAGAATTTGATACCTTTCTTCATCTGACAAGTTGATTGGAGCGCAAGGTGCGAGACTCCTGCGGGACGAGCGGTCAGGTGGAGACTCCTGAACGCGCAAAGCGCGAGGAGGCTCACCGCACGCCCCGCGGAAAGCGAGCATCCTGGAGCGGAAATCAACCACTTACAAGAGCGACTAGAATTACGAAACACTGCCTTTTTATAAAATACATTCTTGTTCGATGATGTTAATCAGTTGTTTAAGCTGCACTACTGTTTGATCCAGCGTTAAAAAGTAAAAGATTTCTTTCCCTCGTTTTTCTGTTCCAACGATTCCAGCTTCCCTTAAAATCTTTAGATGATGGGAAACTGTCGGACGTGACATGGGAGATTGATTTGCTATATCTGTTACGTTCATTTTTTCTGTTTCAGCTAAAAGTAAAACAAGATCTTGCCGGACGGGGTCGCCGAGTGCCTGAAATAAAGGGATTGTTTTACGGAACATTTCAACTGCATGTTCATTTGACATCATTTCACCAACTTTGTTTCGTTTCAACTTCCTATAACTCAGTATAAACCATTCAAAGAAATAATGAAAAAACCCTTTTTGTGTGGGAAGAACACTATAAATTGCCAGGAAGAGAAGCGCATACAGAATTTGTGAAGGAAACACAATATGAATAAGGGGGTGAAACAAAATGGCAAGAAGAAATAAATTAGTGGTACCTGGTGCACAACAGGCTATCGATCAAATGAAGTATGAAATTGCATCTGAGTTCGGTGTAACACTTGGACCAGATACAACTGCACGTGCTAACGGTTCAGTCGGCGGGGAGATGACGAAGCGTTTAGTTGCGATGGCACAACAACAATTAGGCGGATCTCGCTAACACTATACAAATCATGGCTGTAAAGGGGTGGAGTAATCCACTCCTTTTTATGAAGACTGTACGAATAGGAGTAATTATTATGGCAATGTGCCCGATATGCAATAACTTTCAAACGATAAATGTCCGCTGTCCTGAATGTGGAAGAGCTGTCCAAGATCAGGGAAGAGCGAGTGATTTTTTTGATGATTACAGTCCTTACATGGAAGTGGATGAACTGAAGCTGGAAGATGGCTATCCGACAGATTTTAAAGACAGTCAATGCCCGCATGTCTTTTATTGTGATTCCTGTCATCAGGAGGTTCTGTTTTTTATTGGTGAATGGGCATAAAAAAGCTTCATATCCTTATTAGAGACATGAAGCTTATTGACTTAATTTGATACGTCGTTCCAGTAAAACTCTTAAACCATCCAGCAGAGAAGTTAAGATCCAATATATAACCGCAGCCTCTAATAACACAGGCAATACAATCAGCTGTGATGCGCTGATCTGATCTGCCATAAGTGTTAGCTCTGGAACCGTTATGACAGAAGCAAGAGATGAGGCTTTAACAATATCGATTAAAGAATTCCATACAGATGGAATCGATATTCTCCAAGCTTGCGGCAGTATGACTTCTTTATATGTCAGATATCGGTTCATTCCTAATGAGAAAGCGGCTTCCCATTGTCCTTTTTCAATGGATTGAATAGCACCGCGATAAGATTCGGCGATATACGCACTAAAATGCAGGATCAATCCGGCTAATGCAGCTTGCCATCCCTCTGGTACATAAATAAATGTAAATCCGTTATAAAGAATCAACAATTGAATTAATAATGGCGTTCCTCTAAAAAAGGAAATATATCCTTTAGCAAACCCCGAAAGAATCTTGCTTGATGACATTCTGCACAAGGCGATCCCGAGCCCGAAGATAAGTGCTCCCAAAATAGAAAATAAGCTGATGAGGATAGTAAAAACAGCTCCCTCCAGCAAATAGGGGAGGGAGTTGATCAGAATCTCTGATAGGTTATTCACTTACATCTTCTCCAAAATACTTTTCAGAGATCTTTTTTAACGTGCCGTCTTTTTTCATTTCCTCGAGAGCTTTATTAACCTTTTCAGAAAGTTCTTTATCGTCTTTTCGGAATGCAAAGGCCATTTCATTTTTGTTAAAAGGTTCGCCTACAGCTTTTACTTTATAATCGGTTTTCTTTAGTTCAGTTAAGATAAACAGCTGATCATTCATCGCTGCATCAACACGATTAACATCAAGGTCAGTTAATACTTGTGCGATCCCTTTGTAGTACTTTATTTTTGCTCCAGCTTTTTCAGCTTCTGCAGCATAGTTGCTTCCTTGTGTCGTTCCAACTACTTTTCCTTTTAAGTCATCGATGCCTTTAATGTCATTATTATCATTGTTTACGATGACTTGACCACCTGAAACTGTATATGGAGTCGAGAAAACATATTTTTGTTTTCTTTCATCTGTAATTGTTACTTGGTTCGCAACAAGATCAAAACGCTTTGAGTCGAGTGACGTAAACATGTTTTTCCACTCTGTTGCTACAAATTTTGGTTTCATATCAAGTCTTTTTGCTACTTCTTTCGCAACTTCAACATCATAACCCGTAATGTCGTTTGTTTTTTTGTCACGGTATGAGAATGGCGGATATGTAGCTTCGGTACCAATCGTCAAAACTTTTTTATCTTTATCAGAGCCGCTATCCTTAGATTCATTAGATGTGCCGCATGCTGATAAAAGAATAGCTGAGAGGGCAAGTGCCAACATAAGTTTAACTGTATTTTTCAAAAGAAGTCCTCCTAGCCGGGTTAATCCCGACAATTTTTATAGAATTAATTGTAATAACCCTTTTCTTTTTCGTCAATCATTAAACATTTTCCCCGAGAAAGAAAAAAATAACAGGGAATTTTGTTCTATTTTTTAACTGGGTATACATGATCACTTAAAAATTAAGGACGGTCACATAAAAATGGAGAGTTATCTCATAAAAACAAGACTTCATCACATATTTTTACATTTTATGGATGGTGTGGTTCTCATACAACAAAAAAAAGCCCTGCTTTAAATTAGCAGAGCTTGTTAGAAAGGTATATTAACGAATGCGAAGTTCTGTTTCTTTATCGAAGAAATGCGCTTTATTCATATCGAATGCAAGGGAAATGCTTTGTCCGTTGCGGATATCGGTACGTGAATCAACACGTGCAATGAAATCTTGTCCGCTTACTGTTGAGTAAAGGAATGTTTCAGCACCCATTAATTCAGCAACATCAATTTTCGCATCAATCTTCGTGTTTGAAGAAGACTCTAAGAATACAGGCTCATCATGAATGTCTTCAGGGCGAATACCAAGTACGATTTCTTTCCCTGTATAGCCTTTATCCTGAAGGATTTTCATCTTGCCGCCTGGAACTGCAATCTTCATGTCACCGATCTTAAAGAAACCGTCTTCTAAAGTGCCGTTCAGGAAGTTCATTGCCGGGCTTCCGATAAATCCGCCAACGAAGATATTTTCAGGTGTGTCATAAACTTCTTTTGGAGATCCAACTTGCTGGATGCGCCCGTCTTTCATAACAACGATACGAGTCGCCATCGTCATTGCTTCTGTTTGGTCATGCGTTACATAAATTGTAGTTGTTTGCAGACGCTGGTGAAGCTTCGTGATTTCCGCACGCATTTGAACACGAAGTTTAGCATCCAAGTTAGATAAAGGTTCATCCATTAAGAATACTTTTGCGTCACGAACGATTGCACGTCCTAAGGCAACACGCTGACGCTGACCACCGGAAAGAGCTTTAGGTTTACGATCTAAGTATTGCTCAAGACCAAGAATACGAGCCGCTTCTTTAACACGCTTATCGATTTCATCTTTGCTGAACTTACGCAGCTTAAGGCCGAATGCCATATTGTCATATACGTTCATGTGAGGATATAGCGCATAGTTTTGGAATACCATCGCGATGTCACGGTCTTTTGGTGCAACATCGTTTACAACGCGCTCGTCAATTACTAGTTCACCTTCAGAAATTTCTTCAAGACCAGCGATCATACGAAGAGTTGTTGATTTACCACATCCTGATGGACCTACGAATACGATGAATTCCTTATCAGAAATATCAAGATTGAAGTCATGTACAGCTGTTACTTTGTTGTCATATCGTTTAACGATGTTGTTTAACTTAATACCTGCCATTTTAATAATCCCCTTCCGATGTAAACGTTTTCTTGATGTTTTAAGTTTACGCTTTCATAATGACGGCGTAAATGGACGACATGCCCAAAATAAAAAGCCCTCTTTATGCAAACTGCACAAAGAGGGAGAACACTATAACTGTTCCAGTGACAATATAGCCATGTACACAGAAAGGGCATTATTAAACTGTTTTACATCGATTCCTGTTCGATCAAAGAACTTATCCACTCGATACTGCAGGCTGTTGCGGTGGATGTATAGTTTCTTTGCTGCAAGAGAAATGTTCATGTTGCACTCAACAAAAACTTTGATTGTATTAAGGGTTTCTTTGTCTTCTTCCATCCATTCAGCCAGCAGTCCTGTTAACGTTTTTTTTGTGTCAGGACTCGCGTTGTGAAGCAGCATTAGGGGTAAAAGATCGGCAATGGTATAAACTGCTTTAGGCTGCAAGTACCCTTGAACACTTAAGAAGTCATTTTTTTCACGATCATAGATTTCTTTTGCCACCGCTCTATCGGTTTGAAATAAACCAATATAGATTGACAAATCCATGTAAAAATCAGTAGACAATGTATCTTTCAAAGCTTCATAAGGTGTTTCATTAAATTCTTGTTTAGACGTTTCAATAATGACTCCGCTTTTGTTGCCTTCATTTAAAAGCAGAACAGCTTCTTCAGGAAAAAGTCCGCTGACAGCCTCTGAGAAAGAGGTGTAATCCAGTATGGGCTGCTTGCTGAAAAAATGAATAAAACGATAGAATCCTTGTTCATTCACGTTGTTTTTACCTGAAAGGATCTCTTTCCACCTTAACTGTGCAGGTGTATCCTGAAGCACTAACTCATTTTCATATGTATCAAACATGCTCTTCAGCAGCTGTACTTCTGAATCAGTAATTGCAGATTGTTTTATGCCAAACGGTTCTCCGGCATGTGTAGTGAACCACATATACCCTGATTGGTTTGAAAGGTCAGTAGTCATTGTCTCTTTATAGTGATTCTTTAGTTTATTGAGCATCCTATTTCATATCCTTTCAAGGGAAAGCTTGTTATTATTATAGCAATGTTATGCTGTATTAAAAAACGGAATTGAAAGAACAGGAGGAGAGGGAGATGAAAAAATGCCCTTGAGTAACGTCATCAACGGTCGTGTACGACTGGGAGAATAAAGAAATATGGACGAATAAACGAGACTGGTATGATCGTTCATCAAAATCTCTGATTCTGACTTTCGATGATGGACCTTCTTCAGTATTGGTTCCGATTTTAGATATTTTAAAGAAGCATGAAGTAAAAGCGATGTTCTTCTGGCAGTCCCGATTGCTGCACAAAAGTCGTCCGTGGAAGAGGGTGTTAGATGATGGCCACATAATAGGCGGCCATTCCCTCAGGCATAGAGATTTGACGAGACTTAGCTATAAGGAACAGCTTCACGATATCAAATCAAATAAATGGCATATTGAACAATTAACCGGTCAGCAGATGAAATATTTTCGTCCGCCATACGGCCAGTTTAATGAAGATACACTTGAGGTTCTGAAGGAGTTAGATGTTACACCGTTTTTATGGGAAGTAGCGGGATTGGATTGGGAGCATAAAGAAAATCCGGTTCATATCGTTCATAACATCCTTAATCATGCTGAGGATGGTTCAGTCATTCTGCTTCATGAACTCAAGCAAACGGTAAAAATTCTAGATGAACTGATAACAGAACTGAAAGCGGTAGGCTATTCGTTCACGGTGCCTCCTTTAAAATTATAAAAAAGGTGGGGGGATCATCTATGAAGAAAAAAATTGTTGTTTCGTTCAGCGGGGGTAAAGACTCTGTTTTAGCCTTACATAGATTGCAGAGATCCGGTGAGTGGGAGGTTGATTCGCTGCTGACCACGTTAACAGAAGACTATGACAGGACAACGATGCATGGCGTACGGAACAGACTTTTGGAAGCTCAAGCAGAATCCTTAGACATCCCGCTAAGAAAAGTTTGGATACCGTGTGAGTGCCCAAATGAAATCTATCAGCAGAGAATGGAAGAAGCGGTTGATGGAATAATAGCTGATGGCATTTCTTATATTATGTTCGGAGATATTTTTTTAGAGGATGTTAAAGACTATCGTGAAAAGATGCTTGAAGGAACAGGACTAACCCCTGTTTTTCCTATTTGGGGAGAAGAGACGAAAAAGCTGATAAATGAATTTGTGGAAAATGGTTTTAAAACGGTAGTTTGCTGCGTGGACACATTTAAAATAGATTCCTCCTTTTCCGGAAGAGTGATCGATGAACATTTTATTCGAGAGTATCCTCCTGAACATGACATATGCGGAGAAAATGGAGAGTTTCATACATTTGTGTTTAACGGACCGAACTTTTCTTTTCCTATTGCGTATAAGTTAGATGAGTTCAGGCTCGCAAAAGATATGTATACCGGTGAAGACCGCTTTTATTATGTAGATCTGCTTCTGGACAATGGTGATAAAGAGTAAGCCTTAAGTCCAAATTGCTTGCAGCTTTTATAATGGCGTATACTTAGAAGATAGATTAAGCAGTAATGGAGAGAATGCTATGAATATGTGGGTTACATTGACAATCATGGTCGTTGTCGGAGCATTTATTGGCGGTTTGACAAATTTGATTGCCATCAAAATGTTATTCCGGCCATTTAATACGTTATATATTGGTAAATTCAAAGTGCCTTTTACTCCTGGACTCATTCCGAAAAGAAGGCATCAGTTAGCTGTCCAGTTAGGAGAAACAGTTACGAAGCATCTTTTGACTGCTGAAGGAGTGCAGGCGAAAATCAATGACTCCGGTTTTCGCTCAGAGATGGTTGAACTGGTCCAAGGTGAGGTTAAAAGCTTTTTACAGAGTGACATTACGATACAAGAACTGCTGAAAAAAGACTTTGGCGTTGAAGATGTTCAAAGCCGTATCCAAACAACGACTGAAACCTGGCTGGCGAACAGAATGAAAAAAATGCTCGAGGAATCGGACAGCAAAGAAATGAGAGATGTCCTGCCTGAAAAGTTTGTAGCAGCATGTGAGGAAAAGCTGCCTGAAGTTGTGGACTGGCTATTAAATAGAGGTGTGAACTATTTAGAGAGCACAGAAGGCAGAAAGGCTTTAGCGAGTGGTATTGACGCATTTCTAATGGATAAGGGCATGCTTGTAAACATGGTTTCTATGTTCTTCGGAAACGTTAGCATTGCTGAAAAGGTACAGCCAGAACTTATGAAATTTTTAAAACATGAAAATACTCGTGAGACATTGCTTAATCTGCTTCAGCAAGAATACCGCGGTTTTATGGAAAAAAGAATGGGAGAAGCTGTTGCGTTGCTGAACATGCCGGATATTACGGCAGGACTGGCAAAAGAAATTACGGAAAGACTGCCGGTCGAAGAATATTTAAACACTCCTCTCAGTACTTTGGGAGAAACATTCGAAAACTGGCTGATTGATGAACTAACACCAAAAGCAGTTGCTGCTGGTTTGGATCTATTTGGATCAAGACTTGACGTGCTTCTTGAAAAGATGCATTTGGCCAAAATTGTGGAAGAGCAAGTTGAGACGTTTTCACTTGAGCGATTAGAGGAAATCATTATATCGATTGCAAAAAGTGAATTGAAGATGATTACGTGGCTCGGAGCACTTTTAGGCGGAATTATTGGTCTGTTTCAGGGTATCCTTGTACTATTTTTGTAGAGTCTGTTATAGTGGGTACCGTACTTTAATTCATGGGAGGTATTTTACCAATGGCAAACGTATATGATGTTGCATACGATCTAGAAAAAGCATTAAGAAACAGTGAAGACTTCCAAGCTTTAAAAAATAGCTATGATGAAGTTAATAATAATCCGGAAACAAAAGAACTGTTTGGCAAATTCCGCGATATTCAAGTAGATCTTCAGCAGAAGCAAATGAGCGGCCAAGAAGTTACGCAAGAAGAAATTGAAGAAGCTCAAAAGCTATTCGCTGACGTTCAGCAAAACGAGACGATCTCAAAGCTTATGGCTGCTGAACAGCGCATGAGCATGATTATTAATGATCTGAATAAAGTTATTACAAAACCGCTGGAAGAGCTTTATGGTCCAATGGTTGAAGAAGATGGACAACAGCAATAATCGTTCGTAGATATGAACCCCTGTTTCTTAAATAGAAACAGGGGTTTTTGTATGTGTATAAGTTTATAGGCTTGTCAGCGTTCTAAAGCATGTTTAAAGGTCATAGACTTAACTCGAGTTCTTATACTTTATTTTCGCGAAATGGGGGGAGCAACATGGTATACCGTTTACTGGCGATTGACATCGACGGAACCCTACTGCGAAGCAATTTCCGCATCGATAAAGAAACGAAAGAAGCCATTGATTATGTGCAGCAAAAAGGGGTCTATGTCACACTCGCTTCGGGAAGGAGCTTTCCATCTACACAAAAGATAGCCAAGGCACTAAAGATCAACAATTATCTCATCAGCCATAATGGCGGTTTCATTGCTTCATCTCTTGACGAACCGCTTCAGGAAAATCGGCTGTCAGTGGAGGATACCTACAGAATTGTAGATATACTCGAGAACTACGAATGTCATATGCGAGTTGTGCATGAACGTTTTTCAATCGGAAATCAGCTGAAACAAAAAAGCCAGCTTGTTGCAAAGTTAACATTAAGCACTGGCGACCCACTGTTTTATCCTGTTTCTTTTACAGAGAACCTCGGAGATTACGTATTATCACAAGAAGTTTCACCGCCTAAGATGGATGTTCAGTTTTTTGATGAAAAAGAATGTGAATCAGCTATTAAGTATTTGAAAGAACAAATGCCAGACTTTGAGTATTCCTCTTCAACGAAATGCCAGCTGGAGATTACAGCGAAAAAAGTAACAAAAGGGAATGCACTGCGGTTCTTAGGCGAGAAGCTTGGGATCGCACCTAATGAAATGGTGGCGATCGGTGACTCTTACAATGATATGGATATGATCGAGTTTGTGGGGTTAGGTGTGGCGATGGGCAATGCACCTGATGAAGTAAAGAAGAAAGCGAAGTGGATCACACGCACAAACGATCAGCTAGGCGTTCCGTACATGGTAAAAGAAGTATTCCGAAAGCAAATGCGTTTCCAAACGCTGAAAAGATAACGAGTTTAGAGAAAAAGAGAGCCTTTTATGGATGCTAGTGTCCAGAGAGGGTTCTTTTTTGTATGAAGGAAGGTGCTTTTAGGGATTTATTCGCGCTCGGGGGAGTTTTTGCTCGCCTTGAGGGATTTATGCTCGCCTTGATGGATATATGCTCGTCTTGAGAGATTTATGCTCGCCATGAGGTTATTCATCCCTCCAAGCCTAACCATCATCCTTCAACAATAACTATTATTTTCCGACATCCCATTGCCGAAATTAGTCAAAAACGTTTCATTTTTATTACAATTGTAGAAAATGAAAGGGTTTTCATGAATCGTGCCGAATATTATTTACGTAAGATTCACTTAGTAAAGGGAGGATTCAAATGGAAAAAACATTAGACCTACAATTAAAACCAAAGGTGGCCGAGTTCCTGAACGGAACAAAAAAACATTTTATCAATGGAGAATGGGTCTCCTCAGCAAGCGGAAAAACATTTGAAACATTAAACCCTTCAACTGGCGATGTACTTGCAGTGGTTTCAGAAGGTGGACCAGAAGACATTGATAAGGCAGTAAAAGCTGCTAGAGCAGCATTCGAAACTGGATACTGGTCAAAGATGCCTGCATCAAAGCGCAGTTACTTAATTTACAAACTAGCTGACTTAATGGAAGAGAATAAAGAAGAATTAGCACAGCTTGATACATTGGACAACGGTAAGCCGATCGGAGAAACGATGAACGCAGACGTTCCGTTGGCAATTGAGCATTTCCGTTACTATGCAGGATGGTCAACAAAGATTGTTGGACAGACTATTCCTGTTGCAGGAAGCTTTTTCAACTATACACGCCACGAAGCACTAGGTGTAGTTGGACAAATCATTCCTTGGAATTTCCCATTATTAATGGCGGCTTGGAAGCTTGGAGCAGCACTAGCGACTGGATGTACAGTTATATTAAAGCCTGCAGAACAAACTCCGCTTTCTGCATTATACCTTGCAAAATTAGCTCAAGAAGCTGGCTTCCCTGAAGGCGTGCTTAACGTTGTAACAGGTGCTGGTGAAACTGGAGCAGCTCTAGTTGACCATCCAAATGTGGACAAGATCGCATTTACTGGATCAACTGAAGTTGGTAAGCTGATTATGCGTAATGCTTCTAACTCATTGAAGCGTGTTACATTAGAGCTTGGTGGTAAGTCGCCGAACATTATCTTGCCGGATGCTGACATGAGCCGTGCAGTTCCAGGGGCATTAAGCGGAATCATGTTCAACCAGGGACAAGTTTGCTGTGCGGGATCTCGTTTATATATCCAGAAAAAATCGTTTGATAACGTAGTAGCTGATCTTGTGTCACACGCTAAAAAGATCAAACAGGGACCTGGACTTGATCCTGAAACAACAATGGGACCTCTAGTATCTCAAGAACAGCATAACCGCGTTCTTAGCTATATCCAAAAAGGTAAAGATGAGGGTGCTGAGCTTCTTTCAGGAGGATCTGTTCCTTTTGATAAGGGATATTTCGTAGAGCCTACGATTTTTGCTGACGTTGATGATAAGATGACGATCGCAAAAGAAGAAATCTTTGGACCAGTTGTTGCGGCGATGCCGTTTGATGACTTGGATGATGTTATCGCTCGTGCGAACGATTCTGAGTATGGTCTTGCTGCAGGACTATGGACAGAGAATTTAAAAACAGCTCACTATGTCTCTAGCAAGCTACGTGCAGGTACAGTTTGGGTGAACTGCTATAATGCGTTTGATGCTGCATCACCATTTGGCGGATACAAGCAATCAGGTATCGGCCGTGAAATGGGATCTTATGCTTTGAACAACTACACTGAAGTTAAGAGTGTGTGGGTTAATCTTAAATAGACAACATAGACATTACGGGGTCAATAAAATGATCGGAAAATAGAAGAAAACCGGGTGCAACGATCCAGCACCCGGTTTTCTTTTATTTTTTTTTTTTTTTCTAAAAGTTTGTTGTTTTTGTGTTTTTGTATTTACTTCTTTAGCAAGTTGATTGGAGTGTAAGGTGCGAGACTCCTCGAAAATGAAAATCACATTTTCTTCGTGCGATGTATCGCTGTCGAAGCCTTCCTTGTCCTGCGGGATCAGTGGGACAGGTGAGACTCCTAAGGGCGCAAAGCGGCAAGGGGCTCACCGCACGCCCCGCGGAAAGCGAAGCAACCTGGAACGGAAATCAACCACTTTAAAGCATTACTTTTATAAATCGAAGCCCTGTATCATCATAATCTAAACTCCGGTAAAAATCATGAGTATCAGTCCGGTGTTTTCCGCTATTCAGCAAGATGGAAGTTGCCCCTTGTTCTTTTGCCCATTCTTCTCCATAGTATACAAGCTGTTTACCAATGCCGTTGCCTCTGAATTCTTCACTCACGACAAGCGCTGAGATCCTCGCATAGCAGCCATTTTTCTCGAAGTAAATTCCTTTTGTCAGACCGATCATGCCAATAACTTGATCGTTTATGCAGGCTACAAAACAAGCATATGCTTCGTTAGGAAGCAGCGTTTCTAATCGCTCTGTCATTTCTTCAGGAGCAGTGGGGTAGCCAAGTTCACCCATTAATAAAGAAAGTTCATAACTGTCCTCATAGCGTGCTTCTCGAATTATAACTTCACTCACTGTTTTTCCCCTCGTTTCCATGAGTTTCATTAGCGATGGAAAAGAAGCAGCTGTCCCTTTGGTGAAGTCAGACGATGCGTTTTTTCTTGCATGTTTAATTCAGCCAGACGGGCTTCTCCACGTTGTTTTGCTTCAGAATCATTTGATGCCGTAATGGCTTCATCCAATATCTTTTCACCGTTCTTTTCGTAGGCAGTTAATGCATATGTATTCATGAAAAGTCTAGCTCCTTTCTTATCTAAAAAGTGATTTCAACATTCGACGGATTTTTCCTGCCAAATCATCAATAAATTGTGTGAAACTTAGGATTACACGATACGTATAAGGTAGAATATGGTATATTTTACAACGGGGAGGGAAGTTGATGTTAACTATTAAAGACGTCCGTAAACAGTTCGGTTCTTTTGCTGCGGTAAAAGGATTAAATTTAGAAATTCCTAAAGGTGAAATTTTCGGTTTGTTAGGTGCAAACGGTGCTGGTAAAACAACAACATTCAGAATGATTCTCGGTTTATTGACTCCTACTCAGGGCAAGATTACTTGGAATCATAAAGAAATATCTTATCAAACAAGTGATCTTGTTGGTTATTTACCCGAAGAAAGAGGTCTTTATCCCAAACTTACAGTACGGGAGCAGTTAATCTATTTAGGACAGCTTCGGGGAATGTCTCGTTCGCTCATTCAAGAACAAACTAATAAATGGTTAAAGCGATTTGGAGCGGAAGAATACTTGAATAAAAAAGTAGAATCTCTTTCAAAAGGAAATCAGCAAAAAATACAGTTTATTGCGGCAGTTATTCATCGTCCTGAACTATTAATCTTGGATGAACCGTTCAGCGGACTGGATCCCGTAAATGTTGAACTTCTAAAGAGTGCTGTTCATGAATTGAAAAAAGAAGGTACGACTATTGTGTTCTCCAGTCACAGAATGGAGCACGTAGAGGAACTGTGTCAGCATTTGTGCATCATGCATAGAGGGGCATCAGTCGTACAGGGCAATTTAAAAGAGATTAAGAGATCTTTTGGAAAGAAAAATGTGTCGGTAAAAGCAGATTTTGATCTTGCTTATTTAAAAGATACAAGCGGCGTTTTGAAGCACCGCATGACTGCAGATGGCATTACACTGCAAGTTGAACGGGAAGAAGTTGCACATGACTTGTTCCAAGCGATCAAGTCCAAAGGATTTGTTAGAAAGTTTGAACTCGAAGAACCATCATTAAACGATATTTTCATTGAAAAGGTAGGTGTGGTTCATGAGTAAATTCATTACGGTAATGATGCATACATACCGCTCTAAGATTAAATCAAAACCGTTCTTGATCACGACTCTTATTACCATCGCCTTGTTATTTGTAGTAACGAACATGAATGAGATTACAAAAGTGTTCGGTGGAGATGAAGAATCAAAGGTAGGCGTAATCGATAAAACAGGCAATACACTCCCGGCTCTTCAAGCGCAGTTAGAACAAGCAGGAGATGATCTGAAAGCTGAAGCATACACGAAATCAGAAAGTGATGCTGAAAAAGCGGTTATTGAAGGTAAACTGGATGGTCTTTTGATCTTAGATAAAGATGCTTCAGGAATCATAACAGGTATGTATAAAGCTGAAGACGTAACACAGCAGAGTCTGATTTCTGATATAGAGATGGCATTGCAGCAGATCAAAAATAAATCAGCAGCTGAGTCAATCGGATTGAATCAGGAACAGCTTGCAGCCATCTATCTGCCGGTATCATTTGAAAAAGAGTCATTGTCTACAACGGCTAAAAGTGAAGAAGAAGCAGCACAAGTCTATATCCTTGTTTATGTTGTTCTGTTTTTCATGTATATGTCTGTCATGATGTACGGCAGTATGATCGCGGTTGAAGTGGCAACGGAAAAGTCCTCAAGGGTAATGGAGATTTTGATTTCATCTGTATCACCCGTAACACAGATGTTTGGTAAAATCTTCGGTATCGTTCTTATCGCGCTTACTCAGCTTGCACTTTTTGTAGCCGGAGGATTTGCGGCGGTAAAATTAAACGAAAATCTTAGCGGAAGCGAAAGTATTATCCAGGAGCTGAAGCTCAACGAAATACCAATTTCATTAATCGTTTATGCTCTCGTTTTCTTTATTTTAGGATTCTTCCTTTATGCTACTCTCTTTGCCATGATGGGTTCATTGATCAGCAGAGTAGAAGAAGTAAACAATTTAATGACTCCAGTGGTTATCGTGATTGTGGCTGCCTTTATGATTGCGATGTACGGCAGAGAGAATCCAGAGTCTGGATTTGTAGCAGCGGCTTCATACTTCCCGCTGTTTACACCGATGCTCATGCTGCTACGTGTAGGTATGCTTTCGCTGCCAGTCTGGGAAACAGCACTTGGAATCAGCGTATTAATCGGGGCTATTTTGCTGTTTGCAGTAATTGGTGCACGCGTTTATCGCGGAGGAGTTCTTATGTACGGCAACGCGCCGTCATTGAAATTATTCAAACAAGCGCTTCTTTTATCAAAAGAAGAGAAAAAGGATACAACTGGACTGTAAAAATAGAGAAAGCTGACCCAAAAGGTAGAAATAATACCTTTTTGCGTCAGTTTTTTATTTTTGTTGAGAATATTTTAATGAAGAGGAAAGGGGATGAGGAGAAAAGGAAGGGTCACTGGGTGAAACTGCTTGATGTTGGGGTGGAACACGAGCAAGTCGGGGTGAAACGAGCACTTCAACGGGTGAAAGTTCATCTCTAACGGGCGAACGTGTAATAAATATAAGAACACGTACCGTAAAAAAAATAATGCTCTCCAATTGTTGTTTAAAATAGCGAACGTGCTTTCGTATATATGTTAAAATGAGGGGAAGAATGGTAGAAAAAGAGGATGAGTGAAATGATAAAGTTTTTACATTGTGCAGACCTTCATTTAGACAGTCCGTTCAAAGGGCTTTCCTCGTTGCCGGAAGGGATGCTTAAGCGTCTTTTTGAAAGTGCTTTTTTGTCGTTTAATAGGCTTGTTGATATAGCAATTCAGGAAGAAGTAGATTTTGTAATCATCGCCGGTGACCTTTATGACAGCGGGCAGCGGAGCTTAAAGGCGCAATCCTTTTTAAAAAATTGTTTTGCAAAACTAGAGTCTCATCATATAGAAGTATACATCGTTCATGGCAACCATGATCCACTCGATGGCCAGTGGGTTTCACTTGAGTGGCCAAAGAATGTTCACTTTTTTCAAGGAAGAAGCATTCAAACTTTTTGCTATGAAAAAGAAGGGAAAAGGGTTGCTTGTCTTCATGGGTTCAGTTATGAAACATCAGCTGTAACGGACAACCGTACAATTCATTTTCCAGAAAAACAAGACGAACTGTACCATATCGGTATTTTGCACGGACAAGCGGACAGATATAGCGGACATAGCCGTTATGCTCCATTTTTATTATCTGAGCTTTTGAAGAAGGGCTATGATTACTGGGCTCTTGGACATATTCATAAAAAAATGGATATTAATGATGATCCCCCTATCCGTTATTCGGGAAACATTCAGGGTAGACATAGCGGTGAAACAGGTGAAAAAGGCGGTTATATCGTTACTCTTAACGGCAACCAGGCCACGAGCGTTTTTCATGCGACTTCAGATATTGAGTGGCATGAAGCCATGATCGAATGTGATGCGGCCGAAAATTTACAGGAAGTTATTACACTTTGCGAAAAAATAAAAGATACATACAGACATCCGCATAAAGGCATATTCCTTACGATTCGATTAACTGGGCCTACACCCCTATATGAAGAACTATTGGATGGGGTTTTCTTAGAAGACCTTGAGGAGATATTGCGAGAAGAGAATGCAGAGATTTCGTTCGTGCATACTGTTTCATTAAAAAATGATGTTCGTCCTGCTATCCAAGATGAGTTAACTATTAAGGAGTCTCAATTTTTTCTAGATATTATGAACGTTCTGCAAGACGATCGAGAGCTTGAAACTGCTTTGTCTGAATTGAAGACACATAGAACGGCAAGGAAATTCCTTTCACTCGATGAAGAGGATTGGGAAGATGTGAAGAAGCAGGCTGAGCAGCTATTATTATCAGAACTGTATAAGGGATAGGTGAGGTTATGAAAATAGTATCTTTGCATATCTATCATTTTGGAGCATTAAAGGACTGTAAACTTACTTTGGAACGTTCGGGTTTTCAATTGCTGTTTGGTGAAAATGAAGCAGGGAAAACAACATTGATGGATTTTATTAAATGTATGTTGTTCGGTTTTCCTTTGAAGAACCAGTCAAAGCGACAGTATGACCCTAAAAACGGCAGCCGGGCCGGCGGAAAGATGACAGTTGAACATACAAACCACGGGATATGGACAATCGAGAGAGTTGCCGGGACAAAAGCTGCTGGAGACGTAAGGATCTATGATGAAACAGGTCAGCAAAAAGATGAATCTTTTTTGATTCAATTATTAGACGGAATGGACCATTCTTTGTTTTCGGGAGCGTATTGCTTTGGACTTGATGGGCTGCAGAAGCTCGATAAGTTAACTTCGGAAGAACTAGGTAACTTCTTGCTTAGCACGGCGATCTCAGGTGATCGAGACCTTCTGGAAATTGAACAGACTTTTGAAAATAAACAATCCGGTTTGTTTAAAAAAGCGGGGAAAAAGCCTGTTATTAATGAAAAGTTGGAGCAGTTAAAGAATGCAGACCAATCCCTGCAAAAGCTTAGGGAAAAAAATGAAAACTATCAAATAATTGAAAAGCAAAAAGAATCACTCGAGACTAGGATGCACGAAACAAGCCGAGATCTGGGTCATATTCAAAAAGAGCTAAGATCTATTAAACGTTTGTTTGAGCTTCGTCCTGTTTTAGAAAAGTACAAACAGCTGAATCACGAACTAAAGTCATTTGGAAAGATTCAGCTGACTTTTCCGGAAAATGGTATTCAGCGATATGAGCAATGGCAAAAAGAAGTATCTCTATTAAATGGAGAATTACAATACATCGAAAACCGATTGCTCAAAATAGATAAGGATCAGCAAATTCTAAAAACAGATGAACAAATGCTGTCTTATCAAAAAGAAATTAAACAATTGTTTAATAAACTTCCTCAATATGAGCATTTACAAGAGCAGCTCATACAGCTTACCACCTTGATAGATAAGTGGCGTGATGAAGAATCAGGATTACTTGAAGCTATTGGAGAAACATGGCGTCAGGAGGAACTTAAAGAATTGGCGCTTTCTCTATCTTCTCTCCAAGAGCAAGAGGAGCTCCTGAAACAGCATAATGCCATTCTGGAGAAAAAGAGAAGATTTGAAGATGATTTAGAAGATTCCAGAGTGAAGCTTGAAAACCTGGAAAAAGAGGAAGCAGAACGAAAAGCTTTGCTCCTGCCAGATGAAGAGTTAGCTAGATATGAAACAGAAAGAAATAAAAAGAATCAAATGACAGCTTTTCCTGCATACGCTTGGATGCTGCCTGTTATTTCGGCAGTTGTTCTGATTTGGTCTGGCTGGTCTACGGAAAACACAGCGGTGATGTACGCGGGGATCGTGCTGCTGCTTTTAGCGGGTGTTCTAGCATTCATCAGTGGTAAAAAAGCTGTTTATCAACAAGATAGTAAGCCCCGAACTAATCAGCGTTTCCTTGAGGACGAGGAAAACCGAAAGCTTTGGATTCAACTAACAGCAGCACTTCAGCACGAGAATAATGTTTACCTGCAGCTTGCAAAACAGCTTGATTATTTAGAGATAGAAGAAGCAAAAGTGTATGAAAAAGCAGAAAAATGGGCTGAACAGTATGGATATACTGGCGATAAAGAGAAGCTGATGTTATCAGGCTATATGAGCAGCCTTATGAAAATTAAAGAGGTTATGAAACAAAAAGAAAATGCGATCAAGAAACTGGAGAATACAAAAGCAGAACTCGACCGTTTAAATAATGAAGCTAGTAAGCTTGCTGATATCTTGGGGATTGACGCTGCTGAAGACTTCTCAAAGATAATCGAAGCGATGTATACAAAACTTGAAAACCAGTTGAAAAATGAAGCTGAAAGTGAGCATTTAAGAAAAAGCTTTAGTGAGTTATCAGAACGAAAAGGCTCTCTATTAAATCAAATTCAGAACATTAACGATCGAATAGCCGAACTATGGAATGAAGCTGAAGCTGATTCAGAAGAAGCTTATTACGATATAGGCAAAAGAACTGCCGCCTTTACAAAGATATCTATTGAGCGGGATGCACTAAACAATCAGCTGCAGTCATTAGGATTTGAACCTCATGTGATTGAAAGCATGGCTGAAAAGATGACTGAGAAATACGAAGAAACTGTTCAGCTTTTTGAGGATCTTGAAAGAAAAGAAGAATTTCAGAAAAATGAGCACACCGCTGCAACAGAAGACAGAGCGAAACTGCATTGGGAATTGAAAAATCTTCTAGAGGATGGCACCTACTCGGAGCACTTGCACCGATATGAACTATTAAAGGATGAATGGAATCTTCTTGTTAAGAAGTGGGCAAGCCTGCGTCTTGCTCAGCATGCAATGCAGAAGGTGAAAGAAGACTACCAGCAAACGAAGCTTCCAGCAGTATTAGAGACTTCGAGTGGTTATTTTAGTAAAATAACAGAAGGTGAATATCAATCTATTTTATTTACGGATGCAAATGAACTAGTCGTGTTAAAAGGGGATGGAACTCGCTTTTATCCGCATGAATTAAGCCGGGGGACCGCAGAACAAGTTTATTTAGCGATCAGGCTTGCTGTTGCAGCGAATGCCGGTCCAGCAGAATTCCCGATATTTATGGATGATATTGCAGTGAATTTCGATCAAAACAGAACACGTCGCACGCTGTCATTGATTCAAGAAATTGCACGGGACAGGCAGGTTCTCTTTTTTACTTGCCACTCGCATTTAGAGCCGCTTGTGCCAAATGTTCCTTTTATCCACTGGCCAGAGGGTTCTGTTTTGGCTGAAAAATAATCGCTCTTTTCTAAAGGATTGTTGCTTTTGGCTATTTCTATTCTCATCATTTACAAGTTGTATGTGAAAACAGCCAAAATAATTTAAGGAGGGGAATGCACATGTCAAATGAGTATACGATTTACTTAGTAGAGGATGAGCAAGATCTTTCACATGTCCTAAAAGCCTACATGGAAAAAGAGGGTTGGAATGTTTCTGTTTACCACAATGGAGAAGAAGCATTAAAGAATTCTGAAGGATCCCCTCCGCATCTTTGGATTTTAGATATTATGCTTCCAGGTATGGATGGCTATGAAATTATTAAAGAAATTAAAAAGAATTCCGATATACCCGTCATTTTCATCTCGGCAAGAGATCAGGACCTCGACCGGATCGTGGGTCTTGAGCTCGGAAGTGATGATTATCTCGCTAAACCTTTCATGCCAAGGGAACTTGTAATTCGTGTTAAGAAACTTTTAACAAGAGTCTATGAAACAGGCAACAGAATGCCGCAGATCATTGAGATAACTGGGTATACGATTGATCCGATCTCCAGAAGAATCACACGGGATGGAGATATCATTAGTTTAACTGGAAAAGAAATAGACGTTCTGCTCTATTTGATTGAAAACAAAGGCAAGTCAAGAAAAAGAGAAGAGATTCTGGAATATGTTTGGGGAGACGATTACTTCGGTTCTGAACGGGCTGTAGATGATGTGATCAGACGTGTACGCAAGAAGATGCCGCGGCTGAACTTGGAAACCGTCTATGGTGCTGGATATAGGATCATCCCATCATGATTCGATTAAATCTGACGCAGCGCATCTGGCTTTCGTTCGGGCTGCTTCTGTTTACGATCGGTTTATTGACAGCTATTATCTATCCGCTGTCCATTAAAGATACGCTGACAGAGGAAACATACAGAATCATCGAAAACGAGCAGCAGAAAGTGCGTGATCCTCAAAAGCAGTTTCCTCAAAAAGGGGAGTCATCGGTTGATTTTATTGAAAGGCGAAATGCTGAAAGGTCTGTCGGGCATTTTTTAATTATAGATCAGTATGCCAATTCTCAAGGCGATCCAGTTCCTCAAGAAGTATTAGTTGAGATGGCGGAAAAGGCCTATGAGCAAAAAGTGAATAAAGGCAGATATGAGTTAACATATGAAGGCGCAACTCTATTTTATGTGATCTCAACAGGAACGAATGCCAAAGGTGAAGCCGTCTATTTAATCTCTTATATGTGGGATACATACCGTGATCAGATGGTTAACAGACTGTGGCTGAGACTTGTATTAATCCTGCTGTTCACAGGTGTCTTTTCAATTATTCCAGCGATCTGGCTGGCAAGATATCTTCGGTCACCGCTGACGATTTTAGGGAAGCGTTTTGAGCAGATCGCAAAAAGAAACTGGCAGGAACCCTTTCATTGGAAGGGGGATGACGAGTTTTATGTACTCTCAAAACAGTTCGAGGAGATGAGGCAAAATCTTCTGAGGCATGATCATGCACAAAAAACGTTCATCCAGCATGCATCTCATGAGCTGAAAACACCGATCATGACGATTAAAAGCTATGCACAGTCTGTAAAAGACGGCATCATGCCAAAGGGAACGACTGAAGACATGATGGACGTTATTTTAAAAGAGACACACAGAATGGAAAAGCGTGTTCAAAATATGCTGTATTATACAAAGCTCGATGCGATGAAGCTTGATGTCCTCTCTAAAGAAACATTTGAGTTTGGTGATCTGGCTGAAGATATCATTGAGCGGTTCAGATATCAGCGTGAGGATATAAACTTTGAAATTACAGGCAATCATTACAAGATTAATGGCGATCATGAACAATGGAGTATCTTGCTCGATAATCTGGTTCAAAATGCACTCCGTTATGCGAATGAGACGATCAGGCTATCTGCATTCTTTAAAGGCAGCTACTTCATCGTCGAGGTCTTTAACGATGGAGAGCAATTGACAGGTGTGACAGGAGAAGAAATCTTTCAGCCGTTCCGAAAAGGTAACAAGGGCCAGTTTGGACTTGGACTCGCTATTGTAAAACGGATTGCTGAACTGCATGGCGGTAAAGCAACTGCGCTTAATAAGAAAAATGGTGTGGCTTTCCAGATCAAAATACTAATAAACGACTTGCAGGATAAGGAATAACAAGCTATTGTAAATGTGTTTTTTAGAGTTTACAAAAGTAGTTAAATAAACTGATATGCTATACTTAAAACAAAGAAAGGCGGGGTGGAATATGAAAAAAGGACTTGCTTTTTATAAGGTAGGAGAAATGGTGGACGGGTTTTTTCTCGTCAAATCGTCTGTAAAAGGAACTGCCAGCAACGGAAAGCCGTTTTTGACGCTGATCCTCCAAGATCAAACGGGTGATGTAGAAGCGAAATTATGGGATAGCTCTCCTGAAGACGAGGAGCTTTATGCGGCACAAGCAATTGTGAAGCTTGCTGGTGAAATGGGCAATTACAGAGGAAAAATGCAGCTTAAGCTTAAAGCGATCCGCCCTGCAACGGAACTTGACGGCGTAAAAATAAGCGATTTTCTTGAAACAGCTCCACTCACACAAGAGGCTATGGTGGAGACGATCACACAATACATATTTGAGATGAAAAATCCGAATATACAGCGAATCACGAGGCACCTGCTTAAAAAATATCAAACAGATTTTCTGGAATACCCAGCTGCTGTGAAGAATCATCATGAATTCGTTTCAGGCCTTGCTTACCATGTTGTATCCATGCTCAATATGGCCAAGGCATTCAGCAAACTATATCCTTCCTTGGACACAGATCTTCTTTATTCCGGGATTGTTCTGCACGACCTTGGAAAAGTGATTGAACTTTCAGGGCCAGTCGCAGCGACATACACATTAGAAGGTAAATTGCTGGGGCATATTTCGATCATGGTAAATGAGATCGGGATGGCAGCAAAAGAGTTGGAGATTGAAGGAGAAGAAGTAACTGTCCTTCAGCATCTTGTGCTTAGCCATCATAGCAAGCCAGAATGGGGAAGCCCGAAACAGCCATTGATCAGAGAAGCAGAGATTCTTCATATGATTGATAATTTTGATGCACGAATGAATATGATGGACCGTGCGCTGGAAAAAGTACAGCCAGGAGAGTTTACTGAGAAGCAGTTCGCTTTAGAGAACCGTTCCTTGTATAAGCCTCAGTTCCAAGCGGAATTTGCCAAAAATTAATTTGGAAGAAAACGATTGTGAATTATTTGAAATTATGTTAAATTTGGAATTGGAAATATAAGAAAACATTCAGGAGGCAATGACTCATGAAAAGCATTGTTCAAATTAAGGCAGGAAAGCAAGCTAAATAACGTCCAATCCTTCTAGGAAAGGCTTATTTTGCTATGCGATCACCTTCTTTTGAGCGATCTTTCTTGTGTCATCTTCAGCCTTTTTATGAAAAGTCTGTGGTATGCACATGCAAGGGTGCTTATCCATGGGCTTTTTCTGTTTTATTAGAAATCCCGTTGTTTACTCCATATAGCGCTCAAAAGACAGGTATAAGTGATGAAAATATCGGAATTTAAATTACAAGAAAAGAGTGTGCAACATGAAATGGAAAGACTGGGATACAAATATTAAAGTTCGTTTAATCGGAGAGTTTTTTGTAAATCTATTATTCTGGATGTTCTTCCCGTTTATGGCTATCTATTTTTCAGATGAGCTGGGAAAACAAACAGCTGGTATTTTGCTTGTACTCTCACAAGTAGTGGGTGTTATCACAAACTTGGTCGGTGGATATTGTGCCGACAGGTATGGACGCAAAAAGATGATGGTTATTTCTGCAAGGGGGCAGGCTGCTTCGTTCGTATTCTTCGTTCTGGCAAACTCTCCTTGGATGGATTCACCTATTTTAACGTTTATCGCTTTTTCAGCATTAGGATTGTTTGGATCTCTATATTGGCCGGCGAGTCATGCCATGATTGCTGATGTAGTTGAAGAAAAGCATCGTACAGAAGTTTTTGCTGTGTTCTACACATCCATCAACATTTCTGTGGTATTTGGACCCGTTTTAGGAAGTATATTCTTTTTCTCTCATCGTTTCGAATTACTTCTTGCATGTTTAATAGGGAGTATTATCCTGGCATTTGTTCTTGCTAAATACATTAAAGAAACGGTTCCGGTTAAAAAAGAAATTCTTGAACAAGTAGGTCCCGATAAAAAATGGCATGAAGCCGTTTGGGAACAATTGAAGGACTATAGGGTTATTGCTAGTGATAAGTTATTTTTGCTGTTTATCCTAGCAGGAATTCTCGTAGCTCAAACATTCATGCAGATGGATTTATTATTAGCTGTCTATCTGACAGAAAAGGTACCGGAACAAACGCTGATTGCACTCGGAAATTGGGATCTTAAATTAACGGGTGAAAAAGTTTTCGGATATTTAATTTCCTTAAACGGATTGATGGTTGCACTTTGTACAGTTTGGATGGCTAAATGGATGAACCGATTTAATGAAGGAAGAGTATTTATTTTTTCTGCTCTTCTATACGGTGTATCTATGCTTGTTTTCGGCGGCACGACGATGATGTGGGTTCTGTTTGGAGCGATGGTCATCTTTACGACTGCCGAACTGATGGTGGTAGGGATTCAGGAAAGTTTTATTTCTAAACTGGCACCAGAGAACATGAGAGGTCAATACTTCGCGGCAGCAGGTCTTCGTTTTTCAATCGGCCGCACGATTGCTCCGATTTCTATTCCATTAACGATGTGGATTGGCTTCGATAATACGTTTTATCTGCTCTTCATTCTAGCTGTAATAAGTGCGGGAATTTACTACGTTATGTTCCGTGCATTTGATAAGAAAGTGAAAACAAATTCAACGGTTGAAACGAAAGCAAAACCTGCACTTTCGTGACATATCTTTTGCAGCTCCCTCATAGACTTGATTAAAAGCTTGTCTAACAAAAGGGGGAGTTTATCGATGAAAGGATACGCTGCTTTATTTTTTGGTGCGATACTTATTGCTGCATTTGTGCTGAAAGAATATTCGGCAGGAGTAAGTGAGTTCTTTGTAATGACTCCATGGTGGATGTATTTTGTACTTTCCGGCATTATTTATAGCGGATACAGGGCAACAACACTTTTCCAGGAAGACCGTGCTATTGAGCAAAAGGTGATAGAAGAAGAAGGAAAGGTGTACATGAAACGCCTGGAATTGGCGAGAGCACATGAAGAAGCCAAGGAAATGAATGAGCACTTCGAAATGGCTGCTGAAGAGGAATTAGAGCCAGAACAGAAAGCTTCTGGAGAATAAAAAGGAAGACCTGCTGAGTTCAGCAGGTCTTTTGTTATGGCTGATTCGTAAACTTTGTTGCTTTTGTAAGAGGTTAATTTCCGCTACAGAACTCGCTTTCCGTAGGGTGTGCGGTGAGCCCTCGTCGCCTCGCGACATTGAGTGGTCTCACCTGTCCCACTGATCCTGCAGGACAAGGAAGGCTGCGACAGCGTTACATCGCACGAAGAAAATGCGATTTTCATTTTCGAGGAGTCTCGTCCTTTCGCTCCAATTAACTATTCATTGAAGAATTTGACAAGAATCTCTCAGTTGCAATAATCTTTTAGAAAAGAGCGTATGTTATTTATATGAGTGTGTCTTCCTGGTACGAACAAATTTTGTATGAAAAGCATTTTTGTTCAGTGAGATCGATTTTTTGTACGGTTGCCCCAATTTTTTGTTCGGTTCAATTTCATTTTTGTTCGTTCATGTTTTTTTTCAGGAAAATGACGCTAGAAAAATAGAAACCAGGCCCTTCATAAAGGCCTGGTTTCATATTAATTGATTATTGTTGCGGTTGTGGCATTGCTGGTTGCTGCGGCTGTTCAGCTTTCTTTTCGATCTTTTCTTTTAGTTCTTTGTCTTTGATCTTAACGTCCGCTTTTTTGCGAAGATTTTCTAGAATTTCAGTGATTGGTTTAGCTTTTTGCTGTTTTAATTCTTGTTCAACTTGTTCTTTCTTGTCTTCGAACTTGTTTTCACGCTTGTCCGTTACTTTGATGATGTGGACACCATAATCAGACTTAACAAGGTCACTCGTTTCACCTTTATCAAGAGTGAACGCTACTTTTTCAAATTCAGGAACCATAGCACCTTTACCGAAGAAGCCAAGGTCTCCGCCTTTTGATTTAGAACCAGGGTCTTTAGAGTATTCTTCTGCTAGTTTAGCAAAGTCTCCGCCCTCATTAAGTTTCTTTTGAACTTCTTTAGCTGTTTTTTCATCATCAACTAAGATGTGGCTAGCTTTTACTTCTGTTTTGTATTTTTCTTCAAATACTTTCTTCATTTCATCTTCAGAAATCTTAACACCTTCAGTTGCAGCTTTTTCATTTAAAAGCATAGACTTTACGCGTTCTTTTAGCTGTTTCTCATCAGATAAGCCATTTTGCTCAAGTGCTTGTTTGAAAGCATCTTCTCCGCCAAGCTCTTCCTTGATCTTGTCGATTTCTTTATCAATTTCTTTGTCTGTTACTTTGTATTTATCTTCAAGTACCATTTCATCGATCATTTGGTTAAGTACTTGATCACCATATTGTTCTTTCATTTTATTGTAAAACTGTTCTTTTGTAATATCTCCAGCTTTAGATTCAACAATTGCTTCTGAGTCAGCACCAGCGTTATTACAAGCGGATAGAGAAATTAGTCCCGCTGTTAGCCCTAAAGATAACATCCATTTTTTCATTTTCAAACACTCCTACTGTGAAGTAATAATTTAACATCTCTAACTATAGCATAAACGTTGTGAGTATTCCTATTCAATAAACGAAATATGAGAAAATTTACACATTATATTTTGCGTGTTTTAGCGTATAGTAATCAAATTTCATAAAAAAATTTTTAAAACCCGGGACATTCGTCTAATCAAAACAGGGCACATCACTATATGATATGGAGAAAGAAAAGGGAGGTATGATGATGAGTTACGGTTATGGTTACGGGTGTGGGGGAGGATTCGCATTAATTCTTGTTCTTTTTATCCTTCTCATCATTATTGGAGCATCTCACTGTAAATAATGAAAGTATGAAAATTCAGCGATATGAGGGCAGATGCCTATGCGTATCTTACTCATGATGCATAGGATAGTGTACTGATTGATGAAGGAGGTGGCAACATGGGCTCAGGACACGGACATGGAAGAGGCTTTGCGTTGATTGTAGTGTTGTTTATCTTATTGATAATTGTAGGTGCTGCTTGTTTCTGCTAATATAAACGCTAGTCTTGCAGCCTTTTCTTTTGAAATGGACTGTATGGCTTGAACTATTTAAGCAGATTCGTTATTGTTGTTTTTACTACTCTTGATCAATAGGTGCAGCGCATATGTATGTTAAAGTTACACAAGGGGGAATGCAGTCTGGTTCCCCCTTTTACTATTTGCATTAAAGGATTGACTTAAATCGTGCAGCCAGCAAAGTTTTCTCTAAAAGACGTTTGAAATATAAGAAGAAATGAGAAGAATGGTAATAGAAACATTTATGGTTCGGTAAACTGAATCTTCCTGTTTTGGGGACAAGTTTTTTTTATCACAGAGCTTGTATGTGAGTGAATTGAATACAAATAAAAATACAGGTGCTAAAAAAACGAATAAATAGCCAGCCATTTAAAAACCTCCAACATGAACTACTTGTTTAACTTTACCAAAATATGTGGAATATGAATAGAAAAAATACTTTTCAAACAAGGGGAGAGAAGATGCGAAATAAATGGAAAGCAGCATTCTTTATATTATTACTTATAACAGTAGCAATTCCAGCAACAGTCATCATTTTACTTTTTACAGATCCGAAAGGCGGGCATTTGGATAGAAGTGCACTAGATTCAGATATTCGCGATAATCAAAAATTGTTAAGCATACATACCGAGAAGGAACAGGTGGAAGACTTGCTGAACAAAGAGCTGAAGAAAAAAGCTCCAAATGTAAATGTATACGTTAATTTACGGGATGAAGCTGTACTGAACGGTTCATTTGTGGCTTTTAACCAGGAACTTCCTTATCAGATTACCTTTGAGCCGGAAGTTATGGACAATGGTGATCTGTTATTAAAAGAGAAGGATATCCATGTTGGACGTTTTCCTTTGCCAGGGGACGAGGTATTTAAACTGCTGAAGAATACGGTTAAGTTTCCAGAATGGGTAGATGTTTATCCTTCAGATGAAAGCATTTTGATGAGGGTAACAGAAATGCCAACAAAACCAGGATATGCTGTAAAAACAGAAGAATTTGATTTAAAGAAGAATTCCATTAAGTTTGGCGTTTATACGAAAGAATAACGAGAAACACTCTGGTTCGCAGATTTTTGCGGGCTAGGGTGTTTTTTTAAAAGGGCTGTTTTTGTAGAGCATTATTGAACTTGAAAGTAGTTGATCTCCGTTCCAGGTGCTCGCTTTCCGGGGGGCGTGCGGTGAGCCTCCTCTGCGCTTTGCGTCACCTGTCCCGCTCCAAAAAAGTATCCTTGCTCCTGCGTCTACAAGTATATGCTAACGATGTGAGCTTCCTCGTCGCATGCCCTACGAGAAGCTTCTCAGGTGGTAGGCACGCACCTTACACTCCTATCAACTAGTCGATGAAGAATATAGCAAAGGACTTTTAGCAACACTCTATCAGTAAAAAATCTTACGTTAACATTCTTGTTTTTGTTTAATCTCCGTTCCATGGTGCTGAATTTCCACGGGGTGCGTGTGGTTGTCTTTCACAAAAACATCATGCTTTTAGAAAATTAAAACCATATCCAAATGGGGAAAGTTGGATTATAATATAGACATAGTATGACTAGAAAGCAGGGTATGTATGGAGACGGTTGAAGAGAGGTTAGAAAGACTGGAATTTTATAATCAGCTGACGATTGAAAGTGTCGATCTTACTTCGTATCCATTCTTCAGGCTAGTCATGGAAAAAAAGCTCACCGAAACAGAAGTGAATGATATCATTCAGCTTTGCGATGAGCTTGAAAAAATATTTTTTATGCAAAAAGAAGCAGGTTTTGTTCATTACACACCGCTGTTAATTCACTTTGCAGGTATGCTGACACCAAAGCTTAATCCTAGAGAAACAATCCTGGCATTACTTCATCAGGAAAAATATACTTCATTGATGGAAAAGCTATATGAACTTTCTGTTCGTTATGAATGAGAAGAAGCAATTTCTTCAGCTGCGATAACAGGTGAAGCTGCTTGTTCTTCGATTGTTGCTTCGATTTTTTCTTCCAGTTTGTTGAAGATAGACATGAAATCTTCACCATATAAATTGCGGATAATTGACATCAGCTCAGGGAACTCAGGAAATCTTCCAAAGAGTTCTTTAATTGGCATAGATGCGCTGAATACACCGAATTTGGCTGGATCATATGTGTTTAATGTTTGTAATAGAAGTTCTTCACCTTTATCTGTTAAACAGATGTATGTATTTCGTTTGTCGTCTTCTTTTTTAGAAAATGTAAGGTAGCCTTGTTCTTCAAGTTTCTTTGAAAAGTTAAAGGCTGTTGATACGTGCATAACACCGAATTTCGCGATATCCGAAATTGAAGCGCCTTCTAGATGATGAGCAATCCAAAGGATATGGTGTTCGTTAATGTTTAATCCATAATCTTTAATCCAATTTTGCCAGTCTTTTTCTACACTTTTCCATAAAGCTTTACTAATTTGTGAAAGTTTGTGACTATAGATCATGGCTTCTTGAAAACTATATAATTGATCTTTGTTCATTTTTAAAATGCCCCTCCATCTTATAAAACACATCCTATTCCTCATTATGCCAGTATTTCCTATAATAAGAAAGTAAAATTTTTCAATTTCTGCTTATTTTTTAGTAAATTAGAATTATAACTTTTAGCAGATATAGTGATAAAGTCAGAGAATCTATATGTTTGTACATAAAGAAAAAAATTCCCCACTGCTGGAGAATTTTTTTGTTATTTATTTCGTATCCTGCTCGATTTCTTCTTCCATGTTTTCAATAGTAGAAGCAGCTGTTTCTTGCATCGCTTCCTCTTTTTCTTTATTAGCAAATTTGATCTTTGCTCTAAGCTGAATCCCGTCGCGCTTAATGCTGGAGAATGTAGATTTCATTTTATCCATATTTTCTTTCAGATCTTTTCTTACCTCTTTGCCTGCCTTAGGTGTTGAAAGTAAAGTAGCTGCTGCTGTTACAACCGTTCCTAATGCGAAACCTACTACCATGGATTTTGATTTAGACATCTTAAAATTCCTCCTCATTCTTTTATTATCTAATAAATTCGTGAATTTCTCTTATAATCCTATGAAAAATAATGACGAATATAAAAATATTTCCCGATAGATTTCGTCATGTTTGGACAAGATACACGTTGTGGGATATATGCTTATGAATATGATTTCAACCCTTGGAATGACGATGTCTATAGCTGCTTTCATTGTTTTTCATTGGACGTGCTTAATAACTCGCTGTATGTCTGATTTAGTAGATTGCTGGCATACTTTGACGATTAGAAAAGCAAAAATTAAAAAAGGGAAATCGTGATAATATTTGACGAAGAATATAAAAAGAGGGTATACATATAAAAAAAGACCAGGAGGGGAATGGGTTTGAAGCAAAATACAATCGGCAATTATTTTAATAAGATGAAAGAAAAGGCGAATGCTGTTTTAGAAAGTTCGACACAAACAGGTGAGCTTGTTACAAAAGCCGAAGACAAAACTTCTCAATCAGATAAGCAAGGTTTGAGAGATCTAGGAGCACAGGTGAAAGCACTTGTCCGCTTAGTAAGATCCTATAAAAAAGGTGATTACCGAGACGTCTCTAAAAAATCAATGGTTCTTATCGTTGCTGGTCTTCTCTATTTTGTGAGTCCGATTGATGCGGTTCCTGATTTCTTGATTGGGGCAGGTTTATTGGATGATGCTACAGTTTTGGCGTTTTTGTTTAAAACATTATCGAGTGAAATTTCAGCGTTTCAATCTTGGGAAGAGACAGAAGAAGACACATACATAAAGCCAGCTCCTTAAAGGAACTGGCTTTTTAAATTTTATTTTATGCAGTTAAATTTGATCGTTTTGAGAAGCGGTTTGCCACCGGATAAATAAAGAACATGATTAGTCCGCTAATTATGCTAGTAGGAAGTACGATCATTCCAATAAAGCTGAACAATGATCCTGGCAGACCAGCGACCATCATGGCTACGAGCAAGAATAATGTTCCGCTGACAATTGTTCCGATAACGGTTAATAGAACAGCACTGTAAGTATTTACTTTTACTTTACGTGCTAATAAGAACATTCCTAAAAATATAAATGCTGTAATTGGTTTTTCCACAATGTTTGCAATTTGTCCTCCAGCCATTCCGGTTGTCAGTGCTGAAATGACACCTGCTGCCATACTTGCGATCAAAACATTCTGTTTCGTTGGTGCAAGCATGATGGCTAAGAACATCATTACCAGAAGCAAGTCAGGCTTCATCCCGAAGAATAATGGCGGCACAACCGTGTGAAAAACATACCCTAATGCAATAAGTACTGATGTTAACGCTAATGATTTTGTTTTCATTTCTCATCTCTCCTCAGCTATTTCTTTTAGCCTAAATTTCTTTCCAATAGTGCCCTCGTGGCCTATTGCGAAAGTAACTCTACTGTATCAAAGATATTGAAAAATTTAAAGGCTATATACTTATTTACCGTATTTTCCCTGAAAGTGAAGCATGAAATCGGCAAGTTTTTCGCATGATTTTTCTGGTACAGCGTTATAGATCGAAGCTCTGAAACCACCGACAGAACGATGCCCCTTCAATCCAAAAATACCGTTTTCTTCACTTTCTTTTATAAAACGTTTTTCTAATTCGGGATCACTTAATGTGAAGGTGATATTCATATGTGAGCGTGACTCTGGCGTCGCATAACCATTATAAAAACCATCGCTGCTGTCAATCGCGTTATAGATTATCTCTGCTTTCTTTTTATTTTTAACTTCTAATTCTTTTACACCGCCTTGTTCTTCGATCCATTGCAAAACAAGATTAAGCAGGTAAATTGAGTATACTGGCGGTGTGTTATAAAGAGATCTGTTCTTTGCATGTACCTGATACGACAGGATAGAAGGGAGCGATTCGTTTTCTTTTAATAGGTCTTTTCGGATAATAACAGCTGTAACTCCAGCTGGGCCAAGGTTTTTTTGGGCGCCTGCATATATCAGAGCATAGTTAGAAACATTAAAAGGCTTGCTCATTATGTCACTCGACATGTCTGCAACGAGAGCAGGATGAGAAAATGCATCCAAGTCTGGCCATTGAGTTCCATAGATTGTGTTATTAGAGGTGATGTGCAGGTAAGCGTCTTGATCGCTTGGTTTATAATTCATTTCTGGAAGCGTCCGGTATTTGGTGTCTTTCCCTGAGACGACAGCTTCAGTTGAACCGATTTTTGATGCTTCTTTAAATGCTTTTTCTGACCATGATCCAGTTAATACGTATTTAGCGGTTTTGCCAGAACTGAGTAAATTCATAGGGAGCATGGCAAACTGGAGACTTGCTCCGCCTTGCAAAAATAAAACATCATGTGTTTCAGGGATATCTAATAAATTCCGCATAAGGGTCTTAGCCTGTTCATGAATTTCTTCATATGTTTCCCCTCTGTGGCTGTGTTCCATAATATTTAACCCTGTTTCCTTAAAGTCATCCCACTCTGACTTAGCACGTTTCAAAACCTCTTTAGGCAGAGTAGTCGGTCCTGCTTGAAAATAAATGCGTTCCATTTCTTCTCCTCCTCTGATGATGTGATGCTCTTGAATATGAAAAAACTGCCTTGGTAAGATAGGCAGTTTTACTATGTAGTGTTAGTTCTAGACGTTTTCTTTAATGTTTTGAGCGATCTCAGCCATTTCATTGGCAGGGAGCTCCTGCGTTTTCCAGACTGCACCAAAACCATCACCAGAACCATATCGCGGAATAAAATGCATGTGGTAGTGGAAGACAGACTGGCCGGCAGCTTCGCCGTTGTTATTTAAAAGATTCAATCCAATTGGGTTAAACGTTTGTTTAATGCTTGAAGCGATTTTTGGCACAGCAGAAAAAAGCTTGGCTGCTGTTTCTTCAGACAGCTCAAAAACATCTTTTGAATGTTCCTTTGGAATGATCAGCGTATGTCCTTTTGTAACCTGGCTGATGTCTAAAAAGGCAAGAACATTTTCATCTTCATACACTTTGTAGGACGGAATTTCACCTGAAACAATTTTACAAAAAATGCAGTTTGAATCGTGGGACAAGCGGCTCACCTCATTTTTTTTACTTATCATAACACACATTAACGACGAGAAAAATAAGACTGTTTTCTAAATGATTTGTGTTTTTGGATTATTTTTATTGTAGACACTTCATTGACAAGTTGATTGGAGCGCAAGGTGCGAGACTCCAGCGGGATCAGTGGGACAGGTGAGACCCCGCCAGCGCGAAGCGATAGGGAGGCTCACCGCACGCCCCGCGGAAAGCGAGCATCCTGGAGCGGAAATCAACCACTACTAACAGCCAAAAATAAAGAAGAAGAGTCCTATTAGAAAATAGAACTCTCCTTCTTATAGAGGTTAGAGAAGAAAGGAGAACATGAAAACAAAGCAATAAGATTTTTTAGCCATGCACCTCTAGTTTAAGAATCTGCAATTGCTCAAGCACTGAATAGTCCAAGAGAACCATCTCCTTAAATGAAAAGCATTTTAAAAAAAATCTGAACCGTTGTATCTTTCTCCCTGAAGAAGGGGGGATACCTTCTTCCCTTATATCTTGTCCATACAGTCTTACTTGTTATACATATAAAATTGGAAAAAAGGGCTTGAATTGAGCTATTATTAGATAAGAATGAACAAGAGGAGGGTCCTCTGTGAAAAGAAGACAACTAGTAATGACGATGACTCTTGCTGCTGGTGTTCTCATTTCAGGATGCGGGAATGAGAAAGAAGAAGAGCATAAGAACCATCAAGGACAATCACAGCAAAAACATGAAAAAAGTGGACATGAAAAGCATCTTGCTAATGGTGATATTCAACAATTAACAGCTTCCGTTGACATTATGCCTGCATTTTTAGATAAACAGCCTAAAGAAATTTCAGCGATTTATGCCGCTGCACCAAAGTTTAAAGAAGTGCTGGAATCAATGCCTTGTTATTGCGGCTGCGGTGATTCTGCAGGGCATAAAAACAATTATGATTGCTTTGTAGCTGATAATAAAGAAGACGGAAAAATCGTATGGGATGATCATGGAACAAAATGCGGCACTTGTCTTGAAATTGCAGCAATCAGTATGAGTGAGTCTGCAGAAGGCAAAAGCACACTTGAAATCCGGAAAATGATTGATGAGAAATATAAAGAAGGTTATGCGGAGCCTACACCAACTCCAATGCCTGCTTCTTAAAGGGTAAAACAAAAAATATGGTAAATAATAGGTGTGTAAAGATAAACCAAAGAAAAGGGAGGGTAAAAAATGAAACCTATCCTAGAAGTCAGTGACTTAACAGGCGGTTATATGCCGAATCAGCCTGTCATCCATAACCTGAATTTTTCTGTGAAAGAAAGTGAAATTGTCGGGCTGATCGGATTAAACGGAGCTGGAAAAAGTACGACGATTAAACATGTTCTCGGACTGATGGAACCTATGTCTGGCAGCTCGAAGATTTTAGGGCAAACCTTCCGGGATGAACCGGAAATTTACCGCAGCCAGTTTACTTATATCCCTGAGATCCCCATTCTTTATGAAGAGCTTACATTATGGGAGCACCTTGAGTTAACGGCTATGGCTTATGGTCTTGAAGAACAAACTTTTTTAGCGAGGGTACGGCCTTTGCTTGAAGAATTTCGTATGGATAATAAGATTAAATGGTTTCCAAACCAATTCTCTAAAGGGATGAAACAAAAGGTAATGATCCTTTGCGCCCTATTAGTGGAGCCAAAGCTTTATATTGTAGACGAGCCATTCGTAGGTCTGGATCCTCTAGGTATTCAATCTTTCCTTGAATATATGGTTGCGTTTAAAAATAGCGGTGCAGGAGTTCTAATGTCCACTCATATCCTTTCTACTGCTGAGAGGTACTGTGACCGTTTCTTGATCATGCATGAAGGCAGATTAGTGTTAAGCGGAACTTTGGAGGAATTGAGGGAAAGAAGCGGGCTGACCGATGCTACCCTTGATGAGATCTACCTTTATGTAGCTCGAGGTAAAGTAACATGATCGATGTTAAAAAATTATGGCGCAAACGCCGCAACGCACATTTAACTCAAACGTTAAAATATTTTAGTTTAATGGCAAACAGCGGACTCATTGTTTCATTAATTTTACTCATCATTGTGGGCAGTATTTATTATGCAAAGCTTCTTAAAGCACTACCTCAGGATTTCCCTGCAGTGCTTATTCTGACGGTGCTGTTTTCGTTCTTGCTGACGAAAAGTGCAATAAGAACTTTATTAAAAGAGGGAGACCTTGTTTTTTTACTGCCTGTAGAATCTGGGATGAAGCATTATTTTTCACAGAGCTTATTTTCTGCGATCGCAAGCGGTTCGTTTTTAACTCTTTTTGTATTTACACTGACGTGGCCGATTGTCCAGGTATTCATTACAGATGGATGGAAAATGTATGTCACTTTTGCTTTCTTTTTAATCGCTGCGAAAGTATTTAATTTATATGTTTCGTGGGAAGAAAGAAGGTTGCCGTATAAAAGCCACCAATTAAACTATAAGATCATGAGATTTATCGTGAATTTTGTTTATGTATATCTTCTGTTTAACGAAGCTTTTGTCTTCTTGATTGCCATGTTTGCTATTATGTATGTTTTAAAGAACTTTGTGTTCGGTGTTTTTAAGAAGATTCACGGTTACCAATGGGAAATGCTTTTAGCTGAAGAACAGACGCTAAAGATGAAGGGATACCGTTTAGTAAATTACTTTACAGATGTTCCTGCACTGAAACAAACCGTTCATAAAAGACCTTTGCTGAACATGCTTGGTACGTTCTCTTTTAAGAAAAAGAATATGATGCCGGCACTTTTTATGAAAACATTTACGCGATCAGGTGATTACTTAGGTTTGTACATAAGGCTGGTTTTAATCGGTTTTATCTTTTTATATCTGATTCCACCCGGATGGTGGCAGCTGGCTGTAGTTATATTGTTTTTTCAAATGCTTGCGCTGCAATTGTTTACACTCTACACGCAATATAAATGGAATGTGATTTTTAACATATATCCAATCGAGAATAAATTAAAAATTGCGGCATTTATTAAGTGGCTGCGAGGTCTTTTGCTGATGCAGGGAATCTTGTATGGAGTGTTTTACGGAATCCTCACAGGTGATTGGCTGATTGCACTATTGATGCCTGTTTCAGCATTCGTGTACAGTCTGTTACGCCTGCCATCCATGACAAAGAAACATATAACACTATCTTCCTAGCCTTAGAGGTTAGGAAGTTTTTTTGTTTATTGTAATTTCATTAAGGATTGGCTTGAACAATGCTATTTTGAAAATCTGCCCCGGTTGATTAAAGTGAAAACAAAATATGATCCAGAAAATCTATTTAATTTTCCATTAGGCATTCCAACGAAAAGGGAATTATAAGTGTTTACTTGAAACTAATAAGATCGTTAATCCGTATGTCTAGGAGAGGAGGAGAAAGATGAACACTTATGAACAAAAGGTTTTTGAAGAACTGAAAAGCTGGGAAGTTGAAATGACGAAGCGGCCCTCGCTTTGGAACAAAGCAACAAAATCGATTCAGACAAAAATTAATGAGAAAATACCTCAAAAAGTGCATGACGTGATTACAACTAGTATGAAACATATGATAAAAGCAACATTAGTAGGCTCGGAATATACGACGAAGCGGACGACTCAGCTCGAAGCAGAGCTTCGTGAAAGAGACGAAAAACTGAAGGAGCGCCTCGCTTTTTATAAAAAAACAGCGGCTGTAGAAGGCGCTGGTACAGGGGCTGGAGGTATATTGCTCGGTCTTGCTGATTTTCCTTTACTGATGGGGATAAAAATGAAGTTCCTTTTTGAAGCCGCAAGCATATATGGATTGGATGTAAAAGACTACAGAGAACGGATTTTCATACTTCATGTGTTCCGTCTTGCTTTTTCCGATCCTCATAAAAGGAAAGAAGCGTTTGAAAAAGTAGTCTTTTGGAAAGAAACGATTCATGAATTTCCTGAACATCCAGGAGCGCTTGAGAATATCAATTGGCAAGAACTGCAGCAGGATTATCGCGATCATATCGATTTGATCAAGATGCTTCAGATGGTGCCAGGTCTTGGAGCGATTGTGGGAGCATATGCAAATTATCATTTTTTGGAGGATCTAGGGGAAGTGGCTCAAAACTGTTTCAGATGGCGTGTTTTAATGGAACAGAATAGAGATTTATAAGAAAAAGGTTGCTTTTCTAAGCAGCTTTTTTTATTTCTGTTTGAATAGGCTGGAAACGGAAGAAATAATGAAGATTTTGATATTCAAAATTCAAAATTCCTCCGTAATAGATAGTTGGGGTGAAACTTAAGTATCATCGGGTGAAAGCAGTAATTCACGGGGTGAAACTCGGCAGTATTGGGGTGGAACATTTGTATTTGGGGTGAAACGAGCCTTTCAATGGGCGAACGTGTAATAAATTTTAAGAGCACGTACCGTAAAAGCCTCAGACACCAACAAACGAAAAAGCCAGCTAAAATGTTAGCTGGCTTTTTAATCATATATTTATTTAGAAGCGGCTATCGCTTAGTAAGCGATCCATTTCTTCCTTATGCTTTGTTTCATCAGCGATCATATCTTCCAGCTGAACAACTAACTCAGTCAGCTTTAGGTTAGATGCTTGCTCTTTACGCTCTTCATAACGTCTGATTGTGTCTTCTTCAGCATTGCGTGCTTCTTCAAGCATTTCGCGCACGCTTTCTACTTGTTTAACTGGCTTCGGCTGAGTAGTGGGTGTTCCGCCTAACGTTTTGATCTTTTCTGCTAAATAAAGAGCATGTCCCTGCTCATCCGTAATTTCACTTTGGAAGAAAGGTTTTAAGATCTGACGGTACAATCCAGATACTGTTGCTGCATTATGGTTGTACATAATGATCGCTGAGTACTCGTTTGCAAGATCCTCGTTTAGTCCATCAATTAGTGCTTGTAAGTCTTTTTCCATTTGTATAACCTCCTGAATCTTGTTCTACAAAAGTATCCTTCCCTTTTTCTAATCATAGTAAACCGAAAGTATGAATAGAAAAAACTGAAATAAATCAAACTGTATAAATAAGTTTAAGTTGTGTGAAAAAAAGGTAAATGGATAACAGACCTAACACAATAGTTAAACAAAGGTCATACACACACACTTTTAAGGAGGTAAAAAAATGGAAAGCAAACACATGGTGGACAAAGAACGTGATGTTGACATGAGCAAGGTTGAGGACACAGCAAGCCGTATGAGTGAAAGCAAAAAAGACGAAATCTTGTCTAATTTTGAAGAATTCAAAAGCTATCTTCACAGCAAAGTTGAAGTCGGCGAGAAGATGGGTATGAGCGAGGAAACACTTGCAAAAACGGCAGAAAAAGTTGCTGATTATCTCGCTGCACATGAGGAGCCTCGCAACTCTGAAGAAAACCTCTTAAAAGAATTATGGAAAGTCGGAGAACAAGAAGAGCGCCATAAGCTGGCTCATATGCTAGTGAAACTTGTTAAATAGAATGTATGACCAAGGGGCTGTCCCAAAAACAAGGTAAACTTGCTTTTGGCAGCCCCTAATTTTTTATTTTTAACAAAATAAAAAATAAATAATATCGTCCAAATTTAGCTATCTAATATAGGTTTTTTAATAACTTAATCTAAGACATTATCTAAATTGTATCAAATATAAAAAAGGAGGCATGCCCTCAATGTACAGCCCAGCTGAGAAAAAAGTTTAATACTCATTGAAACGGTGAAAACTTGAGGTATATATAATTTATAAAAGAGGAGATCTTATGTTACGAGACTTAGCAAACAAGTTACCTTTTCCGATACTCCCCGTTATCTATATTTTAGCCGGTCTCTTTCTTTCTTTTTATTCCTTAAATGTATTCTTTGAACTGTCTGAGGATTTGATGGAACAGGAACGATTTACGTTTGACCAAGTTATCATCCAATATGTATCGAATATTCGAACCGAGACGTTAACGGAAATTATGAAATTTATAACCTTTTTAGGTGGTAAAACAATACTTACCCTCCTTTTGATAGGAAGTCTGGTTTGGCTGATCGTGAGACGGAAAAATTATTGGGGAGCAATATTTTATATAATTGCTGTAGCAGGCGGAGGTCTCTTAAATCTTGGTCTTAAGCACTGGTTTGGAAGAGTTCGGCCGGAAAACAGCCTTATCATTGAACAAGGATTCAGCTACCCTAGCGGTCATTCAATGGGAAGTTTAATTTATTATGGATTCTTAGGCTATTTAGTAATAAGAAGCCAGAGGGGAAGATCACTCAAACTATTGTTGGGGATAGGTTTTATCACTTTGATCTTGCTGATCGGATTCAGCCGGATCTACTTAGGAGTCCACTATCCATCTGATGTGCTGGCAGGCTTTTCTGCAGGTACTGTCTGGCTGCTTTTATGTATCGGCGGCCGTGAGTCTATTCGGGCATACAAAAAAAGGACGCTTCCTTTTTTTAAAAGGAAACATCCCCAGTAAGTGCTGATATATGCTGTTTAAGGCATTTAACGACAGAAGGTGTTTTATGTTCCCGTTCTCCATCACAGTCAATTAACTGCTGGGGAGCGGTTTTTATTTGAATTTCTGAGCTTTGAAAATAGTGATAGCCCTGTCCCTCATAGGATGTGTCGGTAAGCCGATTTTGCAGAACATCCCAAATAAACGAAATAGAAGGTTCTTCGATTAGCAAACAATCCAGTTTGCCATCTTGAATATCAGTGTCTGGAAAGAAAGGTCTGATCCCGCCTGTAAAAGGTCCGTTTACGGCTAAAAACATGGCTGCTTTCCCTTCGAACTGAAACTCATCAGATTGAACCGAGATCTCAAAAGGTTCCCACGTTTGCATTGATTTTGCTGCAGATAAATAATAAGACAGTCTCCCGAATTTTTCTTTTGTATCCGGGTCTATAGATTCTGATACATGTGTAATTAATCCGACTCCCCAAAAGTTCGTAAAGAAATGTCCGTCGAATTCTCCTATATCAATATGCCTGATATTTTTCTGACTCAGCTGTTCGGCGGCTTTTACAGGATTTTGGTTCATGCCGAGAGCCCGTGAAAAATCATTGCAGGTTCCTCCAGGTAAAATTCCGAATGCGGGTTTTCTTTCTTCTAATGATAATAATGCCTCTGCAATTTCATGTACGGTACCGTCCCCGCCAGCTGCAAGGATCACATCTGTATCTGCATGAAGCTGCTCTACAAAAGATGCACTTTCACCAGGGGCTGATGTTTCGTATACTTGTACGTCATGAAAACCATTTTTCAATTCTGTAATGACTTCGTTCCAATTGTTGAGAAGACGTCCCTGTCCCGCTTTAGGATTTAAGATAACAGAAACACGTTTTAGTTCTGATGCATTCATACTCATTGAACGACCATGTATTCTTTGACAAATGACTTGCCAGAGAAAAGAGTTTCAGGAAGTCCTTTAGAAGTGCCTCTGTCCTTATGAGCTTCTTCATATGCTTTTGATTGCTGCCAATTAATGAAATCAGCATGGGAGTTCCAGAGAGTCATTATAATATACGGGTCTTGGTGAAGCGGGCGGAGTACACGAATTCCAATGAATCCAGGTTCATTCTCAACAAGCCCTGCACGATTCTGAAAACGCTCTTCAAAAAGACTGCGGCCATCCTCTGTTACAGGAACGTGATTCATAACGACAAAGCCTGCGCCTGATAAGGATCCTCTCTGGTTGATCACTTCATATTCATGTTTTTCAGTAAAAGGATTCTCTCCATCTGTTTCATAAACGAGTGCGGAGTTTGAATCACCTTCTAGCAGGAGCGCCTGGTTGTATTTTTCTTGATAGCTGGATAGATAGTCGGTTGTTCCGTACGTGATATATGTCTTCATTTGCTAATCCCTGCCTTTTAATCGATTTATCTTTGTTTTACCCAACCAACATGCGGGTTAAACAGTGTAAGAATCTTACTGCTTGTAATATACTTTCCATCTGAGGGAAAATTATATAAAATGTACTTTTCGACCTAGAAGGAAATGAGGTTTAATTATGGTGAAGAAAAGTCTTGTCGCACTTGGTATTTTAGTTGGTTCATTGATCATCGGATTTTTTGCCTATCTTTTTATCATTATGGCGGGAGACTATGTGATTGATGAAAAAGACCTTGTAATGGATTCGGCGACGTTTTTGGTGAACGAAAAAGGTGAAAGAATCACAAAAATATATGATGAAAACAGGGAAATCGTTGATATAAATGATATTCCTGTTCATGTTCAGGAAGCTTTTGTAGCAGTAGAGGACTCACGTTTTTATAAACATAACGGAATTGATGCAAAAGCGATTTCACGTGCCATTTATAAAGATATTTTAGCTGGAAGCAAGGTTGAAGGCGGAAGTACGATCACGCAGCAGCTGGCTAAAAATGTTTTTCTATCACATGAAAAATCCTGGCTACGCAAAACAAAAGAAGCGGTTATCGCCATTAATCTTGAACGAAGATATTCAAAAAACAAGATTTTGGAGATGTACCTGAACCAAATTTATTTTGGACACGGGGCATATGGCATTCAGCTTGCTGCCAAAACGTATTTTAATAAAGATGTAAGTGAACTAACTGTTGCAGAGGGTGCAATGCTAGCCGGACTTCCGAAAGCTCCAGGTCATTACTCGCCTATTAAACATCCGGTTGCTGCAAAGGAACGCCGAGATCTAGTGCTGACCCTTATGGAGAAACAAAACTATTTATCTCCGAATGAAACAGTAAGAGCACAAGGGCAAACGATCGCCGTAAACTTTACTCAGGAAGAACGAAATCCGGCTTATTCTACTTATATTGACATGGTTATTAAAGAAGCGAGAGAGAAGTATCATATCTCGAGAGAAGAGTTGAGGCAGGGCGGGTATAAGATAGTCGTGCCAATGGATCCTGCTGCACAAAATTCTGTTTATAAAAGCTTTCAAGAAGGAAAGTATTTTATCGGGACCGGAAAGGAAAAACCTGAAGGAGCCATGGTTCTCATGGACAGCCAGACAGGGGGACTGCTCGCTGTTCAGGGCGGTCGGAACTATGTGACAGAAGGGCTTAACCGCGTTGAAGTAAACCGGCAGCCGGGATCAACCTTTAAACCATTATCCGTTTATGGTCCTGCTTTGGAATCGAAAAAATATAAGCCGTATTCCATGCTGCTGGATGAGGAAATGAGCTATAACGGATACGAGCCGAAAAACTATAACGGCAGATACGAAGGGAAAGTATCGATGGTAGATGCTGTCACACACTCTGTTAACTCATCAGCTGTATGGCTTTTAAACGAGATTGGTATTTCTTACTCCAAAAAGTATTTGGAAGACCTCGGTATGCCGATTGAAGATAAAGGACTCGGCATCGCGCTTGGCGGAATCGATCATGGGGTAAGTCCTTTGCAGATGGTTAAGGGCTACAGAAGTTTCCTTCATGAAGGGAAGACCGTCGAACCTTTTGTTATAAGCAAAATTTACAATCATGAAGGCGAGCTGATCGGCAAGGCTAAGCGTGAAGAAAAGAAAGTATGGACGAAGCAGAATGCATGGAACATGACACGCATGCTGCAGCAGGTTGTGGAGAACGGAACAGGTTCAGATGGTCCGGAAAATATGGAGATTGCCGGAAAAACAGGAACGACTAATTATCCGAATGTGGATAAAGGAAATAAAGATACGTGGTTTGTTGGGTATACCCCTCAAGTGGTCGGAGCTGTTTGGGTAGGTTATGATAAAACGACAAAAGAATCCTATTTAAATAGCGGAAGTGCACAGCCTACTCTTCTATTTAAACAAGTGATTAACGGGATGCCTTCACAACAAGGATTAGCCTTTAAGAAACCTGATGGAGTAAAGGATTTAGAACCTCCGATCGAAATGATCGAGGTCGGTGATCTTTCTGCTGAATTTGGTATGGGTGACTATGGCATACCATCTGTCAAGTTAAGCTGGACGCCATCTAAGGACAAGCGTCTCCAATATAAAATCTATGCTATAAATGATGGGGAAACAACGAAATTGGATACGGTAAAAGGAAAGGGAGAGTATGTTGCTTCAGGCAAGCATTTGTTCACACTGCCTGACTTTTATGTCGTTCCCTCTAATCCTCTTACTAAAGAAGACGGACACCCTTCCAACACAGTTTCAATCTCATTCTTCCCAGGCTTTGGTGATGATGACGATGATAAAAAAGAAAGCCGCGGAAAAGGGAACAATGGAAAGAAGAAAGACAAAAAGAAAAAGAAGAATGATGATTAAGTTAAGGGAGATGGCTTTTGTGCCATCTTCTTTTTTGCAGTTTTTATTAGGCTCTATTCTAAAAGATTGTTGCTACAGAGTTCTTCATCGAAAAGGTTGATTGCAGTGGAAGTTGCGAGACTCCTCGAAAATGAAAGACCACATTTTCTTCGTGCGATGCAGCGCTGTCGAAGCCTTCCTTGTCCTGCGGGACTGGCGGTCAGGTGAGACACTTAAAAGTGAAACGTACGAATGTGGCTCACCGCCTGCCCCGCGGAAAGCGAGCAATTGGAACGGAAATCAACATCTTCCAAAAACAACAAAGTTTACGAAAACAGCCTTTTATTAAGAGGACGTTTGTCGAAAGTTAACGGAAATAGTATTTAATTAAAATACCGTGCGATTCTATCACGCTAACGTGCGATTAAGCTTACTACGTATTAATCAGGGACCGTGTGATGCTCATAAACTGTTAAACGAACAAAAAAGATGGGTACGAAGCCCATCTTTCACACTGTATTTTCATTTAATTCGCAAATGGACTTTTCACATCTAGTGTAAATGGAACATTTGCACCGGAATACAGACCTACATAGATATAAGATGTACCACCAGGGACAATTCCTGTCTCATTCGCCCCCGCTGTTGCGATGCTGCCGATCAGATTGAATGATGAATCATAGAAATAAACATCAAGATCATGTGCCCCATCATCAGGACCTGTGACAGATAAGTTATGCAATCCATCACGATATTGTTCAGGAAGACTTACTACATATCCATCTACACCTTGTGATGCCGGTTCAGGGTTTTGGGTCGAAACGAATTCGTTCTGTGTTACACTTCCTGTCGCGTCCAAGTCAGCTAAGCTTCCGATTCCTGTTGCCGGGTTGCCTGCCTGGATTACCCCTTCACTTTTAAATGGTTCTGTAACAACAGGAGGCAATGCCTTAACTTTTGATGACCGTTCTGCAAAAACTTGAACTTCAGCAACCTGAACATGGCCGAGAGTATTATCTTGAGCATTATTAGCAATGAACTTAATAAAGTTTGCTTTTACCGGTTCAGCCAGATCGAACGTTTTATAATGCAGGTCTGGTGTTGCAGGACGAGGCTTTCCAGCGTTGAATGCACCGTCTTTAACAGCAGTCCAGTTTTCACCGTCAAGCGATGTTTGTACGGTAAAGTCTTTTAAAGCTGAAAAACGTGCTTTTGCAATGTCTTTAAATGCACTTACTTGGACACTTGAAACGGTGGCTGGTTTGTCTCCTGCAAGATCTACAACAAACTCAGATCCCGTAAAGCCCTCTTCTTTTGTTTGTGAAGCATACACGGTCGCTTCTGTATCATCCAGAGCATTTTTCGCAGGATGTGTTTCTGTTTCATCAGATACTGAAACTACTTCAGCTCCGTTTGCTGCAGAAGCAAGGTTAGGTGATAGATTCACCTCTAATGATTCAATCTCACCAGCTGTAATAGTTACGTTCTTAAATGTTGTTGAGCCGAAGCCGCGAGCCTGAATGGTAATATCATAGGTTCCCGAGACGATAGGCATGCTGAATCCGCCTGTATCACTTGATAAAGCTACAGGACTAGTACGGGCTTCATATTGTCCAATAATAATCTTTGCATCTTGTACCGGTTTTTTTGTTGAAGAATTTATAATCTTTCCGGCAAGCATACCGTTTTGTCCGGATACTGGGTGGTCATACGCTGGTACGGGATCTGTATCATCTCCAGATAAAGATTTGGCTGAAGCCCCTAGACCTCTTTGGGCAAAAGCTTTCCATAAAAGATTATAATGATCTCCACCGTATCTGTCTTGGTCAGCTGCAAGGATGGCTGTTCGCATATCATCCATTGACGGATCAGGAGCAGAGATTGGCATTGCATCCATGACGATATGTTCTGCGACAGATTCACCTTCTTCTTTTCCTAGCTCAGCTATTAGACTTTCTCTAACATGCCAAAGAATAGCCGCCCAAATCTCACCATCAGCGTGGACTTCAGGACCAACGATATCAAACCCAACGTCACCAAACTGAAGGGGAGCGTCATCAAGTGCCCAGCTTCGGATTCCGCGTTCCTGATTCCCCGTTACATATGCCCCGACAACAGGGTTTTTTTGCAGACCGTTTTTAACAAGATAGTGCATGGCGAACCAGTCCCCCCAAGCTTCACCCATGGATCCTGCTTGATGGCTGTTCAGAGATTCGCCTCCTGCTACATAACGGTTGGAGAGAGCATGGCTGTATTCGTGATAAATGATTCCGGCATCAAAGTCGCCATCTGTATATTCACCTTCGAAAGCCCCTTTAATCGGCTCCCATAAAAACATTCCGCTCCACGCAGGAATACCATCGGGAAGCGTAAGCATATAGGCGTTGTCACGGCCCGTATATGTCGGTTCTCCTCCTGATGCTGCGCCTGCTTGAACAAGACCGAGGATAGGGTCACCTTCCATACCGCCTTTTCCGAAATTCGCCGCTTGAAGATTACCTGCAGATTCTGTCCATCCCAGCTTATAAAAATAATCGTGAAACAGGTTGTGATGATAGAACAAATTCGTTGCTGCACTGTTTACATCTTCTGCATAAGATGGGGGGGCGGTTTGTCCTTCAGTTTTGTTCCAGGCGTTTTTAAACGGATATTTAAATTGCCCGAGGGGGTTTACCGGTCTGACAAGCCCAGCTCCTTCTGGGACGAGGAAATTACTCCAGTTTGCATACGTGTCCGCATTATTTCCAAGTGTTGTAACGCCAGCATCATTTGCAGGCAGCAGCCATCCTTGCGGAGAAGCTTCTGGGTCACCTTTTAAGGATTTCACAACCTGTGTGCCGCCTGTCGGGGAACCGGGATAATTTTCAAAAATTATGCCTTCTGGATCAAGGTTTTGAACAAGTGATCGTTCAAAAAGAGTTTTACCTGTTACTCCGTCAACAACAACTTCTTTACCTTTGTTCAGTTTTTCAATATAAAGTACACGGTAGGCAGGTCTTACACCACCGGATGTGACAAACGCTGATTTTTTAACGCGCTGAACAGTTGGAAGGTTATCGCCGCCAGCATATTCTTCCCAGCCTTTATTTGACCCCTTTAATACAGGCGAATAATTTAAATCAGGAAGATGTTCATTAACTACTGATAGAAGCGCATCTTTGCTTGATAGTTTATGTGCTTCATCCATTTCTGACGCCTTTGAAGCATTTGATGCAACTGAAAGAATACGTCCATCCTTATTGACAGAAATAATAAACCGTCCGCCGTTTGCCGATTCAATCCCAGAGAAGGTTTGCTGAAAAACAACGGTTTGAAGACCGCTGCCAGGAATAGAATGATTCTTTATAACTGAAAGGGAGTCTGCTTGATTGGAAGAGAGTCCGAACATTTGTAAATTCTCTTTAAGCCAGTTTCGAGCAATAGTCTCACTGTTATAACTGGATGGAGGAGTTAAGTATCCTTTGTTTTTTGAGATAAAAGAGGGTGTACCAAAAGTTGAATTCCAGGAGATTTTTGTTCCGGTGCCTGTTTCTTGAATAAATGAATTTGCAGCTTCTATTTGTGATCGATCAGGAAGCACTGCAGATAAATTTTTACGGATATCAAAATTCTCGTGATTATGTTCTTTTGCCAGTTCATTTGATGTAAGAGCATTCACGGGGAGATTACTGATTGGATATAACTGAGACAAAAGTAAAACAGAACTTACGGCTGAAACGGTAATAGTTTTTTTGTTGATGGACATTGTACCCACTCCTTAACGGAATTTTCTGACTTTTATTACAGTCATTAAACAATTGTCCTAAAAATGAGTCAATGCATTTCCTGAAAGATAGTTCTTTATCTAATAATTTTTAGCCTGAAGTTATAGTGCTCCAATACGACTAAGGTAATAGAGAAGTAGGAAATCCATGTAGGGGTTTTGTGAAAAGAGTCCAATTTTATAAAACCTAATTATCGATTAAAGAGATTCCTGTATAGAGGTTATACTGCCGGGTGACAATGGCAATTTGCCAAAATGATGACAATTGAACTTTCAGCCTATACTTTTATTATGAATTCCCTTACAATGTGTATGGATATTGACGTTTAGAGGTTTTAAGTTTCAGCAGCTAGGAGATAACAATAGTGCTGCAGCTTTTGGTCTTGATAGAAAGGTGTGTACGTTTTGACAATGAATGAAGAGTTTTTGAAGGCGTGTCGTAAGGAGAAAAATTCACATATTCCTGTATGGTACATGAGACAGGCGGGCCGTTCTCAGCCTGAGTACCGTAAATTGAAAGAGAAGTATTCACTGTTTGACATCACTCACAGACCTGAGATGTGCGCAGGCGTTACAAAGCTGCCAGTTGATCAGCACGGTGTTGATGCTGCGATCCTTTACAAGGATATTATGTCGCCGGTTCCTGCAATTGGTGTAGATGTAGAAATCAAGCCGGGGGTAGGACCCGTTATCGATAATCCTGTAAGAACACGCGAGGCTGTTGAAAGACTTGGAACGATTAACCCTGAAAAAGATGTTCCTTATGTACTTGAAACGATTAAAATTTTGCGTCAGCAATTGGAAGTTCCTCTAATCACTTTTGCAGGTGCTCCATTTACACTTGCAAGCTATATGGTTGAAGGGGGTCCTTCACGGGATTACCATAAAACAAAGCAGCTTATGTTCTCGGACCCAGAAAGCTGGTTCATGCTTATGGACAAGCTTGGAGACATGACGATTGCGTATGCGAAAGCACAGATCGCAGCTGGTGCACAAGCGTTTCAGATTTTCGATTCTTGGGTTGGCGCATTGAATGCACAGGATTATGCAAGATACATTATGCCTGTTATGGACAGAATCTTTTCTGAACTTCGCGGAGAAGGAGTACCATTGATTCTTTATGGAACAGGTGCACGCCACTTGGTGATGGAGTGGAACGAGCTGCCGCTCGATGTTATCGGTCTTGACTGGAGACTCTCTCCAAGAGAAGCGCGTCAGATGGGTGTAACAAAGGCACTTCAAGGAAACTTGGATCCTTCTATTCTGCTAGCTCCTTGGGAAGTGATCGAAGCAAGAACAAAAGAGATTTTAGATGAAGGAATGGAAGAGCCAGGATTCATCTTTAACGTGGGTAAAGGTATTTTCCCGGAGGTTAACATCGCAACATTGAAACAATTAACCACCTTTGTCCATGAATACACGTCTGAAAAACTAGGGTGATTATAAGTGACGAAAAAGAAAACAGGTTTGTTAGTGATGGCATATGGAACCCCAAGAAGTCTGGATGAAGTAGAAAGCTACTACACACATATTAGACGCGGCCGGAAACCTTCACCTGAACAGCTTCAGGAATTGACAGAAAGATACGAGCAGATTGGCGGAATCTCACCTCTTGCTAAGATTACAGAAGATCAGGCACAAAAACTAGAAGAAGAAATGAATCGCCGCTACCCAGATAAGGAGTTTAAAAGCTACCTAGGTTTGAAGCATATCAATCCTTTCATTGAAGATGCTGTTCATGAGATGAAAAAGGATGGTATCGAGGAAGCTGTAACTCTTGTACTTGCTCCGCATTATTCTACGTTCAGTGTTAAATCTTACAACGGACGTGCAGTAGAAGAGTCAGCGAAAATCGGCGGTCCCGAATTTGTGACGATCGACAGCTGGTATGACGAGCCTAAGTATATTCAATTTTGGGCGGAAGGAATTAAACAAACGTTTAATAACATTCCTGAAGGCGAACATGATAAAACGGTTGTTATCTTTTCTGCACACAGTCTTCCAGAGAAAATTTTGCAGATGGGAGATCCCTACCCGGTTCAATTGCAGGAAACAGCTGATTTGATCGCGAAAGAAGTCAGCGTTCCCCATTATACAATCGGATGGCAAAGTGCGGGGAATACGCCAGAGCCTTGGATCGGACCAGATGTTCAGGATCTGACGCGGGATCTGTATAATGAATACGGATATAAGCATTTCATCTATTGTCCTGTTGGGTTTGTTGCGGATCATTTAGAAGTTTTATATGACAATGATTATGAGTGCAAAATTGTTACAGATGAATTGGGCGTGAACTATTACCGTCCTGAAATGCCGAATGCAAAACCTGAATTTATTGACTGCTTAGCAACAACAGTTGAAAAAGCACTAGCAAAAGAAAGAATGTGAATAAGATGAGCGAGCGAAAGCACGTGATCATTTTGGGCGGCGGCATTACAGGTTTATCCGCTGCCTTTTATGTGCAAAAGTATGCAAAAGAAACAGGAAAGCCAGTAACTTTTACGTTATTGGAAAGCAGCAGCAGGCTGGGCGGGAAAATTGAAACCATTACAGAGGATGGTTATGTAATTGAAAGGGGTCCTGACTCCTATCTGGCTCGAAAAACCGTTATGACTGATCTTGTTAAAGAGGTAGGACTAGAAAAAGACCTGGTATCGAATGAAATGGGACAGGCTTACATTCTTCATAATATGAGGCTTCATCCAATTCCCGAGGGGGCGGTCATGGGTGTTCCAACTAAGATAATGCCGTTTGCATTTACCCCGCTTTTTTCAATATTTGGGAAAGCCAGAGCTGGTCTTGACCTTGTTCTGCCGAAGCGGTCAGATTCCAGTAGAGATGTTTCTGTAGGGCATTTTTTTAGAAGAAGGCTTGGAGACGAAGTGGTAGACCGTCTGATCGAACCTTTGCTGTCTGGAATCTATGCCGGTAAAATCGATCATCTAAGTTTGCAGTCTACTTTTCCGCAATTCGTTGAGACGGAAAAAAAGCATAGAAGTTTAATTTTAGGCATGAAAAAATCGCAGCCTAAGCCTGTTAAGACTCAGCAAACGGAAAAGAAAAAAGGCGCTTTTTTAACTTTGAAAAATGGATTATCTTCCTTTATTTCTGCGCTTAGAAACTCTCTGCCTGAAGAGAACATTAAGATGGGTGCAAAAGCGGATTCAGTAAAGCGTTTAGAAGATGGCACATACTCCGTTGAATTAGAGGATGGGACAGTCCTGGCTGCAGACCACTTAATTGTAACGACTCCGTATGCAGTAACGAAAAAACTTTTTGGCGAGAAAATGTTTCCATCTGATTTTCATAAAACGAAACCTACCTCGGTTGCAACAGTTGCGATGGAATTTAATGAAGATGAAGTATCATTTTCATTAGAAGGTACGGGTTTTGTTATAGCAAAAAGTGAAAAGACATCCATTACAGCTTGTACGTGGACTAGCCGTAAATGGCCACATACCACTCCTAAAGGGAAGGTTTTGTTAAGATGTTATGTCGGCCGTGCTGATGATCAGGGGATTGTTCACGAATCCGATGAAGCTATCTTAAGTAAAGTATTGAATGATTTAAAAAAGATCATGGGTGTAGATACTAAGCCCAAAAAATATTATGTATCACGAATGATTGATTCGATGCCGCAATATGAAGTTGGCCATGAAGAGTATATAGAGCAGCTTAGAGGAACTTTTGAAAAAGAGCTTCCGGGTGTCCTTTTAGCCGGTGCTCCTTATGATGGTGTCGGGCTTCCGGATTGTGTAAATTCAGCTAGAAAAGCTGTAGAAAGACTTTTATCCAAATGAAGAACGAATTCCATGATTTTCATGAGACGGCAAACGGATAAGTTTGCCGTTTTTCTTATTTTCTTGAAGAATGATTCTGCTATACTAAAGGAAGAAAAAAGGGGAGGGGGAGCATCATGCAAGCGTTTATAGAACCGTTATTCGTTAATATTGCAATTGTTTTCTCATTTACACATCTATTGAATATGTTCTTTCCCCTTCATCCTGGTGTCATTCCAAGCTTGAAAAACAAAGTCATCTTCGGAATCATAAGCGGATTTGGTGCTTTAGTTTGTATGATGTTTCCTATCGAAACGCTGAAGGACTCGTTTTTTGATCTTAGAAATGTTCCAATTATGATCGTTACACTTTACGTCGGCTGGCTGCCGGGTGCAATCTGTTCCTTGTTCGTTATTTTAGCAAGAATGGCAATGGGCGGCGATTTTGTATGGCTGGGTATTGTTCTTACCTTTTTGGCGTACGGGATTTCATTGACCTACCAGGGTTTTTTTGATGAGGATAAACGCAGGTGGATTTCAGCACTCTATATATCTGTAGTCTATACTTTATTTTATATCTTGCTCATCCACACGTACTTAGAATTTTTGACTCTTGATTTTTACCTTGTTTATTTTTCAAGTTTTTTAATTGCATTCTTTTCTTGCATTTTTCTTATTGAGAGACTCGTGAAAATAAATATGCAGTTAAAAGAATCCGTTTATCTTGATAAGCTGGCAGTAGCAGGTCAGATGGCGGCTGCGATCGCCCATGAAGTCAGGAATCCGATGACGACGATAAGAGGAATGATTCAATTTTTAGGCAGTACAACTATTGATGAAAAGCTGAAAGAGCATTCCCCGCTTTTAATTGAAGAGCTTGACCGGACGAACAAGATCATTACGGATTATCTTTCAATGGTTAAACCTGATGTTCCAAAATTGGAAAGAATAAATCTGAAGAACGTCTTAACAGATGTTGTCTCATTAACGGCGCCATATGGATCTATACACAATGTGGAAGTAACTGTGTGTGATATTGGTTCGCACATCGTTAATATTGATGAGCAAAAATTGAAGCAAGGACTAATTAATATTATTAAAAATGGTATCGAAGCCATAGACAACACTGGTTCAATTCATCTTTATAAGTACAAAATAACAAAAAGAAACATCACCATTGCTATTGAGGACAATGGTAAGGGGATGACAGAAAAAGAACTGGAACAGATCGGACTTCCATTTTACACGACGAAAGCAAAAGGGACTGGTCTCGGAATGATGGTGACTTATAAGCTCATTCGGGACATGGGTGGAAAACTGCACTATGAGAGTGAATTGAACGAGGGGACAAGAGTGCTATTAACTTTGCCTTTAAGTACGAAATCAAATCAGCTGCAAGAAGAGGTGGGAGTATAATGGATCGGAGAAAAAGTATATTAGAAGCAGCTGAACGTTCTTTTTCAATGTTTGGCTATAAAGCGAGTACAGTTGATCAAATCGCAAAGATCGCAAATGTTGGAAAAGGAACTATCTATACATTTTTCGCAAATAAAGAAGAACTGTTCTCTGAGATTATTACAAACCTTGTAAAAGAAACGAAGCTGGCAGCATCAAAAGCGATCAACGAAGACCGGCCGTTTTATGAGAACCTTCATTATGCATTGTATGAAGTTATAGAATTCCGTAAAACACATCAGTTAGCTGTGAAGCTTTCACAGGAAGTAAAAGAAATGAACACTTCACCTGTAACAGATGCATTGCAAAGAATTGAAAAAGCTGTCCTGAACTTTGTTCAAAAAGAGCTGGATAAAGCCGTAGAAAAAGGCGAGATTAAAGAATGTCCAACAGATATTGTGGCTTTCATGATGGTTAAACTGTATCTGGCTCTTATCTTTGACTGGGAAAGAGACAATCCTGCGATTCAAAAAGAAAAAATGCTAGAAGTCCTTGAAATGTTTGTGATGGATGGATTAAGAAAATCCTAGTATTGCAGAAGTTGAAAAAACGTGGTACATTAAGTTCTGACCAAAATTTAATTTCAGTCATTTTGTAAAAAGCAGACTATTAGAGGTCTCTTTTTTTGAAGTGAAATGACCGAATGACTAAAATAGTCATAAAGTATTGTAGGAGAGTGAAACATAGTGTTGAAAAGTATAGGAGCTCAATTTAGGGCGGTTTTTTCAAATAGAAAAATTGCTGTACCTGTCTTAGCGGTCCTGTTTATACCCGTGTTATACAGTGGAATGTTCTTGTGGGCCTTCTGGGATCCGTATGACAAGATGGAGGATCTGCCAGTTGCTGTAGTCAACCAGGATGAAGGCTATGAATACAACGGAGAAAACTTAACAGTCGGGGATGAGTTTGTTGAAAGGCTGAGAGAAAATCCACAGTTTAAGTGGAAATTTGTAAGTGAAGAAAAAGCAAAGCAAGGACTTGAACATAACGATTATTACATGATGATAGAGATACCAGAAGATTTTTCTGAGAAAGCTACATCATTATCAGGTGAATCAAAAAACAAACCTGAGATTATTTATTCGCCAAACGCAGGCTTTAACTTTTTAGCTGCACAAATTGGTGGTACTGCCGTCGATAAAATGAAAGAAAGTCTTTCGAATGAACTTACTAAAACGTATGCGGAGGTAATGTTCGAGCAAGTAGAGCAGCTTACTGGAGGTTTGGAACAAGCTGCTGATGGATCAGATCAAGTAACAGATGGCTTAGAAAAAGCGGCTGCTGGAAGTGGTCAGCTTGCGGCGGGTATGACTGAAAAAAAACCTCAGATTAAAGAGTTAGAAAGTGGGGCAGCTTTATTCAATTCTAAAATGACCGAGTTTGACAGCGGGTTGGATCAATTACTTGCTGCACATAAACAGCTAGCTGATGGTCAAGGGCAGCTTAGCGCAGGAGCTCAATCATTAAAAAGCGGGCTTAGTCAGGCGACAACGGGTTCTGAAAAGATTAAGGATGGAAGCATCGAGCTAAAAGACGGTGCTGAGAAACTGTCAAATGGAGCAAGTACTTTAGCGGGGTCTGTCAATGAATGGAACGCAGGAGCACAAAAAACAGCTGCAGGATCAAAACAGCTTGAACAGCAGATCAACCATTTGATTCAAAATCAAAGCAACATGTCTGATGAACAAATAGCGGCCTCTTTAAAACAGATAGCGGCTATTAGCAGTGGTGTGAATAATGGCCTGGATAGCTTAACTGCTGCAACAGGAAAAATTGCAGGAGGAGCCAATGAACTTGCAGCTGGTACGAAAAAAATAAGCAATTCCCAGACCGCCATGGCACAAGGAGCAGAAAAGCTTCATAACGGCCAACTTAAATTGGCAGACGGTGTTGGTCAGCTTGCGAGCGCTCAGGCAAAAGTAAACACGGGGACTCAAACATTCCAATCAAAACTTGGTGAAGCCTCGGCTGGTTCACAGCAATTACTCGCTGCTAGCGGAAAGCTTGCTGATGGAACGGCAACGGTATCTTCAGGATGGCAAGAGGTTACCAGTCATGTAAATGAAATTCATGACGGTGAACAAAAGCTCCTTGAGGGAAGCGGAAACTTATCTTCTAAATTGAGTGAAGCAGCAGACAAAACAGGTACGGTTGATCCTGATAGTGAAATGTTTGAACGAATCGCCAACCCTGTTTCTGTAAAGACAAAGAATTTTTCTGATGTTCCAAACTATGGAACTGGTTTTGCTCCTTACTTCTTATCACTAGGTTTGTTTGTCGGAGCATTATTGATGTCTATCGTGTTCCCGCTGCGTGATAAAGTAGGAGAGCCTCGATCTGGATTCGGATGGTTTGCGAGCAAATTTTCATTTTTAGCAGCGGTAGGTGTTGTTCAAGCGTTGATTGCTGATGCAGTATTGCTTTTTGGTTTAAACATCGAAGTGAGCAGTCTATCGGCATTTATCGGACTTAGCGTTATCACGAGTCTTACGTTTTTAGCGCTTATACAATTGCTCGTAACAGTTTTAGGTGATCCTGGCCGATTTGTAGCAATTATCATTTTGATTCTTCAGCTTACGACGAGTGCAGGAACATTCCCGCTGGAGCTTATTCCATACGGACTGCAAATCTTTAATACGTGGCTCCCTATGACATATTCAGTATCAGGATTCAAAGCCGTGATCTCAAGCGGAGACATGAGCAGTTTTATCTTCAACGTATGGATATTGGTTTGTTTCTTAGGATTATGTATGATAGGATCATGGAGTTATTTTGCAGTACAAATGAGAAAAAAGAACAGTAAAGCAGATGAGCTAACAACATAATCTATAAAAAACACTTGGAGACGTAAATCCAAGTGTTTTTTTCTACGAAATATATTTGTAGTTGGTATGTCCAATATCAAATAATGAAAGCCTTTAAACTGATACATTCATAAAAAGAGGTTTTCAAGCAAGCAAGCAAGGGAAAGATAATAATTGGACATTCTAATGGATGCAGCTTACATATGACATAAAGGAGAGAACCGCATTTGATTACTTTCAAAAACGTAGGGAAAAAGTTCCCTGACGGTTTTGAGGCCTTGAAAAACATCGACTTTCAAATTAAACAAGGGGAGTTAGTCGCGTTAATCGGCCCAAGTGGTTGTGGTAAAACAACAACCATGAGAATGATAAACCGTTTGATTGAGCCATCAAAAGGAACGATATTAATTGATGGAGAAGATATAGCAAAACAAAACCCCGTTGAGCTGAGAAGGAATATCGGATACGTAATCCAGCAGATTGGACTTCTGCCTCACATGACGATTGAAGACAACATTTCGCTTGTCCCGCGTTTAAAAGGATGGGAAAAAGAAAAGTATGATGGCAGAGTAGATGAATTGCTTGATTTAGTCGGCTTAGATCCTAAGACATTCAGAAAACGTTATCCTTCTGAGCTAAGCGGCGGTCAACAGCAGCGTATTGGCGTTATTCGAGCTTTAGCTGCTGAACCCCCAATCATCTTAATGGATGAACCATTTTCAGCGCTCGATCCGATCAGCCGTGAACAGCTGCAAGACGAGCTTGTTAAGCTGCAGGATACGATTAAGAAAACAATCGTATTCGTAACACATGATATGGATGAGGCGATTAAGATTGCAGACAGAATTGCGATTTTAAATAAAGGTGAGATCATCCAATTTGATACACCTGAAAGAATATTACGCCATCCTGCCAACGATTTTGTAAAAGGGTTCATTGGCGAAAATCGTTTGTCTAGAGAGGATGCCTCAATGCCTGAAGCGGTAGATTTAATGAGGCCGAATCCGGTTACTGCAAGAGTAACAAGAGGCCTTGCTGAAGCCTTAAAGATGATGAAGCGATATGGTGTAGACAGTCTTTTAATCACAGATCAGCAAAATAAACTGCTCGGGATTACGACGCTAGAAAAAATTGAGCATCATTATCCTGAGGAAGATAAAACAGTCGGCGACCTTATGGAAAAAGAGATCATCTCTGTTGATGTCTCTGCCACATATACTGAGGTAGCTGAAATTTTTGCTACAAACGGAGTCCATATGATCCCTGTACTCGAAAACGATAAGCTAGTTGGATTGATTACGAGAGCTTCGATGATGCGTGGACTTGCTGGGCTAAATATATCCGCACAAAAACCTGTCGAGGGGGGTGCGGGCATTGAATAATTTCTTTTTAACGATGAAGGATACGTTTGTAAACAGATGGCCTGAAATACTAACAGGACTTCAGCAGCACTTATTTCTGTCGCTCGTATCCATCCTAATCGCTGCAGTAATCGCAGTTCCGCTTGGGATCTTTATATCAAGGCGTAAGCGTGTAGCTGAACCCGTTATCGGCGTTACAGCAATCTTTCAAACGATACCGAGTTTAGCGCTGTTTGGATTTTTACTTCCTGTATTCGGTATCGGCAGCACAACGGCAATAATTGCTCTAACCGTATACGCGCTATTGCCGATTTTAAGAAACACGTATACAGGAATTACAGGTGTTGATCGATCAGCGGTGGAAGCGGGTAAAGGGATGGGGATGACGAATTCACAGATTCTACGTATGATTGAACTTCCACTCGCATTGCCGATCATCATGGCAGGTCTTAGAACAGCAACGGTCTTGACGATTGGTGTTGCAACACTTGCTGCGTTTATCGGGGCAGGTGGACTTGGAGATCTTATCTATCGTGGACTTTCTACAACACGAAATGAGCTTGTATTAGCAGGAGCTATTCCAGCAGCATTACTTGCTATTGTTTTTGACTTTATTCTTAGACGCATTGAATTAGCAACGGAGCCAAAAGCTTCAAAAAAGCGCGGTTCATGGAAACTGCCTGTACTTATCGGTGTACCGATTGCGGCACTTGTTCTTTTCTTCGCACTGCGCGGTGGTGATGAGGATGCCATCGTGATTACAGGTAAGAAGTGGACAGAGCAATATATCCTTCCTTATGTGATCTCTGAATATGTGAAAGATAAGACAGACTATCCTGTGGTTGTTAAAGAAGCAATCGGTGAAACGCCAATATTAACAGAAGCGATTAAGAAAGGTGACATCGATTTATTTGTGGAATACACGGGAACAGGATATTTAACGATTTTAAAAGAGAAGTATGATCCTAGCATGACGCCTGACGAGATATACAACGCTGTAAAAGAAGGATATGCAAAGGAATACAACTTGAAATGGACAAAGCCGCTTGGTTTTGAAAATACGTATGCAGTAGCACTGAATCCTGAGACAGCGAAACAAGTAAATGTCAAAACGATTTCTGAATTAGCACCCAAATCGAATCAGCTCTCATTTGGCGGTCCAACGGATTTTTTCGAACGTGAAGATGGCTATTCGCCATTTGTGGAAACATACAATTTGAACTTCCAATCGAAAAAGAGCTTAGATCCGAATTTAATGTACACTGCTGTAAAAGAAGGAAAAGTGGATGTCATTCCAGCATATACAACAGATGGGAGAATCCCTCGCTTTAACTTAAAGACGTTAGAAGACGATAAAAAATTCTTCCCGCCTTATTATGCGGTTCCTGTTGTAAGAGAGGAAACACTGAAGAAATATCCGAAGCTTGAAGGCGTACTTAATGAGCTTGAAGGTAAAATTTCAGAAAAAGATATGGCAGAAATGAACGCGAAAGTAGATTTGGATAAAGAAGATCCGCGTAAAGTTGCTCAAGAATTCTTAAAAAGCAAAGGATTAATCAAATAAGGTAAAAAACTGGACTCTTTAGAGGGTCCAGTTTTTTTGTTGTATTTGTCATTAAGTCTAAGATCAAAAATAATGGCCATTTTACAATTCTGCTGCATGAACCTTCTCATCAGAATAAACCGTAAAAAAGCCAGCTCACGTAAAAGCAAGTGAGCCGGCTTCTAATTACAATACTTTACTCAAAAACGCCTTCGTACGCTCATGCTGGGCATTGCCGAACAACTCCGACGGAACGTTTTCTTCGACGATATAACCGCCATCCATAAAAATTACTCGGTCGCCAACTTCACGGGCAAAGCCCATCTCATGTGTTACAACGACCATTGTCATTCCTTCTCGAGCCAGTTCTTTCATAACTTCTAGCACTTCACCGACCATTTCAGGGTCCAAAGCAGATGTTGGTTCATCAAACAGCATGATTTTTGGATCCATCGCAAGTGCACGAGCAATGGCAACACGCTGTTTTTGACCTCCGCTAAGCTGTGAAGGATATGCATTTGCTTTATCTTGCAAACCTACTTTAGCGAGCAGCTTTAGTGCTTTGTCACGTGCTTGATCTTTATTTGCATTTTTTACCTTTAGTGGTGCAAGCGTTACATTTTCTAGAACCGTTTTATGTGGAAAGAGGTTAAATTGCTGAAACACCATTCCCACATCTTCACGGATTTTATTAATGTTTGTTTTCGGATCCGTAATATCTGTTCCGTTTACCAAAACTTGTCCGCCAGTAATGTCTTCGAGTTTATTGATACAGCGGAGAAAAGTACTTTTACCTGAGCCAGAAGGGCCGATCACGCATACAACTTCTTGTGGTTTAATTTCTGCATTGATGTCTTTCAGTACCTCGAGATCACCGAAGGACTTTTTTAAATTTTTTACTTTAATCATGGTCCGGCTCCTTTCAAAGATCAAACAAATTGTGTATGTATTTTATCATAAGTTCGTTTGAATCGGTGTATCTCCTGCTTTATTTGATATCTTTAAATGCAAAACTTTCTGAAAAAAATGATTGACTGTGTATATTCAGTGAACTATACTCGGATTATGAAAACGATTTCATGATTTCGATTCCACAATTTTTAAGAGGAGAATCTGATGGCAACCATTCAAGATGTGGCGAAAAAGGCAGGATTATCCCGCACGACCGTTTCAAGGGTGATCAATGAACATCCTTATGTAACGGAGGAGAAAAAACGGCTTGTAACACAAGCAATGCAAGAACTGAATTACGTGCCCAATTCATCAGCAAGAAGGTTGAGGCGGCAACAGACAGAAACGATCGCTGTCTATGTTCCGCGAATCACTAACCCGTTTTTCAGTCACCTTGTTGAAGTAATGGAGAAGGAAGCGGCCAAAAAAGGCTATCAGCTTATTTTGTGCCAAACCCGTTACCGAAAAGAGCAGGAACGAAACTTCCTAGAGCTTTTAAAAACGAAGCAAGTAGATGGTCTGATCTTAACTTCTATTGAGAATGATTGGAGTGAGTTCGAACCCTATTTATCGTTCGGTCCGATTGTCGTATGCAATGAGTATTCGGATACGGCTCAAGTACCTTCAGTGTACTTAAATCAGATTGAAGGAAGCTACTTAGGAACGAAGCACCTGATCGATCAAGGGTACACAAAGATTGGTTATTGTACGGGTAACCACAAAAGCTCCAGGATTTCGAAAGACCGAAAGATTGGTTTTCTGAGAGCTCTTGATGATGCTGGCATCGCAATGAGGGAAGAGTGGTTCTTCTACAATGCTTATAGTGTGCAGAACGGTTTTGACGCATTTAAAGAATTGAGTAAGCTTGAGGATCCTCCGCATGCTGTTTTTACGGGCAGTGATGAAGTTGCAGCGGGCATAGCAAAAGCCGCATTTGATGCAGGATGGAAAGTACCTGAAGATCTAGCAATAATCGGTTTTGATAATCAGCCTCTAGCCGAACTGATGAATTTGACGACGGTTGAACAGCCGATTGATACCATCGCCCGTCAGGCAATGAATCTAATGGTTGAAGCGATTCAGTCGAAAAAGCAATTGAGACGCAAAGAAGTCATTCTGCCTTTTCAGCTAATCAAACGGTCCTCAACTTAAAAAATTTTTTTCGAAGGAATGTAATCGTTTACAAAACAGGAGATTTGGGGGAAAAACAATGAAAAAGCTTAAGAAAATCTCAAAAGTGATTTCTACTTCACTAGCGCTGTCACTTGTACTTGCAGCTTGTTCAGATAAAGAAGAAGGCAGCAGCAGCAAGAACACAGGCGGCGATAAAGATGAAAAAGTAACAATCGTTTACGCACGTGGTAAAGATGATACACAAGGGACTACAGCAATGGTGAAAGCTTTTGAAAAGAAATACCCTAACATTGACGTGAAATTTAAAGAGATGCCTGCAGATACTGGGAAACAGCATGATGCATACGTAACGGCATTCAACGCAAACTCTGATGAGATCGACGTTATTGACCTTGACGTTATCTGGCCGGCTGAATTTGCACAAGCAGGATTCTTAATGCCGCTAGACCGCTTTATGGAAAAAGACGGAATCAATCCAGAAGATTATAACCAAGGAGCAATCAGTGCTTCTAAATTTAAAGGCAAACAATGGGCGCTGCCTAAGTTTATCGATGCGGGTATGCTTTTCTACCGTACAGACTTAGTAGATGAAGGTTCTGTTCCAAAAACGTGGGATGAGCTTTTAGCAAAAGCGAAAGAAACAAAAGGTCAAGGCGGAACTCAATTCGGTTACTTGATGCAAGCGAAGCAATACGAAGGACTTGTATGTAACGCTGTTGAATTTATCGCATCATACGGCGGACAGATCATCGACGAAAACGGTGAGGTCAAAGTAGATTCTCCAGAAGCGATCAAAGGGATCGCAAAACTTGTTGAAGTTGTAAACTCTGATGTTGTACCGCAAAACATTACTACGTTTGCTGAGCCTGAGTCTCACACGGCATTCATTAATGGACAAGCTGGACTTATCCGTAACTGGCCGTACCAATTCGCACTAGCTAACGATGAAAAGCAATCTAAAATCGTAGGTAAAGTAGGAGTAGCTCCACTTCCAGCTGGTGATAAAGGTTCTGCTGCAGCACTTGGGGGCTGGATGGCTGGTATCAACAAAAACACGAAACACCCTGAAGAAGCTTGGAAGTTCTTAAGCTTCATGGCTGGTAAAGAAGGACAAAAGATCGACGCGATCAAAGGCGGACATGCTCCGACAATTCTTTCTCTTTATGAAGACCAAGAAATTTTAGATGCAAACCCTTACTACAAAGATGAAGGATTTGTAAAAGCTCTTGAAGCAGCAGTATCTCGTCCGGTAGCACCGAACTACCCTGAGATCTCTGACATCATTCAAGTTCAAATCTCTCAAGCGGTAGCAAAAAAGATCACACCAGAACAAGCAGCTAAAAACATGCAAAAAGAGATTTCAGAAAAGCTAGTGAAGTAAGGAAAAATAAATGATGAGGGGTATGCCTTTCTATAGGAAAGGCTCCCCTTAAATTTATAACTGGTATCGATTCCACAAGAGTGAAATGGATGGACGTTACAGCGCCCGTCCGTCGATTGCATTCGAATAGTAAGGAGCTGACCCTTTTGAAACCAGATCTAATGCCTAACAACCAAAAGCCTATCGCAGCAAAGACAAACTCTCAGAAGAAGAAAAAACGCTCTGACCGTTCCGTCGGCTATATGCTAATTGCACCATCCCTGATTTTAATCTTAATTATTGCGATATGGCCTGTATTTCAATCGTTTTATTACAGCATGTTTGATTTAAGACTGAATAATCCAGCAAAATCAGAAGCGCATGTTTCGTATAAAGTAAATTTGCAAACGTATTTGGATAACTATCCATTTTTAATCAGTACGTTAGAAGATGAGGTGGATACCGCCTCTGGAAATACAAAGACAGAACTTGAAACCATAAAAGCAAACTTAGAAAAAGTAGACGCAGAATTACAAAAAGACAACGAGATTAAGAGTAAATATGACCAAGTAGACGAGAAACTTACAGTTATGGAGCCGATCAGCGAAGAGCTTGCGGTTTCTGATCTTGATAAAGAAATTGCTTTAGACCTTGAGAAGGCTGTGAATGATTCAACAGACTCGATCAGAGGCTTAAAGGATGAGCTGAAAAATTCTGAAGACCTTATCGGATTATCTTCTTCATTAGAAGACGCTGTCATTACGCCTAACTTTATCGGTTTGAAGCATTATAAAGAAAATTTAACAGATAGCCGTATGTGGAAGGCGATTCAGAATACAACAGTCTTTACGTTAATCTCAGTTTTCGCAGAGCTCGTTATCGGTTTGGCGATCGCACTGCTTATCAACAAAGCCTTTTTCGGCAGAGGGCTTGTTCGTGCGACGATTCTTATTCCTTGGGCGATCCCGACTGCGGTATCCGCTTTCATGTGGAAGTATTTATATGACGGACAGAACGGAATCGTGGCAAAAACTTTTGCCGAAATCGGACTGTTTGACCAAATGACAGATATGCTCACAACAAGCACTGGCGCTATGTTTGCCGTTATCTTTGCAGACGTATGGAAAACGACGCCTTATATGGCACTCTTATTATTAGCAGGATTGCAGACGATTCCGAGTTCCCTGTATGAAGCCGCAGCGATTGATGGCGCGAGCAAATGGAAGCAGTTTTTAAAAATTACGCTGCCTTTATTAAAATCAAGCATTCTAGTTGCATTGTTATTCCGTACACTGGATGCATTCCGTGTATTTGACTTAATCTATGTTTTAACAGGTGGAGGGCCAGCTAACTCAACGGAAACGATCTCCATACTTGCTTATAAAGTAATGTTCGCACAAACCAATTTTGGTGAAGGTTCGGCGCTCTCGGTTATCGTGTTTGTCTGTGTTGCGATCATCTCTATGATCTACATTAAGTTCTTAGGCCGTGACCTTTTAAATGATAAATAAAAACGGAACAGATAAAGGAGTGAATAGGAAATGAACAAAAAAGCAGGCCCAATGTTTTATGTATTCTTAGCATTGTTTGTCTTCCTTGTCATGTTTCCGTTTTTATGGGTACTGGCAAGCTCTATTAAACCGGTTGCTGAACTTTTCGGTGATCGTGCGTTTATCCCATTTACGGATAATATGACGCTTGAAAACTATGAATCCGTATTTGTAAACTATCCATTTTTAAAGTATTTATGGAACAGCTTAGTCGTTTCAACGATTACAACGGTCTACGCTGTACTTGTAGCGAGCTTTGCGGCTTATGCAATCGCACGACTTAACTTTAAAGGTAAAACAGTCATTCTTGGATTGGTGCTGTCTGTATCGATGTTTCCACAGATCGCAACCATTTCACCGATTTATATCGTATTGAAAAACCTTGGTTTAACGAACAGCTACCTCGGTTTGATCATTCCGTATACGACGTTCACATTGCCATTATCCATCTGGCTTCTTGTTACGTTTTTCCGCAAGATTCCGTTTGATCTGGAGGAAGCAGCAAAAATCGATGGAGCGTCACTGATGCAAACATACTGGCGTGTTATTTTGCCGCTTGCGCTTCCAGGGATTTTTACAACAGCGATTCTTGTATTTATCTCAGCATGGAACGAGTTCCTGTTTGCGTTAACGATTAACACAGATGATGAGTTTAAGACGGTTCCAGTTGGTATCGCGATGTTTGAAGGACAGTTTACGATTCCTTGGGGAGAGGTTACAGCAGCGACTGTTATCGTAACTGTTCCTCTTGTTATCATGGTTCTTCTGTTCCAGCGCAGAATTGTGTCAGGATTAACTTCAGGTGCTGTAAAAGAATAGAAGTTTTGATGAATACCCTGCAGCAATATAAGCTGCAGGATTTTTTGTTATGGTATATTTTAAAATCACCAACATACAAATAGGATGATAATCGTTAAGATAGGGGGGTATTTAGTGCACGGTCACGATCTAAAACATATAAAATGGGAGGGCAGAAATGTTCATGTTCATCAATATTCTACCCAGACTTCAGTAAATGATGGACATTCACATACTGTCCAAGGGGTTACAAGTCCTGCAAAAAACTCGATGGGTCATGTTCATAACTATGAAGGAACTACTACTTTTAATGACGGTCATGTTCACCGCTTCTCTGGAACTACCGGACCTCCTATTTATTTAGCGGATGGAACACATTATCATATGATAGCTGGATCAACTACTTTTAATGATGGACACACGCATCAATACACTGGGTGGACGGATAAGAATGTTATTGGATGATATATAATGAAAACAAATATCGATATCTAATCCTTTGCTTTTAGCAGGGGATTTTTTATATATAACATATAAATTTATTTATAGGTAAAGTATAATTTTCTAATTTGTATTATGGTATTACAGGGTCTACAATAGGTTTTGTTAGCGAAATAACTTACTTTTAATTAGGAGGAATTATACAATGTCAAAACATATATTAATGGTCGTTACAACGGCTGATAACATGAATAATGAACACTCAACAGGGCTTTGGCTTTCTGAGTTTGGTGAAGCTTATGTGGAGTTTGCAAATGCAGGACACACGATTACGGTAGCAAGTCCTAAAGGTGGAAAAGCTCCAGTAGATGACCGCAGCCTTGAAGGTGAAGTGCCTCCAGAGATTTTAGATACAGCAATATATCTTGAAAACACTGTAAAACTAGAGGAGATTAAAGACGTTAATGAATTTGACGCAATCTTCTTGCCAGGCGGTCACGGAACCATGTTTGACCTTCCAGAGAACACAAAACTTCAAGAAGTGATTCGTGATCTGTATGAGCAAAACAAAGTAGTAGCAGCTGTTTGCCATGGCCCAGCCGGATTAGTGGGTGTTAAACTTTCTGATGCCACGCCATTAGTAGCAGGAAAGACAGTTACTGCGTTCACAGATGCAGAAGAAGTTGCAACAACACTTGATCAATACATGCCGTTCTTATTAGAAACACGCTTGCGCGAACTAGGTGCTGAGTTTGTAGCTGCTGAAAACTGGGTAAACCATGTGCAAGTGGATGATCACTTAATTACTGGTCAAAATCCGCAATCTACAATAGCTGTTGCAAAAGAAGTTGTTAAACAGCTAGCATAATTTTTGGAAACCTGCAGACCTTTATAACAGAAGAGGTTTGCAGGCTTTATTTGGCTCACCGCCTTCCCCGCGGAAAGCGAGCAACCTGAAACGGAAATCAACCACTACAAAATAGGAAGGTGATTGTTTTGTCTATTACAATTAACGCGATACTAAAAGCAAAACCAGGTAAAGAAAGTTCATTGCGCGAAGAATTAGTAAAAGTGGTACAAGCATCACGTAAAGAAGAAGGATGTATCAACTATACGCTGCATGAGTCAACCGAAGACTCTGATACTTTTGTGTTTTATGAAACGTGGCGGGATGAAGATGCGCTCAAATCACATATAGAATCTGAGCATTATATCAACTATCGGAAAAACATTGAAACACTCATTCAGCAACGGGAAGTTTATCGTTTAAACGTTATCGATTTATAGAGACCACTATGCACCGTTCAGCATTTAGAGCGGTGCTGTTTTCATGATTGGTGGAAGGGGGTTCAAATTATGATAGATTTTGAATGGTACCGGAGTTTTATCAGCATTTATAAACACCGCTCAGTTTCTGCGGCAGCGAAAGCAAGGATTTTAACACAGCCTGCGATGAGCCAGCATCTTGCGGCATTAGAAGCAGAAATTGGTGAACCATTGTTTATTCGAGCTCCGCGTAAAATGGTACCTACTGACAAAGGAAAAGAATTATATACAAAAATTGTTCCGCTCATCGAGAACTTAGAGAATACAACACTTGAAATGCTTCATAGTTCCTCCAGTAAAGGACTGGCCCCAGTGATCCGTATTGGATCGCCAGCTGAGTATTTTACAAAGCGTGCTCTTTCAAGTATTCAAGATTTAGAAATTCGTTTTTTAGCCCAGTTCGATGTGGCAGGTATATTACTAGAAAAACTTGAAAAAGATGAAGTGGATCTGATTTTGACTACTCAAAAATCACAGCATCAAGGGATTGAGTATAGAAAGCTTGAAGATGAAGTGTTTGTTTGCACGGCTCCTCCTGAGTATGAAACAGATGCGAAAAATGCTGAGGAGATTGAACAATGGCTGTTAAGTCAAAAGTGGCTAAGCTATGGGTTGGAACTTCCGATCATTAGAAGGTATTGGCGAGAACATTTTAATAAGCGGCCGGATTTTCAGCCGTGGCATGTTATTCCTGATTTGAGATCTATTTTAGAAGGTGTGGAAAATGGGCTGGGAATGAGCATCTTGCCCACCTACTTATTAGAAAAATCGGTTCAAGTGGATAGGGTCAAAGTAATGTTCCCAGAGCTTACGGCAGAGAACACGATCTATGCGGCATATAAAGTAGATCATAAAAATAATCCCATCTTGGAAAAAGTATTAGACGCATTTAAGCTGAATAACTAGTGTAAAGTGAAGTCCTTTGTGTAAACTAGTTAGTAAAAATGGAGGACGAAATCATGAAACTGACGGTTTTAGGTTATTGGGGAGGTTACCCATCAGCAGGTGAAGCAACATCCGGATATCTCTTGCAAAGTGATGGATTCAATCTGCTTATTGATTGTGGAAGCGGGGTGCTCTCCCAGCTGCAAAACTACATCAAGCCAGAAGAACTAGATGCTGTTGTATTGTCTCACTATCATGCAGATCACGTGGCAGATATTGGTGTGCTTCAATATAGCCGCCTCATCCAGTCCTTTCTACAGGAAGGTATAAAAACACTTCCAATCTATGGGCACAAAAAGGATGAAGGTGGGTTTCAGTCGCTCACACATGGGACGTATACACAGGGAATACCGTATGAACCAGAAGGAGAAATGAAGGTTGGGCCGTTTACGATTACGTTCCAGCTTACTAAACATGCAGCGGTGTGCTACGCGATGCGCATAACCGATGGAAAGCAAACAATTCTCTACACAGCAGATACGGCCTTGATTCCTGAACTTGTGCCGTTTAGTAAAGATGCAGACCTGCTTATTGCCGAATGCAACTTCTATAAAGGCATGGATGGAAGTGGGCCAGGCCACATGACATCAGAAGATTGCGGGAAGCTTGCTCAGCAGTCTGAAGCTCATCAGCTGCTCCTCACACATCTTCCTCATTTTGGTCAGTTATCACAGCTTGTCACAGAGGCAAAAGAGGTGTATAACAATAAAGTGGAGCTTGCCTCTTCCGGCTGGACGTGGGAAGCTTAAAGATAGGGACTGAAAGAGGAGAAAAACTATGCTTTTTATTGATAATGAAAATATTACAGACCCAAGAGTGAATCTGGCAATCGAAGAGTTCGCTTTGAAACATTTAGACATCAATGAAACGTATTTGCTTTTTTATATAAATGAACCATCCATCATCATCGGCAAAAACCAGAATACGGTTGAAGAGATTAACGCAGAGTACGTGCGTGATCAGGGGATTCATGTAGTACGCCGTTTATCTGGAGGCGGAGCTGTGTATCATGACCTTGGGAACTTGAACTTCAGCTTTATCACAAAGGATGAGGGGGACTCTTTTCATGATTTTAAGAAGTTCACTGATCCAGTAGTAAAAGCCTTGAAAAAATTAGGTGTGAACGCTGAGTTAAGCGGACGCAATGATATCCTGGCTGAAGGCAAGAAGATATCGGGCAATGCACAGTTTTCAACAAAAGGGCGTATGTTCAGCCACGGAACTTTATTGTTTGATTCTGAGATTGAAAATGTAGTATCAGCTTTAAACGTCCGCATGGACAAGATTGAGTCTAAAGGAATCAAGTCCATCCGCAGCCGTGTTACGAATATTCGTGAGCACTTGGATGAAGACATGACAATGGAAGAATTTAAAGAAATACTTCTTACTTACTTATTCGAAGAGTTCGATTCGATTCCAAAATACGAATTAACGGAAAGTGACTGGACTGAGATCCGTAAAATCTCCAGAGAGCGCTACGCGAACTGGGATTGGAACTACGGTAAGTCTCCGAAGTTTAACGTTGAATTATCTAATCGTTTTGCAGCAGGCTCTATTGATATCCGCCTTCATATCGTAAAAGGAATTATCCAGGAAAGTAAGATTTTTGGGGACTTCTTCGGTGTAGGTGATGTCTCAGATATCGAGAATAAGCTGAACGGTGTACGATATGATCGCGAAGAAATCGAAAAAGTGCTGGAAGATATCGATTTGAAGCACTATTTTGGTAATGTTTCTCGTCAGGAATTTCTGGATCTTCTATATTAATAGATATATTGTGAAAACCGCCTCTTTGAGGGCGGTTTTTTTGTATATGAAATAGGGTTATAGCTGTAGAAAGATCGATAGGGTTAAGACTTTTTTTTAAATGACGATTTTGATACTCAAAATCGCTTCGTTTTTGGTGCTACGGGTGAAAGTGAGGTGTGATGGGGTGTAAGTGCAAGTTCAACGGGCGAAACGTAGCCGTATAGGGGTGGAAAGTAAGTGTTTTGGGGTGAAACGGAGCTTCTATCGGGCGAACGTGTAATAATTAAAGGCTCTTATCTAAAGAAGGTTGCTTTTGAACATATTGTTATCTCTCTTCATTGATAAGTTGAGTGGAGCGGAAGGTGCGAGACTCCTGCGGGACTAGCGTGCCAGCTACCTGAGTATTCTTCTCGCAAGGCATGCGACGAGAAAACTCGCTCCGGCAGGAAAATACTTGTAGACGCAGGAGCAGTATTTTATATCTTTCCCAGGGGCTCACCGCACGCCCCGCGGAAAGCGAGCATCCTGGAGCGGAAATCAATTTCTCCTTGATGAAACACATAGTTTTGTCGCATTAAAACCAGACACTCAAACACTCAAAACCATTTGACAGAAAATTAATATAAATGATAAGCTTAAGTCAAATTACATTACACTAATATTCAATAACGCTATAAAAACGTCATATTTTTTTATCCTCAAATGTAATCGCTTACATAATCCTAAAAGGAGATGAACAATAAATGATTCTTCATCCTAAAGTGGAGTGCATGAATGGTGATGAGAAAGAAGAGCTTCAGCTTCATCGTTTAAAGCAGACAGTACATGCAGTTTATGAAAATGTGCCTTTTTACAAAAATGCATTTGATGAAAAAGAAATTGACCCATCTTCAATCAACTCACTGGAAGATCTGAAGAAGCTGCCGTTTACCGTGAAAAAGGATTTGCGAGATCACTATCCATTCGGACTTTTTGCGGTTCCGCAAGACCATCTAGTACGGCTTCACGCATCCTCAGGTACAAGCGGGAAACCTACCGTTGTAGGTTATACAGAAGGTGACATTGAAAGATGGAGTGACATGGTAGCGCGGTCTATAGCAATTGCGGGTGGTGAGCCGGGGAACGTCCTGCACAACGCTTATGGATATGGACTTTTTACTGGCGGACTAGGTCTTCATAACGGATCAGAACGGCTGGGAATGGTTACGGTTCCTGTATCTGGAGGTAACACAGAGAGGCAGATTTTGCTTATTGAAGATTTTAAACCGCAAGTGATTTGCGGAACACCATCTTACATTTTAACTATTGCTGAAAAGATGGAAGAGCTCGGGAAAGATCCAAGAGCCACTTCACTTCAATACGGTATCTTTGGTGCGGAGCCTTGGTCTGAAGAGATGCGGGGAACACTCGAAGAAAAGCTCAGAATCAAAGCTATGGATATTTACGGGCTAAGCGAAGTGATGGGTCCTGGAGTAGCGATGGAGTGTCACGAAGCACAGAACGGGTTGCATATTATGGATGACCACTTTATAGCTGAAATTATAAATCCTGATACGCTGGAACCTATGCCGGACGGCGAATATGGAGAACTTGTTTTTACGAGCTTAACGAAGGAAGCTTTCCCGATCATCCGCTATCGGACCGGAGATATCGCTAAACTTGACCGTACACCTTGCAGCTGTGGCAGGACTTCGGTCCGGATGAGCAGAGTGAAGGGGCGGATTGACGATATGATCATTGTCAGAGGAGTTAACGTTTTCCCTTCAGAAATTGAAAATTGCCTGCTTGCCATTGAGGATATCGTCCCTCATTACCAAGTGCACATAGAGACAGAAGGATTCAGAGAGCACATTGAACTTCATGTCGAGATGAGTGAAAAACTTTATGCAATCACGAATGGTGATGAAGCACATTCAGCGACCGAGCTGCTTAAACAAACCATCTTTAAAAAAATTAAAGACACTTGCCTTGTAACGATGAAGATAAAAGTGTTTCCGCCAAAAGCCATTCCGCGTTCTGAAGGGAAGGCAATCAGAGTTGTGAGGCATGCTCAGAAAAAAATGGGTGTTTAACCATTGTTTAAAAGTATGACGTTATTTTATAATTACGGTAATAAAACGTAATACAACAGGAGGGAATAACATGACAGTTGGTGTGAGCTTTAATCAACTTAGTGAAGAAGAAAAGATGCAGCATTTTTTAGATCGTATCAATGCTGATGAAAAAATTGAACCCGATGACTGGATGCCCGATGATTATCGTCTGCAGCTGATCCGTTTGATTTCCATGCATGGCATTTCGGAAATTATGGGAGCGCTTCCAGAGAAAGAATGGGTACCTAAAGCACCTTCCTTGCACCGCAAGCTTGCAATCATGGCTAAAGTACAGGACGAAATGGGGCATGGCCAATTGCTGCTTCGTGTAGCAGAAGACTTGATGGCGCCGCTTGGAAAGACGCGCCATGATATCATGGAAGACCTTTTTTCAGGGAAACTGAAGTTCCATAACGTTTTTCATATGGATGCTCCTACTTGGGGAGACGCTGGAATCATTGCATGGCTCGTTGATGGGGCTGCAATCATCTCTCAAAGTATGATGCTTGATTCTTCTTATGGCCCGTACGCTCGAGCGTTAAAGCGAATTTGTGCAGAAGAAGTATTTCACGCACAGCATGGAGAGAGCATTATTTTAGCGATGGCAGAAGGTTCGCCTGAACAGCGCCAGATGCTGCAGGACGCTCTTAACCGCTGGTGGGAGTCACTTATCATGTTCTTCGGGCCGAAATCAGCTAAAGAAACGGGTAACTCGAATGCGGATAAGAACATCATGTACAAAATCCGTACAAAAACGAATGAAGATTTAAGACAGGAATTTTTCACAAAATACATTCCCCGTATCTGGTCGCTCGGACTAACGATTCCTGATGATACGATCCGTTTTGATGAAGAAACTCAAATGTGGATCTATAAGGATGCTGACTGGAGCAAGTTTAAGCAGATCGTTTCCGGGAACGGGCCACAATCTCAAAATCGCTTAGACCTTCGCCGCCGCTCATACAAAAATAACGAGTGGGTACGTGAGGCATTGGCTGCAAAAAAAGCGATCTAACAGCGGAAGGGAGAGACAACCAACGTGAACGAACCGAAAAATGAGTTTTACAACGTATATGAAGTATTTAGCAAAAAGACAGATAGATCACCGTTTCAGCACAGCTTCAGCCTGCTCGCTCCTAACGCTGATATGGCACTCATCATGGCAAAAGAGAACTTTTTCAGAAGAGAGACGGTTGCTGACATCTGGGTTGTAAAAAGAGAGAACATCCGCGGTCTGAATCAGGATGAGAGAGAGATGCTCAAAAGGCTTGATAAGGAATATAGAGAAACAAAAGGATACGGTTATTTAAAGAAAAAATGGCGTGACTACAACCAGGAGCAGTTTACAGAACAGCACATCCTTGGCGGAAGGGGAGACAATTAATGACACAGGAAACATTAAAGCCACAAGAAAAAGCCGCATTGATCGAGCTCCTCTATCAGATGGGAGACGATGATTTTCTTCTTTCGTTCCGTGGATCTGAATGGCTTGGGCTGGCACCGCATATTGAAGAGGACGTTGCGTTCTCATCCATCTCTCAGGACATGATGGGGCATGCAAATCTTTACTACCGTCTTTTAGAAGACCTTGGAGAAGGGGAAGCAGACAGAATTGCTCACCTTCGTACACCTGATCAATTTCGCAATGCCATCATTTTAGAAGAAGTGAATGGACCGGGAACGTATTTAAAAGAACCTGAGTATGACTGGGCATTTGCTGTAGTCCGCAATTACTTTTATGCGGTGCATAAGCAGATTCGTTTAGATTCGCTTCGCCATTCTTCCTATGAGCCGCTGGCAGAGGCGGCAAGAAAAATTATGACGGAACAATATTATCACCTCATGCACTGGGAAGTTTGGTTTAAGCAGCTGATGACGAGCACGGACGAAGCAATCAAGCGCATGAACGAAGCGATCGAGAAGGTGTGGAAAGACTTTGGAGGGGTTCTGACACTTGGTCCTTCATACGCAGATATCGTCAAGGCGAACTTTATTGATGATGAAGCAGTCATGAAAAAGCGCTGGACAAACAAGATGGAAGCAGTGTTTAAAGAAGTGGGAGCAGTATATCCTGGCGAGCCTCGAATGGAAAGAGGCAACGGGAGAAACGGTGTTCACACAGATGATTTAAAACAAGCATTATCTACACTTTCAGAAGTGTATGCTACAAATCCTGCAACTGGCTGGTAAGACGATATTGAAAGGAGATGAACCACGTGTCCGAATTAAAAAACAGCATGACCGATATCGTTATGGACGCGCTTGGGGATGTTAAAGATCCTGAAATCGCCTCCGTCAGCATATTAGACCTTGGTATGATACACGAAGTAGAAGTGACAGATGGAAATGTGAAAGTTTCCGTACTGCCTACCTTTTCCGGGTGTCCTGCCTTGCACATCATCGAAAGAGATATCAAAAAAGCTTTAGAATCAGTAGAAGGAATTGAATCGGCAGAAGTGAATTTTGTATTTACACCCTCATGGACAACAGACCGAATCACACCAGAGGGACGTGAGAGATTAAAAGAATTCGGAATCTCTCCGCCGCCGGCAAACCATGTAATGGGTGAGCCATGGGAGATCGACTGTCCATATTGCGGGTCAACATATGTGACGATGGAAAATATTTTTGGTCCGACAGCATGCCGAAGCATCTTGTATTGCAAGTCTTGCAAAAACCCGTTTGAAGCAATGAAACCAGTTGCTGATATGGGATAGTCACAAAAAAATATGAGGTTAAAAATAGGGAGGAAACACACATGGTAAAATTAATCGCACTTTACAAAACACCGGAAAACATCGAACAATTCGACGAGCACTATTTTGGACATCATACAGAGATTACAAAAAAGATTCCTGGACTTCGCAAAATGGAAGTAACGAAGATTGTTGGTTCTCCAATGGGGAAAAGCGAGTACCATATTCTTTGTGAAATGTATTACGATGATCATGACGCACTAAAAGCAGCGATGAAGTCTGACGAAGGTAAAGCTTCTGGTAAAGACTTGATGAGCTTTGCAGCAGAACTTGTAACGCTCATGATCGGTGAGGAAATCAATGAGTAATTACGAAACAATTCTAACCTCAGTTGAAGATGGGATTGCCTTAATTCAATTAAACAGGCCGCGCGTTTTAAACGCGATCAACCGGCCGATGGTTACGGAGCTTTTAGATGCTTTTGAAGGATTTGACCGTAATGATGAGGTGAAAGCAATTGTTTTAACAGGTAACCAGCGTGCATTTGCTGCTGGTGCAGACATTGATGAAATGAAAGATGACGACAGCGTTTCTCTTGAACTATTAAATCAGTTCAAAGAATGGGACCGTCTTGCAACGATAAAGAAGCCGATTATCGGTGCTGTTAACGGCTATTGTTTCGGCGGGGGCTTCGAGCTTGCTCTATGTGCAGATATTCTTTTTGCAGCTGAAAACGCGCAGTTTGGATTCCCGGAGATCAAGCTTGGCGTAATGCCGGGTGCTGGAGGAACAGTTAAGCTTACTAAGCTGATGGGGCAGAAAAAAGCATTGGAATGGCTATGGCTTGGTGATCCGATGACAGCGGGCGAAGCTTTGCAATATGGTGTCATCAACCGTGTTATCGCACCAGAACTTGTTCTAGATGAAGCGAAAAAGTATGCGAGACTTGTAGCATCGAGAGCGCCATTATCGGTTCGTTTGATAAAAGAGACCGTCTATAAATCTATCGACTATTCGACATACGAAGGCATGCAGTTTGAACGAAAAAACTTTTACCTATTATTCTCATCACAGGATCAAAAAGAAGGCATGAAAGCTTTTGTTGAAAAACGTCCTGCAGAGTTTAAAGGGAAGTAGGGGGAAAACCATGTTTGAAACGATTAGCTACGAAACTAGAGGAAAGACGGCTTGGATTACACTGAACCGTCCGGATAAACTTAATGCTTTTACATCACTTATGCATAAGGAAATGGTCGCAGCGATCAAAGAGGCTAACAAAGACGGCGGTGTAAGAGCAGTTGTAATAACAGGTGCAGGCCGTGCTTTCTGTTCAGGTCAGGATCTTTCTGGTTCAACAGATACGGATTATGGTGAAGTGTTGCGTAAAGGATACAATCCTATGGTGCAGGCACTTGTATCGATGGAAAAGCCTGTGATCGCAGCGGTTAACGGTGTGGCGGCAGGTGCAGGTATGAGCCTGGCGTTGGCTTGTGACTTCCGCATCGCGAGCGAGAAAGCGAGTTTTATAGAAGCTTTCATTCACGTTGGCCTAGTTCCAGACTCAGGAAACCTTTATTTCTTGCCAAGACTTGTTGGACACGCTAAGGCGATGGAGTTGGCAGTGCTGGGGGAAAAAATCACAGCACAACAAGCAAAAGAATTTGGTCTTGTGACGAAAACGGTAAGCGAAGAGGAGTTTATGCTTGAAGTGGAAACGTTCGCGGAAAAATTAGCGAACATGCCGACAAAAGCAATCGGACTCATCAAACGCTATATGAATAAAAGCTGGGAAAGCGACCTTAATGAAGTTCTTGAGTATGAAGCCCAGGCACAGAAGATTGCTGGAGAGTCTGAAGATCATCAAGAAGGTCTTGCAGCATTTTTAGATAAGAGAAAACCGGCATTCACAGGAAAATAGACATCTTAGAAAAGGGAGTGGAGAGTATGAGTGCAGCAAAAACAGAAGTTAAAGCAGTAAAGCGTGATCAATACGATATGATCATTGGAGGTCAAAGTACGGCCGGATCGGAAGGGGAGTATTTTATTACGTACAACCCTGCGACTGGCGAACCGTTAGCTAAGGTGGCAAAAGCAACGAAAGCTGATGTAGACCGTGCTGTCATCGCTGCGAGAACCGCATTTGAAACAGGGAAATGGAAGCGCTCTCCTGTCAATAAGCGCTCTCGCACAATGAACAAAATCGCGAGCATCATGCGTTCCCGCTACAACGAACTTGTTGAGCTTGAAATTCTGAACAGCGGAAAATCGTTAAGCGCTGCACAAGGACAAGTGATGCAGGCAATCGAAGACTTCGAATTCTATGCAGGTGCAATCGTAAGCCATCGCGGTGCAGTGAACCCGATGCCAGGGCCGTTCATGAACTACACGTTAAAAGAGCCTCTTGGTGTTTGTGCACAGATCATTCCTTGGAACTATCCGATGATGATGGCTGCATGGAAGATTGCTCCGGCAATCGCAACAGGATGCTCTGTGATCTTAAAGCCTGCGAGCTTAACACCATTAACAGCAATCGTTATGACAGAGATCTGCCACGAAGCTGGAGTTCCTGAAGGTGTTGTAAACATCATCACTGGCGACGGTTCAACAGTTGGCGCTTATTTAGCTGAACATGATGATGTTGATAAAGTAGCCTTTACAGGTGAGACAGGAACGGGTAAAGATATCATGGCAAAAGCATCACAGACGCTTAAACGTGTGACGCTTGAGCTTGGCGGAAAATCCCCTAACCTCGTTTTTGAAGATACAGATATCGATGCTGCTGTAGATGGTTCATTGTTCGGTATTTTCTATAACACGGGTCAATCATGTGAAGCACGTTCTCGTCTTTACATTCAGGAAAGTGTTTATGAGGCATTTATGGAAAAGTTCGTTGAAAAAGCGAAAAGACTTGTTCTTGGAAATCCGCTTGATCAAGGAACGCATGTTGGTGCGATCATCTCTGAGCGCCAGCTTGAAGTAATCGACGGCTATGTGAAATCTGCTGAAGAAGAAGGAGCAACGATTGCTTTAGGTGGCGGACGTGCTAAAGTGGATGGTTTTGAAAATGGCCACTGGTACTTGCCGACGATCATTACGGATGTAAACGAAGACATGAAAGTGGTTAAGGAAGAAATCTTTGGACCTGTTGTCGTTGTATCCACATTTAAGGATGAAAAAGAAGCAGTTCGTTTAGCGAATAATACAGATTTCGGTCTGGCTGCTGCGATCTGGACTAAGGATCATGCAAAAGCAACACGTGTAGCTGGCATGATTCAGGCTGGAACGATCATGATCAACTCTCCGTTCTCAGCATTCCCAGGTACGCCGTTCGGGGGCTACAAGCAATCTGGATTCGGCCGCGAGCTTTGTATCGAAACGCTGGACCTTTATACAGAAACAAAGAGTGTCGTTTCCTATACAGGATCTCGTCCGTTGAATCCTTTTAATCTATAAAATCTAAAAAAAAGGCTTTCATGACCGATTGTCTGGGCGAGAGTTATAATTGCTTCCCATGAGCAGGTTGATTGGAGTGTAAGGTGCGAGACTCCTGCGTGCCAAATACCTGAATATACTTCTTGCAAGGCATGCGACGAGGAACATGCTTCGTTAGGATTTGCTTGTAGACGCAGGAGCACACAAACTTACTTGAAGGTGGAGACTCCTAAGGGCGCAAAGCGGCAGGAGGCTCACCGCACGCCCCGCGGAAAGCGAGTATCCTAAAACGGAAATCAACTACTTTCAAAGACTACAACGATTATGGAAACAGCCAAAACAAAAAGCGGGCATTCGTGCTCGCTTTTTACACACAAAAGTTAAACACTTGTTTAAAAGAAAGGCAGGAGATACCATGTTGCAAAATGCAGTAGTCATCGGATCTGGTGTAATGGGGAGAGGAATTGCTTACGTTTGTGCGGTTGGAGGATTTGATGTTCAGCTTGTTGATGTAAAGCAAGATCAGCTGGAAAACGCAAAAAAAGAAATCGATTCTATTTTTTCAAAAGCGGTATCTCGCGGAAAGCTATCACAAGAAGATGCAAGCGCAGCTCAAGGAAGACTTTCTTATACTGTGCATCTAACAGCAGCTGCCAGCGGTGCAGACATAGTAATTGAAGCTGTTCCAGAAAATATAGAGATCAAGCGTGCTGTTTTTGAAGAATTAGACCATTCGGCACCAAGTCATTGCGTGCTTGCTACAAATACGTCGACGATGAGCCCTACCGAAATTGGGTCATTTACAAAGCGTCCAGAAAAAGTAATTGCGATGCATTTCTTTAACCCTGTGCATAGAATGCCGCTTGTAGAAATCGTGCGCGGCCATGAAACGGATGACGAAACGGTTGAGCTTGCAAAAGAAGCTGCTGTAAAAATGGGCAAGGAAACGGTTACGGTAAACGAGTTTCCTGGTTTCGTAACGAGCCGTATCTCTGCCATGATCGGTAACGAAGCGTTTTACATGCTGCAAGAAGGTGTGGGTACACCTGAAGATATCGATAAAGCGATCAAGCTAGGACTGAACTTCCCGATGGGACCTTTCGAACTTGGTGACCTGGTAGGACTCGACACACGATTGAATAACTTAAACTATCTTCATAAAACATTAGGTGAAAAATACCGCCCTGCTCCCCTTCTTGTCAAGTATGTCAAAGCAGGAAGACTTGGACGTAAATCAGGCAAAGGGGTTTATGATTACACCAATGAAGGCAGCGGGGTGAAGAAGTAATGAAAGAGGTTGTTATTGTTGACGCTGTCCGAACACCGATCGGCCGCTATAAAGGTGCTCTAAAGTCAGTAAGACCGGACGATCTTGGTGCAGTCGTTATTTCAGCTCTATTAGAAAGAAACTCAGCATTGCCTCCATCGGACATTGAAGAAGTTATTTTTGGGAATGCAAACGGAGCTGGTGAAGACAATCGAAACGTAGCCCGTATGTCTGCGCTTTTGGCAGGACTGCCTGTTGAGGTTGGCGGAACAACGATCAATCGCCTTTGCGGCTCAGGAATGGATGCGGTAATCTATGCTGCGCGTGCCATCATGGCAGGTGAAGGCGATGTATTCATTGCTGGCGGAACAGAAAGCATGACGCGTGCACCTCTAGTTATGGGAAAGCCGGAAGTCGAATATCCGCGCGGCGATATGAAGATGTTTGATACGACGATCGGCTGGCGTTTTGTTAATCCGCTAATGCATGAAAAATTCGGAACAGATTCTATGCCTGAAACGGCTGAGAATGTAGCGAAGAAATATGACATCTCAAGAGAAGCACAAGATCAGTTCGCATTCAGTTCTCAGCAAAAAGCTAAAAAAGCGATGGAACAAGACCGATTTAAACAAGAGATTGTACCTGTAAGATTAGTTGACCGAAAAGGAAATGAAACATGGGTGACAGAAGATGAGCATCCTCGTCCAGAAACTTCACTGGAGAAGCTCGGGACACTTAAACCGTTGTTTAAAGACGGAACTGTGACGGCAGGAAACGCTTCAGGGGTAAATGATGGAGCATCCGCACTTTTATTAATGAGCCGTGAAAAAGCGGATGAGCTAGGGCTTAAGCCGTTAGCAAGGTATGTATCTTCAGGTGTGGCCGGTTTAGAGCCTGAGATCATGGGTGTTGGACCGATCGAGGCATCACGTAAAGCATTAAAACGTGCAGGCTTATCTGTGACTGATCTGGACTTGATAGAATTGAATGAGGCATTTGCTTCACAATCATTGGCATGCATGAATGAACTTGGACTGGATTCAGAAAAAGTAAACGTAAACGGCGGTGCCATTGCATTCGGTCATCCGCTTGGAGCAAGCGGTGCAAGGATTTTGACGACGCTGATCCATGAAATGAAAAAGCAAGGTTTGCGCTACGGTCTTGCGACAATGTGTATTGGTGTAGGGCAGGGAATCGCTTCTGTTGTTGAAGCCATTAATGAGTAGGAGGATTATCCGATGAGTGCCATTTTATATGAAGTAAAAGACCATGTTGCCTATGTAACATTGAACCGTCCTGAGGTATTGAACTGTTTTAACTATGCAACGCTAAAAGAACTAGAAGAGACAGTCGAAGACATTCATCACAACAATGACGTCCGTGTTGTTATTTTTACAGGAGCAGGAGAGAAAGCATTCAGTGCAGGTGCTGATTTAAAAGAGCGCCGTACACTGACAGAATCTGAAGTTCGACGCAACGTACGTAAGATCCGTGATGTGTTTTCTGCGGTAGAAGCTTTGCCTCAGCCTACAATCTGTGCGATCAACGGCCACGCGTTTGGCGGAGGATTTGAGCTTGCGCTAGCTTGTGATCTTCGCGTTTCTGTAAGAGAAGCTTCCATGGGGTTAACAGAACTTAGCTGGGCAATCATTCCTGGAGCAGGCGGAACGCAGCGCTTGCCAAGACTGATCGGTCAGGCAAAAGCGATGGAGCTAATTTTAACAGCAAAAAAGATGATGGCTGAAGAAGCGTTCTCGTATGGTATCTTAAACCAGGTAACATCCAGAGAAGAATTGATGGCTGTCTGTGATAACTATGCGTCGCTTATCATGAAGAATGGACCTGTTGCGGTACAGCAAGCAAAATATGCGATCAAATATGGAAGCGAAGTTGATCTTCAGACAGGCTTGGCTATCGAGGCTAAAGCGTATGAAGTGACGATTCCTACAAAAGACCGAATGGAAGCACTTGTTGCTTTTGGAGAAAAAAGACCACCTGTATTCAAAGGAGAGTAACTTGTTTTCGCTCATATTGTTCTGGTAGGATTGTACAGACAATTACAGGTACAAATGAGGTAAATACAATGCAAAACAGTTTAAACACACGTTCCATGATTTTTACCCTTTATGGGGATTATATCCGGCATTATGGAAGCGAAATATGGATTGGCAGTCTGATCCGTCTTTTAGAAGAGTTTGGCCATAATGAACAAGCGGTAAGGGCAGCTATTTCAAGAATGAACAAACAGGGATGGATCGCTGCCAGAAAGCAAGGAAACAAGAGTTATTATTACTTAACCGAACGCGGCAAAAAGCGTATGGATGAGGCTGCGAAAAGGATATTTAAAGTGCAGCAGGAACCATGGAACGGGGAATGGCTGATGTTCACCTACACCATTCCTGAAGAAAAAAGAAGCATTAGGGATGAACTTCGCAAAGAGCTTGTATGGAGCGGCTTCGGGCTCCTCGCAAACAGCTTTTGGATTTCGCCTCATCAGTCTTCTGAACAGGTTCAATTGATGATCGATAAATATCAGATCGAAGACTATGTTCATTCATTTACGGCCGTTTATAATGGTCCTAATGAGAATGAAAAGCTCGTTTCTGAGTGCTGGGATCTCAATGATATCAACACGAAATACAATGAGTTTATCGTGACTTATTCACAAAAATATGTGATCGATAAGAACAAGATCGAAAAAGGCGAAATGACGGACGGGGAATGCTTTGTTGAACGGACGAAGCTTGTTCATGAGTACCGCAAGTTCCTTTTTATCGATCCAGGTTTGCCTCAGGAACTGCTGCCGGCTGAATGGCTCGGTGATCATGCGGCATCTTTGTTCAGTGATTACTACCGAGCACTTGCCGGACCTGCAAGCCGTTTCTTTGAAAGCATCTATTCAGATGGGAATGCATTAAAGAAAAATTCAGCATTTGATGCGTTGAATCATCCGCTTATTCAGGAGAACCGGTCCTAGTAAATCATTTGCAAAAGAGTTTTTATTTTAATAGTTTTTAAAAGTCATCATTGATAAGTTGATTGGAGCGCAAGGTGCGAGACTCCTGCGGGATCAGTGGGACAGGTGAGACTCCTAAGGGTGCAAAGCGCCGAGGAGGCTCACCGCACACCCCGCGGAAAGCGAGTACCTGGAGCGGAAATCAACCACTTTCAATAGCAACAAAGTTTAACTAAAAAGCACTTTCGCATCTATGATCGAAAGTGCTTGCTAGTGGATTACTTTTTAAGTTCAGCGGCAAATTGCTTTCCTTTTTCGTAATACGTGTCAATGGTAAGCTGGATCAGTTTCAAGTCTTCATCGTTCAGTTCACGGATGACTTTGCCGGGTGAACCCATAACCATAACCCTCGGCGGAATTTTTTTGCCTGGGGGAATCAATGTGTTTGCACCTATAAAGGCTTGTTCACCGATTTCGACACCATCGAGGATTGTTGAGCCCATGCCGACGAGGGCACCTTTTTTTATCGTACAGCCATGGAGAATGACGTTATGCCCGATTGAAACTTCATCTTCAAGAATAAGCGGAAATCCTTCGTAGAGGTGAAGTGTACAGTTATCTTGAACGTTTGTTTTTTTACCGATTGAGATAGGACCTTCATCACCGCGAAGGACGCTGTTGAACCAGATGCTTGCCCCTTCACCGATTGTTACGTCTCCAATGACGCGGGCACCTGGAGCTATAAAAGCGCTTTCATGAACTTTTGGAGTTTTTCCGTTAAATGAGTATTTCATATGAGCCTCCCTGGATAATAGGTTGATAGGTTCAGTATAACAAAGGAACAAAAGGGAGGTGGAAAATTTGAATCCGGTTTGCGAAAAGTTAAACATAAAGTTTCCGATCATCCAAGGCGGAATGGGAAACGTTAGTAACGCAGAGCTTGCTTCAGCCATCTCAAACGCTGGGGGATTAGGTACGATCGGTGCGGGAACAATGCCGGCAGATGAGGTTGAAAAGCTGATTGTTGCAACAAAAGGGATGACAGACCGTCCATTTGCTGTTAATGTACCTTTAACCGTTGCATCAGACGTTAAAGCGATTCTTCAGCTTTTGATAAAACATAACGTAGAAGTCGTTTCCCTTTCAGCAGGTAACCCGGCACCATACATACCTAAATTAAAGGAACACGGAATAAAAGTGATTACGGTGATCGCTTCTGTCTATCATGCGAAAAAAGCAGAAGCTGCAGGCGCAGATTTGCTGGTCGCAGAAGGCTATGAAGCTGCTGGTTTGAATTCGCCGTTTGAAACGACAACGATGGTCTTGCTTCCGCAAGTTTGTCGAAGTGTCTCCATTCCTGTAATTGCAGCAGGGGGAATCGCTGATGGAAGCGGGTTAGCAGCAGCTTTTGCTCTTGGCGCACAAGGTGTACAAATGGGTACACGTTTTATCGCAACAAAAGAAGCTCCGTTTCATGAGATCTATAAAACATCTCTCCTGCAAGCCGATGATACGAAAACGATGATCGTCGGGCGTTCAATAGGGAAAATCCGAAGAATCTATGACACGCCTTATGCCCAAAAGCTGATTCAGCTTGAAAAAAATGGTGTAACACAAGAAGAATTTCTTGAGCTTACAACGGAAGACCTTCATATTTTAGGGGCAGTAAAAGGTGATTTGGAGAATGGCTTTATAAACAGCGGGCAGATTGCTGGTGCAATAACTAACATTCCAACAGTCAAGGAATTGCTTGAAACCATGATGCAAGAAGCGAAAGAAACAGTTAGTTTGTTAAACAATCGTTTAAAATAGGTTAGTTGTATTTGTTACCGAAGGGGAAGTTTAGATTATGAATCAGCAAGATCAGTGGACATCGAAGTTAGCCTTTATTTTAGCAGCAGCAGGATCCGCAATCGGACTCGGAGCGATTTGGAAGTTCCCTTATGTTGTTGGGACAAGCGGTGGAGGAGCGTTTTTCCTTATCTTTTTACTTTTTACTTTTTTAGTAGGATTTCCGCTACTTATGGCTGAATTTGTAATCGGCCGTGGAGCTCAGAAAGAAGCTGTCTCTGCTTATCGTATACTTGCGCCAGGATCAGCCTGGCCATGGCTTGGACGTATGGGTGTAGTAACAGCTTTTATTCTATTATCCTTCTACAGTGTAATCGGCGGATGGATCGTACTTTATCTAGGCAAGAGTTTTTCAGGTGATTTTTTCAAAAACGATTTTGGGGCAATGTTTGGAGAATCGATCTCAAGCCCCTGGCCTGTATTGATTTCTCAGTTCATCTTTATGATCATTACAATCTTTGTTGTTAGCCGAGGAATTAAAAACGGTATCGAAAAAGCAAACCAGATTATGATGCCTGCTCTATTCGTTTTGTTTGTTGTCTTGATTGTGCGTTCATTGACATTGGACAATGCGATGGAAGGTGTAAAATTCTTCTTGCTTCCTGACTTTTCAGAGATCGGCGGAGACGATATTCTTTTCGCGCTTGGCCAGTCATTCTTCTCTTTAAGTGTCGGTATTTCAGTAATGGTAACGTACAGCTCATATTTAGGTAAGAACGAAAGCTTAACGAAATCTGCTACAACAATTGTTTTGCTTAACGTATTAATTTCATTGCTTGCTGGATTGGCAATCTTCCCAGGAGTATTCTCGTTAGGACTTGAGCCTGCAGAAGGACCGGGATTATTGTTCGTAGTACTGCCGGCAGTGTTTGAACAGATCGTCTTTGGACAATTTTTCTTTATCATTTTCTTGGCTCTTTTCTTGTTCGCAACATTAACATCAGCGTTCTCTATGCTTGAAATCATTGTTGCATCGATCACAAAAGGTACTTTAACTAACCGTGCAAAATGGTCTTGGATCATCGGATTGCTTATCTTTGCTGCAGGTATTCCTTCAGCACTTTCAATGGGTGTACTGTCTGATGTGACTCTGTTCGGCAAGACGATCTTTGATCTATTAGACTACTTGGTTAGTAATATCTTGCTTCCGCTTGGTGCTCTATTTATCGCACTATTCGTTGGATACAGATATCCAAAGGATCTATTGCTTCAAGAGTTTAAAGCAGGGTCTTCCGTTACGGTTAAAGGATTCGCATTATGGCTGATGCTAGTCCGCTACATTGTACCGGTTATTATTTTCATTGTATTCCTTAACACGCTTGGCGTATTTGAAATGATCACAGGCTGATCTCATTGACGCAGACCATATTTGGTTCTGCGTCTTTTTTATGCTTATAATAGAGCAGAGTACTAAAGTGAAAGGATGATTTTTAAGATGCTACAAAATAAAGTTGCTGTTATTACAGGCGCTACCCGCGGATGCGGTAAGGCGATTGCAGAAAAATTAGGAACACTTGGTGCGAAATTAACGTTGGTCGGTTCATCAGAAGGTATATTTGAAACAGCAGAAGAGCTGAAAAATAGCGGTTATGACGTTCTTGCAGTGAAAGCTGACGTATCAAATGAAACGGATGTTGCGGATCTTTTTAAACAAACGTTTGATCACTTTGGACAAGTAGATATTTTGGTAAACAATGCAGGTGTTGGCCAGTTTAAGTTGGCTGAGGAGCACTCTTTAGCAGACTTTCAAAAAATGTTTGAAGTAAACGTTCAAGGTGTTTTCCTTTGCAGTACAGCGGTTGTTCCGCACATGAAAGAGCGCAAGGAAGGAACGATCATCACGATCTCTTCTGATGTAGGACGAAGAACGATTGCAAACGGTTCTGTATACACTGCTACAAAATATGCTGTACAAGGATTCTCTGGTTCGCTTGCTCAAGAGCTTCGTGAATTTGGTGTACGAGTAGGTACGGTAAATCCTGGTGCAATTGATACGTATTTTGCGGACAGTGAACCGGGTCTTGATTTTAAAGAAGACTGGCTGAAGGTGACAGACATCGCAGAAGCAGTTGCATATATGGCAAGTGCACCAAAGCATATGGTCGTTGATGAAATCATGCTTCATCCACTTTCTCAGGAATATCCAAACGTATAAAAAGGAGGCTGTTCCCATGGACTTGAATCAAAAATTGGTTTCAATTGATCGTTCCGAGGCTGTCGTTCTGCGTGATTTGTTTGGTGATGATAAGACATTCGTTGCTTTAGTCAGACATCTTGGCTGACCTTTCTGTCAGCATTTCCTTGCGCAGTTGCGCAGGTCATACGGTGAGTTTGAGGCATGTTCGGTAAAGGTAGTCATTGTATCACCAGCCGATCGTGAACAGATTAAAAAATTTTTAGAAGTTCATGGTCCATACCCTTTTAACATTTATGGGGATCCCCAACTGAATGTATATAGGGAGATGGGAAATCATCGGTTCACAACTTTGAAGAGCCTGGCGTATGTTGGCGCTGGAATTTTGAGCGGTAAAGCCAAGATAAGCGACATTATTCCGAAAGAAGAGAAGAAAAGAGAGCTTTTCTTTAGTGCAGTCAAGAATCAGGACGTAAACGTTCAAGGAAGTTCATGGCTGTTTGATCGAGATGGTGAAGTCTTGTGGAAGCACATGGATGATTCACCGAAAGATCATGCACGAGTGAAGGAGATTTTGAAGCAGGTTAGCGAAAACAAATAAGGTTTGAAACTGAAAGAACCCTGTCACATGAAAAGTGGCAGGGTCTTAGCTTATTTTAGGCAAATGACGAGCAATTTAAGATGCTAAAGTTCGCTTGAATGAGTAAATCACATAAAAACTCGTAACCATCACATAAAAACAAGCTTTATCACATATTTTACAAAATATGTAATTGGAGTTACTTCGCTTCAGCCTCGATCTTCCTGTTTGGCCGGCGGTTCGCTTCCGATTTAATCCATGCCCGGATTCCTTTACCTGCAAACGGCTCATCTGCAAAACGAGGAATGATATGAAAGTGGGCGTGAGGTATGCTCTGTCCGCCAGCGGGCTTAATGTTCCAGCCAGTACTGTAACCGTCAGGTCTGTACGTTTCATCCAGCAGTTTCTTCGCTTTATGCATCAAATCATATGTATCCATCCACTCTTTTTCGCTTAAATCAAACACGGTTTCAACATGAGCTTTTGGGATGACTAAGCCGGCACCTTCCAAAATATCCTGTGCTTTCGGACTTTGGATAAAATAACAGCTTTCATTCTCAAAGACTATTTTCTGTTCTGGAAAATTCATAGGATTGCAAAATAAGCATTCTTTCATGGGAAAACAAACACCTCCGCCTTTATTTTTGCATATTTTTCACATTTCTTACAAATGGAACAATTCGGGCGATTCATTGACCGCTTATCACACAAAATGATATGATAACGTTAAGAAAACGTTATATAAATTAGATGAAAGATATGAGGTGTATGCATGAAATCAGGCATGGAGGTTGGTCAAAAAGCCACCATTACAGCTACAGTGACACCCGATATGTTTGCTCAATTTGAAGGTAAGCTGGTTCATCCGGCATATTCAACGGTCAGCATGGTCTACCATATGGAATGGGCAGCAAGACAGATCATATTGCCATATCTTGAAGATCATGAAGAAGGTATTGGCGGAGGGGTAGCCGCAAAACATATGTCGCCGACACCTGAAGGCGCAGAACTAATTGTCACAGCTACATTACGCGAAATAAAAGGTAAAGCAATTATTTGCGATGTTACCGTTCATAATGGAAAATCACTTGCAGGTGAAGGTGAAGTTACTCAATATATCCTGCCAAGAGCAGCGATCTTACAAAAAATTGAAGAAATGAAAGTTTAATATTTTTTTGACTTATAATGAAAGCGCTTTCACTTTAAAGCAGCAAAGTAAAAAAGAATCAAAGCGAAATAGAGACACACTAGGGGGATTCAGCATGTTTGAAAAAATATCACAGCACGAGCAAGTCGTATTTTGTAATGATCCATCCACAGGTCTTAAGGCGATTATCGCAATACATAATACAACCCTTGGACCAGCTCTTGGCGGATGCAGAATGAGACCTTATTCATCTTTTGATGAGGCACTTGAGGATGTACTGCGCCTTTCAAAGGGCATGACGTACAAATGCGCAGGAGCAGATGTTGACTTTGGAGGCGGGAAGTCCGTTATTATAGGCGACCCTACAACAGAACGAACTCCAGAATTATTCCGTGCATTCGGCCAGTTCGTTGATTCATTAAACGGACGTTTTTATACGGGAACTGACATGGGAACGACGCCAGACGATTTTGTTCATGCGTTAAAAGAAACAAACTGCATCGTTGGTGTTCCTGAAGAATATGGCGGAAGCGGTGATTCTTCAGTACCTACAGCACAAGGCGTTATCTACGGTCTGCAAGCTACCATTCAAACCCTTGAAGGAACTGACGAACTCGCAGGGAAAACTTACTCCATCCAAGGCTTAGGAAAAGTTGGATTTAAAGTTGCAGAACAGTTATTGGCAGCTGGTGCACAAATTTACGTAACCGACATCAACGAAAAAGCTCTGAAGCAGATTCAAGAAAGAGCTGAACTGCTTCCAGGCAATGTTGAAGTGGTTGTAGGCAGTGACATCTATGGAGTAGACGCAGATATTTTTATTCCGTGCGCACTTGGCGGAATCATTCATGATGAGACGATTGAACAGCTTAAAGTTAAAGCGATTGTTGGAAGTGCGAACAACCAGCTTTTAGAGGATAAGCATGGCATATACCTCCAGCAAAAAGGAATTCTATATGGTCCTGACTATATCGTAAATGCAGGTGGACTGATCCAGGTTGCAGATGAACTTTACGGACCAAACAAAGCGCGTGTACTTACAAAGACAAGAGCGATCTATGACAGTCTGATCCAGATTTACAGCGAAAGCACGAAGAACAGCATTTCGACAATGGAAGCGGCTAACCGTTTTTGTGAAGAAAAATTAGCAGCCCGTTCAAAACGCAACAGCTTCTTTGCTCATAACAGAAGACCTAAATGGCAGGTTCGAAACTAAGGAGGGATTCATTCATGGAAAAGCTATTTCCGAAATTGCAGATCATTAATGAAAACGGGGAATGGAACGACGAAACATACCGAAGTGAAATAACGGGAGAACTTACAAAAGAACTTTATACAAAAATGCTTCGTTCCCGTCTGTTTGACCGTAAAGGTGTTAACCTGCAGCGTCAGGGACGAATTGGGACGTATGTGCCTTTTGAAGGACAGGAAGCTTCACAGATCGGCAGTGCACTGGCGATGGGGGAAGGCGACTGGATGTTCCCGACTTATCGTGATCATGCGGCGACGATGACATTTGGACACTCATTAAAAACACTTTTCCTTTATTGGAAAGGCCGTCAAGAAGGCTGTATCCCTCCTGAAGGAAAGAACATATTCCCGCCGGCAGTGCCGATCGCATCTCAGCTCTTGCATGCGACAGGTGCTGCATGGGCTGAAAAGCTTAAAGGAACGGATCGTGCTTCCATCGTTTATTTTGGAGACGGTGCAACATCAGAAGGAGATTTTCATGAAGGATTGAACTTTGCGAGCGTATTCAATGCTCCTGTTGTTTTCTTTAACCAAAACAACGGTTTCGCCATTTCAGTTCCAATCGAAAAACAAATGAAAAGTAAAACGATCGCTCAAAAAGCAGTCGCTTATGAGATCGAAGGCGTTCGTCTGGATGGCAACGATGTGTTTGCAGTCTACTTCCACACACGTACTGCGGTGGAACGAGCTAGAAAAGGCGAAGGCCCGACATTGATCGAGTCTGTTACTTGGCGTTATGGGGCGCATACGACAGCTGACGACCCTTCCAAATACAGAGACCAGAACGAGTCAGCGACAAGGCGTGAAAAGACAGATCCTATTCTTCGGCTTGAGCGCTTTATGAAAAATGAAAACATGTGGGATGAGAAGTGGGCTGAAGAGCTGCAGGAGTCTTTAACAGCTGAGATTGAAGCAGCAGTAAAAGAGATGGAAGAGGCTCCGGCACCACATTATAACGATGTATTTGATCATGTGTTTGCGGAGAAACCTTGGCCGATTGAAAGCCAAAAAGAAGCATATGCACATTCAAGAGGTGATCGCTAATGACAACGGCAGTTGATACGAAAAAATTAACGATGGTTCAAGCCGTGACAGACGGCATGCGCGTCATGATGAAAGAACATGAAAACGTAATCGTGTTAGGGGAAGACGTTGGGCAGAATGGCGGCGTATTCCGGGCAACTGACGGACTGGTTGCAGAGTTCGGCGAGAAAAGAGTAATCGATACACCGCTTGCAGAGTCTGGAATAATTGGTACTTCGATCGGTCTTGCGATGAACGGGTTTAAACCAATCGCTGAAATGCAGTTCTTAGGGTTCATCTATCCGGCTTTTAACCAGATCATGACACACGCTTCGAGAATTCGTGCAAGAACGCTTGGAGCTTTTACAGTGCCGATGGTTATTCGTGCGCCGTTTGGAGCAGGAGTGCGAGCACCTGAAATCCACTCTGATTCCGTTGAAGCACTTTTTACTGGAATGCCTGGAATGAAGGTTGTTGTTCCGTCTAATCCGTATGATGCAAAGGGAATGCTGATCTCTGCAATTGAAGATCCGGATCCGGTTCTATTCCTTGAGCCGATGCGATGCTACAGAAGCACAAAGATGGATGTGCCTGAAGGAAAGTACAATGTTCCTCTAGGAAAAGCTGCACGTCTGCAAGAGGGAAGCGATGTTTCGATCTTTGCATACGGTGCGATGATCGATGTTGTGACAAAAGCAGCTAAAGCGGCAGAGGAAAAAGGCATAAAGTGTGACGTGATCGACCTTCGCACACTTTATCCGCTTGATAAAGACATGATTGCAGAGAGTGTCCAGAAGACTGGCCGCGCTGTTATCGTACACGAAGCACCGGGAACTGGGGGACTAGGTGAGACGATCATGTCACTGATTAACGATACTTCATTCTTATACATGAAAGCACCTGTTGAGCGTGTGACTGGTTTTGATACACCAGTACCGATGTTCGCTCTTGAAGACCACTACCTGCCGAGTGCAGATCGTGTAGTTCAGGCAATCGAGAAAGTCACTCAATTTTAGGAGGTGGAACAAATGGTAGAAGTGAAACTGCATGATATTGGAGAAGGCATGCATGAAGGGGAAGTCATCCAATTTTTCGTAAAAGCGGGGGATACGGTTAAGATCGACCAGCCGCTTGTCGAAGTGCAAACGGATAAAGTGACCGCTGAACTTCCTTCACCTGCAGCCGGCACCATTAAGGACATCAAAGTAAAAGAAGGAGACGTTGTGACAGTAGGATCTGTTATATTAACGATCGAAGCGTCTTCATCAGAACCATCTGATAAAAAAGCAGAAGAACCTGCGAACGTTCAGGTACAGCCTGTAGTAGATAAGATCGTAGCTGCACCTAAGAATACAGTATTTGCAGGTGGAATCGCTACGCTTAACAAGCGTGTTCTCGCTGCGCCTTTTACAAGAAAGATCGCACGTGAAAACGGTGTTGATATCGAACAGATCCTCGGCACTGGACCTGGCGGACGCGTTACGGATCAGGACGTTTATAACTTTATTGAGAATGGTTCTGCCTCTCCAGTTAAGGAGAAAGCTGCAGACCATACTGCAGACGACAGTAAGACAGAAGCACCTTCATATACTTCAAAAGGTTCAGAGGAGATTCCGTTTAAAGGACGCAGAAAACAGATCGCGAAAAAGATGGTTCAATCTCTTGCGACAATTCCTCATGTTACGCACTTTGAAGAAATCGATGTAACAGCAGTAATGGATCTGAAGAAGCAGCTGAAAACGATGGACCCAGAGAATAAGCGTGGAATGAACGTTTCTGTTGCGGCATTTTTCGTAAAAGCGATTCAGATCGCTCTGAAGGACTTCCCGATTTTCAATGCGAAGCTTGATGAAGAAAAAGAAGTGATCCGACTTGAGAAGAACGTGAATATCGGAATCGCAACCGATTCTGATGAAGGCTTGATCGTACCGGTTATCTCACATGTGGAGCAGCGCAACGTAAGAGACATTGCAGTGGATATGAAAGATAAGATCACAAGAGCGAAAACAAACAAGCTAAAAGGATCAGATATGACTGGCGGAACATTTACGATTTCGAACGTTGGGCCACTCGGATCAATCGCGGCAACACCGATTATTAATCATCCGGAAGTTGCGCTGATGGCTTTTCATAAAACGAAGAAAACACCTGTTGTCGTTGGCAATGAAATCGTGATTCGTTCGATGATGAATGTATCTATGTCGTTTGACCACCGTGTAGCGGATGGCGCGACTGCTGTTATGTTCACGAACCGTGTAAAAGAACTCATCGAGAACCCTTACTTCATGACACTGGAGCTGATATAGATGGTTGTAGGTGATTTTGCAACAAAACGACAGCTGGTTATTATCGGAGGAGGACCTGGCGGGTATCATGCTGCGATCCGTGCGGCCCAGCTGGGACTCGAAGTAACACTGATTGAAAAAGAAAAGCTTGGAGGCGTTTGCCTTCATAAAGGGTGCATCCCTTCAAAAAGCTTAACTCAAACAGCGGCTAACTTTTCCGGGCTGTCTCATTATAAGCAAATGGGAATATCTATACCTGAAGCAAATTTCGAATATGAAACATTTACAAACTACTATTCTTCTGTTGTAACAGGACTGCAAAAAGGTGTTGAAGCACTTATTAAAGTTAATAAGATTGAGCACTTAACAGGTTCAGCTTCCTTTATGTCAGGTGAGAGAATCGGCATCGATTCAGGCCACCATTTTGAGATGTATGAATTTGAACATGCACTGATTGCGACGGGAAGCAATTCGTTATTGCCGAAACAGGCAAAATTATCAAACCGTGTAATGACGCCTCATACTTTATGGGAGTTGAAAGAGCTGCCAGCGAGTCTCGTTGTTTATGGTGAAGACTATTTTGCATTGGAAGCGGCAATGGCTTATAAACAGCTTGGCAGTGATGTTACATTGATTATTCCAGCTGATGGATTCAGCTTAGACAGCGGTATTGAAAAAGAACTGCTGCGAGTTTTAAAGAAAAATAAGATTAAAGTGTTCAAGAATCATCAGTGGGAAAGTGCAGAGGAAACGGCTGATACTGTTGCAGTGACATTGACAAAGGATGCAGAAGAAAAAGTTTCTATAGAAGCTTCTCATGTGCTTTTTGCAGCCGGTTATTCACCAAATGTTGAGGGACTTGGGCTCGAAGCAATCAATGTGGAACGTGATGAGAACGGATTTATCGCCGTAAATGAGCACAGCCAGACGAGTGTATCCAATATCTATGCTGCAGGTGATTGTACGATTGGCATGAAGCTCGCTTCAAAAGCAATCAAACAAGGGAAAACAGCAGCTGAACATATGTCAGGCCTACCTTCGGCGTTCAATTTGAGTTTAGTGCCTTATGTGGTGCATACAAATCCGCCGATCGCAACAGTCGGTTTGACGGAAGAACAAGCAAAGAGTGAAGGATATGAAGTTAAAACCGGTCAGTTCTCAATGAGCGGAAACGGATTTGCTTCTATTCTAGGTCAAAAAGAAGGTCTTGCGAAGATGGTAATCGACGCAAAGACAGATGTAATTCTCGGAATTCACATGATGGGTGCAGGTGCTGTTGATATGATTCAAGCAGGTACTTACGCACTAGAGATGGTTGCGCGTGAGGAGGATCTAGCTTATCCGGTCTATGCACATCCAGCTTTAAATGAAGCGTGGCTTGAGGCTATTGAAAGTGTGAGCGGAAAAGCGATTCATGTTCCGCCAGCACGGAAAAAAGAGAAAAGTACAGTCTAAGAAAAGCGGTCTATTGGCCGCTTTTTTATATATTGTTTCGAAAGATATTAAACAGCTGTTTTAAAGTAAAGAAACATACAGCTGCTATTTTCTTTTTTTAGCAACATATATTAAAATGGCGATAAGATTAAATCCGTTGCAGTGTGCGGATAGACAAAGAAGTGAGGAATGCAGTTTGAAGAAACTAGTTTTAACCGGCGGTGGTTCTGCTGGACACGTAACTCCGCATTTAGCATTAATACCTAAATTAGAAAAAATGGGATGGGACCTTCACTATATCGGTTCTGTTGATGGAATAGAGAAAAGTTTAATAGACGAAGGAACGAATGTACCTTATTATGGTATTTCCAGCGGTAAATTAAGGCGTTATTTTGATTTGAAAAATATAAAAGATCCGTTTAAAGTGGCCGCAGGTGTGGCCCAGGCTTATTTGAAACTTGGTAAAATCAAGCCTGATGCAGTATTTTCTAAAGGAGGATTTGTGGCAGTGCCTGTAGTTATTGCGGCATGGCTGCGAAAGATTCCTGTATACATTCATGAATCGGATATTACGCCAGGACTTGCTAACAAGATCTCATCTAAATTTGCTTCTAAAATTTTTGTGACATTTGATGAAGCTAAAAAGCATTTTGCTTCAGGGCAAGCCATCGTAACTGGTTCACCTATCCGTGATGAGCTGCTGCAAGGATCAAGTGAGAAAGGTCTATCTTTATTAGGATTTAGAAGCCACTTGCCAGTGTTAACGATCATGGGAGGAAGCTTAGGTGCCCGCAAAATTAATGAAGCTGTAAGAGAGTCTCTCCCTGAGCTGCTCCGTTCTTATCAGATTGTTCATATATGCGGAAAAGGAAACTTGGATCAGAATCTAAATCATACAGAAGGATACCGCCAGTTTGAGTACATTCAAAAAGAATTGCCGGATGTAGTGGCGGCAACAGACTTTGTGATTTCACGTGCAGGTTCTAACAGTATTTTTGAATGGCTGACACTTAAAATTCCGATGCTGTTAATTCCTTTGACAAGAGCCGCGAGCCGCGGTGACCAGATTTTGAATGCACAATCCTTTGAGAAACAAGGGTTTTGCCACGTGCTGTACGAAGAAGATTTAACAAAAGAAACGCTTCTGCAGTCTTTAAAACAGCTTAAAGTTGATAAAGAAAACATGCAGCAAAACATGGAGAGCTTCAAAGCCTCTGATAGTGTAGACCTTATTTTGCGAACAATCACTGGCGGTAAATAAATTGTTTGAGAATTGAAGGGGGTCCGTCCCCGGGACAGACCCCTTTCAATTTATACACAATTCCTGCACAAATCACACACGAATATGGAGATGAAGACAATGCTGCCTAATCCGGCAATTTCTAGCAAGCAAACCCATGGTCTTTGGAAAAAAGGTATTCAAGCTGGACTGCCAATCGCAATTGGCTATATGCCTGTTGCTTTTACATTCGGTTTGCTTGCCAAAGCAGCCGGTTTAAGCCTTTTTGAAACGGTTGGCATGAGTATTATTGTATTTGCTGGTGCTTCACAATATATCGCTTTATCTATGATCGCTGCCGCAAGCGGGGCTGCTGAACTTATTCTAACGACTTTTATTATGAACATCCGTCATTTACTGATGAGTGCTTCCCTGAAAGAGCGTGCCGAAGATGAGCCAAAATGGCTTAAAGCCATTTATGCTTTTTTTATTACCGACGAAACCTTTTCAGTAGCCGCAACTTCTCAAGAAAAAAAGATAACGGGAAGCTATTTATTAGGTCTTGGTATAGCAGCATATAGCTCCTGGGTAGTTTTTTCAGGTGCAGGGTTTGTGATGGGCTCGGGATTGCCCGAATCACTTCAGGCCAGCATGGGTATTGCACTTTATGCAATGTTTATCGCATTGCTTGTACCTGCAGCTAAAAAAAGCCTAAAAGTCATTGCTCTTGCAGGAACAGCTGCAGTCCTGAACTCTTTATTTTCATTTATCCCTTTTCTTAGCGGCGGGTGGGGAATAATTTTATCTACATTGATCGCAGCCGTTTCAATTGAGTTTTTTGTGAAGGGGGATGGGAGAAATGAATGATAATCTGATTTGGGTTATTATTGGAATGGGCCTTGTTACGTACATTCCAAGAATGCTTCCACTCGTCATGTTTCACACAAATAACTTGCATCCAAGAGTACAGGGGATATTGAAAAATGTTCCGTTTGCTATCTTGGGAGCGCTCATATTCCCAGGTGTGCTGACGATTAATCCGGATTCTGTGTTGTATGGTGTCATAGGAGCAGCAGCTGCTTTTATTGCAGCATGGCTAAACCTTAATGTTATTATCGTTGTGTTAGCCTCGATTTTAGTTTTATACGGTTATACCTTTTTGTAGACAATTGTCATAATTTTACTTTATGAATAATTAACCAAATTAATTGATTTTTAGAAATCAGTGGGCGTATAATTACAAGTAAAAGGAGGAGATTAATGATGCCTCATTTAATTCGATTTGTACTTATAGGTTTATTTTCTATCTCAGCTCTTTCTGTATTATCATTTCAAGCCGTTGAAATTTTCCACGCTGTAACGGATATGGTACAATCATTTATCTACAAAGATTAATACTAAGAATGTTTTTAAAAGAGAGCTTCTAAAGCTCTTTTTTTTATTTTTTTGCTGCTATCGCAAACTTTGTTGCTCTTGTAAGAAGTTGATTTCCGTTCCAGGTTGCTTCGCTTTCCGCGGGGCGTACGGTGAGCCCCCTCGCCGCTTTGCGCCTTTGAGTGGTCTCACCTGACCGCTCGTCCCGCAGGACAAGGAAGGCTACGACAGCGATGCATCGCACGAAGAAAATTGATTTTCATTTTCGAGGATCTCGAACCTTCCACTCCAACCAACTTGTCAGTGAAGGGAATGAACAAAATACTTAAAAGCAATTAACTTTTAGAAAGCCAATTTTTTAAAACACTTAAGTTGATTTGAATTATTTCACTTATGGGTAAACTTACTAATGGACTAAGCAATAAAGGATGATTTTTAATGAAGCTGATCGCAATCGATATGGATGGAACACTTGTTAATAAACAGTTAAAAGTAACAAAAGAGAACAGTGAGGTCATTTCACAAGCGGTAAAAGATGGTCATCATGTTGTGATCGCAACAGGGCGTTCTTATGATGAAGCAAGACATACATTAGAAGACGCAGAATTGCATCTGCCTCTTATCTGTGTGAATGGAGCAGAAATCAGGTCTGCTGAATGGGAGATTCTTTCTTCAACACCTCTAGAGTTCTCACAATATGAAGAAATCAAAAGTATTCTAGATAAAGAGGACATCTATTACGAACTGTATACAAGTAAGGGAACGTATACGGATAATCGTGAAAAAGCCTATGAGGTTATGAAAGATATTGTTATTACTTCAAATCCTGAAGCAACGGATGATGACGTTCAAAAGGCAGCTTTACGCCGTTTTCGTTTAGGACTTGTAAGTGTAGTAGGAGATTTTGAAAAACTTTTAGATCAAAAGGATATAGAGGTCTATAAGTTTCTTGCTTTTTCAAGTGATAACGATAAATTGCAGCGTGCGTTTCAGCATCTGCAAGCGGTTGATGATCTAGCAGTCAGTTCGTCAGCTGATAATAACTTGGAGATTACAAATAGTGAAGCACAAAAAGGTGTAGCTCTAAAAAGATTTGCAGAAATAAATGGAATCCCTTTGGAAAATACGATGGCAATCGGTGATAACTACAATGATGTTTCGATGCTCGAAATTGCAGGATTTCCTGTCGCGATGGGAAATGCGGTGGACGAGATAAAAGATATGGCTGCTTTCGTAACAAAAGAGAATGACGAAAGCGGAGTAGCGTTTGCTATTCAAAGATTTTTAGAAAAAAAATAATATAACTTTTACAGAAGCTGGTTCGAAAATGTCGAGCTGGCTTTTTTATTTATGCTGTTTTCGAAAACTTTGTAGCTCTTGAAAGGAGTTAATTTCCGTTCCAGGATTAGAGAAGAGCCCTTATTAATAATTTCTTTACATCGGATTTACGCAGGTGTAAACAATTCTTCAAACTCCCTTGTTAATGTGAGAGAGTACTTCACTGACAACAAAGGGAGAGTGTAATATCATGTTCAAAGCGACTATCGGGGCTCTTGCGTTAAGCCTTACAGTTATGGGATCAGGATTTACAGCAGATGCAGCTGAAAAAGAGAAAGAAATATTAAATGTAGCACATCGAGGTGCTTCTGGTTATGCACCGGAACACACTTTAATTGCATACAAAATGGGTGAACAAATGCATGGGGACTACATAGAGGTAGATCTTCAGATGACAAAAGACGGTGAGCTTATCGCCATGCATGATGAAACACTTGACCGTACTACGAATGGAACAGGACAGGTTAAAGATTACACGCTTGAAGAAATTAAAGAACTTGATGCAGGCAGCTGGTTCAATGAGAAATATCCGGAAAAAGCAAACCCTGAGTATGAGGGTCTTAAAGTGCCGACGTTAGAAGAAGTGTTCCAAACATTCGGAAAGAATGCGAATTATTATATCGAAACAAAGTCGCCTGAGGTCTATCCTGGGATGGAAGAAAAACTCGCAGAGATGGTGGATGAATACGGAATTAATAAAGATACATTACTTGTGCAGTCATTCAGCTCTGCAAGTTTATTGAAAATGAACGAGATTGACCCCTCTATAAAACTAGTACAGCTAATGTGGTATACATCACCAGCTGCCATTTCTGATGCTGAAGTTCAAGCTATTAAACAGTATGCAGTCGGTATCGGACCAAACAGTGCTATGATCGACAAGGAGTATGTTCAGAAAACCGTTCAAAACGGACTGGAAATACATCCTTATACAGTAAATGAAAAAGAAGAAATGCAGAAGCTGATCGACTGGGGCGTAACCGGAATGTTCACAAACTTCCCAGACCTGTTGAATGAAGTGAAAAAAGGACGATAAACAAAAGCAGCTGGCATATATGTCAGCTGCTTTTTTCAGTTTCAACAAAAAGAGCTGAAGTAATCCGCTCTAAACTTATTTGCTTAACCCCAGTCTAATATTCATGATTTTTCTTAATACAAAGTAACTTAAGACTGCGCCAATGGCTGCGGAAAAATAATAGCCAAGTAATGAAGGCTGATCATAAGATCCGAAGATGCCGCCGCCCGCCATGCCGAATGCAAGTGCAAAGCAAACTACTACTCCTACACTGAAGAATCCTTTACCTTTCTCAAAAACCAGTAATCTGCCATTATTCTCGTTCTTCGTACGGCTAAAAAACAAGATTCCAAGAGGGAACGTAACCGCAAAATAAAGAAGAGGTGAAAGCAATACTAGATAATCTGGCATTCTGGTGTAATCCATTACCGAGCCATCAATTTCTGTAACAACATCAGTATAATAAGCGAATTCGAAAATTGGAACAGGCAGTGTAGCTATTGAAATAAAATCTCCGAACGAGTTAAATCTGCCGTTTACATCATACATCATATCTAATTCAATCCCGTGATACATCAGAAATGTTCCGATCAAAGAGAAGAAACCGATTGGGAAGAAAAGGAATATCAAACTTAAAATAAACTGAGATACAATGCTGCCAGCGATAGTTCCAAAAAATAAACTGAAAGTAAATATGGCAATAGAAAACGGTATAACGAGCGCCATAAAATGGAGCAAAAATGACGCATCTGCAATTACATGTAAAATCGTGAAGCGTATAATAAGCATACATAACAATAGGTTAATTAACAGTCCTGTTGTAATATGTACAACACCAAACATCCATTTTGAAAGAAAAATATCTTTTCGTTTAAAAGGAAGTGAGAATGTAAGATCTGTAGAATGAGTGGTTCGCTCCTGTCCTAACAGCAATGAGGCGAATCCAACAAGAATAAGTGTCAAAAACAAAGCGATTTCAACACCATGAAAAGTAAAGTTTAATTGTGTATCATTAAATTTCTCTGCTTGTGTTTGAAGACTTTGTGCTCTTCCGAAAAAAGAGAATGGTAGAAAAAAGAATAAAGATAGGTAAACTGCCCAAACAGCTGGAGCTGCAAGCTTTTGGTTTCTCATCCATAATGCTTTATGAAACATTTGATTCCCCTCCAAGCGATGAGATAAATATATCTTCAAGTGTCATCGGAAGCTCTTCTAACAATAAAGGCTGCTCTTGCTGCATCTTTTCAATCGTCGCCTCGATATTGCCTTTGATCATTAGCGTATACACTCTACCGGTTTGAGAAAGAATAGTTACGTTGTTTAAGTTTGCAATTTTCTCAGGTAGAGAGTGTTTGTAAACGGCTTGAACTTTCCTAAAGGATGATTTAGCGTCTTCGATTGAAGTGGTAGACTCAATCTGACCATCCTTCATCATAATGAGCACGTCAGCAATCTTTTCAACTTCCTCAAGGTGATGAGTGGAAATAAGAACACTTAATTGACGTTCACTTACTTCTTCAATAATAAATTGAAGAATATTTCGTTTTACGATCGGATCCAATCCGTTTGTCGGTTCATCCAAAATAAAAAAATCAGCTTTTGTTGAGAATGAAAGAATCATAAGAAATAAAGCTTTCATGCCTTTGGAATAGGTTCTAAGCTTTCTGTTTTTTGGGAGCTTAAAACGATCCATTAATGAGTAAAAATACATAACGTCAAAGTCTTCATAGATTGCATCATACAGTTTCACAATCTCTTTAACGTTGTAAGTTTTTAAGATTTCAGTAGAATCAGGAACATAAGTAAGCTTTTGCTTAACTCCAGGCTGCTGGTGGATATCTATATCATTAAATGATACTTCGCCTTCGTCTGGGTCGAGAATTCCCGCAAGTGTTCTGAGCAAAGTAGACTTACCAACTCCGTTACGGCCGACAATGCCTGCAATCATACCTGGCTCAAGAGTAATATTGACATGTTCTAAAACCTGGCGTCCATCTATCTTTTTACTAACATTAATCATTTTTAACATGGTCGTTATTCCCTCCAAGCTCTTCAGAAAACTTTTTTATCCATAGTGCCAACGTTTGCTGGTCGATTCCTAAATACGAAGCATCAATGACAAGCTGTTTGATCTGCTGCTTCATTTCGGCAATCTTCTGCTCATCGGCTCTGGGGGTTATGGAAGCAGAAACGAAAGTCCCTTTTCCCCGCAGGGTCTCGATGATGCCTTGCCGCTCCAGTTCTTGGTACGCTTTACTTACTGTGTTTGGATTTATCAATAATGTTCCTGATAGTTCTCTTACCGAAGGCAACTTATCTTCGGGCTGCAGGATCTCCTTCAAAATCAGCTCTTTAATTTGATGGACGACTTGCTCCCATATTGGTGTATTGCTTCGGGGATCTAAATTTAAAATCATATTATCCCACCTTTAAATACTATGTGTGTATTACTCTATATAGTACACTTATAACATACAGGATTAGTAAATTCCTGTCAATGTACTTTTCTTTACTTTTTATAATGCAGAAATCTACAATAATTGCAGGAGGTGTTCAGCATGAAACACTTGATTGATGAAGCAAAGCTGCTGATTTTTGATCTAGACGGAACTCTTTATGAAGACACAGATCATTTTGATTATTATTGCAGGCTGATGCAGCAGCGAGTTGCTGAAGATAAGAGACAGGCTTTCTGGGATACATATGAAAAAATGAAAAAAGGGACACACCCTGTTGGGATTGGGAAGGTATATGATATTAAAAACGATGCGAGTGTAACTGTTGATCCTATGACTCTTCAGGTAACAAAGGTCACTTCATTTGATGGGGAAGACTGGCCGGCAGAAAGAATAAAACAGGAATATGCTGGTGAACTCGTATATGATTTTGAACGCTTGATTGCAATTGGTGACGGCTGGTGGCTCCCATATGCGACAGCTATGCATTTTGGATTGAAGCAAAGTGATACGTGGGAATGTTATAACGCTACGAAAGAATATATGGTTACAGATCAGTTTAATTTAACAAAAACACCTGGGCTGAGAGACGGCTTGATTCGTTTAAAAGAGGAAAAGAAGCTGGTCCTGCTCACGAACAGTGAAAGAGAAGATGTGAAAAGATTGCTTTACGAGCTTGAGCTAGACGGAATATTTCATTCTCTTTTTACAGAAGGTCACAAGCCTTTAAAAACAAAAGAAAAGATGCAAACCATCCTGGACGAATTTGGTGTGCAGCCGCATGAGGCCGTATCAATCGGTGATAATTTTATTAATGAAATTGCACCGGCCCTGTTAATGGGATTAAAAGCAATCTACATACAGCCTAACCGTATAGAAGTTGAACACGAAAATCTTACAATTATTCCTACCTTGACGAACGCTTTATAAAAAATTATCTCATGACTTGTTCTAAATTGGACAAATCCCCTTACAATTAATAGTAGGTATAAAAGGGGGCATGTGTTTTGAAAAAATCCATGTGGTTTATGCTGGGCTTTGGCATATACTGTTCATTGATGTGGTACTACTTGTTTCACGGAGCCGATTCGGCACTGCCTGTAGACCTTAAGGGATCTGCGGCAGACCCGGCAATGTTTATGACGGACAGAGAGCTGGAGTTGAGTACTGACTTCTCAAGGATAAAGGACTTTTTGTACTTTATTTCTGTACCGCTCGAATGGATGATTTACTTATTTGTTCTAGGTTTTGGACTGTCAAAATGGTTTCGAAAAGCATCAAGCGGACTAACAAAATTTTCGATCGTTCATACGGCGGTCTATGTATTGCTTCTGTCGTTTGCAAGCTGGGTGTTAACATTCCCGCTCCGCTATTACAGCTTTACAGTATCAAAAAGCTATAACATATCTGTCCAATCCTTTCACAGCTGGATGAGAGATGGTCTTGTGGATTTCTGGATCAGCTGGGCACTGACAACGCTTATGGTTGGAGTCATGTATTTGCTGATCAAAAAATATGAAAAGAAATGGTGGCTGTTTGCATGGCTGCTCTCCATTCCTTTTACGGTGTTTTTATACTTTATTCAGCCTGTCGTAATTGATCCATTGTACAACAAGTTCTATCCTCTGCAGGATGAAGCTTTAAAAGAAAAAATCCTTAACATTGCGGACAAAGCGGATATACCGGCTGAAAATGTGTATGAAGTGAATATGTCTGAAAAGACGAACGCCTTAAACGCGTATGTTAACGGAATCGGTTCTAACTTGAGAATTGTCTTATGGGATACTACGTTAAATAAATTAAGTGATAACCAAGTGTTGTTTGTCATGGCTCATGAGATCGGACATTATGTGATGAATCACCTGTATTGGAATCTGATTTCTTCGATTGTTCTATCTTTCTTGGGCTTGTGGCTTGGTAATATCATCTATCGCAAGTGGATTGAGAAATACGGTGAGTCGTGGGGTGTTAAAGGAGTGGGGGACCTCGCCGCTCTTCCTGCTTTGCTTCTGATATTTTCGCTCCTTAGCTTTGCGGTATCTCCAGTGGAAAATGCTGTTTCCAGAAAAGCAGAACGGGATGCTGATCAGTACGCGATTCAGATGACAAAGAATCCTAAAGCAGCAGTAGGCGCTTTTCAGCAGCTGGCAACTGTATCTTTAAGTGAGGTGAATCCGCCTAAAATTGTGAAGTGGTTCTTATATGGCCATCCAACAATGCTTGAGCGTATCCACTTTTTAGATAGCTATAATACAGGCAAAACATTGGATAAGGAGCAATTACCTTATTAATATTAAAAAAAGCTGGCCGTAAGTGGTAGATATCCACCTTCACGGACCAGCTGTTTCGTGTTTACGAGCGTTTCTCGAGATTTATGAGCGCTTCTTGAGATTTATGAGCGAAACTCCGGTCTACAGAGAAACCCTCAGTTTTATTTCACTGCCTGTAAGCTTACATTCGGAAGAATCAAAACTTCTACACGGCGGTTCTTCGCTCTGCCTTCAGCTGTTTTATTATCAGCTTTTGGCCGGTATTCTCCATATCCGCTTGCACTTACTTGTTTTGGTTTTAACGCGGGATTCTCTAGAAGAACTCGCATAAAGTTAATTCCGCGGAATGCACTGAGCTCCCAGTTGGATTGGAAATTAGCTGTACTGATCGGCACATTGTCAGTATGTCCTGCAATTACAATATTGCGCGGAGGGTTCGTAACAAGGAGATCAGAAAGCTTCTTGCCGATCTCTCTGGACCCAGGCTTAACTGTTGCACTTCCGGAATCGAACAGGGCATTATCTAAAATGGTGATCAAGAGGCCGTTTTCGGTTAGCTGTGTTTGAAGGCTTGTTGTAAGATTGTTAGCCTGAATGAATGCATTGATTCTTTTTTCCAAGTTTTCTAGAGCTTCAAGTTCTTTCTTAGCATCCTCTAGACGTTCTTTTTCTTCCTTCGATATGATTTCTTTTGCAGCATCAGGAATCGGCGTTGAATCTGGAGTAGGGATTGGCGCCTGTTCCTCCATTACACCCGCTCCGCTTGTAAATTCATTTCGGAACGCACTTGCCATCTGCTTAAACTTTTGGGCATCAATCTCACTCATTGCAAATAGAACAATAAATAGAGCTAAAAGCAATGTAAGCATGTCAGCATAGGGTATGAGCCATGACTCGTCTACATGATCTTCGTGATGCTTTTTCTTTTTAGCCAACTGTACCACCCGCTTTGTATTGGTCGCGTTCACTAGTCGGAATATATGTTAAAAGCTTTTCTTCTAATATTTTTGGTGATGTTCCATCTTGAATAGAAAGCAATCCTTCAATCATAATTTCTTTAATCATGACTTCTTTCTTTGATTTGCGTTTTAATTTATTGGCGAATGGATGCCAAAGTACATAACCGGTAAAGATCCCGAACAATGTTGCGATGAATGCTGCCGAAATCGCAGAACCCAGTGCAACGATGTCTGCCATATTGCTTAATGCAGCAACAAGCCCAACAACAGCTCCCAATACACCAAGAGTAGGAGCATAAGTACCAGCTTGCGTGAAAATTGTAGCATTAGAAGCATGGCGTTCTTCCATTGTTTCTAAGTCTTTTAATAGCACGTCTTTAATAAATTCAGGAGGCTGTCCGTCAACGATCATCTTGATCCCTTGCTGTAAAAATGGATCATCTACTTCTTCTGCTTTAGGTTCAAGGGCAAGAAGACCTTCTTTTCTGGCGATTGTAGCCCATTCGATAAAGATCGTTACAAGATCCTTCATATCAATGAGTTTTTGTTCTTGAAAAAGCACTTTAAACAATGCTGGTATCTTTTTTATTTCACTCATAGGAAATGCGATTAGAATGGCTGCAGCAGTACCAGCAAAAATAATTAACAGTGCTGCAGGGTTGAGTAAAGAAACCGGACTGACACCTTTTAATACCATTCCGACTCCGATTGCAATAATTCCAAGAATAACCCCTATTAAACTCGAGCGATCCATAAGATGTTCCCCACTTTATCTTTTATTTCTGTAGCTAATTTCGTGTATGCTTAGATATTCTTTTATATCGGAAAGATAAGGGGAAACTTAATGATAAATGATGGAAAAACACACTTAGGGGAATAAATTTTAAACAGCTGTTTAACAAAGCGGCACCAGCAAAAGACAATAGAAGGCTGTTTTTGATATGATGAAAGTTGATAAACAAAAGTGAAAAGAGGGATTCATTTGAAACTCAAGCCGGTTATTCTCACACTTATATTTGCAGGATTAATTGGACTTGCATTATATACATCACAAAAAGAAAGTGAAGAAGCAAAAAAACAAATACCAGCTGAACAAAATACCGGTTTGAAACCAGGAAGTATGGCGCCTGATTTTACACTTAATACCCTTGAGGGAAAACAAATCTCCCTTAAAGAATATAGGGGGAAAAAAGTAATATTAAATTTCTGGGCAACATGGTGTCCGCCATGCCGTGAAGAGATGCCTGAAATGCAGAAGTTTTATCAAGATTATAAACAGAAGGATGTCGAGATCCTTGCAGTTAACTTAGAATACTCTGAAACAAAACCTGATAAAATCAGGGATTTTGTAAAAGAATATGAACTTGCTTTTCCAATCCCGCTCGATGAAAAAAATACAACTGGAAAACAGTTCAGAGCGGTCTCGATACCAACTAGCTACTTTATTGATGAAGAAGGAACCATCACGAAGATGCATATAGGACCTATGGACTATAAGTTTGTGGAAGATGAAATACAGAAAATGAATTAAAAAGAGTTATTTGTAAAACCTTTGTGGATTTTTGACAGAGGTTTTTTTATTTTAATTAATAAAGTTTCAATGCGAAAAGTAATCCAAAAGACCTGTATCCTCATTTTTAAAAAATGGGAAAGTTGACCAATAGGGAAGATTTTCTTTTTGTCGAATTAAGGTATTAGGGAACTTATTGAATGTCAGAATTATTAATTGTGCTAAATACCCGTATCAGATTATGTAAGCGAAGGGGACTGCTTAATGAACAAGCAATATGAGGAAATTGATATAAAACGTATTGCAAAATTTCACAGTACACTTTTACATTGTCCCATCCATCTATTTGGACTAAAAAGAGAGAACAAAGGTGATTATATTTTTACTCATTCTTCTGGAGGGATGTATGATGCTCTTGGGGTTTCCGATAGACCAGCACCTGGGACAAAGCTTTATGAACTGCATTCAAAAGAACTAGTATCAAGCTGGACGCCTCAAATAGAAAAAGCTTTCTCCGGAGAAACGCAGACAGCAGATATAGAAGTAGCAACTCATACAGTCCGCACAACTTTGTATCCTGTTTCAGGTGAGAATCAAGTTATTGGCACTTCTTACATGGTGTCTTTAAAAGACCAGTCTGAGAATATTCGTGATAATAAATTTAAACAATTGTTTAACCATGCACTTGAGGCCATTATTTTATGCCGTTCAAATATGGAAATCGCAGAAATAAACGAAAGAGCCTGTGAGTTATTGGAACTATCCAGAGAAGACTTGATAGGAAAGAATGCCGAGACCTTTTTTATGAAAAATGGCAGAGATGTTATTCATAAAAAATGGAGAGAGGTTATGCACGGCAAAAAAATCTCAGGGGAGTTTCGATATAGAACGCCTGAAGGTTATCTAAAAGAAATTGAATATTCTTGTGAAAAAGATATGGTCGATTTTTTGCATGTAACGATTCTTAAAGATGTTACAGATCAAAAATTAACGGAACAAAAGCTCTTGAAAGCAGAAACGCTGAATGTTGTGGGAGAACTCGCGGCAGGAGTGGCACATGAGATACGAAATCCTCTCACTTCATTGAAGGGATTTGTTCAGCTGATTCAAAATCAAACAAATGACTTCAATCAATATTTATCCATTATTTTGTCTGAAGTTGACCGGATTGAACATATTATTAAAGAGTTTCTTGTATTATCAAAAAGTAATACCCAGAACTTTGAAAAGACAAGTATTGAAGCGATTATTAAGGATACTGTTGATTTATTGAACACACAGGCAATCATGAAAAATATTGAGATCCTAACAAGCTTTGAGGATGAAATTCCGTATGTGTTTTGTGACCCTATGCAATTAAAGCAAGTCTTTATAAATTTTATCAAAAATGCGATTGAGGCTTCTTCAATAGGGAATAAGATAGATGTGAAGATGAAGTTATGTCCGCATTCAGATTATATTCAGATACAAATATGTGATTACGGATGCGGTATGGAAGAATCGATTTTAAAAAAGATCGGAAAACCTTTTTTCACAACTAAGGATGAAGGAACAGGGCTGGGTTTAATGGTCAGTAATAACATTATTAAACATCATAACGGCAAGCTTGATGTACAGAGCGAAAAAGGGATTGGAACAAAATTTATTATCTCTTTGCCCATAAATCAGCAAAATTAAAAAGCTTTCCCGGATCGGGAAAGCTTTTTTTATAAGTGTATATTACCCTTTGAATAATTGAACAAACATTTTACCGTATTGTCCACCGTCAACTACACCGATACCAACGTTTGTGTAGTCAGATTTTAAGATGTTTTCACGGTGACCTTGAGAGTTCATTAAGCTAGTGTGAGCACCGTCAACAGAAGAGTTTCCTGCTAGGTTTTCGCCAGCTGTCTTATATTCCACACCAAACTGCTTCAACATATCAAATGGAGAACCATAAGTAGGTGAGTTGTGATCGAAATAGTTGTTGTCGATCATGTCTTTTGCTTTAACACGAGCTACTTTTGTTAATTCTGGGTCAGCTTTTAATGCTGGTAAACCTTGCTTTTCACGTTCTTGGTTTACAAGATTAAGCATTTGCTGCTCATCTGCAGTAAGTTCTGCACTTGTTTCAGCTTTTGGTGCCGCCTCAGCTGGAGCTTTTGTTTGCTCTTGCTGTGGAGCTGGAGCTTGTTGTTGTGGTGCTGGTGCCGGAGCAGCTTGCATTTGTTGCTGCTGTTGTGGCTGATTATTATTTAAAGAAGCAAATGGGCATGTAGATGCCGCTTCTGAGATTCCTGCGTTTGCACCGAATAGGGAAGCGCCCAATACTGATGCTACTACTAATTTTTTCATAAGATGTTTCCCCTCCTAATAAATTATCTTACGTGTACATGTTTCGGGACTTTTGTAGGAGGGTTGGGGGTCTGGAATTATGTACCAGTTTAAACGACCCACAAGTTGGTTACATCATTATTTTGAATATCAATCATGAATACATCAGGGTTTTTTAAGAGCTCCCATTCTTTAAATCCAAAGGACGGCTCGTAGTGGTTAATTAATAAACTCATTAAGTTTCCATGCGTTACAAGCAATACAGAATTATGGCCAGCATCCTTTAGTTCTTGTATGAGAGACTGAACTCTCTGTTTTGCCTCGAATGTAGACTCTCCGCCAGGAAATTTTAAATGCTCATCATTATATGTACGTTTTAAATGAAATCTCCAATCCCAATCTGGATCTGTTTGAGTAGAAAGTATTCGCTCGGCCAACCGTTCATCTGTTTTAATTTCGGTATGAGTTAATTCGGCGTATGGTTTTATGGTATCTACAGCTCTCTTGAAAGGACTCGATATTACACAGTCGAATTGATATCCTTTAAGAAAACGTGCAAGTTCCTTTGATTGCTGCAAGCCTTCTTCCGTTAATGGCGCTTCAACTTCTTGTCCTGTTGCCTTACAATGTCTAACAGCTATAATTTTCATTAGATATCCTCACTTATATAGATGTTGTTTTTTTGGGGGCTGTTTGGCAATCTTTGTCGCTCTTGTAAATGGTTGATTTCCGCTGCAGGATGAAAAAAGCCACAATCTTTTGGATAGGCTCATTTCAACATTTTTTTGTTGAGTAGGCTTCTTTGACTAGTTGATGGTAGAGCAAGATGCGAGACTCCTACGGGATAAGCGGGACAGGTGAGACTCCTAATGGCGCAAAGCGCGAGGTGGCTCACCGCACGCCCCGTGGAAAGCGAGCATCCTGGAGCGGAAATCAACATCTATAAAGGGCAACATTGATTACAGAAAACAGCCTTTGGATAAGACCCTTATTTTTTCATTCGAGACGTTAAACCTGATTCCTTCCCGAATACTATAAATGGTGAAAGACGAAGGGAGATTGTTATGTATCCTGAATTAAATCATTTTAAACAAATGAAAAACGAATACGATGCTGATATCGCTCGAGCACAAGAGAAGTGGCAGCAGCTGAATAAACAAAAAGAATGGGCTTCTACTGAATATGAAGACTTATTGAATAAGTACGGTGCAAGAAATACAAAAGTTACGATGGAACATTTAACAGAAGCAAAAAACAGTTATCTGGCAGCAATGGAGAAAGAACGTGCTGCTATGGAGCATCTTGATGAGTTAAAAGAAAATAGAGATGACAGGCTTTCAGAATACATAAAAACGGTGTACACATCTCGAGATCGAGAGCTTAATGCTTCGAAAAGCAGCATGGAGAAAAAAATTGATCAATTAGAGCGGTTGAAGGCAGAGTACTTAATGATGGTTCAGCAGATTCAAGAAATTCATGCCTATCGAATTTCAGTTGAAAAGGAAACAAATGAGGCAATTAATAGCTATCATCAATCTTATGAACCAAAGGAAATTCTGCCGCTATATCCACCACTGGCACGTTTGGAGATTCCTTTATCAGATATTCAGTATGTATTTCAAAAAGGAGAGCTTCCCGGTCATTTAAATAAATACCTCCAATTCAACGAAACACATTCTTCATTTTCAATAAAAAAGCCATAATCCTCATTGAGGATTATGGAAAGAAAACCGAACGCATGATGAAGAAATGGGGGTAGGGAATTGCTCTGCTGACCTCTTGCCAGCAGGAGAGATTTGTATCTCACAATCCTACTATATGACCTTTAGAGATAAATGGTATGGACAAGTGCCATGGGCATTCATGTATTTTTTACTTCTTTTAAAAAATGCCGGCTCATTTAGGAAGTAATCCTCATGTGCCAGCTTATTTTTTATTTAACTTTTTCTTTCCACTTCTGCAGTAAGGCTGCTTCTTTATCAGGGTGTAAACCAGCTTTCCATTGATCCGATTCTAAATCTCTTGATTGTGACCAGGTAGCCGTATCCTGAATGGTTTCTTCTATTGAACGGAAAACGAGTCCTTTATTTATGGCTTTCGAGTCATCAGCATAATCAAGTCCACGATATTCTTCACTTGCGATCCAAAGCGGCATCTCAACCCACTCACCGACTTTTTCTTCTAATAAAAAAGATTCTGGAACAGGTACAATGTTTGCACCGTTTTGATTTGTAATACATTTTTGAACGAAATTATTGAAATTATAACTATCGCCAACCGCTTGATATACACCATTTTCCTGATTTTCTGCCATACGTACGATCCAATCCGCTAAATCCCGTGCATCAATAAATCGGATAGTTGGATCAATCATTTCCGGTACAAGAATTTCTCCGCCACGCGCACCCCTATGAGGCCAATAGGTAAAGCGGTCGGTATAATCATGAGGACCAACGATTAATCCTGGACGAATGATCAATGCCTGTTCACCAAATACCTTTTGGACTTCTTTTTCGCAAGCAGCTTTCAGTGCACCATAGTTTTCACCCATTTCAGTTGTGTCGGGATCTTTTAGGACAGCTGTTTTAGCTTCTTCGGTTAAATAACGGACAGATTGATCTGCATATACGGATACAGATGACACAAAAATATAAGAAGATACATTGTTATGAAGAGCTTCTGCTGTTTTCCTTACTTGTCTCGGAAAATACCCGCAAGTATCTAGTACTACGTCCCAGCTTTTGTTTTCTAACAGGGAAAGATCTTGTTCACGGTCACCGATTAATTCTTCAACCCCTTGAAAAATGCCGGGAGCAGCTGTTTTACCTCTATGAAACAAAGTGACCTCATGTTTATTTTTTAAAAAAGATTCTGCCAAGTGCCTTCCTAAAAAACGTGTGCCGCCAATGATTAATACTTTCATTTCTACACCGCCTATTCCATTTTTCTTAATGCAGGAAGTTTCCACATGATTAAAAGGTTAACAATAATTAAAGAAAGTGCTCCGCCAGCCATAATGTTATCAATTGTAAATCCATATGAGATCAGCATGGATGTAGCAGCTAGAGATAAGGGAGCAAGCCCCATACTTGCCATCGTTAAAAGTCCCATCAAGCGTCCGAGCAGCTTTTTATCTACAGAAGATTGAACCGCTGAGATAAGAGGAATGTTGGTCGCAGGGAAGGTAACCCCGATAAAAAAGATCGCCATCATACAAACGTAAAGTGAAGAACTTTGACTAAACCAGTAAAAGAAAATATTCATTGTGAATAAAGAAACGGTTACCATCAATCCGCGTCTTTTTTTGATATTCAGAATACCGATAATAACTGAACTGATTAGCATCCCTGCAGCCATAGAGCCTTCAATAAAACTAAAATCAAGTGCGCTGCCGTCGAGAATATTTTTAACGAAAATAGGAAGCCCCATCATTAACGGACCTACAACAAAAACGTTAAGAAAGATTGTGCTTAAAAACAAAGCTTTTAGAAAAGAGGATTGTTTTACAACATCGATTCCTTCCTTAATGGACTGCCACATTCCTGGCTTTTTTGTTCCTGAACTTTCAGAAGCAGGAATATTCAATAAATAGGCAAGTATCGCTGAGATCAGTAACATAACTGCTGGTACACCAAACGAAAGCATATAGCCCCCGCTTGAGGCAACAAGCAATCCGCCAATCATTGGTCCAAGTATAAGTGAGCTCTGCTGTGTCGTTTGGACAACAGAATTAGCACGTGTCAGCTGTGAGTTGTCTACGACATTTGGCAGCAGAGAGCCATTTGCAGGCCATACGAAAGCATCCAATACACCGAAAAGAAAACCGAAAATGATAAAGGATACAAGTGATAGATGACCTGTTGCAAGCATGACGAGCAGACTGCATAGCACAATCGTTCTTAGGAAATTCGCTGCGTATAAAATCTTTGTCCTGCTGATCCTGTCTGCTAAAACACCTCCAATCGCCATGAATAAAATACGAGGTACGTTTGCAGCTATAAAAACGATGCCTAACGATGCTTCTTTATCAAGTGTTTTAACTACGTACCAGCTTTGTGAAAATTGAAAAATAGCAATAGAGAAAGAAGAGCAAATGGTTATTGCCCAAATAAACAAAAAGGAACGCTGTTTAAATAGTGATTCTAATTTTGGTTCAGCTAATGCAGTGGCTTGTGCCATCTCAATCAATCTCCTCTTCCGGGTAAGGTGTATCTTTTAATGGAAACGAAAGCATGAAGTAGTGGTACATTTCACCTTCTTCCTGTTCATTCTTTTTAAATTCCGATATTAGCTCTGAAATTTCTTTTGCTTTTTCATGAAGCTGTTTCACTTGATCGGGTGAGAGTTTTACGTGTCTATAGCCAAATTTAAGCGGGGAATCTGTGTATGCAAGAACTTCTGGATCAAGCTTTCTAATCATGGATTTCGTTTTGTCCAAGGAAACGAGAATATTCTCCTTTAATGCATCAGAAAGTTCATCTTTTACAGCGTAACGCTGATCAGGCAGGATTTCCGTAATTGAAAAAGATTGAGCGACAGGTCTGTAGAACTTTTGTATAATTCCATTCTTTTCTTCGGTTCTTTCCACAATTAATAAGCCAACGCGTTCCATCTCTTTCAGATGATAGTGAATCTTTGGAGCAGGGACTTCCAGGATGTCTGCAAGCATTTTACCGGTCTTTGCCTCGTCAAGTATCTCCCAAAGAATTTTAATGCGCAGGGGGTCGCTGATTACCTTTAATTGTTCGATCTCACGGATGTGATATATTTCTTGCATGTTTAACACTCCTAAAACGTTCAAATATATTTGAATGTATCATAATGTAATAATATGCCAAACGTCAATTGTTTTGCACATTATTTGTAAAAAATAGTTCAAATGTTATGAAAATTTTTGTATAATCTTAGTATAATGTTCGCATTACAACTAGAGGCTGGAGGTTCACAGTATGGGGGAAAAGGATCTGAAATTCTATGTGGAGAGGTTAGAAAGAGTACATTACATTGTTTCAAAGCGACTGCACCCGGAAATTGCGATTGAAAAAGAATTAACAAAAACACAATTTGTTCTTTTGAAAACATTATGTGTAAGAAATAAGTGGACAGTTTCAAAATTAGCCGAATATATGGGTGTTAAGCCAAGTGCAATCACAGTGGGGGCAGACCGATTGTACAAGCGTGGTTTTGTAAGCCGCTACCGAAGTGAACTAGACCGTCGAATTGTATATCTTGAAATCACAGACGAAGGACATGAGATTTTGAGAGAAGCTGAAAATGAGAGAGTGAACTCTATCAGTGACTACCTTGATCATTTGTCATCAGAAGAACTACGAATTTTTATAGATATTTATGAAAAGCTTGCAAGTGGTACACAGCCAAACGCAGAAGAATATGTGCTTTCCTCGAAAACCAGCTGATCATGGCTGGTTTTTTTGTAGATTGATAAGCGGCGAATCTCTTCGTCAGTTTTGTTTCTCCGGTACTCATTTATCTAGAATAAACTCCGTGTCCTCGAAACTTCACTTCCTCGACCTTCTTTCTTCTAAATCTACAAATGGAATAGATGTAGATTGATAAGCGGCGAATCTCTTCTTCATTTTTCTCTATTATTTTTTCATAGATTTAATTCTATTTGAATTTTTCCTTGCATAGGATGTGATAGAAACGAATTAAGAAGTGGAGGACGACAAATGTTTACCCCGCAATTAAATATGAAACGTTTACCGCTTTTATTAGCAGGAGCCATGCTTTTTATTGTCATTGCCACTAGTTTCATCACATCCTTTGAGCACAAGTACAGGCTGAGCTCATCCACCATGCATAAGTGGTTAACCGAGTTTTCAGGGGAAGCACTCGTATATTTTATAGGCTGGGAAAATCGATATTTTACACAGGAACTGCCGAAAGAGAGTGAACCTCCAGCCTTGTCCAGTATCTTGCTGGAGCTCACAACAAGTATTAAGCCTGGTGATATTAGAAGCTTGCTTGGAAACGAGCTGCCTGGGTTTGCACTTTATGATTCAACTATTTTCGTAGCTGGTGAAGGGACAGACTACACAAATATCGGGTATGAATCACCTCCGCCGATGGAATTGCTATTAAGCGGAGAGGATGCAGAGGTTCAGGATATAGAAAGACTTGAGGATCCTGAACCTTCCGAACCTCAAAACCCGCCAAGTCAGACAACTGATGGAAATAAAGTGGCTTACATTTATCATTCTCATAGCTGGGAGTCTTTCTTGCCGCATCTAAAAGGAGTAACAAACCCTGATCACGCCATCCACTCAAAGGTAAACATCACGATGGTAGGCAAAAAGCTTGGCGAAGAGCTTGAAGCTAGAGGAATCGGTTCATCTGTTGATATGACGAATATGACCGAGTTCTTACGAAAGAACAATGCTGATTATCGAAAAAGTTATCCGATGTCGAGAACGTTAGTGGAAAGTGCGATGGCAAGCAACGACAGTTTGGAATTAATCTTTGATCTGCATCGGGATTCATCCCGTAGAAAAACAACCACTACAACGATTGATGGAAAATCTTATGCGAAAGTCTTATTCGTTATTGGAAAAGGAAATCCACACTTTGAAAAGAACCAAGCTATGGCACAAGAAATCCATAATATCTTAAATGAGAAATACCCGGGCATAAGCAGAGCTGTAATCGGAAAAAACAAATCTGAAGGAACCAATGGTGTTTATAACCAGGATCTTTCGGAAAAAGCATTGCTGATTGAATTCGGCGGTGTCGATAACAACATGGATGAGCTTTACAGAAGTGCAGAGGCAGTTGCCGAAGCTGTTGCTGAGTATTATTGGAAACAAAAAGATGTGAAAGCTGAATAAACTTGCAGGCTCTAGAGGGTGTTGAATTCTCTGGAGTCTTTTTATGTGGCGGGTATTTGAGCGAGAGGACTTGTCTATGAATGTCGACTCGTGGATACATGGCTAAATCTCGTGGATTGGAGCCTGAAATTTTTGGATTGAAGGGCATAACTCGTGGATAAACCTTTTAAATTTGTGGATTCACCCTGCAACATGTGTCATAATACCCAGTCAGATATAATTTAGGAACAGTTTCGTCCCTTCGAAACTGAACAAAATTTGTGTTAGAAGTCCTTAGAGTTCGTTAGAGGAAGATTTATTGGTCATAACAGGCATGAATTCTGCAAATCCTAATTAAAAATGGTATAAAAAGAGAGAAACGCTTGTTTTAATTACCAGTGGACGGGAATAAAAAGAGAAAGAGAAGAATGTGAAAAAGGAGCTATTGCATGAAGCGGATGAAACGAATCTGGGAATTTTTCCTTACTGTACTATTACTTATCTGTTTATACATCGTGTTCTTTGCAGAAGGATATGTCATCATTAAAACGGTATTCGGGCTCCTGTATATTGCGGTGATTTTGTATACGATCTATTCGTTAATGCTGGAAAACAGAACCGCACAGCACACACTCTTATGGATTTACGTACTTATATTATTTCCTTTTATCGGATATATGTTTTATCTGTATTCAGGACAGCTTTATCTAAAAGGACATCTGTTCAAGTCTAAACGTAAAAATGATCGTGATGAATGGATCAGGGTTTCCAAACAAGATGAGAAACCTGATTTCAGTGATTTGAAAAGACATCAGCAATGCTTTGCAACGCATGCGCATCACATCACATTAACAAAAATTAATCGTCATACCGGGACTAAGATCCTGAAGAACGGGCAAGAAACTTTTCCTGAAATTATTAGAAGACTTCAAGAGGCGAAAGAGTACATACACATTCAATACTATATCTTTCGCTCTGACCGTCTCGGGAAGGATATCATCGATCTTTTAATCAAAAAAGCAAATGAAGGTGTTAAAGTAAGATTCCTGTTTGATGGAGTAGGCAGTTTATCTCTTCAGCAATATGATATTGACCGTATGAAAAAAGCAGGTATTCTTGTGGAAGCCTTCTTGCCGGTAAGGTACGGATTTTTTAACCAGAAGCTTAACTTTAGAAATCACAGAAAAATTATCGTGATTGACGGCAAGGTTGGATTTGTTGGTGGGTTAAACGTAGGAGTTGAGTATTTAGGAGAAGACCCTGATATCGGATTTTGGCGCGATACTCACATGGTGATGGAAGGGGAAGCCGTTCAAGTTCTGCACGCGATATTCCTTATGGACTGGGAATATGTATGTGGAGAAGATTTATTGGAAGATTCGCATCTAACGGAAGCCTATCCTTCAGATGGGGATGGGATCGTACATGTTGTTGCGAGTGGTCCAGATACCCAGCTGGGAATCATGAGTGATTTGTATTATTCATTGATCTCTTGTGCGGAAAAATCTATTTGGATCGCCACACCGTATTTTGTTCCGAATGAAGCCATCCGGACTGCATTAAGAGTCGCTGCCAAAAAAGGAGTACAGGTCCGATTGATGGTTCCGGAGATCAACGACGGATTTTTAACTCAATATGCAACTCGCTCTTACTTCCCTGAGCTGCTCCGTTCAGGTATAGAGATCTATTCGTATCAAAAAGGGTTTTTGCATCAGAAAGTTATCATCATTGACGGGGATACCGCATCCATTGGAACAGCGAATATGGATATGAGAAGCTTCCATCTGAATTTCGAAGTAAACGTATTTTTGCTTAACACAAAGTCAGTTAACGACCTCGTTGAACAATATGAAGAAGACATAGAAGAATCAACAAAGGTCCGTCCTGTAGAATTTTATAAAAGAGGGTTATGGGAAAGAACGAAAGAATCATTCTCCCGCCTTTTCTCAGGTGTTCTTTAATAAGAATTCTGAGGAAGAGATTCGCCGCTTAAAGAGTATTCTTGGGAATGGTTATGTGTAAACACATCGTTGACAAGTTGATTGGAGCGTAAGGTGCGAGACTCCTCGAAAATGAAAAATCACATTTTCTTAGTGCGATGTAACGCTGTCGAAACCTTCCTTGTCCTGCGGGACCAGCGTGCCAACCACCTTAGTATACTTCTCGCAAGGCATGGGACGAGGAAGCAAGCTTCAACAGAATAAGCTTGCAGACGCAGGAGCACAGATACTTCCTTATGAGATCCCGCAGGCGCTATGCGCCGAGGAGGCTCACCGCACGCCCCGCGGAAAGCGAGCATCCTGGAGCGGAAATCAACTTCGTCTAGCATCAGAATTTACGAAAACAGTTATATCAAAAAACATAGAATAGAAAGTCCTCCTTGAGAATAGGGTTGTACGAGAGACCATCTATTGAGGGGGATTTTTTTATGGACTGGCTTGAAGCCCTTATATTAGGTATTGTACAAGGATTAACAGAATTCTTGCCGGTAAGTTCAACTGGACATCTGCTGCTGGGAAGGCAGATCTTCAACCTGGAAGAAGCGGGACTATTTCTCGACAGCATGCTTCATATCGGTACATTGCTTGCTGTTATGACGGTTTATTGGAAAGATATTCTACAAGTAATAAAAAAACCATTTAGCAAAACAGGAATATTACTTATTGTCGGTACCATTCCAACGGCTATTATTGGACTTGCTTTTAAAGACTTCTTCGAAGAAATTTCAAAAACCGGTGTAACGGTTGGATGGGAGTTCTTAGTAACAGGGCTGTTGCTTTGGTGGGCAGATTCTTTTAAACGAAACGGATATAAAGGAATAGAGGAGATAACGATCCGGGATGCTCTTGTAATCGGTACCTTTCAGGGTGCGGCTATTCTGCCTGCGGTTTCGCGCTCTGGTTTAACAATAGCTGCTGCCCTGTTTTGTAAGATAGATAAAAAAGCTGCAGCTTATTTTTCTTTTCTTTTATCGATTCCTTCAATCGCTGGCGGAGTGGTTCTGCAGTCTAAAGATCTTTTTACATCAACAGCACCTTCCATAGCATATTCATCTTTGATTATCGGTACAATTGCCTCCGCTTTATTCGGATATATTGCTGTGAAATGGATGATCAAATTATTGCAAACCGGTACTTTAAAAGGCTTTGCAATCTATGTATGGCTGATCGGTTTAATCGTTCTTGGATTGCAATTTTCAGGAAAAATGTAAAGTATTTGTTAACACGTGAAAAATGGATTGACAATTAAAAGACGGAGGATTACAGTATATGTAATTCAAAATTTAGCAGGCTTTAGATCGCTGAATTTACAGTCAATTTCTTTAATTATAGGAGACTGTGAAACGGGGGAACCATTCTTTTGGGGTGAATTTTGCAAGCAAGCAAAAAGGGATACTCCATTCCCTAATCCGACAGCTAACCCCGTAAGCGTCATGTCACTGGAGAGGTCAAATTGGTGAAAAACCGGACCCGCTTTTTTGTGTGGTCTTTTTTTTGTTTTTTACAGCTTTTTGAGAACCTCTTAACCAGCAAGGCTAGAAGCAACGAAGGAAAACTTCATGGATTTTAAGGGGAGAATTTAAATGAAAAAACAGTTTGCAGTTATAGGATTAGGTCGTTTTGGGGGCAGCATATGCCGGGAGTTTGCCAAAATGGGCTATGATGTACTCGCGATCGATAATGATATGGAAAAGGTCAATGAATTTGCGACGATTGCAACTCAGGCCGTTCAAGCTAATGCAACAGATGAAAAGGTAATGAAATCGCTTGGGATCAGAAATTTTAACCATGTTATCGTCTCGATTGGTGAAGATATTCAATCAAGTATTTTAACAACTCTTTTATTAAAAGAATCAGGTGTAAATAAGGTTTGGGTTAAAGCTCAAAATGATTATCACCATAAAGTATTGGAAAAGCTAGGAGCAGACCGAATTATTCATCCAGAACGCGATATGGCTCTTCGTGTTGCTCAGCTTATCTCTTCAGAAAAAATTATCGACTTTATTGAACTGTCGCATGAACACAGTATTGTAGAAATTGGTGTTACAGATAAATTAGTGAATAAAACACTGACAGATCTAGACGTTCGAGCTCGTTTTGGATGTAATATCGTTGCGATTAAGCGCGGTGATGACATTCTAGTCTCTCCGATTGCAGATGTTACTCTTCAATATGGAGATGTCCTCGTAGTAATTGGACGCAATGAAGACTTGAACCGCTTTGAGGATGAGGGAGTGTAATTAGTGGCACTGCATGTCAATAAATCCAGGTTGCATAATCCGATAAAATTGAACCCTCCTCAATTTTTAGCATCGCTTTTTTTGTTTTTGATCATATTAGGCGCTTGTTTATTAAAACTGCCCATAGCCCACGAGGAATCATTGCGCTGGATTGATGCGTTATTTATAGCAACTTCTGCGGCTACTGTAACCGGGCTGGCTTCAGTCGACCCGGGTTCTACGTTTACTCTATTCGGAGAAATTGTCATTTTATTTTTAATACAGGTTGGCGGACTTGGTGTGATGTCCTTTGCATCTCTCGTTGTAATCATGATGGGGAGAAAGATCTCCGTGAAACAAAGGGTTTTGATGCAAGAAGCGCTAAACCAGCCCTCAATCGGCGGAGTTATAAGGCTCGTTCGTAACTTATTCGTCTTTTCGATCAGTATTCAAATCATCGCCATATTCTTTTTGTCATTAAGATGGGTACCTGAGATGGGGTTTGGGAAAGGGATATATTACAGCGTATTCCACGTCATCTCTGCCTACAATAATGCAGGCTTTGCTCTATGGTCTGATGGATTGATGGGTTATGTCGGTGATCCGATGGTTAACATTGTAATCTCTCTGCTTTTTATTACAGGGGGAATCGGGTTCACCGTTCTAGTAGACCTCTGGGTCAGCCGGAAATGGAAAGATCTTTCGCTTCATTCAAAAGTAATGATTATTTCAACATTTGCTATCAATATTGTGGCCATTTTGTTAGTTTATTTATTTGAATTTAATAACCCAAAAACATTAGGCGTGTTATCGGGAGCTGAAAAGCTTTGGGCAGCATATTTTCAGGGAGTATCTCCTAGAACAGCAGGATTTAACTCGATCGATATGACGGCGATTAATCCGGATACGTCCCTTTTAATGATCCTATTGATGTTTGTCGGTGCAGGAAGCACTTCAACAGGCGGGGGTATCAAACTTACAACATTCGTAGTCATTCTCTTTACGGTTGCAGCGTTCTTAAAAGGAAAAGAAGATACGGTTGTCATGAAACGAACCATCCGCAATGCAGTTGTTTATCGTGCCTTAGCGATTACGACCATTTCGATTTTATTTATCTTTGCAGCATTGTTCGTAGTAACGTACGTGCAAAAAGGCGATCCCTTTATGATAATACTGTTTGAAGTGATTTCCGCATTCGGGACAGTTGGACTAAGTATGGGATTAACACCCGATCTGACGATTATCGGCAAAATTGTAATTTGTATCGTGATGGTCTTTGGTAAACTTGGTCCCCTGACATTAGCGTTTAGTCTTGCTAAACAAACAAGAGAAAATATTCGATATCCAGATGGTGAAGTATTCACGGGATAATAAATAAGCTAACTCGAAAAGGCGGCTATAGCCTTTAAGAGTTAGCTTTTTTTGGCTAAAAATGGGATAAGCAGCGTTCTGTTGGGAATGCTAAAACAAGATTTAATGAGTGTTCAAGAAGGGGTGAGCTGAAATGCAAAAAATTAAAGAAATATTTCTTGTTTCTCCCTTTCTTGTCTTCTTTCTCGTGCATTCAGAACAAATAGGGGTAGGAGTACTAGGCTATCAGCGGGTCATTGCAAAATACGCAGGTTATGATTCTTGGATCTCTGTTATCATCGCGGCTATTTTCGTTCATATTCTGATCTGGATGATCTATTATGTGCTGGATAATGGCGGGGGAGATATCGTCACGATACACAAAACATTGTTTGGCGGAATGCTGGGGAACATCTTTAACATAGCTCTAGTTCTCTATTTTCTTTTATGGTCGATAACGGTTTTAAGAACATATATTGAGGTTGTACAAGTATGGATGTTTCCAACACTTAAAACATGGACAATAGCTGTTGTATTTCTTCTCTTAACTTATTATGTGGTTTCTGCAGGATTCCGTACGGTTGCTGGCGTTTGTTTCTTAGGTGTTGTTATTCCTTTGGGACTTATATTCCTTTTAATTTATCCGCTTGAATACACCCACTTTTCTAATTTGCTGCCATTGTTTGATGAGAGGCTGAAAGACTATTTAACGGCCACAAAAAATATGATGCTGAGTTATCTTGGGTTTGAAACATTGCTGGTTTTCTATCCTTTTATAAAGAATGCGAAAAAATCACAAAAGTTTGCGCACCATGCGAATATTTTTTCCTTTATGATGTATCTTTTAGTAACACTGTTTTCTTTTGCCTTTTTCAGTCAGGAGCAGCTTGCTCGAAATATTTGGGCAACACTCTCAATGGTTAAAATTGTACAAGTATCCTTCGTAGAACGTTTTGATTTTGTTTTCGTTTCCATGTGGTGTCTCGTAATTTTGCCGAATATAACCCTTGCTATATGGTGTTCCAGCCGTGTTGCGAAATTGATGCTGAACATCAGGCAGCATGTTGCACTAATCATCTTATTAGGTATAGTCCTTTTAGCTTGTATCTTCCTAGATACGCGTTTTAAGATAAACATGCTCAACAATTATACGAACATCATTGGATTTTATCTTGCAATCAGCTATATACCTTTCCTATTCGTAATGACCTTTATTAAGAAAAAAATTAAAAAGAAAAGGACGAATAACGGTCAAACGTCATCGTCCACTTAATTGTTATTTTATGCCTGTAAAAGAAGTGTCAGCCTGTCTTTATGCTTTTCTCGCTGCAGGCTGTCTGAAGTATTATGCCAATCCTGAAGTGTTTCATTAATCAGCTGTTTAACCATATGTTTTGTCCAGACTACATAAGCACCATACGTATCACCTTTAAAGAAGCTTTTGAGCATATTGTTTTCAGGACCGAAAAAGAAGCCTAGCTGATCATGAATTAATGTAGATTCATCAATGGAAAAAGGTATGATTTTATCTGAGAGTGTGTATTGATATGAATTGTTTTCTTTTTTGATAAAAGAGATGCTGTAAAGCTGTCTTTCCGGGAGAAAACCCTTTGTTGTCGGCAATAGCAATAAAGGGTTATGTTCTTTGTCATAAGCAATAAAAAAATCATTTACATCTTCTTCAAAATGTGGAGTTCTTAACATTGAAGCAAGCGTAATCTCTTTTTGTACGTCTAACATTTCGCAGCCCTCATTCCGTTTATTTTCTTACAAACAGTCTTGCCGCTAGATTGCTAGATTATACTCATTTTATTTGGTTGGTTTCGTAAAAACTTTGTTGTAATTAGAGATGGTTGATTTCCGCTCCAGGTTGAGGGGCTTTGAGCGTAAAAGGAAGATTTTGAGCGAAACTAAAGGCAGTTTGAGCCCAGCGAGAAAATCTTGAGCGTAACTCGACGTTTTTGAGCGAAACCTCAATGAGTCGGAGCGTACGTGTAATAAATATAAGAACACGTACCGTAAAAATGGCATCTGAAAAAAACAAGAGCCTTTTATTTCTTTATTGTACTGCTGTGATAAGTTGTTGAAAGGGAATTGACGGACAAAATGTAAACGCATACACTAGAGATAGTTAATAGTCGCGAGCAGAAAGAGTGTATAAAATATGGCATTATCTAATGAAAAACTTATCGGAAAAATGGCGATTTTAGGTGTGCTGGATGAGAGCTATCTATCTGAGATTGAAAAACAGGGCTGGAAGTATTGCGTAGGCAAAGCCGGTTCTATGGACTCTCAGAAGGTAGTAGCAGCAATCGAGACAGCGGCCAAAAATGAAAAGGTTATTCAGAGCGGTATTTATAGGGAAACTCATTCTCTTTATCATGCCATTATGGAAGCCTTTCATGGTGTGACAAGAGGTCAGGTTCAGCTGGGAACGGTTCTTCGGACAGTAGGTCTGCGTTTTATCGTTGTCCGTGGAAACCCTTATGAGAAGAAAGAAGAAGGCGACTGGATTGCAGTCGCGCTATATGGAACGATCGGTGCGCCAGTAAAAGGGCTCGAGCATGAAGCGATCGGACTTGGAATCAATCATATTTAAAAACTGCCCATAGTTATTAGTGATGAGGGGGCGTATTCGAAAGAGTTTCTTTCGGATGCGCTCTTTTTTGTTTATCAGGGATTAAATTTTAAAAGGCTGTTTGCGTAAACTTTGTTGCTGATTGAAAGTGGTTGATTTCCGTTTCAGATGCTCGCTTTCCGGGGGGCGTGCGGTGAGCCACCTCGGCGCTTTGCGCCCTTAGGTGTCTCACCTGTCACACTGATCCCCCAGGAGTCTCGCATCTTTCACTCCAATCAACTTCAACGAAGGGTGCCTACGAGAGAAATCCAAAGCAACAATTTTTCAGAAATGAGTCTAAGAAAAAGAGGGATGAAGATGGTTACTTTAACTGGAAATACGCTTTCTATGGAAGAGATAAAGCGGATTCTGCATGACAATGAACCGGTAGAAGCGTGTCCGTTAAGCATGAAAAAGGTGGCTGACAGCCGTAAAGCCGTAGAAGAAATTGTGGCTTCAGGCAAGGTTGTATACGGCATCACCACAGGGTTTGGAAAGTTCAGCGATGTATTCATTTCAAGGGACGATGTGGAGACCTTGCAGTTAAATCTGATTCGAAGCCATGCATGCGGAATTGGTGAACCGTTTCCTGAGACCACCAGCAGACTGATGCTTATTTTAAGAGCAAATGCGCTATTAAAAGGTTTGTCTGGAATCCGCCCGGTTGTTATTGAAAGATTGCTAGACCTCGTTTCACATGGTGTTCATCCCGTTGTACCTCAGCAAGGTTCATTAGGGGCAAGCGGTGATCTCGCTCCGTTATCTCATTTGGCTCTTGTTTTAGTCGGTGAAGGTGAGGCTTATTACAAGGGAGAACGCTTGACGGGACAAGATGCACTTAAGAGAGCTGGAATCGAACCTGTTGTTCTTACTGCGAAGGAAGGACTTGCGCTGATCAATGGTACACAGGCGATGACTGCTCAAGGGATAGCAGCCTATATAGAAGCTGAAAGAATCGGATTGATGGCCGATGCGATCGCTTCATTAACGACTGAGAGTTTAAGAGGAATTACGGATGCTTTTGATGAAGATGTTCATATTGCAAGAGGATACAAAGAGCAGGTTGAGGTAGCCGAGAGACTTCGAAACTACTTAGAGGACAGCCAGCTCACGACCAAGCAGGGAGAAATCAGAGTGCAGGATGCTTATTCGTTACGCTGTATTCCTCAAGTTCATGGCGCTTCGTGGCAAGTGCTAGGCTATGTAAAAGAAAAGCTTGAGATCGAGATGAACGCTGCAACGGACAATCCGCTAATCTTTGATGATGGGAACAAGATCATTTCTGGCGGAAACTTTCATGGACAGCCGATTGCATTTGCGATGGACTTCTTGAAGCTTGCCGCAGCAGAGTGGGCTAATATTTCAGAACGCCGCATCGAACGGATGGTCAACCCTCAATTGAATGATCTGCCTGGGTTTTTAAGTCCGAACCCTGGTCTTGAGTCTGGTGCCATGATTATGCAATATGCGGCAGCATCTCTCGTGTCTGAGAACAAGACACTGGCTCACCCGGCGAGTGTGGATTCCATTCCGTCATCAGCCAATCAGGAAGATCACGTGAGCATGGGTACGATTGCTTCAAGACATGCGGCTCAGATTATCACAAATGCAAGACGAGTACTTGCTGTTGAATTAATCTGTGCAATGCAGGCTGCTGATTTCAGAGGTCCTGAAAAACTCGCTCCAAAAACAAAGAAAGTATATGAACATGGCAGAAAAGTGTGTCCGACGATTCAATGTGACCGTATGTTCCATCGTGATATGGAAGCAGTAGCATCCTGGATCTTAGATGGTTCATGGAATGACATTTTAATAGGAACTAAAATTCAAAAACTAGCACATTAAGGGGAGGTTTTTTACATGTCAAACGTAAAACATTCAATTTCAGCTGCAAGAGGAACTAAATTATCTGCAAAGGGCTGGGTGCAGGAAGCTGCCATCCGTATGCTTATGAACAATTTGGATGCACAAGTGGCAGAGAATCCGGATGAGCTAGTCGTTTATGGAGGAATCGGAAAGGCTGCGCGCAACTGGGATTCTTATCATAAGATCGTTGAAACATTAGAAAGACTTGAGAATGATGAAACACTTCTCGTACAGTCAGGAAAGCCTGTCGCTGTTTTTAAATCACATACAGATGCTCCGCGTGTACTGCTTGCAAACTCTAACCTTGTTCCTGCATGGGCAAATTGGGAGACGTTCCGTGATCTCGAAAAAAGAGGTCTCATGATGTATGGCCAGATGACAGCCGGAAGCTGGATCTATATCGGCACACAAGGAATTCTGCAAGGAACATATGAAACTTTTGCAGAAGCAGCCCGCAAGCATTTTAATGGTTCGTTAAAAGGAACGATTACGCTTACAGCAGGACTTGGCGGTATGGGCGGTGCTCAGCCTCTAGCTGTAACGATGAACGATGGCGTAGTAATAGCAATCGATGTAGACGAAACAAGAATTCAGCGCCGACTTGATACAAGATACTTAGATAAAAAGACAGACAGCTTAGATGAAGCTTTAGCAATAGCAAAGGAATATGCGGCAAAAGGAGAGCCATTATCAATCGGACTCTTAGGTAATGCGGCTGAACTTTTACCGAAAATGATCGAGATGGGCGAAATCCCTGACCTAGTAACAGACCAGACATCTGCACATGATCCTCTGCATGGTTACTTGCCAATGGGTCTTTCCATAGAAGAAGGGGCAGAACTGCGTAAACGAAATCCTGAGCAGTATATCGAAAAGTCAAAGCACTCGATGGCCGTTCACGTTCAGGCAATGCTGGAAATGCAAAAGAAAGATGCTGTAGTTTTTGATTATGGCAACAACATCAGACAAGTAGCCTTCGATGAAGGTGTAAAGAACGCATTTGATTTCCCTGGCTTCGTTCCAGCATTTATCCGTCCGCTCTTCTGCGAAGGTAAAGGTCCGTTCCGCTGGGTAGCTTTGTCTGGTGATCCTGAAGATATCAGAAAAACAGATGAAGTTATCTTAAGAGAATTCAGTGACAATGAGCATCTTTGCAAATGGATCAAGATGGCTCAGGAAAAAGTACAGTTCCAAGGACTTCCTTCCCGCATCTGCTGGTTAGGATACGGAGAGCGTGCGAAGTTCGGAAAAATCATTAATCAGATGGTGGCTAACGGTGAGTTGTCAGCACCGATCGTTATCGGACGTGACCATCTGGATTGCGGTTCTGTAGCTTCACCGAATCGTGAGACTGAGGGAATGATGGACGGCAGTGATGCAGTTGCAGACTGGCCGATCCTAAACGCGATGATCAATGCTGTTAACGGTGCAAGCTGGGTTTCTGTCCACCATGGCGGAGGCGTAGGAATGGGCTACTCTCTTCATGCAGGAATGGTAGTTGTTGCAGACGGGACAGAAGAAGCAGCACGCAGATTAGAGCGCGTATTAACGAGCGATCCTGGAATGGGAATCGTCAGACATGCTGATGCTGGCTATGATCTTGCGATTAAAACAGCGAATGAAAAAGGCGTTGACCTGCCGATGATCAATAAATAAGGCTCTTTTCTTTTGATTGTGAACACCCCGGTTAAGTTGATTGTAGCGCAAGGTGCGCCACTCCTGCGGGAGCACCGCACGCCCCGCGGAAAGCGAGCATCCTGGAGCGGCAATCGACCCCTTCAAATAATTAATCAGAACTAAAAAGGAGTGTGAAGAATGCTTGATACATTAATTTTTGCTTCACAAATTGTCGTTCCAGTTGGAGAAGGCAGAGCACTTCGCGGAACGGAAATGAATGAGCTCAAAGTAATTGATAATGGAACTGTCGGAATAAAGGATGGCAAGATTGCTTTTGTTGGAACTCGTGAAGAAGCGGCTGATCTAAAAGCGAACGAAACGATAGATGCTAAAGGAAAATTATTATCACCTGGCTTGGTTGATCCCCATACACATTTAGTGTTTGGGGGATCGCGTGAGCATGAGCTCGCGCTGAAACAACAGGGTGTTCCTTATCTGGAAATCCTGGCACAAGGCGGAGGAATTCTTTCCACTGTAAGAGCAACAAGGGAAACGACTGAAGAAGCACTTTTTGAAAAAGCGATGTTTCATTTAAACAGATGTTTAACTTATGGTGTTACGACAATGGAAGCGAAAAGCGGCTACGGCCTTGATAAAGAAACAGAATTGAAGCAGCTTCGCGTAGCCAAAAAGGTGAATGAATCACATCCGATGGATCTCGTTTCTACCTTTTTGGGAGCGCATGCTATTCCGGAAAATTATAAAGGAAGACCGGATGCCTTTTTAGAAGAAATGCTATCTATGCTGAGTGTTATCTCGAAAGAAGGTCTGGCTGAATTTGTAGATATCTTCTGTGAGACAGGTGTCTTTTCGGTTGAGCAGTCCAGAACATTTTTACAAAAAGCAAAAACAGCCGGGTTTGGCGTGAAGATACATGCTGACGAAATCGATCCGCTTGGCGGAACAGAAATGGCTTGTGAGATCGGCGCTGTTTCAGCTGATCACCTTGTTGGAGCAAGCAAGGAAGGCGTCCGTATGCTAGGTGAATCAGAAACGATTGCTGTTCTGTTGCCTGGAACAACGTTTTATTTAGGAAAAGATCACTATGCACCTGCTAGAGAGATGATTTCGAGCGGAGCAGCAGTTGCTCTTTCAACAGACTTCAATCCTGGCAGTTCGCCAACTGAGAATATTCAATTCATTATGAATTTAGCAGCTCTAAAGCTGAAGTTGACACCAGAAGAAATCTGGAACGCAGTAACGGTTAACGCCGCTTATGCGATCGGGCGCGGTAATGTTGCCGGGAGTTTGATAGAAGGCAGAAATGCGGATCTTGTGCTTTGGGATGTCCCGAATTACAAATATGTTCCTTATCATTATGGTGTAAACCACGTAAATAGAGTTTGGAAAAACGGTGTATTGGTGGCTGGAAAGGCGGATTCACATGCAAACTATACCCTTTCTTCGTAAAACAGGTGAAGCGCCGTTTACTGACCGAGGAATTAAGAAGGCAGGACAGCTTCTGAAGCCATGGACAGGTGAGGGTGTGAAAGGGGTAGCGATCACAGGCGCACCTCTTTCAAAAACATCTATATCCCACTCTGGCGCGTTTATGGCACCGCAAACGATCAGACAGATGATGCACTCTTTTTCGACCTATAGCATTGAGCAGGAAACTGACATGTGGGATGGAGTTATCACCGATTTTGGTGACATTGAGATGCATGTAACGGATTTGATTCTATCCCAAAACCGCATTTATTCTGCGTTAAAAGAAATTCAAAGTCAGCACAATGAGGCATTGATTATCACATTGGGTGGCGATCATTCTGTTTCTGCAGGCGCAATTAAAGCCTTTCAGGAAACAAGGGGTCGTGTAGGAATCATCCAGTTTGATGCGCATTTTGATCTAAGAAATACTGAGGATGGCGGTCCATCAAACGGAACTCCGTTCCGCCAGCTTATCGAAAATGGAGTGATAAGCGGTGATCAGCTTGTGCAGCTGGGTATTCGGGATTTCTCAAACGGAAAGCTTTATCATGATTATGCAAAGGATCATGGTGTAACTGTCTATACGATGGGAGATATCAAACGTGAAGGGCTCCACACCTTGCTTAAAAAATCAGTTGAACAGTTAAAACAGACAACAGATAACATATACATTTCTTTGGACATGGATGTACTGGATCAGGCATTTGCCCCAGGCTGTCCAGCGATTGGACCAGGCGGTTTAGACAGCGATTCATTAATTGAAGGCATTCAATGGCTTGGTGAGAATCCTTCTGTAAAAGGAATGGATATTGTCGAGATCGATCCGACTCTCGATTTTCGAAATATGACAAGCCGGCTGGCTGCTTATATCATCATGCAATTTTCGCTTTTTTATTCAAAACGAGAAGGAGGGAAATAAAATGAGTGAGTTTGGAAGATTCATTGAAAACTCCAGAAAGCAAAAAGGCTTAAGCAAGTCTGAGCTTGCCAGGAGATTAAGCATCACGCCTCAGTATATGGCAGATATTGAAAAGGGAAGAATGATTCCATCTGAAGAGAAGATCGAGAAACTAGTGACAGCTTTGGAGCTGAACGAAAAAGAGGCGTTTAAACTAGCTGATAAACTTCCTTTGCGTGTGCTTGCAGAAGCAAAACAAGAATACTACAGACATGGATCATAGAATAGCATTTATCTGAAGCCTGCTTGGTTGCAGGCTTTTTTTATTTGTCTCAGAGTTTATTGTCCTCTCCTTAAGGACATGAATTTCCACATTATGTATAAATATGTGATTATAGAGTTTTTTATATGATGAACACCGATTTTTATATGATTATTTAAGATTTTTATGTAAAGTGTAAATTTTGTATTTCTTCAGAGGAATTACTCTGCTAGGAACTCCTCGATATGATAATAAAACTAGTGAAATCCTACTATAAAGAGAATCCACGTGTATATGATCAAAACAGTAGTACATTTACAGTAGATTTTTTCACCTTTATAAGTGAATCATATCTACTAAAAGAAATTTTGTATTCCCAAAAGACTAAAAAACTAGCTCCAAAGTCTGTGGAAGAAAATAAATCATCTACCTTATCCTCATTCATCCGAATTCTGTTTAATATGGAAGTAATCACCAAGAAATGACGAAATTTTCAGACTACATATTAAGCAGGAGGTTATTTAGGGTGAATAAAAAGAAATTTGTGACAACAACACTTTTAGCAACATCGATCATGCTGACACCGTTTTCGGTAATGGCGGAAAGTCCAAAGCAGGTAACGGATCAAAAGATAACTGAGGCACTTGTAAACTTAAATAAAAACAAACTTTTCGATAACCTGGAAAGTAAACTTCAGCAGCTTTCAGATGAAGAGAAGGTGCCGGTAATTATTCAATTCAACGAGGATTTTGCCGGCGGAAAAGCCTTTGAAAAACTCGCCTCAAAAGTTGGGGCCTTCAAAAAGTCCTTTGAGTACAAAGTAATCAATGGATTGGCAGCTACGATGACAAAGAAGCAGATCATGCTGCTGGAGCATCTTCCGTTTGTAAAACAAGTAGAATATGATGCACCGATACAAATGAACTTGGAGACAGCGAACAGCTGGTTCGGAACGGCAAAAGCCCGTGCCGATTATGGTGTGACTGGTGATCAAGATGGTAATGAGCGCTCATATTCAAAAGCCGATAGTGTTGTAGCAGTTATTGATACGGGTATTGATGCTGCACACGTTGATCTGGATGGGGGAAAAGTGATCGGGTGGAAAGACCTTGTGAACAATCGTACAACACCTTATGATGACCAAGGACATGGAACGCATTGTGCCAGTATTGTTGCGGGTGAAGGAGATTCAAATCCTGCTCATAAAGGTGTTGCACCGGGAGCTGCTCTAGTTGGTGTTAAAGTGCTGGACAGTCAGGGGTCAGGCAGTATGAGTACCGTTACAGCGGGAATCGACTGGGCCGTGCAAAATAAAGATACGTACGGCATTGAAGTTCTTTCATTAAGTCTTGGGACTTCAGGAAGCTCAAACGGACAAGACGCTACATCTGTTGCGGTAAATAACGCATCAGCAGCTGGACTTGCTGTTGCCGTTGCAGCAGGAAACTCAGGGCCATCGGCTTCAACAATCGGCTCTCCGGGAGCAGCTGAAAAAGCTATCACAGTTGGTGCAGGTGCTGATCTAAACGAAGGCGGCTTCAATATCACATACTTCTCATCTCGCGGCCCAACAGCTGACGGCAGAATGAAGCCGGATATTTTTGCACCAGGCTATAATATCACAGCAGCAAAAGCAAATTCAGGAAATCAATATGTAACATACAGCGGCACGAGTATGGCTACACCATTTACAGCAGGAACTATTGCACTTATGCATGATGCGAACCCGTCAATCACTGAGCCGCAAATTAAGAATGCACTCTATTCAACAGCGATTGATTTTGGGAAAGCTGGTAAAGACAATGAATATGGATACGGACGGTTAGACGGACATGCTGCAGTAAAAACGGCTGGAGGCCTAACGGGTTCTGGACCTGCTGTGCCGGATCATTTTTATAAGCGCGGGACCTTAAGTTCTGGCGGATCACAGACATTCTCACTAAATGTAACATCTGCGGCATATCCGATTTCTATGACTGTCATTACGGAAAACTACAGCCCGGGCTGGTTCATTTTCCCGGCATCACATAACTACTCTGTTTCATTAATCGATCCAAGTGGAAACACAGTTGTTAGTTCTTCACAAAATGAGAGGCAGGATCATGCATTCTTCAAGCCGACACAAACAGGTGTTTATAAAGTAAAGGTATCATCAAGCAGAGGAAGCGGAGCGTATGATTTAGATGTAAGTGCAGGCGCGTCAAGCTTAAACTAATAAAGAAAAGAAACACCGCTGTTGACACGAATGTCCAGCGGTGTTTTTTGAATGAATATTAACTTTCGCTTTCTTGAGGCCGTGATGGTTTTGGCTTCAGCATTCGTTTCAGTTTAGACCAGCGAAGTTCAATAAACGGCTGTGCTAGAGCAATAACTGGTTTGCTGGCTAAAAATAGTGTGACGATAACTGCTAGAAACAGAAGCATAAAGTAGGCGCCGTTCTCTTCGATTTTGGCAAAAAGTTCGGTCGTAAACAAATACTTCAGTACAAAGCCGTGAAGCAGATAAATGTAAAGCGTCCGTTCGCCAAACTCTGTAAAAAACATTTTTCGCCTCGGAAGAAGTGCTAAAAAGCTGAACGTTGCGGCAAACATAATAGCATACATCGCAAGTCTAATGAGTCCGCCATACCAATTGTTATATCCGAGAATCTCAGAATATGATGATGAAGCTAGCAGCCATTCCTTCGTCCCGTTCGGGAAAATAAAGTGATAGGTAATGAATAATACGATTAAGAATGATGCGGCTGCTGCTTTTGCAGAAGGCTTTAATATTTTTTTGAAGTCTCGTTTTTCCAATAAATGCCCCAGCAGGAACACTGGGAAAAAGACGAATGTTCTCAGCAAGCTTAAGAATGTTCCAATATCTTGAATATAGCCGACAGCTACACCAATTCCGATAGCTAGAACAAGCGGGTACTTGATCTTCACAAATAACTTCAACAGAATGTTCCAGAATACAAGACTCAGTAAAAACCATAGAGTCCAATGCGGTGAAAAGAAGTCTAGTTTCACTTCACTTTTTCCGTAGAGATCGTAATAAAATAAACTATACACCAACTGAAATACCAGGTAAGGGATCATAACCTTTTTAAAGATCTTGGGCAGGTAGCCGTCGCGCCAAACACCTTTAGTAAAGAATCCGCCAATAAGAATAAAGGCAGGCATGTGAAATGTGTAAATAAAATTATAGATCGTGTAAAGCCACTCGTTTTGACCTTTTATCGGCGAAATAAAGTGTCCGAACACGACCAGAAAAATGAGAATAAACTTTGCGTTGTCAAAATAATAATCGCGTTCTTTTGCTGCAGTACTCATCAAGATTCCTCCAATAAAAATTCACCATATAAAGTGTTCGTATGAATTTCATCTTTTTCTTCCTATCCTCTATAATTCCCAACCTTTCATAGTTTTCTAACCTCTAAATTAAAAAAACGCATTTCCTGTAAACAGGAAACACGTTTTTTCATTTGACTCTTCACTAAAAGATGGATGCTTTTGGTTCATTTTTCTATCTTCATAGGTGATTGGAGCGCAAGGTGCGAGACTCCTCGAAAATGAAAATCACATTTTCTTCGTGCGATGTAAGTTTTCCGAAGCCTTCCTTGTCCTGAGGGATCAGTGGGACAGGCGAGACCCCGCCAGCGCAAAGCGATAGGGTGGCTCACCGCCCGCCCCGCGGAAAGCGGGCATCCTGGAGCGGAAATCAACCACTTTCAAGGGCAACAAAGTTTGCGAAACTGCCTTGGATTAAAAGTCTATTTTTATTTTAATAAAACCGGCACTTCTAAGCGCTTCGTAAATAATAACAACAGCAGGCCCAACAATCAATCCTATCATACCAAGAAGCTGGAAACCTATGTATAAGGATACGAGAGCTGCCAATGCCGAAATACCAAGACTTGATCCAAGTATTTTAGGTTCAATGATTCTTCTGACAATTGTAATCACACCGAACATGATTAATAGACCAAAAGCGAGGTGGTCATTATTGTTGATAAAGAACGAGTAAGCTGCCCATGGTACAAGGAATGAGCCTGTTCCCAAAATAGGGAGGATATCAACAATTACAATTAATAGAGCAAGAATTACCGCGTATTGTACATGCAAAATCATAAGTCCCACTAAAGCAAGGATATATGTAATGAAGCTTAAGATTATCTGAGCTCTAAAAAAACCAACAGTTGCTCTTGAAAGCTGACTGAATACAAGTTCAACCTTTTCGCGGGCAGAAGTTGTAAATAAGTTCAGAAATTCTGCATACAAGCGAGGCAGATCCAATGAAAATAAAAATACCGCAACGATATAGATTATAAAATAAATCAGCATACCTGGTATCGCAGTAATAAGACCTAAGATTCCCGTCGTCAACCCCTTAGCGGTTTCAACTCCATATTCCTTTAGTGCGACCAAGCCTTCCTCAAGGGTTCTAACAACTTCTGGCGGAAGAGTTGCATAGAAGTTTTCCATTTCATAAAACGTATCTTCAGCCACTTCAAACAGGTGGACTGAATAGGATGGGAGAACAGTAATAAACTCAATCACTTGAATAACAAGTGTTGTAGTCAGCCAGTATGATAGAATTCCAAATCCAGCTAAAAATAGCACGAATGAAATAGTGACGGACAGCAATCGTCTGCCTTTAAATAGTTTGATGAACAATTTTACTACCGGTTCAAGCATTATAGCGGTTAATAATGCAAGAAGGAGAGGTATGCTGTAAAAGACAAATATGACGATTCCAGCGAGCAAAAATAATAACAAAACAACGTTTTTTACAGTCATTTTCCGACTCCAATCTCCGTAAAATTATCCGGTTTATACACAAATAGGCTAGTACCCATTATGACCGGAAAAAGAGATGAAAATTCTTTATATATAAACAATGATGTTCCGTTAAAGTGAAAAAGTCAATTGAAGAAAGAAAAGTTTTTAAAAATCTTTTTACACTATCAGAAAGTATCACTTGTTTACACGATGATTTTCGACGTAGCAACAAGTCATAGTGGGTAGTATAAGCGCAACTAGAGCTGACGGGAAAGGCTTGGCGTCAGCCAAGTTTTCTTTATTTTCTGTCTGGCGTCCTCATTGCCAAGATTGCATTTAACTGTCCTCCTGCTATTAAAATCAATGCAGAAAGATAGAACCAGATCATAAGGGTCAACAGTGCTCCCATGTTTCCGTAAATTTGTCCATAATCAAAAATGGAAACATACGAAGAAAAAAGATAGGAAAATAGATGCCATCCAGCTGTGGAAAATACTGCACCAGGCCAAACATTACGAAATGATAGCTTTATGTTTGGAGCGAACATGTAAAGCGCAGAAAAGATAGAGAGCAGGATGGAAAAACCAATCAAATATCTTGCCGTTTCCCAAATGTGCCATACAGGATGAGAGTATCCTGTTTGCTCAAATATGTAGATTCCGATCGTTCGTCCAAAAACAGGAAGCAATAACGCAGTGATCACTGCCACCACTAAACCAAAAGTCAAGAACATACCAAGAATTAATTCTTTAATGAAAGTTCTGCTTTCTTCCACTTGGTAAGCGAGGTTAAATACCCGTATAATGGCATGTGTACCAATGGTTGCAAGCCAAATCATTATAATTAATGAAATCGAAAATACATCTCCGCGGTGTTCGTCTAATACTGCAATTAAATTATACTCTAGTAAGGTATATGCTTCTTCTGGTGCAATAGACTGAAAAAGAGAGAGAACATATGAAGAAGAAATCGGTAAAAAACCCATAACAGTAAATATAAGAAAAATAAAGGGAAATAAAGAAACTAAGAAATAATATGCTAACTGAGCCGAAAGATCAAAAACTTTATCTTCAAAAAAACGGTGGAACCACTGTTTCAAAACCCATCGCATATGTATGCCTCCATGATTGCGGCGTATCATTCTATCCTGCATTATTCCCGTAAACAAAAAAAAGAACGCTTATTTTGAAACAAAACGTTCAATTGCACGTATGAATTAAAGTCGTAATTGAAATTTCCTGAGAATTGCAGAAGGATGAGGACCTTCTTGTTGGTCTGGAATAGCAGCTGGATTGGCAGCAAAGAACAAAAGGAGATGTTGAAGGTGTAGACGGTGTTGGGAAAATTGGACAGCAGCAAGGATTTACATCTCGGCAAAATAAAGGGACGCCACAAAATAAAATACATTTTTTTGCACGTAACAGAACATCCAGTACAGCACATGAAAAAACACCCCTTTTCATTATATATATTAAAAAATGGATAAGCCTGTAAGGGGCAATAGAGGTGTTAGGAAGCCTTTTTTAGTGTGATAGACAAAGTATTTTTATTATCTTTTTACAAATCCATGGGGTATACTATTATACAGATGTTTAACAGGGAGGATTTTTTGAATGGAATTATTTTCACCAGATTTTTGGTCAGCCTTGCTTGCAATCGTCATTATTGACTTAGTTTTAGCAGGAGATAATGCAATTGTTATAGGTTTAGCAGCTAGAAATTTACCGAAAGAAAATCAGAAAAAAGTAATCATTTGGGGTACAGTAGGTGCCATCGTGATTCGTGCAGCAGCAACACTTGCTGTTGTGTGGCTATTGAAAATTCCAGGTTTGCTGCTGGGCGGCGGACTAATCCTTTTATATATTGCTTATAAGCTAATGATAGAAGAAAAAGATCATGATATTGAAGCACAAAATAATGTATTCGCAGCAATTAAAACGATAATCATCGCCGACGCCGTTATGGGTCTTGATAACGTTCTTGCGGTAGCTGGTGCAGCACATGGTGACTTTCTGCTTGTTGTCATCGGATTATTAATCTCAGTTCCGATAGTTGTTTGGGGAAGTACACTCTTTCTGAAGCTGATGGAAAAATATCCTTTTATTATCACCATCGGGGCAGGTGTTCTTGCTTGGACAGCTTCTAAAATGATCGTAGGCGAGAAATTCATGAAGCCATACTTTGAAAATGACTTTATTAAATATGGTTTTGAAATTTTAATGGTTGTTATTGTTTTAGGGCTTGGAACACTTAAGAAGAAAAAAATGGCTGAAGAAAAAGCAGCCAATGAGAATGTAACAGAGAAAAATCCTTCAAATAGTGAAGCGTAATAAAAGCCGCCTTTTGGCGGTTTTTTTGTTGCATGTAAGAAAATTTAAATTAGGTAATTAGTATAGACTTTTTTCGTGAATTTTGCAGGTATTAGAAGTGGTTGATTTCTGCTCTAAGATGCTAGAAGGGGGACTTTGAGCGAAAAAGGAAGATTTTGAGCGTAACTCAACGAGTCTGAGCGAACGTGTAATAAATATAAGAACACGTACCGTGGAATGGCAACGACATTAAAAAAGAAGGAAACGGAGCTGTAATTCCGTTTCCTTTTTTTCATCTATTAATAGATATCCCGTTTTGAGAAAGTAACAAACGCGATGATAAACCCGGCGAGCCCCCAGACTGCAAGGACGGCCATTGAGAATCCTAATGACATGCCTTCTATTGGAGTAGCCATTCCGCTTACATAGTTTGTGAGATTCAGGTTCACCATGAAAAAGTACTTAGCACTTTCCCATGAGGAAACCATATTAACTAATATAGCTCCTGCGATTAGTGAAGCTAGCATGATTCCCATTACCGCTGCGGTGCTTCGGAGTAAAACCGACAGCATAAAAGTTAATGTACCTACGATGACACATACATACCAGACTAGGCCGAACTCCATCAGAATATATTGCCACTGAGGCACGATGTGTACATTGTCTGTCAGCAATTCATCACCTGAAACCGCAAACCCTGTCAAGAGCGGCATATTCCAGCCTCCGTACCCGAACACCATCCCGGATATCGCATATGACAACACAGCAACTGACAATACAATAAAAGATACCGAGAGCAGCATGGCTAAGTACTTGCTTAGCAGAATCCGCCATCGTTTTACGGGTCTTGTTAATAACAGTTTGATTGTGCCTCCGCTGGCTTCTGAGGAAACGAGATCAGCGACGATTACCATAACTAGAAGCGGCAGCAAGAGATCGATGGAGTTCTCTACGAAAATGCGCATAAAAGTTGGTGCTCCTGGTGCCCGTGGATCAATATCATTTTCGAGATAGTATTGCTGCTGAGACAATCGGATCTTTAAATATTTCCGCCATTCATCTTGAATACGGCTAGAGCTGAGTCTGTTTTGTGTATCTGTAATCTCCTGCTGAAGAACTGTGCGCCAATCCTGGGTTCCCATCTTTTCACGCTGGTCCTGAATCTCCTTGAACTGTGCATATGTAAATAGCGGTACAAGAAAAGCAATGATGAGGACGATGACATACAGCCTTTTTTTGCGCAAAAGCTTCAGCATTTCATTGCGTACAAGATTAATCAATACTTTCGCCTCCTGTCACTTCTAAGAACAGATCTTCAAGAGAAGGAAGCTGTGTCCTCATTTCTTTTACTTTCACGCCAGCCTGTACAAGTTTTTCATTCCATTCTGGCAGAAGAGGTTCGTCATAAAGTGTGATCAGCGTACCGTCCAAACCTTCCTGTACCTCTGTTTCTTTTTCTAAAATCTCTTTAGCAAGAGGAAGCGGCTCTGCTTTCCAGATGACTCTTTCTTGTTCAGCTAAGAGGTTTTGCACAGAGTCTGTCCGAATAACGGCACCTTTCGAAATGATTGCGACCCGATCACACATGAGCTGAATTTCGCTCAGCAAGTGGGAAGAGACTAGCACACTTAAATTTTCTTCCCTCGCAAGTGTTCGGATGAACTCACGCATTTCACGTATTCCAGCCGGATCAAGACCATTCGTAGGCTCGTCCAATATGAGCACTTTCGGTTTTCCTAAAAGAGCCTGTGCTATTCCTAAACGCTGCCTCATTCCAAGTGAATACGTGCTGACGCGATCATGAATCCGGTTTGATAAACCAACTAATGCAACGACTTCCTGAAGCCTGCTTTTTGGAATGGAAGAATCCATTTTTGCAAAATGCTCCAAGTTTTCCCATCCTGTTAAATATGGATAGAGTTCTGGATTTTCAACAATACAGCCGAGATGCCGCATCGCTTCTGTAAACTCAGTACGGACATTTTTGCCGCCAATTTTTATCGTGCCTGAAGTAGGAGAAATCAATCCGACGATCATACGGATCGTAGTCGTTTTGCCGGCGCCGTTCGGTCCTAGGAAGCCGAAAACTTCACCAGGATAAAGGGTAAAAGTGACACCTTTTATGATCAGCTTCCGCTTAATTTTTTTCGTCAGGTTTTCAACTTCTAAAGCGGGAATATTACTCATGATTCATCTCCTTCTTGTTCAAAGGTGATCAGTGAAGCTACACGTTCTGCGATTAACTTATAACCTTCTTTATTGGGGTGGAACTGATCAGAGTATAAGTAGTTTTCAACCTGCAGCTGAAAAAGATCAAACGTTGGTACATAAACAATATTCTCGTACTCAGCAGCAGCTTCAGCGGTTTGGAAATTCCAGTCTCTCACAACAGAAGATGTTGTTTTGGCATCTGGAAGATTGCTGAAAGGGTTATAAAGTCCAACATGATAGATGACAGCATCCCCATTTAATTCTCTGAGCTGTTTATAAATGTTATTTACATTTCTTAAGTAAATTTGCTTCTTGCCGTTGATGGCGTTCATATCCAAGGATTCAAGTGCAGCACCTTGCTGAAACAAGTCGTTCCCGCCGATCGTCATCACGATTACATCGGCTTGTTTGGCTTGCCTCTGTATTTCCTTTTGCTGAATCTGTTTCAGAAGACCTCGAGATGTTTCTCCTTTAATAGCTGTATTAACGAGATTGATATCCTGTTCTGATTTTTCCTTTAAAAGATCAGATAAATATCCTGTATAGCCCTTGCCATCAGCATCTCCTGTTCCGCGTGTCATTGAATCCCCGATCGCGAAAATGGTAAGCTTGCCATCGTCAGTTTTTGATGTTGCAGACTCTGTTTTTTCTGCGGGCTGTTCGAATTTTTCGTTGGCTGAAAATTGATCTTGCAGTGTCCAGCCAAGACCAAACAGCCACAAAAGACTTGCCGCAATGGAAACTGCCGAAACAATCGTTAAGGTGTGTTTTTTCAAAACAGGCTTCATCCTTCCCAAATCTCATTATCTGTTCTTTCTAGGATAGCAAAAATTGCTTCGCATTCTAACTTTTTTGCCTATTTGAGGTAAAATAAACCAAAGGGAGTGGAATCATGAAAATTTTTATTGAGATGATTGAATTATGAAGTGGTCGCCAGTCGGAGAATCCCAAAGAATCGAATCGCTGGATATCCTTAGGGGGATTGCAATTTTCGGTATTCTGCTCGTAAATATGAAGTCGTTTTCCGGACCAGATTCACCGATAAGGGCATTAAGCTATGAATATTTTAATCAGCCTTATGATATTTGGACGAACGTTCTGCTTGAATTTTTCGTTCAAGGAAATTTTATTACGATGTTTTCGTTCTTGTTTGGTTTTGGCATGATACTGATGTCTGAAAGAGCAAAAGCAAATAACCGGAGTTTTTTACCTGTCTTTCTTAGAAGACAGTTTGTGTTGCTTTTGTTCGGTGCAGTTCATGTTCTCTTCTTTTGGTACGGTGATATTTTAGTTACTTACGCTCTTGTTGGGGTGATCATGCTTTTATTTTATAGATTGCCAAGAAAAGCATTGTTGATCACTGGATTGGTAATGATTTTCGCTTACAGTTTGTTTATGTCGGTTTTAACGTATGAATACTGGACAAGCGGGGCGGCTTTAAGCCATCAGGAATCATTGAACGCACAGCATGAAAATGAGATTCATAACTCCATTCAGATTTATAGCGAGGGTACATATTCAGAAATCATGCAAGAGAGAATTCGCGAATGGACTGATCTCAATCAATATTTCCTGTTCTTTTTATTCGGTATATTGCCTATGTTCTTGTTTGGGGCTTATGCCGCTAAGAAGCGGCGATTTGAAAATAAAGCGTTATGGAAGCTTTGGGGACTGACTCTTGTTTTTGGGCCAGGGAACAAAATGTTTGCCGTTATTTTCTTTCCTTATAAAGGAGAAGACTGGCGGTATGATACAGCTATGTCGTGGGGCTATGAATTTGGCGGAGCGATGATGAGCATCTTTTATATATGTTCGATTGTGCTGCTTTATAGAAGTGGAAAGTTTAAACGATTGTTTAACTTGTTCCGGATTACTGGAAGGATGGCTTTCACGAATTACCTGTCTCAATCGATCATCTCTACCTTTATTTTTTACAGTTATGGACTCGGTCTTTATGGAGAATACGGTCCGTTAACCGGCGTTTTGATTGCTGTTATCATCTTCGGTTTACAGGTGCTTTTTTCAATATGGTGGTTAAGAAACTATAAAATGGGACCGCTTGAGTGGATTTGGCGCACGTTAACTTATGGGAAGAAGCAAAATTTAAAAAGAACAGAAGAAAGTGTGTCTTAAAAAAGCTGGAGGATTCCAGCTTTTTTTTGCATGTTTTCTTAAATTCCGCTACACTATGAGTAACATATATGAGCATATATTCATATACTAAAAAAGGACAATATCTGGGGGTGCCAGTTCATGAAAGAAAACAACGAAAAATATGAACAACTTGATGAGGAAACACTATTTATTGTATCGCAAACGTTTAAAGCACTCTCAGATCCGACTAGGATTCGGACCCTTCACTTATTAGGAGAAAAGGAATGCAGTGTTTCAGAAATAGCTGAAGAACTGTCACTCATGCAATCAACAGTCTCTCATCAGCTGCGTTTTTTAAAAAACCTTAGACTTGTAAAATTCAGACGTGCAGGAACAACCCTGTATTATTCGATAGATGATGAGCATGTGATGACTCTCTTGCACCAATCGATTCATCATGCGAGACACGACTAGAGAGAGGAGGAACAGCAGATGAAGGAACACAAGATTACCGGATTATCATGCGGTCACTGTGCGTTGAAACTGCAGGAGCAGATTCAGCAGCTTCCAGGCGGGGAAGAGACTCAAGTCCAATTTAATTCAAGTAAAATTATTTTAGATGAAGAAGTCGATATGGATGCTGTCCGTTCGATTCTTTCATCAGAAAAGGTTCGTTTTGAAGCAGATGTAAAACCAAAAGGACCAAACTGGCTCATGATTTTTCTGTATGTTTCAGCTGCATCATTTATCGCTGGATTAACGGCTGAATGGAATACGGAGCAGCCGGCTTTACCAATAGTCTTTTACGGAATTGCGACGAATCTTTCTGGATATTCCACCTTCATGAAAGGTCTGCGCAACTTAACAAAATTAAAATTCGATATTAATACTTTGATGACGGTCGCATTAATAGGTGCTGTCGCTATTGGAGAGTGGAGAGAAGCTGCTCTTGTAGCGATTCTTTTTGGTATCAATGAACTGCTTGAATCCTATGGTATGGAAAAAGCGCGCAGGTCCATGGAAACTCTTCTTGAAGTCGCTCCCAAGGAAGCTGTCTTATTAAAGGATGGAAAGACTGAAATTATCTCAATAGAGGAATTAAACGTGGATGACATTGTACTTGTAAAAACAGGTCAAAAGATTCCTTCAGATGGAGTCGTTGTTCATGGTAAAAGCTCTGTAAACGAAGCAGCGATTACCGGAGAATCTCTGCCTGTTGAAAAAGAAAGCGGGGAACCAGTCTTTGGCGGAAGCATCAATAATGAAGGAGTTCTTCATGTTAAGGTGACGAAAACCTATAAGCAATCCGCTCTTTCTAAAATACTTGCTCTAGTTCAGGAAGCGCAAGAATCCAAGACACCTACTGAATTGTTCATCAACCGGTTTGCGAACTACTATACGCCGGCAATTATGATTATTTCAGCACTTGTGATGCTTGTTCCGCCTCTTTTATTTAATGAAGCATGGGGTGAATGGTTTTATCAGGGATTAGCTGTATTGATTGTAGGTTGTCCTTGTGCTCTTATTTTATCTTCTCCTATCGCTATCCTATCAGGGATTACAGTGAACGCCCGAAACGGTATTCTGATTAAAGGTGGAGCATATTTAGAGCAGCTTTCCAAAATTGAAGTAATCGCTTTTGATAAGACGGGGACGTTAACATTAGGCGAGCCGCATGTTGTTGCAGACGCATCATTTCATCATGACTTTTATAAAGTCGCATATGCCATTGAAAAATCTTCGTCACATCCTTTAGCGAAAGCTGTTATTAAGCGCTGTGAAGAACTAGGTACAGAAGAAGCCGAGGTTGATGAGATCAAAACGGTATCAGGCCAAGGTATCTCGGCAATGATAGAGGGTTTCACGTATCGACTAGGCAATGAAAAAATAATTGGTGAAACGGATGCAGATGAAGAATCTGCAAAAGTGATTGAACAATATAAACAAGAGGGCAATACCATAGTGCTTGTTGCCAAAGATAGAGAGATATTAGGCATATTTGCAATCGCTGATGAAATCCGTAAAGAAAGTGCAAATATCATTCGTGACCTTCATAGAAACGGAATAAAAGAAACGGTAATGCTAACAGGAGATCATCCTTTAGTTGCAGAAAAAGTGGCAAAGAAGACAGGGGTATCTGCTTTCTTTGGCGGACTTCTGCCAGAAGAAAAGGTTAAAAAGGTTAGAGTATTAAAAGAAAAGCATAAAGTAGCCATGATCGGAGATGGAATCAATGATGCGCCGGCACTTGCCACAGCGGATCTTGGAATCGCTATGGGTAAAGGAACGGACAGCGCTATTGAAACAGCAGATATCGTGCTCATGCAGGATCACTTAGGTAAACTGCCTGATGCAGTAGAGGTATCTCGCAAAGTGAACACGGTCATTAAGTGGAACATCGGCCTCTCACTTGGATTAAAATTATTTGCCCTGCTGCTGACAATTCCAGGCTGGTTGACGTTATGGATCGCTATTCTTTCAGATATGGGAGCAACCATCCTTGTTACACTGATCAGCTTAACGGTATTGCTTCACAACAGAAGATAATAGAGGTTGTGCACCAATGATCCTAAAAGATTGTTGCTTTGTTATACTTCTTCATTGCTAAGTTGATTGGAGTGTAAGGTGCGAGACTCCTGCGGGATCAGTGGGACAGGTGAGACTCCTAATGGTGCAAAGCGCCAAGGAGGCTCACCGCACACCCCGCGGAAAGCGAGCACCTGAAACGGAAATTAACTACTCACAAAACATCCAGAGGATTCTGAAGAGCTTGCTTTAGTAAACAGCACCCGAAAATTTTAAGCCATGCATTTGCATGGCTTTTTTAGTACGATTAATGTGGAATAATGGAGAGTTTTTTAGGAGGACTTTTAAATGTCTGAAACGCTTTTAACGTTTTTCAAAGAATACAGGGAATGGGCAATACCCCTTTCCATTTTATTAAATGTAATTATCGCAATATTAGGCGTTGTTCCATCTGTATTTTTAACCGCTGCTAATATTCTTTTCTTTGGTTTTTGGAACGGCACCCTTATATCGTTTATAGGAGAAGCAGCGGGTGCAGCGGTATCATTTCTTTTATATAGAAAAGGATTTAAAAAAGTTTCAAGACAGAAGCTAGAGGGGTACCCCCAGGTGGTAAGGCTTCTTGAAGCAAAAGGGAAAGAAGCATTTATACTCATCTTCTCTTTGCGTCTGCTTCCGTTTGTACCTTCTGGTCTTGTAACATTTGCAGGAGCGATAGGAGCAATTTCAGCATTTGTATTCGTTACAGCCAGTTCAATCGGCAAAGTTCCTGCATTGCTGTTAGAAGCCTACTCAGTTTATAACGTTACAGAATGGAATACGGAAGGGAAGATTATTTTAGGCATTATAGCAGCCGCAGGAACATATGCCATTGTGAAAAAAATAAGATCATAATCAAATTATTTGAATACTATAGGGGGGTATAGTATATTCTAATTAAGGAAACATCCCTGAATGGAAGGATGATAAAAAAATGGATAAAAAAACACATCGATGTGAAAGTGACAAACAGGATTTAAACAATCGTTTAAAAAAGATAGAAGGCCAGGTACGCGGACTGCAAAAGATGATCGAGGAAGACCGTTATTGTATTGATGTTCTTGTTCAGATCTCTGCGGTTACGGCAGGATTAAAAAGGGTAGGCTTTCAGCTTATGGAGAATCATACCCAACATTGTGTGGCTGATGCGATCAAGTCAGGTGACGGCGAAGCATCAATCGATGAACTGATGAAAGTGATTAAACAATTTTCCAAATCTTAAAAAAGGCTGGTGAATACCATGAGCCAAAAGGAAACGAATTTAGATATAACCGGAATGACATGTTCGGCATGTGCAGTACGAATTGAAAAAGTTTTAAACAAAATGGATGGTGTTGAGGCAAACGTTAACTTAGCCATGGAAAAAGCCTCAGTAAAATATAATCCGGATGTAACATCACTAACAGATATAGAACAAAAAATTGAAAAGCTGGGGTATGGAGTGACGAAGGAGAAAGTGGAACTTGATATCTCAGGTATGACTTGTGCAGCTTGTTCAACTCGTATTGAAAAAGGTCTCAACCGGATGGAAGGTATCTCAAAAGCTTCTGTTAACCTGACAGGTGAAATCGGTACGGTGGAATACAATCCAGCTGTTGTATCAATAGAAGATATTTTATCAAAAATTGAGAAGCTGGGTTACAAAGGTTCGATTAAGCAAGACAGGGAAACAAAAAAGTCAAAGAAAGAAGAAGAAATCTCTTCTAAGAAGAGAAAACTGATCCTTTCTATTGTTTTATCGCTTCCACTTCTTTATACCATGCTGGCTCACATGCCTTGGGATACTGGGCTCCCGATGCCTCACCTTTTAATGAATCCATGGTTTCAGTTAGTGCTGGCATCTATTGTTCAGTTTTATATAGGCGGGCAATTCTACGTTGGAGCATATCGTGCGCTTCGTAATAAGAGTGCCAATATGGATGTGCTCGTTGCATTAGGTACATCAGCAGCATTCTTTTATAGTGTTGCTGAAGTATTTAAGACGATCGGAAACCCTGAATATATGCCGCAGCTGTATTTTGAAACGAGTGCTGTGCTCATTACATTGATTCTAGTAGGTAAATATTTTGAGACACTTGCTAAAGGGCGGACGACAGAAGCCATTTCAAAACTATTGAACCTCCAGGCGAAGGAAGCAACTATTATCCGGGATGGCCAAGAAGTTAAGATTCCTTTAGATCAAGTTGCTGTTGGTGATACATTAATTGTAAAACCAGGAGAAAAGATTCCCGTTGATGGCAAGGTGATTTCAGGAAACTCATCTGTAGATGAAAGCATGATTACGGGAGAATCCATTCCTGTTGAAAAAGCAGAAGGTGACCCGGTCATCGGCTCAACCATCAATAAAAATGGAACACTCCGGATGGAAGCCCAGAAGGTCGGAAAAGAAACGGCACTTGCAGGTATTATTAAAATCGTAGAAGAAGCGCAAGGATCTAAGGCACCGATTCAAAGAATGGCTGACTATATCTCCGGGATTTTTGTACCGATTGTTGTTGGTATTGCGATTACTGCATTCCTTGTCTGGTATTTCTTTGTTTCGCCTGGAGACCTGCCACAGGCTCTTGAAGTGGCTATTGCTATATTAGTAATCGCATGTCCTTGTGCACTAGGGCTCGCAACACCTACTTCCATCATGGTTGGAACAGGTAAAGGGGCAGAACAAGGAATCCTTTTTAAAGGCGGAGAGTACCTGGAAGGGGCACATAAAATCAATGCAGTTCTTCTAGATAAAACGGGTACGGTTACAAAAGGAAAGCCAGAAGTAACAGACGTCATTGAATTAAAAGAAGGATTTATAGCTGAAGTGATTTCAGCTGAGAAAAATTCGGAACATCCATTGGCAGAAGCTATTGTTGAATATGGAAAGAATAATGAAATTGAATGGCTGGATGCAGAATCCTTTTCAGCTATTCCAGGGCACGGAATTGAAGCTGTTGTTAATGGGAAAAACATTCTTATCGGGACACGAAAGCTGATGAAAGAAAAAGCTGTATCTTTTGATCAGCATGAAGAAACCATGAGTAACCTTGAATCTGAAGGGAAAACAGCTATGCTCGCTGCAGCAGATGGTGAGCTAGTAAGCATCATTGCAGTAGCAGACACGGTGAAGGATTCATCGAAAGAAGCGATTAAACGGTTGTTTAATATGGGTATTGATGTATATATGATCACTGGTGACAATGAAAGAACAGCCAGAGCAATTGCAAAACAAGTCGGTATACAAGGTGTTTTTGCAGAAGTACTTCCAGAAGAAAAAGCGAACAAAGTAAAAGAGCTGCAGGAACAAGGGAAAAAAGTTGCCATGGTTGGTGACGGCATTAATGATGCTCCAGCCCTTGCTACCGCGGATATTGGGATGGCAATCGGAACAGGCACTGATGTAGCGATTGAAGCCGCAGATGTTACACTTGTCGGCGGGGACTTAAATCATATTCCAAAGGCGATCGAGTTAAGCCGAAAAACGATGAGAAACATCAGACAGAACCTATTCTGGGCATTGTTTTATAATACTGCCGGAATTCCAATTGCAGCCTTCGGATTGCTGGAGCCTTGGGTAGCAGGAGCAGCAATGGCGTTCAGCTCAGTATCCGTAGTTTCAAATGCATTACGTTTAAAAAGAATAAAACTTCACTAAAGGTACTTTTCTACTGAGAGACTTTCAAAAGTTCATCATTGAATAGTTAATTGGAGCGGAAGGGCGAGACTCCTGCAGGACTAGCGGGGCAGGTGAGACCACTCAATGTACGCAGTACAGAGGGGGCTCACCGCACGCCCTGCGGAAAGCGAGCACTGCAGCGGATATTAACTACTTTCAAGAAAACATGATTTGCGAAAACAGCCAAACTAAAAAACAGGAGGAATAAATTATGGAAAAGAAAACATTAAAAGTAGAAGGCATGACTTGTGGACATTGCAAAAGTGCGGTAACAAACGCATTAACAGAACTTGAAGGGGTAAAGAATGTTACTGTTCACCTTGAAACAGGAACGGTAGATGTAGAAGTTGATGAATCAAAAGTGTCTGATTCAGAGATGCGTGAAGCGATCGAAGAACAAGGATATGACGTAAAAGCATAATATGAAAAGCCTCCCAGCATTCCGGGAGGCTTTTTTTATGAAGTGATAGGTTGTCCGAATTTAAATATTTCCCTTTAATGCTTTAGCTACTTTCGCTACACGAGCCCCTAAACGAGAAGCCATTTTTTTCTCAGCATCAACAGGCTGTTTGCTTCCGTCAGCTCCTGCGACGGTTGAAGCCGCATACGGTGAACCGCCGATGCCATCTGCTGTCATCTGTTCAGGATTCTCACCATAAGGCAGGCCTACATAAATCATTCCAAAGTGCATAAGCGGAACGAAAGAGGTAATAGCCGTAGATTCCTGTCCTCCATGTATCGTGTTTGAGCTTGTAATAACAGCGGTTGCTTTGCCTTCAAGATCACCATTAGCCCAAAGACCACCAGCAGAATCTAATAGCTGTTTGATTTGTGCGGGCATCATGCCGTATCGAGTAGGGATCCCCCAAACAATTCCATCAGCCCATTTCAAATCATCCAAAGTGACTTCAGGAATATCAGACTGTGCTTCTTGCGCTTTTACATAAGCGTCTTGCTGAGACATATATTGTTTTGTCACTTCAAACTCAGGAACTTTTACGACTTTCACTTCAGTCCCATCTACTTGCTTAACTCCTTCAGAAGCGGCGAGGGCCATCTCATAAATATGTCCATATGAACTGTAATATACAACCAAAATATTAGCCAAAATGTTTCCTCCTTTAAAGTTATGACTGTAATACTCTTCCCGATTTTTTGTTTTTGAAATCATAAAAAAATCCGCCTGAATGTTCAGGCGGTCATTTTTAATAATAGGGATATTGATATGGGTAAGGGTAGTACGGATATGGATAAGGCGGGTATGGATAAGGCGGATATGGATAAGGCGGATAGTAAGGATAAAGAGACAAAGCTGCAAGTGTGGCCAGCGGAAAGATCTGGCGGTAGAATCTCCTGTACCGCGGTCTTCCATGCCATTGACGCTGATTTTGTTGCTGAGTTCCCTGCTGCTGCTGCATAGTCTGCTGCGGTCCAGCAGCTTGCTGTCCTGTTCCTTGTCCCTGAGCCATTTGTGGACTTTCTTGTTCATCTGCTGGCATCATGTCCTGTGGAACAAGCATATACACATTTTTCTTGTCTAAATCAGTTATGATTCCTTCTGTTTGCTGACCATCGTTTGTTTTAACAATCACATGGTAATACATATGATGCTGACAAGTTTGGTGCATGTTTTGAGCGCGTACTTGTTCGTCATATTCCTTTTGATTATTGCTCATTGTTATCACTCCTCCCCACTTTATTTCTATTTATTATTTTTACTTGTTATGCATAACTAAATAAAATCCATATTTTTGCGCAAAAAAAAGAACCGCAAACTAGCTGCAGTTCTTTTTTCTAAATTAACTTTTTTCCGTGCTCTGAAGTTTGGTTTTAAACATGCGTTTAAAAAAGTTAAATACTGTTTCAGCTTCCAGATAATAAAACAGCTTAAATAACAAGCTTCCTAATAACACACCAGCAACTACATCCAATACAACGTGTTGTTTAACAAATAGGGTCGATAAGATAATACTGTATGCGATGGTTGAAACGATCATATCTTTTTTAATGGTCCAAAGTTTACTATGGCGTATGCCCAAAATCATTAAATAACTGCTTAATACATGAATACTCGGGAAGCAGTTGAAAGGCTGATCAGCTCCATATACGTATTTGACCATACTCGTTAATATTCCATTTCCCATCAGCTCAGGACGTGGAACTGTCGTTTGGAAAAAGAAATAAATAATGTAGCAACCCAGCATGCCTACACAAAAACTCAACAATGTCCGGTAATAAATAGCTCTGTCGTTTATACAGAAATAAACAAACATTAAAAAGATAAACGCATACCATAACAGATACGGTACTACAAAAAATTCTACAAAAGGTATTTGATGATCTACTGCTGTAATGAGTTGCCTCGCTCCACGTTCCCCATCATTTAACACCTGATAGATGATATTTAGCAAAGGGATAGAGAGGAGAAGACATAATGCTAAAATATTTTCTTTTACGATACGCAATACGAACTACTCCTTTGTCTATATCATCAGCTTTTAATTCTATACCCGTTTAACAATGTTTTACACGTTTTTAATATACCTTTTAGACATTACCATAATATGGTTGTTTTGTCATAGGAATTGAGGCGTATTTTCATAAAAATTTTTCAGCTTTTTTTGACTCTATTTGTAGTGTTCCCAGTAAGGCTCTAAAAAGGGTTTCCACTATTTGCGACAAGTAGTAATTCTATCCGTTTAAGTATGAAAATAATTTTGACTTTTCTGACAAAAGTCTTATAATGAAGGTACAACCGTGTAGACCTAATGCATAATTAACCTCTTTGAAAGGGAGTGTTATGGATGTATGTAGGCAATACCATTAAGGTTAACCGCTATAATGGCGAGTTCTTTGAGATTAGTCAGAAGTGGCTCATGGAAGTGGTATGGAACAAGTATAATATGCCTTTGCATGAGTTTTTGCTGTCATACGACAAATTTGACAGCGATTATATTTATTCGCTTGCTGTTCGTAACGCTGTAGAATTTAAACTGGAATTTGACGAGGACTACCTGTATATCGGGTAGTTTTTTTATTTTGCTAATGTCAAAAGCCCGCCTTCCTACATACAATGGTTTAGGATTCAGGGGGAGGGCTCAAATATGGCGAAAAAAAGTGCAAAAAAGAAAGTTAATAAATATGATAGCGTAATAAACAAATATCAGCACACGCTGAAGATGGTCACAAGTGAAACGTGCATTGCCTGCAAAACGCAATGTGCAAGAGGACTCGATTATATAGAACGAATGTCAAAACCAGGTGCAATGGGAAAAGGCGTAGCGTGCCATCTTACAAAAGGAAAAGGACATAAATAAATTAAATTTAAAACTGACCCATGAGGATATGGGTCAGTTTTCGCTTGTCCAGCGAGATTTACACTCGCTGGACGAGCGGTTATTGGGATTTACGAGCGGTTATTGGGATTTACGAGCGGTTATTGGGATTTACGAGCGGTTATTGGGATTTACGAGCGGTTATTGAGATTTATGAGCGGTTATTGAAATTTACGAGCGGTTATTACAACATTCCATTTTTTCGTATGCTATCATTTAAAAATAGATATTACCAGAATAAGGATGGTGCGCATTTGATTAAAGCAAAACGTTCTTTTCATTTTTTATGGAGCGGTCAAACATTGGGGAATTTAGGAGATATTCTTTATATCATATGTTTGATTACTCTTGTCTATAAAGAAACGGGATCTGTCCTGCATATGGCATTGATTCCTTTTGCGAAAACGTTGTCTTTGCTGGTTTCGGGTTTTATTGCTCCACTATACATTGAAAAGTACAGAAGATATACATTACTGACAATAACCTTGACCCTTAAGACTTTCCTTTTGCTTTTTCTTTGTTTGCTAGCCAACTATGGAATAGATACTCAATTAACTTATATCCTTTTATACATATTAATTATCAGTATCTCGATGCTAGAAGGAATCGGTAATCCAGCACGCCGTTCTATGATTCCGGATTTAGTGAAAGAAGAAGAGCTTGTAAAAGCAAATAGCTTTATTAGTATTACAAATCAAACTTCAATGCTGCTTTCGTGGCCATTGGGGAGTATCCTCCTAGTGGTATGGGGAGAACAGAATATGCTGTGGCTTACGTTTGGACTTTTTTTGATTTCTTCTATTTTAACTGCTCAAATTCAAATTGGAGAAGTAGATAACAATGAACAAAAAAGTGATTCTAAATGGAACACGATTAAAGAAGGCTGGCACCTGATTTTCCAATCAAAAAAGCTAACAACACTTACATTAATGGATGTCTTGGAGAATTTCGGTCATGGTGTATGGATTGCAGCTATTTTATATGTATACGTAGAAACTGCTATTGGTAAAGGTGAAGAGTGGTGGGGGTATATTAATGCTGTGTTTTTTGCCGGTATGATGGTTGCGGGTATTGTAGTCTACAGATTCTCGAAAAAAATGGAATCTCATCTGGGATTAGTTATCATGACTTCAACATTATGTTTGCTTGGTTTAAATGTATGGTTTGGGCTGACTTCGTCTGCATGGGCAGCATTATTGGTATCGTTTATTTTCGGATTTCCTCAGATGGCAAGAGATGTATCGCAATATACACTCATTCAGCAAACTTATAGAGATAAACAGCTTGCAAAGGTCTATGCGTCACACGGTACACTCGTATATGGTACATTTGGTATTGCGACCTTAGTGCTCGGCTGGTTTGCTGAGGAGTATGGGATTCGTGCGACCTATATGCTTGTCAGCACTATGTTTTTACTCTCATTTATTATTGCGTTTACTAACCGAAAAGTATTAAATACAAACAGACATTCAGATGCTTTTCATCAAGCAAATTGATGGTTTCCGGAGACTTCATACCATCATAAGTTGGGAAAACTGCTTGTTTTATACTAAAAAGAAAGCACATGTTCTCCTTCAATTTTCCCAATACAAAGCTAGCCGGCTCCCTGTTAAAATAGGATTACACCCACTTTCAAACGAAAGACGGGGAAATTGGTAACAGGAACGGGTGAATGATGTGAAAAAGAAAGTACTTGTCTATTTATATCCGCAATTTAGAGAAGTGGAGATCATGACAACTTTATCTATTATAGGTAAGAAATATGAAGTGCTCCCTTTTTCGCTTTTACCGGGAACAGTTACTAGTGAATGCGGATTAATGATGCAGCCTACGATCAAAATGAAAAATATAAGCCCTATGGATTATGAAATGCTTATTATCCCAGGAGGGAAACAAGCTTTTACTCAAGGTAATCCGAGGCTTCTGCATCTTCTGCAAGTATTTGATCGTGAGGGAATTAAAATAGCGGCGATTGGTAACGGAGCTGCCATTTTAGGACGAGCTGGCATTCTTAACGGCAAATCATATACCGTTTCTTTGCGTGAAGAGGAATTTGCAAAGACAGCAAACTGGCTGAATGGCACTTATGTGTCTAAACAGATCGTGGAAGACAAAAACATACTAACTGCAAAAAGTCATGCTTATATTGACTTTGGCTTAACGATAGGGGACCGCTTGCAATGCTTTGACGGCCTCGAAGAATATAACTTTTTTAAAGGTACGAGTTCTTTTTAACTTTGCTCCCCTTTTCGCTCTCTGGTTTAAAACTGGAGAGTGTTTTTTAATGGAAATAATTACTAATTAAGTATTTGGTAATATTAAAAAGTTCATAGCTTGACAAAAGTAAGTTAAACTCTTAAGATATAAAAAGAATTAACTTACTAAAGAGAAGTTGATTTCTAAAAGTTTACTAAAAATACAAATAAACCTTATTACTCAAAGGAGAGAACTACTTATGAAAGTACTTTACATCAATTCAAATCCAAAGCCATTAGATCAATCATTCGGACTTCGTTTAGGGCGTCATTTCTTAAATGAGCTTTCTAATCAAAATGAAAACATTGAGATTGAAACAGTTAATCTTTATGAAGAAAATATCCCCTTAATCGATGCAGATGTTCTAGATGCTTGGGGCAAATTAGCTGCTGGTCTTGAGCTTTCACCATCACAAGTGGAGAAAACAACTAGAATGGGTGAGATTTTAGAGCAATTCCTTTCTGCAGATATGTATGTTTTCAACACGCCTATGTGGAACTTGAGCTATCCGCCAATGCTTAAAGCTTATATCGATAACGTTGTCATGGCTGGAAAGACTTTTAAATACACGGAAAACGGACCACAAGGACTTCTTGGAGAAAAGACAGCTGTACACATTCAATCACGAGGCGGAGTATACTCTGAAGGACCTGCTCAAAGCTTTGAATTTACAAATGGCTACCTTCGAGGGGTAATGGCATTTATCGGGATTACAGATTACCACCATGTATACACTGAAGGCATGGCGGCCGCTCCAGATCGTGCTGAAGATATTCTGGATGCAGCAAGAGAGACTGCATCAGAATTGGCAAAAGAATTAGCATCTGCTAAACGAAACGCATAAATTTTACACTGATAACGAACAGTTTTAAGAGGAATTCTAAAAAAGGTGTCTGAAGTTTAGACACCTTTTACTTTTTTAAGGAGTGGAGAGAAAATGAACGAAACTTTTAAAGTAATGGAAGAAAGAGCATCGGTAAGACTTTATCAAAAGGATAAAGAGATCCCAAATGAGACTCTTCATAAAATTTTTGAAATGGCAGGAAAGGCTCCATCTGCATGGAATCTTCAGCACTGGCGCTTTATCGTGGTTACTTCACAAGAACAAAAAGAAAAATTGTTTCCGATCGCCTACAATCAAAAGCATGTTCTTGATGCATCTGCAGTAGTAATTGTCCTTGGTGACACTGAAGCTGATAAAGTGGCTGCAGAAGTATTTGAAAAAGCACCTGAAGAAGCGCGGAATATTTTGCTTAAGAACATCAAAAGCGCTTACTCTCAAGGGCGTCCATTAGGGGAGAGAGAAGCCCTTAAGAATGCTTCACTTGGAGCTATGCAGCTGATGCTCGCGGCAAAAGCGCTAGGTATTGATTCATGTCCGATGACAGGCTTTGATCACGAAGCTATCTTGCCTGCACTTGGTATTCCTGAACGATTCATTCCTGTAATGATGATTACTCTTGGTTATGCAGACGGACCAGCAAAGCCAACGGAACGCTTTGATATTAACCGTTTAATCATGCATGAAAAGTACGAAGAAAAACTTTAAAACGTACCAGCAGTCTATAGTCATATACATGGCTTAGGCTGCTTTTTTATTTGCAAGATATGCTATTATACAAGTATAAAGTCAATTTTTTGAAAAAGGAGCACCTATGAGCACGCTAACGATATCAATACTCATTACACTGGTGATTATCGTGTTTGTAATCATTATTTTTGCAGCTGCGATAACAAAAGGGTATTCATACAAACATACTGTAGACAAATTGGAAGACAATCCTTATTTACAAAGTAAAAATGAAAAAAATGATGCTAATCTAAAAGAACCAGAAGAAACATACAAATAGTCTAGAAAGTCTTAGAGGAGATGGAGCGAAGTATGAATTTTACGATTTCACCTAAGCCGCCATTTGATTTTCAAAAAATGATGAAGCGTTTAACAGTCACCGGAAAAACACATGTTTTAAAACTCTCTGATGATTTTACTCAGTATGAAAAGATTGTACATATTGAAAATGTATCTTGCTACATAAAAATCAACACAGAAGGTTCTGTTGAGAAACCGCTTCTTTCGTGTCAGGTCATACCTTTAGACGGAAAAATTTCAGAAACAAAAGCAAAGATGAAAATTCAACAGCTCTTCTCTACAGAATTGGATCTATCACCGCTTTATGACCATTTCTCTGATCATAAAGAATTAGGTTCAGTGCTCAAACGATTTAAAGGTCTGAAGCTTTTAACTGAAACCGATCTTTTCGAAGCTATTATTAAAATCATAATCGGTCAGCAGGTTAACTTAACGTTTGCGGGTACATTAACAGATCGGCTGATCAAATTTGCCGGGAAAGAGATAGAGGTAGAAGGGAATGTCTTTCAAATCTTTCCTTCGCCAGAAAGTACTGCAAAATTATCTTATGACGATCTGCGCGAACTTCAGTTCAGTCAGCGGAAAGCAGAATACATCATAGACCTTGCAAGAATGATAACTGATGGCAAACTGGATTTAGAAGCTTTGTGGAATAAGTCTGATGAGGAGATTATTCAAATACTTCTTCCAATCAGAGGGATAGGGAAGTGGACGATCGAGTGTCTATTGATCTTTGGGATGGGCCGCCCTGATATTCTGCCTGCTGCAGATATCGGTTTAAGGAATGCTGTTCGTAATGTCTGGAATTTAGAAAATCAGCCTTCTGAAGAAGAGGTCAGGCGGTTAGCTGAAGATTGGAAACCTTGGAGAACTTACATAACCTATTATTTATGGGAAAGCTTGAATCAAACGCCAGAGGTTGTTGATCATACATAAAGGCTGTTTTCGCATACTTTGTTGTTTTTGAAAGAGGTAAATTTCCGCTTCAGGACTCCCTTTTTGCAGGGTGTGCGGTGAGCCCATTCGCCGCTTTGCGTCAATGAATGGTCTCACCTTTCCCACTCATCCTGCTGGAGTCTCGTCCTTCAGCTTCAATTAACTAATCAATGAAGAAGTCTTAAAAACATCTCTATAGCAACAATTTTTCAGAACAGTCTACGTAAAAAAGGTGAAGAGCTTTTCAAGAGTTCTTCACCTTCGTTTTGTATTTATTGATTCAATTCTTTTCCTAAAAACTCTGCGATGGCTTTCATGCCAAATATGCCAGCTTTCTCTTCGGCTTCACGGTTGTAATTCGTGTTCGTATTTACATCATACGCATACACGTTTCCGGATTTATCGGTAATGATTTCAATTCCGGCAAATGTTATGCCATTGGCTTTTAAGAATGCCTCAAAGTTTGATTGATAAGGAAGGGTGAAGTTTTCTAGAATTTTAAACTTTGGTTCAGGTTCTTGGGGCTGATCGGTAATTGGACAAAATTGATCCCCGATCTGGCAGGCATCTGCTGGACAAAGTTCAAAACCTTCGGAAGTATCCACTTTTACTGCATAAAGAAACTTCCCGCCTATAAATTCGCAGCGTACGATAAAAGGTTCAGGTGCCTCAATATAATCCTGCAGCAAAGTAATCCCATCTATGGATTCATCAAAAGTATCTCCATTTACATAAGATTCGAGAGCGGATTTTGTTTGAAACAATTGTACCCCAAGCCCTTTTCCAGCCCGGTTGTGCTTTGTGATGAACGGACCATCAAAGTGTATGGAGGCTTTTAAAAGTTCTTCTTTTCCATAAGCCGCAATAGTACGGGGTACAGGAATATCAAACGCCTTTAATGCGCTGTATTGATTTACTTTGCTGATCTCAAGCTGAAGTGCCCGGCTGTTATTGAACACTTTTCTGCCGTAGCTTTCAAGCCATGCTAAAACAGCAGAAGTATATTCTGGCGCGTAACGGTGGCCGCGAGTATGAGAAGAAGCACTCATCCGATTATAAAAAACGCCTTCGGGAGGAGCCTGTGTTAAATCAATATAGCCTTTTGACATGTGCCAGTCTTCATAGGGAAGACCTAATTCTTCAAAGCGCTGGAATAAAGGTGCGGTCCATTCGCTATTTTCGTGGATAACATATATTTTTGGAATCATTGTAATCCTCCTTAAAACTTAATTCCGACTGTTTCTATATCCCTAGTCTAATATAGGAGGTTTAGAATGAAAAGAAATACAGATGATTTTTGTAAAGTCGCTTCTTAGCCAGTTGTTTGGAGTAAGGTGCGTGCCTGTCACTTGAGAAGCTTCTCGCAAGGCATGCGACGAGGAAGCGCACTCCGGTAGCATTTGGCTTGCAGACGCAGGAGCACAATCTTCATTGAATGGAATGTTCATCTCTCGCGAAAAGCGAGCATCCTGGAACGGAAATCAACAACTTCCATGAGCAACAGAGTTTACGAAAACAGTCACCACAAAAAAGAAGCCTTATTTAGACTTCTTTTTCTGAAGATGCTCTGATTTTTCGAATTTTTTTATAGCTTTTGCGTAAAGGCTGAAATCATCATTTGTTATTTCTTCCTCGCCATAACGCACCTTTTCATAGGCTTGTAAAACGGATTCGGCTTCATCACCAGAAAGTTTTAGGCGTTCAAACCATAAATGAGCTGATTCTCCAGGTAAACGTCCATATCCTCGTTTATCCATCGTTTTTTCAAAGTGCAGAAACTTTTTTCTCGTTCTGTCTTTTGGCTGAAGCCATCTTCTCCTACCAAAAGCAGTTCCGTTTAAATCTGAGCTGGTTAATGCTGAAACATTTCCCGTTAAAGCTGCGTCTGCTCTTAGATTAAATAATAATTTTTTTCTCCAGATAAAAATGACTACTATTAGCACAAGTAAGGCAGCAGCAGTCCACCAGAGAAGTGAGTAATCATTTACGAATTCCTGCGGCTGTTGTTCGAGAATCTCGTCGGCTATCCCGACTTCTGAATTACCATCGTCATTATCTTTTTTAAAGAGTTTCATTAAATAAGCAATTGGTATAGCCAGCAAACTGAATAACTCCCATAGTGGAACTGCCACAATGTAATACATCAAGAATAGAACTCCATCTAAAATCCAGTAGATAAATTGTTTAAGAGGTCCTAAAAAAGCAAAAACGACACCGCTCAATGCAACAAGGAAAAGCGGAACAGAAAAGTCTCTCCATACTTTATCACCATCTGAATTCTTAAAATAGTGAACAGTCATTTTTATTGCAAGCATGAGCATGAATTGTATCCATACTGCACCATACATGACAGTGAATCCATCTTTGAAAAAGAAAGAAAGGACGAGTGCAAACACCGCACTAATTGTTAAGATGATTTCCAAATCAGTTTTAAAAGGGTCCTGCCAATTTTCTGAACTTCTCCAAGTAATGATTACAGCAAGTATTGCAGAAAAAAGTATAGAGGACGTCATAAACCAAAAAGACAAAGTAGATATGAGAATAGTACATACCAATGTAAGTTTTAATAGATTGGGTTTGTAAATATATAAAACGCCACTTACAGCAATAATAGGCAGCAATACTGCTGCGTAAAAGACTAGATCCAGCCATGAAGCTCCTTGTACAAGGAGAACATAAAATAAAAAGAGAAGCATGGCATCAAAGGTTAAGTTCATTCCATACAAAATCAATTTCTGGCTATTTAACATGGAACGACCTCCTTAGAAGAGTAAGGCATCAAGTATGCTTCCGTCCCGGTTTGATTAACCAAAAAGACCTTACCGCCGGACTTAATCCATTTATTCGTAATGAATTGTGTATTTGTATCGTTTGGAATATGACCCAAAAGGATAATAAAAGGAACAGATCCAGCAAAGTTACGATCCATTTTTGTCCACATAATGTTCGGTTTGACAGTAACATTTGAGCGGTCAATACGAGCAAGTCCTTCTAGTACCTTACTTAAGTGCTGCGGACCGCTTCCGGTTGTTACATGATACATTTCTAATGGACCAGGTACTTTAAAGTTAATGTAAACTTCAAATGGAATGTTCTTCTCGGCAGCAAATTGGCACATATAGGCAAGAAAACTTATTTCGGTTTCCATTTGCTCAGAAGATTTCATATCTTTATGATCAGGCAAGATGGTATATACGAATGTCCAATGATAGACTACCGTTTTTTCAAAAACCTTTGTTTGAAGAGTTCCTGTTCTAGCAGTCGCTTTCCAATGCAGTTTGTGAAAGGAATCACCATACGCATAATCACGGTTTCCGGCAGGTAGTGAGACATTCTCAAACAATGCAAATGGACGTGCTGCTTCACCGCTTCCTTGATGGAAAAGATGTTCAATCTTATGAACAGGAAGTGGTCTAGGATAAACAATAATCTCAGCAGGAAAAAGTTCCTGAAGTGCTAAAGCTTGACCACTTGTCTGAAGCGGATCATGGATTTGCAGTAAAAGGTTAGAAATTCTTGTAGTACCTCTCTTTCTTGCTGTAAAAGGTATTGTTTGTGTATACGCCGTTTTTCTATAAATAGCAAAAGGCCTTTTCAGTTCAATCCTTCCTTTTGAACTCTCAATTTCATCTATGTTCGATTCAGAAATGACATCTCGATGAGTTAAAAAGAGCTCACCTCTGAATGATGGCCATCTTCCCGTATGAAGCAGTTTTATATAAAATTCATCTGAATCTCCAGGAAACAGACGGTAAATCTGTTTAGTTGAATCCAGTTTTAAATCTTGAGCAGCTGATTTGAATTGTAATAACGTAGCACCATACAAAAATAAAATGACCAGACCTAAAACAAAAAGAAAGGATATATTTCGATAAAATCCGATTACGAGAATTAATGGACTAAATAAAACAAGCGCTTTAAAGATCGGCTTGATCCAGATCTGATTACTCCATTGCATGATTATCTTCCTGCCTCAGATTCAACAGGGACATCAATGGATTCAAGGATATCTTTTAGTATTTGTTCTTTTGTTTTTCTCATTGTTCCTTCCATTGAAAGAACTAAACGATGAGATAGAACATAAGGAGCAACACGTTGAACGTCATCCGGTGTAACGAAAGTTCTTCCATTTACATAAGCTGCGCCTTGAGCAGCTTTCATGAAAGCAAGTGTTCCACGAGGAGAAACACCGTTTTCGATAAACTCATGCTGGCGTGTAGCATGGACGATCGATAACAAATAATTTTCAATTTCATCACTTACAAAGATCTGTTGGACTTCTTCTTGCATTTTTATAATGTCCTCTAGAGTAAAGACAGGTTCGAGCAGCTCTTGTGGGTTTTGAGCACGATACATATGCAGCATATCTTTTTCCTGAGTAAAGTCTGGATAACCTGATGGAAGTTTCATAAAGAATCGATCAAGTTGTGCTTCAGGCAGCGGGAAAGTACCATGTGACTCAATCGGATTTTGTGTTGCTATTACTAAAAAAGGGGAAGGCAGCTTCAAAGTTTCTCCGTCAATGGTTAATTGGCGTTCTTCCATTACTTCTAATAAACTGGATTGAGCACGCGGGGTAGCACGGTTAATCTCATCGGCTAATAAGATGTTCGTCATGACAGGACCAGGACGCATTTCGAATTCTTGATGTTTTGGATGAAAGAACTGAATACCTGTAATATCTGCAGGAAGAATATCGGGAGTGAATTGTATACGTTTGAAATCTCCATCTATTAAACGTGCAAGACTTTTGGCAAGTACAGTTTTGCCGGTGCCTGGTACATCCTCTAATAAAAGGTGTCCCTTATTAACTAAAGCGATCATAGTAAGTTCAACAAGTTCATCTTTCCCTGTTAATACTCCAGCAATCGCGTTTTTAACAAGGTTTACTTGATTTACAATATTCATAAAATTCTTCCTCTCAATGGTTAGATAAGTTAACCATACCATTATTACAATATTTAGAAAATAATAATTGTAATATTTTTGAAATTATTGTAATTTTAAATAAAGTCTGTCTTCGCAATCAATTACGCTAGTGGAAGTGGTTGATTTCCGTTCCAGGATGCTCGCTTTCCTCGGGGCGTGCGGTGAGCCTCCTCGCGCTTTGCGCCTTTAGGAGTCTCACCTGACCGCTTCAAGTAAGTATCCTTGCTCCTGCGTCTAAAAGTAAATGCTACCGATGTGAGCTTCCTCGTCGCATGCCTAGCGAGAAGCTTCCCAGGTGGTAGGCACGCACCTTGCACTCCAATCAACTAGTCAATGAAGCATACTCAAGAAAATGTTCAAAAGCAGCAATCTTTTAGAAAAGAGCAAAAATAAAAAGCTTACCGCACAAAGTGAGCGGTAAGCTTTAAATTTTAAAGATAGAAGAAAAGAGCTAACACAGCAGCTATAATAAATCTATAATATGCAAAAGGAGTTAATTTTACTTTTGCGATGAGTTTAACAAAGAATAAAATAGCTACTGCTGCTACTAGAAATGCTGTAACAAATCCAGTTAAGAAGAATGGAAGATCAGCTGCACTTAATATGTCACGGCTTTTATAAAGATCGAGTCCGGATGCTGCAATCATAATCGGAACTGCCTGAATAAATGAAAAATCTGCAGCTGTACGATGATTGAGTCCTGAAATCAAACCGCCTGAAATAGTTGCTCCAGAACGTGAAAAACCTGGCCATAAAGACAGACATTGAAACAATCCAATTTTCAAAGCTTGTTTATAAGTCATGTCATCAAGGTCTGCCGCATTAACCCCTTTTTTATTCTGCACCTTCTCAGCAATCAGCATTAAAAATCCGCCGATAACAAGTCCGACAATGACTGTTTTAGGAGAGAACAGATGCGCCTTAATAAAATCATGAACAAGAAGTCCAATGATTACAGCTGGCATTATTGCAATAAAAATATGTCCGAGGTTTAAGCTGTTTTCCTTTTTAGCCATTTTGCCGACACCCAGTAAACTCCAAAGGCGATTCCAGTACAGAACAACTACAGCCAGAATGGAACCAAGCTGAATAACAATTTCAAAAGTCTTTGCTTTGTCTCCCGTAAAATCTAGCATATGTCCCGCAACAATTAAGTGACCAGTTGACGAAACCGGAAGAAATTCTGTAATACCTTCTATAATACCCATTACGATTGCAACCCAAAGAAACATACATTCACCTTCACTTATTTTAAATTCATGAAATCTATTATAGTCGAGAAGAAGAGTATTGTCATATTCTTTTTCTAGTTAATTATGTAAGATTTTGTACAAATGAAAAAAGATGGGGAAGAGAACCCCATCTTCATTAGTTGATGATTGTAATATTTACGTTCTTTCTGCCCCAGTTGACAGCGTCTGAGTAGTTCTGCATATATACATCAATTTCGTTCCCGTTGATGCCTCCGCCTGTATCAGCTGCTACAGCATAACCATAGCCTGGTACATATACAACTGAACCCATTGGAATTACATCTGGATCAACTGCAATTACTTTTGCGTAAGGAATCTCTTTAAGGTTTGTCCCGCTTGAAGTAGTTCCGCTGCAGCCTTCGCAATTTGCTGTGTAAGCTGTTGCTGCGACAGTCATACCTTTTCTTTGAATATTGTTTTGGATACTATTAAAAGTTTGCTGCCCTGCAATACCATCTACTGATAACCCTTTAGCTTTTTGGTATTTAATAACTGCATCTTTAGTGACTGGACCATAATATCCTGTTGTTACAGCAAAATCAAAATATCCCATGGCTTTTAATTTGCCTTGAAGTTCATAAACATCATTGTCCCATGTACCTGGTCGAAGAGTGTGATCACCCATTGCTGCAAATCCGCTAACGGGAGCAGAAACGAGCAATCCGAATGCCATAGCTCCTGTAATTACCCATTTTTTTATCATAATAACTCCTCCTAATATGTATAATTGGTTAAATACGCCTCGGTTGCCAATTATACTAATCGAATATGACAGAAGCATTAGGAGAAGATAACAAAGAGATTACAATATTATTTTTATATAATAATAGGTAAATTAGTAAGTATATGGATGAGAGGTGGAGTAAGCTAAAAAATGATAGAGGTTTTTGCGGTTCTCGACAAATTTCCCAGGAAATAGACAAGGATTGTTAATTATCGTTCCTTTCATCATTCCATTCATCAAGACGGTTTAATAACTGATCTAGTTCTTGACTGCATATAACTGTTTCCTTCGCTGTAAGCCCATACGTTTTTCCAAGACAAAGCAAGACTTCGCGTTTTTCTTCAATTAATTGTAGCAGCATGGATTATTCACAACTTTCATGAAAGATTTTGTCTCAATAAATATGCATTATTTTTAAGAAAAGAAAAAGGGTTTCGTGGAAAGAAGTGATAATGTTACAAGATTCAACAACAATCGATGATAATATGTCGATTTATCTGAGTATCCTGTTGACTATTTTTTGAAGGGGGAGGGAAATATATAGGTAGAGAAATAGTTTGAGAGGAGAACAATATGCATCACTCGTTGAATATTGCGTTCATTTTATTGGCTGTAGCGGTTGGTGTAACTGCCTTGGCAAAGAAAATAAAAAAACCTTATCCAATTGCACTGGTGGTAGTAGGAGCGATCATCGGTCTTGTACCTCTTCCGGCTATGGACCCTTTAAAAGAAATTGTTGAAGAGGGTTACACATTTCAATTTATTATCATTTCGCTTTTGTTGCCTACTTTACTAGGAGAAGCAAGTTTGAAACTTCCATTCAGCCACTTGAGGGAAAATGCAAAAGCTATAGGTGCATTGGCAGTTGGAGGAACCTTTCTTACCTTTTTGATTATAGGTGCTGGATCTTATTACATATTAGATTTGAGTCTTCAAACGGCTTTTGTATTTGCTGCTTTAATGAGTGCGACAGATCCCGTATCCGTTTTAAGCATTTTTAAAACTCTTGGAGTGAACCGAAAACTTTCAACTGTAATTGAAGGAGAAAGTTTGTTTAATGATGGATTAGCAGTTGTTTTTTTTATTATTGCCTCAATCTACCTGCCTTCTTATATTGAAATGGGTGCAGGGGGAATACTGGCTGCTGTTCTGATGCTTTTTAAAGTTGCGATCGGCGGTGCTATTGTAGGTGGAGGATTAGGATATATTTTTTCAAAGTTTACGAGCTGGTACGACGATTACCCGCTGGAGATTTTGTTTTCTATACTATTATTTTATGGCAGCTTCCTAATCGCAGAGTCCATACATGTATCGGGGGTAATTGCTGTTGTAGTTGCAGGTCTCGTCTTCGGAAATTATGGTGCCAAAATAGGGATGAGTCCAACTACTAAAATAAATATACATTCTTTTTGGGATGTTTTAGCGCTGTTTGCGAATTCACTAGTGTTTCTGCTTGTAGGATTGGAAATCGCCTATATCGATATCAATGATAAATGGGGATTAATTGCAGCAAGTATTCTTTTAGTGCTTTCTGCAAGAACGGTGGCAGTATACACCTCAATGCTGCCTATAAAAGGTATACCAGCAAAATGGAAGCATGTGCTTATTTGGGGCGGACTAAAAGGATCTTTGTCAATCGCTCTTGCGCTAAGTTTACCAGGAGATTTTCCGGGTCGGGAAAATATTATTATTTTAGCATTCTCTGTCGTTTTCTTTTCTTTGTTAGTACAAGGGATGACAATCTCCTCATTAATCAACAAACTGAACATAAAGGGCCCAAATAAAGAAAGAACAGAATATGAAGAGGCAATGACCGCTGTTCATAGATATGATTACGCAATAGAAAGACTTCATCAGTTAAAGAGCGAGGCTGTTATTTCCACAATCGTTTTTGAAAGAATGAAAGCATTGTATGATCATAAACAAAAGGAAGCGAAAGAAACACTGGATGTGATGTATGAGGAGCACCCCGAGTGGAGGAAGAAACAAGAACATATTGCTTCAATTGAGGCTCTGTATGCAGAACATGAGGCGATTAAAAGATTGCTAAGAAAAGATATGATATCCAGCCAGCTTGCAGAGGAAGAAATCGAGCGGATTATTGATCATATTGAACAGAAGAAAAATAAATATTATGAAGAAGAAATTTAAAAAATGGCCAAAATAGGCCATTTTTTATATGTTTTCTTGTCTTGATAGAGTGAATTGATTGAGAAGCTGATCGAGCTGCTGACTGACTTTAACTATTTTTGGATGTGCCAGTTCATGGTTCAGCTGGAGTGAAGTGCGATACAGCTCTTCTCTTAATAGGCTAATTCGGTCTTGAATCGTATGCTCCTTCATATGTATATCTCCCTTGCAATTATTACCGACGAAGGAGTTCATTCGGCAACTGGCTGGCATATCATTTAAAAGACTTAGCCCCTGTAGCTTTGCGTCCTTCTCTTTCGAAAAGTTTGCCCTTTCGTCGATTGATTCAATAAGTATAGCAGAACGTTTTTACAAAAAAATACAAAATGATACAACAGTATAGTTTTTCGTAGGTGAAAAATTATTCTATTACTAATGATATCGGACGAGACATTAATAAGTTTAAGAGGAACAAAGTTGTTTTTTTGGTCAACTTAAGGAATTTCCTTTAAAATAGAAATGATATGCAATGAATGAGCAAACGACTAATTTGCTATAATTGGTAATAACAACTTGAAGGAGGGGAGACGGAATGAAGCAACCAGAGGAAGACGATGAAAGAAATCGTACACAATATGATTCCCCTGAGAAGAAAGTTCAAAATACACATTCGGTTCAGTTGTGGCGTGAGTATTTTTCAGAACGATTCGAGACATTCGAAAAACGGAAAATGCAAACCGTCTCCTTTCGGGATCTTGCTGACGGAAAAGATACGAGCTACACATTTGTTCATATCTACCGCGATTATTATCCCGCACTCTTAAATGCTGGACAATTTTTTGATGAAGATATCGCATTGCTATATAGATATCATGTACAAATTGAAACGCTTATCCGCTTATTTTCGTTTGAAGCACAATATGGGATAGCTACTTATATGCAGGCGAACTTTGATGCTACAGTTGAAAAATTATCCGATCAAATCTATGTGGCATTAAAAGAAATGAATAGTGAAAAACTTCTAAATGAAAATAAAAAACTCGTCGAAGAGAGTCTCCGAAACTTTCAAAGTCTTTATGAGATCCCTCCTAAATGGGGTTATTTATTATTTTATCTTTTTCAGATCAGCTGGTCTCTACTTTATTATGAGAGAACATGGATCGAAAAATATGAAAAACAATTGCTGGAAGAAAAAGAATCTGGCAAAGCATCTCAAATGCTTGAGCTTGCTCTCGTGCATTTTGCTTTTGCACGCCAGCAGGATGATCTTGCTTTTGAACGTTTGGGTCAGAATGATAAGAAAGTGGAAATGGTGCATTACCTTGTCTGGATGAAACTTTTGGTTGATAAGCAGGAATGGGAGCGTCTTTTGTCATGGCTTCTTTATTTGAAACCAAATTTCCTGGATGGTGTCAGTTCTTATTATTATCATTCAGATGCTCGTGAATTTTTCCACGAATACCTAAATTATTTCTGGAAATACGCACAGCATACAGGTGACGAAGAACAGTATGAAGAAATGCTTATTGAGTTCCTGCCGATCACTTTCTATGAGTACGGCGAATATTTAATGGTAATCGGTGAACATGAGAGATGGGTGGAGCTTCAAGTAATCATGGGCTACTCACCAGAGCTCATTCAGCGAAAGGATTTAAAAGAAGTTCTTTCTTTTGAAAAGGAAACGGTTTTGCCGATCTATCATCAAACGATTGACAGGCTGATTAATGAACGGACAAGAAAATCATATCAATCGGCCATAAAGCATTTAAAAACGCTCCGGACAATTTACTTTGATATTGGTGAAGAAGAACGATTTTCTCTATATATTGAACAAATTGCAACGATCTATGGACGGTTAAGAGCGTTTCAGGAAGAGTTAAGGAAAGGAAAGTTTATTTCATGATCGATACAAGCAATCTTTTACTTCACGCAAAATGGCTTCATGGAAATATGGTTTTATGGGCCACTAAAGATAAGAAAAGAGTGCATGTGAACGATTGGAAACCTCTTTTATTTACGTGGCATCAGCCATCTTTTTATGGGACGCTGCTCGATATAGATGACGATCAAAATATATATATAAACGCGGGAGAAGCTTTTGTGCTGTTCAATCGCTATCCGGATTTTTTTCTTTCTGAAAATACGTGGGAAAAAGATGCTTGGCAAGTGGTGAAAGAAGCAAATCATTTTGATAAATTAATTAAATCCGATCTCGTGTCTCCTGACTTTGAAGCTTGGAAATCAGGTGAATGGTCATGGAAAGCTGAGGGTAAACGCATCGAGTCTCCTTGGATAAATGAGGCTCTTTCAACTTTGCCTGATGCTGGCTATTCAGCAATGCCGTCATCTTTTAACAAAGAACTGGTTAGAGGTAATTCAAGACAGATAATCTCTGCCTTAGGGCACTTGGATGAAGAAGAATGGCTGATCAAAATCGGCTGGAGGGAAGATCCTAAACCTTTTAAACTGATTTTTGAATTATCCGAGCCTGCTGATGAGAAAGATAAGGATATATGGAACCTGAATGTCTTTCTTCAGGAAAAAGAAGATGGTATTCGTGTTCCCTACAAAGGAAAAAGCACTCTCTTGCCTGATGAATGGAAACCTTATCTAACTCTGCTGGAAAGTGATATGGAGCTTGTTTCTAAGCTTATATCCTGGCTTAAGGTTGACAGCCGTAAAGAAATTAAAGAAGAAATTACGGAAAAAGAAGCATGGGATTTCCTTACTTTAAAAAGTGATCTACTCCGCCAGATAGGTATATCAAGTATTCTTCCCGAATGGTGGCAGACGGTTCAGGAACTGCAGCCGAAAGTTAAAGCAAAAATTAAGACTAAACCGCAAACTGGTGGCGGAGCGCCGTCCTTTTTAGGGTTAAATGCAATTATGCAGTTTGACTGGCGGCTTTCTACTGGAGATGAAGAGCTATCGGAGGAGGAATTCCGCAAGCTGGTCGATGGCAGCAGAAGGCTTGTCCGCAGGAATGGTCAATGGTACAGAGTAGATCCTGAATGGATGAAACAAGTCCGGCACCTCATCAAAAACGTGGACCGTACTGGCATTCAGTTAAAAGATGTATTAGAGCAGCATCTTTTAAATATGGAAACAAACCCTGCTGATGATGAACTTGATGGTATTGAGTTTGAAGGGCCAATGCTTGATATGGAATGGGGTGAGCCGCTCAATCTGTGGATGGATCAGCTTTCTGAAATCAAAACGATACCTGTTGAGCCAAAAGCTGAAAATCTGCAAGGAACACTTAGAGATTATCAAAAGACAGGAAGCTCCTGGATGTATTTTCTTCGAAAGTTTGGGCTTGGCGGATGCCTTGCAGATGATATGGGACTCGGTAAAACAGTCCAGACAATCGATTATTTTTTAAAGGTAAAAGAAAAAGGGGATCTGGAAGGCACCTTTTTATTGGTGTGTCCTACATCTGTTATTGGGAACTGGCAAAAAGAACTTGAGCATTTTTCTCCTTCCTTGACAGTTGGTTTGCACTACGGCTCTAACCGGAAAAAGGGAGAAGACTTCGAGGCATGGTATAAGAATTACGACGTTGTCATTACTTCATATACAACGTGTCAGCTTGATTTCACCGAAATGGGTGGAACGTTTTGGGAAACAATTGTCCTCGATGAAGCTCAAAATATCAAGAACAGCTACACAAAGCAGTCCAGAAGTATACGCAAGCTGAACGGGCGTCACAAGATTGCATTAACAGGAACACCTGTTGAAAATCGTTTGCTTGAACTTTGGGCGATATTTGATTTTCTTAATCCTGGTTATTTAGGAAGTGAGCCCTCTTTTCAGAAGAAGTTTGTCCTGCCGGTCGAAAAAGAAAACGATAATGTGAGGCTGCAGCAATTAAAGAGACTTGTTCAGCCATTCTTACTCCGGCGTACGAAGGCAGATCCTGCTGTTCAGCTGAATCTGCCTGAAAAACAAGAAATCAAAGAATATTGTCCTCTAACAAAAGAGCAGGCTTCTTTATATGAAAGACTTGTTCAGGATACATTCGAACAGCTTGAAAAAGTAACGGGCATGCAGCGTCGCGGCTTGCTGCTCGCTATGCTAGGAAAACTAAAACAGATTTGTGATCATCCTGCCCTTTATACGAAGAATGACAAATTAACAAAGCTAGAGGATCAATCAGCTAAATTTTCCAAGACGATTGAGCTCCTTGAAGCCATTTTAGAAAAAGATGAAAAATGCCTAATCTTTACCCAGTTTATATTTATGGGTGAGCTGATTAAGAAGTACGTAGAGAAGAAGTTTGGAAAACCTGTTTTGTTCTTACATGGAAGCTTATCGAAGCAAAAACGTGATGAGATGATAGACAGTTTCCAAAATGGGGATAACGCTATATTCATCTTATCGTTAAAAGCAGGCGGAACAGGTTTGAATCTGACAGAAGCAAATCATGTCATCCACTATGACAGATGGTGGAATCCTGCAGTTGAAAACCAGGCAACTGACCGTGCTCATCGAATCGGGCAAAAGAAGTTTGTTACGGTGCATAAGATGATCACACTTGGCACACTCGAAGAAAAGATCGACATGATGCTCGAAAGTAAAAAAGAGCTGTCAGAGAAAGTGATCCAGAGCGAAAACTGGATTACGGAATTATCAACAGATGAACTGAAAGACTTATTTACTCTGCGCAAAGAGTGGGTAGAGACTTGATGGATATGAAGACATGCTGCTTGCATGTCTTTTTTTGTGTGCCTGGCACAGGTATGTCAAATTATCATTCAACATTGTCAAATTATTAACCATATGTGTCAAATTATGAACCGGCTTCGTCAAATTAAGTTCATTTCTGGTGAAATAATTTACCTGTCTACTAAGATTGGACACAAAACTCGCTGGGATTCCCTGGGATTAAGAATTGAATTTCAAAACTAACCTCTTTTAAACAAATAAAAAGTTTTAAAACTTCATTTTTGATAAACTATCATCAAATACCCAAAAAAAAGCGAATTAATATCTTAACAGAACTCTCAAATGAGCAGGAGGAAGCACACATGTATCTACCATCATTCTCGCTAGAAGGAAAAACGGCGCTCGTTACAGGGGCGGGCAGAGGAATTGGACGAGCAATCGCAATCGGTTATGCAGAAGCAGGGGCTGACGTTGTGATCGTATCAAGAACGCAATCAGATCTAGAAGAAACCGCTGAACACATCCAGCAAGCGGGCAGAAAAGCATATACATTTGAAGCGGATGTGACAAACAAAAGCCATATCGAAACGATCTTTGAGAAGCTGGATACCCAAAACGTAAGAATCGACATTCTCGTCAACAATGCCGGGATGAATATTCGGTCTAAGGCACTTGAGGTTTCAGATGACGAATGGGATACGATCATGAATACAAATCTTCGTTCAGCTTTCTGGTTTTCACAAAAAGCCGGGGAAAGAATGAAGGGAAATGGTGGAGGAAAAATCATCACGATTTCTTCCGTTGCAGGTCATGTGGCACTGCGGACAGGCGTAGTTTATGCATCTACGAAAGCAGCTATCATTCAGATGACGAAAAACCTTGCGCTTGAGTGGGGGCAGTACGGCATAAATGTAAACAGCATCGGCCCTTGGTACTTCAAAACGCCTCTGACTGAAAAGCTTCTCGCGGACAAAGATTACTTGAATGATATTTTAGCTGTAACACCCCAAAAAAGGGTTGGAGAGCTGCCTGATCTTGTGGGACCGGCTGTTTTCTTAGCAAGTGATGCAGCGAGTTATGTAAATGGACATACGCTGTTTGTTGATGGCGGGATGACGATTCAAGGTTTTTAAACAACGAATTACTAAACTATATAAATATTTTTCGGAATTTTGTATCTTCCTGTATGAAAACTTCATTATCCGTTAATAATGGTGCTACACAAGCAATAATTTTTAATGGTTGAAGGGAGATATCAATAATGAAAAAAATGGATTTAGTAGATGCAGTACGCAATGCAACAAGTATGAACAAAAAGGAATCAGCACTTGCTGTTGATGCAGTATTAAACGCAATTACAGATGCTTTAAAGAATGGTGAGAGCGTTCAGCTGATCGGTTTCGGAACATTTGAAACACGCAACCGCAATGCGAGAAAAGGACGCAACCCGCTTACTGGTGAAGAAATCATGATCCAGGCAAGCAATGTTCCTGCATTTAAGCCAGGGAAATCGCTGAAAGAAGCTGTAAAAGCAGTTTAATTGTAAGTAATTACAAAGGACGCTTTCAATTTTGAAAGCGTCTTTTTGAATTGCAGGCTATTAAAACTTTTCGACATTTAGTAGAGGACGTTGTAATAAGTTGAAGAATATCGTACAAGTTCAGCAAAGAAATTTCAAAAAAGCTTGTCGCTGTTAAGTATTCTTTGTCATATTTAGACGAAAAACAGAATAATTTGACGTGCGAATTATCAAAAAATTTAAAGGAAACCAGCACCTTTTATTTAATAATAAACAGTACGAAGTTTTAGTAAAAGGGTGGATAAAAAATGAATGTAACAAGCCAGGACGACCTTCTTGCAGTTACTACTTTTAAAGAAATGATCGATGTCCTGCCTGAATTTGTATGTATTAAATATCCTGATGGAACTTGGGCAGAAGCAAACCGGTTCGCGTTAAATATCTACGGAATATACGATAATGACTACAAAGGAAAAAGTCTGGAGGAAATGGAGACCAGACTCTCAAGTGAAGTTGTTGAAAGGTGCAACCTGTCAGACCAGAAAGCTTGGGAAACGAAGAAACCTACTAAAACAGCTGAAAAGATAAAAATGAAGAACGGCCGAGTGGTTATGCTCGAACTGATTAAACAGCCGACTTTTACAAAAGACGGAAACCCGCAAATGCTGGTCGTTACCGGAAGGGATATCACTCCGCATAAACAGAAGGAAGAAGAACTAAGCGTTGCTTTAGACCTTTTGGAATCCGTTCTTAAAGGTACTACAGATGCGATTCTTATATTAAATACAAGACAAGAAGTAATAAAAGTAAATGATGCATTTGAACAAATGTTTGGCTGGGAAGAAGAGGACTTTTCTGAAGAAAATGATACCATTCCAGTCATTACACCGGCTCATTTGCAAGATGAATCGATAGAGATTATCAACCTATTAAAGCAGGGTCAGTCTGTTCCTCTACATGAAACGCAGCGAATTCATAAAGATGGAACAGTATTTGACGTGTCTGCTTCCTTTTCTAATATTTGTGATATGGAAGGGAAAATAATGGGGTTTGTTATCGTTTACCGTGATATTACTTCACAGAAAAAAGTAGAGCGGGCTCTACGGGAAAGTGAGGCGAAATATCGTTTGATCGCAGAACATTCGACTGATTTAATCACTGTTATTGACCCTTCAGGACTGATTCAGTATGTATCTCCTTCACACTTTACGGTTTTAGGCTATGAGGAGGGAGAAATTAAGGGAGCTATTCTTGATCTCGTGCATCCTGATGATATGGAAGGGCTGTCCGATCAGTTTATGAAGGCGCTCGTTAAAAAAATTCCTTTTCAGACTGAATTTCGGCTGCGCCACAAAAACGGTGATTGGATCCTATTAGAAGCAAGAGGAGTTCCGGTCATGACGAAAGAAGGTCATGTAGAGAGTCTGGTTACATTCGCGAGAGATGTCACGAAAGCTAAGCAGACAGAAGAGCTGATGCTTAAATCAGAGAAATTATCTGTACTAGGCGAATTGGCTGCCGGTGTTGCACATGAGATTCGAAACCCGCTTACTTCATTAAAGGGGTTTACGAAGCTTTTGTCAGATGCTGACGATGTAATCCGACTAGAGTATTTACGTATTATGGAATCTGAGCTTAACCGGATCAATGATATTGTCGGAGAATTGATGCTCGTTGCAAAACCACAGGCGGTAAGTTTCGAACATACAAACATAAGAGATCTGATCTTTAGTGTCGTAAGACTTTTAGAAACCCAGGCAATCATGAGGAATATTCAAATCTGGGTGAATATAGCTGATGATATTCCTACAGTTTATGGTGTCGAAAACCAGCTGAAGCAGCTGTTCATAAATCTGCTGAAGAATGCAATTGAAAGTATGGATTCAGATGGGGAAATTCACATAAAGATTGGTACAAAAGACGAGAGAGTCACTATTGAACTGAATGACCAAGGCTGCGGTATTCCTGCAGACAGATTAAAGACATTAGGAGAACCTTTTTATACAACAAAAGAAAAGGGAACAGGATTAGGCTTAATGGTGTGTTTTAAAATCATTGACGAACACGGCGGTGCTATTCATTTTTCTTCTGTTGAAGGTCAGGGAACTCGTGTTGAGATTGAGTTGCCTACAGCTCCGGTTCATATAAATTAGAGGTTTATTCCATAGGAAAGCCGACCACACTGTTATTAAGGGAGTGTGGAATCTGTGGGTAAATATCGTATCTTTTTTGTATACAGGATTAAAGATCTAAATTACGTTCATGTTCATGGGATGAACATGGAAAACAAAAAATTGTTTACAGTTCTCGTTTCATCGCCAGACGACCGCATCGACGTGGATAATCATCATGAACAGCTGCCAGAAGAACTTCTTTCCGTACTCAAGAATGAGAGCGGACGCATTAATGCAGGGCTTTACGATCTAGCCCATTGGGAACCGTATACGTATAGTTAGACTCCTTTCCAATTTTGTTGAAAGGAGTTTTTTTGTGTAAAATGTTCCTAAAAGAATAAAAGGAGATATTTAAATGACACAGGATGAAATTGTTGACCTGTTAACAGGCAAAATTAAACTTGTTCGGACAGAACTCGGATACACTCAAGATAAAATGGCGGATATATTAGGGATATCAAAGAAAACATTGGTTCAAATTGAAAAAGAAAGAATTAAAGCTAGCTGGACAGTCATTGTAGCTTTATGTGCTCTTTTCCGAAACTCTGAAATTCTGTATAACTCACTTGGCGGTGATCCGCTGGATGTGATGGAAGTTGTTGTACATGAGTATGTGGCACCGCCAAAAGAAAAGACTTGGGGCGGTCATGTATGGTGGAAGGAAGTACAATCTCAAAATGGCTGCAGATTGCAGCAAAATGTCATCAGTCAGCATTACCGGATTCTCGATAATAACAACCATAGAATCTACAGTTCTTTTGATGAAAAGGAAGCTCGTGAGCGTTTGAAGGAAATATAAATTAATGTTTCGTTAATAAAATGTTTAAATTGCTGTCATATTAAGTTTACTTTGTGCTGTTACTTTTAATATGAAAGTTGTTTCATATATTGAAAGGAGTGCAGCACATGGGATGGAAAACAAAGCTAACCGCTTTTGCAATAGCTTCTGCTTTATCAATTCCTGCAGGACATGCTAACGCTTTAACAAGCGTTGATAAAAAAGACGGCGGAATAGGGAATACAACGAACTATTTAGATGAGGTACCAAATATTTCACTTGATCCAAAAGTCGAAAATATTATTTATCCTCTTATGGCTACACCAGCTATTAAGAAAAATGGATCAGAACTTACCGTTAAAGTAGATTGTAAAGGAAAAGAGCCAGCAGGCTGGGACATTTCTCTTAACCCTACCGAAGCTGCACAGGTGGAAGGAAAATATAACCTTCCTGTTAAGAGTGTTCAAAAAGGATCTTCCCATTGGAAAGACAGCTCTTCTATTTATGAAGTCACAGTAACGATTCCAGAAGATGTACCTGAGGAACTTTTTGACCTGGAAGTTTCTTATACAGGGGATGGTACACGAATTACAGATGACGAACCGAATTCAGTAAAAGTTGTTAAAGAGTATAAAAAAGACTTTAAATTCATGCATTTAACTGATATACATGTTGGATCTCCAAGAAATATTGTAGATCCTGCTAATGCAACAGAAGCAGGAATGTGGGATCCAGATAAATCAAAAAGATGGCTTTATCTGCAAAAAACAATTAAGCAAGTAAACCTGTTAAAACCTGATTTTGTTGTGATGACGGGGGATTTAATGTACGGTCAGATGAATCCTCAAGAATATATTTATGAATATGAAGAGACGTACCGTATGCTGAAACAATTTAATGTCCCAGTGTACATCGTTCCAGGAAACCATGATTATTATGCGCAAGATGCAACATTAGCAGATGGGGCAAAATATTGGGAACAATACTTTGGACCACAGTATTTCTCATTTGATTACGGTCCATATGCACATTTGATTGGATATAATTCATATGACTGGCATAAGTTTGACCGTCAAGGGCACGGAACCGTTTCAGTGCCAACATGGGGCGGCCAAATCCGGGATCAGCAGATGGAATGGATTAAAAAAGACTTAGCAGAGAACAAGGCAACTGCTCAAGAAGGTCAGACTTCAGGGCTGTTCTCACATCATAATCCAATCTGGCGTGACAGGGACATCTGGCCATCGACTGATCCAAATGTCGAGGAGTACTGGAAAGAGTATGATGCTAAACATGACCCGCAAGACTTAAGCACACTTTTAAAAGGTGAAAAGCTTGGAATAGAATATGACCAGCAATGGCATGGTGAAGGGTCGCACGAATTGATTGATGTGATGAAACAGAACGATGTTGATATTTCACTTCATGGCCACACACATATCGATAACATTACAGAGCAAGACGGTATTTTATATTCAACAACTGCATCGATCGAATTATCCGCAAAGCCTTGGGTAGGTTATCGCTTATTTGAAAAAGATGCAGCAGCAAATAAGTTTAATTCTTACGTGTTTGAAGGTCCAGATAAATCGATGCCTGTTTATCAAGATGGAAACACATCAGCGGGAGTAGTTTCATTTGAGAATGCCTTTAAGCTGCCGAATGATGGATCACAGGTTACACAAACAGCGACTTTGACTAATCGCTTAAATAAACCTGTAACAGTAAACATTCCATTTTATATGAAGCAAGGGACTTATACTCCATCAGCAGGTGAAATAATAGAGACTCAGCTTTATGGCACGAAGCAGTTTGTAGAAGTACAAATCACCGTGCCTGCTAACAGCACGAAAAATATTGAATTAACTCGATAAAATGAAATCTAAACCGCCTAGGTTAATGCCTGGGCGGTTTTTCCATTTCCATATTTAAAAACTAAAATAAAATCAATCTTTAACCGATAAGAAGTATGGGACTTGAGACTATTCGTTAAGCCGAAATACCTAGAAAAGGAGCAAGTGAGATGTCACTTAGCACTCAAACTTTGAAAATTGTTATTGTTTCAAACGGAGATGAAGAATTTGGTCTGCCGATTCAGTATGTTGCTTCCATTGAACGTGTTATGGAGATTACACCAATGCCAGAGATGCCTCAAGAAGTTTCAGGGGTTATTCATCTAAGAGGCAATGTTATTCCGATTATTGATTTCGGACAGCTGATTGGAAATCAAAAGTCATTAAGGACGGATTCTTCAAGAATTGTTGTTCTGCAAAAGGATGATAACTTTTTAGGCTTGCTGACTGAAGCAGCAACAGATGTCATTGATATTGACACAGCATCGATTCAGACTCCAGGAAGCTTTGCACAAAAAGAAGATTCGCTGATACAAGGCGTGGCTAAACATAACGAACGTCTAATTGTCGTTTTAAACTGCCCGGTGATTTTTAATAATAGAAATTTTTAGGCTCAATTCTAAAATATCGTTGTATTTGAACATTTTTTGTTGAATACGCTTCTTTGACTTGTTGATTGGAGCGGAAGGTGCGAGACTCCAGCGGGATAAGCGGGACAGGTGAGACTCCTAAAGGCGCAAAGCGTGAGGAGGCTCACCGCACGCCCCGCGGAAAGCGAGCATCCTGGAGCGGAAATGAACATCTTCTAATAGCAACAATATTTACGAAAACAGCCAATATTTAAGAAGAGGTGACACATGAAACTAACATTAAGAAAAAAATTAGTAGGTTCATTTTTAATCGTTTCCGTGTTGTTCGCTGCGACATGCGGTATTTTCTTTTATTTCTTAAAAGACATGCAGAATACATATAGCGAGCTTTTAGACAGAAGAGCAGTCATTCATGAAAATGCGAAAGAGATTGAGCTGAATGCTACAATCCAAAACAATAGTGTGCGTGAGTATTTACTTGAGCAGTCATCAGACAGTAAAGCAAAGTTGCTGGAATCTACGGATCGAATAGATGCCCTAGTTAATGCAACTATGAAATTGGTTAAGGTTGATGCCGATAAGGAAAGACTTGAAAAAATCTATTACCTAAACAACGATTATCGTACAGAATCTGAAAGAGTGCTGCAGAATTCCATGAGCAACATGGAAGCGGCAAATGAATATGCAAAAAGTTCACTGTTTCCAATAGGAAGAGAAATGCGTGATGTCACAGCAGAAATGGCTCAAAGACAAGCTAACCTTATGGATGAAGGTGAGATCACAGTTAAATCAAAAGAAAAATTTGTCGTTACATTAGTAACAATATTAGGCATTGTTATTGTAATCGCTGCTCTTTTAATCGGCTATTTCATTTCAAGAAATATTTCACGTCCAGTTATAAGAATGGCAGATATGCTAAATGAAATTGCAGATGGCGATCTGACAATGGATCCGATCAAAGTGAAAAGTAGAGACGAGATCGGAATGCTCGCAGACGGAATCAATCATATGGGGATGAACCTTGCCAACCTTATCAGACAAGTGAGAGTAACATCTGAACAAGTAGCTGCATCTTCAGAAGAATTGACAGCAAGCGCCGAGCAGACGAGCCTTGCAACTGAACAAATTGCAGGTACCATTCAACAAGTTGCAGGCGGGTCACAGGAACAAGTTAGAACAGTTGAAGATATTGTTGAAGCGATGAATCAATTATCTGCTGGTATTCAGCAAATAGCTGTAAGCATGCAGAACATGTCAGAGTCATCATCGAGATCTCTTTTTGTTGCTGAAGGCGGCAATGAAACAATTAAGGAAACGATTGGGCAAATGGATGCTATCCATGCATCAATCACGAATACATCTCAGGTAGTAAAAGATTTAGGGGAACAATCGCAAGAAATCACAAAAATCGTAGATGTTATCACAGATATTTCCGGTCAGACGAACTTGCTGGCATTAAATGCAGCGATCGAAGCTGCACGAGCTGGAGAGCAAGGCAGAGGATTTGCGGTAGTTGCCGATGAAGTAAGAAAGCTTGCAGAGCAATCTTCTGCATCAGCACAGCAAATCGGCCAGCTTATCACTGCGATTCAAGAACTTACGGAAAAAGCTGTTGAAGCAATGGAAAGCGGAACAGAGGAAGTAACAGGCGGACGTGAGCTTGTTTACCGTTCTGGTGAAGCATTCAAGAGTCTGTATGATAGTGTTGCAGAAGTGTCGAATCAAGTCGGAGAAGTATCTGCAGCCACTCAGCAAATGTCAGCTAGTACAGAGCATGTTGCAGGAGCGATCGATGTAATTTCATCAATGGCTGAAACAGCAGCGTCTTCTACACAAGAAGTTTCTGCATCTGCAGAAGAACAGCTTGCAAGCATGGAAGAGATATCGTCATCTTCAAATGCACTTTCGCAGCTGGCAGAAGAAATGAACGAAGCGATTAATAAGTTTAGAGTCTAATTTGAAGAAAGCCGCCTGAATTGGCGGCTTTCTATTTATCATAAAATAGAATGGCGAGCATAAATCTCGTATGGCGCTCATAAATCCTTCTAGGTCGATCATAAAACCTAACATCACACAACCCAAACAATAAAAAATGCTGGCTCAGTAAGGCAATTCATCTTACAGCCAGCATTTTTCACGTTATTCTTCTTTATAAAACCTGTCTCCAGTATCCGGGTTATAATAGACCCGTTCTTTTTTACCGGTTGATGGATCAATTGATATTTCTTCGGTCCAAATATAGCCTGAAGGGACTTTGGTCTCGCTTTTTTTATAACGCTTATCGTAATAAAGCCAAGATAAAATCGCAAGAACGATTAGCACTAGAATGGAGAGCACTTGCCATCCGATTAAAATACTTATCCAACTCATTGTTTTTCAGCAACAACGGCAGTTCCATATGCGACAATCTCACTCATGTTGTTGCCCATTTCACCAGAGTCAAAGCGCATCATTACGATTGCGTTTGCACCCATTTCAGATGCGTTTTTCACCATGCGGTCAACCGCTTGCTTACGAGCATCTTCAAGCATGCTTGTATATTCCTTGATTTCGCCGCCCAAAATTCCTCGAAGTCCAGCCATGATATCCCCGCCAATTCCGCGGGCACGTACAACAATACCAAATGCAGATCCCTTAACTTCTTTAATTTCATACCCTTTAATGTTTTCTGTCGTGACAACGATCATAATGAAGACCCCCTAAATTTAATACTTCTTCATACGAAAAATACAAGCCTATAGTTTCATTATCTATACTATGATTTTACCTGGATTCAAAATGTCATTTGGGTCCAATTGTTTTTTTATCCCTGACATAATAGGCAAGGTATCTGCGTGTTCTTTTGCCAAATACTTCGCTTTTCCAATGCCGATTCCATGTTCACCAGTGCAGGTGCCGCCTTTGTTTAAGGCGTACTCCACTATACTTGAATTAACATTGTCCGCCTTTTCCCTTTCTTCTGATAGTGAAGGGTCGTACATCAGGATAGCATGGAAGTTTCCATCTCCCACATGGCCCAAAACTGCTCCAGGCACACCGATTGCATCCATCGTTTCTCTCGCGTGTACAATTGCTCCTGACAATTCAGACAAAGGAAGACAGACATCCGTGAACATCATGGATTTACCTGGGTAGCCGTGTTTAAATGCATAAGCTAGATGATGACGTGCTTCCCAAAGTTTTGCACGTGCTTTGGAATCTCGTTCCTCTACCCATTCTACACCTCCGAAACTCTCTAAAAGTTCTTTTGTAAGAGAAGCTTCATATGTAACGCTTGCAGGGTTACCATGGAATTCTAAAAAAAGTGTAGGTGCTTCGGTATAAGAAGTATCACTATTGTTGTTTACCTGGACAATAGAACGTTCATCAACTAGCTCAATACGCGCTACTCCTGTCCCAGACCCAAGAACGGCAGAAGCCGCTTCAACTGCTGACTGGACAGAAGGAAACGTACATCGTGCTGCCAGCAAAGCTTCAGGTATTCCGTATACTTTTAAGGTTATTTCGGTAAAAACCCCGAGTGTTCCTTCTGAACCTACAAACATGCCAGTCAGGTGATAGCCCGCTGATGACTTTGCCGCAAGCCCGCCGGTTTGAATAATTTGTCCGTCTGCTAAAACAACTTGCAAGTTTCGGACTTGATCACGCATGATTCCATATTTAACACTTGTTGTTCCGCTTGCATTCGTTGCTGCCATACCGCCAATGGTTGCATCAGCACCGGGATCGACAGGGAAGAACAACCCATATTTTTTTAGAGCAAGGTTCAGCTGAGTACGTGTAACGCCTGGCTGCACTTTTACTAAAAAGTCATCAGGGCGAATTTCAAGTATTTCATTCATCTCCTGAAAGTTAAGAGAGATACCTCCTTTAATCGGAATACAATGACCTTCCAGGCTGGAGCCTGCGCCAAAAGGCACGACAGGAATCTTGTTTTCATTTGCGAATGACATAATAGATGAAATTTCTTCTGCTGAAGAAGGGTATACTACTACATCAGGCAATACAGGACTATGGTAAGATTCATCACTACTATGCTGTCTAAGGATTGTTTCATTTTTTGTGGCACGTTTTTCAGATGTACGTTTTTTCATTTCGAGCAAAAGATCCGCTTGTGCAATATTCAAGAAAAACACGCTCCCTTTTGTTGTTATAGTTCTATTTTACATAAACATATCCAAAAATCCTTTCTAAACATGAAAATCATCAAATATGCCCAAACTAACGGATGAGGTGATCATCGTGCCAAAACGCACAAATGTGTTGAATGTTATACTTTTAACAATATGTATTTCAATAGCCATAACGGGCTGCGGAAAGACTGACAGCCCGAACCAATCTGAGGGGAGAGAAGAGCCGGTGATGGGTGATGGGAAACAAAATCAAAAGAAAGATCGTCCTGAAGAAGACCAGAATGGAATCGTTGCAGGAAGTATTGAGTCTTCAATTAAAGTGTTGGAGCCGCAAAATGAAAAAGGAATTTTATTTCGTTATGAATTGAAAAATCAAACAGAGAAAGAAAAAGTATTTCAGTTTCCGACAAGCCAGAAGTTTGATTACGTGATAAAGGACAAGAACGGCAAAATCGTCTACCAATATTCGAAAAACCATATGTTTATGCAGGTTTTATCATCTTTAAAGTTAAAGCAGGCGGATACGTTTAAACAGGACATATTAGTCAATGATTTAGAAGCAGGAACTTATGAATTAGAGGTCTGGCTGACTCCAAAAGGCGAAACAGAAGATTATCGTCAAAAAATTACTTTTAATTGGAACTAAATTGGGGAAGAGATGAGTTAAGAGCTCATCTCTTTTTGTTTTTAAAAGATCTTCTTAAGTGGTTGAATTCCGCTCCAGGTACTCGCTTTCCGGGGGGCGTGCGGTGAGCCTCCTCTGCGCTTTGCGCCGTTAGGAGTCTCACCTGTCCCGCTGATCCCCCAGGAGTCTCGCACCTTGCGCTCCATTCAACTTGTCTAGGAAGCTTCAAAAACAAATATAAAACATGGAATAGAAAGTAAATTAAGGTGAAACAAAATACTTGAAAGTCAAAAAAGGTCAAAGTATAATATGATTAAAGATGAAAGGTCAAAGAAAGTCAAAGTCAAACTTTCATCAGTAGACTATCGCGAGCTAAATAAAAATAATTGAGGGGGTTACAAATATGCGTTGTGAACAATGTGAAGTTAATCCTGCTACTATCCAAATGAGTATTTCCATGAATAAAGAGAAGAAGCAATTTGTACTTTGCTCTGATTGTTACCATAAAGTAAAACAAGAGATGAATACTGGGGGAGGAATGAACATGAACTTCTCTTCTTTCGATGATATATTTCAGCAAATGATGAGTGGTCAGGCATTTACTGATCAAAACAATCATCAGCATCAGCAAACTCAAAAAGAAAAACGTGGCGGAGGCTTTTTGGATAAATTCGGCCGTAACTTAACGGACGCTGCTAAAGCAGGCATTATTGATCCTGTTATCGGGCGTGAAAAAGAAGTGCGCCGTGTGATTGAGATATTGAACAGACGTACAAAAAACAATCCGGTACTAATTGGTGAGCCTGGTGTCGGTAAGACTGCAATCGCAGAAGGACTTGCTTCTAAGATTGTAGAAGGCAATGTACCGGGTAAGCTGTTAAATAAAGAAGTTTATCTGTTAGATGTTGCTTCATTAGTAGCAGATACAGGGGTAAGAGGTCAGTTTGAAGAGCGTATGAAGCAGCTGATTGCTGAACTTCAAAAGCGAAAAAATGTCATTCTGTTTGTAGATGAAGTCCATCAGATCGTAGGAGCAGGTTCGGCAGAAGGTTCAATGGATGCTGGGAACATTTTAAAGCCTGCACTAGCCCGCGGTGAACTTCAAATGGTTGGTGCAACTACAATTAAAGAATACCGCCAGATCGAGAAAGACGCTGCACTGGAGCGCCGATTCCAGCCGATCATCGTCAATGAGCCTACAGTAGATGAAGCGATTGAAATCTTAAAAGGTCTGTCACCTCGATACGAAGACTATCATCAAGTTAAGTTCACAGAAGAAGCTTTAAGAGCATGTGTCCAGCTTTCACACCGTTATATTCAGGACAGATTCTTACCTGATAAAGCGATTGATCTAATGGATGAAGCAGGTTCAAAAAGCAATCTTCAGCACATTAAAATTGAAAAGTCTTCCATTGAAGAGAGATTGGAAGAGATCGTAAAAGAGAAAGAAAAAGCAGCTGCTGATGAGAATTATGAATTAGCTGCGAAACTGCGACAGGAAGAACTAATGCTCGAGGATAAACTGAAGAAACAGGAAGAACATAAAAACGAAGCAATCATTCAAGTTGAAGATATTCAAAACATTGTAGAACACAAAACGGGAATTCCGGTTCGCAAGCTGCAAAATGATGAACAATCTAAAATGAAAGAGCTAGCTTCAAAGTTATCATCACAAGTTATCGGACAAGAAGAAGCGGTAGAAAAAGTCGCAAAAGCGATTCGCAGAAGCCGTGCAGGTCTAAAAGCGAAAAAACGTCCAATCGGATCGTTCTTGTTTGTAGGACCGACTGGTGTTGGTAAAACTGAATTAACGAAGACATTGGCGAAAGAGCTCTTCGGGGATGAAGACAGCATGATTCGCCTGGACATGAGTGAATACATGGAGAAACATGCCGTTTCTAAGTTGATTGGTTCACCTCCAGGATATGTAGGACATGAAGAGGCTGGTCAATTAACAGAACAGGTGCGCCGCAAACCATACAGCATTCTATTACTGGATGAGATTGAGAAAGCACATCCTGACGTTCAGCATATGTTCCTTCAAATCATGGAAGATGGAAGATTAACAGACAGCCAAGGGCGTACAGTTAGCTTTAAAGATACAGTAATCATCATGACAAGCAACGCAGGATCATCTGTTAAACAAACAAAGAAACTTGGATTTAACGCTGAACAATTGGAAAAAGAAACTCACATCCTTGATTCATTAGGCGGATATTTTAAACCTGAGTTTCTTAACCGTTTTGACAGCATCGTTCAATTCCAATCATTAAAAGAAGAACATCTTGTGAAAATTGTTGACCTGATGCTTAAAGAACTGTCTGAACAGCTGCAGGAACAGAATATTACTTTAACAGTAACATCTGCAGCTAAGCAAAAACTGGCGAAGTTAGGGTACCACCCGTCATTTGGTGCTAGACCGCTCCGCCGCATCATTCAAGAACACATCGAAGATAAGATTGCTGACGTACTTCTTGATGAAGAAAATGTAGAAAAGCTGGCGGTAAATGTTGTCGACGGACAAATTATCGTGAAAAAAGCGTAAAACAGAAAAACCTTGCTTGAGTATATCTCCAGCAAGGTTTTTGTTTTACAATTTAAATAGAAGGTAATTCTATTACATAGATGGTATATCCGAAAAAATAAGCCATGCGCCTGCATGGCATAACCTAAACAAAAAACTTCTCTCTATTCTTAGGAGTTGTCTTTGGAGCGGATAATGGTAAGAACAAGCATTGAAAAACCAATCATGAGCGACATTGCTTCAAATACCGTCATCCCAATCCCCCCTTTTTATAATAGGCAAGACTCGTACAAGAATTAGAGAAGGAAAAGTATTGTATGTTTTCCATTTTATCCCGAATACGTTATTCGTACAAGAACCGGAATAACCATTTCTAATAAATCGAATTAGGTCAATAGGTTTATTTTCCTAATATTATCCTGAGGAATTTCTATTCATAATTTCTATATTAATTTCAAATGGTCGAAATTACCTAGAAATTATACAATTCTGTTTTATATAACGGGAGAAGCAATAAACAGAGTCAGAAGGAAAATGAACACACCAAGTAAGACAACTAAACATTTTCTAGTCATTTTATTCAATCCCCCTTGTGTATTCCAATGTATAAAAAAATGGGGACTTCATGACAGTTATTCAAGGAAAATTTCAAGGAGGAAAAAGGTTTGGATACATCTTATGTATGGTATGTAAGTTATGGATCAAATCTGATGGAGCATCGCTTTTTATGCTACATTCTTGGCGATCAGCCCGAAGGTTCATCGCAAAAAGAAAGAGGCTGCAGAAATCCAGCGATGCCTTTGAAAAATGGAAAAGCTGTTCTGCCATTCCCTCTATATTTTGCAAGAGAACGTACAAAATGGGGCGAGGGTGGAGTAGCTTTTATCGGTCACGAAAAAAATGAGAAATATAAAACATATGGAAGAAAATATTTGGTTACAGTTGAGCAGTTCCTAGATGTGACGGCACAAGAAAACAGCTGTGATGAAATAGAGGCAGATCTGGAAGAAGTAATTGAGAAAGGGCATATTCATTTTGGATCAGGATGGTACAGCAGGATGGTCTATCTAGGTGAGGAAGAAGGTTATCCCATGGTCACATTCACATGTAATTTGGATCTTAATGAGCAGAACCTAAATCCGCCGCCAGCAACTTATTTGACGACAATCGCAAAGGGACTCAGTCAGATAGGATTGAGCTGTGAAGAGGCTGTGAAATATTTTGCAGAAACTCCGGGGATTTCAGGAAAAATGAAAGAAGACGAGATTGAGAATATTATTTGCTCTCATTTCTAACATGCCAAAAGTTTTATAGCGCGGCCTTTCTTTATAAAAATTACCGATAAAAGGTATGGAAGTAGGTCGACCGTTATATGACTTATGGAACTTTTTTTACCTATGTATAGGTGAGATAATAAAGTCCCCTATACATAGAGAGGTGCTTTTGATTAAGCACCTCTTTTTTTTATTTTTTCCATTGATAAGCTCCTAATCTCTTCGTTTAAGTGTTCATTTTAATTTCTTTGATAGAAATGACCCTGGCAGAGCAGTTGAATTGTTCAGCAATCAGTTTCCTTACTTGATCATGGAGATTCGATTTTCCAGGGTTGATATCCACAATAACAATATTGCCTTGAGTGACTTTCTCCTGGCCATGGCTGAGTTCAAAATCTACGAGAAGTTTAGCCATTATAAATCTCTCCTTTTATATATATATTTTGTTGCTATTGGAAGTAATTGATTTCCGTCCTTAGGAGTCTCACCTGTCCCACTAATCCCGCACGACAAGGAAGGCTCCGTCAGCTTACATCGCGCGAAGAAAATGTGATTTTCATTTTCGAGGAATCACGTACCCTTACGCTCCAATCAATTTATCAGCGAAGTGTATTCACACAACAATCTTTAAGATAAGAAGGTTGATAATAAACTGCTTGTTGATACATTCGACATATTTCCGAAAATTCCGTCTGTTTAACGGAAAATCAGGCGAAAAGTATCGTAGATCCCTTCTGTATTTGTGCTTTTCTTACTTTTTTCACAGGTAATACCATTCTTTTGGAGAATTTAATTAGGTAGATTGTCAGATAAAGGGGGATCTGTGTGGACGGAGCACTTCAGAGGAAAAGCATTCGTAAAAGGATATCTTGGAAAAAGAGTTTAATGATTATGGGAGCAGCACTTATTCTTATTTTAGGAGCGGCAGCTGGTACGGCATATTTTTTATTGCAAAAAAGTGAACCTAAAGTAAACGGAACGCTTGTCTTAAATGGATTGACTTCAAAAGTAGATGTGTACAGAGACAGTCATGGTGTTCCGCATATTAAGGCAGACTCTATGAAAGATCTGTTTATGGCTCAGGGATATGTAACCGCGCAGGACAGGATGTTTCAAATGGATCTTAGCCGAAGACAAGCTTCCGGGATGCTGAGTGAAGTCATTGGGGAAAAAACACTTCCGCGTGACCAATTTTTCAGGACCCTTGGATTGAGAAGAGCGGCTGAAGCTTCCTATAACGAATATTCTTCTGAAACAAAACAATACCTTCAATGGTATGCAGATGGAGTAAATGCTTATATGGGCCAGGCAAAAGGGGAAAATACTTTGCCGATGGAATTCTTGCTGGTTGGCTACAAACCTGAAAAATGGACACCTATCGATTCACTGGTAATCGGAAAATATATGGCTTTTGATCTCGGTGGACATTGGGAAGGGCAAGCTTTTCGCTACTATTTAATGGAGAAATTCTCAAAAGAAAAAGCACTGGATCTATTTCCAGGTTATCCGGCTGACGCCCCGTCTATATTAGAGGATTTAGAAGTGAGCGGTCTTGATTTCGATAAAAGTTTCGCAGATGCAGTGATTCCAAACTTTCACAATGGCAGCAACAACTGGGTAGTATCCGGGAGTAAAACAGAATCGGGTAAACCCTTGCTGGCAAACGACCCGCATCTGCAGCTTGGAACTCCATCCATCTGGTACCAGTCACATTTAACAGCACAAGATTATGAAGTGAGCGGTGTTATCTTTGCAGGGGTTCCAGGAATTATTATAGGTCATAACAAACAAATTGCTTGGGGTGTAACAAATGTTGGCCCTGATGTTCAGGAATTGTATGTGGAAAAGAGGAATCCTGATAATCCTTATGAATTTCAGTACATGGCCAACTGGGAAAAAGCCGATGTGATAAAGGAAGTAATTAAAGTGAAAGATAAACCTGATGTCGAGCATGAAGTTGTGATCACAAGGCACGGACCGGTGATCTCAGAATTTGCTCATCAAGATAAACCGGGAACAGCTTTAGCTTTAAAATGGACAGCCCTTCAGCCATCAAAGGAATTAGAAGCTGTCATTCAAATGAATCGGTCAAAAAATTGGCCGCAGTTTGAAAAGGCTCTAGAATCATTTCACACTCCTGCTCAAAACTTTGTTTTTGCGAGCACGGATGGAACAATTGCCTATAAGGCTAATGGTCTTATTCCAATCAGGAAGCAAGACTATACATCTCTTCCTGTACCAGGCTGGACGGACAAATATGAATGGAAAGGCTTTATTCCGTGGAGCGAGCTCCCGACAACTGTAAATCCCGAAAAAGGGTTTATTGCAACTGCTAACAACAAAGTAGCATCAGATTCGTATCCTTATCACATATCAGATACTTTCGCACAGCCCTATAGACAGAAAAGGATTGTTGAAGTGTTAGGGACAAATCAAAAACTTACAATAGATGATATGAAAGCTCTTCAATTCGACCAAGTGAATAAACAGGCTGAGGAAATGCTTCCGATTCTTTTAGAGCAAGTAATGAATGAACCATTGTCAAAAAAGGAAGAAGAAGTTGTTGCCGTCCTGAAAAAATGGAATAAAAATGACAGTAAAGACAGCGCAGCCCCTCTTATTTTTCATATTTGGATAGAATCCCTCAGTAATGAACTATTTAAAGATGAAATTAGTAAGGAAATGATGAAGATGTTTGACGGACGGGAACAAGTAGTGGATGAGCTTATCCGAAAAGCATATGCAGGGAATCCTGGACCTTGGATCAAACAGAACGGCGGGCTTGAAAAAGTAGCTCAAAATTCTTTTTCAAATATGATCACGAAGCTATCCAATAAATATGGCCAAGATATTTCCAGCTGGAGATGGGGCAAATTTCATTCGCTGACTTTTGAGCATCCATTAGCTGCTATTAAACCTTTGAATCTTTTGTTTAACCCGGATACAGAAGAGATGGGAGGCAGCCGTATTACAGTCGGAGTAGCTGGCTGGAATCGTGAAACAGGGAACATTACCCATGGCGGCGCATGGAGAATGATCATTGATATGGCTGACACATCAAAAGCTTATCATGTAGTAGGACCGGGTCAATCAGGACATGTCCTAAGCCCATGGTACAGCGATCAAGTAAAAGATTGGGCAACTGGCAAGTACCACATTACAGAATTAAAAATGAAAAAAGAGGATGAAGGCAGACATCTCGTTTTGCAGCCATCTAAAGAAAATTAATAGGTGCAGGACACTTGTCTCTGTCTAAATACAGGGTTGGACATATGGTGTAGAGAAAGGCAAAAACAAGCTGGGAGGTTTACCCTTTGTCATACCAAATGTACCACCTGTGCCGCCGTTATATTGGCAGATCCGTCTATATCGATTGCCATTGCGGAACAAGGTATCACGGTGTCCTAAAGCATGTAGATCAGGAGAAGGCATACATTCTGCCATATAGTTCAAACCCGCAGGATGAGAGCAATGACCGTTTCTTTGCACCTGCTCTGATCGGTCTAACACTTGGAACTATCGCTGGATTAGCATTGGCACCGCGCCCATATCCAATCTATCCAGTTTATCCGCCATATCCGCCTTACCCATATTATTAAATAGTGAAGATGGGCTGCCAAAATTAAGTAAAACTTACTTTTGGCAGCCCCGATTTTTTTAATTTTTACATATAAAAAATTTTGAGTCACTATCTTATTTTTTATCATTTTTTAATTGTAGGATGCAGGAAAATAAACAGCATAGATGGAAAGTTACGTATACAGAAATCAGATGCGAATACAATTTAAGACAAGAATTTTTTACGAGGGGGTTTGGGAATGAAGCTTGCATTTTTGTTTCACCCGGTAAAAGATTTACAAGAATCACAACGCTATTATGAGGGGCTCGGTATGACAGAAGCCTGGCGTGAAGGCAATCAAGTGATGGGGTTAGCTATGCCTGATTGTGAAGTTCAGTTAATGATTGAGGAAGATGAACTAGAACTTGGACCAGGCGGGGTATTTGTTGTTGACAGTGTCGACAAATTCTATGATGACAACGAAACCAGACTTCATTTTGTTAAAACACCATGCAGCATTCCCCCTGGCAGGTATGCCATCTATAAAGATGAGGCAGGCAACCCGATTCGGATCATTGATTTTACGAATAAAGATTAATAGATAAACACGCCAGGATGAGGACTCCCTGGCGTGTTTATTGTGTTTTTACGGTACGTGTTCTTATATTTATTACATTTTCGCTCAGACTCTTTAAGATTTGTCTTAAAAAAGTCGAGTTACGCTCAAGATTATCTAACTACGCTCAAACTACCTTTAGTTCTCTCATAATCTTCCCTTTTCGCTCAATGGCCACAGTGTTTACTCAAAACAGGTGTAAATCGGGATCCTCATTTAAGGCAGGATCATGCAGATCTCCAATATAATTCAATAGACTTTCTCCTTCATAATAATAGGGTTCAGTATCTTCGAGCCAGCTTTGATACTCTTGAAAATCATGATCGAAATTACCCGAGTAGAAGCGATGTGCTACTTCATTCGTTAAAGTATCAATGATAACGATCCCCCTGTACGTCTGACGGTCGGGTTCATCATAATCACATGCAATATAATATGCCATTGAAAAAACTCCTTAGATGATCGTTCTACACATAATGTTGCAAATTAGTGCTTTTTTCATACCATTATTTTTTAGTTCTCTCATAAAGATAAAACGATAAGCCACAAAAATCTTACACAGTGTTTAAACGGTGTTTACATTTTATCTGTACGATTAATATGAGGCAGATTGAAAAGAGGGAATTTAAAATGAAGACATACTTTATGATTCAGGAAAAAATCAAACCTGCTTGGATTCAGGAAATGGTAATAAAGGCGAATGAGTTTGAAAAGTGCCAGATTTATTTGGAATGCAACGCACTTAGGATTAATGCAAAAAGTCAGCTGAGCATGAGTTTATTAAATGGGATGCAAGGAGTTTGCTGTGTTTCTGCACATGGCGAAAACAGCAGGACAGCAGTTGATGCATTGCGCAGTTTAGGAACCAAAGTTTTAAATTAGTTTGTTAAGTCAAAAGTCAAAGGCTGGCTCTTATTGGAAGCGTCCTTCCGAGCCAGCCTTCTTTATTTTTTATCTTTGCCGCTTCTGCTTGTTTGGACTAGTTTTTGTAAAAGGACTTCTTGCACAGCTGACCGTGCCAGGTCTGCATCCTTATGTTCTTCTTTTGCTTTTTGTTCAATTGCCTTAATATCACTTGAATTGTGATGACTCAATATATTGTCCACCTTTCTGCTGTTTCAAAATGTGTTATTTCCGCAAAAGAGATGAACAGGGCCCTATTCCTCTAAAAAGGAGAAATTATAATAAACCTATGCACAATCATTTCGAAATATGTTTGATTAAACTACAAAATCAAAGTTGAAAACAAATTCGCTAACCCCATTGCAATCTGATGAGAAGAGTCTAAAATGAATAGTTGAAACGACGCTTCAGGAAAAGAAGGGATAAAGTTTGCATAAAGTAATTTGGTTAACAATCGGGGCTTTTTTACAAGGACTTGCGATGGCCGTATTCTTATTTCCACACGCTGTTCCATCAGGCGGAGTCGCAGGCATAGCGATTTTAAACGATTTTTTCTTTCAGATACCACTAGGCATGACATTATGGATTATTAATTTTGGTTTACTGCTGCTTGCAGTAAAGAAACTTGGAAAACAAGCGGCATTATGGACGATATATTGTGTGGCTGTAACTTCAATAACGGTTGATTGGCTGGCTTCTCTGATTCAAAATTCTGTAAATAATATACTTTTTGATGTAATTTATGGTGCTTTAATTTTTGGAATAGGGGTAGGTATACTGTTCCGTTATGGAGCTTCATCTGGAGGAATGGATATTCTTGCTTTGATTATTGCGAAGTGGACAGGCAAGAAACCAGGTATTATTTTATTCTGGATCAACAGTATCGTGCTGCTTTTCACTGCTATAAACGTTGGAGCTTCGATTATTTTGTTTGCTGTTTTATGTCAGTGGATCAGTACAAAGATCATTGACTATGTCAGAACTGCACAATTTCAGAAAAAAGCGAAGCAATATATGTAAAAAGGGTACGGTTATAAAAACCGCACCCTTTTTTTGCAGCGTACAAATTAGCAATCTTTGCCTTTGTGCGCCCACGTAGTACCAACGATAATGAGAAGGATGAATAGAACTACTATGATCGCAAAACCCTTGCCATAACCTCCGCCACCACAATAACCATATCCGCCACCATACATTGGTGCGTTCGCTAGTGAAGCATTTACCGGTGAATTTGCATACATTCTAAAACTCCTCCTTACGATTTGTACTTTCTAGTTCGATACAGTATATGTGATAGGTATTAAGCGTGTATGGACAAAAGCTTAGTTTTTTTGGAATTAGGCGATATGTAATATTTTTGCAAAGAAAATCATGTTACGTATTGAGTGGATTGGGGTAACTTAAAGCAAAGGAGGCGTTATATATGCAAACTGCAACCCAAACTCAAATGAAAACCACAAGCAGATTATTAAAAACTCAATCATGGGCTTTGATCGGTCTTGGTACAGGTGCATTGGTCTGGCTCTCTTTTAAACCAAACCGTATAAAAACTAAAATGAAAATTAAAGATCTTAAACGAAGAGTGCGTCCGGATCATATCGAACGGACTCAGCTGCCAATTAATAAAGCGGGTCATCCAGATCCAATGGATGTCGATGATAATAAGATGGTTGAAGAGGGAGCTATGTACTCTGTAAATTACTATAACAATCGGAAACAATAAAAGGATGGGGGGAACCCATCCTTTTTTCTTTCTTTACTTGTGGTGAGGCTTTTTAAGTGTATAAAGGTCTTCCTCCAAGTTCTCCATTCTAGATTGTAGTGATTTAATGGCATCTTCAATTCCCTCATTATAAAAATAAGATGCCATTTCATCAGATATAAAGTCGAGAAATTGTTCAGCTGCTAAATTTCCTATTTCTTCACCGCGTTCATTTAGAAAGAAAAACTGTATTCTTCCGATCATTTCTTCTTTTGTTTCTTTAGTAAACTTTTTCATTTCTATTGAATCCCCTTAAATGTAGATTACCTCTTTATTATTTAAACATAAAAGAAGTTTTTGAAAAGCAGAATGGGCTGAATTATGCATAACCCTGTAGGAAATCTTAGGTCTTTATGACGATTAAACCTGTAAAAAAATGTCCGGTTTTGTAATATTACTTCTTCTTTTGTGGAAAGTATTTTCAAGTTGGCAAAAAGCCGTCATAATAATCGAGAAGTACTAAAATGACAAAAGAGGAGCCGATTTTCGTGGTGAAAAAAGAATGGAATAACTCTCTTCTATTGGAATGCATAAAAGAAAAAAAAGAAAAGCTGGTAGAAGTTGCAGACCGTAAAGGATTAACCAGCAAAGAAACTGTAAAGTGCAGTCAAGAATTAGATGTATTATTAAATGTCATTCAAAGAAAAGCCTCTTTTTAATCAGCGTTTATTGAAGATGAGTTCATCTGTTAGTTGATCGATGCGAAGTAAAATAGCCTTTTTTGTTACTAAAGGATAATTACAGTGAAATTCCGATAACAATTCTCTAATTTCCTGAATAAGGGTAATTTCTTGTTCAGGCATATGCTTTAGTGATTCGGTTTTCGATTTAAAATGAATCAAGTTGTCCTTCACGATAACACCCCATTTTATATATTGTGTTGGATACTACTTCCATAGAAGGGTTAAAATCCCTTCTAAAAGTCGAAATGTTTCCTTTCTACAGCAGAATATGACAATATCTTTTTATAAGGAAAAAAGAGATGTAGAAATGGAGGCTATAAACAGATGACAGCTATTAAAACATTGCAGGATACTACCGTTTTGCATAACGGAGTAAAGATGCCTTGGTTCGGCCTTGGGGTATTTAAAGTAGAAGAAGGACAAGAAGTCATTGATTCTGTTAAATGGGCAATTGAAGCTGGATACAAGAGTATTGATACAGCTGCGATCTACAAAAACGAAGAAGGCGTTGGACAAGCCATCAAAGAAGCTGGAGTTCCACGTGAAGAACTATTTATTACGACTAAAGTTTGGAATAAGGACCAGGGATATGAGAGTACACTTGCAGCTTTTGAAACAAGCATGGAAAAGCTGGGGCTTGAATATTTAGATCTTTATCTGGTTCATTGGCCAGTTAAAGGAAAGTACAAAGAAACATGGCGTGCATTAGAAAAGTTATATAAGGATGGAAAAGTAAAAGCGATTGGAGTATCTAACTTCAAGGTGCATCACTTAGAAGACATTCTAGCTGATTGTGAGATCAAGCCGATGGTGAACCAGGTAGAATACCATCCGCGTCTTGCACAAAAAGAACTGCTTTTATTCTGTAAAGATAATGGTATCCAGATGGAAGCATGGAGCCCGCTTATGCAGGGAGAATTACTGGATGAGCCGTCACTTGTTGAACTTGCAGAAAAATACGGAAAATCGGTAGCACAGATTATCCTTCGCTGGGATCTTCAAAATGGAGTTGTAACAATTCCGAAATCAATTAAACAGCAGCGTATTGTTGAGAATGCAGATATCTTTGATTTTGAATTATCTCTTGAGGATATGGCAAAGATCGACGGTCTTAATGAAGACCGCCGCATCGGTCCAGACCCAGATAACTTCGACTTCTAAAAGGGGTCTGACCCCATACAAATACAAAACCTCTCTTTTTGTCCACGTGGAAAATACATTCCACGTGGACTTTTTGGTTGATATTAACATGGCCGTTTCCGCATTCTCAATAAGGGTAAAGGCTAAGTAAAGGGTTTATCGTACATAATTAAGAGGAACCTGAGCTATTTATTACACAAATCCCAATCAAATATAGTTACTTGACAAAAGTAAGTTGATTTTTATATACTTAACTTACAAAAAATAAGTTAGTTAACTGAAAGGATGTTATCTTTATGACGATGCATACAGATGGAATTCATCATATAACAGCGATTGTAGGAAATCCTCAGGAAAATGTGGACTTCTATGCTGGAATACTTGGTCTTAGGTTAGTTAAGAAAACCGTTAACTTTGATGATCCAGGAACGTATCACCTATATTTCGGTGATGAAGGTGGAAAGCCTGGAACGATTATGACCTTCTTTCCTTGGCCTGATGCTTACCGAGGGCGTGTCGGTTCCGGACAGGTAGGTACTACTTCATTCGTAGTTCCTGAAGGGACACTTCCGTTTTGGGAAGAAAGGCTTCTTCAATTTCATATAGAATATAAGAAAACTGTACGTTTTAAAGAAGAATACCTTGAATTCATCGATCCGCATGGACTGCAGCTAGAGATTGTTGCAAGAAGTGAAGGTGAAAACAGTACGTGGTCGTTTGGTAAAGTAACACCACAATATGCCATAAAAGGTTTTGGCGGTGCTGTTTTATTTTCAGCAGCTCCCCATAAGACGGAGAAGGTTTTAACAGAAGTTATGGGACTTGAAAAAATCGGTCAAGATGGGGATTACCTTCGTTTTAAAGCAGCAAGTGATCTTGGAAATGTCATTGATATCAAATTATCACCAGAAGCTCGAGGCGTGAGCGGGGTGGGCACTATCCATCATATTGCATGGCGCGCAAGCAGTTTTGATGAACATGAAATGTGGCAAAAGCAAGTGAAGGAAAATGATTTTCATGTAACGGAGATAATTGACCGTCAATATTTTAATGCCATCTATTTCCGTGAAGAAGGTCAGATTCTATTTGAAATCGCAACAGATCCTCCTGGATTTACACGGGATGAGAAAGAAGAGGAACTTGGGAAGAGTCTGCTTCTGCCACCATGGCTTGAACCTCATCGAGACCAAATACAAAGTCACCTGCTGCCTGCAGAGGCAAGAATCTTAGAGGAGGACAAATAAATGAAACACTTGTTTAAAAAAGGTTCTGATGAAAGAAAGCCAGTACTTCTTTTATTGCATGGTACTGGAGGAAATGAAGAAGACTTATTAGCTCTGGCAGATATGATTTCGCCTGACTCTGCTGTGTTAAGTGTACGGGGCAATGTTTCCGAAAATGGTATGCCTCGATTTTTCCGCAGATTTGCAGAAGGTGTCTTTGATGAAGAAGATTTGATTTTCCGTACAAAAGAACTTAACGAATTTATTGATGAATCCGCAAATAAATATCAGTTTGATAGAAACAACGTGGTCGCAGTCGGATACTCTAACGGTGCCAATGTTGCAGGAAGCCTGATCTTCCATTATGAAAATGCTTTAAAAGGAGCTATCCTTCATCACCCAATGGTGCCAAGAAGAGGTATTGATCTGCCCGATCTTACTAATCTTCCTGTATTCATTGGAGCAGGTAAGAATGATCCGATCTGTCCGGCTTCAGAAACGGAAGAGCTTGAGAATTTGCTCACCAATGCTGGTGCAAAGGTACATGTAAAATGGGAGAACATGGGGCATCAGCTTTCAAGAGCTGAAGTAGAAGAAGCGGCAGAATGGTTTGCCGTAAATTTTAGCTAAAGAGGTGATAGAATGAAATCAATCGATCCTGACACTCTTTCCATAAAAGAGAACTATAAATTTTTAACAGGAAGCATTATCCCCAGACCTATTGCTTTTGTTAGTACCTTATCAACCGATGGTGTCTTAAATGCGGCACCATTCAGCTATTTTAATGCTCTAACTTCTAATCCGCCTTTGATCGCTATTTCTATTGGCAGAAAGAACGGTATACAAAAAGATACATCACGAAACTCAGAAGCACTAGGTGAGTTTGTCGTTCATATTCCAGATGAAACCTATATTGAAGCAGTAAACCTCACAGCGGCTAACCTTGGACCAGAAGAAAGTGAAGTGGATCTTGCAAAATTGACAGCTGTGGATTCTGTTAAAGTAAAGGTTCCAGGGATTGCTGAAGCAAAAATCCGGTTGGAATGTGTTGTGGAACAAATCTTGCCGCTTGGGGGAACAGCAGATCAGCCAGCAACCGACCTTCTAATCGGAAGAGTGGTTCATTATCATATTGCTGAAGAATTATATAGCGGCGGTAGAATAGATGCAGAAAAATTGCGGCCTGTTGGAAGGCTTGCCGGAACTAATTACGTGAAAATGGGAGAAACCTTCTCATTAGACCGGCCAGAATAATTAATGAAGTCTCTCTCTTTTAAGGGGGGGATTTTTTTGTGTCAAAAAACGACAAACATAATTCTGAGTATAACAATGAGTCCTTTGTTATAAATCCTTTGGGATAATATATGTATAACTTTTTTGGGTATTATCTATCGTTTTGTCTGGAATGATCATGGGTAATCTGAAGGGGGAAATATGAACCGGAACGCGTTCATTATTGGTTTTTCAAGGCTTATGTGAAAGTGTGATGAAAAATTTGGAAAATAAATAGATGATTTGTAACAAAAAAAGAGGGACGTAATTCACATTTTTTTACAAAGATTTCTTATTTTACTAAAATAAGTCCGTTTGTCCTGAGTCATATGACTATATTATTTACGATAATTAAATGCTTTAACATTTTTCTTGTCCAATAGTCACGGAAATGCGTAGATTGTCTCAGACAAAGGATTTATTTTCCAATATGTAGGTAAAAAAGTGACATATTATTACATTAATTTACAGGTGTTATGCATTATCCTTTAAATAGCAACAAAGAATTACTAGATTTTTATCTAAAAAAGCAGGAGGTGTGACAGGGATTTACTTTTACTGGTTTGATCTGTACGACAAAAAAGAATAGGGAGGGAAAAGCAACATGAGTAAAAAACGAAAAAAAGTACGATGGCTATCCGTATTTTTAGCTTTTTTAATGATTGTTCCATTGATGTTCCCATCTCAAGCTAATGCCGTATCGAAAGACAAACCTTCTACTTCGGCAAAAAAAGCAGCATTAGAAGGTACTAAAAGTAAGGTCTCCAAAAAACTAAATGAACAATTCAGCAAAAAGGATAAGGTCACTTTCCTTATCAAGTTCAAAGATCAAGTAAACACAGCCGAAGTAGCTAAAAAAGCTGCTAAGGAAGCAAAAGCTCAAAAATTAACTGCGAATCAATCAAAATTAATGAAGCGTTCCACAGTAGTATCCTCTCTTCGCGCAAAAGCGCTTGAAACCCAACAGCACACAAAAATCTACTTAGAAAAACAACAAAAAGCCGGAAAAGCAGCAGATATCCAATCTTTTTATGTCGTTAACGGTATGGCAGTAACGGCTACAAAAGAGGTTATGGAAGAAATTGCAGCTTTCCCGGAAGTTGAAAAAGTCCTTCCAAATGAAACAAGACAGCTTATTCAGCCTGTAAGTTCTGTTAAACTTCCAGAAAAACCACAGCAAAAAGCTGGTTTACAGGTTGAACCGAAAAATGAAACATCAACCATAGAATGGAATATCGAACGTGTAGGAGCTCCTGCCGTTTGGAATATGGGAATAGACGGCGCTGGAACAGTGGTTGCATCCATTGATACGGGTGTACAGTGGAATCACCCAGCCCTGAAAGAGAAGTATCGCGGATTTGATCCGGCAAACCCTGATTCTGCAAACCATGAATATAACTGGTTTGATGCAGTTGGCGGACAAGCTGCTGCATATGATGATCTGGGTCATGGTACACACGTTACAGGTACAATGGTAGGTTCTGAAGCTAACGGAGCTAACCAAATCGGTGTGGCGCCAGGTGCCAAATGGATTGCTGTAAAAGCATTCTCTGCAAACGGCGGATCAGATGTTGATTTGCTTGAAGCAGGTGAGTGGATCCTTGCTCCGAAAGATGCTGCTGGAAATCCTCACCCTGAAAAAGCACCAGACGTTGTTAACAATTCTTGGGGCGGCGGACCTGGACTTGATGAGTGGTACCGCGAGATGGTTGCAGCATGGCGTGCGGCTGAAATCTTCCCTGAATTTTCAGCTGGTAACACAACCATCTTTAACCCAGGCGGTCCTGGATCTGTAGCAACACCTGCAAACTATCCTGAATCGTTTGCAACAGGTGCTACAGATATCAATGACAGTTTAGCAAGTTTCTCACTTCAAGGTCCTTCGCCTTATGATGAAACGAAGCCTGAAATCTCAGCTCCTGGGGTGAATATTCGTTCTTCTGTTCCAGGAAGTGCCTATGAAGGCGGCTGGAATGGTACTTCAATGGCTGGACCGCACGTATCAGCAGTTGCTGCATTGTTAAGACAAGCTGATGCGAGTTTAACAGTTGAAGAAATAGAAGAAATTTTATTATCAACAGCAACACCGCTAACAGATGCAACATTCCCTGAATCTCCTAACAATGGATACGGACATGGATTGGTAAATGCCTTTTCAGCTGTATCTTCTGTCGTAACAGGTTTAGGAAGAATCGAAGGGACAGTTACGAAAGAAGGAGAGGACACAGAAGCTCCTTCAATCACACACGAAGCACCAACTGAGTCTTACAAAGAAATGCCTTTAACTCTTGAGGCACAAGCTTCAGATAATATCAGTGTGACTTCTGTTCTATTAAGCTACCAGAACGAAGATGGAAGCTGGACAGAAGCAGCGGCTGAACGTTCAGGCGGTGATTATAAGTCTGGTTCGTATACAGCAACTATTCCGGGATCTGCATTAACCGGTGACCAAATTGTTTACAAGTGGATCGTAAATGACTTTGGCGGAAATGAAGTTTCAACAGATAACTATACAGTAGCCCTTCTGGCAGGTATTTCAGTTGGCTACGAGGAAGATTTTGAAGGCAGCCCTACTGGATGGACTTCATATGGTACGAAAAACAGCTGGGAGCATGGTGTACCTACAAGTGGACCAGGTGCTGCACATTCTGGAGAAAAGGTCTATGCTACGAATCTAGAAGGAAACTATGAAAATAGTGCTAACATGACACTCGTAATGCCTCCAGTTGACCTGCCAGAGGGCAACAGCTATCTGCAGTTCAAACAATGGCATGATCTAGAGCGAAATTATGATTATGGACATGTTTTCGTATCAACAGATATGGAAAACTGGACACAAAAACTGCGTGTTAACTCTACTTCAGGCGGATGGATCGATGGAGAAGTAAATTTAAGCGAGTATGCTGGTCAGCGCGTTTATGTGGCTTTCAACGTTACAACGGACAGCTCTGTTCTAAAAGCCGGCTGGTATTTAGATGATGTGAAATTAATGGATCAGCCATTAGCACCTGCGCAAAAAGCAACCTTAGGCAAAGGTTCTGTGGATATGGCTCCTTCATTAGAAGCGAAGCCGAAAGTGGATCCTGCAAAAATTTTACCAATGAAACCGGTTGAAGAAAAAGAACCATCAAAAGACGGTGAAGCTGCACCAATGGCACTACCGATGCGTGCAGAAGTAAGTGTACTTGAGACTGGCAGATCCGTTTATACAAATCCTCAAGATGGATCCTACGGGTTGACGCATGCTGCAGGAACATACACAGTTCAGGCTGAAGCATATGGATTCCGTTCCGCAACACAAACTGTAAATGTTGAAGCAGATGGTACCGCCACTGCAAACTTTACATTAGAAGAAATTCCAAGAGGTACAGTATCAGGTACAGTAACGAACGAAGTAACAGGAGAACCAGTTGCAGGTGCTACTGTAATGCTTATGGAAGATGCAGCCATTGCACCAGTTGAAACAAATGCAGATGGTTCATATGAGATTGAAGCTTATGAAGGAGAGTACACGCTTAAAGTCGTTGCGCCTTCATACTACAGCGAAGAAGCATCTGTTACGATTACAGGCGGTGAGTCTGCTGAACAGAACTTCGAATTGAAACCTTTCATCGGATATCCTGGCGAGATTGGGTATGATGATGGAACCGCTGAAAACGCACGTGCATTCTATGATGCAGGCAATGGATGGGCAGTGAAAATGTCACTTGCTGAAGGAAATGAAAAAGCAGCTGTAACTGGCGGATTGTTCCGATTCTGGGATACAGAATGGCCAATACCAGGCGGAACTGACTTCCAAGTAGCTGTTTACGATGCAAGCGGTCCTGACGGCTCACCTGGAAAGAAACTTGCAGGTCCTTTTGATGCAACAGCACTTCGTAACGGCGAATGGACACATGTTGACTTAAGTGAGCATGGAATCATGGTAGAAGGAGATTTCTACATGGTGTACATCCAAAGTCATCCGAATCCGAATACACCAGGACTTGGAACAGATGAAGATGGAGAATGGTCAGGTAGAAGCTATCAGCTGGTAGGCGGTGCATGGTCACAGTCTCCGGAAGATGAAGGGAACTACATGATCCGTGCAACGGTTAACTACGAGGTGACGGCTCCTGTCATCACGTCTCCAGCAGATGGCTCGTTTACAAATATAGAAAACGTAACTGTTTCGGGAACAGCTGCACCAACAACAACGGTTGAAATTTATAACGGTGGAGAAGAAGTTGCGAGTGTGGCAACAACAGATGAAGGAACGTTCTCCGCAGATATTACGCTGGAGGATGGTGCAAATACACTTACAGCGAAAGCCGTTACAGAGCAAGGTTCAACGGATGAATCTGCTCCAGTAACGATCACGCTTGATCAGACAAAACCAAGAGTGAGCATCACTTCACCAGAAAACAATATGAAGACAAATCGTGAATCCGTAACCGTAACAGGAACAGTTGATGAAGCTAACCTTGACTGGGTAAAAGTAAATGGTCAAAGAGCTCAAGTTGATGAAGATGGCAGCTATAGCCACCGTATGCTCCTGAACGAAGGAGAAAACGTGATTGAAGTAGTGGCTCTTGATAAAGCCGGAAACCGTCATGCGAAGACTGTGAAAGTGTATGCCAAGTTTGATGCACCGGTCATTGAGAACTTAATGCCAGATACAGACAAAGTGCTGAAGAGCGGAGAGTCTGTAAAAATTGAATTTGACAGTGAGCCAGGTCTTGATGCAGTATTTGTAATCCACATGCCGCTGACAAATGCAGGGGAAGTGGCTAACGCTACTGAGCTCCCGATGCGTGAAACTTCAGAAGGACATTATGAAGGCTACTACACAGCGACTTCCAATGTAAAAGCACCAGGAGCTGTAATTGAAGTAATCGGTTCTGATGACTACGGCAATGAGACACACGAAAGAGCAGCAGGAAAACTGTATATTAATACGAAGAAAAAGTAATAAGATTAGTAAAAAAAATGATTATGCTGGTTCCTTCTTTTAGGGGGAACCGGTTTTTTTGTGTTGTTTAGTACCTGGTCATATAATTTGTTCATAATTCGACAAATATAAGTAGATGCTAAACACATAATCTGTGTTAAGATAGTTAAGATGTGAAATAAAGGAGACTGATTTTATGAGCGAACATTCGAAGTACGACATTCGTGAATGGAAAAAGAAATTAGCACCATTTGAGCGCCCGCGTATATCAGCAAGCGTATGGCAGTTAATTAATTCAGTAGGTCCATTCCTGATCTTATGGGTTTTAGCTTATCTGAGTTTAAATATATCGTTTTGGTTGACACTTCTTTGTGCAGTTCCAGCGGCAGGCTTCTTAGTCCGCACATTTATCATTTTTCATGATTGCACACACTATTCATTTTTCAAGAGCCGACGAGCTAATCAAATCGTTGGTATCTTCACAGGGCTATTTACTTTCTGTTCATATGAACAATGGAAAAACAGCCATGCAACTCATCACGCTACAAACGGAAACTTGGAAAAGCGAGGCGTCGGTGATGTCTGGACGATGACATTGCAGGAATATGCAGAAGCTTCATGGTTTAAAAGATTGCAATACCGCACATATCGCAACCCGATCGTTCTTTTCTTGATCGGCCCATTATATATCTTTTTAATTGATTACCGTTTTAATGCGAAAAATGCTTCAAAAAAGGAAAAGATCCATGTTTGGCTGACAAACGTTGCACTAGTAGCAATTGTTTTATCAGTAGGCTTTGCAATTGGATGGAAAGCATTCCTGCTAGTTGAACTTCCGATCTTTTATATTGCTACATTTTCTGGCGTTTGGCTGTTTTATGTACAGCATCAGTTTGAAGATGGGTATTTTGAGCATAACGAAAAGTGGAACTATGTAGAAGCTGCATTAAAGGGAAGTTCGTTCTACAAGCTTCCTAAAGTACTGCAATGGTTTACAGGAAACATCGGATTCCACCATGTGCATCACTTGAATTCCCGAGTTCCTAACTACCACCTTGAAAAAGCGCATAAAAGTGATCCAAGGCTTCAAGATGTTCCAACACTAACGCTTTTAACAAGCTTAAAGTCATTGACGTTTAAGCTGTGGGATGAACAGTCTAAGAAGTTTATCGGAAACAGAGATATCCGCAACTTTATCCGTAAAAATAAAACAGCATAAGTTGAAAGAGTCATCGGCAATTCTTTGTTTGGTTGCCGAAGGCTCTTTTTTTTGTTCCAACTGCTTACATCTGTACATATATTGGATATATGCCTACTCACTATAAGGAGGAGGGTGAAGATGAAGTTAAATGTACAATATATTCCTGTGAGTAAAATTAGACCTAATCTTAACGGTAAAATAACAGAGCACATAAAAAAACTTAGAAATATAATGTGGGATTGTATGCACATTTTAGTTGTGAAAAAAGAAAAGGATGGTAATTACACGATTATCAGTGGTAACGAACGTTATGAATATATTCAAAAACATACTAAAAATAAGTTTGCTCCGTGCATTATAGATGAAAATAAATTGTGCACAGAGCTAAAATATTGGCTTTACCGGGTTTTCAATGTGCACTTACAAGAAAAAGAAAGTAAGGATATTTTCGATAAAATAAGTCCAAATAGTGTTTCAATCATCCGCTATTTTTTAAAAGAAGAACCTCGTTTTAGTAGTTTGTCTCGTTTGGAGAAAACAAAAGTACTCATTTTAGCTTTACGGTACAAAAAAACAGTAATTACTTCAATGAAATTAAAAGTCGATGAATGCTTTAAAAAAACCATACAATAGTTAAAAACAGATGATATAATTTTACTGTTAGGAAAATATAGGGAATAAAGGAGGGGACTGTTGTGACAAAAAAACAATTTCAGAACAAACCAATTACGATGTGTGTTACACAGCCTGCCTCTTTAAAATAGAATTGTAATTTTCGTTAAATGCAAGAGACCATCGTATTAAATGAAGGTCTCTTTTTTATATATAAACATCCATCATTGCCTTCCTAACATTGGTTTGTTCAGATTCAGTTTATATAAAGGGAGATTAGATGGATGAAAAGAAATAAAAATGACGGTAAAATGATTTCAAAAATTGAAGTACCTGTTCATTGTGATTTCGAGGGGAAAATAACAATATACAGTATTGAATATTTGGTAGACGAGTTAAAAGTAGTTGGTTTTATTATTAGACCAAAATCTGATACCAAGCTGCCTGTTCTCATCTTTAATCGTGGAGGAAATTGCGAATATGGAAAACTTGATGATGAGCGGTTATATCGGTTAAGCAAATACGCTTTAGAAGGTTATGTTGTTTTAGCATCTCAATATCGAGGGAACGATGGTGGTGAGGGCAAGGATGCTTTTGGGGGTGATGATGTCCGGGACGTATTCGCACTCTCATGGCTGGGGGATGAGCTTCCATATGCAGACAAAGATAATAAAGTTATGATTGGACATTCCCGTGGCGGAATGATGACTTACCTTAGTATTAAGAAAGGAATTGATATAAAAGCTGCTGCAGTGATAGGAGCCCCGACAAATTTACTGCGCAGGCCATTAGCATTTCCTATGGAAAGTGTCTTAGCTGAGCTCGTTGGTGATTTTACAGAAAAGAGAAGTGAATACTGTGACCGATCTGCATTACTTTGGCCTGATAAAATCAAAACGCCTATTCTAATTCAGCATGGAGATGCAGATTTACGCGTGAACTATGAGGACGCTGAAGAACTTGTAGAATCACTTAAGAAAAATAATTCAGAGTATAAGTTCATTCTTTACAAAGATGGAGATCATGCACTGAATAAGTATGAAAAAGACCGAGACAGAGAAATTTTTGATTGGTTTTCATTATATATAAACGATAAAAAATAGAGCATAAAAACGTGCACTCAGAATAGTGAGTGCACGTTTTAGTTCATATCCCATAAATCACTTACTTTAATAGTTGGATCGACTCTTTTGACAGCGGATAAGATTTTACGTATGGTTATCATTCTTGGACTTTTTTTAGGATTCGATGCTAATTCTTCGATTGTTTTTCTTTCTAAACCTGAAGTTCGTGTTAACCAGTCAGTATCTCTATTATGTCGTTCGAGCCAAATGCCTAGCTTACTGCGTTTCTGCTCCACTCTATTCATTTCGATGATACCCCCCAAGTCATTTGCTTTTTCTCTATACTATTTGTTACCCGCTTGTAAAAAACATAAACCTTTTTATACAATTTTCTACAACTTTTGGACTAAAATGGGAACTGCTTAGGATTAATAGATAAAGATTTTATAGTAAAAAAATCCTAAAACTAAGGGGTTAAAATTATTTAATAAGGGGTTAAAATTATTTAATTTGAAGCAGGAATTCCTTTAGAGATAAAGAAAAAGCTTTGATAGAAAAGGCTTTTCGAATGTTGCTATTCAAAAATACATGTTAAGCAGTTAATTATTCTTGTGGGAAAATTTATAGGGACACAAATAATGTATCAAAGAAGTATATTCTTTTCTTTTTGAAAGATCTTCACATATAGTGATAGCAAAGGTGGTGTCATAAATGGAGGATGTAAGAAGCTTATTTCATGTTCTGAACAGAAGATATAATCGTCTAGAAAAAGATTGCTGCCGTATTGAGGGGACAGGCATTTCACTTGTACATAGTCATATTCTCTACGAAATTGATAAGCATAACGCACCTTCCATGCAGCAGATTGCAGATTTGCTTAGAATTGATATTACAACTTTCAGCCGGCAGATCCAAACGCTTATAAAAATGGGACTTGTGATTAAAAGTGCCAATCCGTCAGATAAACGATTTTATTTCTTATCTTTAACGGAAAAAGGGAAGCGGACTGCAGATGAGATTAACATCTTGGTTATTTCTAATTTAGATGATATTTTTTCACAAATGAATGAATTTGAACGGGATACTGTCATTCATTCACTAAAGATCTTAACTAGGGCTATGGGGCAATTAAGAAGTAACAAGGTATTATGATAGTAAATTCATTCAAAACTTCTGAAAACCATTTTTGGGTTTTCTTTTTTTGCTGTTTTTGTAACCTTTGTTGCTATTTGAAAGGGGTGATTTCCCCTGCAGGATGCTCGATTTCTGCGGGGCGTGCGGTGAGCCACGGTGAATATATGAAATTTTGCTCCTGCGTTTACAAGAGATTTCTGCCGAAGCGAGCTTCCTCTTCGCATTCTTTGCGAGAAGAATAGTCAGGTAGCAGGCACGCTGCTCCCGCAGGAGTCTTGCACCTTGCACCCCAATCAACTAGGGTCAACGATGTGTCTTTAAGCAATCATCTTTTAGAAAAGAGTCTAACAAAAAGAGCACCTGAATATATCAGATACTCTGTTAAAATGAATGTATAAGTAAATATTGCAAAGTATGGCTGTAACTTTTATCTAATTTCGTTCTTTCCTGACTGAAAGAAGAAAGTGAACGAGCAGCTGCTGCAATTGCGGGTCATGGATGTTTTTCTTGGTGAAATGACGTCTTACCAGATTTCGAATAATCACTTCACTCATTTTTCTTTTCCCCCTTTTTTGGTTTTCTCCATATTTCTCGCCTAATCGATAAAAATCCTTCAAAATGTCGAAACAATAGTACTCGTTCCCTAGATAAATAACTGAAAAGCAAATAGCAGGACAATGGATGGAGAAATGCTTTGGCTATTTTATAGAAGTGATTGGTAAATTATGTGATGAAGGATCATTTTTTTATGATGAATTCGATTTTTTATGTGATTATTAGTGATATTTTTGTGATTAAACTGTTTTTATATGTGATTGCTCCGCTTGAATTAGAAATTGTGTTTTTAGGAGAGATTAAGTTACTTTTTCCTGGCTAAAAATAAGGCTGCAGCGTGCTTTTTAGTAATTGTTCCCCCGTGTTTAAGAATCGCTTCTTCAATTCTATTGAATAAAGTAGCTTTTTGTTCTTGAGGAAGCACTTGATGCCCTGAATGTGTGTTTAATAATCCGATATAGTCTGCAGGTGTGTAGATTTGATCCCATGTGTACTTATGTACTTTTAATTGATGAAATTGGCCGAATTGCAGAGTGAGACCGCTTCGTTCCTTAATGAATTCTTCTATAGAAGGCATGCTGCTGTCATCTAGATGCGGGGCATGCTCTCGGTATACTTTTCTTATAGATTGATAGACAGGTTCATCTGAAGCAACGTGAGCGAACCAGAAAAAGGCGGCAGATCCGTCTTTTTTCAGTTGTAAAGCGGCTTTCGGGTAACCAATCTCAGCCGGTATGAAATGAAAGGCTGTACCTGAAAAAACAAGAGAATACTGATGTTCAGCTGAATTCCAGTCCTCAAAAGCTGAATGAACAATTTTAACGTTCGGATATGCTGAAAACTTTTCTTGTGTGAGCTTTGCGAGGTTCTCACCATATTCGATACATGTAATGTTCGTAAAGTCTTGTTTGATAAAACCTTCCGTTGCTTTTCCAGTTCCGCAGCCGATTTCAAGAAGTTGAACATCTGGCTGTAAATTAGCGTAATGAAAAATATCTTTATAAAGTTTATCAGGGTAATTGGGACGATATTTTTCATAGGATGAGGCAACAAAATTAAACGATTGTTTAAGAGCGTTCATATGTAATCAGCACCTTCTGAGAGATTTGAGGAAAATGATACCAAATTTCAGGCTGGTTGAATAGGGTGAATTGTGTCTAAATTGTAGGGGGTCTGACCCGGGTCAGACCCCCTGTTATTTTTCGTTCATTTTCCCTTATGTTCTATAGGATTTGCCTCACTACATATGATGGGAGGATGAATAACTTCTGAGGGGGAGGTAAAATGAGCGGCAGAAATTACTTAAGGTGGTCTCAAATTCCTTATCCAGGAGAGCAATATCCCCCAATGAATGCTGTTACGACTGAAGCAGGTTCGTGGCCGATGTTTTTCGTGTCAAGAAGAGGTCAAGATTTCCTGGATCCCTTTGGGCATAAAATACGATGGAACATCAAAAACCCAAATACGATTAATTGGGAAAGTGAGCTAATTATAGTCAAACAAACACTTCAAAATATTACCCCTCAGCAGATTCGTATTGCTCAAAGCTGGGGCACCGGTGAGGTAAGTAAACAGGTCTTGCCAGTCATCTATAACATGATGGAAACGTATGGACTTGCTTCAACGAAAGCTGCCAGGTTTTTAGGTTTTTATCACGCGGCGATTAATGATGCTTTTGTGATGGCATGGCACTTTAAGTATCTTTGGGATGTGGCGCGTCCTTGTCAATATGACCGCAATTTGGTACCCGTTTTATTCACTCCTCGTTTTCCGGGTTATCCTTCAGCACATGCTGTTATGGCTGGCTGCTCAGAGATAATATTAAGTTATTATTTTCCTCAAGAGAGGTATCGGATCAATCAATGGATGGAAGAGTGTGCGATGTCCCGTCTATATGCAGGAGTACACTTTAAAGTGGATAATGATGAGGGTCTCGCACTCGGCAGGCAGCTCGGGCAGATTGTTGTAAACTTGATAAAATCGCAGAATATATAAAGAAAAACCGGACACAGCGGTCCGGTTTTTTTAATACCCTCTATAAACATATTCCTCTCCAGGCTTGTCAACTTCTTTCCAGCTTTCCACTTTTACATAAGGGATATCAGCCTTAAAGGGCTGATAATACATCGTTTCGATGGTGCCATCGACTTCGATCCACTTATCGTTCGGGAATGTAGTCCCTTTTGGGAATTCAACCATCATGCCGAAAACCCCAGAATCTGCAATACAATGAATCACACCAAAACGAAGAAGAAAGAGTTCGTTGCTTTTATTTTTCGATTGATCCTCAGCGTTATAGGTAAAACCTTTAAACTGAACATCTTTGCCAAGGAAAATCCCTGGTTTGTAGTAGATGCTTTCCATCCCCTTTAAATAATTCTTGTCGTTAAGCACGACTTTATCGCCTTTTGTAAAAGGCTTTAACTCTTTATCCATAATGGTGTTGTAGCCTTCTTTCCCGTAATAAACACTGGTGTCAGGTTTTAAAAACTGGTGCTCTCCAAAATCACCTTCGTTCTCTAGACCTTTAAAGTGAAATCCTTTCGTTTTAACTGTTTCTGAGTCCAGAGAAGCAATGGGGAAAAATAACCCTGAAATGATTGGGAAAATCAGAATGCTGTTCACCGTCACATTTTTTAATCGGGACGGTTTTTTGTGATGATCGTGGCCGCAATCATGCACCGAGCAAGTTTCGTCATGCTGGTGATCATCGTCTTCACTTTTTCCATAAATATAGAACTGGACAAGCGTCAGAAAACCTAAGATAAAGATAGCTGAAAAAGAGATATACGAATATTTCATGTTAATGTATTTGCTGATATCACCTGTGGCATGCAGATGCATAAACAAAAAGGTAAATCCGATTAAAATCAGGATGCGAATCATAACAATGGCACCTCCTTTTTATAAAAATAATGATCCAATCAATACAAGCACGGTTATATATCCAATAAGGCTTAGTACTAATTTTTTCTTAAAAGCAGCGAGCATCATAAGCACGTTTTTGACATCAAGCATCGGTCCGTACACTAAAAACGCCACGATGGAACCGATTGTAAAGGTGCTTTGGAATGAGGATGCAATGAATGCATCGGCTTCAGAACAAAGAGATAATACGAAGGCTAATCCCATCATAACAAGGGATGAAGACACTTCCCCTTGTCCAATCGCTAAAAGTGTTGATGTCTTCACATACGTCTGCATTCCTGCAGCAATTAAAGCACCGATCACGAGGTATTTTCCAACGGAGAAAAATTCTTCAACCGCATGTACAAACGTCCCTTTAAGTTTGTTAAAAAATGAAACAGGCTGTGCTTCGATTGCTGCAGCCGTTTCGTTAACTGCTGGATTCTTGGACAAATCACGAATCTCGTTTTTAAGGACTTTTGCATTCTTAAATTGAACCGCGAGAATAAATCCGACCAGTATAGCAACAACCATCGCCAGTCCGCCTCTGTAAATCATAACGTCCCATTGATTTCCGAAAGCAACAAAAGTAGAAAATAAGACAACAGGATTAATGATAGGACCTGTAAGCATAAATGGAATCGCTGCAAAGACAGGTACGCCTTTTGCAATCAGCCTGCGTGTGATGGGGACAATGCCGCACTCACAAGCAGGGAATATAGCACCTAAAAAAGCTGCAAATAAAACAGCCAAAACTTTGTTTTTCGGCATGATGCGTGCCACCATTTCTTCGGTAACAAACATCTGAATAACTCCGGCAATGAGCACTCCTATAAGAACAAAAGGAAGTGCTTCAATGAGTATGCTAATAAATACGGTATTCATCTGTAAAAACGTTTTGTCGAGCATCCGAATATCCTCCAAACTCGTAACTTCTTTAACTCATATAAATATAAACTTCATAAAGATAATAATCCAATTACAGCATATACACTATAACTCAAAAATCAAAGGAAAATAAATGGTAAATGAAGAATTAGAATAAAATGGGAAATGGGGACTGTCCCCTTACAATTTATTTCCCACTACGAAATCGAGTAAAAGGGGTTAACAGTATGAACCATTTCGAACTGCGTCCGAAACAAAGATCTGCATTTCGAATTTCACTAGGCAAAAAGTATTATACTTTTAAAAGATTTCTTGAATGGTATACAGATAAGAAAAAATACGCTAAAACCATAAAAAATGAAAAACTGCCTTTTGTCAGTTTTTCACATCAAACCATTCTTCTTCGCAAGCTTAAGGATGTTGATATGTGGTATCAGCATAATAAGGTAAAGAACCTTAAAATCGCGATACAGTGTTTAAATGGGATGCTTATAAAACCAGGTGAAACTTTTTCATATTGGAAAGGTATTGGTACGACAACGAAAGCAAAAGGTTATGTGGATGGAATGGTGCTATTCTATGGAAAGTTCAAGAAAGGTACTGGGGGAGGACTCTGTCAGCTTTCTAATCTGATTTACTGGATGACTCTTCATACGCCGTTAACCGTCACGGAACGTCATCGGCACAGTTATGATGTGTTTCCAGATTCAAAACGAACGCAGCCGTTTGGGAGCGGAGCTACTTGTGCCTATAATTACTTGGATTTGCAGATCACCAACCATACAGAGAATACATATCAGCTTCATCTATATTTAACAGATACACATCTTGTGGGTGAATGGCGTACAGAGCAAGAGTCATTACAAAGCTACGAAGTGTATGAGAAAGAACATTGGATTACACCTGCTTATTGGGGAGGCTATCTGCGCCACAACCTGATTCACCGGAAAGTGTTTAACCGTCAAAAACAGCAGATCGACGATGAATATGTTACAGAAAATCATGCCATCATGATGTATGAACCTTTACTCGAATCCAGTCAGAAAGAAGCATGAAAACAACCTTAGCCGAAATCAAACTGGCTAAGGTTATTTACTTAGCTTTTAAATGCTTATTCCGTTAGCTAAGGTTTCGCTCCTTGCTTCCATTTTTCGTTTTTAGCTCTTTTCTTGAAAATCTCACCCTCCTGGATTATTGTAAATGAATGCTCAATGATTATGATAAAAAGGGTAATGATAATAAAAAGAGATGAGAGAAGGGCTGCCTATGATTCGCACGCTAGCGGTAGTTGATCAAAAAGTAATAATAAATCCGCCATTAGAGCGCTTAGATGAGATGCAGGCAGACTGGGTTTGGGTTGATTTTGACAGTCCGATAAAAAAAGAAACAAACCTGCTGAGATCCTTTTTTAATTTCCACCCACTGGCTGTGGAAGACTGTGTAAATAATTTGCAGAGACCAAAAGTAGAGTTTTATGAAGAGCACATGTTTTACGTCGCTCATGCATTGGATGAAGAAACTCTGGAAGCTACAGAAGTGGACATCTTTACGACAAAAAACATGGTGGTCACTTTTCATAAAACAGAAGTTCCAGAGATTGATTTTGTGTGGAACTATTTAAAAGATCTAAAGACCGTTCCGCCTGAACTTGGGAAAAATGAACTCATTCATAAATTAATGGACAAGCTTGTAGATATGTATTTTCCAATCATGCATAAGCTTGAAGAGCGCGTTATCTCGATTGAAAGCAACGAGAATGATGAAGCACCTAAGCTGATTAGCCAGATTTTTGATATTCGTGCTGATCTGCTTTCATTGCGGAAAACGGTTGTACCGATGAGAGAACTTCTTTATCGAATGCTGGAGTCAAAGCGTGTTGGACTGGATGCAGAAGAAAGATCCTATTTTCATGATATCTATGATCACCTTTTAAGATTAACGGATATGATGACCTCTGCCCGAGAGATGACGTCTGATATCCGCGACAATTATATATCTCTTAACTCATACCGGATGAACAACATCATGAAAACATTAACGGTAATCACAACAATCTTCATGCCCTTAACCTTTATCGCGGGTCTCTATGGGATGAACTTTGTTAATATGCCAGAACTGAAATCTGAAAATGGATATTTTTATGTGCTGGGGTTCATGATCTTATTAGGAGTCATGATGTCATTATGGTTTAAGAAAAAAGGCTGGTTTGAACAGGAATAAAGCACTGTTTAAAACCCTTTGAACAGGGGAACCTACTTGTAAAGAACCCGTTTGGAGGGAAACAGATGAAAAAAGATATTATCGGTACATATGCAAGAGAAGAAGAGGCGGTTGGGGCTATTAAAGCACTTGTTGAAAAAGGCTACAAGCCGTCTGAAATTTCGATTGTCGCTAAAGATGATGAAATCGTTGACAATGTAGCAGATGAAACGCATGTGAATGAAGAAAAAGTGCTGGATGATGATATGGATAGTGCTACATACGGCACGATCGCAGGTTTTTTAACTGGCATCGGCGGGGGAATTGCTGTTCCTGGCCTGGGTACTCCAGGGATAGGACCGCTTCTTGCTGCAGGTCCTTTTGCAGCGATGTTTGATGACGGGGACAACGATATGAAAGAAATTCTTGTGAAAATGGATGTTTCAGAAGAAGAAGCAGAACGTTATATGCAAGATTTAGAAGACGGAAAAATTATCGTGATGGTCGAACATAAATAAATCTTTGAAACGTGGGCGCCTGAGAGGGTGCTCTTTTTTATTCGAATAGAATACAGGAGAAGGGAGAAAATAAACTCAAACTTTGACCTAAGCAGGGTGATGCTATATGTTACGGCGGAAAAAAAGAATGAGTTATACACTGCTTCCTTTATTAGGCTTGGTATTTACCGGCGGATTTTTTACGTTTTTAACAACGATCAGAAATCAAGAGCCATACCGTTCACTTGATAAAAGGTGGAGTCGTTCCATTTATGACTCGAATAGTTTTTCAAATCCATTAATGGTGTTTTTTTCCCGTCTCAGTTCAGGATTTTTCACAGTTCCACTTGGGTTAATGCTGTTCTTCAGCTATCAAAATACAGGGAATCGAGACAAGAGCAAATTAATTCTATTTAATGTGATTGGGATAAGGATTTTGAATGCACTTTTTAAACAGTTGTTTAAAAGAAAGCCTCCGGAATGGGAAAGATTAATTAAAGCAAGCAAGTATGGCTATCCAAGTGCACATACAATGAATGCTGCAGGGTTTTATGGATTATTGCTTTTTTTATCAGGAATGTGGAGAAACTTGTGGGCTCTTTTAGTATCATTCATTTTTTTGATTATGATTGGAGTCAGCCGTGTGAAGCTGGGAATTCACTACATTCTAGATATGATTGCTGGGATTACCGGCGGTTTATTTTTAAACATGCTAAGCATTAAAACATACAAATTGTTCTTTCGACGCTGAGTTGTTTCAGCGTTTTTTATTTGAAACTTTTTCCATTCAGACAACGTTAAACAAAGTAGAGAGAATAGGGGGAGATATTCATGGGGGCGATGTTAGATATCGTTTTTGCTATTATCATTTCCGGTGGTATCGGAATGGTCATTTATTATTTTTTCAAGAACATAATCGATAAAAAGAAATCCGAACCAGTGTTTGGATTATCTTATAGCGGTGAATATACACAAAAGAACTTTTGGACGAATGAGATTGTTATTTTTGCGATTATTACACAAGGATATAGTTTCTTGAAATTATCATTAATTGTAAACATCATGATGCTTTGTTTGATTTTAATGCTAATTTTTTTGTATTTCACGCAGATTTGGCGTGGTTCGATCGGGAAGAACGGCATTGTTTCTGCGAAACACTTTTATGAGTGGAGACAAGTTGATTCTGTGGAATGGATCACGGGGCTGCAAGCAGAAAATCCAGGATATCCAAGCTGGGGGCTTGTTCGTTTTCACACAGGCAGCCTTTACGTTGAATTTATTATTAAGAAAAAAGCAGAAGAGGAAGTACGGTCATTTGTAGAAGAGAAGATGAACTTCGCAAAAGCGAACTAGGTCAATGGATTTGTTTTTGTTGTAAAAGGGTATTCTGTTTTTTCCCTCGAATAAGTTAAATGTAAAAGGGAAAAGGTGGTTTTAAATATGAAACCATGGATCAAAGCAGGGTTAATCACAGCTGGCGTTATTGTTCTTCTCAGTACATTTTTTATTGGAAACCAAGCAGAAAAAGCGGTAGTACAGCAAGGCAGCTTTGATACGGATTCACTTTATATCGTCAGTGTTTTATTAGGAGCGTCTCTAATCGCTGTCGGGTTAAGGATTAAGGGTAATAAAAGTAAAGCAGCAGCTCCTAAAAACAGTGCAAAATAAGCACTGTTTTTTATCGTTTTTTGTAGGTCATTCCAATCTTTTGTATAATACGAGTAGTTAACTATTAATTGTGTCAGAGGAGACAAACATGAAATACGAAGATTTTAAAGAAATTGTACACGGCAGAAGAAGCGTCCGGAAGTTTACGGATGAAGGTGTTTTAGAGGAAGATCTATACGAAATCATGGATTGTGCCCGGTATGCACCTAGTGACACAAACTCGCAGACGTGGGAATTTATTGTGATCCGTAATAGAGATAAAGTGAAAAAGATTGAAGAAATGACTTGGGATGCCATTCATAAACTTGCGGCAAAAGCAGAAGAGAACGGAAAGACGAAGGAAGCGAAACTGCTGACACGCTCCTTTGGCCCTTATGCTACTGCATTCTCGGGAGCTCCCGTTTTAATCATCTGTTTAGCAACTCCGTATGAATCCAAATTCCGTGATAAAATCTTTGATCCGATCGAGCTTGCAGAAGAGTCCGTTTGGGAAGAAGAAGGCATCAAGAGCAGCTGCCTTGCTATCCAGAACTTAATGCTCGCAGCCCATGCGCGCGGTCTAGGATCATGTCCGATGACGGGTCCTGTTTTATTAGCACAGGACGCCATCCGTGAATTTTTAGATATTCCTGCAAAAAAGCAGATCAATATGGTAATCTCACTCGGCCATCCGCAAGACCAGCCGAAAAAACTGGCTCGAAAAGCAGTTGAAGAGATCGTAACGTATGTAGATTAATATGAAACCGGCTATCTGGGTTAGTTATTGACCTGGAGCAGCCGGTTTTTTGTTGTATAGTGGAGATTGGCGCTCGTTCGCGAGGGTTTTTCCTCGCTGAACGAGCGCCATCCTAACCTTGCTCACGCAACAAGCATGCAGAAAAAAGTGGAAAAAGGATTTTTTTCGACATTTAGCGAATATATGCAGGATAAAAGTATGATGAATAAAGAAAGAGGAACATCTATGAAAGAAACTTTTGATTTAATAGACTTTGCGCTGCAAAAGAGCGGTCTTGAATCTCTTAAAGATACCACTCAGGTTCAATACTTAGGTGAAGGCGCATGGCATCAGGCATATCTTGTTCAGCTGCGTGTTGGAGAAGCAGTTGTTGTACGGTTTCCAAAGGCGGAAGCTTACGGTAAGAAGGTAGAATTTGACGAGGCGGCAGCATTTGCAGAATACGCAGGAACGAAAGCCTATTACGAACTGGCAAACACCGTGAAACCTGGTATCTGTCCGGAGTTTTTTCATTATCATGTTGAAAAAGATAAGACGTTTACCGTTGAATCCTATGCTGGAAAAGCGATAAAACTTGAGAGCTTTACGTTCATGGAAGCATTTCAGGCTGGTGCAGAAATGGGTGAATTTTTCCGAAATATGAACTCTGCCCCGCACAGTTTAAAGGGATTCGGATACTTGAAGTGGAATGGTACAGCTGTTGAAGGACAGTTTCAGTCGAGTGTCACTGATTTTATGAAGGAAGAAAATCAAGAATACTTAAGCGATTTTAGAGAGTTTATCCAAAATAACGATCAGCCGATTCTCCCATCTGCAATGACTCATTTAGAGGAATGCATGAATAACAGGGAGATTGATGAATCACACATTGTACTTACAAACCAGGATACTTCTCCTGAAAATATATTGCTTCATGCAGATGGAAGGGTAAGTCTAATCGACCCCGTTCCGCTTTTATACAGCGGAGATTCTTTAGCTGGTAACTTTTTAAACAATTATCATACACTGTACCCTGCATTTTTTAATGCACCCCGTTATGCGAAACATCAGTTTGACCGTTTTGAAGAAAAGCTGCAAACCATAGCTGACGGATTTATGGAAGGCTATTGCAATGGTGATGCTGCTGTAAGAAGACGGGTCAAACAAGAGGAATTTATTAAACTGACAAGCTTAACTGCTTTTCAGCATAAAGTCTTGCATTCTGACATGACGTTAGAACAGAAAATCCGTTACGGAGAAAAAGCTGCGATCGCCAACAGAATATCTGTACTTCTTAAAAGAATAGAAGAATTTCAATGGGAAGATGAAAAAAGCGGAACGAAGTTGGCATAACGTGCAAAGCATAGGCATATTCTTAATTTGAAAACTGACAGTTGAACCATAAGCTTTTTGTAAGACTTTTAAAAGTTTTCAAAAAACGGTTGACTTTTAAAAACTGAATGGACTATAATCCTATTCAAGAACAAAACAAAAATCATCACGTTAATGTGTTAAAAATAATTTGATATCTCTTATCCAGAGAGGCGGAGGGACTAGGCCCGATGAAGCCCGGCAACCAACAAACCACATTAGGTTTGGAAAGGTGCCAATTCCTACAGATCATTTTTTTGATCTGGCAGATAAGAGGAGGCCAAAACCCTCTTCTTAGGAAGGGGGTTTTTCTTTTTTTCCTCTTCTAAACTTCACAACAACTTCATCTCAAATTTTTATTTTTCATTTTTGAAATTGCATATCGGTTAAGGGAAAAGTTATAACTTTTATCCCTAGTTTTCCTATATATTTTATCGGTATAAAACACAAAAAGGAGAGGTTTATATGACAAAATCTTTTGATGGATACGACATTGACACATTGCTTTTACACGGAGGGCAAGCGCCTGATCCAACAACAGGCTCGCGGGCTGTACCAGTCTACCAAACAACGTCTTATGTTTTTTCGGATACGGACCACGCACAGAGCTTATTTGCTCTTGAAGAGCCAGGGAACATTTACAGCCGAATCGGTAATCCGACAGTTGACGTATTTGAAAAAAGAGTAGCCTTACTTGAAGACGGAGTGGCTGCAGTCGCAACTTCATCAGGTATGTCAGCGATTGCACTCGCCATTTTAAATATTGCAGAAGCGGGTGACGAGATCGTAGCTGCGACAAATCTATATGGCGGCACTTACAATCTATTTTCTATCACTCTACCGAAATACGGTATCAACGTAAAATTTGTTGATGCCGAGGATCCAGAGAATTTCAGAAAAGCGGTAACTCCGAACACGAAAGCGTTCTATGCTGAAACAATCGGTAATCCTAGTTTGAACGTACTTGATATAGAGGCTGTTGCAGAAATTGCACACGAAAACGGAGTGCCGCTTTTAATCGACAATACGTTCGCAACTCCATATGTCACAAAGCCATTAAGCTGGGGAGCAGATATTGTTATTCATTCAGCTACAAAATGGATTGGCGGGCATGGTACAGCAATCGGAGGGGTAGTTGTTGATGGCGGACGCTTCAATTGGAACTCTGAGAAATTCCCAGGATTCACTGAACCGGATCGCAGTTATAACGGTTTGAGATATGCGGTTGATTTTGGAACACTCGCATTCGCTACGAAACTGCGGGTTCAGCTGTTACGAGATTTTGGTGCTTGCTTGAGCCCTCACAATGCATTCCTCCTTTTACAAGGATTAGAAACGCTGCACCTTCGTGTTGAAAAACATGCGAAAAATGCACAGGCAGTTGCAGAGTATCTCGACAAACATCCTGCAGTCGATTGGGTATCATACCCTGGGCTTGAGGCACATCCAAGTCATGAGCTGGCTAAAAAATATTTAAGCAACGGTTTTGGTTCGATCGTGAACTTCGGAATAAAAGGCGGGCGTGATGCTGGGCGTAAAGTGATCAACAACATCTCATTATGGTCACATGTAGCGAACGTTGGTGATGCAAAATCTCTGATCATCCATCCAGCATCTACAACTCATCAGCAATTAAGTGATGAAGAGTTAAAGGCGACCGGAGTTACTGAAGAACTTATCCGTTTATCAATCGGTCTTGAATCAGTAAGAGACTTAACGAACGATCTGGACCGGGCGATTCAAGCAGCAACGGGGATCGGATCGGAAAAAACAGAGATTACGATCAATGATGAAGGTGTGATTCGCTGGGCATTGCAGTCCTCATTATACAGAGCAGTTGAAAACGGCCAGGAGATTCAGCGGCCAAAGACACTTGCAATCGTCGGGTTAAGTTCCAATCCGGCAAGACCTAGCCACAGACTAGCACGAAAAATGCAGCGCCTTGGATATAAGATCGTTCCGGTAAATCCGAGAGAAACGGAAGTGCTCGATGAAAAAGCTTATCCAGATCTAAAGTCCATTCCGTTCCCGATCGATGTGGTTCAAGTGTTTAGAAGTCCTGAAGCAGCTATTGAACTTGCGAAAGAAGCTGCGATCACTCAGCCAAAAGTATTCTGGCTTCAAGAAGGAGTCATCTCACCGGAAGCAGCGAGGATCGCAAAAGAAGCGGGGATCGATGTTGTTCATAACCGTTGTACCTATAAGGAAGCGCAGCGTTTAAGAGGTACGATTGCAACGTATGCGTGTGAAGTATAAAGAGATAAAAAAATAGAGATGAAAAAAGTGGAGGGAAACTGATTATGAAGAATTGGTGGAAAGGAACGCTGCTCGTTAGTTTAGCAGCTGCATTGTTATTAGCGGGCTGTTCGAGCTCAGCAAAAGAAGGAGAAAAACCGGAAAAAATCAGATTGGATTACGCGTTCTATTCGCCAACAAGTCTGGCACTGAAAAAGTTTGGCTGGGCAGAAGAGGCATTTAAAAAAGATGGTATTGAAGTGGAATGGGTGCAAAGTCAGGGAAGCAACAAAGCGCTGGAGTTTCTGAATTCCGATAGTGTGGACTTTGGTTCCACTGCCGGGGCAGCTGCACTTATTGCAAAAGACAAAGGGGCACCGATCGAATCTGTATATATCTATTCACAGCCTGAATGGACAGCATTAGTTGCAAAAGATGGGAGCGCAATTAAGGATGTAAAAGATCTTAAAGGAAAAAAGGTAGCCGCAACATTCGGAACAGATCCTCACATCTTTTTATTACGTTCACTTAGTGAAGCTGGACTTTCAGCAAAAGATGTTCAAATCGTAAACCTTCAGCATGCTGATGGTGCAAACGCTCTAATCAAAGGTCAAGTTGATGCATGGGCAGGACTGGATCCGCACATGGCAAGAACAGAGTTAGAATCTGGAGGAAAGTATATCTACCGAAATCCTGATTTTAATACGTACGGAACGCTGAATGTTCGCTCAGAGTTTGCTAAGAATCATCCGAAGCAAGTGGAACAAGTAATTGAGCTTTATGAAAAAGCAAGAAAATGGACACTGGAAAATCCAGAAGAAGCAGCAAAACTTTTATCTGAAGAGGCGGGGATTAAAGAAGATGTCGCTAAAAAACAACTCGAACGAAATAACTTCTCGGAACCTGTTCCTGGATCACAGCACGAAAAAGCTATATCGGCTGCAGGCGAAGTACTTCAGACAGAAGAGATTGTCAAAAAGGATACAGACATTGAGAAACTCGTAAAAGAATTAATAAATCCAAAGTTTGCTGAAAAAGTAATCAAAAAATAACGCAAAAGGAAGGAGGAAGTGCCAGTGATTTCAGAAACTCAAAAATGGAAAGCGGGGCAGAGAGCAGCAACTGATAAGCTTTCTTCTCCGAAAGGTTTATTTAAAAAGGGACGCGGTATCGTTCTTGGTTCAATTTTGCCAGTAGTCCTGCTTATTGCTTGGGAGCTGGCTGCGAAAGCTGGATTGCTGGCGCCGCACCTGCTTCCGGCACCAAGCGTTATTTTAGAGAAGATATTAAGCATGTATAAGGATGGTTCTCTATTCGGCCATGTTTCTATTACGTTAACACGCGTGTTCTTAGGATTTGCGATCGGTACAGGAGCTGCGGTTGTGATTGGAGCCGTCGTCGGTTATGCCAAAACAGCTGAACAGCTTCTTGACCCATTGTTTCAAGCAATTCGTTCCATTCCTTCTCTCGCATGGGTACCGTTGTTTATTTTATGGATGGGAATCGGTGAGCCTTCTAAGATCTCATTGATTGCAGTCGGTGTTTTCTTCCCGGTCTATTTGAACATCGTAGCAGGCATTCAAGGAGTTGACCGGAAGCTGATAGAAGTAGGCAAGATTTATCAGCTATCTCCATTTCAGCTGACGAAACGCATCATTTTACCAGCATCACTGCCATCTTTTATTACAGGGATGAGAAGCGGCCTTGGACTTGGCTGGATGTTTGTTGTCGCAGCAGAACTGATGGGAGCTAGCGAAGGCTTAGGGTATTTGCTGGTGGTCGGCCAGAACACGTATTCACCTGACACGGTCATTGCCAGTATCCTGCTTTTTGCCGTATTAGGGAAAGTGACAGACGCGATACTCAAATGGATTGAATACCGCTCTCTTAAATGGCAGGACAGCATAAGTAACCAAGCGTAGAAGGAGGGAAAACAGATGCTTCAGATTAACCGTTTAAAACGGACGTTTAACAATAACCAGGCTGGATTTCAGAACATTAATTTTTCCGTCGATAAGGGAGAAATCATCGGTATCTTAGGCACAAGCGGCTGTGGTAAAAGTACTTTGCTTCGTGTACTTTCAGGACTTGATCCGAACTACGAAGGAAAGATTTCTTCAAAAGATGGAAACGACAATATTGGAATGATGTTTCAGGAACCGAGACTTCTGCCATGGCTGTCTGTGAAAGATAATATCTCATTCGGTTTAGTAAAAGAAGAACGAAAATCAAACAAATATCAAACGTATTTAGATCTTGTAGGATTGACTGGTTTTGAAAATCATTATCCGAAAGATCTCTCTGGCGGGATGGCGCAGCGGACAGCAATCGCAAGAGCGCTGATCACAGATCCTGAGGTACTTCTTTTAGATGAACCCTTCAGTGCACTAGACGCTTTTACAAAAATGCAGCTGCAAGATCTCCTTCTATCAATCTGGCAAAAGAAGCAAACGACGATGCTGCTTGTCACACATGATATTGATGAAGCCCTCTACCTTTGCGATCGAATCTTCATCTTAAAAGGCCAGCCTGGAGAAGTTTTTGCTGAAGTAGCTGTTGAGAAACCAAAACCGAGGACGCGTGGAGATGCATATCTCTCAAAACAGAAGGCACATATATTGAATCTATTAAATGTTGAAAAGAAAGCAGCAGGTGACGAGCGATGACAAAACTAGCAGCCATTGAGCCTGTAAGCGGGATCTATAATGTAGTGACTGACAGAGATGGGGCACCATTTTCTTGGGACTCCATAACAGAAAGGTTCAACAGAAGAGATGATGGGAAGACGAACATGGCATATGAATGTGTGGACCGCCATGTGGAAGAGGGACGCGGAGAAAAGGCAGCCCTGCATTACTTGGACGATTCACAAGAGTTTAAGATCACGTACCAAGAACTAAAGGAAACAACAGATAGATGGGCAGCCGTGCTTTCCAAGCATGGTGTAAAAAAAGGAGATTTCGTATTTGTCTTTTTGCCAAAACATCCTGATTGCCATATTGCCATGCTGGCAGCTATTAAACTAGGAGCAGTTGTCGGTCCGCTGTTTGAAGCATTTATGTCTGATGCGGTAAGAGACCGCATTGCAGACTGTGATGGAACTTTTTTAATTACGGACCAAGAACTCTATAAGCGTGTGCCACGGAATGAGCTGCCGAGTCTCCATACTGTCTTTTTAACAGATGGAGCCGGTGAAAACGGAGAGATCTCGCTGCAAGAGGAGATTAAAGGAATTGGAGACGTTGAGAGCCAGATAGAGTGGGTCGATCCTGAACATGGTTTGAATATCCACTATACGTCTGGTTCAACTGGAAAGCCGAAAGGGATTATTCACGCTCACCGCGCAATGACACAGCAATATCTAACCGGCCGCTGGGTGCTTGATATACAGGAAGACGATGTATATTGGTGTACGGCACATCCTGGCTGGGTTACAGGAACCGTGTACGGAGTATTTGCACCACTTCTAAATGGAGCAACGATCGTGGTCCATGGCGGACGTTTTAAAGCAGAGCAATGGTATGAAACGCTGCAAAATACCGGCGTAACCGTCTGGTATAGTGCTCCTACTGCGTTTCGGATGCTGATGGCAAAAGGGAATAAGCTTCCTGAACAATATGATCTATCGAAACTGCGTCATCTTTTAAGTGTCGGTGAGCCGTTAAATCCAGAGGTTATTTATTGGGGAAAAAATATTCTTGGAAAAAGAATTCATGATACGTGGTGGATGACAGAAACGGGTGCGCAGCTTATCGTAAACCTGCCGAATGAAACGATCAAGCCAGGATCGATGGGAAAACCATTTCCGGGAATTACAGCAACCGTTTTAGATGAAGAAGGAAAAGAACTGCCTCCGTTTTCTGTTGGCCATTTAGCGATCAAGGCACCTTGGCCGGCCATTATGAGGGAAGTGTGGCAGAACGCCGAGAAGTATAATTCTTATTTTGGATGGGGTGACTGGTACGTTTCGGGTGATCTTGCTTACCGTGATGACGATGGCTATATCTTTTTCCAAGGACGTTCGGACGACATGATTAATTCATCTGGTGAAAGAATCGGTCCGTTTGAAGTCGAGAGCAAGCTTATTGAGCACGAGGCCGTGGCTGAAGCAGGAGTGATTGGAAAGCCAGATCCGATCCGGGGAGAAATCGTTAAAGCATTTATTGTACTGAAAGATGGCTATTCACAGAGCAGTGATCTGTTAGAAGAGATCCGTGTCTATGTTAGAGGGGAGCTTGCGGCACACGCAGCACCGCGCGAGATCGAAGTGGTAGAGGAACTCCCGAAAACAAAGATCAGCGGAAAAATTTTACGAAGAGAGCTGAAGGCACGTGAGCTGCAAAAACTTGCTTGAAACAAACCGGAAAGTCGGCAAGGTGAAAATCGGTGATTTTGCCTTAGAGTCAGGCCAAGTAATAACGGATGCAGAGTTGGCTTTTGAGATAACTGGAAATACGAAGGGACCAGTGCTCCTGCTATGTCATGCTCTTACTGGAAATCAGCATGCATACGGTTCAGCAGAAGAGCCAGGATGGTGGAGAGGACTGATCGGACTCGAAGGATATATTGATACAAACCTTTATCAGGTTATTACGTTTAATGTTCTTGGAGGATGCAGCGGTTCAACAGGTCCAGCGAAGGTTAATCCGGAAACAGGAAAGCCCTATCACAAAACGTTTCCCTTTGTTACGGTCCGAGACATGGTTCGTGCTCAGCGGCAGGCGTTAGATGTTCTAGGCATACCAAGGCTTTTTGCTGTTTTAGGCGGTTCCCTTGGCGGCATGCAATCGATGGAATGGGCCGTTCAGTATCCTTATTTTATGGAAAAAGTATTCATTTTCGCAGCTACACCATACCTAAATGATTATGGTGTAGGTTTTAACAGGATGGCGATTCACGCTATTGTAAATGATCCTGTCTATAGAAGCGGCAGACGTGCAGAAGGAGAAAGACTAGTAGGTTTGGAGATTGCAAGGATGGCGGGACTTCTAACATATCGTCAGCCGAAGCTCTTTAATGATAGATTTCAAAGGGAAGTACGTGAGACAGATATTGAAGGAAAGCCTTATTTTCAAGTGGATTCCTATTTAAATTATCAAGGGGGAAAATTGACGAAACGATTTGATGTAGATAGTTATTTGACCCTTTTATATGCGATGAATGCTTATGATATCGGTGATAAGCTGGGCGGCTGGGAACGGGCAGCCTCACAGATTCAAGCTGAAGTCCATGCTTTCGGATACGAAGGCGACCTGCTTTATCCGCCAGAAGTGATTGAGGGCTTTGTAAAACACACTCGGTATGGAACTTTTTATTCGATTGAAACAGACTTTGGGCATGATGGTTTCTTAGTAGAGTTCGATAAGTGGGGACCTTATGTAAAGAATGCATTAGATCAGGAGAGGAGGCTGCAATATGGCACCTATTAAAGCGGCATTGCTTGGTTTTGGAACAGTCGGGCAAGGTGTTTATGAAGCGCTGAAGACTCACAGGGAACAGCTGAAATCTGTACTGGGTGAGGAAGTTATTATCGAAGCCATATTAGTAAAAGATGGTGCTAAAAAGCGGGATGTTGATGAACATATCCTTGTCACGACTGACTTTGATGAAGTTTTAAACATTCCAGATCTGCAGATTGTTTTTGAAGCCATTGTGGGAGAGGAACCAGGATTTACGTATTTAAGCAAAGCCATTGAAAAAGGGTGCCGCGTTATAACGGCCAACAAAGTGATGTTTGCCAGACACGGTAAAACATTGCTGGAAAAGGCAGAAGCAGCCGGGGTTTCAGTTGGCTATGAAGCAACAACAGCCGGGGGAACGCCGATTATCCGCAGCATTTCACAGCTGTTGCAGGTAAATGATATTCTATCGGTCGAAGCTATATTAAATGGTACCTCTAATTTTATTCTGACAAACATGCGCGAAAAGGGGTCAGCTTTTGAAGATGTGTTAAAAACAGCTCAAGATCTTGGATATGCAGAAGCTGATCCCGTTAATGATGTAGAAGGATTTGACGCATTTTATAAGCTCATGATTCTTAGCGAATTGTCTTTTGGAAGTTCTCCAAACTGGGATGAGGTAGAAAGAAAAGGAATTACTGAAGTTTCGTCTGAGCAGATTGAAGTGTTTACCCGCTGGGGCTATAAGGTGAAGCATTTGGCGCGAATCAGAAGTAACCACGGTCAATTCACAGCTTCTGTTAAGCCGGTGCTCGTTGATACGGAACATCCTCTATACGGAGTGGAAGATGTACAAAACGCCATCATGGTAGAAACAAGTCTTGCGGGTAAAGTGACTGTTCAAGGTGCTGGGGCAGGCAAACTCCCAACAGCAAGCGCGATGGTTGAAGATTTGACTTATGTGCTTCAATCTAATTCAGGAGCAGCTGTGAGGAAGAAGCAGTCTGTATTGAAAGCTGATTCTTCGAGTAATGAATCAGTCGGCTCATTAGTTGGGGAATACGCCGTAATCGGTTCATCCGTAGGCTTTAATGGTTCAGACGATATTCAGCTTCTAAAACAAGATGTAAGAGGAGACTTGGTTTATTTACTGATCAGATGTCACGTAGAAACAGCTGTATCGTTAAAAAGGAACTCAGAGCTTGTTGTATATGAAGTGGCAGGGAATTTGAAGCCAGCAGAAGTAAAAGGGGAAGAAAGAGATCTCGTGCTTCAGAAGGTAATTAATCTTTAGTAAATATGAATACATCAAGTGTTGAACGAACATTGCAGAGTGGCCCCTGCAGTGTTTTTTTATTTGGTGTGCTGTATGCGTGGAAAAACTCAGAAGGTACTCATAAATCCCGGATGGTGCTCATAAACATCGTATGGTGCTCATAAATTTCAGATGGCGCTCATAAATCTCAGAAGACGAACATAAATGAACGAAATCACTCATACGTATAGAAAGCTGGCTCAATAAATGAATATCGAGCCAGCTTTTACTTATTTTTTATCGTAAATTATTCATTTTCTGCCTCATATTCTTTATTCCAAAGAAATTCCATGTACGGTTATTATAATCTTTAATTATTCGGCCAACCTTATAGACGATGCCATGCGGTTCACCTGTTGCCATGTTATAGAAATCTGCATTTACTGCTGCAACAACTTTGTGGCTTTCTGCATCTGCAGCGTTTGCTTGTGCCCGGACCGGCTGCAGACCAAAACCGTCTTCATCATTAGGTGCACCTGCTTCTATTGATACATTAGGATTATGTACATCAACGTCTACTACAAAACTCTCAATCTTTTTTCCTTCTTTTCCTTCAAAACTATAGTGCTTTTCTTTTACACCTGGAGCCAGGTCTGCACGGTATTCATTAATAGGGGTTTGAACAATTTCAGATGTTAAGTCGAACTCTCCTAAAGCCGATGTTAAACCTGGTGAGATTGAACTGCTAATGACTGATAAAGCAAGGGCAGAGGGGAGCAGTTTCATTTTCCAACTATTTTTCATTTCTTCCTCCTGTAAACATTTTTTTGGACTTGCCAGTTTTCATACAGGTTTACGATAATGGAAAAATATTAATTTACTGTTATTAATTTGTAATTATGTTATATAGTTATACTAAAAAACTAACTTCCTAGAAACAATAGGGCGAAAGTTGTTCAATTTTAATAGGTTAGGAGTCACGTATTGTAGTATTTTTTCTGATGGTGCCCAAATGTTAAAAAGACCTGCCCTCATAAGAGTGCAGGCCTTTTTTCTCTCTCTATTTCTCTCTCTTAGTCATTCGAGGGGTTTTTCTCAGCAAAAGGTTTTAACGCAATTGATTGCTAGATTAACTCAGCGCCTTACTTCCAGCTTGGAAGAAAGGTGGTGATTAACACCAGCCTCCTCCGTAACCGCCGCCGTAACCGCCGCCGTAACCGCCGCCGTAACCACCGCACCAGCAACACCCAACGATGATTAACAAGATAAATAGCACTACGATTAAAGCAAAGCTGTTTCCGTGTGACTTAAATCCCATATAACCCACCTCCTTCTTTACAATGACAGATTATTAAGCGTACAAGTTAAAGGTTTGGGCGGAATTAGCCCATTTTTTTAGGACAAGAGCGAAATAGTGATAATACTTGATAAAGACGAAAGATTTATTTGCCAAACTTTGGATTAAGGTATAATTACACGAACGGTAATGGGGGATTAGAGGATTTGTTATGGGGGTATTTTATATTAGATATTATGCTTTATTTGTTCTTTGTCTTTCCTGTTTTGAGTTTATTGTTAGGTCTTATTGGCGGTCTTTTGAACGTCGCCAGCTGGAAGACGGCATTAGCCGGTGCAATGATTTTTGCAGGTTTCTATATTTACTGGTCATCATCACTGACACCTGAAGGGGATTTAGGTGGTGCAGCGGCATTTTTAATAATCGATGTGTTAATTATCTACGGCGTAAACCGTTTTGTACGTGTAATAAAATCTTTTTTCAGGAGCTGATACGATGTATGGAATTCTTGGCTTTTTTGATCGTGATACAGAAGAAAAAATAGATGAATTAAGGCAAGGAATGAAAGAAGCGGGCATAACTGATTATGGGATGAGACCGCACGTTACAATTGCGACTCACAATGAGCTGGAAGTTGAATTGTTTAAAAAAGAAATGGAAGAGTACTTTAAAAATCAGTCTGCTGTTCAGTTATTTATACCGTCGGTTGGAATGTTTTTAAACAGTGGTACATTGTACGCAGCTCCAACTAAAGATCCAAGTTTAACAGACTTTCACACTAGGTATCATAAACGGTTTATGGGAATAACCGATCCGAAATCTTTATATGCCCCAGCTCAGTGGGTTCCTCATTGTACAATTGCCAGTCATCTGACACATGAAAAGCTGGTAGAAGCTTTTGATTATTCGGTGAAATATTTGGAGCCTTTTACTGCCCGAATTGAAAGTGTAGAGTTGCTCGAGCTGGTGTTTGATGAAGATGTTTGTACAGATATGAAGGATCTCTTTACAGTAGATTTAAAGCGATTTCATAGCTGAAGTTTTAAAGAAACTATTGTATGGTTATACATATGTATAGCCATGTAGAAAGGAATAAAATTAAGATGTGGAATGAATTTAAGACCTTTATTATGCGCGGAAATGTGATGGATCTTGCCATTGGGGTAATCATCGGGGCAGCATTCGGAAAGATTGTAACTTCTTTAGTTGAAGATGTAATTATGCCTCCAATCGGTCTTTTGCTAGGAAAGGTAGATTTTAGCAACTTATACATAAACCTCGGAAAAGGGGATTATTCCTCTTTGGCTGAAGCCCAAAAAGCAGGAGCAGCAACGCTGAATTATGGCCTTTTTATTAATACGCTCATCAATTTCTTTATCATTGCTCTTGTTATTTTCTTAGTTGTGAAGCAGATTAATCGTTTGAAAAGAAAAGAAGAAGTGAAAGAACCGGATACGAAGGAATGTAAATATTGCTTATCGACAATTCCATTAAGAGCGGTTAAGTGCCAAAATTGTACAGCAGATTTAAATGATGAAGCAGTAGTTAGACAGCCCTCAGCAGAGTAAGAGGGCTGTCTTTGCACGTTAAGACGTCAGCATAGTGTATTTTGTCATGTATTTATCATTGAATTAACATAGAAATAATTACAATAAATGGATAATATTAAGGAAAAAGAACAGAGGTATTTTTATGAAAAACTTTAGAAAAGTTATTTGGATAGTAACGGGACTTTTCTTCATTGCTTTTTCTATACTTTTAGGTCCTGATCTATGGGTGAAATTCCAAGCTAGCCAGCAGGCATCACAGTTTTTAAAACATGCATCGAATCAAAACTTTGAAGAAGCGTTTGACCAGATTTATTTTTACAATGGTGCGTATGACGAAGACGTAACGATTTCTAAGGAAAACGCAAAAGGCACTTGGGTAAACAGAAACAAGAGGTTGTTTACAGAAGGGACATATATAAAGTCTTACGACGACTTAAGTATTCGTATGAACGACGGCTGGCCTATTGGCTATGTCGATCTCGTTACGGTGGAAAACGGACAAGAGAAAAAATATCGGGATGTCTATATTTCTTTTAATAAAAAGAATAAGTGGAAGGTAGGCATGCTGCAAACAATGCAAGACAGAGAGTGGGAAAAACCGTATAGCGGGCATGTTGTACAATAAAAAGCTGATCCCTTGGGACCAGCTTTTCTTTGCTTATTTTTTTATTAGACCGATTTCAACAAGACGTTCATATAAGAAGTCGCCAGCTGTGATCGGCGGATACTTCTCTGGATTATCTTCAGAGATGCATGAAGGAATCGTCTCCAACAATGAATTCGGATATGGATGTACGAAGAACGGCATGGAATAACGAGATGTGTTCTCGCCCTCAGGATTTACTACACGGTGAGTCGTTGCCGGGATCACTTCATTCGTGATGCGGGAAAGCATGTCCCCAGCGTCAACGATAATTTGTCCTTTTTCAGCTTTAACAGGCACCCATTCTCCTTCACGCGTCAGAAGCTCTAAGCCAGAAGCCGTAGATTCTACTAAAAGTGTGATCAAGTTAATATCTTCATGCTCACCTGCACGAATCGCTCCGTTATCCATTGAATCATCAAGAGGCGGGTAGTGGATTGCACGAAGAATGCTGTTTCCGTCTTGGATCATGTCAGCAAAGAATCTTGGACGTAGGTCCATTTGAATCGCTAATGCTTCAAGCATATTGCGAGCAACACGCTCTAATTCACGATAAAAGTTCAAAGCATATTGACGAAGCTCAGCTACTTCTTCTGGCCAAACGTTAACTGCATAATCACTTGAAAGCGGGTGTCCAACAGGAAGCTCTTGGCCCACGTGGAAGAATTCTTTTAGATCTCCAACTGAACGATTCTTCGCATGTTCTTTTCCGAATCCAGTGTATCCACGAGCTCCGCCTTCAACACCTTCATACTTTTGCTTAATTTCTTTATCAAGAGTGAAAAACTTTTCCCACAGTTCATAGTTTTTCTCGATTAAGTGAGTGTTCACACCATGACCTTCTAAAATGATAAAACCTGTTTCTTTCAGACCAGCTTCAAACTGAGCAGCAAAATCTTTGCGCTGTTCAGAAGTGCCGTGTGTAAAGTTTTTCAGATTTAATGTTTTAACTAGTGATGTAGTTTGTGTAGACATATTAAATAGCCCCCAGACATTTATGTAATCGCTTTCAAACAGTTTAAATTTTACCATAAAAGTATTGAGTAGCAATAGCTATTTTCAAGAATAGTCTATTTTTAAACATAGGTAGCATGGAAATACAAGATACTGGAAGCGGTTAAGTGAAATTCAAATTCTTTGTGTTACTATTAAACTACAAATTATTGATTGGAATCGGTAGGTGAAGTCATGCCTCAATCTGTCAAAATTTCCGTTCGGGCACTTGTCGAGTACGTATTCCGTTCAGGAAGCATTGAATCAGGATTTAAAACCACATCCTCATTGATAGAGGGAACGAAAGCTCATCAAACGATACAAAAAACATATGGGGAAGCAGATGCTGCAGAAGTATTTTTGCAGATGAGCTATGCGTATGAAGAAATCGATTACGTGGTGGAAGGCCGCTGTGACGGTCTTTTGCTAGAGGAAGATCTTGTAACGATTGATGAGATCAAATCAACTGCAAAACAGTTAGATGATATAAAGAAAGAGTCTTATCCCGTCCACTGGGCTCAGGCAAAGTGCTACGCCTATATGTACTTAAAGAAAGATGAAAAAGACGAAGTAAAGGTACAGCTCACATACGTACAGGTGGAGTCAGGTGAACAAAAAAGATTTCAGGAAACCTGTACCTTAGCAGAACTAGAGGAGTTCATGCTTCATCTCGTAAAAAGTTATGCTCCTTATGCGAAACTTCGATTAGCGAATCTGCAGCAGAGAAACGAGAGCATCCGAGAACTTCCATTTCCGTTTGATCATTATCGAAACGGACAGCGGAATTTTGCAGGTGCCGTTTATAAAACGATTACGGATAAAAAAACATTGTTTGCCAATGCGCCAACGGGGACTGGGAAAACGATCTCCACCCTTTTTCCAGCTGTTAAAGCAATAGGAGAGGAAAAGGCAGAAAAGATTTTTTATCTTACAGCAAAAACGCTGAACAGAAAGAATGCGGAAGAAGCTCTTCAGCTGATGAAAGAAAAAGGGTTGTTTTTTCAAAGTGTAACCATTACGGCGAAAGACAAGGTTTGTTTTAAAGAGGAGACGCGCTGCGATCCTTCGTACTGTGAATTTGCGGACGGGTATTTTGACCGAATCAACGGTGCGGTATTAGATATTTTAAAAAATGAAACCATAATGAATCGTGATGTTATCTCTCAATATGCCCAAAAACATAAAGTTTGTCCGTTTGAATTTTCGATTGATCTGGCATATGCGGCTGATGGTGTGATTTGTGATTATAACTACGTGTTCGATCCGCGTGTATCGTTTAAACGTTTGTTTGAAGAACAAAAGAAACGTACGGTGCTGCTCATGGATGAAGCGCATAATCTTGTAGATCGTGCGCGCAGTATGTATTCTGCAGAATTGCAGAAATCAGCATTCTTGCAGCTGTCCCGGGAATACAAAGGAAAGAACGAGAGGCTGTGGAGAACAGCTAAGGCAGTAAATGATGAAATGCTGAAACTGAAAAAAGAATATGGAGAGAAGCAGGTTGCCGTTCCTGATCTTCCTGAAGATTTTATCAGCTGTTTGGATGATTTTCTGGTGCAGGCAGAACAACTGCTGGCAAGCGGTGAAAGTGATGAAAAATTGCTTGAGGCCTTTTTTGCTGCGAATCAGATGGTGAAAATATCAGATTTTTATGATGAGCGGTTTGTTACATTTATTGATGTTTTTAAAAGTGAAGTGGAAGTTCGTTTGTTCTGTATGGATCCGTCACAGCTTCTTTTTCAAACCGGGAAAAAATATGGGTCCCGCATTTTCTTTTCTGCCACTCTTTCTCCACTAGCCTATTTTATGGAGATGCTTGGAGGCGGGGAAGAAGACTATGTGATTCGCATGCCGTCCCCTTATGAGAAGGAACAGCTGGACGTTTTTATCCAGCCTCTTTCTACTCGTTTCAGGGATAGAGAAACGACAATTGAACCGATAAAGGAAATGATTATCGATCTTGTGGATAAGCGGCCGGGGAATTATCTCGTCTTTTTCCCGTCCTATCGCTATATGACAGATGTGGTTGATCGGCTTCTGGAAGAAGATCCAGCATTTCAACCAATTGTTCAGCACCCTGCTATGTCAGAGGAGGAGCGTGAGAAATTCCTGGCTAACTTTGATACGGCTGGGGAGCAATCGCTCGTTGGGTTTGCTGTCATGGGCGGTATTTTTTCAGAAGGAATCGACTTAAAAGGAGACCGCTTAACAGGAGCAGTAATAATCGGAGTCGGATTGCCTCAAGTAGGATTGGAGCGCGATACGATGAAGGATTATTTTCAAAACGCAGGAAAGAATGGCTATGATTTTGCATACGTTTACCCGGGCATGAACAAAGTGCTGCAAGCGGGTGGCAGGGTGATCAGGTCGGAAGAGGACCGTGGCACCCTTGTCCTCGTAGATGACCGGTTTTTAAGCCGCAAATATGTAGAGATGCTTCCGGAAGAATGGCGGGATTTTGTTGTGCTGAAGAGGTAGTGTTTTGGGGCGAATTTGTCGAATGTTTTTGAAGGCTCAAAAAAAATTTGAAGGACTATAAATTTTTTTGTAGGCTCATAAATCTCTTCAAAGGCTCATAAATGAAATTATACTTATTGTAAGGTAGCTTGGCACCGGTCAAGCTACCTAAAACAAAATTAAAACCATTTAGATAAATTCATTAATTGAAATAAATCCAATTCATAGCTGTATTATTTATTTTTTGTTTTGGAAAAACAAAAAATTAGGGGCTGCCAAAAGTAAGTTTGCTTACTTTTGGGACAGCCCCTTTTTACTTTTTATATAAGCCAGCCCATAAAAATGGCAAACCAAACGTGTCTGCGGGCTGTTTCACTTCTTTCATTTTACGAAGTTCGAGCTCTTCAAAATGTGAAAATACCTCACGCATCTTTTCAAATGTATAACCGAGGCCGCCTTTCATCGTCCGCTCTCTATAAACTTCTTCATCTGGTAAATCAAGTCCCATTCCTTCTGCATCAAAACACGTTATCGCAAAATGCCCGCCGGCTTTTAAACAATTGTTTAATAGTTGAAGATAGCTCACTCTTCTGTGAGGAGGGACATGATGAAAACAGCCAGAATCATAGATTAGATCGTATTCATCCAGAGGGATGTCGAGTTTGAAAATATTGCCTTGAATGAAGTTAACATGAACGCCTTTTTCATCCGCTCGTTCACGTGCCCATTGAAGCCCTTCGCTCGAAAGATCAACAGCATCCACCTCAAACCCTTGTTCTCCTAGATAGATAGCGTTTCGTCCAGGTCCGCATCCTAGTTCGAGAACCCGCCCGGGCTTAATCATCCTTTTTTCAATATAGTCCACTAGATTCTCGTCCGGTGCGTCAATAAAAAAAGGAATCTTCTTATTTCGATCTTCATAAAAAGAATTCCAGAATGCACCCTCATCACGTAAAAGTGAGTCCAGCATGTCATAAACATGTTCATTTTTAGTAATCAATTTTGTCAAAAAAACGTCCGCCTTTCATAGGTAAAATAGGCATTTGACTGACTGAGATGTATATCTCTATTTTACCAAAAAATAGTTTATAATTGGAGTTAGATGTGAATAAAAGAGGTGGAAATAATGAGAGAATTAGCGAGCCTTACATTGAAAAAAGCAGGAACTGAACATGTGGCAGGAATAGCTGAAGTTTGTTCACAAGGATGGAGAGCAACATATGGTTATTTGGAAGATGACGCGTATGTAGAGCAGGTTATTGAAGACTATTATAACCAAGATAGGATCTTGAAAGAAGTCACGGAGTTCAGTGAACATTGGCATGGCTACTTTATTGCAGAAGAAGATGGTCAAGTAGTAGGTGCGATCGGGGGCGGAACAACGGGTAACCAAACAGGTGAAATCTACGTCTTTTATATGGATCCACATAAGCGAGGATTAGGAATCGGAAGTAAACTGTTGAGCTTTTATACGGATTATCAAAAAAGTCTAGGGATTAAAGAACAATGGGTTTCAGCTCAAAAGGGTAATATGAAAGGGATTCCTTTTTATGAAGCGAAGGGATTTGTAAAACAATCCGAAAAGGTAAGTAAACGAACTGGTCACATTTCATTCCAATTCATGAGAAAAATCTAAGCAAAGCCCCTTAGCAAGAGGGGCTTTGCTGCTTTTGCAGCGAGAATTGAAAACTCGCGGAATTATTGATGAAACTCGCGGAAATATCATCAAAACTCGCGGAAATATCATCAAAACTCGCGGGAATATCATCAAAACTCGCGGGATTATCCCCAAAACTTCTGCAATAGCAGCGTTTGGATCCCAATAAAGAAGCTTGGCGGATGCCAAGCGACCTATCCATAGTGAATTTTTCAGTGAATTCACTCTGATCTATTTATCAACATGTTTTTTACGCAGCAATAAAGATTGAAAGTCCATGCTCCCGCCTGCTTCAGGAACGACATGAAAGTTCAGCACTTCGAATAATGGCGATACTACGTCTTGAATATCTTCGTTTGTATAAAAAGAAAAGAATCTTTTTGGGATATAGGTGTCGTCTTCCCAAACGCCTTCTGAATCTTTACCGCCGTATACCCCCATATAAAACAATCCATCTTCTTTAAGGACTGTATGAATGTTTTTGAGAACAGCAGGCAGACTCACTTTTGGAACGTGAAGCAGTGTATTCATCGCCCATACAGCATCAAAGGATTCAGCATTAAAATCGAGTGTATAATAATCCATCACTTGTGCTTTTAATCCTTTCATACGGCATGTTTCGACCATGCTTGGAGAAAGATCGATACACGTTACATCAAAGCCGTGATCCAGCAAATATTTCCCGTGCTGTCCAGAGCCTGCGCCGATATCTAGAACTGCACTTAATCCTTCATTGCTAAGAGCATCTATATAAGATTTCAGCTCAACGATCTTCCACACGTCTATATCGGCTTTGTCTCTTGTATGAGCTTGCTCGTTATAGCTTGCTTTCAGACTTTCTTTTAACAAAAGATCCATGAAGTTCGCTCCTTAAAAAAGATATGAAAAGCAAAATGATAGATTCATTATAGCGAAAGATGTCAGACAGGTAAATTTTAAAATGAAAGAAAATTCAGTAAAGGAAAGCCCTTACATTCCTCTCACCCCTTGCCTGTATTGGTTTGTAGTAAAAAAGTTGTGTTCTTAAATCTCCCTTGATAGCATGTCGAACAGCCTGTAGAATGTTAGGAAATTCAATTTTCTGAATAATCATAACAAAAAGGGAGGATCATCATGGCACGTTCAGCAATTAAAGCAGTACCAACACCAAAACCGCCAGAGCTGGATCAAAAACCAAAGAACGTCTTTAACAGGCTATTGGACTGGGTAGAGAAAAACGGAAATAAGCTACCGGATGTTCTTACTTTATTTGTGATTATTACAGCACTTATTCTTCTTGGATCTTTTGTAGCTGGAGTATCAGGCTGGAGTGCAGTGAATCCTGCCAACAATGAAAGGATTACTGCTGTCAATCTATTAAACGAAGAGGGCATAAAACGAATGCTGACAGAACTGGTCAGCAACTTTGTAAACTTCCCTCCGTTAGGTCTAGTCCTTGTTGTCATGCTTGGAGTTGGACTAGCTGAATCAACAGGTCTAATCTCAGCATTTATGCGCAGAGTCGTTCTAGCCTCGCCAAAAGCACTCATCTTACCTATTATTATATTTATAGGAATCGTTGGAAACGCTGCTGCCGATGCCGCATTAATCGTACTTCCGCCTGTTGCAGCTATGGTGTTCTTAACACTCGGACGTCATCCAATTGCAGGGCTTACAGCAGCTTATGCAGCCGTTGCTGGCGGATTCAGTGCCAACATCATCATCAGCATGCTCGATGTTATGCTTGCCGGTTTTACAGAATCAGCAGCACATCTTCAGGATAAAGAGTATACAGCGAATCCTGCTATGAACTATTACTTCATGTTTGCTTCCACATTTGTTCTTTTGCCGGTTGCCGTTTGGGTTACTACAAAAATCGTAGAGCCGAGACTTGGTGAGTACCATGCACCTGAAAATCTTGAAGTTAAAAAACAGGCTCTTTCTTCAGATGAAAAAAGAGGCTTGAAGTGGGCGACTATTTCTCTTCTCGTTTACACAGGTATCATACTTCTTGTTACCGTTCCTGAAGGAGCAATGCTTCGTCACCCGAAAACAGGCGAGCTTATAGACTCACCATTTATGGATTCACTCGTACCTATTATGCTTCTATTCTTTTTAATTCCAGCAACAGCTTATGGGTTTGGTTCAAAGGCATTAAAGAATGATAAAGATGTTGCCGAGCATTTAACAAAAGCGATGAGCGGAATGGGGTACTATATCGTTCTTGCCTTTATCGCAGCTCAGATGATTGCATATTTTAGCTGGAGCAACTTAGGATCGATCATTGCCATAACTGGTGCTGACTTTTTAAAGGAATCAGGATTTACGGGGCTGCCGCTATTATTGGCATTCATTCTATTCACAGCACTCGTGAACTTGCTCATTGCAAGCTCATCAGCTAAGTGGGCGATTCTAGGTCCAGTTTTTGTACCGATGTTCATGGCATTAGATTACAGCCCGGCTTTTACTCAGATGGCGTACAGAATTGGTGATTCGATTACAAATACGATCACGCCGATGCTTGCATATTTTGCAATCCTGCTTTCTTTCGCTAAAAAGTTCGACAAGAACATGGGGATGGGGACACTCATATCGTCCTTGCTTCCGTACACGATCGCCTACACGATTTTCTGGTGTATCTTATTTGCTATTTGGTATGTGCTAGGACTTCCATTAGGTCCTGGCGAATATATAAAAATGTAAAAGATAAAGAAGGAGTGAGCGGGTTTGGAACAATTATTCAGCCGGTTGGCAAACTATCAAGATGAAATGGTGGAGATCCGCAGACATCTTCATCAAAATCCAGAGCTGTCATTTGAAGAAGTGGAAACACCAGCTTTTATTGCGGCTTATCATGAAAAATTAGGATTAAACGTTCGAACAGGAGTAGGCGGAAGAGGTGTAGTAGCTACATTAAGAGGCGGAAAGCCCGGCAAAACAGTCGCACTGCGGGCTGATTTTGACGCACTTCCTATTCAGGAAGAAAACGATTCTCCTTACAAATCTAATGTTCCAGGAGTGATGCATGCTTGCGGGCATGATGGCCATACAGCTACACTCCTTGTCTTGGCAAAAGTATTAAATGAAATGAAAGATGAGCTGGAAGGAAATGTTGTATTTATCCATCAGCACGCCGAAGAATTAGCACCAGGCGGAGCGATCGTCATGATCGAGGATGGCTGTCTGGACGGAGTTGACGTCATTTACGGAACACACCTTTGGGCAACAATGCCAACCGGAACAATCGGGTATAGAACAGGACCAGTGATGGCCGCTGCTGACTCTTTTACAATAAAAGTTCAGGGAAAGGGCGGACACGGCGCACAGCCTCATAAAACGAAAGACAGCATCGTGATCGGAGCACAACTTGTTTCAAATCTGCAGCAAATTGTAAGCCGCCGAGTGAATCCGCTGGATGCCGCCGTTGTATCTGTTGGTGCGTTTGAAGCGAAAAATGCTTTTAACGTAATCGCAGATTCAGCGAAACTAACTGGTACAGTTCGAACGTTTAAAGAAGAGGTGCGTGTTGCGATCGAACAAGAGATCGACCGCATTGCAAAAGGAACCTGTTTAGCAGCGGATGCTTCCTATGAATATGTATTTAAACGCGGTTATCCAGCAGTTGTGAACCATAAAGAAGATACTGAGTTTGTAGTTGATGTCGCGAAAAAAGTGCCAGGTGTGCTGGAGCTTGAGGAGATCGAACCGCAGATGGGCGGGGAAGATTACGCGTATTATTTAGAAAAGGTACCTGGAACATTCTTCTTTACAGGTGCAGAAGATACAGCTTGGGATGAGACATACCCGCATCATCATCCGAAATTTAAAATCAACGAAGATGCGTTATTGGTTGCTGCTAATCTATTAGGAGCTGCAACACTAACTTATTTAAAGCAAAATGCAGCAGAAAAAGTCAGTGTTACAAAATAAGTAAAAAAGCCCTCTGAGGGGGCTTTTTTTATTTACTAAGGATTACTCCCAGCAGCTGTCGTCATTCTTACACTTTTTAGACTTCTTACAAGTTTTCTTTGAAGACTTTTTAGACTTCTTTTCAGAAAGACCAGAATCTAACAAAGCACGAAGCGCTTCTACAGCACCGCCAGAGCCTATACCATTAGCAGCTGCTCCTGCAACTGGAGTAGACGTACCAGTAGTAGAGGTTTTTTTACGTAACTTCTTTTCAATTAGATTACCTAGATCTAAACCGTTTGCAGATGCAGCAGTAGCATTTCCGCCTTTGCCACCTTTGCCGTTTGGAGATTCTTCGTTACGCTTTTTTCGTATCTTACTCATTTAGTATCACCCCCACTATTACTATATGAAAGGGGAAGATGAGTGCTTGTACTAATCACCATTTTTTATATTTTTTACGAGATAACACTAGTAAAATGCTGATTATCTTCTGTTGGTTAGGGAGGAAGGTGAAAGGGCAAAAGCAGAGAGCGAAAACAGTGAATGTTTAAGCGTACGTGTAATAAATATAAGAACACGTACCGTAAAGTGACTAGCTTTGATAAAACTAGATTCTAATGAAGGAAAAAAATTCTTGCCAGGAAAAAAGAGACCTTTTATAATTAAAGTGTAAATTTACACTTAAGAAGAAAAGGCGGTGCCAAAGTTGAAATTGAAATGGATTTTAATTTGTTTTTTAATCTATGGATCTGCCTTTTACTCAAGTTTGCACGTATACTCTCGCCAAAGTGCAAAAGAAACTGCAGAAGATGCAGGGAAACTTCTGCCGGTTAAAATGAAATATTTTCGAGATGTTCATTCAACTAAAGAAATTCAACAATGGGTAAGAGAAGCGGACGAAAGCGGAGAAACAATATCTATTGCAGGTATGCAGCACAGCCAGGGAGGGCATACATTGTATCCAAATGGAACCTTGCTGGACATGACAGGCTACAGTCAAATTTTAAATTTTAGTCCTAAGGAAAAAAAGATCACGGTACAATCAGGTGTGACATGGGCTGATATTCAGCAAATGATAAACCCATATGGTTTATCGATAAAAGTGATGCAGTCACAGAATATTTTTACTGTTGGAGGTTCATTAAGTGTTAATGTTCACGGGCGGGATATACGATACGGTTCGTTAATCGACTCAGTAGAATCTTTCCGATTGTTAAAACCAAATGGAGCAATAATCAATGTCAGCCGCACAGAAAATAGTGATATGTTTCCTTATGTAATTGGAGGGTACGGTTTATTCGGTGTAATACTCGATGTTACCTTGGAACTTGCTGATGATGAACTATATCAGCATCGATCAGCTGCTATGAATTATAAAGAGTATGAAACGTATTTTAATGAAAAAGTAAAACATGATGATTCAGTGAAGATGCACCTAGCACGAATATCAGTGGCACCAGAATCTTTCTTAAAAGAGATGTATGTTACTGACTACGTGCTTGCTGAAGATCAGGGTAATCGAGAAAAATACATGGAATTAAAAAAAGAAGAAATTGTGGCTTTGCCAAAATTTATGCTTGGTTTGTCCAGATACAGTGACTGGGGTAAAGGTCTACTCTGGGAAACGCAAAAAGAATTTTTTATGAATAATGACGGTAAATATGAGACACGCAACAACGTTATGCGTTCAGACAGTGAATTTATGGAGTATGAAAATCCTAATAGGACAGAAGTGCTGCAAGAATACTTTGTCCCTGTTGATCAATTTGCTGAGTATATCAATGACTTAAGAGCAGTTTTAGAAAAAGAAGAACTAAACTTACTAAACATAACAATAAGATATGTAGGACATGACGAAGATGCTGTCCTCTCTTATGCGAAGAATGACATGTTTGCTCTTGTTATGCTGATCAATCAAGGCCGTTCGGAACAGGACATCCAAGTCACAGAGAAAGTCTTGCAAAAATTAATTGATGTTACTTTGGATCACGATGGAAGCTATTATTTACCGTATTATTCGTATCCATCAGATAAACAGCTTAAAAGAGCCTATCCTCGCATCGAGGAATTCTTCGAAAAGAAAAGAGAATTCGATCCTGAAGAACGCTTTAATAATCTTTTTTACGAGAGGTATGGACAATGAACTATCGAATATTTGTAGCATCGCAGAGTATTTTAATGACGGCCAGCTCAATGGTGTTCCCTTTTTACCTGCTCCTCATTAGAAATATAGGTGACAGCTACTCACAATTCGGATTGGCGTATGGACTCTTTGCCCTTACAGCAGCACTGACTCATCCTTTGATTGGAAGACTATCAGATAGAATAGGAGACCGTTCTTTATTGCTGTTATATACGTGGGGAATGGCGGGAGTAATGATTATCGTTCCGCTCATTGAAACGATCTCAGCGCTTTATATTTTACAAATCATAATGGGTATTTTAGGAGCGGTACAGAAAACCACTGAAAAGACAGCACTTGCGAGACAAACTGCAGGAAAACATACTGGACAGAAAATAGGAAACTACCATTTATGGACGAGTGTATGGGGAGCTATTGCGGTGATGGCAACAGGATATTTAATAGATTTCCTGACGATAGGAAGTCTATTTTATATCGCTTCCTTCTTATATATGATATCTGCTGTGATCTTAATGAGATCTGAATACATTTTGAGGAATCAAATGAAAGAAAAGCCCGTGCAGCAATAAGCTGACGGGTTTTATCTTTGTTGCTATTAGAAGGCGTTGATCTCCGCTCCAGGATGCTCGCTTTCCGCGGGGCGTGCGGTGAGCCCCCTAGGCTCTTCAAGCCTGCAGGGTCTCACCTGTCCCGCTGATCCCGCAGGAGTCTCACACCTTGCGCTCCAATCAACTATTCAACGATGACCGTTTAATAAACATCCAAAAGCAAATCTATCAGAAAACAGCAAAGAAAAACAAGCTGATGACTAAGCTCTGTATAGCAAGAACAAATACTTTCTTTCCTGAGGGTTTAGATCCGTTATCGAGTATTCTGCTAAAAATGGTTTCAAAAGTAAGCATGATTAAAAAGGTATAAATAAAACCTAAAAGAATTTCCTCCATCGTTAGCTCCTTATTTCATGGAATCTGCAATGTTCAGCATATCTTCAGTTGTCCATGGATTGTTCGTTTGTGGAACAACATCCAATGTAATCTTGTAGGTCAGCTTCTTATTTTTATCAGACCAGACTAATTCTCGTGTATCCACATGATTCATTCTCATATCTGCTATGGAGCCATCTTTTAGTTTGAATGACAACGGTAAGTCAGGATCAATATTTTCAACTCTATTAAAATAGGTAGCAACAATTAAACTGGCATTGCTGCTTTTATGGTATACGACTTCTGCAAACCTTGGCTGAAATCCGGCATTCTTTTCAACTGTTGAGGAGATGGAATCAGGTATGAATGGCAAATGGCTTGGAATTTTCACTTGTGATAATTCTTCGTCTGGAAGAGTGTGCAATTCTTTTTGAATGTCAGGGTGTTCCTTCATTAAACTTTCAAGTTCTGGTGAAGGTGATGAACAACCGAACAAAAACAGCAAAGCAGCGATTCCAGTCACCCTTCTCATATCTTTGCCTCCTAAAGAGTATTAAGAGGGATCATCCTCTTTTTCTTTCTTACGCCTATATTTTTGAATGAATTTTTTTACGATATCCTTTCCTGCTAGAAGTGCACCAAGCCAGAAGAACACTTCTCCGCCAATAAACAATCCACTCACGATGCCTGTCTTGGCGGCAGCACTAAGCGATAAAAAGGGAATGATGGGAATAAAAATCCAAAGGACAAATGAGAGAATAATAAATATAATTCCTATTTTCTTTTTCATTGTGGAAAACTCCTTTATATATGTCTAGTTGATCATACGAAAATGTTTTCATAAAAGTTCCCACATATTCATTAACATTATACGGACGCCTATTTTTTTCCACAAGAAGAAAAATAGTTAAATGGTCTAAATTCCCAATGTGTTCATAGTTGTAAAAGTTTCCAAGTTTGGATAATGTTAAGAGGACGCTGTTGTAAAAAGGTGGGGGACCGATTGAAGAAAGAACTTGTATATCAAAGCAGAGATAAAGAGATAGAAGTGTTTGAAGATGAGTTTGGCAAGATTACTTTAAAAGAGATGCCACACGAAGCAGCTGTAATGGTTGCCCTTGAAAATAATAGTTTAATATTGATCAGTCAGTTTCGGCCAGCGGTGGAAGAAATCATTATCCAGCTTCCTGGCGGTGGAATGAACCTTAATGAAGAACCTGAGGAGGCAGCGAAACGTGAGCTGCTTGAAGAAACTGGTATTGTCTGCGGGGAAGCTATGTATTTAGGCAGCATTCAGCCGAGTGCTTGCTACAGTAATTGCGTTACACATGTATATTTTACGAAAGATATTCTTGAATATAGGTCACAGAAACTGGAGAAAAAAGAAGCTTCTATTCAAGCATTTCATATTCCTATAGAGCGGGCGTTTCGCAATATTGAGCAAGGCATCTGGAAGGACAGTGAGCTGGCGCATGGATTGCTGCTTGCACGATTGAAGGGATTGATCTAAATGAGTTGCTTAGGGTGCGATTTAGCAAATGCTAAAATGCCTGTACATACCGTATATGAAGATGAACTTGTCCGTTGTTTCTTGGACATAGATCCTTTTAATGAAGGGCATACATTAATATTACCGAAAAGACACGTAAGAGAACTTATTGAATTAACGCACCAAGAAACACTTGCCGTTATGAATGCAGCCAAACTGATCTCTGAAAAGTTAAACACTTGTTTAAAACCGGATGGGATTACAATTAACCAAAATGGGGGAAAATTTAGTGAACTGACTCACTTTCACATGCATGTCATTCCAAGGTATGAAAATGACGGGTTTACGTGGAGTGAATCAACGATTCAGGATGGTGCTCATAAGAGATTAGCTGAAACAGCGGATAAGCTACAAGGAGTCTAATCTTTTTATCTGTTAGATAAAGTGTGCCACAATGGTGACTAAGGAGGGATTCGTTTATGGTTACGAGTGTTCATGATCGAGCGGTGCTGCATAACGGTGTTCAAATGCCTTGGGTTGGTTTAGGTGTTTATAAAGCAGAAGATGGTGATGAAGTCATCCAGTCCATTAAATGGGCACTTGATGCAGGGTATAGAAGCATCGATACAGCCAGTCTTTATAACAATGAAGCAGGAGTCGGACAGGCTATCGCCGAGTCAGATGTACCAAGAGAAGATCTTTTCATCACAACAAAGGTCTGGAACACAGATCAAGGATATGACGAAACACTAGCGGCTTTTGATGCGAGTTTAGAAAGGCTAGGGCTGGAATATGTTGACCTTTACCTCATACACTGGCCTGTTCCTGGCAAGTATAAAGAAACATGGAAAGCTCTTGAGAAGATTTATAGCGAGGGCCGTGCAAAGGCTATTGGTGTTAGTAACTTCAAGCAGCATCATCTTGAAGATCTAATAGCAGATGCAGTGATTAAGCCGATGGTGAACCAGGTGGAATATCATCCTCGTCTGACACAAGAAGATCTTTTAACATACTGCAAACAGCAGGGAATACAGCTTGAGGCTTGGCGTCCTTTATTAAAAGGTGAAATTTTTGAAGAACCAACTTTAGTGGAACTTGCTGATAAGCACAATAAAACCGTTCCACAAATTATTTTAAGATGGGATCTCCAAAATGGAGTTGTAACGATTCCGAAATCGGTAACGCAGCACCGTATTGAAGAAAACATTGATATATATGATTTTGAGCTGACGAATGAGGATATGACTCGGATTTCCGCTCTTAATCAGGACAAGCGGAACGGTGCTGATCCTGACGATCCTGAATTTTATAAGCAGTTTTAATAGATGTAAAAGCAGTCTTTCTCATATGAGAGGACTGTTTTTTTATTTAATAAATGTGCCAAAATCTTATTTAAAGGCTTTATCCTAAAAGATTGTAGCTTAATAGGAATTTTTGTTCGATTCTCTTCATTGAAAAGTTGATTGGAGTGCAAGGTGCGAGACTCCTCGAAAATGAAAAATCACATTTTCTTCGTGCGATGTAACGCTGTCGAAGCCTTCCTTGTCCTACGGGATGAGTGGGACAGGTGAGACTCCTGACAAAGCAAAGCGCTAGGAGGACACCCCGTGGAAAGCGAGCATCCTGGAGCGGAAATCAACCCTTTCAAGAGCAACAAAGGTTGCGAAAATAGCCTATTAAAAAAGAAAAAAGATCAGATCAGGCGATGCCCGTAGTTTTAAAAAAAGAATAACGGGAAAAATGATATACGTAGACGACTGAAAGGAAGTGCTAACATGTCAAAACGGATATTGATTGTCGTAACAAATCACCAAAATATCGGAAATAATAAAACAGGCCTTTGGCTTGAAGAGTTTGCAGTCCCTTATAACGAATTTCTCGATAAAGGATATGACATAACAGTCAAAAGCATTAAAGGCGGCAGTATTCCTTTAGATCCGAACAGCTTAGATGGAGTCGAACAAGATCAATATAAAGAGGCATTATCATTCTTGGAAGATACAGCTGAACTTAGTGCAGATGATGCAGTAAGCTATGACGCAATCTTCTTGCCAGGCGGACATGGGACAGTCTTTGACTTTCCGAAAAGTGAAGCTCTAAAGGAAGTGGTAAGCCAGATGGCGCAGACAAATAAGGTAATCGGAAGTGTTTGTCACGGACCTGCAGGACTGACAACAGCGACACTGAAAGATGGATCTTCTATTGTAAAAGGAAAGACCGTTACAGCCTTTACCGATGAAGAGGAAGAAGAAATGCAGCTTACGAAAGAAGTGCCATTCTTGCTCGAAACAAAACTTCGCGAACTTGGTGCAGAATTTCAGCGAGCTGGAAAATGGGAAGATTTTGCCGTGACAGACGGAAATCTTGTTACCGGGCAAAACCCGCAGTCCAGCAGAAGTGTAGCGCTTCGCATGATCGAAGTTCTTAATAAACAATAACATACAATTTACGAAACGGCCGGCTCTTGCTGGTCGTTTTTATATGAAAGTGACAGCATCATTTAGCTGTTGTTTGTCGAAAATTCGATAAATATCTGTAAGTGTGGAATTAATAAAGATTACCACAAAATAATTCCTAATTACCCTGGATAAATCAGCTATTACCCTGTAATGATTTTTTGGTGATTTGTGTCATTCACCTATCGGGTAAAGTTGAGTATTTTATTAAGGAAATTAGAAGTGTGGGGGAATGTTTGTGGGCTACTATATTCGTGTGGAGGAAAACGTCAGAATTTATGTAGAAGATGTTAATCCTAGCGGTGAAAAAACGATTCTTTTTATTCATGGATGGCCGGCAAATTATAAGCTTTTTGAGTATCAGTTTAATCAGCTGCCATCGATGGGTTTTAGATGCATCGGAATTGATCTAAGAGGATTCGGTAAATCTGATAAACCTTATTCGGGCTATTCATATGATCCATTAGCAGATGATATCTTTGCAGTTGTACAGACATTAAAGATAAAGGATTTCACGCTTGTTGGGCACTCAGTCGGAGGGGCGATTTCAATTAGGTATATGGCTAAACATGGCGGTTTTGGTGTTTCAAAGCTTGCTTTGCTTGGAGCTGCTGCACCAAGTTTTACAAAGCGTCCAGATTTCCCATTCGGTCAGACTGTTGAAGAAGTTAACACACTTATCTCTGGTACGTATAAAGACCGGCCTAAAATGCTTCAGGGGTTTGGAGATATTTTTTTCTTTAAATATGTAACGGCTCCTTTTTCCGACTGGTTCTTTCAGTTAGGTTTAGAAGCTGCAGGATATTCGACTGCAGCTGTATTAGGATCATTACGTGATGAATCGCTTTTTGCGGATCTAGGTAAAATTCAAGTCCCGACACTTATTCTGCATGGTGTTCATGATCAGGTTTGTCCTTATCCTTTAGCACTAGCGATGAATAAAGGAATACCAAATTCGAAGCTTGTTCCGTTAAATAACAGCGGGCACGGACTTTTTTGGGAAGAGTGGGAGAAAGTGAACAAAGAACTTTCACAGTTCATAGGTTAAAATTTTATCATTTGTAATACATCACATGAAGATGTTCATGGTGATCGAGTGTTGCGAGCAGAATATCAGGTAATTTTGTGTTCTGTTTTTGAAGTTGTTCCAAAAGCCATGCCTCATTTTTTCCTGTTTCCGAAAGCTCTTGTTGATTGATTTTTCCTTCTTTAATAACAACCTGAGGATAATCGAAAGGCTTTGGAGGCAAGTTTAAATCTTTTTGAATAACAGTTTGGTATTGCGGCTGTAAAAATGAAGTAATGGTACCATTGGATTCAAACAAAGCGAGTGCGACTTCTTGAATATCTATTACCCTATGTTTTCGCAGTTCAGAAAACAAAACGTCTATTGAAATCCGTGCTTTTTTCAAGTTTTTATATAATATTTGACCATTCTTTACTAACAGAATAGGTGCTGGATCTATTAATTTTCTAAGTGGGTGCCAATGCAGACCGGTCATGGTTGTAGTCACATAAAGAATAACAAGAACGGACATTGTGATAAGGGAACCTTTAAGACCAAGATGCTGGTCAGACAGGGGATGGGCAATGATGTTTCCAAAGATAAGAGCCATAATGAAATCCAATAAACGAAGCTGTGAGAAAGATCGCTGGCCCATCAATTTTACAGCAAACAGCATAAAGAAGAAGGCAACGATTGCCCTTAAAATCCATTCGATCGCCAATAAATTCTCTTGTGCTTGATAAAAATCCAGCATACTAGCAGCACCCCGTTAAACTTGATGCATTTAGTATGGTCGTAAAAAATGACTTTTTAACCAGAAATAAATTATAAAAATAGTTTGACTATTCTTGCGGGTATGCTACAATCAATTTTAAATTAAAACTTAATCGAATTTCTTCTTATCCAGAGAGGTGGAGGGACTGACCCTATGAAGCCTCGGCAACCAGTACAAGTTGTGCACGGTGCCAATTTCAGAGGAAGCTTAAGATTTAAGCTCCGAAGATGAGAAGCAAGCGGGTACTTTTTTTCGTTATTCCACCCCTTCGCTCTTTTCTTTGAGTGAAGGGGTTTTATTATTTTAAGGAGGTGTAAAGCTTTAAAAAGGAGTGAAAGTATGGCAGTACTTTCACCCCGGGCTGCGATGATCACCCCTTGAGGAGGGCTTAAGAATCGCTTAAACATTTTACCATGTGAAGCGAAATGTCGTCCAATTCAAGGGATATAAACCTTGAGGAGGAAAAGAAAATGAGTGAGTTAAAATTTGCGTATTGGGTACCGAACGTTAGCGGAGGGTTGGTTGTATCTAAGCTTCCGCAGGAAACAGATTGGACATTTGAAGCGAACAAACGCTATGCTCAAATCGCAGAGGATTCCGGATTCGATTTTGCACTTCTTCAGACGCGTTTCTTTGCAAGCTATGGTGCTGAATATCAGCTGGAGGCGGCCACGCTTGCTGCAGCTTTGGCGAGTGTTACTAAAAAGATAAATCTTATCTCAGCTGTTCATCCGGGGCTTTGGCATCCAGGTGTATATGCGAAGATGATGGCAACACTCGATAATATCTCTGGCGGCCGGGCGGCGATCAACGTCGTGAGTGGGTGGTTTAAAGGGGAGTTTACCGGATATGGAGAACCTTGGCTGGAGCATGACGAGAGGTATCGCCGTTCTGAAGAATTTATTAAAGTTATAAGAAGTTTTTGGACAGAAGAAGAGACAACGTTCAAAGGTGATTTTTACAGAATAAATGGCGCTCCGCTGAAACCGAAACCTGTTCAAAAGCCGACACCGCCAATTTTCCAAGGCGGTAACTCAAAGGCTGCAAAAGAGATGGCAGCAAGAGTTTCGGATTGGTATTTCATGAACGGAAACACGACAGAAGGATTCAAGAATCAGATTGAAGAAGTGAAGGCTTTGGCAGAGAAAGAAGGCCGTACTTTGAAATATGCGGCAAACGGATTTGTGATTGTAAGAGATACAGAAGAAGAGGCTGTTCAAGTTCTGCGTGATATTGTTTCAAATGCTGACGTTGAAGCGGTTGAAGGATTTGGTGAAGCCGTAAAAGAAGCAGGGCAATCGTCTAAGGAAAAAGAGGGAATGTGGACAAATTCTACATTCGAGGATCTCGTCCAGTATAATGATGGATTCAAAACAGGTCTGATCGGAACACCTGAACAAGTGGCAGACCGCATAATAGAGTTGAAGCAGCTAGGCGTTGACCTTGTTCTGACCGCCTTTTTACATTATGAAAATGATTTGAAAGACTTTGGAGAGAAAGTGATACCGCTTGTGAAAGAAAAAGAAGCTCGATTGAAGGAAGAGGGAGTGCTTGTTTAATTTTTTAAGTGAAAAACATGTGAAAAGTCGCCGTTTGTGGCGGCTTTTTTTTATTTTAGGTAAAGGTCGTTGGGGTTGTAGTTTTGGTTAGGGATGTCGAAATTTCTATAAACTTATCTTTACCTTGAATATATTTAAAATTACCGTTGATAAAACAAATTTATCCTATTACGTGCCTTTATACAGATCAAATACAAGTGTGATGCATAGAACAAGGGCGGATGGCAGTGAAATCAACACTTCTGATGAGAACTTGCCAGCTTAAACTGTTAAAAGTACCGCTAATGAGATTTATCTTGTACATTCTCATTAATTTATATCAAAATACAGGGACTTTAGACCTTATCGTCGCTACCAGCCTTAAAAATATATGGAAAGAAAGTGAGAAATTTTTATCATTGACGATGATAATCATTATCATTTAAAGTGGTACATGTAATTAATAATGAGAATCATTTTCAGTAACGTGAATTCAATTAAACCTTAAGGAGGAGCAAACATGAGCACTCTACAAATAGAAATGAACGAACTTTACCTTAAACAGCAGGAAAAACGGGAGTCGAACGCGAGGTCCTATCCAAGACGGATCCCGATTGCTATAGAAGAAGCTGAAGGAATCTATGTAAAAGATGCAGACGGAAGAAAATTCATAGATTGTCTGGCAGGAGCAGGGACGCTGGCACTTGGCCATAATCATCCGGTCGTAATCGATGCGATTGAAAAAGTGCTTCATAACAAGCGCCCATTACATACACTGGATTTAACGACACCAGTAAAAGAAGAATTCGTGAGTGAAGTGTTTGATAGTTTACCAGAAGAATTCGCGAAGCGTGCAAAGATTCAATTTTGCGGACCAACTGGCGGAGATGCGATCGAAGCTGCAATCAAACTTGTAAAAACAGCGACAGGAAGAAGAAGCATTCTATCTTTCCAAGGGGGGTATCACGGAGCAACACACGGAACGATGGCTCTTTCCGGAAACTTAGGACCTAAGCAGAATGTTCAAGGTTTAATGCCAGATGTTCACTTTATGCCATATCCGTATGAATATCGCTGTCCGTTTGGAATGGGTGGAGAAGATACAGCGAAAATCAGCGCAAAATATATCGAAAACCTTTTATATGATCCGGAATGCGGAATTCTTCCTCCAGCAGCTATGATTTTAGAAGTTGTTCAAGGGGAAGGCGGATCTATTCCTGCACCAGTTGAGTGGCTGCGTGAAATTCGCAGAATCACAAAAGAACGCAACATTCCGCTGATCATTGACGAGGTTCAAACTGGAATTGGCCGCACAGGTGAGTTGTTTGCATTCCAGCATGCAGATATCGTTCCCGATGTTGTTGTTTTATCAAAAGCTATCGGAGGAAGCTTGCCGTTATCCGTCGTGATCTATGACCGGGAACTTGATAAATGGGGACCTGGTGCACATATCGGAACGTTCCGAGGCAACCAGATGGCGATGGCCGCAGGAACAGCAACTTTAAAATACATCAAAGAAAATAACGTATCACAGCATGCAAAAGAGCTTGGTGAGAAGCTTATGCTTGAACTATCTATTCTTCAAAATGAGATTCCCGAGATCGGTGATGTTCGCGGACGAGGCTTAATGGTTGGAGCAGAGATCGTAAATCCTAAAATCCCGTCAGGACAAAAAGGAACATTCGCAGCACATCCTGAACTGGCTAGCCGCATACAACGAGAATGCTTTAATAGAGGCTTGATTTTGGAAGTCGGAGGCAGACATGGAAGTGTCATTAGATTCTTGCCGCCTCTTATCATTACGGAAGAACAGCTTGATAATGTGATCGCAATATTTAAAGATGCGGTAAGAGCCGCGCTCAAATAGAGGTGCAGAATGAACATAACTGATTTTGACCGTTTTTTTCTAAATAACAGTGAAGCTGGATTGCAAAGTTTTCAGGACATCGTGTTTGAAGCGCAGCACCTTTTAAGTCATTTTTATAAAAACAATACAGATGCATATAACGGCAAACAGCCGCATGACATTGAAAAAGAGTTGAATGCTTTGTCTCTCACTTCAAAAGACGGAGACGATCCCTTGATAGTTCTTGAAGATGTAAAAGAAAAAATCGTTAAGAACAGCATTCACGTATCACACCCGACAAGCATAGGGCATCTTCATTGTCCTCCGCTTGTCCCAGCCATTGCGGCGGAACTGATTATCGGTGCGCTTAATCAGTCAATGGATTCGTGGGATCAAAGTTCAGCAGCTACTTATCTGGAAGAAAAGCTGATTCACTGGGTAAGCGAAAAATTAGAGCTTTCAAATAATGCAGATGGCACGTTTACAAGCGGAGGCACTCAATCAAACTATATGGGATTGCTGTTAGCCCGTGACCATTTTTGCGCCGAAAAGTGGAACTGGAACGTAAAGATTAAAGGTCTGCCGCCTGAAGCGAATAAGATGCGCATTCTTTGTTCTGAAGATGCTCATTTCACGGTAAAAAAGTCAGCATTTCAGTTAGGTCTAGGAGAACAGGCTGTAGTAACCATCGAAACAGATCACAACAAAAAAATGAATGTTTATGTTTTAGAGGCAGAAATTCAACGGTTAAAATCAGAAGGGTTATACCCGATGTGTGTCGTTGCAACAGCAGGAACCACTGATTTTGGGAGCATAGATCCGATTCAGAATATAGCGGTGACCACTGAGAGGAACGGTCTATGGCTGCACGTTGATGCTGCGTATGGCGGAGCATTAATGCTGAGTGAAAAACATTCAAAAAAACTCGCAGGCATCGAACAAGCAGACTCGATCACCATCGATTTTCATAAACAATTTTATCAGCCAATCAGTTGCGGTGCTTTCTTTGTGAAAAATAAAGAAAACTTCCGACACCTGGCACACCATGCAGACTACTTGAATCCCGAAAATGATGAAGACGACGGTCTCGTTCATCTCGTAAGCAAATCGGTTCAAACAACAAGACGGTTTGACGCATTAAAGCTTTTTATGTCACTTCGAATCGTCGGAGAAAAAAATTTTGCAAGCATGATTGATTACACGCTTCACCTTGCAAGTCAGGCTGCAGGTGTTCTGGATCAAAACGAGCAGTTCGAAGTCTGTAACAGAAACCCAGAAATAAATGCCGTCGTTTTCCGATATGCAGATGGCTATGCTAACAACCTGGATGAACTGAACATGTATATCTATAAAAGAATCCTTCATACAGGTACGGCTTTGGTTGCCAAAACAAAAGTGAACAGCCAAGTATTTTTGAAATTTACATTGCTTAATCCGCGAACGACCATCGTGGATATTGAAGATATTCTTCATAGCATTTCTCAATTTGCAGCAGAGTACGAAAACAGGGGGATCACCCAATGACAAACCATAACCAACGAGCAGAAAATGCGAGTATGCAGAGTTTCTTAAACTGCTATCTTAGAGAAACACAAAATTTTATAGAAGTTGAAGGTGAGATGAATCACTTAGAATGGAACGGAGATGCGCCAAAGAGATGGGTAAAGGTATCTCTCTTGAACCAGGATTCCGCCATTTTTGCAGCGGTAAAGCATTGGTCATTAACAGGCAGACATCTGTTTCACTTTCCTATTCTTTATCAAACAGGTGAGAAAGTGATAACGCTTGATTACGTTTCGCTCGTATCGGTTCTTTCGAAGGAACTGCTTCTGAATCAAGATCGGGAAGATGCGGAAGACGAATTGATGCTGCGCACGATTCTTAGCAAAAAGAATGTACAGCGGTATTTAGAAGAGCGAGAAAATGATGCAGCTGATTTAGAGAAAAGTGAATTTGCGTTTATTGAAGCAGAACAGTCTCTTCTTTTTGGCCACCTTCTTCATCCAACACCGAAAAGTAAGCAAGGAATGAGTGAAGAGCAGGAATCTATGTATTCTCCAGAACTTAAGGGGACGTTCCAGCTGCATTTCTTCAAAGCAGACAGGGGGGTTGTCGATCAGGATTCAGCAGACAACATTACTGCTGAAGAGATAACGATGCAGCTGCTTCAGAAAGATAAAAACTTTGTTCAAACGATAGAGTGTGATGAACGATCCATCTTTATCCCTGTGCATCCACTGCAGGTTCCTGTACTTTTCCAAGATTCGTCAGTTCAAGCGTTGATCACAGAAGGAAGTTTAAGCTACATAGGTCCGTATGGAGAGCCTTTTTCAGCTACTTCTTCTATGCGCTCAGTGTACAGCCGTGATTTTAAATATATGTTTAAGTTCTCTGTACCTGTGAAGATTACAAACTCACTTCGTGTCAATTTGGAAAAAGAACTTCATAGGGGAGTGGAGGTTTCCAGGCTTATGCAAGCGAGGATGGGACAAGAGCTGAAGGAGATCTATCCATCGTTTCAAATCATTCAGGACCCGGCATTCTTAAACATTCCAACAGTAAAAGAAACGTCAGGGTTTGAAGTGGTAATCAGAGAAAACCCGTTTTATGAAAATGACAAAAATGCGAGTTTGATAGCAGGGCTTTGTCAGGATCACGGATTTGAAGGGGAATCACGAATCGGAGCTATTATTCAGGACCTCGCTCAAAAAGAGAACCGATCAACGGAAGAAGTGAGCAAGGACTGGTTTGGCGAATACTTATCAATCGCTCTAGATCCGATGCTGTGGCTGTATGAAACATATGGTGTAGCACTTGAGGCGCATCAGCAGAACTCGATCGTCCAGATGGAGAATGGCTACCCGAAGCATTTCTATTATCGTGATAATCAAGGATACTATTACAGCGAATCGAAAGCAGACAAGCTGGTGGAACAGCTGCCTGGACTTAACCGGAAGAGTGTAACGATCTGCAGTGATGAAGTCGCGATCGAACGCTTCCGTTATTACTTCTTCATGAACCACTTGTTCGGACTGATCAATGGATTCGGTACAGCTGGTCTTATAGAAGAATCAGAGCTTATGAAAATGTTGCGAAACAGGCTGATGCATCATGATAAACTGACGGGTGGCAAATCAGCATTATTAAGAAGTTTGCTAGATTCGGAGGAGCTGCCTTGCAAAGCGAACTTGCTTACACGTTTTCATGATATGGACGAGCTTGTCGGTTCTTTAGAAACGCAGTCCGTTTATACGAACATTTCAAACCCATTACAGAAGGTGTTGACTTCAAATGTTTCTAGCGTTTAGTTTCTATGATTCAACCATTGAGAAAACACTAGCTTTTGTAAAAGTAGAATTAGAGAGGGATGTGGCACTTCTTCATAAGTGGCAGCAGCAGCCATATGTCATTCCGTTTTGGAAGATGGATATTTCCTTTGAAGACTATGAAAAACACCTGAAACATTTTTTAGCAGACAAGCATCAGACTTTGTATTTAGGTTTGATCGATGGCGTTCCGATGAGCTACTGGGAAACATATTGGGTGAAAGGGGATGTGGTTGAGAATTGCTACGACCTGCACCCCGAGGATCAAGGGATCCACCTTTTGATCGGAGAGGAAGCATACCTTGGAAAAGGGTACGCACTGCCTTTATTACGTGCGATTGTCCATTTTCAGTTCCAATCACAAGCTACGGAGAAAGTGATCGCTGAACCCGATATTTCGAATGAAAAGATGATTCATGTATTTGAAAAGTGCGGTTTTGAAAAAGTAAAGCCAATTGAGCTGCCAGATAAGACAGGGATGCTCATGTCTTGCCATAGAGAAACGTTTGAAAGGAGATGGAAAGATGTCTTTAGAACAGCCGCAGCAAAATAAAGTGTATGACATCATCGGTGTTGGCATCGGTCCATTCAACCTTGGGCTAGCGGCTATGCTGGATGAAACAGAGGGAAAAGAAGCGCTGTTTTTTGAAAAGAAAACAGAATTCAACTGGCATAAAGGGATGCTGATCGACGGTACAACTCTGCAGGTCCCATTCTTTGCAGACTTGGTGAGTATGGCGAATGTGAAGAGCAAGTATACGTTTTTAAATTATTTGCAGGAGCATAACAGACTGTATCATTTTTATTTTCTGGAGAACTTCCACATTCCCCGTACAGAGTATAACCATTATTGCCAGTGGGCAGCGAGTCAGCTTGATACGTGCCGTTTCGGAATGGCTGTGGAACAAATTATGCCGGTTGAAAATGGTGATGAGCCGTTGTATGAGGTGATTGTTAAATCTGAGGAATCAGGTGAAATAACCACGTATTACACAAGACACCTTTCAGTAGGTATCGGAACAAGTCCTGCCGTGCCATCACATCTGGAGAAGAAGCTTGGCGCAAAAGTCATCCACTCCTCGCAATACTTAGATCGAAAAGAGGAGCTGTTGAACGCAAATTCCATTACAGTGATCGGTTCTGGACAGAGTGCTGCAGAAGTTTTTTATGATTTAGCTCAGCATCAGGATAATGACGCTTATTCATTGAACTGGTTCACGCGTTCAAAAGGATTTTTTCCAATGGAGTATTCGAAGCTGGGGCTTGAATATTTTTCGCCGGATTATACAAATTTCTTTTACCAGCTGTCTTCCTCCAAGAAGGACGAGCTCCTGCAGAAGCAAGCCCTTTTGTATAAAGGCATAAGCATGGATACGATCTCGGACATATATGATCTGCTTTATGAAAAATCAGTAGGTCAGTATAAGCCAGAGATACACATGCAAGCGATGACCGAACTCGTTTCTTTAGACAATGAAGGAGTCACACACATTCTCTCACTTCGTCAAAACGTTACGGGTGAAGTGTTTGAGTTAGAATCTGACGTCGTTATATTAGGCACGGGTTATGCCCCTTCATTTCCGCACTTCTTGATGAAGATGCAAGAAAGAATACAGTGGGATTCTAAAAATCGTTACCAGATCACTCAAGATTATTGCTTGCAGACGAAAGACATGGAGAACAACCATATCTTCATTCAGAATGGAGAGCTTCACACGCATGGTGTCGGTGCTCCTGATTTGGGCCTTGGTGCACACAGAAACGCAGTGATCATCAATAAAATCTTTGGTGAAGAAATTTATCCAGTTAACGAGAAAAATGTGTTTCAAAACTTTGGAACGGAACCATCATGGAAGCGCGCAGCCGTTCGCTAAATCTTTTTCTATTAAGCTGTGTCTTTCTGTTCGTATGTACAGAAGTATTGCTATCACCGTTCTACCCGCAGTTTTTTAAAAAAGTGTATGGCATAACAGACCCTGATCTCACAGGTTTTTACATTATGACATGCCGGCTCGTAGTTGTCGTTTTCACCCCGATCTGGGGACTGATCGCGAACAAACGGCAAAACAGTTCTACTCTGCTGATCATTGGCCAATGGGGAACAGGACTCTCTTGCTTCTTGATGGCCATCTCCCAGACCTTTGAGATGTTTGTTGTTGCGAGTGTTCTTCTGCTGATCTTTAAGAGCAGCTATTTTCTGCTATATACAATCCTGATGCAGGAGAACCAAAAAACGACGACAGGCGCTGCTGCAAGCTATCATGCTGTTCTGCAGGGTGCAATCGTATCAGCGACATTATTATCTGGTTGGGTCATACAAATGGAAAATCCTCTGCTGGTATTCTGGCTGATCGGGATTATGGAATGTTTGTTGGGGCTTTTCAGTTATTTTATGCTGAAAAAAGCAGGACACAATGTGGATGATCCGTTACAAGAAAACGGACAACGAAGTTCCAAAAGCGTGCTGCCGCAATTATTCATATTCGGAATGGTGGTGTTAACCCTCCATCTAGCTATAAATATGGTTCGGCCATTTTTTACAACGTACACAGAACAGATGTATCACACAGGTACCATGATGAGCAGTATATTGTATTTACTGCCCAGTTTAATGGCGATTGTATCTGTGCCTCTAATCCGGAAATACAGTGAGAGGCTTGGCTGGAACGGCTATATAGCAGCAACCGTCATGATTATAACGGGATTGTTTTTCCAAGGAGTTGAAACAGGCATTGCAGAACTGATTGTGTTTCGCTGCATGTTCGGAATAGGAGCTGCTTGGTGTCTTGCGAAATTGGATGTATTCATTTTTAAGTGGAGCCAGAATACACATGGCGATTACAGCAAGATATCTGCGATTCAGAATGTCGGTCTTTTGCTCGCACCTGTTGCAGCATCATCGATCGTAAACGTCCGGTCGCTGTCAGATATATTTTTTTACGCAAGTTTGTTCGTCGTTCTCCATCTGATTGTTTTCTTATGGGGAACGTTCACAAGAGAAAGAAGCAGAGGGAAACTTCACATACATAAGGAGGAAAAGCATGCTTTATATAAATGAAACAGAATCCCTTCTTCAAAAGGAAACGTGGGAGAAAGTAAACAAAAATCTGCTTGCTAAGATGCTGGCAGAGTATATGTATGAAGACATGATTCTTCCAGAGCAAAAAGAAGAAGGCTTTGTATTAACTGTTAACAATGACCGCCAGTATCGTTTTGCCGGAGAAAAGCGTTTCTTTGACAGCTATGATGTGGATCCAAAATCGATACAAGTATTAGAGAACGGTGAGTGGAAGCCTGCAATAAGTGCGATCCGTTTTTTAACGGATATTCAGCCTATGATCGGTATGTCTGCAGAAACAGCAGGTCACCTTATTAAGGAATTGAACCATACACTGATCGCAGATGCCAATCTATTAAACAATCATAAAAAGTCTTCCGATGAACTGGCAGATCTTGATTATGCAGACTTAGAAGGCGAGATGTCAGGTCACCCATGGATCACGTATAACAAAGGTCGTATCGGCTTTGGATTTGACGACTACAGCAAATATGCACCTGAAAACCAAAACGAAACGAAGCTGTTCTGGATCGCTGTTCATCGTGACCGTGCTCAGTTCCAGTCCGTAAGTGAACTGCATTATGAAAAACTGATAATCAAAGAACTGGATGGGGTCCTCGTTCAGCGTTTTAATGAAATTTTACGTGAAAAAGGAAAGCTGCCGCTCGATTACTACTTCATGCCCGTTCACGAATGGCAATGGAAGAATGTTTTGATTCAGAACTTTCCCGAAGACTTGGCGAATGGCATGATTGTGCCATTAGAAGAGGGTACGGATCACTATTTGCCGCAGCAGTCGATCAGAACGTTTGTAAATACAACCAATAAGCTGAAGTCCCACGTTAAACTTCCGATGAGCATTTTAAATACGCTCGTATATCGCGGGCTGCCATCAGAGCGTACGGTGATCGCGCCTCAAGTGACTGAACACATTAAAGGCATCTTTGAACGCGACAGCTTTTTAAGAGATGAATGTGAAGTTGTGCTGCCAGGAGAAGTAGCAAGCATCAATGTGAATCATGACCATTACAGCGAGTTGAAAGGTGCTCCATATCAATATTTAGAAATGCTCGGAACGATTTGGCGTGAAAGCATCTACACATACTTGAAGCCTGGCGAACAGCCAATTACACTCGCTGCACTTCATCATGTCGATGTGAACGGCAAGCCATACGTACAAAGCTTGATCGAAAAGTCTGGCTTGAGTGCTGAGGCATGGGTGAAGAAGTTCTTTGATGTTGTGATGCCGCCGCTTCTGCACTTTTTGTATCAATATGGAACAGTATTCTCACCGCATGGTCAGAATACGATCTTAATCTTAAAAGATTATCAGCCTGGAAGACTGGCAGTAAAGGATTATGTGGATGATGTGAATATATCTGATCAGCCATTCCCTGAACTAGAAGGAGTAACGGAAGAATTGCGTAAGGTTCTTCGCAGCGAGCCGCCAGAAGGCTTAACACAGTTTATTTTCACGGGTCTATTTATCTGTCATCTGCGTTACATGTCGAACGTGCTTGTACGCAATGAATTGATTGAAGAGACAGTTTTCTGGTCCTATTTAGTTGATAGTATTGAAGGGTATCAAGAGCGATTCTCTCACTTAGAAAAGCGTTTCAAACTGTTTGATTTCTTTAAGCCAGAGCTTACAAAACTATGTTTGAACCGGAACCGAATGGTAGATTACGGATATAGGGATGGAGACGACCGTCCGCACGCATCTGAGTTTGGGAAAGTAAAGAATGCACTGCATGAAATCCGCGCAAGCAGGGTAACCGTTTAAAGGAACGATTAAGTTTAGAAAGGATTGCATTTTTTAAGAATGCAGTCCTTTTTTTGATGAAAGTTAACGATGATGATAAAACTGAAACTTCTGTCTTTTTATTTTCGTATGTAATAATATGTAAAAGAGGTGTGATGGGGGGCTATATGATGGATGACTTTGAAAACTTTCAAGAGTTTCAAGAACCTGGTTTAGGTTCAGGGGACTGGATTTTTGATTTTGGACCGATGTTCATGGGAGTTATCTTTGTACTTGTTATAGGTACGTTTATATTCGTGATTTTTAAAGGTATCAGTCAATGGAGCCACAATAACAATCAACCGCAACTGACGGTTCCTGCTGATGTGAAAACAAAGCGAAGCAATGTAAGCGGAGGCGCAAACGATACATCTGCGCGTACAACCTACTTTGTTACATTTGAAGTCGAAAGTGGAGACCGAATGGAATTGCAGGTGAAGCCACAAGACTATGGTCAGCTGGTTGAAGGCGACAAAGGAAACCTAACTTTTCAAGGTACACGTTATCTAGGTTTTGAACGAAATAGAAAAACTGAATCGATATAGATGGAGTTGAGAAAAAATGACAACAGAACTAGAGAACTATCAAACAAGTGTATTAAATGCTTTCTTAAATAAAGAAGGGAAACTGAAAAACATACCTTCACAGAAGAAGAAAAAGTTTGTGGTTCTGGAGTACTTGGTACGCAAATTAGAGAACGAAACTTACAGTGAACTTCAGATCAATCAATTCATCAAACAATACCATGAGGATTTTTGTACAATTAGAAGAGAGTTTATTGTAAATGGTTATATGGATCGAAACGCAGGCTTTTATAAAAAAAGAGAAGAATCATTGTGGGTGAAGTGGCAGGAGCTGAAGTAAACCGATGGGAGTCGTTAGTTTTGAAAAACGAGCTGCAGAACAATCGTTATGGGAACATCTAAAAAACGATGCAGAATGCCGTTTTGATTTGCATATTTATAAAAGTATGCCCATTAAACGCGGCTGGCTAAATCAAAAGTGGAAAATAGAAACGAATAAAGGGACCTTTCTTTTAAAGCAATACAACAGGGAACGCATCAAAAAATATGACCATGATACCATTCGAACGGCACTTCAGACACAAAATCGCTGTCTTCATCATGGAGTTCTCTGTCCAGAACTGCTGGAGCTTGGAGGGGAACTTTTACATGAGTCTGCAGATAATGAGCTTTATACGATTATGCGCTTTATGGAAGGAAACTTAATAAAGGCTGGAAAAGCTGACCCCCAACAGATGAAATCATTAGGATCAGCTGCTGGAAAGCTTCACAAACTATTGAATGATGGAACTCTTCCTCCCAAAAAAGAAACAGTGTTTAATCTGCCGTCTAAACAAGATCGTATTGATTATTGGAATTCTGTTTTATTGGAGTGCGATGAAAAAGATTTAACAGAATTAAGACCCCTAATACTTTTTCAAAAAGAAGCAACCCGTAAAATGGTTAAGGAGGACTTTGAAAATTTAACTCCAGGATGGTGTCATCGGGATTTGTGGGTGGATAATATATTGTTTTCAATGGACTCCGTAACAGCTATCTTGGATTTTGACCGGATGAATTATGACTACCTTGAATTAGACATTGGCAGAATTATTATCTCAGCCTGCTTACATAACGATACTTTAAATAGAGAAGCGGTACATGCATTTATTGAAGGATATTGCCATACAAATGAATTATCGCTTGAGAGGTTAATTAAGTCGCTAAAATTAGTTTGGTACATGGAGAGTACGTGGTGGATCTCAGTTATCGAGCATGAAGGTGAACCCCCTAAAAGGTTTGCACACGAAATGAACTGGCTGGCACAACATTTAGGCAAACTAGAAGAGATTTTAGCTTGGAAAAAATAAGCAAGGCAAATCACGTTTCAATCATTCAGCTTAAGGGAAATTCCTCATTATCAGATTAGAGGAGTGGTTAAGTGGAAACGAAACAATTAACTTTGCTTACTAAAGAAGATATGACAAATCCAGATAGAGTTCCAGCTTGGGTCATTGAAGAGTATAAGACCTTTCATGAAACAGTAACTGACAAAACGTTTCCTTGTTACTTTGGTATGGCCGCTGAGAAAAAAGGTGAGCTTCGCTATGCTTACGTGACTCATAATGACTGGTCAAACCTGCCTGAAGCCATTAAAGAATTCAATAAACTATTTAACGCACCTAAACTGATTCGTCATGGTTTGTTTGTGTTCGTGGAGCCTGAAAAAGAAGAGAAAGACATTCCCTATTATCGTGAATACTTCTGGAACATCCTTAAATACCTTCACGAAACAGATGATCAGCCATGGCCAAAACATATTCCAAAAGATCCCGATCATCACTTGTTTGCTTTTTCAGTGGATAATGAACCCTACTTTGTGTTTGGCAATGCACCAGCATATAAACAGCGTAAAACGCGGGACCTTGGAAACAGCTTAGTTTTAGGATTCCAGCCAAGACGAATTTTCGAAGGCTTAGAAGGAACATCCCCTGGCGGAAGCATGTCACGTGAAAAAGTACGTGAACGTGTTGAGAAGTGGGATAACTTGCCGACGCATCCGAACATCAGCCATTACGGTGACCCTGAGCATCGCGAATGGAAGCAGTACTTTATCGGAGATGACGTAGAACCGATTACCGGTAAATGTCCGTTTCATCATAAATAAAAATGAAATATAAAAAAAGGACTCTTTTGCTGGAGTCCTTTTTATATGGAAACTTTCTTCTTTGTATCTTTGTAAAACCTGATATTGCTGATGAAAATAACGATACTAATAATAGTAGCTGTAAAATAGGCTTTGTTAAAATCGAATCGTTCAATATTATAGCCTTTAATCCAAATATGATAGCCAAGTTTTGCCGCCATAATCAAGGGGACAGAAAGAATCATTAGAAGCACATAATAATATAAGGTTTTCTTGAAATCATAAAAGCCTCCTTAAACTTTCTAAAAACGAATTCTATAGGGAACAAATGAATTCCTATCATTTAATAAATTTTTTTCTTAAAATAGAAATAGAATGTTATCTAATAAATGGGAGATTACTTTTATGAGATTAAAAGAAATGGCTATAAAAATGGCATCAATTTATCAGAAAAATCCTAAAATAGAGGCTGTTTTACTCGCAGGTTCCGTTTCAAGAGGATGGGAAGATAAATATTCAGACATCGAGCTGAATATCTTCTGGTCTGAACCGCCAACAGATGAAGACCGAATGCATCCCATTCAAGCTATCAGTGGTTCAGTGATTGATTTTCACGCATTTGAGGAAGAAGAATGGGCAGAAAGCTATTTAACACCTGAGAATGTGAAGCTGGAAATCAGCAGCTTTTTAACAAGTACTGCTGAAACTTTGATTAACGATGTGGTGAATGAGTTTGATATGGATTACGGAAAACAATGTATGGTTTCTTCTATCTATTACGGACAAAGTTTATATGGAGATCAAGTGATCAATAAATTAAAAAATAAAGTTCAAATTTATCCAGATGAACTTGCTGAAAAGATGATCGAAGAGAACCTGGCCCTCTGGTACAGATGGAACAATCGCAAAGCATTATTATACCGAAAAGACTGGCTGATGCTGTATGATCTGTTGGGATCGGTCCAGAAAAAGCTAATGGGTGTGCTATTTGGATTGAACAAATTGTATATTCATCATCCATCATTTAAATGGATGCACAAATATAGCGAGATTTTTAACATTAAGCCAGAAAATATGGATGAAAGATTTTCTGCTATTTTTATAGGAGATGTACATAACAGTGTGCAAGAGTTGGAGCTTTTAATCCACGAGGTTTTCCTTCTTGTAGAAAAGCATAATCCTCATCTCGAATTTTTGGAATCATACAAAGAAAAAATGGCTTTTGTCCGACCAGTAAACGACGTATAAATAATGTGAAATAAATACAAAATAGTGATAGCCATCCGGGTGGATTCGTCTGCTCGGGTGGTTTTTTTATAAAGAGAGATAACTTTTAGCCATTTTTGGCAAAAATGAAAATAGAATAGTTGAAGGTGTAAAAAACGTTTACGGTACGGTTGATTTAGGGAAGAGCCTTATATATACCTTAAATGGAGGATTTTGAATGGCTACCGTAATTAAAGGAGAATATAAGCTCGTGAACTGTGACAGTGAATATGGAACATTAAAAAAAGTAATTGTATGTGAACCTAGATATATGAAGATCGATGAAATTATCAATGAAACTCAGCGTCATTTTGCGAAAGACAATATCAATATGAAGCGTGCGATGAAACAGCACCAAGATTTTGTTAAAATTATGACCAATCATGCTGTAGATGTTTATAAGCTTCCTCCAATGGAAAAATTCCCAGAACAGGTTTTTACCCGGGATATCGGTTTTACAATTGGTGAGACGGTATTTGTTTCTAGAATGGGAAGCAACATTCGTGATGGTGAAGAAAAAATTCTCCGAAACTGGCTTCTGGAGCATCAAGTAAACCTCTCTTTAATAGAAGGAGATCGAATTGAAGGCGGAGATGTAATCGTTCATGGCAATAAAGTATATATCGGCGTAAGCGGAAGGACTTCAGAAGAAACCATTCAAGAGTTGCAGTCACAGCTTCCTCATATGGAAGTTATCGCTGTTCCATTCGACCCCATCTTTTTACACTTAGATTGTGTATTTAACATTTTATCTGACAAAGAAGCACTTGTTTATCCGCACGCTTTTGAAGAAAAAGACTTAAAACTTCTCGCATCTCATTTTGAATTAATTGAAGTTAATAAAGACGAGCAATTTACGATGGGAACGAACGTGTTGTCGATCGGTAATAAAAAAGTATTAAGTCTTCCGTGCAATAAAAATGTGAATCGTGCTTTACGGGAACGAGGATACGAAGTGCTAGAAGTAGATATTTCGGAAATAATAAAATCAGGGGGATCGTTCCGCTGCTGCTCGATGCCTTTATATAGAGAATCGGTGTATTAAAATAAAGTCTCTGCCACTAGGCGGGGACTTTTTTATTATTTATTTAAAACTGTTTCATCGGAACATAATTTTCTGAGTTGAGGGAAAAGAGTAAGTATTCTACATCTAGGAGGTTATTATGAGAGCAGTTACTTTCCAAGGTACAAAAGACATCCAGGTGAAAAACGTTGCAGATCCTGTAATTCAGAAAAAGGACGACATTATCGTAAGAATCACTTCAACAGCTATTTGTGGTTCTGATCTTCATATTTATCAAGGTGCTCTGCCTACTAGGAAGGATTATGTAATTGGACATGAACCAATGGGAATTGTAGAAGAAGTTGGTCCAGAAGTTACACGGGTAAAAAAGGGGGATCGAGTAGTACTTCCTTTTAATATTTCGTGCGGTCAATGTTTTTATTGTAATCATGATATGGAAAGTCAATGTGACAATTCCAATCCAAATCCAGCGATTGATACAGGGGGATATTTTGGATTTACGGAAAGGTACGGGAACCATCCAGGAGGACAAGCAGAGCTGCTGCGTGTACCTTATGGAAATTTCATGCCATTTGTCATTCCTGAATCATGTGAAATTGAGGATGAAGCTTTGTTGTTCATGTCGGACGTACTTCCAACAGCTTATTGGAGCATCGAAAATTCGGGTATGAAAGAAGGAGATACAGTAGCTGTGCTCGGATGTGGACCTGTCGGTTTAATGGCTCAGAAATTTGCTTGGATGAAAGGGGCTAAACGAGTTATAGCCATTGATAATATCAATTACCGTTTAAATCATGCTGCAACAAAGAATCGTGCGGAAGTTTACAATTTCGATGATTTCGATAACATGGGTGCTCATATTAAAGAAATAACAAGCGGCGGTGTCGACGTCGTAGTCGATTGTGTAGGTATGGATGGAAAAAAATCGGTTGTTGAGAAGGTTGAACAGAAATTGAAGCTGCAAGGAGGTACACTCAGTGCCATTGAAATTGGCCTTAATGCAGTGAGGAAATTTGGAACGATACAGCTTACAGGTGTTTATGGATCTATGTATAACATGTTTCCCTTAGGAAATATCTTTGAGAGAAATGTAACGTTGAAGATGGGGCAGGCACCAGTCATTCATTACATGCCTTTGCTTTTTGATAAAATTATTAATCAGGAATTTGATCCAACAGAGATTATTACACATCGAATTCCATTAGAGGAGGCAGGGAATGCCTATAAAACATTTAACGACCATGAAGATGAATGTATTAAAGTTGTACTGAAACCTTAAAAATAATAAAAAGGAGCTCGGCAAATCCGAGTTCCTTTTATTTATAATTGATGTATTTCATTATGAACTACAGCATGAAGCGGCAGTAGGATCGAAAATGTTGTAACTTCATCAGAAGAAGTGCAGCTGATTGTTCCTTTATGCTTTTCTATGATCTTTTTGCACACAAAAAGACCTATTCCGGTACCTAACTCCTTTGTTGTGAAAAACGGTTCGAAAATCGTTTTAATCGTTTCAGGAGGAATAGCAGGACCGTTGTTTGAAATGGTAATATGTACGTTCGAATCTGACTCGGTTTTGCTGTAAATCATAATACGGCGATCGTGTTTCTTTTGCCGCAGAGCATCTATGGAATTCATGATCAGGTTAAGCAGAACCTGTTTCAACTCATCTTTGTGTGCCCACAACGTAATGGTCGGGTCAGTCCGAGGGACCACATTCACATCAGCATCTACCAGACTCGGATACATAAAGTCCAGTATGTCTGAAAATAAATCCTCGAGCGCAAATTCCTCTGCATCTCTTTCCTGAACCCCTTTTCTAGAAGCATGAAGAAATTGAGAGATACGGAAATTAAGTTGAGTTAGCTCATGGCTGATGATGTCGATATACTTCATTCGCGGGTTTTCTTGCTGCATGAGTTTTACAAACCCCATAACCGCAGTTAGCGGATTTCGGAACTCGTGAACAAAGCTCGATGACATCTGTCCGAGAATGGTCAGGCGCTCTTTGTGGCTTTGGTCGATAAAGTGCGTCTTCTCTTGTATTTCAGCGTCTTTTAATTGGGTGTACTTTTTAACTGCGTGGTATAAAAACTCATCAAAAAGAGAATTAATTGTTTCAATGACCGGCTGAAGCTGTTCAATAGAAATACCTGAACCCGTGACGAACCTGACAATTTCACTTCGGCCTAAATTTACATTATATACGAATTCGCCAATATTAATTTTTGCTTCTAATCTTTGAACGGCAACTTCACGTGCGAGCTGCTTAATTTTTTCAGGTGAAAGCTGGTCGCGTAAGGAAAGCTTAACGAGCTCAACCATGTGCAAAGCATTTTCGATGACCTTATCCTTATGTATATCATGGTTAGAGATCACGACTTTCTTATGCCAATCGTTTAAATAATTAGGCAAATTTTCATCCATATATGTAATCAGACTCTCCGTAATGTCCAACGCCCGCACCTCTTTCCCATGAAATGATGAAATATGAAGAGAATTTATTTGCTATGTAAAAGTATCGCTACTACATATAGTAATTGATATATGAATAAAATGCTATATACAGTTTACAATTTTTTCATTGAAAAGGGAAAAATAAGGTAGGTAATTTGATAGTTTATAACGAAATCTATAAATGAACTTCAATACCTATACTTCTTCTTTACTAACAAAAGCTATCCTTCAAAAGTCCGCTGAATTTTCTAATAATTCTAAAAATATTTTAAGAGATTTCACATTGTGAAATTAGACGATTGTATCAAGCTATCTTTTTCAATACGATGAACGCATATTGAAAGGGGTGGTTGTCTTTAAGCTGACATTCTAAATAACGTATCCGTTTGAGGGGGAGAATTTGTGATCTCATCTGTTCAAAAAATTTCAAGGATATTAAATTGCTTCACCAAGGATGAACCAGCACTAGGAAACTTGCAAATTGCAGAAAAATTAAATATGAACGCAAGTACTGTCCACCACCTTGTCAGGACACTTTGCTCAGAAGGCATACTAATTCAAGACAGTCAGAAAAAATATAGATTAGGATGGAAGCTTCTAGAATGGAGCAACCACGTCATGTATCAGCAAGACATAAACACTGAAGCTCTTCCGCTGTGTGAAGGTCTTGTCAGAAGGTTCAATACAACTGTACATATCGGAATGCTGGATAGTGGAGAAGTGCGATTTGTTCTGCGTGTTGCATCATCGAATTCAGTACAAGTCCCTACTTTTATTGGTGATACTAAGCCTGCTTATTGTACAAGTACTGGAAAAGTCTTGCTTGCTTACAATACCGCAATGATTAAACCCACTATATCAAGAGGACTTCTTCGACGTGCACCCAACACCATTACATGCGTTGAAAAACTAAAAGATGAGCTTGCCGCAATAAGAGCAAACGGATATGCCATTAGTAATAATGAAAACGAAATGGGCCTGTATGGTATAGCCGCGCCCATAAAGTCGTACACAGGACAGACGATAGCAGCTCTTAATATGGTAGGACCCGTGTCCTATATGCTTGGACAGGACACACCATCGATGATTCATCATGTCGTGAAGACAGCGGAGTCCATTTCAAAAGAACTAGGTTTTATCAGCGTTTTATGACAGCGCTTACATTTTTAAAATTGTATTGGAGGAGTTAAATATGAAGAAAAGGATAAAAGTCGTTTTGAGAAGTTGTTCAAATCATTATCACCATTTTTAGAAGTGGCGATTGCTATTTTATTTCTAATCACATATTTAAAAGATGCGGTTCTGTGAATTCCAAGAATGATCGGTCTTTAAAACGTAAAAGAGCCATGCTGTATAAGGGCTCTTTTTTTACAAAGATATTCTTTCTAAATGATTGTTGCTTATCGCTCTTTGCTTCATTGACAAGTTTATTGGAGTGCAAGGTGCGAGACTCCTGGGGGATAAGCGGGACAGGTGAGACTCCTAACGGCGCAAAGCGCAGAGGAGGCTCACCGCACGCCCCCCGGAAAGCGAGCATCCTGGAACGGAAATCAACTACTTCCAAAAGCTTATGAAACATCGAAATAAATTAATTTTCTAATAATTTCATAATATGAAATTTCTACATTGAGAGTTGAAAGCGCTTTCTTATATAGTGGTTACAAATTCAAACATCTATTCATAGAGGAGGCAGATGGTATGGGAATTAGAACTGGTGCTCAATATATTCAAGCATTGAAATCTCGTTCACCAGAAATTTGGTTAGAGGGCAGGAGAGTTACAGATGTTGTGAGCGAACCTGTTTTTAAACAGCCGATCCAAGAGATTGCCAAACTGTATGACATGCAGCATGATCCGCAATATCAAGATTCCATTACACATATTTGCAAAGAAACGGGCGAGAGGATAAACAATGCGTTCCTGCACCCGACGAGCTATGAAGAAATGATGGCGAGAAGCCAGCTGTTTGAAATCTATGCAAAATCTACTTTTGGACTCATGGGACGTACGCCTGATTTTTTAAACGTTGTTGTAACAGGCATGGCTCATAATGGATGGTTCCTAGATCAGTACAATCCCGAATGGTCTATAAATATCAAAAACTACTATAACTACATAAGAGATAACGATCTGTTTTTGACACATGCCATCATCAATCCGCAAAATGACCGCAGCAAGAACTCTCATGGACAAAAGGATATGTTCACACATCTTGGGGCTGTTGAAGAAACTCCGGATGGGCTAGTTGTCCGCGGAGCAAAAATGCTGGCGACACTCGCGCCGATCACGGACGAAGTCATCATCTATTCGTTCCCTGGATTCGCACCTGGAGACGAGCGTTATGCTCTGGCATTTGCGGTGCCGGTGGACACTCCTGGACTTAAGCTTATTTGCCGTGAGCCGATGCAGGATGGCAAGCGTTCGCAGTTTGACCATCCATTGGCATCACGCTTTGAAGAGATGGACGCACTTCTCGTCTTTAATGACGTACTTGTTCCTTGGGACCGTGTATTCCTTTATAACAATGTTGAAGCTGCTAATCTTCTATACCCTAAGACAGGGATCGCACAGCAGCCTGCTCACCAATCTGGTGTAAGAGGCTATGTGAAACTGGCGTTTGCAACAGAAGTAGCTTGTAAACTAGCAGACTCTATCGGTGTTGATGGATACCTGAATGTACAAAACGACTTGGGTGAACTCGTGCAGAACGTGGAAGTGATCCGCTCGTTATTGCGAGTAGCAGAGTATGAGTATGAAACGACAGCTTCTGGTGAAGTGATGCCGAATGCCGCAGCCCTTGAGACAATTCGCGGCATGCTTCCAAAAATGTATCCGAGAGCAATTGAAGTAATCCAGATTATCGGTGCTGGCGGTTTGCTCATGTCACCGACAGGAAATGATTTTAACGCACCGGAAATCAGAAGTGAGATTGATAAGTATTACTTAGGCCGTGAAGGTGTAGATTCGCTCGAACGTGTGAAGCTGTTTAAGCTTGCATGGGATCTTTGCGGAGAAGCGTTCGGACAGCGTCTTGTTCAATATGAGCGCTATTACACAGGAGATCCAATCCGTAAGAGAGCAATCTTCTATAACGGTTATAAAAGAAAAGCTAAGTTTTCCATGGTTGATGAAGCCCTTTCTGTAACACATGATCTTGTAGCTGACCAGCCTAAGCTGGCTAAATAAAAGGAGGCAATAAGGATGAGTACAACGACAACTTTAAAATCTTTTAACCTATTAAAATGGATCGAAGAAAACAAGGATCTTCTTAAGCCGCCCGTAAATAATAAGGTGATTTGGCAGGACTCAGAATTTATCGCAATGATTTTAGGAGGACCGAACAAAAGACGTGATTTCCATGTGGATCCGTCAGATGAATTCTTCTTTCAGATCAAAGGCAGCTGCTATGTAGAAATTATCAACAAACAAGGCAAGCGTGAAGTGGTGGAAGTGAAAGAAGGCGATGTATTCATGCTTCCGGCAATGGTTCCGCATTCACCGCACCGTGTTGCAGATTCATTTGGTTTGGTTATTGAGAGAAAACGTGCAGAAGGTGAGCTGGAAGACTTTGTCTGGTTCTGTGACCGCTGTGACTCTGAGATGCACCGTGTAACGGTCCAGTTAAGTGATATTGAAAAACAAGTAAAAGAAGCGATTCACAGCTTCAACTCCAACGAACGTGTCCGTTTGTGCAAGGACTGCGGCTATCAGATGCCAGAGAACGTGGAGGAATGGAAGTGCTAAGAATCGACTTTCACACACATATCATTCCAGAGTCGTTTCCTGACTTTGCTGAAAAGTATGGTGGGGAGAGATGGCCGGTTCTAAACAGAACGTGTGCATGCGGTGCTGCAATTATGGTCGGAGGCAAAAACTTTAGAGACGTAACAGATCAAGTATGGGATCCGAAAAAACGGATCGATGACATGGATCGTGAAGGGGTAGACATTCAAGTTCTATCCCCGATCCCTGTGACGTTCTCTTACTGGGCACCGCCGGAACAAGCCGAAGTGATGGCGCGAATCCAGAACGATTTTATTGCAGAAACGGTGAATGAATATCCGGACCGCTTTGCTGGACTTGGGACCGTACCGATGCAAGACGCAGATACCGCAATCAGGGAAATGGACCGCTGCATGAACGAACTTGGTCTTCATGGAATTGAAATCGGAACCAACGTGAACGGTCAGAACCTGGATCATCCTTCGTTTATTGAATTCTTTAAGAAAGCGGAGGAGTGGGAAGTGCCTCTGTTCATTCATCCTTGGGAAACGCTAGGGAAAGAACGCATGCCAAATCATAACTTTATGTATACGATCGGGATGCCAAGTGAAACAGCACTTGCTGCGGCTTCGTTGATCTGGAGTGGCATGATGGAGAAGTTTCCAAAGCTGAAGATTTGTTTTGCTCATGGTGGAGGATCCTTTCCGTATTTGATCCCCCGTCTAGATCAGGGATGGCATGTGTGGCCGCACCTTCGTCTGACTACACATCCTCCAAGTCATTATGCAAAGCAATTTTATTTTGACTCGCTGAATTATGATCCGATGAACATCCGTTATATGATGGAACGTTTTGGTTCTGACAAAATTTTTATGGGGTCAGATTATCCATTTTTATTGCGTGAAGTGAATCCAGGAAAAGTGCTGGATGAAACACTGGAACTGACAAATGAACAGCGCAAGGCCATGCTTGGCGGTAACGCAGCAGCCTTCTTAAATCTCGAAAAACGAAAGCGGGGTGCAGCCGTTGCAAGTCATTCAAACACCGGAGGATAAGCTTGAAAGTCTGGGGCTTATTTTGCCAGAAGTGCGCCCGTCTGTCGGTAATTATGTGAGCTGTGTACGAGTCGGAAATCTCCTTTTTACAGCAGGACAGGGTGTTGATCAGTATCACGGAAAGCTTGGGGAAAACCTGACGCTCGAAGATGGATACGCCGCCTCTAGGCAGTCTATGCTGAACCTGCTGGCTGTTGTCCAGCATGATCTCGGAAGTTTAAATAAAGTAAAACGCATAGTGAAGCTTCTTGGGTTTGTGAACTGTACAGAGGATTTTACAGACCAGCCGAAAGTCATCAACGGTGCTTCTGATCTTTTAGTAAATATTTTCGGTGAAAAAGGAAAACACGCCAGATCTGCAGTAGGAATGGCACAGCTTCCAGGCGGAACAGCAATTGAAATTGAGATGATTGTTGAGATTGAAGAAGAGAAGGGGGACTAGGAAGTGAAATCAGAAACCCTTGCACAGACAGTAAAAGTAAAAAATGCGAAACTGTTCATTGATGGAGAATACGTCGATGCACTTTCTGGTGAAACGTTTGAATCCATTAACCCGGCAACGAATGAAAAACTGGCGCTTGTAGCAAACGGCGGTGATCAAGATGCTAAGCGGGCCATTCAATCTGCTAAAACTGCATATGACAGCGGAGTCTGGAGCAAGATGCCAGTAGAAGAACGGTCAGATATTCTATGCAAGATGGCGGATCTCATCATGGAGAATGTGGACGAGCTTGCGATGGTTGAGACGCTTGATGTCGGTAAACCTATTAAAGAAAGCCGAGGATTCGATATTCCACGTGCTGCTTCTAATTTCCGGTTTTTTGCCGAGATGTCAAAATACATGGTAAGCGAGCATTATGACAAACACAACATCATGTCCTACGCCAAGTATAGTCCTGCAGGGGTTACGAGTCTGATCATCCCGTGGAATCTTCCTTTTATGCAGATGACATGGAAAGCTTCAGCGGCACTTGCTGCCGGGAATACGGTCGTTGTAAAACCAGCTTCGTACACGCCTCTTTCTGCCGTTATGTTTGGAGATATTGCGAATGAAGCAGGACTCCCGCCAGGTGTTCTGAACATCATTACAGGTCCAGGAAGCACAATGGGAGCAGCGATGACCACTGATCCAAACGTCCGCCGCATCTCATTTGTCGGAGAATCAAAAACTGGAAAAACGATTATGAAAAACGCTGCTGAAAATTTGATACCTGTATCACTGGAGTTAGGCGGCAAGTCTGCAAATATCGTTTTTGAAGATGCTGATTTAGATGAAGCGGTTAAAGGATCCATTGATGCGATCTATCGGAATCAAGGGGAAATATGCTTGGCAGGATCCAGATTGCTTCTGCAAGAAAGCATCTATGACGAGTTTTTGGACAAGTTTGTTGCAGCAGTTAAGAAAATAAAGGTAGGAGATCCAACCCAGGAAGATACCGATATGGGAGCGCTCGTATCGAAGAGTCACCTTGAAACGGTTGAAACCTATGTGGATATTGGATTAAAAGAAGGTGCAAAACTCGCATGCGGAGGTAAGCGAGTTAAAGGACTCGAAGCAGGGAACTTCTATGAACCTACTGTTCTTTATGATGTGAACAATAAATGGCGTGTGGCACAGGAGGAAATTTTCGGACCGGTTCTTGTCGTCATTCCATTTAAAACGGAGGAAGATGCGATCCGAATTGCAAATGATTCACAGTATGGTTTGGCAGGAGTTGTCTGGACAAACGATATCCGCAGAGCACAGCGAGTTTCAGCTGCAGTCGATTCTGGTTTGCTATGGGTGAACTGCTGGTACATACGTGACCTTCGCACACCATTTGGAGGATCAAAAGCGAGCGGAATCGGCCGAGAAGGCGGGAGACATAGCTTTGAATTTTATTCAGAAGCGAAAACGATAACGATGAAACTATAGAGGGGGAAGATTGTTGCTTTGGGAAAGGTGGGTGGTTGATCTCCGCTACAGGATGCTCGCTTTCCGCGGGGCGTGCGGTGAGCCTCCTCGGCGCCATGCGCCCTTAGGAGTCTCACCTGTCCCGCTGATCCCGCAGGAGTCTCGCACCTTTCGCTCCAATCAACTTTCATCGAAGGTTTTTACAAAAGCCTTTGAAAGCTACAATCGGCCCACCCGTCTTTTGCTATTAAATAGAGGGTTACAAAGTTTACGTATACAGTCTTTTTAAAACGTGATTGGATTCCAGTCGCGTTTTGCTCTTTGAATAGAGAAGGGAGGATTTACAAAGATGCAACAGCAAATCATTTCAAAGTTAACAGCAGAACTAATGGAAGCTGAAGAAAAATTGGTCCCTGTTGAGCCCTTATCCGTACGATATCCTGAATTATCTGTAAAAGACTCATATGAAATTCAGCTGGAATGGGTTCAGAAGAAACTGGAAGAAGGACGTGTGGTAATCGGGAAAAAGGTGGGACTGACGAGTAAGGCCATGCAGAACATGCTTGGTGTCAATGAACCGGATTATGGGCATCTTCTTGATCATATGAAAGTTACGACTGGCAGTGTGCTTTCGAGAAAGGATTTTATTAAACCAAAAGTGGAAGCAGAGATCGGATTTATTTTAAAAGAAGATTTGTGCGGCCCGAATGTTACGTATGTCGATGTTCTGATGGCAACAGAAGCGCTAGTTCCTACGTTAGAAATCATAGACAGCAGAATAGAAGATTGGAAGATTCAGCTTGTGGATACGGTTGCCGATAACGGTTCATCAGCAAGAGCCGTTATAGGTGAACCATTTTATGAGATTGAGCAAATAGATCTTCGTACATTAAGCATGACACTCCTAAAAAATAGGGAAGTAACCGCGACAGGATCAGGGGCTGCAGCTCTTGGACATCCGGCACATGCAATCGCATGGCTTGCTAACAAACTAGCAGACTACAATATATCTTTAAAAGCAGGAGAACTCATTCTTCCAGGTGCCTTGTCTGCTGCAATCGATGTAGATTCAGGTGATGAAATAACCGCAGCTTTCGGAAAGCTAGGTTCTGTAACCATCTCGTTTCGTGACTAAAATTATGTGCAGAAAGGACTAAAATCAGTGGAAAAGATTAAAGCAGCTATAATCGGATCGGGTAACATTGGCACAGATCTCATGTTTAAACTTCAAAAAAGTGATTGTCTGGAACTGACAGCAATGATCGGTATCGATCCGGATTCTGATGGTCTAAGACGTGCGAACTCTGCAGGTTACCGAGTATTCACGAATGGGATCGAGGACTTTATTGAAAGACCGGATCTTGCTGACATCGTGTTTGATGCCACTTCTGCTAAAGCGCATTTAAGACATGCTGACATCTTAAAAGATATGGGGAAGACGGTGATCGATCTGACTCCGGCAGCTGTCGGTCCGTTTGTATGTCCACCCGTTAACTTAGGGGATCATATGGAATCATGTAATATCAATATGATCACATGCGGTGGTCAGGCTACGATTCCAATCGTGCATGCGATAAACGAAGCAGCTGATGTGACGTACGGTGAAATTGTTGCGACGATTTCATCATTAAGTGCAGGCCCTGGAACTCGTGCAAACATTGATGAATTTACCATCACAACGCGGCGCGGAATTGAGGAAGTCGGTGGTGCGGATCAAGGTAAAGCGATTATTATCTTAAACCCCGCAGACCCTCCGATTTTAATGAGAGCGACCATCTACTGTGAAGTGAAGACTCTGGATGAAGAGAAAATCAGACAGTCAATCTCTGAAATGGAGAAAAAGGTTAAGAGTTATGTACCAGGTTACCGCTTAAAACAAGAACCCTTATTTGACGGCAGCCGTGTAACTGTTTTTATTGAGGTAGAAGGAGCTGGAGATTATTTTCCAAAGTACGCTGGAAATCTGGATATCATGACAGCTGCTGCAAAACAAGCCGGAGAAATGGTAGCTAAGCATCTGCTTGGCCAAGAGAAACATTTGAACAAGGCGGTGACAACTCATGAAACGAAATAGTTCTTTGCCGCTGAAATTCACAGAAGTAAGCCTTCGTGACGGCAGTCATGTGATGGCTCACCAGTTCACGGAAAAACAAGTGTTTGATGCAACTAAAGCTCTTGATAATGCAGGCATGCACTATATCGAAGTGAGCCATGGTGACGGGTTAGGCGGATCAACGCTTCAGTACGGCCGGTCGCTAACTGATGAGATGAAGCTGATCGAAACTGCGGTTGGTGCGTGCCAACAGGCTAAAGTGGCCGTGCTTCTTCTTCCGGGTATCGGTACAGTCTCAGAGTTGAAGCAAGCACATAAATTAGGTGCCAGTCTCGTCAGGGTGGCTACTCATGTTACCGAGGCTGATGTTTCAGCTCAGCACATCCACATGGCACGGGAACTTGGCATGGAAGTAATGGGCTTTTTGATGATGGCGCATTCTGCTCCGGCAGAAAAACTGGTCGAACAAGCAAAACTTATGGAGTCTTATGGAGCACAAGGTGTGTATGTGACGGACTCGGCTGGAGCCTTGCTGCCTCATGAAGTGAAGGAGCGGATCTCTGCGTTAAGAAACTCAATTGATATTGAAGTAGGATTCCACGCACATAACAATTTATCTGTCGCTGTGGCTAACACTTTAGTGGCGATCGAAGAAGGTGCGACCCGTATCGATGGAAGTGTCCGCTGTCTTGGAGCAGGTGCAGGGAATACACAGACTGAAGTGCTGCTTGCAGTGCTGGACCGGATGGGGATTGAAACAGGAATTGATCTATATAAAATGATGGATTTAGCTGAGGACGTGATCGGACCGATGCTTCCTGGATCGCAGGAAATCCGGAAAGGCAGCCTCGCGATGGGTTACGCAGGCGTTTATTCTAGCTTTCTTCTTCATGCTGAACGAGCGGGTAAACGATTTGGTTTAGACCCAAGAGATATTCTAATAGAATTAGGTAAACGAAAAGCGGTCGGCGGGCAAGAAGATCTCATTATTGAAGTTGCGGCTGAATTAGCAAAGAAAACGAAACTGGAGGTGTAAAGCATGACAGTAACGAAAAGGTCTGATATTGAAGTGATCGATTACCTTTTACGTGCAGAAAGCGACGTGAAAGAAGTAGTGAAAATAACCGATCAGTACCCTGGTCTGTCTATTGATGAAGCGTATGATCTGCAAAAAAAGCTGATTGAAAGAAGAATGGAGAAAACGAAAACAAAACGGCTCGGAATCAAACTTGGTCTGACAAGTAAGGCGAAACAGGAAATGATGGGCGTTCATGAGGCGATCTATGGATATCTTTTGAGTGACATGCTTGCTTTCGAGTGGGAGCCGCTTCAGCAGCACAGACTGATTCATCCAAAAGCAGAACCAGAGATTGCATTTATTATGAAGGAAGATTTGATGGGGGAACATGTAACGGCAGATGATGTGAGGAAAGCTGTAAAGTATGTTGTGCCGGCCATTGAAGTGATCGACAGCCGTTATAAGGATTTCCGTTTTACACTGCCAGATGTCGTAGCAGATAATTGTTCTTCAGCGAAATTGATATTGGGTAGCAAGATGGTGAAGCCGGAGGAGCTGGATTTGGCAAGCATCGGAATGGTTATGAGCAAAAATGGCGAAATGGTTGCAACAGGTGCTGGATCAGCCGTTCTCGGTCACCCGGCAGAAGCTGTTGCATGGGCTGTTCAAAAGCTCGCTAAGCGCGGCGAAGGGTTGAAAAAAGGAGATATCGTACTGAGCGGAGCATTATCAGAAGCAATTGCATTTGATATGGATGACACCATTATTGCTCAATTTGACGGATTAGGTTCTGTCACGCTGTCTTCCAGATATGTGAAATAGGAGAAATTTGCAGATGCCGATTATTCACGTACATGTTATAGAAGGCAGAACAGACGAGCAGCTGAGTGAGCTGATGGAAAACTTAACCAATGCAGCTGCTGAAAGTTTAGATGTTAAAAAAGAGCAAGTACGCGTACTGATTCAGGAAGTTCCGAACAAACACTGGGGAGTAGGCGGGAAACCAAAGCAAAGTTGTGGCCCTTTATGATAAAGGGTCTTTTTTTTGTAAAAAATTTTGTTTACGAGCGGTTCTTGAGATTTACGAGCGGTTCTGGAAGTTTACGAGCGCAACTTCAATGAATAGCTCATAACTCTTGTAAAACAGGAATAGTACAATCTTCAATTCTCATACCTTTAAGCGATATGCTATCGTGAGGAGGGAACTTGATGATTAAGCGTTTTAACAGACTGGCCATCGAATTGCCGACACCTGTGAACCCTGATGCGAATGCAGCAGCAGCTGTTCAAGAGCTATTAGGCGGGCGATTCGGGGAGATGTCTACGCTCAATAACTATATGTATCAATCGTTTAATTTTAGAAAAAGGGGAAAGCTTAAGCCGTTCTTTGATCTCGTTTCAAGTATTACTGCAGAAGAATTTGGCCATGTTGAACTCGTTTCCCATACGATTAATCTAATGATTTACGGTACGACGCAGCCTGGTGATGTGAATTCGGCACCGATGGCGGCAGCTACTGACAAAAGAAACACGCAGCATTTTATTGCAACCGCACAAACATCATTTCCGTTTGATTCGATGGGGAAACCATGGAATGGAGATTATGTGTTCAGCAGCGGCAACTTACTGCTGGATCTGCTTCATAACTTTTTCTTGGAATGCGGGGCGCGGACCCACAAAATGAGAGTATATGAAATGACAACCAACCCAGTAGCACGTGAAATGATAGGCTATCTGCTCGTTCGCGGCGGCGTTCACGTTCTTGCTTACGCAAAAGCGATTGAAATGGTAACAGGGGTAGATATTAAAAAAATGCTGCCTGTTCCGGATCTCGAAAACGCCGCATTTGAGACGACGAGAAAGTTTGAGGCGGAAGGTGTTCACCGGAAACTTTATACGTTCAGTGATACGGATTATAGGGATATTGCATTAATTTGGGCAGGCCAGCATCCGCAAGGAGGACAGCTGGAAACCGTAATCGGTGCTCCAGAAGGTGCTCCTATGCCTGAATTAAGATCGATATCAGAAGAGTTTGCACCAGGTATCTCGCAGGAAGATTTTTATCAAATTTATGAAAGATTAAAGAAAAATGCAGGAATTACCTAAACCGGCGCAATATGCGTCCGGTTTTTATATGTTATATTTTAAATGTTTATTTCGAATGAACTCAATTGAAGGGACTTGCCTTTATGACATATAAACAAATAAAATGGCTGATTCTATTGATTCCAACGATTTCTGTCGGGTTGTGGGAATATATCCGGCATACGGTGCTGCTGCCCTATATATCTATGAATGCGGGAAACTGGATGTCTGCCTTTATCGTATTTCTTGTTACACTATATTTTTTAAATATCCTGTTTGGCCGATTGGAGCGAATGCAGCAGGAATTGCAAAAAGAACGTGCTAAAAAAGCAGTGCTGGAAGAACGCGGAAAAATCGCTAAAGAGCTGCATGATGGGATTGCACAGTCACTCTTTTTCCTATCCGTACAAGTCAATAAACTAGGAAATGAAGTGAAAGATTCTGAGAAATATAACAAGCTAAAAAAGACACTGCAGCACATACATGAAGATACGAGGAGTGCCATTCAAAACCTTCGATGTGTGCCTGCTGAATCAGATATTACGTGGACCAAATCCTTAAATACCTTTTTTGATGAGATGGAAAGTCAGCATGATCTTACAATACATAGAGATTGGCAGCTGACTGATGAGGATCTTACATCAAAAGAAAAAGTTGAGTTGTTTGCATGTGTAAGAGAAGCGATTATTAATGTTATCAAACATGCCGGAACATATGAAGTATGGGTGGAAGCACAACCAAAGGCAACCGGGTGGACATGCACCGTTTTGGACAAGGGAACGGGATTTGATCAGAACCAAAATACGGATGGATATGGTTTAAAAATCATTCAGGATAGGGCATCATCTCTCGATTGGAAGTTAAATATAGTAAGCCAAGCGGAATTACTTTTATTTCAATTAAAAAGGAGGAGACGGCATGAATAAGCCGGTCCGATTATTAATTGCAGATGACCACTTGCTTGCACGTGAAGGAGTTAAGGAGATACTTGAAGGTCAGAAAGAATTCGAAATTGTCGGGGAGGCATCAAATGGACTTCAGGCGATCGAGAAAACTAGAGAACTTTTGCCAGAACTAGTTCTGATGGATATTTCCATGCCGAAGATGAATGGTTTTGATGCGACAAAAGAAATAAAAAAACAATTCCCGAATGTTAAGATCGTTATTATGACCGTTTCCTACGATATTACGGATTGGTTTGAAGCCTTAAAACGCGGTGCTCAAGGATATCTTTTGAAAAACTTAAACACAGAAGACATGCTTAACGGATTAAAAGCTTATTCCTTAGATGAAATTCCGATGTCGAAAGAGATGGCATTCCGTATATGGAAAGAATTTAAAAAAGATGGACAAGCACAAGCCGGAAAATGAAGCGACGGTTTATTTTAATCAGTATAATGGCGATATTGTTGAGGATGTTAGGTTCAGTGATTATGGCTGGATGGCAAAAGCCATTTCCATTGGAATAGCCCTGCATGAAGGTCATTATTTTGGACTGGCAAATCAGCTGTTAGGTACAATTGCTGCACTGGGACTAGTCGCGATCGTAATCTTTTCCCTGATCATGTGGAAAAAGAGAAAGCCTGCAGGAAGACTAGGCGTACCAAAAAAATCTGATAAAAAGCTAAAACCGTGGCTGATCGGAGTTATGATCATAACGGGAGTCTTGATGCCTCTTGCTGGAATTTCCTTTATCATTGTATTTCTAATGGATCGGTTTGTTATTCCTAAGGTTAAACCACTGCAAGATTGGTTATCGTGAAAAAGTAGAATTGAATATTAGAGGTGAAAGATAATGAAAAAAATAATGATGATTTTAAGTTTAGTCTTTGTTCTGACTGCATTATCAGCATGCGGTGGTTCAGGCGGATCACATGATGAGCATAAAGACCATAAACAACATGAGAATAGCAGTGAAGAATCGTCTCAGTCATTAGACTGGGACGTTCAGTCGTTTTCTTTTAAAGATCAAAATGATGACGCATTTGGAAGTGGAAATTTAAAAGGGAAAGTATGGATGGCAAACTTTATATTTACTAACTGTGAGACCGTGTGTCCGCCGATGACGGCACATATGGCGAAACTTCAGCAGATGGCAAAAGAGGAAAACGTTAATGTGGATTTTGTCTCTTTCTCTATAGATCCAAAGCGTGATGATGCAGAAGCAAGAACAAAATTTGGCGAGAATTATGACGCTGATTTTTCAAGTTGGCATTTTGTAGGCGGATACAGCCAAGAGGAAATCGAAAAGTTTGCGAAAGAGTCATTTAAAACTCCTGTTACGGCAGACCCGAACTCTGATCAATTCATCCATGCAACATCTTTCTTCTTAGTTGATCAGAACGGAAAAGTGGTATCCAGATATGACGGTGTGGAAAATACTCCTTATGAACAGATCATAAAGGACATAAAGAAACTATCGGAAAAATAAAACAGGTGAGTTGTGTAGGTTGAAATGGAGTAAACACCCTATAGAAATACTGAAGAATGGAAGGGAAAATAAATTGTTTGGGGACTGTCCCCAACAATCCTTTTTTGTTCACACAATAGTTTGGGTTAAAAAGTCTATCTTTATATGATTTATGATAAAACTAAAGATAGAATTGTAATATTGGAGGTAATTATTTTATGAACCCAATTAAAATGCTGAAAACAATTGGATTTTTAGAAGGCTGGTCATTCCTTATCCTTCTCTTTGTTGCGATGCCTTTAAAGTATTTCATGGATCAGCCGATTGCGGTAACGATTGTCGGAGCACTGCATGGTCTTCTGTTTGTACTTTATGCCTTAGCCATTCTTTATGTGTGGAACGTTAAAAAGTGGCCGTTTATGAGAGCCTTTCTTGCTGGACTTTCATCAGTAGTGCCGTTTGGTCCTTTTATCTTTGACCGTAAGTTTTTAAGAGATTAAATGAGAGGGGATGTCTGCTTTTACGGATATTCCCTTTTTGTTCATTAAGTATAAATTTTTGTACGGTTATCCTCTTTTTTTGTACGGTCCCAAAAAAACTTTTATTCGCTTCTCTCCAATAAGTACACATCCTCATCCAGCTTCTTTGCATTTATAGCATCCTATATTGTTAAGAAATCGTTTAGATTGTTTTAATTTCCTATATTTCGGTTATTTATAGTTTAATATGTTCTTTAAAAGAAAGGTTCTTTTCTAAAAGATTGTTGCGTTTGAGTATTTTGTTACCACTCTTCATTGACAAGTTAATTGGAGTGGAAGGTGCGAGACTCCTGTGGGACGAGTGGGACAGGTGAGACTCCTAATGGCGCATAGCGTCAGGAGGCTCACCGCCCGCCCCACGGAAAGCGAGCATCCTGCAACGGAAATCAACCACTTCTAGGAGCAACAAGATTACGAAAACGGCCAAAAGAAAAAAGCGAGATAAACCTTTTTACTCAAGTGGAATGACGACTGAACGATATCAATATATATATCTAGATGCAATGTCATGAAATGAAAAGTTAAGGGAGGATATTTATGCAGATTGAGCATGCTGCAGTTGAAAAGTTAAGCGGACAATATCAACAGGTCAGGTCCTTATCAGAAAAACTAGCTTCAAAACTTCATAATGAAGACACGATCATTCAGGCTATGCCTGACGTCAGTCCTCCAAAGTGGCACCTTGCCCATACAACATGGTTTTTTGAACGATTTATTTTAAAAGAAAACGATTCTTCTTATGTCCCGTATAACCCCCAGTTTGATTATCTATTTAACTCCTATTATGAAACGATCGGTTCCTATCACCCGCGTCACTCCAGAGGGGTGCTATCCAGGCCGTCGATGGATGAAGTCTATGAATACCGTAAACATGTTGACGAAGCCATCATTCACCTTATCAATCAATATGAAAGTCAGCTTCCTGAGGAGATACACGATCTGATCGAAATCGGTCTTCAGCATGAACAGCAGCATCAGGAACTTCTGTTAACAGATGTGAAATATAATTTTTCCTGCAATCCCTTATTGCCTCAATATGCTGAACCTAAGACTGTCCAGCTTCCACAATCAAATACCGAAACAACGTATATCAATATTGAAGGCGGTCTTGTAGAGATCGGATATTCTGGTGCAGGTTTTTCGTTCGATAATGAACGGCCGCGTCATAAAGTATGGATTGAGCCTTACCGGCTGGCTTCTCATCCTGTAACGAATGGTGAATATATCTCGTTTATAGAAGCTGGCGGTTATGAGCAGCCGGAGCACTGGCTGTCTGATGGCTGGGCAACCGTAAAAAAAGAGAAGTGGAAGCACCCCCTTTATTGGAGAAAAACCGAGGACGGCTGGTATACATTTACCTTAACAGGTGAAAAGATACTCAACCTGGATGAGCCGGTTTGTCATATCAGTTTTTATGAAGCAGATGCGTTTGCAAGATGGAGCGGAAAAAGGCTCCCGACTGAAGCTGAATGGGAACATGCGATGGCGTCGATTCCAATCGAAGGCAATTTTGCGGAAAGTGAGTGCTATCACCCCGTTGTGGATCGTTCAGAGACTCTTGCTCCGTTTAAACAAGTTTATGGGGATGTATGGGAATGGACGAGCAGCCCGTACAACTCTTATCCAAGAAGCAAACCACTTGAGGGTGCACTTGGTGAGTACAACGCGAAGTTCATGTGCAACCAGATTGTTTTACGAGGCGGATCCTGTGCAACCTCACAATCCCATATTCGTCCGACATACCGCAACTTCTTTCAAGCGGACAAAAGGTGGCAGTTCAGCGGATTGCGTTTAGCGGAGGACCAATCATGAAAACCGTTAAACAGAACGTGCATTATCATGTCGGGAATGAAAACGAAACAGATATGTACATTGAAATTTTGAACGGTTTAAAATCATCACCTAAATCAATCTCACCCAAATACTTCTATGATAAGAAAGGTTCCGAGCTTTTCGAATCGATCACCATGCTGCGGGAATATTATCCGACACGCACAGAATTATTTATCTTAAATAAGTATAAAAGCGAAATGGCGAATGCAGCAGGAACAAACAGTGCACTCATTGAGTTTGGAAGCGGCAGCAGCGAAAAGGTAAGAACTCTTTTAGAGGCGATGCCAGAGTTGAAAGAATATGTGCCGATCGATATCTCAAAAGATTTTCTATATCAATCTGCCAGGGCGTTATCAATGGAATACCCGGGCTTAAACGTTTATGCCGTCTCAGCGGATTATACCGCTAAATTTGAAATGCCAAAACTTGAATCAGAACGAAAAGTTGTATTTTTTCCAGGTTCAACAATTGGAAATTTTGAGCCGCACGAAATGGAGGATTTCTTAAAACAAACGGCTGAACTATTAAAACCAGGCGGAGGTCTATTGATTGGAGTGGATTTGAAAAAAGATCAAGCAGTCTTGAATGCTGCTTATAATGATAAAAAGGGAGTTACACGTGATTTTAATTTGAATTTGCTCAATCGATTAAACCGTGAACTGCTGGCAAACTTTAAGCTTGAAGACTTCAGCCATCATGCTTTTTACCACGCGGAAAAAGGCCGGGTTGAGATGCATCTTGTAAGCTTGAAGAATCAGGTGATCACGATTGGTGACGTACAGATTGCCTTCCAAGAAGGAGAGACCATTCACACAGAAAACTCCTATAAATTTACGATTAAAGAGTTCCACCAGATCGCTGCCATGTGCGGATTTAAACCAAAAAAAGTCTGGTGTGATGAAAGGCAGTGGTTCACCATTCACTATCTTGAAGTTATATAAAGGTAAAAAGACCGAATTTTGTTTTCGGTCTTTTTTCTTTTACAATGAATGGAGAATGCTTTAAGGGAGGTTCAAGATGTTTACAGCCATTTTTTTGTTTATAATCGCTGGAATTGCAGAGATTGGCGGAGGATATCTTGTATGGCTTTGGCTCCGGGAATCTAAGCCGATTACATATGGATTAGCTGGAAGTTTAATTTTAGTCACATATGGCGTGATCCCCACCTTGCAGAATTTCCCGACGTTCGGAAGGGTCTATGCAGCATATGGTGGTGTATTTATCATATTAGCGGTACTATGGGGCTGGCTGATAGACAAGAAAACACCGGATATGTATGACTGGCTTGGTGCAGGAATCTGCTTAATAGGAGTCTCTGTCATGCTTTGGGCGCCGAGGAGTTAACATTTTTGTAAATATGCTAAAACACCGGACCGTTTCATTGGGCATTTTTCACAAAAAAGCAGATAATATAGAAAAAGTGTGAAAGAAGGTTTTGTAGATGGAACTTAAAGGAATTCATCATGTTTCTGCTCTTACCGCAAAAGCTCCTGAGAATTTTAAGTTTTATACAGAAGTGATGGGGCTCAGACTGATCAAGAAAACCGTGAACCAGGATGACACGAGTGTTTATCACTTATTTTATGGCGATGAAAAAGGAAATCCGGGAACAGAGCTCACATTTTTTGAGATCCCGATGGCTGGCCGCAACCATGACGGCAACAATTCGATTTCTGCGATTTCTCTTCGTGTAAAAGATGATGCCGCATTAAACTACTGGGAAGACCGATTAAAAGAACATGGAATAGAAACAGAAGGAATTAAGGACCGTGCAGGACGGCAGACTCTCGCGTTCCGTGATTTCGAAGGACAGCGCCTGATCTTAGTTTCTGATGAAAAGAACAAAGGGGTAGCAGGCGGAAAACCTTGGAGAAAAAGTACCACTCCAGAAGAAACTGCGATTATCGGACTTGGCCCTGTCCGTTTAACTGTTCCTGCTGCTGAGCCAACCATACAAGTGCTGACAGAACTTTTAGGGTTCCGAAAAAGCGGATCATACTCTGCAGAAGTTTCAGGACAGCCTGATATTATCGTTTTGGAAACGGGAGAAGGCGGATCAGGAGCTGAGGTTCATATTGAAGAACGCACAGATCTGCCGCAGGAACGACTTGGACGCGGTGGAGTCCATCATGTTGCGTTCCGTGTGGATAATGAAGATGAACTGCGTGAATGGATTGAAAAAGTAAGAACATCAAGATTTCCTAACTCTGGTTTCGTCGATCGCTTCTATTTTAAATCACTTTATTTCCGGGAGCCTAATCGCATTCTTTTCGAGCTTGCGACTGACGGACCAGGTTTTGATACAGACGAGGAATTGGAGCATCTTGGAGAATCACTCGCGCTGCCGCCGTTTTTGGAACCGCAGCGTGAAGAAATAGAAGCAAGACTTAAGCCGCTGAATACAAAAGCTTAAATAAAATAAGGAATGACGCTTGAATCAAACTTTGATTCAGGCGTTTTTTATTGAAATCTGTAATAAAAACTGCAAATTAGGAAAAAGTAAAAAACGCTAGGTATGACTTATATAACCTTTTCTAAAAGATTGTTGTTTTGGGTGGTTTTTTTGTAATTTGCCTCCATTGGCACGTTAATTGGAGTGTAAGGTGCGAGACTCCTCGAAAATAAAAATCATATTTTCTTCGTGCGATGTTAAGCTGCCGAAGCCTTCCTTGTCCTGCGGGATCAGTGGGACAGGTGAGACCACTCATGGTGCAAAAGCACCGAGAGGGCTCACCGCACACCCCGCGGAAAGCGAGCATCCTGAAACGGAGATCAACTTCTTTCAAAAACAACAACGAAAACAGCCTATTTAAAAGAGTGGAGGAGTTACTAAAATGTTCATAAAGTGGTTAACTGGATTGTTAATAATCGCGCAGCCCGTCAATCAGCCTGATAGCTTAACAGTGAACCAGCAAGGGAAAATAATCGCTGAGGTGAATCGCACTCAATTTTCTGCCTCGATTCCAGGAATACCAATGATCGATGATGAAAAATACGACCGATTTGTAGATAAGCTCGAGAAACAAACCTACAAAGCCCCTGTTAACGCCAAGATCAATGATGTCGGAGGTGTCGTTGCTGGAGAAGTAGGCTACAAATTAAATCGGCTCATGTTTAAAGAAAGCTTTTACACCTATTTTTTCAGTAAAGGCTTTGCGAAGATAGATGTCCCGGAAGTTAACATCTATCCAAAAGTGGATACAGAGCTCCTTGCACATATTAAAACTCAGCAGATTGGACAATACATAACCTATTTTAATTCTAACAACAAAAGCCGTTCCAACAATATTGAACTGGCTTCAAAAGCATTAGACAGTCATGTTGTTTTCCCAGGCGAAACCTTTTCTTTTAATCAAGTTGTAGGAAATCGAACAATAGCTAAAGGATATATGCGTGCTCCTATTATCGTCAGGGGTGAATTATCTGAAGGTGTTGGCGGAGGTATTTGCCAAGTGTCTTCTACACTGTTTAATGCGGTTGACCGGGCAGGATTAAAGATCGTGCAGCGTTATTCTCACAGCAAAAGGGTTCCGTATGTTCCCTCTGGCAGAGATGCAACGGTCAGCTGGTACGGTCCTGATTTTCAATTTGAGAACCAATACAATCAGCCTATATTAATCAGGGCTAAAAAATATGGAGGAAGTATGATGGTCAAGCTATATTCCTCTGATGTGATTAATATGAAAACAAAAAAAGTACCAAATGCACCAACCAGTCTGCCGAAAGAAATCCATATCGAGCAGAATGTGCATCTTTCTAACCCAGAAAGATAATAAAAATGTACAATTAAGAAGTATACAGATCGTTTCATGGGGAGATGAAAAGTATTGCAAACACTGGAGAAATTAAGCGAACGGTTTTGGTATCAAACACCTGTCTCTGAAACAGACAGACCGATTTTAGGGGCAGTTGTTGGAGATGATATGACGCTGATGATCGATGCTGGGAACTCAGAAAATCATGCAAAATACTTTTTAGAAGAATTAAGTAAAAAAGGCATACGCAAGCCGGGTCTTGCTGTTATTACGCATTGGCACTGGGATCATATTTTTGGCATGTCAGCCTTAGATTTTCCGTCAATTGCATCCAGCCAAACGAAAGCTAAAATGAAAGAACTCATGCCTTTTTCATGGTCAGATGAAGCGCTGGATGAGAGGGTAAAGCAAGGGATTGAAATTGAATTTTGTGCAACCGCTATCAAGAACGAATTCCAAGAATACCGAAAGATTACTGTTAAGCTTCCAACAATTACGTTTGATGAAAAAGCAGAAATTGATCTTGGCGGTGTGACATGTATCGTACAGCATGTTGGGGGAGATCATACGACGGATTCTTCAATCGTCTACATAAAAGAAGAAAAGATTGTATTTTTGGCAGATTGCATATACGCGAACATGTACGCACCGCGAAATAACTATACAGTCTCGAACACAATTAAGCTTTTGGATGTTATAGATACGTTTGATGCAGAAACGTATATTCTTTCTCATTGGAAATCAGTTTCAAAATCAGAGTATAACCAAGAGGCAAAGACATTAAGAAGTGTGGCGAATCTCACTGAAAAATTTAAAGGGGAAAAGCAAGCCGTTACAGAAGCCTATAGAGAGTGGATCGGCCGGGAACTGAATGAAGATGAAATCGAGACGATTCAGTTTTTTGTGAATGGCTATGAGTTGTATCAATAACTTACAGCAACTTTTCTAAAGGTCCTGGAAAGTGGTTGATTTCCGCTCCAGGATACTCGCTTTCCGCGGGGCGTGCGGTGAGCCCCCTAGGCTAATCAAGCCTGCAGGGTCTCACCTGTCCCGCTGATCCCGCAGGACAAGGAAGGCTTCGGCAGCGTTACATCGCACGAAGAAAATTGATTTTTATTTTCGAGGAGTCTCGCACCTTGCGCTCCGATCAACTAGTCAATGAAGTTTTTTTAAAATGCCAGGCATCAATGATTGCGAAAATAAGAAAATCAAGATTAGGAGAATAAGATGATACAAGAATTTAAGATTAAGATAGAACAGTTCGGTGGTATTGAAAGACAAATTCGGGTCTGTCTTCCAGCCAGTTATGAGGAAACTGACGAAACCTATCCCGTTTTGTATATGCATGACGGGCAAAACCTTTTTCGTGATGAAGGTGCTAGTTATGGCGTATCTTGGGGTCTTGCTGACTATCTGAAAGAAAGTAAAACACATCTTATTATCGTCGGGATTGACTGCAATCATGAAGGATTTGAACGCCTTAATGAATATGGTCCTTGGGAAAACCCTTCTGTTGGACCAGAGCTGCTTCAGATAGATGGTGTTTTTGGAGGAAAAGGGGAAGCGTATCTTGAATTTTTGCTTTATACGTTAAAGCCGTTCATTGATGAAAAGTACCGAACGAAACCCGATGTGACTTTAATGGCAGGGAGTTCAATGGGCGGGCTGATTTCAACCTATGCCGCATGCCGCTATCCTCACATTTACAGCAGAATAGCTAGCTTGTCGTCTGCGTTTTGGTTTAACCAGCAGGAAATTGAAAGCTTCATAGAAGAAAGTGACTTGAGTGCTGTAGAAAAGTTTTATATGGATATTGGAACTGATGAAGATACATCAAAAGTCGATGCAGGGCATTACATCCGTTCTTCAGAAAAAGTATACGAAAAGCTCAAGGAGAAGGGTATTGAAGTACGCTTTGAAGTAGCAGAGGGCGGAAAGCATCATGAATCAGCTTGGCGTGAAAGAATGCCCGGAATCATTGAATACTTGTTGAAATAAGGAGCTGAAAGTATTGATCTCATTTGAAAAAATGAAAAATAAAGAGTTTCAGAGCTACATAGGGTTTATGATTCCTGATTACGCAAAAGATACGGCTGAGCACTATCTGATGTCGATGGAAGAGGCAAACGAAAAGGCAGAAAAGCAGATCGAAAGCTTGCTGCCAGATCAAGAGAATACAGAGGGACAATATCTTTATCATATTAAGAGTGAAAAAAGACTCGCAGGCTACCTTTGGTTTCATGTTATGAAAGAGGAGAAAAAAGCATTTCTCTATCATATTTACATCCTTAATGATTTTAGAAAACAGGGAATTGCCCGTGAAGCGCTGCGTTTTTTTGAAGAAGAAGCCAGAAAGCTTGGTGCAGCATCACTAGGTTTACATGTGTTCGGAAGCAACGAAAATGCAATTGAACTTTATAGGAAATCAGGGTTTAAGCAGGCATCTGTTTCGATGAACAAAATTTTGTAATCGAATAAAAAAGGAGAGGGTAAACATGCGTAAAATCGGATTGCAGCTATACTCCATACAATCAGAGGCTGAAAAAGATCTGCTCGGAACATTGGAAAAAGTTAGTGATATGGGCTATGACAGTGTTCAGTTTGCTGGCCTTTTCGGAATATCAGCAAAAGAAGTGAAGAAAGTGCTTGACTCAACCGGTCTGACCGTTGCGGGTGCACATATTCCATTGGACCGTTTTTCAGGAGATGCATTAAAGCGGCATATGGAAGAACAGATGGTGCTCGGAAACGACTTGATGATCATGCCATATTTAACAGAAGAACAAAGGCAGTCGATTGATGATTATAAGCGGGTAGCTGATACGCTGAACGAAGCGGGCGTTAGAAGCAAAGAGTACGGAATTCGGGTGGCTTATCATAATCATGATTTCGAGTTTTATAAGTTTGAAGGAAAACTGCCGTTTGATGTTATTTTTCAAGAAACCGACCCTGAACTTGTGAAAATGGAGCTTGATACATACTGGGCAAAATATGCAGGGTTTGAACCGGAAGAATTATTAAAGAAATATAAATATCGCTGTGTTTCCCTTCACTTAAAAGATATGACAACAAAAGACGATAAAAAGGTAAGCACGATCTCGGGTTCAGGATTTTTGGACATGAGAGGATTTCTGGAGCTTGCGGATGAAGAAAAGATAGATTACTGCGTTATCGAACAGGAGTATTTTGAAGGTAATCCGCTTATGGAAGTTGAAAAAGGGGTTCAGAACATTAAAGCACTTTTATAAGGAGATAGATTAGTGGAAGAACTAAAGATTGTACCTTTCTCTGAAGAATACTTTTCGGAAATACAGGAACTGAACAAAAAGGAAGGCTGGAATCAGCTTGTTGAGCGTTATGAAGAAACATTTGATGCATGGAAAAATTCAAATGCAGCGTATGTCGTAGTCGGACCTGACGAGAAAGCAGCAGGTTACATTCGTGGTCTAACAGACAAAAATGTCACGATTTATATTTGTGAAATGCTTATTTCAGAAGAATTTAGAGGCAAAGGGTTAGGCGAAAAGCTTTTAAAGTATTTGCATAGTTTGTATCCGCGAGCAAGAATGGAAATGCTCGCATCAAGTACATCACATACTTTCTATGAAGCAAAGAATTTCAGACCTTTTTATGGTTTTCGCAAAACGTATGAGGAATAACAAATTATTAGGAGGCATCTGTTATGAGTGAAAAAGTAACAAGCATTGCTCCGGTTCAAAGTCACATTAATAATGTTTTTGTTCACGTGTCTGATCTGAAAAAGTCAGTAGAGTGGTATGCGAAGCTGCTCGGGATAACGATTGATATGGATAAAGTACAGTCACCTGTTCATAACATCCCTGTCACTGGTCAAACCGGTTTATCCCTTGATGACCACACGTTTGATCCGTCGTTCCATCGCACGCCAGGTTCAGGGCCGATGTTTAATTTATATGCGCCAGACATTGACGCAGCTTACGCCGACATAAAAGAAAAAAACATCAAGATTATCCGTGAGATCGAGTGGCATGGGGAAGTCGCTTGGTTCAATGTGGAAGATCCTGATGGAAATGTTGTTATGATATGTAACTGCTAACAAAAACGGGGGTTGTTTTATGAAAGAAACGCTGACGATTCTTCACACCAATGATTTGCACGGACATTATGACCTAGCTTCAAGACAGTCTGCTTTTATTAAAAAAAGAAAGCAGGAACTATTGAGTCAAAATCAAAACGTTATCGTCGTGGACGGCGGTGATCATATGGACATGAGCATGAATGAGTGTCTTGCAACAAATGGGTACATCCATCTCGATATGGTATCAGCTGCGGGCTATGACGCGATGTCGGTTGGCAATAACGAGCTGCTTCGTCTGCCAAAAGAAAAGATTCGGCAATTAAGCTTAGATTCAAAAGTTCCTTGGTTATTGCTTAATCTTGGAGAAGAGGATGGCTCACAAATAGGTGGCACCAAAAAATCGATCATGCTTGAAGCGGGAGAACATCTGAAAATCAGTTTATTTGGTGCGACTGATCTGTTTGAAGATCTATATGAGAGCAAACATGGTTTTAAAAACCGGGACACTTTAACAGAAATAAAAAATGAAGTGGACAAATTAAGACATGAAGGATCGAATCTCATTGTTTTTCTATCTCATTTGGGACTCGAGGCTGACCGTGAACTAGCAGAGAACCTTTCTGGATTGGTGGATGTAATTGTTGGTGCCCATACACATAACGTTTTGCTGCAGCCGGAGATCGTTTCAGATGTAATCATCGTACAGGCTGGATGCTATGGTCAATATGTAGGGGAACTAACGATCACTGTGGATCTTAAAACTAAGAAAGTTACCGATCATTATGGCAAGTTAGCAGAGATAAGCTTGGAAGATGAACGCGATCCTGATTTAGAAGAAGTGCTGAAGAACGGAAGAATACAAGCAGAACAATTTTTATCAGAAGTCCTTACAGAATCAGTGGATGACCTTTCACACGAACAGCTTGTGACGATGACAGCTCATAGTTTAAAAGAGTATTGGAATGCAGATGCAGGAATCATGTATGGTGGTGGTTTCACAGATAGCTTAAGCCGCGGGAAAATAACGAAGGAGAATGTTCTGAACGTTTGTAAAAGCATGCATACACCAATCATCATGGAGCTAACCGGGAAACAGATTGCGGGTCTCATCAAAGAAACATACATAGAGGATGTGACAAACAAACGCGTCTACGGAGGCGGTTTTCGGCCGCATGGGATTGCAATTGGCAAGCTTCAGTTTTCTGGAATAAGCTGGACCGGAGAGGGTGAAGGTGTGTCAGATATACGTGTAAACGGAGAAGAGATCGATTTTACAAAAACGTATAAAATCGGGACGGGAACACCACTCTTGTATGAAGAGGTCTGCGGTTATCCGAGTGTTATAGGCAACAAACTGATCGAACTCGGTAAAGATATCATGATAAAAGATGTACTTATGGATTATATGAAAAAACAATTTGCGGCAAAAAAAACAACGGTGTGATGTGTGAGAAAACTCATTTATATTGTCATAACAATCATTGCAATTATTTTTGTGATTCGCTCATGCAGTGATAATAATGAGAAAAAAGGGAGCTCTATTCCAAAAACGGTATTAAACATCGTTAATAAAGACGAAAAAAATACCGTGAAACTAGCAATTCTTCCTGATGAAAAACCTGCATATACAGTAGCTGACAAAGACTTGTATAAAGTCTTCAACATGAATGGAAGTTATATTGTACAAGAGTTTGAAGATTATAAGAACGATGTGAAAATTGATTTTCAATACGAAATAAGCATATTCGAATACGGGATTTTATCGTGGTATTTAGATTAACGATTAAAAGCTAACTCAAAAAGGCAGTAATGATGCTGAAGAGTTAGCTTTTCTTCATATTTAAGAATTACATATTTTACCTTATCTGTGATAAGGTGATAGGTAGAATGACTATGGAGGGATTAGGTTGGACGTGTTAAATGTTAAAAGTTTAAAGGAAGAGTTTGATAGCCTTGTAAACGTGCATATCAGTTCTGCTGAAGACTTGAAAACTTTTTTATCTGATCAAAAGAGATTGTACGAAAAAGTTGAAGAAAAGATGATGAGGCACTATATCACCTTTCAATGTCAGAGTGATGATGAGGAGAACAAAAGGAAATATGAGTTCGATCAGCAGCATATAAAGCCGCTGTACAAAAAGTATCAATCTATACTAGATGAGAAGCTGTTAGAATCACCTTTCTTAAGCGATCTTCCGGATAGTGAATATGGTGAATTTAAAAAGAAGCTGCGCGTACAGTTTGCACTTTTTCAGGAAGCGAACCTCGAGATTGAAAAGCAGGAAGATATCTTAGTCAATCAGTATTTCGAGATTGCAGGCAGCTTGACTGCGAACTGGGAAGGTGAAGAGGTAACGTTAAGTGATATTTATGTGCATGCGAGAGATTCCAATCGGAATACGAGAGAAAAAGCCTGGGGTGCAATGTATACTCCAATCTTAAAGGAAGAAGAAAAGGTGCAAAAAATATTGGATGAACTGATTCAGCTTCGTGTAAAAAAAGCTGAGAACGCAGGCCTTCCAAACTATACAGAGTATATGTTTAAGAAATACAACCGTTTTGATTACACACCAGAGGATTGCAATCAGCTTGCTGAATCAATCCGAGAACATGTCGTGCCTCTTACTTTGCAGTTAGAAAAGGAGCATAAGAAAGAACTGAATGTTGAGGTATATAGACCTTGGGATGTTACGGGTGCACCTGACAGCAAAAAGCCATTGAAACCCGTAGACTCTGATGAAGAATTGATAAACAAATCATCTAAAGTGCTGGGTGAGCTTCATCCGTCATTTGGTTCCCTCGTACATGAGATGAATGAAAAGGGACTTCTGGATTTAAAGAGCAGAAAGGGTAAAACACAAGGCGGTTTTTGTGAATCTTTGCCGGAAACAGGACTTTCTTTTATCTTTATGAACCTGTCAAACACAGACAGTGATTTAATTGTCTTCATGCATGAAATGGGCCATGGCATTCATGATATGCTGAAAAGAGATCAGGAAGTTTATGCAAACAAACAAATACCGATGGAGTCAGCTGAACTCGCCAGTATGAGTATGGAGTTGCTGACAGCAGAACGCTGGAACGAATTTTATAAAAGTGAAGAAGAACTTAAGCGTGCAAAAAAGGATCATTTAAAATCAGCAGTGATGCTTCTTCCATATATAATTGTCGTTGATCAATTCCAGCATTGGCTATATAAAAATCCAAATCATTCTTGGGAAGAACGAAACAAAAAGTTTGGCGAGATAAAGGAACGATACGATTCTTCGATTGTTAATTGGGATGGCTATGAGGATTGGAAAGAAAAGAACTGGTTGAAAATCCTTCACATTTTTGAGGTTCCTTTTTATTTTATTGAATATGCAATCGCTCAGCTTGGAGCACTGCAATTGTATAAACAATACAAAGAGAACCCTGAAAAAACGATAGAGAATTATATCGAAGCACTGAAGCTTGGAAGTTCTAAATCACTTCCTGAAGTGTATGAGGCGGCAGGGGTGAAATTTAGTTTTTCATCAAAAACAATAGCGGAACTAATGGAATTCGTAGCTAAGGAATTGGATCTCCTGACTGTTTAATAAATATATGTTCGTAAATAATTAAAGAATTTAAATGCTTTTTAAAGGAATTTAATAGCCTTAGTAGAACTATAAAGAGTAAGGTGCCCATTTTTTACAACATTCTTGTTTATTTTTGTACTTAAATTTTGAAGAGGTGCCCATAAATTCTTGTCAAAACCGGTTGGTGAGAGAGTTTCGTTCTGATACACCGACACACCTATTCCGATATTGAGCCGGACTCTATTTCCAGTGCCTAAAGGAGAGTGTACACTGGATTTCTCAATAACGAGACGTAAATTATGCATATTAAGACTTAAATGTTTAGTTTGACGGTTATTCTTCCTATGAAGAGGGAAAATAGGGAAAAGAATGTTGTCTTGCATATTTACAGAGGCTATTTATTCGGAAGATTGAGGGGTGAAGGGTAATGAGAAAACAGGATGACGAGAAAATCTGGGATACTGGTACATCTGATTTTGAAGAGGGCGATAAAATAACCTTTCACAATACCGAACAAGGTGTTGAGAAAACATATATCGTCAAAAGGGTGAAAGAGAACGGTGACATTGAATTAGTATATTCAGCAAATAAACAGCAGACTCCCATGCAATAATGGGTCCTGTTAAGAACAAGCAGAAACAGCTCACGCGGGTGAGCTGTTTTTCTATGCGGTTCAAAGACACTGCATCAGATAACATAGTTCAATATGATTATTTTAAGGGAATAATTTCATACTCCCTATTGGAATGATAAATAATGGGTGTTTAGTAACCGGTCAAAAGGGATACATATGAGGAAGTAATACAAATTGAGAGGAAGTATAACGATGAACAAGAAACCATTGATAGGACTTACAAGTACTGTTATGTCTATAAATACAATTGAAACACAGAGTGAAAATGTGGATACGATCGTTGTTTATAATAAATTTGCGGAAACCGTCAGAGATGCTGGAGGAGTTCCCGTCGTAATTCCGATGGGAAAACCTGAGGAAGCTGATTACTATGCAAAACTGTGTGACGGAATTATTTTTACAGGCGGTGAGGATATCAGTTCCATAACATATGGGGAAGAGCCACATCCTAAAGTAAAAAAAGTGAATAAACATCGTGATGATTTTGAAATTGAATTAGTAAAAAAAGCACGCGAAAATGAAAGAGCGATTTTGGCGATGTGCCGAGGATATCACTTATTGAATGTCTCTTATGGCGGTACGATTGTTCAGGATGTAGTAAGTGAATTCGAGGACAGCATCAACCACTTCCAAACATCTGCAACGAGAACTGAGCCATCTCACACTGTGACCATCGATGAAAATAGTAAACTTTATAAAATCGTTGGTGAAAAGGAAGTAGCGGTTAATAGCTTCCACCACCAGGCAATTGGAGAAGTAGGTAAAGGCTTGCGCGTGGCAGCAAGAGCTGCAGACGGTATAATTGAAGCGCTCGAGCTTGAAGACGAAGAGGCTACATTCTTGCTTGGAACACAATGGCATCCAGAAGAACTTAGACATGAAAACAAAAACATGATGGCGATCATCACAACCTTTATTGAAGCAGCAAGTAAGACGAAGAAATAGATTTTACAAAAACCTCCAATTGTTGGGGGTTTTTTGTTACGATGAAAAGAAAACAGGGTAGTGGATAATGTGAAAGATTTACTTATATTAATGATGCTTTTTACAATACTTTGGATTTTTGTAAGAGCAGTAATCTTTGCATGGAGAAGAGAGTTTTCGATGAAAAGAGAAATTATGGCTGCAGCTATACCTTTTGGCTTTATGCTTATTTATTTTGTAACAGCATTTCCTTTTCCTTTTTTTAATCCATATCAATTTGTTGGAACTGGAATAGAACGGTCTTATAATGTAATACCTTTTAAGAGTATAGTTGATTCCCTCAATCACTTTTACTACATGGTTCCTATTCGTAATTTAGGCGGGAATATTCTCTTATTTGTGCCTTTTGGTTTTGCGTTATTGCTTAGGTTTTATAGGATGAAATTTTGGAAAGGCGTTTCAATCGGTTTTTTGGTTTCACTTGTTATGGAGCTGTGCCAATTAAAATTGGGATATCGCTCTTTCGATGTAGATGATCTAATCCTAAACTCTGCAGGAACATTTATTGGAATGATTACTTTTAAAGTAATTGCTAAAATTTTGCAAAAGGAAACTTTTCCAGTTGTAAGCCGTAAGATAGGATAGAAATTTATCGAGGAGGTTGTCTTATGGGTATATCGAGACTTTTGAAATGGGTAACAGGCGGAATTGAAGCATTTCTTGGAATTCCATTCTTAGGCGGACTCATCATTGTAGGTTCCGGCTGGGCACCGCTTCAGTTTATGTTCGTTCTCCACTTGGTTACATTGATTATTTGTGTGGTGCAAAAAGAAAGGTTTTACGGCAGCGTTTTAGGATTAATAACATCTGTTGTAGGTTTTATACCGTTTTTAGGTATGGCCATGCATATTGTAACAGCTCTTGTATTGTTTGTTGATGCTGCAAGAGGCGGCCGTAAAAAGAAGAATGAACATATAATTGATGCGAAATAGAAATTTTCCAGCTCTAGAAGAGGTGCGAATTTCATAATGATGCTATTGTACATTCTTATAACTTTTCTCTTTGTGCTTTTCTTTATGAATTGGCTGCTGGGATATAAACAAGGGAATATCACCTTAACTCTGGATGATCGTTATACTGATTTAAAGGAATATGCGAAAGCGATAGGTAAGGAGTTAGAGCAAGAAAGGAAACAGGCAGTCTATAAAGGCGGAAGGGAATTCCTTGTAGATGGGAAGCTTTATGAATTTAGTGACCGAACTGTACCAATTGGCGGAGTTCCTACACAGCAGACTATTTTACAGCCTAAATAGAATATAATGAAATGAAACCTTGAACATGAAATGTGTTTGAGGTTTTTGTATGTGCGGGGTATTCTTGACGAAAAGAATTTTGGTTGCTGTCGAAAAGTCTATAAAAGATCATTTACGGCTTATAAAATAAAATTACGGCTTTTAAATTATTTTTACGGCCTATAAATTCCTATTTAGGGCTTATAAAAGATGTTCTCAGCTTATAAATACCATTGAGGGTATAGACGATGGACAAGGAGGTTCCTACAAAAATGAAAGATCATCTTGTATTTATATATGGATCTTTGCGAAAAGGTGAGAAATATTCATATTACCTGAACGAGGCGGAGTGTTTGGAAGAGAATTGTATGATTGAAGGACAGCTTTATGATACTGGCTGGGGCTATCCGGCATTATTATTAGAAAGCGGTAAAGTTCATGTGAAAGGTGAGCTTTATAGAGTATCATCTGAACAGTTAAAAGAACTCGATAGGCTTGAAGATTATGAAGAGAATGGTGCAAATAATTTGTATGAGCGGATAATAACTAAAGTTACAACTGAAAAAGGAGAACAAGAAGCAATTGTTTATGTGATGACTTCAATAAAAGACCATTTTAACAAGATAGACGGGAATGACTGGATTTTACGCAAAAAATAAAAAGACAAACAAAAAAGAGGCTGCCATGAATCATGGTAACCTCTTTTAATATAAATGGAGAATCAACTGCTTTTCTATCTGATAATCATTGTGCTAATGGACTGAACGGCAGATTCTACGTCTTTAAACTTCTCTAGGGAGTTAGTCTCAATCTGAATAACCTCGAAAGTCTCCTCGTTCTTGGAGTACTTGACAGAAAAAACGGCATTATTGTTTTCACTAAAGGTGTGTGTAATATCAGATTCAATATATTGTTTGTTCTGCAAGTTTAAAAGTATAGCTTTCACATCTTGTTGGTTCATGATACATCGTCCCCTTCCTATTATGGGGGATCACCTAAGAACCCAAATAATAAAATATTTTCCTTGATTAACTTTTATGGTATCATAATAAATTTGGGAAGTACAGGTAACACAAGACCTATTCTTCATGATTTAATGGGTTTTTATCGTCAAAATCGCTTCTACTTCGACATTACCTTTCAATGCTCGTGAAATCATACACGAATGCTCGGCCTTTATAGCGAGTTTTTGCAGCAATGTCGAAAGTTTTTTTGACTGCTCTTGTTTGATGGTGACGACTGGTCTATGAGTAATCTTTTCATAAGTGATGACACCATCCGTAACATCTACAAATCCCTCTGATTCCATCGTTAAATCTATTTTATCCACCTTGCTTCGCTCTATCATGGCAGCAAGTGTGATGATATAGCAAGTTGCAGCCGCTCCTAAAAGCATTTCATCCGGGTTCGTTCCAATTCCAGGACCGTCCATTTCTGGCGGGATCGATACAATTGTTTTAAGGTTCTTCGTTGCAATCGATCCTGTGTCATTACGACCTCCAGGCCAATGTGCTTTTAAATGAAAAACATGTTGAGCCATCTCAGATATCCCACCCTCTTTAACATATCTCTAGTGTAAAGCATATTAACTGACACGTCACATTTGCTGTTTATGAAGAAATATTTGTCGTGTAATTTATAGATTGTATGGCTATAAAATAAAACTGAGGTCGAAATGGGTGTGAAATGGAGCAAACACCCTTAGCGAAAACTTAAAACCAGAGTGGGAAATAAATTGTTGGGGGTCAGTCCCTCATGTATACTTAAGCTTATTAAGGATAATTTAGGAGATGGCAAGATGGTACATAAGGATAACAATCTGAAATTGGTTGTTGCTGGTTTATTGCTGGGTATTTTAATGGCTGCCATGGACAACACGATCGTCGCTACCGCGATGGGGACGATTGTTGCAGATCTTGGCGGCTTTGATAAATTTGTTTGGGTAACAGGATCTTATATGGTTGCTGTTATGGCAGGAATGCCGATCTACGGCAAGCTTTCAGATATGTATGGAAGAAAGCGGTTCTTTATCTTTGGACTAGTGGTATTCCTCATGGGGTCTATGCTTTGCGGACTGGCTCAAAGTATGGAGCAGCTGATCGCGTTCCGTGCTATTCAGGGAATTGGCGGCGGGGCACTTATGCCTATCGCCTTCACCATTGTTTTTGACATCTTTCCACCTGAGAAAAGGGGGAAGATGACAGGGCTTCTGGGAGCAGTTTTTGGAACTTCAAGTGTTCTTGGTCCTTTGCTAGGAGCGTTCATTACGGATGCCATCAGCTGGCATTGGGTGTTTTATATTAATGTTCCGATTGGTGCAGCATCCTTTTATCTCATTTACCGTTATTATAGTGAAACCCTTGAACACCGCGAACAAAAAATTGACTGGTGGGGTGCGATCACTCTTGTTGTTGCCGTTGTTAGTTTAATGTTTGCCCTTGAACTAGGCGGGAAGGCATACGCATGGGACTCAACACCAATTGTTGCTTTGTTCACGATCTTCACAGTCTTTTTTATAGTGTTCTTTGCAGTGGAGCAAAAAGCGACTGAGCCGATTATATCTTTTTGGATGTTTAAAAGACGCCTTTTTGCAACGTCTCAAATTCTAGGTTTTTTATATGGCGGCACATTTATAATTTTGGCGGTATTTATCCCGATCTTTGTTCAGGCAGTTTATGGCGGGTCAGCAACGAGTGCTGGAATGATTCTTACGCCAATGATGCTGGGATCTGTAGCGGGAAGTATGGTGGGTGGTATCTTCCAGACCAAGACAACCTTCCGAAATCTTATGATTGTTTCAGTCATTGCTTATTTCACAGGGATGTACATGCTTAGTGGTATAACACCTGATACTACAAGGTTGATGCTTACCTTATTTATGATACTTGTTGGTTTTGGTATGGGCTTTTCGTTTTCATTGCTGCCGACCGCAACGATCAACGGTATGGATTTCCGTCACCGCGGATCAGCCAACTCAACAAACGCATTTCTTCGTTCTTTAGGGATGACGATAGGTGTAACAATCTTTGGAGCACTTCAGAACCGCGTTTTCTATGAAAAATTAAGTGAGAACCTGCAAGGACAGGGTGAAACAGCGAAAGGAACATTTAGCAGCATAGATCCTCAAAAAGTATTCCAACCCGAAGAGAGATCCAAAATACCTTCCGATATTCTTGAAGGTATAACTGTTTCGGTGTCAGATTCAATCGCAACTGTTTTCACGTATGCACTTATTCCGATAGCCATATCAGCCTTTGTGATTTTGTTAATGGGGAATGAGCGAGTGAAAACCTCTGCAAAAGAAAGTTTGAAATCTGAATAGCATAAAAAATGACGCTTGAATGTGATACCAAGCGTCTTCTTATTTATTTAACCATTTTTGTATTTACATAACCTAAGAGGATTACGTAACCGATTACCATAACAGGAAACAGAATTTGTGTATTAGGGCTATCAATGAATGCACCCACTAACATGGCTAGACCAATAATGAAAGTATAAGAACCTACAAGCTTAGCCAATCGGTCCAGATCATGTACTCTTCGCTGATTAAAGCCAGATAAAATCCATGTTTGTTTCTTTACGCCTATCAGAAAGGCTAATACCAACAGAACAGCTGCAGTAATTAATAAAGTATTGTTCATCTTTTAATCCCCTCATTTTTTTATCGTTTTCTAACAATAGAAGGTCCAATAAAAAAGCTGATCATGAAAGTTAAACTGATAAAAATAATTAAGTAGTCAACTTGAATCAAGTGTTGTTTAAACAGAAGCTGGGAGACTAGTAAATAAACAAGAAGAATTAATATGGAAAAAGCAAAAGATTGAAGGGTGAACTTTCTGAGGTTGTCATTGACTCTTTCGTCATACTCGATTTCATCATTTGCGTTTCTTTTTTGAACGCGGAGGTATTTTAACCCGCCAACTAAGACAACTAGACCTGCAAGAAAGCCCCAGCGTAAATCGGATGTTACTAAACTCATTAAACTAAAGCAGGCAACCGCTGAGATAAAAACGTTAAAATAGTTTACGTTCATACCAAGACACCCCTTTTTGTATCATTCTTCAATCCAAAACAATTCATCTACTGGTGTTTCTAAGTACTTGCTTATGAGCAAACATACACGGATCGTCGGGTTGTACTTCTGTGCTTCAATTAAATTCATCGTTTGCCGTGTGACTCCTACAAGTTTGGCAAAATCACCTTGAGTTAAGTTTTCTTTTTCAATTCGGGCGATTTTCACTTTGTTTTTTATTGTGAACTCACTCAAGGAAAACACCAATCCTTTCCAAATATACACTTTAATTGTAATATATATATTAAAAATGTCAATTATATATTACAATAAAATCAAAAAAACTCTGGGCTGAACTCTTTTCTAAAAGTTTGTTGCATCTGAGAGATTTTGCCCAAAAATCTTCATTGCATAGTTAATTGGAGCGAAAGGACGAGACTCCTCGAAATTGAAAATCGCATTTTCTTCGTGCGATGTAACGCTGTCGCAGCTTCCTTGTCCTGCAGGATGAGTGGTACAGGTGAGACCACTCAATGTCGCGAGGCGACGAGGGGGCTCACCGCCCACCCTGAGGAAAGCGAGTCCTGTAGCGGAAATTAACCTCTTACAAACAACAAAGTTTACAAAAACAGCTAAAAAAATACACCTCAAAAGAGATGCATTTTAAGCTGAATGTGTAAATTGTTTTTCTTTTTTCGGAAAAATGGTATACGACAATGAAATGACGATATCAATAGCAAGAATGAGGGCCCATATACGGGTAACGTTATTGGCTGTATCATTTTTATAGAACAAATCCGTTTCCTTCTGATCATACCAATCTTCAAACAGGGTATCGAGCTGAAGAGAGGAAACAGCTTCAGATAAACCAAACATAAAAAAGAACAATACCTGGACCGCTGAGAAGATGAGTAAGTGTCCATACAAATTTTTTCTTTCTTGTTTGGCATGCTCTGCTCCATAAAGCGGTTTTAGACTCGCTATTTCAGGTTCAGGCAGCCCGCGCCATTTTGCCACTTTTCGCTGTATAAAACCATCAAGTTTTTGAAAATCACTTTTTCCATAAAGAAATGCATACGCGATTACGATTAAAATAATGATTTGATAAGCAGAAAATTCGCCAGTCCTCAAATAATCAAAATAACCCATTGTGGCAATCCATAAATCGTTTACGATAAATAATACAAAGAAGGCGGTGCTGAGTCTTTTCAGATTAAACCAGTATCTTACGATCAAAAACGAAAGCGTAGATACCCAGAAAATGACTTCCGCTAGAATAAGAAACGCCCACTTATTGTCCAAAACAAAATCCACTTGAAGTCAGCATCCTTTCAAATCTGGTATATAATTTCCAGTAATAAGAATACCACTTCTAAATGGGTAAGTCTTCCATCAATTTTACCATAAAAAGTCATGAATCAATCGGACATTCCTTTTTATGGTAAAATTAAAAGTGGGCAAAGAAAGAGGGGACATGTATGTATTCTGACTTTAGTGATGAGCTGCGCAGGATTCGGATCACATTAATCGTAATTGCGATTATTATGTTATTCTCTCACGGCGGCAGCAATGTAACAGTTGATCATAACTACGAAGATATGTCATACCAAGAAAGTAAATTTCATAAAAACCTTGTTCCGCTTGGAAATGGGTATTTCGGTTTGTTTAGTGGTGATACGGAACAGGTAGAGGATAATCAAATGAAAGTCTATTTCTATAATGAAAAAGAAAACAAAATGGTACTTATGAGAGATGTGAACCTGGATACCTTAGAATTGACTGCAGAATAACAAGAGAATTGACTGCAGAATAACAAGATTTTTCGGTGAAAATTTTATCTATAAGAAATGGAAAGTCGTTATTTCAGTCAGTTCTTGTATTTTATGATATACTTTTCTAAATAAATAAAATTTATAAACCCTAGGAGGTGACAACTTATATTCCAGAGTGTTTGGGGTATAAGGAGTCTTTTTGGACAGTTTGACCTTATTGAAATTATTTGCAGTAGCCGTATTAATTCTACTAACAGCTTTTTTCGTAGCAGCAGAGTTTGCGATCGTAAAGATCCGAAAATCACGGATCGATCAGCTAGCCGAAGAAGGAAACAAGCGTGCGATTGCCGCCAAGAAGGTCATAGAGAACCTTGACGGGTCACTATCAGCGTGTCAGCTAGGGATTACAATCACAGCTTTAGGACTTGGCTGGTTGGGTGAACCAACTGTAGAAGCCATACTCGGTCCGGTATTTAAAAGCATGGAATTAAGCTCGGCAGTTGTTCATACTCTGTCATTTGCTATTGCCTTTTCATCTATTACTTTTTTACATGTGGTTCTTGGTGAACTAGCACCAAAAACTGTAGCGATCCAAAAAGCTGAGTCAATTAGCTTGATGCTATCCCCTGCTTTGATTGGTTTCTATAGAGTAATGTATCCATTCATCTGGTTCTTAAATGGAAGTGCACAGCTTCTAGTGAGAATGTTTGGCTTGAAGCCAGCTTCAGAACATGACATGGCACATACAGAAGAAGAGCTCCGTTTAATTTTAAGTGAGAGCTACAAAAGTGGTGAAATCAACAAGTCAGAATTCAGCTATGTAGAAAAAGTATTTGAATTTGATGACAGAACTGCAAAAGAGATTATGGTCCCTCGTACAGAGATGGTTTGTATGTATCTTGATAATACAATGCAGGAAAACATCGACATCATTGCTGAAGAAAAATATACACGTTACCCTGTTGTGGGTGAAGATAAAGATAATGTGCTCGGTATGGTCAATGCAAAAGAATTATTCTTTGATCTGATTAAAGGAAAGGAATATCCTCTTGAGCATTATATAAGACCAACTCTTAGCGTTTTTGAAAATACACCAATTAAAGAAACATTGTTAAAGCTTCAAAAAAAAGGCTTTCATATGGCTGTCCTTGTTGATGAATATGGAGGTACAGCAGGTATCGTAACCATTGAAGATATTTTGGAAGAACTTGTCGGTGAAATTCGAGATGAGTTTGACGAAGATGAATCCCCTATGATTCAAGCTATAAGCCCGAATGTGAAACATTTTGATGGGAAAGTGCTGATATCAGAAGTAAATGATATTTATGGGCTTCAAATAGATGATAGTGAACTAGACACGATTGGCGGATGGGTGCTATCTCAGAATTCCGAGATTCAAGAACAGCAAGTTATCATATATGAAGGCTATGATTTCAAAGTTATTGAAATCGATGGACACCAAGTTAAGAAAATTGAAATCTCTAAAAGAGAAGTGGATAAAGAAAGTGATGCGTCAGTTGAAGATGCTGAACATACACTAATTGAAAAAGAGGCTTAAACCTTAAAAGGAGCTGACTCAAAAGTTTTTATACTTTGAGTCAGCTCCTTTCTATTTAAACCTTTTTTAGACAAAATTATCGATTAGATAGCTGAAATTCGAAGAAATCACTTATTTTTTATTTTGTAAAAATAAAAAAATCGGGGCTGCCAAAAGTAAGTTTAACTTACTTTTGGGACAGCCCTTGTTTACAAATCTCGGAGTCGGGTACGAATGTATAAAAGGAGGAGATACACAATGAAATCAATTACTGTCGAGCTTGAATATGATGAAAGAGTATTGCATGAAGGTCGAGAAGTAGAATCAAAACTTAACGAGCAGCTGTATGGAACGGGCTTCCAAGTTATATCCGTGTCACACCATTCCTCTGATAAAGAACGTGAGAATCCACCTGTTAAAGATGATAAGGATTCATCAGGTGCAGGTGGGCAGGCATCACCTGACAATGAAAAGCCGCCAAATAAAAATTAATAAAAGACGGGTATTGTCCGTCTTTTTTCCTTTTTTATCGAAAATATTACAAAATAGCACAACTAATTTCCCGGGAAATCGACTAAAATTGACAGAATTTATTGACAAATAAACTAGCAGATTTTATTATTTAATTAATAAAACTTTTAAATGCAAGACATCTAGCTTGAAACAATATAAAGGGGTTGAAGAAGATGAAAAGTTCTTCGCGTTACCGCTTTTTTTGAGTGATTTCAGGAGGTGATTTATTAGACATTGATATATTCCAATATCCCCACGAAACAACAGTGGTTATAAGCATGCTCTACTATAAACAAGAACACATCCTCATGGTCTAGCAAACAAATTTAGACAGAAGAACCGCAATAAGACTTGCGAATTTTTCATTTCTGAAAAGTAAGAACCTATATGAAAAAAAGCTTAACATTCCTCCAGTTCTTAGTTAACTCTCCGGTATTTTCTGATTGTAATTTTTTCCAATATTAAGGATATTCATGTAAAAATTTCTTTATTTATAAAAGGACATATGTTTATAATTTAGTTAATTAAATAAACGTCTCTCTTGGAACAGGCGTTTTGCGATGGAGGGTAGATATGAAGATTCCAGATGGTCATCCAGCAGCAGACGGACTAATCAGCCAAATTAAAAGATATGCAAAGAAATTTGAGCATTCTGAGATTCCTTTTCTAATTCAGGAAGACCGTAAGTGGATGTATGTTAACCCCGCAGCAAAAAAGATTTTAGAAGCAGAAGAAGACATCATCGGTAAACCAATCTGGGACAATCTCCCGTCAGAAATACATGGTTTAGTCGAAGAAAGAATTCAGTCTAGCAAAAATGGCGTTGCACCAATGCCTAGCGAACAGACTTGGATTACTCAAAAAGGAAACCGTATTATCTTAGAAGTGATTGGATTCCCGCTCATGTTTTCATCCGATGCTACACAAATCATTATCCGGGATATCACGAAGCAAAAGCTTGAGAAGAAAGAAACGTTAGATCACTTAAACCTAATTACAGAGAATATGATTGATATCATTGGCCTGGTCAACGACAGAGGTGTATTTACTTATCTGACTCCTTCTTATGAATGGGTTACTGGTTACTCACAAACTGAAGCAATCGGAACCACTCCTTTTAATTTAGTGCATTCTGAAGACCGTTCATACGTGATCTCGGAGTTTATGAGAATGATTACAGAACAAACCCCTCTGAGTGTAGAATACCGTTATCAGAAAAAGGATGGCTCATATATTTGGCTTGAATCACAGGGAACTCCAGTAAATGAAGAAAACTCCATCCGCTATGCCGTTGTGGCTACAAGGGAAATTACAAAGCGTAAAGAAGCAGAGTATGCGTTGAAAAAGAGTGAACACACTCACCGTATTATCCTTGAACATAGCAACGATTTAATCTGTTTAATTGATTCTAAAGGGAAGTATTTGTTTGCATCACTTTCATATCAGGACATACTAGGCATCGATCCGCAAACATTACTTGGACAAGACGCATTTAGGTTTATTCACGGTGAAGATCACGCTTCTGTTCAGAAGTATATAGAGCTTCTTGCTGCTTCAGAGGACCCGCAGCCGCTTGTATTTCGGAAAATACATGCATCTGGGAAGGAAATTTTCCTTGAAGGTAAAGGGATGCCGATGCTTTCTGAAAACGGAATAGTTGAAGGGATTGTGTTTATTTCCAGAGATATCACTGAAAAGAAAAAAGCTGAAGAATATATTCGCAACAGTGAAAAACTGGCTGTGTTAGGTGAGCTTGCAGCAGGTGTAGCTCACGAAATTCGTAATCCCCTTACTTCAATCAAAGGGCTATTTAGCTTATTAAAACAAAATGAGATTGATCAGGAAAAACAACATTTCTATCATGAAGTCATTTATGAGGAATTGCACCGAATTGAGCATATCGTTAATGAATTTATGGCTTTGGCAAAACCAGATGCTCTTCAAATGGACAAAGAAGTAAACCTTGTCCAGCTCCTTCAGGATACGGTCATGCTTCTCGCAACAGAAGCTAATCTGTACAATGTTGAGATTCGTCTTTTATTTAAAGAGAAGGCTTTGTTTGTAGCGTGTGAAAAGAATCAAATTAAACAAGTGTTTATAAACATTATTAAAAACGCGATCGAAGCGATGAGCAATGGTGGAGTTTTAACGATTGGCATTGAAGAAGAGAGGGATGGAGCTGTTAAACTTATCTTTGCAGACACTGGAGTCGGTATTGAAGAGGAACGCCTGAAAACGATTGGTGTTCCGTTCTTTACTAATAAAGAAAAGGGTATCGGTCTCGGTCTTACGATCAGTAATAAGATTATTACTGAACACCAAGGCAGCTTAAAAGTGGAAAGTATTCCTGGTCAAGGTACGACTGTAGCTGTCACGTTAAAGAAAAATGTAAATAATAATAAGCTGGTGTTACCATAGTGTGGTTAATCCAGCTTTATTTTTTTCCTAACAGATGGCGGTTTTCTTTTTTTGACCAAGCAGGAGCGATTGAAAAAGCAAATGAGCTGTTAAGTAAATATCCTGTGAGTGAGTTGGACGCAGGGTGTAAGCGGCCAGGATTATATTGATGTACAAAAACGAATGAATGATATTTATAACCCTTTATTTCATATCTCTACGAACGAAGGAAACCGTATAAGAAATGCTGTATACTTTCTTCAGCAAAATAACCTTATTCCACGGGAGAAAGGAAATGAAGTTATTGATCTTGCAGGCGCCAGCGCAGAATTAAGAAATGAACATTTCAAGAAAATTAAAGAAGAAAAACAAGCTGAAGCAGTACGTGTACAAAAAGAAATTAACGCCAAAGTTGAGGCATGGAAACAGCAATGGCGCGATGAAATTAATGAATAAAAAAAAGGACCGAAATTCTAATTCGGTCCTTTTTATATTCCGTCAAACATTCTCCAAATGCCTCTTCCAAGCAATCGGATTATCCCAATCAACAACTCTGGAACAAAGAACAATACATCACATAACAAATCAAACCAAGTGTAATGCTGGTACTGTTCTTTTCTCTTTTTCCTTCGCTTAAATGCCATCATGTTCACCTGTTTCTTTGAAGGTATTATGATTAATTATATCAATTTCCTGCAGAAAATATCTCTCGTTTTTTGTTTAAAGGAATTGTTAAAAAAAATAAGCCGAAAGTGTCGATGCTTTTTAATCTTTCACTGGTGATTTCTTATTCTTTCATTCGATTTTCAATTCTTCTTATAAAAAATGTAATGAAAAAGTCCCAGCTATTTCTTTTTCACATTTTTGTACGGTTTACAAAGGAAATAGTTTCTTAACAAACCATCTTTATAATGAGTGTTGTTTGAAAATTCATTTTGAAAGGGGAAACATCATGAAAGATGAAAGACCAATGGATGAATGGATTAAGAAGCTGACAGAAGACAGCTTGGAGAAGCGAAAGCTGGACCGCCGAAAATTTTTAGCAGGTGCAGGAAAAATTGCGGGTCTCTCATTAGGGTTAACGATTGCACAATCAATTGGGGCGTTTGAAGTGAATGCAGCACCTAGGTTCAGAAACTATCCATTTACACTAGGAGTTGCCTCTGGTGATCCGTTATCTGACAGTGTTGTGCTCTGGACAAGACTTGCACCAGATCCGCAGAATGGCGGAGGAATGCCAGATCAGGCAGTTCCTGTGAAATGGGAGATAGCCAATGACGAAAATTTCACAAAGGTAATTCAACATGGGACAGAATTAGCACAGCCGAATCTTGCTCATTCTGTTCATGTAGAAGTAGAGGGATTAAAGCCGAATAAAGTTTATTATTATCGTTTCAGAAGCGGAAATGAAAACAGTCCGATCGGTAAGACAAAGACTCTTCCTGAAAAAGGGGAAGAAGTTTCCAGCATGACTTTTGCATTTGCATCCTGTCAGCAATATGAACACGGTTATTATACGGCATTTCAGCACATGGCTGAGGAAGAACTTGATCTTGTCATTCACCTCGGTGACTATATTTACGAATATGGGCCAAATGAATATGTATCTCCATCAGGGAATGTTCGCGCACATAGCGGGCCGGAAATTATCACACTAGAAGACTACCGTAACCGTTATGCGCAATACCGCTCAGATGCTAACCTAAAAGCTGCACATGCTGCTTTTCCTTGGGTGGTGACATGGGATGACCATGAAGTGGAAAACAACTATGCCAATATGATTCCCGAGAAAGGCCAGTCTGTAGAAGCGTTCGTAAAACGCCGTGCGGCTGCCTATCAAGCGTATTATGAGCATATGCCGTTACGCAGATCTTCATTGCCGCATGGTGCGGACATGTTATTGTATCGTGATTTCACGTACGGAAATTTAGCGGCGTTCAATGTCATGGACACGCGTCAATACCGTGATGATCAAGCGAACGGGGACGGAAGTAAACCGCCATCAGAGGAATCAATGGATCCAAACAGAACTCTGACCGGTCAAGAGCAAGAAGATTGGCTGATTTCTAATCTAGGCAACTCAAAAACACATTGGAACATTCTCGCACAGCAAGTCTTTTTTGCACAGCGCAACTATGGGACAAGTACTGCACCTCGTTTCAGCATGGATGCATGGGACGGATATACGGCATCACGACAAAGAATTACAGATTTTGTTCAATCGAAAAAGTTAAATAACATCATCGTCTTAACAGGGGATGTACATGCGAGCTGGGCCTGTGATTTGAAAGCAGACTATGATGATCCGGCTTCAAAAGTAATCGGCGCAGAATTCGTCGGCACTTCCATCACTTCTGGTGGTAATGGTGCCGATAAGCGTGCGGATACAGATAAGATCATGGGATTAAATCCGCACATTAAGTTTTTTAATGATTATCGCGGATACGTTCGCTGCACAGTAACACCAGAAGAGTGGCGTGCAGATTATCGGGTATTGCCGTTTGTTACCTCGCCTGGGGCGGATATCTCAACTCGGGCATCCTTTGTGTATCAAAAGGATCAAGCAGGGTTGAAACAAGTGGGTTCAAATTTAGTGCCGACAGGTGTGAAGATATCAGCAGAAGTAGAAGAAGACCGCAATCGTGCGCATGGAAAAGCGCATGAAAAACAGATGAAGAAGAATGGAATACTGGTACAATAATGTTAAAAGTGACCAAGAGGAAGCTCTACTTGGTCATTTTTTTATGTCTATGATCGATGTTGAGCGAAAAACAAAGATTCTGAGCGAAACCGCACGTAGTTTGAGCGAAGATAGAGATTTTTGAGCGAACGTGTAATAAATATAAGAACACGTACCGTAAAATAGTTCTCACCTCAATAAAAATGGCCGGCTAAATTTGTTTTTAGCCGGCTTCCTGTTTATTTTTGGCTCTTTTCTAAAGGATTGTTGCTATGGGCTTTTTCTATTTTCATCATTTGTAAGTTGATTGGAGCGCAAGGTGCGAGACTCCTACGGGACGAGCGGTCAGGTGGAGACTCCTAATGGCGCAAAGCGGCAGGAGGCTCACCGCACGCCCCGTGGAAAGTGAGCAGCCTGGAGCGGAAATCAACTACTTTTAAAAGCAACAATGTATGCGAAAACAGCCTTATTTTTTATCCTTCATCGCAGCTTTCAAAGCATCAGCTAAACTGTTTCCAAATCCTTCTTCTTCTTTACTTTTTGCGCTGTATTTTTTCATGAGCTGCCGTTCTTCGCGTTTGGATACTTTCTTTTTCATTTCATCTGCTTTTTCAACGATATTACACGGCTTGCATTGGAAGTATGTGCCCGCTTTTCCATTATGCAGTTCCATTTTTTTCTTGCACTGCGGACAGCGTCGGTTAGACAGCTTCGGATCCTTACGGCGGCGGTATGAACATTCACGATCAGAGCATACGAGCACTTTGCCGTCACGCCCTTTAACTTCTTTAAGAAGCTTGCCGCATTCTGGACACTTTGAGCCTGTTAAGTTATGAGCACGGTATTCCTGTGAACTCGTTTTGATTTCCATTACCAGCTGCTTCGTCTGCTTGCGGATATTTTCTAAAAACTCTTTAGGGTTGCCATTGCCGCGCGCTATAGCTTCAAGCTCTAGTTCCCACTTAGCTGTCAGCTCAGGTGATTTTAACTCATCGTTCACAAGTTCAATAAGCTGTTTTCCTTTCGGAGTAGGGTGCAGCTTATTGTTTTTACGATCCAAAACTTCAGAACCAAGCAAGCGTTCAATAATATCTGCACGTGTGGCTGGCGTTCCCAGGCTGTATTTTTCCATCCGTGATAAAAGGTCTGCTTCAGTAAAGCGTGCTGGCGGTTCAGTCAGCTTCTTCTCCAGATTAACGTCTTTTACTGACAGTGTTTGACCTTCTTTTAAACTAGCTAAAGCTCTAGGAGATTCTTCTTCTTTGCCTGATAATACTTTAAAACCTGCATCAAGCACTAAAGTTTCTCTCGCGATAAATGATTCACCCGCAACTTTTAACGTAGCCGTTAACGTTTCGGACTTATATGCCGGGTAAAAGAGAGCAAGGAAGCGGCGTGCAATTAAATCATATAATTTTCGTTCGTCATTATCGAGGTCACCGAGGTGCAGCGGTTCATCTGTTGGAATGATGGCATGGTGATCCGTAACTTTTGTGTCGTTAAAAACTTTCTTCGCAACGACTTTCCCTTTTTGCTTCAAAAGAGGCTGAACTTCTTCACGGTATCCACCCGACATTCCCTGAAGACGATCGTACATCGTGTTTTCCATATCCATTGTTAAATAACGCGAGTCGGTTCTTGGATACGTAACAAGCTTATATTGCTCATAAAGTTTCTGCAGAACTGAAGATGTCTTTTTTGCAGAGAAACCAAATCGGCGGTTTGCATCTCGCTGCAGTTCTGTCAGGTCATATGGCATTGGGTGAGCCTCTGTTTTCTCTTTCTTTATAAGAGACTCAACTGTTGCTGACTGCTCCTTCACCTTATTTACGATTTCTGCTGTTTTTTTCTCATCAAAAATACGCTTTTCACCATTGTTTTCCCACGACGCCTTCAAGAGACCGATTGTTGCATCAATCGTCCAAAATTCTTTTGGCTGAAACGTATTGATCTCTTGCTCACGTTCTAGAATCATCGCAAGGGTAGGTGTCTGTACTCGGCCAGCAGACAATGGATCATTATATTTAGTTGTGAGTGCACGCGTCACATTTAACCCGATCAGCCAATCGGCTTCAGAACGGCAGACCGCGGATTGATATAAGTTGTCATATTGTTTTGCCGGTTTTAACTGGTTGAATCCATCGCGAATCGCTTTATCCGTCTGCGATGATATCCAAAGACGCTTCACCGGCTTTTGCCATCTTACTTTTTCCATGATCCACCGGGCGACAAGTTCACCTTCACGCCCTGCATCAGTTGCAATAACAAGCTCACTTAGATCTTTTCTTTTTGCAAGCTGTTCAATCGCCCGGAACTGGTGACTAACCTGGCGGATTACCTTCAATCCCATGTGCTTTGGGATGATCGGCAGATCTTCTAATCGCCATTGTTTATACTGTTTGTCATAGTCTTCAGGCATTTTCAATTCTACAAGGTGTCCGAGTGCCCACGTTACAATATGTTTCGGCCCTTCAATATAGCTTTTATTTTGTTGCTTACAGCCAAGCACTCGGGCAAGATCACGCGCCACACTCGGCTTTTCAGCAAGAATCAGTTGTTTCATAGCGTACCCCTTTCCAACTTCTACTTTAGTCATTATAACAGAGTATAAAAAGAGGAAAGAAATGAGTAGAATTTTCACGCCGATTTTTCAAAATACTGGTATACTAAAACAAGAATACTTAACTTTGTTGAGTACTTTTAAAAGACGTTTTGTATAGCAGTTTCGGTGGGGCTGAGAGGGGAAAGTTAACATGTGGAGAAACCGGAATTTTTTAATTTTGATGTTTGGTCTGGCAGTATCGAGTACGGGATTGTGGGTAGGGATTATCGGCAATCTTGAATTTTTGCAAAAGAATGTGGAGTCGTCCTTCTTGCAAGCTCTCATTATTCTAGCTGGATTTCTTGTAGGGATTTTTCTGGCACCGATGGCAGGCAGAATTATCGACCGAAGCAATAAGAGGAAGATCCTCATTTATGCTGGTTTTGCGAGATGCGCAGCTATCTTTTTTATGTATCTGGCAATTGCCTACAATAATGTATGGTGGATGGTTGTTTATACGCTCGTTATAGGTATATCAGGTACTTTTTCGCAGCCTGCTATGCAGACAATGCTTCCTTTGATCGTGAAAAAAGAAGAACTTTTGGATGCAAACGGCGTGAACATGAATATCTTCACAGCCTCTAGGATCGTGGGAACAGCGCTTGGCGGTGTTATGCTGGTTGGAATGTCACTTTTCGCTGTATACACGGTAACGTTGATTTCCTATGTCATTCTTTTAATCTCAACTTTCTTTCTTAATGTAGAGGAAAAGCCGAAAGAAACAGATAAGACCGGCCGAAAGGAAAGCTTTTTCAGAACGCTTGGTGAGCTGTATCCAATCGTGAAGAATCAGCCGAAAGTGGTTTATGGAATCTTTTTATTGATTCCTGCTTATCTTTTTTTGGCAGGATTTAATTTGATGGTTATTGAAATCAGTGACTTGCAGGACAACCCAGGAGTAAAAGGAATTCTTTATACGACAGAAGGAGTTTGTGTATTCATCGGAACGTTTTTGTCTAAAAAATTCTTCCGTGACAACCCCAAGCTGTTATACATGTTTGCGATTACGTTTATCATCGCGGCAGCACATACATCCTTGTATTTAGCAGATCATCCGGTCATGTCAATACTTTCATTCGGACTGTTCGGTCTTTCTGCTGGAACACTTTTTCCGGTTGTTACAACGATTTTTCAAACAGATGTACCATCTGACTATCATGGAAGATTCTTCTCCATCAAAGGGATGGTCGATAATATTATCTTCCAGGCATTGATGCTTTTAACAGGGTTGTTCCTGGATACGATCGGCTTCTTTAACATGGTGATCGGGTTTGGGATCACATCGTTTATTATCGCATCTGTCATTCTTTTTCAGTATATGGCTAAGGGGAACCGCAATAAGCGTGGACCTGTTGCAGTAACAAAATAATAAAAAGAAGAGAGCGGCCTATTGGTCACTCTTTTTTTATGGATAGAAAATTTCTAACTAAGGACAGACCATAACAGCAAGATTGAGGACGATTTTTGAAGTGTGCACTGTTAAAATAATGATAAACAAGGCGGATGGAGGATGTATGTCATGCATGTAAAAATGTTGTTTGATGAAATGTGGGATAAGATCATGGAATGTGACAGGTCGTATGACGGATTGTTCTACACGGCTGTTAAAACGACCAAGATTTTTTGCCGACCATCCTGCAGGTCCCGTAAACCGAAAAAAATCAATGTAACGTTTTATGAGTCAATATCAGAATGTATAGAGGCGGGTTACCGCGCATGCAAGAGGTGCCAACCGGAAATTGAACACTGTCCACAGATTGATTTGGTTCGAAAAACAACCGCGTATTTGGTAAACAATCATAATCAAAAAGTCATTCTGCAAAATATAGCTGACCATGTTGGTGTAAGTGCGTTTTATTTGGAGCGTCTTTTTAAAGAAGAGATGAGCGAAACTCCGCGTGAATATCTCGAGAAGATCCGAGTAGATAAGGCTGCATATCTTTTAAAAAAGACCAATCGAACGAATTTGGAGATCTGTTTTGAGGCAGGGTTCCATAGTCCCTCCAATTTTTATAAAGCATTTCGCCGTGTGAAAAAATGCTCGCCGAGCGATTACAGGAAATCTGCAGGATTATCGGAGTCTAAAAATGCAGTGGATTGATAGGGGAAACCATGTCGAGATGATGCTGCCTGAGGCATTTAATTATAGAGAATGCCTTGTTTTTCTTGGAAGATCTGAGCTGGAACAGCTGCATCATATTCATGATCAGTATCTGATGAAACTAGTAGACACAAGCGAAGAAGAGGTGCTACTGAAGATAAGCAGCTGGAATAATAGTCTTATCATCGAGTTTCCGTTCGGCAAGCCCTCAGACAGAAGCAAAGATGATGTTGCTCATTACATATATGATTGGTTTGACCTTAAAAGGGACCTGACAGATTTTTATAAGATGGCTTCCGAAGATGTTATTTTGCAGCTTTTGGCAAAAAAGTATTACGGGTTGCGCATCATCGGCATTCCAGATTTGTTTGAAGCGATCACGTGGGCAATAATGGGTCAGCAGATCAATCTGAAGTTCGCCTATACATTAAAGAAGCGTCTTATTGAGAACTTTGGTGAAAAGCGAGAATATGAGAACACATCTTATTGGCATTATCCCTCACCTGAAAAAATCGCAAATCTTAATACAGACGATTTAAGAAAATTGCAATTTACAAGCCGAAAAGCTGAGTATGTGATCGGTGCAGCGAAAGAGATGGCATCAGGCAGGTTATCGAAAAAATGGTTAATGGAGTTACAAGATCCAGTAAAACAGCACCAATTCCTTCTATCTATTAAAGGTGTAGGACCTTGGACGGCAGACTACGTTATGATGAAATGCCTGTTAGAGACAACAGCTTTTCCTGTCGCAGATGCAGGGCTTCATAATGCGATAAAAAAGCATTTGAATCTGGCTGCTAAACCGAATCAAGATGAAATTATTGAATTGGCAAAAAATTGGAGTGGCTGGGAAGCTTATGCCACGTTTTATCTTTGGAGGTCATTATATGAATAAGGGATATAAGCTAGACTATCAATCTCCTATCGGTGTCATAGAAATCATAGGCAGTGAAGAAAGTATCCGATCTATTATGTTTGTTGATAGAGATTTATCATTTGAGCATCAGCCTGACATCCCAAAGGTATTAAGAGATTGCTATAAACAACTCGACGAATATTTTAAAGGAGAGCGTCAAATATTTACGTTTCCTCATGAACAGAAAGGAACCTTATTTCAACAATCAGTCTGGAATGCACTTATTACGATTCCTTTTGCAGATACAGCGTCATATCGTGACATCGCAAACTCTCTGCAAAACGAGAAAGCGATCAGAGCGGTAGGGAACGCGAACGGAAAAAATAAGCTGAGTATCGTCATACCATGTCATAGAATTATAGGTTCCAATGGAAGTTTAACGGGTTATGCAGGTGGACTTTGGAGAAAAGAATGGCTGTTAACTCACGAAAGGGAGATTAGGAAAATCACTATATAATTATAGTGATAAAACTTTTAATAATAAATCAAGATTATTTAAAATAGTCCGATAATTCAATCATATTAAGCTTTAAGAGTGATTTTTAAAAACTTTTATAAAAGTCGAAACTTTAATATTTACAATAGTAAGAAAAAGTATTAAAATGAGAAAGTTCCAAAAAATAGAAATATAGATATAGGGGGCATTCTCAATGAAAAAATTCTTAGCAGTTACAGCAGCTGCAGTTCTAGCACTTAGCGTAGGTTGCAGCAAGGAAGAAGAAAAGCCGAAAGAAGAAGCAAAACCAGCAGCAGCTACAGAGAAAAAAGAAAATGCTAATACAGAAAAAATCACTCTTCTTAACTTTGAAGGTGAACTGATGCAGCAGCTTAGAGAATATCATGCTGCATTCAATGCATATGCAGCAGGTCTTGAAAAAGAAGGCGAAGAAGCACTTCCGAAAGAAGAGCTTGATAAGCTGAAAGCTGATGCAAAAACAGCTGGAGAAAAAGCGGTAGCTGAAATTCCATCAGTTGAAGTTCCAACTGAATTATCAGAAGAAAACCAAGCAACGGTTAAAGGTGCTTTAGAAGAGCTGAAGAAGTCATATGAAGCAAAAGTTGCCGGTTTAGATGACGAAGCAAAAGCGACAGAAGCTGACGAGTTGTTCACAGCTTTTGAAGAGAAGTTAAACACGATTCACGAAGACTTAAAATTAATTCCTGGAAAATTCATCAACGAACTACAATAATAGAAATAACTGAACTGCTGTCTCACATGAGGGAGCAGTTCTTTCTGTCTTAAGGAGGTTATATTGTCATGATACGAATCATAGCAGAAAGAAGCGGAGACCAAAAAGCCATCACCCAAATAAACGATTTGGCTTTTAAAGGTGACAATGAATCGAGATTAGTAAATGCGATTAGGAATTCAGAGCTGTTCGTGCCAGAGCTTTCCTTAGTTGCTGAAGCTGATGGAGAACTGATCGGACATATTCTTTTTAGTATCGTTCACATTAAATCAGGGGAGGATGAAATCCCGACTTTGGCACTTGCTCCTATGGCCGTCGTTCCTGAACACCAGAACAGAGGTGTAGGATCATTGTTAGTAGATGAGGGGTTAAAGAGAGCTAAAGATCAAGGTTTTGGGCATGCAGTTGTTTTAGGCCATCCAGAATTTTATCCAAAGTTCGGTTTTGTACCAGCAATAACCAAAGGAATTGAGGCGCCATTCCCAGTTCCTGATGAAGTTTTCATGGCCTTAGAGATAAAAGAAGGGTCTCTAGATCATATCAAAGGAAAAATTGTTTATCCGCCAGCTTTTGATACGGTCTCATAGGATTTTTAAGAAAAGAGCAGAAATAGAATAAGAGATTCTACCTGTAAAGGAGTTGTGTAGTATGAGTCTTGCGAAAACGGATGTATCTTCTGAATATATGCGTTCTGTAAAAGCGCGTTTTCTGGATGCGAAAAACTATGCGGAAAAGACGTTTGATCAGCTTTCGGAAGAACAATTATTTTGGTACCCGAATGAAGATTCCAACAGTGTTGCCGTAATCGTTAAACACATGAGTGGAAATATGATTTCAAGATGGACAGACATTTTTGACACGGACGGAGAAAAACCTGACCGTAATCGTGATGGCGAATTCGAGAACACGATGTCTAACCGCGAAGAAATGAAAGTGGTGTGGAACAAAGGGTGGGAAGTATTCTTTGAAACACTAAACGGTTTGAAAGAAGAAGATCTTCTTCGTAAAATCTATATCCGAAATGAGCCTCACTCTGTAATGGATGCAATCGAGCGTCAGATGTATCACTATTCGTATCACATCGGCCAAATTGTTTATATTGCAAAAATGCTTAAGTCGGATCAATGGCAAACATTAACGATTCCTAAAAAAAAATAATATGAATTTTATAAAACATGGTTTATACTGGAAATATCAAATGAAAGGGGTGATGACAAAATGATTAAGAAATTCAATAAGAACAGTCATATCTTGTCCTCGCCCAACGGTTATAAAAAATAAACATTTAATCGGTGTGCTCTGGGTTCAATATGACTCCCAGGGGCTTTTTCTGATTAATAATGTTAAAGCCAAACGGGCATCCTGCTCTTTTGGCTTTTTCTTTTGCAGATATCTCTGGCTTATTGAAAGGTTTAGATAAAAAAATCTAATACAAGAGGTGCAATAAGCAAATGATGAAACTTAGTACAATGTTTAAAGTAGCAAGCACGGTCGACAGTGAATGGCGCAGTTCTATAGCAGAGAAAATCCTTGAGCATTGGGATTATGATGAAGGAAGTGTTTATGCTTTTCGTTACAGTGCGAACTTTATTTTCGTTTTTAAGATAGATGGAGAGACTCATTTTTTGCGTTTCAATGAGGTTTCAGAGAGAGAACTTTCATCACTTGAAGCGGAAATGGAAATCTTAGAATATTTAGCTGGAACATCATTACGTACAGTGAGACCGGTTTTATCGCTGAACGGGAAAAAGATAGAGCAAGTGGAAGAGGAGAATGGAATTTATTACGCTTCTGTATTTAAAGCTCTGCCTGGTAAGCTGTATGAGATAAATGAGCTTGAACAGTATCAGTTTTTTATATGGGGAAAAACACTAGGGAAACTTCACGGTGAAATGAAAAAATGCGATGAATCTGTTCATTTCAACCGGTTAACCTGGAGGGATCATTTAAACAGTGCAGAAAACTTTCTTCCGATGCAAGAGACTGCTGCGAAAAAAGAGCTTGCCTATCTCGTTAGCTGGGCAGAAACATTGCCGGTTACTCAAGAAAATTTCGGTTTGATTCATTATGATTTTGAATTAGACAATCAGTGCTGGGAAGATGACGTGGCAGGAATACTAGATTTTGATGATTGTGCCTATTATTGGTATGCCGCTGATATCGCTTTTGCATTAAGAGATCTAGATGATCAAAAGATGACGAACCCTTTGTTTGCTGAATTCGTTAATGGATATGAAAGCGAAACGACCTTGGATTCTGATTTAGTAGAGCAGTTACCGATGTTTAATAGACTTCATGATCTTACGATGTTTGTCAAATTACTTCGTTCAGTTGATATTTCAGATTCCGCTGATCATCCGGAGTGGATGTCGAATTTAAGAAAAAAGCTGGTTGAAAAGATAGAGAGATATCGTTCTTCCTTTGAACGATTACATGTTAATAATAAGGAGTTGTTAAAATGAAAAATGCACTATTAGTTATAGATGCTCAACAGGAACTGATCGATGGGAATAAAGAAGAACAAGCCGTTTTTAACCAAGATCAGCTAATAAAGAATATTAACCTAGTAATTAAACAAGGCATAGATGCGGGAGCGGAGATCATATTTGTAAGAGATCTAGACGTTGCAGAAGGTGAGGGGAAAGGTTTCGAAGTTCATTCGGAAATCCATGTACCTGAAGGAGCAGCATTTTTTAATAAAAAAGCCACAAATGCATTTTACGGTACTTCTCTATTAGAAGATTTAAAAGAAAAAGAAATTAGTCATGTCGTGATTATGGGATGCAAAACAGAGCATTGCATCGATACTGCAGTAAGAATGGCGACAGTAAACGGACTCGATGTAACATTAGTCGAGGATGGTCACTCAACGACAGACTCTGCAGTGTTAAAGGCCCAACAAATCATCGAACATCATAATAAAATCCTTCATGGCCATTATAACGTTGACCACTTCTCGGTAGTCAGGAAGGCAAGTGAAGATCTTTTCAGCCCGATTCATAATCAATATCGATGAGCATTCTTTTATTAGTCAACTGATTTTTAAGCTTGTATAATTAAAATTGAAAGGGCTTTTAACTTTAAGGGAGGCGTAAAGATGAGTGAATTAACATTTAAGAACTTTGAATTGTCACGAAGCTTTTTCCTGAAACATCTTGGGGAACTAGACGCAGAAACCGCTAACGTTCAGCCAGAAGGGTTCAACAACAATATACTTTGGCATGTTGGTCATGTTTTAACAACGGCTGAGTATTTTATGTTTGGGTATCCCGAAAAATCAAATCACCTTCCATTAAATTACCTTGATCTATTTAACAGAGGAACAAGTCCTGCTGACTGGAAAGGTGAAGTGTCATCCCTCTCTAAACTAACAGAGCAATTGAAGGACCAAATGGCTCGAATAAAAGAAATTCCAGAAGATCGTTTGCAAGAAAAGTTAGAGAAACAATTTTTCGACTTCAAAACATTTGGGGAATTGGTGAATTTCGCTGTGTTCCATGAAACGTATCACCTTGGCCAGATGCATGCCATGAAGAGAGTGATTGAAAAATCTAAGGTGCAACAAGGGTAAATTAATAAAAAGAGTGGTTCCTTAAATGGGAACCACTCTTTTTGCGTAATAAGTTATGTACTTTTTGCACAAGATTATGCTATTATATAAAAGACGCGCGTTAATAATATTTATGTTTATAATATACCTTAATTATATTATATAACAAAATGGAAGAGCGTGTCAACATAAAATTTTATTTTAGGGAGAGATCGGATGACGACATGGAATCGGGAGCAGCGGAATGAACAAGAACGAGTAAATGAAGTAATCAAGGAACTTTCTCAAGCTACTTCTAAACTTCAAGAGCATTTAGGCGGAAAACTGGCTGATGTGGTCCAAATCCGAAAAAACTTTTGGTCGGACGTTACTGTGAACCTAGATGATGCTGATGATGCCATCGAAACAGCAGCAAGTATCAAACAGCAATCTGAACTCTTATCTGAGATCGAGAGAAGTCATATTTCAGCGGAAAGCCGATTAAAAACATACGAAAAACTAAAGAGATCACCTTACTTTGGACGAATTGATTTTAAGGAAAAAGGTGAAAGTGAAACGGAAGAAGTCTACCTCGGTATTGCTTCTTATTATGACGAAACGACAAGTGAATTTTTAGTTCATGACTGGAGAGCGCCGATCTCAAGCTTGTATTATGATCACTCCCTTGGTGAGGCTAGCTTTCGGGCACCAAGTGGAACGATAAAAGGCGATTTAGAATTAAAGCGCCAATTCATTATAAAAAATGGTCAGATTCAAGGTATGTTTGATACAGGGGAAGCGATTGGAGATGAACTTCTTCAGCAAGTCCTTGGCAATCAGGCGAATACTCAAATGAAAAGTATAGTAGCGACCATTCAAAAAGAACAGAATGCCATTATACGAAACACGGAAAGTGATTTGCTTATCGTACAAGGAGCAGCAGGATGCGGAAAAACATCTGCTGCATTGCAGCGTGTAGCCTATCTTTTATACCGGGACAGGGAAACTCTACAATCCCATCATATTGTTTTGTTTTCTCCAAATAACATGTTCAATAGCTATGTCGCAAACGTCCTTCCTGAACTTGGGGAAGAAAATATGGAACAGACCACTTTTCAAGCTTATATCGATCACCATTTAGCCGAGGAATTTTCAGTTGAAACGCCATTTGAACAAATGGAGGATATACTCTCCGGAGATGGTGAATCTTCACGGATTGAAGGGATCAAATTTAAAGCATCTGTTGATTTCTTAGATGCCATCCATAAATACGTGGAAAAGCTTAGTGAATCCGGTATGCAATTTTTAGATGTGAAGTTTCGCGATAAAACAGTGATTCGGGCTAAACAGATCAGTGAGTACTTTTATTCTTTGGATTCACGTGAAACAATTCCTTATCGCATGAAACAAACATCCAAATGGATTTTAAAAGAATTGAAAATAGTTGAAAGAAAAGAACGTAAGAAACCATGGGTCGAAAAGGAAATTCAATTTTTAGATAAGTCAGTCTACACAAAGCTTTATGAACAGCTGCAAAAACGAAACAAATATGGTGATGACTCTTTTAACGATTTAGCCAGTGAACAGAAAGTGCTGTCAGCATATGTAACAAGACTGGCGTTTAAATCACTTCGAAAAACTGTTGAAGAATGCACTTTTTTAGACATGAAGAGTATATATGCAAAGCTGTTTCAGAAGAATAATAAATTACTGCAAGAGTACGATGTATGGGGTGAAATCTGCAATCAAACTTTATTTAACCTAAAACAAAATCATTTATCAAACGAAGATGCTACACCTTTCTTGTATGTAAAAGAATTATTAATCGGATTTCAATCAAATGCTGCTGTACGACATGTCTTTATCGACGAAGCACAAGATTTTTCACCATTTCAATTCGCTTTTATTCAGCGGATTTTCCCAAGAGCCAGCTTAACAGTACTTGGTGATTTAAACCAATCAATCTATGCACATGCGTCCGATGAATCGTTTAACATGCTGCAAAGGTTATTGGGCAAGAATAATGCAGAAAAGATAACACTTACTAGAAGCTACCGTTCGACAAAGGAAATCGTTGAGTTCACGAAAAGTCTTTTAAAAGATGGAAGCACCATTATTCCTTTTAATAGACACGGTAATAAACCAGCTGTAGTTCATGCAGAGGGAGAAGAGCTGCTGCATGAACAATTAGAAACCCTCATAGAGTCCTGGCTGAAAGATGGCCATGAAACAATAGCTATTATTTGCCGTACTGCAAAAGAAAGTATGAAAGTACATGAAAAGCTAAAGTCAAAGATAGACATTAGACTTATGGTCAATGAAGATGCAGCATTTCAAAAAGGAATTATTGTAATTCCATCGTATCTAGCAAAAGGTATTGAATTTGACGCTGCAGCCATTTACGACGCTTCAGGCTACCAGAATGAACGAGAGCGAAAACTGTTTTATACTGTTTGCACACGTGCGATGCATGAACTGACTGTCTTTTATAACGGATTGCCATGTCCATTTATCCAAGACGCTCCAAAAGTTCTTTATGAAATCAAATAATTGGAAATAAGAATTCGCTGTTCTTTGAGCAGCGGATTTTATTTTTGTTCTCCAAATAAACGGGTAACCTTAAAAAAGAAGGAGGGAGATCTGTGCCATTTGATTATGACCTTGATTTTGAACATATCGATTTTAGAAAGAACCCAGAAAAATATAGAGTTGGCCGCGGAGAACAAGGAGTGCTTCTTGTTGAGCCCTATAAAAGCGAGATTCTTCCTCATTGGCGTTTTAAAACACCCGAAGAAGCTAAAAAGTCATCAGAGAAAATCTATGAACAATTTTTGGAGTATAAAAAGAATAAAGATTTCGTTGGCGCAGATATGGCAAGGAAGTTTTTGCAGATGGGTTATACCCGTGCAAGACGATACACCAATTACAAGGGTGGCAGAAAATATGATAAAAACGGTGAGGTCAATGAGAGACAGATAGATCCTGCCAAAGCAAAATCAGCTGCAATCTTTGAAGAGAAGTGGAAACTTGCCAGAACAGATGAAGAGTATTTAAAGATGAAAAAAGCACATCAAAAAGAGTTTGGATAAACACCTCTATTCTTGTTAGAGGTGTTTGTTATTGTTCTCCGCCACCACCAATTCCGCCGCCTCCGCTTGTGAACCGGTTATCACCCATCTGGTAATTTGTGTGTTCACCTGGCTTTGCTGAAGAATGATGGGAATGATTGTTGTTCTTTTTGCGCCGCAAGTCTATTAAGAATGCTAAAAATAGAATGACCCCAATAAAAATAATGAACCAAAGCATGACAGAACCTCCCTTAAATATTCCTATAATAATATGCTATGGCTATCAGCACGAAGTATTTAATTTTGTTTAAATAAAAAACAGCAAAGACTTTTCACTCGTGATGTCTTTACTGTCGGCTTTTTCCCTCTAATTCGGTTTCAACTTTAAAAATCCTTTTATTTAACACTTGAGCTGTATCATCAAAGTGATTAATAATCTTATCTGTATAATCTCCCATACTTGTGATGACATATGCATTAAACTTATCAAGCTTGTTTTCAATCCTTTTTTGTCCTGCTATTAAAACAATTTGTTGTTTCTTAAAATCCTCTTGATTGGAAGTTAAAGTATCCAAACGTTTACTGAAATCTTCTTGATTAAACGCAAAAGTAGCCAGACGTTTGCTGAAATCGTCTTGGTTAGACGCAAAAGTACCCAGACGTTTACTGAAATCATTTTGTACTTTTTGAATACCGCTAATGTCGTTTCGAATTTCTTTCATTTCGGTAAGGATCAGTTTCAGAGTATCTTCCATCTCAAATAACTCCTCTTCAATAAAAATAGTATTTTCAGTATAACACCTGTTCCTTTTTTATTGAGTACCTAAAATGCAGAAAATGTATGGTAAGTATTACAAGGTTGGCCTTACCGATGTTGTGGTTTGCTGAAAGGGTACTATCACAATCTCTTTACCGTTGTGTGTTCTGAAACAAACTCTCCAAACAATATATGATCAAGAGGTGCGACATGGGCAACAAACTCGTTTAATAGCTCGTTCACTTCTTTGTCTGAATCAAAGTCTTCCATTGTAAGGCGGGCGTGTTCTTCTGATTGGAAGTGAAGCAGCCCGATCCAGAGTTCCTCATCTTCTTTCACATCGAGTTTCTCTGGAATTAATGAAATTCCATAGTTTTTTGAAGAGGGTGATAATTTAAAGATTTGCTCAGTCACTCCTCCATATTCCTGAAATTTTTTATTCGTTTTCGCAGATATCTCCAGGAACTTTTCCTTCGCTTCAGGTTTGATCTTATAAAGGTAGACAAGCAGATGAGCCATTTCCTAACCTCCTGATTTTTAAATCATTTCTTTATGTACGACTTCACGGTGAATCACAAATCCCGCTTTTTTATAGAAGTTTCTAGCAATCGTATTGTCAATCCAATAATCTAGCTCAAGCTTAGTAGCACCAAGATTTTTTCCCAATTCCTCGATATAAGCTATAACTTGTGAACCAGCGTCTTTGTTGCTACTGTTTTTCTCTATGCTGATCTGATGTATGTATAAGGATCTGGAAGCTTTTTTGAAGGGTGTTTCTGCTGAATCACGAAGTGTCATCCATACATAACCGATTGGGTTAAAATCCTCTTCCACCAGTAAGAAGATTTGTTTCGGATCCTTCATGATTTCTTTATAAAAATCTCGAATCGGTTCATAGTTATATGGTGTAAAGTATTCAGGGAAAAGTTCAACATGTACATCCTGAACGTTTTTATTAAGTTTTGCAATTGCCTCATAATCTTTTGTTTTAGTGATTTCCATAAGAGTTTCCTTTCAATTGCTGTAAGTCTTTTTCCAATTTTATCATATTGAGTGGTACAACTAACAACATATTTTGTTCACAAAACGTCCAAAGGAAATGTGATTTAAATCACATTCCTTCTTCTCGAATTCTTTTACGATAGAGTTGTAATAAGAACTGAGGGGGAATTGACATGTTACAAGCAAGAACGATTGAGATCATTAAGTCAACCGTACCTGTATTAGAAGTCCACGGAGAAGCGATTACTTCCCGTTTTTATCAACTGCTCTTTACGAAGCATCCAGAACTTTTGAATATTTTTAACCATGCGAATCAGAAAAAAGGACGCCAGCAAGCAGCACTTGCAAATGCCGTTTACGCAGCAGCAGCTAACATTGATAAGCTTGAAATGATCATTCCAGTTGTAAAGCAGATCGCTCATAAACATAGAAGTTTAGGTGTAAAACCAGAGCACTATCCAGTTGTTGGGGAAAACTTGCTGCAAGCGATAAAAGACGTTCTAGGGGATGCTGCAACAGATGAAATAATCAACGCTTGGGCCGAAGCGTACGGCGTGATCGCTGATGCATTTATCGGAGTTGAGCGTGACATGTATGAAGCAGCTGAACAGCAAAAAGGCGGATGGGAAGGATTCAGAGCATTTGTTGTTGCTGACAAAGTGGAGGAGAGCAGTGTGATCACATCATTCTACTTAAAACCACAAGATGGCGGACCAATCGCGGAATTCAATCCTGGGCAATACGTGAGTGTAAGAATGGAAATCCCAGGTGAAACGAACACACATATCCGCCAGTACAGTTTATCTGACGCGCCAGGAAAAGAGCATTACAGAATTTCTGTTAAAAAAGAAGCAGGCTTAAATTCTCCAGACGGTATTGTATCTGTTTATTTACATGAAGGTGTAAAAGCAGGAGATGTACTATATCTAAGTGCACCAGCAGGAGATTTTTACTTAGACACTGAGAGTGATAAACCAGCTGTTTTGATCAGTGGCGGTGTTGGTCTTACTCCAATGGTAAGTATGCTGAAAACAGCAGCTGAAAAGCAGCCTGAGCGTGAAGTGACTTTCATTCATGCGGCAATCAACGGCCAGACACATGCATTAAAAGATGAAGTGAAAAAAGTGGCAGAAGATGCTGAGAACATCTTAACTTATTTTGTTTATGAAAAACCATTAGAAGAGGACTTCGGATACGATCAGACGGGTTATATTGATGAAGCATGGCTTCGCAAAGTGTTGCCATTAAATAGAGAAGCGGAATATTACTTCTGCGGCCCGGTTCCATTTATGCAGGCAATCAATCATGCACTTCAAGAGTTAAACATCAAGAAGGAAAATATTCATTTTGAATTCTTTGGTCCTGCAAGTGATTTGGAAAAAGAAAAAGTAAACGCATAAAAATGACGAACACCTTCCTGATATGGAAGGTGTTTTTTATGTTGAGACCCAGCGCTGAAAGCTTAGTAATAAAGCTTTTCTTTTATACAACAGTAAAGCTAACAATAGAAGTAAACTTAAAGCAGTTATTTCTGCTCCTAGATATATTCCACCGAGGGTAAAATAGATACTGATCTTTGGTGCGAAAAAAATCCATCCCACGATGCCGAGGATCCCAACACATAGATTCAACATTAAGCTTATAAAAAAATGAGGGACAACCATCCCTGTATGCTTTACCATAAACGCAGCATATTTGTAGCTAATAGGCAATCCAGAAAGTAAGAATAATGTATAGAAGATAATGTTTAAATCGGCTTCACTGAGCAAGAAATCACTCCTTTTGTATTCTATTTATTCCACTTTCGAGAGGAACATTCCTCTCTGTTTTTCTAAAGTGAAACGCATTTGGAAATGATATCGTCTAACGCTTAAAAGGGGTGCTGAGGATGAAAATAAGATTTTTATTATTCTGTACACTGGTATGTTCAACGATTCTGTTTACAGGATGTTCTGCCAAAAAAGAACCTATTGACGGCAAAGTCTCTGGTGCAGTGTTTGAAAAAGTTCATTCATTAATCGGGAGTCAGCCAATAGGTTTTGATTTGAAGAATATGAGTATTGATTGGGTGGAGGATTCGTATAATGAAATTCAAACATTAGCTGATCCATGGCTTGAAACGTTATCACCTGCATATGAAATAAACAAATTTACATTGAAAGAATATATTCATATTTATTACAGCAATCCTTATGATAAGAATGAAAATATAGATATATTCATACCGTATCCGAAAGCTAGAGAAGCTCATAAAAATATTATCCTTAAAGGGAAAGACAACGGAACGACGAAATACTACGTGTTTGAGGGCGGGGAGAAGGAAACTGCCGCTTTAGTAGACTGGATGAAAGATCACGAACCGAATTAAGCATGTAAAAAGGGCATAAGGATGCCCTTTTTACTTTTTTATAACGTGTAAGGTGCAAAGTTAGGAAACGGATGATTCGCTTCAGCTAAAGATGAGGGGCTTTTGATTTCAGCAATTTCCATTATTTCATTCCAGACTTTCATTACGATTGGGGATTCGTGGGCAGCATCTTTTGCTTGCTCCGACTTCCACTCGAAGATCTCAATGACCGTGCCATCTGCTGCTACAGCACGGATGGGTTCACGTGAAGTAATAAGCTCTTCTGCTTCTAGCGTTTTGATGTGGTTTTTTAAAACTTCATTAAGCTGTTCTTCTTTTCCCTCATGGGGCTGGTACAGCGCCATCGTTATTAATGTAGACATTTCGCTTCCTCCAATATAAAGGCAGATTTCTTCACCATTTGTTTATTCCTATTTTATCATAGGGAACATGTCTTAAAGAGGGTTAATCACCCTCTCATAAGTGAAGACTGTTTTACAGACTAGCCATAAAAGGAGAGATAAGATGAGATACCCGCGTTCTTTTTCGCATATCGGACTATCCGTTCCTGATGTAGAAAAAGCAGTGAAATTTTATGAAGATGTAATGGGCTGGTACACAATTATGCAGCCGACCATAATAGAAGAAGATGACAGTCCGATCGGTGAAATGTGTACGGACGTATTCGGTCCAGGGTGGAAGAAGTTTCGAATCGCCCACATGGCGACATCGGATAAGATCGGAATTGAGCTGTTTGAATTTGAAAACAATGAAAAGCCTGAGAATAACTTTGAATATTGGAAAACAGGAATCTTCCATTATTGCGTTCAGGATCCAGATGTTGAAGGACTTGTAGAAAAAATCGTGGCGCATGGCGGAAAGCAGCGAATGCCGATCCGCGAATACTATCCAGGAGAAAAACCGTATCGGATGGTTTATTGTGAAGACCCATTCGGCAACTTAGTTGAGATCTATAGCCATAGCTATGAGCTGACCTATTCAGATGGTGCATATTAATAAATAAAAGTAGGATGATTCCGGCTGGAGTCATCCTTTTTTTGAGGAAATTTGCTTTTTATTCTATCGTGTCATTTTGAGAAAGACAATTAAATAAAAAGACGAAATAAATAGACATGGAATAGGTGATAAATGGTTAATCCCACTTTATTTTAAAAATACCCACGTTATTTTAAATAATCCCACGTTAAGTGACCAAAATCCCACGTTAATTTTTATTTATCGAATTTTCGACAACTGCAGATAAAGTACAGGCAAAAAAGAGACTCATGCAGGTCAAACCGACCGCATGAGCATCAATTTTTTATCCATCAGTCCCGGTCTTCATGATTTTCTCAAATTTTTCCTGAGTAAGCTTTTTTGCAGGAACAGGCTGCTTCTTTTTACGGCGGCTGAAACGGCGCGTTTTTGTATAAGAACCTTGAGCAAGATACTGTTGTTTCATCGCTTCGACCATAAAGTTTAGAGCGAGTATCGAAACCGCAAATGCAGCGAGCGGCGTGTAAATTACCCATAGATTGCCTCGGATTTCATATATATAAGCACCGATCATACTGGACCACTCGTTAATCATGGAAACGGGCAGGGTATTGTTGCTAAGTGGTTCTAGCGTAATAATATCCATACCGCCGATAAAAACCTTTAAAACTCCCAAATGAGCGACGAGCAACAGAGTAGAGATTAATTGCTGGCTGTACAAGATACCTAGACGAGGTCTTAGAAAGGGCAGGACATGTTTAAAGAGTGTATGAAATCTACCGCCTCCGAGTACTTTTACAGATGAGATAAATTCATTTTCTAAGAACTTTTTTGTCTCGCTTGCAACGGTAATCATGAGCGGTGGCACAGCAATTACAACAAGTATGGTTATTGCAAAAATCGTCTGTTCATCACGAGGGAGTGACCACGTGAATATCTGCAGCACAGGAAAGAGTATAAGATAAGCAATAATAGTTGCCGGAGCATAATAAAATGCTTCGAAAAGTTTGTTTAACATTCTAAGTATGGATTTAGGAAGCTGACTAAACAGAAGACCTAGCAGAGATCCGATCAAAAGTCTTGCGAATGCGATTAAAAAGGCAAAACCTAGTGTGTATTTTGCTCCATCTAATACCTTATGAAGCATACTTACCCCAAACCGGTCTGTTCCAAGGGGCATATCTTCAAACGGTGCGATCGGGACTGAATCAATCGGTGTGTTATTTTCATCATAACGAATTTGCATAACGGGCTTTTCTTTGTCAGGCACAAAATAAGAATAGATAATGCTTCCGAAAAAAAGTGTAATAATGATAAGGAATCCGGTCAGGAATAGAGGGCTTTTCCATACAGACATCTATGCCGCCTCCTCTTCATTACGGCCAAGTCGAAAGTTTATCGTATAAGAGATGGCTGTAAAAATGATATAAAATGGAACGAACATCAACAAGACACTGACTGTCACTACATCTGGCGTAGTTGGGCCATTATTCAGCATGAATTGTGTGATACCTGGAATCGCCATTATATATTCGATAATAAAGAGCGTTGATATCATTAGCCAATAGATTGTCTTTGTATGATAAAAAAGGCTGATCAAGGAATTCCTTAGCATGTGGACATAAAGAATTAATGAATACTTTATTCCTTTTGCACGAGCAAACTCAACATAGACTTTGGAATCTTCATCATCAAGCAAAAAGAGCAAAGTCCTCACGATAAATAATGTAGGCAGTATGGCTAAACAGAGAACAGGAAGCAAGAAAATCGGTTCTTGTTTGCTATGAACGATTGGCATAATAAGTTCCCCTGTGTTTCGATAAACAAGGATAATCATATATTGAATCATAGTTATTAAAAAAATATCTGGCAGGGATTCTAGTGAAAAGAAGAAAAAGCGGACCGTTTTTTGAATTCTGCCTGGTAAACTCTTAATAAGTAAAGCGAATAGAATGGCTGCACCAACAGATAAGAAAAAAGCACTGACAACCAGTTTAAGTGAGAAATAAAAATAGGGTAATATCGTGGGAAACAAGTATTTTACCTGCTGGCTTTCATAATATTCGACATTTGAAAAAGTTAGAATTTTTCCCATCAGCACGCTAATTTTATGGAGATAAGCATCAAAATACAATCCAAGGTCCTGATTTAAAAATAGTGCGTTTTTAATAGCTCCTGATTGCAATAACCGAGCAACAGCCTCAATGCCTTGTACATTGCTGAAAAACAGAAATGGCAGTGCTCCAATAAAAAAAACACCAATAATAGGCAGCAAAAAACTAAGCCCATGACGCAGGACAGAAACAACCATGAAATTTTCCCCCTCAATATCTATATCTCTCTCTTTTATCTAATAAAGTTAATTAGTTCGACAGAAACCATAATTTACCTTTTGATTTATAAAAAAAACGCTGCCATATTGACAGCGTTTTTCTTATTTCAAAATACTTAAATAAGCTTGCCACGGTCCAACGTCTTCTTTATAACGCTTTGCCATAATTCTTGTAATTTGAGAGATGTGCGTTAAGTCATGAACGGCCCAAGTCGAGAGCAATTCTCTTAATCTAACAGGTCCGAATTCTGGGTGTCTTGCTGATTGTTCAAAATCTGTCACGCTGCTAAGCTGACTTCTCAGTTTTACGAGACTTTCTTCCCGGTATTGTTTAAACTCCAGTAATAGCAGCTCAATGTTCTTTTCACTTTTAGATAAGTGCGAAAAACGATCAAACGGTGGAAAAGTATAATCCTCGCCTTTTGTCAAAATCATATTCATTCGAGGGATCCAGTTCACCTTTTCTCCTTCAATAAGGTGAGCTACAACCTCGAGGGCATTCCATGTGTCACCGCCTTCACTGCAAGTTAACCAATCAGGAGAAAGGCCAGTTAAAAGAGAGGAAAGCGTTTCAGGTGTACGTTCCAATAGCTCAATAGCTTCATTGATTTTGAAATTCATTGAAGGTATCCTTTCTATTAAAATTCATTGATCATTTTTACAACTCTTCTTACTAAATCAATCGATTCAAGTGTTTGACCACCGATCTCTAAAGCATGATTTGCTCCAGGGGGAATAAAATAATCTATATTTTTATTTGTCTGTAATTGTTCAAGGCTTTCTTTGTTGTAGAAAGAATCCCTGTCTCCGATCATACATAATCCTTTATTTTGACTATTTAACATTGTCTCAAATACGTTTTTCTCTTTCAAATGTGGTGTTAACCAAACCGTTTTAGCGTTTTGCAAAGGGTGAAAATTTAACGCTTCTGGCATCGCCAAACATCCAAAGGATTTACCTACAAGGTAATAAGATTTAAAATCTGCATCACGTAAAGTTTCATGAAGCACTGTCATCACATCTGGGGCTAATGTACTTTTTAATTCTTCATATGTAAAATGGTCATACTGATCCGTGTGGTACTCATAGTTTATATGCAGTACGTCATAACCTCTATTTAAATATGCTCCTGTGGCGAAGTGGAGTATAGGTGATTTAACGGTATAGCCCATGCCTGGAAGAATGATTGCCAAACCATTTGGTTTTTCAGTCTTATTTAAAAACGCATAGGGAACTTTCATTTCTTTGTAGCCTTTTACAATTCCTTCACGTACATTCATTCCTGTCTTTTGCCCCCATTCGTTAATAAAATATTGATTATAATATCGTATCGAAGAGCTGAACTTTTAGATGATCTTTGTTCTTATAATCAAGAAACCGTTCGATATGCCATTTGTTAAGTGCCCTTGTATAGTTATTTTTCATAATCCATTCATGAAGTTTTTCATAACTGTTTCTGATTTCATGGTTCGGTCCTTCATGCAAGATCATTGCATATGTTTGCGGCGGAACAGTGAGCGAGGTCATGTCTTCTGGAATGTCTGCATATTTATCGACTTGAACGCAAACCCAATAACCATCTTCATTTTCAGAATCGGCATCCACAATAAAGGCTCCAATTTGCTGATCAGGTGAGATGACGTGTTTAACATCCATAATCCTATTCTGTAATGCGAGAGATGCTTTTGGAATTTCGTTTATATACTGATCACCATCACAAAGAACTCGAAAGCCAACTAACTTTAATTCTTCTAGCAGTAGAATGCTGATTTTATCTTGAAGTGTATTTCCTTTCATAAAAAAACTCCTTTCAAGGGTCTGCTTATCTCTTCTATAAAAATGACACCCATCCTTTATTTTTCTCCTGAAAGCTTAGCTAAAGAATTTTTTCCTTATATTTTCATTTTAATAATTCTTTTTACCTGTAAGTGCTAGATTCTTATACATCAAATGACCGAATCTTGTGAAAGGTACTTATCTTGGTTCTTTGTAAATGTTAAAATGTTGGTGAAACGTTTCGATTGACGATGATCTTAAAACTGAAAGGGGCAGCATTTTATGAAACCAGCAAAGGTAATTAGCTTTCTTTTAATGTTTAGTCTTTTTGCGAACTTGTTTGTTACGCCGAAAGCCACAGCGGCAGATCTCGGAGAAGACCTTGCTTTTCAGGTTGAATTGAAAGCGATTGCAAAGAAAACGTATAAATTTTATCAGGACCATACAGATCCGGTTACAGGAATGACGTATGACGAAACACGTTATACAGCAGATGGTAAGAAGGATGCGACTCACACATCTCCAACAAACATCGGGATGTACATGATGAGTACGGTTTCTGCTCAGCAGTTAGGAATTATCACGAAGGATGAGGCAGTAAAAAGAATTCAAGTAACGCTGAATACACTTGAAAAACTAGAAAAATGGAATGGATTATTTTATAACTGGTACAACACGAAAGATGGATCGCTAAAAACAGACTGGGGACAATTTATCTCTCAAGTAGATAACGGTTGGCTGTCTGCTGGATTAATTGTTGTCGGGCAAGCCTACGATGAACTCAACCCTCAAACGAGCAAGCTGGTTGAGAACATGAATTACACTACTTTATACGATCCTGAAGTAGGTCAGTTCCGCGGTGGATATGATGTTGCTCAAGGTAAGTTGACGGATCATCATTACGGATTGTTCAATACTGAACCGCGTGTCGCGAGCTATATCTCGATCGGAAAAGGTGATGTTCCAAGTGAGCACTGGTGGAAGATGTACCGTACGATGCCTGCAAGCTGGGATTGGCAGGCTCAAACTCCAGAGGGACATGATGCTGTTTATGATGGAGTTACTGTATTTGAAGGGCATTATGAATACAACGGAGTAAAATTTGTACCGAGCTGGGGCGGAAGCATGTTTGAAAGCCTTATGCCGGGAATCGTTTTAAAAGAGAAAGACCTAGGGAAGAACGCTCTCGGAATGAACAATGCACGTCACGTTGAGCTTCAGCAGGCATTTGCAGAAGAAAAAGGATATCCTGCTTGGGGATTCTCGCCGGCAGCAACACCTGACGGATACAGTGAATTCGCAGCAACACCACTGGGCACGTCTGGATACAAAGATGGCGCGACAGTAACAGCTCATGCTTCTTTCCTCGCATTGGATTATGATCCAGAAGCAGTTCGTCAAAACATTAAAGCATTAAAAGAGCTAGACACTTACAGCACGTATGGATTCTACGATTCAGTAAACGTCGAAACGGGTGAGATCGCAAAGGCGTATCTTGCACTGGATCAGGGGATGATCATGGTATCCATCGCTAACTATTTAAAAGATGGCGTAATCCGTGACTACTTCCACCAAGATCCAATTGGTAAAAAACCAGAAGAATTGCTTGAGAAAGAAGTGTTTTCGATTCAATAGGTTATGTGAGCACCCTATCCCGTGTGGATGAGGGTGCTTTTTTTAAAATGAAAAAGCTGTTGGAGATTGTCTTGTGCGAGGAACGGAAGAATCTCTGCGTGAACGTGTAACAAATAAAAGAACACTACCGTTAACAAAAGGGATTGAGATAATTTAGGCGAAATAAGTCATAAACCTTACTAGCGAAAAGGAGTGATTTTCTTGAACACGGCTTCGCAAGAACAAACCCAAAAAGGGAAGAACACATATACATTTGAAGAGTTTCTGCAAAAGCGTCAAAGCCTTGATTGGTACCATGATGAAACGTTTTTGCAACAAGCGGTAAAACATTTTACGGGATCGGAATTTGAATCTATACATAGTGCAGTCATCTCTTTTTCGTCAACCGTTTCTTCAAAATGGAACCGTTTGGCTGAGCAAAACGCCAGACCTGAAGTTCGTCCTTATATGCTTCATTATGATGCATTCAACAATCGTATAGACCGGATTGTCCGCCCGATGGAATTACATCAGCTTGAAAAAGAAGTATTTGGTGAAGGACTTTTTTCTAGCAAAATGACACCTTGGGAAAGTTTCGTTAAACGAATGCTGATCCATCAGCTCGGAGAAGCGGGTGTTGCCTGTCCGCTGACTTGTACGATTGGTCTTATTGCTTTACTCGAGGAATATCAAAATCAAGAGCATCCTGAACTTCAAGAGATTTTGCAGCACACAAAAGAGGGTCTAGAAGGAGATTTTGCAATTGGTGCTCAGTTCATGAGTGAAATGCAGGGAGGATCCGACTTGCCAGCAAATGTTCTTGAAGCAGTGCCTGACGGGAAGAACTATCGCTTGTACGGAAACAAGTTCTTCTGTTCTGTAGCACATGCAGATTATTCAGTGGTAACGGCTAAAATTACAGGATCAGATAAAATCTCAACTTTTATCGTTCCCTCATGGCTTCCAGGTAATAAAGAAGAAGAAAAGAGAAACGGCTATCAGATTAACCGGATAAAATGGAAGATGGGAACAGCTGAGCTTCCAACAGGGGAGATACAATATGATGGAGCACTTGCTTATCCGGTAGGACCAGAAGGAAATGGTATTGCCGTAGCGGTAGGTATTGTACTCACTCTATCGAGGCTTGAAATCGGTATTGCATGTGCTGGTTTTATGCTCCGTGCAGCGCGTGAGGCGAAGCTTTATGGAGATTTCAGGACTGTTTTCGGGAAAAAAGTGAAGGATTATCCGCTTTCGGCAAGAACGCTGAAAAGAATCGAGAATGCTGCTGCACGGACGACTGCTGGTGCATTTAAGATCTACGATTTGTTTTTAAGACTGGATCGGCCATTAAATCCCGGCATACCAAAGGATCAGCCGCTCGAAATAAGAAAGCAGCTGTTTAACTTAAGAGAACTCGTTTTATTACAAAAGATTTGTGCGACCAATGAGGGAGCAGAAGTGCTAAGGGATGCAATTTCGGTGTTCGGCGGACACGGAGTGATGGAGGAGTTCTCTTCACTTCCGCGCATCTTCCGGGATGTTGTCGTTAATGAACAATGGGAAGGACCTCGCAATCTTTTATTAACGCAAATCTACCGCGACATTCAAAGAGTGGCAGACTGGTATCCACCGGCTGATTTTGTAGAGAGTGTGCTGCAGGGAGCATCGCAGGAAACAATAAAAGAATATGCGGAAAAATTAACTGATTTGATGCGAAAAACAGTCTGCGGGGATGTTTCAGATGAATCTATCCAGGCAGCCGAAGAGTGGGATGCGCTTTGTGATGGGTTTTTTAAGGTTTATCAGACGGTAGCTCTTCAAGAAATTCATTATGAAGCCTAATTAAAGTGTGTTTGAGCGAAAAGTAGTGCATTTTGAGTGTAGCTAGCTCATTTTGAGCGAAACTCAACCACTTTTGAGCGCAGGTTAGAGATTTTGAGCTCAGGTCGGAATTTTTGAGAGTACGTGGAATAAATAAAAGAACACGTACCGTAAAACTCTTAATATAAAAGGAAGGGCTGACATTAAATTAATCAGCCCTTCTTTCTATTTCATACCTGAAATGGTATAGCCTTCGATAATATGCTTTTGGAAGATGATAAAGATTATTACGATCGGTACGACCATGAAGGTTGAACCAGCCATCTGCAATGCGAAGTTTCCACCGTATTGACCCTTCAGTAAGCTCAAACCGACAGATAACGTGTACAGACTCTCATCGTTCGCTATAATCAATGGCCATAGGAAGCTGTTCCATCCAGCGATGAAGGTCAGGATTCCCTGCACCGCCATGATTGGCTTTGAGATCGGAAGGATAAGCTGCATGAACACGCGGAATTCGCTCGCTCCATCCAATCGAGCAGCTTCAAGCAGCTCGTCTGGAATCGTAGACATAAACTGTCTGAATAAGAAGATGCTGAATGCGCCGACTAAACCGGGCAACACTACACCAGTCATCGTGTTCGTTAACCCCATCTGGTTGAGGATCAAGTAAACAGGGATCATCGTAACCTGACCAGGAATCATCATTGTCGCAAGCACGAGATAGAAGAGCTTGTCCCGGCCTTTGAACTTATACTTTGCAAAAGCATATCCAGCCATCGCGTTAAAGAAAAGTCCGACGAAAGAACAGAGGACAACGATAATTGTATTTTTTAAATAAACACCAAAGTTCATGTTCTCAAACAGGTAGATGAAGTTTTCCGCTGTAAACGTTTCAGGCCACAATGTCGGAGTAAGCTGAAGGACTTCACTTTCAGGCTTGAAAGCAGAAAGGATCATCCAGATAAACGGAATGGCAACTAGTAATCCGCCAAGTGTTAAAACGATTCCGGCTATCCATTGCTGCATTCTGTAAGCTTTTTTAGCATCAGATACTTTTGTTTTCATGTTCTCACCTCACATCTTAAAAGTCGGTATCTTTCTTTTGCAATCTGAACTGAATCATTGTAATGATGATAATTGCGATAAATAGGACAAATGATCCTGCAGCTGCATAACCAAAGTTGCTTAGCTGGAATCCGTTACGGTAGATAAATAGCGCAACTGAAGTCGTACTGTCTAATGGTCCGCCCTTTGTCATAACAAATGGTTCTTCGAAAAATTGGATCCAGCCGATCATTGTCGTAATCGATACGAAGAAGATCGCATAACGCAGCAATGGAATCGTGATTTTCGTAAGCTGTTTCCAGTTGTTAGCACCATCTAGCTGTGCTGCTTCATAGTACGTTTTCGGAATTCCTTGCAATGCAGCAAGGAAGATAATCATGTTAACTCCGATTGCGCGCCAAACAGCCAGAGCAATCAAAGAGCCTTTAGCGATCGTTGGATCTTGAAGCCAAGGAATAGCCGGAATGCCGACAAGTCCTAAAAGATAATTGAACAAACCGAATTGCGGGTTGTAAAGATACGTCCAAACAACAGCTACAGCGACTACGTTCGTAATTGAAGGCATATAAAAAACGAGTCGAAAAGCTTTGAAAATACGTGCTGTACCAAAGTTGATCAATAAGGCGATTCCAAGTGAACATGCTATTACAAGGGGTACACCGAACACTACATAAAAAATTGTGTTGCCGATTGATTTTAAGAAGATCGGATCTTTAAATATATTTAGGTAATTTTCAATTCCTATAAAGCTGATGTTCGAGTAATCAGCTAAACCAGCCAGGTCAATATCTGTAAAACTAATCACCAATGCAACCAGAATCGGGAATAGAGAAAATAAGGCCAATAGAATAAGTGCCGGTCCAATGAAGAGGTAAGGAGTTGATTTTGAATAGCTTTTCATGTTTTTCACATCCTTCATGTTGCCCGGGTGTAACAATAAAAAGGTAACGAGCAGGGTTAGCTGCTCGTTATACCTATGTTAGGCCGGACTTATTTCTTTAATATCTCTTCTGATTTCTTGTCGAAAGCATCCATTTCTTTTTGAACATCTGCTCCGCCGCGATAGATTTTCTCGAAGCTCTTCAAGTACGTTTGAGCGATTTCTTCCCATTGTTTAATTACAGGCATAGGCTGTGAGTTTTCCATTTGCTCACCGAATGCTTTGTAATATTCGTTGTCAGTAAGTGACTCATCTTCCCAAGACTTTTGAGCTGCTGGAAGAGAGTTAGTCATTTCCATCCACTTCAATTGTGTTTCGGGTTTACTCATAAATGCTGCAAATTTCAATGCTTCTTTTTCGTGTTTTGTGTGTTCAAATACAGATAAGTTAGATCCGCCAAGTGCAGAAGTATTGTTTTCTTTTGCCGGAAGTACAGCTGTTGACCATTTTCCTTTTAAATCAGGTGCTTGGTCGTTGATCAATTTGATCATCCATGGACCGCTGATGAACATTGGAAGAATACCGTCTCCACGGAAACCTTGGATGATGTCCATGCCAAGCTCTTCTTTAGGTGCAGCTCCGCTTTCATAGAAGCTGTTCAAATAATCTACTGCTTCAACAAACTTTGGTTCATTAAATTTAGGATCATTGTTTTCCCCTAGAAGTTCAGCTCCGTTTTGGCGAGCGAACATGAAAGATAAGCTTTGTTCTTTAGCATCAATAGAGATACCATATTTTCCTTCACCACGGTCAGCAAGCTTGTCCGCAGCATCTTTCAGCTCATCCCAAGTCTTTGGAGCTTCTTTATAACCTGCTTCTTCAAGCAGATCTGTACGGTAGTAAAGTACACGTGTATCAATGTACCAAGGTACACCAACCATTTTGTCTTCGTATTTAGTCGTTTCAACAGAACCTTCAAAGAAGTTTTTCGGATCTAATTCAGGATAATCTTTTACGTGTGGCGTTAAGTCTTTTAAAGCTCCTGCTGAAGCGAATTCAGGAATCCATGTTGTTCCCATCTGAAGAACGTCAGGTCCTTTTTTAGATGCAACCGCAGTTAAAAGTTTATCGTGTGCTTGATCCCAAGGAAGAGCTTGCACTTTTACATCGATCTTTGGATTTTCTTTTTCAAATTCTTCTGCGATCTTAGGAAGGGATTTTGCTTCTTCTCCCATACCCCAAACTGTTAAAATAGTTTTCCCATCGCTTGAATCGTTTGAGCAGCCTGCAAGTGCGCCAGAAAGTACTAATGCTCCAACCATTGAAGTAACCATCGACTTCTTAAACCAATGTTTTTTCATAAGTGTTCCCCCTAAATTTGGCTTTTGATCAGCTGTAGAAATAAATTCCCAACTAATTGAAAAAGCAATCTCGTATTATTATTTTCTTTACTTCTTTTGAAAATTATTGTTGAAACGTTTCGATAAGCACATTATAATTCAAGTTGAAATCGTTTTCAACACCAGAATTCAAAAAAATATGAAACTTTCATTATTTGTTGAAAGCAAAGGGTTTTAAAGGTAATTCCGATTTTATGATGAAGTAAGAAAAAATTGACACTCTTGCAAATACATCATATAATCGCCTTGAATTTAATAGAAACGTTTCGATGATTAATGGAATTTCATTTTTCTAAAAGATTGTTGTTTTTGAAAGCTCTTCTCTAAAAGATTGTTTCTTTTGGTTCATTTTTCTATTCTCTTCATTGATAAGTTGATTGGAGTGCAAGGTGCGAGACTCCTGCGGGATTAGCGGGACAGGTGAGACTCCTAATGGTGCGAAGCGCCAAGGAGGCTCACCGCACGCCCCGCGGAAAGCGAGCATCCTGGAACGGAAATCAACCACTTCCAAAAGCAACAATTTCCAAAAGCAAAAAAGGTTAAGCAATAGCCCTAGATTTTAAATAAAACTTATAAGGAGCGCGGGTGAATGAACAATAACCGGATTACATCATTAATAGAAAAAATGACGATTCACGAAAAGATCTCACAGCTTATTCAGCTTGCAACGCCATTCTATGAAGGTGCAGCCAACGGCGGTCAGATTACGGGTCCGATGCTGGAGCTTGGAATACAGAAGGAAGATGTCATAAATAGCGGATCAGTATTAGGGGCTTCAGGTGCTAAAGAAGTGAGAAGCATCCAGGAAGTTCATTTAAAGGATAACAGACTTGGCATCCCGCTCTTAATGATGGCGGACATTGTTCATGGCTACAAAACCATATTCCCCGTTCCTTTAGCGATTGGCTGTTCATGGGATTTAGAAGCTGCTGAAAAAAGTGCAGAGATCGCTGCAAAAGAAGCATCAGTAAGCGGGGTTCACGTTACGTTTGCTCCGATGGTTGACTTAGTACGCGACCCGCGCTGGGGAAGAGTCATGGAAAGCACGGGTGAAGACCCATTCCTGAACGGCGAGTTTGCAAGAGCATTTGTTAGAGGCTTTCAAGGAAATGACCTCACAAATGAGACAGACCGAGTAGCAGCATGCGTGAAACACTTCGCAGCATACGGGGCAGCTGAAGGCGGCCGTGATTACAACACAGTAGATATGTCAGAACGCCAGCTTCGCGAATCATATTTTCCTGCTTATAAAGCAGCACTTGATGAAGGCTGCGAAATGGTGATGACGGCTTTTAATACAGTAGATGGTATTCCAGCAACAGGGAACAAAAGATTGATGCGTGACCTGCTCCGCGAAGAGATGGGCTTCAACGGTGTATTGATCTCCGACTGGGGAGCTGTGAAAGAACAGATTCCGCACGGTGTCGCGAGAGATGAAAAGGAAGCTGCTGAAAAAGCGATCCAGGCTGGAGTCGATATCGAAATGATGACTTCGTGCTACCCACATCACTTACAGTCACTTATAGAAGAAGGAAAAGTTGAAGAAAAAACAATCGATGAAGCAGTTTATCGTATTTTAGAGCTAAAAGAAAAATTGGGACTCTTTGAAAATCCTTATCGCGGTGCAGATGAAGAGCGTGAGAAGGAAATTGTGCTTTCTGAAACACATCGTAAAGCTGCATACGAACTAGGAGTAAAATCAAGTGTGCTACTCAAGAATGACGGAATTCTTCCTTTAAATAAAGAAAAGAAAATTGCGCTGATCGGACCATTTGCAAAAAGCGGAGATATTTTAGGGCCATGGTCTTGGTTAGGTTCAAAAGATGAAGCTGTTACTTTATTTGACGGGATTTCAAAAAAAGTAAGCTCCAAAAATCTATTAGTTGAAAAAGGCTGTGACGTTGAAACAGGATCTGAAGAACATTTTAATAAGGCGATCTCACAAGCAAAAGAAGCAGATGTCATTGTACTCGCGCTCGGAGAGGATTCTGAAATGAGCGGTGAAGCAGGGTGCCGTGCAGACATTCGTTTGCCGGAAATTCAGCTGGAGCTTATTTCAAAAATGAAAGAGTTTGGGAAGCCAATTGCAGTTATTTTATTTAACGGCCGGCCGCTTGATCTTACTGGAATCGAAGGACAAGTGGATGCCATTTTAGAAGCTTGGTACCCGGGAACAGAAGGCGGAAATGCTCTCGCAGACCTTCTGTTTGGAGACCAGAATCCTTCAGGGAAACTGACGATGTCGTTTCCATATACTGTAGGACAGGTTCCTGTTTATTACAACAATTTCAATACAGGACGTCCGAAAGGTGCACCTGACGCACAAGTCCGTTATGTCTCTCAATACTTGGACATTCCAAATGAACCATTATATCCGTTTGGTCATGGATTAAGCTATACGAACTATCAATACAGTGAATTAAACCTTTCATCAAATACGATGACAACAGATCAATCACTGAATGTCTCTGTAAAAGTGACGAATTCAGGTGATGTAACTGGTGATGAGATCGTTCAATTATACGTACGCGACATGGCCGGAGAAGTGGTCCGTCCATTAAAAGAATTGAAAGCTTTTGAAAAGGTGACACTAGCACCTGGTGAAACAAAAACAGTAGAATTCACGTTGACCGAAGAACAGCTTCGCTATCACCATGCTGACCTTGCTTTTACAAGTGATGCAGGGGAATTTACGGTATTTGTCGGCGGCAGTAGCCATGATGTATTGAGCGCAGCATTTGAACTTACCAAATAGAGAATTGAGGGGTAACTTATGACAACTATGACGAAAGGAGACTTTGAAATTAAAGCCGGTGAATATCGATTTACTTTTCTGAACTCTGGCGATATTTTTGAAGTTTCCCATAACGATACAATGATCAATCAATGGATGAGCAACCCGATCGACGGCGCTTTGAATAACTTATATCTGCGCCTCTTTCAAAAGGATGGCATCAAAGTAACTCCGCTATTAGGTGTTCGTTCAAATAGTTCAGTTTCTCATACAGACAGCCATGTATTCTGGAAAGGATTATTTGAAGGTGTTTCTTACAAAGTATCTTTCACTTTATCAGAAAAAGGTATCTGGTTCTGGGATGTAGAGTTAGAAGGTTCTGATGTAAAAGCCGACATCATTTACGGACAAGATGTTGGACTTGCGCATAGAGGGGCAGTCCGGACAAATGAGGCATTCATCGCTCAATATGTCGACCATCGCGTTTTTGAAAAAGAAACATTAGGCTATGTTGTTTGTTCGCGCCAGAACCAGCCGAACGGTAAAGCTTTTCCGTATCTTCAGCAAGGTTCACTGACAAAAGCAGTTGGGTATGCGACTGATGGTTTCCAATTTTTTGACCGTTCTTACAAAGAAACGGATGTACCTGAAGCATTATATAAAGAAAATCTTCCAAACGAAGTCTATCAATACGAGTTTGCTTATACAGCTCTTCAGTCAGAAGCGGTTGAACTTCAGGGGAAAGAGCAATTTATCTTTTATGGCTGCTTTAAAGAGGACCATCCAGAAGCGATTACTTCCGTTGAATTTACTTCAGAAGTGCTTGATGCCTGGAAAGACGTGCAATCTCAAAGTGTAGAAGAAACGATTTCTCTTCCAAAAGTAAGAATGAATGAAGAATTTGCAGGAACATTAAAAACAGCAGATCTAACGATTGAAGAAGTAGACCTGCTATTCCCGGAAAGAATTTTAGAAGAATATGAAGGAGACACGTTGCTGTCTTTCTTCACACCAACCTATGAACATATCGTTTTAAAAGAGAAAGAAAGAATTGTAGAACGTCCGCACGGGCACATTCTAGTAACAGGCAACAATGTTCATTTAAAAGAAGATACGATCTCAACAACTTCATATATGTACGGAATTTTCAACTCCCAGCTGGTTGTCGGAAACACATCGTTTCATAAGATGATGACGAATGCCCGTAATGCACTAAATGTAATGAAAACTTCCGGTCAGCGCATCTATGTTGAACTCGAGGGCAAACTTCAGCTGTTGACAATGCCCTCACTATTTGAGATGGGCTTTAACTATACGCGCTGGTTCTATAAAACAGAAGAAGAAATGTTTATCATCACAAACTTCACAACGGTTGATACACCTGAGGTAGAGATGCAAGTGAAGACACAAAGCGGTAAGAAATACCGTTTCGTCGTAACGAATCAAATATCCATGAACAACCAGGAATTTGAAGTGCCGTTTAAAGTGGAAAAAGAAGAGAATGTACTGACGTTCACTGCAGATTCTTCATCTGACAGTGCAAAAACATATGAAAACTTAAGCTATCGTATGAAAGTAAATGGGGCAGAGATGCAAGTGACAGATGAGACGATCTTTGGTGAGAATATTGAGTCTCTGTCAGCTTCACTCGTTGTATGTGACTTAGCTCCAGCAAATGAATGGACGGTTACGGTTCAAGGACTCATTGACGGACAGGCGATTCCATTTACTGAAAAAGAAGCCGATATTGAAATTGAGCGATACCGTGAATTTATCCGAAACACGAACCGCGGTTTCCATCTTTCAAAAGGCGGAGAAGAAACAGCAGAACTTCAGAAAATGAACGCACTGGCACACTGGTATACGCATAACATGCTCATTCATTATTCAGTTCCGCACGGATTGGAGCAATATGGCGGTGCAGCTTGGGGTACACGCGATGTATGTCAGGGACCGACTGAATATTTCTTGGCGACTCAGCATTATGACGCAGTAAAAGAGATCTTGCTGACGGTCTACTCACATCAATACGAGGAAACAGGGAACTGGCCGCAATGGTTCATGTTTGATCAGTATTTCAAGATTCAGCAGGAAGAATCCCATGGAGATATCATCGTCTGGCCGTTAAAAGCTGTGACTGATTATCTTGCCGCAACAAATGATTTTTCGATTTTAAAAGAGGAGATCCCTTATACAGAGAGCTCGTTCGGTTTTACAGAGAAAAAAGCTACTTTGATGGCTCACATACAAAAGCAGATCGACTATTTGAAAGCGAATTTCTTGCATGATACTCACTTGTCTTCTTACGGTGATGGGGACTGGGATGATACGCTACAGCCGGCAAATCCTCAGCTGAAAAAATTCATGGTGAGCTCTTGGACAGTCGCTTTAACGTATCAAGTGATGACACATTTCTCAAGAATGGTGAACAATGTGGACGAAGAGAAGGCTCTCGAACTAGGGCAGCTTGCTGAAAACATTAAAGCAGATTATCAAAAATACATGCTGAGCCATGATGTGATTCCTGGGTTTGTGTATATGGAGAATGCAGAAGAACCGAAACTTATGCTGCACCCGAGTGATAATACAACAGGCATTAACTATCGATTGCTGCCAATGACCCGCAGTATGATCGCAGAACTTTTAACTCCAGAACAAGCTGAACAGCATCTAGACGTGATCATGGACAAGTTTTATTGTCCGGATGGTGTGAGGCTGATGGATAAGCCTGCACATTATAAAGGCGGTGTCAGCACACACTTTAAGCGAGCTGAACAAGCATCAAACTTTGGTCGCGAGATCGGTCTTCAATACGTTCATGCACACATTCGTTTTGTAGAAGCGATGGCGAAACTAGGGAAAAATGGCGAGGTCTGGAGTGGTCTTGAGAAGATCAATCCAGTCATGATTCAAGAAGCAGTTCCGAATGCTGAGAGACGACAAAGCAATGCCTACTTCAGCAGTTCAGACGGCGATTTCAAAACGCGTTACGAAGCGCAGGAACGTTTCAGCGAGCTGAAAGAAGGCAAGGAAAAAGTAAAAGGCGGATGGCGCATCTATTCTTCAGGACCAGGAATCTATATGAACCAGTTGATCTCCAATTGTTTAGGGATTCGTCCGAATGGCGAAAATCTCGTTATTGACCCTGTACTTCCAGAAGATATGGACGGATTAGTATTTGAATATATGGTTGATGACAAGCCTGTAACGTTTATCTATCGTATTCGTGGAGAAGAAGGAAGCCGTCTTGTAGTTAACGGTAAAGATGTGAAAGCAGAAACGTATCAAAACCTTTATCGTGATGGCGGATTAGTCGTTAATCGTTCCGAATTTGCCAGAGAATTGACAGAAGACAAGAATACGGTGGAGATTTATTCATAATCATTCGGTATAATAAAGGAAAACGTTTACAGAAAGAGATAGGAGAGAGTTTCGTTGGTAAGTATTAAAGACATTGCGAAAAAAGCAGGTGTTTCCATATCCACGGTCTCCTATGCCTTAAACGGAAGTCCGAAAGTAACGAAGGAAACATCTGAAAGAATACAAGCAATCGCGAAAGAATTAAAATACATTCCAAGTGCAGCTGCACGTTCTTTGAAAAAAAGAGAGACAAAGATTATCGGGATCTACCTGACGAATTACAGCGGTGCTTTTTACGGCGAGCTGCTTCAAGGAATGATGGAGACTCTCAGTAAAAATGGCTATGAACTGATTGTTTGCAGCGGAAAAGAATCGCACCGATTCTTGCCGGAGCGTATGATTGATGGTGCCATTATTCTAGATGCGACATATGAGACGGAGGAATTGCTAAGCCATGCTGAGCGAGGCCACAAGCTTGTGGTGATGGACCGAAGAATGGACCATCCGAACATTTCTCAGGTTCTGCTCGATAACAAAGCGGGTGCCACTCTTGCCATCGATTATTTAGCTGAAAAAGGTCATCGTAAAATCTATGTATTGAAGGGACCTGAAATTTCCTTCGATGCCCGTCAAAGACTAGAGGCCGTTCAAAAAGCTGTACAGCGCTATTCTCAGGTTGAGTATATCGAGCTTGATGGAGATTTTAACAAGCAATCTGGTGAGGCTGCCGGAAAGAAGATTCACCAGGAATTTTCAGAACCGGTTGGCGTATTTTGTCTGAACGATGAGATGGCGATCGGTATGTACAACTATTTTAGCCGAACGAACTTGCGTGTAGGGGAAGACGTGCATATCATCGGGTTTGATAATATTGAAGTGTCTCAATATATCCAGCCAAGACTAGCAACGATTAACTATTCCAAACACAAATGGGGATCGCTGGCATCAGAACTTCTGATTAACCTGATACAAAAGAAAAAGCCAGAGCACGAACGGATCAATGTAAGCCTTATTGAAGGAGATTCGGTAAGGAACCGATAATAGGATAAGAATAAAAACAGCTTGAGCGTGCTGCTCAAGCTGTTTTTTTGTCGGAAAATCTATTACGGCTTAGAAATGAGAATTACGGCTTATAAAAATTATTTACCGCTTATAAACAAAAAATACAGCCTACAAACCAAAATTACAGCTTACAAATTTAAATTACGGTCTAGAAATTAGAAATCCTTAAAAAACTTGAGCATCCGCTCAAGCTATTTGAATCTAATGAGAACCTCTATACCTCTTAGCACTACTAGGCTCTTCCGGTTCCGGCTCTATTTTCCTTCTTCTTTTAAGCAGGGTATAACTGTAACAAAAAGCAACGGAACAGGCGATGCTGTAACCGAATATGGCAAAAAGGTTGGATTCTGCGAAGTCCATCCAATAAAAGAGTGTGAATCGATAAATAATGATGAATAATGCCGTTAATAGAATATATAAAATTAGGCGGATTCTAAGTCTAATCCAGAACTTCGTTGCGAGTCCTTCCACGATAAAAGCAGTCGGCAATGTGCAAAAAAGGAAGAAAGGCAGCGTTGTGATTATCCCGAAAAACAGGCTGAATAACACCCCTTGCCACTCTACTTCTAACAAATTTCCACCGCCTGGAAGGGCGAAAAACACGAGAGCTCCTAAAAGAACAGATATAACTGATGCAATGATAAATCTCATGACTATCTCCTTACTATAAGTTCAAGTTTCTCTTTCTTATTGTTTTCATCTTTGTATTCAAACAAACCTAGCTGATTACCCCAAGGATCCGAAAATGTTGCCCATTTCACTGGAACCTCTTCACGTTCATGAATGTCAAATTCCTCAATTTTTAAAATATCCATCAAACGTTTTCTCTCAGCCACAAGATCAACAACACCCAAACGAATCGGACCGCTGCCTTCAGTTGGAATACCCTCAGCGACTTGAAGCCAGCAGTTCGGAATCAGTTCCCATTCAGCAAATCCTTCATGCGGAGTAAAATCTGGCTGTCTGTTAAGCAGTGTTTCATAAAACCGCTGGCCTTCTATTATATCAGAAACACGAACTTGTACCGTCATTTCGTAGATCATAAGAAACCTCCCATTATTTGAGTCCTTTATTTTTTATGTATTGCTTAACAAGCAAGACTAAATTTTCTTTTTCGAGAACAGGAATGTTTTCATTTAATCTAGCTGCTGCTACTGGGAGTATCCATTTCTTAAGAGAATCCATAGGGAAATCAAAGGACCTTTTATAGCTTCTTATGTATTGGCCAGCTAATAGATTTCTTACATACAATACCGCTTTGCTCTTAAAAGGTTTCATTTCTGGAGGTAATCCACCGTATCGCAAAATAACTAATGTCCGGGCTAAATCAGCCAATCTGTTTCCTTGGGTTGCATCTGCCCAATCAATAATTATGGGACCGCGTTCATCATAAAGTATATTATCGGGATGAAAATCTCCGTGACATAAAGAATTTCCCGATGGAAGTTTCGAGAGCATTTCAGTTATGAAGCGTTTTTCTTCAGAAGTAAGTTCATTTGCTAAATTTATTTTTTGCTTCAATATGTCTTTTTGCTGAGGAAATTCAGAGATTTCATTATCATGCATCAATACTTGTAATTTTACCATCTGATTTATTAGGTTAAATGTAGTCCAAGGTTGTTTCGATATTTTCTTTGTAAGTGGAAACCCGTTTATTTTTTCGTATAAAAGAGCGGTTGTTCCATTAAGTTTTACTTTTTTAAATATTGCTGGTACCTGAAGCCCGCACTCCATCACTGCTTTGCTTTTTACATATTCATTTTCAATTGAAGAGTCTGAAACATGTTCAAAGAACTGTTTGGCAACTGTATTTTCATTAAAAACAATAATTTGAGCAGTGCTTCCTTCACCAATTATTTGTTCTATTGTCATCAGAGAACCACAACCCCATTTACAAATTACTACATGGATAATTTTAACACAAATAGAAAAGCTAACCCATTTTAGGAGTTAGCTTTTTGCAGAGGTTTTTTATTTACCATCATATCCAAAAGAACTTTATCTGTCGTGCTTGAAGTTTCGTTCCCGAGGCGGCAAAAGTTTTCGATCGTTTGTTCAACGTCTTCTTCAATGAAACCGTTTGTAGAAGGAATACATAGACCTTGTGAGGCGAGAATGGCTGATTGCACTGCAGCACTTGAACAGGTTGCGACCTTCATTGCACATCCTGCTTTTGCACCGTCACACACCATTCCGCTAACATTCCCTAATGTGTTCTGAATAGCAGCTTTAATTTTGTTCAAGTCGTCACTTAATAGATAAGTGATCGCAGCAGATGCGCTGGCACCAGCAACGGTAACCCCGCATAGTGCTGATAAACGGCCGAACTTCGACTTCATATATATGGAAAGCAGGTGGCTTAAGGTTACAGCTCTTAGCATTTTTTCATTAGTTGCTCCCATTTTTTCGGCTGCGGCTACAACCGGCATCGTAACGGCGATTCCTTGATTTCCACTTCCGGAGTTCGCCATGACAGGCATGGTCGACCCAGCCATCCGGGCATCTGAGCCAGCCGCAGATAGTGCCATACTGTAGGTTGCTATGTCATCAGAAAGGAGTCCCGATTTCGTTTGATCGTAAAGTGTTTTTCCGACTTTTAATCCATAATCATTAGATAAGCCTTCTTCACAAATCGCCCGGTTAAGATCAACACTTTTCTTAACAAGTTCTAACCGATTTATCGGCACTTTAGCGATAAAAGAATAAAGGTCATTTACCGAGAGCTCAGGGAACTTTTCTTGTTTTTGAACAGGAGATTTCTTTGTATCAGATTGATCCAGTAAAACTTCATCGTTGTATGCAATGAAGCTTACATTTGTATGGTCACCAGAAATAATAACTTTTACTTTTTCAGAATGAGACTCGAGATTCACTTCTATATATAATTTTTCAGGTGTATCAGCGGTTGAAACAATTACTTTACCGTCACGTACTAGCTCGATCGCAGCTAACTCATCTGATTCGCTAACACCTTCTAACACTTGGAGCTTTTTAGAGGCGTTACCTGCCATGACACCGAGTGCTGCTGTAAAATCAATTCCTGTATAACTCATACCGGGAATTCCTACAGACAAGGCATTTTTAATGACGTTTCCGCTGGCTGAAACGGAAATCGATACTACTTTTTCTTTAATGTGTTCTTTTGCAATAGCTGCCGCCAATGCAATCGCTACAGGTTCCGTGCATCCTAAAGCAATAATTAATTCTCTTTCAAGCAGGTTAAAGATCCTCTCCATTTACATTCAGCTCCATCCCGATGTTTTCTCTACTTCCTACAATAATGGGTGAAGGGAGGAAAAGGGAAGAGGGAAATTTAGAGAATAAAGCAAATTTTCGTGAATTAGATTTTATCTGTAAAATGATTCAGGACTATTTGAGTGAGTTTTCACTGATCAGGAAATGAGTGTATATACCTTTTATCCTAATATAAATAATTCTTCTACCATTCTGTGGCTAAAAGGACATGAGATCTGTAAGTTTTATTGTTTCTATTTTTTCTCGTTTTTTTTAATAGTTGAAGATGGGAGGAAAGGTTCTTTTTTGTAAAAATGTACTAAAAAGCTATGCATCACCTTAAATTGGAATTATTATAAATAAAGTAATATCTAACACCTTAGTAAGGAGCTTTAAAATGGATTTAAAGATAACGAAATACCAGTTTATGCTCGAAAAGAAAATAAATGATCAAATCAATAATTGGAGAGAAACCCAACAGATCATTACAAATCAGCAATTGTATCAATTTTTGCATACCATAATCGGCACAGCTGGAACCATATCCATGCATGAAATAGCTAAAGTAACGTCTGGCTTAATTAACAAACTTAGTAAAGAAGAACAAAAAAATTGGAAAACAGAAGATGTTCTTCATTACTTAGAACCCCTTGTAGTTCTTTTAAAGGATAAAAAACAGGATCTCGTGTTGGATGTGCCTCCACTTCAAACGCCTCTTACAGAAACTGAAGATAAGCCACTTGTTTTAATGATCGACGAGGATATTCCCTACTTAATTCAGATAAAAGATATTTTAGAAGGCAGCGGTTATTCAGTACTTGTATCTCCTGCGATAGATAAATCTATGGCTATCTTTTATGATGTTCACCCAGATTGCGTGGTGCTCGGTTGTTCTTTAGGTGATACAGAAGGTGCATCTTTTCTTAAACATGTAAGAGATACACTTGCTCATCAGCTTATTCCTGTTGTTGTCTTAAGTGAGAGGAATGAAAAAGCAAAACGGATGAGAGCATTTAAACTTGGGGCAGATGACTTTATGGAAAAGTCTATAGAATCAGATGAGCTTTTAGTGAGATTGCAACGACAGCTTACAAGAAGGACTTTTTTGAAAGAATTGCTATTGAAAGATGAGCTTACCAAAGTTTATAATCGCAAATTTTTAACGGATGTTTATGGGAGAATGCTGACAGAACATGAAAGGAATAAAGAGACATTTTCTCTTGCTATTTTAGATCTAGATCATTTTAAAAGAATTAATGATACTTACGGTCATTCAGCAGGTGATTATGTGTTGACCGAGTTTTCATCGTTTATTCGTTCCTTCCTCCGAAAGCAGGATGTAATCATCCGGTATGGCGGTGAGGAATTTATCATTCTTATGCCGTATACGAAAGTATCTGGTGCGCTTTTAACGATAAACAGGTTGTTAGACCAGCTTAAAAAGCATGTGTTTTCATTTGACAAACATTCCTTTTCTATAACGTTCTCTGCTGGAGTCTACGATATCGAGAGTCCATTAACACTTTCTGAAGCAGTTAGTACGGCTGATAATGCGCTGTATGCGGCAAAAGAAAAAGGGAGAAATCGAGTAGAATCTGCTCAAGTGCATGCTGAAAGAAAGCGAAAACTTAAAGTGGCAGTTATAGATGATTCAGAAATCATCAGAAGTATGCTGGAAAGCTTCTTTAAAGAAATAGACGTTGAAAAATATGAAATTGAAGTCCAAACCTATCAAGATGGGTTCCTGTTTTTTAATGACGATTGGCATAAAACAAAGGATGAATACTTAATTATTTTAGATGGCGTTCTTCCTAAAATGGACGGTGTCGAGATTCTGCAAAAATTACGTCAATATCCAAACACTAGTCAATATACGATATTGATGCTTACGGCGCGAAAGGCGGAACAAGATATTGTAAGAGCGTTGAACATGGGTGCTGATGATTATTTAACAAAACCATTCAGTATCCGTGAATTGGAAGCACGTACAAAAGTCTTGATTCAAAGGGTGAAATAATGCTTAAAGATGAAATCCTATTTGTAGCTTGGCTGGCCGCTTTTTTATCAGGTGTCTTAATCAGTATGTTTTTATACTTGGTAGTCAAAAAAGTGATAGAAATCAATCAGGAAAAACGGATTCAGCAATATATGGATAACATTCAAACCGCGATATATAACTATTTGTACAAGAAGAAAGATTCAAGACTATTAATACCTGATTCAAAAATTAAATTTAATGCGATTGAACGATTATTGACCCATTATGCAACGGTAATTGATGGGGAAGGGAAAAAACAAATAGCAAGACTAGCTGACCATTTGTTCCGGGACAGATACCATAAGTTGCTGAGTCAGAATAAATGGAGCACGAGAATGAACGTACTCTATAAAATTGACAGTTTTAAAATGAGGGCTTTATCAGATGTTATTAAAAGAATGTTGAAAGATGATCGAATCACAAAAGAAGAAAAACTGATAATTTTTCGATGCCTGGCCAATACAAATGGTTCTGAGATGTCTCTATGGTTTGAAAAAGTTCCCGTTCGGTTTTCAATATTAGAATACAGAAGCATTTTAAACAGGCTGGATGAAATCAGGTTCAGTGAGGTCGTAGAAGCTTACACAAGATATCCGGAAAATCTTAAGCTAGCTGTAATAGATATGATTGGCATTCAAAAAAAATTAGACTTTGTTTCTTTTTTGGAGGATCAGTTAGATCATAAAGACTTTGAGATTCGTATTCGTTCGATGAAAGCCATTGGAGAAATTGGCTTTCTGTCAGATTCATCTGTTGTCGAACATTTTGCTTTTTCAAAGCGCTGGGAAGAACGTTTGATGGCAACAAAAATAATCGGGAAAACCCGTGTTCCAAACGGGCTGGACTTGTTGGGTAATTTGATAAAAGATCCTTCCTGGTTGGTGCGTTCTCAAGCGGCAAAAGCGTTTTTGAGCTACACCGAAGGACTTGAACGTTTGTATGACATCCGTTTTACGAGTGACGATCCTTTTGCGAGAGATATGGCTTCAGAATGGATTGGGAGAGGACTTGAAGATGATTTCAGTTATTAGTCATGTATGGCTTGATATTGTACGTGTTTTTGGATGGTTTATTTTGTTTTATATGTCTGGCGTTGTCCTCTTTTACGGATTATTATTTGTGCTTGCCGCGCTTCAGCTAAAGAGAGAAGAAAAGGTTGATTCATTTGAGCGATATGAGGATTATATGGATGCTAGCTATACAAAACCTGTTTCCATTATTGTCCCTGCTTATAACGAGGAATTGGGAATAAAGGAAAGCATACGTTCACTCTTAAGCATCAACTATCCGCAGTATGAAGTGATTGTTGTAAATGATGGATCTAGTGATCAAACTGTTGAAACGGTCATTGAGTATTTTAAAATGAAAAAAATAAAAAAAGCAATTCAGATGCGAATTGATACCCAGCCCATTAAAGGGATTTACCATTCAACGATACACCCAAATCTATGGCTCGTGGATAAGATAAATGGTGGAAAAGCAGATGCCTTGAACGCAGGTCTGAACGTATCCAGCTTTCCTTATATTTGCTCACTGGACGGGGATTCGGTATTGGAACGTGATGCATTTCTCAAAGTTATGAAACCGATCATAGATTCTGATGAAACTGTCATTGCATCAGGAGGGAGTATTCGAATCGCTAATGGCTGTAAGATTCATGAGGGACAGGTAGAGAAAATCGGATTATCTGAAAATCCAGTTGTGATCATGCAAGTGGTTGAATATATGCGTGCCTTTTTAATGGGACGAATCGGTCTTAGCCGATACAACTGGCTTTTAATTATCTCTGGTGCTTTTGGAGTGTTCTCAAAAAGCTGGGTCATTGAAGCTGGGGGATATAAACGGGACACAGTTGGAGAAGATATGGAGCTTGTCGTCCGTTTGCAGCGGCTTATTAAGGATAAGAAGGAAGATAAAAAGGTAGTCTATGTGCCTGATCCCGTATGCTGGACAGAAGCTCCCGAGGACCTGAAGTATCTTCATCGACAGCGGAACCGTTGGCATAGAGGGCTGTTTGACTCTCTTTGGATCCACAAAAAAATGCTATTCAACCCGAAGTACGGAACTATTGGAATGGTTTCACTTCCCTATTTTTGGTTTATTGAGCTCTTAGGACCTGTTGTAGAGCTGTCTGGCTATTTGTTTGTGCTGCTCTCCTTCTTTTTAGGCGGTATCTATTTTGAAATGGCTTTGCTATTTTTCTTGTTATCAGTATTAGTAGGCTCTTTAGCCTCTATGGGAGCCGTTATCCTAGAAGAGTGGAGTTTACGAAAGTACCCTAAAGTCTCTGACATTATGAAACTCTTTATTTATTCACTAACTGAAACACTTTGGTATCGTCCTTTGACTGTAGTATGGCGATGTCAAGGACTGATCCAAGCGATAAATGGGAACAAAACATGGGGTGAAATGAAACGAAAAGGGATTTCCGGAGGGGTTTCAAAATGAACAATCATCTTAAGAAAAATAAAACATTTCTCTCCCTAATCATCATCATACTCCTTGCAGGTATCTCTTCTCCATTTTGGGTGTGGAGAACCCTTCCAAAAAAGATAGTTAGTATCACCATCATTGACAAAACGGTGGATGATGAAAATTATAGGGAACATACAGGACTTGTGTGGGCGTTGAACCATTTAAAAGTTCAAAAACAACATGCTGTTCGTTACGAAGATGCAGCAGACTTTTACAAGGAAATACCTGATTTCCAAAAAGAAAATCTTCCAAAGATTATCTATCTAGCAGATACTTACGGAGTTGAAACAGTCAAGGAGAATAATAGGGTAGTAGTAGAAGGCGGCATTGCAACGGAAGAAGTTAATCGTTTAAGGAATGCTGTCTTAACAGGAAAAACAAATCTCATTGCAGAGTTCAATACCTTTGCTAGTCCAACAGAAAGAGAAGCACGAGAAGAGCTTTCAAACCTCCTCCACCTGAAGTGGTCAGGTTGGATCGGAAGATATTTTTCAGATCTAAACAGCAAAGAAGTTCCGGTTTGGGTAAAAAGAAACTACAAAGAACAATATGGCGATTGGAAACATCAAGGGGCAGGCATGCTGTTTGTACATGAAAATGGTGAAATGATTATTATAGAAGAAAAAGATATGAGAGAAAAAGGCGCGATGTTCCGTTTTACCAAACAAGGAGAAACAGTGTATCACTTAAAAGCTTCAGTTCCATATCCATATTGGTTCGATATTATAAAGCCTTTAAATAAGCAGGAAGTAATGGCTAATTATGAGTTGAAATTAACTCAATCGGGCAAAGAGAAATTAATGAAACAAGATATTCCTTTTACGTTTCCGGCTATCATTCATCATCAAAACGAGACATACCATTCTCTATACTTTGCAGGTGATTATGCTGATCAGAGTGAACTCCCAGGTATCTATCAAACCTGGGGATTTAGCTGGATTAGACAGCATGTTGTTCTAGATGATGGAAACGGGAATACGTTTTATTGGAAAGTGTACCTTCCGCTAATGAAAACCCTTCTTACCCGTTTCAGCTAACTTCTCAACAAATTGAGGTAAAGAAACGATATAACAATAGATAAATAGAATACATTGAGGGAGTATATCCATGGGAAGAATTCTGTTAGTTGAAGATGAAGAAATCTTGAGAATGCTCATTCTAGATACGTTAGAGGATGAAGGATATACGATTGAAGAAGCGTGTGACGGCCAGGAAGCCTTTGGAATGCTTTTAGAAAACGATTATGATCTTGTAATTTTAGATTACATGATGCCGCGCATGACAGGATTGGAAGTTGTTAAGAAGACCAGAACGGAACTAAATAAAAATATTAAAATGATGATACTATCAGCTAAAAATCAGCAAGCAGACCGCGAGCGCATTAAAGAAGCGGGGGCCGATTACTTCATGTCAAAGCCTTTCAGCCCACAGCAGCTCCTTGAAACGATAGGAGAGATCTTAGGTGAATAAATATTTTAGGCGAAGTCTTGGCAGGCAGGTAATCGCTATTAATTTGGTCTTTGTATTTTTGCTGCTTGCAGGAATGGTTTCACTCAGGCTTTATCATGTGGACTTAACGAATTCACTTGATCAAGAGATATCGGCAAAGCAGGAGAAATTAAATTTTGTTGCAAATTTTAAAGAGAACCTAAACTCCATTATGTTCGATTCAAGGGGATATTTTGCGTTTGGATCAGAATCATTTATTGACCAATTGGAAAAGAAGCAGGAACAGATTAACGCCGACTTAGTCATTTTTGATAAGAGATACAACCGTGAAAAAGATCAAGAAATCCTTGTAGAAATCAAACAATTTACAGACAGCTATTTTAATAATCTGCTTCCAAAAGCCTTTGAATACAGAAGAGCAGGACAAATCGATGAATTGATTAAAATGTCACAAGAAGATGGCGGGACTCAAAAAGTTAATGAGGTATTGATGACATTAGAGGATTTTGAGAAAGAGATCCAGGGAGACATTGATTATACATATAGCGTTAAAGATAAGAAAACAAGTATAAGCCAATTGATTTATTTTTCATTTTTAATCTTAATGGTACTTGCCTTCTTAGGTTTAATCAGAATGATGATTAAGAGGTTTGGCAGTCCGCTGCATGAAATAGCTAACGTTTCTGTACGAATTACAAATGGTGAGTTCGTAAACAAAATACCTTATACGGAACGATTAGATGAAATTGGAATATTAGCTCAGACGTTTGAAAAAATGATAAAAGGTATTCAGGATAATGAACAAGAATTGATTGCCCAAAATGAAGAACTTGCAGCTCAGCAGGATGAGCTGAACGAACAGCAAGAAAAACTGCGTGAGGCACTCTCAACAACAGAACAAAACGAAAAAATGCTGATGCGTATGAATTCATTTATCCATTCCATATCAAACACGCTTGATAAAAGCCAACTGTTAAAGAGCATAGTAAATAATATCGTTGAAATCACTTATTCTAGTAAAGGTTTGATTTGGTTAATTGATAGTAATGAAATATCTTCTGTCGGAGTGTCAGCAAGTGAACAAAGGCAATTTATTAATCATTTCCCAGATTCGGGTATGTTAGAAAGAATAAAAGAAAGTACTTTATCATATCAGGTAATGAGAGATAGCAAGACTTCTGAAAAAGGATATATTGAACAGGAATTTAAATCGGGTGATCTGTATATCCCAATCTTCTCAGGAAAACGGGAAATTTTGGCCGTCATGGTACTTACACGCATCGGTTCTTCCTATTCGTGTGATGAGGTTACAGAATATCAAGGTCTTGGTCGCCAAGCAGCTCTTTCGCTTGAAAAGCTTAAACTGTATGAAGATAGTGAGAAGCAGCGGATTACCATGCATAATGTGATGAACAGCATTCATGAGGGAATTCAGCTTATTGATAACGATGGAAACATCATTTCTGCAAACCAAAAATTTTGTGAATTTATGGATTGTGATACACCAGAACTGTTAATTGATATGTGTTATGAGGAGTGGACCAACCGGATAAAAGGAAGAGTTCATACTGCCCATGAATTGCTCGCTTTTATACAAAATGCTGTTCACGAAAAGAACAAGATTGGCATTTCCTATGTTTTTGAATTAGAGGATGAACCCAAGAAAGTGATTCAAATTTATTCTGAGAGCCTGGTTCAAAATGATATGAAGATTGGAACGGTAATCGTATACCGTGACATTACAAAAGAATTTGAAGTGGATCAGATGAAGTCTGAATTTGTAACGACGGTAAGCCATGAACTGCGTACACCGTTGTCGAGTGTACTTGGGTTTACAGAATTGATGCTCACACGTGAACTCAAGCCGGAAAGACAAAAGAAGTATTTAACAACGATTCATCAAGAAGCTTTCAGGCTGACATCCCTCATTAATGATTTCTTGGATGTACAGAAAATGGAGAGCGGTAATCAGGAGTTCGATAAAAAGTACCATTCGATTCTCCCAATCATTGAAGATGTAATCGATGTACAGAAAATTAATAGTCATAAACATGCGTTTGAAGTAGAGCTGAAGACGGAAAATCTCTCTGTTTTTGGTGATAAGGATAAGCTTTCTCAAGTGTTTGTGAATCTGATGTCAAACGCTGTAAAGTATTCTCCTGAAGGTGGCAAGGTCCAAGTAATTCTTAAAAGCAATGAAAATCATTTAATCATTCATGTGAAAGATGAAGGACTTGGAATACCAAAAGCAGCTCTTCAAAATCTATTTACTAAGTTTTATAGAGTGGATAATTCAGACCGCAGAAAAATTGGCGGAACGGGTCTTGGATTAGCCATCGTAAAGGAAATTGTAAAGGCTCATAATGGGCATATTTCGGTGGATTCTATTCTTGGAGAAGGCAGTACATTTACAATTAAGTTTCCATTGATCGAAGATGTTTACGTGAATGCATCTGCTGCTGAGGCAAAAGGTAAAAAAGCTGATATCCTAATAATTGAAGATGATAGGCATTTGGCAGCTCTCTTAACAGATGAACTAATGGAGAACGGGTTTCAAATAGCTCAGTTTAATTTAGGAGAACAAGCAGTTAAGGTCGTTGAAGAGATACAGCCTAAAGCAATCGTACTCGATATTCTATTAGAAGGGGAAATGGACGGCTGGCAAGTCCTTCAGAATCTCAAAGAGAATCCTGCCACGGCCGATATTCCCATCTTAATATCTTCGGCACTTGATGATAAACAGCGGGGAATGAACCTTGGGGCATCAGGGTACCTAACGAAACCTTATCAGCCAAGTCACTTGACTTCTTCCATTCTGCAGATTCTCTTTAATAAAGAGAGTAACGGTCATATTTTAGTCCCCGAAAACTATGAATAGTGAGTGTGAAAAATATGAAGAACTCGTTAACAAATAAACGGTTAACGGGTTTTCTTTTACGAAAAAAATGGATATTTATGTTAAAGTTTATTTTATAAGGAGAGTGCTTATGGAATTCTTTATTCTTATTATATTATTAGTTTTAATGTTTAATATGGCTAAATTCAGGAAACAAAATCAAACATTATTGAACAAAATGAAAAAGTAATTTCTCTATTAAAAGAAATTAAAAACAAGTAATTTGTGGAGGCTAAATCTCATGGATAATCAAGTCGTTGTCTTCATATTAACGATGATCGGCAGCATTCTTGTATTTTTTTCCCTATGTGCTTTTGTAGACGGTGAGGATAGAGAATTTGCATATGTTTTTTTCTTTATGGTCCAATTCTCTTTTACAACAGCCATGCTTTTCAAAATGTACGATAAGATTAAAAAACTAGAAGAGAAGCAGGTTGAAAAGAAAAGAAAAACGATCTAAGTCCAGAGCAAAAGGAGCTTCCAGCTTGAAATTTATTGAATTTTGATTTGGAAACAGATGGTTGGTAAGGACAGAAACAGAATTAAACAATGGTACGGAATTCGAAGAAAAAGGAATCGTATTGCCCATCAAACTGCAATCACTTTATTTGAGGATATGGATTGGGAAAACTGTTGTGATCTTTGACTCCAAAGAAGGATATAAAAGATCAATAAAGAACCGCAGTGATTTCAAACTATTAGTTGGAATTAGAAGTCTCTGAGTAATCAACAACATACATATTAAAAAACTGATAATTCCCATCTCCATTAATCTTCAAGACCAGATTTTCCCCTAAAGGTTTTAAGAGCTTGTTTTCTTTAAATTGAAGTGATAACTCGCTTGGAAATTCATCAAATGATACCGTAAATGAACCAAGTTGATGTTGTTTTTTATCTTTATTAAAAGCCGTACTTAATGTGAAGGAAAGCTGTTGTGGAAGTTGGTTTTTTGTAGATTTACGCTTAAGTTTAAGCTGATTCATCATATTTTTTGTAATGAGGAACTCTGCTTCCCAATAGTCATTTTCACCTTTAAATAAAACAGTGCCATCATTTATTGAGCGTTGTGTCTTTATTGTAGTTTCTGCCTTTTTTATCTGTGAATCTTGTCCCTTTAAAAAGGTTGATGCGAGAGCGAATCCAAATAATAAAATAACGGCTATAAGGAGTTTCTTTTTCAATTTAGATGCCTCCTGTATTCGGATTGAATATTAAAAGGTATTCTTTACTGGAGATAAAATTCCTTGAGCTTATGATTTAGAATGGGAGTAGTGTTCACAATGACAACAAGTATTATAGTGAGGCGGTTTGACGATGCTGATTTACAGACAATTAACCAGTACACACTACTTGACGAGCAAGCGATCTATACATCCGTTCCTTCTCTTATTGTAGAGACTTTTCAAAGTGATAAATGTAATCAGCCGTTTGTGATTTGTTCTGAAGGTCAAGTAGTGGGGTGGTTTGCTCTGTACACAGACCGGTCAGGAAATATCTACACGGATAATGAGAAAGCCATCCTTTTAAAATCTTTATCGATTGATGTTCGTCATCAAAAGAAAGGCTACGCACTTGAAGCTTTGCGTATACTGCCAGCTCTCGTGAAAGAACAATACAAAGACAAAGACGAAATCATCTTAACGGTTCATGATACAAATATGTCTGCGATCCACTTATACAAAAAAGCAGGTTTTACTTACGAAAATGAGGATTACGATGGAGAGTATGGAATTGAAATGATTTTTCATCACAGGTTATGAAAAAAAGTGACGGGATCCATTCTCGTCACTTTTCGCGTGCTATTTCATACTTCTTCTATATAAATCCATAGATTTGTAGCCTTCCCCTAAGATGTCTTCCATCTCAAGCAAACGTTTTTCTTGTGTTTCTTTCCGTTTAGCAGAATACACGTAACGAGCCCAGTCCTTTTGATAGCCAAACGTTAAAGCATTATAGGTACTTAATAATTCTGCGTTCTTCTCTAAATATCTTTTAATATCATCTACATGAACGATATAGTCATCTACACATTGACTCTTCTTAGAACTGGAGGCAGACTTCTTTTTCTCAGATCTCAAACCGACAACGGTAAACACGTCATTTAAACTGACCATCCTCGAAAACTTCAGATTGCTGTCCGCTACATAACCGTCCTCACCAACCTTTATGTATGGGAAGATCTGATCACGTTCGATATACTCATTATATTGGGGATTGTTCTTTTTAGGATAAGCAAAAAAGAAGTATCCTTTGTCGCTGAGCAGCTGGTTCTCGATTACGTTGTTAAGCTCATTTGAAAACTCTTCTAGATTAAATACAAAGGCAAAGATGAGGTCATATTTTTCTTTCGTAATTGAACCATCAAATTTTATTTCATTAAAATCATTTATATCTTCAGGCAGGTTAAGAATCAGCTTGCTCTCATATTTTCTTAGATTTAATTTATCAACGATTGTTTTTGTAGAGTTCATGGATAGGCCTCCAAAATAGTATTGATATAGCATTTAATTCAGCAGCAAATCTCTTATATCCTTCACATCTGAAACAATGGCATAAGGAGAATGACTCGTTGATGGAACAGCACCTCGTGAATTGATCCAGATCGCATCCATTCCTGCATCCACTGCTCCTGCTACATCATGTATCCAAGAGTCCCCGATGAAAATTGTATCCTCTGGGTTTACTTCAAAATATGTAAGGGGTGCATGATAGAATTCACGGTCTGGTTTCCTTAATCCTAATTCTTCTGCACTAAAAATAGTTTTGTCAGGAAACACGTTCGACAATCCCATTTTATAAACTTTTTGGCGAGGATCATAAAGCGCATTTGTTACAATACCCAGTTTATAATGATTCCTCAATTCCTTTAGAAGCAGAATAAGTGATGGATCTTGGGTTATACATGCTAAGCCTTTTTGTAAAAACTGTTTTTCTATTTCAGTGAGGGCGTCATCATCTGGTGTCATATCAAATTGAGAATATGCATATATCCACCGTGCTCTTCGAAATTCCTCGGGCGTGAATTCCCGACTCTTAAGCTTTTCGATCAAGTGGGATGGAACACGCAGCTTTTTCTCAAGGAATAGAGCTGCGTCTAAGCTTTTAGTTAAAGGATGTTCTTTGATTGTCTGAATCAAGCCTTCTTTAAACCAGTCTGAATTTAAAAGGGTATCATCTAAATCAAACAAAAGCAGTTTATACTTCTTCATTATGCACCAACTTCTAACGTTTTTTCCGCATATACCAAACTTTTATAAACTGTATTTCCTTGCATTAACTCATCGTGAGTTCCTTGCTCAATGATTGATCCGCTGTCCATCACGTAGATGATATCTGCGTTTTTTACAGTAGAAAGTCTATGTGCGATTACGATCGTGGTTTTTCCTTCTCTAACAAGGTCGAAATTGCATTGAACTTGTCTTTCAGTTTCAAGGTCTAGCGCTGACGTGGCTTCATCTAAAATTAAAACTTCTGGATTCGCGATGATTGCGCGTGCAAGAGCCAAACGTTGCCGCTGACCGCCGGAGAGGGTGATGCCCCTTTCTCCGATCTCTGTATCATAGCCTTCAGACAGGCACTCAATGTACTCATGGATTTGAGCTATTTCACAAGCTTCAATCATTTTCTTATGAGAAATCTCTCTCCCTAACAACAGGTTATTCTTTACGGTGTCAGGAAACAAATACGGTTCTTGTGTAACAAAGCCGGTTCGCTTCGTCCAGTCAGCGTATACCAAGTCATGAAGGGAATGGCTGTTTACTAAAATTTTTCCATCTGTTGGTTGGAAGAAGCGCATAAGAAGCTGAGCAATTGTTGATTTTCCGCCTCCGCTCGTTCCGACAAAAGCAACCTTCTTTCCGGCAGGTATCGTAAACGTAAGATCATGAAGCACGTTGTTATCAGATTCCTCGTTGTATGAAAACGAAACGCCATCAAACTGAATAGACTTGATTCTCTCGTTAAACGGTATAGAGCCTTCTTTTTCGGTCGGCGACTCAATCACGGAACGGAGTCTATCAACGTTCGCATAAATGTTAGACAGGTCCATCGAAAAGGCAAACAAACGATGCAGGGCATCCATCAGCTGGCCGGTAAATTGATAGACGATGATGAACATACCGATTGTGAGATTTCCTTGGATGACGCTATATCCGCCGTACCCTATCACGATCAGTGAGGCTCCCCATTTTAAAGGTTCACTCGCGAGAAGCTGTTTGTTGTTGATCTTAGCTTGTTTCATAACCGCATCGAAATACCGTTTGAAATGGCGGTTATAGATCGAAGTTTCCCAATCGGTCCGGTTATACGCCATGACCTCACGCGTAGAAGAGATACCTTCTTCGATATGGATAAGCAGATCCGTTTTCCGGTCTTGAGCTTCTTTTCCCGCTTTTCGGATCAAAGGTGAGAAATGTCTTCCCATCACGATATATAGGGCACTAAATACCAAAATAGATGCTAAAAGAACAGGGGAAGAGATGCAGATAATGACCGAAAGTACAGCGATTGTGACAAAAAGCTGTATAAGTCTCGGGATGTAGCCTCCAATCATGCCGGCAACTTGTGAAACATCATTTGATAAATAATGAACATACTTCGTCACACGTTCATTATGAAAAGTCTTAACCGGAATACGCTGCATATAGTTCATAAAGTCTTGAGTCAAAACAGCAATGATTCTTGCTTGAATTCGGTGAAACGTGTGAGGTGCGAGTGTGAAGAGAAGAGCATACGCTATGAAAGCACCAGCGAACATTAGTAAGATCGGAACGAGTTTATCGTATTCTCCGTTTATAAAAACATCATCGATGATGTACTTTTGCAAGCCAAAGGTCGCGATAATTGACATCGATTCTAAACATAATAAAATTACTGAAAACAGAAAGAACCACTTAATCTTTCTAATATAATGAAGAAGCCATTTTATATTGTCCATCTAACCCCTCCAATTAAACGATTTCTTTTTCAGCAATAGGAAGCTGTGCGGCATCCTCACCTGAAGACAAGTGATAAAAGATTCCTTTTCGTGCCATCAATTCTTCATACGTTCCTTTTTCAGCAGCCTGACCTTGATTGACAACAATAATCTGATCGCAATCTTGTATCGTTGAAAGACGGTGAGCTACAGTAAGGGTGGTTTTTCCATTTAAAAGGGTATCCAATGCACGCTGAACTTCCACTTCGCTCACGTTGTCTAAAGCAGACGTGGCTTCATCGAGCAGGATGATCTTCGGGTCTTTCAAAAACATACGCGCGAGAGAAATCCGCTGCTTTTGTCCACCCGATAGCTTGATACCTCGTTCACCGATCAAAGTGTCATATCCATTCTCGAGTTTCAGTATAAAATCGTGCGCATACGCCGCTTTGGCAGCTTCTTCAATTTGGTCATCTGTTGCATCAGGATTACCAAATCGAATATTTTCCTTTACACTTGAACCGAATAGATACGTTTCCTGAAATACATAGCCGATAGAATCACGGATTTGAGAAATCTTCAAATCTTTTAAAGAAAAACCGTCTAGTAAAATATCACCTTTAGTAGCATCATAAAATCTGCCTAACAGTTTTAAAAGGGTAGACTTTCCGTTTCCGCTCGTGCCGACAAAAGCGATCCTCTCACCTGGCTTAACCATTAAGTTGAAGCCTTTTATGATATCTTCAGAAGCAGGATAGCGGAAGTGAACATTCTTAAACTCTATTTTTCCTTTTATATCAGAAAGCAGGACGGGCTGCTCCGGATCCGTAATCTCAGGTTTGATATTCATCAATTGATAGATTTTATCGACTTGATACATGAGTACCCGCTGTTCCGTCATAGAAGTAATGACCGCTGTCAACCGGTGCATAGCGGTAAAATAATAAAGCAGAAAAGCTGAAAATTCACCGACTGTAAGATTGTTTGAGCGAACTAAGATAGAACCATAGATTAAGATTGCGATAGCGCCTGCATAATAGGAAAGCCGCCGTACGGTTCCGCGGATATAAGCATAGAGATAGGCTTTTATCATGCTCTGGTTATAAGTATGTACTTTATCGTTCAGGCGTCCGTACTCCCACTTTTCAGAAGAGTATGCACGCACTTCGAGCAATGAGCTGATGGTTTCATAGATTTTCTTGTTTAATGCAATACGGTTCGTACTTAACTCCTTGCTAAGAAGAGAAGCTTTTCGTTCAAAACGAGGACCGGCTACATAATAAAAAAGAAATGCAGGAATGATGATCAATGCCAATTTGACATTCATCGTAAACAGAATAAAAATAGCTAAAATTGAAAAGATGGCTTCTTGAATCATAAAAGGAATGAATTGTCGATAAAGATTTTGAACAGCCGTTACTTCTGTGTTCATTAAGGAAAGGGTTTCTCCGATCGGAGTCTTTTCGAAATAAGAAAACCCTAATTTTCTAAGATGCTGGAAAATACTGAAGTGTATATCTCTCGATGCTTTTTCTTGTACGATGCGCTGAAGATTGTTTCGGACTGTGCTGAGGTAGATCATGATAGCGAGCAATCCTACAGTCCCGCCCAGAAGTTTGAAGAACATTTGTGTGTTCTTTTCTGGTACGATGACATCAATAAAATATTGAATGAACTTCGGGATTAACAGTTCGATTCCCGTGATTAAAATACTGCTCACAATCATGAGAGTGAAGAGCCATTTATAAGGCTTTAAAAACGATAGTGTCCAAAGATAGACCTTAAATAAATGAGAGGCTTTGAGCGTTTCCATAAATCAGCTCCTAACATATTTTGTTATTTTTAAATTGAGCGGAAGTTTTATTTTACAACATGTTTGATAACGTTTCCATAACTATTTTCTGATTTAGAAATGTTATAATCGATATCATATTTATAGTGAATTTCGGGAATGAAGTGGATAGAGTCGAATTGCAAACAGGAGGTTTTAGTATTGAAAGATGAAGCAGAATTAGTATTACCAGAGAAAGCCGAATTGGGCGAAGGGCCATGCTGGGACTCGCGAAATGGTGTATTGTACTGGGTGAATATTTTAGGTAAAACCGTGAATATATACAATCCGGAGACGAATAAAAATAGAGTGATTGATGTGGATCAGCTAGTAGGGACCGTGGTTCCTCGGAAGTCTGGTGGACTTGCTGTTGCTATGGAAAAAGGTTTTTATTTCTTGGACCTAGAAACCGTGCAGTTAACTGAGATTGTTGATCCCGAAAGTCAGCTGCCAGAGAACCGGTTTAATGATGGAAAGTGTGATCCATATGGACGGTTCTGGGCGGGCACACTGAGTTTGAGTGAAGAGCAAGGAAAGGGATCGCTTTACTGTTTATATCAGAATTTAAAAGTGGAGAAAAAAGTTGGTGACCTTACGATATCAAATGGCCTGGCTTGGTCACCTGATCATAAATTCATGTATTTAATCGATACACCGACTAAGAAGGTAACTCGCTTTGATTATGATGGGGAAACCGGAGCAATAGAAAATCCAGTAGCTGTCATCGAGTTTAAAGAAGGACAAGGATATCCAGATGGAATGACGATTGATGAAGAGGGAATGCTTTGGATTGCGCATTGGGCTGGAGCACAAGTCTCACGCTGGAATCCTGAGACTGGTAAACAATTGATCTCGATACCAGTTCCAGCATTGAATGTTACATCATGCACGTTTGGTGGTGCTGATTTGAAGACACTCTATATCACGACAGCAAGAAAAAATATGACGGAAGAGGAGCTGGAGAAATATCCGCTCACAGGAGGTCTCTTTAAAATAGAGACAGATGTAAAAGGAAGCCCTGCGTATTCATTTGGCGGTTAAAAAAACTAAATGATTTAATAAAAGCCAATAAGGTGAGCCGGTAGTAGAAACTATTGTGGTTTAGCCTTGTTGGCTTTTTACTTCGTAAACACCTTTAGTATGTGTCTATGAGCCGAAATATAAGGTCTATGAACTTAACTGATTACTCTATGAGTCAAACTTTGGAATCTATGAGTCAAAGTAAAAGATCTATGAAACAAACGGATTTCTATGAGCCATAAGGAATGTCCTATGAGTCAAATCTATTCGCCTATGAACCGTTATAAAAATGAAATCAATTTACTCAATTTTCAATGTAATAGCAAATGATTTAAAAACTTCTGAAAATTTCATTTACTTTTTTACCCATATAAATTACAATATCTTAGGTAAGGAAAATATTTCAAATAAAGGAGGCGTTGGACATGATTCAATTTAATTTTAAAACGATGAAAACAATTAAATGTAACGTCCAATACACAACCTTCTTTATGGTAGCCGTTTAATTTTAGTTACGTGAATCGGAGCCCCGGGATGTGTATGCATTCTGGGGCCTTTTTGTGCATTTTTTTAGTGCACACAAAAGGTCATCAAAATTCTGGTGGCCTTTTTTATTTTTATAAAAGGGGTGCTGACGATGATACAGTTCAGAAAATCGCGTGATAAAAGGTGGAATCGCTAGAACACAATAATTAAAAAACGACTGGAGGCAACAAAAATGGAAGTAATAAAACAATCAGTAATCGATCAAATTACAATCGTAGAATATGATCCGAGCTATGCAGGACGAGTCGCAGAAATGTGGAACAACAGTCGCGACGGCTGGGGCGGCGGCAACACGATCAGAACAGAAGAACAAATCCTAAAACAAGAAGCGAACTCAACAAACCTCCATTTATATTTGGCTCTTGATGGCGATAAGGTCGTCGGTTATTGCAGCCTTGGGGAGTACCGTGAAGATGAAGGCGCGCTTTATATTCCGCTTTTAAACGTAAGTGGAAATTATCATGGAAAGAAGATCGGGAAGAAGCTTGTCTTAAAAGCGCTTGAGAGAGCGATTGAAATGAAGTGGCCGCGTCTCGACCTTTATACATGGCCTGGTAATACAAAAGCAGTGCCTCTTTATAAGAAGTGCGGATTCTTTTGGGAAGATCGTGATGACACAACACACCTTATGAACTTCATGCCGTCCGTTATGCAGACGGAGGCAATCGCAGATTTTTTCAATAAAGTGAACTGGTATGAAAGCAGCACCCGAACAATTGAAGTAGTACCTGATGGAAATAAGGACAATGACTTCCATTATTATGAGTACTCTTGGGAAACGAAGAACCAAGAGAAATTAAGAATGGAGTTTGAACGTTTTGGCAGGGGACTTCGTTTAATCGAAACGGATGACTATCTGATCTTTGCTACAGTAGAGGACTTCAATCTTGTATTTGGTTCAGAATATAAGATTCAATATCGTGTTATCAATAAGTCGGGCAAACCATTAACGGTAGCGATTGAAGGGATGAACGACAAAAATATTGAGTTTCTGGTCTCTAGAGAAACAACGGTAAAAGGTGAAGACACCATTGAAGTGCCTTTTACAGTTAATCCGATTGATGAAGAACAGAGCGTTTGGCGGACACATCCAACTGTATCTGCCATGCTGACAATCAACGGAAAAAAAGCATTATTTAAAGTCGGAATCAGACATAAGTTCCCATTGAATTTGAGCTGCAAACTTTCAGATGCATTGACGTTTACAGGAAATTCATCAACGTTTTATATGGATCTAGAAAACAATTTTAATGAAGACGCTGTGTTTTCCTTTGAGCTTCCTAAGTCAGGATTAATCGATATGGAAAACCGCAAATTCTGTATTTCGTTAGCACCGAACGCAAAACAATCCGTACCTGTGAATTTTACATTGGTGAAGCATGGATTCTATTCAGCTGATCTTGAGATTACAGGTACGAAAAAAGATGGCAGCTCTGTTGTTTTCTCCAAAAAGATAGGAACTGCCTTCAAAGGGATCGGAACAAAATTTGCAGGAGAATGTGATGATTACTATCACGTGTACAACAGTCAATATCATTTAATTCATGAGAAGTTCAACAACTGGATCAAGCTTGGTAAAGGAAGTAAAGATTACAAACTGGCACTGATGTGTCCGAAGCTCGGCAAACCATTCTCGGAAGAGCTGTCACGCATACGCCCTCTGCGTGTGGAGCCGATCTTGAAAGAGGGATACGCTGGTATGAAGGCTGTCTATCGTTCAAATGCATTCCCTGGTCTTGAGCTTGCTTCCATTGTGAAATTATTCAGTGAAGGTTTGGTTGAGCAGCATTATGAAATCACGAATACAGAAGACACAGGAACAGCAGAAGAAGTTTGGCTGAACAATCCAATTTTTAGCCGTCTATTAGAGCGAGCGGTAATGCCGTATGAGGGTGAAATTTTGGCACTTAACGATTCGATGGGATCTTTTCTGGACTATTGGAAAAGCCAGAACCTTTCTGAAAACTGGATTTTCTTAAGAGGACAGAACAATCCTCGAGGGATCTCCTGGTCAAAAGATGAAAGCCTTCATTTTGCATCATGGTTTATGTATTTTGAACATAACCTTGGGAAATTGACTGCACATCAAACGGTACAGACAAAACCGGTTGTGTTTTCAATCGGTGCATTCCATGACTGGCAGTCTTTCCGCGAATATGCGGTGCAAAAGAGTGATATGCCTGCTGAGAGCCTTACGAACCATATAACTTTTTCCGTGAATGATGGGAACCCATTTGTGAGCGGAACTGAAGTAAAGGCATCTGTTAAAGATTATAAATCAGCGTTCTTTAACGGAATGATTGAAATTAAGAGGGACGATGAAATTCTTCAAAGCCACTTGTTTGCTTCAGATGAGGAAATGACAAGAGCATCGTTTGAAATTCCACTAGATGCTGAGGAATCGGTTCACGTTCTAACCTCCAAAATGAGTTTGGATTCAGTCGATATTACGCGTCAAACTGCGGCTTTTGTCATGAAGGAAACACCGGTTCTTTTCGAGAAAAGCATAAAGAGTGATTTAGAAGTTTTGTCTGTAGAAAATGGTGAGATGAAGATTTCAGCTTCTGGCCAATTTGCACCGAGTTTGTTTTCTCTTTTCTATAAAGGACAGGAGTGGATGGATACAGCATTTCCAAAACCGGCTCCGAAATCGTGGTGGAATCCATGGTTTGGAGGGATCGCAGGGCTTGTTGAAGGAACGAGTTTGAACTCTATTTTAAAAGAGGAAAGTATCGTGGAATTTGCTGAGAAAGAGGACAGCAAAGGAAACGTGTGGAAGGGCTTGAAGATATCCACAAAATACGAAAAGCATGAAACTTTTAAGGGGCTTGAGATCCATAAGTACTTCTTAATGCTGCCGGGAGTTCCCGTTCTTTGCCACACTACAGAAATTGTTCAAACGATGGGAAGTTATCTGCAGGGTAAGAATTTCTATACCGGATGCTTCTTAAATCCAGGACCAGAACTTACAAAGAACTGGGCAAGTTTCCAGAGTGAATCAGGTGAATGGGCGATGGTTTATGGCGGAAAGGGCGAACAGGAGATGACCGTTGACCAAAGCGTTGTATTCGGCAGTGATGATCATGAGAATCTGCTTCAGATTGTAGCTAATAAAAACGCCACATTTGTGGATTCTTATATCAACAAAGAAGTGATTGAGCTCGGATATGCTGAGAAACTTCACTTAGCACATGGCTCTAAGCATTTTACCGCGCCAGTATTCTATCTTTTCAATAGCAAGGTAGTTCCAGATACCGCTTTAGTAGATTTAAAGAAGATTCGTTTTTGCTAATTTCAACAAGGGAGAGAGTCCATGAAAATCATTGACGCACATATGCATTATTCGAACATTGAAAGCTTCAAGCACACGGCAATCAACCTGTCCAAACTGGATTATTCCTATGATGGAATTATAAAAGAGTACGATGATGCTGGTGTTGTTCTCGGGATTGCGATGGGGTTGACTGAGAAAGAGGTTGAGGGGTTTCCGGATCCCTTGACTGCTACACCGATGGGAATCGATTTAGAAGAGAGAATTCCTGAGAATATCTTGTACTGTGCAGGCATCAATCCGCATCATTTAGGTGAGAAGGAACTAGCAGAACTTGAAGAAACGGTGCAAAAGCCGGAAGTGGTCGGATTGAAAATCTACTTAGGCTATTATCCATTCTATGCGTATGATGAAGTGTACCAGCCGGTGTATAAGCTTGCCGCGAATTATGGTCTGCCGGTTGTATTTCACACGGGGGATACGTATTCAGAGCGGGGATTGCTGAAGTATTCTCATCCGTTGACGCTGGATGAAGTAGCTGTCATGCACCGCGATGTAAATTTTATGATGGCTCATTTTGGTGACCCGTGGACACTGGACGGAGCAGAAGTCGTTTACAAGAATCGCAACATGTATGCGGACCTTTCGGGACTGGTTGTCGGAACGAGAGAAGATATTAATAGATACAAAGATTCACCGCGGTTCTTTAACCACCTGAAGCATGCACTGACTTTTACGGATAACTATGAGAAGTTTTTGTTCGGAACAGACTGGCCGCTCGTGCCAATCCAGCCGTACATTGATTTTGTGAAAGAGATCATACCGGAAGAGCACCATGAGGATGTTTTTTATAATACAGCGGTAAAGATTTTTCCGAAGATCAGGCCGTTTTTAAAATAATTGATTGAGAGTGAGAGGGGTGATGCCTTTGGTACATGTTACTGGAATTTATCTAAAGAAGTTTACTAGAAAACAAACAGAAAGAAGGGATCACCCCTATGATTACAGGTAAAAAAGTAGAGTTGCGGCCAGTATCATTGGAAGACCATAAGCGATCGTACCATTGGCGAAACGATGAAGAAACAGCACGATTTGATGCGGGTTCGGGTCTATATCGCTATAGCCATGTACCGCTCGAACAAATTGAAGCCAGCTATGAAAAAGATATTCGTACCATTGATAAGCGGGAGGCAGGAGAATTCTCGATTTATACCCTTGGAGAAGAATCGCGGCATATCGGTTCAATCGGGTATCGGAATCTTGATATTGTTTCACGACGGTGCGTGGTCGGTCTTGGAATTGGAGAAAAAGAGCTGTGGGGCAAGGGCTATGGAACAGATGCGCTAAAAGCTTTAATCAACTACCTGTTTAAGACGATGAACTTAAGAAGAATCCAACTGGATACGTGGAGCGGCAACACGCGTGCGGTCCGTTCCTATGAAAAATGCGGTTTTGTGATGGAAGGACGTTTGAGGGACGATGCTTTTATTGATGGAAAGTACTATGACACCATTGTGATGGGGTTATTAAGAGAAGAATTTCAATATGATTCTTAATCTCACATGGTTCTTCAGTAAGATCACATAATTTTGGCGGCTCATCACATATTTTTTGCGGTCAATCACATGAAAAAGTGGCAACATCACATAAAAATTAAGGATCTTCACATGATTTAACATAATATGGAAATAAAAGGTGGGCGTTAAAGCTCACCTCTTCCTATGAAAAGGAGAGATAAGATGCTGAGAGTAATAGATTTGGAAGAACGAGATCACGAACTCATTCGTGCAGCTCAACAAGTCATTGAAAAAAATTACATATACGGCAAGCATCATATTGGAGCGGCAGTCCGCACAAAATCAGGAAGAATTCATGCGGGTGTTCACTTAGAAGCAAACGTAGGCAGAATTGCATTTTGCGGTGAAGCGATAGCGCTAGGGAAATCAATATCTGAAGGCGATCATGATATCGAAACGATTGTAGCTGTTGCACACCCACATCCGCATGAGGAAATAGAACAGTGCTGGGTCGTCGCGCCATGCGGAATGTGCCGTGAACTAATCAGAGACTATGGACAGGATACGATGGTGATTCTGCCGTATCAAGAACAGATCGTGAAATGCAATGTGATGGAGCTGCTGCCGGAAAAATATAATAGCTGAGATTAAATTAAGTAGGTGAATGAAATTGACAGTTGATTTTTATTGTGAAGAAGTGTTGAGCGGAAGGACACCTATAGAAAAAGTAATTGAAACTGAAAATGTACTGGCCTATTATCATACGCGCCCATTTTATCCGATACATATTGTTGCCATACCGAAAAAGCACATTTCATCCTTATTAACGCTTGAAGAGGATGACAATAATCTGCTTCTTGAATTGTTTAATGTTATTAAGGAAGTAGCTTCAATGATTACGGAAAAGAATGGAGCATGTAAAATCATTACAAACATTGGAAAATATCAAGATTCTAAACACCTTCACTGGCATATTGTTTCTGGTGAGCCAAACAGTTCCAAGAAAGAAGGTGATTAAATGGACTACATTTTTCTATTTTTGATTTTTGCAGCTATGTTTGCCATTTACGATGCGATTAGAAAAGTTAACAATAATATATTAAATCAGACAAAAGAAATAAAAAAATTAAACGAACATCTTAAAAACAGCAATAAAGTCATCAAAATAGAAGGATTCAAATGGGGAAAAAAAGATGAATAAAGGAAAAATTATCTTATTAAACGGTGTATCCAGCTCAGGTAAATCTACATTGGCAAAGGAACTTGTAAAGAAACTTAAGGATTATTTTCATTTTAGTATTGATGATTTTGACACCATTATTGAGACGATGGAGGACCGGAACAGCGATCATCTGATTCCTGTTCCAACTGAACATTTTTTTTATCGCAATATTGTGATGTTTTCGGATAAAGGCGTTAATCTTGTTGTTGATCAAATTTTACATAACAAAGATACCACAAAGGATTGCTATGAAATATTGAATGATTATCCTGTATTTTTTGTTGGTGTTCATTGCCCTCTTATTGAACTTGAAAAAAGAGAGAAAGAAAGAGGGGACCGACCGGTTAGGCAGGGAAAATCACAGCTGAACTATGTGCATCAGCAGGGCGAAGTTTATGATATCGAAGTGGATACGTGTGAAGAGATGGAGTCTGCTGTTGATGCTATTCTTACTAAATTGTCCGAATCCCAATCTCATAAAGGATGGGAAACGACACTTGAAAAATATTAGCAAAAAAGTTTTTGACATCTTTTAAAAAACTTCGTATACTAATAAAAATTTAACAAAAATTGGCTATGAAGAGAACGAGTAATTAAGCTGTGTTATTCCCAGAGAGCTCTTGGTTGGTGAGAAAGAGCAATAATCGTCTTAATGAAAAAAACCTCTGAGCCTTGTACGGATGCGAGGGAATCCTCGCTGATACTACAACGGGTTCTCCCGTTATAGAGATAGGGTATACGCAAGTGATTGTTTTTCATTGCCGTACCTGAAGAGGTTGATATGGTGACATGTTAACAAACTGAGGTGGTACCGCGAATGCTCATAAGCTCTCGTCCTCAAGATGAACAATCTTGGGGGTGAGGGCTTTTTTGTTTTTTTTTATAAAAAATGGAGAGGTGATGAAAGATGCATTGGGCATATCGAATAGCAGAAATATTAATCAGAAAACATCCTGGGCGAGAAACTTTTGTTTGCGCTTCCGGAATCAGTCCATCAGGTTCCGTTCATATTGGAAACTTCCGTGAAGTTGTTACAACTTATTTTGTAGTGAGGGCTCTACAGCAGTTAGGTAAGGAAACACGCTTCATATTTTCGTGGGATGACTTTGATCGTTTCCGTAAAGTTCCGAAAAATGTAGATTCTTCATTCGAACGATACATTGGCATGCCATACTCTGAAATTCCTTGTCCATTTGGGTGTCACAACTCCTATGCGGAACACTTTGAAAAAGAGTTTGAGCAATCGTTGATAGCATTTGGCTTTATGCCGGAGTTCATCTATCAAAACAAGGAATACACATCCAAACGATACAATACAAACATCCTTCATGCATTAAAAGAGAGAAAGCGAGTTTACGACATTCTCATGAAATATAAGACAGGAGAAGCGAGTGAGGAGGATCGTGAACGGTTTTATCCTGTGAATATTTATTGTGAAAACTGCCGAAAAGATACGGTAACTGTCACAGGCTTTGAAAATGAAAGGGTAGATTATCAATGTTCATGTGGTCATGCAAACAAAGTGGAAGTTCTGGAAGCCACCAATGTGAAATTGAACTGGAAAGTCGATTGGCCGATGAGATGGATGCTAGAAGATGTGGTGTTTGAACCAGGCGGTCGGGATCATTCTTCCGAGACAGGGAGTTTTAAGGTTTCAAGTGAAATGGTTTCAACAGTTTTTAACCAAGAGGCTCCACATTATGAACCTTATGATTTTATAAGTATTAAAGGGACAGGGGAAAAGATGTCCAGTTCATCTGGGAACAACATTACACCTGCTGAGTTGTTAAAAGTCTATACCCCGGATGTCATCCTATTTATGTTTGCGAAATATAATACGAATGCTGCGTTTCATATCGGACTGGATGAGGATGTGATTCGGAACTATACGGAATATGAGAGATTTAGAGATGCTGAACCAGCGCACTTGAAGGAAGAGATCAAAGTTGCTTTAGACTTGTCTGTAGTTACACCGAGACCTTTTAAAAGTCCAAAGTTTGCTCAAGTTGCGAGTATTCTTCCACTGGTGAATTTTGATGCTTATATAGTTAGAGATGTGCTTAATCGGACAGGCGAAGCTTACACTTTAGAAGCTGTTCAGGAAGTTTGTGAAAGAGCACAATATTGGCTTCGAAACTGGTGTCCGGAAAAAGTGATTACGATAAACAATAATAAAAATCTCAAATATTATGAGACACTAACAGCTCAGGAACAAATGTGGGTGAGTAGGTTTGTGAAAATAATGGAAGAAGGTGGTTTTGAGCTGTCTGAAGAGAGTTTTATGCGAAAAGTATACGATATTTGTCACGTCGATGATCCAAAGGAGAAAAGAAACAACCAAAAAAGGTTGTTTACCATCATCTATGAACTGGTTTTGAACAACAACAGTGGTCCTCGCATTCCTTTACTGGTTCATTCAATAGGCAGGGAACGATTGAAAGCATTGTTAGACTTCTAATTATTGTTTATTACAGGGTAATCTGAAATTTATCCACGGTAAATTGAATTTTATACAAGGTAATTTGAAATATATCCACACATAAAAAAATTTAAACGATTTTCGACAAACTGCGACTATACTGACCCCATAAAAAAGATGACCCCAAAAGGTCATCTTTTCCTTATTTCTTCAATTCCTGCCCCATGCCTTTTAAGAAATGAAGGCCAAAGCCGATTGCTCGGTTAATGTCAGGGTCTTTCAGAGACTTAACAAGATCGAATGCTCCAATCTTTTGTTCACTCTCCACAAATGTTTCACCTTGCTTCAAACCAGAAACGACGCTATCGAGAAGTTTCACGGTTACTTCTGGATCCATCTTCGTCAGGACGCCAGCTGCACCCATCAGATTGTTTATCATGTTCGTGACCGGTTCGCGTGAGGCTTGACCTAGTGCGATACTTGCAATCTTGTCTTTTGCTTCAAGCATGGCATTGGCTGCTTCCAACGCGCCTATCTTATCGAGCTCTCCAATAAAATCGAGCGCCTTTGTTAAGGCTGCGTCTTTTTCCGCTAATGCTTTTTGAAGTTCGGCGAGTTTTTCCTGCTGGATCTGTTCTTCTGTTTTTACATTCTTCTTAACAACTGTAATCGGTTCTGCCATATCAAATCAGCCCTCCTACACTTCATCCGTCAGGTGGACATAGCCAGGACGGTTCCATTTTCTATCTACTTCCACGCCATTTTGCGGATAACGTTTCTTGTTTCTCGGGTTGTTGCCAGGCAGCTTCACTTCGCCTTCACGACTGATGATCTCCATTCGAACTTTTGTCTGCTTGTAAGCAGGTGTACGTGTTCGGTGGTCAACGGCCGGACCGGTAAGGAAGTTGATGGCGGACTCTTTATCCACCGAGTTCATGGGCAGATACAGCTCGTTGTTTTTTACACGGTCGGTAACAAGTGCATTCAGCTTAACGGCACCAAAAGGAGAGATAAGCCGGACGACCGAACCATCAATCAAACCGCGTTCCTCGGCAAGACTTGGCGATACTTCAACAAACACATCAGGCACTTTATGCTGAATTCCTCTCGATTTGTTCGTCAGGTTACCTTCATGGAAGTGCTCCAGCATACGCCCGTTGTTGATGTGCAGGTCAAATTCTTCAGGGAACTCAGCTGGCAGCATCCAGTCAGAAAGTGCAAAGCGCGCTTTTTTATCAGGGAAGTTAAAGCCATCTGTATAAAGAAGCGGTGTGCTCTTGCCGCTGAAATCTCCCCAAAGAAAGCTGCCCCAGCCCTCAAGAACGTCATAGTTAGCTTCACCAAACAACGGTGCTAATGACGCCATCTCTGCAAAAATCTCGCTTGGGTGCGAGTAGTTCCAGTCAGCTCCCATACGGATGGCAATCGCCTGGATAATTTCCCAGTCCGGCCGTGAACCGCCAGTTGTCGGAAGCGCTTGGTATAATCGCTGAACACGGCGTTCCGTATTCGTGAACGTTCCCTCTTTTTCTAAGGAAGGCGCCGCTGGTAAAATCACATCTGCATATTGAGCGGTCTTCGATAAGAAAATATCTTGAACAACAAAGAAATCAAGCTGAGACAGCATGTCATGGACGTGGTTCGAGTTAGAATCCACTAGAGCCATGTCTTCACCGATCAAGTACATCGCCTTGATCTCGCCTTTCCCGATTCCTTCAACCATTTGGATGTTGTCTTTTCCTGGTTTGCCGTCGATCGATACGCCATACGCTTTTTCAAATTTTGCACGGGCGACATCATCGGTAATGTGCTGATAGCCAGGCAGCCATGCTGGAAGGCTACCCATGTCACACGCGCCTTGAACGTTGTTATGTCCACGAAGCGGATAAGCTCCAGCACCAGGTCGGCGATAGTTTCCAGTTGCTAAAAGGAGGTTCGAAATGGCAGCTGACGTATCACTTCCGCCCGTGTTCTGCGTAACACCCATGCCCCATAGGACACATGTGCCATCAGCGTCACGGATCATTTTCGCCACATCGATCAATGTCTCTTGCTTCAAACCTGTGATCTCTTCTGCATATTCAAGAGTGTACTTCTCTAAAACTTCCTTAAATTCATCAAGGAAATGAACGTTATCATCAATAAACTTCTGATCGTGCCAGCCTTGATCGATGATGTACTTTGTAACGGCCATCAGCCACACCTGATCGGTTCCTTGTTTTGGACTTATAAAAATGTCCGAACGCTCAGCAAGTTCATGTTTACGAAGATCAGCGACGATCAGTTTTTGACCGTGGAGCTTGTGTGCACGTTTCACACGAGTCGCAAGTACAGGATGACCTTCTGTCGGGTTCGCACCAACAACAATAACAAGTCCGGCTTCAGCGATATCTTGAATCGTACCGGCGTCACCACCCATACCGACTGTTCGGAACAGACCGTCTGTTGCAGGTGACTGACAATAACGAGAGCAGTTATCTACGTTGTTCGTTCCGAAAACTTGTCGTGCCAGCTTCTGCATCAAATAGTTTTCTTCATTCGTAATTTTAGATGAAGATACGAACCCAAGAGCATTGCTTCCGTAATCTTGTTTGATCTGGCTCATCTTACTCGCAATCAAAGATAGCGCTTCATCCCAAGTTGATTCTACAAACACTCCGTCTTTACGGATAAGAGGAGTAGTCAGGCGTTCCTCAGAATTCACGAAATCCCAACCGAATTTTCCTTTTACACATGTGGAGATTGCGTTAACAGGGCCTTCACTCGGCTCTACTTTTAAAATTTTTCTGCCTTTTGTCCATACTTCGAACGAACAGCCGACACCGCAGAACGTACAAACCGTTTTCGTCTTTTTCGTACGCGTCTCACGCATAGCAGCTTCCACTTCAGACACAGCAAAAATACCGCTGTAGCCTGGTTCAACTTCTTTTACAAGTTCGACCATCGGCTCAAGAAGATCTTCCTTCAATCCGGTCATGAAACCAGCTTCACCGAGCATGGATTTTTCCATTAAGGCGTTGCACGGACAAACCGTTACACACTGTCCGCAGCTGACACAAGAGGACTCGTCGATACTCGATCCAGCATCCCAAATAACACGCGGGCGTTCACGTTCCCAGTCGATCGAAAGGGTCTCGTTCACCTGGAGGTTCTGACATACTTCAACGCACTGGCCGCACGTGATGCACTGGTTTGCATCATAACGGTAGAACGGGTGAGACATATCGATATCCACCGTTTCTTCTTTTGGCGAGTAGGGAATAGACTGATGTTCGATTTCCATCAGTTCAGCCGTGTTATGCAGTTTGCAGTTTCCGTTGTTGTTATCACAGACTGTGCAATAGAGAAGGTGATTTTCCAAGAGGCGGTCCATCGCCTGATTTTGTGCATCCTTCGCTCGAGAGGAGGAGCGTTCAATGCTCATGCCGTCTAGTGCCATCGTCGAGCACGAACGCATCAGTTTGCCATCTACCTCAACGATACATGTGTCACACGTCTCGATCGGATCCACTTGCGGTGTGTAGCAAATTTGAGGATGAGGCAGTTCATTTTTGTTGATGATATCCAGGATGGACGTTCCAGTTGGTGCTTCGTACGCCTTCCCGTCAATCTTGATTTGAATCATTTTATCCATTTCAGACCTTCCTTTCAAATATGAAAGTACAAAAAAATCCACCACGAAAGCACAGATTCTATGAAGCGCAGAAAATGTGTATCATGGTGGAATAGTTTAATAGCAGAACTTACTATTGAGCCAATCCAACATATTATGTAATTCGGTAAGAGGGAAGAAGAACAAAACATTATTCCTGCATCCAACTTTTCTCCTCTTATTATAGCGTTTTCATAGAAAAAGAACAATGAATCTTCAAAGCTTGCTAAATTTTTTCACGTGCGAAAAGTAAGTACATCATGTATGATTAGTAAAAAATGGAGAAACAGTGGTGATGGTTCAAATGTCTAAGAAGGTACATGACTTTAATGATATTATCCGAAAGCTGCGCAAGAACCTATTAGGAAAGGGTCCAGAAAAAATACACACAGTCTTTGTTGAAAACATGGCGATCTCGACCATGTACGGCAACTTGACTCCGACTGAGAAGTTTATTGCGAGAACATCTGAAGGCAAAGAAATGGTGCATGCAGCCAGAACGCGCCTCATCCAGGATATTTATGCAACAGCACCGCCGGAAGGATTAGAAGATGTGACGGGTGCAAAGTTTGTATATCTGTTCTCAGATTTTAAAGTTGATGAAGACATGGCCGTATCTGTATTTGTTTTCGATAAACCCATCGCTTAAGGGGGAAACCACTCATGAAACCTGTTGTAACAAAACGCGAAGTGCTTCATTATAAAAGGGGTGAAGCGTCTCATGTTGAGGACACCATCGTAACCGAACTTCCAGTGACGATCAAAATCAACGGGGAAGAATTCGTGACGATGGTCTGCAGTCCGGAGTACATAGAAGACATGGTTGTCGGCTATCTTGCATCAGAAGGCATTATACGAAACTATAAAGATATTAAAGACATCTGGATACAAGAGGACGGAAGCTATGTTCATGTGACGACGGATCGGCTCAATCCCCTATATCAAAATCTGCAGAATAAGAGATACATAACCTCGTGCTGTGGAATGAGCAGACAAGGTTTTGTGTTTGCGAACGATGCGCTTACGGCAAAGAGCATGAACGAGGTTCGGGTAAAGGTAACGCCTGAGGATTGTTTTCGGTTAATGAAGGAGATGCAGGGAACAGCTGGTGTTTTTCAAGAAACAGGCGGTGTTCATAACGCAGCACTTTGTGATGTGAACGGAATCGTGCTGAGCCGGATGGACATTGGACGCCATAATGCTCTTGATAAAATCTACGGCTATTGCCTGAAGAATGATATTTTCATAGGGGATAAGATCCTTGTTTTCAGCGGGCGAATTTCATCAGAGATCTTGTTGAAGGTAGCGAAGATCGGATGCGAGATCGTGCTGTCCAAATCTGCGCCAACAGAATTTGCCCTGCAGTCGGCAGAAGAACTCGGAATTACGACGGTTGGGTTTATCAGAGGTGACTCGATGAATGTGTATACGAGGCCGGAGAGGATTATACATTAGAGCTGAGGATGAATCCTCAGCTTTTTAAAATTTTCGTTTTTTAGAGAGTTTTTATAAAATAGCGAACGAAATTTGTATTTCTTGCCAATAGATAGTGTAAAGCAAAGGAGGGATGCAAGTGGATACCCAAAATGAGTGTGGGAAACTGATAGAACTTACGCTGTCTGGCAGTAAAGATGCATATGGAGAAATCTATGAAAAAACTGTACAGGATGTTTACCAAACGGTCCATTTCTTATTGGAAGAAAAAGCAGATGTCGATGATGTTGTTCAAGAAGTATATGTTCAAGTCTATAAAAGTTTAAGCCGTTACGATCAAAGTAAGCCGTTTCGACCATGGTTAAAAGGGATAGCAATTAAACAGATTTCTGCATATCGAAGAAAACGATGGCTCGGCTTTCGAAACACTAAGAAGGTTTTACAGCAGCCGATTGAGATTGAAAAAGATTTTTCCGGTGAAGTAATAGACAAAATTTCAAATAAGCAGCTCGTTCAGCTAGTGGATAAACTTCCATTTAAATTAAGACAGGTAATTATTCTCCGTTACTTAAATGAACATTCTCAAGAAGAAGTAGCTGCCATTTTAAAAGTACCGATTGGAACAGTTAAATCCAGAATACATTCTGCGCTAAAAAAGCTGCGTGAACATGAGCAGAGTGAAAATATATTTTTGAGAAAGGTGGAGAACATCTAATGCAGCATGTAAACCAACTCAAAAAAGCTTTGCAAGACGAGGGCATGAAACTAAGTCCGCCTCCAGAACTAAAGCGGAAGGTATTGAGCCAAATCTCAACCCATAAGGGATTGGGGATGAAAAAACGTGCAGCAGCTTTGCTCATTGCACTATTTATTATTCCAACTAGTGCGTTTGCGTACCAATCCATTTTGGCGGATGGCGTGTATGGCTCGTTTGAAAACGTAAAGAAACATATTGCTACAGCTACCTTTGAAGGATATATGATGTTTGATGCAAAATTATCTCAGGCAAAGGGTGAACTTGGTGAAAAGGATTATGAGGCATTTAGACATTCAATAAATATATTAACAGATGCCAAACTTGAGTATGGAGATAAATATGGCAATATTAATTTTGAGTTGATGACCAAAAAAGAAAAAGAAAAAATAAGAAACACATCATTTGTTCTGCAACCATATTTTGATCGGTTAAATGGAGATGTCTCAAGCAAAGAATTGTTATCACCTTATGAATACTCACTTTTTATCGATGCGCTTATCACATATGAAACAATTCTTGCCAAAGCGGAGATCAACACAAGTGACGGGCCAGTTGAGATTGAAAGGTTGCCTGCAGAACTACAGGATCAGTTTGCTATGGCAAGTAATATGATCCAGCATGTGTACAGTTTGCAAAAGGAGTATAAAGAAAGTCACTAAAAAACAGTCCTGCAATTGGCAAAACTGCTTTTTAAGATTTAGTTATGCACCTGTAACTTATTTCCGCTAGGATCAATGAAATGGAAATAGCTGTGCCCGTTGTCTTCTAGAATGTCATCCACTTTCACATTTTGATTTGTTAAATAGGTATGCAGCTTATTGATATTTGAAGTTGTAAATCCTATTGAAAATTCAGCCTGTCCATTTATGGTAAAATGCCCTCTGGAATCGTGATCAGCCTTTACTAAAATAAGCAGAGGTCCAGACTTCAGTTCTATAACAGCAAGTTTTTCATCGCTGTGCCTTAATTGAAATCCTAAACATTCCGTGTACCATGTTATTGACTCTTGAAGGTCAATGACAGGTATCCTAAAGTAATGCATCTCATGGATTAATGATTCACTCATCGTTATTCCTCCTTAATTTTCTAACAACATATTTCGGTAATAAATGACTTAATCCTTCAAAAAAATAAAGCAGTCCTGCTTACAGAGAGCAGAGCTGCTTCATGCTTTTTACCAGCTGCGCTGTTCCCACTGGCTATCGATTACTATTAATCTCTCTTTATTTCCTATCGAATCAGTGGCGTACACATCATCCACATACCAGCCTCTGCCGTTTACAGAACCATCCGTCTGATAGAGGAAACGGACGAATTTTGTTCCATCAGGAAGATCCACTTTTTCGTGCGACCATTTTTCATCCTTACCGGTGTATACTTCAAGCAAGTCTGTCCACGTTTCGCCATCTTCTGAAACTTGGACAATTCCTTTGTCACTGCCTGTTTCGATGCTGAACCAGTTTTGGAAGTGAAGTGTATTGTGGCTATCTTCAAGTTTAAAAGTTAAATTCTTTGCAAGTTTGTCGCCATACCCTGCAAACCACGCTTTATCTTTTTGATCCATTGCAACTGAAATGGAATCACCAGCGTATTGTGCGACTTGGCGTCTGATCGGATTCATTGAAACGGTTGCCCGGGAAGGATGCACACGGTTCGTTAATGTTAAAACGATCATCTGATTTTTCGGTGAAACGACCATGGATGTACCAGTATATCCGGTATGACCAAGTGTTTCTTCGTTAGATAATGAGTCCATGTACCAGCCTTGATTCAATTCCCAGCCGAGTCCGTGTGAGTTGCTAGGAAACTGAGGAAGCTGGTTTTCAGTTAATAAGCGAACTGTTTCTGGCTTGAGAATTTGAGTCGAACCATATTTTCCTTTTTGTAAAATCATATGGCCAAATACGGCGAGATCTTTAGCAATTGAAAATACACCTGCGTGTCCTGCAACTCCATCCAGACTCCATGCGTTCTCGTCATGAACACTGCCCCATACCATGCCGCGTCCGATGTTCGGCTGATATTCTGTAGCAGCTACTCTGTCACGAAGAGAAGCAGAAGGGTTGTACATCGTATCCTTCATACCGAGCGGCTCGGTGATGTTTTCTTTTACGAATTCATCAAGTCTTTGTCCTGACAGTCTTTCAACTAAAACTCCAAGTGTGATGAGGTTGAGGTCACTATATGTATAGGTAGTGCCAGGCTGGTATTTCAGCTGATATTTTAACGCGATCTGGAGCCTGTCTTCACGGTTCGTTCCCATGTTGTAAAGTGGGATCCACGCTGTGAAACCAGAGGTATGTGTCATGATCTGCCTGATTGTTACTGATTCTTTTCCGTTCTCGTTAAACTCTGGAATATACTTTCCGACGGGGTCATCCAGCTCGAATTTTCCTTGTTCATACAGCTGCATAGCAGCTGTAGTAGTAAAAAGCTTTGAAATGGAGGCGATGTCAAAGATTGTATCCTTTTTCATCTCTACAGGGTTTTCCATTTCCGTAAACTGATCGTCTGTATAGCGAGCGGAGTATCCATAAGCATCATGCTTTGCGATGCTTCCGCTGCGTGCAACAAGAACAACCGCACCCGGCATCGTCCGTTTCTCTATTTCACTTTTGATAAAAGAATCGATCTTCTGAAGCGGTTCTCTTTTAAGTGAAGCGCTTTCAGGAGTTCCCGGATGAAGGATAGCAGACGGCTGAACAGGACGGTTCCAATCTCCTGGTTTAATTTGATTGTTAATTGAAGAATCTTCGGCAAAAATTGCAGGGGTTACACTGGATAAAAGCATGGCTGTACTTAACATGGTACAAACTAATACGCGTTTTCCTCTCATATATACATCTCCTTATTCTGAAAATTCTTACACTTTATTACAGTATCAATCCAGAAAAGGGCTGTCCATCACTCAGAAGACCCACAGCACAAGGACCTATAGAATTGTCAGAATTGTTTGGGGCCTGTCCCGGGTCTGTCCCGGGACAGGCCCCTTTTAATTTTGAAGGAACATTTTGTCTTTTATCGAATTCTATATAAACGGCAAACTTGAAAGGAGATTATTGTGCTTCTACAGCTTACCCCTGCATTTATCACGTTTTTATTAACGGTTCTTATAGCACCTATATTGATTTTTACTCTTAAAAGATTAAAGCTGACCCAGCCTATTCGGATGGAACTTCCTGCAGATCATCAAGAAAAGAAGGGAACACCACTCATGGCGGGGAGTGTATTCTTCGTAGGAATCATAGTCGCTTTGTTTTATTACACAAGTCCCAGCATGCTCTTTTTGGTAGGTACATTTATTTTATTTAGTTTTATAGGTTTTCTTGATGACTTTTGGAAGGCGTCAAAACAAGATCCTGGCGGGGTGTCGGGGAGAACAAAGCTTATCTTTCAATTTGGATTTACGATTTTGCTCTTATATATTGGTATTGATCTGTTCAACATTGATACAAGCATCAGGGTGACGGATTCCTTTCACATTGTTTTGCCATACATTCCATATCTTGTGATTATCACACTATTTATCGTAGGTACCGCCAACGCGATCAATTTTACTGACGGGATGGACGGGCTATTGGGCATGGTTGCAATCCCTACATACTTCTTTTTCTTTGTGATCACTGAGAATACAGAAGTGAAAGTTTTTTGTTTAGTCATGATAGCGACCATTCTTGGTTTCTTAATCTATAACTTATATCCGGCAAAAGCGTTTATGGGGGATACAGGTTCTTTAGCGATAGGAGGGACGTTGTCATTTCTCGCAATCATTGAAAACGTAGAAATCTTGATTCCCGTCCTATTTATCATTTATCTTGCCGAACAGCTATCTGTCATCATTCAAGTAGCCTATTTTAAAAGGACGAAGAAGAAACTGTTCAGCTTTACGCCAATACATTACCATTACGGTATAAAACATGGCTGGTCTGAAAATATGATCGTTACCGTATTTGCCATGGTCTCATGGGCTGCGTGTGGAATATGCCTGATTTATTTTGAAATGTTTATGTAGTTTTGCTCGTTTCTATAAGATTGTTGCTTGAACATCACAGTAAGACTTGTCTCTTAATTAAATTATAATATCTATTATGAGCTAAACAATAAGGGGGAATGAATATGACAACCACTACCGGTATAAAGGAATTGTCACTCGAACAGCGTGAAGAATTACTGCAAACACTGAAAACCCGTTTTGAGAAAAACATGGATCGTCATAAAGACCTTGAGTGGGACAAAGTCCAAGCAAAGCTGGCAGCTAATTCTGAAAAACTGTGGTCACTCAATGAGATGGAAAGAACTGAAGGGGAACCTGATGTTGTTGATTACGATGAAAAGAAGGACGAATACGTTTTTTATGACTGTTCGGCGGAGAGTCCTAAAGGCCGCAGAAGTGTTTGTTACGACCGTGAAGCACTGGAAGCGAGAAAAAAACATAAACCAGAGAATAGCGCTATTGATATGGCAGCTGAAATGGGCATTGAACTTTTAACGGAAGAACAATATCGGGCTTTGCAGAAACATGGAAACTTTGATAAGAAAACGTCCAGCTGGGTACAAACCCCTTCAGATATTAGAAAACTAGGCGGAGCTCTTTTTTGCGATTATCGTTTTGGGCATGTCTTCGTGTACCACAATGGAGCAGATTCCTATTATGCTGCAAGGGGTTTTCGCGGCTCGCTAAAAGTCTAATCCAAAAATAACGTTAAAAAACGCTTGGATTTTTTAGTCCAAGCGTTTTTTTATTTTATATGAAATTCAATTGTTAACCCTTTCTTTTACCAGATCTCCTCAGCCCATTCGGGATGATCGATGAAAGGATTTCGGTTGTGCTGATAATCGTTATAGATGATGTTATTGCGGTTGCGTTCCCAATTATCAACCGGATCTTCTAAATGCCACTGAAGCAACACAGACATTTTACCGTGATATGGAGCCGTTCCGTTATTTACGTTGTTGTTTAGCTCTAGCTGCGGTTCGCCGCTGTCTCCTTCATAACGAACAGCCATGTAGAACAGCATACGTGCAACGTCGCCTTTTACCGCATCCCTCGGTTCCCACGAATCACTGTCATAATAGTTTCCAAGTGCTTCAGAGTGCTGTGTGCCACCATTGTCAAAATCAAGGTTGCCTCTTGAACTGTTTACCGTCACATCGGTCGGACGAAGGTGGTGAATGTCTGTACCAGGTCCCATCGTCGTACCGAAATCACCGTGAGATTTTGCCCAGACGTGTTCACGATTCCAGTCGTTCACATCGCCTCCGTTCGTTGTTTTACTTTGGGAACGACCTGTATATAACAAGATTACGTTGCTGCTGTTGTTTGGATCTTCGTCTGTGTCTTTTAATGCTTCCCAAACTTCTGAATAGGTAAGTTCAGTGTGATCGTCGATGATGTTGTGCAGAGCAGTTTTTAAAGCTGCACCTGTTTTTCCTCTGGCTGAATCATAATAAGAATCGTCATACGCTGGCGGATCAGTTGGATCCCCTGGATCACCGGGATCAGAGCCCGTTACTTTTTCCATCGCAGTTGCGTTCTTTAAGCCGGGGTGTGAAAAATAAGCGGTTAAGTTCCCGGTAACTTTAATCGATTGTCCTTTTAAGCTTGGATTCGATTGCAAGCCGAATTCTGAACGGAACGATGAAGGGATTTGTACATACACCATGTTGGCAGTGTTTGTTTCAGATGCACTGTCCGCGAGTGCGAGTGCATAGTCGTTCGGATAGTTGCTCGTCACAACCGTATTGGTAGCAGTAGGCTGCCCGACAACATACCCTTGAACCGTTTTGATGCTATTGTTTTGATTGGATAGGGCTTGAGAAACAGAGTACGGACTTGTCCAGGAACCATCACCGGCCGCCTGAAGAGTAGGTATGAATGCTAGTGTACTGATCACCAAAGCAATGACTACAGAAAAAAGAGAAAGAAACTTCTTGTTTCCATGCCTTCTTTTCATCATCAACGCCTCCATTATTTTATTTTCTTTAAAAGCTTTTTTAACTGTTTTTATTTTCCAATCATTTCATTAACTTCATTTTACAGACTTGTAAAATATCAACCTAGTTACTAAGGAACGAACTATTTATCAAGAAAAAGCAGTTAGAATTGCCTAGTCGTTAATCGGGAATTGAAAGAAACGGAACTTTTATAATATAAGTCTGCAGTGATAGTGTCTTGTCAGAGGGAATATGCAAGTTGTGTCGAAACAGACGAAAAGAGAAAACCGTGAAAAGAGGTGAAGGAATTGAAAAACAAAATAAGGTCTATTAATAAACCGGATCTTCCTGAAAACTTGGAAACCTTAGAGATAAGCAGGCTGGGTGATGGAGACTCATTCGAAATGGTAAAGATTGATACACCTATTGATACATTTGATGCAAAGCACGTGCAATTTAATGAAGTTCATGTAAAAGGTGTCAACTTGGCAGATTCGAAGTTACCCTTCTCAGCATGGAATGATGTTGTTTTTGAAAAATGTGATCTGTCGAACGTGAAATTAAACGGTGCACGATTTAACCGTGTGGAATTTATTGAATGCAAGCTGGTAGGTGCGGATTTTGATGAAGCGATTCTGCGGGATGTTCAATTTATCGACTGTCCTGCTCCATATTCCTTATTTAGTCTTACTGAGCTTAGAGATGTTCGATTCGATAATTGCTTGTTAAAAGAAGCAAATTTCATCGAAGCAAAGCTGGACAACTTTCAACTTGGGACTTCAACGATTCAAGAGGTGCAGTTTTCAGACACGTCATTAAAAAATGTAGATCTGAGCAGATGCCAATTTTCATTCATACATGTGAAGGAAGATGATCTGCGGGGTGCCATCATCTCACCTGAACAGGCAGTCACCTTGATTGAAGTGTTTGGTGTGGAAGTAAATGACTATTAAGATTACAAGTCTACGATTCCTTCAGAAGGGGATCCAGTAAGATTTTTATACAGCTAAGGCGCTGATTTCTAATTAGAATCAGCGCCTCTTAGTCATGCCTAAAGATCAGAATGTTTGGTACGTACTTTCATTATTTGTTCAATCAACTCTGTACCAATCTCTTCTTCAAATGCTTTGTAAACAGGCTCAAAATATGCTGCCCAGTTCCTTTTTTCTTCTTCAGTCAGGTGATAGATCTCGATATCAGACTGCTTTTCTATCAAGCTAAGCTGCTCTTCATTCATCTCAAACGAATGCGTTTGATTCCACTTTGTTGTTTCTTTTAAAGACTCGCTGAGGATTCTTTGCTGACCTTTTGATAGTCCCTTCCAAAAGTCTTCGTTCATGATTAACGCATAACCTAAAAATCCGTGGTTGCTGATAGTTAAATGACTTTGAACGTTAAAGAACTTTTTTGAATAAATGTTTGAGATCGTATTCTCTTCACCGTTCAGCTTCCCTGATTCAAGCAATCTATAAGTCTCATTGAAGTCTAACCCGACAGCTTTGGCGTTTAAAAGTTGAAACTGTCTCTCTAAAATAGGGCTTGGCATGATGCGAAAAGTTTGTCCATTTAAATCGGACGGCTGTAAAAGAGGTCCATCATTCGTTGTAATCTGCTTAAAGCCGTTTGTCCAAAACGTCAAACCTTTCATGTTGCCTTTTTCAATAGACTGAAGGAGCGTTTTACCGATCTCACCGTTTAAGACTTCAATAATACTTTTACGTGTAGGCATAGCATAGGGAAGATCGAGTACCTGAAACTTGGGAGAGAAGGTGCTCAATTTTGTTGTGGCAGGTGCGATCATCTGAACATCTCCGCGTTCTAAGGCTTCGAGTTCTTCTTGATCCGAATATAGCCCGCCGTTTGGAATAACTTCAACTTTTATTCTGCCATCTGACTTCGCATCAACAAGCTTTGCAAATCGCTGTGCCGCCAATCCTTTAGGCGTGTTCTCTGCAACCACATGACTGAACTTGATCACGACTTGGTCTTTAATCCCTTTTTGATCGTCATCAAATGGCAGAGTGTCTTCTGAAAACTTCGTATGAAATCCAATCCAGATGGATACAGCCAGGCCAACAAATAATAATAACGCAACACTTAAGAACGCTTTCATCCCTTTAAACCCCGAATCCGTCATTTTTTAAATAGTCTAACATATGAGGACTAGAATGATACAATAAGGTCAGGATTAAGGGAGGAAGCTGGGAAATGACGATGAAACGATTGCCTATTCGGACAAAAATCATGATACTCACCTTTGGAATCGTATTTTACGCCATTCTCATCGGTGGTATCGTAATCATCGGAAAGATTCTAGATATACAAGAAGAAGAACTCGGCAAACGTGCGATGATAACTTCTCGAACTGTTGCACAGCTTCCAGAGGTGAAAGCCCATATACAAGAAAAAGAAGGCTGGGAAACGATAGAACCCGTCGTTGAGAAAATACGAGTGATCAATGAGGCAGACTATATTGTTGTCATGAATATGGATGGTATACGTTATTCTCATCCCGTAAAAGAAATGCTAGGTACTGAATCAAAAGGAAAAGACGAGAGCGCTGCTTTTGCAGATCATACATTTATCTCTAAAGCAAAAGGAGAGATGGGTACAGCGGTAAGAGCTTTTGTTCCGATCAAAAATGAAAACCTGGAGCAGATCGGTGTTGTTGCAGTTGGTCACGTTATACCTGGATTTAACGAAGAATTTCATGATTTGAAAGATGAGATGACGCTGATTCTTTTGCTTGTGCTTTCGTTTGGAATCATTGGTGCGTGGTTCTTGGCACGGCATCTGAAACAGCAGATGTTTTATCTGGAACCGCATGAGATCGTCCGTATGCTGGAAGAGCGAACAGCTACCTTCCATTCCATGCATGAAGGTGTCATTGCGATTGATATCCAGGAGCACATCTCCATTTTTAACGAAAAAGCCAAGCAAATATTTAATGTTTCAGGGGATGTGGTGGGACAGCCGATCCGAGAGGTGATTCCAGATACTCGTTTGCCAGAAATCATCGAACTCAGCCGCCCTGTCTATAATCAAGAGATTAGGGTCAAGGGAAAAGTGATCATGAGTAACCGGGTTCCGATTAAAGTGAACGGCCAGATTGTCGGTGCCGTAGCCATTTTCCAGGATCGTACGGAAGTTGCGAGAATGGCAGAAGAACTAACGGGTGTAAAAGCGTTCGTTGAAGCACTAAGGGTTCAGAACCATGAACATATGAACAAGCTGCATACCATTGCTGGGCTGCTTCAGCTCGGTAAATTTAAAAAAGCGATGAAATACGTTTTTCAAGTATCAGAAGAAAAAGGAATACTTACAAAGTTTTTAAACCAGCGGATAAAAAATGATAGTTTAGCAGGTCTTTTGTTAAGTAAAGTGGGACGTGGAAAAGAACTGGGAATCGAGGTTATTATCGACAGTGAGAGCTGGTTTGCATCATTCCCGGAACATCTCGATCAGCACGATTTTGTAACGATCTTAGGGAATTTAATTGAAAATGCCTTTGATGCCGTAGAGGGAATTCCAGATGCAAGAATTGATATTAGCATCGAGCAAAATTCTGATGTATGTGCTCTCTTAGTAGAAGATAACGGATCTGGGATGAAAGAAGACGTTAAGAAGCACATATTCGAAAGAGGATACACTACCAAAGGCGAGAACGGATCAGGCATCGGTCTATATTTAGTTCAGCAGATCGTTGAAAAAGGAAAAGGTGAAATGGAAATCGCATCCCAGGAGAATCAAGGGACAAGCTTTATTATTACTTTTCCGATGGGAGACAGAGGTGAAGAGATATGAGTGAGTTAAAGGTATTACTAATAGAAGATGATCCGATGGTGCAGGAGATCAATAAGGCATTTATCGAAAAAGTAAAAGGATTCAAAGTGATATCATGTGCTTCAAACGGAAACGAGGGCATGAAACAAGTAAGGAAATTAAAGCCTGATCTTGTGGTTCTCGATATATTCATGCCTGGCCTGGATGGCATGAAAACCCTTAAGCAGATTAGAAATGAAAAAATTCAAGTTGATGTTATCGTCATTACCGCCGCCAATGATCTGGATACAATACGATCTATGCTCCAAAACGGTGCTTTTGATTATATCATCAAGCCGTTTAATTTTGAACGGATAAAAAAAGCCCTTGAAAAATACAAAGAATTTCACACAGCCCTTTCACCATCTGGATTCGTTACACAAAAAGATCTCGATACCCTTTTCTTTTCGGAAAAGAGGGCTGCAGTAGATACCACTGAGCTTCCTAAGGGACTGAATGAACTTACGCTAAAACAGATCGAAGGATTTTTAAAGACCCAAACAATACCGAAATCTGCCGAGGAAGTGGCAGAAGGTGTGGGGATTGCACGTGTGACAGCCCGCAGATACCTCGACTATCTTGTGAAGAACGGCAGTATCCAGATGGACATCCAATACGGGACAATCGGCCGTCCTGTGAATCGTTATTTATTAAAAAAATAAGAGTGCCTCTGCCGGATTTTCATTGCATTTTCTCTAAATTTCACAAAATAAAAATACTAGTGATTCATGGGGAAAAAAGGATATTATTTAATATTGGTGGCATTTACGATTGGGGGGTTAATAATGTCTGAACAAAAAACAAATATTCGACCTGTACGAGTAGAAGATGCTGAAGCTGTCTTATCGATTCAGCGTGAAGTCGTTGGAGAAAAAGATTACTTTATTGCGGTATCAGAGGAATTCAACAAAACTACGGAAGAGCACCAAGAATGGATTCAGAAGATTATTGAACACGAACGAGAAACCATGTTCGTGGCAGAAATAGAAGGCAAAGTGGTCGGATGGATCGTTTTCAAATCTCAAGAGCGCAAAAGAATGCATCATACAGGTTCGTTTGCAATCATGCTGAAAAAAGACTGCAGGAATAAAGGGATTGGTAAGCTGTTAATCCACGAATTGCTGCGCTGGGCAGAAGAGCATCCGATCATAGAAAAAGTTTCATTAGGCACGTTTTCGACGAACACAAGAGCGATTGAACTCTATAAAAAGCTTGGTTTTGTTGAAGAGGGACGCAAAGTAAAGGAATTCAAATTCAGTGAAAATGAATACGTCGATGATGTCTTAATGTACAAAATCGTTAAAAGATAATCTGAGACCAAAAAGACCAAAACGTCCAATAAGTTCATAATATTCTAACAAAATATTGAAAGCGTTATCATAACATTACAAATGTTGATAGCGCTTTTTTTTATTTTGAATTGTGTATGAATTGACTGGGGTCTGTCCCCGGGACAGACCCCAGTCAATTCAATCCCACTATCACGGAAGGAGAAATACAAACATGAAGAAGCTATTTAAGAACTTATCGTTTCAAGTGTTAACTGCGATTGCAGTTGGTGTGCTTGTTGGATTGATTTGGCCGGAAGTCGGAAAGCAGATGAAGCCTGTTGGTGATACATTCATCAACGCCGTGAAAATGGTTATCGCTCCGATTATCTTCTTAACGATCGTACTTGGGATTGCAAAGATGGGTGACATGAAGAAAGTAGGGAAAGTCGGAGGAAAGGCTTTTATCTATTTTGAAGTCGTTACAACTTTGGCACTTGTTATCGGTCTGATCGTCGTTAATGTGCTCAAACCAGGTGCTGGACTTGATTTTGATAAACTTGAAAAAGGAGACGTTTCACAGTATACGTCAGAAGGCGGCGGAAAGATTGACTGGATCGAGTTTGTCACACACATCGTTCCAAGCAACATGGTCGATGCTTTTGCAAAAGGTGATATCCTCCAAGTACTGTTTTTCTCAATCCTGTTTGGTGTCGGACTAACAGCACTCGGAAACAGCGGAAAAATTATTATTGAGTTCTTTGAAAAACTGCTCAACGTCTTTTTCAAAATCGTTGGCTATATCATGAAAGCTGCGCCGCTTGGTGCTTTCGGTGCGATGGCTTTTACAATCGGAAATTACGGTCTTGAGTCACTCGTTCCACTTGGAAAACTCATGATAGCCGTCTACACGACGATGTTCTGTTTTGTCTTTATCGTGTTGAATATCATCTGTAAAATGTATGGGTTCAGTCTATGGAAGTATTTGAAGTTTATAAAAGACGAGCTTCTAATCGTACTCGGGACAAGCTCCTCAGAATCCGTCCTTCCACGAATGATGAACAAGATGGAAAAGTTCGGCTGCTCAAAGTCAGTAGTTGGTCTTGTAATTCCGACTGGTTATTCGTTCAACTTGGATGGAACATCGATCTATCTCTCAATGGCAGTTGTTTTCTTGGCGCAAGTATTCGGAATCGATCTAAGTCTGACTCAGCAGCTGACGATCATCGCAGTTCTGATGCTCACGTCTAAAGGGGCTGCTGCTGTTACGGGCGGAGGATTCATCGTCCTCGCCTCAACACTGACAGCGATGCAGGTTATTCCTGTTGAAGGTCTTGCTCTATTGCTCGGGGTTGACCGCTTCATGAGTGAAGCACGTGCCATCGTGAACTTGATCGGAAATGGAATCGCAACAATCGTAGTTTCAAAGAGTGAGAATGAATTTGATGAAGGCAAGAGCGAGGAAGCGATCCAGGAAATGTATGAAAACAGAAAAATTGCCGTGTAATACAAATAGAGCTTTGGTCAAAACAGACTAAAGCTCTTTCTTTTTGATATGATTTAGAAAAAGTATGGGAGAGGAGAGCAAATATGATCTGTAAAAGACTAAACATCAAATACCCCATTATCCAGGCAGGAATGGCAGGGGGGGCGACAACCCCGGAGCTGGTAGCCGCGGTCAGCAATGCAGGTGCTCTTGGAACATTAGGAGCTGGATATATGTCACCAGAAGATATACGAAATGTACTCTCACAAATTATGAAACTAACGAAAAAACCTTTTGCAGTGAATCTCTTTCTTCCACAAGTCTATGAAAAAAACGAGCAGCAGATCTTGAGCATGCAGAAATATTTGAACAAGTACCGGAAACAGCTCGGCATTCCGGAAGTCAATTCTGTTCCGAATATCCAGGATCTTTTTGAACAGCAGCTTAACGTGGTGATTGAAGAGGGAGTGAAAATTGTAAGTTTTACGTTCAATAAACCTTCTGCTAGTTTAATAGAAAAATTGCATAAAAGCGGAATTACGGTGATCGCCACAGCAACAACTGTAAAGGAAGCGAAAGAACTAGAGTCACTCGGTGTGGATATGATCGTTGCACAGGGCAGTGAGGCGGGTGGCCATAGAGGAACTTTCTTGGATGTTGAAGACGAGGCGTTGATCGGCACGATGGCATTGGTTCCCCAAATCGTTGATGCTGTTCAATGTCCTGTAATCGCAGCCGGAGGGATTATGGACGGCAGAGGGATGGCGGCGGCCTTCTCGCTGGGAGCATCAGCGGTACAGCTAGGAACAGCATTTTTAACCGTTCAAGAAAGCGGTGCAAGCGAGATTCACAAGTCAGCCATCCTAACAAGCAAGGATACAGATACAAAAATAACACAAGCATTCTCTGGAAAAAGCGCACGAGGATTTAAGAACGAAATGATGTTGAGTTTAGAGAGCGCAGTCGGCTTGCCGCCTTATCCGATCCAGCATGTGTTAACATCAGACATCAGAAAAGAAGCGGCAAGGCAGGGAAACAAAGAGTTGGTTTCTATGTGGGCAGGACAGGCATCTGCATTAAGCAAAAAACAATCTGCTAAGGGATTAGTCGAATGTCTTGTACAAGAATACAGATCAACGGTTTCAAAGATTTCAACTGAATGGAACTAAGGCAGCATCACATGTCGTGCTGCTGTTTTATTATTGTGCTGCTGTTCTTTTATTTAACCAATAAAAATATATTGTGATAAGCAGTACAATACACTGAACGAGGTGACATTCATGGATTTTGCGAGTTTAGCAGCAAATTTTTCACCGTATGTTGGTCTGGCTGTGATTTTATATGCGATTCGTCAAACGGAACGAGTGTCGAATAAGTATATCCCCATTGTAGCTATCGTGTTAGGAGTCCTTTATTCTTTTTGGGAATCTGGAGGAGCAAGTCCGGGTGCCACATTAGAAGGATTGAAATATGCACTGCTTGGAATCGGTACAGTTGCGGGTGTGAAGTATTCCATTGAAAACAAGTCAAAGAAATAATATTAGAGCAGTACTGTATATATGTAACGGGTTCTCTTTTGGAGTACAAAACAGAAAAAAGCAATACAAATAGCAAGCTAATTTGCATATGAATTAGCTTGCTTATTTTTGTTGCTATATCAATGTTTATTGGGTTTTTATGTTCGAATTGGCACCCAATTTCGCATAGCTTTTAGCAGGATGACTATAACTACGCTGCGATTTGGTATGCGAATTCACTTGTTAAAAGACTTACCAATTCTGGCGGAAAAGGATTAGACTACGGCTAAATCGAATATATAATTAGATTAAAAATATACTGTTCTTATTCAACAAAGGGTAGCAGGTTAGTAAAAAAAGGATACTTACATATTAATAACCAATTGTTGATGAACAGAGTAAAGAAGAATAGTGATAAAAATGAAATTCATACCGTGTATAGACATTCAATAGTGACAAATTATATTTGTAGGGTGATAAGTCGATGATAGGAATAAGCATAGCAACGAAGTGGGAATACGAAGCAACATTGGAATACTTTAGCATAAAAGATAACGAACGTTTCGGTTATCCATATGGCGAGTATTTCACAAGAACAATTAATGATACAGAACTTGTTTTTTATAGTACAGGTGTAAGAAAAGTAAATGGTGTTGGTGGTAATCAGTATATGATTTCTAAATTTAATTTAACTAAAGTAATCGTTGCTGGAACATGTGCAGGAATAGATGATAAGTTCAGTAATTTGGATATTTTTGTACCCGATAAAGCCGTTCAATATGATTGCACAGTAAAAGAAATTGAGCCTTTTATTAAACAATCCTTCATAGTTAATATTGATCTATCAAAATATGGAAATGATTTTTATAACGGAATAATTGGCACCGCTGATAAAGCAGTAGTTATGTGGAAGGACTATTTAGAACTTAAAAAAAACGAAATAACAATAGCCGATACAGAAGCGGGGGCAATTGCTTATATCTGTAAGAAGAATGATGTTGAATGCATTATTATTAAAGGGATATCTGATTTTCCAACAGATGAAAGAAACTCTGATAAATTCGAATCGAACATTGAACAAATTAATGTTTATTTAGAAAACACCCCCAAAGTTATGAACAAAATATTTGGCGAATATTTAAAAAGATTTATTTAAAAAAATGTTATTGAAGTAAAAGGGTGCGATTACGGAATGAAGCTCTGACCAATTGCAATCAATAAAAATGCTAAAAGCACTGCGATTTGCAGTGCTTTTTCGTTTGCTAATTTATATGCGATTCTCTATGTTTTTTAACTTTTTGTACTCCAAAAGAGAACCCGTTAGTTCACAAAAATTTCAGGAATATAGGTTTTGAAAGACAAAAACAAGCTTAGAGGACGTAAAACTGTCTACCTTTTATTAGATTTTGAAGCGAATCCACTCTGAAAAGATATTTTTTATGATCATTTTCTTATGAATTGCATGTGTAGATACAATGTTTGGCTTCGGTTTGTCATCCTTGCAAAAAACTAATCAACGAGAATGCACAATGATTATACAAAAGTTTAACAATGCGGTTATGGGGTAATGTAAAATAAATCTATGAAAAGGGTGATGCTGTTATGAAACTGAAAAAAGAGTTAGATACTGAGCTCCTTGAAAGATTATTGTTTAAAGATCCTGAAGCTCTTAAACAATTAGTGAGTTCATACAGCACACTTCTATTTCAAATTGCCTTTCGAATAACTGGTGATCAAAAAGCTTCTGAAAAAATACTAAGTGACGTGTTCCATGAACTTTGGGACACACCAAACGATTTTAATCTATCCCAAGATACATTTCTTTCGAGTTACTTGATCAAACGCTGTAAAATAAAATGTGTGCAAATGGAAGAAACACATATTAAATCTCTTTTGTCAAAAAAATCAAAAAATTGTATTGCGGCTTGCTGTTCTATCTGATAACATTAAAAGCGCTTACAACTTTTGCAAACTTGAATGGAAAATTTGCATGATCTGCTTATTTTCTATTTATAAAATAATGATGAATGATTTCTCTGCACGAGTATGTAGAGATGTTAGGCAACATTCTTAAAAGACTTATCACTGTATAAGTTCTTTTGGATGTTGCTTTTTATTTTGTTTGCTTTAGGTGTAACAAGAAACTATACTTAACAAAATTAACTTTTTAGGGGGGATTTTCGAGATGAAAAAGACAAAAAACCGTTGGCTGATTGCATTGTCGGCTGTTGGTATTCATATTTCAATCGGGTCTGTTTATGCGTGGAGCAACTTCACAAATCCATTAATTGATAAGTTTGGGTGGTCAGCGTCACAAGTACAGATGACGTTCAGTATCGCTATTCTTTTCTTAGGATTGTCAGCTGCATTTTTGGGTCATTTTGTTGAGAAACATGGTCCGAAAAAAGCAGGTATGCTGGCTGCGATTTTCTTTGGGATCGGTATTGCCGGATCTGGGCTTGCAGTGAACTTAGGCTCTCTGCCGCTTCTCTACATTTTTTATGGAGTGCTTGGCGGAATCGGACTAGGAGTAGGTTACATCGCACCCGTTTCAACACTGATCAAGTGGTTCCCTGACCGTCGGGGACTTGCCACTGGACTTGCAATCATGGGTTTTGGTTTCGCAGCGGCAATCAGTTCCCCGATCATGGACTCATTAATCAAGTCCGTTGGGGTAGCTAACACATTCTTTATTTTAGGAATCGCCTATTTTGCAATCATGACATTGTCTTCTCTTTATTTAGAAAAACCAGAAGAGGGATGGCTGCCGGAAGGGTTTAAAGAAAACGTGGAGAGTGGAAAGGTGAAGATCAAGAAGGACCTTTCTCAACTTACTGCAAATGAAGCTGTAAAAACTCGCCGCTTCTACTATTTGTGGATCATGCTCTTTATTAACGTAACGTGCGGAATCGCCATTCTTTCAGCTGCAAAACCACTTGCGCAAGAAAGTATCGGTCTTTCTACAGCAGAGGCTGCAGCACTTGTTGGGGTGCTTGGATTATTCAATGGTTTCGGCCGTATCGGCTGGGCTTCCATTTCGGATTACATCGGACGTCCAAACACGTACACGACATTCTTTGTTTTACAGATTGCACTCTTTTTCATGCTTCCGCAAACAACATCATCAATCCTTTTCCAAGTGATGCTTGCGGTCGTTTACACATGTTATGGTGGTGGATTCGCATCGATTCCAGCATACATCGGCGACTTGTTTGGAACAAAGCAAGTTGGTGCGATTCACGGGTACATCTTAACAGCTTGGGCAGCGGCTGGTCTTGCTGGGCCACTGTTCGCAGCATGGATCAAAGACACAACTGGATCATATGCAAACAGCTTATCATTCTTCTCAGGACTGTTCGTTGTGGCACTTATCGTATCCATCCTAGTACGTTTTGATATGAAACGATTGGCCGCGAAACAAGAGAAATCAGTAGCATAAAACTAGTAGAAATGCAGTGCTTTCATTGACGGGAAGGCACTGTTTTTCTTTGTGTGATATGCCTTCTTTTTGAGAATATATGGTATTGTTAAGACGATACATAATTGCAGTCAAAAGGGGAATTTATGAATAACAATCTTGTAGAGATCATGGAGTTAAACGCAGAAAATTGGTTTGAATGCTGCACGTTAGAAGTTTCTGAAGAACAAGCAGGTCACATTGAGCCTAATGCCGTTTCAATTGCTCAATCTAAATTTGAACCGACTTTAAAGCCTTATCTATTCAGTTCGAAGGGAAAACAGTTGGCTTTCTCATGTTTAATACGAATGAAGAAGAGCTTGACGGGTATTGGATTTATCGGATCATGGTCGATAAGAACTATCAGAAAAAAGGGATAGGGAAAATCGCGACACAATTAATGATTGAAGAAATGCGTACATTGCCTAATGTGAAAAGAATTGTAGTAGGTTATCATCCAGAGAATTTAGGAGCGCATCAGCTTTATAAAAGTTTAGGATTTAATGACAAATGCGATCGGTTCGGTAAAGAGATGGCCGTAGTTTTAGAAGTCAATTGATATTTTTCGACTGCCTAATTTGGGCAGTCTTTTTAATTGGTAGAAGTGACAATATAATGAATTAACGGGAATACACGTAACAGTAATTGTTAAATACTTTATAATTTTTATATAAGGATATTCAACTTAATGAAAGCTGCTCATCATGCAATCCTTTTAGAAAAAGAGGAGGAATGATTATGAAAATCGCATTGATTGGTGACAGTTTAACAGAAGGACGGCCTGGGGTTTCATTTGCAAAAATCCTTCAAGAAAAGTTTCCAGAGTGTACGTTCTCTAATCTTGGAAAACCAGGTGAATCTGTTAAAAGTTTAGATAAACGCCTTACTAAAAATGAATTGGCTCAGAATAATGATCTTTCCTTCTTATGGATTGGGGTTAATGATGTATATTCCAAATTATTAAGTGTTCAGGCTCAGCCCGTTGCGAAAGATCACGATGAGTTTAAAGAATACTATGAAAAGAATCTAGCTGCCGCCTTAACATCCTCAAAAAAAGTTGTAGTCGTTTCTCCAGCTCTCATTGGTGAAGATCTCAACAACGCATCTAATCAAGAGATCAAACAATTATCTTCTCTTATTGAGTCCCTTTCAGCCAAACATTCAAATGTCCATTTTCTAAATCTCCATTCCATCTTTATTGAGCACCTCTCAACAGTAAGAAGTTCCGATTATATCAGCACAAAAGTAATAAGAGTGATGTTAGATGTTCTTTTTTATAAAAATCCTGCTCGAATCGATAAGTTATCAAAAGAACGCGGACTTCATTTTACGATGGATGGGATTCATTTAAACAGCAAGGGTGCGCAAGTAGTTGCAGATGCATTTGCAGCCAAGATCGATGAGATTGCATTTAACAAGAAAGAAAACATTCTATAGCAATTTCTAACAAAGCTCCTAATACCCTCATCTTTTTATACCATTTTGACGAATATTGTTGAGTGATTAAAAGAGATTCTTAATTGATAGAACTCCTTAAGCTGGAGTTCTTTTGTTTTATTTTAAAGATAGAGGGAACCGTATTTTAAGGAGTGATTTATAGATGGGAAGATATAACAAGAGAGAAAAAAGCTCAAAGAAAAGAAATGTTGTCCTGTTCAGTGCATTAAGTGCAGTACTTTTAGCGCTATTGTTCATGCCGAAAGATGCATTATTAATGGGCAATGAAGAAGAGGAACCAGCTAAAAAAGAAAGCAAAGAACCAAAACATAAAGTAGTAAAACTTCAGCCAGACAATGAAAGTGCATATGAAGATGAGGAAAAGAGCTCTGAATCTTCTCAAACAGCAAAAGAAGAAGAACAAGAACCTTCTGAAGAGATCGGTATAGATCCAGAAAAAGAAGCGGATAAGAAAGAAAAAGCTAAAAAAGCAGAAGAAGAGAAAAAGAAACAAGCTGCAGATGCCAAAAAGAAAGAACAAGCAGCTAATCAGCCTAAAATTAACGAGCCGATTGGAACATCTCAAACCGGAACACATACATCAAGTTACGAAGAAGGCAGCGTAGATTGGAATGAGAAATTAAAAGCCATTCGTCTCGCTACAGGACTGGATGAAAACATGACTGTGTGGAAGATCGCTAACGGTGGTGGACCTCAAAAATCAGTTGCAGAAGTAAGTCCAGATGGAAAGCCCGGTGAAAGGTATACGGTAAACCTTGAGTGGGTCGACCAAAAAGGCTGGAAAGTAACGAGCGTGGAGAAGTAAGAAGTTCTGCTTTTGGATTTGGACAGATTAATAAAATATAGCTGGCTCTGATAGGGATGGACCCATTAAAGAGCCAGCTTTTTTAATTATTTTTTCTTAGCTTTTAATAGGAAACGATGCTGTTTTACGTCAAAATAACCCTTCAATTGAATGATCTCATGAATTTTATAAAGCTGAGCTATATAGTTTTCACTTTTAAAATCAGGAACCTGCCATGGTATTGCTTTTAAATAATAGAGGAGAGCCCCAATATCATAAAAGCGCTGAATCGGAAATTCCTCTTTCGCCTCAAGAATTTCGAATCCATTTTCACGTAATTCTTTCTCTGCATAAGCGAGTTCCCAGTGGGAAAACTCGTCATTTACAGGGGCACCAAGAGCATAATTAATATCTACATAATCGGAACCACCAACCTGCTGTGTCACAAAAATACCATCATCAGTCAGTACTCTGCGAACTTCGCTTGGAGAATAAGATTCATGCTTGTTGATGATCAGATCAAACTGATGATCATCAAAAGGAAGCAAGTCGTCTTCGCCGATTTGATATACCTCAACGCCTAATGGCTCAAGCCGTTCTTTTGCTACTGGAACATTTGGCGGGTAACCTTCTGTTGCACAAACTTTTTCCGGAAAAGGCTGCAGCTTTGATAAGAACTCACCGCCGCCAGTTCCCATATCAAGCATGGATGTGGATTTCTGAATAAGTGGCAACACCATGCTGCCATATGACCAAGAAAGCAAACTGTAGCTCACCCGGCCTGTTTCTGTTATATAGGAAAAATCCCACCCTAAAAAAGGCTTTTCACTTTCTATTAAGTAACTTTCAAATGATTGATCTTTTAACATAATTGCACCTCCGTAAGTTTTTATTAAGTTAATTGATGCAGCCGGAGGTCCTCTGCATAGATAGCGTTTTTATATGTCTTGTTCGAATGTATTCATTATTTACTCCTTTCGCACAGTTTCAGTTGTTTAGTTATTCTTTAAAAGGAGGCATTTCCCTCTAAAATAGCAGGGTTTTGAAACTTTTTGTCGAAATTCAGCAGACGCCGATTTATTAAGGAGCGAGTGGATGAAGGATAGAAGGACAGTTCTGTTTGGAGCAGTTACACTTATTTTGCTCATTTTGGTTGCTAGTCGTGGTGATCAAAGTTTTGCTCAATACATACGATCTTTTGCGGACACAAAGATCTCGAATAAAGAAGTTCTTTCGGAACACAAAATTAAGAAACTCGCTTATTTTTACGAGCATGTGATGAATAAATCTAAGAAAGAAGCAACACTGAATGCCATTGATGCTCTTCTAAAAGATAAGGCAGTTCAACAAGAAGCAGAAAAGCAGAAGCTGAGTGTTTCAGATGAAGAAGTTCAAAAGACGATCAACTTCCAAATGGAGCATGCAAAAAAGACAACTTCACCAGAATTGACATCACTTCTAAAAGCTTTAGATTTAACGATTGAGGAGTATTACCAAGAATACTCCTATGAATCAATTCGCGAAAAGTTAATAGAGAACAAATTATCCCAACAACTGACAAAAGAATTCCAAGATCCTGAGGAAAAAGCCAAGGTATGGGAGAAAGAAAAGCAAAAGCTAGTAAAACAATTTTTGACTGTGAATTATGTTGAAATCGAACAACTTAAAAAAAGGTATGAGTAGTAATAAGTTTCATGCTTGACGATTAAAGGAGAACAAATGAAAAAGAAGATTTTGATTACCCTGCTCTCTGTTGCAGTTTTATTAGCGGTTTCATACACTCTATTTAAAATCAGCAGTTCAAGAGATTTTCAGTTTTACGGCGGCCTTGTTACAAAAGCAGAAACGACAAATAAGGTAGTTGCACTAACGTTTGATGATGGTCCTACGGAAAACACAGATGAAATCTTATCAATTTTAAAAGAAGAAGATGTAAAAGCAACATTCTTTGTTACAGGACGCGAAATTGAGGAGAACTTTGAAGAAGCAAAAAAGCTTGCTAAAGCAGGCCACGAACTGGGTAACCATTCGTATTCTCATAAAAGAATGGTCTTGAAAACGCCATCTTTTATCAAGAGCGAAATCGAGAAAACAGACGAACTGATCCGAAAGACCGGTTACGAAGGGACGATTCAATTCAGACCGCCTTTTGGAAAGAAGCTGATCGGTCTGCCTCGTTATTTGGATAAACATGATCGAAAGACGATTCTCTGGAACCTTGAACCTGATTCTTATCCGGAAATCGCCTCTGATTCAGAAAAAATCGTCAAGCATGTAAATGAAAAAATAAAACCAGGATCCATCATACTCCTGCACGTTATGTATGACAGCCGGGAAGAATCCATGAAATCAGTAAGAGGAATCATCAAGGACTTGAAGGCTCAAGGGTATACGTTTCAAACCGTTACAGAAATGCTGGAATAAAAAGAGGAGCTCACTCTCGTTAAAGTGGGCTCCTTTCGTGTATTAGCTTTAATTATTTTGCAACAAGTACTGGCTGGTGTGCGTCAGATACGAATTTTTGACTGACGCTGCCTAGAAATAATTTTTTAAATCCGCTATGGCCTCGGTTTCCGATGACGATGAGATCGATGTTATGGGTATCCGCGTACGAGCAAATTGTCGCAGACGGATCTCCATGCAGAATGGCTGAGGTAGTCTTTATCGTGGGATCGACTCTTCTTTGTGCTTTGTTCAGGATTTCTTCTCCATGACTTTGCTCGGTAATGGCAGCCTCTTTCACTTCAACAGTCGTGTTAGCCATACCTACAGGGTAAACGCCGCCATATAAGGGAAGAGATACCTCATTCGTCACGTAGAGCAACGTTAATTCAGCACCCGTGTTTCTAGCAATCTCAATGCCATTGTGAAGGGCCCCAAAGCTTCCTTCTGAACCGTTAACTGCTATGAGAATCTTTTGATATAACATCACGTGATCTCCTTTCATGCAGATTTGGTAACTTCTATCAAAATAGTTACCTTATAAAAACATTACCCCTTGAAATTTTATGTAAACAAATTCTGGTTCTCTGTCACAAAACCTAACCCTTTCTCGTCTTGTTTATAAAATCAGAAAGTGGTGATTGGATTGAATAAATACGATGCAGCAATTATTGGTGGCGGAGTTTCTGGATTGGCAGCCGCAGTGTACCTGGCTAAAGCAGGACTATCTGTTGTTATTTTTGAAAAAGGAAAAGAACTTGGAGGGCGGGCTCAAACCGTTAATCGAAACGGTGCACTATTTAACCTTGGAGGTCATGCGTTATATAGAGGCGGAGCAGCAGAAGAAATATTACAGGAACTTGAGATAAACGTTTCTGGAAATGTTCCCGATACAAAAGGATATGCCATATGGTGCAATGGACTCTTAGAACTGCCAGATTCGTTAAGCAGCATGTTAAAGACAAAATTATTATCGTGGTCTGGAAAAATGGAGCTTGGCAAATTAATGATGAAACTTCGGAAAATAAATGCCGCTTCCATTAAACCAATGACATTGCGAAAATGGGCAGAAACAGAGGTTAAAGATCCAATGGTAAGACATGTGTTCTATGCACTATGCAGGACATCTACCTATTGCATAGATCCAGATCGGCAAGCAGCAAGTGCTGTAATAAAACAAGTTCAGCTTGGTATGAAAGGTGTCTTGTATTTAGACGGCGGATGGCAGACGATAGTAGATCATTTAAGAATGAAAGCTGAAGAAAATGGTGTGGATATCCTGACAAACAAATCCGTTGCATTTATAGAGTGTAAAGAAATGCAGAATATCCATTTTACAGATGGAGAAAAGGTCGAAGTGCCATACGTTATCGTGACTGCTGGTCCAGATCAAACGTGTAAACTTGTTAGAGAATCTGAACAAACCATGCTTCAGAAATGGAAGGAACAGGCCCGTCCGCTTTATGCAGCATGTTTGGATGTAGCATTAAGTAATCTTCCCAATCCGAACCATAACTTTGCAATAGCTGTGGATCAGCACATTTTATTTTCGAATCACTCCAGAGCTTCAACGTTAAGTAATAATGGATCGGTAGTACTGCAGCTTATTAAGTATCTGGGAACTGAAAAAAATTGCGATCCTAAGATTCACAAACAAGAGCTTGAAGAAGTCATGGATCTTATGCAGCCAGGGTGGAGAGAGAACGTAATTGCTCAACAATTCCTCCCTCAAATGACTGTTGTCCATGATACCATCACAGTGGATGACAAACATTATTTTGGTCCATCTATTCCTGAGATTCCAAGGCTCTTTATAGCAGGAGATGGAACAGGACATGGAGAAATGTTGGTGGACGCAGCACTTGCCAGCAGTAAAAGGGCAGCGCATGCCATAATCGAGAAATATGGAGTTCAAAGGGTTCAGAGGGAGGCTTAAAGATGAATGAGACGGAACAATTATTTACGACACATCGTCCTTTATTATTTTCATTGGCATACCGAATGTTAGGAAGTGTGCAGGATGCAGAGGATATTGTTCAAGAAGCCTATATTACCCTGAGTGAGACAACAACAGAACACGTTCTGAACTCGAAAGCCTATCTCTGTAAAATTGTGACCAACCGCTGTATCGATTTGCTAAAATCAGCAAAAAAACAGCGGGAAACATATACAGGCCCTTGGCTTCCTGAACCACTTTTAATAGATTCCAAGGAAGAACCAGCACAAAACTATATCATGAAGGAATCTCTTTCCACGGTTTATTTGCTTTTGTTAGAACAGCTATCAGAAACGGAACGTGCCGTATTCCTTCTGCGTGAGGCTCTTCAATATGACTATGACGCCATTGCGGATGTGGTAGGGAAGAGCAGTACAAACTGCAGACAGATTTATCACCGCGCGAAAAAAGCAGTTGGGAATCATAGACGATCTGATCAATTAACGCCAGCTAAAGCAAAAGCACTCTCTGAACAGTTTGTTTCAGCGATTATTACAGGAAATGTTAGTAAACTATTAAGCTTGTTAGCCGTTGATGCGACTCTTTTATCAGACGGAGGAGGGAAAACAAAAGCAGCCCTATTCCCGATTCTTGGTGCAGAACGAATCTCCCGTTTTTATATGGGAATCTTGGCTAAAACAACTGAAGATTTCTCCTTCAAATTTACAACGGTTAACGGTGACCCTGGTATCGTGTTGTATATAGAAAGCCAGGTCTATGGAGTGCTTTCACTTCATGTCCAAGACGACTTGATTGAAAAGATATATTGGGTAGCAAATCCCGATAAATTATCTCATATCAGCTGACATAATTGGAGGAACACGATGAAACCAATACTATTAGACTTCCCAACAGAATTCACAACAGATAGACTGCTGATCCGCATGCCGAAACCGGGTGACGGCAAGGCAATGTTTGAGGCGATCAATGCTTCTATCGAAGATCTAAAACCATGGCTGCCCTTTGCTCATATAGATCAGTCAGAAGAAGATGTTGAAGTAAATATACGAGAAGCACATCTGAAATTTTTGAAGAGAGAAGATCTGCGTTTTCTCGTTTTCTTAAAAGAAACAGGTGAACTCATCGCATCATCAGGTCTGCACCGGATTGACTGGGACATCCCGAAGTTTGAGGTCGGCTATTGGATCGATTCTCGTCACGCAGGAAGAGGATATATGACAGAAGCGGTTCAAGGAATTACTGATTTCGCAGTCAAAGAATTAAAAGCACGCCGCATCGAAATCCGATGTGACACAAAAAACGTAAGAAGCGCTGCGATACCTGAACGATTAGGCTTTACATTAGAAGGGATTCACAGGAATGACTCTTTAGCAATGGGATCAACAACCGTACTTAGAGATACAAGTGTTTATGCGAAGGTTTTTTAACTAGGAGGACTTTCTTTTGATAAAAGCAGTTTTTTTCGACCTGTATGAAACACTTATAACGGAGTGGGACGGTAATAAGAAAAAAGCAGTATATTCCACCGATGAGCTTGGATTGGACCCCAAGGTTTTTAAAAACGAGTGGGATAGTAGAAGAGAACTGCGGATGAACGGAACCTTTCCTGATTATGCGAGTGTATTGAGAGATATCTTGAATTCTCATGGCATGTCTATAGATCCTGATTTGATCGAGAAAGTTCATCAAAAGAGAGTGTGGGCAAAGAAAATACCTTTTCAAGACGTGAAGCCAGAAGTTTTAGAATTACTTCAAACCCTAAAAGAAAGAGGCATGAAAGTTGGTTTGATATCAAATTGTGCACCAGAAGAAGTCTCTTCTTGGAGTAGAAGTAAACTAGAAGAATACTTTGATGCTGTTGTTTTTTCTTATGAAGTAAAGGTCGCAAAACCAAGTCCAGAAATCTATCATATAGGATGTAAGAAACTCGGAGTAAAACCAGAAGAAGCCATTTTCATTGGCGATGGTGGATCGAATGAATTAGTAGGTGCAGCTGAAGCAGGGTTAAAAGCTTATCATGCCACTTGGTTTTTACCTGTTGATTTTAGTAACAAGATTCAAGGGTTTCCAAAGTTACGTAGTCCCTTAGATCTTCTAAATCGAGTTGAACTAGCACATTATTAAGGTGCTAGTTCTTTTTGTTTGGATGCTATTGCAGTTGATTGATGCAAAGTGTACATGAGAACGTTTACAGTGTCCAGGATTGCGTGGATAAATAGCAAAAACTTTTGGATTCAAGCCTAAAACTCGTGGATTTAATATAAAAAATTTTGGATTCAACTCTAAAACTTTTGGATTGAACTCATGTACAATACATATTAGGAAGAGGTTAGCAAAAAAGGTTAAGAACGAATAGCAGTTCGTGGATATGATAGAAGCAGGGTAGGTGATAGGGATGGAATATGAGGTTTGTATTCAGCGGACATTGGATTACATCGAGGAGAATTTGAACGAACGGATCACGTTAGAGGAGCTTGCAGAGCTCGCTTGCTTCTCACCTTTTCATTATCATCGAGTGTTTCATTTTCTCGTAGGAGAATCCGTCATGGATTATGTGAGAAAAAGAAGGCTCACACATGCAGCCATCCGATTAATAAATTCTGATGAGAAAGTGATCGATATCGCATTGGATATAGGATTTCAATACCAAGAATCGTTCAATCGTGCTTTTAAAAAGTTCTTTGGTGTCTCGCCTAGACAATACCGAACTACAACTTTTATTCCGAGGTCTCTTCATCAAAAAGCTTACCTGAATATGAGCAGTTTTATGGGAGGAATTTCAATGGAAATGAAATTAGTTACGAAACCTGCGTTCAACCTTATCGGATATGAACTGAAAACACGAAATATCGATGGTGAAAACAACCGTGAGATCCCAAAGTTCTGGCAGCATTATATTCAAAACAACCTAGGAGCTAAAATACCAAATCCTCTTAACAGAAATGAACTCGGGCTTTGTACAGATTACAACATGACGACAGGTGAGTTCGTATATATCATTGGAATGGAAGTGGCGGAAGGGACACCGGCTCCTGAAGGCTTAACATACAGAAGCTTTCCTGAAAAGGAGTATGCTGTTTTTACAACGCCTAAAGCAACAGAAGAAAACTTCCCGTCAACGATTCAGTCTACATGGGTAGAGATCTACTCAAAGTGGTTCCCGAATTCAGGCTATGAGCAAGAAGGGACCCTTGAGTTTGAATTGTATGATGAAAGATGCATGAACAATGAAAAGCAAATCGATATCTATATTCCGGTAAAAAAACAAAGAGTAAAAGCATAGGAACAAGTAAGGCAGCTGCAATTGGCTGTCTTTTTTCTTTTTAAAAAAGACTTTGCTATTTTTTGTCGAATTATAAAAACAGACACACTAATTGGAAGGAAGTAACATATGGAATTTATAATTGCACAAGGTCTTTTCAGCAAAGCTCTTTCTGATGTTAGTAAAGCAGTTTCATCAAGGACATTATTACCTATTTTATCTGGCATAAAGATTGTTGCAGAAGAAGATGGAATCACTTTGATCGGCAGCAACTCAGATATTATCATTGAACGAACCATTTTGGTAACTGATGAGAAAGTTAAGATACACAGGACGGGTAGCATGGTTGTCTCTGCAAAATATCTAACTGAACTGGTTAAAAAGATGCCTGATCAAATTCATATTAAAAGTGATAATAACCAAATACATATACAAGCAGGAACAATCAGTACCAAACTTAATGGGATAGATGCGGAAGAATATCCTTCACTTCCTGTAGTCGTTGGTGACTCGATACATATACCAGCACAAGAATTGAAAGAAGCCGTGAAAACAACGGTGTTTGCAGCAGCAAAAAATGAAACAAGACCTGTCCTGTCAGGAGTGAACCTCACTTTTGCAGAGAACTCTTTCACTTCAGTAGCCACAGACTCACAACGCTTGGCATTCAAGAGAAGTGACATTCAAAGCTCAGGTGAAGGAAGCTTTGTTGTTCCGAAATCGAGCATAGATGAACTAGCAAAACTCATAAACCATTATTCTGGCATGGTAGAGATACAGTCAGCGGAAGGCTATATCCATTTTAAAACAGATGAGATTTCCCTGTATTCAAGATTAATTGCAGGGCATTATCCACCTACCTCTGCTCTCATACCAAGTGAAGTAAAAACAACACTCGTGTTATGCAAAGAGACACTGATTAAAGGAATCGACCGTGCGTGCTTGTTTGCCGGAGAGTGGAAGAACAATAATGTAGTGCTAAGTATAAATGAGCATAAGCTGTCTATCTCATCTGGCTCATCCGAGATGGGCAGTATTGAGGAACTTCAAGAAATAAAGGCGATTGAAGGAGAGTCTGACTTAAAGATATCAGTTGACGGTCATTTCTTACTGGATGCCTTGAAGACAATTAATGACGGAGAAATCAAGATGAAATTCAGTGGCTCGATGAAACCAATCGTTATTGAATCTGCAAGAGAGGAATCAACCTACTTGCATCTGATCTCGCCAGTACGGTCCTATTAAGAGGTGCTCTGTGAAATTTAATAATCGTGAATATAAATTAAGTATTAACGGGATCAATCATTGGATAAAGATTGAAGGTTATGAGAACAAATCAATGCCTTTAATTCTTATCCATGGCGGGCCAGGCGGTAATCATTATAATTTTGAACGAACTGTTGGACGCATGATTTCTAAAGAAAGAACAGTTGTGTATTACGAACAAAGAGGATCAGGGCGAAGTGACAAGCCAGAATCTGCTGATGACTACTCGATTGATTTGCTTGTGTCTGATTTTAAGGTTTTAAAAGATTCATTAGGAATAGAAAAAGCAGACCTGTTGGGATACTCATTCGGTGGAGAGTTAGCACTTGAAATAGCTTATGCCTTTCCGAATGACATTAATAAGCTGGTGCTTTCTGGTCCAAGTTTAATGTATTCAAATATACAGCAGCTTATTCAGATACAGGGATTCATGTCTGTTGCTGAAGGAATTCTTCTAGAGAGAATTGAAACAATCCTAAAACAAAAGAAATCGATAGAAGAGAAATATAATGAAGTGTGGTCAATCGTAGATACAAAGACTGTTGATAGATTTTTGTTTGAAGATCAAAGTGTGGCTGAACAAAATAGATTGCTTTGGAATAAAAGCGGTCTACAGAACACAGGACAAATGATGAAAGCATTGTATAAAAGTCCACCTCATGTACCTCTATTACATCGACTAAAGAAGATAGAAAACGAGACTTTAATAATTACTGGAGTACATGATAGAAATACAGGATTAAGTGTTTCAAAAATAATAGATAAAGAGCTTAACTACAGCAGCTTGGAGTTGTTTTATAATAGTGCCCACTTTCCTGAAATGGAGGAAAAAGAGAAGTTTGTAAAATTAACTTTAGAATTTTTGAATACAAAAGATTAAGGAGTCATTTCAATGAACATCGTACCAATCTCAGTACTGGACAAAGAAAAAACTGATTGCTTTTTTATCAAGCATTGGGGAAGTCTAGAAATGGTTATTTCAAGCGGAACGTTTCAATGTAATGAATTAGATGGTTTTGCAGTTTTAAATGAATCAGAGCAAATCATAGGTCTTATTACATATATATTTCAAGCAGAAATATGTGAGATTATCTCCCTAGATAGTTTAGTAGAGAAACACGGGATAGGGTCTTCACTTATTGATAAAGTGGAACAAATCGCACAGAAAAGAAGTACTTCACAAATAAAAGTCATCACTACAAATGATAATTTACATGCTTTAAGTTTTTATCAGAAGAGAGGTTATCAAATTGTAGAAGTACTGGTAAATGCAGTTGAGCAAGCAAGAAAGAGTAAACCCGAAATTCCTTTTACAGCTGAGAACGGAATTCCAATTCGTGATGAAATCGTTTTGCAGAAGAGTTTGGGTGTAGATCAAGTACTAAAAGGTGATATTAAGTATGTCATTAATGATAATTTGTTAACTGCCGAAGTGTTTTTATTATTAGTAAACGGAGTTTGGCAAGGTGATTACAATGAAACACTTACACACATTGCCTTACAGAAAACAATGAACATAACAGCTTGGCAGAACGATAGATTAGTTGGCTGCGTTCGAATTCTAACAGATGGTTATTTTTTTGGAACGATTTCAGAGATTCTCGTACTTCCTGAATTTCAAAAAATGGGGATTGGGAAACGACTGATGGAACTTGCTTGGGAAGCCAGCCCAACATCACTTTTCTTGGGTGCACAGCCAGGGAAAGAACCGTTCTTTGAGAAATTAGGTTTTGTAAAAGGTATTCAATCCTTCCAAAAGAAAAAGGAACGGAGAAAATAAAAAAGGGAGAAACAAACATATGCTGACTTTTATAAATGAACTTCCAACAGGTAAAAAGATTGCCGGTGTCCATACCATTCCCATTACAGAAGGTAATATTATGATGGCTTGGGACGAAGATGAACAGATCCTCACTACAATTGGTGGCAGAGTGGAAGAAAATGAGAGTTTAGAAGAAGCTCTGGCACGTGAAGTAATGGAAGAATCGGGAATAACGCTTCATGAAGAAAAAATACCATTTGCTTGCTGGTATTGGGATTCTACCAACACTTATACAGTTCGGTACTTGAGTAGAGTTGACCAATTTGTTTCAAATACATTTACACTAGAAAAAACAGGCTATGTAATAAGTAATTTTGAAACAATGAAACAAATGGTTAGAAAGATGGAAGGTCCCTCAAGTATACGGACACAACTATTAATTGAAGCAGAAAAAAGAGCAAACCAATTAAACTGCGTATAAATTTAGGGGATTCCAATGAAAAAACGAATACCAAAAATAATCTTGCGAGAATTAATAATAGAAGACGCATATGATCGTTATCAATGGTGCATGGATCAAGAGGTTACTCGACACCTCAACATGCCTGATAGAACACCACCATTTAGCCTGGATGAGACAAAGAGCTGGATTCAACAGTGCATCAACAAGACAAATGGTTATGAACAAAAAGCAATACTTGCTGAAGATGGAAAACATATCGGCTGGGTTGATTTGAAGAACATTGACACTTTAAATAAACATGCAGAATTAGGCATCGCGATTGGTGATAAGAACTATTGGGGTAAGGGTTACGGCATTGCTTCAATGAATGAAATGCTATCATTCGGATTTCAAGAACTTGGTTTGAACAAGATTTGGCTAAGAGTAGAAGTGGATAATGAAAAGGCCATAAAATCTTATAAAAGAGCAGGGTATGTAGAAGAAGGGATTTTAAGACAAGATCGATTAAGAAAAGGCATGTATGTGGACAGGTTAAGGATGAGTATTTTAAAAGACGAATATGTAAAGGGAAGGCAATGCTGATGCCTTCCCTTGTTTTCGTTATTCAGCTTTACTCATTCTGCGTTCTTGCTCGGCGATGATCTCATCGTCTTCTGCATTATCACGTGTAACTTTCTGTGTAAGGATTGCGCCTACTGCGACTAAGATCATAACCGCAATGTAATACCCTTTTTCATTCAGCTGCAGATTATCTGCGTTGTAGAGACCGATACAGAACATCGAAACTCCTGCAAAAAATGTAAAATACGCCAATACCGTAAAGGCTGGAGTGTTTCTTCTTCTATATTTTTGCATATGTACATCCCCCTTTTTTTAATAAGATAAAATAAAATATATATGCCAAATCGTAACTTCATTATAATCAAAAAAAGGATTATTTTCCTTATTTTTCTTGTTTTATTTGTATAGGTAAAGCACAGACTCCGCCATTTTAGTTACATCATCAATCAATGAAACAGGATGCTTAATCTGATTTGATCCCCAAACCCTAACACATAGGCTTCTGCTTCTTGCTTCGTATCAAAAGAAAGCTTAACAGGTATCCAGCCATCTTTGTTCGGTGCTCCGGTATGTAAAACTTGAGCAAAACGTCCGGTGAAAGTTAACCGTGGAAAAATAGCAGGAGACACTTCGACATCCACTTCAAAGACAGGCAAATTTTGAACAAAGGTTTGTTTTGACTCATTCCAATACTCAGCAAGTTTAAAATCTTGAGGTCTTTTAAATACCTCGGCAGTCATTTCTGCAGATTTTATTCGAGATACTCTAAAGTTTCTGAGTTCACCGTTTGAGGCTGCGATCAAATACCACGTTCGTCCTTTTGCCACTAGTCCCAATGGTTCAACGATTCTCTCTGATGTTTCTAGGTTGGCTTTTTCGTACTTCATCTTTATTTTTCGTTCTTTCCAGATTGCCTGCTGCAAGGTGCTTAGTGCGGAAAGTTCTTGGCTGGACTGTCTCCAAGTATCTGTATCGATATGAACACGGTTCCACATATCATCTGCTTGTGATTGAAGAGAGTTCGGAAGGGATGCCAACAGCTTCTGCCGAGCTTCCTTCCAGTCCTTTGTGAATCCAAGGTCACTAAGCAGCTGAAAAGAAGGGGAAAGAAACAAAGTTTTAAGCTCGTTATCTTTTAATCCTGTCAGTTTTGTTCGGTATTGCTCAACCAGCCGCCACCCGCCATGTTTACCGCGCTCAGCTAATACGGGAATCCCAGCAGAACTCAACGCCTCCATGTCACGATGGATCGTACGTTCTGTTACTTCTAGTTCTTTGGCTAATGCTTTTGTTGTCATCTTTTCATGATTTTGCAGCAGTAATAAGATACTGATCAATCGGTCTGCTCGCATACGATTTCTCCCTTTTTTTAATATGACATAAGGTGTCAACTTTAAAGGTTATACTAAAGATAATTCAAAAAAGGAGCGGATGCAAATTGAAACCACTAGAAGGAAAAATAGCACTTGTAGCTGGCGGAACAAGAGGGGCTGGACGAGGGATTGCGATGGAACTAGGAGCTGCGGGAGCAACCGTTTATATTACGGGAAGAACAACACGCAAAGAAATTTCTGAATACGGAAGACCAGAGACGATCGAAGAAACAGCCGACCTCGTGAACGAATTAGGCGGTGTTGGAATTCCTGTGCAGACAGACCATCTAGTACCAGAGCAGGTTAAAGCGTTGATTGAGAAAATTGAAAGAGAACAAGGCAGGCTAGACATCCTTGTTAATGATATTTGGGGTGGAGAAAATTTGATCGAGTGGGATACACCCGTTTGGAAACATTCACTTGAAAAAGGGTTGCGAATGCTTCATCTCGCTGTTGATACGCATCTTATCACCAGCCATTACGCACTTCCGCTATTAATTAAAAATGAAGGCGGACTGGTGGTTGAGATGACTGACGGGACAAAAGAATACAACGATTTAAATTACAGGGTATCTATGTTTTATGATCTTGCGAAAACTTCTGTCAACCGGATGGCAAAAGCTTTGTCTCATGAACTTTCATCATATAAATGTACGGCGGTTTCGGTATCGCCAGGGTGGATGCGGTCAGAAATCATGCTTGAGGTATTTGGTGTAACTGAGGAAAATTGGCGAGATGGGGTGAAAAAAGACCCGCACTTTGCAATCTCGGAAACACCGAGGTTTGTCGGAAGAGCTGTGGCAGCAATAGCAGGGGATGAAGATCGTCATGAATTGAATGGTCAATCCTTTTCTAGCGGAGAACTTGCAAAAAAATACAACTTTTATGATTTGGATGGTTCACAGCCAAATTGTTTTCGTTATTTGGAGGAAGTAGTGGAAACGGGAAAACCAGCAGATATAAAAGGATACAAATAAGAAAAAGGCGTATGTTGTATACGCCTTTCCTACTGCAAAGTTTTATTCATTTCTTTTAAAAAAGGAAACAAATAATCAACGCTATCTCTCTTTTCGTTGCGAATGAATTCATCAATACTTTTATTATTGTTCTTTAACCACACTATACGTTGAAACTCAGGACTTTCACCTTTTGCTATTAAAGCTTTACAAAAGACTTTATATTGTTCATCAAGTTGTTCTAGCGTTAAGTTCAGCTGTATGTGATAGTTATGAAATCAAAATCGCCACCAGTTTTCAAATATTTCACACCACATTCCTTAACGTCATTATTATCGATTATTCCTAATTCTTCGTGTAATTCTCTCAACAAACTTTTTTCTAAGTTGAAAACAGAATCCTGAAGATCATGAACGCTTAATCCGCCGCCAACACATTGTAATCTTCCAGGATAAGCTGTGTTTTTTCCCATTTCTCCAAAGACAAAGAAAGAATCTGCTGTTTCAACTAATCCTGCACTATAAATTACTCTGCATCTTTCCATTTCGATTTGTTTGTTTCGAACAGAATAGAGATAGTATGCGTAATCTGATCTTTTTAAGATAACGTTCAAAAAATATTGGCTTTCTTCCACTGTATTAACATGAAAGACTTCACCACGAGTAAATCTATTGTCTTTATTAATTTCACTCCAAAAATTTTCCACTTTATCTTGAAAAGGTTCAGGTAATTCTACCGGAATTTCATCAAGTTTAACTGAGAGAGGCTTGGTTACATAAGTTAAAACTGCTGGTTTCATGATGAAAAATCCGTTAATTTTTTCTCTGTCATAAACGAAGCAGGTTCTAACTCTTCACTTTCAATCACAATAGCAGTCAATCCGGTTTTTGTAGTCGTTTCATGAAATTCATCTTTTACCCAAAATGCAGCTTGCCCGGCTTTGATAGGATAGATAGCATCGTCCTCGCCCAGTACAAAACCTTCGCCGTTAACAACAAGAAACAGCTGAGGAACAACCGCCTGATGATAGCCGATGATGCCATCTTTATCAAGATGCATGCACCCAATATTTGCGGACTTATCCGTTAGTATAATACGAGACATAACAAAGTCAGAATCGAATTTTGTTATGTGTTTGCCGACCTCTTTACTAAAATTAAAAATCTTCATAATAAACCTCCATTACTAGAACATATATGGACCAACAGTTAGGGACAAAAATGTGATGTTTATTACTACAAAGTAAGAAATTGAAGCGATCATACTCCAGTCTTTCTTTTTACCGAACATTACCGCGACTCCGCTTAATACGGCCAGAAGCAATGGAATGATAAACGAACTGCCTGAGAACGCAAGAAAGTCTGGTGCAAAGTAATAATAATGCTCGTTAAATAATTTTTGAATAAAAATAAGCTGTACGCCAAGATAAAGGGCAAGGATCGTAAACATAACTCGCTTATCTTCGGCCTCCATCAGCGAAATCTTAACCAAATAGACAAGCAGTGCAAAAAGTACTGCTGGTGTGATCCAAAACAATGCACTCATGGCAAGTACTAATCCTTGAAATAAAGATAGAATCGTTGTTGAAATCGCCTGCTTATAATCTTCCTTTGTTTTTACCAAACTTTTATCAATGATGTCCGATTTTGAAGATGCTCCGCTAAAAGTAAATTCTTGTTGCGAGATCATATTCATCCAGATGATGGACTCATCACCTACCCAATGTGCATGAAGGGATCCATTATTTGTGGTGTTTCTTCTTTCTGTCAGCCAAACGTCGCCTTCTTCATAAGCCTCGTAAACATTCACTGCCTCTTTTTCATGAGACTTCATGGCTCTTGTAGTAAAAAGAACCTTCGCTTGATTATTCTGATCTACACCGTATTGCAAGTATTTCGGATTCTCCAGTTTCATCCCATTCTTCTCTTGAAATGTCATTTTCTTAAATGTCCAGTCGGCACCAGAACCCAATTGATTGGTTCCCTTAAAAATATAATACGATTTGCCGCCAGATGCATTTTGAAACAGACTATAGTAAATGGTTATATCCAGGCCATTTTCTATAAAATAAAATCCAAAATGATTTTGAGTTACCTGTTCATCAGCATCTAAAATGGTATGTTTTTTATACTCTGAGTTATTGAATTGATAAAGAAAGGCTTTTGCTTTTTTCGTATCACCTACTATTATTCCTGAAGCTAAAAAAGACTGAGATTTTTCGTTTACTACTACATCTTCTAAACGTTCTTTTACTTTATCAATCGATTTTATTTTCCATGTCCCCGGTTCCACACTTAGAATTTCATGTTCTTTAAAATATACGATTTTCTTTTGATTGGCATCCATACCGAAAACATCCTGATCAAGAATGTTTTCTTTCTTACCATCAAAATGTATGAGTTGTTTATTTTTCACATAAACAAATTCATTATCTTTTACCCAGAAATTTTGGGGGCTAGGAATCGTAACAGGTGTGGTCTTTTTATTCTTTACTTCGAGGTCACTGTTAACAGTAAAAGACAGCACTTCATTTTCTTTCGGAACATACACATGCTGCTGACCATTCTCTTCATAAAAAACCGGCTTTACCTCTCCAACGTGTCCTGCTTCTAAGGGCAATGAACGGCTCCAGCCTTCAGCAGGAAGCTCTAATTCTTTTTCTAAGTTCTGCCCGGTTAAAACAGAAAAAACGAGAAGAAAAAATAATAATGGAATAATAAATGGTTTTAGCTTATAGCCTATTTTTTTCATAGTTCATCCCCCTAATCTAAAATTTCGACACCAGTCCAAAATTTTCCTTTTTTTTATGTAATCACTCCAATATATGACTGAAAAAAGTAAATGGGGGCGAACTTAGTGAAGATTGCTTCGAACATAATCCTTAAGACCTCAAGAAAAAAGATGTCCCTAGCCAGTTGGGGACATCTTCTTCATTTTTTATTTGAAGAACTGTATGTATTCATAGCGTTGTTTTCAATTAACGGAAGGGTGATGTCAAAGGTTGTCCCTTTGTTCAGTTCACTTTTAACGGAGATGCTTCCTTTATGATTCTGAATGATTTTGTAGCTGACCATCAGTCCTAAGCCTGTACCGGTTGCTTTTGTCGTATAAAACGGCTCACCGATTTTCTTCACTTGTTCTTCGGTCATGCCCACGCCGTTATCCTCGATTGATATTCTTACTTTGTCATTGACTACAGATGTGGAAACGCGAATAATACCGCCGTTAGGCAAGGCTTCCATCGCATTTTTTAACAAGTTAACAAAAACCTGAGTAAGCTGGTTCTTTTCTCCGTATAAAATCACATCTTCTTCAGCAAAGTCGTTTAAGATGACGACATTTTTTAAATTTGCTTCAGCTTCAAGCAAGTAGATGACTTTTTTAAGGATGTCGGTTAGATTGCATTCATTAAAATAAATGGCATGAGGTTTAGCAAGTACCATAAACTCGCTGACGATATAGTTGATACGGTCTATTTCTGTGAGAATGATATCTGAGTATAAAACTTTTTTATCCTCGGTCGTTTCCTGTAAGACTTGAACTAACCCTTTTATCGTTGTGAGCGGATTTCGGATCTCATGGGCCAGTCCGGCTGCCAGTTCACCTACTAATGAAAGCTTTTCTGATTTGAGCAGCATTTCTTCCGTTTTCTTTTGTTCTGTAATGTCATATTGGATCGAGATGTGCTTATACGTCTTACCATCGTAATTCAAAAAAGGAATAATGGTCGTATCCACCCAATACAGAGTCCCGTCTTTCGCTTTGTTGCAGATTTCGCCTTTCCATACTTTACCCTGTTGGATGGAGTGCAAAATGTTATTAAGATATTCTTCGGTATGATAGCCAGACTTAAAGATTTCCCCATGATCTTTTCCTATTAATTCGTCCCGAGAGTATTTTGAGATTTTGCAAAAATGGTCGTTCACATAGGAAATCGTGTTGTTCTGGTCAGTTACCGCGAAAATGGTTGCCTCATTTAATGCGAATTTAAAATCCTTCAATTCTTCTAATGTAATGATTAAGTCTTCATCTGTTTCGGTGCTATAAGTATTTTTTGTGTAGTTATTTGTTAACGAACTTGTTGCATGATCCAATAACGGATCAACAACCTTTAAGATTTCGAGAAGAGCTGCGGATGATACTGTGTTATCTTTAATTTCATTTTCCAATACGCATAAGATAAGTTTACGGGAATAAAAAACAGAATTTAAATAATAGGTTAGCGAGTATTCATGCGGAACCTTTTGCTCCTGTAAGTCTGCCCAATACTGAATTTCTGCTTGTGCTTTTTCATAGTCTTCACTTAAAGCATAACCAAGGTGCTGGAAGAGCTTGCTGCGCCATTCGATCATTTCTTTCCTGTCTGGTTCGGGTGAATGATTCCTTAGCTGATGAATCTCAGTTATTTTATTCGCTAGGAGATGACTTCGCATCTGCAGCATATAACCGAACAAACTTACTTCTGTGTTCACGATTCTTTCACCTCTCGACAAAATTTGAATATTATTCCTATTAGACATTTAGATGTAAATACCTTTATTTCAAATCTAATTTGACAATCTGCTTTTGCCAAAATATACTATAAACTGTAAGAAGTCATATGGGAAAGGAACGGTACTGCGCTGATGTGGAAAAATCTTATTTTCTTAGGCTAACTCATAATAAGTGAGACCTGGAGAATAGGATCAGTCTGCCCATTTTGCGTACACAAGTACCATCATTCCGAATATGATTTCACACAAAAAACTTTTGTTTTTGTGTTTATTTGGATACGTGTCAATGCAAATTTGCGATCAAAACCTCTCTGGGTCTCTAGGGAGGTTTTTTTGTTTAGCCTCCTTCAAAAACAGATAACGAGGTGAAGCTGCATGTCTATCGTATTACAAGTAAAGAATCTGCAGAAAAAATTTGGTGAACGAGAAATTTTAAAAGATATTAGTTTTGAAATCAGACAAGGTGAGAAAATCGGGCTTGTCGGCTGGAACGGAAGCGGTAAGACGACGCTTGTGAATATGCTGATGGAAAGAGTGGAGCATGATAGGGGATCGATCACAACTTGGCCTTCAAACTTGAAGATGGGCTATCTGCCGCAATCAACAGATTATACGCTGAATGTAGAAAACGAAATAACGAATTCCGCAAAAGAACTGTTTCAGACGAGCAAAAGACTGGGTCTTCATAAAGAGGTCATCGAACGAGAAGAATTTCAGCATCTAAGCGGTGGAGAGAGGTTGAAGTTATCGATCGCCAAGATTTGGGCAAACCACCCAGAGTTCTTGATCTTAGACGAACCTACCAATCATTTAGATCTTCAGGGGATCACGTGGCTGACAGAAGAAGTGGGCCGATATGCTGGAGCAGCCCTCATCATTTCGCATGACCGCCGTTTTTTGGATCAGACAGTTGATAAAATTTTTGAGATCGAATACAGCAAGCTGACCGTATACGAAGGAAACTATTCCGCATACCGTGCAGAGAAAAATCGCCGGTATGAACAGCAGAAACGTGATTATGAAAAGCAGCAAAGAAAAGTGGCGATGATTGAACAACAAGTCAACACGATCAAGAACTTTGCGGAAAAAGCACACAAACAAGCGGGTAAAGGCGGCTCACTATCTGAAAACAGGCAGATGGGTCTCAAGCAGTTTGAACGTGCAAAGGCGAAGAAAAAAGATAAACAGGTGAAGTCCAAGCTGAACCGGTTGAACCTGGAGTTGTCCAAAAAAGGTGTTGAAAAGCCAAAAGAAGAGACGGACGTTTTCTTTCATTTTGATGCTGCCGGTAAAATAGGGAAAAGGCTGATTGAAGCGCGCGGGCTGTCGAAACAGTTTGGAGACAACATCCTATTTGAGAAGAGTCACTTTTACATCAAAAACGGTGAGAGAATTGGCCTGCTCGGTTCGAACGGAGCGGGTAAGACGACTTTTATTAAGATGCTGCTTGGAGAAGAGACGCTAACGAAGGGCTCGATCTGGAAGAGTGAATCGATGAAAACCGCCTATTTGTCGCAGGACGTCAGTGATCTTCCTGAAGAGAAGAACGTCTATCAATATTTAGTGCTGGAGGAACGGGAACGAGTTAGAAAAGCAGAAACCATTTTTGCGAACATGGGGATCGATAACGCTAAACTATCAAAGCCGATCTCTCATTTTAGTTTAGGGGAACGTACACGGGTGAAGCTCGTGCAGATGATTCTTCAAGACTATGACGTTCTTATTCTTGATGAGCCAACGAATCATCTGGACCTGCCAAGCCGGGAGCAGCTTGAAGATACACTGAGTGAATTTAACGGCACCCTCATCATCGTCTCTCATGACAGATTTTTCGTTGAAAAGCTTTGCGATAAACTGCTAGTTATCGAGAATAAGCGTATTAATCGCTATGAAATGGGGTTGGTAGAATATGAGGAAAAGAAGACAGAGAAAAGTGGTGTGCCAGATCGAAATTTGGCTGATGAGCTTGTATTGGTCGAAAATAAAATAACAGAACTGCTTGGGAAGATCAGCTTCTGTAAAACAGGTACCGATGAATATATGCAAGTCGATCAGGATTTGCAAGGTTTTATGGAAAGAAAGAGAAAACTTATACAAGAATTATAACAATATCAGCTGGCTCAAAAGAAAAACTTTTGAGCTAGCTTTTTTGTATGGCATGTTTGGGGTGCAGAAGAGAAAAGAGCATATAGCGAAAAAGCCGCGCTATAACTGGCTGGATGAAGTTGAATGTGATTGTTGATCAGAAAATCAGCGTGACCGAACAAAAAAACACCCAACCGAACAGTTTTACATTGAGCCAAGTAAAAAAACAATTTCAACTTTTTACTGAATATATATTGAAATTTCTGATAACTAGTTTATACCCTCTTAAAAGGAGAGTGAGAACCATGAGTTTTCTAGAGAAAGTAAGTAAAGCAGCAGGCAGTACATTCGCAGTTTGGGTGATTCTTTTTGCCATCTTAGCCTTTTTTATTCCAGGGACTTCATTGAAAAGTTAATTGGAGCGGAAGGGCGAGACTCCTGCGGGACGAGTGTGACAGGTGAGACTCCTAATGGCGCAGAGCGGCAGGAGGCTTACCGCACGCCCCGCGGAAAGCGAGCTCTGCAGCGGAAATTAACCTCATTCAAAAACAACACTGCTTATACATAAGAACTAAAAAGAGAACTCCCCAATAAGGAAGTTCCCTTTCACTTCGTAATAATATTATTTGAAAATGTCGATCGGGATCGTCCCTTTTTTCACAGAAAGTGATTTAATCTTCTGCACATCCTGGTTGTTCTTAATTTCTCCCATAAACTTCTCATACGCCTCAGGTACTGAAGGAACAGTATACACCACACGATGCAATCTATTTTCAATGGCAGCTTCAACTAGAAACAGTTCAAAATGATCTTTATTCAAAATTGAACCCCCTTCGTATTTCAGAATAATAATAAATTCTCCTTTCTAGTTCGTTGTCCCTTTATTCTTCAAGTATTTGTAATAGAAAAGTAAAGAAAACATGGCTGACTCCAAGCATTTAAAAAACCATGTTAGATTTTCTGACATGACAGTAGAATCTACGCCAGAACTGTATAGAATGAAAGAAATATCACATACAGGGGGCGTTCTAAAATGGAAGAAATCATATTTTCGTTAAATAGTGTGTGGCTGGTGCTAGGTGCACTGCTCGTTATTTTGATGCAAGGTGGATTCATTTTACTTGAAGCAGGTTCGACTAGAATGAAAAACGCCGGTCACATTGCCGGAAAAACAGTCTTTACGTTCGGGCTGGCATCCATCGTGTTCTGGGCTGTTGGCTACGGATTTATCTTTGGAGGAAACTCAAATTTCTTTATCGGCTTGTCAGACTTTTTTTATTCAGGTGAACAAACAGGTGACATGCCTTATTCGACAGCAGCATTTTTCCTTTTTCAGCTAGCTTTTGCTGGCATCTCGTTAACCATTGCGTTCGGTGGTTTTGCAGAGCGTGCAAAGTTATCCGCATATCTCGTATTCGCAATACTCTTTTCTGTTCTTGTTTATCCAGTGGTTGCACATTGGATCTGGGGTGGCGGTTGGTTGGCTGAACATGGGAAGCAAGACTTTGCAGGTTCGACAGTTGTTCACTTAACAGGTGCGATGGCTGCGTTCGCGGCAACGATCTTACTAAAACCGCGTATTGGCAAGTTCAATAAAAACGGAACAGCAAACAATATCTTTGGCCACAACCAAGTTTATACCGCGCTTGGAGTCATCGTATTATGGGTAGGCTGGTTTGGTTTCAACGGCGGCAGCACGTTTGTTGTAGATGATGGCTTTTTTGGATTCGTGGCACTTAACACAAATATTGCTGCTGGGGCTGGGGCAGTAGCTGCACTTATCATTTCATGGATGGTTCTTGGGAAATCAGATATTCCAACGATACTAAACGGTGCACTTGCAGGGCTTGTGGCTATCACCGCATCTTGTGCTTTCGTTGAAACGTGGGCAGCGGTTGTGATCGGGTTTGTAGCTGGAATCTTAGTATTCTACAGTGTGAAATTCTTCGACCGATTAAAAGTAGATGATCCGATTTATGCATTATCTGTTCACGGTGCAGCGGGTGTTTGGGGCACGTTGTCAACGGGTCTATTCGCTACACCTGAACTCGCAGCGGTCGGGCAGCCAGGATTATTTTATGGAGGAGGATTCTTTCAGCTTGGAGTTCAGGCGATGGGTGTTTCGGTATCCGCGATCTACGCGTTTGCTGTCTCTTTCGCAATTTTATATATCATGAAAAAAGTAATGAAAGGATTGCGAGTAAGCGAGGAAGAAGAGATTATAGGGCTGGACGTAAGCGAGCATGGCAACTACGGTTATCCGGAAGCTTTTATTAAAAACGAAGAAAAGAATAAAATTGCAAATTAAATCTGTGTGATAAGCATTGGGGAGTGCCTCAATGCTTTTACACAATTGGATGTGTTTTTAATGTCATATATCGAAATAAAACAATGGCGGGACAGCCAGATCGAAAAACAAGAATCCTCGGATGAATTAAATGTATTTCACGATTCTATAATGAAAAAGGTGTTTGAAACAGCTCTAAAAAAAGTGAAAGAAAAAGCGGGGCCTCCGCCATGCCGGTTTGCCTGGTTTGTCATGGGCAGTGCGGGCAGGTTTGAGCAGGCGATCATAAGCGATCAGGACCACGGTATCGTCTATGAAGAAGATGGCGAAGAGAACAGCGCTTACTTTAACACCTTCGGAAAAGAATTAGCTTTTGGATTGCATGAAGCGAGTTATCCTTATTGTGATGGCAACGTGATGAGTTCGAATCCAGTCTGGTGCAGATCAAAAGCGAGCTGGACCGAACAGCTGAAAAAATGGCTGAAAGAAGAAAGCTTTGACAGCATTCGTTATCTGCTGATCTTTTATGATGCAAGGGTGATAGAAGGAGAGAGTGAATACATCCTATATTTGAAAAAACAAATTCACAATGCCATCAAGAAAAAACCAGATCTGTTAGATCGTTTTTTAGAAAATACGATTCATACAAAAAAGGCAGTCGGTTTCTTTCAGCAGTTTTTGCCGGAAACACACGGTTCACATGCAGGTAGTATTGACATCAAACAATCTGGATTCCTGCCTTATGTGAATGCTGTCAGATTGTTAGCGTTAAAAGAAAATATTGAGGCAGCTTCGACCCTGTCAAGGATTGAAGCATTATCCCAGCTTCCGAAATACGGCCGCGAGCTGCAAGATTATAAAAGTGATTTTGGGAAGCTGCTTCATTACAGGCTTATGTATCATAAGAAAATGACGGAAAGTTATGATGATATTCATTATCTAGATGTTAAAGAATTAAACAAAAATGAAAGAAAAGAACTAAAACAGATTCTAAAAGATGGACAGAAACTGCAGGATTATACACAGTCAGTCATCAAAGGAATGATGAGTAGGTGAGAATCAATCCGCTCATACAGTTAATGAAACAGATGCAAGGCAAGATCAATTCGAGTGTTTATGCGTCGATGCAAGGGCAGTCTAGTGCGCAGCACATCGCTTTTTTAAGACAATTGCAAAAAGAAGTGAAAGTAGAAGAAAGTCTTGAGGTTCCGCTGAACGAACTGAATGTCGTCGTATTCGATCTGGAAACAACCGGGTTCTTTCCTGATCAAGGAAATGAGATTCTTTCGATTGGTGCTGTAAAAGTAAAAGGTGGAAAAGTACGCTATGAAGAGTGTTTCTATTCATTAGCCCAATGCAATGCTGAACTGACCCCTGAGATCAAACAGCTGACAGGACTAAAGGAAGAAGATTTTGAAGGAGCTCCAGAATTATCAAAAGTACTTATCGACTTTTATGAGTTTGTAAAAGGCGACGTCCTCGTGGCGCACCATGCGAGCCATGAAAAAAGTTTTCTGCAGCATTTCAACTGGAAGCTTTTCAGGACCCATTTCAGACACAGAATCGTGGATACTTCATTTATATTGAAAATTGCAGAACCAGATTCAAATATGATCCGTCTGGAAGATTGCTGTGAACATTGCGGTATCTCTGTAAATGACAGGCATCATGCATTAGGAGATGCAAAAATGACTGCTGAACTTTGGAGTATATATGTAACGAGAATACAGCAGCAAGGGATTAAAACCTTGCGTGATGTATATGAAAGGCTTTCAAGATAAGACAGCTGGCAACCTTAAGGGGAGCCAGCTGTTTTAATTCCTTATATTAAACTGGGCGTTGATCTGTCCACGGATCATCTTGTTCCGTTCTTCTCGCTGTTGTCTTTTCGTCATTTCCTTTTTAATCTCAAAGGTTTGTACACCGTCTTCTATCTGGTTTGCAATCTCCATCAATATTTCCACGTCAGAGAAGGAATACTTTCGAGTCCCGCGTCCTGTGCGCTCAGGAAAGATAAGCTTTCTTTCTTCGTAATATCGAATCTTCCGCTCTGACAAACCTGTCAGCTCACTGATGATGCCGATAGACATGACTTTTTTGTCTTTATAAGAAGTTTTATCAACAGACATAGAGTGACCTCCATATTAAGAATGAAAGAAAGCTAACAAATCCATGTTTTTCAGAATATTGTTAATTATTATATCATATTTATGTTAGAATTCCTTACATTAATTTTATGATAATAGTTGAAAAAGGTGATAATTCCTATTTTTATGGCTACTATATACAGAAAGGTCAGAATAACTCTTATAATGAGAGGAGTGTATTCGATTATGGATGTGTTAGATGCTATTAAAACACGAAGGAGCATCGGAAGAGTAAAAGATAACCCAGTACCTTCTGACTGCATTGAAAAAATCCTTGAAGCAGGAACGTATGCACCAAACCATTACAGGACAGAACCTTGGCGCTTTTTTGTTATAAGCGGAGATAGCCGAAAAAGATTAGGAACCGTTTTAGAAGAAATAGTTCGAACCGATCATGCAGATTTAGAAGCTGATGAAGTGGACCGGAAAGCAGAAAAAGCAAGGAATAATCCTTTAAGAGCACCAGTCATCATCGCTGTGGGGGTGGAACCAGGCGATAAGAAAAACGTTATCATGAAAGAAGAATACGCAGCAGTCTGCAGTGCGATCCAAAACATGCTGCTTACCGCACACTCATTAGGATTAGGCGCGATTTGGAGAACGGGTGCAGTAACTTATCAAGATAAAGTAAAGGAATTCTTTGGACTGACGCCAAAAGGAGATATGGCTGGTTTTATCTATATCGGTTATCCAGATTTAACGCCTAAGTCAGTAAAGAAAAAAGGATTTGAAGATTTCACAGTATGGATGAACTAAGAAAAGATAAAGAATATTAGTTAAATATTAGGAGAAAATAAAAATGAAAAATTAGAGTTTGCCATTAGTTTCACAGGAACGATTGTTTTCAATCGTTCTTTTTTATTTCCCTTAACAAATACTACCTCTGCTTAAAGGCGTATAAGAAAAATTTGAAGTGGAATTATAATCTTAATCATTAAAAGGAGGTGAAAACAATGGCTAGAAACAACAACAGCAACCAATTAGTAGTACCAGGTGCTCAACAAGCTATCGACCAAATGAAGTATGAAATCGCTTCTGAGTTCGGTGTAAACCTTGGACCAGACTCTACATCTCGTGCAAACGGATCTGTAGGTGGTGAGATCACGAAGCGTCTTGTAGCACAAGCTCTTGGCGGACGTTAATAATTAAATAACATGGCTATGGCTATCTGTTTAAGCAGGTAGCCTTTTTGTAAATTGGAAATGTATAGATGTAAATACATGGTTTAAAATAAAAAGGGAAGGTGAGTGATTAATGGATAACAAGGCTATTCATTATGATGGAAGTTTGCATAGCACAAATGAAACAGAGCAAGAAACAATCACAGAGCCGTTTGCATTAACTGATGAAGTAAGAGCAAAGATCAGCGGAAATCCTTATCTGCATGAAGCAAATGAATAACTAGAAAGGTCAGGTTCATTCTATGACAAAAGTCTTGTACATAACAGCACATCCGCATGATGATACAATGTCGTACAGCATGGCTGTTGGAAAAGCATTTATTGAAGAGTATAAAAAAATTAATCCAGATCATGAAGTAGTGAATGTTGACCTATATAAAGACGATGTTCCGCAAATTGATGTGGATGTCTTCAGTGGTTGGGGGAAACTTCAATCAGGTAAAGGGTTTGAAGAACTGTCTTCAGAAGAAAAGGCCAAAGTAGGAAGACTCACAGAGTTGTGTGATCAGTTCGTTTCAGCAGATAAATATGTATTTGTTACGCCAATGTGGAATTTTTCGTTTCCTCCAGTAATGAAAGCATATATTGATTCAGTAGCTGTGGCCGGAAAAACATTCAAATACACAGAACAAGGGCCGGTTGGTCTTTTAACAGATAAGAAAGCCATGCACATTCAAGCCCGCGGAGGCATTTATTCTGAAGGACCTGCAGCAGGAATGGAAATGGGACACCGTTATCTGAGTATCATCATGCAATTTTTCGGGGTTCCTTCATTCGAGGGAATTTTTGTTGAAGGACATGCCGCAATGCCTGACAAAGCAAATGAAATAAAGGAAAATGCCATCGCAAGAGCTAAAGACGCGGCACATACGTTTTAAAACAACTTCTAAAAACAGAATGACTAATAAATCGAGCAGAAGATCTTTACATTTTCTGCTCGTTTTTTTATTTTGCTCTTTTCTAAAGGCTCTTTTCTAAAAGATTGTTGCTACAGGGAGCTTTGAAGTTCTTCGTTGAAGAGTTGATTGCAGTGGAAGGTGCGAGACTCCTGCGGGACTGGCGGTCAGGTGAGACACTTAAAAGTGAAACGTACGAATGTGGCTCACCGCCTGCCCCGCGGAAAGTGAGCAACCTGGAACGGAAATCAACATCTTCCAAAAACAACAAAGTTTACGAAAACAGCCTTTCTAAAAGATTATAATTTATGAGCATTTTTTCTTTTAATTATTAGACCATTGATAGGAGTGCAAGGCGCGAGACTCCTTGAAAGTCACTAAAACAATCTTTATTTTTAAGGGTTTGGTAAATTATGGTAAAATTTTAGTGTGGTTATAAATTATTGGGGGATGGTAAATTGTTTGGGATGGCTGTAGAAGAAACGCTTATTTTAGTATGGTGTGTCATACTGTTAATAAATAATGTAGAGCTGCTTATTAGATATCGTTTTATAAAAGACAAATACATAGAACTTCAAGGATCGGATGAGTTTTTTCCAATCAGCAAATTTAGATTAAATTTAGGGATACTTATAGGAACTTTTATCTTCAAAGGGCTGATCTATATCATTGCAGTGTTTGTACTGAATAATATGTATGCCAAAATAATAGGTTTTTTGCTTTTGGCTTTAAGGATGATTGTTGGGACCCAGACCGAGGAAGAATTCCGTAAAACAAAATGGGATTTAATAACTTTAATATTAGAAACGCTTTTTGTCATTTACTTCATACTAGCTTTCTTCTTTTTTAACTGGTAAGAAAAGCTCAGAATTCTGGGCTTTTTTATTTTTTATAATAATTTTTAAACTTATAGTTGAGTAAATTTTCTGAACTATGTCATAATGGGTAAATACTATTTTGAAAACGTTTTCTAAAATCGGAGCAAAAGGAGGAGTAAACTTGAAAAGTGAATCATCATTGAATCATGATCTGCATCACGCAACAGCAAACACTGGTCCTTTGCCGCCACAGACAATAGGGCAAAAGCTGAAAATGATTGGTCCAGGATTTGTAGTCGCTGCCACTGGAGTCGGAACAGCGGATATGATTACTGCTATTGTCATCGGAACTTCTTTCGGTATGACCTTCGTATGGGCAATTATTGTGGGAGCTATCTTAAAATACTACTTAAACGAAGGTGTTGGACGCTGGTATCTTGCAACAGGGCAAACGATTCTGCAAGGCTGGCATTCCCTTGGCAAATGGGCAACGAGTTATTTTGGAGTCTACTCTGTTATTTGGGGTTATATTTATGGAGCTACAGCCGCGATGACTTGCGGATTAGGCATGCACGCTATGCTGCCGATCATGCCGATCTGGGCATGGGCCATCGTACACTCACTGGTTGGATTCGCTCTTGTGTGGACGGGCCGCTATTTATTGTTTGAACGAATCATGACTGTACTCATTGGTGTTATGTTTATCACGGTTATCGGAACATCACTCCTCTTTTTACCTTCAATCGGGGAGTTTGCAGGAGGTTTTGTACCTCGAATGCCTGATGGATCACTCATGCTCGCTTTAGGATTAATAGGAGGTGTAGGCGGAACGATCACAATGGCGTCCTATGGGTACTGGCTGAAGGAAAAGGACTGGAAAGGAAAGGCTTTTGTTCCAATCATGAGGCTGGATTCTAAAGCAGCGTATGTGATCACGGGAATTTTTACGATGGCTGCACTTGTGATCGGTGCAAAATTCTTATTTGGAACAGATGTAAAACTGGAAGGAGACCAAGGTTTGCTGGATCTTGCCGGATTATTGGGGCAGAAATTCGGAACACCATTGCGGTGGCTTTTCCTGATTGCTTTTTGGTCGGCAGCTTTTACTTCACTTCTCGGAGTATGGAACGGTGTACCGTACTTGTTCGCTGACTTCTTAAGAACGATTCGAACCAAAAAGGAAGACTTGCACAAAGTTAAGCCGGTATCGGAAAAAGATAAGTCTTACCGCGCATATCTTGCTTGGCTGACATTTCCGCCGATGCTCATTTTCTTTTTGGGGAAACCAGTGCAGCTCATTATCATCTATGGAGTTCTCGGAGCATTGTTTATGCCATTTTTAGCTATATCACTGATCATTTTATTGAACTCGAAAAAAGTGGACGCGGAGTACCGCAACAAATGGGTGACGAACGCAGTCTTGATCGGATGCCTCCTTATGTTTGCGTACCTCGGAATAAACGAACTGCAAAAGCTGTTTTAATAAAGGAAACGTCTCGTGAAAAAAAGGCAAAAGGCTCGTCATTGACGGGCCTTCAATTGGATATTTTCAAGATTCACGATTCGTTCTGGCTTACCTTGGATTAAAAAAGAAAGGATGTTATCGATGCTTACAGATAAAAACTGATGAAACATATTATCTGTCTTCCATCCAATATGAGGCGTTAAGATTACGTTATTCAGCTTCAAGAGCGAGTGATTCTGGTCGATTGGCTCATGATTAAATACATCGAGGCCAGCTCCGCCGATCCAATTTTCTTCTAATGCTCTTAAGAGTGCAGCTTCATCCACTACTTCTCCCCTTGACGTGTTAATAAGGAAAGTATCTTTTCTCATAAGTTTAAAATGTTTTTCTGAAAGTAAGTGTTTTGTTTCTGGAACGAGCCTCACCGTAATCACTACAAAATGAGATCTCTGCAGCAAATCCTCCAGTTCACTGAATTCAACACCCTGAGCTTCTGCACGTTCTTCAGTTAATCGGGGTCCCCAGGCGATTGTATTCATGTTGAAAGCTCTCGCGATTTTTGCGACACCCGAACCAATTTTACCAAGACCGATAATACCCACCGTTTTATTTTCAAGTCCTAAACCGGATGATTCCGCCCATTGTCCTTGTTTCATCTGCATATGTAATGACAAAAGATTGCGAGAGTGAGTGATCATCATGCCGATGATTAATTCCACAACAGCGGCAGATCCCCCAGGAGTGGTGGCTACAGGTATGTTCAGCCGATTCGCCTCGTCCATATCAATATGAGCAAGACCAGCACCTGTTTGTGCAATAAGCTTAATATTCTTTAGTTGCTTGAGCACTTCTTTAGAAAACCTCATACGTTCTCTTATCGGTAAAATGACATCTGCATGCTCGATACGGCTTAGAAGAACATCATGAGAGGGTTTATCCTGATAGATCTCAACTTGAAAGTGCTGCCGCAATCGCTCTATTTCTGGATTTTCCGCAAAACTTTTTTCCCAATCATCTAATATGACTACTTTCACTAATACCCACCCCATCCTCGTTACTCATTTCCTTTTTATCATAACGAAAAAAGAAGAAATCATCTTCTTTTTTTAAAGGCTTTTTCTGAAGGATTGTTGCTTTTGGCTTTTTCTATTCTCATCATTTGCAAGTTGATTGGAGCGCAAGGTGCGTGCCTACCACCTGAGAAGCTTCTCGCTAGGCATGCGACGAGGAAGCTCACAACGGTAGCATTTACTTGTAGACGCAGGAGCAAGGGATACTTCCATGAAGCGGTCAGGTGGAGACTCCTAATGGCGCAAAGCGGCAGGAGGCTCACCGCACGCCCCGTGGAAAGCGAGCAGCCTGGAGCGGAAATCAACTACTTTCAATAGCAACAATGTATGCGAAAACAGTCTTTTTAAATCGTCGGGTCTTAGGTTGTTGTAAGAGAACCGCATATCATCTTATGGATCTTCATAGAATAGCAAAGGCCGTTTTACACAATGGAGGATTGATATGAAAATTCTTCTTTTATCAGGCGGTGCCGGAAGAAGACTTTGGCCGTTATCGAACAAGGTCAGAGCAAAGCAATTTTTAAAACTGCTAAGCAGAGAGAATAACAGGAATGAATCCATGCTGCAGCGTGTATGCAGACAATTAGAAGAAGTTGGTCTTTTTTCAAACACTTATATTATTACGAGCCAAGATCAGCAAGACTTAATTCAAAACCAGGTGGCAGCACCGATGCCAATCATCAGTGAACCAAGCCAAAAAGGTACCTTTTCAGCTGTATCATTAGCTGTTGCTTATCTTCATTCAAAACAGGAGGCAGGACTCGATGAAACGATATGTGTTCTCCCCATCGATGCATTTGCGGACCTATCCTTTTTCCACCTTATTAATCAGATGCCTTCTATCCTCGCAAAATCCTTGGCAGAACTTGCGCACATTGGTGTTGAACCTGAATTTCCATCCGACCAACTGGGTTATATCGTTCCCAACATCACGGAACAGTCCAATGACTATTTTCAGGTCACTCATTTTATTGAAAAGCCGAATATGAAAAAAGCTGCTGAACTAATAAAGAAAAAAGCTCTTTGGAACTGTGGAGTTTATGGTTTCAATATGAGCTTTATGCTTCAGCTGCAGAAGGAAAAAGGAATTTCAACACAATACGATGAGCTGCTTAGCGTTTATAATAATCTTCCCAAATTAAGCTTTGATGTGGCAGTAGCTGAGCATAGCAAGCGTTCAATCGTCGTACCTTATAGCGGACAGTGGAAAGATATTGGTACGTGGAAGAAGATAAGTGAACATATGCCTTCAACGGTTACAGGTCGGGGCATGCTCTCGGACGACTCAATCAATACACATGTTGTAAACGAATTATCACAGCCTGTTCACGTGATAGGAATTTCTGACAGCATGATTGTGGCTGGCGCTGATGGAATACTTGTAGCGGATAAAAGCAGATGTGCAGAAGTAAAGCTGCAGCATACAAAAGAAATGCCCCGCTATGTGGAAAAACGATGGGGCAGCTATAAAGTTTTAGAAAAGATAGACGCGGCTGATGAACAGCAGTCCGTTACAAAATTCGTAAACGTACTGCCGAACTGTAATATCAGTTTACATGTTCATCATAATAGACAGGAGATCTGGACCATACTTTCAGGTTCAGGTGAAGTGATTGTAAACAGCCAGCTGCACTCAATTAAAGCGGGGGACGTCATTCAAATTCCTATAGGTTTTAAACATTCAATTAAAGCGTTAACTCCTCTTAAGTTTATTGAAGTGCAAATTGGAGATGAGATTAACGAGAACGATATACTGCGTATTACGTATTCATGGGATGAGGCAGTTCAACAATGTACGTAAGGTGGAGAGGATCATGGTCTCAATCATCTGCTGCACAATGAGAGAACAATTTATGGAGAACGTTTTTCGGAATTACGAAAATCAGCTTATGTCAGAAAAAGAAATGATCATTATATTAAATAATGATCATTTACAATTAGCCAAATGGAAAGCAAGGGCAAGATTATTCAAAAACGTATCCGTGTATCAGCTCCCTGAAGAAACGACGCTTGGCGAATGTTTAAATGCTGCTATTCAAATAGCCAGCTATCCTTATATTGCAAAGTTTGATGACGACGATTATTACGCACCACATTATCTTCAGCAATCCTGGGATACTTTGCAAGAGACAAAAGCGGATGTAATTGGGAAACGAACAGTCTACATGTACTTTGAAGATGAAAAATTGCTTGCTATTAATAGTCCGAGCAGAGAGAAGATGTTCGTGAGACAAGGTCTGAAAGGAGCTACTCTGTTTTTTAATAAAAAAATCTGTGAGAACATCCATTTTCCTGCTCTGAACCTTGGAGAAGATACTGTTTTTTTGAAACAGTGTGTAAAGAATAATTTGAAATTGTATTCGGCAGATAAAAGAAATTACGTATGCTTACGTACTTTCCGGTCCGGTCATCATACATGGAATATCAATAATGCCGCACTGAAAAGAAAATCATCTATCGTTTGTCATACAGAAGATTTTAAGTCTCTCATTCTCGAATGAAAAAGGAGATTAATATGAAAGACTATCAAGTGATTTGGCGAGGGCCTGTACTAGATGCAACAGGGTACGGAACAGCAAGCAGGGAATATGCTCTGGCTTTAGACAGGCAAGGTGTTGACGTGAAAATTGAAACGTATACTTGGAATTTCCCTTTTACTATAGAGAATCGAAAGAAAAAAGAGAGGCTGCAGCAGCTCATAGAAAAACCTGCATCAAACGATAAACCGAAGATCTTAATCTATCATTCTCCTCCGGCTTTTATTGATAAAAAAGAAAGAGAACAGTATGAGTACAGCCTATTAAATACTGTCTGGGAAACGAATAAAATCCCTGAATCTTGGAATGCGATCATTCGAACCTTTGACGCCGTATGTGTACCGTGTACCCATAATATAAAGGCACTGAAAAACAGCGGCGTTTCTATCCCGATTTTCCTGGTTCCTCACGGGGCCGATTCGACCATGTATCATCCTGCCAATCCGCGAATAACGCTGCCTGAAGGAGAGGGAAGGTTTGTTTTTGTTTCAGTCTTTGATTTTCAGCACCGGAAAAATCCGGAAAGTCTCTTGCGTGCTTATTGGGAAGCGTTCACCTCAGATGACCAAGTCCTGCTTGTCATCAAAACATATGGCAGTTCGCGCAAAGAAATCAGGAGTGCCATTATAAATTATAAAAGAAAGCTTGGGTATGGTGATGATACGGCGCCTCTTTATGTAATGACAGGGATCTGCGAGGAAAAACAATTAAGAGGACTTTATACCGCAGGCGATGCGTTTGTACTTCCCACAAGAGGTGAAGGTGTTGGGCTGCCTTTTATAGAGGCATTATCGAGCGGGTTGCCAGTGATCGCAACAGGGTGGGGCGGACAGATGGATTTCTTACATGAAAAGAATTCCTTTTTGGTGAAATATAAACTGCAGAGTCCTTCGATCAGCATGCACAATGAAAATGCGATATCCACAACTTATCCTAGCTTTGCTGAGAAAGACCAGCTATGGGCAGAAGCGGATATTGAGCATCTGAAGCAGCAGATGAGGTATGCCTTTATGAATCCGGAACTGTGTAAACAAAAAGGGGTACAAGGCAGACAAGATATGCTGAAAATGACATGGGAAAAAGCAGGTATGGCTATGATAAAAGCTATCGAGAGGTTAATGGGACATTAATTTTTTTAGTTCAAAGTTCATTTGTTTGGCGATGCTTTTCCATGAAAAATGATTGTTTATATATTTTTGCCCATTTAAGGAAACTCCATGTAATACGTTTTTATCAGTTGTGTATCGCTTTAGTGTATCAGCGAAGTTATTTTTTTCAGCATGAATGTAGTGTTTCATAGGGATCAGATTTAATCCTCTTACACCGAATTCCGTTGAGAATAATGGAAGTCCTGCAGATAAAAACTCCAATGTCTTCAAATTAACGCCAGCACCCGTGAACATAGGATTAATGGCAAGATCAGCTTCTGCCAATAACCTTAATTTATGTTTATGGCGCACTCTTCCCAAGAGTTTCACATTAGGTTTACTAGAGTTTGCAAATGGAGTACAGCATCCTCCAGCGACAACGAATTCAATTTCAAGACAGCTGTCAGCTAGATGATTAATGATATAATCCACGGATTCAAGGTTAGGCGGATAATCTGCTCCAATAAAAAAAGCTGTGGGCTTTTCGTTAGATGACTTTATTCTTGGGAGCCTTTCAGATGTATGAATACCATTAGGTGCCACCATAATTTTAGAAGGGTTTGGAGTGTACATCGTTATCAAACTATTACTTTCGTCCTCTGAGGTTGAGAAAACGAGGTCCGCACCTCTTACTAGCTTTTTTTCCAAGTTGAAAAGCACAGGAAGGTAGTCTCTAGCCAGATTGTTTTTCCAAATCTGTTCTGCGAGCTTGTATTCGTGATTATGACTGTTATAGATTCTGAGTTTACGATCCTTACCAAAATACTGATCATATTGAAGCAAATAAGGGGATTCGTGAACGATTAGATCGGCAGAATCATAGAGAGAGTCAAACTGCTTTTTTAATAGAGTAGGATAATTGGACAGTTCAGTCTGTATAAGTAAGCCGAATTCATAGGATAATTCATTGTGCTGCAGTTTTCCCACCACTTCATGATAAAAGGAATCCTTCTCGACCTTATATTCTCTGAAGGTAGGAGAATATGTAAACAAACCTCCTTTATGGCCAAAGGTTTGGGAAAGAAGAGTAACATCGTAATAGCTGCTGAGCTCCTGATAAATATGAAAATAGCGTAAAGTGCCACCGCTGGTCGGAGGATATACGGTTGGGAAATGATTTAACACTAGAATTCTTTTCATCGCTTATCATTCCTCTTAATAACTTGCTGAAACACAGCGAGTGTTTCTTTGGCGCAATTATCCCATGAAAAAATCTTTGACCGAACCATTCCTTTAATGATAAGAGCAATCCTTGTTTCTGGATACAGGAGTTTTAGCATCTTATTTGCTATGTCTTCTGGGTTTTCGGGATTGAAATGAAGAGCTGCATCACCTGTAACTTCTGGAATACTTGCTCTGTCTGAACAGATGATTGGACATTTAGATTTCATCGCTTCGACCAAAGGAATGCCAAAACCTTCATAAAGGGAAGGGAAGACAAGGAACGAGGCGTGGGCATACAAATCAGGCATAGCTTCTGTTGGAACATACCCGAGAATCTTTACTTGGTCTTGGAGTAAATGTTGGTCTAAAAATGTTAAGACAGACTGATACGTCTGGTTTTCTTTCGGTGCAAAACCTGTAAGAACAAGAGGGATACGCTTTTTATAGTGATCCCGAAGAATAACGATAGCTTTCAAGAGATTAAGGTGATTTTTATGCGGGTTATAGCTTGCTGGATAAAGAGAAAACCCACTTTCCAGCTGTTCAATTATGCTGTTATTTGAATACCGATCTCTGTAATGATGGAAAGCTTCAGGTGCATCAGGGTAGATAGCCGTAATTTTATCTTTAGGGATATGAAGGTGTCTGGAAATAGCTTTTTTCGAGAACTCAGAAACCGTTAAAACGGCATCGAAGGATGGAGCGAACTTTTCATAATAACGGTTGTTTTCGTGCAGTTCACCTGGTACAAATTGCGGGTAGCGTGTATGGAGAACGTCATGAATGGTCGCTACAGAAGGCACCTGGATATTTGGAATATACGATTTGTGGACGGGTGAAAACCAAACATCAATCTGGTTTTCTTGAATTCGGCTGTGAACTTCAGTTTGAATTTTAGATTCCTTCAACATGACTTTTTTTATACGATCCTGAAAATCAGGGAAGATATCTCTGCTTGGTTTTGTAAGAAACAAAAATAATTTTACTTTTTCATCTGCTTTTTTTAGATGTTCGATTAAGTGTTTAACATATTGCTCAACCCCTCCATATCTGTCTTGTGAAAGGGTCAATAAATTTACCCCGATTCTCATATGTATCACCTCATACTATCGTCCTTCCATATGTATATGTTCGTGCCAAGTCCATAGCCACTTTTTATGTTGAGTACACAAAAATTGCTTAAGTGCCCATTCCTTTTTATCACCTTTTGCATTTAATATGTTGAGGTTTAATGACAATGAAGAAAAAGAATGGAAAAGGAGTGCTTTAAATGAGTGAATCGAAAGATAGATCTAAGGATAAACATAAAAACAGCAAAGTGAAGATTACCACGGGTCCGTTCCTTGTTCCGGAGGAAGTTGACTCAGAGCTTCAAGGGGGCAGGGAGAACGATCGAATCATCATCATCTTGAAAAATCCGACGGACAAATATCTCAAAGTAAAAGTAACACTTGGTGTATGTCTAGAACCAAGAGAACCTGTGAGTGGTTCAATAAATGTATATAAAGACATTGAAGAAAAAGAAATTAAATTAGGATACTTCACTTTAAAGCCCCATACATGTACACGAATTGAGAGAAATATTCCTCGTGGTTTGGGAATAGGAAAAGATGAGAGTAATGCAGTTTATCGCGTAACGGCAAAAGGTGATTTCAACGTTAGTTCGGACGGAAGTACAGTACTATGCGGGTTGGCCGAGATTTCGGTTATTGGAGGAAGTGTATTTAATTTCCAAGAAGCAGGTCTTGAGCAGGCAGATCCAGCATTGTTCTTCCCGTACAGCAATTTCGTCGTTTGTAATAAGTGCTAGCTGTTTTGCGATCAGGCGGATGTTGATTCCGCCTGTTTTTTCGTTGAGGAGACGTGTGAAAAGGCGGAAATTGTCGGGGAATGACAGCTCGTGGATAAATGAACAAAATTTTTGGAATCAAGGGTTGAACTCGCGGATTAAGGTCCGAAACTCGTGGATTCCTACCTAAAACTTTTGGATTTAAGCCACATGTTAGCTGAATATACCCCTGGTGTACCGTGGAATGACCAGTTTCGAGGTTCGAAACTGTACGTTTTTAAGGCAAACTTTTAAAAGGAGAAAGAATTTACATGTAGAAGACTTATCCTAGATCAAAATAACGTTAAAGGAGAGGGAATATGTACGAACTGAAAACGAAAGTGAACGATAACAGTGTCATCGAGTTTATTGAAAACGTAGATAATCCGAAAAAACGTGAGGATGCTTATAAACTATTAGATATTTTCACCGAAACTACCGGTTTTGAGGCTAAGATGTGGGGGTCAAGTATAATAGGTTTTGGATCCTATCACTACAAGTATAAAACTGGTCACGAAGGGGATGCACCACTAGTTGGTTTTTCGCCGCGCAAAGCGAAGATCAGTCTCTATTTTGCACCAGGAGATCCGAACCGGGAAGAATTGATGAACAAGTTTGGAAAGCATACGACCGGAGCAGCTTGTGTATACATAAATAAAATAGCTGATGTTGATGTCGAAGTGTTAAAAGAATTGATCAATCAATCAGTTGCCTTTTTACAAAAGACGTATCCGCAAGAATAGAACGATGAATAAAAATGGTGGCCAATTTGAAAAAAAAAGAAAACATATAATCTCTCAAACAGCGGGTTGGCAAGCGGTATTGTGATTGGTGTTGCAATCGGACTGGCTCTTGACAATATTGCCATTGGTATCGGAATTGGAATTGTGTTTAGTCTTGCCATATCAAGCGGAATGAAGAAAAAGAAATAGCGAAAAGGAGCCCGTTTAAGGACTCCTTTTTTATGATTAAAATCAGTGTTTGTCTTTGCATCTGCACTTTTTCTTCTTTTTCTTGCGCTTTTTACATTTTAAATGAACCCAGCTTGAAGAAGAAGAGGACTCACATTTGTCCCAGCATTTGTTCCAACCCATTAAAATCACCCCCGCTATTGTCGCAGCACCTTAACTTTAGCGCTGATACTATATCATATGCGGGAGGGGACAAGTTGTTTAGACGGATGAAGATTTTTTGTGAAATATACGATTGCCTCTATAGGTCATAGTTTTAATAAAATCCTGTACAAAAGCGTTGTAGTCAAACCAATTTGCGATGTGATCAACGGCATCAGGAGGTCCTTCTTGAGGAGCTCTCGTTCTAAAGTCTGCTTGGCTGAGTCCTTTTGTATCGTCCATATTGATAGAAACCGATGCTTTTCTGTCCACATAGCGTACTTTATCTGGATTGGTCAGCGCAAATAATGGCAATACATCATGTATGGGACTTCCTTCAATTCCGGGTACCAGCTTTTTATACGCTTCGTTATAGAAATCAAAGATTGGTTTAATTAAAGGTGAGAAAGAATTATAGTCTGCAGAAGATATTTGACTGATTGTTTCAGGTTTTATGAGGGCATAGTTTGTCACGTTCAATGGAAAGATATAGACGTTTCTCGCTTTATTGAGTACTAGATTTGATGCAATCGCATCGCCATGAAAATTGGCTTCGGCAAGCGGGGTGACATTCCCAGGAACTAAGAACGCTCCTCCCATGATATAAAAAGCTGAAATCTTATGCATCTGTTCGTCGCCACCCAAAATAAAAGCAGTCGCTAAAGAGGTAGATCTTCCAACATCGACCACTACAAGGTTGTTTTCATATTTATTAATGATTTTAAAGATCTCATCAAAATTGAAAATTTCTCGTGGAATCGTTTCCGGCGGCTGGATGGGTCCAAGACCTTCTTCCCCATGAATTTCAGGATAATAAACCGCTATCTCTCCGCTAAAAGGACTCCTTGCGCCATAAATGATGGGGATGTCCGGCCGGTTCGCAAGCTGCAAGAGATACGCGATATTCTGAGTAGCTTGCTGCTGAGGCACGTTTCCATAACTAGAGACAATCCCCACAACATTTATTTCTGGGTTAAGAAGTGCATACATGATCGCGAGTGAATCATCAATTCCAGGATCACAAAACAATAAAGCATTGTACATTGGTGTGCCCCCCTCAACTATAAATATATGCAGACATTTCATGAAATTAGCTATTGAAATCTGAATATTATTTCAATGGATTAACTATTTGCCGAGGTTTTTCTGAATAGGTAACCATTAACAAAACATGCTATGATAAAACAAAAAAGAGGAGTTGATTGAAAATTGAAACAAGAAATCATTGATAGATTTACTTCTTATGTAAAAGTAGACACCCAATCAGATGCTAGCAGTGAAAATACTCCTTCAACACCGGGCCAGCTGACACTGGCTAACATGCTAGTTGAAGAATTGAAGCAAATCGGAATGGAAGAAGTTGCGATTGACGATAACGGCTACGTGATGGCAACACTTCCATCTAATACGGAAAAAGAAGTGCCAGTTATCGGTTTCTTGGCGCATGTTGATACGGCAACAGATTTTACAGGAACGAACGTCAAACCGCAGATTGTTGAAAACTATGACGGCGAAACAATCATACTGAACAAAGACTTACATATCGAACTATCACCAAAAGACTTTCCTAGTTTAAAAGATTACAAAGGTCATACTCTGATCACGACAGACGGTACAACGCTGCTCGGTGCTGACAACAAAGCAGGTATCGCAGAGATCATGACGGCCATGAAGTATTTGATCGATCATCCAGAAATCAAGCACGGCAAGATCAGAGTGGCATTCACACCCGATGAGGAGATCGGCCGAGGTCCGCATAAGTTCAATGTTGCTGCATTTGGTGCTAAATTTGCTTATACGATGGACGGAGGACCTCTTGGCGAGCTGGAATATGAAAGTTTTAATGCGGCAGATGCAAAGATTAGAATTTTAGGCAAGAACATTCACCCAGGTTCTGCAAAAGGCAAGATGATCAACTCTGCTAAAATCGCGATGGAACTCCAAAGCAAGCTTCCGGCAGACGAAGCGCCTGAATACACAGAAGGATATGAAGGTTTTTACCACCTGCTTGGATTAAAAGGCGACGTTGAAATAACCGAGATGGCTTATATCATCCGGGACCATGATAAAGAGCTTTTTGCGAAAAGAAAGTCAACGATGCAAGCGATCGTTGACGAACTTAGAGAAAAGTATGGCAAAGACAATATTCAGCTGAAGATGGAAGATACGTATTACAACATGAGAGAGAAGATCGAACCTGTTAAAGAAATCGTAGACCTTGCTTACAAAGCGATGAAAAACTTAGAAATAGAGCCAATCGTTAAACCGATCCGCGGAGGAACTGACGGTTCTCAGCTATCCTATATGGGACTGCCGACACCGAATATCTTCACAGGCGGGGAGAACTATCATGGCAGACACGAATACATCTCGGTAGACAACATGATTAAAGCAACTCAAGTCATCGTCGAACTCGTTCAGTTGTTCGAACAGGAAGCATAAACAGATTGAAGCTAACCATTTTATTAAGTGGCTAGCTTTTGTTAATGGGTACAGGGGACTCGTTAATGGTAATGAAGCTGGCAAGAGCCTGAATAGCAATTATCACATAAAAAGTATCATAAACACATGAATATAGAAGTTCATCACATAAAAACTACTATTTATCGCATAATTACCCTTTTATTGGTAATTAAGTATCAAAAAATTCAAAAAAATATCTGTCATTAGTTTGCTAAACTATTTATAATATAATTACATAAATAAACTAATCAGTCGGTTTTAAAACATGCACAAATGAGGAGGATCTATATGGAGTCCTATTTTTTTGAAAGAAATCGCAGCAGATTGAAGGAATTGCTTCCAGATGAATCACTCACAATTCTTTTTGCAGGAAAAGCACCTCAGAAATCAGCCGATGAGCACTATTCGTTCGTACCAAATCGCAACTTTTATTACTTAACAGGTATTAACGAGCCAAACGTGATTCTATTGATGAAGAAGAATGGCCAAACGTTTGAGGAAACTCTTTTTATCGAAAAAGCGGATCCTGTAATGGAGAAGTGGGTCGGTAAAACAGTTTCAAAAGAAGAAGCTGAAAACATCTCCGGAATCAAAGACATTAAGTATACAGAAAGCTTTGAATCCTTTGTAGCAGGAAACTTCTTTACGAATCAAGCAAAGCAAGTTTGTTTAGATCTAGAACGCCGCGGCTGGTCAGGTGCACCAACGAGCACTTCTCTTTTTGCAAAACACATTCGTGAGCATTATCCGCACGTTACGATCCGCAACATCTATCCTGAGATTTGTGAACTGCGTGTCTTCAAAACAACAGAAGAAATCCAGAAGATTAAAGAAGCGATCGCAATAACAAAAGAGGGAATCTATAATATTCTGAAGAACGCTAAACCTGGGATGATGGAATATCAGCTAGAAGCACATTTTGATTTCACATTAAAATCCAATGGTATCCGTGATTATGCGTTCAAAACCATTACGGCAAGCGGCAAAAACGCAACAGTGCTGCACTATGAGCACAATAATGCGCAAACGAACGACGGTGATCTCGTTCTGCTGGATCTTGGCGCACAAAAAGACTATTACAATGCCGACATCAGCTACACGTTCCCGGTAAATGGGAAGTTTACAGACCGTCAGAAAGAGCTTTATAACATCGTGTTAAAAGCGCTAAAAGAAACGACAGCAATGATCAAACCGGGCCTTCCTTATGCGGAACTCGATAAGCATGCAAAAAAGGTTTTATCCGAAGAGTGCAGAAAAATCGGCTTGATTCAAGAGGACTCAGAAATCTCCAATTACTATTATCATAGTGTAGGGCATTTCCTTGGACTGGATACGCATGATGTTGGCTCATACAAAGACCGCGTGCTGGAGCCAGGAATGGTAATCACAATCGAGCCTGGGTTATATATTGAAGAAGAATCGATCGGAATCCGAATTGAGGATGATATTTTAGTGACAGAAGACGGTTATGAAAATCTGTCAAAAGATATCATGCGGGAAACAGATGAGATTGAAAATTTTATGGCGACACAAGGGCAATTATCACCCAAAATATAATGGATTATCAACACTTCGATATAAATTATCGGAGTGTTTTTTTAATGTGGTAAGGTTAAGTAGAAGAAAATTGACAAATTTTAAAAGCTAATGTAATTTGTATGTACAAGCAAAAATAAAGGGTGTTTTTAATGACCGATAACAATTTAGACAATTGCATTTTAGATAACTGTCTTTATTTTACAGTTAATAAGCTTTCACGTGCGATTACTAGAATGGCAGAGGATTCGTTCAAAAAGACGGGTTTATCTCCAACGCATGCCTTCTTGCTCATGTTAGTAAATAATAAACCGGGCATTTCTCAATCTGAGTTAGCTGAAGAACTGCACATGATGCCTTCTACTATTACTCGATTCATAGATAAGCTTGTTATGAAAGGCTTAATCGAGCGAAAAGCAGAAGGGAAACGATCTTTCATTTTCCCGACTGAAACAGGGGAAAACACGCAGGTAGAAATAAAAGAAGCGTGGAAAGATCTATATCGAAACTATTCTGCTGTACTTGGTGAAGATGCTGGAAAAAAACTAACGGTGCTTATCCGTGAGGCAGGAAATACGCTGGAAAAGTAAAAAAATGAATCCTTCGTCAGGCTCGTCCTTGCTTAGGATTTTTTATACCAATTATAGTTGCTTGTACAAACAACAAAAACATAAACTTAAAGAGGAGATCTAAGAAATGAAAACGTTAGTTATTGTAGCACATCCAAATATTGAACAATCTGTAATCAATAAAGCATGGGCAGAGGAAATGGAAAAACACGATGTAACCGTCCACCGTTTATACGAAGAATATCCGAATGAGCAGATCAATGTAGAAAGCGAACAAGAACTGTTATTGGCGTATGACCGCATTGTTTTCCAGTTCCCTCTATACTGGTACAGCACGCCATCTTTACTTAAAAAATGGATGGACGAAGTATTAACATATGGTTGGGCATATGGAACGGGTGGAGATAATCTTAGAGGAAAACAATTGTTAATCGCTCTTTCAGCAGCCGGTCCAGATACTTCATATGTTGCTGGGGGATACAACAACTACACTATGAGCGAATTGCTTCGTCCGCTTCAAGCAACAAGCAACCTTATCGGCACTCGTTACATCACACCGTTTACTGTTCATGGAGTAAGATTCCTATCAGCAGAACAAGTTCAAGAAAGTGCTGAGCGTTATGCGCAGTATGTTTTAAACGAAGACCTATAGGATTAAGAAGATCGTATGAGAACCAACTTCATACGATTCTTTTTTGATAACAAATGACAAAAAATAATATTTGTCATTTGTTATTTTTCCTGATATAATCACACCAACATCTGAAAAATGGAGGAACGAATAATGAAAACAAGAAAATTGGGAAGCAACGGTTCTGAAGTATCAGCAATTGGTTTAGGCTGCATGGGAATGTCTGATCTTTACGGCAGCGCGGATAGAATGGAAAGCATCGCAACAATTCACGAAGCACTCGAAAAAGGAGTCACTCTTTTTGACACTGGTGATTTTTACGGAGTAGGGCACAACGAACTTTTATTAAAAGAAGCATTGCAGGGAACGAAGAGAGAAAATGTATTTATCGCTGTAAAGACAGGTGTATTAAGGTCTCTAGATGGCGGCTGGATCGGAATGGACAACAGACCGCAAGCGATAAAAAATGCTTTAGCTTACACACTTCAGCGCCTTGGAACAGACTACATCGACCTTTATCAGCCAGCACGGGTTGATCCAAATGTACCGATTGAAGAAACGATTGGAGCAATGGCTGACTTAGTGAAAGCAGGGTATGTTAAGCATATTGGTTTATCAGAAGCGAACGCTGAAGCGGTAAGGAAAGCACATGCCGTTCATCCAATCAGCTGGCTGCAAATCGAATATTCTTTATTCAGCCGTGGAATTGAAGCGGAAATTCTTCCAACACTTCGTGAATTAGGTATCTCACTATCTGCTTATGGAGTATTATCGAGAGGACTTTTAAGCGGTAAATGGACGAAAGAACGTCAAACGCAAATCGATTTCCGTTCATTTGCACCGCGCTTTATGGGTGAGAATTTGGATCAAAACTTAGCACTTGTTGAAGCATTGCGTGAAATTGCTGTAGAAAAACAAACTACAGTCGCACAGCTTGCTATCGCGTGGGTACTATCGCAAGGTGAGGACATTATTCCATTAATCGGTGCACGTAAACGATCTCATTTAGAAGATGCGTTTTTCGCGTTAGACTTACAGCTTACTGGAGCAGACCTTGAAAGAATCGGAGCCGCTGTCCCGGCTGACAAAGTCGCTGGAACAAGGTATGCTAAAGAACAGATGGCAATGTTAGGAGTAGAATAAAGAATGGCAGGACCTTTAACGAGGGAACAAATTTTAGATACAACCGAACAAGTACTTCGCCGGTTCGGGCTTGAAAAAACATCTGTCGTGGATGTAGCCCGGGCAATAGGTGTCAGTCACGGAACACTGTACCGGCATTTTCCCAGCAAGGCTGCGTTAAAAGAGGCAGTGGCTGAACGCTGGCTGCATGAAGTATCTGCACCGCTAGCTGCGATTATTCAAAAAGACGGCAGTTCGCTTGAAAAAACACGCATGTGGGTGGAAAAGCTGATTGACATTAAACAGTCAAAAGCATCTGAAGATCCAGAACTATTTGCGATGTATAATGCACTTGCTGAGGAATCAGTGGAAAGCATCGGAAAGCATATTAACGAACTTATCTCCCAGCTCACGAAGATTGTGGAACAAGGCATTCAAACTGGTGAGTTCCAGAAGGGTGAAGCACGTCAGCAAGCTTCTGCCATTTTTTATGCTACCGCTCGTTTTCACCATCCGGCGCTTGCGAAGGAATGGGAAACTCCTTCTATTAAAAATGAGTTCGAGCAAGTTTGGAACCTGCTCGAATCTGGGCTTGTAAAAAAATAGGAACTAGTAAAACATCACTGATATGAGTGATGTTTTTTTCATTATCTTATAAACAAACCGCCGAACCAATGTGAAAGAGCAAACTTTGATTCTTGGTTTAATGACTTTAGCTTTTGGCCATTGATGTAACGTTTAATATTAACCCATAAGAGATCACTTTGTTCAGTTGAACCATTAGTCGTACACTGATTTATTGAAACACATTCACCTGCACCAAAAATAAACGGAAATTCTGTATTTTGCAATGTATCGTCAACAAGCATACGGTCAACTGAATCCACCGGCACCAAGGCTTGCTTAAAGAGGGAATATTTCGTATCGATATCAAATGAAATGACATCAAAACGATAGATTTCACCTGAAAAGCTGAGCAGCATTTTTTGCAGGGGATCAAATGAGATCACCGTATCTTCTTTAAAAGTTACGGCAGCTTCTTCACATCGTTTGTATGTTTCAGCTGATTTTGAAGAAGATATCATGGTAACTTCTAAATCATTTGTTTTTTCCTTTTTAACATGCTCGAGAATTGACTGATGAGATTCTCCAGCACCAACGAGTAAGATTTTTATCAAAATAAACACTCCCGACTAGAACTTCTATTACAACCATAACGAATAGGAAGAAAAGGGACAAGACATGAGAACTCTCTTAAAAAAATGGTTGTCAGAAAATCTTACAAAAAGATTGTAAGGTTACCCCTTATAAAATTAAAATATAGAAAAAAGAAAAAGGGGCATGGGTGTGGAGATCATTAATGTCAGTAATATAGATGAGCATGTAGAGGAGCTTTCAGACCTTTTAATAAAAGTGGTTCATGATGGAGCTTCAATCGGATTTTTGCCGCCGCTTAAAAAAGAAAATGCAGATGCTTTTTGGAGAAGCTGTGCAGCACCCGAAATTATTTTTTTAGCAGCAAAAATAGAAGGGGAAATTGCAGGAACGGTCCAGCTCCACTTATGCACAAAGCCAAACGGCACGCACAGAGCAGAAGTAGCAAAGCTGATGACGCATCCATCACATCGTCAAAAAGGAATTGCCCGTCAGTTAATGAAAGAGATCGAAAAGCGGGCAAAACAGGAAGGCAGAACATTACTGGTTTTAGATACGAGAGAGGGCGATCCGTCTAACCTTCTTTACCAATCAATTGGTTACATAGAAGCGGGGCGTATTCCAAACTTTGCTCAGTCTGAAACAGGGACACTAGATACGACGATTCTTTATTATAAAAATATATAAAACAGAGCGAAGAGAAGTTTCTCTTCGTTTTTTTGATTTGACAATATACCCCATAGGGTATATGATGTGTGATTAAGAACTAAAGATTAAAATGTTAGTTTGATACTAACCATAGGAAGGGTGGAAAACAAAATGGAATACCTGAATTACATTCTTTTTGGTCTTATTATTTTGTTTATCGCTCAACGTTTTATACCGACTAAAGGTGTGAAAAATATCTCAACTCAAGAACTAAAAGGGGAGCTAAAAGATAAGAAAAAACAATTTATTGATGTCCGTACACAAGGGGAGTTTAACGGGTATCATATTCCTGGTTTTAAGAATATGCCGCTGCACCAATTAGCTCAAAAAACAGATAAACTTTCAAAGGACAAGGAAGTAGTAGTGATCTGTCAAAGCGGTATGAGAAGCCAAAAGGCGAGCAAGATCCTAGTAAAGTCAGGTTTCAAAAATGTAACAAACGTAAAAGGCGGAGTCAGTGCCTGGAGATAAAGAGGAGGAAAACATGATGAAGCAATTAACAGCTAAAGAAGTGGAAGCGAAGTTGAATGAAGGACAAGTGTTAAATATCATTGATGTACGTGAAGTCGATGAAGGTAAGGCGCGTAAAATTCCTGGAATCACTCATATTCCTCTTGGATTGTTAGAATTTCGTATGCACGAATTAGATAAATCAAAAGAATATGTGATGGTATGCCGTTCTGGCGGCAGAAGCGGCCGCGCATGCCAGCTGCTGGATAGCCATGGTTTTAAAGTGATCAACATGGCTGGCGGAATGGACGCATATGAAGGAAAGACTGAATAGCTTAAAGTTAAACAGAGTGCGATAAGCACTCTGTTTTTTCGTTTCTGTTTAAGAAGAAACATAGCTGGTTATAGTACAGGTAGAAAGCGGGTGGAAAGATGGAAAAAACGTTGTCCGATTATCTAAGGAAGCATATGGTCCGGTTAAATAACCACATAGATCTGGATGCCATTGTAAGTGAGATTGGCGACTCGCGGTATGTTCTATTGGGAGAAGCATCGCATGGAACGTCTGAATTTTACACTATACGTGCTGAACTTTCTAAAAAGCTAATCCAAGAAAAAGGCTTTTCGTTTATTGCTGTGGAAGGAGACTGGCCCTCATGTTATCGGATAAATCGTTACATAAAGGGCTACTACGCAAATCAGCCTCAGTTGGACTTTCTATTAAAACACAGTTTTACGCGCTGGCCGTCTTGGATGTGGGCAAACAAAGAAATTCTTGATTTTACAACTTGGCTGAAAAAACATAATGATCAGCAGTCGAGGCAAAAAAAGGTCGGTTTTTTCGGTATTGATATGTATAGCCTTTTTGAATCAATGGAAGAGATTATACGATATCTGGAAAAGCATGACTCCGAAAGGGTTGAGTCTGCCAAAAAAGCTTTTTCTTGTTTTCAGCCGTTTGAAAAAGATGAACAAACTTACGCAATGTCGGCGGGTTATCTTTCTGAAAGCTGTGAGGATGAAGTGATCAAGCTTCTTGTTGAAATTCAGACGAATCGGGATTTATACGATGAGGATCCTGAGGGCGGTCTTAGCTTGGAACTTAATGCACTGGTTGCTGCACACGCTGAACATTATTACCGATCTATGGTGAAAGGAGATACAGAAACATGGAACATCAGAGATCGACACATGGCAGAAGCAGTGGAACGACTGATGGACTTTCATGGCAGTGACGCAAAGGTAATCATTTGGGAACACAACACACATATCGGTGATGCACGGGCTACTGATATGGCTGATGAGGGCATGGTGAACGTAGGTCAATTAATTCGTGAAAACCATGCGCCAGAGGATGTATTTGCAGTAGGTTTTGGTACTCATAGAGGTACCGTGATTGCAGGAGATAAATGGGGGGAACCTTATAAAAAAATTATAGTACCGCCAGCACCACCAGACACTTGGGAAGGGGTTTTTTATGCTGCAGGTGCACATGACCAGATCGTAATGCTGAAACAGCATCACGAAAAACTGCAAGAAGTAAGAGGACATAGAGCCATCGGAGTCGTGTACAATCCTCAATTTGAGCATCTTGGCAACTATGTTCCAACAAGTCTTTCAAATCGGTATGATGCTTTTGTTTTTATTAACCATTCAAATGCACTTCATCCTCTTTAATTATAAAAAGCTTAATAAAAAAATAGACTCGTCTAATTATATAAAACTTGGGGTAAACAAACTATTAAAATAAAGTTTGATATGAATGAGGAGGATACAAGATGAAATGGCGAGGCAGACGCGGAAGTACAAACGTTGAAGATAGGAGAGGGATGGGTGGTAAAGGACTAGCTGTTGGAGGCGGAGTCGGCGGTCTTATCATCGTCTTAATCATAACTTTATTAGGTGGAAATCCCGGTGATCTTCTAGGTGGAATCACCGGAACAGAGGAAAATGTTCCTTATGAAGAAACTGAAAAAGAAAAAGAAGATGCTCAGTTCGTTTCTGTCGTTCTAGCGGACACGGAAGACGTCTGGACTGATGTCTTCCGTGAAGAAGGCATGACCTACAAAGAACCAAAGCTTGTCTTATATTCTGGCAGTGTCCAGTCAGCCTGCGGAGCAGCAGGTTCATCTGTGGGCCCTTTTTATTGCCCAGGTGACCAAAAGCTCTACATAGACCTTAGTTTTTATCAGGAACTCCAAAGTAAGTATGAAGCACCTGGTGATTTTGCAATGGCTTATGTTATTGCCCATGAAGTAGGACACCATGTTCAGACACTTTTAGGAAAATCCCAAGAGCTCCAGGATATGCGCTCAAAACTCAGTAAAGAAGCTTTTAACAGGTACCAGGTTAGGTTCGAACTTCAGGCAGATTACTACGCAGGTGTCTGGGCGAATCATGCGCAGGATATGAATGTGCTTGAAGAAGGAGATCTGGAAGAAGCACTGACCGCGGCGAGTGCTGTAGGTGATGATACCCTTCAAAAGAAACATCAAGGCTACGTCGTTCCGGAAAGTTTTACACATGGTACATCCGAACAGCGGAAGCGATGGTTCCATAAAGGATTCAAAAATGGAACGATCGAGGGTGGAGATACGTTTAAAGCGAAGGAGCTTTAAGTGAAGGACGGATTATTGTTGGGAAAAGCTGACCGATTGGGGTCAGCTTTATTTTTTTTAGACAAAATCGTTAAATAAAATAAGAGTCCTCATTAGTTGTTAACATCAGGCGAACAAATTATTGAAATGTCCTCGCTTAAAGGACATTTCGAAATGATTATTTCGGAATCGCACGTTATTTGAAATAATCACACGTTATTTTGAAAAATCTCACGTTAAAGCTATTAAATCCCACGAAACCATTCTGCTAAAGGTACGGCGATCAATGCATCCCAAAAGTTTGTATGGATAATCGGAAAATTCTCCAAAGGCTTCCACTATTTAAACTAGCTTTGACGAAATAGCAAAATAATAAAACTTCCCAACGTGTTTATGTATAATGAAATAAAATTCAAATTTTGAGGAGTGATGATCAATGAACGTAGCTCTACTCAGCAAATGGCATGTGCACGCGATAGATTATGCACGTGAAGCGCACGAAAATGAATCGATCTCTATTAAAATGGTCTGGGATGAAAATCATGAACGTGGAGCAGAATGGGCAAGTAAATTAAATGTTCCTTTTGAGCCGAACCTAGATGACGTCTTATCGAATCCTGAAATTGATGGAGTGATTGTAACAACAGCTACAAACCGTCATAAGGATATCATCATTGCTGCCGCCAACCATGGAAAACATATTTTCACGGAAAAAGTGCTAGGTTTCACGGTGGATGAGTGTGAAGTAATTTATAATGCTGTTGAAAAAAACAACGTTCAGCTGATGGTCAATCTCCCAAGGCTGACAGAGAGTTTTTATTTATATGCGCAAGAAGCCGTTGACAAAGGCTGGCTCGGAGACATTACATACATCAGATGCCGGGTAGCACATAATGGTTCAGTTCCTTCAAAAGAAAATCCGAAGGGCTGGCTGCCGGAGCACTTTTATAATAAAGAGGAGTGCGGTGGCGGTGCGTTGATCGACCTTGGTGCTCACCCGATCTACTTAACAAATCGGTTAGGCGGAAAAGTAAAAGCATTGAGCGGGAAACTGAACCACTTTTATGATCTCGGGGTAGATGATAACGCGGTCGTGATGGTCGAGTATGAATCAGGTGCTATGGGGATGATCGAAACTGGCTTTCTATCATACGGAAGTCCGCAACAGCTAGAGCTTTATGGAACGGAAGGAACACTCATGATCGAGGGGCACAATGTTCGAATAAAGAGTAAACATCTTGGCACCGAAGATTGGGTAACGCCAGAAGAGTTGCCACATCCGATTCCTTCAGCGATGGAGCAATGGGTGCAAGCTATCCAGAATGATAAGAAACCATCGATTACGAAAGAAGACGTTCTAATCCTCACTGCAATTAATGAAGCTGCGTTGATCTCAAGTCAAGAAGGCCGCCGAGTGCTGCTGTCTCAGCTCGGAATAAAGCAAGGAATTTAAATACACGAAAAAAGAGCTTGCAATTAAAGCTCTTTTTTCTTTTGGCTCTGTTTTAAAAGAGTGTTACTTATGATCACTTTTTTCCACTTCATTGATAAGTTGATTGGAGTGCAAGGTGCGAGACTCCTCGAAAATGAAAATCACATTTTCTTCGTGCGATGCAACGCTGTCGAAGCCTTCCTTATCCTGCGGGACGAGTGTGACAGGTGAGACTCCTTAAGGCGCAAAGCGCAAGGAGGCTCACCGCACGCCCCGCGGAAAGGGAGCGCGTGGAACGGAAGTCAACTACTTTCAAAAACATCAAAGTTTAAGGAAACACCTTTCTTTTACACAGGTTTACCTCGTACTAGTGAAACGAGCCAAATGAACACGGGCATGAGCATCCATAGCACCGCATAAAAATCATAGATCGGTGTGAACTCAATAAGATAAGTTGAGCTTGGAAAAATAACAAGAGATACGATATATAACAAAAGTCCGATCGGTAACGTTAAAAGTTTATAATCCTGAACATTAAACACAGAAGCCATTCCTAAGCATAACGCATAAGTCAGAACGACTAGTTTAACAAAAACGGTAATGAACCAGATCAGAGCCATAAAGGCTTCTACCCGCTGGAAAAACTCCCGGATGTTGATCGTTTTGGATAAATCATACGTTGGATAGATGCTTCGTGCTGTTTCATTGACACCGATTACGAGAATAGAAAGCGTAGCGATCAAAATAAGTAGGCCGCCGCCAAGCGCAGTACCGAGCAGAAAGGCTTTTTTCGTCTTTTTCGGCTCATTCACATAAGGAATAATCATCAGAAAGACCACCAATTCCAGAAAAGGAAATACGATAAATGAGAGTGATGATCTTAGAACAGGCTGGATGCCGTTTTCCATTATAGGCAGTATGTTAGTAAACTCGATTTGCGGAAGGAGTGTTATGAATAATACAACGAACAATATCACAATCCAGGGAAGAAACAGTTCAGTCGTTCTTGTAAAAGCTTCTAGACCGAGCTTGACTCCATAAAGTACGACGGCTAAAAAGATAATATGTATGGCTTCTATAGGTGTTTCTACCATCATAACAGTCAGCATGAAGTCGCCGATATCCCGCAGAACAAACGTGGATAATATGAAAATATAGAAGGTGAAATAAGAAAATGCAACAGCCTTTCCAATCCATTTTCCGAAGCATTTTTCGAGAATTTCAACAAGATTCATAAACTGAAAGCGTTCAGATATTTTCCAATAAAAAAATACCAACCCTAACCCGGAACCGAGACCGATCAAACCAGCAATCCAAATGTCCTGCATCGCTTTTGCAGCAAGAATGGAAGGGATGATTAAAATCGCAGTGCCTACCGTATATAGAGCTACTAATACCGTAAACTGACGCACACTTATTTTGCCATTTTCAAGCATGATAACCACCCATCCTTTCTTTAAAAAATGCTAATAATCGGCTTTAAGACCGCGGAAATCCAATAAAGAGGTGTAGGGAGAGTTCTACCTGAACTGTGGATAAGCAATAAAACAGAACCGAACCCTAGAATCCCAAAGTACACCCATAGATCTTTTCTGGAATTTTTGTACTTTTTTAATTTACGTTTATCAATAAGAAGGATAGCTCCAATGATCAGAAATGAAATGATTGTGTAAACCATGTTGTTACTCCTTCAACTCATTAATATAAGAGTTGCTTCTTTTTCCTAGCTTATGAATGTGAACACGCACTTCACTATTTATAGGAATGTTAACAAATTCTTTATCCCAGTCTTTTTTTACACGTTTCCAATACTTTGGTTCAGAACGGTGTACAACTTCTCCGAATCCTAGGAAGTCTAGTTTGTACTTTTGCTGAGCAGTTTTAATAGCAGATCTGATCTTTGAGTTGATATCTTTTTCAACTAACTTCTCAATTTTATTTATTGTTTCTTGCTTTGTTAGATCAATTGAACATCCAACCTCTGCAATATTTGCGTCTGTCTTAACAGAAACACTCATTTCAGGATAGCTATTCATAGAATTGGTTTTCAGTTTTGTATCTGAATCAATTAGCTCGACTGATAAATTTTCTTTTTTGTTCGTAAAACACGGTACGGTTACGATCGTACTTTTTACCTGATTCTGTATGTAATTGTAACCTTTACTTTCTTTTTCATTCAGCCAGCCTTTTAATTTATCAACCTTAAACACAGCTATGTTCGTGTATTTTAAGCGGACTTTCGGGTTTACTCTCTGTAGGTTCTCCATCTTTTCCCCCTCAAGAGGATCTCCAGTAAGCTGAATGCCTGTAATCACGGGCTGTTTTCCCGGACTTGTGAGGTCATGAAGCAAGTCTCCAAAAGTAAGAGCTAGGGTTGGAGCAAATACATCTGCTGAAGTTTTTAGCTTCGAATACATGTTTTGTGCTGCGATTTTTTCTACCGGAACTAGAACATTTAATACTTGATCCGCTCTATGATCTTTCGCTACCACTACATAAAAATCTGAACGAAACTCAGGATCGCGTGCAAGCAGGTCAAGTGAGTTTGCAAAACCTTCACGCGCAAGTTTTTCACCTATTACTAACATCTTTAAGTGAGGATAAAAAGTTTTTCTTGGAGCTGTTTTCGTAAGCCGTCTTATGGCATCAAAAATTGTTTTGCCTTTTTCCTGATAGGTTACAATTGGCGCTCTGGATGAATCACCCGTTCTTGCAGAGATTGACGATGGATTTACGAGCTGAACCGTCACAACATATTGGTTGTCCACTTTATCGATGCCCATCGCAACTGCAATTCCTATGTCTTCAATTTCCCTATTGTTCCAGCAGCCCGTCAGAATAAGCATGAGGGCACAAACCGGAATCAGACATTTTCTTGTAAGTTTCACCCTTCATGCTCCCTTCTACTTATTTTTTGGTGACACAGTTTCTCTAACGACATTCGTTTGATTAATTAATCGTGGACGTGTTACTAATTTCCACCTTGGCTTTCTCCATAATGTATCTTTCATATCTGATCCGATATATGGGGCAAGCGGCTCCATGTAAGGAATCCCAAAAGATCTTAGACTGCAAAGGTGCAGTGACAATGCAAATATTCCGGCTGCAATGCCATAAAGCCCGAAAGATCCCGCAAGGAACATAAATAAAAATCTTAAAATACGGACAGCAATTCCCATATTATAAGCAGGCAGAATAAAGTTAGAGATTGCAGTTATGGAAACGACGATAACCATTGCAGCTGATATGATTCCAGCTTCAACGGCAGCTTGTCCGATAACTAAAGCACCAACAATGGAAACCGTCTGACCGATTGCTTTTGGGAGCCGAAGTCCAGCTTCCCGCAAAATTTCAAGGGTGACTTCCATGATCAAAGCCTCAATTAAGGCAGGGAATGGAACGCCTTCCCTTTGTGCTGCAAGGCTAATCAAGAGAGGTGTCGGAAGCATCTCCTGGTGAAAGTTAATGATCGCGATATAAACTGAAGGACCAAGCAATGAAATAAAATAAGCTGTAACACGAAGCAATCTTAACAGGGTAGAGATATCCCAGCGCTGATAATAATCTTCTGCTGCCTGAAAGAAATGCGTAAACAAAGCCGGAACCAATAAAACAAAAGGTGTTCCATCGATAAAGATCGCGATGCGTCCTTCCAAGAGAGCAGCAGCAACCACATCGGGTCGTTCCGTATTAAAAACAGTAGGAAAAGGTGTATATACTTCGTCTTGAATAAATTCTTCAATATAGTTGCTCTCTAAAATGCCATCAATGTCGATCTTATCGAGGCGTTCATGTACTTCTTTAACAATTTTGTCGTTAGCGATGCTATGAATGTACATGACGGATATACTTGTTTGAGTAATGTTTCCGATCTCTTTCTTCTCCACCCACAATCTCGGATCTTTGATTTTCCTTCTGACTAACGCCGTATTGGTCTGAATATTTTCAGTAAAAGCTTCTTTCGGACCACGAACTACATTTTCTGTTGCTGACTCTGAAACATCCCGATCTCTCCAGCCTTTCGCGTTAATTACGAGAGCATTTGAAATTGAATCCACTAGCAAAACAGCGTTTCCCGAGAGTATGGCTGAAATGACCTCTTTGTAAAGTTGAACTTCTTTTACTTTGTTTGCAGGTGCAAAAAACTGTTTCATAAAATCAGAAGCTTCTAGTGTCTCTGTTAAAAACTCCGAGTGTTTAATCAAATGCTCAGATCGACCGATGTTCTCAAAAAAGTGACTGATAATCATCTTATCTACAAGCCCATTTATGTAGATCAAAACTGCTTTTTTATTACCTAGCTCAAAATCTGAAAATGAGAGGTCGGAACTGTTACCGAACGTTTGTTGAAGATACTGTACGTTCTGGTTCAGTTCGGTGGACAAAGCATCCTCAGGCGGATCTTCATTTTTTGGATTCTCAAGTTGCGTCGGGGCATCAGTTTCATTCTTATCTTTTACCAGTTTCTTGAGCGCCCTTTTCTTAAATACCATCAGCAAAACTCCCGTACAGGTTTTTTGGTATTTTTACCAAGAGAGTGCCCGATTATTCTTAAGGTTACGATCGGAAAAAAGTAGGGAAAGAAGTCGAATTAAAGGAGTTCCAGTTAGTATGAAGAAATGATACCTGATGATCATTTTGTACAGGAGGTTTTTTCATGGATCAGAAAACAATTCTGTTAAGGCAGATGGCAGCCAATCATAATGAGCCGAACTGGTTTGTCCCAGTTGAACGGGCCCTGGATGGATTGACGTCGGAGCAGGCGAACGAGAAAAATGGTATCAGCAACTCAATTTGGGAGATTGTAAATCACTTAATCTTTTGGAACGAGCGTTATTTGAGCAGGTTTAAGGGAAATCCGACTTCAAAAAAGATTGAAAGCAATGATGAGACATTTCATAGCGAAAACAATCAGGACTGGGAAGAAATGAAAACCCAGCTTTATCGGATACTGAAAGAGTGGGCAAATGCTGTAAAAGATGCAGAAGATGATGATGTGTTTGAACGGTCTGCACATGAGGACAGGCATGACCCTTGGTACTCGGTTCTTGCAAATATCAATATCCATAACGCTTACCATATTGGTCAAATTGTAGAGATTCGTAAAACCAATGGAAACTGGGATCCGAAGAAAGGCGTGCATTAAAAAAGGAGGAACATCATAATGGAATCAAAGTATGTATATGTCACATATATCGGGGCAACGCCCGAAAAAGTATGGGAGGCATTAACTGAAGGGGATATTTCGGAACAATACTTTTTTGGAACAAGAGTAGAATCAAACTGGGAAGAAGGATCAAGTGTTACATACTCCCGTAATGGAGAGGTTACGGATGAGGGCAGTGTATTAAAATATGATCCGGCTCACGTACTTTCATTTACATGGACAAGTAAAAATGATGACACTCCCCGCGAAAGCCCGACAGTGGTGACTTTTAAGCTGCAACATATGGACTCTACGGTAAAACTCACAGTGATCCATGAAAACCTTGTGAAGATAGACTTTGTTGAAAAAGAAGGTACTTTCGAAGGTGTTAACAATGGCTGGCCAGCGATATTAAGCAACTTAAAGACATTCCTCGAAACGGGGAAAACGCTGCCGGCTTTGAGTTTGTGATGAAGTGGGAATTTAAAGGAACAGATGTTAAAAAAAAAAACGGCTTACTCTATTATCAATAGAGTTCTTGCCGTTTTTTTAATGAAAATGTTTATCGTTTTCTTTGTTTTTCTAGGAAGATAATAAATTTTTCACGAGCGTAAGGATTATTGATCAGTTTACTAACACGCCGTTTACTTTCTAAATAACGACGCACATGAACATTGGTGAAAAATAGCTTTCGATAGTTTGCGTCTTCATATATTTTGCTAAACCATCTATGTTCGTTCAGCTCTTGAATATGCCGGTCGATTGTTTTAGTATCCAATCCAATGAACATACGAGGAGAATTTAACCGTAAAAAGAAGTCCAAAAAATCTCTTAACATTTTATGTACCCCACTTCTCATACAACTCTTTAATCTCTTCCCGATGTGTAATCCCGTATTCAGACGGAGTCTCCAAAATAAACGGAACATCTTTCATTATACGAGAAAGAACGAGCTTAGAAAACTGCTTCTCTGAAATATGACCATTGTGAAAAATATTCGCATGACGGTCTTTTCCTTCACCGGAAGCATACCGCGAATTATTTAAATGGACAGCGAACAAATGTTCAAAGTAACCTAACTCCGTACCTTTTTCCTCAACCTTATCCCAGTTATCACCATTCCACAAACCGCTTGCAAAAGCATGGCATGTATCCAGACAAAAGCCGATTTTATCAGGATACTTACACAGGTTCCTAACTTGGACAAGCTCCTCTAAGGTTATACCCATCGAACCCGGCCGTCCCGCAATATTTTCTAATAAAATTTTACAACCTCCGTTCCAATCCGTAAGAACAGCATTCAGCATGTGTATCATCAGCTGATAGCTTGCAAGCGGATCCTCACCAGGAATCGGACTGCCGAAATGAACGACAACTCCTGCTGATCCGCACGCTTCAGCAATCTCTAAATCATTCTGCAAAGAGTGAATCGTCATCTCTTTTTTATCGTCAGAAGGAGTAAGACTGGTCGGGTAGGGAGTATGAGCCACAGAAATTAGATCATTTTCCAGACAGAATGCTTTACAGCTGGCTGCGTCCCCTCTATTAAAATCTTTCACAGACAGACTGCGCGGATTCTTTGGGAAGTATTGATATGCGCGGGCCCCTAAAGAAAAAGCATGTTTTGCAGCTCCAATATAACCGTTTCTAATACTGACATGGCACCCGAATCGCACAAAAATCCCTTCTTCCGTTCAGCGAATGATAAGAATAAAGTTTCCATATTGGAAAGATGATATGCGAATTTCAGTCCAATGGTCTTAGTTTTAAAAAAAGTGGGAAGGGAATATTGATACAAACCATAAAGGAGGTGGATAGCATGTCTGTTTATGATCAAATCAGCTCGTGCTGCAGCAGGATTGAGAAAGCAGACACAAAAGAAGACGTACTCCGCGAAGTAGATAAGCTGGATAACTACGCCTCTTATCTCAACGCTGACAAAGCAAAAAGACTTCATATTTATTGCGATAATATCCGCAAACTAAACGTCGATGTGAAAAGTGAAACCGTTAACCAATCTCAATCTATCCGGAAGTTATTTTCATAGAATGCCCAAAGAGACAAGGCTGCCATAGGGTGGTCTTGTTTTTGATGTGTCACATATTTTTATTGCGGCGTGGAACAATGAAACCAAACACTTAAAGTAGATACTTAAGAGCCATAAGGGGTTGATAATATGGAACATCAATCAGAAAAGAAAGATATGAATCATGAATTTTTACCGATGACGAGTGTTGCGAATAACACTGGCGACCAAATTGCACCAGGAGTTTATGTACTAACAACCAAGATCGTGAACGTCTATTTCATCCAGTGTACCGAAGATTCCAATACATATTATTTAGTGGACACAGGAATGCCCAAATCCGGAGATATGATCTGTGAATGGGCTGAGAAATGGTTTAATCATCCGCCAAAAGCAATCCTTTTGACTCACGGTCACTTCGATCATGTAGGAGCGGTAAACGATCTAGCTGAAAAGTGGGGTGTTCCGGTTTATGCACACCATGAAGAGATTCCATATTTAAATGGGCAAAAAGACTATCCAGAACCAGATCCTTCTGTAAATGGCGGTTTGGTCACGAAACTTTCTCCTATGTTTCCGAATCAAGGGATTGATCTAAGGGATCATATTCAATCTCTTCCTGAGGATGGAACCATTCCTGGACTTACCGGGTGGAGGTGGATTCACACACCGGGTCACACCCCAGGACATGTTTCATTTTTTAGAGAAAGTGACAGGGTACTGGTTGCAGGAGATGCTTTTATAACAGTAGAACAAGAATCGCTCTATAAAGTCTTGACGCAAAAACAAGAAATGAACGGGCCGCCTAAATATTTCACGACGGACTGGCAGCTGGCGAAGAAATCGGTTCAAGCATTAGCTGCCCTTCAGCCATGTGTAGCTGCAACAGGACACGGAGTTCCAATGAACGGACCAAAGCTTACAGAGGAACTAAATAATCTTGCCGAAAACTTTGACGAGCTGGCAAAACCAGCCCATGGAAAATATGTAGATTAGAAAAAGGTAAATCCCTCGTGTATACGTCACGAGGGATTTTTTATCAGTCATATCGTGTTTCTTGCAGAGCAGCTTGTGTTTCGTGGAGGTGTCGCAAATATTCCTTCGCATGCAGAAGCTGCTTTTTCTCTTCCTCAGTTGTTCCTTCTCCAGCAGAATGCAGAGATTGCTGAGCGGTTTCGAGCCAGATTTTAGCGGTTTGAAAACAATTCGGTGCTGCGTTTGCCTGTGCTTCAATCATGGCTTCATCAGCTCGCTTCACATGGTCTAACACTTCTTGAATCTTAGGATCTAGGTTTTGCTCCATAGGGCTGTTTCTCCTTTTTTAGTAAAAATGAATTTATGGTCTGATTGAATCTCCAGATGAATAATATAAAGACATGCAGAGTTGTCCAATTTATTGTGGAGGTCGCCAATGCTTCTTATTTTAAAATATGTTTTATTAGGGATATCACTTGCGGCACCAATCGGTCCAGTCAACGCGGCTCAGATGGATCGCGGAATTAAATATGGGTTCTGGCAGGCATGGATGGTCGGACTCGGGGCGACGATAGCGGATGGACTGTACATGCTTATGGTCTATATGGGACTCGTAAGATATATCGATACAGCGTTCATGAAATCTTTTCTTTGGCTGTTCGGCTGTTTTGTTCTTGTATACACAGGGATCGAGACGTTTAAAAGAGCGACCCAAGAAATAAGCAGAGAAAAGAACTACACGGTACATGCTGGTAAAAGTTTTTTTGCTGGATTTCTAATGTCGTTAACAAATCCGCTTACCATCTTATTTTGGTTAGGAATATATGGTTCTATACTTGCGGAAACAGCCGTAAAGTACAGCTTTGAGAGTTTGATGCTATACAGCGGGGCAATATTTGCAGGAATATTAGCCTGGGATTTTACGATGGCACTTGTTTCGAGCAGTTTCCGAAAGCTCTTGGCTGACCGAATCCTAGGAGCAATTTCTAAGCTTTCAGGATTATCATTGATCGGCTTTGGTGTTTACTTCGGATATCAAGGGATTGCGTTTTTGTTTTTTTAAAACAGCCCAAGGATGACCTTGAGCTGTTTTTCTTTTTGAGTATGCATATTCGACCGGTTAAGTCTGAACAATAATACGTGAGCAGCAGGAGGTTATTATTGTGAAGAATTCTAACTGTAATGGGCCGGTGCAGGCCAAAGTGGATCAATCAGAAGTCAAGAAAATGGCATGGTGGCAGCTCTCATTAATAGGGGTCGGCTGTACGATCGGGACAGGTTATTTTCTCGGTTCGACAATCGGAATCCAGCTGACTGGTCCTTCGATTGTTTTTTCATTTTTATTAGCCGCAATCGGAACATACATCGTGTTCCAGCTTCTTGCTAAGATGACAGCAGCAGATCCTCAAAAAGGATCATTTTGTTATTACGCTTCACAAGCCTTTGGTAGTTGGGCAGGATTCAGCTGCGGGTGGAATTATTGGGTATCCAGTATATTGATCATGGGCAGTCAGCTCACGGCACTTTCGATCCTTTCGCAGTTCTGGTTTCCTCAAATCTCGTTATGGGTGTTTGCGGCAGGTTATGCCATTCTCGCCATTATCATTGTGTTGGCAGGAACGGAGAGATTTGACCAGGTGGAAAACCTGCTTGCTGTTATAAAAGTTGCTGCAATTGTCATGTTCATCATCTTGGCAATAGCAGGACTCATTGGGATTGTCGATGGCAAGTCATATGATTTATCGATTCCAAATAACTTCGATGGTTATTTTGCAGGCGGGCTGAAAGGATTCTGGTCTTCCCTGATCTATGCGTTTTATGCTTTTGGCGGGATTGAAGTAATCGGAATGATGGCGATGCAGCTAAAAAAGACAGAAGATGCAGCAAAAGCCGGTAGTATCATGCTTTTGATTTTAACAATTATTTATGTACTTTCTATTGGATTAGCCGTAACGACGGTAGGTATGGAAGTTTTCGATCATAAAGAAAGTCCTTTCGTAACCGCAATGAAACGATATCATCTATCTTTCTTTCCTCATGTCTTTAATGGAGCAATTATTATAGCAGGATTTTCAGCGATGGCTGCTGCCTTATTCGGAGTAACGAACCTTTTGCAGTCTCTAGCAGAAGATGGTGATGCTCCAAAGTTTTTTGCGAAAAAGATTAAATACAAAGAACTTCCGATGGCAGCAATGGGATTGGGAGCCGCAGGATTATTAGCAAGCATTATTACAGCTCTGCTTCTTCCAGGGAGGATATACGAATATATTACAACAGCTGCAGGAATCCTTCTTTTATTCAATTGGCTTTTCATCATCTTCTCAGCTATGAAGATCCTTAAGCAAAAAGCGTGGGCAAGAGTAATCGCCGTAATTGCGATCGTACTGATATTTGCGGCTGTAACAGGAACGTGGTTCGAGCACACCATTCGGCCCGGGCTGTACGTAAGTTTAGCAATTGCAGCATTAATTGGCGCAGTTGCAATCATAATCCAAAGAAAACATACAATATCCAAATAAAACTGTCTCTTAAGTACACATCGTGCTCTTAGGAAGGCAGTTTTTTTGCTTTTCAAAGCTGATTTTTAGCTTTAATAAAGATTGAAGGGCGAAACGGGAGGTGCATGGGGCGAACCTGCATATATTCAGGGTGAAACGAAAGGTGTACCGGGTGTAAGCACAATGAGTTGGGGCGAAAACAGTTAGTTATTGGGCGTACGTGTAATAGATATAAGATCACGTACCGTAAAAACTCTTCATAATAAATTGTAAAGGACTTCATGCCTCGAAAATCGAATCTTATAAAACGACGATATTTTTCAAGGGAGAAGATACATATGACAGCTGGCAATCAAAAAATCACTACATTCCTCATGTTTACTGGACAAGCAGAAGAGGCGATGAACTTTTATATATCTTTATTCGATGACTCAGAAATTACGAACGTCCTTCATCAAGAAAACGGAAAGGTACTTCATGCGACATTTACGCTGAAGGGACAGACGTATATGTGTATCGACAGTCCGATCAACCATGATTTTACGTTCACTCCATCCATTTCGCTTTTTGTTACGTGCGATTCTTTGGATGAGGTAAGCGGTCTTTTTGAAAAATTGTCTCATGGTGGCTCTGTTCTCATGGAGCTAGGGGAGATTCCGGGCTATGAAAAATTCGGCTGGGTGCAGGATCAATACGGTGTTTCTTGGCAGTTGAGTCTTCCTCAAAAATAAAAAAGCAGGAGAATTGCGCCTGCTTTTTTTTATCCAAAACAAATAAAGTTCCTAATTTGGGAATATTCGTAGCGAACTCGCTGGCGGCGTCCACGAATCCAGATAAACCCTGTTACGCTGTTTCTGCGGATTACTGTTGGGAAGAACCAGAAATCTCTGCCAAACTGACCTTGACGTCTTAACCCTAACAATCCCCAGTTTCCTAAACAAGCACACAAACGTGCACGGAGTTGAGGTGGTTGAAAGGAGGAAGTGAAGAAGGGTTGAGGAATTTGGGACTGCTGGATAAATTGCTGCGGCGGCGGTCCAAAAGGTCCATCTTCTTCATCTTCTCCGTCAGGACGATCAACATACATAGGTTCCTCATGCGAATGGGAATCATGGCTCTGATGGTAAAAAGGATGGTTATACATGTACAATTCACCTCCTTGTCTGATGACTCTATGATATGGATATGTTGTACACTTCGAATGAGTAGCTTGTACGCCAGCCTAAATTTAATTTGTCAAAATTTAAGTGGTGTTAACGAATGAAAATGAAAAGAGAGATGAGCAAACATGATCAAATATCCAATTTTAAAAAATAATGCAACGATCGGTGTAACAGCACCATCTTCAGGTGTCCCTTCATTTTTGCACGATATGTTCAAGCAGGCATGTAATCAAATGGAGGAGAGGGGCTATCAAGTAACAGTGGGTGATACTGTCTGGACACAAGAGAAAGCGAAATCTGCACCAGCGAAAGTAAGAGCAGAAGAGTTTAACCAGATGATGGCAGACGATTCTATAGACATAATCATTCCTCCATGGGGCGGCGAACTGCTCATTGAGATGATCGAGCATGTAGATTTTACTTCTCTCAAAAAGAAGTGGATTCTCGGGTATTCCGATACAAGCGCACTGATGCTTGCAACTACACTGAAAACAGGAATTGCGACAGCGAACGGAACAAACTTCGTTGATGTTAGAGGAGAATACTCCGATGAAACGACAGCAATGTGGGAGAAGGTGCTGTCAACGAAAGAAGGAGATTCCGTTCTTCAGCATTCATCCTCAAAATATCAAAAGGCTTGGGACCATGCGAACCCAACCCCATATATCTTTCATCTGACAGAAGAAACGAGCTGGAAGACAGTCTCAGGGGCAAAAGAAAAGGTAGAAGGCCGCTTGCTCGGCGGATGTATTGATATCATCAGGCATTTGATAGGGACCCCTTTTGGTGATGTGAAGACTTTCCGTAAGCAGTTTATAAATGATGAACCGATCCTGTGGTACTTTGAAAATTGTGAGATGAATACAACAGGTTTGAGAAGAACACTGGTACATATGAAGCTAGCAGGGTGGTTTGAAGGCTGTTCAGGAGTTCTGTTCGGCAGAAGTGATGCAAACGATCCTGTGGAAAATTATACAGCAGAAGATGTGTATCAGGATTTGGCAAAAGACCTTGGAGTGCCTGTCATTTATGATATAGATTGCGGCCATCAGCCGCCGCAAAATACATTTATAAATGGTACCTATGCAGAAGTAGTAGCAGATGGTGAGGGTAAGGGCACAGTTTTGCAGCATTTTAGAACATAGAATAGTTTATAGGCAACAAAAAAGCTGACTCGTCATCCGAGGCAGCTTTCTCCACTTATAATCTACCAATCAATCACCATTCAGCATGCCGAACACGCCTTTAGCTAAGCTGCCTTCGTCACTGGATCCGCCTCGGTGTGGTGCAGCTGCGAATACTCGGCTCGCCAATCGGCTGAATGGGAGGGACTGGATCCATACTGTTCCTGGTCCTCTTAATGTCGCGAAGAATAAACCTTCACCGCCAAATAATGCCGTTTTCACGCCTTTTACCATTTCGATGTTGTAATTGACACTGCTTGTCATCGCAACTAAGCAGCCTGTATCGACGCGGAGCACTTCGCCGGGTGCCAGTTCTTTTTTGTGAATCGTTCCGCCAGCATGAACGAAAGCCATGCCGTCACCTTCAAGCTTCTGCATAATGAAGCCTTCTCCACCAAAGAACCCAGCGCCGATCTTACGCTGAAACTCGATTCCTACAGAAACACCTTTAGCCGCAGCCAAGAATGCATCTTTTTGACAGATCACTTTTCCGCCAAACTCACTCAGATCCATCGGGATGATTTTACCAGGATAAGGAGAAGCGAAAGAGACGTGCTTCTTCCCATTGGCGTCATTCGTGAAAGTTGTCATGAACAGACTCTCACCCGTGAGTACACGTTTACCGGCACTGAAAAGCTTGCCCATCAAACCGCTTCCCCCACCGGAAGAACCGTCACCAAAGATCGTTTCCATCTCGATGCCGTCTTCCATCATCATCAACGCACCTGCTTCTGCGATCACCGTTTCTTTTGGATCGAGCTCCACCTCAACAAACTGCATGTCATCTCCGTAAATTTTATAATCAATTTCGTGATTGTTCATATTCATTTCCTCCAATTAAGATCATTTTCGTTAACCTAAATAAATTACGTTTCAGGGAGAAAAATGGTTTCAAAATACTTACTTAACCAAGGAAAAATTTTCAACTTCCAAATTCTTTTTCTTTATTTTAAGTAAATGGTACAATAGAAGGTAGAAATTTCAAAAACAAAAACAGGAGTGAACACTATGGCTTTAACCTTGGAAAAGGATTATATTGATTATTTTACAAATAACAGAGAAGAGTTCCAAGAGTCTTTATTAAGTGAAGCCCGAAATGTTCGTGGGAAAATTGAAGAAATCCTTCTGATTGGTAATATCGATCTATTATCCAATGCTCATAAACTTGTGATGTACACGATCCAGGGAAAAGACGATGAATTAGAAGCATTTGCAAAAATCGAAGGTGTTTCGTGGGCATCGCATAGCCTCACGCTAGCATTCAAACTTGAATGGGTACAAGCTATCCGCAGAACTATCTGGAAATACTTGCAAGAATTTGATGAATTAAATCAAATTGATTTAGACAGTGACAGATTTTTTAATATTGAAAGACAAATTAACGACCGCATTGACAAGTTTTTAAACGGATTATTCTTGAGTTATTCTGAGTACAAAGATAAGCTGATTGAATCACAGCGAGCGCTCGTTGAAAATCTCTCTGTTCCAATTATTCCGATCACTTCAACAGTTTGTGTCCTTCCTCTAATTGGAAGTATTGATACATATAGAACGGACACGATTGAAGAGAAGGTTCTGATGGAAATCTGCAGACTTCGCATCGGAACGTTAGTCATTGATCTATCTGGTATCGCTCAAATGGAGACTGAAGTAATCGAACATATGATGAAGGTCATAGAAGGGGCGAACATGATGGGCTGTGAGTGTGTAATCACCGGCCTGCGTCCAGAAATCGTACGCAAAGTGACGAGCATCGGGTTAACATTCGAAAGTAAAGCACAAACGAAAGCCACGCTTCAGCAAGCATTGGAAGATTACTTGAAATAATAAGTTTATGAAAAAAAATCAGAGGATGACTCAAAAGTAAAAAACTTTTGAAGTCATCCTTTTTTTACTAAAAAATAATAAATGAGGACTGCCAAAAATAAGTTAACTTACTTTTGGGACAGTCCTTTTTCTGCATTTCTATGAAAACAACATATAGAACGGTATTAAGGATGAAACAATGATGGCGGTAGTGATCATGGCGATTGCACTCATAGCACCTTCTTCTTCCCCCCATTGCAAGCACTTGCTTGCGCCAAGCGCCTGTGCTGAAGCACCCATTGCGAGCCCTTTGGCTGCTTTGCTTTTTATATTTAGCCATTCTAACACTTTAGGACCACAGATAAACGAAAACAGAGCTGATGTTAAAACGAATAAAACAGTGAGCGCAGGCACGCCGCCAAGTGATCCAGATGCTGAAAGCGCGACAGGCAATGTGGCTGCTTTAGGAAGCAATGACGCCATGATGTCCTTTTTGATGCCGAACAAAGTGGCAAGAGATAAAGTTGAACCTACACCTGCCGCACCTCCAATAAAAATACCTGTACCAATTTTTTTGAAATTCTTTTTGATGAGCGGCCATTGTTTATACAGCGGAATTGCCAAAGAAACAATCGCTGTTTGCATGAGTATGGAAAACAAACCGCTGCCGTTTTCGTAAGTTTTATAGTCTAAGTGAAGGAAAGGAAGAAATATGAACAGAAACACAGTTACAGTATAGAGCGGGTTTAACCAAACATTCCGATTTGCTGCTTGAAATATCTTTAAGCCGATAAGATAAGCAAACACGGTAATTCCTGTACTGATTAACATAGTATCAATCATTGTTTTAGTCTCCTTTTCAATTTTTCGTAAAACTCCACAGAATATCCTGTGATGACGATGATACATAAGCTGCTCCCCGCTATGACGACGCCAAGCTTCCAGATTTTCATATGAATATTATGAAAGTACACTAAAGCTCCAATAACTGGCGGGATAAAAAGCAATGTCATATGCTGCAGATGAACATTAGCGGCTTTTTCCACCCATTCAATCTGAATGATACCGGTAAGAAGTGATAAAAACAGTAAGAGCATTCCTACTATACTTCCGGAAAGGGGCAGTCGGAAGATAGATACAATGGCATTTCCAAAGGCTAGAGAAGAGAAGATCAGTGTAAACTGCCAAAATATCTTGTGCATCTGAACCACCTCGCATTAATTTCCTCTAGTGTAAATAACAGAAATACTTTCATCTACAAACTTGTCAGAAAATATACCAAGGTTTTTTAATTTTCAAAAAATATATGTCAGATAACCTCACAGTTTTCTTGATTAACAGTTGGGTTGAGATAAAGTGGAATAAAAGGGGACCTCTTTTTTTAAAAAAAGGGAGTGGCTGGAATGTCTTCTGAAAGCACATCGTATAAAGAGAAAAAAGTCATTTCAATAGGAATTGTGAGGGAGCTTACGGGATTATCTTTAAGACAGATTCGGTATTATGAAGAGCGAAAGTTAATATTCCCTGATCGCAATGAGAAAGGAACGCGAAGATATTCGTTTTCTGACATTGAAAAGCTCATTGAAATTGCGAATAAAAGGGAAGAGGGGGTACAGACAAATGAAATTAGACGGGAGATGAACAAGGAAACAAAACCGGTTGTAAAGAGAATGCTCAAAGAGATGCTGCGGGGTCAGTTTAATGCACACTTCAGGAATAATTCAAATAACAAACCATTTTAAAAAGGCAGTCAGATGACTACCTTTTTTTAAAATCAATCAGCTTTTTTAAGATTACACTCTCAAGAAGTTTCCAAGGCATAATTGACTTCATAAAAAGACTTATTTTAATACCTTTACCGATGGGGTACCGCAGTTTAGGTGTCTTTTTGTGTGTGGCGATTTGTACAACAAGCTGTGCCACATCACGCGGGTTACCGTGATTCGTTTTGCCAGACTCAATTTCGCTCAAAAGGCTCTCCATATAAAAGTGGTAAGGGGAGTCTCTGTGAATGGTCGTATTGTCAATCGAAGACCAGATGTTTGTCTGGTAGGAACCGGGTTCTAAGAGCACGACATCTATGCCAAACGGTTTTAATTCCAATCGGAGGCTTTCACTCAGACCTTCAAGTGCGTGCTTTGATGCCGTGTAAGGAGATAAACCCGGAAAACCAAATTTTCCAGATATGCTGCTCATGTTGATGATTCTGCCTGTCCGGTTTTTCCTCATTATTGGAAGTACAGTTTGTGTCACGGCGATCACGCCAAAGACGTTCGTCTCAAACTGCAGCCGGTATTCATCCACCGAAAGTTCTTCACAAAAACCGCCAAGTGCAAACCCTGCGTTGTTCACGAGCACATCAATACTAGGAAACTTTGAAAGGTACGCTGCAAATGAACGAACCGATTCCTCTGATGTCACATCGAGAGTTTGCAGCTGAATGAAGTCAGACACCCTTTTTTCATCCGCCAAACGCAATAGATTCTCCGCTTTATCCAAACTTCTCACCGTACTGATCACTTCAAAACCGGCCATCGCGAGTTCAACTGCACACAGCATGCCAAACCCCCTAGAAGTTCCGGTTACAATGGCGCGTTTTCTTTTCATGAATTCTCCTATTCTTCTTCCACAATCGGAATTGTATTTTTGAATGGAATTGGTGACGACAGCACGATGAGCGTTGTAGAATCACCGTGTATTCCACTTGCGTTAATAAAATCTTCGAGTGATTGCATAGACTCTGTAACTATTTTTAACAAGTAATTATATTCGCCGCTAATTCTATGAAGTTCCACTACATCAGGAGATTGCGTACAAAATTCTATGAACAGCTCTTTTCAAAGAATCGTACCAGCAATAAGCTGCTTCATCCTCGGAACTTGTTTATGCATCTTATCAATCTCCTTTTCTCGCAACTTCTTTTTATCTTCTTTATTTGGCACCTATTTCCTTCCAATATTACAATATGTGATTTATCATACATTTGGCCCCAAATTGTTATTCCCCTGTAACTGCTCTAAAATCTCACTGTCATCTCCACCTGTTAGTATGGGACAGGTCAGATCAAAAAGAGATCGGCGTATCAAATAAAAAGGGGATGGCAGTTTGAAGAAACTAACAGCAGGTTTAGCATTAGCAGGTGTTGTAGCATTCAATCCAGCGACAGGTCATGCAGCAGTAGGAGATCAGACTCTGGAACCTGGAACAACTCATGCAGACGTACAAGAACTTCAAGAGATATTAGACAACAAAGGATATTTCTCGTATAGCAAAACAACTACTTACTATGGCGACTACACAACGGATGCCGTGAAAAAGTTCCAAGAAGCTAAAGGAATTACGGTAGATGGAATCGCTGGAGATGAAACATTTAAAGCGTTGGGTGTTGATGGAGAAAGCAACGATTCAAATATCGTGGAAGTAGCGAAAAAATATGAGGGAACAAAATATACGTGGGGCGGAGAAACAGCTGAAGAAGGCTTTGACTGCAGCGGATACTTAAATCAAGTGTTTGATGAAGCAGAAAACATCGATTTGCCGAGAACGGTAGATGAAATCTATGCAGAAGGAACTAGTGTAGATGAGCCGGCAGTTGGTGACATCGTGTTCTTTAACTTAGAAGGAGACGGACCAAGCCATGCTGGTGTATACGTTGGTAACGGCGAATTCTGGCACGCATCTTCATCAAATGGTGTTACATCAGATGACCTTAATAGCTCTTACTGGAGCGATAAATATATCGGAGCTAAAAGCTACGAATAAAAAATATAATATGATGGACAAAAAAAGAAACAAGGCTGCTGCATGCGGCCTTGTTTTTTTGTATACCCGCATAGACTAAATTTCACACTTTAAAAATGCCGATAATGGCTCATGAAATCATCCATTTATAGATATAAAATGAAACAACGAAAAATTTTTCAACTATATATTCGAAACAGTTGAACGAACAAGGGAAAACAATCGTCGTTGTCACCCATAATAAAGATATTTTGCCTTATTTCTCACGAGTAATCTCATTAGACGATATGTACGTAAAGAAAAACAAGACTGCGATATAATAACCGGGAGAAAAACACAAAATCGCATAATAAATAGCAATATAAATCGCAGCGTTATTCGCTGCGATTATTTCATTGGTATATATGGATTTATGAAATAACACTGACTATAAAACCCTGCAAACATAGTGCTGAATTCTTACGAAAGGATTAAACAGGTCTAAAACGAATAAGAATAAGGTTATAACGAGTGGATCTTATTCCACAAACGTGCAGGATTGTTGAATAAGCACCATCTTTTTCATCAGATGTTGCATTTTTTTCAATAAAGTTAAAAGCAATTCTGGTGAAAAAAATCCACTATTTTTATTTAAAGGATACATAGATTTTCTCTTGAATATATTTATTATTGAACCATACACTTTTGTAAGGCAATTAAGGGAGAGATTTTTATGAAAATTGAAGGAGTCTGGCTACCGATTATAACCCCTTTTCACAATGGGAAGGTCGATATGGAATCATATTCAAAATTAGTTGATTACTATGTAAACCAGGGGATTTCAGGATTAATCCCATTAGCTACTACAGGAGAAAGTCCTGCGATTGAGGAAGATGAATTTGAAATGGTACTTGATAAAACACTTGAAGTAGTTAACGGACGTATTCCCGTTTTCGTCGGGCATGGAGGAAATTACACAAACAAGTTAATCAAACAGTTAAAAGTAGTTGAAAAATATAAAGTAGAAGGCATATTATCTGTTTCCCCTTATTACAACCTACCGAGCCAAGACGGAATTTACAATCATTTTTTACAAATCTCAGAAGCAACGGATTTGAAAATAATGATCTATAACATCCCTTATCGAACAGGTCGGAATATAGATAATGAAACTGTTTATAAATTAGCAGAATGCAAGAATATTATAGGAATTAAAGATTCTGGCGGAAACTTGAAACAATCCTTAGAATTACTTATGAATCCAATAGAAGACTTTTCTAATCTAACAGGCGAAGATGCTTCTTATTACCACCACTTAACTTTGGGTGGGGCAGGTGGAATATTAGCCTCTTCACATTTAGCGACAAGAGACTTCTTGGATATCTTTAAAATGATCCAAGAAAATAATCATAATCACGCATTGAAAGTATGGAAAATGGTATATCCGATTACGACTCTTCTGTTTCAGGAGACAAATCCAGCACCTTTGAAGTATATTCTTTACAAAAAAGGATTAATACAATCTCCTGAAACCCGGTTACCCATTACAGGTACGAGCAAAGAATTGAATAAGAAATTAGATACATTGATTTCTTCCTAATAAAAATTATAAATAAGTTGTGGGGATACCTTAATGATGGCATTTTTCAGTTAGTAATTAATCATATATGTTGACTACATTAATGAGCCATATTTAGCTTATTCAACAATCGGGTGCTTTAGTTGAAGATCAAGACGGCTGATAATAGCATAAGAAATAAACCAGGAGCAACCCAATAAAGGTTGCTCCTATTCTATCTATTATTCTTTTTAAACAGCTTTAAAGTAATAAGATTATCAACCAGGAGCATTTATATAAACCATCCTAGTTGTAGTTTAGAACACTTTCTGGTTCTAAAAAAATTAGAGTTCCTTTTTAAGTAGAAAAGGATTGTAAGGATCCCTTGTGGAATGGAATGTAGAATAAGAAAACAAAAAGGAGAAATTATGTGCCGAAACATTAGAACATTATTTAATTTCGACCCACCAGCTACCAATGAAGAGATTCATGCAGCAGCTATTCAGTACGTCAGAAAAATAACGGGATATAACAAACCCTCAAAGGCGAACGAGGATGCGTTTAATCACGCAGTTAATGAAGTAGCAATGATTACTAAGAATTTATTTGATACTATGGAAACCAGTGCAGAACCTCGCAATCGTGAAGTCGAAGCTGAGCGTGCTCGTGTCAGATCAGCTAAAAGATTTGGTACAAGTTAGTAAGGAATAACATTCTTATAATAAGTTATTTAACAATCGGGTGCGTTTCTTCAAGAAGGAGAAGTGCATTTTTTTTATTGAAGTAAAGAGTAGATAAGTTGAGAAGGGGACTGAATGAAATGTCTTACCATATTAGGGTACGAGCTGGTGCAATAATAATTGATAACAATAAAATTTTATTAACTGAATATAGCGACCCAAAAAGAGGAGTAGTTTATGATTTACCTGCAGGCGGAACTGAACCAAACGAATCAATAGTTGAAGCAGTAATAAGAGAAGCAAAAGAAGAAGCAAGTATAGATATAGAGGTAGGTCCATTAGCCTTTGTATATGAGTATGCACCCCATCTTAACTCGGAAAAGTTCGGAGATACTCACACCTTGGTTATGATGTTTGATTGCACTCTGAAAAGTAGTTCTATTCCTAAGCAACCTCTTAAACCAGATCCTAATCAAACTGGTGTTAAGTGGGTCCCGATATCCGAGTTAGAAAATGTGCAACTTTATGCTAATATTGGAAAGCAAATAAAGAATTACACATTAAATAAAAGAAATATTGAATTACTAGAAGAACATAAATTACTGATAGGTATAACTTAAAATATCTCTCTTCAACAATCGGGTGCTTTTCTGTAAGAAATGTGCCTTTTTTATGTTGGGGCAAGTTAATGTAATTATACTTGCAATATTCGAATTTATTGTTGTTATACTTTAAAAAAGGAGTGATTACATGATATTGGAAGCTGTATGCTACAAGTTAAACAAGGAATGGAAGGGGAATATGAAGAAGCCTTTTATAATGCTTCAAAGATTATTTCATCAATGAAAGGCTACATATCTCACGAATTACAACGATGTATGGAGGTAAAAGGGAAGTATTTACTTTTAGTTAAATGGGAAAGTTTAGAAGATCATACAGTAGGTTTTAGACAATCAGTAGAATACCAAACATGGAAAGAACAGCTTCATCATTTTTATGACCCATTTCCAATAGTAGAACATTTTGAATCAGTAAACCTTTCGTAAAGATATCATTTTTAGTATCTTCCACAAAAGGATGCGTTTCTTCGGAAGGAGAGTGCACTTTTTTATGGAACTTATTGAACAAACGTGCAGGATTGTTGAATAAGACAATGTGACCTGAGAAAGATTTTTAACGACTAACTTTACTGAGGGGGATTTATATTAAAATTAAACATTTACTATCTTTTGTAATGTTAGTTTCTTTTATATGCACTTTAATATTTCCAACGCTGTCACTTGCAACATCTTGGGCTTATTCATTTGTAGTTTGGGAGGATAATATTTATGTTATTAGTGACGAATATGTTAGTGAAATCAAAAGTGAAATTGGTCACGTAACTAAGTATTCGGATATGAAATCATATCCTGGTAACTTCTCAAATACCTTTGAAAAAGGTACTAAGTATTATTCAATAAAAGGCATTAGTCCTAATGAAGCAATAGCGATTGAAGAATCTAATGGTCGATATATCAAGGCTTATAATGATGGAGAATATGAAGTAAGAAGTGTTTTTAATGGATTTTTTGACGGACAACAGGGTGTAATAAAAATTTTTGTCCTCATAATAATAGGAATAATTGCTGTTTTTCTAATTTGTAAAGGTAAGAAGAAAAATAGCAAAAATGGTAAGGACTTATTCCACTAAAGGGTGCGTTAGTTGAAGATTCGAATATATGTTTTACACAATTCGTTTTTATTGGGGTAAAGGAATGAAGGATCTAATTTTGTGAAAAAAGAAAACAGTATAGTTTAAGGATTCAGGTAAATTATGAAATGTAAATCGTAAGTTTTCCTGTACAATTGTCCATACATAATTTAAGACATCACATATACTTATAAAGAAAAAATGTAAATTAAGAAAGGTTTGCTTTTAGTGTTACAAAGTTCAAGATTGAGTGGTCAAGAATTATACCAAATTTTTAATACAAACAAGTACGGAACAACCAATGTTAAGGGTTATGGTCAGGTCATAGCAATGCTTGCAGGTTTTGAAATAAGTCAAAATGTGAACAAAGTACATTTAATTATATACACTCCTGCAGAGAATATATATTCAACCGTTCGCAGTGAGGATATAGTTGGATGGACTCCTTATACTGGTCCAATTCCTCCTCAATTCGGACATCAAGGTGGTCTTCCAGGCGGCATGGGTGGTCAAGGATATGGTCAAGGTCAAGCTTTTCCTTCACCTTGGGGAGGTCAAGGTAGTCAAGGTGGATGGGGTACTTGGGGGTATTAATTTGGAGTTTATGAACAGGATTTAGAACTGACCTTTTTTCCACAATCGGGTGCATCTTCAAGAAGGAAAAGTGCCCTTTTTTTTGAAAAGAGCATGTAGTTACTATGAGATTAGTTTAAATTTATATGAGAAGGTGGAAGAGTGATTGATTATTTAGGAACGCCTAAAATAGAAACTGATGTTTGATCCTTAGAAGGCTAGAACTATCAGATGCTCAAAAGGTTTTCGACCACTGGCTTTAGGACGAACGAGTATCTGATAATCGGGTCAACGCCGCACACAAGACCGTGTCAGAAACAATCGAGAAGGTAGCAAAGATTGTAAATGATTATGCCAATAAAGAATTTTGTTGGTGGGCTATTGAGCGAAAAGCTGACGGTGAATTTATTGGTGAAATTGATTTGTATGACTTCGATAAAACCACCGGAAACTGTGTGGTAAGTTATTAGATTGGAAATGAATGGTTGAAACGGGGGTATGTGACCGTAGCGTTAAGGGCGATTGTGGAATTCGGCTTCAACATATGAACATTCACAAAATCTTTGCAGCATATAACACTGACAACCCGGCTTCTGGAAAAGTGATGGGTAAAGCTGGAATGGAGCAAGAAGGAACGATCAGACATATGATTCGAAATGCCAAGGGCCAATTTATGGACTTCTACAAGAAGATTATGTTAATAAACACATCAGTGATCAAACCAGTATCCTTAAAAGGATTGAATATGGAAATTAATAACGAACTTATCTTTTTATAAAGGAGATGACTTTATGACGATTGGTATTAGTATAGTTCAGGACGTTCTTGAAAATTACAAATGTGCCGTTTATGAAAAAGATGCTGAGAAGTTCCTATCTACTTATGCTGCTGATGTACATATTTATGATTGCTGGGGAAACTGGGAGTGTAAGGGTATTTCTTCATGGAGAGAAAATGTGATAGAGTGGTTTAATAGTTTAAGTGAAGACGAAATTTTACTAAAAGTAGATTTTAATGATTTAACGATTGAGGAAAATACTAATGTTGCATTTGTTCATTGTGCTGTTTCGTACGCTGCATACAGTGAAAAATCTGGAGAGAAACTTCGTCAAATGACAAACCGTTTTACATTTGGATTTAAAAAAGTAAATGAGTCTTGGCTCATAACACACGAACATTCATCATTGCCGATAGATATGCAAACTGGAAAAGGTATGTTTAACCTAAAATAATAGAGTTAGAGGTAGTAGAGGGAAAAATAAGTTAAATAATTTCAGATATAATACTTCTATTTTATTCCACATTCGGGTGCATTTCTTCAGGAAGGAGAAATGCTCTTTTTATTGAAAATAGATAAATGTGTATTCGTAAAAAAATGAGGTGAGCTAATGACGACCCATGAACCCGATAAGGTAGAAAAATTTATGAATAACCTTAATCATCCTCTAAAAGAGGAAATAGAAGCTGTACGAAACATAATCAAAAGCACAAATAGTGAATTTACGGAAAAGATTAAATGGAATGCACCTAGCTACAGTATTCAAAATAAAGATAGAATAACTTTTAATTTACATGGTAAAGGATTTTTTCGTCTTATTTTTCATTGTGGAGTCAAGGTAAAAGAGGGTAGTAATGAAGATCAGCTGTTCGTCGATACTACTGGTTTATTGGATTGGGTGTCACCAGACAGAGCCATCATGAAGTTTACTAATAAAAGTGACGTAATAAGAAACGAAGAGAAACTTAGAGAAATAATAGCTAAATGGCTTAAGGTAACGGTTTGAAAATTCTATAAAAGTAGTAAAAATGTTCAACAAACAGGTGCGTTTCTTTAGGAAGGAGAAGTGCTCGAATTAAATACTATATATTAGGGAGAGTGTGATTTAAATGATTAACACTTCAGTGAAACTGAGAGATGTTACAGAGGAAGACATCCCTATCTTCTTCGAGCAACAACTCGATCCTACCGCGAACTATATCGCTGCCTTCACAGCTAAGGACCCATCGGATAAAGATACATTTATGGACCACTGGACAAAAATTATAGCCGACGAGACTATAACCATTAAAACTATCATTTTTAATGGGAAAGTCTCTGGTCACATCTCGAACTTTGAACAGTTCGGAGAACCTGAAGTCAGTTATTGGATTGGAAAAGAATATTGGGGTCAGGGGATTGCAACTAAGGCGTTATCTGAGTTTCTGAATTATATCAAGATACGCCCACTTTTTGCTCGTGCCGCCAAAGACAACATTTCCTCCATTCGGGTCTTGGAAAAATGCGGGTTTAGAATTACCTCTGAGGATAAGGGTTTTTCCAACGCTCGAGGAATTGATGTTGAAGAATTTATTCTGAAGCTTGAATAATTTAATGTTAATCAATAACGGAGAACCATTTGAGTTTAAAAAAACCAGCTTTTTTAGGTTGGTTTTTTCTTTCGCTTATTCAACAATCGGGTGCGTTGATTAAATAAGGATTGGTAGGATTAGTAATCTACGCTTTCCCATTACTTTCAATTATGTTAGGTGGACTTGGTTATTTAATTTCTCGAAATGTTTATTTAATCCCAGGGGCATTATTTACTGTTTCTTTAATTGCTACTTATACAGTGTTCAATTCATCATTTTTGATGTGGGTAGTTTTTTATACAATCTTATCCTATATCGCTGGACTTGCTGCTAAAACACTTGTTTCAACAAGAAAACAAGAATCTTAGCCTAATTAAAATTAAACTGAGTATGTGGATTTATGAAGGGTTTACTATTAGCAATTTTAGGTGCTATTGTTGGTTGCTTTGGGGATTATTTACAAAGGATTTCGAAACAGATTCCCTTCTTTTGCTCATCTTTGGAATTTTTATAGGACATAGTATTGGAAAGAAGGAAAGCTCTTCTACATAGAGAAGCAAATTTTCTTATTCAACTATCGGGAGCGATTGCTACATAAGGCGGTTGCCGTTACTCAAGAAAAGTGCGGGATTGTGGATTAAAGAAGTTGTATATCACCTCAGTTTTTACAGTGAAATATTATGAAAAGGGGCAACTGGTTATGAAAAAAAGTATCTTTTTCTTCATCCTTGCTATTGCATTTCTGATGGGGTGTTCATCGGCAGAAATTAGTAAAAAAGAAGTTTATAAAGAAACAGCGTTACCTTTAGAAATCTCCAATACTGTTAAAGAATCTGATATAAAAAGAATTGATTGGGACAAAACTGCCACTACATTTAACACAGGAACACGAAGTGATATGGTTGGAAACGAAATGAAAATTGGCATTATAGGTCCCGAACTAAAAACGAAAAAAATAGATAAGTGGATGTGGCATTTCTGGGGCATCAAAGAGGGTAAGTTAACTATTGTGGGATACAACAAAAAATCTTCAACTGTAAAGCCAGTGTTATACGATGTAAATTCAAAAAAATACTACTGGACAAAAGATGGATTCGGTAGTGAAGTTAATGGTGCTGATTCACATATACCATCAAATGTGCTGCTAAACGAATCGGGGAAATGGGCTTTTTTGGTCTATATAGACAATAAACTCTTTGATATCTTAGTTATGGACATCAAACAGGAATGAAACTATTCTCTAAGATTATTAAAAACTACACAAACTGATAATCAGTTATTCAACAAAAAAGGTCAACCAGAAATTCTGGCTAACCTTATATTACGATCGGGTGCAATTCTTTAAGAAGGAGAAATGCTCTTACTGCCTTTCATTATTAATTTAAAATAATCAAGGAGTGGGAAAATCAAATGAACCCTTTGTTATTAGATATTCCTTTACAATTAGAAACCGAAAGGCTAATTCTTCGAGCACCACTTCAAACTGGAGACGGAGAAATTGTGAACCAAGCAATTAGAGATTCCTTTTATGAATTAAAAGCGTGGTTGTCACTTTTTCAAGAAATTCCTACTGTTGAAGAAACAGAGATCCTGTTAAGGAATGCTCATATAAATTTTTTAAAAAGAGAAAGTTTTCGTTATCTTATCTTTGATAAAGGTGGCGGGAAAAACTTTATTGGAACTACGAGCCTTCATGGGATTGACTGGAACATTCCAAAATGTGAAATGGGCTATTGGATTAATACAACATATAGCGGTAATGGATATATGACGGAAGCAGTAAAGGAGTTAGCTAACTTCGGATTAAATTACCTCGCGTTTAAGAGAATTGAAATAAGATGTGAATCAAGAAACTTTAAAAGTCGCTTAATACCGGAAAAACTTGGTTTTATATTTGAAGGTACTTTAAGGAATGAGGATCTATCTGCAGATGGCAGTAAGCTAACTGATACTTGTATTTATTCTAAAATAAATTAACATGCTTAAATTAAAGGCAGCTAAAAAGAATTACCTCAATACAAGTCTTCAAGAAAAGGGTGCTATTGCTGAATAAACCTATTAAATGAATCCAATTCGATACACTTTCAAATGTTTTGATCTTCTTTATTGATCCCGCCTTACCATTGCCTTAGCACTATCGTGGACGGTCTTGTTCCACCGCGTCCTGGTGCACTTGCTGCTATCAGCATATATGATGCCAATCTTGGGTTGGTTCTTCTTTACTCTCTTGTAATCGCACTTGTTGCTGCAGTTATTGCAGGTCCTTTGTTTGCAAAATGGGTGTACAAACGCGTTGTTCCTGAAAAAGAGCCGGAATTAATCCGCATCGATACTGATGCAAAAGAACTGCCAAGCTCAATGGCGTCTTTCTTCATTGTTTTACTGCCAGTCATTCTTATGATTCTCGCTGCAATAGCACCATATATACAGCTTCCAGAAAGCTGGCAGAAATTCTTTGCACTTATAGGAAATCCGGTAATTGCATTATTAATTGCGGTATTTGCAGCATACTATTTTCTCGGCTTCCGTAAAGGGATGGAAAGAGATCTTATTACAAAATTCACGGAGGAGAGCTTGTTGCCTGTAGGTTCAATCCTATTAATTATCGGAGCAGGCGGAGGATTTAAACAGATATTGATCGAAAGTGGTGTCGGTGAGACAATGGGCAGCATGTCTGAAAATCTATCCCTGTCTCCGCTAGTGATGGCCGTTGTTATTGCAAACTTAATTCGAATTGCGACAGGATCAGCAACGGTGGCTTTAACAACAGCTGCCGGAATTGTTTCTCCGATCATTGAGCATATGTCCGATGTCAATTTGGAATTGCTAGTTATTGCAACAGGTGCAGGATCAATGATGTTTTCGCATGTAAACGATCCAGGCTTTTGGATGGTAAAAGAATATCTTGGATTAACCGTATAGAAACCTTCAAAACGTTGACCGTGCTGGAAACCATTCTTTCCTTAACCGCATTTGCAGGTGCTTTGCTGCTTAATGTATTTATATAAAAGGCTGTTATCCTAAACTTTGTTGCTTTTGAAAGAGGTTAATTACCACTGCAGGACTCGCTTTCCGCCGGCTTATCTACCCACTGAATATTGTTTCAACGGTTTTTGAACCTGTTCAACCTCTTTCTTCTCCGTGCTGCTAAACTTAAACACGATTACACCTCCAGCAATCACCAGTACACCGACCAGCTGCTGAAACGTAAAAGGAATCTTCTCTAAGCCAAACCAACCCAGTGAGTCCCACAATAAAGCAAATCCAAGCTGTGAGGTAAGCACAATTGCGATAGCATAGGTAGGTCCCAGCAAACGAGTTCCCTGTACGAGACAAATGACCACGCCAACTCCGATCAAGCCGCTGAACCAGTGCCATGTTTTCATGTTATCCAACATAAATAGACCGCTGCCTTCAAAAACAAGACCAAGCGTCATGGAAGCCAAGAACCCTAAACCCAATACCAAGGCAGTCGTGGCCCATGTACCTGCCTGTTCATTAACTTTGGCGTTAAAAATGTTTTGCAGACCAACCAGCAATCCGGCTAAGACCGCAAAGAACAATCCTAAGAACATAACAACGCTCCTTTCTATTCATAGATGTTATTGTGACCGGCGATCGCACTTAAACCATCTTTGTCCTTCACTAATATAAAACCTTTATGACGTTCAATGAGTCCATCTTTTGAAAGATGCTGAATGACGCGGTTCAAATGCCTGTAGCTTGTACCGATTAGATTCGCTGCATCCATCAAATGCGCTGTGCTTAATCGGCCAGTCGCGAGAGTTTCATTTTCTTCAAAACAAACGGAAAGAAGGTAACTGGCGAATCGTACTTCAACCGGATACAGAAGGTTAAAGCTTAACGAACTGGATTTTATAAAAAACTTTTGCGTGATTACTTCAAGCAAAAATTTTAGGAGAGGGGTATGATCACTCGCGTACTTCCTCAGCCATCGATGGTGAACACCGATCATGTGAACATTTGACACAGCTTCCACCGTATTAATAAATTCGGTCCCATGCTGCACGTACTCAATATCACCGATGGAATCCAGGGGCTTTTTAAAGGAAAGGATGAGCGTTTTCCCTTCTGGGGAAGTGGTGAAAATCTTCACCTTACCTTTAACAAGCACATACAAACTATCAGCGGGATCCCCTTGAGAACAGATCAACTCACCATGATCAAAGCTGAATAATGATAAATGAGGCTTCACTTCATCGTTAAAGATATTTTCAATTCCATGTGTTTGAACATAATGCTCGAGCAGTTTATGATCCTGAATCTCTTTCATTCCTGTCATTCACCCCATGAATTTTCAGTACTTATTTGCAAAAATCATATCATCAAAACTTTAGAATCACCACGCCTGCGATCATCATTCCGATTCCTATGAACTGCGGCAGTCTCATCTTCTGTTTTATTACGCCGAACCAGCCTCTCCCATCGACTAAGAAGGTAATGGCCAGCTGTGCGATAAGGATAACGGCAATGGAAAGGGTAACACCGATCTTATGAATCGAAAAAATATTTCCATAAATAACAACAGCCGCAAACGAACCGCCAGTTAGATATAAAGGTCTTACACCTTTAAATCTTTTCCACTTTCCGTCTCGAACGATCATGACGATCAATAATGCCATCAGGAAGCCAGTTAACTGGGTAACTGTCGCAGCTTGCCAAGGACCAATGTCATGACTGATGCGGGAATTCGCTACACCTTGCAGCGTGATAAAGCCCCCGGCTAAAAATGCAAAGATCATTCCTCTCATCGTCTCACTCCCCAATTTAAATTCTTATCTAATTAAAAAACATATCCACATATGTTGGGAAGGACATATGTCCTAAAGTGAGATAATTTTGTTCTGATAAAGAAATGATAACAATATGATGATTTAGTGTTTTCGCTTTTCACTTCCAAAGTTATCGTTTAAAATAAAAAGCTGCACGACAATCTCTACGAAAGAGGTAAGATTATGAAACGTATTCCAATGCTATCAAACAAAAATAAAAATCAAGAACCGAAATCAGATGAGATCAAGAACCGTGAAAGCTGGCTCAAGATTATTATTATCGGAGGCTTCGCATTATTGTTATTTTACAAAATTGCAACGGCCCCATTCGTTTTCCGTTTTTCGGATTTCATCTCATTGTTTTGCTCGTTATTTGCAATCGCGGTTACATTAATCTATTTCAATAAAATCAACAAGCTGGAGAAGATGATGGAAGCTTATACAAAGGGCAGACCAATCCAGCAGCCCGAAGTACAAATAGCCGAGGAAGAAGTGGCAGAGCCAGAGCAGAAACAGCTTGAACTTTTTGAAGAAAAAGTGGAAGAAACAGAAACAGTTGTAGCAGCAGAGGAAACGGAAGAAGAGTCCCTCGAGGAAAAAGAAGACGAAATCTCTGAAGAAATCTTTGAAACAAAACGCATTAAAGAAGAAGAGCTTGAAAAAATCGAAATGGATAAAACACAAATCTACAATGAATTATTTACTAGAGCTCAATTAAACGAAGAAGAAATGAAATATTTTAATGAAAGAATCAGAGAAAAAGAAACAGAATCCTTTAACACCAAACAAGAACTGAACCAGTTTAAAGAACGCATTCAAAATGTTTTCAAGAAAACGCCTCAGCTTTTCCAAAAAAGAGATTCAAGAATTGAGGGAATCGTTCGCATGCTGAATCCTGTTACACTGAAAAATGCCTCTCTCGAAGATCTCAATCAACGACTAGATGCAGTAATAGATGTTATACCAACCGAAACACTTGATTCTTTAGTTCGAGATGGTCTCTTGGATTCTCATTATCACTTAACACGTTCAGGCTATCGTGAATTCATTCAAGTCAGCAAGACCTTTCAATAAACAATGAAGGACCTCTTTCTAAATTTAGAAGGAGGTTTCTTTTTTGCGGCGAAGTTTGAACTAACTATAAAACGTTAAAGGTGGTGTTTATATGGATGATCTTCAATTGATCGAAACATACAAAAGTGACCTTCAGAACTATTCTATAGAGCAACTGAGACATATACCTGAGGCTGGGGTTTGGTCACTATGTCAAATGTACGATCATTTGATCCTGGTAGCTCATGAATATCTTGATCAGGTAGAATCTTGTGCAGCAGCATGCGAAGAGCAAAAGTTCGGAAAGACGGAATTTGGTGAGAAATTATTTCGAAATGGAGGATTCCCGCCAATTAAAATTCGTTTACCTGATGAAATGAATGCTCCTCCAAATAATTCAGAAACCAATGAAGAACTAATAAGGAGAATCGACCAAGTCATTGAAAGGATGAAGGATTGGGAAGGAAAAGTAGATACTATAAATCCAAACTACAAAATAAAACATGGTGGCTTTGGATGGCTTAACGCACGAGAATGGTACGACTTAATCGGTATGCATTTTCGTCATCATCTGAGACAGAAGAGTGAGCTCGAACAAAGAGTATTAGTGAAATAATAAACAAACCTCCTTCATAATAAAAGAAGGAGGTTTCGTCGTTAACGGGCAAACAGATGGTTTCCGATCTTCGTTACAGATTGTCTTGAAAAAATCCAGGTGTTCGTCGCAAGGTCAGGGTTGTAATAATAAACGGAACCGTATGTAGGGTCCCAGCCTTGCATCGCATCGAATACAGCGCGATAAGCAAAGTTGTTAGGCTTCAAACTATATTGTCCATCATGAACAGCAGTAAAAGCATTCGTTTGATGAATCACATCACCCACGTTATCAGGGAATGCGGAATCATCAATTCGATTTAAAATAACAGCGGCAACTGCAACTTTACCTATGTATGACTCGCCTCTTGCTTCACCATGAACGACTCTTGCCATTTTTTCAACTTCATTTAGCATCAAAAAGGTTGCTGGACCTGCCACACCATCAGAAGACAGATTGGATTTATACTGAAAATCCATGACAGCTCTCTGTGTAAGAGGACCATAAAACCCTGTAACAGGACCATAAAAGAAACCCATGTCTTTTAAGTTTTGTTGAAGCTCTGACACCTCATATCCTTGATTTCCGACCTTTAAAAGACTGTGAGCTTGTACATTTGCAGGTACAAAAAGCGCTGTGGCTAAAACAAATAAAAGAATAACCTTCCTTATAAAATTTTTCATGATTGGCTCCTTTCTGCACTTTTTTCTATATATTATCAGTTGTGAGAAGAGTGAACATGAAGCACTTGCTCTATTTTTACAGAATTCTAAATCACCCTAAAAGTAGGAAGTTGTGACAAATTCCTGTACTATCCTACTAACTATACTTTAGACAGGTTTTTGATATGAAAGGATAGGGTAAATTAGGAAATTGTTCTATCTTAGGAAACGAAAATGAGTAATTTCCTCCTAAAGGGAAATAGTAACAAATGAATAATCCATAGGAGGCTAAAAACGATGGAAAACACGAGTGATTTTGTAGAAAAATTGCATGATGATCAGGAGAAACAAGAAAAGAACAAAAAGCAGGGGAAAGGTAATCCTGGACAAAAACTGCCGAACAAGCAGCATAGCACAAACAAGTAAATTCTATGTATAAACCACAGTAAAACGTTACGCCACTGTGGTTTTTTTATGGTTTAAAAATCTCCACTGCACCTAGACGTATCCGGGCAAAAACCAGGGTTCTCTTTGCATATTTTTTTCGCGAACTTCGGATAAATCTTACGTAGTTGATGAAAATAGCATACGATTTTATGATTTAGCCTGACACTGCAGTTTTCAAAATTCAAACGAAGCTCCTCTCCGACTGGCATGTTCATAAGAGGTTCTTTCCGAAATAATAAAGGTGTTATATGGTTCGTAACGGTGTCGTACACATTTATGATGCGTATGCTGTTTTTAACTTCTTTATAAAATCTCCTGACGAACTCCGTGTTGCCAATCGGCAAACTAGCAAAGGTGTAAAGAATGGGGTTGTTAAACGGTGTGTTCACAGCAGCATCTAATGTGAAAAGTGTAGCCAGACAAGCACCGAGGCTATGGCCAGTCACAAAAAGTTTCTTCTCTGGGGAAAGTCTCATCAGGACTGTTAGAATAATACTTCGGGCTGCTGAATAGATGCGGGTGATTCCGCGGTGCGTTTTACCGCCGTTTTTCACAAAGGGGTACGTAACTTGAGGGATGTCTAAGTAGGAGGATACGTTATTTACCGTTGAGGTTCCGCGAAAAACGACGACAACGTGATCATCAGATTCTGCGATAAAACCGAATATCTCGCCTGAAACAGAAGGGATGGAGCACTTAAGAAAATATCCGCTGGGGAGTGTGAACGTTTTTCCGTCACTTAATTGATAAGCTTGATGACACATGACAGCCAAAAACATAGCAAGATGGCCATCATATTCATAAACTTCCTTATCTTTACCCATAAGCACCACTCCCCTCAGAATACTAGATGTAATAGTATATGAGGTAGGATGCAGCATGGTATAGACGGATATGATGGTTATTCATAGAATATGGTAAGATTAGTAAAAAGGGGCAAAGGCAATGGGGGATAAAATGCAGATCATTGATACCATTCCATATTTTAATCAAAACTATCATTCTTCTATCGAATTCTTGAGGAAATATTATGGGGAGTACCCGGAGATATTTAAAGAATATTTTGCATACCATTGCAAAGATACAGAAGAAAGGCATCAAGCTTCATTAGAAAAATATCCAGGAGTTTTATCTGACATTGACCTCGTTTACAAATATATTGTGCCTATTATACGTGAAACAGATGAACACTATAAGAACAACTATCAAGTGTCGTTTCCCGTGGACATCAACCTCATTGTAGGAGGGTTTGGGTCAAATGCATATACATACCGTCAAATCATTCCTAATATCACCTTTGCTCTGGAAAAATTATCACCTGTCCCAGACCACTTAAGAACGATCGTAGCACACGAGTTTGGTCATGCGGCGCATAACATAATATCAAATGATACAGGAATAGATTGGACGAATGTCGATTGGAACAGTCCGTTAACTTGGCTATATCAAGAAGGTGCGGCAACCCACTTTTCCAGACAAACAGCAAAAGGCATTAATGAATCTGTATATTTTTCTTTTGATGATGAAGGAGAAGAATGGCTTCAGTTTTTTGGTAAAAACAAAGAAAAAATCATCTCGGATTTTGCAAGGGATGTCACAAATTTAACACCATTCGCAGTTTTTAAAGAATGGTTTTCCATAAGTGGAGGTTCGAAGTTTGGTTATAATCGGTTAGGTTATCTAATCGGGGATCAATTTTTTCAGAATCTCATAAAAATAAATGGTGAGCTTGGAGCCATTACAGCTTGGAAAGACTCGTGCTTCAAAGAGAACGTGGTTAGCTGGTTATTAAACACCACACAAAAAGTTTGAGTTTTGTATGAATCCACGAGATTTACCCCTTTAATCCAAAAATAGTCATTTATATATGACACCATGAATGAAAACAAACACGCCTGGAATACTTCCAAGCGTGTTTTTTGCATTAATATGAAGATTCCTCAACGGATTGGTCCCTTTGTTTTACAAGCAAGAAAGATATCCTGACACCTATAATTACGAGCAGCAACATCACGCCATAGATTGCATGAATGCCTGAAGCCAATATCTCTTGAAGCTGATCAAGCTTTTCGGTTGGAAATCTCCCATGTTCAAAGGATGCGTTCAGGTTTAGGTCGTCTTGGCCAGCTTTCTCTGCTTTTGAAAGAGTAATAATATTGAAGATCGTTCCGAAAACGGCTGAACCAAGTGTCTGGCTGAATGTGTTGGTAAAGGTGTTCGATGCCACAGCCACCCCTCTTTTGCTTGATGGAACCGAGGACTGTATGATCAGCATAAAGACTGGCATCATCAGACCCATTCCGAGCCCCAGCACGCCTGATGCTACATAGATCAAGAACTCCGGAGAATGTGCGGTTAATGAGAAGAAGATGGCTGATGCTGCGGCAACCACCGTTAATCCGAGCGTGATAATCCAGTTTTCTTTAATCTTTCCGACGAGGTTCCCAACAATCAACGACCCAAGAGTCCAAAACACCGGAAGAGGCATGAGGATGAAACCTGCTTGTGTCGCGGTTTTTCCCATAACTCCCTGACTCCAGATCGGCAAGTAAATCGTGATACAGATAATAATGGCACCGACAATGAGCGTTAACGTGTTAACGATCAGAACACTTCGGTTTTTGAACAGATTAAGCGGAATAAGAGGTTCCGGCGATGTTAATTCGATTCTTACAAAAACGATAAATGTAATAAGTGCAAAGATGAAAAGTCCGATGATCACCGGGCTCGTCCATTCCTGCTGCTGGCTCCCAGTTAGGAGGGCATAGAGAAAAGCGATCGTCCCGAACGAGAAAGTTACAGCACCTTTATAATCAATGTATGGCTTTCCTTTTGTAAGATCTTCCTTATAGTTAACGACGAGCATGAAGAACGCTAGAAGACCGAACGGAATGTTTAGGAAAAAGATGTAGCGCCATGAAAGTGTATCCACTAAAAAGCCGCCCATCAGTGGTCCTAAAACGCCAGCCACTCCCCATACGGCTGAAATCCAGCCTTGCGCTTTCGCTCTGTCCTTCGCTTCGGAATAGAGATCTCCAATGATCGTCATCGTGATCGGCATAATCGCTCCAGCACCAAGACCTTGAATCGCGCGATAGATGATAAGCTGTTCCATCGACATGGCAATTCCGCAAAGTGCAGATCCAACTAAAAAAAGGACGATTCCTGATAAGATAACCTTCTTCCGGCCGAACAGATCTGCGAGCTTCCCATAGATCGGCGTCGATACCGCAGTCGCGAGCATGTACACCGCGTAGACCCAGCTCACGAGCTCGATTCCCGAAAGATCGCTTGTGATTCGCGGTACCGCGGTACTGACGATCGTACCTTCCATTGCCGCGAGAACTGTGACAAGCAGCAGCGCGGTCATAATTTGTTTTTTCATATGATTCCTCCTAAAAAAACAGGCAAAACATCAATAAAATAAATAAAACAATAAAAACGTTCATCACAACAAAGAAATATATTACCACTAAAGGCTTTATTACGCTATAAAGTGAGCTTGTAAGAGGGGATTGCGTGAAACGAGATGGAGTTTGCGTGAAACGAAAGTAAAACGGCGTGGAACTCGAGGTGTTCTGCGTGAAAGTAAGGGGATTTGGAGTGAAGGGAGCATGATTCTGAGCGAACGTGTAATAAAGATAAGAACACGTACCGTAAAACAAAAAACGAAGTAGCAGATTTGCTTTTCTTTGTAATGAATGCATGATTTCGGATTTCTTCTTGTTTCGGATATAATAACCTTACTTATTAATAAAGTAAGAAGGTGTTCCATTTAATCATGTTATTTGAAGAGCGAGTTCATAAATTTGAATACAAACTTAATGATACAGAAGATCAAATTATCGAATATATACTCAATAACAAAGAAGAAGCTACCTCCTTATCTATCCAGCATCTAGCGTCTAAACTTTATACTGTTCCAAACACAATTACGAGGTTAACAAAAAAGTTAGGCTATGAAGGGTTTTCTGAGATGAAGATAAGCCTTAAGGAAGAAATCAAAGCACCTAAAGCTGAAGAGTCAGAAGACCAACTCGTTTTTAATGTTTATAAGACAATAGATTTGATAGATAAAAATAAATTTGCTTCCGCAACAAAGGCAATTCAAGAGGCTCGTCGTGTTCTTTTCTTTGCAGTTGGTGATACAGCGCCTTTTTGTGAAATGGTTGTAAAGAACCTTAAAGTGGTGGGGAAGCATGGGGAATATTATAACCATAGACATGATATGCTTCATGAAGTAAACCAAATGGAAGCGTCAGATGTTCTGTTTCTCATCTCTTTGTCTGGTGAAACCAAACAAGTTTTAGATGTCGCTAAGATTGCAAAGGAAAAAAGCAGTCGTATTATTTCTCTTACCCACTTTAACAAAAATACGCTTCAATATTTAGCAGACGTTAATTTGTTTTGTTATTCTCCAGCCATAAAATTTAACGATTATAACATTACGGATAAAACACCGGTTATGCTGATTGTACGGGCATTTTCTGAATACTATTGGAATGCCGTTAGATGATGTGTATAAATACACAAAAAGAACGAAGAAAATAAAATATCTGTGTACAAATAAGAAGAATCCAACTTCTTATTTTTTTTTTGCTAGTATGTAACCAAAGTGGAACACGGAAAATTGAAAGGGGTTACAAAAATGTTGTTAAAAAAATTAACATCAGTATCCTTGCTTAATACAAAAAAATCGTTTGGTTCCAAAGACGAGGTAATAAAATATCTCATTAAGCAGTTGATGGCAGAGGGTAAGCTTCATTCAGAAGAGGAGTTTTACCGGGCTGTTATGGATAGGGAATCACTTTCACCAACTGGATTTGAAGGCGGTTTAGCGATTCCTCATGGAAAATCATCAGCAGTAAAAGAAGCAGTGTTCGCTGTTGCTACATTAGAAAGACCGATTGGGGATTGGGAGAGTATCAATCCTGAAAACCAAGTAGAATTAGTAATTTTGTTAGCGATTCCAAAAAATGAAGAAGGATCAACACACCTTTCCCTTTTATCAGAACTCGTAACCAGGTTATCAAATGAAGAATATAAAAATAATTTGCTACAGGCGCAAACAAATCAAGAATTATATGATCGTCTAGATCAATCGCATGAAATTGAAAAAACGAAAAGTACGCATAACCCTAATAAGACGGTGCTGGCGATAACAGCTTGTCCAGCTGGAATTGCACATACTTATATGGCCGCAGAAGCTTTAGTAAAAGCCGGTAATGAAATGGGTATTCGTGTATTCGTTGAAAAGCAAGGCGCAAATGGAATAGAAGACCGCTTTACAAAGGTTCAATTGCAGCAAGCAGATGCAGTGGTCTTTGCGGTAGATGTTGCTGTAAAGGATGAAGAACGCTTTAAACATCTTCCTAAGGTGAAAACTTCAGTTGCAGAACCACTAAGAAATGCTAAAGCTAATTTACAAAAAGCGTTAACGAAAGCTGAAAATCAACCCAAAAATGATCCTGCTGATCATTCCCTTGATGACCACACAGAACAAAAATCAGTAAAAACAGAGATTAAGGATTCCCTATTAACCGGAATCTCATATATCATTCCAATCATTGTTGCAGGTGGAATGACTCTCGCAGCTGCAGTGTTTATTTCTCAAGCGTTCGGACTTCAAGAACTTTATGATACAGAGGGCTCATGGTTGTGGCTGTTGCGACAGCTCGGTGGCACGCTTTTGGGTCAGCTGATGATTCCGATTCTAGCTGCTTATATGGCTTACTCTATTGCGGATAAACCAGCTTTAGGACCAGGCTTTGCAGCAGGAGTTGCGGCAAACTTAATTGGAAGCGGCTTCTTGGGTGGTATGCTACGGCGGTTTATTAGCGGGTTACTTTTTAAAATACTTGAAACAGACCGTAAAGCCAAAAGGGACATTCGCTGGCTTTGTAAGCTTCTGGTTCTATCCTGTAATCGGAACACTAGTTGTTGGTTCGATCATGTTGTTTGTGATCGGAAAACCATTGGCATTTGTAAATGAAGGACTTATTCAATGGCTAGAAGGCATGAGTGGTGCAAACGCAATAATATTAGGTGCGATTATCGGAGCTATGGTTTCGTTTGACCTTGGAGGTCCAATAAATAAAGCAGCGTACACGTTTTGTATTGGTGCAATGGCTAGCGGAAATATCGTTCCATATGCGGCGTTTGCGTCTGTCAAGATGGTTTCAGCATTCTCAGTAACAGGCGCTACGATTATCGGGAAAAAATATTTTACAAAACAAGAACAAGAAGTCGGGAAGCAAACCTGGCTGCTGGGCTTAGCGGGGATAACAGAAGGTGCCATCCCGTTCATGATCAATGATCCACTCAGAGTTATACCGTCATTGATTGCAGGATCAGCTGTTACAGGTGCAATCGTTGCTTATTTTGATATCGGTTTAAATGTACCGGGGGCAGGTATTTTCTCACTTGCCCTGCTGCAAGGGAACTCACTTTTATTAGCAGCATCCATTTGGTTTGGGGCAGCACTAATCGGAGCATTTATTTCGATGGTTCTGCTGATTCTTACTCGTAAATATAAAAAGAAAGAAATTTCACAGAAAAAAGCAGCATAGATGGAGGAGAATAGAATGAAAAATGTTCATATCGTTCCACATATGCACTGGGACAGAGAATGGTATTTCTCAACAGAAGAATCTAGAATTTTATTAGTTAACAATATGGAAGAGATCATGGATATGTTAGAAAGTAATCCGGATTATCCTTATTATGTTTTGGATGGACAAACTTCTATATTAGAAGACTACTTTGCGGTCAAACCAGAAAATAAACAACGTGTAAAAAAACTTGTTCAAGAGGGCCGGTTAATTATCGGTCCTTGGTATACACAGACAGACGAGATGATTGTCGGAGCTGAATCAATCGTTCGGAATCTATTATACGGAATAAAAGATTGTGAAGAGTATGGAGATTTTATGCGTATTGGCTATCTCCCTGATTCATTTGGACAATCAGCACAGATGCCTATGATCTATAATGGATTTGATATAAACTATTCCATCTTTTGGCGGGGGACGTCAGAGCGCCATGGTACGGACAAAACTGAGTTCTATTGGCAAACAGAGGATGGATCGAAGGTACTTGTACAATTATTCCCTCTAGGTTATGCGATAGGCAAGTATTTACCAGAGGAAGAAGAAGCTCTTCAAAAGCGGATGGATAAGTACTTCACTGTGTTAGATCGAGGAGCAACGACAGAAAACATCATTTTACCTAATGGTCATGATCAGATGCCCATTCAGAAGAATATTTTTGAGGTAATTGAGAAGTTGCGGAAGCTTTACCCAGATCGGGAATTTTTCCTAAGTAAATATGAAAATGTGTTTGCAGAAATTGAGAAGCAGCAGGATCTTCCAACTTTAAAAGGTGAGTTTTTAGATGGTAAATACATGCGAGTACATCGCAGTATCTACTCGACTCGAATGGATATTAAGGCTGCGAACACAAGAATCGAAAATAAAATCACAAATTTATTAGAACCATTAGCTTCACTTGCATATAGCCTTGGATTTGAATATCATCACGGTCTAATTGAGCTGATTTGGAAGGAGATCATGAAGAATCATGCACACGACAGTATCGGTTGCTGCTGTTCTGATAAAGTGCACAGGGAAATAATCAATCGTTTTTTCCTGGCTGAAGAAAAAGTCGATCAGTTGATTAAATTTTATAAGCGTAAAATCGTTGATAGCTTAGATACTCAAAAACAAGAAGATCGCTTAACGGTTTTCAATTTATTGCCTTATGAACGTAACGAAGTAACTACAACGAATGTGATAACGAAGTTGAAATCATTCAAATTAGTAGATAAAGATGGCAATGAATTGGATTTCGAAATCCTTGAAAGTGAAATCATGGACCCTGGTCTAATTGATAGACAGATCGTACATTATGGGAACTATGATCCTTTTTATAACTATACGATTCAATTTAAAGAAACACTTCCTGCAATGGGATATAAAACGTTTTTCGTTTCAGAAAGTGAACAGAAAACCCCATCTTCTGTCTCTAAAGCGGACAAAGTGGATACGGACTTTTACGAAATCACGGTTAATTCGAATGGAACATTAAATATCTATGATAAAAAATTGAAGCAGCTCTTTGAGAATGTTCTTCTCTTAGAAAATGAGGGAGATGACGGAGACGAATATGATTTCTCTCCATTGCCAAATAAAGACGTGATCTATAGTGACCAAGTAAATGCAGCTGTAAAAATGAATCAAAACCGTTATGAAACTACAATCGAAATAGATTATAGATTAGATGTCCCTTCAAATTTAGAGAAAAGAAAATTGAAGGAGATTGATAATTCAGTTGAGATTCATATGAATATTACTGTTCCAAATCATAAACCGATAATCAACTGTAAAATGAAGATAAACAATCATGCAAAGGATCACCGGCTTAGAGCATTAATCCCGACAAACATCGCGTCGGCATTCTCGCTATCCGATAATCAATTCGGCTTAATCAAACGTCCTGTAATAGACCCTGCCATACACGTATGGGAACAAGAAGATTGGGACGAACGTCCAGATCCTATTTATCCGATGCTAACCTATGCGGGTCTTTCAAATAATGATTATGGTGTAAGTGTACTTACCAACAGCACGAGAGAATATGAAATCACAGGTGAAAATTTTGATACCCTTGCCATAACTTTATTTAGGAGTGTCGGATTTCTTGGTAAAGAAGAAATGCTGCGCAGACCAGGACGACCATCTGGAATTAAATTACCAACTCCTGATTCTCAAATGATTGGAAAGCAAACCATTGATTTTGCAATTTCAACACACACTCATGAAGCAAACCTGGCACGAATTGCAAAAGAATATCTAACACCTGTTGAAACATATAATAAAATTCCACACGACGCCATGAAGCTTAACAATTCTGGAATAAAGACACCTCTATCGTTTAGTTTATTTAAAGAGGTCGAGCCAAACGTCGTATTGAGTACTTTGAAAAAGGCTGAAAAAGAAAATAATTTGATCTTACGCTTCTATAATCCAACAAATGAAGAAAAACAGGCAGCATATGAACTCCCGCATGAAACGGAATATGCTGTGCTCACGAACTTAAATGAAAAGCCACATGAAGAGCTAGAATTGAAAAACAAACAAGTTCAAATTGTTGTAAAGGAAAACCAAGTCAAGTCAATCATGTTCTAGAAAAAGGCACTTTCATAGTGCCTTTTTTTAAAGCTTAAAGAATGAATGCATAAACCAAAACAGCCAAACCAAATGGTCTGGCTGTTTCTTTGCTGATAAACCTTTATTTAAATCAGTCGTTCATCCTTTTATTCTTCTTCAGATTTTCGTCTTACCCCAGTTGTATCAAAACCAGGCTTCTTTTCGAATTCGTACTCAGCGTTCAATTCTTTTGCGAATTCATATTCCTCACTGTTTGAATCTGCGATCTGATTCTTAGGTACTTGGGGCAGGGAAGTGATGTTTTTATCCTTGTTTCCTTTATGATGGTGGTGTCTCATTCGAACTCAGCTCCTCATGAAAATATTTTACTCTGTTAGATTGTGGAGAAGAGGTCTTTTTTATGAAAGGAATTTATTTTTCAGCCGCACCTAACTCGGTACCCAGTTCAATGAGCGAATGATTGATCCGCCACACATAATAAAGATGATGGATTAAGTCACGCTGAGACTGTTTTCTGCTTGGAGCGAGTCGCTCGATTTGCTCGCGCTCATTTTCAAGACTGTACATAAGAGGTTCTTCCAGTTCGGTTCTCTTAAGCAGTTCCATTAGTGTATCGATGTTATGCCCAAGCTTTTCTTCGGCCATTTTGAACACTCCTACCAATTCTTCTGGATAGTCGAATCCTTTTCGATAGGATGAAGCGACGAGATGCTTTGCGTAATAATTGATGGCAGACAGCACCGTGAACCACCGGCTCATATCCGTATGGGCAGGAGAGCCTGGCCGCTGCATTAAAGTTTGAGCTTCATCTCTTATAGCCTTCAGCTTTTGATCCAGCGTAAACCCTTTTTCAGAAAGCTCTTTAACGTTTACATCCTCGCGAAAACTTTTTACATATTCCGTAACATATGGTTTAAGTTCTTCAAAAAATTCATTGATGGATTCGGCCACTTTTTGTTTGGTTTTCTTCGGAAAAATGATCGTTGAAACAACTAGTGCGATCAATGCACCTGCAATCGTATCAAGAACGCGGGCACCGATAAGCTCAAACGTAATACCGCCAAGCAAGATATCATACATGAACGCGATCAGCATCGTGATGAACAAACTCATCATCGTGTACGATACGGTGAGTAAATAAAAAGCTAAGAAAATAACGGCAAACAGCAAAATGACTTCAATAACTGGCTGACCGGATAACAGCTTTGCCATCAAAAAGCCGATCACTGCCCCTATAATAGTCCCAAGTGAACGCTGGTATCCTTTCGTGTAAATACGGCCGATCGATTCAGTTCCAAGCAGGACGATAAACGCAGTAAGCAGAACCCAGTATGGCTGTGTAGGGGATATGATCTCTCCGATAAAGATGGACAGAACACCAGTTGCCAACGCCTGATAAGCTTTTTTCGTAGAAGGCTTCAAACCTGTATCTTCTTTTGGAGCATCTTCTTCTACTTCCGTTTCTTCTGATGCAGCTGTGACAGTCTTTTTTTCATGCAAAGACTGTTGTATCGTAGTAGCGCCTTCAATCACATGGTTCGCGATCGATTCAATACGTCTTATCAAAAATAGCCAGCCCTTTGGCTCTTGATCACGATTCAAGAGGTCCAGAATCATAAGACGCAGCTTTTGAACGGCTCGTTCTGCTCCTTCTAAATTCTGATTTTCAGCATTTATAGCAAGCACTTCCGCATCACGAAGAGACTGGGTAACCTCGATGAGCAGAGGTCTAATCTCTTCCAGGTCTTGGGCATCCGCATTCTTTAAACTCCGGATCGAATCAGATAATGTTTCGGCAAGCATCCCGGTATCAAAAACGTATAACCGAAGCTGTGAAGCAGTTAAACCGGGCCACATTTCATTAACATCTTCTGCTTTTATGTATCCCGACACAATCACGGCGTACTCTTTTAGCTTAAGTACATTTTTCTGAAGATCTTTTTTGCGTTTCAGACTTACTTGCGGGTCCTTCATGGCACTGAGTAAAAGATTAAAGGTAAGGTTGCTCTGAAAATGAAAAGAGCGAATACTTTTCTTCAGATTTTTTGCCGTGCCTTGAAAAAGGATAAAATTCACAACATACGCATATAGAATACCGATCGTGATACCAGCGAAAAACCAAGGAAGCTGGTTGCTGTGCAGCTTCAAAACAGACGAGATATAAACCGTCATAAAAGCGATCATCGATAATGAAAAATACCGCACCCCAAAGCGAGTTAAATAAAAACTGCAAAAAATAATGATGATCATCATCACATCGATGTAATACGCATTCTCAGACATAGAGCCAATCGTTACCCCGAACATGGCAGAGGGGGCCATAAGCAAGGTGGTGACCTTCATCTTTTCCTTCGTGTCATCCATGACCGCCATGATTCCAAGCATTCCCGCCATACCGGCAACAATCGCAGGTGTTATCACTGAATTACCAGCAGCCCTCATGATTAATAATGTTGTAAAAACTGAGGCAATCAGGCTGATCGTCGCGCGGCCAGCTTTATAAAAGCGAATTAGCCCAGGGTCCGAAGCGAGCAGCCTTCCGAGCCAATGGTGTTTTCTATGTGGCTGTCTCATCCAATCACCCCGTTTCTCCTCATAAATAATAAGTATCATGCTACCACACGCTTATTTATTATCCCAAGTTATTGCCTTTTACTCCTTTAAACATGCACACCAGAGCGCATTTTACTTAATACTCGAAAGGAATATACTTCCAATCAGTGGAATATAGAGAGGAGGAGGTGCACTATGAAAAAAATGATTATGGCAAGTTTACTTTTTTTGCTAACGGCATGCAGCAGTGAAAACGGTAATGCTACTGTTGAACAATTAAAAGAAGATCACCCGCATGTAAAGGAAGTAGCAGAAGAATTGCCTGAGAGCGTGCAGGAAAATTTAGCTGCTCCAAAAAAACTGCCATTCAAACCTAAAAACGTGGAATTGATATACGCAGGAGACCCGCCTGGTGATCCAAAAGGCGAGATTCATCATACCGAATTCCTCTATGGAAAGGGTGACGGAACGCTTCTGCAAGTCACCATGTTTCATAACAAAAAATCAACCTTTCATAATGAAGGCAAGCCCAAAACCACAAAGCTTAAAGACGGTACAAAAGTGACGATTGATGTGGATACACCAAAAGCAAAAGAAATACGATGGAAAAGAAATGAACGTTATTACGCTTTAATGATGATGGGGTCCGAAATCACAATTGATGACCTCTTAGAGACTGCAAATTCTATGGAATATTATGAATGACATTAAGGAGTGCTGAACATGGATAAATGCGTATATTTCAATGACAATTTTTTCTCTTCAGGGAAAACGGATATTTACAATGAATCTCAAGAAAAACTTGGAGAAATTGATTTAAAAAGTACATTCGGTTCGAGTTTGAATGTGGAGAATGAAAAAGGAGAAGTCGTTGTTGAAGGAAGCTTTCCTTTTTTCTCAAGCAGATGGAACATCAAAAAGCCGGATGGGAATGAATTGGGTGAGGTGAAATCGTCATTTGCATTCTTCTCAAAGCGGTACCATTATCTCACCAATAACGCTGCATATGAGATTGAATCACCAGCTTTTTCAAAAGAATATACAATTCTTGATGAGAATAAAGCGGAAGTAGCTACGTTCAAGAAAGTGAACGGATTTTTCCAATCAGCAGCTTTCGAATTGAAGAATTACTCGGATTCACTATCAACGGAAGAACTAATCGCGGTTGTGATGGGCGTCAATGCGATCGAAAAACGCAACAATTCCAGTGCTAGCGGAGGAGCAGTTACTTAATACAGCAGGGGGTTTCTTTTGATTTTTATTACACTTTTTGGAATCGAAAGCCAGCTTAGGAAAAATCATAAACAAAATAAAAGAATAGCAGAGTTGTTAAAGGAAATAAAAGGAAATCAACGTTTTTAAAGATATATGATTAAGAGCAGGAGGAAAAACTTGAAGAAACGTTCCATAATATTACTGGTTTCTATATTCATTACTATTTTACTAGCAACGGGGTATGTGAAATATGGTCTTGTTTGGAATTATTTTTATTACAAACAGGAGTTTGAGGATTACCTAGAATATAAGTATGATAAACCCGTAATGATTAAGGAAGTAAGTTATGATATGTTCCATGACAAATATGATGGATATGCTTTTTTTGAAGCAAAACCTAATATCGTATTTCATGTGGGGCTATACGGAAAGAACAAAGAAATAAGAGATTCTTATGAATATGAAGCTTTCAGTGAACAAGCTACATCTGATGTTAAATCGATCGCGGATAAACTATTGCCCGACCATCAACATGCTAGAGCAGAAGTAATCGATTTAGCTAAACAAGAAATTGAAGTCGTCATCTGGTACGACAAAGAGTTTAAAGAGGGAATTGATGAGGCGTTATTAACAAAGATTCTAAATAAAGGTTATGTTGTTAAAAACATTACCATTACAAATGACTATGAAAGGTAACGCTAGTAGGGAAGGTGAACCATGACTTTTATCATGAAATAGACAAATCATTTTAGACCGCATAAAGCTGTCTTTTTAGTTTTCTTGTGGATCTATTTTAAATAAGGCATATAGAGTGCGTGTTCAAATGAAAATAACGAGAGATGCCTCATTGCTCACAATCTTGAGAAAAAATAAAGACTTATAAACCATTTTGTTTTCTTGTAAAGTTAATGAACAGTTAGAAGAAAACAGAGGTGGAATATGTCAAAAATTAAAATTGAATCACCCAAAATTCATCCTGATTTAAGAAGTGCTAATTTCCATGATATTTTTTATGAAGAAGAGCCGGAACTCATAAACTGTACAGTCGTTAACTCCCAAGCAGACAATGAGGTAATTGATAAAGTTGTATTTTCAAAGGTTATTTTTAAGAATACAACTTTCATTAATTGTACGTTTATGAACATCGATATGACGGATGTGGTTTTTGAAAACTGTAATTTATCTAATACACGCATGTGTGAAGGGATTATACATAGATCGGTGTTTAAAGATTGCAAACTGTTAGGTGCAGACTTTTCAGGGGCTAATCTTGGTAATGTCCACTTCGAAAACTGCGATTTGAATTTAAGCAATTTTACAGAGACGCGCTTGAAACAAGTTAGATTCGAGGAGACGTCTTTAAGAAGCGCTAATTTTTTTGATTCTAAATTGAATAAGGTTCGTTTAAATCACTGCGATCTTAACGATGTGGATTTTACACAGACGATTCTAAAAGGAATGGATATCAGTACGTGCACCTACGAGCAGATAAATGTCACTGCTGAAAGTTTAAAAGGGTGCGAAGTTTCACCCAACCAAGCTATAGAATTCTCAAGATTGTTAGGACTTAAAATTAAAGAGGGGATAAGCTTTTGAAAGTGGGTCATATACTAATTGCAGCTGCCGTATCGGCTACTGTTGTTACAGCAAGTGATGGATTAGAAAATTGGCAAAGAACGATTCTAAGTTTAGTTACGATTTATTTTACTATTTTTATCCTTAATATTTTTCAAAAATGGAGAGATAAAAGATAGCATAGAAAAAAGACGCCCAGCAGGACGTCTTTTTATGCGTATTGCGGCGAGAGACAGCACTCCACATAGTGCATTGCCAAAAAGGCGCGTCAATCTCGTCTTATGCAAATTAGCTCATCGCAAGACTAGTATACCACCCTTCACGCTGAATGAGAAGGGGGTACCTTCTTAAGTCATAGGCATATGATAATCCCATAAGTCTTTGAAGGGAATGAGCAAGGTGTATAATTCTTTCTGCCGTTTTGACCATTCACAAGCGGAATCTATACTTATGGCGCTCCAAAGAGAAGCTTCAGCGATCAATTTATGCCAGCGATTAGCACATACTGCGCCTAATCAGCACCATAGGAACCACATTCTTTATGCACTTGAAGGCAAACAAAATCATCTGCAGCAATTTACAGATCTTTATAGTTCTCTTACTGGATTACAGCCCGAATACCGTGTAGATCCGGTGGCTTTCTACAGTTACAAAGATGGATTGCGAATCGCTTATGAAGTGGAAGCAGAAGGTTGTCATGAATATCAGAAACAAAGCCAAGATCAACTAGACTTTCAAGTGGAAGCTTATGAAGATTTTGCCATCATGATTCCTGCGGGGAAATGGCACAACCTTACCAATACAGGAGATAAACCAATCAAACTATATGCCATCTATGCGCCGCCTGAACATCCGTTTGGAACCGTTCACCCTACAAAAGCAGCGGCTATGGCAGCTGAAGCGAGTGAATAGGTAAAAAAATTTCAATTTTTATCAATAATTGACCCAAAAGTGTGTACTTCAACTTTTGGTGTCATTTTTTTTGTTAAATACTGATTATTATAAAGTCTGAAAGAAGATTTTTCAGAAGGAAAATCCTTGGTTGAGCGAAAACAAGGTGTTTTTGAGCGTAGCGGCAAGGTTCTGAGCGATACATAAACTATTTGGAGCGGTACTCGATGTGTTTTGAGCGTACATTACAAATCCTGAGAGTACGTGTAATAAATAAAAGAACACGTACCGTAAAAGTTAAGGAAAAATAACAGCTTTGTGAAAACTTTATAAAACGTATTGACACACTCGAGGCAATCCAATAAAATGAAAAACGAGATTGATAATCATTTTCAATTGATTAATATATGAGCTTCAAACAGTACAAAAGGAGGGCGAAACATGTCCAGACTGTATGCGGAACAATTACATATTGCTTATGGTGAACGGGACATTGTGAAAGATCTCAACATTTCCATTCCTGATGGGAAGATCACTACGATTATCGGACCGAATGGCTGCGGAAAATCAACGGTTTTGAAAACGTTGTCTCGCATATTGAATCCGAAGTCTGGTGCTGTTTACTTAGATGGTAAAGCCGTGAGCAAGGAGTCAACGAAGAAAATCGCACAAAAGATGGCGATCTTGCCGCAGTCTCCTGATTCACCAGAAGGACTTACGGTAGGAGAACTCGTTTCTTACGGAAGGTTTCCATACCAAAAAGGGTTTGGAAAGCTGACAAAGAAAGATTTTGAAGTGATAGACTGGGCTCTTCACGTAACGGGTGTTTCTGAGTTTAAGGATCGTCCGGTAGATGCACTCTCAGGCGGTCAGCGCCAGCGGGTGTGGATTGCGATGGCTTTAGCACAAGAGACAGATATTATTTTGCTGGATGAGCCGACTACATATTTGGATCTTTCTCATCAGTTAGAAGTACTTGAGTTATTGCATCAATTGAACCGTGATGAGAAACGCACGATCGTGATGGTGATTCATGACTTGAATCATGCAGCGAGGTTTGCTCACCATATGGTGGCGATGAAGGATGGCTCGATCCTGAAAGAGGGAACGGCAGAAGAAGTAATGACACGTCAGGTGCTTCGGAACGTTTTCAAAATCGATGCCGAGATCGGCGTTGATCCAAGAACGAGAAAGCCAGTCTGTCTTACGTATGATCTTATCAAAAATGTTCAGTTAGTTGAGAACTTGGCGTAATTGATCGCCTTTCTTTTTTACTGTTAATTGAGAATGATTTTTATTATCGAATGTATGGGGGATAACAAAATGGCGAAACGTACAAAACAATTATTAGTAACTTTTATGACAATGCTGCTTGTGTTCGCACTTGCTGCATGCGGAAATAAATCAGAAGAAGGCGCGAGCTCAGGAGAGAAAGACTCCAAGAAAGAAACTAGAATCTATAAAGGCGAGAATGGAGACGTAAAAGTACCTGCCGAACCAAAACGTGTTGCGATGATGGCGGCTACATACGCTGGTAACTTGCTAGATTTAGGAATCACGCCGATAGCGGTAAACGAATATCCGAAACAGAACAAATTCTATGGCAACAAACTGGACAAAGCAGAAGTGGTAACAGCAGATTCTTATGAAAAACTTCTAGAACTTAATCCAGATCTAATCATCACGTATTCAGATGACAAGAACATTAAGAAGTACGAAGAGATCGCTCCAACTGCTACAATGACATATGACAAATATGACTATAAAGAACAGCATGTTGAGATCGGTAAGATGGTAGGCAAAGAAAAAGAAGCAAAAGCATGGGTTGAAGAGTGGGATAAGAAAGCAGCTGACGCTCGTGAAAAAGTAAAAGACGCGATCGGTGAAGATAAAAAGTTCATGGTTATGGAAGCGTACGGAAAAGACATGTATGTTTACGGTGAGAACTGGGGCCGTGGAACAGAAGTTATCTATCAAGCTCTTGAATTAAAAGCGCCTAAGAAACTAGAAGAAGATGTATTCGGTCCTGGCTGGAAAGCAATTTCTACTGAAACGATTCCAACATATGCAGGAGACTATATCTTTGTTGGATCAGGTGCAGGCAACCCTGATAACTCATTCATGGAATCAGATGTTTGGAAAGAGCTTCCGGCAGTTAAGAACGGAAACGCGATTAAGTTCGATTCAGAGTCATTCTATTTCAATGACCCGATCTCATTAGAAAAAGAATTAGATTTCATTGTAAAAGAATTAACGAAAAAGAAATAATAGGTTGTTTTTCTTTTCGCTCCTTCATTGACAAAGTTGATTGGAGTGTAAGATGCGAGACTCCTCGAAAATGAAAAATCACATTTTCTTCGTGCGATGTAACGCTGTCGAAACTTTCCTTGTCCTGCGGGACGAGTGGGACAGGTGAGACGGCTAAAGGCGCAAAGCGGCAGGTGGCTCACCGCCCGCCCCGCGGAAAGCGAGCATCTGGAACGGAAATCAATCACTTACAAAAGCAATAATAAAAGCCTCAAAAAGGAAAATAGGCCATGTTCAAAACAAAAACCAAGCTCATAAAAGATAATAAAGTGTACTCGAGGCCTGCCGTTGGTTTAGTGATTCTGTTGTTTGGATTCATTCTCTTATTGGCGAGTATGGGTCTTGCAATATCAGTAGGTGCTGCCCAGATTAATTTTACGACTGTGTGGAATTCTATCTTAAACTATGATCCTAGCAGGGAAGCGGACCGTATTATAATGAGCCTCCGATTACCTAGAGAGCTTGGTGCTGCGATCGTCGGTGCGGCGTTTGCGGTCAGTGGTGCAATCATGCAGGGGATGACTAGAAATCCCCTTGCAGACCCTGGCTTGCTTGGTTTGAACGCGGGAGCGAGTTTAGCTCTTGCGTGTGTGTTCGCTTTTAACACGGGTGCAAATTATTTTACCGTGATGATGATTTCCTTTATTGGTGCAGGAATAGGAGCAGGAATGGTGTTCGGATTAGGCTCGATGAGCAGAGGAGGACTTTCTCCCATCCGGATCACCCTAGCCGGTGCAGCTGTTTCTGCACTGCTTTCTTCGTTAGGAGAGGGAATTGCGCTTTATTTTAAACTATCTCAAGACCTAGCATTCTGGACAGCAGGCGGTGTTTCGGGAACAAACTGGGCACAGCTGAAGCTGATTGTGCCAGTAGTTATTGTGGGAATCTTCATTGCCATTATGTTTTCCAGACAGCTCACGATTCTTAGTTTTGGTGAAGAAGTGGCAAGAGGGCTCGGTCAGCGCACCCTACTGACAAAAATTGTTCTCATGACGGTCGTACTAATCCTTGCAGGTGCAGCAGTCTCACTTGTTGGAGCTATCGCATTTGTTGGGCTTATGGTTCCGCACATCGTACGTTTCCTTGTTGGTACGGATTACCGCTGGATCATTCCATGCTCGGCTATTTTTGGAAGTGTACTGATGGTGCTGGCAGATACGTTTGCTCGTACCGTTAACGCTCCTTATGAAACACCAGTGGGCGCGGTTGTTGCTATGATCGGTGTCCCTTTCTTCCTATACCTTGCTAGAAAAGGAGGAAGAAAACTGTCATGATGAACCCTGCTCAGATTAAGAGAATTAGAATAACAACGATTGCAGCCATAATCCTGCTTTTAGCCGTTTTTATAATTAGTGTAGCAACTGGCTTTGCGTCACTCACTCCTGCAGAACTGTTTCGGACAGTGATTGGACAGGGCACTACTCGAGAAAATCTGATTTTGTTTGAGTTTCGGCTGCCAAGAATATTTGTAGCAATCTTAGCGGGGATGGGGCTCGCGGTATCTGGTGCCATCCTGCAAAGTTTGACGAAGAACCCGCTTTCTGACCCTGGTATTTTAGGAATCAATGCCGGTGCAGGTTTGATGGTCGTGGTTTATATCATGTTCTTCACAGTTGAAACATCAAGCTTCTTATACGTGCTTCCGCTCTTTGCATTAGCAGGCGGTATGGCAACAGCGGCCGTCATCTATATCATGTCTTACATAAAAGGTGAGGGGGTTGAGCCAACGAGGCTTGTGCTCGTCGGGGTAGGTCTGGCCGCGGCATTATACGGAGCAACACTAACATTATCAACAAGATTAGATATGGAAGATTACTCATTTATGGCGAACTGGATAGCGGGAAGAATCTGGGGTGATGATTGGGTGTTTGTCCTATCATTGCTGCCATGGATCATAATCCTGATTCCGATCACAATCTTGAAGTCAAATGTGCTTAATACCTTGAACCTTCATGAAAATGTTTCAATTGGTGTTGGAGTGAATGTGGGACGGGAGCGAATTGTCCTGATCTTGATTGCGGTCGCACTTGCCTCTGCATCCGTTGCGGTGAGCGGCGGTATCGGTTTTGTTGGACTGATGGCTCCTCACATCGCAAGGTCACTCGTAGGTCCGCGTCATCAAGCTTTCTTGCCTGTTGCTGCATTAATAGGAGGAATACTGCTCCTTGCTGCAGACACGATAGGAAGAGTCGTCCTCGATCCAAGTGGAATTCCTGCGGGAATCATAGTAACGATAATTGGGGCACCGTATTTTATGTACTTATTAGCAAAAAAATAATAAACAAGAAGCTGTCTCCTTTACCTTAACAGGTTCTCTTTTGGAGTACAAAACAGATAAAAGCAATAGCCAGCTAATTCGCATAAGAATTAGCTGGCTTATTTTTGTTGATATTTATCAATGTAAATTGGATTCGAATTAGCACCCCAATTCGCATACGTATTAGCAAGATGACAATTATTTCTATCAAGCTGCGTATTGGTATGCAAATTTTATTGCTATTTAACTTACAAATTATAGTGAAAAGGGATTAAAAGACATTAAATAAGAGGGAGTTCCTTATTCATCGGGCTAGATTGTGGAATAAAACTGTATAAGAAAATTATATATTGCTAAAGTCTGGAGAAGCTTGTGAAGATTGTACTTAAGCTAAACGGAGCAGTTTGCAGAAGGAAGAATTCCATAATGAAAAGAATAATATCCTTTAGAAATTAAAAACATTTAATAAAAAAAGGAGAACCAGATGGAGATTAATAATCGGATTACTGCTATATTGAAGGATAACTATGGAATTGAAGCAACTTCAATAGAACAACGTCCAGGCGGCTGGTCGGCTTTAGCATTTTTCGTGGAAGATAAATGTGAAAAGTATTTTTTAAAAGTATATAACAAAAGAAAGCCGTCCATTGTTCAGTGGATTGATGCAATTGATAGATATACTCCCTTAGTAAAGTGGTTGCATAATCATACTGATTTAAAAAATAATCTCGTCAATCCAATCTTTACGAAATTGAAAAGTAATAAATGTGAAGACGAACAGTATGTGTATTTGCTTTCAGAATATATTGAGGGAACTACAATTGGAGACAAACAGCTAAGTCAAAATCAGGTAAATGAACTGGCGAAGATTCTTGGAATACTTCATAAGAACACTTCAAACATCCCAAATGAATTAAAACAGCAACAAGTAAACGAAAGTTTTGACATAGATTTCTGCGAATACTTATCTTCTTTTATAAATAACGATTTGGATAATACTGATGATATCGTTTTAGAAATTGTGAAGCCGTATACAGGCACTTTATTAGAAAAGATTAACAGGATGAGGTATTTATCAAATATTTTGAAAAGCAAACCATACCAGTTTGTTTTGTCCCATGCAGATGCTCATAATTGGAATGTTATGCAGGGGAAATACCTTATGCTTATTGACTGGGAATGTCTAAAACTTGCTCCACAAGAACAAGATCTGATTTTAATCATTACAGAGACATATGCTAGACAATTCTTAAATGAATACAGGAAATATATGAAATATGAGTCTCCTGATTTTGATGCCTTTGAATTTTATTTCTTAAAGAGGAAACTTGAAGATATTTGGGAGTGGATTAAGGACTTACGTTTTGAAGGTCTTGTAAAATCAGAAGAAGTAACACTCGAATTACTAAAGTTGAACCTTGATGCCTGTACAAGAACTGAGAGCTTTCGGTCTGATTTGAAAAAAGTTTTTTATTAAAAGATAAAAAATTTAACACGATAGGCTACTCCTTGTTCACGGGTAGGTTAGTCTAACTGGTTAAAGGCAGCAATCATAATCATCATCTTGATCTTCCGATCGGGTGCATTTCTGTAATAAGAAATGTACCTTTTTTAGGTACAGATTGTAACCATAAAATGAATTTATGTATTTAGGTTATATAAAAAATGGTGTTCTATGGGGAAAGGGACTTCGATAGGATTTTTCCATACTTTTCTCTCTTTTGAAAAATTTTAACTTGACCCTTACGTCACGTAATGGTTTATATTTAAGCCACCGGTAATTAATAGTCGCGCGAAATGAGGGGATGATTATTGCAGGTAAAAAATATTGGAAAGTTGGGGAACTTGCCACATTAACAGGGTTAACCGTTCGAACATTACGGTATTATGATCAAATTGGCTTGTATTCTCCATCTGGATATTCTAACTCAGGATACAGGTTGTATAACGAATCCGACCTATCACGTCTACAACAAATTCTAGCATTAAAGGAACTAGGTTTATCACTCGATGAAGTTAAATCCATTCTATCTGATCACAATTACAGTGCATTCGAAATTGTATCGCTCCAAATTGATCGACTTAGAGAAAATATCAGAATTCAACAAAAGCTTTTAAAGGAATTACAAAATGTATCGAGTCTGGTGGAAATGGAAGAGCCGTTGACGGTTGAGGATTTCACAAAATTATTAAGCTTGATGAAAAAGAACCATGAAAATTTTTTTACTGAACGACGATCAAGTATGGTGCACCACTTCGACAGGCTAGACGACTTTCTCGACAAGCATTCAAATGAACCAAACTAAAGGGAGGAAAAATGATGAACAAACGCTTTGCAACACACGACACCTTTATCATTGAAAAGACTTATAATGCTGCACCTGAACAAGTGTTCACCGCCTGGTCAGATTCCGCAACCAAGGCAAAGTGGTTTCAGAAGGCTGACGAATTCGACTTTCGAGTTGGCGGGCGTGAGTATAGTCAAGGTGGTCCCAAAGGAGGACCAGTCTATACCTTTGATGCTTGCTATCAGGAGATTGTTTCGAATCAGCGTATCGTCTATTCCTATACGATGGATCTTGAAGAAACACGTATATCGGTATCCATGACCACGGTGGAGTTCAAGCATGCAGAAGCTGGTACTCATCTCATATATACCGAGCAAGGAGTCTTTCTCGACGGCCATGATACGGTAGCTCAGCGTGAACACGGCACGAAGGTCATGATGGACAAACTTGGCGATTATCTACAGATAGAGTCAACAGTTTAGAAAAATTAATGACGAGCATTATGACCAGGTCTAACCGATAGTTAGAAAAATCAAAGGGTAGCAGTCTTAGAAGTATAGAAAACTTTGACAGCACTTCACAAAGACAAGGGAGCTGAATTTATGAAGTTTCTCCTCACATCTGGAGGCATCAATAATAAAAGCATTCACGACGCCCTGGTTGACATGCTAGGTAAACCAATCGCCGATTCCAACGCCTTGTGCATCCCCACTGCGATGTACGGACATCCTTGGGTCGGACCAGGGGTGAAAACCTGGGAATTCATCTGCGGGAAAGAAGAGAATCCCATGGTTAATCTAGGCTGGAAGTCAGTTGGCGTGCTGGAGCTTACTGCGTTGCCAAGCATTGACAAAGATCGCTGGGTACCTTTGGTCCGGGAGACGGACGTCCTGTTGGTGTCCGGCGGCGACGCTCTCTACCTGTATCATTGGATGCAGCAGTCCGGGCTGGCAGATCTCTTACCGTCGCTTCAGGCAGTTTATGTGGGAATGAGCGCCGGGAGCATGGTGATGGCACCTAAAATTGGAGAGATCTTCGTTGGCTGGACTCCACCCAACGGTGAGGATAAAACACTTGGTCTTGTTGATTTTGCAATGTTTCCACACCTTGATCACGAGATGCTGCCGGATAACACCATGGCTACCGCAGAGCGATGGGCTGCCGAGATGCAGGGACCAGCGTATGCGATTGACGATGAAACCGCCATTAAAGTGATCGATGGAGAGGTCGAAGTTATCTCCAAAGGGCATTGGAAACTTTTTTCGCCTTGATATTACCCCTCTGCTAAAAATATTCATTGTGTTGCAATTTAGAGAGAATAGTATGGTTTCTTATTAATATATTGTAAAGGGTTTCACCTAACGGGTGCGTTGATCTAATAAGGATTAACGCCTTTTCTAATGGAACTTATTAAACAATCGTGCAGGATTGTTTAATAAGTATTGATTAATATTAAAAATTGAATGGTTAAATAGTAAAAAAGATTATGATGACATACCAAATTCTTCTTTAAAAGAACTTATTGAATTAAACAAAAAAATGTATCCAGAAATGAGGAAATAAAATGAATGATATTTTTGTTAAATCACTTTATGAGTCTCTAGTAAAAGAGAACCTTCAACTATACAAAGACCTGTATGAAACAACGAATGTTACTCCTAAAACAGATGATTAATTGGAAAAAAGCTATTGGTTTTTAACCGTAGTTTAACTGACGAAAATAAAGATACATTAATGATGATAATTGAACAAACTATGATTGATACTATTTCAAACATGCTAGGAGTAATTGATGGAAGTTCGACTTTAAAAGATTGTTCCTTAGAACCTAACTTACTGCTTGATTCTATTGATACAGAAGGAGAACTGCAAGATTCATTTTTAGAATTCATAGAAGAAAGAGATAGTAACAGCTAATTGAATTTTTTAGTATAGAGGTCTTTATAAAGAGCACAGTTGAAATATATAAATAGTTTAAATGAATTCAATTACCTTGATTGGCTAAATGCCTTTCTAGGTTTTTTTACTTTAATTTATATTAAATCAGCTGATATTTGAGTGAGACAATAAGAAAATGATTCAGATTTCTAAAAACAAGAATATCTCACTTTTTAATGCAATAATGCATTGATTTCATCAGGAGTGAGTCTTAACTTTTGTCCTGCTGCAATAATAGAAGATGTTATTTTTGAAACATCGTTATCGACTGTTTTGTTATAACGTTGAAATTCAGATTGTAAAGACATATCCTTTGGGTTTTCTATGCTTTTTATCGTTGATTCCACTGCTAATCCTCTCACAAGATAAACATCTCTAGCACTAGCTAACGCACTTTCTAAATCCTTTTTAACATCTTTTGGTAAATTGGAAGGTATTTGTAGTTCCCATATCAATGAATTTGCTTCACTTGCAGCAGCTCTAGCATAACTCTCTTGATCATATAGATCTTTACTGTTCCCAGTCCCATTTTTAACTAACTGAACTTGACGTTCAAATTCTTTTACTTCGTTCGTTACCTCTTTCTCAAGCGAAGCAATACTTTTCACAAACGATTTAAATGATTCTTGACTTGCTAATTGTTCATCTTTGACCTTTTCTTTTAACCATAACCCAAACACCACACTAATAATTAACAAAATAGCTGCTGTTATCATGTAGCTTTTAACTTTTTCATTTTTTATCAACATTTTCTAACACCTCGTTTTCAAAATATTTTTCAACTTTAATAATGTTGCAGATATATTTACAATTATATTCGAAGTGAACCAATTAACATTACATTTACCTGGGCAATTTTTTTATTATGTTTTGGATAGATCTATGTCAATCTCAGCTTTGCATAATTAAGAAAGTCTTAAGATTTATGCTAGGAAATTATAAAGGAATGCCATGTAGAATGAAGATATTTCAAATATATACCATGCTATAATGCAGAAGGGAGAGTGAGAACATGAATGGATTTACTGTGCTAGTTGTGGATGATGAAAAGGAAATTCGCGATGCTATTGAAATATATTTGAAAAATGAAGGAATCATCGTTGTGCAGGCAAGTGATGGAATCGAAGCGATTGAAAAATTGGATGAGCATCAAATTCATCTCATTATAATGGATATTATGATGCCGAAATTAGATGGCATCTCAACTACCTTTAAAATACGAGAACAAAAAAACATCCCGATCATAATATTAAGTGCGAAGAGTGAAGATACCGACAAAGTACTGGGACTTCAGATTGGTGCAGATGATTATGTGACAAAACCTTTTAATCCTTTGGAGCTGATCGCCCGCGTTAAATCTCAACTCAGGCGTTATGTCACGCTTGGTACATATGAGGGAAGAACAGAACTGATCAATCTGAACGGTCTGACCCTTGATAAGGAAGCGAAAGAAGTAGCCGTAAACGGCGAACCTGTAAAGTTAACACCTATCGAATATAAGATAGTGGATTTACTAATGTCTTATCCGGGAAGGGTATTTTCCATCAATGACATTTATGAGCGGGTATGGAAAGAACCTAGTTATAATGCGGAAAATACAGTCGCCGTTCATATTCGGAAGATTAGAGAAAAGATAGAGATTGATCCAAAAAATCCAAGGTATTTAAAGGTGGTATGGGGAATTGGATACAAAATGGAAAAGTAGAATAAAAATCTCTGTATGGATCTTGTTGGTAACCTTTGGGCTAAGCGGAATTCTATCAATCTTAGACAATGGTCATTGGTACTTAAATAAAGATTATTTTCATACGGAAGATTTCAACATGCATGTAGATGAATTTATAGAATACATCACCATCGCTGATATTAATTATACTTCTGAAAAAGAATTAAAGAACGATATAAAGGTAACCAAAGAAGAAATTGAGGAGCATCGTACTCGCTATGGCACGTTATCTGATCAAGTTACAAATATTAAAGATCAATACCAGGGGAAAATAGAAGATGCTAAAGCTGCAGAGAATGAAGATGTTGTGAAGCTCTATGAACAGCAAAGAGATGAGAAGATAAGCGATATTATTGAAAACTTTAAAAGCGATGAACATGTTAAAGCTAAAGTAATAAAAGAGAAGGAAAAGCAAATTGATGCATTTCTCAAGCAAAGAGAACAGTTCATTGCCAATTACGATGATAACTTATTGGGCTTCCACTACTATCTGGAAGATGTGAAAACGGGAGAAGTTTTTACAAATGTTAAAGATGCCAATAACCCAGAAGATCTGAAGGATCAACCTAATTTGTTTACGAGACAATATTCCTCATCAGAAAATGATTCTTTGCAGTTAAATGGTCATTATTCATTTTTAGATTTCATACAGGACGAATATTTTGCTCAAAAACCAAGATTGATTCAAGGGATTATTACCTTGCCGAATTCCGGTTCAACAGGGAACTGGATAAAAGAACAAAAGGAAGAATATGAGAGCAGGCAAATGTTCTTTTATGTTACATCCATCAGCAGTCTCCTAGTCATCTGCTCTGTGGTGATTTTGGCAAGAAAAATGCACCCATTCCAGGTAATTGCCGCTTCGGATAAAAGGATCTATTACAAGAGAGTGCCAATTGATATTAAACTTGTAAGTCTATTGCTTTCAATTTTCTTTATGATCGTGGCACTCGTTGCCAATGCTCAGAATTACGATAATCTTTATTTTTCTTTCCTGTATAGCAGCGGACTCTTTGAATTTCTGTTCGCGGTCCTAATGGTAGGGATTACCCTCATACAAATGGTATGGATATACCGGGAACTCGGCAAAGTACAATTGTATAAAGACGCTTTTATCATAAAAATGTCACGCTGGTTCTACCGATTAGGGGCAGATGCGTTTTACAACAAAAGTGTGGGAATTCAGATTCTGCTGCTTCTCACTGTTATCTTCTTGTCAGGGTTTGGTGCAGGAGTCGTTTTCATTGAACCTGAACCTGATTTATTTGGTATTTATGCAGTTCTGTTTCTTGTAGTCACCATTCCTGTTCTGTTATACATGTTTAAACACATCGGAAATTTCAATCGGATTATTCAACATTCCAATGAACTTGCGGCAGGAAAATTTGAACAAGATCTTCCTTATAAGGGGAAGTCGGCATTAGCAATGCTTGCTGGAAATCTTAATCTTTTGAAACACGGTGTAAAAACCTCAAAAAAAGCAGAAGCCAAAAGTGAGCGATTAAAAACCGAGCTGATAACAAATGTAAGTCATGATCTCCGAACGCCTTTAACTTCAATTATTACTTATACAGAACTGCTAAAGGCAGAAGGGTTAACAAAAGAGGATCATGATTCTTATTTAGAAATTATCGACCGTAAATCAAAACGTCTGAAGGTCTTGATTGATGATTTGTTTGAAGTATCGAAAATGGCAAGCGGCAATCTTGTGCTGACAAAACAAAGAGTAGATATTGTCCAGTTACTTCAGCAGGCGATGGCTGAATACAATGAAACGATTAAAGAATCCTCTTTAATTTTTAGGACGTCAATACCTAAAAGTTCAATTTTCACGCATGTGGATGGTCAGAAAATGTGGCGCGTCTTTGATAATTTAATTGGTAACGTTCTAAAGTATTCGATGGAAAATACAAGAGTCTACGTTTCAGTTGTGCATGAAAAACAGAAGGTACTGATTTCTTTTAAAAACGTTTCTAAATATGAGTTAGGCGGAAACATTGAAGAATTGTTTGAACGTTTCAAGCGAGGAGATACTTCCCGTCATACAGATGGGTCGGGTTTAGGTCTTGCAATTGCTAAATCCATCGTAGATCTTCACGAAGGAAACATGGACATTGATGTAGATGGAGATTTATTCAAAGTCACGATAGAATTGGATGCAATAGAGTTATGAAGATGAACAAAAAGCTTTTTATTGGTATAACGATTGTAATATATAGCATATTTGGGTTTGCCGAGAATGCTGGAAGTCCTAACTTTAAAGAAACGATAAAAACAACACATATCTCTGAGACTGCTGACTGATTAAAAAAACGACCAGATGAGTTTTTCTGGTCGTTTTAACTTTTGGTCACTTCATATTATGAATGAATCATCTGTTTCACCAGTTCACGGTTGCGCTCTTTGAATACCTCGTTATGAGATGAAACCATCGCTACGGTTTGAGCGTCTGGCTGAATAAACTGCTTTGCTTTGTTTACAGCATTTGCTGCGTCCTGGAATGTTCCAGCGATCAAATTCAACTTGCCTTCATGCTTCAGGATGTCCCCTGCTGCATACAGTCCGGGGACAGAAGATTCACTGTTCGCGTTTCCTGCAATATAAAAGTTATCAGCGAGTTCGATGTTCAAATCGCTATTTCCGAGCAGGGAGGTATCCTGCTCATACCCATGATTGATAATAACTTCGTCGATAGGCAGATAGGAAACCTCACCGGTCACATGGTTGGTCAGCTCAATCTGCTCGATCACTTCATGGTTTGGACATGCAAACAGCTTCGAGATTGAGGTGTTGAAAATACAGTCTGCGCAGCTGTTCATCAGCTGTGTAACTTGAGCCTCGTGTCCGGCTAACGTACCTTTTCTATATGTAAGGTAAACTTTTTTTGCGATCGGCACTAATTCGTTTGCCCAATCAATGGCAGTATTACCGCCGCCTGAAATAACAACCGTCTTATCCTTAAATTGCTGAAGGGATTTTACGGTGTAGTTCAAATTAGACACTTCAAATCTTTCCGCGCCCTCAATATCAAGTCTCTGCGGATTTAAGATACCGCTTCCCACTGCAACGATCACCGTTTTTGAAAAATGCAGTTCTCCACTGGCACCTTTTAAAATGAAGATACCGTCTTCATCCTTCGTCATCGATTCCACTTTTTCATTTAGAACAATTTCAGGATTAAACGTTAATCCTTGTTCAACCAGCTTTTCAATAAGCTTCGCACCAGGTAGAGGGGTATGGCCGCCAACATCCCAGATCATTTTTTCAGGATACACATGAATCTTTCCACCTAAATGGGGCTGAAACTCAATAATCTTTGTCTTCATTTCTCTTAATCCGCTATAAAAGGCAGAATAAAGACCTGCTGGCCCTCCGCCAATAATGGTTACATCAAAAATCTCTCTGTTTTCCATATGCGTTCCTCCTCAGGAAGCAATAATAGTGATTATCATTCTCATTTAAATATATAATGAATCACACATTTTTACAATGGAAATTTGAGCGGTTTACTTAAGATGAAGTCACTTTTTTCATTTTAAAATATGGACCTTAATTCCTAGCGGGGAAAAATTTATAGGTTACCCTTTGCTATCTGCATTTTTTACAGATTCACTTAATTTACTTATTTTCGAATTAAGAACCATACCAAAGACAAAAGAAGTAACAAGACTCAGGATAGTAAAGAAAATTATAGCTGCAAAACCAGTTTCATTACGCATTATTAAACCTCCAAGTGATTAATGAATTTAGTATTTGTTTTCAAATATCTTTTATCCACTCAAAAAAGAGGCTGCCGGCAAAACAATCCGGTAGCCTCTTTAACTTTTTATTATTAGGTCTTCAACAAATACCAAAGCATATTCGTAAACTTGTGCACTTGTGATTGAATCGGAGTCTCTTCGAAAAGCTTCAGAAAAGGTTTTAACAAAGGCTGAAGTACGACTTTACGCATTCGTTCACGCTGTAATTCACTAACGATGACATCATATAAATCTTGCTGCTCTTCGTTAAAGGCGTGATGATTCCGCAGCTGGTCAGCCAGCTTCATGATCTCGTCCTTGGTTACGACATTTTTACTCATATTCGTACGCAGCAGATCAATGGCTGAATGATTCAGCATGATATTCTCATTCATAATCATTTTCGGAGCGATTAGTTCGATATACGACAACAGGGTGTCCACCACTTCATCTAATGAATACGTACTGTTCGTAACCCGCAGAGTAAATAACATGTGGTGCACCATGCCAAAAAACAATACAGTCGCTTCAAAGGCATGATCGCGGATGTCTTCCCCCATAATATCTATAAAACGATTCGAAAGCCATTCCATCTCATAAACACGGTGCTGCATGACTAGTTTTTTGAGATCAGCTTCATTGGATGACAGAATAGCTTCAAATAGCGGCGTTAAATTTCGCTCTTGATTCAAACGCATGATGGTTTTAATTTGCTCGATAAAAACTTGGCGGTCACTGGGATCTTTACCGATCTGCAGCGCGATCCGCTGCTGGCTTGCATCATAGCGAAGGAATTCCAAGATATCTGCAATACAATCACTCTTTGAGGAGAAATAATTATAAAACGTCCCTTTTGAGATGTCTGCTTTTTCAATGATTTCCTGTATAGAAGTCTGCTGAATACCTTTTTTTATAAACAGCTTTAGTGCAATGTCAGCTACTTTTCTTTTCTTATTATTCATGTATTCATGCCATCCTCTTGGTTTTCTTCTACTAGTAGTATAAATTTCTTCTATTGGAAAAACAAATCTTTTTTATACTAACGGTACAAAATTATTGCCTTTTTTGAACCTCGAGTATAAACTTAATAAAGTTAAGTATTAATTTAATAAACAGAGGGGAAAATACATGAAAAATATGGATACAGCTTTAGAACATAAAAAGCCTCCTTATTTAATGCTCGCTATCTTGTTCGTCGGAGCATTTGTTTCATTTTTAAACAATTCACTGCTGAACGTCGCACTTCCGACCATTATGGTGGATTTAGAGATAAAAGATTACTCAACGGTACAATGGCTGGTAACGGGGTTTATGCTTGTCAGCGGAGTATTGATTCCGGCATCAGCCTTTTTGATCACACGGTTTTCAAATAGAGCGCTGTTTATCGCTTCAATGGTCATTTTTACTGTAGGTACAGCTATTTCTGCATTCGCACCGAACTTTGGTCTGTTACTGACAGGACGTATGATTCAAGCTGCAGGATCTTCCGTTATGGGACCGCTATTAATGAACATCATGCTCGTCAGCTTTCCGCGTGAGAAGCGGGGAATGGCTATGGGGATCTTTGGTCTCGTTATGATTACAGCACCAGCAATAGGACCTACATTATCTGGATATATCGTAGAATACTATGACTGGCGTTTGCTTTTTGAGATGATCTTGCCTTTGGCGATCATTAGTTTGCTGTTCGCGGTCTGGAAACTGGATAATGTCATGCCTCAGAACAAAAAGGCGACACTTGATTATGGATCCATTGTATTATCAAGTATCGGGTTCGGGGGAATCTTATACGGATGCAGTACCGCGAGTTCAGATGGATGGACAGATACGATCGTACTCAGCACACTAATTACGGGTGGCATCGCACTAATTCTGTTCTTGCTGCGTCAACTCAAACTCGAAGAGCCATTATTGGATATTCGTGTTTATAAATATCCGATGTTTGCACTTGCTTCCGTGATCGCGATTGTAAACGCAGTAGCTATGTTCTCAGGGATGATCTTAACTCCGGCATACGTACAAAGTGTTCGCGGCATTTCACCGTTAGACTCTGGGCTGATGATGCTGCCGGGAGCGGTCGTAATGGCGATCATGTCACCGATTACTGGAAAGCTGTTCGATAAATTTGGCCCGCGTGCTTTGGCAGTAGTAGGACTATCGATTACAGCTGTCTCCACATATATGCTTGCAAACTTAGATGCTCAATCGGCGTATTCATATATCATCTTTGTGTACTCGCTGCGCATGTTCGGACTTTCGATGGTGATGATGCCGATCATGACAAACGGGTTAAACCAGCTGCCGACGAAACTTAATCCGCACGGTACAGCGGTAAATAATACAGCTCAGCAAGTGTCAGGTTCGATCGGAACGGCAATTCTCGTTACACTCATGAACTCTGTAACGAAAACAGAGGCGGAAAGCTTAATGAGCGGAGTGGATCCTGCAACGATAACCGAAGCATCAACCGCTGCATTATCACAGCAAGCTTTATTATCCGGAATCCAATATTCGTTCTATGTAGCATTAGGGATGAATATAGTAGCACTCTTACTAGCGCTATTCGTGAAACGGGTAGATACAAGTGCAGAAGCTGTTAACAAAATCGAAAATCAAGGCCAACCACTTGCAAAACCTGTAACAAATTAATAAAAATATGAAGCTGATACAAAGGGACCGATAATCCTTTTGTGTTAGCTTTTCTTATGTAGCTGAAAAAATGAGTAATCCGCAACGGAAAAGCAATACTAAAAAGGAAGTTCAGAATTAAAGGAGGAAATGAGATGACAAGTCGTAATGGAAGTGAAGGAAGCCAAAATCAAGGTTCACCAAAAGCACAGCACGATCAAGAATTTGCAAGTGAACTAATAAGCGGTAACAATAACAAAGGAAACGAATATCGTTCTAAAAAGGGAAGTAAATCAAAGGCAAAACCAAAGCAAAGCGAATAAAAAAATCGTGAGGAGTTATTCTCACGATTTTCTTTTGTCAGGGAGGCGGAATTAGTTACGAGGACCCCAGCCGCCCCAACCACCAAAATATTGTTGAAGCCACCATGGTACGCCTTGTCCTTGTTGACCACCTTGACCCATTTGTCCCATCTGACCGCCCATCTGCCCCATTTGCCCTGGCTGCCCCATTTGACCCATCTGTCCCATATGGCCGCCCATCTGACCCATCTGACCCATCTGACCCATCTGACCCATCTGACCCATCTGACCCATCTGACCCATCTGACCCATACCAGATCCGAAGACTGGAGGAATTGGTCCTTGATATGGAGCAATTCCGTACATATCGGTTTCATGTACTTGTAAGGCTCTTACTCCACTAGGTGTGAATACGTTAAGTGTTGCCATCTTGCTGGCATTATCGTATTTAACGACTTGTGCCACTACCTGCCCGTACCCTGTGATGGCAGTCGTAATATATTGACCAATAAATTGTTCAATCGTTCCACCTGGTACTAAATACGCTCTTTTACCTTGAAACAAAAAGATCCATCCTTTTTATAATTTTTCTTCCGTATATATATATGTTCATCCCAACCATAAGCATGGACGAGAACCTAAAAATAATAATTAATATGATGATTATTAGTTGTGTTCATTAGTTTTCGTAAGGGTTTGCCTATACATAAACAAGGAGAAATCCATATACTTAAACGAAAAGACATTATTTTGAAAGGATTGCTTTTTTTGTTTCAAAGATTAAGTGCTTTAGAAGTAGATAATATTTATAGTAATACAAACAAATATGGGACAACTAAAGATATTCTCCTCTAAAAAGAATGATTAATTAATTTTACTAAGTTTCTAATGGTTTTACTGATATATGCAAAGTTAGCAGTGCACTAATAAAGTAATAAGGTTTACTTCAGTAAAATAAGGTATATTATATTTGTTGAATAGATTCTCTTTAAAGATAAGAAAAGTAGGTGAAAAAAGTGGGGAAATATCAATTGGATTACAAAGGTCAGGTAGCTGTGACAAAGTTTCATGAAAAACAGACGCCTGCCAAATTTGATAAAAAGAAACATCTTGAAAAAATACGTGCAGAGTATTTGAAAAAGAAGCAAATACAAACAGATAAATAATATGAATGAAAACATAGGAAGTTAAATTCTCCCTATGTTTTTCTTATTCGAAGTTTTTTTTCAATATCTTCTGCAATCGGGTGCATTTCTTCAAGAGGGAGATCTGCACTTTTTTATTGTATTTATTAAACTAACAAGGAGTTTTTCTAAAATAAGATGTTTGAGTATTTATCATAAAAGTGAAACATTGTATTGCTATCCGAATTTCAGTACAAATCTTATAAAAAAACGTCTAAATGTTGTCACCATGATTTGTATAAGCTTTTCTGTTAAATAACAGCTTATCTATTTGGATTAAATAAATTTCGTGCCCATATTTCTATTATAGATAATATAGAAAAGATTTTTTATGATTGTTGTCGATTTTGCTTTTTCTTGTTCGTTGTATTTATACAGAGGCCGAGTATGTAAGGTCTTCTAATAAGAAATTAACTAAAATTAAGGAGGAAGATTTATGTTGTTTATGTTGATTGTCAAAGCCTCGAAAAATTCGGAAGCTGGAAATCGCCCGAACTTCGAGCTCAATGAAGCCATGAGAAAGTACAATGAGGACTTAGTTAAGGCAGGTGTGCGAGTTGCGGCTAAAGGACTTCATCCAAGTTCAAATGGGATTCGTATTTCGTATCCAAAACCAGGGGCAAAGCCGGTGGTGACAGATGGCCCATTTACTGAAACGAAAGAATTGATAGCCGGGTTCATTTTGATTGATGTGAAGTCAAGGGAAGAAGCCATTGAATGGGCGATGCGGATGCCGGACCCGCAAGGACATGGGGAAGGTCAGATTGAATTGCGTCAAGTTTTTGAGGCGCCGGAGCTTACCGAAATATTGGCAAAAGAAGTTGAATTACGTGAGAAATCAAAGTAGTGAAGAAATATGGAACCCATCGTACCATTGAAGGGGTCTGGACAGTCGAATCAGTCAGGATCATTGCAGGTGTTGCCCGAATTGTTCAAGATGTCAGTATTGCAGAAGATTTAGCCCAAGATGCATTGGCCATTGCACTTGAAAAATGGCCGGAGTCAGGCATACCGGAAAAACCGGGAGCATGGCTTATGACTGTTGCCAAACGTCGAGCGATTGATTTTCTGCGTCAAAACAAATTACGTGATCTAAAGTATGAGGAAATCGGGCGAAATATGGAACTTAAAATAAAAACTGACTATGATTCAATTGAAGAGGAGATCAATGACGATCTCCTGCGTCTCATCTTCACTACTTGCCATCCGGTTCTCTCCAGGGAAGCAAGAGTCGCTTTAACACTTAAGCTGTTATGTGGATTAAAGACAGACGAAATTGCGCGAGCTTTTCTTATGCCGGAATCAACCATAGCACAACGTATCGTCAGAGCAAAGCGTACACTTTCTGCTTCTAAGGTACCTTTTGAAGTTCCTCATGGAGTTGAGCTTTCACTCCGTATGTCATCAGTCCTAGAAGTGATCTATCTCATGTTTAATGAAGGATATGTTGCAAACGGCGGTGAGAACTGGATTCGTCCAACACTGTGTAATGAAGCCATACGTCTTGGTCGGATTTTGGCGGAAATACTCCCTGAGGAACCGGAAGTGCATGGTTTGATTGCCCTTATGGAAATCCAGGCATCACGTTTCAAAGCGCGTATTGGTCCCATGGGAGAACCTATTTTGCTCCAGGATCAGAATCGGGTACTGTGGGATGATCTTTTGATTCACCGTGGCTTTTCGGCGCTTAAGCGGGTTGAGCAAATTGGTGGTACCAATGGTCCTTACTCACTGCAAGCATCTATAGCTGCTTGTCACGCCAGGGCACGCACAGCATCGGAAACGGATTGGCAGGAAATTTCCGCCCTATACGATGCCCTTGCCCAGGTCGCACCTTCTCCCATAGTAGAATTGAATCGTGCGGTTGCTATTTCGATGGCATATGGGATAGAGGAAGGGTTGGAGATTGTTGATTCTCTACTTTTGAATCCGGCGTTGAAAAACTATCATTTGCTTCCGAGCGTAAAGGGTAATTTTCTCCTAAAGCTAGGGAGAAAGCGGGAAGCATTTGAAGAATTCCAGCGTGCTGCTTCGTTAACACAAAATGTACAGGAACAGAAATTCCTATTGAGACAGGCTAAAATTTGTATGGAATAAAAAAATATTAAAGTTTTGTCGATTCAATTTACTGATCGTCGTATTAATAGATACAAAAATTCCAGTAATCTAGGAGAGATGAATGTGATATTTTTATGTATGGGTTATTTAATCCCTGAAAAAATGGATGCTCGCCCAAATGCAGAGATTGAGGCAATTATGAGTGAATGCCAGCCACACCTCGAGAAATTTTATGACAGCGGAAAGGTGTTAATCGATGCCGGTCTGGAGCTAGAGACAAAAAGCTTACGTCGTGTGAATGGTAAGTTATCAGTTACAGATGGTCCTTTTACAGAAACGAAAGAGCTAATCGGCAGTATCTTCCTTTTCGAAGCTGAGGACATGGATGAAGCGATCCAGTTGGCATCTCTTCATCCGACAACACAAGTGAGCAGGGGAGAAGATTTTGGCTGGCGCATCGAAATTCGTCCAGTTCATTACTTTAAGAACGATAAATGAGTTACCATAAAAAGGCATTTCCTTAGTGGTAGAGGGTGCCTCTTTTTTTATTTTTAAGCAATTTTCTAACCAATGGTAAGCGATCAAAGTGCAAAGTGTGAGACTCCTGCTTACTCCTTCCGAAAAAAACTTTTAACCTCCGATAATTTCCCTTGAACATCATTTCACGGATAGGGTGTGTTAATATATGAAGGATTAACACCTATTCTATTGAATTTAAATTATTGAGTAAACGAGCAGGATTGTGGAATAAAGTTATTTACTTTTTTATCGATAAGGGATGAGAATGATGAATAACAAAGAATATTTATATATACCAGATATCAAACGAATCGACGGTTGGAAAGATATAAAGATAGAAATAAGTAGTGAAAAATTAGTACCGCTAAGTCAAAGTAGTAGTTTTATAGTAAAGCCTATGTATTATTTAAATGGAATACAGGGTGCTATAAATGAATGCTATGTTCGTGAATCTATTGCTCATATGTTAGAGCAAGCATCATTAAAACTTCCCATCGGTTATAAATTTATTATTTGGGATACTTGGAGACCAGTAGAAGTACAACAGTCATTATTTAATGATTTTAAGAAAGTATTAACTTCGAAACATCCAAATACCAACGAAGAAGAGTTAATAACTTTGACACAGAAATATGTAGCATTACCATCTACTGATGTATTAAAACCTTCTCCACATTTAACAGGTGGTTCAGTGGATTTATCTATTGTAGATGAAAAAGGTAAACTACTTAATATGGGAACAGATTTTGATGATTTATCTAATAAAGCTTCAACGAGATACTATGAAGTCAGGCAAAGCGATAATAAATTAAATAGTTTTGAGAAAGAGTGTTTACATAATAGAAGACTGTTATATCACACACTTACGTCTGTAGGTTTTACTAACTATCACGAAGAATGGTGGCATTATGATTTTGGAAATCAACTTTGGGGAAAAGTTTCCAATAACAATGCTATATACTCTTCAATATACATTTAAATTTAAAGGCTGTTTTCGAAAATTGTCGTTGTCGAACCATTAATTTAATAGAAACTTTTTTAAAAAATAGACGTACTTGTATAGAACCTATTAAAAAGTGCACAACTTAGTTTGAATTAAAGGAGTTTACGATGGAAAACTGGTTAACTAGTATTATGAACGAATTCGGCTATGTTGGCATATTATTGCTGATTGCGCTGGAGAATATATTTCCGCCCATACCGTCGGAGATCATTTTAACGTTTGGAGGTTTTATGACACAAACCTCAAACCTGAATATTCTAGGAGTTGTCCTATCGGCAACTGCGGGTTCTGTCCTAGGTGCTTTAGTGCTTTACGGAATCGGCCGACAGCTGGATGTTGAAAGAATGGAGAAGATCATTGATCGCTGGGGACATATTCTGCGTCTAACGAAAAACGATATTCATAAAGCAGATGCCTGGTTTGACCGTTATGGTCCTTGGACGGTATTCTTTTGCCGGTTTGTTCCGCTCGTCCGGAGTTTGATCTCTATCCCTGCAGGAATGTCAAACATGAACATGGGTGTGTTCCTTGCCCTTACTACTCTTGGAACCCTGATATGGAACGTGGTACTCGTAAACCTGGGAGCTTATTTCGGTGAATCGTGGGATGTTATCGCACATTACATGGATGTTTATTCGAAAGTGATTTATATTGTGTTGTTCGTGCTATTCATTGTTTTCATTGGATTATATGTGAAGAAACGTCAAAAAAGATAAATAGTGAAGAATTCTTTGGGAGATGAAATTATTTTGTTTATACTTGATGTAAGAAATTAACAAGGGTTAAGAGGAGGAAATATGAAACTAGGTGCATTCTCTGTAAGTTTAACGGTAAAAGATATTCATGCTTCAAAAGAGTTTTACGAGAAAATAGGATTTACAGCTCTTGGAGGAAACATCGAACAAAATTGGCTGATTTTAAAGAATGAAAGCTGTGTAATTGGTCTTTTTCAAGGCATGTTTGAAAAAAACATTCTCACATTCAATCCGGGTTGGAATGAAAATGCCGAAAATCTCGATTCCTTTACAGACGTTCGAGATCTTCAAAAGGAGCTTAAAGCTAAAGGCGTAAAAATGCTGACAGAAGCAGATGAAAACAGCGAAGGACCAGCAAGTTTTATAGTAGAAGATCCTGATGGGAATCCGATTCTTTTTGATCAGCATAGATGATCATAGTCCAGTCAGAAAGATAGACGTTAAGTAGCCTGAGAAAATGATCTCAGGCTTTTTTTAATTGTGCAAACTTCCTTGCAATCTCGGATTTGGCCGATAATGCCCGATTGGTATATGAAGCAGACTGGTTCTTCCACTTTGATTCAGTTGAAAAAGCTCATCATACCAAGGTACATTAAATCCTAGTATGGGATGCCCGCCTAACTTTAATGCCGAAGCGGCCAGTAGCAAAGAATGAGAGAGAATACCCGTTTCCATATGCTGAATCCGATGCCCTCTAAATCCATAGGCATTTCGATAATGATCCTGATTTCCAACAATGTTCACGGATAGAGGAATTTGTGCCGTATTAACAAAGTCGGCTAACAGTCCGTTTTGAAGTGCGTTGCGAAAATCTCCTTCAGCTATACCTCTCAATACATGCGCTGAACCATCGTAGGCGTATAAGGCGTTTGATAAACCATCAATGTTATATGAACTAAGAGTAAGAGATACCCTGTAAGGAATCTGCTGAAGAAATTGATCAAGATCATTTCGGTAGGAACTCGCAGAAATGGTTTCAAAAAATAGTGCAGACAATGTGTTCAGGCTGATCGGTTTCAAGACGAAATCCAGCCCAGGTGAGTAGCGGCTACGGCATGCAGTTGAGAACTTGTAAGATAACCGATCTACAGAAGGAAGCCTGATAACCGGGTTTCCTCGTTCTTCATGCTGGGTCTTTTTTATTGTGATTAGAGAAGCAAAAGAATCCATCATGCATGCTTCATTCATCTTAAGCAGCATCGGATATTCTCTTATTTCCTTCGACCGGACGTAATGCTGATGATGGAGCGGTTTTAGTTCAGAGCATAATTTTTCTGCAGATACCGAATCTTGCGCTTCATCACGAAACCAGGTCATTTTTTTATCAACAGAAAGAGGAATCACGGCATATACACTTTCTTCATGATCGTGGATTCCAATCAGATGATTAATGGCACGATCCAAGAACTGATAATATACACCTGATTTAAAACCGAGCCGCCGCCCGACTTCAAGCAGCTGACCGATCACAAATCCAGCATCCAAACCTTGAAGCCGGTAGGAGAAGTTATGATATTTGAAAAAGTTCTTCCAAAAGAAAGTTGAGATAAAAACAGCTCCAAAAGAAGAAGAGACATCACAGCGGTTACCGAGTGCCAGCCTTAAATAATCATCAAAATTACCTTCCCGCAAACAAACTAAACAATGGTGCGCGACATCATAATGATAGATTCCAGCAGCCACATCTTCAATTTTTAAATACAAGTAAAGTTCACTTGGATACAGCGCTCCGCCGGATGGGACAAATCGCCTGCATGCTGTCCATGAGTCTGTTTGGGTAGGAAAAGGGAACGACTCGCTGACTTGAGTAAGTCCAAAACTATACCAAAGAAAGTGACCGATGTCTTTTAAAGTTGGTTTCGCCGTTTGTTCAAGTACATCCGGAATATCTGAATCTAAAGTGATAACAGGCAAGCCACGATATAGTTTATAGGGAAGAGGAGCGTCATCCCAGTTCACCTCCCAATCAGGGGGTGTTATCTTGTCTGTCTCGAAATGAAGTTTATATAAAAATTCATCGAGGTTCATAACGGTTCCCCCTTGGCTAACTTATGGAAATGGATGAGGATAAGGATTAAGCTCTTCATATGTGAGAGGCTGTTTCACATACCCAAGTTTTGCCGGCACAGTCAGAACGCGATCAAGTCCTTTTAGCCGAGTCAAGTGGTGACCGAATGTCATTGGCAGCATTCCAGGTATCACAACTTTTACACAGTGCAGCCCGTTTCGTTTCAGTTCAGGCCCTGTTTGATCTACAACAATGACTTCTAGATTCAATTTTTTAAACGTTTCTAAGACTCCGTTTAAATCATCCAACAAATCAGCTGTTTGACGGACTGGCTGAAATTCGTCTTTAAAATTTCTATTCATTCGTTTATCGAGCAGGAAGAACATCCGTTTCTCCGCTTCCTTTAAACCGTACAGCATCGAATGATCTTCCATTTGGCGGACAAGATACGAGTCGCGAAGCATCTTTTCATATTTTTTGCGGTTCTTTACAAACACATCATCCATGTTTAGCAGCATGCCGGAGAGTTCTTGAACGGCTCCTTTTACGGCTCGAATCGGATCGAGGTGGGCACCTGCTGCACATAGCAGATTCAATCCATCATCCTTCGTATTCTTGGCAATCGCCCAAATGCTTGGAATGCCATTCTCTGTCGTAGAATTAAACAGATGAATTTCATACCCCGTTATACTTTGGAGGCGGTGGAGCATGAGCTGCAGTTCAGTGTCATCGATCGTTTTGCTATCCAGGCGGGGAATAGGAAGCTGCCCGTACCATGCCATTAGAAACGCATCCCGCTCAACGATCTCGAAGATTCCGTATAAAATCGCTTCCTCCAAACTGCCGCCAACTGCACAGCCGTTCGATGTTTCGTACACAAACCCTTCTCCGCCGCCTAAGCTGTAATATGCGAACGTCTCAGGAACTAGAATCGGCCGGTCCTCTGATAGCGAATAACCCCAAACCCAATGAACGGGGTGATCTCTGTCCAGCGGCTTAAACGGAAAATGAGGTCTCTCATATTGTTCCTTCGTATGAACGCCGATTGATTCAGGATCCAGCGCATACTTCTCTACCTTTGAATACGGTTCATACACCGTAGTTCGTTTACCTCTCGGCGCATATCCGCAATATCTCTCGAGTCCCTCTAAAATACCGGAGAGCTCACTCTGTGCATAAGAATGGGTGCGTCCTGCGTTCAATTCGTTACCCGACAATAATGGAAGATTGACAACGGTATCTGCAAAAGGGGACAGGTAATCATATCGTTTATAATTTAATACACCCGTCCGGCTGTCCAAGTAGTCTTTGCTAAGTACTTTCTGGAGTTCCTCGATTGAGCGGCACCGGTAACTTTCCATTGAAGTTTTTGGGCTTCGCTTCAAAGTAATTTTTGCAAAATCCGCTGTATCCTCCGGCAAGCCGCCGCAAACTGAACAGTACGGGTCAGGTAAAAAGAAATGGCGAGAAAGCCTGAACGTGTTCAAGTGCAGCAAGAGGACGTGATTCACTGTATGTGCTTTTTCTCCATTTAAAAAAGAATGAATCTCACCTTGAATGAGAGCAGCAGTTTGAGAGATTCCGAGATTAGTGGCCCACGGATCTCGTAAGCTCTCAATCGCATTCAGCTTGTATTCTTTAATCTGAAAATGTTCTCGTCTGTCTGGTCCCGTCATAAAATGCCGAAAGTCGGCACACTGAGAACAGCCAGGTTCATCAGGCACAACAAGCGGACCGATAATCGCTTCGCCAAAGGAAAAGTATGCCCGGAGCCATGGGATACCTCTCGAACCGAATACTTCTTCAGTTTTTAAATGTTCAGCCGGATCCCACGAGTCGTGAAGTACCAATGCCAAATTTTCTTTATTTGGAACGGCTTCTTCTACAGAAGCCCAGCGTGTAATTTGATAGGTTTCACGTAAATTCATAGATACATAGTCAGCTAACTTCCCGTTTCCAATAATAGCGATGGAGTGTTTCATGACTGTTCCTCCTCGCACAATGTGACACCGAATATTCCGGCTGTATGTTCATTAAGGATGGTTTCGGCTTGCAACAAGAAGATCTGTGCCCGCACGTTATTTTTTTCTAGTGTTTGAAGTGCTGACGCAAATGTTTCGTGAAGGGACTGTTCATCCAGGGAAATGACCTGTAATTGCGTTTCACATGGAATGGAATCGACCTTAACCCCATAAGGGTTAAACAGTTCTTCATTATTTTGCGTGTCTATCAAAGCCGTTTTTAATGCTCTCTCTAAAGCCATCTTATTATTCAAACCTGCACTTCCGTACCAGTGCTCATTGGCATGCACCCAGACGACAGGAAAACCGAACACTTTAACACCGCTATAAACTTTTGTTTCAGGACAAAACGCAGACAGTGACTGGAGAAAAAAGCGGCATCGCTCATCATGTATACTGCTAACGTCCATTTTAGATAAAGCAGCATATTCTTTTGACTTCACAAATGCATCATGAAGACTGTTCTGCAAGGCTCTGCACAAACCTTCCACAGCCGTTTGACCAGCACCAGCGGTCAATGAGAGAGAGGCATCCCGGTATAAGCCTTTCACATATGTTTCAATCCCTGAAAGACCTGCGTCTGTTCTTGCTTCATCATGCGTAAGTCCTGAACAGACAATCTCTGTGCGAGGATCCGATAGTGTAACTTTGCATTGAGATAAAGGAAGCTGCAGCAAATCTTCTTCTTCCCACGTATGAAAAATACCGGTTTCTCTTGAAGTGATCTGATAAAACACCGATTGGAAATCTTTTTGTGGGTAGTTCCCGTCTAACATGTGCAGCAGCGGGTCTGGAATAGGCACTGCTTTTATGTTTTCCGTCACATGAGGATGAGGAATAACAGGGTGCCAGCTCCCCTCGAGTGTTTCTAAGTTAAGTCTGTAGATCGGGCTATCTATTTTGTTTTCCAGAACACCGGTAACCGTTTTAAAAAGTTCAAAAACCGCCACGTTCGCTAACAAGGAATCAGCGGTTGAAGAAGATGAGTAGCTTATTGTTTCTTGCGTTTGATGCAGCCGGCGATATGCGGATTCCCAGCAAGCATTGGATTCTGCAGTAACTATTGGTCCCGCGAAAGCTGCATTTTTCTCAATCGTAACAGGTAGAAATGTCTTGCCTTGTTTCTTGCAAAATTTTTGTATCGCACGTAGTTGATCCAAATCATTTCCTTCTGAACCGTAGATGATATAGTCGAACGGCTGCAAGTTTTCACAGTTTTTCTCTAATGGTGTGATGGAAATTAAGGTATCCGGATCTGTCGCCTTTGCTTTCGCAATCATCTTGTGAAGTCTTTTTTCATCGGTTTCTTGAGCAGCAAAAATGCTGAACGCAGGAAGACCTGAATCGATCAGTGATTGGACAAGAGAGTAAAGAAGGGAACCAGAACTCAGCACAGCTACCTTTGTGTCACGGTACTTTTGAAACCGATATGCGCCAGAGTCTTTTAAATGATTGATGTATTCAATCTGTGAAGCGTATTTTTTAAGTATAGACTCGGAAAGATTGTGGGGAAGATCCTGGCTGACATCACTTACAAAACCATTATCAAATAATACGTCAGAAATCTTGTACACTTGCTTCTCATAGGGCTCCGGTAAACCGTTTGTTATTTCGCCGAGCGTCAAACTTCCATCCATCATGGGGATTAACTTCTCAAGCCACTTTTCTATCGTGCTTCCTTCCATCCGTACAGAGGTGCCATTGTTCCTGAGATAGACCCCCTTATTCGGTTCTGGATAAATAAAGAGATCTTTTTTCACCTTTAAACACATAGAAGGATTTACTTTGTTCATACGACCACTCCTCCACGAAAAGCTCATCATCTATTAATATGGATACCTCTTGTCCATTATGTATTTAAAAAAGTTTGTATGGAGGAGCAAACTTCTTTTACGATGATCGGGTTTTACTGTGCGCGTCGTTTCACTCCAACTAGTGCCTGTTTCACCCAAGACTGCCGCCCAGTCATGCCCATGTGCACTTTAGAATGACAGTTCCAACCAGAAAAAATAACCAAATATAAAAAAGCTGACATCAAAGGCCATTTGATGTACCTTTGAGTCAGCTTCAAGTCCTTTTTATTAATTAAAGCAGCATATTATCCTGTCTCACGATGTGATTAATGTCCACCACAATGTCCACCACAATGTCCACCACAACGTCCGCCACAACGACCAGCGCATCCGCCACATCCGCCACATCCACCGCAACGTACAGCACATCCGCCGCACCCGAAGCATCCGCCACAACCTCCGCAAAAGTTAAAACAGATACCGATTACACAAACGCCAACACAGGTACCGATGAAAATACGGGGATCTTGTTCACGCGGATCTTGTGGATGATGCGGGTTACCGCCACTGACCTGAAAGTCACCCGTGCTTAAGCCATCCAGATTCCATTGGTGTTTATTATCCAATAAGAACACCTCCTTGAATTGTTTGTACTATTAATAACGAGTTAAGATTAATCGCAAGTTTACGTAAAAATCTCTTCTCGATTTCCTCATATTAAAATATGGAATTTGCCTGTCCCGAGTTACTGGATTGGGTGTAAAGGCAGGAGTGGGAAAGGGTCTGTAGTCAAATCAGTCATTGTACTAAGTGTCATATTTTGAAATAATTGTAAATGAATACATAAACGACAACTGATGAGCTGTATAAAACAGTGTATAAAACAGCTCTTTTTTTATAAATTTAAATCTTTTTGAAATATATCCCGTCTTAATGAATGAGGTGATGAAAATGCCTGAAGATGAACAGCTCGTTAAAGAGATCCTAGCCGGAAGCCAAGCGGCCATGGAGGTCCTGACACGAAAATATTATAAGCAGATTTTCGCCTATGTTTACCGAAAAGTCGGAAACAAAGAAACGGCGTATGATCTGACTCAGGAAATTTTTATAAAAGTGATACAAAGAATTCAGTCGTATTCCAATAAGGGGAAGTTTTCAAGCTGGCTGTATACGATCGCGGTCAACCACTGCAGGGATTATTGGAGAAGCTCCGACTATAAACAGACATCAAAGCAAGCGGAATTAAATGAAGCGCTTGTGTGCGATCAAAGTTATGTGCCTTACATATTTGAACGGAAAGAAATACGAGAACAAGTGAAAACAGCGGTTAGCACACTTCCGGAACATCAGCGGGAAGCAGTCCTCCTAAAGTATTTTCACCACATGAAAATTAAAGAAATAGCGGATGTGACGGAAACGAATGTCTCGACAGTTAAATCAAGATTGCATCAAGGGCTAGGCAAGCTAGCCAAACTCTTAAAGCGAGGTGTTGAAGATGAAGAACAGAAAACTACACCATACTTGTGATGAAAATGTGGATTATCAGATAGAAGACTTGGAACAGGAGATTGGCAGTTTGTTAGATGAGTACGATGTGGAATATCCGGGGGAAGAGCGGATCATGATGACGATCGATGCGATGAAACCGTATGTTCCGGTCCGGAAAAATAAGTGGAGAGCAGCTCTTAGAGGATTGACTGCCATTACGAAGCAAGCGTATCAAGAAGTTTTCTATATGAGTTCGCTGTTCTGGATCGCTAACGGATTATTAATCGCCGCTGCATTATCTGGTGTACTTCTCATGCAAGTAGATCCATATGCGATGATCATGATGTTCGCGCCTATCACAACGATTATGGGTTTAATCGAAGTGTTGAAGAGCAGGAATACCGGGATGGCAGAACTGGAAATGTCTTATAAATATAACCTTCAGGAAATTATGCTCTCAAAGATGCTCGTTGTCGGCGGGTTTAACCTCGTTGTTAACCTTTTAATCACCGTAAGTCTAGGGATGTTTCATCAAGAGGTTTTGATTTCTAAAATGCTTCTATTTTGGATCACACCGTTTACATTCATATCTGCACTTTCATTGCTTTTTGTGAGCAGGTACCGGCAGATTTATGCCATAACGGCAGGCATGGTAATATGGCTGACTGTCAGCGGATACTTAAGCCAGCCGCGAATCATTGAAAAATTAGAGTCACTGCCAGCAGAGCTTTATGTAACCGCAAGTGCCATAGCGTTGATTCTTTCGTTGTTTAAGGCCGTCCACATTTATAAAAGAGGTGTGTTATATGAAGTTAACCATTGAGAACATAACTAAGACTTTCAAGGATAAAAGTGCGCTAAATGATATCAATCTGGAACTTACAACAGGCGTTTATGGAATTCTTGGGGCAAACGGGTCTGGCAAGACGACGCTGATGCGTATACTGGCGAGCGTGATGAAACCAAGTTCCGGCCGTGTGCTCTTGAATGGGCAAGATATCGCGGACATGAATGAGAGGTACAGGGAGCTGATCGGCTATCTGCCTCAGCATGTCGGCTATTATAAAAACTTTACAGCAGAAAAATTCCTGAAATACATCGCTGCTTTAAAAGGGCTGCCGAAAGATGAAACAAATGAAAAAGTAGAGGAAGTATTAGAGTTAGTAGGGTTATCAGACCATCACCGTAAAAAGATAGGCGGATTCTCCGGTGGAATGAAGCGCCGTATCGGGATTGCACAGGCGTTATTGAACGATCCGCAGATTTTAATCGTAGATGAACCGACGGCAGGTCTGGATCCAAAGGAAAGAATCCGATTCAGAAATCTTTTGTCTAAGATCTCAACCAATCGAATTGTTCTTCTTTCTACACATATTGTTTCAGATATTGAGTTTATTGCGAAAGAAGTACTTATTTTAAAGGAAGGCCAGCTCGTGAAAAAAGAAACACCTCAGTCTTTGTTAAAAGGGATCGAAGACAAAGTGTGGACGCTCGTGACGAACGAGAATGAGATTCCGAGGTACCAATCAGAATACAAGGTAGGGAACATCGCCCGTTTTGAAGATCAATTTCAGCTGCGTATCCTGAGTGATGAACAGCCCGAGCCTAACGCTGAAAACGACATTCCAAATCTCGAAGACTTGTATTTATATTACTTTGATGAGGAGGAAACGGCGTGAAGCAGCTCGTGTTATTTGAACTCTATAAGATTTTTAAGCAAAAAACGGTTTATATCACGCTTTTCATATTGCTGCTATTTTCAACGGGATTCACATTCAATCACAGTACAGAATTGGAAAGGCAGCTGTATAAGGATTGGGAAGGTCCAATTACAAAAGAAAAAGCTGAACTTGCTGAAAAAGAATACCAGAATCTGATGAAAGTGCTGGATCAAAGAGCAGGAGGCGGGCATGAGGGCCACATGTTTACAGATCAAGAACAGACCCAATCTGGAATCTATGAAATGATTGCCTTTATAAAAAATTCAGAAGGAAGGCTGAAGAGCAGGTACAAAGAGATTCAGCAAAACAATAATTACAACACCGAGCTTGAGAAATCGATGATACAAAAAGTAGATCTGTCTTATTTTTCTTATAATAAGGGACCGAGAGAAACCGTAGATTATGCGAGTACTTATGCTCTCATGATTACCGGAGCAATGCTTTTGATCGGACTTTCAATGACTTATACCCAAGAATACAGCTCTCGTGTGGACCGTTATATTCTCAGCTCCAGTAAAGGAAGAGAGAGTTTGTTGTGGTCTAAAATCATGGCGGCGCTCATTTACGCTAGCACCATCGTACTGATTACCGAGATCTTTAACTTAATATGGAATGGAATTAGATATGGACATGACGGATGGGCGAGTCCGATTCAGAATATGCACACTTATTTCTTTTCAAACTATAGTTTTACATTAATAGAGTTCCATCTTATTCAATTAGGGTTCCACTTGCTCGCAGCATTCAGTTTTGCATTGGTGATCATCTTGGTCTCATCTCTATGTAAGAACTCTTTTATTTCTTTTATTATCAATGGTGTTATCTTCGCGTTGCCTTACTGGTTTGTTGAATCAATGAATCTTCCATCCTGGTTAGACGATGTGTTCAGTTTCTCATTTCTTTATATCATGAAAGTGGAATTTTTGTTTCACCACTTCAACACGATCAATCTATTTGGAATACCGGTTCTATATCCGTTTGTTGCTTTAGTCTGGATACTCGCAGTTTCATTCATCGCCGTGATGGTGACCAGCCGGGTGATGAAGAATAAGGAAGTTACCATATAGTTTACGAGACAGTACTTTAAAAATACGGTGTAGGGTAGGGGTCAGACCCCTACCCTACACCGTATTTTTTGTCCAGAATCACATCACGTGTAAAATCCCAAAATTCCTTCTATACTAAAGTTGAAGATGAAAACACCAATTGGAGGGATTGTTTATGTATATTGAAATGTGGACTGACTTCGCTTGACCATTCTGCTATATTGGCAAAAAGCGTCTGGAGGACGCTATTAAGCAGATTGACCATCCGATCGAAGTGACGTATCGATGCTTTGAGTTGGATCCGACGATGGAACGCGATGTCAAAGATAATATGTACGAAAAACTCGCTAAAAAATATGGCATGAGTATAGAGACAGCAAAAGCGAATACGGAGAACATGACAAAGATGGGGAAAGAAGCTGGGGTAGATTTTAACTTTGAGACCCTAATCTTAACCAACACGTTTGATGCTCACCGTGTAACGATGCTTGCCAAAAATCACGGCTTGATGCAGAAGATGACAGATCGCATCCTTCTTGCTTACTTCACAGAATCCAAACACATTGGAGATCATGAAACATTAGCTGAGCTTGCAGCTGACGTCGGATTGAACCGGGAAGAAGTAGAGAAGATGCTCGCAAGTGATGAGATGACAGACGCCGTTCGGGCTGATCAACAAACAGGTCAGCAGTATGGGATTACAGGTGTACCATTCTTTTTGATCAATAAGAAATACGCCCTTACTGGTGCACAGCCGACGGATGTGTTTGTAAACGCGTTGAAAAAAATCATCGCAGAGGATGAAGTCACTTCTCTAAACGAACAAGACGGGGTTAGCTGTGATGACGATGGCTGTAACATTCCTCAAAAATAGCGCGCAGAAAATAAGATGCACTTTTCCTTTGATGGAGGAGTGCATTTTTTATTGAATATTAGAACTGCTATGAGTCCTCAACAACCATTTATAATTCCTCACCATTTTGTGGTCAAAAAAACTTAAACAATCACAGTAGGTTCCATCACAGTAATCGTCCGGTTGGTCGAATTCATGTTCACGTTTACCCCGAAAGGTACTGCAGCTTTATAATACCCGTGTCCGCTTGCCAGGTTCGTCATTAGTGGTTTGCCTAGCGGAACTATATGTTCATCAATCACATTTTCAAATGTTTTCCCATACGCAGGTTCACAATTCGTGCATTCTCCCATAATAATTCCGATGCAATCATTAAACTTTCCAGCTAACCTTAGGTGATTAATGTATCGAAAAATCGTATTTACCGGTTCATGAGTATCTTCAAGAAACAAAATCTTCCCTTTTGTATCAATCTCATAAGGAGTTCCTAACGTGCCTACAAATGAAGTGAGGTTACCGCCAACGATTGGACCGGTTACATCGCCAGGAATTTTACTGACAAGCTGAATTTCGGGAGGATTATTAATCGGCCAAGGTGCTGTCAAACGTGTAGTGGCATTGAAGAACTGGTTATAGTTATAGGGCGGAGTATCCGGTTTGAAATCGAGAAGCATCAAGCTATGAAAGGTAACGAGATTCGCATATTGGTAAAGAACATTCAGCAGGATCGTAATGTCGCTATAACCCGAAATCAATTTAGGGTTTTTGCTGATTAGGGGAAAGTCCAAGTATGGAAGAATGCTGGCTACACCCACTCCGCCTCTTGTTGGCAAGATCATTTTTACTTGGGGATTTTCAAACATGGACATCAAATCCGCGGCCTGCTGCTCAGGTGTCCCAGCCAGAAAACCGTTAGAGGCATATACATGATCACCCACAATCACTTGGAATCCCATATTTCTTAACGTATTAATCCCTTGATTAATCGTATTGGCATCCAAAGGGCTTCCTAACGTAACAATCCCAATCGTGTCCCCCCGTAGCAGCTGCCGCGGTTTATTCACCATCTCCTGCCCCTCCCCTCCATAAAACACAAAGCTCCAATTCTATTTATATTCAATAAAAAGTGTGTCAGTACATTAAACCTAAAAATTTTAAAGGAAAAAATCATCCAAACACGAAAGGTAAACGTATCACACAAACCAAGCATTTAGGAGGCGTAAAAATGCTAAAAGAAGAGACGACAAAGGGACGAATGGACTTGCTTTTAAACGTACTCGATTCAACGTATGAAAAGGAGAGTTGGTATGCTCCGCTAAAACACGCGATCGAAGGGATTACGGCAGAACAAGCCACCTGGAGACCCGCGGGAGAGGCAACTAAAACAATCTGGGAGAACGTGAATCATCTCATTTATTACAAAGAGAGACTTGTGTCCAACATGCAGGGGATAGATTGGGCAAATAATCTCGATGGTGATCAAACCTTCTCTCTAACTGAACAGTCTAATGATGATGCAGAGTGGAAAAAGATAGTTAAACGTGCTGAGGATGTTTATAACAATTTACGACAGCTGCTGATTAAAACTCCCGAAAAAGAGATTGAACAACTTGAAGGTAAGCTGCTGGATATCTTCCTTCACGACGCCTATCATACAGGTCAGATTATTCAAATCAGAAAAATGCAAGGGTCCTGGCCGTCCCATCGTTAACCTGTATATTTACTTTATTTCACAACGCCCGCATTTCATCGGGCGTTTATTTATTTGCGGTGAAAAGGGAATAATGGTGAGGCAGAATGAGATTCAAGTGAATCTGTGTTGTGTTATTGTGGAGATAGATAAGTATTGATTATTCTTCAAAAAATAGAAGTAAGGAAAGGAGACATCATGACAAAAGAATCAGGATGGAACCTAGAAAACAGTTATGCAAGTCTGCCTGAAAAGTTTTATTCAACAATCAATCCGAACCCTGTTGAAGCACCTAAACTAGTGGTTTTGAATGAAACTCTTGCAAAAGAGTTAGGACTGGATGTTGAGTCACTTCAAGGTGAAGATGCCCTTAACGTATTCGCGGGCAATAAAGTTCCAGAAGGAGGTTCGTCACTTGCCCAAGCATACGCCGGCCATCAGTTCGGCAACTTTACGATGCTTGGAGACGGACGTGCACTCATGGTCGGTGAGCAGATCACGCCAAAAGGTGATCGTTTCGAAATCCAGCTAAAAGGATCTGGGAGAACACCTTATTCTCGTGGAGGAGATGGTCGTGCGGCACTCGGACCGATGCTGCGTGAATATATTATCAGTGAAGCTATGCATGGACTCGACATCCCGACTACTCGCAGTCTTGCTGTTGTAACAACGGGTGAACCAGTTATCCGTGAGACGAATCTGCCTGGTGCGATTATGACTCGCGTTGCTTCCAGTCATCTGCGTGTTGGAACATTCGAGTTCGCGCGTCAATGGGGCAGTGTAGACGAACTTCAAGCTCTCGCTAACTATGCGATCGACCGACATTATCCACATGTAAAAGACGACGAAAATCCATATTTCAGTTTTTATAAAGAAGTGGTTAAACGTCAAGCATCACTCATCGCGAAGTGGCAACTCGCCGGTTTTATTCACGGAGTAATGAACACTGATAACATGACGATCAGCGGGGAAACGATCGATTATGGTCCATGCGCGTTCATGGATACGTACGATCCGGCTACCGTGTTCAGTTCCATAGATGTCCAGGGCCGGTATGCATATGGCAATCAGCCGAGTATCGGTGGATGGAATCTGGCACGGTTTGCTGAAACACTATTGCCGCTGTTCCATGATGATCAAAAGAAAGCAGTGGAACTCGCTCAAGAGGCGTTATCCGATTATGGCGATCAATTCAACAGCAAATGGATGTCAGGCATGAGAGCAAAGCTTGGTCTGTTTAATGAAGAAAAAGAAGATGAAGCATTAATAAAAGAACTTCTCAATCTGATGAAAGATCATTCAGCAGACTATACGAATACTTTCCGTTCGCTCACTCTTGATAAAAAAGAGGATTCAAAACTCTTTAATTCTCCTGATTTTGATGAGTGGTATAAAAAGTGGCAAGAAAGACTAGAAAGACAGACAGAAACTAAAGAGTCTTCCAAGGAGTTGATGCAAAAAAGCAACCCAGCAGTGATTCCACGAAACCACCGTGTAGAAGAAGCATTAGAAGCTGCGGTACAAAATGGAGATTACAGTGTGATGGAGAAACTGCTTAGTGCTTTAACAAATCCATATGATTACTCACCAAATCAAGATGAGTACTGCAAACTGCCACCTGAAACGGAAGGACCTTACAGAACGTTTTGTGGAACATGATACTCATGAACACATTAAAAAAGCTTGGTCTCTAAATTAGAGATCCAAGCTTTTTTTGTCACTTAATAAGTATATGGATAGACATACGGAGGAGCGTAACCTGGAGGATAGTAATATGGATAATACGGATAGTAATATGGATAATAAAATATTCTTCTTATAAAAGGAAATGGAAACCTTCTTCGGCGAAATCTTCGAAACCTTGGTCTACGCCTGTAATCGTCATCATCATAATCGTCACCAGTAAAAATATACTCTCGATCTACACTATTCATCTCTTCGGCGACCATCATTGTTACGCCTTGGTCATCCGTACTTTCTATGATGCCATCAATCGTTCGTCCATCAGTGGTTTCAAGCAACATATGGCTGCCTATATGTTTTCGGCATTGTTCCTGCATATTTCTTACATCCATTGAACCGCGCTCCTTTTTGGTAAATTAGATCGAACAAAATCATTATATCCGGCCATATTTAAACAGGTGCTAGTTCCATGGCTGAAAATTAGGGAATAGTACCAACGAACTAATTTGCTTTTTTATGTATTAGTAACTGAATCCAATAATATATATGGGAAGGGGATATGATTAGGATAGTGAGGGGATACAATGGCCGATCCAATTGTGGCTAGATCATTAGATGAAATTCAATTTTGGTCCAGAATAATGAAAGAACATGCCTTATTTCTAAGCTTGGGTTTCACTTATGAACAGAAACAATTGATCGACGAAGCACGTCATTTTATAACTGTATTTGAAAGAATTGAAGAGAAGTTATCCAGATTTAATGTGAACTCAGACCTGAATCAGGTTAAAGCTTTTAACACGGAGGTCTACCAAGCAGCAGCTGCGATTTGGAGCTATAAACGGAAGGTATTAGATTTAACATTGCGCTGTGTGATCCGCACAAACAATTTTCCATTATTGGTTGACCATATTAGCAGGGAAGCCGCCTACTTTGCCAACCGATTAAAAGAACTAAATCAAGGTGTGTTAGTCCCTAAAGCCAATGAAGTTATCCAAGAAAATGTATTCTTTTTAAGAATCATGGCGGATCATGCAAAGTTTATCGGTCATCTGTTAGATCCTTCTGAGAGAAAGTTAGTAGAACAAGCAAGAGAGTTTAGCCACGATTTTGACCAACTCCTTTTTCAGGCGATTGACTTAGATTCGATGCGGCCACAATCTGAAACTAAACCATTATTAAGTCAATTTTTAGACCAAAATAAAGTTTCCGTTGCCTCTTTAAGGGATTTTAAGAAAACAGCAAGAGAGCTAATAGAAGCATGTCGTATAAAGAGTAATATCCATCCACTTCTAGCAGATCATACCTTTAGGGAAGCAGAACGATTTTTAGAAATCATAGATTTATTTGATTCCAGTCTAAATACAAGCCAGCGTTAATATGAATAATGTACTAATAATATGGAGTAAGCTCGGGTCAACAAGACCCGAGTTTGTTTTTTATAAAAAACATATGGAAGAAGGGGATTTGTTTAATTAAGAGAATAAGAAAGAGGGAGAATTAACAAATAAAGGAATAAAGGAGCAAAAAAATGACTCAAGTATGTGTTATTGGAATTTATGTACCTAATATGAAGGATGCCATCAATTTTTACACAACAGTTCTAGGATTTGAAGTAAACAAAGAGTATAGTTCCAAGATTGTTACTCTCGTTCATGGTGATCTGCCGATCGTTCTAGAGGAAAAAGAAAACCATGAGTTTAACGCAGAAAACCATTCTTCTGGAGTGGTATTAGCTCTTAAGACAGAAGATATTAATCAAACAGTGGACCACTTAAAAGAACATAACGTTAACTTTATCATTGAAGAGCCAACACCATGTCCGCCAGGAAAATATATCAGTTTCCGAGATCCATTCGGCAATACTTTAGAATACTTGCAGTTTGATTAAAAAATGGATGAAGCTCGAGTCCCATGACTCTTGCTTTTTTAATTGCTATAGATTTTTAAAAGAGAAGATCAGGGGGAAAACATGTATCCTACAAAAGGCATTTTACATACATGGAAGAAGTTTGATAGTTTCCCGATGGAAACACTGACGAAAGCTTGGTATTTTGACCAAGGCATCCAAAAGAAACAAAGAGATGTTTCCCAGATGATAGAACATCGAGCGCAATACGGTATTACCGGTAATTGCTTTGATCTGGCCCTTTGGCTGCTGGATGAATTCAAAAAAGATGGGGTAAAAGCATTTCCAATCGGATCAAAGTTTAACAAGGAAAAAGCACATGTGGCTGTCATAGCTCTAGACGAGAATGGCAGGCGGTACTTGTGTGATCTTGGAGACCAGTGGTTAACTCCGATCTTGGTGGATACAAGTGCAGAAGATTACACCAACGAGAAACTGACTGGCTTTTTTCCGGGAGCCAAGATACAGGTGCAACCGGAGAATAAAGGTTTTATTGAAATCATTTACCATCGTCCGAACGGGAAAAAGTCCACACAAACGTTTAATCTGGAGCCTATTGAGATGTATGACTTTATGCAGGCAGCAGAATTCTCGCAAAATCATATCCATCCTTATCCTCTATTTGAGTGCAGAATTCCTTACAAATCGGAAGTGGCTCACTGGGAATTTTATAACTGGGGGAGTTTTCTCAGTACGAATGATGGTTTGCATCAAGAAAAACAAACGGATTCTATTGAGCATTGGGTTAACGTTATTCATGAAAAAGCAAACTACAACAAAGACTTCTTGTTTGATGCCTTAACAAAATACAAACAAATTACTACATAACATAAAAAAGAAAAGAATGGCACAAGACTTTTGATCTTTCAATAATTAAAAGGCGAAACAGCAGAAACGACTCGTAAATGGACGAGTCGTTTTTGCTAGATTCTAAGCTATTTGGTTTTCTTGTTTTGCATGATGGCCTTCCAGAATTCTTTTGCTATTATTTTGTATCCTTTAATATTCAAATGATTATCTTCTGGGTTAGGCATATATTTCTCAAAATGTGGATCGATTCGATTTCCTGTCGGAACAAACGTATCACCATTCGCTTCGGTGCGCTTTTCAATTTCTGCGTTCAGTGCGTCATTTAATGGAACTAAAAACTTTTGAACTTGTTCAGGGTAGTAGGCAAATGGATTATAATATCCCATTACATAAACTTCGACGTCAGGGTTTAGTTCGTCGATGGTACTGAGTATCGTTTGTAAATTGTCACTGGCAGTAGTGATTCCTTCATATGCAGAGGATGGATCTGATAGAAGTCTTTGGAACAAGTCATTCGCACCAATAGTAACGGTAATATGTGTAGCATCCCTTACTTCTTGCCGTATGATGTTGTTGTCTTTCAAATCATTTTTTAATTGGTCTGAAGAGTAACCGGAAACCGCAAAATTATTGTAATCTACCTCAACATCTCCATTTTTAAAATGCTTCAATAGATAATCTGTATAACTGAGGTCATACGAACCATACGGTGTCATTCCGGCTGGTATGGAATCACCTAACGCGACATATTCCACATTCCGATCGGCTGGTTGAGAAGCAAACGTTGCTGAACTGGACGAGAAAAGCGCTACCACAGTCATTAAACTAACTAATCTTTTTTTCATCAAAATAATCTCTCCTTTAGTCTTTCATTCTTAAATACTAGTAAATTTCATATCATGAGTACGAAAATATTCCATTTAATGACCTCCTTGTTTCAATCTTTTCATGCATTCATTATATAAAAGCTACTGGTGTGAATCCTGTCATTCCGTGCTTTTACTGAACAGGTTAGCTGGTGCTGCTCTTGATAACAGTTCACCATTTTCATCGTGAAAAGCAGGTTGGAACTTAGCTGGTGTCGAATGTAATATCATCTATTCAAAAATACTTGTCCGAATCGTAATTCAAGTTAACAAGGAGCAAAGAGGTGATTAGGTGTGGACTGGTTGAAACGGATGGAAGATGCTTTGGAGGTCATGGAAAGCAAGATGAACGAACCGCTGGATATCGAGGCGATTGCTAAGGTTGCCCTCTCTTCTCCTTTCCATTTTCAAAGAATGTTCCATATGTTAACTGGAATGACAGTAGGAGAATATGTGCGAAAACGCAAATTAACGTTAGCTGCGCAAGAACTGGCCGTATCCTCCTCCAGAGTGCTTGATATAGCCTTGAAATATGGATATAATTCGCCTGAATCCTTCTCCAAAATGTTCCGGAAAATCCATGGCATTTCACCCAGAGAAGCTCGGCGTTCTGGCGTTTCATTAAAAGCGTTTCCACGTCTTTCGTTCCAATTCACGATTCAAGGAGAAAAGGAAGTGGATTATCACATAGAGGAAAAGGAATCGTTTATCGTAATCGGTAAATCTGCCACATTAACATGTGGGAAGGAAGGCTGCACCCGAGAATGGTTTTGGGGAGAATGTCAGCAGGACGGATCACTTGCGAAATTCAATTCCCTAGAAACCGATACGCCTCTACTCGGCATAACATTAAATTTTAATGAAAATTTTACATACATGATTGGTAAGAAAGAAGTGGCCGCGGTTCCATCAGATGGATTAACACTGCACCATATACCTTCCTCAACCTGGGCTGTTTTCCCATGTCATGGACCGATTCCTGAAGCTATTCAGAATGGATTCCGTCAAATATATCAAGAATGGTTTCCGGCAACTGAATATGAACATGCCGGACTGCCCGAAATCGAGGTTTATACCGCTGATCCTGCTGAACTAGAAGGCTACAGGTCCGAAGTCTGGATTCCTGTTCTGAAAAAATAATCAAAATGAAGAGGGCTAAATGTTTAGCCCTCTTTGGCATTTCTGTCGTTTCCATAGATATTATCATGGATTTATCATTTTGCTATTATGGAAAAATAATCTAAAAGAGGATACGATTGAGAAAGTATTTCAGCATTCATTTATAAAATTGGAGGTAACAATAATGGCAATGCCAACTCATATCGTAGCAGTAGGGGCATGGATAGAAGACGATAACGGAAACATCCTGCTTGTGAAAACACATCATGAAGGCTGGGTGTTCCCAGGCGGGCAGGTGGAAAACGGTGAGAGTCTAATGGACGCAGTCATTAGAGAAACGAAGGAAGAAAGCGGGATCGACATAGAGGTTTCACATCTATCAGGAGTCTATTCCAACACATGTGAATACATAGGGCACGATGGGGTTACGAACATTCCAACAAAAGTGATGTTTGACTTCGTTTGCAAACCAATCGGAGGGAAATTAAATATACAAGAAGGCGAAACCACGGAAAGTCGCTGGGTGCCGATAGACCAGGTATTGGATTTCGTCAAAGAGGAAGCGATTCGGACCCGCTTAAAAGATTTCTTAAAAAAAAATGGAAGTATACACTACAAGGATTATGTGACAAAACCGGAGTTTAAATTAAAGCTGGAAAGGACCGTTTAGGTGGTTTGAGTGAATAGAAAGATATTTGTTGTATTATTTTTCATTCTAATTTTATTTATCTTTCCTCCGCTGCTGGCACCATCCTTTCATGACAGTGACAGTCAGGAATCGGCCATTCGGGCAGATTTAGTAGAGAGAGGACATCCTTATCAGAGTTTCATAGCGTACATAGAAGAAAATGGCAGTGATCCCGAAAATGGTGAAAGGTTCGACGTGACCTGGCATGATTTCGATAGTGCAACAGGAATGACACCAACCATATTTTATGTGAAGAAAAATGATAAAGGTTACGAGGTTGTTTCAGCGGGTACAGGACCTTAAGCTGCGAATTAGCAAAAAGAGGTGAAGAAGTATATGGATAGCATCATTTTTGATCTGGATGGGACCATTTGGGATCCGATCGATACCGTTCTGGATGCGTGGAATAGCCGTATCAAAGAACACGAACAAATTAAGCGAGAATTAACTCGGACCGATTTTGAAAGTACGATGGGATTGCAAATGCATGAGATCAGTGTAAAGTTGTTTCCTGATTTAAATGAGGAGATCCGCGCACAAGTCATTAAAAAGTGCTGCGATGCAGAACAGGGTTACTTAAAGAAACACGGAGGCAAGCTTTATCCCCATGTAGAGGATGTACTGAAAAAGCTTTCGAAAAAATACAAGCTTTATATCGTAAGTAACTGTCAAGATGGCTACATCGAATCCTTTTATGAATTTCATAAGTTGGAAAAGTATTTCCTAGATTATGAGAATCCAGGGAGAACCGGACTTTCAAAAGGCGAGAATATCAAACTGATTATCCAAAGAAATAACTTATCCGCCCCTGTATATGTAGGGGATACAGAAGGTGATAGTAAAGCAGCGAAATACGCTGGCGTTCCTTTTGTTTATGCCAAATATGGATTTGGACAGGTAAGTGATTATGAAGAATCTATCGATATATTCGATGATCTTGTAAAACTCTATGTAACTGAAGAAAGCGGTGCAGTTCTCTAAGAAGGAGAAGTGCACCTTTTAATTGAACTTTAGAGTAAAATAATGTAAAAAGGAATTTTAGAAGGTGAAAAATGATCGATTTTATAGGAACCCTGAAAATAGAAACAGAGCGATTAATCCTTAGAAAGTTTGAGATGATTGATGTTCAATGTGCATTTGACCATTGGCTGTCAGACGAAATGGTCGCTGACAATCGCATCAACCCTGCACACAAATCCGTTTCGCAAACAATAGAGAGAGTATCTAAGCTTGTAACCCAATATAAAAGTAAGGAGTTTTGTTACTGGGCGATTGAGCTGAAAGAGACCGGTGAACTGATCGGAGAAATTGATTTATATGATTTTGACAGTGCAACGGATAACTGTGAGGTAAGCTACTCACTTGGATACAGATGGTGGAATCAAGGCTATGGAACCGAAGCCTTGAGAGCAGTTGTAGAATTTGGTTTCAGGACAATGAATATCCATAAGATATCAGCAGCTCATAACACCGATAACCCAGCTTCAGGAAAGATTATGAGGAAAGTTGGTATGAAACAAGAGGGAATAATCCGACATATGATCCGCAATAGCAAGAATCAATACAAGGATTGTGCGGTGTATGGCATTCTTCAAGAAGATTATTTGAAGCATCAAGATTTATCCCAATCCTATAGAGTTTGCTGAAAAATAAATCTGTCAGAAAGATGGGGATATTATGAAGCTTTATTGGATTTTTGTGGTTCTATTTTTTTGTTTCTGGATCATACTATCACATCTATACCCCGAACCAAGTTGGTGGTCTGTCTTTACTTCAAACCAATCAACCGATACACCTCTGATGGAGCAAATGTCTATCATTAAAGTTACCTTTTATGGTTTGTTTTTTGCAGGTTTACATTTTATGTTGAGAAATTCAGATAGAAATAAGTGAGGGATGGGATTGAGGAAACTTTTATTCTTCTTCATTTGTGCATTACTAGTCATTAATACAACTTGTTCAGACAAAGGGATTAAAAAGCTCGATATAGACGACATAACTTTTGGAACTCTTAAAATACATGTGAACGGAAATTTAGTAAAAGACATTCGTCTTATGGAAAACAAAAACTTATTAAAAAAACTAGAAGAGGAATATAATAATGCAAAATTTCTCTCTGAAGAAAAAGAGAACTTGGAACCTATTTTAACGGATGGAGACTTAGAAGAAAAAATCTCAGGCTCTTACATTATTGTTGATAAAAAATCGTCCGGAAACAATTTCTATATTGGGTACAAAGGAGAAAATACATTTAAAGTCATTGCTTCGGGAAGTAGTTTCAAAGATGGCACATACGTTTATTATATTGAAAGTAAAGATTTGAAAAATACAATTGAGAATCATTTGAGTGAATAGTAGCTCGGTTAATATACTGTGATGTTTTGGAGGGATAATTTGAAGAAGAGAAATGTAGTTCATCTCCTTAATCTAAATGATAAAACAATAGGTACAATCTCAACCGTTACCAAATTAGAGTTATTGAATGCTTTAAATAAAGCATGGTCATTAAAATCAAGTTCAAAATGGAGTTTTGATAATCCAGCAAAAGGACAATGCGGGGTAACATCTTTAGTTGTTCAGGATACTTTAGGTGGGAAATACAAAAAACTCAGTTAGCTGAGGGGTGGCATTATTATAATGTTATTGATCATAAACGCTATGATTTTACAGAATCTCAATTCAGTGAAAGCATAAATTATGAGGACATCCCTTCAAACAGAGAAGAGGCATTCTTGGACACTAACATTAATCAGTATAACTATCTTAAAAATAGTGTTGAGGTACAGCTGAGTAATTTATCCAAATAAACTGAAGTAAATGAATTGGGTGCATTACTTCATTTGAAGTTTGATTTTTTTCAGGAGGGATTGCTATGAAACACAAACTCTCTTTTCTATTATTAATTGGTCTATTTTGTGCATTGATCCTTCCAACGAAATCATCTGCTACGTCATGGGCGTATCCGTTTGTTGTTTGGGATGGTTACATTTATCTCGTGAATGATGAGTATGTTACAGAGGTAGATAAAGAGATCGGAAAGGTTACGAGATATTCAGATATGTATCCGCAGTCTGGAAACTTTTCAAATGTTTATGAGAAAGGAACCAAGTATTACTCTATTAAAGATGTTAGTTCAGATGAAGCCATTGCGGTGGAAGACGGCAGCGGAAAATATAAAAAGGCTGTAAGAGAGAAAGAGTATACGTTTGGAAACGAAGACTCTCCAGAAGATAAAAGTTCAGACATAACTGCAACACTTTTAATGCTATCTGCTATTACAATTTTTCTAATGATATTCGTGTTGAAGAAAATTAAAAGATAAAGGAAAATGGCTCATTTATGAATAGACTAGTAATCATGACAGTCGGCAAAACACATAGTGGAAAAACTACTTTTGCAAAGGCATTAGAAAAAGAACTACATAACTCAGTTGTAATCGATCAAGATAACCATGCTGAATTCCTGCATGCATATTACCAGACATTGTTACCAAAGCAAGGGCCGAATGTAATCAAGTATGCGATCACACAAACGATTGTGGATTATGCAGTTAATGAAACGAACTGCCACATTATTCGCTGTAACTCCCACAGAAGCCAGAAAAGCAGATTGGACCAGCTAGCTTATTTCCATGAAAAAGGGTTTACGAGTATACTAGTTAACTTTGAAATTCCAACTCATGTTCTTGAAGAGAGAATTGCAAGGAATAATCGAAGTAAAAATGTATTACGGGTCGCATCAACGTTTGATGAAGTTCTGACTCGCCAAGAGAATGAGACGAACAAAGGAGATATTTTAGCTCCAATAGAAGGAGAGGCAGATCATTTATTTATAATTGAAAACTCTGATGATATTCAATCTGTTATTGAAAAAATTGTTAACATGGCACAAAGTGTTGGTGCTTAAGGGAAGAACTGCTCGGATTTTAAATAAAGGAGGAAACGGTGTTGGAACATTTTTGGTTGAAAGTTTTCCTGCTCATAGCATTATATAGCTTATTAATATACGTATTTAATAAACTGACGATGAAGTGGCTTAACGTTGAAAAGAAGAAGTTCTTTTCAGATAACCATGTACATAATAATCACAAAAAAATAGACTGGATCATTAGAATTACGTTTCTTGTCATAGTGATCATCAGTGCGATTATTAATATTATGCGTATTCATAATGGGTTAGAGAAAATTTGGTTTTTGGAAACATACGTGGTTCTATTTGTTTTTATCATTGTTACAGAAGCGGCAAGAGCTTTGATGGAGCGTAAATATGCTGAGAATAGAAATGATTATAAATTCACCATTGTACGATTAATGTTTATATCCACATTGCTACTTTTAACATTTACGACTAACTTTTTTGGGTTGGTTTAATTTGAAGCTAAAGAGAGGCTGCTTATGAAAAAGTGGAGAACTTTAAGCTCGGAATATTTTTATAAAACACCATTTGGTAACTTGAGAAAAGACAGATGTGAACTGCCAAACGGACATATAATAGAAGGTTATTACATAAATGAATATGCTGATTGGGTGAATGCCATTGTTGTAACGAAGGAAAATAAGATTGTGTTAGTTGAACAATATCGTTACGCAGGGGATGATCTGTTTTTAGAGATACCAGCAGGTAAAATGGAAGAGAATGAAACATACGAAGAAGGCATTCTTAGAGAAGTAAGAGAAGAAACGGGGTTTGCTTCAAAGTTAAAGCCAATTAAATTAGGAGAGTTTATGGTCAATCCTGCTACTCAAAACAACAAAGTCATAACCTTTCTCATAATGGATGCCTATCAAGAATTTGAACAAAATCTAGATGCAACAGAAGAAATAGAGGTTCGGTTATTTGATTTTAGTAATCTGGGAGATTTAATTAGAACGAACCAAGTGAAAACACAACTATTCACAGCACACGCTTATTTTATGGCTAAGGATTATCTCGCTGAAATACAAATAAAATAATGCTTTAATTCACATTGAGTGCATTTCTGTAAGAAAGAGGTGCACTTTTTATTTTGGATTAATCAACCTTCTTGTTCTGATATCCGAAATAAAAAAGGGGGTTAAAGATTTTTTGTAACTTTTTCCTTTTTCATTTGTCATTATCTGTGGGAGGAGAGAAGAACATGGCAGATCCGCTTGAAGAGATGTATCAGGCCTATAAAGAACCGATCTTCCGTTATCTCCGCAATATGTGCCGAAGCCGTACGATTGCAGAGGAACTTACGCATGATACATTCATAAAAGCTTTCAAGGGATATGGCCGGTTTCGCGGTGAGTCCTCCCTTAAAACGTGGCTTTTTAAAATTGCGAGAAATACATATTTGAATGAAGCGGGAAAATTTTCACGGAAGAATGAGATTCCTTTTGCAGAGCCTGAACTTCAATCAAAAGGAATAACTCGAAATATCGACACAGAAATGATGATCAAGCAAACCCTTCAAAGACTTTCAGAAAAAGAAAGATCGCTGCTGGTTCTAAGAGAACAGGGTTTCTCGCTCAACGAGATGGCAGAGATCCTTAACCAGACGGAAGGGAACATCAAGGTAGGCATTCATCGGGCAAAAAAGAAGTTCAAGGAATTTTATCTCGAAGGAGAGGAGGACAGAAGATGAAACTAGATTGCAGTCTTGTAGAAGATCTGTATCCACTATATGAAGAAAATGAATTAAAACCGGAAAACAGGCGTGCAGTGGAAGAACATTTAAAGAAATGCACCCGATGCAGAGTGTTGTATCAAAAAGGCAGCGGATTTTCTGAGGTATCGCTTTTCCCTGAAGATAAAGAAGAAAAAGTATCTAAGGAACTCGATGACCGGATCAGACTGAACTTCCGGTTAAGGCGAATGAAAGTCATTGCCGTTCTTCTTGCAGCAATCATTATTGTCACAGGAATTAACCGGTATGCAGCAAACCGTGAGCAAGTAGCTACCCTTTTAAACGGTATGTATCTTTATTGTGAAACACTTAATGGAATTGCAAAAAATCCTTATGAATCAAGCAGTGAATATTTATCATCTTCCATTGACGATATCATTGATTTGGACAATGAATTGAATTGGCTCGAACGCAATTTATTTAACAATACCTCCTACAATTTTTTCGTGGATACCGAGGTTCTTAATGAAATGCTAACTAGTCTAAAAGAACGAAAAAGTCAGGGACTTCAGGATGAAACAGATGTGAAGGCAATCGAACTTTTGCAAAAGCACTCTAATGCTTTATTTCAGCATGTTCAAAGCGAGTATGATAGTTTCCACCATGGCTATAGTTCGTATTTAGAGATTCTGGATATTGATGGAATCGGAGAACCTATTAACAATATCGAGGAACTTGCTTACTTTTATAATACCTATCACAAGCTGCCTTCTGAGATGAAGCTGTTGGGCGAGAAAGAATTAGAGAAGAAAATTAGAACAGTTTTCAATGCAAAAGATGGGAAAATCAAATTAACAAAATCTCATAATGATGCTCCTGGTATTTATCGTTTTAATATCAATGGCATCCATGGTGAGATAAATGGGTATTCTGGAATCATTCTTCAAGCTGATAATATCTCGTTGCAATTAAATGATAAAAAGCCGAAAGACAAGAAAGAAGTTATGGAAGAGGCAAAACAATTTGTTAAAAAAATTTACGGCAATAATACACACTTTGAAATGTGGCATGAAAATATTGGCGGTCAGCCAAGTATCTCCAGATTCAGGTTTGTTCCGCTTGCCGGAGAATATAGACTGCTATTCCAGGGATCTGAACCGTATTACATCCAATTTGATGCGGAAACTGGGGACAGCATGTTTTTAGCACACAGGCCTATGCTTACAAAAGGATTTTTCACAAAAAAATACAAGGAAGTGCTTAGTACAGAATCGATTGAATCAAAGGCTGAACAGGTTTCAGGTGTCAAAGGAAAATCAGTAGAAAAAGGCATTATTTATTCCACGGTATCTGCCGATTACGTTCTTGTCCATGTTTTCGAAGGTGAAGATAATTTCGTTTATATTAATGCCGAGACGGGTGTGGTTGAAAGACCTTATGTTTTTAACTATTAAACTTAAGAATCGGTATTTGAGTTCTAGCCATTCCATTTATTTTTTTGAAAGTACTCAGAGGCGGGAACCATTAATATGTAGAATTACAGTACACATCTTAATAAATAAAGATGTGTACTTTTTTATTTTATTTCAATTATTTGACAATCGGTGATGGGAAGAGTTAATATAATAATTGAACAGTGGTCAATAAGGAGAAGAAGCTATGTCACCAAGGAAAAAGGTCAATCAAGAACTTACCCGACAAATGATTATGGACGCTGCGAGAGATCTTTTTGTGAAAAATGGCTATCAGCATGTATCCATGAGACAAATAGCAAAAGAATTAGGGTATAGTCATGGTGCACTTTACTACCATTTTAAAAATAAAGCAGAGTTGTTTTATGCATTAGTTGAAGATCACTTTGCTATGTTGAATCAAATTCTGGATGAAGTGTTGGAACAGCAGGTAGAAAATAAGAGTAAACTGAAAAACATTATTTTGGCTTTCATTGAGTTTGGTCTTACACATCAAAACCATTATGAAATCATGTTTCTAATCAAAGATGAAGAAGTTAGAAACTTTATCAATCAGAGCCCAAATAAAAGCTATGAAAAATTTGCACAAAGTATTTTTGCTTTATGTGATAAGGAGATCACTCTTCAAGAGATATATAGTCTTTTTTTATCATTGCATGGCTTTGTCACTCATTATTGCCGCCATGTTGTGAACTATGATGAAGTAAAAGGTTTTGCTGAAGTACACGCAGAGTTTTTAATGAAAAGATTAATCGTTTAATCTTTTTATTTTATCAATAATTGACCAGTGGTTAATAAAGAGGAGGAAGTAAAAATGAAAAGAGCTTTAGTTATTGGGGCATCAGGAGGAATGGGGTATTCGATTGTAAAGGAATTATCAAACAGGGGAATACAGGTGAATGCATTTGCCCGCAATCGCGTGAAATTAGATAAACTTTTTCATAACGATCCGAATGTCACTATCTGTTCAGGCGATATATTTCGCTTAGCGGATTTAGATCAAGCAGCGAAAGACACAGACATTATTTATCAGTCAGCAAACCTTCCGTATAGTGAGTGGAAAGAGAAGCTTCCGATTATGATGTCCAACATCCTTCAAACCGCTGAGAAGCATGATGCAAAGCTTGCTATAGTAGATAACATTTATGTGTATGGACGTAGTAAAGGGAAAGAAGTTCGGGAAACGACGATAAAAAATCCAAATACAAAGAAAGGAAGAATTCGGCTGGATGTAGAAAACATGGTCATGCAATCGAACGTTGCTGCATTGATTGCGCACTTTCCAGACTTTTATGGACCATATGCAGAAAACACAATCTTGAATTATACACTTAATAATATCGTAAATGATAAAAAAGCCAGCTTTGTCGGTGACCAAAATATCGCCAGAGAATATATTTATACGAAAGATGGAGCAAAAGCAATAGTTAATTTGTCGCTTCATGAACAAGCATATGGGGAAACATGGAATATACCGGGATACGGGGTTATTTCCGGTAAAGAACTAATTCAGATAAGCCGAGAACATACTGGGTTTCAAAAGAATGTATCAACTGTTTCGAAGAATATGATCAGATTCCTAGGCTTGTTTAATCGTCAGATGAAAGAAGTGGTTGAAATGTTTTATTTAAATGAAGATCCGGTTGTATTAAACGGTGAAAAATATGAAAAGTTGATCGGACCAGTTCCACGTACGCCATATTCTGAAGGTCTTAAAGATACGATTGATCATATGAAAAGAAGTGAAGTTTTACAATGAATTTCTTTTGTTAGTATATCTCGTAGCTAAAATGAACATTTCTTCAAGAAGGAGAAGTGTTCTTTTTTTTTAGGAAGGTGATTGTTTATAATGATGGACAACCAAGAAAAAATGATATGATTGTAAAAATAAATTCGGAGAGGAGCAACGAGATGATAGATTATAATGGCCGCAGTTTTGTCTCAGTAGAAAATACAGATAACGGAGAAGTATCTTCAAAGACCTTTTTTGAATATAAACAAGAGGGTCAGATCATCACAGCAACTTATAGTGGAGGGGAAATTATTAAAGGAACCTTGGTTGGAATCGTAAAGGAAGACGGTTGTTTAGAGTTTAGGTACAACCACGTGAACACCAAAAGTGAAATTAGAGGCGGACAATGTAAATCTACTCCTGAAATATTACCAGACGGGAGAATCAGATTGTACGAGAATTGGAAATGGCTTGATTCGGAAGCTACTGAGGGACATTCCATAATTGAAGAAGTCAAAATATAAACTATTCGGTGCTATAAAAGATAATGGAACCTAACATTAAGGGGGGCATTTCTTCAAGAAGGAGAAGTGCTCTTTTTTATTGAATTAAGGGAAATGTTAACGAATATAGAAAAAGGATTGGTAAAAAAGAATCTCGTTGGAGGGGTAACGTTGGATAAAAAGATAAAAGAATTAAGTATTATCTCATCTCTGTTAGCCATAGCGGGGTTAGTTCTCATGTTTTCAAGTAACTATTTTGGGACTACACTGGGTGATTCCTGGCGTCATAATCAAGCGGGTGTTATTGATACCGAACTCTATTATCGAGTTACTGACACCTATAAAAATAACTTTGTGATTATTGGCAGTATCCTGTTTGGAGCAGGTATCTTAACAGCCATTCTTACGTATTTTATATCCTTCCTAACCGTAAAGAATGAGAATAGAAATATAGTCTGACGAGGTGATTAAAGAGTTGAGGAGCTTAAGTAAACATAAATATTTTGCAACTGCATGGCTTATTGGCATTCTTATGCTGACTGGATGTATCGGTGAGGATTATTATGAAGATCTATAAAATATAGACAAAGGAGTGTGGATTAACAATGAAAACACTATCTGAAACAGCTCCGCAAACAATAGGAAAACCTTCAAAAAAAAGAAAGATCACAAAAGAACAATATAGAGCAAATATTACGTAACTATGCTGAAAATAAAACTTTTGAATTTGATATTAACAAAGTAAAAGTATCTAAGAATGATCCTGTTCTTAGTACGGTTAACAACATTTTGACATCTATGAAATGAAAAAAGCCCTATAATCTAGGGCTTTTTATTATTGGTAGTAGAGAAGGGGCTAGATGTTTAATCGTTTCCATAGAGGACGAATAAGAAATCTTTCCATTTTGAAATCGGGTTGTTCATGATTACTCAATCGTTTTAAAAGTGCCTCTTTATATTGATTTTTTGTACACTTCACTGCCAACACCTCTAAATTTTGATATCTAATCTTATGTAGGTTGTGATTGATATTGTATAAAAGCCAACACAAGTAGAATTAGATATTATATTTTTAGGATGGTCAGTATTACTACTTTTAAAACAAACATCCTTGCTAATACTTCCTAGTTTACTTCGAAAAAAGGATAAGTAATTTTAACACTCCATAGAATACTTCTCCAACTTCAACAACCTGGTGCGTTTCTGTAATTAGTATCTAAAAAATAAGATTTGAGTGGCTTAAGTCAGAGGGTTTGTTATAATGGTCAGCATATTCTACTAAAAGCGAGTGATTGATTTGGATTCTAAAGAACGCGAACTACTGCACCTAATTGAAAAAAACGGACGACTTGAAACTGCAACTATCGCAAGGTTAATGGGTATACCAGTGGATGAAACAAAGCAAATCCTAGAAAAGCTCGAAAAAGAAAAAGTTATACTAGGCTATTCTGCCATAATTGACTGGACGAAAGGTACCGAAGAAGGGGCTGTAACTGCAATGATTGATGTGAAGGTCACTCCAAAGCGAGGTGTCGGCTTTGATAAAGTTGCCGAGCGGATCTACCGTTTCCCTGAGGTTAAAGCTGTATATCTTATGTCCGGCGTTTACGATTTGTCTGTATCAATAGAAGGAAAAACGATGGCAGAAGTCGGACGTTTTGTATCTGAAAAACTCTCAACAATAGATTCGGTCATATCGACAACTACTCATTTCATTTTAAAAAAATATAAGCATGACGGTCTTGTTTTTAGTGATAATGATGAGGATAAACGAATTGTGGTGTCGCCATGATCACAGAGCCAACTTCAAAATATTTATCAAATACCGTGCAATCCATTCAACCATCAGGTATCCGCCGTTTTTTTGATCTTGCTTCCTCTATGGAAAACGTCATTTCCCTTGGAGTCGGTGAGCCAGATTTCGTTACACCTTGGAACGTGATAGAAGCAAGTTATCACTCGTTGGAACAGGGTTATACTGCTTATACAGCCAATGCCGGACTGATAGAGCTGAGGAAAGAGATTTCTCGATATATGAAAAGGCGATTTGGTGTTACGTACAGTGCGGAAGAAGAAATGGTGGTTACAGTCGGTGCTTCACAGGCTATTGATCTGGCTTTGCGAGCGGTTGTGAACCCCGGAGAGGAAGTCATTGTCGTTGAGCCAAGCTTTGTGTCCTACGCACCAACCGTAACGCTCGCAGGCGGAGTCCCTGTTCCGGTAAATACGTATAACCGTGATGAATTCAAGCTGCAGCCTGAACAAATAGAAGCTGCAGTAACTGAAAAGACCAAAGTCATTATGTTATGCAGTCCGAATAATCCAACAGGAACGGTGTTGTCCAAGGGAGATTTGGAAAGAATAGCGGAAGTAGTGGAGAAGCATGACCTGCTCGTTATTTCAGATGAAATTTACGCGGAACTAACGTACGATGAACCGTATACAAGTTTTCCTGCTGTGAGAAATATGCGGGACCGAACGATTTTAATTTCTGGATTTTCAAAAGCATTTGCCATGACCGGTTGGCGATTAGGGTTTGCCTGTGGTCCTAAAGATATTTTGCAGGCTATGCTGAAAATACATCAGTATACGATGATGTGCGCCCCTACTATGGCTCAGCATGCAGCTCTAGAAGCACTTGTTAACGGACAGAAGGATGTTGTAAAAATGAAGGAAAGCTATCGACAACGCCGAAGTTTGGTCGTTCATGCTTTAGAGGAGATGGGCTTATCGTGCCATGTCCCAGGCGGTGCTTTTTATGTATTTCCCTCGATAGAAAAGACTGGACTGTCATCTGAAGAGTTTGCAGAACAGCTCCTGATGAAAGAGCAGGTTGCTGTTGTTCCCGGTAGTGTTTTCGGTGAGAGCGGAGAGGGGCATGTCCGCTGTTCCTATGCAACCTCTGTTCAAAAACTCGAAGAAGCTATGCGTCGAATTGACCGGTTTTTAAAAACGTTATAAGGATCTGTTTGATATAAACCTGAATTGTTACACCAAATAAAAAAAGAGTATTTCCACGAAAGGTGCATTTCTAGAACAAGGAATGCATCTTTTTTAATGGAATTATTTATTGAGTTAATTTTAAAAAATTTAATAGTTGGTATTAAGCAATTGAGCAGGAATAAGATATGAAATTTATTAGAGAAAATAAAGTCAAATCTTAAAAGGAGGTTATGAATTGAAAATAAAAAAAATTTTACTTGCTATCGTAATTTCTTCACTTTGGCTAACAGCCTGTACGATTGGGGAAAATCAAGTGGAAGAAAACAAAGATGATTTACCTCCTTCTATGACGGGATTGATTAATGTACAGTGGAAAGAGTATGAAATGGAAGCGGGAAATTATTAATGGGAGAGAAAAAAGGGAGCGGAAACTGAAGTTTTACAAACGGATGCTGCATCTCCATCCCAAATAGGTGAAAATTACAAAGCTATTGGGGTAGAACCTAACACTAACATTAATATTGAAATTGACGATAATCCTAAGATTTCCGTTTACCAATGGAATGAAAACGGTAGAGATAAAGAAGTCACCTTAAGAAACAATCAATTATCTGTTTCGTCAAGTAAAGGTCGGTACATCTATGAGGTATTAGCAAAATGGCCAAATGGGGAAGTGTCCTACACATTTGTAGTTGAAGTGAACTAATTAACTTTGTTTTTATACTGTGGATTGCTATTGTGGAAGTTTTAACACCAGTTTCAACGATCGGGTGCTTTCATGGAAAAAGGGTATAAAAAAACCGACCAAATAAATATATGGTCGGCTAAGCACTTTGTACAGTGTTTTATGATTAATTGCGTTTATCCGCAGGGAAAACCAGTCCAATCTGATTCCGAGCCTCATCCATGATCTCCATCACAGCGAGTGAGTTCGCATGCGAATTCACCTTCGACTCCAGCTCACCATTTATCACAAGGTCCATGAATTCTTTTGCTTCATAATACATCTTCGGCTTGTCTTGCTCTAACGTGATATCTTCTGTTGTACCGTCTTTATAACGGATTTCGATTTTCGACATGTCTTGGATATGGTCAATCAGGATGCTCCCGTTCTCGCCTTGGATCTCTGACGGAACGTACGAGTTCGAGATCTTCGAGTACATCACGACCGCGTCTTTGTCTCCATAGTTCAAGAGGATGCTGCCTTCACCATCGACACCAGACTCTAAGAGAAGTCCGTTCGCTTTTACGGAATCAGGCTTTCCGAAAAGAACGACCATCGGGTACAAACAGTAGATGCCGATGTCCATCATCGATCCGTTTGAAAACTTAGGATTGAACGCGTTCAGCACCGTTCCTTCTTTGTACTTGTCATAGCGGGAAGAGTACTGACACGAGCTCGCAAAATAACGGCGGACAGGGCCGATCTTATGTAAGTTCTCCTGAATGCTCTTAAAGTTCGGCGTTACCGTAGACCGCATCGCTTCCATCAATAGGACCTTATTTTCTTTTGCAGCCGCAATCATGCTCTCGAGTTCCTTCACGTTCGAAGCGATTGGCTTTTCACAAATGACATGTTTGCCTTGGTTCATCAACGTGATGGCTTGTTCAGCATGAAACGAGTTAGGGCTGGCAATGTAAACCGCGTCGATCACATCGCTCGCTGCCATTTCTTCTATATCAGTAAACGTATGTCCAGCACCATTCCTATCCGCAAATTCTTTCGCTTTCTCTTCCGTACGGGAGTAGACCGCTGATAACCTAAAACCCTCAACTTCTTTTGCTGCAGTAATAAAACTTTCAGTAATCCAGTTCGTTCCAATCACACCAAATCTCATACCATTCATTCCCTTCAAAATAAGGTAGGCAAAAGCCATACCGTTTTCATATTATGTATTCTACTCCTTTCGTCATATTAAAGACAAATCATCGGGACCAATTGACTGTTTTTGTCAAAAAAAGTTTCATACTATAATAATTCCGGGTATAGTGAAAGTAAAACCTGGTAAGGAGGGATGAGTTATGCTTACAATCACTAACCATGAACAGCTAACTACGAAGCCTTTAGATTTGCCAGTACCACGATACGTGCTCAGTGAGAAACCAATCTCTGAGCAAGATAAGCAAAAGCCAGAATTCGAACTTACGTCATTGAATCCGAAATAGAAGACATACAAAAAAGAGCCTAGATCAACTTGATCTGGCTCTTTTTCTGTTCTATCTTAACTGTTTTTGTTTTGTTTCCTTAATCGTTTTATAAAAATAGAGAGAACCATGACCAACGGCAATCCCTATAGGCAGGATAATAAAAGCAGCCCAAGACTCACCGTGCAAACCGAACACGTAGAAGACCCCATATATGATGATCATAATCATAATGCTAAATATGAATCGGATAAAATAGTCTTTCACCGTTAACGCCCCTCATTGCTATGTTTGTTATATAGTACCACAATTCACAAAAGAGCAGGATTCAATAATGGTTTTACAGAATGGAGTTACCGAAGTAAAAAGGAGTGGTAACCATGTCTTATTGTAAAGTAGAAAAAGCGAATATCTATTATAAAGAAATCGGATCAGGAACACCGATCCTCTTGATCCACGGATTCTCACCAGATCATCGCCTGATGAAAGGATGCATGGAACCGATCTTTCAAGAAAGGGATGGATACAGGCGCATCTATATCGACCTGCCAGGAATGGGGCAAACGAAAGACTATGAATCGATTCAGAACTCTGATGAGATGCTGGAGGCTGTTATTCAATTCATTGAAAGGATATTGCCGAACGAGTCATTCTTGATCGCAGGAGAATCATATGGCGGATACATCACAAGAGGAGTCATTGCGAAAATGCCTGAGCGTGTAATGGGTGCAGCGTTTATCTGTCCGATGATCATTCCGGATAAAAACGAAAGAACACTGCCAGAGCATGTCAACATACAAGTCGATCAAGAATTCCTCGCAACTTTATCAGAAGAAGAAAGAGAAGACTTCAAAGGAATTCATGTGAAGTTAAATGAATACACGTGGAAAAGGTACAACGAAGAAGTCGTGGCCGGAATGAAGATAGCAGATCCAGCATTCTTAGAAAAAATTTCAGGAGCCTATGGATTCAAATTCAAGATCGACCTAGAAGTGTTTCCGAAGCCATGTGTGTTCCTGGCGGGAAGGCAAGACCATATTACAGGCAATAAAGATGTGTTTGACATACTTGATAAATATCCGAGAGCTACGTTTTCCGTATTGGATACTGCGGGGCATAATTTGCAAATTGAGCAGGAGGAGCTGTTGAGAGTACATATTAGTGAGTGGTTGGATAGAGTAAAAAGATAGATTTAAAAAATCTATATAGAAAAAATCCGCTTCTAAAACTAACAAGAGGCGGATTTTTAAAGGGATTTGTTAACCAGAAATAATTTCTTTTTGAAAATAATTACGAAGCATTTCTTTCATTACGTCTTTATTCTCAGCAAATTGCTTATGGCGATGCCCATTACCTCCTGAAGGATGTGGGAATCCTGACAAAATATTTGATGAATTTAGCAACTGTTTTTCTGCCAAATAATTTAATACATTAGATACATTTACACCTAGTGGAATTATAAGCGGGTTATCTAAGGCAGCCATTTCAACAGCAAAACATTCTGTAACATAATGTTTCAAGATATCGTTTTTCAAGATGTTAGGCGTTGTTCCACTAAAGTTTTTCCCATTGTAGAAAACAGGATAAGTAATTACTGAGGTTGTGTGAACTAAATGACTAGCTTCTTTAAATAGCTCCATCGAAGTAGACAAATCTAAGTACTCGTGTAAACCAAGCTCGTCTAACATTTGGACGAGATTTTTTCTCATCGTTCCTTCAAAGCTGGAATTGTTCTTAACTTGGCGAAGAATTTCTTCATCGTTTGGTGTTTGGTTCTTTGCATCTAATACGGTTGAAAAAGATTTTTTCATTTGGTGTAATCCAGGGGTGATGCCTACTATTACAACTTTAGCACGTTCATTTATATATTCAAAAGGAGCGTAATATATTTCTAGTTTTCTGCTGCCATTTGCCTCCAATAAAAATTGATTATCCTGCAAAAGTTCTTCATCTAGAGAGGGCAATGATTGAATTAAGTTTTTAAATTGATTAAATCTTGAATAAGCTGCGATTGTCATAGGAAAAGTGCTCCTTTTAATAATTTATTAGGCTTATCTAAAGTATAACAGGAATGAATAATATAATTGAAAGTTATTGTATTTCCATTGTTAAAAATTTAATGCCTCTATAAAAGTTATCTGTAAATTAAGGAGATTATTTAACTACTTTCATTGTAATGGGAATTGTATCCTTTTTTTAGTGTGCTATAACTGGTAATATTTATAAGAGAATAAATTTTTGTACAATATCGGTTGTGGAATAAGGAAAAATGTAATTACAGTTGATTATTGAAATGGAGGTTATTAAATGGCATTTCTAAAATGTGCATGTGGTTCTATGTTAAAAGGAATTCAAAAAAGTCAACGTGTAACACCTGTTGGGGAATATAGAACTGTTGAATATAGAGTCGGTGCAGCTTTAGAGCATAATGATTGGAAAAAGATAGATGAATCTATGGTTTGGCTTAAACCGTTAGCTGATGGTGTTTATTGTGAGCTCTGTACTTATCCTATTGAGTTAGATGTAAAGGAAGCAGAGGTACTTACAGATAAAAGAATACCAGGTGTATCATCACAAGATTTTAATTCTTCAGCAATTACAGAAAGATTAAAAGGTCTTAGTGAGAAAGAACGTTCTGAGATATTTGTTCACACTATACCTCAGCGTTCTCCAAAGTACGGTGAACTAAACGAAGATCTACCTATGGAGTTGTACAATTCGCTGCAACGCATGAATATTAAGGAGTTATATACTCATCAAGCAGATACATACAATGCAGTTCGAAAGAAAAATAATGTTGTCTTAGTTACTCAAACAGCATCAGGAAAAACTATGTCTTATAACTTACCTGTTCTTCATGGATTACTCGAAAATCCAAATGCTACAGCACTTTATCTCTTTCCGACAAAAGCGTTGGCTGATGATCAAGTAGAACAGCTTTTTAAGTGGACTGAACAAATAGAATCTGAAGATAACTTTGAGTATGATGAATGGTTTGAAAGGGGTATTAAGTTAGGTGCAACCAATATTCATTATGGTAGATATGATGGAGATACTCAGCTCGCTTCAAGGAAAAGACTTTTAGAGGATGGTCGAATTCTGTTTACAAATCCAGATATGATACATCATTCGTTATTAAAACAATTTGCAGATCAAGGAAGACAATACCATAACATACATGACTTTTTCAAAAATTTAAGATTTATAGTCATTGATGAAATGCACTTATATCGTGGAGCCTTTGGGACTCATGTTTCGATGGTTTTAAGAAGGCTGAGGAAGGTATGCGAAGAACTAGGAAACGATAAAATACAATTCATTCTTTGTTCAGCTACGATTGACCGGCCGGATTTAGTTGCTGAAGACTTAACTGGTTTAAAAGGATTTCAAGTTATTGATAACGATGGTTCAAAACAAAATGAAAGAAACATAGTATTTTGGAATCCTGGAGAAAATTTAGGTACTGGGTCTAGGAAAGCACCAATAACTGATGCATTGGCAATTACTGAGGATGTCTTAGTACAAGATAAAAGGGTAATAAGATCAATAGTTTTTCAGGGTTCTAGATTACAAGGTAAGGTTACTGCTAAGTATATGAAAGATATCTTACGTAAAGTGTTACGTTTGCCTAAAGAACGATTAAAGGGTTTGACTTTAACTGCTTTTTATAATGGGATGCTGAGTGTTGAAGAAAGGAAAGCAGTAATTGAATCTATTAAAAAAAGTGATGTTCATATCGTTCTTTCTACGAACGCTCTTGAAGTTGGAATCGATATTGGGGAATTAAGCTTTGCACTTCTAATTGGATATCCAGGTAGTAAGGCAGCTTTTTCTCAACAGATTGGTCGTGTTGGTAGAAGTGGAGAAGGTGTTGCGGTCATGATTTTTGAAGACGAGCCATTACAGCAATATTATATGAACAACCCGAAACTATTTTTAGAAAAGCCACCTGAGGTTGTAAGGATTGATCCTCAAAATAAGCAATTATTGAAACTGCATCTAGCTTATTTACAAACAGAACTATCTCGAAAATTAAATGATGAGGACATTGAATGGTTTATTGGGGATAAAAGTGATGCTGATAAAATAGTATCAGAATTAGATGATGTAGATATTGAAAATCGTTGCAGTCTACGATCAGTTTCTTCCGTTTTTTATACAGTATTATCTACTCGAAATCGTGAAATAGTGATAGATGGAATTGATGAATGGACTGCTTTTAGAGATTTTCATAATGGTGCTATTTATTGGACCGCAAATGAGAAAGCTTACAAGGTGGACTCTGTAAATAGAAAGAAACATGAAATTATTGCTGCTCCTGTTTCTGGGGAACTTGAATATTACACTCAATCTATTTACAAAGATACAATTAACATTTCTGATCAAAAACAACAAACCACCATTGGTGATGATTTATTTTTAGCAACGGGTTCTCTGGATATCCGCAGGAATGTATTTGGATATAACAAGATTTATTTTTCATCACGTCAACAAGAGAAAGAAAACTTGGAAATACCATTGACTTCAGCTTTTGAGTCAGAAGGTGTGTGGATTACTTTTTCTGAAGTAATAATTGAAAAACTTAAAAGTAAATATCCTGATAAATTGGAAGGTTCAATCCGAGCGGCAGAGCATGTTATGGTTTCGATCATACCGGATACTATAATTTGTGACGGAAAAGATATCGCTAGTTTTTCTAGTTTATCAATGAGCGGATTCGATTATAAACCAGTCATTGGATTTTACGGTAATCAATCCGGAGGTATGGGTACTTCTCTAGCTATAGCAGATCACTTTAATAGAATTATTGATAGTGCTTTAAATTTACTAAATAACTGTTCTTGTAATGAAGGTTGTCCTTCTTGCGTTCAGTATCCAGGAAAAGACAATGATAATTTATTTAAAACAGGTGCGAAGGAACTGCTTCTGTCCCTAAAAACGGAAATAACTCAATTAGAGGAGGAGAAACTTTGCCGCTAATATGTCCAGTTTGTATAGTATCTAATAAACCTACTACATACTTTTATCAGATTAGTAGGCAGTTTAAAGCTACTTCATATAGACGAAAAATTGTCCAAGCTACAAATGGTCTTCATAAAAAAGAGTGGGTTCATGAACTAAATGAAAGCCAAGCAGATGGATTATATTGTACTGAATGTAACAATCATGTTATTCCTGATTTATTAAGTAGAGATGAATTGGAATTATTAAAAGATAATAGAATAGAAACATGGAATCCTTCTGAGTTTCCAATTGATGATGTACTTCAGAAATTAATGGAAACTGGGAGGAAAAATGGCTCCGGAGTGGAGCATTACAGCTTTCCTGAAAGAACAGCCATTTATGGAGAGTTGAAAAAACCTTTGCCTGATATCATTTACTCTCGATTAAGAGAAATGGGGATTAAGGAACTCTACTCTCATCAAGCTGATGCAATCAATGAAATTCGAGATGGGAAAAATGTAGTTATTGAAACAGGTACAGCTTCTGGGAAGTCTTTAATTTTTACACTGCCTGTTTTAGAAAAGTTATTAGAGGCTGAGGATTCTACAGTCTTATACCTTTCTCCTTTAAAAGCATTGACTCATGACCAATTAAAAGGTTTAGACCAATGGAATGAGGTATTAAACGATGATAGGCCACTGCATGGATTTAAAAAAATTAATATTGGTGGTAAGGAGATTTGCGCTGGTGTTCTTGAAGGTGGGGAAGGCGATTCCGCTAAAGAGTTAACTTATGAAAATGCGAGATATTGGATGACGAACGTCCATTATCTACACCTGCTTTTACAAGGACCTTACCATTATCCAAAGCGGGGGAAACAGTGTTATAAATTTTTCACTAATTTAAAGTATGTAGTATTGGATGAACTTCATGCGTACAATGGCGTGTTAGGATCTAAAGTCTCAATGGTCATTAGGAGACTTCGTATGCTGTGCAGAAAGTTTGGTAATACCAACATTCAGTTCATCACATGCTCCGCATCAATTGGAAATCCTAAAGAATTATCAGAAGAAATCACTGGATTAAAAGGGATTAAAGGTTTCTCTTTGATTAATCATGATGGAAGCCCTACAAATAAAAGGGAGATCCTGTTGTGGAATCCTGGTCTGCTTGAAACTCAGACACATGACCGTACAAGACGTGCACCTATATCGGAAGCTATTGAAATACTAAAAAATATTGTAGATGAATTTAACATTTTGCCTAAAACTTTAATGTTTTATGGAAACAGAAGAGCTACATCTACTGCTAGTTTTGATTTGAACCGAGCCATCAGATCACGATATCAAGAAAAGGGATTAGGTGAAAATCTCCCAAGTGAATTGTTCACTCCCTTTCACGCACAATTGACAACAATGAAAAAACATCAGCTAATGAACCGTTTAAAGCAAGATGAACTAGTTGGGCTTGTAAGTACATCTGCTTTAGAGATGGGTATTGATATCGGAGATTTAAGCTTATGTATCATGGTAGGCTACGGAGGCAGTAAGGCTAGTTTCTTACAACAAGCAGGAAGAGTCGGTAGAAAGGGACCTGGTCTCGTTATACAAATTTTTCAAGAAGATCCTTTGGAACAATATTATGCAACAAATCCAAAAGAGTTTATTGAGAGAGAAGCCGAGCATGTCACTATTGATGTTGAGAACTCAAACATTATATCTGAACATCTAAAATATGCGGCATTCGAGCAAAACGGATCACTGAGTTTGCCACAAAGCTTTTTTAGAGTTTCTGCAGTTAGAAAAATGGAAGAGTTTAATGAAATTTGGAAAGTTGAAGAACCAAAATGGAAATTACAATCTAAAGAAAAACTAAAATATAACTATCTCCTAAACAGTGGAAAAGTGTATAAAGTCGTTTTGAAAACAGGGCATAAAAGCGAAACCATTTTTAATGGTGTAGATGAACGTTCTCTTTTAAGAGATTATCATTATGGAGCTGTCTTTTTATATGAAGACAAGACATACAAGGTTCACCGTATTAATTCTAAAACATGCGAGATTCAAGTTATTCAGCAGCGTTTTGATTACACTACACGCAGTCAGATTGCTGATACTATTAGTTTAATAGACGAATATAAAAAAGAAGATATTAGTCAAAAAGCAGAATTAGGACTGGGTAAATTTGAAATCACCAGACGGTTATGGGGCTTTAAAAAAGTTGCTTTATTTGGTGGTCAAATAAATGAAAATATACAAGAATCCAATATGTACCCTGTAAAATATACAACTAATGGATTGTGGATAAAGCTGTCAAATCAATCGGATGATTTAACTGAGGGCAGTATTCATGTTCTAGAACATGCAATAGCATCTGCCATTCCTACAATTGTTAAATGTGCGACCTCTGACTTTGGGCTTTTATCATCTGTTAACATGAAAGAATTTTCTTTTTCCCCTACAGTTGTGATATATGAAACAGGCGGAGGTGGTGCGGGAATCGTCGATGCCGTACAAAAGAGATTCATAGATATTATGGATAAAGCATTGGCAATATTAAAAGCTTGTCCCTGTAATAATGGATGTCCAAACTGTACTCATATATCTAGTTGTGAAAGAGGGAATGACCCTCTTAATAAAGATGGTGGCATCATACTCCTTGAAAAGTTACTCAAAAATACAGAGAAATTTGTAAAAGAAAAAACTCACTAAATTCAGTAATTCTAAAACACTTGAATTATATGCAAGACAAACCCCATTTCAACTTTGTTGAAAATGGGGTTTGTGTTACTTTTTAGTATTATATTTGAAAAAACAAACCTGGATTACACTGTACATGGCCCTCGTCACGTCAATCGGCGGTGTTTTATATCCTGCATCTACAACTAAGGCGTTCGGTTTTCCTACGTTTTCTATCAACTGATTTATAAGTGGCTCAAGCATTCTACTGTCATTAGTTATAAAATTAATAACATGTTTGTAGAAAATATTAAATTTAAATAAGATTATAACAAAGAAGTTTATTTACCTATAATAATAAGTCATGACTAAATTAAAGGATTAGTGTAGTGTAGGTTTATATTTTTAAGATAATGTATATGTAGGTGTAGACTACTTCAAAATGACGTAGCCTACGAATACAAGATTAGTATTATTCTTCAAGATCGCCGATCAGAAAATTAGGATCAAGATCTTCGAAGTTTTCATCATCAACATCAAATTCCCAATCTCTTGTATTCTCATCGTCAAATCCATCCGGATTTACGTAAACGCAGACCTTTGTCTCACCTATAATTTCACAAACAAACTCTCTTTCTACTTGAACAATGACTTTATTGCCGTTTGGCGAAATGGTTGCTTCAAGCGTATTTGGTTCCTGCAGTGCACGGCAAGTTACTTCATACTGGTTCCCCAGAGCATGTTTATCTCTTACACTCAAATCCACTTTATCATTAAAATGAATGGTTTCAGTAACTACTTCCGTCCTAGTATTATCATTGTATGAGTACCAAACGTTAATATCATAGCTTCCTTCGACTTCTACACATTCACCGTTTCTTTTCGGCTTATAAGCATGATTAATGATCCAGCATCCTAAAATACTGCTTGGACGATGGGCTGGTGCAATCGTATGAGTCGCCTGAGAAAACTTTCTGCCTTTTCCACACACTGCTTTTGTGATGATCTCTCTGTAAGTCAGCTCTTGATCAACGTGTCTAGCCATTCATGAATCCCTCCTATTTCCGCTCTCAATACATTTTATGCAGGTTAAATGCCTATTGTGCAAATATTGTTAAATTTTTTAAATTTTTTTGTGAATAGTATGGTTAACTATAATAAAAAAGATTACTTAGATTCAAGATATCTAAGTAATCCAATTTGAAAATATTTAATTTGAAGTTAAAGGAATGATCTTCGACTCATAGCCACTCCACTCATCTTTATTCATATCATATCTAACTCTTAAAATTTCAGGATCAATTCTTGGAGTATCAGGACGATTAAGAGCTTCTAGAAAATAATGGTAACCTTTAGCTTTGGTTCCTCTACATACAGGATACCAAATTGCTTTGGCGATTGGGTCAAAAAGTATGTTTTTTCTTTTAGTTTTTCCTTTTCTTGGGATATGAAACCATTCAGTAGTATCTTTATGAATTTCTATTACTTTTGTAAAGAAACTTTCATGATCATGTACCCAATGTTCAATGGTTTCTTTTGCTCCTAATAATTTTGGGATGAAGTATTTTCCAGCTTTTTCTTTATGATATTCATATGTTTTGAAACCAGAAATTAATTCATGATCAAATAGATTACTTAATATACCATTCGGTAAACAAGTAAAACTAAGAGTGTCATTGTCTTTATATCTAAATAATTCAAAAGAACTTTTATTATCTGCATAAATTAACTTTAAAAAGTAGGATATAACAGGTAAATCTTTCCCTTTGTGTTTGTAATATTTTGGTAGGTTGCTGGATACAGAGAAACCTTCATAAAAATCATTTGCATCAATATTCTTATGATCAAAACTATTTTGATTTGGGAGATATTGCAACCACTTTATGTCTCCTTTATTATTTATAGCACAAATTGTTTTAGCATCTATATTTATTACTGCATCATCTGTAATAATTCCCATGTCTCCACTAATTGGAGAAGGGAAAATACTATCAATTTTATCTAGTTGAAGAAGTTTTTTATAAACATGATGTCTCATAATTCTTTCAAAGGGTATTTTTATTTTATTACTATCATTCCAATTTCTCTTTAAAAAATCATAGTTATCTTGTATATGTTTTTCAACAATGATTAAATCTTGTTGGAATTCATCAGAATTAAATATTTCCCATAGCAATGTGTAATATTCTTTTTCTAATTTAAGGATATTCTTTTGTTCGATAGTATATTCTACATCAGTTTTTTGTAATCCCATAAGGTGGCCTCTTTTCTAATATCGTTTACTGACTTATAATACAATAAATTCATTTATTTGGAAATCTTTTTTCTATAAATTATAGATTTTACACTTAGTTAAAAAAACAAAAATAATTTTCAGTAGCCTTTATTGCAAAACCGTACTTCTATTGATATAATAGAATTAATAAAAGTAAGATAAGTAGGTGTGATGTATGAGTACAAAACCAAAAGTAGTTTCTTTGTTTTCAGGTGCCGGAGGAATGGATTTAGGCTTCCTACAGGCAGGATGTGAAATTATATGGGCTAATGATTTTGTTTTAGATGCAGTAGAAACATACAAAAAAAATATTGGAGAACATATAATACATGGTGATATTACCAAAATTGATAGTAGTGTAATTCCAGATAACCCTGACATTGTTATTGGTGGTTTTCCTTGCCAAGGTTTTTCTGTTGCAAATACTAAGCGTAGTATGGAAGACAAGCGGAATTTTTTATATAAAGAGATGTTAAGAATAATAAAAGATAAAAAACCAAAATTTTTCTTAGCTGAAAATGTAAAAGGTCTCTTATCAATGTCTAAGGGAAAAGTTATTGAAATGATTAAAAATGACTTTAGACAATTAGGCTATAATGTTGAAGTTACATTGCTAAATTCAGCTGATTATGGTGTTCCACAGGCACGTGAAAGAGTGTTTATAATGGGGAATAATATAGGCAAAGAAAATATATTTCCTGAAGAAACTCATGCCGACAAAATAAATGCTTCATTAATAGACGAACTATTCTTTGAAAATAAAGAACCATATATTACAGTAAAAGATGCTATAGGGTTTTTAAGTGATGTAGAACCATCACCAAATCCAATTATGGTAGGTAATAGAAAAATATATAATCACATAGCATACACCAATGTTAGTGATAAATTCTTTGCCAGAAAACATAATGTTCACCAATTTGATATTTGTGATTATTTAAGAGAGTGGAGAAAAAAAGCAAATATTTCAGTGAAAAAAATTGATGAAATTTTTGGTTATAATCATACTGCAGGTCATTGGTTTCGAAAGGATAATAATTCTGGCTCTATTCCAAAACCTAGTGACTGGTGGAAACTAAAAGAACTATTATCATTTGATGATAAATATGATAAGGCAGTAACGGAATTTATTGAAAAGGAAATTGTCTTTGAACAATCTTTAAGAATTACAAACTGGGAGAGACCGAGTGACACTATAACTGCAACAGGACCTGAAATACATGTAAACAAATTAAGAAGACTTTCTGTTAGAGAATGTGCGATTCTACAGTCCTTTCCTGATGATTTTATTTTCACTGGAAGTCTCAATGGACAACATAGACAAGTCGGTAATGCCGTTCCACCTCTTCTTTCTAAAAAAATAGCAGAATGTATAAAACAACAAATTGAAATTTCTGAAAAAATTCTTGTGCAAAATTAAAGTTATCGTATAATAGTCATGTGTATAAACATGACTATTTTTTTTGAGGAATCGGGGGATTACTGTGAGAGAAGTAACCGAAGAAGAATTGAAATATGTAGAGTTTTGGGAAAATGAATATTTGCAGCAAATATATTATTTACTTAAATTAGATAAACAAAAAATGTTGGATGGTTTTAATACAAAAGAAGAAATAAAGAATGATTGGGTTGCTTACTTAGGGGATAATACTTCCTCATTCGCTACAGGATCCGAAAGAATTTTTTATTGGTTATTTAATCAGCTGGGGAAACCAAATTCTTCACCTGTTGGGTCAGATATGTTTTTCGAAACTTATAATGCATATATACATATTGATATAAAAACTGTAACCTTAGGAAATATAGGTGACTTTTCCAGAAATATATTTGTGGGAGATAATCAGAATAGTTATATTGGAAATATTAATGTGAAGAACAAACCTATAAGACCATATAAAGGACATCTTCCAACATTTTATACTAAAAATGACGGTACTAAAAAAGTATGTCTAACTTATTTCATTACCATTTTATATAATGAATCGAATCTAGATATCCAAACTATTGTAATTATGTGTATGCCAAATGGATTGTTGAGTAAAGTTTATGGAGATGACATTATTAACCCAGGAAAAAATCCAGGTAAAATAAGATATGCATATCCTAAAAGTTCAATGTTTAAATTGTTACCTGATACTCCGAAGCGAATTAAAGTGTTATTGTGGAAAAAAGACATAAATTTGAAAATTGAAATGAAAATGAAATTTATAAAAGAGATATATAATGAACAAATTGATTAGTTAAATCAATAATTTAGATTGAAAGGATTGGGTTCTATGACAGGACGAAATATTCCATGTCATAAAAAGCAAAACAATAGCTATTTATATATGTTTCCCATGAAAATTATTAGTAGCTTTAATAAAAACGAAGTCTATATTCATAATTTATGTTCTTTTCCACATTTAGAAAAAGCATATGATGATCTAAATTTAAAATATATAGATTTTTATGCTAAGGATATTGCACTGTTTTACTTAGAAATGAATAAAGGAAATAATAAATGTATTGAAAATTATGTTTATGCATTAAAAATAATTGGGCAAATGTTTTCAGGCTTTGATATTTTTTCTAGAGATGAAATATCCTCAGATTTTTGGAAGAAACTATTAATATATGACTTTCCAAAATTATCAAAAGGAACAGAATTGAATAATTTGAGTAATTTCTTTAATATTTTTAAGGAGTTTGTTTTATGGCTTGATAAAAAGTACGGTTGGGAAAATTATAAATATGTTAATTTTTTCTTGAATAATTACCATTTCCCTATACGCAATTGTCAACATATTCAACTCATTTTTAATAAAAAAAATAATCTTATATTTTTAGATGAATATGCTGAAAAAAGTAGTTATTTTGTCGTGAAAAAAATCAACTCAAATTCAATTTTTTGCTATGATACTTACGATTCAAGAGTATATAAAATCTTCATACCTGAAGAATTATTTAAAAAAAATCTAGTTGTTTTTGGTACGGTCTTTAAAGGTACTATAAAAAGTATTAATCAAATAAATTGGGGGTTTTGTAATTTAGAATTTGTTTTTCCACCCCAGGCTTTAAAATTTGTTGTTAAAAGTAATTGAGTGTAAATTCTATAAATTTTTTAACTGTTATTCTTTTTTTCTTTTTGAAGAGATGAATCATTTAGTGATTTTGTATTACCAATTGTGTATTTGATATCACAATTATCACAAATAGGTAACTGATTATGATATTTTAAAATTTCCCAATCTGTAGTGTGGAGTCTTAATCCACATCTGATACAACATTTTTTTTTCATTATTAATAATCCTCCATTATATGTTTACCTTATTTTAACATTTATTACTAATTTTCACTTTAAATTAATTAAACTATTAGATAAAAAATAAATTTTAGTTTTATCAATAAGATATAAATTAGCAGCTAACTAAAGCTGCTTTTTGTATTAATAAGCTTTATGCATTAATAAAAAGTAAAGGAGATTTTAAATGAAAATAACTCCAGCTACCTTAAGTATTCACCAACTTCTTGCAAGCACTAATGAACAATTTATAATCCCGGCATATCAAAGAAGGTATTCATGGGGAGAGAAACAATGGTCAGATTTGTATAATGATATTCATATGTTAAATCAACAGGATACTCATTTGTTAGGTACAATTTTGTGTTTGACTTCTACTTATGTTGCAGGAGTTAATCAACTTGAGATTGTAGACGGTCAGCAGAGGACTACAACTTTAACTATTCTCTTGAAAGCTTTATCTAGTAGATTTAAAGAGTTAAATCAACACGAAATTGAAAAAGAAATAAATTCTTTATTATTCTGTAAAGGTATTAATAGAATTTTAAAAAGAAAAGTTATTTTGGGTGACTTAGATGATCCAGATTATAATAAAATTATTGACCAAGAGGACCTTGAATTAATTGTAAACAAAAAATTAATTGAATCTTACTATTATTTTAATCAAAAATTTAAAGAATTAAATCTTGAACAGTTACTAGAGTTTCATTATAAGCTTGTTAGTAACACTTATACTATTCGTTTAGATGTTGCTAACTCTAAAGATGCCTACAAACTTTTTGAAACAATTAATAATCGGGGTTTAACATTAAGTCCTACTGATATAATAAAAAATTTCTTGCTCGGCCACGCTTCCCTAATTGACAGCAATGTCTTAGAAAAAGTTAAAAATTACTGGACACAATTAATTATTAATTTAGATGGAGTTAAAACCGATGATTTTTTTAGACAATATTTATCAAGTATCCTTAAGAGAAAAATTACTGGTTCAACAGTAATTGATGAATTTAAAAAATATTATTTTAAATCAGTAATAGAAGCTGAAAACTTAAATGAATATTATCATTATGAGGAAACAACAAAAGAATTAGACGAGGCAGAAATAGAGGACGGGTTTAAGGAAGACGGAAGTGATTCTCTTATTATTAATAATAAGATGTCTATTATAGAGTATGCAAGAATATTAAGAGATGCTTCTTATGTTTATAGCAAAATACGAAAGCAGTCTTTTGAAAATCATGATATAAATTATCATTTAAACAATCTAAGTAAAATAAAATCTTTCCCATCATATATATTTTTGTTAAATCTTTTTCAACGAGATATTTCAGATAAAAGTAAAATTGAAATATTAAAGTTGATAGAAACTTTCATGTTAAGAAGACATGTTTGTGAATATAGAACAGCTGAACTTGATGCGATTTTTGCAAGTTTAATTAATGTTGAAGATAATGACATGGTTACAAATGTGGCTAATAAATTGATTAAATATTTACCAAATGACAATGAATTTAAAGAAAAATTCGCAAAGTATAGCTTTAAAAATAATGAAAACAGGGCTAAATATGTGTTAGAAACATTAGAATATTACTTCATCAGAGATCAAGGAGAATATACTCTTTCTTCTGGTGCTAACTTACATCTCGAACATATTATTCCCCAAAAGATTTTCACCAAAAGGTCGAAAGAGGAATTTGGAGATTGGGAAACATACTTAGGGGAAGATACTAATATTCATAAAGAATTTGTTAATAGAATAGGCAATTTTACTCTGTTAGCGAGGTCGTTAAATATTATAGCCTCAAATAACCCATTTAAAAGTAAAGTAATAGAATATAAAAAATCAAATATTACTCTAACTAAAGAGTTAGCAAACTATGAGATATTCAGAATACAGCAAGTCATTGAAAGATCGAACACCTTTGCTGAAAAAGCAGTTCTTTTATGGAGATTCTAGTCTCATTATTCAAGTTAAGTTATTGGTGAAAGTTTGTTAAAAATTTGAAGTAAGCTTAAGTGGAAAAATACCTCTTTAAGCTTTTTTATATTAAAACTGTTAAATGATTAATAACTTAACTATATTATTCTATTAAATTCCTCTATACTTAAAGAAAATAATTGAATAGGGGGTTGCAGCATTGCTGGAAAAGATTACGGAACAGACAAAAAAGTTACAGCAATCAAAAGGCGGTCATATCTTTTATGAATATCAGAATGAAGAATCTTATATTCAGAACACCGTCTCCTATATTATCGCCGGGATCGAACAAGAAGATCATGTCATCGTAATCGAGAACGACAGAGTGTACCCGATGATTGAAAGACAGCTGCAAAACGAACTGAGGAAAGAAGATCTTGAGAAAGTTCATCGTGTGAACAACTTTGATTTTTATTGTTTCAAAGGAGATTTTAACTCCGCGACGATCATCTCTTACTTTAAAAAGTTTATCGGACCCTTCATTGATAACAATATTTCTATTCGAACCTGCGGTTGTTGAGTTCCGGACGACTTCGATTTGTGCCTAGGATGAAAGTCGTGTACCTGCGCACTTGAGACAGACGTTAATGAGCTGTCACCGGTATTATATGACTGGCGAGGATGTGCTTTGTATCTCTAGTGAATTAAGTCCGGTATAATGTGTATAACATCATACAACACGAGAAGCACCATGATTATTCCATTTTAAAAAGGAGAGCGGGATTATGGATGTATTCGTAAGTCAGTATGATTGGATCCAACGATCGAGGGAGACGTTATATCGTTATTGTGAAACGATGTCACCTGAGGATTATGTGAAAGAGCTTGATAGCTTCGGCGGAGATTCAATTCGCAGCCTTCATGTTCATGTAGTGAATTGTTATCGGGGATGGCTCGGAAATCGTGCGCTCGGGAAACCACTTGACGAAATAAAGCCAGAATCCGTTCGCACCGTGCAGGAGATGCGCGAAATTTTTATGGAAACGAATGCGCTGGTTCATGAATTTTTAAATAAATTCAAAGGTAACTGGGATGAGTCTACTCTAGTAACCTTTAGGAGCGGTGCTAGCGCAGAGTTCACTGCCCTTTGGCTTTATACGCATACAACAACCCACGAATTCCATCATAAAGGACAAATTGTAAAAATCGGCCGGATACTCGGGTATATTCCGCCAGAGACGGACCTTATTGAACCTGAAATTCAGGTTGTACAAAAGTAAAAGAGGCTAGGCGGAAAAAAGAATCTAGCAATGCAGCCATCTAATTCGGATATGTATTAGATGGTTTATTTTTGTTGGTACACAATTTCCAATGATTTTAGGACCTATCATTTGGATGAAAAAACACTGACTTTTTCAGTATGATAGGTTAGTCAAAGGTATACCACATTCTTATTAAAGATAAAAGGGAGTGATTTATTGATACCTCTACGAATTTTTTTACACTCGCTATGGATCGCAATACTGCTTCTTCTAACAATTATTGTCTTGCCTGACTTATTTAATCTTAACGAAAAGATCTCTAAATTGGCGTTTATTTTAATAGTATTTATAATTTTTACATTATATAAGGAAAAAGGGGGCATTAAGTTTTTTTCAACCATATTAGGTTTAGTCTTATTTTTACTCATTATCATTTTATTTGTTCCATAAATTAATGGATACTTAGTAAAACGTAATCAAAGGGTACTAAATTTAAAGGATTTTTTATTGATAAAAAGGAGAATATACAATGACTATCATCAAAGATATTCAGCTATACGTCCCAAAGGATAAGGAACTCAACTGGAGGTTCTTTAATGAAACGAGAGCCATTGTTTCTTTTTATAGTCGTCTTTTACCTAAATTACACGCTAAAGAAGATAAAGGCATTCAAATCTATTGTATTGAGAGTCTTGAACTGGAAAAGCAATTCGATACGATTGCCCATATCATCTTTGATTATTTCCCTGTATACGTGGAGACTGATGTGGAAGCTCTCTTAGCTTTGACTTCTGATAGTGAAAAGAAGAAGCGCACGCTGGAAATCGTCCATGAAGGGATGAAGAAAGCTGCTCAAGAGTTCAACTGGGATCTGCATGTTTTAGAAGATATTTATAACACAATTAAACAAGCAGAATATGAAAATATCTATCCGCTGCTCAAGAAGAGCAGTCCCAACAAGAAGTATGTTTGTAACATCATGTGTCATCATGAGGTAAGTAGTATCGACGTATATGTGGAGATTAAAAAAAGAAACGGGAAAGTGGTTAATAAAGAAAAGCTTTTCTCGGTGGAAAACACGGACGAACAAGATCTTTTCAGTGATTATGGAATACTTCAATGGAAATTAAATCACAAGGTAGAGTTTGCTGATAAGGACTACAAGAAGGTTTACCGTTTAATATTCCTTGGAAAGGACAAGCCTGAAGACTTAGTTTGGAAGATTGAGAGGGATTTGTTTTGAAGCCTGCTGCCGATAGTTTCCGGCAGTTTTTTTATGAAAAAGGAAGAATCCTCTGCATGCAGAGTTGTTCGCAATGTGTAAAAAATAGGAATAAAAGGATATAGTCTGAAAATCAGTATATCTCTATACTAAAGAATAAGGAGGAGAAGTAATGTCTGATAACTGGAACTTTTATTTGGATGTGGTAGATGATCACTTAGCATCAATCGTTGTAGATTTGGACGTAACAGAAGAAGTAAATATTAGAAAATATAAATGGTTGTTTTCTGTGAAGATTACTATCCAAAATCCAACAGAGATAGGTAACCCCGGCGAACAAGAAGATGAACGAATCTGTGAGTGGGAATATGATCTGATGGAACGGTTGAATAATGAAGATATTGTTCAAGTAGGAAGGGTAACAACCAACGGCACACGTGAATTTTTTTATTATGCTAAAAAAGAGAAGCATGTTAAGATCATTGATCAACATGCCTTAGCTGTTTTTGATAAAAACGGATACGAAACAAAAATTTCTAGAATTGAAGAAGAGGAACCTTGGTCATTTTATTCCGAATTCCTATATCCTGACGAGTATCAATTTCAGCAGATGTCCAATCGTGAATTAGTAGAACTGCTAGAAAACGAGAATGATGATTTAGAAGAGACTCGTAAGATTGAACATTGGATAGAGTTTGAAACATTGGATGATTTAAAAGCATTTGAACAAGATATCCAAAATGAAGGCTTCACAACAGAAAATTTCGAACAGCAAAAGAATGAAGATGGGACATACAGCATTACGATCTCTCGCGAAGATGGTGTGGATTATCACTTGATTGATTCGGTAACCGATACAATCATTGCAGCGGCACAACAACATAACGGTCAATATGACGGGTGGGAATCGCCTGTTATTCAGAAAAAATAAGAAATACTAAATGATCACTCATATTTTAAAGGGATGATGGGGGACAATTGTATGACAGATGTTATTGGAGGGTACATATGCGGCTGCTGTGGGAAGTACCATGACGAACTACCATTAAACTATGGAAGCCCAGCGCCTATATATTACGAAGAAGCGACAAAAAGAGAACGCAAAAAGCGGTTTGAAATCAACGATGATCTATGTGTGATGGACGGTGAACACTTTTTCATAAGAGGTTGTATCGAGATACCAGTCAAAGGTTTGAACGAACCATTTGTTTGGGGTGTTTGGGTATCACTTAGTGAAGAGAATTTTGAACGCACTTTAGAGAATTGGGATAATCCTGATAGGGAAGAGTTAGAGCCTATGTTTGGATGGTTATCGACACATCTCCCGTTTTATCCGGACACTTTAAATATGAATACCTATGTACATACCCGTTTCATAGATCTGCGTCCGTATATTGAACTTGAACCTACAGATCACCCACTTTCTGTTGAACAAAGAGAAGGAATAACAATCGATCGGGTAAAAGAAATAGCAGAGTATTTTTGTGAAATGCAACACTGATATGGTTCGCAACCACAGCATTTCTTCAAGAAGGAGAAATGCTTTTTTTATGGAATAAATGATTTTAAAAATTTACATTCATGGTTAGGAGAGGTTTGCTTGAATCATCAAATATTTTTAGATTTCCCCGTATTAGAGAACAATCGAATAAAGCTGCTGCCTTTACAAATTGAACATGCTAAAGATTTATTTCATATTAATTCACTTGAAGTATGGGATTTCATGCTAAAAAAAGTTAAAGAAGAGTCAGATATGGTTGAGAATGTAGCCAGTAAAGTAAAGCTGAGAGAACAAATGAAGGCATTACCTTTTGTGGTCATTCTCAAGGATACTAATGAAGTTGTGGGCACTACTAGTCTATATGAGATAGATTTTAACCATAAATCGTGTGAGTTAGGTGCGACTTGGTATGCTCCTAAATTTCAACGGACATTTGTAAACTCGGATTGTAAGTATTTACTTCTGCAATATTGTTTTGAGGAATTAGGCTTTGTAAGGGTGCAGTTCAAAACAGATGAGCGGAACATACGCTCACAGAAAGCTATAGAACGACTGGGTGCTGTAAGAGAGGGGATTCTGAGGAACGAGAAAATTCTTGAAGATGGTTTTATAAGAAATACCGTTCTTTATTCCATTATTAAGGATGATTGGAGTACTATAAAACAAGGGTTTAAGGATAGAGAAGAATCATATATCCCTAGCTAATAAAAGGTTACAATTCTTAGTAAAAAAAGAGACTGAATTAACAATGCACAATCCTGGAGCCAACTGCATTATGGTTATTCACCCACACCATACGAGTTCCACCATGAAGGGCAGTTTGTAAAGATAGGCAAACAGCTTGGTTATAACCTGCCGGAAACAGACCTTATTGAACCTGAAGTTCAGTTTTTAAAAAATAAAACTCGGTTGAAAAAATCGAAAAAGTTCTCTTGAATAATGCACATAAAAAAGAGCAAAGAAATCTTTGCTCTTTTTAAGTTACTCACTTGCTTTAACTTGTAATGGAGGGGGTACTAACCAACCTTTTTCTTTGTTCAACTTCAGCATCTTAGCACCAAATTGTGCTTTTGCTAAATGAAATTGTCCGTACATAACCCCAATGTCCTCACGTATACTTTGTCCGATCATGGAACTGCAAGCCACAAGTCCTGCTGCTACATCCTTTGATACAGAAGCACTGATTTCAGGATCAAGGAATCTTGCTCCTGGCGGAATATCTTCTAATTTAGCTACCGGACGCTCTGGTGGAGCAGGTGGTAAACCGATTCCATTCGCCTTTAGTAATTCTTCAATTTGCTTATTCTCATTCTTAAGTCCCTCAATCGCTTCTTCAACCAACTTTTTTAGATTGCTATCGCCTGTGTGATTAACATATACTTGGTATCCAGCAATCATTCCGTGGTTTGTTAGCAGGTGTGTCCAAGCTCCATAAATTTCTCCATAATGCATTGGCTCATCTTTTGGATTCCCACTTAAGATTCCCATAACGACACTCCTTATATTTTGTTTGAGATTCATTTACTTTCTCCTTTTATAGAAAAACGTAACAAAAGATAGTATGGGAATTATTTTTTCTTTTATACTCAGTGGGAATGTAAATATGGGAATTTAAATGAAAAATCGATTGGGTGAATAACAAGTGTGGTCATGTACTTAGGTCACTGATTTATGGGGTGTTAAAGTACTCCAATTAATAAAAGAGACTGAATCAAAAATGCAGCAATACTTGCATTTTGATCAGTCTTTTTCTTTATTTTTCGTCCTCAACCAGATGTTTCAGCATAGACAGCTTGTTCTCCCAGAATTTCTCATAATAGGAGAGCCACTGCTTCACTTCAGTCAGCGGTTCAGGATGCAGCTGGTAAATCTTTTCCCGGCCTTCTTTCCGGCCAGAGATCAGCTCAGCTTCGGTTAAGATATTCAGATGCTTCGTTACGGCGGTCCGGCTCATATCGAAATGATTTGCAATCTCCGAAATCGGCCGTTCACTTTCTGCGAGGAGCCGCAGGACTTCACGTCTCGTCGGATCAGCGATTGCTTTAAAGACATCATGTTTTTCAGCGGGTGCTGCCACTTAGCCCTCAACTACCTTTTTCAGTCTTTCATGAACGATGCTGACCCAGCCGCCGTTCATGCGGTCACGTATAACAGAACTCTTTTCGCCGGCCTTGCCAACAATCGCATCTTCATCTTTCCAGCCGCTGTGAATAAGAGTGAACTCCGTCTGGTCACCTTGTTCTTTTAATAAGAAGGTAACCACCCAGCCATCCGTATCCCAGCTAAAAGAAAGCTTATGAGGTTCATCGATCACGAGCACTTTGCATGGTGATGGTCCAAAAGGGGACTGGATATGAAATTCATGACCTTCTTCCGCTTTAAAATCGTTCGGCATGAACCATGAAGACATGCCTTCTGCAGTTGAAACTGAATTCCATACTTTTTGAATCGGTGCATCAAAAACAACAGTTTGCTTAATATCTTGTAATGCTGCCATAAATTCATCTCCTCAAAATATATAACCATTTGTTTCATGTTTAGGATATAACACCTTTTGGTTTCATGTCAATATAAAGGGATATATTACCTTTTTGGAGAAGTAGACTTTAATGAATGTTTATTGGAGGAAGCTCATGAAGCATGTTGCAACAATCCTATTATTGATAACGATATTATCTTTGTTATCCTCTTGTCGAAGTACATTTGGAGATTGTTCGCCGGTGGAAGCTAAATGGGCGGATACGTTGATGATTAACGACAACCACTACCAGCATGATTTTCCGGATCCTGATGATAAAAAAGAGATACAAGTGGAAAAAGGAAAGCTCCTTGGTGAAGTGAAGTATAAGATGGCGGATGACGCTTGCGAGGGCTATCAGATGAAAAATAACGACGCGACGCTGCTAGATGAAGGCACAAAGATTTATGCCATCAAGGATATTCCACCGTCACTTGCAGTAGTGGCTTATAACAAAAATGTCTTATCGGCGAGCAGAGTGTTTGTCGTGGATAAAAATGAAAAAGCCAAAACAATTGAAGAACTTTATCCGATTCAAGGATTAGTAAAAGGCATTCATATTGAAAGTACGTTAGACGGCAGGAGGATCCATACGTTTTCGCCTTCATCCACTGAGGCATTTCTTAAAGAGTGGCTGCCAATCAAGCTGCAACATCCCGAAAAGTTAAATGACGCTTGGGATGAGAATAAAATGATTTTCTTGGAGTTAGAGTTAGTGAACGGTATCACATTTAGACAAACGTATAATCTGGATTCCAAAGTCTTTCATTCGGGTGCAGTTGGTAATGCAGCAATCGCTGACATGATTAAGAAGGAATATGCTTCTATAGATTAAACACATGAATCGAGGTAAGCAGAATGAATCAAACATTACGTAAGAAAGAGCAGAACCGAGTACCTGTAGAAGTAAAAGAAGTAGTGAACGAATATTTTAAAATAGTAGATGAACGACTTCCAAACCTGTTGGAATCCTTTTATCTATTTGGCTCGGTTTCACTAGGTGCTTACCAGGGCGGAATGAGTGACATCGATTTCTATGCGGTGGTAAGACGCAAACTGACAGATGCTGATGTTGAAGTCTTGAAGCAAGTTCATCACGACAGGAAGAAAAATTATCCGAAACCGAGCCTGGACGGGATGTATGTGACGAGAGAAGATCTGGATGGAAGAAACGAAGGCGTTCAGTCATGTCCGTATTTTAATGAAGGGAAGCTGCAGATGTATCGTGCTTTTCATCGAAACTGGATCGATGCGTACCAGCTTAAAACGTACGGCATTGTGATAAAAGGACTCCCTATTGAAACGTATAACATCACAACAGATTGGAACCAGCTGAAAAAGAATCTGGTAGGAAACATCAACTCCTATTGGATGAACTGGACAAAAAGATGTGAAAGTGTCACTTCACTCCAATTTCCGGGTCTTTTTGTGAGCGGAAGTATGATCGAGTGGGGAGTGCTTGGTGTGACTCGACTCTATTACTCGATAAAAGAAGAGGATATCATCTCAAAAGTGGGGGCAGGGGAATATGCGCTCCAAACCGTTCCTGAAAAATATCATCAAATCATTCAAGAGGCGCTGAGGATCAGGAATCGCCATAAAAAGTCATGCTATAAATCCATATTCAAGAGAAGAAGAGACGCCTTGAACTACATGAAGTTTGTCATGAACGAGTGCAACAAACTTAATAAATAGAAAAACCACCATTCCTCAACGCAGGACTGGTGGTCTGTTTTTGTTATCAATCAATTTTCCATAGCCTAAGGCAGATAAGGCTTGCTTTAGATTCCCATTGGTCTGGACATCGCGCATATTTATTCCGAACGAAGAAGCAGTTAGCGCAATCTCTGGACGGATTCCGGTGACAATGACCCGTACACCGAGAAGGCGCAACGAATCGATCAGTAAGAATATACTTTGGAGCACTTCAGGTGTTAAGGTGTGAACCCCTGACAAGTCGATCACAAGTGAAAATATTTTATTTTCCACACAACGCTCCAGCGTTCTGATCTGGAGAATCTGTGCCCGCTCATGGTTAATTTCACCTATTAATGGCAGGACACCTATTCCATCAAAAAGAGGAACGATTGGTGCTGATAACTCATGAAGTGCTTGATTTTTTTCATTGACGATCATCTGATGATTTTTCACATATGTCTCACTAAAAGTATGTGAGGCGAAGTCCAGATTGATATCAATATTTTTGATGACACACATAACATCTTTGACAGAAAAAGATTCTATTATGGCAAGGTCTTCAATTAATATTAGTATTTCTTTTCTAATAAAAGGCAGCGGCAGCATGGCGACATCCAGTGATTGTCCATAATCTACAGCATACAATGCGGTCTGTTCAGCCCAGTTCATCAATACAATTTCAGCCTGATCACCTTCGAGTGTTAAGGTTGATCCGAGCAGCTTTATAAATTCCTGAATATAAGCCAAAGATTGTTTCCGATCAAGAGGCAGACCTGACATTTGCGGATGTCTGTCAAAACGCTGAGCTAAGATTTTATTAGATAAAAGGGGTGCTTGTTCTACTAAAGCTTGTCCGACTTTTATAAACGCTTCTTTATTAAGTTCCATTTTCAATAGCCTCCAATGAGAATAAGGATGGTTACGTATGACAAAGAGATGAACTTGTTATGAAATGGAACAATGAAAATTGCTTTTATATTAAAAATTCAATACTAGAAACATTTGTCCTTCTTTTTGTTTGTGCGATTTTCATTTTCCTATTTTATGGGGGCATTTCCATGTAAAAATTCATTTGTTTAATCATTGAACAACCTTAACAGTAACTAAACACTTCCTCCAAATTGAGTTGGTACGCTATCAGTGGTAAACCAGTACATAACATGGAGGGGTTTGGAATGAGTTCGAAACAAGTAAATCGTCGTGATTTTATTAAGATCGGCGGAGCGAGTACGCTTGCGTTAACAATCGGTTCGCTTGGTGACACGACGTCACTCTTTAACAAATCAGCACATGCTGATAATCATGAAGAAAAGGTTCTTCGATTCCATTCAAATGGTAAGTTCAAGGTCGTTCAGTTCAATGATACTCAAGATGACGAACGCATTGACCGACGTACGCTAGAGCTTATGGGAAAAGTGCTGGATGCAGAGAAACCTGACTTTGTTGTATTGAATGGTGACAATATTACTGGCGGATGTGATACGCCTCTTGAGATGAAGCAGGCGATGAACAATATTGCCCAGCCTATGGAAAAGCGCGGGATCAAGTGGGCTGTTACGTTTGGCAACCATGATGAGGATTCTACACAAAAAAGCGGTATTGATGAAAGTGAGATGCTGAAGTTTTACCGATCATACAAACATAATTTGAACGATAAAGGAGCAAACATTACAGGAACAGGCAACATGAACCTGCTCATTTGGGATGCTCAGGCAAAGAAAGCAGTGTTCAACTTATGGCTATTGGACGCAGGAAGATATGCACCTAAAACGATTGCAGGACAAGACTTTGAAGGTTATCCGACATGGGACTGGCTGCGATTTGACCAAGTAAACTGGTATAATGAAACTTCCCAAAGAATTGAGAACAGGTTTGGCTATAAAGTGCCTTCCCTCATGTTCATACACATTCCTTTATGGGAGCACCGTTATATGTGGTATGCGAGTGTTGACAGCCGGACGGAAGCAGATCATTCCCGTGCAGTGGAAAAACATCAAATCACGGGTGAAAGAAACGAAGATGAATGTCCGGGACCGTTCAACAGCGGTTTGTTTTCCGCTATGCAGTATAGAGGAGACGTAAAAGGAGTATTTTGCGGACATGACCATATCAATACGTATGCTGGAAACTATTACGGCATCATGCTTGGTTATAGCGGAAGCACAGGATTCGGTGCGTACGGACTCCCAGGAGCTGAGAAGAATAGACTTCGCGGGGCAAGAGTGTTCCATCTCGATTTGAGTAACGAGAACATTCTATCTGATACACATATGGTGTTCGCCAAGGATTATGGAATCGACCTGACAGCTAATGATCAGAGTGTAGATCCAGCACCATTTGAAGAAAAAGAAAAGGTGAAAATATAGTCGGAATTTAATAGACGAAAAGCCCGGGATTTTTAATCTCAGGCTTTTTTTGTTGAAAATGAATGAATTTCTAAATATTTTGAAAATTTATGACGAAAAAGGTAGACTTACAGAAAATGTAATGGTAATATCTTACTATATAGTACAACTTAGAGGGTATTTTGTACTATAAAACTTAACTAGGAGGTTAAACGGGGTAGTTGATAGTTTGGTTGATTAATTAAAAAACAAAAAACTGAAACGCAGGAGGAAATTAATGAAATTAACATTGACGCATGAGAAGGTTAAGGATTACGAGATCAACGGTGACACAATGGCGATCGTTCCATTTATTAATGAGAAAGGTGCTGTGTGTTCGGAAGTGTATGAACGTGAAGCGGTAATCCTGGTCGAAAAGAAACCCTTTCGGATCATCAAAGATAACTGCTTATACTATGGCGGTTCTTATGATGGAAAGAAGGAAGCAGCACGCATCAATATGGGCAAGATGTGCTTTGCTCCCATCATGATCGACTCAAAACTTGACCTGTATTTTTTTCCAATCCAATCACCACGAAATGATACCTGCATATGGCTTGCACAGCCGCACATCCGAAGAATTGACAGAACTGGTCATAAGCGTGCCAGCGTTATTTTTTCAAACGGCATGGATCTACCCATCGCTAACACCCGCGCTTCCTTAGTAGGAAAACTCCATCGAGCAGCTCAATATAGAAGTGTTCTTGTTAATCGAACGAATAAAAGAGAACGCGAAAGAGAACGAGAAAGAGATCGTGACCCGGTCCTTACATAGAACTTGAATATTGTAAAAGCGCCTGATGCGAAGTGTATCAGGCGTTTTTGCATGTTATGAATTGTTCACATTTGAGTATTCAACCGCCCATTTTTTTACAGTATGATGAAAAGGAAAACGGATACATAATGGGAGGAATTACAATGGCACACTACACTATTCATCCTGATCGTTCAACCTTACACGGCTCCTTCTCTATGAATTATAAACCTGTACTCTCGATAAATTCCGGAGACACCGTTCGTTTCAGTACGCTCGAAGCAGCATGGGGGTTAGAACCATTCATTAATAAAGGCGTTCGTAAAAAGTACGAACCGAGAGAACGGCCTCGCGATGGCGGTCATGCTTTATGCGGTCCGGTAAAAATAAGAGGTGCAGAACCCGGTATGACACTCGAGATTAAGATCAATGAGATTCGGCCCGGTTCATGGGGATGGAATAGTGCCGGAGGATTTCCTCATCCTGTTAATATAGCGTTAGGAATCGCAGAAGGTGAGGAGTTTCACCTGAATTGGAAATTAGATTCAGATGCCATGATCGGAGTCAGTGATAAAGGGCATAAAGTGGCACTAAGTCCTTTTATGGGAATCATGGGGATGCCGCCAAATGAAGCTGGAATTCACGGAACGGCACCTCCTCGTTTTTGTGGTGGAAACATCGATTGTAAGGAATTAATCGCAGGAAGTACGCTGTATCTACCTATACCGGTGTCTGGCGGGCTCTTCTCTGTAGGTGATGGCCATGCTGTTCAAGGGGATGGGGAAGTGGGCTGCCCTGCGCTTGAGTGCCCAATGGATGTCGTTGACTTAACGCTATCAGTCCGAGAAGATATAATACTATCAATGCCTCGAGCAAAAACACCAGCCGGTTGGATCACGATGGGCTTTCATGAGGATTTGAACGAAGCAACTACAATTGCTTTAGACGGGATGTTAAACCTCATGAATGAATTGTTCGGCTATGAACGAAAAGAAGCACTGGCTTTAGCAAGTCTAGTAGTAGATTTGAGGATTACGCAGATCGTCAATGGAGTACGGGGTGTGCATGCTGTATTGCCTCATGGTGCGATAAGATAATTAGCATATATATATAAACGACCAGAATTTTTATCTGGTCGTTTCTTATGTTGTTATTCAGTTAAAGCACCCGTTGTTGAATAAGAAAAATATAAGTTGGTTAAAAGGAAAGGCTGGTTTAAAGAGGATTGACACGTTATCGGCTTTTATAGAAAACAAACAAAGACAGCCAAATTAAATGTTGGCTGTCTTTATGCATGTTGAATTTATTGAAGTGAAAAAGTGTATATCATTAGTCTTTTCGGTCATCTCTTCTTCTTCTACCTAATAACCCAGCCAAACCAATTAAACCGAGCCATCCCCAATCCATATCATCATCGTCATCATTTGTTGCTGCAACATTTCTTGTCATGTTGTTTGTATCATTATAATTGTCATTATTATTTGCTGAAGCAATATTCCCACCAAGTAAAAGACCAATTGAGAGAACAAAAGCTGTAATAATTAATAATTGTTTTCTTATCATTAGAAATTCTCCTTTTAAATTTTTTTACTCACACACTTTATTCTTCCTTATGTATATGTTTTTATACTTATTGAATTTGTGAAAAATTGCTATCGAAACAACTTTTTTTGAATAAATTCAATTTTAATATCTCATAATATTCCCTGTGTTATATATCCTTTTAAGGAGTAAATCATGAATTTACAAAAAAGCTTTTGCAGCATTTGATTCCGCTGGTGTATTCAATAAGATTTTTTTGTATTGGCTTTGTTTAACTGTTTCCATTCCTTCTTGGAACAACTGATGAAAATGTCCCTTCCGTCGCTCACTTGGTTTCACCATGCCGCAAACTTCGACTGTAGATCCAAAAGGATACAAACCTAAAAACGCGACAAGTTCGTCTTTTTCATAATGAAAAAAGTCTAGTTGATAAGATTTGCGATTCTCTAGCATATCCCAGTTAAGTTTCAGCTGTATATTATCATGATTCTCACACACTTTTTGTAGTTTGTTAATATCTTGAAGTTGTTGTTTCGTTAACGTAGTAAGCTCCTTTGTTTTTTAATCTAAGTTACAAGCCTTTATTAGTTCAATAAAAAAAGCACATTCGTTTCTTAAAGAAATGCATCCGATTGTTGAACAGGATTTTGCAATTACTTAAATATTTAATATAAGATTTACCCCATAAATGGATATGAGTATGTAGAAAATGGTTACTGTCTGAAGCGTAAACTTAGATAATAATTTAATGCAGAATTTATATGTTAAATAAGTCACTAAAGCTGATAGGAAAGGACTAAAAGCGAAAACTGAGGTATATAGGAAAGCCCCATATTCCATTGATTCAGCAAAATATATATTGGAAGAAATCCATACAAAGAACATCCACCAACTGATTAAGGATGAGATTATAAAAATCAAATTATTCATCGTTTACCCCTTTGTACTTTTGAACATAATTTTACAAATAATGAGTATTTCCTTGTTCCACAATCCAGCACGTTTGCTGAATAACTATTTGTGTTAGAGAACTCTTTAACAAAGAAATTATTCTTTTTTATTTCCATTCTTCTTTTAAAATCGCGTAATAATACTCATCCCACCATTCGTTTCCATGGGGGATGCACTTTTTAAAATAACCTTCTCTTCTCATGCCTATCTTCTCCATCACTCGGTAGGATGGAGGATTCTCGGGCTGACAGGTTGCGATGATCCGATGCAAGTTCAATTCTTCAAATCCATATTTTAATACTGCTTGGGCTGCTTCTGATGCATACCCTTTATTGTAGTATTTCGGATTAAACACCCAGCCGATCTCGTACGTATGATCACCAAAATATTTATGAAAAGAAATGTGTCCAATCAGAATGTTTTCATCGAGCAGTACCACCGGGAACTGCTCTGGCTCTGCATGCCTATTTTTATTTATAAATTCCTTTGTGTTTTCTTTGGAAAGAACTCCTTCAGGGATGTATTTCATAACATGATGATCAGAGGTATACTCATGAACAGCTTCCCAATCATTTTCTTCAAAGTTTCTGATTAATAGCCTTTCTGACTTTAGATACACTGGCTTTCCCCCCATTCTTCTCGAAGCAGTCCCATCCGAATAGAATCATAGTATTCTCCGTTATAATACCGGCACTTTCGCAGTCTCGCTTCCATCGTCATTCCAAATTTTTCTCCGACCTTTATCATTCTTTCGTTTCCAGACCACGTCGTATAACCAACTCGAACGAGAGGCATGGTTGTAAACAGATGATGAATCCAAAGCCTGAGTGCTCTTGTACCATAGCTGCCGCTCCAGAACGCAGAATCATAAATCACAATACCCATCTCAAGCCAGTTAGAAGCTTTGTGCTCCCAATAGTAGCTTACCGTTCCGACCACTTCTTCATTTATTGTGATCGCCCAGCGGCTTTCTGACTGGACGAACTTTTCTTTTTGTTTCATGAACTCTTCAAAAGGAAGCGGCTTATGCTCGTAGTATGGAGCATCCCACTTTTTCCATTCAGGTGATTCTTCTTTATAGAGCAGTTCCCATAGTTTCGGTAGGTCCTCATGAACTATGGGTCTAATCGTTAATTCTTTATCGCTGTAAGACATATTTTCCCCCAAGTTATTTATTCATGGCAGCATTAACGATGTTTTTCCAATAATTCCAAGCATTAAGGTATTCCTCAAGATCCTCGGGATGATGCCGGACACATGATGCCATCCTGAAATACAGACCAATTAGAACTTCCTCGTGCAAAAATCTATCATTCTTGTTTTCGTAAGCTTTCAATAGACTCGCCGCTGATTGGATCGTTTCATTTGTTAAATCATCTGGTGAAGAACAAAATGCATAGATTAGATCGTACAGCGGTTCACCGTAAACAGGAGTCGGATCGATCACGCCAGTCAGTTTCTCTTCGGTAAAAATAAAGTTATGTACACCGCAATCCCCGTGCAACAAGAATGGTTGTGTGAACTCACGATTTCTGTTTGGGCTTTTTACTAGATCCAGAACGAAGTCATGATCTTCTTTTTCTAGATAAGGTTTTAAAATTGTTGATGACTCGTTCGCTCTGCTCAATAAGAAGTTTTCCCACGAATCGTTGAGTTCATCTGCCCAGCCCCAGCCGGCAGGTTCTTCAACAAATTTATATTGATTAATTAATTGCTCTACCAATGTCTGCAGCATCTCTTTTTTATTTTTACGAGGATAGTCAACAGCACCTGCAACGAATGAATAAATAATGTAACGGTAGGCAGGTTCTGTATATAAAAGGTCGGGCAGGAAATCCACATCCTTATAAAAAGCTAAATAATGAGACTCTGCCTTTAACACGTGTGGTTCATTAAACTTCACAACATATTTGTTATTTTCGCTGTCAAAGAGCAGATAGAGTTTGCTCGTTGTGCCGCCGCTTAACTGTTTCGTTTCTACTATTGTTTTTGAGATTCCAATATTCGTGATTTCGTCGATAATCGTCTTGATGTCCATACAAACACCTCCACTATCAATTTAACATAATTCTCCAATGTATATATAAGTGAAAAAGGAGATACAACAAAGTTAACGAAATAATAATCTTCCGGAAAAAAGCAATTATGGGAGTGAACGAGATGGCTGTGTCTCATTCAGATATAAAGGTCGTTATTGGTGCAGGGGAATTTAGGAACAATCCCGGCTGGATCCATACACAAGAAAGTGAGCTGGATTTACTGAATCCAGACACGTGGAATGAAAGATTTCAACCAAATTCAATAACCGCTATATTGGCTGAACATGTTTGGGAACACCTTACGTTTGAAGAAGGGATAGCTGCTGCAAGGCTTTGCTATGACTATTTAAAGCCGTCCGGATATATTCGCTGTGCAGTGCCAGATGGTTATTTTAAAAACGATGAATATCAAAGGATTGTTCAGATCGGCGGACCAGGACCGAAAGACCACCCAGCCGCAAGTCATAAAATCGTCTACAACTATCAGACGCTAACAAGTATGTTTGAGGCTGCAGGGTTTGAAGTGAGATTGGTAGAGTATTGTGATGAAGAAGGGGAATTCCATCAGTCTGACTGGAATGAACAGGATGGAGTCATTTTTCGTTCTAAGAAAATCGATCCTAGAAATCAGGAAAAACTCGCTTTTCCATCGCTAATCATAGATGCGGTTAAGCAATAAAATATTACAAACGTACCGAAACTATTCTTTTGCAAAGAAGACTTTAGTGAAATAAAAAAAGAGAAATAGGCGTCTATTTCTCTTTACAGGTTACCCTCTGAACCTTGTTCATACGCGATAACGACAACTTTTTTGTTCGCTTGCTGGCTGATCTTCTCTTCAAGGGACTGAATTTCGTCTACCAGATTTTCTGATAGATTTGCTGCTTTGAAGTCTTTCATGTTCATATTTTCATCTCTCCTTTGCAAAATTAGTCTTGCCACGAATGAAGCCGTGTATTCAAACTTTAGGAGGAATGTACATGAGTAACTTTGCAAAAACACCTGAACCGCCTTATTATGCGGTTATCTTTACATCTAAACGAACAGATGTAGATACAGGATATGGAACAATGGCACAGAAAATGGTTGAGTTCGCATCAAAAGAAACAGGATTTCTTGGTATAGAAAGTGCCCGTGATACCGAATTGGGGATCACTGTTTCTTATTGGGATTCATTAGATGCGATTCAAGAGTGGAAAGAACATGCCGCACATAAGATCGCCCAAGAAAAAGGGAAATCCGAGTGGTACAAGAATTATTCAGTTAGAATCAGCAAAGTGGAAAAGGATTATTCTTTACAAGGTTAATTTTTAAATCTAAATACCACGCACTTCTTTCTTTAGGAAGTGTGTTTTTTTTTCGGAATACCAACAAAAAGATGATTGTCAGTTTCTTCATAATTGTGATAGTATTGAATGCGAATGTTTGTTCTGTTGAAAATGTGTTAATCCTAATACTGCCTTTTTCATTAATCAAAAAGAACCAACAATAATAATCATTTCAATGGGTTGCGCGAGATTGTGCACACCATTTGAATGAAAGGAGAAAAAGTGAAAAATCAAGATCATTCTACTGAAACTGGGGGAACGTTCGGGAGCAGAGAGAACTTTTTATTGGTTATGATCATGATTCTCGGTGTATTTGTAGCCATCCTGAATGAAACACTGCTTAACGTTGCTTTGACAAAAATAATGGCTGACTTCGAAATCGAACCGAGTACTGCTCAATGGCTCACGACTGGATACCTTCTTGTTATTGGGGTTCTTATCCCGGTTACTGCTTATCTCATTCAGCGATTTACAACAAGAAGCTTGTTTCTTGGAGCGATGTCATTGTTTACATTGGGAACATTTATTGCGGCAATTGCACCAGGGATCGAATTCCTTTTGGTTGGAAGGCTTCTTCAAGCGGCAGGTACTGGATTGCTGTTTCCCTTACTAACAAACGTCGTATTTTCTGTCGTCCCTTTTGAAAGAAGGGGATCGGCCATGGGGACCATAGGTATTGTCATTACATTTGCTCCTGCGATCGGGCCTACTCTTTCAGGGATTATTGTCGAGCATTTCAGCTGGCGGGTACTCTTTTACGGCGTGCTGCCTATCGCACTGCTTGTTATCGTATTTGCCTTTGTAAAACTAAAGAACGTTACCGAAACGACGAATCCAAAAGTGGATCTGATCTCGCTGCTGCTTTCAACATTAGGGTTCGGGGGTATTGTATATGGTTTCAGCAGTTCAGGTGAAGGACATGGAGGCTGGTCGAGCAATGACGTTTTGATTCCAATTGCAATTGGAGTTGTTTCATTAGTGTTGTTTACTTGGAGGCAATTAACGATTTCAGAGCCGTTACTTAATCTTCGGACGTTTACGTACAGCATTTTTAGGATGTCGACATTAATCATGATGATTGTTATGATGGCGATGTTTTCAGCTATGATGCTGCTGCCGATCTTCCTTCAGAACGCGTTGGGATACAGTCCATTGAAAGCAGGTTTGATCATGCTTCCAGGCGGAGTTGTCATGGGGATTATGTCTCCTATAACTGGCCGTTTATTTGATAGATTCGGTGCTAAGTGGCTTGCTCTAATCGGATTAGGGCTGATTGCCAATACGCTTTGGCAGTTTGCTTTTATCGACTTAACCACTCCTTATATCAGCATCATGATTTTCAATACATTGTTGATGTTAGGTATTTCGATGGTCATGATGCCGGTTATGACCAACGCTCTAAACGAACTGCCGCCACCGTTATATCCACATGGAACAGCAATCATCAGTACACTTCAACAGGTAGCGGGTGCGGTTGGAACGGCATTGCTTGTTTCGATCATGACCAATAGTTCTGCTCGTTTTTTGAAGAGTCAGGGAATGGAGGAAGATGGAGTTACCATTCAGATCCTAGCCATGATTGCTGGAATGAAAAGCGCATTCTTACTCGCTTTTGGGCTAGTTGTGATCGCATGGATCGTTTCGTTATTTATTAAACGAGCGGTTCCGCAGGCTCATGCAATGAAAGCAGAGCAATGAACTGACAACTAAAAATCAAGCCGGTTATCTCAATTTTACAGAGATAATCGGCTTTTTTTAATCATATCCAAGTATTGCAGATCCCCTAAACCGTACTCTTTAAAATTCTTGAGAAGTTCAGCTGCAAGTTCATCATCTGAGAGATGTTGATTTTGTTGGATGTACAGCATGATAGCACTGTCTTCTTTTAGGTAATTTAAATATAGCTCGACTCCCTTCTTTAACGGGGGAAGATCAATCGTCCCAGGGCTCGTCTTATGAATCAAAACTTGTTTGTAAAGTTCATAATATCCTTGAGCTTGTAAGGGATAAATTTCGATAGGTTCAAACTGATCATCTACAATATGAAGCGTAATCGTACTTAGATAATTGGTCTGATCCAGCCAGGCAAGAATCGTTAAGTAATTAATCTGACAAAACATATCAGAATCAAACCATAACTCGATTTTTTCAAATTTGTTATTAAAAAGAGGCAACAGAGGTTGTAGCGTGACTTCGGCATACTCATCACGTGTAACATGGTGAACCTTTGAGCGAATCTCTGCAAATTCTTTTGAAAAAATGTCTTCAATCGTGTTTCCGTAGCACATCGCTTCGTTAAAAGGGAGCTTGATTTCATCATCAAGCAAGTGTTCGTTTGTGAAATACCTGTACATTTCTTGTCCGTTTAAAATATGTAGTTTGCGATTTCGGATCAGGCTAAACACCTCCTGTAAGTCATTAAGAGTACACCCTAATCTTCCTCATTTGCCTGAAAATAATCAAGTGTTAATGAGTAAACAAAAAACACTGTGTTTAACAGTGCTTTTTTCGATTCTTTAAGTTTTCATATTTCGGATTTCATTTCATTTGAATCCGAAATGACTTCATCCTGTTGCTCATCATTGCCGTATTGCTCATTAATTTCTTGGGCTAAGTCAGTTAATTCTTCATCGGAAAATAAGGGTTTTTTCTCTTTTGACATAGTAAACTCCTTGTAATAAAGTTCATTTTTAAGACTAGGCGGGGATGTATCTTCACTATGTACAATTTCTCCTTTACTTATTCTACATAAAAATGTTATTTACTTTTTTATAAAGCAGGAGTATTATTATCACAGTTTCAAATTTCTAAATCGCTGAAACCATTTGGTGCGGGGGACCCAACCACGGATTTTCAATAATCCTGGGGTGAATCCTTTTTAGGTAGGGCTACTCAAAGGCCCGAATCCGACAGCTAACTCCGTAAGCGTTTATGAGAAGGAAGGTGGAACTTGTGGATCCGAAAATATAAGGTCTGCAAGTCATTTTTCGTGATGACTTGCAGGCCTTTTTGTTTTTAGAAAATAAGTTAATTGGAAATGACTAAAAGAAGTAAATACAGTTTACATTCGGATGGAGAGTAGAAAAATGTTTACAAGCATAAAAAGATTCTTAATCGGCCGACCATTAAAATCGGCAGAATTAGGAGAACAAAAGATTAACAAAACAAAGGCATTGGCCATTCTTTCTTCTGATGCTTTATCATCGGTAGCGTATGGGCCGGAGCAGATCTTGATTGTTCTTGTGACAGTCGGAGCAGCTGCTTTTTGGTATTCGCTTCCGATTGCGATAGGAGTTTTATTTCTTTTAACAGCATTGATCTTGTCCTATAGACAGATCATTTATGCTTATCCCCACGGTGGAGGTGCGTATGTCGTTTCCAAGACCAATTTAGGTGTGAATCCAGGATTGGTGGCAGGAGGTTCACTGCTTGTTGACTACATCCTTACTGTAGCGGTAAGTGTATCCGCTGGAACGGACGCCATTACGTCTGCTTTTCCTGACTTGCATGATTTTAACGTTGAGATTGCGATTCTATTTGTTATTTTTCTTACCCTTTTAAACTTGAGAGGAGTTACAGAATCCGCTTCGATTCTTGCTTATCCTGTTTATTTGTTTGTTCTAGCTTTATTTATTCTAATCGTTGTAGGTATTTATAACATATATACAGGCGATGTACCGCAAAGTTTACATACACCGGTTGGAACACCCGTCGCTGGAATTTCATTGTTTATTCTCTTAAGAGCATTTGCTTCAGGAAGTTCTGCTTTAACGGGGGTAGAAGCGATATCAAATGCCATTCCGAACTTTAAAGAACCAGCACCTGTAAATGCTGCAAGGACGTTAATGATGATGGGAGCTTTATTGGCTATCCTTTTCTCAGGCATCGTCACGCTTGCGTATTTTTATGGAATCGTGCCAAAAGCAGAAGTTACCGTGGTTTCCCAGATTGCAGAAGAAACATTTGGACGGAACTTTATGTACTTCTTCATTCAAGGGACGACGGCTCTGATCTTGATTTTAGCAGCGAATACAGGATATTCAGCGTTCCCTCTGTTGGCTGTAAACTTAGCAATGGATAAGTTTATCCCACGTATGTTTTTAGTAAGAGGAGACCGGTTAGGCTATTCAAACGGCATTATCATTCTTGGTTTAGCTTCAATCCTTCTTATTGTTGCGTTTCATGCTGAAACTGAACATCTTATTCCGTTATATGCTGTAGGGGTTTTCGTGCCGTTTACGCTATCACAAACAGGAATGATGGTGAAGTGGCTTCGAGAGAAACCAGCAGGCTGGGTTCCGAAATTTATAACGAATACAACGGGAGCTTTGATCAGTTTTATTGTTACACTCATGTTCTTCTTAACGAAGTTTTCACAAGTGTGGTCCATCCTTGTCTTTTTGCCGATTATCGTATTCATATTTCATCGCATTAAAAAGCATTATGATGCGGTTGGAGACCAATTGAGACTGACAACATGCGAACCATCACCAGATATAAAAGGAAATGTGATCATTGTTCCTGTAGCCGGCATCACGCATGTTGTGGAGAATTCCTTAAAATATGCGAAGTCGTTAAATCCTGATCAGATTATTGCGGTATACGTAGCATTTGAAAGGGAAGATGAGAGAAAATTTGAAGAGAAGTGGGAACAATGGCAGCCTGACATTAGGCTTGTTACTCTGCACTCTCATTACAGAAGCATATTAGGCCCGTTAACTAAGTTTCTAGACACCGTTGCCCATAAAGCGAAAGAAGGCGATTATCAAGTAACGGTTGTAATACCGCAGTTCATTCCTAAAAAAGGCTGGCATAATATTCTTCATAACCAATCCAGTCTATTGATTCGTGCGTATTTGTTATATAAACGGGACATCGTGATCTCGACCGTACCGTATCACCTGAAAAAATAGCAAAAAAACCGTGTCAGCATTCTTGCCGACACGGTTTTTTAATATTGTTAGCTTACTTCTCTTTGGTATTCCTGAGCTTTTATTGGATTGAACTTGCCTTCCCATTTAGACATGACAACCGCTGCCAGTGAGTTACCCACGACGTTAACGGCTGTTCTCGCCATGTCCAGTATACGGTCGATTCCTGCAATAAAGGCTAAACCTTCAAGTGGAATTCCAACCGAACCTAGTGTTGCTAAAAGTACAACGAAGGATACACCAGGAACTCCTGCGATTCCTTTTGATGTTACCATCAATACGAGCAATAACGAGATCTGTTCAGCAATAGTAAGTTCGATGCCGTACATTTGAGCAATGAACAATGCTGCGATTGCCTGATATAGAGTAGATCCATCAAGGTTAAACGAATAACCAGTTGGAATAACGAATGAAGTGATGGCTTTCGGACAGCCGAACTTCTCCATTTTCTCCATCAATTTCGGTAGTACAGTTTCTGAACTTGCTGTGGAATAAGCCAGGATCAGTTCATCTTTTAAAATTTTGATTAACGTAAAGATGTTTACTTTAACCATCGCAGCCACTGCGCCTAATACGACGATTACAAAGAAGAACATCGCGCCGTATACGACGATAACAAGCTTACTTAATGGTACTAATGATTCTACACCGAATTTGGATACAGTCACTCCGATTAGTGCAAATACACCGAATGGAGCGAGCTTCATGATCTGGTTTGTGATATAGAACATGGCATCAGCTGTTCCTTGGAAGAACGCCAATACAGGTTTACCTCTTTCACCGATTGCTGCAATTCCTAAACCGAATAAAACGGAGAAGAAGATGATTGCCAGCATATCTCCTTGAGCTAATGATTCAAAAAGATTGGTTGGAACGATATTCAAGAATGTATCCGCAAATCCGTGACTTTCAACAGATTCAGTTGTTTCTACGTAACTGGAGATATCCCCTTTTGATAACGATTTCATGTCCACGCCTGCACCAGGCTGGAAGATATTTGCGATAAATAGACCGATCACGATCGCTAAAGTTGTAATGATTTCAAAATACAGAATGGTTTTTCCGCCAAGACGTCCTAATTGTTTGATGTCCCCAACACTTGCTACACCAACAATCAAGCTGGAAACAACGATAGGTACAACAATCATTTTAATCAAGCGGATAAAAATATCTCCAATAGGCTGCAGATAGCCTTGTACGGTTTCGTTTCCGTAAAACAACGCACCGATCAGAATCCCGAATGCAAGTCCAATCAGAATTTGCCATGCTAAACTTATTCTTACCTTCTTCAATTTGATTCACCTTCTTCATAATGTTTAGTCTAGTTGCCCACATGAAGTATATTTTAGTCAGAGAATTGAAGGGATGTCAAACTTAAAAATTGCCAGTTGTAATTATTTTTAAGGCGGCAACAACTTTTTTACGTTAAAAAAAGTATGGTGAAAGCAGGTAATAGCGGTTTTTTCGCTTTACTTCATTGACGTGTATTTTTATGATAAAATAAATGTAGAAAGGGGGGAGTAAGAATTGCATAGATTTTTATTAGTGGCATTGCTGTATGTGTTCATTGGTACATCCCTATTTCCAAACTATAATATGGAAAACTTATCATCGACACCTCTAAACGACGTGATTGAATTATCCTCTTCGTCGTTCGATGATTCTACGATTATTGGCGAATACCCAACGAAAAGTAAGAAATTAAAAAAGGGAATCAAAGCAATTCAGTTAAACAGCACTATGCTGCTGCAAGAACAGGTCGAGTTTAAATTTCAGCTGTCTAGTGATCACACTCACAAGAAAGCCGTATTTCTTACCCCTTATCAATTCCAATCGAATTACCTCTGACGATCATACAATTCCATTTTATTCTCAAAAAATCCTTAAACAACAAGGGTTTATTTCGTAAAGAAAAAACATGATGCATTGTTCGGAAAATACAAAACTTCCAACATTTATTTGTCATGCCTAAATAAGAAAAAAAGGAGATTGTTATGATCGTAAAAGAAATCGAATTACCCGGAATCGGCAGAAAGTTTGAAGTGGAAATCGCTAATGGAGATAAGGTGGTGGTGATCGTTCATGACGATGGCCGACGGGAGATATACCATTTTGACAAAAACGATTATGAAGAGAGTTTGTCATCTGTAACCTTGAGTGATACGGAAGCAAGACAGTTCGCAGCGATCATCGGAGGTATCATCTATCGGCCGAAAGCAATTGAAAACATTGAGATGGCCTTTGATGAACTGATGATTGAATGGTATAGAATTGAACCTGGATCATTCTCCGTCAATCGGACAATTGGAGAAATAGACATCCGTCAAAAATATGAAGTATCTGTTATTGCCATTGTTAAAGGAAATGAGAAGATATTGAATCCTGGACCTGAAACGATGATCCATGAAGGTGACATGCTAGTTATCTCAGGAGAAAGACATGGTGTGAAAAGAATCATAAAAGAGATGTTCTCTGCTGAGGTGAAAGGTGAATGACAAACCACCTCGTACTTGAAGTAGGGACAGCCTTAGTTATCATTTCAATTGCGGCCTTGCTCGCAAACAAATTAAACTTTTCCATCATTCCGTTCCTTATCATTTTCGGGATGATTGTTGGACCGCATGCCCCTGTTATCGGTGTATTGGACCTAACTTTTATCAACAGTAATGAAATCATAACCTTCTTTGGCAGAGTGGGTGTTTTATTTCTTCTGTTCTATCTCGGCTTAGAATTTTCAGTAGGGAAATTAGTGCGGTCAGGAAAAAACATTGCTGTAGGGGGCAGTATTTATATTCTGATTAACTTTACATTAGGGTTGCTCTATGCCTTAATCATGGGCTTTCCCTTATTAGAAGTTCTGATCATCGCTGGAATCATAACCATTTCATCGAGTGCCATTGTTGCAAAGGTCATCGTTGATCTGAGACGAACAGCGAATCCTGAAACGGAACTGATTCTAGGAATAATCATGTTCGAAGATATTTTTTTAGCGGTTTACCTATCGATCATTTCAGGTTTGGTATTAGGTGATGCGACTTCTGTGTTTGGAGTAGTTAAGTCCATTTTGATCGCGTTTGGATATATGATTTTGTTCTTTGTTATTGCCAGAACATGTACAAAATATTTGAACAAGCTTCTTAATATTACTTCCAATGAAATTTTTATTATTGTGATTTTCGCCTCTTTGTTCTTTATCGCTGGATTCTCAGAGACCATTCATGTTGCTGAGGCGATCGGTGCACTTCTTCTCGGATTGGTGTTCTCTGAGACAGAGCACAGTGAACGAATTGAAAAACTAGTCATTCCGTTTAGAGATTTTTTCGGAGCCATCTTTTTCTTCAGCTTTGGTTTAAGTATAGATCCATTCACGCTTGGCGGTGCAGTTTGGCTCGCCTTAGGGGCAGTTGTAATCACGATCATAGGGAACTTTGCAGCTGGAATGATCGCGGGAAGGAAAGCGGGGCTTTCTCATAAAGCTTCATCAAACATCGGCTTAACGATTGTTTCAAGAGGAGAGTTTTCCATAATCGTAGCCAACATTGGAATGGCCGGCGGGTTAGCTTCAATATTAAAACCGTTCTCTGCACTTTATGTATTGATCTTAGCCATCCTTGGCCCTTTGCTTACAAAAGAATCAAAGAGAATCTATACGTTCTTAAATGGAATTTTTAACTGGAAGACAGAGATTCCACAGATAAAAAAGAAAGCAAATTGAAGAAGGAGAACAGTAATAGATGAAAGAAATCATTTGGTTTAGTATTCTTTTGGTTGTTTTAGTGTTGATCTGTACACATTTTTATAATCTTTCAATACCAGATCATAAGTACCCAAGTTTATTTAAATTTTTGAAGCATATTTAATGAGGGGTACTTTAAGCTTTCCTGATTATAAAATCAAAAAAAAGACCAAATCACATAGTTGATTTGGTCTCATCATGTATACATGATACTTTTTCTACAAGCTGAAACGACCAGATAAATCTGGTCGTTTTTGATGTTATTTACATATCCAATATAGTGGTATTTCATCTGTAAAAAACGAATTACCAATTTCTCCTCCATTGGAGAACCCTTTTGCTCAATATGGTCTAGGTTGATAAAAATAATTCGGTTTAACGATATCGTTTTTGTACGGTTTATGAAAGATATGTGTCGTGGCAGGTGACATAGGCGGAATGAGCCATGCCCAGTTGCCGGTTACCGGTCTGCCGTTCTCTGTCTCTTTTTCTTCAAACTTATTAAACTGCTGTGCTGCCGTATGGTGGTCCACGATGCTAACGCCGTCTTCCCGGAAAGAATGCAGAACGGCGATGTTCAGCTCAACGAGAGCTTTATCCTTCCATAAAGAGATCGAACTCTTCGTATCGAGCTCCATGAGTGAAGCGATCTGCGGGAGCATGTTATACCGGTCTTCATCAGCCAGATTCCGCGCACCGATCTCCGTACCCATATACCAGCCGTTAAAAGGGGCAGCTGTATAACGAATTCCTCCAATTTCAAGCGACATATCCGATATAAAAGGAACCCCATGCCATTTAAGCTGCAAGTCTTCAAACCACTCGTATTCAGGGTGGCGAATATCTACTTCAAGAGGAGCATCTTCCGGCAGTTCATACAGTTTTGGAGGATTGTCATTGATTTGGATAACAATCGGCAAGACATCGAACTTTCCGTACTTCGGCTCCCAGCCCAGCTCGATGCATTTTTTCGTGAATTCAACTGAAGCAGGATCTCCAAGAATACCGTTTTCTAGTTGGTATCCAGCATATCGGATCAACTGATGGTTCCAGATGCGGATGTGCTTATGGTCTGTTTGCGGTTCGAAGACGGTGATCGCAGGACGGATGCGACCGCCATTTGTCGCATACTCCATGTGTTTTAAGATCGCCTGATAGATTTCTTCTTCTGTTTTGAGATGTCTCATGTCGATTGTATGCATCTGATCCCAGAAGAGCCTTCCGATACAACGGTTGCTGTTGCGCCATGCCATTTTTGCACCATGATCAATTTCAAAAAGGGTGTGCTCATAGCTTCCGGTAGAATTAATCTGTTTTGTAATCTCTTCTATGCGTTTATCGATTTCATTTTGTGTTTTATTTAACTCCTGGTAGCAGGAGATGATAAAGTCTTTTGCTTCTTGTAAAAGATTGGTATCCAAAATAGAGCCCCCAGCTAAAAATAAGTTATTATTATAATAGCCGAGATTTACCGTGTTTACCGCTTCAAACTGTTACAAAAAAAGTACATGGAGGAAAAGGTATGCGTGCTCCGTTCCAAGTTTTGGTTCTGCCTTATAGAATTACAGGAAGTAACATTGAATATGCAATCCTAAAGCGAGTGGACTTGCATTATTGGCAAGGAATCGCAGGTGGTGGAGAAGATGAGGAAACACCACTTGAGGCAGCAAGACGGGAAGTGTTTGAAGAAGCTGGACTTACTGAAACTTGTAAGATGATGACTTTAGATTCAATCACATCATTGCCCGTAGAACATGTTACCGGGGATTTTTTATGGGGTGAAGACGTTTATGTGATAAAAGAATACTCTTTCGGAGTGGAAGTTTCAGATCAAGAGTTAAAGTTGTCGAGAGAGCACTCTGCTTTTAAATGGGTGAGTTATGAAGAAGCCATGAAAGAACTGAAGTGGGACAGTAATCTAACAGCACTTTGGGAATTACATAAAAGACTGACAAGAATGATAGAAAGAGGAGACATCAAACATGAAGAACCAATTTCCTATAATTGAGACCGAGCGATTGATTCTAAGAGAAGTTACAAAAGCAGATGCTGAAGACATGTTAACGTATCTATCTGACCCAGATGTTGTAAAGCATATGGGATTAGAACCCTCCAGGTCTGTGGAAGATGCGTATGATGAAATCGCCTGGTATGAATCTATTGTTAACAAAAGCACAGGGATCAGATGGGGAATCACCTTGAAAGATGATAAAAGAGTGATAGGCAGCTGCGGTTTTCTGAACAGAGTTTTAAAGCATTACCGTTCGGAAGTAGGTTTTGAATTAAGCAAAGAGTATTGGGGAAAAGGAATTGCTCGTGAAGCATTGGAAGCTGTTGTGAAATACGGATTTGAAAATATGGAGTTAGAGCGAGTCGAAGCTCTTATTGAACCTGCTAATCTTCCATCGCAAAGATTGGTGGAAAAGACCGGTTTCCAAAGAGAAGGTTTGCTAAGACACTACGAATATACATGTGGTACATTTGATGACTTATATATATATTCACTTTTAAAAAAAGATCTTCATATTTAAACGGGTGTTTTCATGAATACAATGATACTTGCAGGAAGCATCGTTTTAATTGTACTCTCCTTGTCTCTTTTTATTTTTCATTTTATAAAAGCTGAAACGAAAAAGGAAAGGGTCATCATGACTTTTGCTTTTTTCACTGAACCGCTGGATATGTGGTCGAGTCTATTTTATTTAGGATGTTTCGGTATTATTTATATACTCGTGTTTGGTTAAGGATTTTTGTTGTGTACATTTGTTAATCCTGCAACCGAGTTGTGCAGGAATCGTAGTTTGTCGAAAAGCCTATAAATAAATTTGAAGGATCATAAATCATCATAATTATATTTTTCGTACTATTAATTAGCGCTTTAAGCACAGTTTGCTCCAAGCGTTTTACTCATTAAACAGATCTTTTAACATTTTCTCTCTGTGCTGCAGAAAATAACTCGTAATCTGATAGTGATCCGTCATCTCATAATCAATCTCCTGAATGGAGCCGTCATCAAAACTGTAAATCGTGGCATCCGGATATCCAAGAAGAATGGGAGAATGTGTGGCGATAATAAATTGACTGTCACCAGATGCTGCTAAATCATGCAGGATTTTAAGAAATGAGAGCTGCCGCTGGGGTGATAATGCAGCCTCAGGTTCATCTAACAGATAAATAGCTTTTCCCTTAAAGCGGTTCAGAAAAAGCGACAAAAAAGATTCACCGTGTGATTGTTTATGCAAAGATCGCCCGCCATAGGCATAGTTAGCGTCAACTTGATCAATATGAGTAGCAAAATGATAAAAAGATTCTGCACGAAGAAAGAATCCGTTTGTTACTTTAGGCATCCAGGATAGTCTGATGTAATCTCCTAACGCTGATTCAGCAGCATCTACTTCATAGTAGTTATTGCGTCCGCCTCCAGCCATATTAAATCCGCATTTGTCTGCAATGGCTTCCAACAATGTTGACTTTCCCGTTCCATTTTCACCAACAAAAAAGGTAATGTTATTTTTTATTTCTAGCTGATCCAGATTTTTTATGGATGGGATGGTGAAGGGATATTTATTTTTTGATGGAACCTTTTCATGCTGAACTTGAATTCTTTTTAGAAACATAAGAATCACCTGAGTTTTTTAATTTATCGTATCATGATTGTACCTTGCAGCCAAAATGAAGAAAGGACTTTTGGCTTAAAATTTGATATTTCCTTGTTCAAATTATAAAAAAGGGTAAAGATAATGAAGTATGTCAAAACACCAATGAGAGGAGCTTTTATGTTGGAACAAAATCTATATGAAAAAGTGGGCGGCGAAGAAGCGATCGCCAAGGTAGTGGATTACTTTTATAACGAACTAGTGTTAAAAGATGAAACGGTGAATCAATTCTTTGAAGGCGTGAACATGGAAAAACAAAAGAGCCATCAGACGAAATTCATCAGCTTCGCACTAGGCGGTCCAAAAAACTACACAGGAAAATCAATGGCAAAAGCTCATGAAGGAATGAATCTGCAGCCAGAGCATTTTAATACGATCGCTACACATCTGCACGATGCACTTGCCCATTTCGGTGTGCCGGAGTCAGATATCGATACAGCCTTAACTAGAGTTGCTTCACTCAGGGATGATATTCTGTATAAATAAAATGTGCAGTAGGATACGATGCTGCGCTGTTATTAATTGAATAAGTATTAAGACTTTAAAGAGCATTTCCTTAAATGAGGAATGCTTTTTATTTTTTGTTTTTATTCAAGAGAATAAATTCATTTCAATAATAATATAATAAAAATCAATATTAATTTATTGTAATTCGATAAATCATGTATTAAAATAAAATGAATAATAAAGAGTTGAGGTGCTTTTTATGAAAAGAGAAACATTCTTTTTGAAATTTGTTATTATTCTTATGGGACTTCCTGTTATTGCTTTGTGTATATTTGTATTGCCTGAGATCGCTGAATTTTTTGCAGAATTAAATCCAACGTTAGATTTTTTGCAATATCCCTTTTTAATCGGATTGTATGCAGCCGCAATCGTATTTTTCGCAGCACTATTTCAAACTTTTAAACTTTTAAGCTACATTGACAAGAACGAAGCCTTCTCGGAATTATCAGTAAGATCTATACAAAATATCAAATACTGTGCCATCACCATCAGTACCTTATTTGTGCTATTTATGCCACTCATATATCTTATGGCGGAGGTAGACGATGCTCCGGGTATGATATTAATCGGAATGGTCATTATTTTTGGCAGCATGGTGATTGCAGTCTTTGCCGCTGTCCTTCAAAAGTTGTTAAAAAATGCGATCGATATAAAATCAGAAAATGATTTAACAGTCTGAGGTGATAACAATGGCGATTATAATCAATATTGATGTAATGCTGGCTAAAAGGAAAATGAGTGTAACAGAACTATCGGAGAGGGTTGGAATTACAATGGCTAACCTTTCTATATTGAAAAATGGAAAAGCAAAAGCAATTCGGCTTTCCACCTTAGAGGCGATTTGTAAGGCATTAGAATGTCAGCCAGGTGATCTTTTAGAATACAAAAGTGATGAAGACAGCTTTTAAGGTCGTTCTATATCTATAAAAAATTCTGCGGAGGCATAATTCATGAGAGCACTAGAACAGCTCGTTCGTTTTGGTTGGGAGCAAGCACTATCCTGTTTGTTTCCTGTTGTTATATTTGCCTCATTGGCTATTACACAGATCCTACCGCTTCCCATCCTGCCGCGTTATGATTGGCTTCTTATCATTTGTCTGATGATGCAGTGGTGGATGGTGCGTTCTGGTCTTGAAACTAGGGATGAACTAAAGGTTATCACTTTGTTCCACCTTATTGGTCTTGCTCTTGAACTTTTTAAGGTGCACATGGGCTCTTGGTCTTATCCAGGAGAAGGATATTTCAAAATAGCTGGAGTGCCTTTGTACAGCGGATTCATGTATGCGAGTGTAGCGAGTTATCTTTGCCAGGCGTGGAGGAGATTTAATGTTGAATTGGTGAAGTGGCCTCCATTTTTGGCAGTTGTATCACTTGCAGCTGCGATATATTTAAATTTTTTCACCCACCATTATTGGATTGACGTTCGTTGGTGGTTATCTGGACTTGTCATCATCGTCTTTTGGCAATCATGGGTTACATACGAAGTTAATGGGACTCGTTACCGTATGCCACTCGCACTTTCTTTCGTGCTGATCGGATTTTTTATATGGATAGCCGAAAATATTGCAACTTTCTTTGGAGCTTGGGAATACCCGAACCAAACCGAAGCATGGAGTCTCGTGCATCTTGGAAAGGTGAGTTCATGGCTCTTGTTAGTGATCGTCAGTTTTCTTATTGTAGCAACGTTAAAGCGGGTTAAGGACAATTCAGAGAAGGTAGTTGTTAGTCAGGCTATTAAAATTCAATAATAAATTTTGTAAATAATAAAAGCCTGGCTGCCCAGGCTTTTTTTTGCTTTCTATTTAAGAATGAAAATCCCAACGAGGGAGTAAACGATAACCGTCGAAAACAGGATCGTCATGTGGATCAGTGAATAGATGAAGAGCAGTTTTGCCCATTTCTCTGAATCCTTGTTTTTCTTATAACCGTAGATGCTGAGAATGAGCCAGCCAACATTTAAAAGCAGGGCAACCAATGTCAGTCCTAAGCTCAACGGCAAGAAGAGAAAACTTGTTAAGCTTAGAAGCACTAAGTAAATGTTCGTTTGGGTATACGTTCTCTTTACACCTTTTACTACCGGCAGCATCGGAATTCTTGCGGCTTTGTATTCATCATGCCGGCGGATCGCAATCGCATAAAAGTGCGGCATCTGCCAGATCACTTGAATGATAAATAGTGCAGCAATGGCTGGATGCGTAAGGGTTCCGGTCATCGCGGCCCATCCGATCAGTGGAGGCATAGCACCCGAAATAGAGCCGACCTCTGTGTTATAGATCGTTCTTCGTTTCGTTAATATTGTATAAGGTACAACGTAAAAGAACAGACCAAGAAAACCTAACACTGCAGCGAGCGGAGTAGTAAAAGCAAGGGCAATCATGCCGAGAACTGCCATTGCGATCCCGAGCAATAATGCCGAGCGAACGTTGATCTCACCCGTAACAGTCGGTCGTACCTTCGTTCTTTCCATAATCGCATCGATATCTCGGTCATAGATGTTATTAAACGTTCCCGCTGCACCAATCACAAGAATAGTACCGATAAGGACGAACAATACATCTAACAGCTTATCACCAGGATCGATATCGTACGTATATAAAGCCAGCGTTAATCCCGCAAACATCGGTACAAGGTTGGATTTAATAATCCCTGTTTTGATCGTCTGTCCCAGGATTGCTGACAACTTTTGTTTTTCCATAGTTCTTTCCATTCTACAAGACACCATCTTCATATATTTATCTCTATAGGTTAACCAATTAATTGTAACCTTAAATACATCTCTATTAAAGCACTAAATCTTTTCCCAGTACAAATGATAGAACAACAGGAAGCACATTACAAAAGAGTTTTGTGAACGTTTTGTGAGGGTTGTGTGATGGTTATGTGATAGGGTAGTTTGCATTTTGACTTTGGAGAAAAGAGGGTTTTGAATCCGGTCCTATTTCTTCCTTTAATTCATAAATAAACGCTGGCTAAATATCTTCTTCAATAACAACATATAAAACTCCAAGTAATTTTAATTTTGGATTTACCCAGATTCTCCTAAACAATGGAATATTCTTCATATTCATAGTAGCATATAAAGTAATATTTTTTATAAATGGGGGATGCATCATGAAGCTGGTTTTATTATTCGGTCCTCAGGCTGTTGGTAAGATGACCGTGGGGCATGAATTAGAGAAGGTTACGGAGTTGAAGCTTTTTCATAACCATATGACGATTGATCTTGTGACAAAGTTTTTTGATTATGGAACGAAAGAAGGGAAAAGGCTCGTCCACTTGTTTCGCACAGAAATCTTTAAAGAGTTTGCACAAAGTGATCAATACGGAATGATTTTCACATATGTGTGGGCGTTCAATTATGAATCAGATTGGAAGTTCGTTGAGGATGTTTGCGGAATTTTCGAGGCTGAAGGTGCAGAAATCTATTTTGTAGAACTGGAGACTGACTTGGAAGAAAGGCTGAAACGTAACAAGACAGCTCACAGATTAGAACACAAGCCAACGAAACGAAACATCGAATGGTCTGAGAATGATTTGAAAACTTCAATGGATAAATACCGTATGAATTCATTTGAAGGCGAGATAAAAAAAGAGAATTACCTCCGTATTAATAACAAAGGTTTAAGTCCTGAAGAAGTTGCTATACAAATAAAAGAGCACTTTAATCTATTATGATAAAAGCCGATTCCAGTCTTTAGAATCGGCTTTTTGATTTCATGTCCAATTTAAGGGCGCTTTATCCAGTTGAGGAGGAATTCCCAATTCTTTTGATGCGGCTAGGATAAATTCCTTTCTGAAGAAATAGCTTCTGTGGTAAACAATCTTCCCGTTTTCTACATCTTGATATTGTATGTCGTGTACGAGAGGACCTTGATTGGAGTCAGCTAATACGACAATCACGGGTTTCCCCCATAAGATAAATTCCTTTGCGTGGTGACGAGGTAAGCCATACATGAGAGAGCCTTCACGCATTTCGTCTTTTGTCGTTTCTAAGAAACCTAAAGATGCTTCATAATGTACATGGTCACCGAATAACGCCAATATCCCTTCTAAATCTCCTTGATTAAAGGCTTTTAAATAGGCAGCTATAATTTTGTCTTTCTGTTCCTTTGTTTCATTTGTTTGTTTAGATGGTGAATGTGCATCGTTTTTCAGTTTTACCTTCATCCGGCGGGTTGTGGCATAAACAGCACCAGGGGTGGTCTTGATGATACTCGCCACTTCTTCTGCTTTAAAGGAAAAGACTTCCATGAGAAGGAATACAGCAGTCTGTCTTGGTGTGAAAAGGTGATACAGCTTTTCAAGTGCTTCTTCTAAATCATGTGTATCGTTAAAAGTTTCTTGTGGTTCTTCAGCTTCATCTATTGACCCTAAATTTCTCTTTTCTCTTCTGCAATGGTCAATCCAGGTATTGGTCGCCATTCTGTATAAGTAAGATTTCAGGTTTGTAGGATGCCAACGCGTAAATAGTCCTCCCATGGATTTAAGTACCGTTTCCTGAAATAGATCCTCCCCATCCCAAGGCGACCCCGTTAAATACCGGCAGTACTTCCAAAGATCACTGCCCATTTCATCAATCATGGATTGAAATTGTTGCTGAAGCTCACGTGACTGTTCGTACAAAGTGGTTGTTTTTGATTGTGGCAAAATAAAACCTCCCATAAAAATTTCCAATCTAAATTTCCGATCTATATGTATAACGAATAAAGTGAAAAGAATTAAACACTTTTATGAAAATTAATTTATTTGTCTCTTAAATCAGTGTCTTCTCTTATAAATTCGGTTACTTCTCCATTTGATTTAATTTTCACTCCCGTTAAATACCCTAAATAAGCAGCGCCAGTATCAATATTCCAAGCGCCTTTTAATTTATAATCGAAGTAGATGTATTCTCTTTTATAAATCGATTTCCTCTAAATACATATTTGCTTAATAGTAAAATTTAAAAGTGAGGTAAAGAACATGTTTTTTATTCAAATGGCCGGTTTTCCAGGTGCAGGTAAGTCCACACTTGCTAGAGAAATAGGTAAACGTATTGGTGTGGTTGTGATTGACCATGATGTGTAAAATCTGCGTTGTTACATTCTATAGAGGAAAACACTCTAGACCCGAAACTAGCTGGGAAGATTTCATACAATATCGGTTGGTCTTTACTTGAATCTCAGTTATCTAACGGTAGTAGTGTAATATTTGACAGTCCTTGCTTTTATAATGAAATGATTAAAAAAGGTACTACATTAGCAGAGAAATATGAAGCTAGCTACAAGTATGTTGAATGTATTTTAAATGATTTTGATCAAACCAACGAAAGGCTGAGGAACCGTAATAGAATGATCAGCCAAATTAAAGAAACAAATATTGAGATGTTCAATTATGGCTTGCACAACAGCAAAAAACCTTCGAATCACAAGTGTTTAGAGGTGAATACAAGTTTACCAATAAAGGACTATATTGACGAAGTGATTCATTACATATTGGAGAGAGACTATGAGACTACCAGATAAATTTGTTCAAATCTTAAAAAATATCCATAAAGAGAAAGCAGATGAATGGCTCAGTAATTTTGATGAAATGATTGCCTGTTACGAACAGAAGTGGGAGCTTTCGATTCATGATTCGTTTGACTTGTCTTTTAATTTTGTCGCTCCAGCAACTCGGAAGAACGGGGAAGAAGTCGTGCTAAAAGCAGTTCTTTCGGATAAAGAATTTCGTGCAGAATTAGAAGTTCTTAAATTGATGAAAGGGAAAGGCATGGTTAAGTTATTGGAATATGATCTGGACCTTGGAGTTATGATTCTTGAACGATTAAGACCCGGGCATACGCTGGCGGAAATAAAAGATGATGAAGAAGCCGCATATATAGCCTCTCAAATTATGAAGACACTTTGGGTGGCGGCTCCTAAGAATTCGAACATGGAAACAGTGGTTGATAGGGAAAATAGCTTGAAAAGGATTGCACGACACCCGAATGGATTTGGTCCAATTGCAAAAGAGAAGATAGATGAAGCGCTGAAGCTTTTTGAACAGCTAAATCGTGAAATTAATCAGCCTTATCTTCTGCACGGGGATCTCCATCATTATAATATTTTGAAAAATGGTGATTCATGGACAGTAATTGATCCTAAAGGGTTGATCGGAGACCGAGAGTACGATGTGATTCAGTATTTGCTGAACAAACTGCCAGAGACGAATGTAAAAGAAACCATTGAGAAACGTATAAATATTTTCGTGAAAGAACTGGACCTAGATAAAGAGAGAGTGTTGTTAAGAGGGTTCTCTCATGCGGTTTTATCCACATGCTGGACGATCGAAGACGGGAATTTTAACGAAAAATTCTTACGTACAATCGAGATTTTTCAGGAATTGTATAAGGAAAGCAGGTAAACCTTATGAAAAAGTTCGATGCACCTTGGTTTGAAGTAGCGTATATGTTGAAAGTGGAGAATTGGATCAAAGAAGTACTTCACGAAGAAGATAATCTTTCATTATCAGGAGATATTTCAGAAGTGAAAAAAACAGACTTTTCCTTAGTTCTTCTCGTTCCGGTCAACACTGGTAATCTATATTTCAAAGCTACTCGATCTTCTACTCATCATGAAGCAGCGGTAAGCCTCTACTTTCATTCAATGTATCCAGGAAAGAGCACGGGAATTGTGAGAATACAAGAAACAGAAGGATGGCTGTTGATGAAGGAGCTCGGGGGAGTTCCGATCAGGCAATTAAAAGATAAAGAAATTTGGAAAGCGGCGATAACGGAATATGCTCAGCTGCAAGTTTCCGAGATTTCAAATATTGACGAATAAGCAGCATGAATGTCCCGAACTGAACACTTTCAACTTTGAAAAAAGATATTATCCAGCACTTAGAAGGTATGTGTGATACGGGGTTGAGTGCGGAAGAAAAAGAAGCGGTGATGAAACTGCAGCCGGAACTTATAGCCATGTGCGATGAACTGGAGCAGCTTGTTCCCGTACATTCCATCGATCACGGCGATCTTCACTCGGCGAATATTCAGTATGTGAACGGAAAGCTAGTGTTCCTTGACTGGGGTGATTCTTCGATTACGCATCCTTTTTTCAGTACCCGCGTGTTTTGGAATTCACTGTATGAGCTTGTAGATAATGATCCAGAGTGGCTGAAGATGATTGATGAATTCCGGCCATTCTATTTGAAGCCGTGGACTGCTTTTGCACCTATGGAAAAGTTGGAAAGAGCGCTTAAGATTTCGGATCAGCTTGGGTGTGTGCATCGGGCGATCAGCTGGTATTCCTACTTAAATCCATCTGTTGCCGATCAATCTGAACATAAGAAACCCTCACAATGGATGCATGCGTTATTAGAAGAAAGAGAGTTTGACAAAACGAGATAAATAAATTATGTAAAATATAGGTAATAAGATGTGTAATGTAGAAAATAACATCTAGGATTAAACACCGAATCTTTAGATAAAAGAAAGAGCGGTTAAAATGATTTTCTTCATTATTGCAGGTCTGGCACTTGTTATAGCGTCAGCAATCTATTTTGTTTGTAGGTGGCAGGAGGATTTTTATCTGGATCAAAAGCATGTGGAAAAAGATTCTTCTCTAAGACGTTTTGTTAGATTTGGAACGGTTTATGTTGCCGTATCAAAGTCAAATAAATGAGGTATAATATCCCCTTTTGTTGTAAATGAATGAAGATAAGACAACTAAAGGAGGACGTATCTATGGAAGTAAATATGAGCTCAGAAGAAGTCTTATTGGAGATTCAAGGTTTAAAGGCAAAAGGTACGAATTTGAATAAAAAACAAGTAAAGAAAACAAATCCTCAACTCATGAGAAATGCGCTTCATTATTTTCCAAGTTGGGATGAAGCCATCGAAAGAAGTATTACAGGGTAATTATATGAAAGTAAAAAAGTCGCAGAAACATGCGGCTTTTTTTATTTTTAATTTTTTCAGCGCACTCATCGATTTTATTTTAGAGGAATGGTTATTTTTACCTATTATTTTCAGTGCGTTAATTTCATCTGACTGTGCCTTTAGACTTATAGGTATAGGTAATTTAAACTGAAAATTAGTAATTATCAGAATATTAATTGTAAATAATATAAATATCACTATAATAAAAGTATTAGTTCAAAGGAGGTAGTAATTGGATGAAAAAGAAGATTTTAGCTGGTGCACTAGCTCTAACACTTGGAGCGAGTATGACCTTTAGCAGCGGTGGTAATGTGAATGCTGAAAATGGTCAGGAAAAGAAATACATAGTTATTTTTAAGGAACAAGCAAAATTACCTTCAGGATTTGGGAATGAAATCTCAAAAGCTGGTGGACAAATCGAATCAAGATTGGACAAGCTAGGTGCCGTTGAAGTTGTTTCTAGTAATCCAAACTTCCTTTCAGAGATTAAAAAGTCTAGTACTGTACTAGAAGCAGGAGTACAAAATATTGTGCAGCCAGAACAAGCCGCTATTGAAGAAGTTGCTCTAGTAAGTTCGTTTGGAGCAGAGGCTGATCTTTATAATAGTCTACAGTGGGATATCAAACAGGTTACACAAGAGGGACAGTCGTGGACACTGCCAGGCGGGACAGGCAAATCTGTTGATGGAAATGATATTGTTGTCGGGGTAATTGATACAGGTATCGACTACACTCACCCTGATTTAAAAAATAACTATGCTTACGGTAAATCTTTTGTTCCAGGATATCCTGATGCAATGGACCAAAATGGACATGGTACACACGTTGCGGGGTCTATTGCGGGTAAGGGGCGAATTCTGGGTGTTGGTCCAGATCTTAAGGTGGCTGCTTACCGTGTATTCGGTCCGACTGGCGGGGCAGAAACGTCTCATATTGCTGATGCGTTGATGACTGCTGCAGATGACAACGTTGATGTAGTAAACATGTCGCTAGGCGGCTATGACTGGTTCCAAAATCCAGATTATGCGACAAAAGATGTTGTAGCTGATGTTCGATTGTTTAATAGAGCGATTCAATATGCGATTCAAAAAGGTGTAACAGTAGTTGGATCTGCTGGTAACAACGCGGTTGATATCAGTTCGCCTGGTAAACTATCAGGTGATGACACAGGGGCAACACACCGCAGTCCAAGCAGCCAGTCTATGATCAGGGTTTCAGCTGGTGGACAACTTAAGAACTTAGCATTCTATTCTAACTATGGCGTTGGGAAAATAGATGTACTGGCTCCAGGCGGAGATTTGGGACCTAATTATGATCCTATAACAAAAACGGGAAGAGACAATACGTACCTATGTTTAAGTTCAGTACCTGGAGGATATGCCTATTATGCCGGAACATCAATGGCTGCACCAAAAACAGCGGCATTAGCTGGGGTTATCATTGCTCAGCACGGGAAAGACAAACTGAGCCCAGCACAAGTTAAGAGTATCATTCAATCTTCTACAGAAGATGTATTTAAAACAGGTTACGATGGAGAATCAGGTTTCGGATTAATTAATGCTGTAGATGCGTTAAATTAATACTAACTGAAAGAAGCGGAGGCATCCTGTTGCCCCCGCTTTTTTGTTTGGTAGAATGGAAGTATGTGATCATTTAAAAAAAAATAGTAAACAGAATAGGAGAGTTATTATTATGGATACCCAAGTAATTACAAAAATGAAGATTGTGAAGCCTGCTGCTGATGTTTTTGAAGCCATTGTAGATCCAGAGAAAATAGGAGGCTTTTGGTTTTCCTCCAGTTCTGAAACATGGGGTCAAGGCAGAACAGTTATTTTAAGATATGACGAATACAATGCAGAAGGGGCAATAAAAGTTTTAGAGATAGAGGAAAATAAGAGAATCGTTTTTTCCTGGGGAGCAGAACATGATGAAGGTTCTATAGTAACCATCACACTGACTGAATTGGATGATGAAAGTACAAAAATTGAAGTGATTGAATCAGGTTTAAAAGAAGATGACCCTGACGTTGTTCACAAAATGATGGGCCAAAAAGAAGGCTGGGTTTACACGCTGACGTGTTTAAAGGGATATTTAGAAAATGATGTAAATACTTTACGGGCATCGTTAATCCATTAAGAAATTTTAAAGAGTAACTGCTTAAGCGTTACTCTTTTTTATATTCTATCTATATCTTTCAATAATAAAGTCTATGAAATATCTGCTCGCGATCGGCAGAACCCTTTTATCCTTATAAGCCAAACTGATTGTCCGGGCAAAGGATGGGGATATTCTTTTAGTCACAATATGATAGGGACAGCGATGTAAAACAAGTCTTGGCAGGATCGAGATTCCAAGACCCTGTTCGATCATGGACATGATCGTATAATCATCATGTACCCGGTATTGGATGTTAGGTTCGAAATTGTTTTGTTGAAAAATCGTTAACGGCTCACTAATTTCACCTTCATCTAAGAGGATATAAGGCTCGTTCAACAACTCTTTTAATGAGACTTCATGCTGCTCTGCCAAACGATGATCTTTTGGCAATACTGCTAGCATTTCGTCGTCTTGCAAGGGAATCATATTCAGGTTTGTTACAGCTTTTGGGTTCACAAAGCCAAGATCAACGCTGCCTTCTTTAATCCAATTGGAGATCTCTGTGTAATCACCTTGATGCAGTTCGAAATGAACAGCAGGGTACTGCACTTTAAAATCTTTCATCAACCCTGGCAGCCAGTGACAGGAAACACTTGAAAATACGCCGATTCGGATAAGTCCGCTCTCCAGCCCTTCCATCTCTTTCTTCTTTTCTTTTAGTTCCCTGTGCGAATTGCAGATTTTCTTGATGTATGGCAAAAATTCCTCACCGTCAGGAGTAAGTGTAATACCCGTTCGAGATCGTAAAATGAGAATCGTAGAAAGTTCTTCTTCCAATGAGTGCACCATCTGGCTGATAGCTGATTGGGTGTAGCCAAGTTCTTCTGCGGCTTTCGTGAAACTGCCTGTTTCGATCGCTTTTATAAAGGCGTAATATGCATTCATCCCATTTTCTCCTTTGCATTAGAATTCCTAATAGTTCTATTATAAATATTCGTTTTATTAATGCAAAGGGAGGTGATACGATAAATCCAATTAAAAAATACGATGAGAAGTAGGGGCTGCTGCATGACACCTAAAAAAGCGAACTGGATTTTAGTTTCTGTTTCTATGGGATGGGGAATGTCTTATATTTTTATGAAACTAGTAATAGATACAATCCCTGCCTTAACCATTGTGGCATTACGATTCGGGATCGCTTTTATCATGATGGTGCTGATCTTCCGAAAAAAAGTATTTCAAACAGATGCTAGAACGTTGAAATACAGTTCAGTTCTTGGTTTTTTGCTATGGGGGATCTTCATTACGCTTATGTATGGTATAAAACATACGACGGCTTCATCGGCTGGCTTTTTGATTAGTTCAACGGTGATTTTAGTGCCAATTCTTCAGGCGTTCATTACACGAAAGCTGCCAAGCATAAAAATCACTCTGGGAGTTGTATTTGTTACTATCGGCTTAGCTCTACTGACCATCGGAGAAGATTTTACGTTAGCGTTTGGCTCGGTGCTTTGTTTAATCGCTGCATTTTTGTATGCAGTACACATCATAGTAACAAATCACTTTGCACGAGAAGTAGATACTTTGCAGCTGGGAATCTATCAGCTTGGATTTGCAGCTTTGTTTGCGGCTGTCGGAACGTTTATTTTAGAAGTGCCTGTTTTGCCACAGACGATGATTCATTGGATCGCCATACTTGGGCTGACGTTCATTTGTTCAGCATATGGATTTGTTATGCAGTCCATCGCTCAAAAATATACAACGCCAGAGAGCACCGGTTTTCTCTTTTCACTCGAACCGATCTTTGCCGCCATTTTTGCATTCATCTTTCTTCAGGAAAACATGGGGCTGCGAGGATATACGGGTGCATTAATCATTTTATTAGGAGTATTTACGGCTACCGTTACATTTAGAAAACGTGCTGAGTTAAGAATGATGAAAGTAAAGAGCAGCATAATGAAATAACTGGAGTTGTGAAAAAAAGAATATTACATTTCCAATAAATGTTATTATTAGTGTTTAAGCAAGCTTTGTATTTACAAGGGAGGAAAATTTTATGGAATCAGCAGGAACTTGGCTACCATTAATGGGACTTTTTACTTTTATTTTACCAATCGGCATAACAATATTTGTTCTTGTTATGTTATATCAAATGAATCAATCTTTAAAAAGAATTGCAGAGAGCTTAGAGAAGAAATAGTCCTTTGTGTGACATTGTTATTTCTGTTAATGACATTTAAAATTTAAAAAGCACTGCTCACCTTAGCTGAAGCTCTATATCAAATAGGAAATTTTGATAAGTTCACTTGAAAGGTGTAAGCGGTGCTTTTCGTTTGATTAATAAAATTAACAGCAATTTTTATTAATATTAGTTGGTGTATTTAATCAATACATGTATACTGAAACGAAAAGAAAAAGGCAGGCGTGTTCTAAACATGAAAGTAGCATACTTAGGTCCTCAAGGAAGTTTCTCAGAAGAAACTGCCTTTCGTTATTTTACAAGTAATGATATTGAGTGGTATAAGAGTGATTCTATTGTTGATGTATTGGAAGCAGTAGGGGAAGGCAAGGCCGATAAAGGGATTGTTCCGATAGAAAATTCTATCGAGGGAACGATCAATATAACAGCAGATGGTCTATTAACTTACGATTTGTTCGTCGAAGCAGAATTGATTTTCCCAGTTTCTCTGCATCTTCTCACTTTAAAAGGAGCATCGTTAGAAGATGTGCGTGAAGTTTGGTCCATTGTTCCAGCGCTTGCTCAGTGCAGAGATTTTATCAGAGAATCTAAAGTGAAAAGCAGGCAGTTTGACAGCACGTCTGCAGCTGCTCAATCGGTTAAGAACCAAGAAAGAAAAGATGTCGCGGCGATTGCTTCCAAGTATGCGGCTGAAGTGTTTGATCTGCAGGTTACGAAAAGCGGAATTCAAGATTGCAGCAATAACCATACGCGTTTTGTCGTAATCAGCAAGGATCCTGTAAAACAAACGGAAAATCGAACGAAAACAATGATGTTGATCTCACCGACGGAAGATTATTCAGGAGTACTGTCATCAATCCTGAACGTATTTACTGCTCTTTCAATTAATCTGTCCTGGATTGAGTCTCGTCCAACGAAAAAACAATTAGGGACTTATCACTTTTTTATTGAAACACAAAACGGCATACATGAAGAAAAGATGACAAAAGCGATTGCGATCTTAGAAGCTTATGGACATGATGTTCGAATTTTGGGCAGTTACAATACAACGAAATTATAAATGAAAATCGGCCACTCTTATGTTAAAGAGTGCGCCGATTTTTTTACGCTTGTAACTCAAATTGTTTGGAATACAGGTGAGCATAAACTCCACCGCGTTTGAGCAGCATGTCATGAGTGCCCTGCTCGGCAATTCCATTTTCCGTCAGCACGATAATCCGTTCAGCATTTCGGATAGTGGAAAGGCGATGGGCGATGACAATGGTTGTTCGTCCTTTAGCTAATGATTCTAGAGATTCTTTAATGATGCTTTCACTTTCGTTATCAAGGGCACTCGTTGCCTCATCTAAAATAAGAACGGGTGGATTTTTTAAGAAAACCCGTGCGATGCTTAACCGCTGCTTTTGACCGCCAGAGAGTTTAACCCCTCGCTGTCCGATCTCAGAATGGTAGCCGTTTGGCAAACTCATGATAAAGTCATGGGCATTTGCATGTTTGGCAGCTGCAATAACTTCTTCATCAGTCGCCTCTGGATTTCCATAGCGAATATTTTCCATAACGGTTCCTGCAAACAGGTAAACATCTTGCTGTACGATCCCGATAGTTTTTCTTAATGAATGCAATTCGATATCACGCACGTCTACCCCGTCAAGAAAGACATTTCCACATGTCACATCATAAAAGCGGGGAATGAGTGAGCACAAAGTCGTTTTTCCTGCACCAGATGGACCCACCAAGGCTACGTATTCGCCTGGCTTCACATGCAGTGACAGCCCCTTTAGGACATATTCTGTATGGTCTTCATAACGGAAAGATACTGAATTAAACTCAACTTCCCCATGAACGTCAGACAGAGCGACAGCATCCGTGTTGTTTTCAATGTCCGGCTTCAAATTCATAATTTCTATAAACCGCTGAAAACCTGTGATTCCTTCTTGAAACTGTGTCGTCATATGGGTCAGTTTTTGAATGGGCTCGATCATAAAGTTGATATACAGCAAGAATGTGATTAAGTCTGCTAAATCTAACTTCTGGCTAACAATACTGGCACTTCCAAAGACGATTACCGCGATTGTAATAAGCTGAATAAATGTTTCTACTCCGTTGTAAAAGTACGCTTCACCTTTATACGTATTCCTTCGGCTATCAAGAAAACGATTGTTTTCCCGGCTGAACTTTTCGATTTCGAGGTGTTCGTTAGCAAATGATTGTACGGCACGGATTCCCGAGAGACTATCTTCTACCTGTGCATTTACGTCGGCGATCCGCTCTTTATTTTCTTTAAATGATCTGTTCAGCTTCTTATTAAAGTACAGTGCAAAGGCCCCTAAGAAAGGCAAAAAACAGAATACGGCAATCGTTAATGGTGCGTTAATAAAGAACAATATAACAAACGCTCCAATAAAACGGGTCAAGTACTTTACATAATCTTCTGGTCCGTGATGATATAGCTCGGCAAGCATAAGCAGGTCTGTCGTTACCCGCGACATAAGCTGGCCTGTCTTTTCTTTATCGTAAAAGCTAAAGGAAAGCTTTTGCATGTGCGCGAATAGTTCGCTGCGCAGATCTCTTTCCATAAGAGCTCCGACTTCGTGACCTTTATAGTCCAGAAAGTAGTTTGCTATGTTCTGAATCACTGCTAAAACAAGCATCAGCCCGCCAATCCAATACACTTCACTTAAAGCCTCAGACATATTACCCTCGAGTACATCTTTCGTAATGTAGCGAACGAGCAGCGGAAAAACAAGAGTCACAGAAGATACAAGTAAGGCACATAACAATACGCATAGAAATATCTTTAAATACGGTTTGTAATAGGAAAAAAATTTTTTAACTGGAAAATGCATGATTTACCCCTTTGTGTGTTATTTAAATAAACACATATAAGGGAGTACACCGTTTAAGAGAATCAAAAAGATAAGCGGCGAATTTCTTCGTTAACCGGTTTCACCCTTATATGTTTGCACAGTTTGATTCATCATTTTTCTCATGTTAATAGCCTCCTTATTTGTTGATACTTACATTGTAGGTCATTTTATAAGAGAAATACCATTATTTTTTGCAATAATCTGAATAATTCATTTCCGCAACGTTTTCGCAGTTTAAATTGAGGGTTCAAGAATTAAATTATAAGAATATCCACAGTGAAACCAATGTGTTTGAGCGAATATCGGAAGTTTGAGTGTAACGCAGCTTTTTTGAGCGTAGATCTGCAATTCTGAGCGATACTCGGGGATTATGAGCGTAGCCCGGTATTATTGAGCGAACGTGTAACAAATAAATGAACACGTACCGTGAAATCTATTTTTCAGGAAGTTTATCAAGTTTGGCTGATCGAAGGAGATAAAAAGTACAGGTCAGGCACGTTTATACCTGATGAAAAAGGAAAAGGCGCAGTCGTGTTTCCATTTAATTTCCCAGGTGAACACAGAGCAAAAAATTTATCTAAATTAGGTATCTTATAATTATGTGGAGGCTTTTGACCGGTTTCTTGTAAGATCACATCTCCGTCCCTGATGCTATCTTCTAATACAAACTTTTTCTCCTCTTTAGAATTATCCTGGCACCCTGTTAACCAAAAAACTGATAATATAAAAATAGACTAAGTCTCTTCAAATCATGTTCCCCCTTTTGAATTACTACGATTGAAATAGAAAAAAGTTCCATTTCATAGCCGCATCGTATTAAAGAGAATGATTGTTGGTGAAATCAGAAAAAATGGTCAAAGCACCATACCACGATCTAGAATGGAGATAAAAATGCTTAACAAAATTAAAGCCTGGGCTCGAAATTTAAAAAAATACGTATTTGTACTGTACTTCGCTTATAAGGATCCAAGAGTACCTTGGCACGCAAAGGTATTTACAGCATGTGTTGTAGCATATGCATTCAGTCCGATTGATTTAATTCCTGACTTTATCCCTGTGTTGGGTTATCTTGATGACATTATTCTTGTTCCATTAGGTATCAAACTTGCTTTAAAGATGATACCTAACGCGGTAATCAAGGATTGTGAAGATAAAGCAGAGGAATTGATGGTAAAGGGTAAACCGAAGAATTGGCTAGTCGGTACTTTAATCATTATCTTTTGGGGAATTATTTTAATCTGGGGCAGTATAGCTATATTTCAATACATTAGATAACGAAAGCGGTTCTCCATCTGGGAACGCTTTTTTTCGATAAAGCAGGGATATTAATTAAAACAAGAGAAAAGAGTTTAAATCGAATTACATACTTGGGGGAATTAGTTATGATGAAAGTTTATGGGAGGTACTTGTTATACATACTTGATCACAAGCTTAATGTATTCATAGAATGCTGGAAAGAAGGGTTGTATGTTCAAGGGATTATTCATGATCTAGGAAGTAAGGTCTATTACAATAAATAATTGTTTTTATTGCTTTGTGATCGGTATAGGGTTTATGTGGTTAAACTTTTTATTTGAAAGTTTCGGTACATATTTTGATGCTTTGGTGATCCTCAATCATTTTCTATTTTTCTTCGGTTATTCATTATCCATTGTGTTTGGATTTTTGACGTTAATTCTGATACTTAAAAACAGGAATTATGATAAGTCATAAACACTTAAGAATCAAGTAAGTATATAAACCTGCCAAAAGGCGATAATTATGGAAGAATTATTCCAAGGAGATGTCGCGGATGATTTTTATCTATAATGATTATGGCGGTACACATACTACAGCATTAGCAGCTGCTTATCATCTGAAGAAACTGCCGGCTCATACTGAGCTTACGAGAGAACAGATATTAAATGTAGAATACTTTAACAAACTAAAAACGTCTGATATAGGGAGAATGATCTTTCACGGGCTGGATGAGGAAGGACATTCCGTTTATACCGTCGGACGAGGGAACTCTAAAATATTTGTTCCAGGGTTAAAGGAAATGTTTGAAATTCTGCAAAAGAAAAATGGAACGGAAGAAAAATTGATTTTTTCAAACACATCACCGACAGTTCCTTTATCGATGACGTTTGGAGGGTTGTTCTCCAGAAGACTTGGTATTGATTTTATTGGAGTACCGCTGCTTGTCAAGGGTGCTAAACAAGCTTCTGCTCAAATCGCTTATCTTGTTGAACATACGAAGGAGATGGCGAATAGCTCAACAGAGCAGGTACTAATATTAGACAACAAAGAAGAGTTTTTAGTCACAAGTGCCAATTGATCCAAATAACATACAGGAACACTTTTTTTAAGGGGGACTATTAAATAACCCTCCTTTTTGCATGAAAAAAAGCTTGGAGTGTTTCCAAGCTATCTTTGTTCGTTTGTATCCTTCACACTGGCAATCTCGATCTTTTCGACAAACATGTTGAATACGCTGCGTTTTTGCTCAAGCTTCTTCAGCTGTTCTTTCAGCTCATTGTATTTTTCTTCAAACGGCTGTTGGTAAGTCTTCTTGATGTTTTTGATCATTTCCTCGTTGATGGTGGATTGAATGACTTGTTTCGTGATCCCGAATTTATAAGAATAAAGCTGAAGTTCAGTCTTCACATTCTCGTACTCTTCATCGATTTCTTTCTTCTGTTTTTCAATCTCTTCTTTCCATTCAAGCAGAGCATCTTTTACATACGGCTCCATCTTTTGCCTCCTTAAAGCAGTTCATTCGTAAGTCTAACTTTTTATGTACTCAATACACTATTTATAATGAGAAGCTCTTTTATGGGGGTATTTTCATACATTGACTAAATTTTTCCATAACCATATGATTGAGATAAGTACACTTAGAGAGGGTTAATTTCAATATGAAACTAGAAACAGAAAGACTTACGATCGTTCCTGTTGATCACCAGTTTGTTGAGAAGCTTTCGCCGGAAGATTACGAGATTCATGGCTTTATCAAAAGTTATCTTGAGAAGTTGCAAGAGGATGAAAGTCTGCTTGGCTGGGGTGTTTGGTTTGTGATTGAAAAAGAGACTGGCAGGATTGTTGGAGATATCGGATTCAAAGGAAAACCGGTGGAACACACAGTTGAAATTGGTTATGGCATCATTCCTTCAGCACAGGGTAAAGGCTATGCGACAGAAGCGGTTAATGAAATCATAGAGTGGGCGTTGTCTACGAATCTCGCACGTCATGTTGTCGCTGAATGTTTAGATGACAACATCGCTTCTGTAAAAGTTTTAGAAAAATTAGGATTTGAAAGAACGGGTACAGATGGAAATATGCAGAAGTGGAAGTTGAGAGATCGATAGAGAGGGGTTCAGCACTTGCAAGAAAACTTCTTCCAGCGAAAAATGATGGCTTCGATCGTAACAACGATCACTTTGGCGATGGTTCTAGCAAGCATGTCTTTAAAGGATAATGCTGGCAGTACGTCTGATTATGGAGAAGCTTTTTTAGCAGCCGCAATGCTTTATGGTACGTATGGAGGAGTCATCATACTCGTTTATGGATCTTTAGTGTCGGGAGTAATTGAGTTTGTTATGAACAGATGGTTCAAAATCAACACTCCTATATACATTTTATTTCACGGTGTTTTTGGTCTTATCATGCTTGAAGTTCCAATTCTTGCTGTGTTCGGTGTTGCATCAGCAATTCTTTATGCACTCATTGACAGGTGGATCCTTTTTCGTATAAACAAAGATAAACCAACCTTCATACTCATACTCACTCCGTTTGCTCTTTTTACGATGACTTGGTCTATCCTCAGTTTCATAACTCCAGATCGGCCTCATTTTACAGCAGAGGATGCTGTTGAGTTTGTGACGTCAGGAAAAGGGACGATTATTGATAAGTTTCCGAAAGCTGAAGGTGTTATTACGGTTGGGAACGCTACTAGAGAAACGAGTGTTAAAGAGATCGGGGATGAAGTGTACATCGTAACTTTTACTGAGACGTGGAAGACGAGGATGCAGGGGGGCCGTGGTCGATCTCCTATAAAGTGGAACGAGGATCTTCAACGCTTTATGATCAAAGTCATAATGGATTATAATTTGAAGGAGGTACTCACTTTGCTCGGCATTGGATGGGTTTATCCGGTTATAGTAATAGGCATAATTATCATCGTTTCTTTTATAAAGTTGTATTTAAATCTGAACTGGAAGCTTTACTATACAGCATTTGGACAGGAAAATTACTTTAAAGTCGTCTCACAATTACAGTCGGATGGTATCAAATATAAAGTTAAGGTTCCACTCCAATTTGATCGTGAGCGATCTTTTAACGACAATACGCAGTATGATATTTATGTAAAAAAGGATGAAGTACATCGAGCTTCAATAAGATAAACGGATGGTGACCTTTTTACAATGACTAATTTTAAAGAGTGTATTACAAGTCAGGAAGAATTGAGAAATTTATTAGGAAATCCAAGTTTGAGAGGTCAAAATAAAGTGATTTCTACTATTGATCAGCATTGCAGAGTGTTTATAGGGAAGTCGCCTTTTCTAGTCCTCGCTACGTCAGATGCTGACGGAAATTGCGACAGCTCGCCTCGTGGTGACGCGCCAGGTTTCGTTTATGTGTTGGATGATAAGCACCTCATTATTCCCGATCGTCCGGGGAACAAGCGTGTCGACTCGATGTTCAACATACTTGCAAATCCTAGAGTGGGGCTTCTCTTTCTCATACCTGGCATGAGTGAAACGCTCAGGATTAATGGAGAAGCGGCAATTATTCGCGATGAAGATATTTTGGGGAAAATGGCGGTTAACGGGAAAACGCCGTTGTTAGGAATTGCTGTGAAAGTCGAGCAATGTTTCATGCATTGCGGCAAAGCCTTCAAACGTTCCGGGCTTTGGGAGCCAGATAGGTGGCCGGCTAAAGAGAACTTGCCGAATGCCGCAAAGATATTAGCTGATCACGTGAATCTTCCGGAAATGACAGAAGATGTAGTTGCAGAAGCCCTATTAGATGGTTATAAAAATAAGCTTTACTAGGGGTCTTATTCCACAGAACGGGAGATTGTAACAAGTTGTCTCCTTGTGAATATGATGTATTGAATATTATTTTAGGAGGCTTTCTTTTGCACTACGGCAAACACAACGCTGGGTATCATATGCCCAACGAGAATTACCACATGAAGAAGGATGGACATCATGATTGGATGAACATCTGCAAGCAAAGATTAGGACAATATTGCGAGGTGGAAATGGCAAACGGCAAGGTCTATCAAGGCAAAATCCACAGCTATGACAACGAAAACATGTATATGGTGATGCAAACGCAAGACCGTTCAGAGCGTGTATTTGGATTTGGTTCAGGATTTGGTTTTCCGTTCTTTGCAGGTCCTTTCTTTCCTGGTTTCGGACTTTTCGGATTCCCGTTTTTTGGAATCCGTAGATTTAGACGTTTTTGGTGGTAATCTATATTAAATATCAGCAATGATTCCATTTTAGGAATTATTGCTTTTTTATTTCCTCGTAAATGTAAAATTATGTTATATACTTAAAGGGGAGAAGAATTGAATATGTATTGGGTGACGATGCCGGTTTGGGTTACAATTGTTCATTTTTAATTTAATGCTTCTATAATAGGGACTGCTATTTATTGTTTGATTCGTTTTCCGAAGAAAAACCTATCAATCTTAACTTTAGTCGTTTTAATTATTGTACAGATGGTTGGTTTACTAAACAGTATTGGAAGAGAAAAGGGTGTAAATGAATGGGATCACTTGATGAACCAGCTGGTGCAAGGTGAATTGTTGTCTCTTTTTGTCGTTATCGGATACTTCTATTTGTGTGTGGCTGGTGTTATTTTTTAGTAATCAGAAATTCCTAATTAAAAAATGAACTTTTGTTAAAAGGCGGTTGGTTCATGAAAAAGTTCCTGATCGGAATTTTAATTTTTATCGTATTAAATCTATACTTTAATTTCACTACACATTTCATTTCAAATACAGTTATTGTGTTTATTAGTATTCTGCTATTCTTTCCATTAGCATATTATCTTGTTAGATTTGTAGGTATTTCAGGCCTGCGCGGTCTAGGTTTGTTTTATAGCAAAAGAGGTTTTCGCTTTTTTTGCATCAGTTTTTTGATCGGTTTTGGAACTTGGACTCTAATGTATCTCTTGTATTCGTATTTAGGTAAATTTCAAATCATGGGCATGAAAACGGGAATCGAAGCGTTGTGGATTGTTCTCCAAGTACTGGTGGGCTTTTTTCTCGGCTCATTAATCAATGATTTGATTACTAGAAGCTATGTTATTCAATTCCTTCAGGGCAAGATGCAACCTGTGGTAATTGGATTTATCAGTATTGTCATCTATGCTCTGGATGATTTCTGGAATGGCGACCTCACCTTAATGAATTTTGTATTTTCCTTAATCCTTGGCTGTACGTTCACGTTGGCTTTTTTAAAGACAGGGTCTCTTTGGGCAAATACAGGTCTTCATTTCGGCCTGAATGTTGCATTCGGTTTATTTTATGGACTCAATGGTACATACGGATCTGGATTGATTACTACGGTAGAAGGGGAGATTCATTGGGCCGTAAACGGTTTGATAGTGTTAGGTGCTGCTTGTGTGTTATTTGTAATCGTTTATTTTGTCTATCAAAAACCAAAAGCTGAGAGAAAACAGGAAGTTCATGTTGTATGAAATAAATATGGAGGTGGAACGATGAAAGGGTTTGATGTGATTAAAGCATCTGTTAAGGATAGCGAGGACATTCTGAGCCTTTTAAAGGAAGTCGCGTATTGGCTAAAGGACAATGAGATCAACCAATGGGGCTATTTATTACAGGGCGGAGACGATTCTGAGATTCTGCAGGCTATTGAGAACCAAGATACTTTTATCGTTTTAAAAGACGATGTTATGGTTGGAACGTTTACACTTTCAACGACACAAAGTGAATGGGATCAGCATATTTTTGGAGTTGATGGTACGAATGATTCATTATATATACATAGATTAGCAGTTTTTCCGAGATACATGGGTAAGGGAATCGGGAAAAGTATATTGGAATGGATCGAAGAAAACCATCAAAGCAAAAAGACTTATTTGAAGCTGGATTGTGTTGCGGATAACGAAAGGCTGAACAAGTTTTACCGTGAAAATGGTTTTACTTATATGGGGGAGACGGATAGCCATAGCAAGTATCAGAAAATCTTGAATAAGGCTATAAACCAATCGTTTCGTACATGTTTAGAGAGTTTCATTAATTCATGGAAAAAGTCATCACTCGATGATCTTAAAAAATGGATTTCGGTTGATTACCAAGCAAGAGAAGTTAGGGACGGAGAAATTGTTGATTTTGGATATGAAGAATCAATTGACGGATGGGAGCATGCTTTTAACCAGTTTCTAGGAAATGATGTACAGTGGGTGCTTACTGAGGTTGGGGTCATTTCGTTAAAAGATAATGAGGTAATGGCCATTCTGAGAGCTTCCCTCATAATGGAAGGCAAGCCTTCGGAAACATCAAATCTTTTCTTTGAAACATTCAGGATGGAGAACGGCGAGTGGCAGTTAGTAAGAAGCTATATTGAAGCGGGATTGCCGTTCGCAACTAGGAAACGAAATTTAATTGATCAAGAAGGCATCTCAAATAGCTTTCGCAATATAATGGCAAATAGAAAAGAGGATAGAACGACTATTTAGGGGGATGAGCATGGAGACATTTGGAAGAGGTTGTTTGTATATTATTATCGGAATGACTGTCTTACTGTTTTTGGCTTTTATAACAAGCAGTCATATCAATATTCCGTTCTTTATCGCCATTCCATTGATTATTTTTGCATTTTGGGCAGCCAGCAAGAAATCCAGTAAGAAGTAAAAAAGTTAAGAAAGCAACAATCGATAACGAAAACAGCAAAAAAAGATTCTTGACAGAATTTTCAAATACTCTTATGATTAGTAAAAGTTTTCCATAGAATAAACGCTTTGATTAGGAGTAGTAAGGATTTTCTGTTGTGTAGAGAGCTGCTGATTTGGTGAAAGGCAGCCGATAGATTTCCCGAACTCGCCTAGGAGCGGTCAGGTTGATATGTAGATCTGAACGGTTAACTCCCGTGAAGGAGTCTTGAGAAGGTTTGTATTTTTACAGCAAACCAAGAAGAGTGGTACCACGTTAGGAACAGCCTATCGTCTCTTTATAGAGACGATGGGCTTTTTATATTTATATAGGGGAGAGAGTGCAGATGAGTGAGAGCTGTTTTATTTGCAACAAACATAAAGGGGATATTCAAACTTCAGGCGTCAAGATCTATGAAGATGAGTATGTTTATGTAGGGCACATCGATAAGGGAGGCAAACCTTCTTATCTTGGTCATATAATGATTGATTTGAAGCGGCACGCTCCGTCTCTAGGTGATATGACGATGGATGAGGCAAAAGCATTTGGTGTTATTATGGCCAGAGTGAGTAAAGCAATAAAGGAGACAGAAAAGGCGGAGCACATCTATGCAGCTGTTTCTGGTAATTCCGTTCCGCATCTTCATATGCATATCATCCCGCGTTATCCAAATACACCTGAAGAATACTGGGGTCCATGGGAAGTTTACGACTGGCCGGAAGCTCCATTCGGCAAAAACGCTGAGATCATACTGGTGTGTGAACGGATAAAGAGTTATTTGGAGGAGAACCCCTATGAGTGAATTGAGCTGGGTAGGAAGTGACAAAAATTTCGTTGATGAATTAGATGTAAGCTTGGTTGAAAATGTGGCAGTAGGAAGATTCGGCGGAAACTCTTCTGCCGGTCAATACAAAAACGAAGACGGTTGTTTGGTTTGGGTAAATGGAATGGGGGATTGGGAGTTCACCATGATCCTTGATGGCCACAAGACCGCTGCTAGTGTGGCGCTGGTAATTAATCATTTTAACAAAAGGAAGGATGAGATTCAGAAGGTGCTGATGCTGCCGGCGGGTAAGGCGTTAAAAAAAATGGACTCCTTCATTTTAGATATTTTTCAGGCGCAGGATTTTATGGAAGCTTGTCGTAAAACTACGGGAGAAACCGCTTGTATGATTGTTATCCGGAAAGAAAAATACTTGTGGTGGTTTTCAGTAGGAGATTGTATCCTGCACGTGTTTCATCCTGAATTAATAGCGCTTGGTGAGAGGCAGCTGAACCAGAGAAGTTTTTACGAATGGGTGGGTGAGGTAAACACGTTTGAGATGCCAGTACCTTGCTACAGCACCGGCAAGAAAGAGTTAAGACAAGGTGAAAGCCTGATTTTTATGACAACTGATGGATTAACCGAATGTCCTGGTGTAACATTTGCAGATCCTGAAGCGGTAGAAGGTATTTTTAATGGTGTAAGTGTTTCAGAAGGTGTTTGGGAATTATTAGAAGAAGTTAGAATGAAAGGTGTGAGGGACAGTACAACGATTATCTCTTGGTTTGTTCAAATCGGGGAAACAGCCACTATGCCAAGTGATCTTTGATGTCGGTAAACTGTGGCTGTTTCCTCAGTTTATATGTTTAAGCATTTGTGTAAAAGGGATTGTGAGTTACATGACGTCCATATAATGCTGCAGAACACGTGGCGGGATGAATTTGAGAGGCAAAGGTCGTAAGGACACGATAATGGTTGGCGGCATAATAAGATCTTTTTGTGCTTGTTTTAAGTGGTTATACATGCCTTTTCCGGCGACTGAATTGGCGGAGTGTATGGTAATACGGTTTGCGAAAAGTTTCTCGTCAATCATCATTTGAATGAGCATTGTACCATTTCTTGTTTTACTTATAAGGTCATGATCTAATGACAGATGTTCGATGTCGAAGTTTCGCAAGAGTTCCATGCATTCATCGATGGTTTCGACAAACACATAACCCTCTGGCGGACTCCGGTAGTCATCCATAAATACACTGATTTTCTCCATTTCTTGCACTCCCTTCGAAGAACGGAGGGTGACTAAGAAAAGTCGAAAGCCCTAAGTTTTTGTACTATAACTAGTATAACATACTTTTGGTATTAATGAAAAAGTCAATTGCCGGGAAGGTGTAACATTGAAATCTATTTTTTCTTGGCATATCAGTCCTTTTGTTTCTTGTAGCGGGATGTTAGAGCAAGGGTCTTTATACATTGAATAAATGTATAGGTGAGTAAACTGTGGAAACGGAATTATTAACACTAAAGCAATAAAAACAATAAGCGTACCTCTTCATGTACCCTTCGAACTATACATCTGATACATTTGCATAGTTTAAGCAAATCAGGAAATAATTCGTAATATCTTCAATTTATTAAAATAGGAGTTGATCTGATGCCTAACATTTTCGAAGCAATTATCGACTACATTAAAACCACGAATGATAATGAACCAAAACCTCGTCCGCACATTGGAGAGGCAATGGGATGCTGGCTTTATTTCACAGCTTTAGCAGAAGTAATACCTGCATTAGAAGCATCTCTAAACACGACAACTGATAATGAATTGATTAGTTTAATAAATAACTGTCTGGACCTTGCCCAACATCAACTAGATGTTCTAAGGAATTTCATGATTAATGAAGGTATCCCATTGTCCCAAGTGGCGGAATCAAAACCTAAATCCGATCCAAACAGTGTTCCACTAGGTGTAAAAGCAACTGATGAGGAAATTGCTAATTTGATTTCTATTAAAATAGCTGCAAATATTGTTATGTGCTCTACTAACATGAGTCAATGTATCCGAAATGATATTGGACTAATGTGGGCAAGATTTCATGCTGAGAAAATGATATTTGGAATGGAACTAAAAACTGCTATGAGAAAAAGAGGTTGGATTAAAGTTCCACCTTACTTTTATCCGCCAGGGGCACCTAGTAACTGATTTTTGGCACCACTTTTTCAGTTGCCTGTCTGTTTGTGGAGTAATCAGCGTTGATATATATAAATAAGCCAACTTATTCAAATACGAATAAGTTGGCTATTTGCATTGTTTTTTTGTTTTAAACGACAAAGAGAACCCTTTACTTTTTAATTGGTACGCTTATTAATCGCTATAGATATATTATGGCTTTTCAATTTATAAAAAGGAAATAAACAAATGCAATAGAAATATGTGGTAAACCCCAAAATGACAGAAGGTGAGCTCTGGATGATTCGACGTGCAATGATAGCAGATGCCAATGAGATTGCTAGACTTTGTTTGCTGCTTGGCAACCAAATTAGGGTTGAACAAGTAGAAGAACGACTTGAAAAGATTAATTAGGAGAAAGATAGTGTGATCTTTTTGTATGAAATGGAAAACTTGATCTGCGGCTGGGTGCATGTGTTTGGAAAATGTATCATTCAGTTGGAATATGCCGAAATTGGTGGATTAGTAGTTGATACAGAATATAGAGGAAAAGGAGTCGGTAAGAAGTTAATGAGAACAGCGGAGGAATGGGCAAAGGAAAAGGGATACCTTGAAGTTCGGCTCCGTTCAGGTGGTCATAGAAAAGAAGCCCATCAATTTAAAAGTATCGGTTATGAAAATATAAAATGGCAGGAAGTATTTAGTCATAAACTCTGACTATTTAAGAGGTGATTAACGAATTGGGGAATATCGATAAACGAAAACGGCTAGAAGAAGAGGTTTTTACTTATAGAGTCACGAAGAATAACATGGTCTTTATTGATTATCACGGCAAACAAGTAACAACCCTAAAGGGAGAGGAAGCGGAGAAAATCATCAAAAGAATTGAGCAAGCCGCAACCGACAACGAGGTGCAGTTGATTCTTGCTAAAGTGACAGGCAACTTTAAAAGAGGCAATGAAAAAGATTCTTCAAAAAAATAGGGGGCTGAGGTATGACGGTTGCTGGAATTATCTTTTATGCTGTAGTTTTTGGACTCATCCTCTACCGGATCATCGTTAAACGAAAGATGCCTTCCAATAAATACACACCATATGATGATATCACGATGGGAAGGCAAATTGATGTGATGAAAGACCAGCCGATCTACGATACAAAACATAAGATTGAATATAGAGAAGAAACGAGGAATGGAAATGAACCAAAGTATTGATATGAAGCAAAAGTTATCTGGACAGAACATTTATATTCGCTTACTTAATGTAGATGATGCTGAAGAACTGCTTCAGGTGCAGGTGGAAAACAAGGATTTCTTTGAGAAGTATGCGATGGAGCGTGCTAAAGATTTCTATACGCTTGAAACTCATCGGAAAAGACTTCAAATGTTCGCTGAAAATGCTAAACAAGATCTCGATTACTTTTTTGGTATTTTTACAAATGAAGATCATTTGATTGGTACGATTAATTTGTTTGCAGTTATGCGCGGATCCATTCAAAGTGCGTTTGTCGGTTATTTTTTAGATAAGAGGCACAATGGAAAAGGCTATACAACTGAAGCGGTAAAGCTGATCGTGAAGTATGCTTTCGAGGAATTGAAGCTGCACAGGGTTGAAGCAGGAGTCATGCCTCGTAACATTGGGTCCATTCGTGTCTTAGAAAAAGCAGGCTTCGAAAAAGAAGGGCTTGCCCGTAAAAATGTGAAGATCAACGGAAAGTGGGAAGATCATCAGCAGATGGCGATTATTAACCCGGCAGATTAATCTATGAAAAAGTGGTTTGTAATGTTATTTGTGTTGATAAGTTTAGTTGGATGTAATAATGAAAAACTAGTTCGAGTGGATTACCAAATCGGTGAAGATCATTCCGGAGAACATATGATAACGGAAGAAGATCGGATTCAAACAATTTCCTCTATCTTTAGACAAGTAAAATGGGAAAACGCCAAAGTCCAGATGGTCAGAAAAGAAGACATGATGCTTACATTTTTCTACCAATATAATCCGAACGAGCCCGAAAGATTAGAGGAGTATAAGATTTGGTTTAATAAGGATCGAGTAGCGGAAATCGTTGATTCAAACAAACATAAGTATGGGAAGCTGGACCAAGCTGATGCCGAGAAGTTAAGGGCATCCATTACAAAAAAATGAGTTAACCGAGCAATTTCTCAGTTTACACCAAGAGGAGGTACCGCCATGACTAGTGTAGGCGTTTTCGCTGCTATATTTGATCAACACAACCGCATCCTGCTTGTTAAGATCAAATATGGATCGTGCAATTGGACACTGCCTGGAGGTTATCTTGAAGCAAACGAATCGCCTATTGATGGTGTTAAGCGGGAGGTCTTTGAAGAAACGGGGTATAATGTAGACGTTTCTCATCTAATCTCGATCTATTCTGCACCAATAAAGAACGATCTTGTGCTTTTATTTCGAGCCATTAAAACCGGACAAGAAAATTGGACTACAAATGATGAAATTGAGGAAATCGGCTTCTTTCCCAGAGAACAATTACCACATCAGCTCCACGCCTGGAATCGTAGACGAATTGACGATGCTTATCAAAATCTGAAAAGTAACCTATGTATATTTGAATGACCTGTAGTAAAAACCACATTTCTGCTCTATACTGTGTAATAGAATGTGCATGGAGTGATTATGATGAGTAAAGCAAAAGCTAATAGCAAGAAAAAGAGTGGAGTAGGTCAGGGAACTGGCAAAAAGGGCTGGAACCGCTGGAAATCAAGCAGCAAGAAAAAAGGTCCAAAACCGTATGTAAGTAAAGGTACGAAAAAGATAGATAAAGATCAGGAACAAAACGATTAATAGGAGCCAGCTCACCATAAAAGTGAGTTGGCTTTTTCATTTGGTATATTTCCTCCCGAGCCACAATAAAATGAACTATCTCATGGTATTGGGGGAGGACGAGCAGTGTCTGTAAACAAAACGGATTACACGATATCTGAAGATCTTGTCATTAAATACAACACGCTAAGTGCCAAGAAGAAAGAGCTCGAAAAGGAACTGGATGAACTGAAGAAAGTCTTTCATATTTATTTCGATAAGCTTGTGGGTCCGAACGAAAAAGGCGAGGTTACCGTCAACAACTACAAATTGCAAAGACAAATTCGAAAGTCGGAAAAGTTTAATGATGAGAAGACGGTCCACCGGCTAACCGAACTCAACATGACCGATTTGATTCATCATGTTCCAAAACCTGATGAAGAAAAAGTGAAGTCTGCCCTCACGCTTGGATTAATAAAAGAAGAAGACTTGGAAGGCTGTCTCATTAAGAGTGCTTCACAAGCGATTGTTGTTAAAACACTTAAATAAAAGAGGACTTGTATCAAAAAGTCACCCTATTTGTTATGGAGAGTGATAGTGAAATGACAATTTTAGTAACGGGCGGAGCAGGGTACATCGGCAGTCACACGGTTCTATACCTGAAAGAAAAAGGTGAATCTGTTGTTGTGCTGGATAATCTATTAACTGGTCATCGGCAATCGGTTTTAAACAACGTTCCTTTTTATATGGGAAGCTTACATGACGAGCAGCTGCTGAGCTACATTTGCCAAAATCACAAGATTGAAGCGGTGATCCATTTTGCGGCTAATTCCCTTGTGGGTGAAAGCATGAAAGATCCACTATCCTATTATGAAAACAATGTGGCTGGAACACTTTCACTGCTGAAAGTGTTGAACAAAAACAATGTAAAAAAACTCGTATTTTCTTCAACCGCGGCAATTTACGGTGAACCGAAGCACGTTTCGATTCAAGAAGAGGACCCTGCAATCCCGACAAATCCTTATGGTGAAACTAAACTTGCGATAGAGAAAATGCTCTATTGGGCGGAAAAAGCACAGGGCATAAAGTCGATCTCACTCCGCTACTTTAATGCAGCCGGTGCAGACCCTGAAGGACGTATTGGGGAAGAACACCATCCTGAAACGCATCTGATTCCGATTGTTTTGCAAGCGGCATTAGGGCAACGGAACAAAGTAAATGTATTTGGCGACGACTATCCTACACCAGATGGCACATGTATCCGGGATTATGTTCATGTTATGGATCTAGCGGATGCTCATTATTGTGCTCTAAACAAAATCAGAAACGAAAATGAAGGCGGCGTCTACAACCTGGGCAATGGAAAAGGCTTTTCAGTAAAGGAAGTAATTGAAACGTGTCGGGAAGTTACGCAGTGTGAAATCAAAGTGGAAACATCTTCAAGAAGACCAGGGGATCCTGCAGTGCTTGTTGCTTACTCACAAAAAGCACGTGATGAACTGCAGTGGGCTCCTAAATATCCAGATCTAAGAGACATCGTAACTCATGCTTGGAGCTATCACGCAAAACAAGCGAATCAAAATAAAAAAAGGAATGTACATTTAATAAAGTAGATGAAAGCAGCCCATTAAAAATTGGGCTGTTTTTTTCATGGGAGCATGGAAGTTCATTTGTTCATATGCAATAATTGGTAGTGCATACATAGTTTAGTATATAGATAGTTTTTAAGAAAAAAGGGGTGCTGATCATCAAGTTTTATTTCGTAAACCATTTTCCGTCAATGTTGATGGATATCCTGGCTTTTATCGTGATTGGGGTTCTTGCTTATCGCATCTATAAAAAGCAAAAGGAGAAACCGAAGAAAGAGAAAGCATTTATTGTAATAATCGTTGGCCTTTTTTCATTTTCTATTACAATGCCTGGCTTTGATGCTTTCGTTAAGATTCCAATCCTTCCGCTTGGCGTTTGGATTTTGTATTTTATCTACAGAAACAAGGTTGAGAAGTGGGTAAAGTACAGACGTTTTGCGTGGCTGGGGTTCATCGCGAACTTCATCTTTCTCGCGGCAACATTTATGTCAATACCGATTCAGAACACACTATATCCAGAAAATGAAATCACGACTTATATAGCGAATAAGGAAAATATTCAATTGATCAAACTTCATCCATCGGCGAGGGACGCGGAAATTAAAAAAGAAGTATTAAATAAACAACTAAGTAACATGAACCGAAAGACCATTGACAGTGATGAGTGGTATCAACAGATTGAAATTATTGATGTGCCTAATGAACGTGTTGAAAGATTTCCTTATCAGCTAGCTGGTACAAAACCTAAATGGGGAAGTGCTTTAAACAACACCGTTTATATTGAGAAGGACGGGAAAGGTTTATTGATCACAACACCAGAAAAACAAATCTATTACCGCTCTGAAGAAACTTTACTATCAGAGGGGGTTACAAAATGAATAAAAAGTATGGGTTCATTTTCATATCCCTATTAATTATTGCAGCGGCTTACTTGTTTTATTTTGCACAGCCACGGGCACTCCCAGAAAACAACGAACTCCTTCAAAAAATAAACAGCACTCTTCTAAATACCGGTGCAGTAAAGGTTCAAGATACTATTTTTGTTGATGATCGCCATGTATTTGTGCCGTTTATCACGAAGAACAACGAGTATGGAAAAAGCTTCTGGATATGGGATAAATATAAATGGAATGTTACTTCGATACAGACGGGCGGACAGCCGAGTATATGGAAGATTAATAAAGAAGATCCTACTTCATACCGTGTTGTTTGGAACATTCATCCTGATGATAACTTGAAATCTATGAAACTCTATTTGGCAAGAGATAGAAACTACCATATTACAGGGGACATTGATATTTATCAGCCAGGTGTACTATTGGAAAAAGAAATAAGTTTGGAAACTTTATATGGCTCTAGTATTTTGCCGCATGACTGGGTATCGTTTATGAATTCCGTATTGAAATTGGAGTTGGATAAACCATATGTGAACAACTTTGAACTGGAGCAAACCATGTACTTTGGTTGGAATAATGGAAAGAAGTATGATGAAAATGATTATCCAAGATTGACTCAAAATGGAAGTGGCAGTCAAAATGAGGATCTGTTTTATGTCAGATATTTTGATGACCATGACCTCGGCGAGGCTCAATAAAAAACAGTGCATCTCCCTTGCTCAGGGATGGATGCACTGTTTTTCTTTTTCTATTATTCTGCTTTCAGTAAGACGGAAACAGATTCAGAGTTTTTGATTTTTTGCAGAACTCCTTGAATGGATGGATACTCGTCGTACAGGAATACGAGTGTATCGCCGGGCTGTGATCGCTCCCATGCCTGGAGCATCGCTTCAGGTTCTTTCGGATAAACATGAACAGCTGTTTTATTTTTTGATTCCTTTACACCGGTGTAGAGAAGATGAACCGTTTCGCCAGGTGTGCGTCCTCTTAGATTCACATCTTCTTTAATGATTAAAATATCCGAATGGGTGCCAAAGATGCGGCCCATTTCTTGAATGTTATGGTCCTGTCTATCTCCCGCTGCTGATCCAACCGTAATCACACGACCGCCATTTCTCAGCTGATCCACGGTTTCAAACAAAGCTTTAAGCCCTGCTGGGTTGTGAGCGTAATCTACCACAATCGTCCGGCCATGGATGTTCTCCACGTTAAAGCGCCCGCGGTTTTGGTTCTCAGTCGGAAGGAACGTAATCACTTTGCTGCGCAGTTCAGATAAAGGGCGTCCTAATGAATGAGCAGCAGCAAGTGCTCCAAGTACGTTCGCAACATTATGGCGGGCTGCACCATTAATCGTTAACGGGATATGGGAAACAGGAAGGAATCTTTCTGCCTTGCCGTTCTCACTGAACATTACCCAGTCATTTTCGAGATACCATACTTTTGCGCCGTTCTTTAGTCCCTTCTGGATCTCGGGATTCATGACGGACAGCGAGAAGAAGACGACTTCACCGTTCGTGTGCTGTGCCATGTCCACACAACGTGGATCATCGGCATTCAACACGCATGTGCCTTCAGGCAGTACTACTTCAGCCACGGTTTGTTTTAATCTTTTCAGATCGTCTAATGTTTCGACGCCATTTAAGCCAAGATGATCTTCACTCACGTTTGTTACGATGCCAACATCACAATAACGGAAAGCAAGACCTTCACGAAGCATGCCTCCGCGGGCTGTTTCAAGTACCGCAACATCAACGGCGGGGTGTGACAACACTTTGCGGGCACTTCTCGGTCCGCTGCAGTCGCCGGAATCCAGCTGCTGATCGCCGACCCATACTCCATCAGAGCATGTAAATCCGACTGTTATATTTTCTTTTTGTAAAAGGTGCGCAACTAATCGGGAAGTTGTCGTTTTCCCGTTCGTTCCAGTTACCGCCACGACAGGAATCGCGGATTCTTCACGGGAAGAGAACAAATAATCAACGATTGCCCCGCCGGCATCTCGACTTTTTCCTTTTGAAGGGTAGAGGTGCATGCGGATACCTGGAGCCGCGTTTACTTCTAAAATAGCAGCTTCCCCTTCTACAAAAGGAACAGTTATATCTGTCGAAAGGATATCGATCCCGGCAATATCAAGACCTACCGCAGTTGCAGCTTCAATGGCCATTTTACGGTAAGAAGGGTGAACTTCATCTGTTACATCAAACGCAGATCCACCTGTTGAAAGATTTGCGTTTCCAAGCACTTCGAGGGCTTGTCCTTTTTTCAAAACGGATTGCAGGGAGTAGCCGCATTTTTCTAAATGCACGACTGTACGTTCATCCAGCGGAATCTTGCTCATCGCTTTTTCATGACCATCGCCCCGTAATGGATCCAGGTTTTCTTCATCAATTAAATCACCGATTGTTTTGTAGCCGTCTCCCGTCACGATAGGGGGGAGTCGCAGGCTCGCAGCAACCAATTCACCGTTTACTACAAAAAAGCGGTAGTCATTGCCAGAATAATAACGTTCGAGAATGTACTGCGTTCCCTCACTGTACACAACCCGAAAAGCTGCTAACAGATCTTCATCATTTTGTATGTCGGTCACGATATTTTGACCTTGCCGGCCGTTAAGCGGTTTGATTACAAGGGGATAACCGATCTTCTCAGCTGCCTGAAGAAGTTCATATTCATTGGACACAACATCGCCCACTGGAACAGGAAGACCCGCGCCTTTTAATAATGTTTTCGTCATATCTTTATCACACGAATTTTCAACGGCAAGATAAGAGGTCTGACTAGAAATCGTCGCTTGCACGGATTTTTGTTTTTTTCCGGTTCCAAGTCTTAAGTAACTGTTTGTTCCGATTCGTTCCACTGGGATCTTGCGGCTTCGAGCTGCATGGTAGATCGCTTCTGTACTCGGACCTAATTTATGCAGATGATAAAGGTCAGAAGTGTGCTTTATATAGGACTCTGCGCTGATTTCATTTCCTTCAAGAATAGCCGTTGCGATTTCAATCGCTGCTTCAAACGCATAATAGCCTGACTTCGGTTCTACATAATCATACGTAACAAAGTAGATTCCTTTTCGCTCACTAGTAATCGTCTTGCCTCGTTTGACTTTAATACCAGCAAGATGCTGAATCTCTAACGCAATATGTTCTAAAATATGTCCCATCCACGTTCCTTCATGAAGACGTTCCACAAATCCGCCCGCGTAGCCTCTCGAACATGTGTGAGTATGAAGGGAAGGGATGACTTTTAATAATTTATCTGTAAAACCCGGTAATAGGTTGGACGGTTTTTCTTCAAATTCTTCTATATCAAGCTCAATCCAGATGGTTGGTTTGAAGCTGTAAAGATTAGGTCCCGTTAAATAATTCACGCGATTGATTTTCATTTATTACGCTCGCTCCTTAAGAGATGATTAATTCTCGTTTGTGTAAATTGAAAACCGCGCCCGCACCCAATGTATGGAAGCGGATATCGGAAATCGTCATGTTTCCTTTGTTCTCAGCAACATCTACATAAGTTGATGTTTTGCCGTCGAAGATGCTGACGTTGTATTCGCCGATTACTTCAAATTGCTCGCCTTCGTTATGTACCCAGATTGCCGTGTTTTCATCGATTCCGATGCCAATGATCTGAGGATTTAACGCGATGGCGCGCATCAGCCTGCTGAAACGGTCGCGCTGGGAAAAATGCTGGTCAATGATCACGTCTTCTAAGAAGCCGAAGCCTGAGCCCATTTCTAGAACAGAAACGTCCTCTTTTTCAAAAAGCTTGGATGAGATAATCATCAATCTGCTCATAACAGCTGCACCAGCGCTCGTTCCGCCGATGGTTAACCCGCCGTTCCATTCCTGAAAAAGGTGTTTGTAAAAAGTGGTGCCGCCAAGAATACTTGTCAGTCTCAGCTGATCTCCGCCTGTCATGAACAAACCGGAAAGAGTTGAGAGCTGCATGGGCAATTCAGGATCTTCCGCTTTTTCACGGGAATCCAAATGGAAAAGCAGTGGCTTTGTGCCATGTAATTTGTGAAACAGTTCATGATATTCGCTGCCTACTTCTTCCGGATAGCCGGATGCTGTTGTCAGAATCCCGATTGGACCTGGACGGTTCTTACATAAAGCAGCATACCTGGAGAGGATCATTTTCTTATCGCTTTTGTCTTCATTGCCACCAATGATCAACAGATCACCTTTTGCCATCTTTCATCAGCCTCTTTGATAAATGTAGTAGTTGGAAATATAGGTCGAAATTAGCAAGGAATTTCGCCCTGTTATGTATACCACCAATCGTCATCGTTCAAACCAATCTGTGGAAATTTTTTACTGAATATTTAAATTATTAAAATTTTTGTAAAAATAGCTAGAATCCTGTCAAAAGACTTAGTATAATTTACCTATTGGGAGTTTTTTGCTTTCAAAATAATGAAAAGGAGAGAAGGTAGAACAAAACAGAAAATAGGAGGATGTATAGATGGAAAAAACAATGCTTCTAGGTTCCTACGAAATTAACACAAGCACGATGGCACTCTTGCCGTTTTACAATGAGTTCGGAGTAGTTCATACCGAAATATTGGAATCAGAAAAGAATGAAAGAGTCGCACTCAGTCCGATAAAAATCATTAATGAAAGCTGTTTGTTCTTCGGCTCCAGTTACGAAGGCAGGAGAGAAGCGGTCCGCCGTTCTATGGGCTATGTGAGTTTATCCCCAATCATGATCAACCTCGAATTAGGCATTTTCTTTTTTCCCGTAGAATCACCAAAAAACGAAACGTGCATCTGGTTATCACAGTCACATGTGCAGCGAATAGAAGCTGTTGATTCCGACACATGCAGCGTCCACTTTAAGAACACCGCAAATTTGATCTTACCCCAATCGAAACATGCATTAGAGGCAAAACTATTCCGCACCGCACAATACCGATATATATTAAGTGAACGAGTGAGTGAAAGAAATACCAGATATTAATTGTTAACGCCTGATGCGAAAGAATTCGCACGGGCGTTATTTTATGGAACTTTCTTCCTCTTGGGTCGATTGTATTAAAAAGCGGGAGGGAAATGTATGAGAAATATAATGATTTCTGTAATCGCATTGATCATCATGTTAGGGATCAATTGGACTAGCGAGTGTTTTTGGCTGGAATTTTATCCTTGTTTGTTGGGTTAGCATGCACCCTAATCATACGATATTTTACTTCGACCGGCGGTTTGACTTCCAACATGGTTCGTGTACAAACTCAGGCTATAACTGGCATTAAAGTAGAAGAAGAGAAACAGGCATTTAAACCGACTTATGCTTATTACACAGCCCTGGTTTATACGGCAGCATCGTTTATCGGCATTATTGTTTATTATAGGGAATATTTTTTATAAGTGTTAAGTAACCTTTACTCTTTTATTTTTCGTCTGCCGATTGGTGCGAAAATCTTTTCAGCAAAAGAAAGAGACGACGTTTTGCTGGCAGAATACGAAGGAAAGTTATTGAAATATTTGGGGGCAAGTGAAGGTTACACGCTTCGTTGACAAGATGATAGTAATACCTGGAGCAGATATCAACCACTTCTAATTGCAACAAAGTATAAGAAAACAACCAAAAAAAGAAACCTTCCAGACTGGAAGGTTTCATTATTGTTACGCTTGTTTTCGTGCTTCCTCTTCATCCACGTCCTCTTCATCCTCGTCGAACGGCACATCAAATTCAGAAGCAGGTCCTGTGAACAATGAAATACCTACCAAACTTATAAGACCAGCCGTCATACCATATAGAATAGGATTTGTTGCAGTCAGTCCTTCCAAAAAGAGCCCCACTAATACAACAACTGTTGAGATTAAGATCGAATAAAATCCAGAACTTGGTGTTGCTCTTTTCCAAAAGAAAGTCATGACGAGCGGAACAAATATGGCTCCAGAAAGAATGGCATAGGCAACATCAAGCGCCACCAATACGTCTTGAATCCAGATGGAAAACGTAATCGCTATCAATCCAATAAAGAGGGTAGTTATTCTGGATGCTGTTATAAGTTGACGATCTGTTGAGTTCTTTAAAAAGTACTGTTTTAAGATATCATTTGTAATTAATGTTGATGAAGCAAGCAATGATCCGGATGCTGTTGACATTAGAGCAGAACAGACGCTTGCGAGAACAAGACCTAAAATCCCCGTTGGAAGAATGGTAAGAGCCATCTCAGCAAACGTATTTTGAGGATTCTCTAAGTTAGGAAGTGCAATGAATGCACACATCCCGATGATACTCCCAGCAATCGCATATGCAAAACTATATACTCCTGCAAAAATAGAACCGTTTCTTGCTATTTTACTAGATTTAGCTGTAAATACACGCTGCCAAATATCTTGGGAAACAACCATTCCAAGTGCAAACAGCAGGAAATATTGAAAAATTTGCTGATAGCCGATGGTAGTAAAATCTAAATGAGTTTCAGGTAACGTGGATAATAGATTTCCTAAACCGTCTACTTTTGAAAGACTCATAGGCAGCATGATAAAGAAGATTCCAGCCGTCATCACGACAAATTGAATAATGTCTGTAACTGTAACACTCCACATTCCGCCAAGAATCGTGTAAAAGAGGACGATACTACCACCAACAAGCATAGAGGTTGTAATGCTCCAGCCTAATAGTACGTTAATGATCGTACCCATTCCAATCACTTGAGTGACGGCAATCATAAGCGTATAGATTGAAGCAACAATAGCACTTAACAGACGTGTTTCTGATTTATACCTTTTACCCAAAAGTTCACTGATCGTCGTAACTTTTAACGAATTAATCTTTTTAATAAAAATAGTACCTAAAAGAATAATGCCTAAACCAATCATAGATACAAACCAAATACCCGAAATCCCAAATTGATAGCCAAGTTTTGTCGTTCCGATAGTTGCAGCTCCACCTAAAATAACAGCCGATAAACAACCTAGATACATGAACATTCCGAGATTTCGACCTGCTAGATTAAAGTCTTCGGATGTCTTTGCCTTCGTTGAACCGATAACGCCAGCCCCGATCAATACTGCGAAATACAAAAGAATAATAACGGTATCAAGTGCTTGCATGTTAAAAAACCTCCTTTTTTATAGAAAGATTGAAGTCATACCTTTTGATAGCTTCCGCTTAACTGCATGTGAAGTTCATTCTGATATTCTAAAACTGCTTCTTCTAAAACAGACAAGCCGTGATCGATTTGTTCTTTATTAACCGTTAGAGGAGGAATCATCCGAATCACTTCTCCATGGTTTCCGCATAAGTAGAAAAGCACTCCTTTTTCTAAGCATTTGTCTAGGATGGTCATTAAACCGTTTCCGTCAGGCTTTCCAGTCAAAGGATCAACGATTTGGATGCCAATCATGAGACCAAGGGCTCTGATACTCCCGATAACAGGAGATTCTTGCTGTAAGACTTTCAGCCGTTCGTAAGCATATGCCCCCATGTTTTTCGAGTTCTCAACAAGCTTTTCTTCTTTTAAAACAGCAATCGTAGCAAGTGCCGCTTCACAAGCGATCGGATTTCCTCCGAAAGTTGTTCCATGGCTTCCTAACGGCCATTGCTTCATCAGTTCTTTAGAAGCGACAGTAGCACTTAAAGGCAGTCCGGATGCAATCCCTTTTGCGATCGCCATAATATCAGGTGTGACATCAAAAGTCTGTGCTGCAAACCACTCACCAGTGCGTCCGAATCCCGTTTGGACTTCATCAAAAATGAGCAGGATGCCGTGTCTATCGCAAATCTCTCTCATTTTTTTTAGCCATCCACTTGGAGGTACGATATAGCCTCCCTCACCAAGAACAGGCTCTACAATCATGCATGCTACTTCCTCTGGTGTTACTTGATGATTAAATAAGGTTTCAAAATCCTTCTCCAGTTTTTCAATCACATACGTTTCAGGATCCATGCCAGTTGGACAACCCTTAACATCCGCATAGGGAACTTGATAGGCAAGACCATTTGGCTGGAGAAATTTCCGATATTTACTTTTGGAAGTTGTAACACTTAATGCACCTAGCGATCTGCCATGGAAACAGCCGATAAAGGAAACGACATACGGACGTTTTGTTACATGCTTGGCTAGTTTGATCGCTCCCTCAATTGCCTCTGTACCACTGTTAGCAAAGAAGAAACAATCGAGATCACCAGGTAAAACTTTTGCCAATTCCTTTGAAAGCTTCAAGATTGATTCATACATGATGACACCTGAAGGGCCATGCATGAGATGGTCAGCACCATTTTTAATCGCTTGTACGACTTTCGGATGACGATGGCCCGTGTTAGCTGTTGCGATACCAGAAGTGAAATCAAGATATTGCTTTCCGTCCAATCCGTAGTAATAACAGCCTTCCGCTTTTACTACAGGTAGGTTTGGATGATCCTTAGCCATACTGGGGGCTAATAGATCGGGCATTTCCGTTACAAGATGACTCCAGTTTGTTGACACAAAATGACCTCCTTGGATATTCAATCTCTAGTTGAATAAAAAATATCTATACAGAATATCCATGCAAGTTTTGTGCCAAAATGTTAATAAATTCTATACTTTTTTAATTTTCTAACAATTGAAGGTTGACTTGTCCCAAGTGCATCTGCCATACGTATTGTCGTTATGTATTTTTTTCTCGCTTTTAATAAAATTTGTTTTTCCGTTTCTTCCAATAGTTCTTTCAATGTTTTATCGCTAATAAATGAAGGCGGAGAAAGGGTAGGACCTTCCTTTAAATGGTCTGGAAGCTGTTCTACTGTAATAAGGGTTGAAGGTGAGAGAACGACTAATCTTTCCATAATATTAATAAGTTCCCGCACATTGCCTTTCCATTCGTAATGCAACAAGTGGTGCACGACCGCTTCATCTAATTTCTTTTCGCGATTATACTTCTCTTCAAATTGCTGCAGCAACAAATGTATAAGAGGTACAATGTCTTCTGTTCGTTTTCGGAGAGGAGGGATTGTTACAGGAACAACGTTTAATCGAAAATATAGATCTTCCCGGAACCTTTTCTCTTGAATAGCAGTATTCAAATCTTTATTCGTCGCAGAGATCAAACGGAAATCCACTTTGATTGGCTTGGTTCCACCTACACGATAAAACTGCTTTTCCTGAATTACTTTTAACACTTTTACTTGATGATGCAGCGGCAATTCACCTATTTCATCTAAAAAGAGTGTTCCGCCATTAGAGAGTTCGATCAACCCTAACTTTCCTTTTTGATGTGCACCTGTAAATGCACCGGGTTCGTAGCCGAATAATTCAGCTTCAAACAAGGAATCTGGAATGGCACCGCAGTTTACCTCAATGAACGGCCCTTTGTTTCGCTGACTTTTATTATGTATGAATTTTGCAAGAAGTGATTTTCCGACACCAGATTCTCCAAGAATCAGCGCATTCACATCGACTACAGATAATTGAAGTGCTGTATTGATTACCTTTTTCATATCTTCACTGTTTGCTATGATTCCAGCATCCATTAGCTGCTTACTTCTCAACAGATCCAATTCGCTTTTGACACGTTCCATTTCTTCTTCCATTGTAATTAAAAAATCTTTGTATTCTGCTAGTTCAGTAATATCATGCGAATAACTGACAATCCTGTAAAGCTCACCTTTTTCGTTATACACGGGGATGCCTGTTACGAGCAGTTTTTTTCCTTTATTCGTTGTTTGGACAAAGGTGATCTTCTTATTTTCCTTTACTACCATAGGGGTTAGTATCGGGGTAAATAATCCTTGTCTTTCAAGATCATATACAGATTTTCCGATCAGGCTCTCAGAATCCACACCGTAAATCTTACCTGTAACTTCGCTGACTTTTAGAATAATTCCATCTAAGTTTGTTACTAAAATATCGTCTTTTAATGAATGAAGAATTTGTTCGTTTTCATTCCATGTAGAAGAAGAGGTCAAAATAATCATCCCTTTCGATTATTAGTAGCGATTTTATTATACAATTCTGAATAATTATTCGTTTTTGAATAATTATAGCTTAGAGAGTGCCTTCTGGATACGGGTCAAATGAAATTTTTCCATAAAAAAAGGACCAACAATGTGGTCCATAATTTTATTACAATACTTCTGTATTTAATTCTACTTCTATATTTCCTTTTGTTGCCTTTGAGTAAGGGCAAACGCCATGTGCTGTTTGAACAAGTTCTTGAGCTTCCTCTTCTGATACTCCGCTGACCCCTACATGAAGCACGACTCCCAGCTTAAAGCCGCCATCTGTATCTTTACCGATTGAAACTTCAGCAGTCACTTTGGATTCAATCCGTTTTTTTGATTGTCTCGCTACAAGGTTCAAAGCGGAGTCAAAACAAGCTGCATAACCAGCAGCAAATAATTGTTCAGGATTGGTTGCACTCTCGTCTCCAGATCCACCAAGTCCTTTTGGAATGGCTAACTTGTGGCTTAATACACCATCATTACTTTTAACCGTTCCCGCTCTTCCGCCTTCAGCTGTTGCTTTTGCTGTATATAACTTTTCCATATTGAATAACACTCCTTTTATTTGTGTAAAATTTAATTGTGCACAATTAAATAATAGAAGCTAACTATAATAATGTCAAACAATTAAATTGTGCAAAATTAATGTATAATAAAAAAGAAGCGATGAAGGAAGGAAAGGAATCGATTATGGAAGATCAAAATCCCTTGTTATTAGAAAGCCAAATTTGCTTTAAAATTTATACTCTTGAACGTGAAATCACGAAACTGTACAGAAAATTGTTAGAAGATCTGGATATGACGTATCCTCAATATTTGGTCATGCTGCTGCTCTGGGAAAAAGATGCGATGACCGTTAAAGAAATAGGAAAACGATTGTTTTTGGATTCGGGCACCTTAACACCGATGCTGAAACGAATGGAGACCAATGGAATTATTGAAAGAAAACGGTCAGCTAAAGACGAGAGAAGTGTGATTATTTCTTTAACCAATAAAGGTAAAGAACTAAAAGAACAAGCAGAATGCATTCCTTCTAAATTAGTGGAAGACATGTCGATGGATAATGGGGAATTAACGATGTTGAATAAAACGCTGACAAATATGCTCTACAGGCTGCAAGGGCAGACCACTAGTAATTAACAAATCTTTAAACACTTAGATCAATATTAAAAAAGGTGCACAAAGAATTATAAAAATCTTTCAGGATAACGATGTAGATCCTTTAGGTTTAGGGGCAAAATATGAAGCTCATTATCGGGATTTTAAATTAAAAGAATAGGAAGCTTTGTATCCCGATGTTAAAGTTAACGTCAATGTGGACCTTAACATTAACCATACAGGTATTATTGAATAAAAAGTAAGAACTTTCCGAGCGGAAAGTTCTTTTAATTTGCTGCTAAGCTCATGATAAATTCATTAATGTACTGATTCAGCTCATCAGCAGCTTTTGTTGGTATCTGGTGCTTTACATTATCAACGATTTTTAATTCATCGTGTTTCAATTTTTTATGCAATATCTTGGCATATGGATGAAACTGGCGGTCTTTCTTCCCGTAAACGAGAAGAATTGGCAGATCAATGTTCGAGAGTTGATCTGTGCAATTGTATTCTGCACTGTAAGCATAATACTGCTCGATATTTATTGCATTACCTTTCATTGATGATGTAAATAGCAGTCGGAACATCTCGCTGTTATTTGAGTTCGTCTTGGAAACTGATAATGCAATAAGCGGTACGGCATCCTGGGCAGCAAGAGATCTCCCTAGCTCAATTTTATCTTTTAAGACACCATGTGCTTCAGACATGCCGCTTATGATGATCCCGCCAAGAGCTCGATCTGGCAGTGTAAGTAAGAACTCCAAGACAATAGAACCGCCGGTCGAATATCCACTTACATAGGCTTTATCAATACCGAGATGATCCAGGAGCTGTTTAATATCCTCTACAATTAGTGGATACGTAAGAGGAGAACTTGAATAATAACTTTTGCCATGGCCTCTAATATCAAAAGTGATTACCTTATATATTTTTGATAATTCATCTTCCTGATAAGTGAAGTTTTCAGATGTAAGCAGGGGAGGGTGGATAAAGATGATGGGCACCCCGTCTCCTTTAACACGATAAGATAAAGAAACGCCATCTGCTGTTTCAAAGTAAGCCATTTTTAATGAGGCATATTCCTAGGATTGTTTTGCTGTGGAGCTTGAGCATAACTTTGAAGCATCGCAGTCATATCTTGATCTTTCAATTGCGGAACCTGATAATATCCATGTTTATTTTGATATAAAAAGATCTCGTAACTCATTTCAATAAAGTTTGGAACACTATCTGCGACAACACGGCGTAATACAGGGTTGGTCATCTCAAGTGCTGTCATGGCTAATAGCGTAGCTAATGACTTTGTGTTTCCTAACATGTACGCAGATAATCCTTTGTCTGAAAGATCGTTCACAGATTGATTTGGCTTTTTCGGAGCTCCCGGCTTAATGCCATAAACAACATTGTTATCCTGGTTCATTTTGTATTGCTGAGTCGCAACTTTTGGGTCTTGTCCAGTACTGAAGCAATCAACGATTGTATTGTACATTTGAGTTACAAATGCGGACTGCCGGTGGTTGATATCTTTTAAGATCGGGTCCTTAATGTGCTGATCATACATTTGATATTGATCAAGCATGCTGATGATACCAGCAATGACTTCATGCGCATCAAACAACTCGTGGCCGCCATGGTTTTTATTCATAGCTTGATTTCCCATCATATTTTGCGGCATTTGAGTTCCGTTTTGCATTTGATTTTGATCTTGATTATGCATAGGGATTTCCTCCTAATATTTTTATTACGTCATTAGGATACCTAGTTTCAGATCAATCATGTGTACAAATCAAAAAAACTGGCTCATTTTGGTTGGATTTACAACCTTTTTGAGCCAGTCTTTGTTTTAATTATTGTTTACTTCATCATCACGCATCAGCCAGCCTTCAAAATGGCGTTTCACATAGTTTTCAGCTGATTGGAAACTATCAAACGTTTCATCGACTGGATGGGTTTTATGTGTGATCAGCCAAGTTTCGTTATCATCTGAGTAGATCTTTGAAACATCCTGGTATTTATTCACGTACATGGTTCCATCAGGGTTTTCTTTAACGTTTTGTTCGTTCTTCGGTGCATCAATTCTGCGCGGCTGTTCCTGGAAAGCTGCTACAACAAACTTCTCAAATGCTTCTGGTGTCATTGTTCCTCCAGATGCTTTAGGATGTCCGCCGCCGCCATACTGCTTCGCGTAAATCGAGCAATCCACTTCTTCATGAATGGTACGCAGTCCAATCCGTTTGTTTGCGATGTTCAAGATTACAATTAGATCTAAGTGAGGATTCTCACGGTTGATCTCGTTGCCGAGTTCTGAATGATAACGTTCAGCATGAAGAATACCGATCTTGTACGTCTTCTCCTCAGATCCTTCACCTAGGGACCAAGTGTCCCAAATCTCAACCATTTGCCGCTGCTTTTTCTTAATGTAATCAGCGATGTTTTCTTCTTCTAGATCAAGAATCGTTGTTTCCGTTTCAGAGAACTCGAATGAATCACCTTTTAGGCGGTCCATGATCTGTTCCTCAAACTTATCTGGAGGAAGTATGAAAAATAAGTCGTTTAGACGTTTCGCTTCGACCTTTTGATCAAACCATTCCCACGTGTCATAAAGTCTGACCAGCTCTACATATTCTTTTAGAGCTCCTGTGTCTTTCAGCTTGCCGTTCTCCAATAAATATTCATAAAAAAGAGAAGTTGCACAAGTCAGGCGATCATCATCATAGCGAACTTGCACATGGCCCCAGTCAAATCCGTTAAAGTGAAGTGCTGTTGCATGGTGGTCGATCAGTTTAACTTTTCCACCAGCATTGGAACGTTCGTCCAGACGCATCATTAATTCTTCGTTTACAGCGATATCTGTAATAATAATTTCTGTTTTTCGTTCTTTTGGGTTATCCAGAAGCTGTTCCACACGGTCGTTGATCGTTCCATGTGAACAATAAGAAATTTTGCAGTTGTCTCCAAAAGCTAGCTGTGCCAGGTAACCGCACGATTTACCGTCTAAATCATTGTGTGAAAATAAATGAATCATGTTAGTATCCTCTCTATTTTGCTCTCTGTCTAGAGTATCGTCATAATGCGGAAAGTTCAACCTAAAAAAACATTTACAAAAGATGGAATTAGGTAGAAAATGGTAGTAGAACATTGTTACATACAAAAATGGGGGTTTTTAAATGAAGGATTTTCTGAAAATATTTCAGAACCGAAACTTCAGTAAGCTTTTTTTAGCTGGATTTACATCAATGATGGGAAGCATCATCGGTGTTACAGCATTTATGTTTTATTTGCTGGATAAGTTTAGCGAACAGCCGTTTTATGCGACGCTGGCAGAGTTGATGTATTCACTGCCTACATTAGCAGTCTTTTTTATTGTTGGTGTGCTTGCTGACAGAATGGACCGTCAGAAGATCGCTTTATATTGTGACTGGATTTGCGCTGTCCTTTGTTTGGCATTAATGGGTGCAATCTGGCTGGATTGGATGCCGTTAATATTTGCAATTCTATTTTTGAGGAGTGCCGTCGGCAAGTTCTTCTTCCCAGCGGACCAAGCCATGGTACAAGGAATCTTATCCAAAGATGAATATGCGATTGCTGCAGGATTGAATCAGATGGTTGGAAGCATGTTCATGCTTTTTGGAAACATGCTGGCGATCTTTATTTACTGGAGTGTCGGTATTCAAGGAGCTATCGCATTTGACCTTGTTACATATGTGGTTTCCGCATTATTGATCATGAGTATGAAAGTGAATGAAAAAGTACGTTTGCCGAATGGAAAACATAAGTTTAAAGATATTAATATCGGGATGGTATGGAAAGACTTTGGTGCAGGCTTCGCCTATATAAAAAATTCTAAATTGCTGATGTCTTTAATTTTTGGTTTTTTCTTGTTCGGTGTAGTAAATGGCGGTTTATCGGTCATGCCAGCATTTATCATGAAATACAAACTTGCCCCTGAAAATTATGAGCAAATGATGATGTGGATGGGTGTTGTGTTTGGTGTGTCAGTCCTAGCTGGAAGTGTAATTTGTTCGATGCTTGCTAAGAAGATAAAGCTCTCAACGGCGATTATTATTGGTCTTTTTGCAAGTGGTTTAGCAATAGGTCTTTGTGCCTTAGCTGAGAACATTTGGGTTTTCTTTATTTTTACCGCTCTAATGGGGCTTGGTATCCCGCTTGTAAACATCGGTTTAGGTGGATGGCTGCCAAAAATCGTGAACCCAAAGATGATGGGACGTGTTCAAGGTGCAATCACACCGATTAATATGCTTTCACATACGGTAACACTTGCGTTGATCGCTGCGTTCTTCCCAAAATTTTTATCAGTTGAAGCGCTGTTCTGGGTAGTAGGTGGAGCACTTTTCATTGTTGGACTGTTCTATATGTTCACATTGCCTAAATACGATGTTGAAGAAACAGAAGAAACAACTGATATGGATCTGAAAGAAAAAGTACCAGTGTAAAGCTGGTGAAAGTAACGAACCCCTTATATAATGAAAGGCGGAGGGGAAGTTATGGCATTATTTCAAAGTATTCTATTCTGGTTTTTTATTATATTGCCTATCGTTCTTTTTATCGTGGCCATCGCCAGAACATCATGGGTGTTGATGCTCGTGAACTTGTTATTAACACTGCCGCTAGTTTGGTTTGTAGGCTGGATTACGGAAAGATATGGTGCAGTTTTTGTTGTAATAGCTATTCATCTCATCACAGGTGTTTGGCTGTGGGTGAAAAGGCAGCGGATGGATTTTAGATATTAGTATGGAAAGGTTTCTGCAGACTTTGTTGTATGCAGAGCCTTTTTTATTTTAGAAAAACGACCGGCTGGGGTGGCCGGTCTCGCTGGTGGGGAGGTTAGGCGTTGGAATATCTAACCTATAATCAGAATAACACGAACAAGTGTTCTTGTAAATGATTTTACATTTTTAATTTAGCAAGCATTCAGGAATGTGTCAGGATGATGTCAAAGGGGAATTATGGGTCATATACCTTGCCGATTTTTATGTAAAAGGCATACACTATATTTTAAAACATAGTGTTCTGATTTGTTAGGAAGGGATTGTCGTTTTGTGAACTATTTATACGATGCATATATCAAAAATGAAACGCAGCAGAATTGGTTTAAGAAAATAGATGCTTTGGCAAAAAAGTTTGCTGAGAGAGCCGATAAACATGATCGCGAAGGCAGTTTTCCGTTTGAGAACGTTAAGGAGCTTAAAGAGGCTGGATATCTTTCGCTAACGATTCCGAAAGAGTTTGGCGGAGAAGGGTTGAGTCTGTATGAGTTTGTTCTTCTGCAGGAAAGAATTGCAGCAGGAGATGCAGCAACAGCATTATGTCTCGGATGGCATCTTGGCAGTTTTCTTGAACTAGCCGAAGAGCGGACGTGGAACGAAGAGATGTTCCGTTCGTTATGCGAAAAAGTGGTGGGAGATCAAGCTCTTGTGAATCGTGCTGCATCTGAACCTGCCACTGGCAGCCCAACACGCGGCGGGATGCCGCAAACAAAAGCAGTGAAGCAAGGTGAAGACTGGGTGATCAATGGCACTAAGACTTTCACATCAATGGCGCCGGCGCTAGATTATGCCATTGTTTCTAGCCAAATCGGGGATACGGGAAAAAAAGGAAACTTCTTAATTGATATGAAGCAAGATGGAGTAACTATAGAAGAGACTTGGGATACAGTCGCCATGCGGGGAACCCGAAGCGATGACCTCGTGATGAAGGATGTAACCGTAAGCGGTGAGGCTCTTGTTGAAGAAGAACGCGGAAAACTGGACCTTCCAAAAGCGTGGCTGCTTCATATTCCTGCCTGCTATCTTGGGGTAGCAGTGGCGGCAAGAAATGAAGCCGTTAATTTCGCAAAAAGCTATAAACCGAATAGTTTGCCAGGAGCGATTGCTGAGGTCCCTGAAGTTCAACGCAAGATCGGTGAAATGGAACTTGAATTATTTAAAGCCCGAGAGCTTTTATATACAACCGCTGCAAAATGGGTGAATGAACCAGATTCCAGGATGGAAATGGGACCTTCACTAATGGCTGTTAAGCATGTGGCAACAAACTCGGCTGCAAAAGTTGTAGATCTCGCGATGCGGATTGTTGGAGCAAGAAGCTTGGCGATGTCGAGTCCGTTGCAGCGTCATTACCGGGATGTACGTGCAGGACTTCATAATCCGCCGATGGACGATATGGTGATCAGTGCACTGGCGAAGAGAGCTTTAAATGAGTAGCTGTCCATCTAACCAAAATTTTAAAAGCCTTTCAGCTCAAAACCGAGCTGGAGGGCTTTATTAGTGGTGAGAGGGTATTATAAGTGCGGGATATGTCGAGGAATGTAAACTCGAGGATAAACAGCAAAAACTTTTTGATTGAGGCTTTCCTATTAGAAATTGAAAAATCCCTTCTGAAAATAATCAGAAGGGACATCCTCATTAAATGAAGCTCAGTTCTCAGTTTTCATCAAAAAAGCCTACTTCTGTTGAGGCTCGTAAAAACAAAGGTTATTTCCGAAGGGGTCTCCAATCCTGATTTCCAGATGGCCATGAGCTCTTTCTAATCCAGGTCTTGCATATTTATATTTTTTCGAAATCAGTTTATTGTGCAGCTCTTCAATTCCTTCAACTTGTATTCGAATTTTGATGCCAGGGCTGGAATCACCATAATGTTCTGAGAGATGCAATTGGCAAGAACCTGATGACACTTGCATATATAAAGGATAATCTTCTTCATACCGGTGCTCCCAGTCTATTTGAAACTCCAAAAAGTCTAAATAAAATTCTTTTGCTTTTTCTACGTCAAATATTCGAAGGACCTAGTAATGCTCTTTGCTTTAATCATGTAAAGAGGTCTCCATTTTGTTTTTTAAGAGTTGATTTAATTGTTTTAGGTTTGTTACAAAGAGTTCTTTCAGAGCCCAATCTTTATAGGGAGAAGGGATTATTATGTCTTCCACATCTTTTTCACTCTCAGCGAGCCTCTTAACGTCTTTTATGTATTGAATATTTTGATGAAAATCTGATTTTGTACCTAACGGACCGTGTCCGGGTATTGCTGTTTGAATATTCCAAGTGCTCAATTCTTGCAGCGTATGCATCCAGTTATCCAGATCGGATTCATCAAAGAACGAAGGATGTGTCTGGACGAATAATAAATCTCCCATAAACATGACCTCATCTTCTGGTAGATATAAAAACGCGTCACAAGGCGAATGACCGGCCCCTCTTGTAAAAAGTTGAGCTGACCGTTCAGTACCATGAATAGTAAAAGCTTCAAGGTACGTACAAGAAGGGAGAGTGAGCGTCAAGGTTGGCAAGGACACTAATATTTCCTGTAAAAAATGAATCTGTGTGAGTGTCTTTTGAGCTTTTGTCTCGTTATATTCGCTTTGTAACGTTTGTATGTAATTTTCTAATCCAGCGATATCATGCTTTTGTCCTTTAATTCGTTCAGGCTGAATGTCCCTCGTTTTTTTGTAGGTTACCTCACTTGATATCAGGATGCTGGAGTCGAAAACCTGGTTTCCGCGAATGTGGTCTCCATGGTAATGGCTGTTCACAACCCAAGAAACTGGCTTATTTGTTATCTCTTCTGCACACTTCTTTAATTCCAGTGCTGCCTGCTGTGTATTGAATGTATCAAATACGACTGTTTTATCACCCAAATCTACGAAACCTGCATTTCCAACGGCACCGCCGCCATCCTTAGCAATCGCTGCATATATACCTTCTTTAACTTTATGAAGCTCAAAGTGTTTGTTTTCAGTCAGAATCATATAATAACCTCCTATCATTAAATTTTCTCTACCAAACCTGCCGTTACCTTTATGTTAATGAAGGATTTTTCTTCCAAAAAAAGAATTGTAAAGGAAAGGGAGGACACTATGAAACTCGGAACGATATTTTACTATGTCTTATTTTTATACATTGGTTTTTTTATATTTCTACAGGAGGATTGGTCTCCTTGGCTCATAGGCTTTCTTGTTATTATTTTAACGCTTGTTCTTCGAAAGTTTACAGAGAGCGCCGGATTTTTACAAAAGAAGGTTCACTTCCTTGCCGGGTGCGGTGTTCTTTATGGGATGCTGATCATTTGGGCAGTTGTGATTGAATATATCGTTTATTAGAGGAGGAAAATCAATTGAAAGAAAAATTAGTTCGAGTAGGTACCACGTATGTACCCGTTCGTGATCCAAACCTATCAGCGAGATGGTACGCTGAAAATCTTGGAGCTGAAATTAACTATCAGGATGAAGATAAAGCGATTATGAATCTAGCTAACCAAAGCTTTTTCCTCGTGAAGGCAGAGCAAAACGAGAATGCCAACTTCACAGATTACAAAGGCAATGAAAGGTTTAGTTTAACGTTTGAAGTCAACGGGATTGATACGCTGTATAAATTGCACGAGGAATTCAAGAGTCTAGGAATTCAGACTGGTGAAATTGAAGACCGCGGTCATGCGGGTGAGAATTTTGTATTCTGCGATCCGGATGGAAACAAATTTGATGTATGGAGTGAATTAAGTCCGTCATTTAAAAAAATGCGCGCTTCTTATTACGAGGAGGTATAAAAATGAGATGGATGATCGGTATCATCTTCTCTTTGTTAGGGGTTCTTCTACTAACGCAAGGTCTATCTTTAAGAGCGGTTGGAGCGGAAACCATAGATGGTGATGGTATCGGCGTTTATTTCTTAGGCATGGAAATCAATGATAAAGTGGCAACCGCCGATATACCGACTTACGCTAATGGCTTTTTAGGAACAGGCACGATTCTTTTGCTTCTTGCTGTCTCACTATTTGTTATCCTCCTAAAAGAAAAAAACACATTCAAACCGATTCGAAGAAAAAATCATGCTTGAGTTTAATGAGAAAAGGGAAATTTCATAGCAAGAAAATAGGGGAACCAGGGATGCAGTCTCAAGGTTCTTTTTTCTTTCTGAAAATGTGCTGAGGAGGTGAGAGTATGAAAAAGAGACTTGTGCTCGTATTCATTTGCGGGTATTTATTGCTTGGTCCTTCCGCAATAGCATTGTCTCCTACAATCGGTGATAAAGCTGTGAACCTGTCTCACTATACTCCGATCAGTACGACAATAGTCAGCGAGAACCAAGTATTATATGATAAACAAAACCCGCTCCAGTAAATGAGCGGGTTTCTGTATGCCTCTTATCGTTTTCCGCTTAATCCGTACATCACAAATTCAACGATGTGTTCAATCTCTTTATCATCATCCCACTCCTGGTTAGGAAAAAGAAGGAACCGGGGGAGAATGTAACCGATGATGCTTGAGGCTGACATGCGTATAATGGTTTCAGGAGGCAAGTCAATGATTTCTCCCTTTTCCTGAAAGTGCTCAATGATTTTCTTAAACTTCCCGTATACGTGCTCATTGAAAAGCTTCTGATAGGGTTCGCGAAGCTCGTTGTGAAAAGCAATCTCTTGAATGAAAATTTTTAATACGGAGAAATGTTTTTTTACGAACTCCAGACGATTCTTCGCGATCATTCTTAAGAAATCCTCGTAATGCTCATACTCCTTCTCAAAGACTTCTTTTGCAAAAGTTTTTATAAAGAAAGGAGCTGCGAACTTTGCCATTGTCGGCGTAACGATCGCTAAAAGAAGCTCCTTTTTTGTTTTGTAGTGGCGGAAGATCGTACCTTCAGCAACTCCTGCTTTCTTTGCGATTTCACTTGTGGATGATGCTGCAAATCCTTTTTCTGAAAAAGTATCAATCGCCGCTGCTAATATTTTTTGCTGCTTTTCACTAATGACAGTGTCTTCGGTGTCATTTATCAGCTCTTTAATCCATTCTTGATCGGACATGAGTGTTTCTCCTTTAAACGTACGTTTCTTTTATTATAGACACATTTTTCATCAGTGGACAAACGGTTACAGGTTTCTGTGTTTTTTTAACGCCAAAACGTTTAATACCATAAAGAGCAACGAAAAGCCGGCGAGAACAAGAACTTCATCATAGATCTCTGACCATCCGCCGCCTTGGATCATTACGTCGCGAATCGCCTGGCCACCGTAAGTCAATGGCATGAGATAGCTTAGCGGCTGGAGCCAGTCAGCCATCGTTTCGATGTTAAAGAGTCCAGAGAAGAACACTTGCGGAACGACGACAAGCGGTATGAACTGAATCATCTGCAGTTCGTTTTTTGCAAAAGCTGATAGCAGTGTTCCAAGTGAAAGAGCGGTTATAGCAAGCATGAGTGTGATCAAGATAACGAACCAGATGGAACCTGCCATCATGATGTCGAGAACATAGATCGAAAACGAGACGATGATTGCTGATTGGATAATGGTGAAAATCCCGAAACCTAAAACATATCCAGCAACCATTTCCCAGCGGCGCATCGGTGTAGCAAGCAATCGTTCCAGCGTGCCTGTCGTTCTTTCGCGCAAAAAAGAAACACCAGCGATCAGGAATACGAAAAAGAATATGAAGAATCCGATTAGAAACGGTCCGATGTAGTCAAAGGATTCCATATCGGCCGATCCGTGCAGGTACTCGATTTCTGGTTCTATTGAGCTTTGCTGGTTGCTTTGCGGAGTCAATGATTTCAGCGTTTTTTCCACAGTCATCATTACCGCTTTGTTAGCTGTCGGATTGCTGCCTTCCAGCGTGATTTTCGTTGATGGCGGGTTGATCTCAACGATTGCATCCAGTTTTTCATTCTCTAAGTCTTCGGCTGCTAGTTTTTTATTTTCATAGACTGTAAAAGACTTATCAGCCTTCTCGAGTTGTGAAGAAATCTGTTCTGTACTGCTTATTACAGCGATCTCAGGGTCATAATCATTTCCAGAAAAAACGAGATTGACAAGCGATAAGATGAGTAATGGTGCCAGGAACATCATGGCAAGCGTTCGTTTATCCCGGATGAACTGCCGGATGATCCGTTTTACTAAGGCTCTAGTTCTCATTTCGGACACCTCCGTAATAAAGAAAAGCATCTTCAATCGTTGCACTGGCTGTGGATTCTTTCAGCTGCTGAGGCGAGCCTGAAGCTATTAATCTTCCATCACGAAGCATGCCAAGCTGTCCGCATTTTTCTGCTTCATCCATCACGTGTGTCGTGACAAGTATCGTTGTACCAGCGTCACTAAGTTTGTAAAGTTCGTTCCAGATTGACTGGCGAAGAACAGGGTCAATCCCAACAGTAGGTTCATCTAAAATTAAAATTTCGGGTTCGTGGAGGAGGGCTGCGGCTAACGAAAGGCGTCTTTTCATTCCTCCGGAGTACTGATGAACAGGCTTCTTTAAAAATTCAGTCAGGTTTACTAGGGAAGCAACGTGTTCGATACGTTCTTTTTGCTTTTGTCCTTTTAAACCATAAATAGAAGCGAAGAACTCCAGATTTTCTTTGCCGCTCAGTTCAACATAAAGAGCGTCAGATTGAGCCATAAAACCAATGCGTGTCATGTTATGAAGATTAGGCATGAGCGTGTCGAGTACTTTAATGCTGCCTTTTGTTGGAGTTTCAATCCCTGCAATCATTTTAACGAGAGTCGTTTTCCCGGCACCGGATGGACCTAGTAATCCGTAAATCTCATTCTTTTCAACGTTTAACGAAATATTTTCTAAAACCTGCTGTGAACCATAGTTTTTTGATACATCGGATACGTGTATAACAGAGTTCATATGGAACCTCCTTAAAGGGTAACGATAAAAAGTGAGTAATCACTCATTTTCTATTTTTAGCATATGCGAGTGGACATTAAGTTGTCAAGTGAGTACTCACTCATTTTTTCGACATAAAAAGAGATCCCCGGAAAACAGGGGATCATAGAAGTTTATTAGAGGGGGTATTCATTGTTTTTAATGCTTTATTCGTTTTGAAAAATTTCGGTATAACCCAACTGTCTAGTCCGGTCCACTGTGATGCGTTTCGTCCAGCAACTAGTATGAAAATCGTAAGTAACAGCATCTGTGGGTTAGTGCTTACAGTACCTGAAAAGAGAAAAGCAAAATTCATAACTGCCCCCATTAATGCAGCGAAGGTTGTGAAGATACCAAGCAATAGCGCCAGCCCAACTAAAAGTTCACCCCAAGGAACAAGGAAGTTAAAAAAGCCGGTATGAGGTATAGCCACACTTGTAAGAAAATCAGCCCACCACGTTTGTACAGCTGGGTGCTCTCCTGTTGCTTTACTTATAGAGGCTTGTAAAAAACCAGTAGCATCAAATTTCCCTGTTATTTTCTCATAGCCTGCAACAGTCCATGTATATCCTAGATAAAGGCGGAAAAAGGTTAGGATATAGGAAGCGATCTTGTTTTCTCTAAGGAACTTAACAAACATAGCACACACCACCTTCTAGTTGAGGATATAAATACAATCGTTATTTAATAACCAGCACCGGACATTCCGCTTTTTGAACAACGTAATGGCTGACGCTTCCTAAGAATAATTCTTTTACACCGCTTAACCCGCGGCTGCCGATCACGATTAAATCGATTCCGTTTAAAGATGCATAGTGGGTAAGTACGTTTCCTGGGTGTCCTTCAATCGCTTTGGCGACAATTGGGTGATCTGTTTTTAGGCTGATTTCTGTTTTGACATTCTGGATGATCGCTTCGTTTCTTTCTTTTAATTCGTAGGATGCTTGTTCAACAGGATAGTTTGCGTACGTATATGCCATCGTATAAACAGGCTGGTAAACTGTGACAAGGTGAAGTTCAACGTCTTTTCTTTCGTTTGCAAATTCCACTGCAAAGTCTAATGCCTTTTGGCTTTCCTGTGATCCGTCATAAGCAACAAGGATGGTTTGTATGTTATTCATCTTAAATCCTCCCTACACTTTTTATATTTTGGAACTGATTTAAGCATAAGGTGTTAGAAGGTATTTGTATGTGATAAACATCACAAACTTTTGCTGTCTCGAAATAATATTGACTAAAATTTCAGGAAAAACCATAATTAGCTTATATTACAAGAAATGAGGGGTTAACGATGTTAAAAAACAATACTAGCTATGTTCAAATGATGATGGTGCGGAAGGGTTAATTTTTGTTAACAATGACCCTCCGTTTAAAAACACTAATGGGGGAATTTATTTATGTCTTTTAGCAATTATGGAGAGCTTTGTACGGAAGTGTATGATCTTACTAAAAAAGTTGGACAGTCTTTTGGCGGGGACATTGAGTATTACGCGAGCAGACTGAAGGAAAACGGAGGACGCACCTTGGAGGCAATGGTTGGATCCGGGCGTGTAATCATTCCGCTTTTGGAAGCCGGACTTCACGTTGATGGAATGGACTATTCTGCTGAGATGCTGGCTTCTTGTCAAAAGCGGATCGACGAAAAAGGATTATCTGCTAACCTTTATCAAAGTGATCTTCAGAAACTCGATTTGCCTCAAAAATATAAGAATATCATTATACCTGGAGGCTCATTTTTGCTGATTGAAAAGCGGGAAGAGTCACGTCAGGCATTGGAACAGATGTATGAAAATCTTGAGGATGACGGCCGTTTGATTTTGGATATTTTTCTGCCTACCGATAATTTCGAAGCGGGAAAAGTGCTTCGTACATTAACGGTAGACTGCCTGAACGGAGACATCATTACGATGGAAGATAAACTAGTAGATGTGAACTTCTTCGAACAATACAAAGTATCCTATCTGAAATACGAAAAATGGCGTCAGGGAAGTCTTATACAGACAGAACTGCAGCGATTTGCGGTCCGCTGGTACGGAATTGAAGAACTAAAGCTGATTATGGAGAGCGTTGGTTTTAGAAATGTTTCAGTGAGTGCTGACTTCGAGTATGGGAAGAAACCAACTCACGCCCGTCAAAGCTTTGTTTTTGAAGCAACAAAATAATTAAGAAAAACCATTTGCTTTTGTGAGCGAATGGTTTTTCAGTTTTTAGAGTTATAATGTTTTTGGTCACTTTTTTCTAACTTTACCAAAAGATAGTAGATGATCCCGCTAGTAATCGCAATAATAATAAATGCATTGGAAATGAAACTAAAGTCCAACTCAGTGATTTCATTTAATACTTTTCCATCAACACCAAGATGTTTGATCTTTGACCCTCTATACTCAAGGGTAAAATAGGAAATAAGCAATCCTATGAGTAGTCCGCTAATGATTGAGATTTTTCCTTTCATCTCGTTCACTCCCTTTCTTTATTTAATTCCATTTTTATACAATAATTTCCTTAAAAAAAGACTCCATCAAAGGAGTCTTCATAATCACTATTGATTTTGTGTTTTCTGATACCGATACTGCTGCCATCTGAAGCGGATAAAACAGCCAACGCAAAATCCTAATATAGCGATGAATGATGCAGCTGCTACCATTGCAGTTGCTGCTACAGCGAGCACAGTCCAATTCAGCGTATATCCGATGAATCCTGTAGCTAATAGGGTAATGGCGATAAGCTGGTTAAATTGCTGCTGATCTTTATCTTCAGGAATATATTCAGATGGTTTCTTTTTCAAAAATATTGCTGCAAACCTCATCACCGGATTAAAGTTAAAGAACATTCCAAGTAATCCTGCGATAAGCGGCAATAATAGAATCCAAGCTTGACCAGTGAGCCATGTGGCTGTAACTGATAAAAAAATAAACCATTGATTCGTGCGGACTAAAGGTCTAGGGATAGAAGCAGGACTTTTTGTCATAATAATTCCGACCTTTCTTATAGGTTTAGTTATTATAGTGTAAGTGTATTCGAACGATATGTGAAGTGTTAAGCACTAATAAATTTAAGAAAGGGAATATGGCGGATAAAAAGAATTCTTTATAAGAGGTGATACGAATGAAGATAAAACGAGATGATACAGAGGTCCATTATCAATATGCTGAGGAAATCCGAGAAAAACTGAATCAAGACACATTTGCCCAGTGGCTCGGAATTGAACTGACGGAAATGGGACCAGGGAGTGCAGAAGCTGAGATGACGATAACGGAGAACATGCTGAACGCACACGGGACCGCGCATGGAGCAGTGCTTTTTGCGATCGCCGATTTTGTGTTTGCAGTGGCATGTAATTCATATGGAAAAACATCGGTAGGGCTGTCGGTGAATATCGGTTATTTAGCAGCTTGCCATAAAGGGGATAAAATAACGGCAAAAGCTTCAGAAATCAAGCGGAATCATCGCACATCTTGGTATGAAGTGACGGTTGAGAACTCAAATGAGGCGGTTGCTCATTTGAGTGCACTGTCCTACAGGAAGAATGACTATTTTGTAGGAGGGGAAGAGTAGTAGCGGGGAATAATCACATAAAAAGTTGTGATGATCACATGAAAATCTAGGTTAATCACATAAAAAATGCTGCTCATCACATAAAAATTAGCTATCATCATATAATTTGGTTTATTTTACCACCTTCAGTATCAGAAAACGGAGTGAGGCACTTTTGCCTTCACTCCGTTTTTTTATTTCTGCAATGTTTTCTTGATGTATTTTATCGTTTTTCTTAGATCCTCTGCAGTTGGACGGCCAAAGGGTCCGGTTTGAATATCGAAATACAGCACACGTTTTTGATCATCCACTAAAAATAGTGCTGGTTCACCGTGCCTCCCATGATCTTCATAGAGCTCTCCGTTATGATATTGCACACCATATGGTTCTGCCGCAGAACGTTCGGGATCGCTGAATACAGGAAATGAGAGAGAATGCGTTTCTTTCATTTTGTTCAGATTCTCCGATTTGTCGGTTGAAATCGCTAGAATGTGTGTGTTTAATTCATTAAAGGTGTCGATGTTCTGCTCAAGCTCTTTTAACTGATCGTTACATACGGGACACCATTCTCCCCGAAAGAAAACGAGCAGATGGAAACGATCATCTTTCTCCAGGTGCTGATGAAAAGAAAACGGTTCTCCAGTTTCACTCTTTAGAGTAAAATCTGGTGCCTTATCGCCTGCTTTTAACATATAATATCCCTCCAAATCATTAGACTCTTCTTTAGGTATACCTCTAATCATGAGATTTAAACCATTTTTCCAAACAACCCGTCTTATAAGGAATAGTATAGTAAAAAATATCTTTGAAAGAAGATGAAAAATTTGAAAATAAATCCCTTTCTAGTAAACAGCATTTCTAAAAGGAGTGAATGGAAAAGGAATTTACGAACTTGACTTTTTCATAAAAATTGTAATTAAGCGTTAAAAGAATCAGGGTATTGTTAAACTTTTGGATTAATAAAGATAGTGTCCGCTCTAGGTATATTCTACGTCTATATGTAAAAAGATTCAAAAAATGAGAAGAGATTACAATGACTTTTTTCCTATTTTAAGTTAAAACTTTTAAAAATTAGTAGTATCTATTTGTTTTTGCTAGAATAGTAAAATTTTTCTTTATTTTCAGTTATTTCACCCCTATATTAGAAATTGTCGACGACAACAAAATTTTAAGGAGTGAAGTAAATGTTTAAGAAGATTGCCACTATGGCAGCAGTACTTCCATTAGTTGTATCTCTTGCATCACCGGCTTCAGCGGCGAAAAGTACCGAAGTAAAGGCGAATGTAACTCCTCAAGAAATTATTGTAAAATTTAAAGATGGTGTTTCAGACTCCAAAGCAAAGTCAATAGCATTTAAAGCGAAAGATGAAGTAAAAGAAAAAGGTTCGAAATTCCACGTGATTAAAGTTAAAGAAGGAACAGTGGAAGAAGCTATTGCAGAATATGAAATGAGCGGAGATGTAGAGTACGCGGAACCGAACTATACATACCACATTTCTTGGACTCCGAATGATACGTACTTCTCAAATGGCGTTCAATGGGCACCTCAAAAAGTTAGCGCACAATCTGCTTGGGACATCACGCGAGGATCTTCATCTGTAAAAGTGGCGATCCTCGATACAGGTGTTGATTACAACCATCCTGATTTAGCAGGTGGAGTTATCAAAGGCTATGACTATGTAGACAACGATTGGGATCCAATGGACCGTCATGACCATGGAACACATGCTGCTGGTATTGCGGCTGCCACTACAAACAACGCTCGCGGAATTGCAGGTATGGCTCCAAACGTCATGATCTATGCCGTTCGTGTACTTGATGCAAACGGAAGCGGGTCTCTTGATGACATTGCGAATGGAATCTATCATGCTGTTGATAACGGAGCTAAAGTTGTTTCTATGAGCCTTGGTGGACCAAGCGGATCAACTTCTTTGCAAAACGCGGTAAACTACGCAACTTCTAAAGGAGCAGTTGTTGTTGCAGCAGCAGGTAACGAGAACACATCTGCACCTAGCTATCCGGCCTATTATTCTGGTGCGATCGCGGTAGCTGCTACTGACCGTAATGACAACCGAGCTTCTTTCTCTAACTATGGATCTTGGGTTGATGTAGCTGCTCCTGGAGTAGACATAGCTTCTACGGTTCGTAACGGAGGATATGCTTATATGTCTGGTACTTCAATGGCTTGTCCGCTTGTTGCAGGAATTGCTGGTTTACTAGCTTCCCAAGGACGAAGCGCAGCAAACATCCGTGCAGCCATTGAAAACACTGCTGATTATGTACCTGGGACAGGTTCTTACTACTCCAAAGGGCGTGTAAACGCAGCAGATGCTGTTCGCTACTAATCTATAAAAGTAAAAATGCTCTCAAGAATGGACCGCCGTCCAGACTTGAGAGTTTCTTTCTTTTATCATAATAGTTTTAAAAGACTAGTAAAAATTGTCGAAGCATAAGAGGAGGGTAAGGATGAATGCTTATGTTTCTTTTGCATAAATTGTCGATGTAGAGATAATTCCTTATTTTAAAAACGGGACTTGTGGAAACTTTTAACAGTTTGCTAGAATAGTGATAATAGTACCCACAGCGAGAATCTTTATTCTTTTTTCTTACATTAAAAAGAAAGGAGGTCCCCATCATCTTCGGTATCATCTCATTCAACCATCGAGTCAGACATGAATTTTTGCAGCCCTAGTATAACCATATGATTCAGTAATCTTTTTTATTAAAAAGGAGGCAAGGATCATGAGTGAAATTCGTTTAATTCCCTTTGTGCTGGAAGATGTAATGGAAGTATCGAAAGAGGAAATTCCATACGGTGTTGAAATGATCAACGCTCCTGCTTTTTGGCGTGAAGGTGAAAAAGGACAAAGTGTTGTGGTATCTGTTCTCGACACAGGCTGTGACACGAGTCATCCCGAACTCGCCAATCGAATTGCAGGCGGGCGGAATTTCGTAGAAGGAGAAGAAGACGATTATACGGATGCGCATTACCATGGAACACATGTTGCAGGTACGATTGCGGCAACGCTAAACAATGCAGGTGTTGCAGGCGTTGCACCGGACGTGAAGCTGCTGATCTGCCGGGTACTCGGTAAAGATGGAAGCGGAACGTATCAGGGGATTATCGATGCCATTGATTATTCGGTAAAATGGCGAGGCGAGAACGGTGAGAGAGTGCGTGTGATCTCGATGTCACTCGGTGGACCGAACGATGTTCCTGAACTTCACGAATCGATTCAAAGAGCAGTTTTGGAAGATGTTCTTGTAGTCTGTGCGGCTGGAAATGAGGGGGACAACAAAGAAGATACAAACGAACATGCTTTTCCTGGAGCTTATAAAGAAGTAGTACAAGTTGGTGCAGTAGATGCCAAAATGATGCTGGCTCCTTTTTCAAATACAAATGATGAGATTGATCTCGTAGCACCAGGGGTTGATGTAATCTCAACCTATCCTGGTAATAAATATGCCAAGCTATCTGGAACTTCAATGGCAACACCTCATGTTTCAGGTGCAGCAGCATTACTGATTGAACGGGAGGAAAAGCTGTTTGGCCGTGAGCTCTCTGAAGCAGAAGTTTACGCCCAGCTCGTTAAAAATACCTTAAGCATCGGATTGACGAAGAAGGCGGAAGGAAACGGATTACTTGTCTTAAACGCGCAGGAAAAAGCGGTGTGTGATAAGGATACGTATCGAGCAATGAGAATTCCGATGGAAACGGCAGCAGCCAAAGATCCAGATTCGTGAAGCAAGCCCGTTTCTAGGAGAAAGGGCGTGTTGGAGGATGGCTTATAAAATCCTGGCACTTCTCATCAGTTTCGCAATGTTAATTGTAAAAATCTATGAAGAGATGAGGAGACGTGCAAGAATGCTTGCAAAGAAAGAAGAACTGGAAAAGAAGAAGAAACGCAAGCGCAAGAAAAACGCCAAGAAAAAAGAGAAGGAAAGTGCTTAAATGAATAATTGGAACAAAAGCTGATCTTCTGGACAAGATAACGTCCGGAATAGATCAGCTTTTTTGCTGTGTGGAGCGGATTTTGAAGATGCTTTTGAACGAGGTTAATTTCCGCTGCAGGGCTCGCTTTCCGCAGGGTGTGCGGTGAGCCCATTCGTCGCCTTGCGACATTGAATGGTCTCACCTGTCCCACTCATCCTGCAGGACAAGGAAGGCTTCGGCAGCGTTACATCGTACGAAAAAAATGCGATTTTCATTTTCGAGGAGTCTCGCCCTTCCACTCCAATTAACTTTTCAATGAAGGGCATCTTAACAAAATTTCCATAGGAGCAATCTTTTAGATAAGAGACAAAATTAGGTACAGTTTTTGAAAATAACTGGTCAGAATAGGTTTTAGAGTTTGCGGACGAGGTGCTGGACTGGCGTGTTGGGCGTGCTGTGAGCTCCGAACAGGGGCGAATCCAAAAGTTTTGACCTTCAATTCAAAAATTTCGGGCATTTATCCAACAGTCGACTCTTGTCGCCAACTTTCGTAAAGCCGATAGCTGTCTAGGGACAAGCCAGCTTAAAAGTTGCTTCGCTGGAAAGAAAAAGAGTAGTATATTTACACTACATTGTTTTAAGAGAGGTCGTAAATATGCTTGCTTTGCTCATACTAATCGCTGTATTAGTGGTTGTGTTCTTATTCATCACTTTTCATCCGGTGTTTGGAAGCAATCCCTCTAAAGAAACCAAAACGAAGTACAGTTCACAGGAACATTATTCTAACGGTACGTTCGTTAATCAAATTCCTACCGAAATGGCAACGGATTTCAGATCCATGGTGCCAGTATTAAAAGAATTTCTAAAAGGAAATCCGAACAGACAGCCCGATCAGCCGATTCCAATAAAACCGCTTCAGTTTTCAACTCAGAATATGAACCAAACAACAAAAGTGACTTGGTTCGGTCATTCTTCGATCTTGCTGGAAATTGATAATAAACGAATCCTTCTTGATCCGATGTTCGGGAAAGCACCGTCGCCCATTCCCTGGTTCGGCAACAAACGTTACAGCAATGAACTACCGTTTTCTGTTGAAGATTTGCCTCAAATAGATTTAGTTGTATATTCTCATGATCACTACGATCATCTCGATTATGGCACGATAAAAAAGCTAAAGAGTAAAGTTAAGCAATTCGTTGTTCCGCTCGGGGTCAGCAACCATCTGAAGAGATGGGGTGTAGAGCCAGATAGAATACAAGAATGTAACTGGTGGGATGAAGTTGTCGCAGCAGGTCTCACACTTGTGTGTACACCTGCTAGGCATTTTTCCGGCAGGAGTTTAACGAATCGAAATTCCACGCTATGGTGTTCTTGGGTTATTAAAGGACAAGAGGCGAAAATCTATTTTAGCGGTGACAGCGGTTATGGTCCGCATTTTAAAGAGATTGGTGAAAAATATGGACCTTTTGATTTAACCTTGATGGAGTGTGGTCAATACCATGAAAAGTGGGCTGCGATTCATATGATGCCAGAAGAAACCGTGCAGGCACATCTAGATGTAAGAGGGAAGGTGATGATTCCCATTCACTGGGGAGCCTTTACATTATCATTGCACGACTGGACAGATCCAGTTGAACGGGCGGTCAAAGCTGCGAATGTGAATAACGTGATGATTTCTACCCCTCAAATCGGTGAAACGATAGCTTTAGATGATGAACTCCCTCGTTCTAAGTGGTGGAAATCCTGATCAGCGGATCTCAGATTTCTTTTTCATATGATGCAAAGTAAATAAAAGACTCGTCAATCCTGCAGTAAGTATCGGACCAATGCTAAAGATGAGGTATCTCCAGTCTCCGGACACAATGGACCCAACGGTAAAAATGATTGGGAATCCGATCAACACAAATAAGGAGGCAAGCAGGCCGGCTTTTAAGTTTTCTTTCATCAGGCACCTCTTTCGTGAGTTTGGTAAATTTTAACTTTATGATACCATAAAAAAGGCGGTCCCAAAATGAATTTTGAGCCGCCTTTTTCTTATTTGCTTTTCCATAACTCTAACAGAGGACCTTCTTTTCCGAACAGCGGATCCGTTTCAGGCAATGGAACTAGCATAATTTCATCGAGCACTTCAGGACGTTCGTCAGGCTCACCTTTTTTCAGGTTGTGTTCCATTCCGCCTGGATAGGCTCCTCCTACATTAAAATCGGTGCTGCACCCGATCATTTTATGACCGGTTCCTGCGGGCAACACGATAACATCCCCCCTCGAAACGGTAACGGAAACACCGTCATCGCCGCCTAATAATAGTACGGCTTCACCGCTCATAACCCCTAATACTTCATGTGTGTTGCTGTGGTAATGATGGTAATCGAACACGCCATTCTTCCAACCGTTCGTCCATCCGTTCTCCTCAAAAACATCTAGTGCATCCTGAGGTTCTTTTAGTTCACCAACGTACAAGAGAACCGGCCAAGAAGGATGATTTGGAATTTTTCCATCATCCGTAAAGAATAGCGTTTTAACATTTTCGCTCAACATTTTCATATCCACTTAACACCTCACCCGTTTTTCGATTCTTTTCCCTTTATTCTATAAAAAGAAACGAAAACCTTTTCTGAAAATATTTTTTATAAAGATGAAAATGAAAGCATTCTTGCGAAAGAGCTCATTAATTGACGAAAAGTAATGTGTTTAAAATAGTTTCTTTTTTGAATAATAGTGGTATTAAAAGAAGTACAAGGTTTAAATGTAATTGAAAGGTGGAAATCAGTATGAAATACAAAGTAAAGGACTGGCTCCGGTTAACGCCGCGTGAGAGATACCTGCTTTTGTTCGCTGTTTCCCAGCTCCAGAAAAAACTTCGAGCAGGTTAAAAGAACCAAATAAATAAATTTAAGGCGTTTTCATTGCCACAACTCCCCCTTGTTTGGTTACAATAAGAGTAGATAAAGAACAGGGAGGAACATAGAATGGCTGACCTCAATAATTGGTTTGAAAAAGGCATGACTCGCTATGCATATATAAATGCTATGAATACACACAAAGAGAACTTGCTATCTATCTATAATGCATTCGTACTTCCAGATCCGATGAAAGATGCGCTGCAAGGCATGCAAAAAAGCCGGTTAAGAGCTATTGTGATCACCGAAGATTGGTGCGGTGATGCGATGCTGAATCTCCCTGTTTTTATGCGGATGGCGGACGAAGCACTCATTGACGTCCGTTTTATTCAGCGTGATAAAAACCCAGAACTGATGGATCGATACCTTACCAATAAAGCCAAGTCTATTCCAATCATTATCTTTATAGATGAAAAGGGTAAGGAAATTGTGAAGTGGGGACCGCGTGCTCCGAAATTGCAGCAGCTGGTAGAGGAACGGAAAAAGAAGCTTCCTGCAAAAGACGACCCGCGTTATGAAAAAGCATTCAAGCTTTTTGCAGACAAGATTTCAACTCTTTTCACGACAGACCACGCCCTCTGGGAAGAAGTAAGTCTTGATATCATTAAAAAATTATTAGCTAAAGTAAATGTTAACAGCCTGTAACGGGGCTGTTTTTTTGTCATTCGGGAAGATTTATGCGCGTTCGGGAAGATTTATGCTTGTCCAGAGAATATAATACGCACAATAGTAGATTTAATTTGGTTACTTATTGTAGAATGCAACAAGCGATTAATAATGTATGAGGTGTAACATGAAAAAAGCGAACGTAATCATTTTGGCAGGTTTTTTGGGAAGCGGAAAAACAACCTTGCTTAAGCAGCTGCTTCAGCGTGAAAAACAAAAAAATCACAAAACGGCTGTCCTCATGAATGAACTTGGGCAAGTTTCGATTGATTCTGATGCAGTCCCGGGAGATATTCCGTTAAAAGAACTGCTTAACGGCTGTATCTGCTGCTCATTATCCGATCAGCTTGAAAAGCAGTTGTTGGGACTTTGTAAGGAAAATGAACTCGACACTTTGATCATAGAAGCAACAGGTGCTGCTCATCCGATTGATGTGCTGGACGCTTGTTTGTCACCATACCTGCTCGATGAACTGCATGTATCTGGAATCATTTCGGTCATGGATGCAACAAGGTGGCTTGACCGCGATACGATGAGTGTCCAGGCTAAAATGCTAATGCTGGAACAAATAAAGCATGCGGACTTCATCATTTGGAACAAGACTGGTTCTTTGTCAGACGACCAAAAGCAGTCGATAAAAAAAGATTCGGAACGCTTAAATGAAGGAACACCATACGTGCTGACTGATTATGCGAAAGCAGACATTGATGAGCTGTTCGCACTTTCTGTAAAAGACAGAAAAGAGCATCAAAAAGTTACAGCCGACAAACTAAATGTGAAAACATGGATGTATCCGTTCAAAGGTCCTGTCAAAAAAGAAGCTTTTGAAAATTGGCTGCGCGAAGCACCATCATCGATTTACAGGATCAAAGGCTATATCAAACTTGAAGACGGACAAATCTATCTTTTTCAATATTCCTACGGGCTGCCCAATTACGAAAAAGAGCTCATGAAGATGCCGTTAAGACTGGTGTTTATCGGTGAGGGCTTGGATACAGAAAAATTAGCAAAAGGATTAAAACAAATAGAACAACAAAACTATTGACGCTCGGGAATCTCTAGCGTCTTTTTAATTAAAACAATAATCTCTTTTCATAAAATCTTCTTCTTCAGTCATTTCGGCTACCCCGGGAACTGTATCAGAGGCATCTATATAACTGCCTATAATTTTGTTATCTCCAGTCAAGATTACCGCCTCTAGATATCTGGTATCACATTTTTGATCTAATCTATATTTGTGCCTCGTTATTTTCGTTTTCTCATAGCCAGTAAAATCAACTCCCGCTAAATAGAAGGTTTCCAACGGCTCTGGATATTCAGGTATTGAAAAACGTTCTTTCTTAGGCAAATAAAATGCTAAATCCCAGCCTTTCTCTTCGATAGAAGTTCGGTGGCTGTCTGGAATCATCTGGTGAAATGCGAGATTCATAACGAACAGTACAAGCAAAAAAGTCAGAATGAAAAAGCCAGCTGCCCAGGGTAACTTTTTCAAAATAAAAACCTCCTTTTCACTCCAATACCGTTCGTTTTATGATAGGCTAATATTATCATAATTTTCCAAATAATAGATGAGGTGATTCCTTTTGCAAACAAAAGTATTAACACATGATCATCGTAAAATTCATAAAGAAATTTATGGTGAGAAGCCAGGTCCAGTGCGTATTCAACGTATGCCTCAACTGAAATATGTAATACAAGAGATGAACACTGCTTATCATATGGATTGGGCAGGACGGCCAGAACCTGTGGACCAGCAGTGGATTGTATGGAAGATCGTCAATCAGCTAAAACACATTACTAAAACAAAGATAGATTATAAATTTAAGCTGATGCCTCACGAAATTATTTGGCATGAAATGAACGATAACTTAGCCACGACTACCCAAGTGATGCAGGTTCCGGATTGCATAACAGATGAGATGTTTGAAGAAGCACAAAGGAATGTCGCTAAGAACTTAAAAGATCAGATCCCCGATACAAAGCTTATTACTGCAGATTCGGTTCTGTGTGCGCAAAAGTTACATGTCGGTCATTATCGTGAAACAAAAACAACACTATTAGAGGTGATTCAGTTTGCAGAGGATCAAGGATATCAAGTGAAAAAGAGTCATCGGGAAATTTATCTGACACCTGCGATGAGATGCCATGATTCATCTACTTGGAAAACAATCGTAAGTGTGGAATTGGTATAAATTCAGGAGAATCTTATGAGCGCCGATAAAGTGAAATTCAAACTGGAATTGAAAGAAGAGAATAAAGGTTTCAGTTACGTATTAATTCTTATATTTGTTGGTTTAATTGTTAGTTCATTCATCTTGTTGATTGTTGGGAGGGATGAACAAAGAGAGTTGGATGCACAGGCAATTGCTTCACAATGGGCAGACGCCGAACTTCAATACAATGAATCGATGAAATATAATCTTTTGTCTGAAAGTGCCAGAACGAAATATGTAGACGTTGTTCCAGATGAAAGGAAAAAAACGGCTAGTGAAGATGAATTCGTAGAGTATGATCTTTTTCAATGGAAAATAAGGAAAAATGAATACATTTATAAGTTTCATTATTATGACATGAAGTCATGTCCTGATTGTCAAAAAGATATCTGGGTAAGAGTAAAAGCTGCAAACGGTAAGTGGGAAGTACCTGAATTCACTTTTACTGAATTAAAAGCTGTCCCTATCATTAAGCATATTGAGGCAGAGCAGATCCCAACATCCGTGGAACAGGAAGAGGAAATGGAAAAGAAAAAATCTATATTTGAAAAAGTACTAAACTTATAAAAGGGGAATCCCTGCATGTTAAAAAGAAATCTAGGTATTATTTTGGTTATAATTGGAGCTCTTATCATGATGTCCACTTTCATTTTCTTTTCAGGAGTGGAATACGAACGTTACATACGTTTTTCAGGTGGATTGATATTTTTTCTAGGTACTCTAATGATTCCTGATTACCTTGTAAGTTCTAAAAAGGAAAATAATAAAGCTTGAGGGAAGTTTTCCTCAAGCTTTTTCTATATAGAAACTTTCATAAATTTACTTACGTCTTTGAAGCCCATCTTTTCATACAGTTTTATAGCTTTGTCATTAAAAGAATAAACGTTAAGCCTTACATCGCTATAGCCGTTCTTTTTGAATTCTTTAAATGCTTCTTCGATTATAAGCTTTGAGTATCCCTTTCCTCTGTAAGGGGATTTTACATACAAATCGTTAATCCAGCCAATTTCATCACCTGTTAAATAGTCATAAGCCTTATCAATTTGAACCCAGCCTAACAAGGTATCCCCATCCATTAAACAAACAAAATATGCATTGTATTTCGCAGAATGCTCGTATGCTTCAATCATTCTTTCTCTATTGTCCTCAGCATTACAATTTGTCGCTTCTTTACGATTCACACCAGCTAACTCATAAATTTCTTCAATCTCAACCTCAGTCGCTTTTTTGAATTCTAACCCCATACGTTCATCCCCTAATCGCTAACTATTCTCTTTACTTTTTTGATGTTAACATAAATTTCCTGAAAAGTATTTATTACAGCAGTCCTTTAAGATCTTTATAAATATAATCCGGTTTAATACCTAGTTCATCAATTTCAAGCTCAGCTCGATTGATCCATGCTGTTTTAAACCCAAAAGATGATGCGCCTGTAATATCCCAGAAGTTAGAGCTCATAAATAAGACTTCATGGGGTTCAACACCAAGCGTTTCAAGAGCATACTTATAAGCAGCTGGAGCGGGCTTATACTGTTTTACATCATCAACTGATAAAACGTTCAGAAGGTGATTTAGTTCTCTTTTTTCAATAAGAGGATTCAGCATTTCATAGGAGCCGTTTGAAAAGATGATCTGTTTTTTATTTTGATTTTGCAAGTTCTCCAATGTGGCATGAACCTCTCCATACACTTCAAGTTCTAAGTAGGATTGCATCAAAGAATTGATTGCATCTTCATTGATTTGAAGAGAAAGATTTTTTAAGGTATACAAAAGAGCGTTTCTCGTAACTTCAGAAAATGGTTTGTAATTACCTGTCAGCTGATGAATCATAAAATACTCAACCTGTTTTTTGCGCCACAGTTCACTGATTTTTTTGCCGAATCCATTAAATTCAGAATCGGATTTTACTGAAACGGAGTGCACATCAAAAAGAGTTCCGTAAGCGTCATATACATAAGCTTTTATTGTCATATAAACACCGCCTTATTTATAAAGAATACCCTAAATGATCCGTCTCAAATTTATAAAAAATATTTTTAGTGTCCAGGTAGAATTTCCGGCAATACGGGAATAGATAACTTATGAGGTGATAAATATGAAAATGCAATTGTACTTGTTATTCGGTTTTATCTTTGCACTGATTATTGCAACGTTTGCTGTGATTAATGTTGGTGATGTTGAGATTAATTATTTGTTTGGTACAGCTAACTGGCCGCTTATCCTTGTTATTTTGGGATCTGCAGTCTTTGGAGGTCTATCTGTTGGTTTATTTGGTCTAATCAGAGTCATTCAGCTGCAAAGACAAGTGAAAAAGCTGCATCACATTCATAATGAAAAAGAATCATGGAAAGAAGAAGAAAGAAAAGAGACAGTTACAGAAACCGTTCCACCAACGCAAGAAATTCCACATGAAAAAGCAGAAGATAAATAATGAGAAAAACCCCTGAAGAAGCCAAGGCTGGTTTCATCAGGGGTTTCTTCACTTTCCGAGTAAATTTGGATTCATTGTTAAGCCATTTTCTAAGTAAAAATCACAGTACTTTTTGTAGACTGAAAAAATGTCATCCTGACCTACGATTTGATTTTCTTCATCAAAATACTGAAGAGATCCACCTAAAGTAAATAGAGTAATAACTTCTTCGTTTTCCGTTATTAAGGTATGTATATCTCCAGGGGGTTCAAAGATAAAGGTACCGGGTTTGGCTACCCACTCTCTCTCAGCATATCGCCATTGACCTTTAAGATTAAATCCAATAACATTTCCGCCTGTATGCCTGTGGCGGGTCAGTTCTTGATTTGGTTTTATTTTAAACAAATAAGTCCAAGTTCCTGTTGTAAAATCAAAGCGAATGGGTTTAAAGTGACAAGTTTTATTTTTATCAAAAGGAACCCATATCACATCATTGGTATCAACTACAATTTCAGGCAGCTGAAGTTTTTCTGCAAAATGGATTAAGTCTGAATCTAGAAGCTCTTTCAAGTAAGAAACCCTCTTTCGTGTATTGGTTCATAAATCTAAAGTTCCGCACAAAGTAAGTAAATTCCTTTTTCTGAAATTTTAAAATTATACTTGAAAGCGAATTCAATTAAGGTTAAGATAGACAGCAAATCATATCCGAAACGTTTTGGAGGATGGAAAGTGCAACGATTAGGGATGTAGCAAAAAAAGCGGGGGTTGTGAACTTCCCGAAAGAAGTGGAGGAAGCAGCAGCGATCGATGGCCTCGGCCGTTTCGGGACGTTCTTCAGGATCGTGCTGCCGCTTGCGAAACCGGCGCTTGCCGCTCAAACGATATTTGTATTCATGGCGTTCTGGAACGACTTTATGAGACCGCTCATCATTTTGTCCGACATGGACATGTTCACATTGCCGCTCGGATTGAATTCGTTTAAAGGACAGTTCATCTCATATTGGAACTACATCATGGCAGCATCCATGGTCTTTACGCTTCCGATTATCGTCTTATACGCCTTCTTTAACCGATATTTTGTAAAAGGCATCAAGTTTACAGGGGATAAATAGTATTTTTGTTTAAAAACTGGCTTGACAGGGTGTTGGAATGTCCCTCAAGCCAGTTTTTTTAATGCCTTTAAACGGAATCCCACGTTAAATGAATTTTTTCCTGGCTTAATTGAAATAATCCCACGAAACAGAGCAATAATCCCACGTTAATAAAAATATAACCACGAGACGCCAATTCTCGACAATTAAAGAGAGGATTCAAGCCGCTTTATGCAGAACTTCACATAACAGTTATCTTAAAGAACAGGTGAACATATGAAAAATCAACTTGAAAAATCTACTATAAGAAAAGCAACGGAGTTATATGGTGTAACCCCTGATGATTTAACAGCCATGTCTGAAGGGTTTCAAAACGTAGTTTATAGCTTCACAAGGAACAATCATAATTACATCATGCGGGTTACATCTAAAGACAAAAGAACCCATCAAATGCTCAATGAAGAGATCTCGTGGATTCAGTTTTTGAAAAAAAGCGGTGTACCTATTAGCGGTGCTGTTTCCTCGAAAAACAACCATTTCGTTGAGGACATTCATGAATTTTATATAACGGTTTTTGAAAAAGCACCTGGCGGACAGGTTCAAGTTCAGGATTCAAATCAATGGACCCCCCATTTTTTTCAGCGATGGGGAAAGTTGTTAGGAGAGGTTCATCATGCTGGAAAACAATATTCTGCCGGAAAATCTAATACCGATAGACCCTATTGGAATCCAAATCATCCTTATAATCATGACCTATTTAAGAATCTGCCATCTGAATTCATACGGAAAAAGTATGTTGAATTGATTGAAAAAATCAAGGCGTATTCAATGGATAAGCTGCATTTCGGCTTAATACATAACGATTTTCATCAGGGAAACTTCTTTGTTGATAAAGACGAAATCACACTTTTTGACTTCGACGACTGTGCTTATTTTTACTTCGCTTATGATATCTCAACTGCGTTCTATCATGCGTATTGGCAGCACACATCTTTCATTTCAACGGAAGATGATTTTGCCGTGGAGTTCCTCACTCATTTTCTGAACGGGTACGCGGAGAGTAATGTTTTAACGAATGAAATAATCGACCAGCTGCCAGACTTTCTTAAGCTTCGGGAGTTATTCCTTTATGTTCTTTTTCTAAAAGTTTGGAATATTGATAAACTGCAAGATTGGCAGGAACACACGATTAATAATCTAAAAACTAACATTGAAAACAACAAAATTTATGCAGATTTAGATATGGATTTGCTGACCAAAATTAAAAACAACATTCAAAAACCACTCTAAAAATAAAGAGTGGTTTTACCGTCTTTTATATGTTAACCAAAATATATAATTAGTTGACGCAAATTAAAACCTCCGCTATTCTAATAGCATAAACAGTTCATACATATGGAGGTTCATTCAAATGACAGCAAGAAGAAATGGGTTAAAAACGATCGATATTACGCTGATCGGAATGTTCGTGGCATTGATGGCAATAGGGGCTAACATAACAACGATTTTTCCGTTCATGGTTGTTGGCGGAGTGCCGATTACACTGCAGACGTTCTTCTGTATTCTTGCAGGAGCATTATTGGGAAGCCGGTTAGGTGCGATTGCGATGAGCGTCTACGTATTAGTTGGTTTAGTCGGAGCACCGGTCTTCGCACAATTTAAAGGCGGTTTCGCAACCGTAGTAAGTCCGACTTTCGGATTTCTATTATCTTTTATTCTAGTAGCCTATGTTACAGGCTTGATCATTGAAAAGAACGGCAGCAAAGCGTCATATGTAATTGCAACACTCATCGGAACGGCGATCAACTACGTGGTTGGAACAAACCTTATGTTTATGGCGTACAAGATGTGGGCAGCAGCACCAGAAGGATTCACGTACTCAATGGCTTGGGGATGGATGATGGTTCCTCTTCCGAAAGATATCATTCTAGCAGTTTGCGCAGCACTTATTGCTCCACGGATCAATATCGCGCGTAAAAAAGTAATGTCACATCAAACTAAACACGCATCATAAAAGGGGAGACTCAACATGACTTGGAATCTGCTAGCGGAGAAGGTTTTACAAGGTGAAGAAATCACGAACGATGAAGCACTTTCCATTTTAGAATGTCCTGACGAAGACCTGCTATTGCTGCTTCACGGTGCTTATCAGGTTCGAAAACATTATTATGGCAATCTCGTAAAATTGAACATGATTATTAATACGAAATCCGGCGCATGTCCAGAGAACTGTGGCTATTGCTCGCAATCTATCGTTTCAACAGCTCCGATCGAAACTTATAGAATGATGGATAAAGACGAGATGGTTAAAGGTGCAGAAACGGCTTATAACCTGAACGTCGGAACCTATTGTATCGTGGCAAGCGGCCGTGGACCTACAAATCGGGATGTAGATAAAGTTGTAGAAGCTGTAAAAGAGATCAAAGATACATACGGGTTAAAAGTTTGTGCTTGTCTTGGAATTTTAAAGCCAGAGCAAGCGGCACGCCTAAAAGAAGCAGGAGTGGACCGCTACAACCATAACTTGAACACTTCAGCTCGAAACCATGAAAATATCACAACATCCCATACATACGATGACCGAGTGAATACGGTTAACGTTGTAAAAGACAGCGGAATCTCTCCGTGCTCAGGGGTGATCGTCGGTATGAAGGAAACGAAACAAGATGTCATCGATATGGCTCGCAGCCTTAAAGTACTTGATGCGGATTCGATTCCTTTTAACTTTTTGCATGCGATTGATGGAACACCGCTCGAAGGAACGGACGAGTTGGATCCGCGCTATTGTTTAAAGGTTCTGGCGCTATTCCGTTACATCAATCCAACAAAAGAAATTCGAATTTCAGGCGGGCGAGAAGTGAATTTAAGAAGCCTTCAGCCACTCGGGCTATATGCTGCCAACTCCATCTTTGTAGGAGATTACCTTACGACCGCAGGACAGGAATCTACGGCAGACCACAAAATGCTGGAAGATATGGGATTTGAAATCGATAGAACACCTGTAGTCTCGCAATAAAATAGTAATTTGATTGAAAAGCCGCTCCTAGCCTTGTTACAATAGAAACTATTCTATTGAAGACAAGTGGGAGTGGTTTTTTTGGAGAACTGGGAAAAATGGATGGGAAAAATAAATTGGGCAGAACTAATGCTCGGAGCAGGATTATGGGCTGCAAAATTCTTATTGATTATCATCATGTTCATCATCATCAGATCAATTGGAAGACGAGTGATTAACCGAGTGTTTGATAGAGCGGCATCTCACCGCAAGATGTCGAGCGGTCGGATCATCACATTGCAAAAGCTCGTTGTGAACTTATTTTCTTATGTTTTAATATTTGTTTTTGCAGGTATCGTGTTTAAACAGTTTGGACTTGAGATTGGTACACTGATTGCAGGAGCTGGTGTCGTTGGCCTTGCTATCGGATTCGGTGCTCAAGGCCTTGTGAGCGATGTTGTAACAGGATTCTTTATTTTGCTCGAGAAACAGATGGAAGTCGGCGACTACGTAACAATTGGCGGAGTTGATGGTATCGTTGAAGAAGTTGGACTGAGAACAACACATATCAGAGCGTTTGACGGTACACTTTCATACATGCCCAACCGTGAAATCAGTACGATACAAAACCATTCTCGAGGCAACATGCGTGCGTTGGTCGACATTGGTATCGCGTATGAAGAAAATATTGATCAAGCTGTAAAAGTACTGCAAGATGCATGTGACTCTGTGAAAGCAAACAATGAAAACATCGTAGAAGGACCAAATGTGCTTGGTGTTCATGCACTTGGTGCATCAGATGTGGTTATCCGGATTATTTCTAAAACAAGAAATGGTGAGCAATGGGCCGTAGAACGAGAATTGCGTCAGGCTTTAAAAGAAGCGCTTGATGCAAACGGCATCGAAATACCATATCCTCATCAAGTGAATGTAGAAAAAGGTGCATAAAAAAATTAAGCTAGGAGGATTATCTCCCTTGCTTTTTTTGTAGCCAAAATATGTCTAGAAACAATTGACAATTTATGCAAAAGAGGGTAATGTTGACCAATAAACAAAAGAGGATAAAGCATCACCTTACAAGTTTTAGAACATAAACTATTGGTGTAAAGTTTTTTCTCCTTCATTTGCGGGTAAGGTTAGTTGAAGAGATTTTCAGGAGGGGTTGAACGTGTCAGCGGACCATCAAAAAAGAGAGAATTTAATTGCTGATCTATTGCTACATAACATATATAAAACAAAAGATGGACGTCATCTATACGAGCTTTCTTTGCAGGATCTTGAACAACAATTTCAGGATATACTGTCACCGCCTGCGCAAGAAAAAACAACGTAATAATATGTAAATAAAGTGTGCAAAACTGGATGAGAAATTCCAGTTTTTTTATTTGAGATAAATGAAATGAGAAAGGAGAACTTTACAGTTTATAAGTATCCCACAAAAAGAAGACTTCCCATATAAACGGGAAGTCTTCTTTCATTTTATTACTTATTTACCCCTTGAACAGAAACTTGGATTCCTAGTCAAAAATTTACTCTTTGAAGCATTATTTCTTTCACCTCAATAAAGCCGATGAATAATATAGATAAAGTCGATTGATTTAATCGGAATTAGAAGCGAGGTAGAGAGAATGGAAGGCGGAACATCCTTATTCATTCAAAAGTTTATACAATCTCCTTTACAGATAGGCAGTCTGTTTCCAAGTTCTGCTGCCTTAGCGGAGAAAATGACGTCAAATTTAAATTGGGAAAATATAACCCAAGTAGCGGAATTGGGTGCAGGTACTGGGGTTATCACTCGTTCGATAGTGAAAAATATGTTTTCTGGCACCACGCTGCATGTTTTTGAGAAAGACAGCGAAATGAGGAAAGGACTACAAAAGAAATTTCCAGAAGCCTCCTATTATGATGATGCGTGTGAAATCATAAAGAGCTTAGGGAATAGCGAAGGGACGCTTGATGCCGTATTTTCTGGCCTGCCTTTTTCGAATTTTAATAAAAGTATCAGGATGAAAATTGTTGATGAAATATATCGGTCTTTAAGACCAGGGGGAATGCTCGTTGCGTTTCAGTATTCTACACAGATGAAAAAGTCATTTCAGACTGCATTTAAAGTAGTGGATATCTCTTTCGTACCGAAGAACTTTCCACCAGCTTTTGTGTATATTTGTGAAAAATAAAAACCGGAAGCCCATCCATGGGATACCGGTATAAGATATTAACGATAAGAATGGTCTAAATGGTCAGATATAAGATGCTTATGAACCATAGCTTCCATACCTGTAATGATTAAGGCTACCAAGATTGAACCCCATATTGAGATTGAAACAGCCGGGAGAATGATGGCCAGCAGATAAACAAGGATAAATGTGGCTGCAAAATCGATCATCAGCTGTTTGCCGTATGAGATTCTTGAAATCATGATATATTCCATGAGCACGCCGATTGGAGCAAGTACTGCCGTGATCCAGATGATGGGCTGGACAAGCTTAAAGTCTACACTTTTAAAAAGGAAGTTGGCTAGAATAAGAGCTATCGGAATTCCTAGAAATTTAATCATCAAGCTTTGCATGATGGATCACTCCTTATAGGTTGTTGTTTTGCTGGCTGATCTCGCCTTCGTTCAAGTACAGGTTGGCATCTTCTAGTTTTTGATGCTGATCCAAAGATTCACCGCGAAAGTTTTTATTTTTAGATGTCTTTATTTCTCTTTTTTCTCTGCTTTTATCGCTTTTCATCGTATTTCACTCCTTACGTTTTAAGTACGACTTTAATGCAATCTTCCTTGTGGTCATTAAATAAATCATAGCCATTAGCGGCCTCTTCCAAGGGGAGTGTATGTGTAATAATTTCACGAGGGTCGAATTCTTCAGCCATAATCTTATCCATTAACGTGCTCATGAGATGTATAACAGGAGCCTGTCCCATTTTTAAAGTGATGTTTCTTGAAAAGAATGCACCAAGCGGGAAGCTATTATAAAGACCTCCATATACACCTGTTATTTGTACCGTTCCAAATTTACGTACGGCTTTTGTTGCAATCTGAATGGGTCCAAGTGTACCTCCTTGAAGTTTCAGCGTTTGTCCCACTTTTTCCATCGGCGATTTTTTACCATCCATCCCTACACAATCGATGACCACGTCGGCACCGCCAAGCGTCATTTCTTTAAGATGCTCACCAGTATCGGCAAACTTTGAAAAATTAACAGTCTCCACATTGTTCATCTTTTTCGCTTTATGAAGACGGTAATCCAGATGATCAACTGCGATTACGCGGTTTGCTCCAAGCATCCATGCAAATTTCTGAGCAAAAAGCCCAACTGGACCGCATCCAAGTACGATCACGGAATCTCCTTTTTTCATACCGCTGTTCAGCACACTCCAATACGCTGTCGGAAGTACGTCAGATAGGAATAGAAAATATTCGTCCTCCATCTCAACTGTATCTGGAATCTTAAGAGGAGTGAAGTTTGCGAATGGAACTCTTAAATACTCTGCCTGGCCACCAGGATAGTTGCCGAATTTTTCTGAGTAACCTAAATAGGCACCAGAATCGTAATGCGGATTTGCGTTGTCGCACTGGCTTTCCATCTTATGAGTGCAGTAGTGACAGCTTCCGCAAGCTACGTTAAAGGGTATTACAACACGGTCTCCTTTTTTTACAGAAGTTACGTCTGTACCTGTTTCCTCAACAATTCCCATCGGTTCATGTCCAATAATATATCCTTTTGGGAGAGGGAAATTACCTTGATAAAGATGCAGATCAGAGCCGCAAATAGTTGTAGATGTGATCCGGACGATAATATCATCCTTTTTTAATAACTTTGGATCCTCAACCGACTTCACTTGTATATCTCGTTTACCTTGATACGTAACAGCTTTCATCTTCGTTCCTCCAATTTTACATTCCTTATCAGAATGAACGTCGTGGCACTGTTTTATACCTATTTTCAAAAGTAATCGTTCAAAGTGTCATAAAAAGAGATGAGAGTGGGTATTACTTCAATAAGAAAGTATTTAAAAGGAGGCGGGAGAGGTGGAATATTCGCTGTACAAAAAAGACGGCAAGTTTCCATGTGATGTTACAGTCGACTATGAAAACATGGTCTTTACAGTGCGGGACAGCGATACAACGGGTGAAGTTTTCAACAGTGCGAGTGAAGTTGCAGAATGGATCAAACAGCACTGGTCAGTTGAACAATTTCAAAAACCAGATGATTATTATGATTTAATGAAACATCTCGAAAGTTCTCTGCAGGAAGAAATCAAATACGAATAATGGATCAGGCCAGGTGAAACTCACTTGGCTTTTTTTATGGTCTCAATTGGAAAACACTGTCATAATGATAAAAACGAGATGGGGGAGTCAACAATGAAAACGAGTGAATTTAAACAGCTTTTGCCTTCTATATTCGGGAAATGGCTAACGACTTTTGAAGATGAAGGAGAGTATGGTTTTACATACCAAATAGAAAAGGATAATAAAAGAGTAGCGTATGCCACAAACTTAACTCCTGAAACGATAGAGAAAGCAGTACAAGCCAATGCTGATCTGCTTCTCACCCATCATGATGCATGGGATTTCCTTTACGGTATGAGAGAAGAGTGTGTTAATGAGTTAAAGAAACACGAAATCTCACATTTTTTTATTCATTTACCGCTTGATTTTGTGGAATTTGGCACATGCACATCTTTGTTTGAACAAATTGAAATTGATGAGATCACAAGTTTCTCTACTTTTGAACAAGATAGAGAGTTACCGGGAATTGGAACTTTTCATAAAGCTCTATCGTTCTCAGAGCTCAAAAGAAAACTCGAACTGAAACTGGATGAACCTGTTCGGGCTTGGCAAAACCATGACCGGCCAATTAAAAAGGTGGCTATCCTAACAGGGGCAGGGAATAACTCTGCATTAATTAAATTTGCAAAAGAAAATGACTGTGATGCATTTATTACAGGTGAAAGGACCTTGTATTCCGTGCAGTACGCTAAGTTTGCAGGAGTCAATTTATATGTTGGAAGCCATACGTATACTGAGATTTTTGGTGTAGAGAGTTTCGGAAGGAAAGTTAAGAAAACATACCCAGTTATTGAGCTTATTCGAATAAAAGAAGATCACATCGAATCCGTTGAAGACCATAGTTTATCTTGTACTTAATCAGTCGTCCTCCATTTGTTTGGAGGTTTTTTTGCATTACATGAATTCAGTTCTTCTAATTTGATGAAAACCGTACATATTAATAGAGTATTTTTTATTTAAAAGCATATTATTTTAATGTTACATAACGGTGTGTTAGTATAGTATTAAGTAACATAAAAATAGGTGATGATTTGGATGGAATATGTAGAAGCATTGAGGGATATCAAACAAATTAATGCCATAAAGCGATTTTTAAAGAAACAATCAGATCGCGATTATGTTCTTTTTGTATTTGGAATCAATACAGGTTTAAAAATTACAGAAATGCTCCCCATTAAAGTCGAAGATATCATGACTGAAAAATCATGTATAAAAAGTTATTATTCATGGGTTCCTAAGGAAGGCGAATCCACAAAAGAAGTATTCCTGAATGAAACCATTCAGAAAATCTTGCTTCAATATATACAGAATGCCAATTTAAAAAGCAGTGATTATCTTTTTTTATCTAAAAAAACAAAGTTGCCCATTACAAGACAGCAGGCATACCGCATTATAAGCTGTGCGGCAGATCAAGTAGGAATCAAAGGCAAGATCGGCACCAATTCTTTGCGGAAAACGTTTGGCTTCCATGCCTATAAACGTGGAGTTGCAATATCTCTTCTGCAAAAACACTTCAATCATTCAAATCCGTCTGAAACACTAAAATATTTGGGGATATCAAAAAGCGAAGATATCAAGACCCAAATTGATGTAAGGCTCTAAATTTTTGTTTACTAAAATCCAAGGGAGGTATTCTTTATGTGTAGAAATAGAGAAGTATCTGTTCGGATGCATGTTAATTGGAGGTTCGAAGTATGACAAATGAAACAATCATTAATAATCAGATAACCGAGCAAATGAATAAACAGCACCGTAAGTTAACTAAGGGGAAGCTCGCTCTACGAGGATTTTTAATTACAATTGGTGCAGTTCTAATGGCGGTTGGACTGGAAATTTTCTTAGTACCAAACAACGTTATCGATGGCGGGATTGCCGGTATTTCAATCATGGCTTCTCACCTAACTGGTTTAAGCCTGGGAATCTTCCTATTCGCACTGAACTTGCCTTTTATTTTTATCGGTTATAAGCAAATTGGGAAGACATTTGCTATCTCTACTTTGTATGGAATTATTATTCTTTCTATCGCAGCGACTCTTTTACATCCAGTACCGCCTTTTACAGATGACTTGCTGCTAGCTACCGTTTTTGGCGGGATTTTTATCGGAGTTGGGATCGGAATGGTTATCCGAAGCGGGGGTTCATTGGATGGTACAGAAATATTAGCAATCTTGTCCAACAGCAAACTGCCTTTCTCAGTTGGCGAAATTATAATGTTCTTTAATATCTTCATCCTTGGAGCTGCAGGTTTTGTCTTTACTTGGGACAGAGCTATGTACTCACTGATCGCTTATTTTATCGCATACAAAACGATTGATTTAACGATCACAGGTCTTGAAGAATCGAAGTCTGCGTGGATTATTAGTGAGAATCATAAAGAAATAGGCGACGCCATCCTTCATAGACTCGGACGCGGGGTTACTTACTTAAAAGGCGAGGGTGCTTATACAGGAGACGAAAAAGGAGTAGTGTTCTGTGTCATCACTCGATTAGAAGAAGCAAAACTTAAAGACATCGTGGATGAATTTGATACCAGCGCATTCCTTGCTATTGCAGACATTGCAGAAGTAAAGGGCGGAAGGTTTAAAAAGAGAGGAATTCACTAACAAGTAAAACAAGAGGGTGTCTCAGTAGGTATCGGGACTCCCTCTTTTTATTATTCATTATTCATTTATAGGTCTACAAATTATTTTAAAGGTCTACAAATTATTTTAAAGGTCTTCAAATTTATTTATAGGTCCTCAAAAAAATTAATGGGTCCTCACTGCTAGCCTGCTCATTTTTAATTCTCCACAGATGCTTTTAAAAGCCAGTCTGCTCCTGTCTGCAGATTTTCTGCTACGTAATCAGGCTGCACGTTCGATGTTTGGTGATTTTGTTCATAAGCAGCAGTTCCTGATCCGGTAAGAACTAACACGGCTATGCAGCCTGCGGATTTTGCAGCCATTATATCTGTCCAGCGGTCCCCGAATACAGCGCATTTTGATAAATCTAAAGAATGCTCCTTTGCAGCTTTTTCGAGCATCCCGGTGGAAGGTTTTCTGCATTGGCAGCCTTCCTTATGGTGATGAGGACAAAGATAGATTTCGTCAAAACCGAAAGCTTTAAGTTCGCTAACAAATTCATCCTCCGTTGCTTCTGCTCTGCTGATTCCTGGTTGATTTGTAAAAGAAAACACTTGAATGCCTTTTACTTTTAATCGTTCAATTACTTCAGCTGTATAAGTAAACAGCTTAAATTCTCCGGGATATTCAACGGCATCTGATCCGCCGATTGTTCCGTCACGGTCAAAGAAAACTGCTTGCAGGCGATCATTCATTGTGAATCAGCTCCTAATCAAATTTAATGTCGGCATGAGGGCATCGTTCTTTAAACATACGTAAGAACTTATCCCGATCTTTAGGAGAAATGAGCGCTGTTCCGAATTGGTATTTTATATTTATTCGTTTTAGTGATAATGCCGGACTTGAAAGTGGATTCCAGGTTTTGTGTGCAGAGGTGATCTCACGGTAAGGGATTCTTTTGTGGATTGGTCCGCAGCGGATAACCAATTCTTTTTCTTCTAGTACATAATAAGTGGAAAGCCAAAGCCAGCAGATGAAAAGTATGAGAACAAGATTCAAGAGTAAAGCAAAAATAGATTCTCCTAGACCTGATTTCTCTGAAATAAACGCAGAATAGGTGAGAAAGGTTCCATAGCCTATGCTTCCAAATAGAATGAAGCCTAGCCAAACATCTCTTTTTGATGAAAATTTCAAGATAATCCCCCCTTTTAAGCTATGTTTCAAGATAACACGTTCTTTCGGAGTACCTTTTCCTTCCATTATACGGTAAAATAGGTGAGGCTTGCAGATTAATATTAATGGGGGAAACGACATCGAAATCTTATTAATACGACATGGAGAATCAGAGGCTGATATTTTACAAGTTCATGAGGGAAGAGCGGACTTTGAACTGACTGATCGGGGACGAAAGCAAGTAAGGGCTATGGTTGATAAGGTAAAACGTGATTTTCCGCCAGACTTGGTTTATGCCAGCACACTGAAAAGAGCTAGTGAAACAGCTAAGGTTTTGGCTGATACGATTGGATGTCCACTTCAGTATGAAGAAAAACTGATGGAACATAACAACGGAGTTCAGGCAGGTTTAAGTTTTGAGGAAGCGAAAAGTCTTAAAGCTCCTGTGTACTTACATGACCGTTTTGATGAAGGTGAATCACATATCGAATTTCGAATGAGGATTGAGACCATCTTTTCTAAGATTTTAGCAGACTCTAAACATAAAAGAATTGCGATTGTAGCCCATGGTGGTGTTATCAACTGTCTTTTGCGATCATTTTTTGATATGCCAATCTCAAAAGGTTTTTATTTTATAAATGGTGATACAGGAATCAGCTTTTTAGAAATCAGTGAAAGAGGGAAAGTTGTTCACTTTTTAAATAATACGAGCCACCTAGATACAGATGAGCTTAAATCTTTTTAAGAGCATATAAAAAGCAGTGCATTTCGAGTTTGAAATGTCACTGCTTCTTCTTTTTATTTATTGCTCTGGTACATAACGTCTTGCACCAGAAAACTCAACTGCGTATGCAGGAGTTGAGATTGGATCTAAGCGAACGGTTGAAGCTGTGTTTGGAGAGTGGATCATCATTCCGTTTCCAGCATACATCGCAACGTGATGCACGCGGCCTTTTCCTTCATCATAAGCAAAGAACATGAGGTCTCCTGGCTGAAGCTGATCCTTATCCACGATCAGTCCTTCTTTTGATTGCGGTCCAGAGTCTCTTGGGATTGTGATTCCATTTGCTTTATGAACGGTGTGTGTGAAACCTGAGCAGTCAAATCCGAAGCCTGCAGCTCCTGCCCAAAGATATGGAAGTCCAAGAAACTTTTTCGCTTCATCAACAAGCTGTTCACCTGTCGGAACAGGAATATCTTTTTCGCTCTTATAAACCTTTGTATCTTTCGCATCTAGCCAGCGTACTTTACCTTCTGGAGTTAAAACAGCAATTGTATGCCGGTATGCTTTTAAAACTGGAAGTCTAGTGTTATAGCTTAGTTCTAAGTCTTGTTTATGGCCGAAAGGTGCTTTAGAAAGCCATGCAGTTGGACTAGTGATGAGAGCAAATGGCTTACCATCAGCACTCTCAAATCGATCTGAAGTCGTTAGCTGCCCTAACGGCATCCAGCCTGGATATCCAAGTTTATTTCTTGGAGTGGGCTGTCCATAAACCGCAACTTTAACCCATTCGCCCTGCTGTTCTAAAACTCGGACCTTTTGTCCATAAAGAGCTTGGGTCTCAAGTTCTCCTACAAGCCATAGCTTTTGTTCATACGACATACTTGTTGTCCATCCTCTAAGATCAACAGGATTCGAGAGGGAAGATGCATCGACATCATCTCGTGCTGCGTCTGGGTTTGACCATAATGTGGCAGCTGCTACATCAACATAAAGATCTTGCCCGACAACATTTGTGTCGGCTGTTTCTTTTTCAGCAGATGCGGTGTTTGTAAACATACCTAGTAACATCGCAAGCGAAAAAAGAACCTTCATAAGTTTTCGCATTTTTTGTCGCTCCTTTTTCTCTTTTTCCTCACAATTCGAGTTTTCTCTAACCTTTTCCTTTAGGGAGAGCCAAAGATAAGCCAAATATCCTTTTTTTATGTTTAATAATTTCAAACTAACGTACTAAATGAGGAAAATTACAGGTCAAAAGAAGGGTAAATAAATGTAAGGGGTGAAAGCTTCAAGTCATTGGGCGAACGTGTAATAATTTTAAGAACACGTACCGTAAATAGCGAAACAAAAAGGCTTAACCCAAAAGATCTATTCCTCTTGAGTCAGCCTCTCTTACTTAACTAATCAGGAAACGATTGATTTCCATCAAGTGGTTTCCGTAAACAACAAATGCCGATAATACTCCAGCCAAAATGAGATACAAAGCTAGAACAACAATCTTCGTTTTCATGTTTGCTACATAATAATTTTTTTGCTGATCATACACTTTTTTTGTTTCTGCTTTTTCAGCTAACAAACTCTTTTCATAAGGTTCAAAGTAAGCTGCAGTGCTGAAATCTGGGAATACAGGAAGAGAAGCGATTCCTTCAGGATCCGACTCGCGATAGGCTTCTGCTACCGTTTCTCTCTTAATGCGGTCTTTTTCATATTCTTCCCGCAGCGTTTTCAAGAAGCGTTCCCGGTTATTAAGCATCTCAAGCTCAACAATGATCTTATGTTTTTCAATCTTCTTTCTATCCTGCAGGATTGGAAAAGTAAATCCGGACGGAACACTGTCCTCTACACGGTTTTTAGCAACACGAACATCTTCTATATAAGTCCCGATGATATGACCGAAGTTTGGCATATCCCGGTATTCGTTTAACTCTTGCTGAATGTGTGCAAGTTTTTGCTGTTCACTTTCAAAAGCTTCCAATGTGAGCTCTGTTTTTTTATGTTCAAAATCTTCACGAACTCGTTTCCACCAAGTAATAATTCCGAAAAGGAACACTAAGAAAATAATCGGATCTGGTGATATGAACAAGTACGGAATAACGATTAGAAGCCCGATAAACCAAATCTTTGTAGATAAAACTCCAACGATCCGGCCGCCATCAAGCGGAGAAACCGGGAATAGGTTAAACAGGTTGATCATAGCTCCTAAGAAGATAACAAGACCCCAGAACGGCTGCCCGGTAGATTCGTATAAAAAGACCGCAGGCAAGAACGACAGAAGCCCAAATAAAGGACCTGCATACGCAATATAAGCCTCATCTTTTGCGTTTTTGGGCATCTCCTTCATACCGATCGCAGCACCCATAAAAGGAATGAAAATCGCAGGCGAAGTTTTTATCCCTTTTTGTTTTGCTGCGACCAGATGTCCCATCTCATGAACAAATATTAAATAGATGATCGCTACTGCAAATTTCCAGCCATAAAAGACTGCGTAAGCTCCCATAGAAATGAACATGGATATGAGTGTAGCAAATTTACCCAGTTTTAATAAACCAAACACCCATTTTAATTTACTCATTAAGAATAAACCAATACCCGCAAGAATCGTCCATAAACGGGATTGGTTTTGCTTTTCTGCTTTTTGAGCCATGAATGAATCCCCCAAATGATTTCTTTACTCTATCTTAAATGAAATACGTTTCAAGTGGAAAGAAGTTTCTTTCTCTATGAAAATTTCCTTTATCTGTCGTTTTTTATACCATATTTGCGGGTATACGAAAAAGAGTACCCCTTTATTGAGAACTAGTTGTTTCGAATGATGTGTAAAGATGAGAAGGAGGGATCGGTTTGCCTGTACAGAACGATCAATTAATTCAAGCAGACCCTTTTGTGTTGAGCAAATCCGAAGTTCTTAACGCTGTAAAGATGTACCTGAACCGTGAAGGCTATGAAACAAGAAATCTTGGAGATCTATGCGGTATTGATTTGGCAGCAGCAAACGAATACCATACACTGTTGATTGAAGCGCAAGGGAACCATGCTGAACACCACGAAAAAGAAACAGTTTTTACGGGGAGCCAGCTGGATACCCATCTTAGTTGTCAGCTCGTAAAACTGCTGAAAAACTATGAAAAGAATCCAGCAAAGACACTGGTAATGGCAAATCCAGATACCCCTCGATTACGAAAAACGGCAGAATATATAAGGCAAGCGCTTGATGATCTCGGAGTTGTCCGATTTTGGGTCAAAGCGGATGGCAGTATTGAGTGGGAATAAAAAGAAACAAAAGAGAAGCACCGGAGATAACACTCCGGTGCTATTTTACTTTTTCGATTGTATCATGGCTTTGTTCATATAACTCAGGCAGTACGTTCATTTCTTCTATATCACGTTTCGTTTTTTCGGTACCTAGCAAATAGAGATAGCGGAAGACTTCATAAATGAGCTTGCTGTCTTTACCTCGGTGATACTCAGCGTTAGATTCTTCGAAATGCCTTTTAGGCGAAAAGATGTCCAGTCCTTCTTGTTTGCTGTTAGCATGCATCTTATGGAATAAATGCTCAAGCTGCTGTTTCTCATCATAAGAAGCCTGTATTTCAAAATAGTGAATATGATCATCTGTTGGAAGCGGCAGAATATCACCTTTAGCGGTAACAAAATAAGTTTCTTTTTGTTCCATATCAAAAACCTCCTTTTTCTTTCCATTCCTTCTGAAAGAGTTTTTGAAACATGGGATGAGGCCATAATAAAAAAATGAAACAAAAAAGAAGCTAATAGGCATAGCTTCTTTTAATACAGATCTGCATTTCGTTTTAATAAGGAATACACATACATATCGTAAAATTCGTCTCCTGCTTTTTGGTACTCTTTTAATAGTGCCTCTTGATTAAACCCGAGCTTCTCTACAAGGGCTCTTGATGAGGAATTCTCTGGTCTGATTGTAGCTGCGATCCGGTTAAATTCCATACCGTTAAAACCATAATGAATAATTGCTCTTAATGCTTCGTTCATAAAGCCTTTATGCCAATATTCCCGGTTAAGTTCATATCCGACCTCTGTACGCTTATCCGATTTGCTCCAGTTATGAAACCCGCACGTGCCGATCAGTTTATCCTCACTTTGGAGAATGATTCCCCAGCGAAGAGCGCTTCCAGATTTAAAACCTTTTTCAAAGGCTTCTATAAGTGAAAAGGCCTCTTCTTCTGAATTCAAAGGTTTCATTCCGTAGAATTGCAATGCCTCTGCATCTGAGAAAGTGGAGTAAATCTCAGCAATATCAGACTGCAGTACAGGCCGGAGCTTCAGCCTTTCAGTTTCAATAACGGGGAAATTTTCATACGTGTTCAAAAAAGCACCTCCTTTTATGAAATTGATTTAAGTTTCATTTCATCTATAAAAAGCTGTGTCAAATAGGGATCCCACTGTGTACCTTTTCCGTCTTCTAAGATCGCTAGAGCTTTTTCATGAGTCATTCCTTTTCGGTATGGACGGTCTGAAGTCATCGCATCATAAGCATCTGCAACAGCAATAATCCTTCCGAAAATAGGGATATCATCACCTGCAAGCTGTTCGGGATAGCCTTTGCCATCATACCGTTCATGATGATAACGTACACCAGGAAGCAGCGGCTTCATCGCATCAAATGGCTGAACCTGTGCTAGTATATCTGCTCCGATAACCGGGTGCTTTTTTATCTGTTCGAATTCCTCGGGGGTCAGTTTCTCTTCTTTTAAAAGAACGATATCAGGTATTCCAATCTTGCCGATATCATGAAGTAATGCAGCTTTCCTGAGCTGCAGAAGCTGCTGAAAAGGAAGACCAGCCATTTGGCCGATTTTCATAGCATAATCTGCAACACGGAGGCTATGACCAGCTGTATATGGATCTCTTGCGTCCAATGTAGCCGCCATCGTCGCAAAAAAGCTCTCAAGCAATTGTTTGTTTTCGTGTTCACGAGACTGGATTGCCCGGGCCATATGGTTAAATCCTTTAATAAGCTTTGAAAACTCATCCGAATATAGATCATCTACTCTTGCGTTTGAGTTGCCTGTACGGACTTCATACATACCAGCTTGAAGTTCATTCATGGGCTGCTGTATATCCTTAAAAAGAAGATATGCACCAAAAATAGCAAAGGAAATACCTATAAGAAGTACGAAGAATGCCCAGCTCCAATAAGAACCGTTAACTGGTGAAGATAGTTGATAAAGCCTTACCTGATTTGCTAAAGCGAACAATAAAAGTGGAAATGTCCCGATAAAAAGTGTGCTCCACTGAATTTTACGCTGGATAGAAATATGTCTGGAAGTTGCTAGAGACAAAATCACGCCATGATCTTTCAGCGTTTTCTCCTGAATATTTCTTAAAACAGGCTGAACAGCTTTTGTCGTTAAAAAGAACTCTATGATCGCATGCATGCCTGCAACTAAAATCGCCCCGAGTGAGGCAAGATATATGTAGTAGTAAGGTAAAGATAAGTATTCAAAGTAAATGGCAGCAGCCGTTAAACACACCGCAGGAATAGACAGGCCGAAAAGGTGAGGACCCAGGATCCGCTTCACTGTCCGAATCGGGAAATGGTGTGCATGAAAATATGCTTTTTCCGCTAACTGCAATGCTGGTTGTTTTTTACTGAAATATGTACGAAACACAGAAGTATGCATGCGAAAGAACAGGTATTCTAATAAAAACATGATTATGCAGGAAGATACAAGTATACCGCATAATACAATGATTTCTTTGGCCGAAAAACGGAGTGTTGTGAATAGAAAGACGCCGCCAACTCCTAAAACCGCAGCAGTTGAACCAATTACATAATTCTTTAATAAACGTCTTTCAAATTGTTCCTGAACAGTCAATACTCCACCCGCCTTTCTTACTATTACTTTTAAAAAAGATACTAATAGCATACCTTACAAAAACTTGGAAAAAAAGCTATTTTTCTACACTTTCTTACATTTTTTGTAGATTTTCTTACTTGCGTATTAAGAATATCGTATTTTTTTCATTTCCTTTAATAAAAGGTGCCAATTAAGGGATAATGCGGACTACAAGGGGATAATTCTTTAAAGTATAGCATGTGTGTGAAATGTACAAAATACACTGGATGGATAAATTCTAAGGAAAACGGGTATGAAATGGTATACGGATGTAGGAAGGGAGCTAGAATAATGTCATTAACAACACAAGAAATGGACCATTTTAAACAAATCTTAATTGCTCGTAAAAATGAAATAAAAGAAATGAGAGAGAGAAACGACTCTTTTGGAAGTGATTCGGAATTTCCTAAAGAATCCACGGGGGAATTATCAAACTATGATAATCATCCAGGAGATCTTGGGACAGAGCTTTTCGAAAAAGAAAAAGACATCGCATTAAACGACCTCCATGAAAAAGAGCTGGAGGATATCGATGCTGCACTTAATAGTATTGAAAGAGGGAAGTATGGTGTTTGTAAAACTTGCGGAGAAGATATCTTAAAAGAAAGATTGGAAGCTATTCCATCTACACTCTACTGCAAGGAACACAGCCCTGGTCAGCATTCATCAGATGACAGGCCAGTAGAGGAAGCTGTATCTGGTCCTGACTATTCGAGAAGAAGCAACGATGGGAAAGATGCCACTTTCTTTGACTCGGAAGATGCTTGGCAATCCGTAGCGAAGTACGGAACAAGTGAAACTCCGTCAGACTTCACAAATCCTGAAAAACATGACTATAACGAGATGTACGAAGACTCAGATGATGATGACGGCTATGTGGAAAACTATGAAGGTTTTATAACAACAGATATAACAGGGAAAGAGAGAAATGTTGTACAAAACCGCAAACATGAAGAGTACGAGGAAGAGCTAGATCGAGAAGAAGAAAGACAGTTAGACCGGGACAAGTACGATAAATAAACAAAGAAAACAGTCCAAGTGTACGATGCATGGGCTGTTTTTATATACCTTTTAACAGCTGGAAAAATAAATGACAAGCGAAACCAAGTAAACCTGCCCCTGCTAATCCTGTCATTACTCTGATGGTTGTATCGTTAATGAGTGTACGGAAAAAATGAACGGTTAAAGCAACATTAATATTCCATAAAATAATGCCAGCAATAATAAACAAACTTAGATAAGCATTTATCCACCATTCAAAATCACTAGGAATACTTTGCAGCGTTGCTCCATAAATGCCAAACCAGAACAAGAAATTAAAAGGGTTCATTAAAGCAAGTATAAAACCTGTCCAATAAGGTTTTTGTTCAGGTTTCTCTTCTTTAACCGAAAGAAGCCTTTTTTGTGACCAAGCCATTCTTATCGTTGAAATTCCTAAGTACGTAAGTATGATAATACCAGCAAAAAGCATAGTGATTTGTACGATAGTATACTGAAGGAAAGGCGAAAGACCTAAAAAAATCATAAGCATGAAAATAAAATCTGCGCTTACTGCTCCTAATCCTACGAGCCAAGATGGCCAGAAACCGCCAGATAATCCGCGTTTGATCATTTCAAGTTTAATCGGACCTACAGGAACGGCTAAACTGATTCCGAGCATCATAAAATGAAAACTTAAAACCCAAAACTCGCTCAAACGTACTCCTCCTGAGGATTGTGCTTGTCTATCTTTCTTCAAGAATATGAGAACATGAAATAGATTATTACGGAAGGAAATGTAAAAAGTTTGACGAACAGTACATTAAAGGTTATAACTATCATCTGCTAAAAGGAGCCAAGTCCGTGAAAAAAGCGTGTTTGCTTATCATTGATGTGCAAAAAGGTTTTGATGATGTAGATTTTTGGGGAGAACGAAACAATCCGAATGCCGAAGTTAAAATGCTTACATTGATAGATGCATTTAGAAACACGAATTTACCCGTTTTTCATGTTCAGCATCAGTCGGAAAATGAGAATGCACCTCTGCACCCCACGAAATTAGGTTATCAGCTGAAAACAGGATTTGAGCCAAAAGAGAATGAACCTCTTTTTATTAAGAGTGTAAATAGTGCATTTATTGGAACAACACTAAAGGAAGAGCTGGACAAACAAGGAATTCATCAGCTCATTATTGTGGGATTAACGACTAATCATTGTGTATCAACAACGGTAAGGATGGCTGCTAACTACGGTTATGGCGTTTCTTTAGTACAAGATGCAACGGCAGCTTTTGCTGTAACTTCTTATAATGGAAGAAAATTTTCAGCTCAAGATGTACATGAGTCAGCTTTGTCGCATTTACACGGGGAATTTGCTGAAATCTTAAGTACAGAGGAAGTTTTGGCGAAATGGGTAAGATCTTCGCACTATATTCAATAAAACATAGACAATATTCCCCAGGAAATGTCGGATACTGTTAAATGGTTTAGAGTTTTTATTTTAAGGGAAAAATGAAAAAATAACATAATAAGATTATTTAGAGGTGTCATAAAAACATGGTAAAAAATCAGATAGAAAAGCTGATGAGAGAACCGGAACAAGAATTAGAGTTTTGGAGAGAAGAGGATCAGCAAAAAGAACTTGTTAGAATCCGTTATGTTCCCCAAGGTGAGGGAGGATATTTCCAAGTTACCTATTTAGACGAAGAAGAAGGCATCATTGGTTCACAAGTTCTTGATGAAGTAGAAGATGCAGAACGATTTTTACAAAAGAATCAACCAGCTATTTAAATAAACCAGAGGATCAGTCCTCTGGTTTTTTATTATTTAAATTTCTTTTCTCGAAGCCATTCCGTCGAGTGTTTTTCACATATCAGAAGGTCTTCAAATTCACCATTTTTATATTGAGAAAGTATTTCTTCTGCCGTTTGATGAGCAAGCTTAAGCTCTTCTTTTGATATTTCTCCATTATTAAAGGCTGCCATTAATTCATTATCATCGAGAATAAAAATTTCCTTATCAGGCAGGATTACGATATCCAAATCGAGATCTAAAAACCAAGGGATTCCTTCCTCATCTACACCATGCTCTTTGCACATATCAATATAAAACTGAACAACGTCTCCGTTTTGATCCAATACAGTAGTTATTGTATATTTTTTACCTTCTGGAAAGTGCTGCAACCAAATATAACCAGAGTCTGCTATACATACTTCATGATTTTTGTATTGAACGACGAGTGGATCTGACACTTTTTTTAGATGAATCACCGTTACTTTACCTTTAAAGCAGCCTTCTTCTTTATGAACGACTTCAAAGGTTCGGTCTGTAACTCTTTTCCAATCAGGTCTGTCTGCTCTTTTATGTTCCATACGCACCTCCATGTTTTGTAAAATTGTAGCAAATTTTGTTTGCGAAAGGAAGGAAACGGATGAATTAAGAAGAAGTGAGTATATGGAAAGAACGGAGGTAAGACATAATGAAAAAATTGCATAAAGAATTAGAAGCCTTCCAATTAGAAAAAGGGTGGGAGATCAGCCAGCAAAATTCAGAAAGAAGCATTGAATCACTTTTGCTCAATCATATGCTGCTGACGACTGAAATTGCTGAAATAGCAGAAGAACTCCGAAAGCTGATGAATCTCTCTTTCGAAATGAGAGAAGGAGGTATCGACAAAGAACATGCGTTTTTATTGGCCAAAAGAGAAGTTGCTGAGGATATAGGAAAGGAAATAGCGGACAGTATCGCATATCTGTGCAAGTTTGCGACATTTTTTGGCAGGGACATAGAAGAAGATGTTCGAAATAAACTTCACGAAATAAATAACCGTAAGAAACCAAATCTCCAAAAAAGAATGAAGGAAGAGGTAAAATAATGAACATTAAAGCGGATAAATATGAGTTAACGTCACATGACGGAACTAAGATTGCTGCATACGATCATGGAGGATCAGGAGAGTTTTTGATTTTCCTTCATTATTTAGGTGGAAGTGCACCATTATGGCATCCGGTTATCCCGCACTTTCTGGACAAATACCGGGTTGTGACCTATGACATGAGAGGACACGGTCTATCTGGCCAGCCAGATGACGGCTATACCTTTGAAGATACAGCTAAAGATCTAGAGGCAGTGATGGAATTCTTTTCGATTAAAAGTGCTAATCTTGTTGGAAGTTCCTATGGTTGTATGGTCGGGGCATATTTTGCTTCAACCCGTAGTGACCGTGTACTGTCACTTGTAAATTCAGAAGGAGCTCTCGTCAATAATACCGGTGATGATGGGTTGTATGATGAATCGTTCGAAGAGCATATCGCAAAGTTTAGAGATCAATTAGATCCAGAGTATGATTCTGTAGAGGCGTACAAGGAATATTATAAAGAAAACTGGAAACCTTGGAATGAGGCAAGGGCTTATTTTGTGGAACATTATGTACCTCGTATGAAAGAAAACGGGAAAGTCGGACCGCGTACAACGGGTGCAACGATGGAAAAGATTATCGCAGAAATTTATTACACCAACTTTTTAACCTGGTATGAGAAGGTTAAGTGTCCTGTCTTGTTCTTGCCAGCAGAAACAGAAGGAGATCTGGCTAAAAAAGAGAGATTCATTGAAAGAGCTTCAAACGTTCTTCCTTTTTGCAGAAAGGTCATCATTCCAGGAACGACCCATTTAATGATGTACGATCATGAAAAAGAACTTGTCCAAACGATTAAAGAATTTTATGCTGATATTCCTGTCTCAGTCAAATAAGAAAGGGCTCCTCTAAAAAGGGAGCCCTGATTTTATGAATGCTGCTCTTTCTTGGAGTCCTTTCGTTTGTAAAACTGTTCTAATGCCATACATGTCAGCATTCCCATGATTAGTCCGTTGCTCAGAAGAGTTACGATGATACTCGGCCATTCTTTCAAAGCCGAAGCTGGAATGAACAGACTGCCGATTCCGACCATTAGAGATGTGCTGATAATAAATAGATTTGTATCGGATTTCAACTCTGATTTATATTCTCTGAACGCAAGGCCGATCATGCTGGAGAAAGGCAGGAATATGGTAGCATATCCTACGGGTGCGGGAATCCCTGCAAAGAAAAAAGTGAGCGGCGGGAAAAAGCTAATGATGATTATGAACGCATTTCCCATAATGAAAGCTAGTCGGCTAAACATTTTTGTGGTTAAAATAAACCCTGAAGCACCAGATATCGGTACACTGGCTACGGCCGAGAATAGACCTGCGATCCACGTATTCAGTCCCATAATAATAGATGAGCGGTTATAGTTAATAGGTTCGTATTTTTCGTTTTCTGACTCATACGCTTTTTCCACCACGTTGATGCTGGCTACCATATTTGTCAGTAATAATAGCCCCACAAAAAGGGAGGTAAGAATTGCTCCTCCTGATAACTCAGGCATACCCCACGCCAGCCATTCAGGGAACGCGATTACTTTCGTAGATTGCATCGTTTCCTTCGTTAAGTTTAATAGTTTAAACAGTCCCCATCCCAATATCAGTGAGATAAGAATGGAATAGCTCCGCAGCCATCGTACTTTCGATTTTCCGAGGACGATAGATAATACAAGGATGAAAAGTGATGCAGCTGCAACTTTTGCATCGGCACTTTCCTGCAGATATCCGATCCCAAGCATTCCTTTTATAAAAGAACCGCTCAATTGTGAAACGAGTAATATAAGATATGTTCCTGTTACAAGAGGAGTAAAGAGTGCTCTGACTGAAGTGATGATACGAAAAGCACCAAGCAGAAAAAATAGAATTCCGCTGATCAGCATACCGGCTGTCAGCTGCTGTAACCCATTGGCTGCTGTCAATGCCCCTGATGCAACAATGCCTGCATATACGGTAAAAACTCCCCACCATAATCCTGCTGGTCCTTCGTTAATTGGAAGTTTATGACCGAATAAGACTTGTAGAATAGCAGAGAGTCCAATAATAAAAAAGGAGCGCTGAAGAAGGTCTGCTGTTTCTGCTTGTGTCATTCCGAAAGCATCGCCAATCGCGATCGGTGCTACAAGACTGCCTGCCAATATAAAGACCATCCATTGAAGTGATGAAAATGTTAATTTCATGAGAACACCTACTGTTATGTATTTCTATTAATCTGTTTTAGTATACATTGTTGTTTTTGAAAGTAGTTGATCTCCGTTTCAGGATGCTCGCTTTCCGGGATGTGTGCGGTGAGCCTTCTCTGCGCTTTGCGCCGTTAGGAGTCTCACCTGTCCCGCTTCATGGAAGTATCCTTGCTCCTGCGTCTACAAGTAAATGCTACCGGTGTGAGCTTCCTCGTCGCATGCCTTGCGAGAAGCATCTCAGGTGGTAGGCACGCACCTTGCACTTCTATCAACTTGTCGATGAAGAAATGAGTTGAAAGCAACAATCTCTTAGACAACCTTCTTTTATTATAGACCTTAAACTAGTTTAGCAGAAGGAAAGAGGTTTAGAGGGAAGTATAGTTAGGGTAATTTTCTGTAAGATACAAACACAACAAGGGGTTAGAATATTCTGTAAATATTTTTTCGGTCTATCCTCATAAAACATATGACATACCCGAAACATATAGACACAGGTAATGACGAATCATAAACAAAGGACGATCTAAGATGCAGAAACTTACACACGATGATGTTATTCAATGGTTAGAGAAACATCTATTGGACTTTGAACAGTTTACGCCTTACTTGTTTACTTCCCAATGGATTCATTCGTTTTGCAGGGATAAAGAAAATGGAAATGAATTCGAAGTGAAGTGGGATACATCTGGTCAAGAGTTGTTCTTTAGATTGCTGGACAACCTGGATCAGGATAGTAAATGGAAATGGCTTGGGACTTTTAATAACACAGGAGAGGTGAAATCATGAGAATTGATGGACAACAACCGGTACAAAGAAAATTCGATGTAAACAAAATGTATCAACAGCCTTCTGTTAAGCCTCCGTCATTTGCCAAAGACGAACTATACATATCAAACGAGGCAAAAGCATTGAATGATAATGCTCAGCTAAACATAAGAGAAAAGAAACTTTTGGATATAAAAAAACGCATCGATGCTGGAGAGTACCAGATCAATGCGGAAGAAATTGCAAAAAAGTTTTCACAGTTTTACTCAATTTAATTATTTTTTCTTGTTCGTGCCGCTTCTCTGTCTCAACAGGGAAACGGCATTTTTTATGAAAGGCGGTATGGGAACATTCAACCTGCCTGCATTTTCAATCATGGATAATAATTCGTTTGATAAATAGAAAAAGATTGTGGCGGATTGAATATATAAGCCGCCTAATAATTGATCGAGAGAATGGGCTACTGCAACTATGGCAAAAACCATTACCTTCTTCAATATTCCCTTAAAGCCGACCTTGCTGTTCAATTTTCCTTCATAAGCTGACGCTGCCATACCAGTGATATAATCCAGTACAACGAATAGAACTAATGTTTTGAATAAAAGGCTTGGTGTTCCAAACAGGAAACTCGAAATCGCTCCTATAGAAACAACGACCATGTGGTAAAACATCGACCATCTTTCCACTCTAAATTCCTCCCTTATCTCCCAATAATTTAGTATATGCTTGTTCATCAGCACCTGAAATGGCGAATGCCTAATGCTTGTCCTCCTATTTTTTAGAATGTTTATTTCAAATGTGTTAAATAGTCAAAAAATTTAAAAAATAATATGTCAGACATGCACTATATCTGTTACAATGAAACAAATCCGGAAAGGGAGGAAAGAAATGCAATGAACAAAATTACGTTAGGCTTGCCTCCACATTGCCACAAAGTATCTTGTGACGGAAGAATGATCAAAATTAAAGACTCAGGAAACAACAAATGGGCGTTTCCGCTCTCTGGAACAGAAAACGCAGTTGTTGAAGAAGTAAACGATGAAACAGGACTGCTCACCATTCATGGAAAGGATAAGATACTGGCAACCCTTGAAATGCCGATTCGATTTTGTGAAGTGGGAAGAGGCTGGCTTCTCGATAAGTTACCTAAAAAGAAACGTGTAAAAATAAAATAAAAATTGCCGCACAGCTGGGACGATCTGGCTGTGCGTTTTCATTTTATAAATCGTTTTGTAATTCAAAAAAGAGACATGGACAGTAAAATATTTTTATATCAACAACAACAGACTTCAAGGAAAATAATGTTATAATGATGAGGTAACCGTGTAGATGGGGTGAATGAATTGGGAATGACACGCCTGCCTGCACACTTAAATCACATCGCTTGGAACCGGAAAATTATTAACGTTTTTTGGGTGATTGTCTTTGTGTCAGTGTGCGTTGAGGTAATCAACAGCTTTTTTACAGAAAGGCCCTTAAAGGAATTTTATTTAGAATTTGTATTATTACCTACGCTTCTTCTGTCACTTGCGGCTTTCATCGCAGAATGGGGTTATAGAAAGCAGGGTAAATACACTGACTATATCATTATAGGGGCAGCAAATTTAATCTCTGGAATCTTAGTAGGTGTACACTCAGAGATGTATGTGATGTATGCTTGTTTATTCTTTCCGATGCTGATCTCTACTATATATTTTGATAAGAAGAAAATCTGGGTCTCTTTTGGAATCAGTCTATTGATTTACTTAGGATTATCAGCTTTTCATCCTATTGTAAGAGAACTAAATGATGTTATGGCACAGCTGTCGATGGCATGCATCTTGCTGACATCCACAACGATCTGTATCGGTATCATGAGCAGGGGGTATGAAATTGGGCAGCATTTAATAAAAGCCCAAGCTGAACACCAGGAGCTGATGGTTAAGTCTACGATTATGGAAAAACAAGTAAAGACGGATGCTCTGACGGGTTTGTACAATCATATGGCATTCTATGAATACATGGATGTATTGCTGCTGCAAGCAGACACTTATCATTATCCGCTCCACTTAACTGTTATCGATATTGATAATTTTAAAAAAGTAAACGATACATATGGTCATGGAATAGGTGACATCGTCTTAAAAAGAATTGCAGCTGCCATAAAGGAAAATGTATCGACAGATGATTTTGTCGCCCGATATGGCGGGGAAGAGTTTGTCGTTATACTAAATGATGTTGATGAAGATAAAGCTTTTAAAATTCTTGAGAATATTAGAGCCGTTGTACAAGGTCTGGAGCACCCTGAAATCCTAGAGGAAAGTGTAACAATCAGTGCAGGTCTGCAAACATACCGGACAGGCATGCACAAACAGGCGTTTTTTGAAGGTGCAGATAACAGTTTGTATGTCGCTAAACGCCAAGGGAAGAATCGTGTGATCATTCAGGAGTGCAGCGGGGCAATGCAAATTTAATAGGCAGTAATTCAAACAGTAAGGAAAAAATCCTTGCTGTTTTTCTTTTTCTTCTAAAACTCTTGTCCATGCATATGTTTGTAAAGATATGGCCATGGAGGTGAGGGCATGAGTGGACGGATGAAACAAATATTACAGATTGCCGCCACTTACATCGGCACTGTTGTAGGTGCCGGGTTTGCTACGGGAAGAGAAATCGTTGAGTTCTTTACGAAATACGGTTCAGCTGGATTTGCCGGCATTCTGATAAGCGGGTTCCTATTTATAGTAATTGGTACAAAGCTGATGATTATGGCTAGAAGAATAGGAGCATCTTCATTTGATGATATGAATCATCACTTATTCGGAAAAGCAGCATCTCGCGTTGTAAACATATTAATGCTTATTATGCTTTTTGGGGTAACTGGTGTCATGCTGTCCGGAACAGGAGCATTGTTTCGTGAACAGCTTCATCTGCCATTTCAGGCTGGAGTAATTTTAACGCTTATCGTAACGTATTTTGTAATGAAAAAAGGAATAGATGGAATTTTGTGGACCAACTCTCTGATCGTTCCGATTATGATTTTGTTTTCATTAGTATTGTCTTTTTCAATGTTTGATATAGGAGGACGGCAGCTTTTTGTTGCCGAGGATTTTGCTGGAGGATGGAAATGGCTTCTCAGTCCTTTTACTTATGCAGCTTTTAACTTAACCTTGGCACAGGCGGTACTTGTTCCTTTGTCGCGGGAAGCAGCTGATGAATCAGTTATCAAATGGGGAGGATTCTTAGGCGGAATAGGACTTACGTTTATCCTGTTAAACAGCCATTATGTCCTTTATTCAGTTCCGCGTGTGCTGAGCTACGAAATTCCGATTGCGGAAATAGTTGGCGGGCTCGGAATCATGGTACATTATTTTTTTGTTCTCGTAATCTATGGTGAGATCTTTTCTACACTTATCGGTAATTTATTTGGTCTTGCCGGCTCACTTAGAAAGAATGTAAGACTATCAAGCAATGCGACATTAATTTCCTTGATGCTAGGAAGTTATTTGCTAAGCCAAGTAGGCTATGCAGAACTGCTGCATTATTTATATCCGGTCTTCGGGATGATTGCATTAATATTTTTAACGGTAGTTTCTGCTAAAAAGCTTAATTGATGAATACATTGAAATATATGATGAACCGAAATTGCTGGAAGGGAAAAAAGTAAATGGCGTATTACAATAAATTAGTCCGTGATAATATACCAGAATTGCTTGAACTAGCGGGAAAAAAGGGGACATTCCGTATTCTGGGAGATAAAGAGTTTGAGAGTGAATTAAAGAAAAAGCTCGCTGAGGGTGTGAAAGAGTACCGAGAAGCGGTAAGTGAGAGCGATGCAGCAGAAGAGCTGGCCGGTTTGTTTGAGATTTTGATTTCGCTTACGAAAGTGCACCATCTCACATTAAGGGAACTGGATGAGATCAGGCAGGAGAAAGCAAGGAAGCACGGACGATTCCATGAGCGTCTCTTCCTGATCAAGGTGGAAGACTAAAGTGGGGTCTGACCCCAGACAAATACAAATCACTGATTTGTATTTGTCAGAAAGACACAATGTATTATTTTGGTATATTATGTGATTATCTTCACTTTTTATGTGATGAGGGTAAAAAATTATGTAATTAATCTATATGGAACTATGAATCTTATAAACAAGCAAAAACAGGCGCTTTTCTCATGCTTGTTTTTGCTTGTTTCAATTTAAAAACAGATAAAACAGGAAAAAACATGCAAAATATATTTGACAAACCAGCATAATACCGCATATGATTAGAGTACCACGTGGAAATAAGAGGTAATGGAGGAAAATTATTATGTTTTCTGAAGAAAGAAGAGAAAAGATCTTAGAAGTGTTAAGAAATGAAGGTCGTGTTCTTGCAAAAGAGTTATCAGATGTCCTCCAAGTTTCAATTGATTCGATACGCCGTGACCTTTCAACTTTAGAAGATAAAGGGCTCGTCAAACGTACACATGGCGGTGCAATACCTGTGACAGATGTGAAGAAAGGTCCTGCTGCTCCAGCAAAACGCTACACAGAGGGTTCAGAACACGAGAATGCCATTGCGAAAGAAGCAGCAAAATGGATTCAAGCGGGGGATACACTTTTTATCGGTGGAGCATCTATCCATTATGTTCTGCTCAAATATTTACCTGCAGTCCCACTCACGATCGTTACAAATTCATTAAAAATCGCTGAAGCGCTGCGTGAGCGGGAGAACATCGATTTATATCTAATCGGTGGAAAAGTGAAGAATTCCGGCAATATGACAGATGCTCTTGCAACACAGCTTGTCAGTCAATATTCATTTGACCTCACGTTCGCAACAGGCGGCGGAATATCAGAACGAGGAATTAGTACGGCTACACCTGAAGCTGCTGCTTTTATGAAGGCAGTTGGCTCAGTGTCCAGAAAGAGTATTGGTCTTTTTCCGCACAACAAAATCGGAGTTAATGCCTTTGCGAAAGTTGAACCAGTTTCTAATCTGGAAGCCGTTATAACTGACAACGAATCAGTACGCGAGCATCTGCACGCGATCGAACAGCAAGGTGTTAAAGTTATCATCGCAAACACAGAAAAAACAGGAACTGAAAAAGCAGAATAATAATTCCATAACAAACAAAAGGACCCCCGAATGGAGGTCTTTTTTATTCGTTATGCATCATTAAGGCTAGATCGCCTACATCTGATTTAAGGAATACTAACGCTCCGCCGTTTCCGATAGAACTGTTTTTCATATTTGGCAGCTTGATAATTCGCCGATTAAATGATTAGAAATACAGTGGAAGATTTTCTGACACAACCAATGTTATCTAAGTTTGTTTCTATTATCCTTATTAAAAAGCAGCATTGTCATGAAACGAGGTGTGAATATTGCTTCATTCTTCGCATTTTTCTTCTGAAGAGAAATTAAGAATTCGTGAGCTGAAAAAGAAAATAAGATCTGTAACTGATTTAGATAAAAAGGTTGAGCTTGAAAAACAACTTAATGACATCATGGAAAAAGCATTCATAAAAAAGCAGCTTAGAAGAAGAAATGAACTAAATTGATCTGGAATCCACTTCCACTAAAAAAGAAAACCTTTGCAAAAAACTGAATTGCATGTCTATTTTGGAAAGCAGTGACAGTAACAACTTGTTTATGTTAAAGTGACACTAGTATTTTTCGGATGGACAAACGTTTTTTAAGGAGTGGACACAGCATGAATCAAGAAGCAGCATTGAAAAAAGACATCGGGCTTTCTGTAGCCATGTCCATCGTAATTGGAACGGTAATTGGTTCAGGTATTTTTATGAAGCCTGGAAGTGTTTTGGAATACACAGGGAATTCAAACCTGGCTCTGTTGGCGTGGGCTCTTGGCGGTCTTATTACACTTGCTGGCGGGTTAACGATCGCTGAAGTAGCGACACAGATTCCGAAAACTGGCGGTCTTTATGTGTATATGGAAGAAGTATACGGCAAGCTTTGGGGTTATTTGAGCGGATGGGTTCAGACGGTCATCTATGGACCAGCCGTAATTGGAGCGCTTGGCTTGTACTTTGGATCATTGATAGCAAATCTTTTTTCTTGGGAAAAATCGTTTGGTCCTTGGATTGGGATCGGAACTGTACTTTTTCTTACAATTGTAAATAATTTCGGAACAAAATATGGTGGTTTCGTACAAAACCTGTTTACGATTGGAAAGCTTGTTCCTATTGCTCTGATTATCGTGTTTGGGATTGCGCAGGGGAACGAACAGATCTTAAATTCTTCAAGCGGATCTGTAGTTGAGATCAGCATGGGGGCAGCAATTTTAGCAACTCTATTTGCTTATGATGGCTGGCTTATGGTTGGATTTGTTGCGGGGGAGATGAAAAACCCAGGGAAGACATTGCCTAAAGCAATTATTGGCGGCATATTGATCGTAATGGCTGCGTATCTTCTAATAAATATCGCATTGCTGCATATTCTGCCAGCTTCTGAGATCGTAAGACTTGGTGAAAACTCTGCCGCATCTGCGGCAACGATACTTTTTGGGCCATTAGGGGGTAAACTGATTGCGGTCGGTATTGCAGTATCGATCTTTGGCTGCTTAAACGGTAAAATCTTAACGATTCCTCGTGTGCCGTTTGCGATGGCGGAACGAAATCAGCTTCCGATGGCAAAAACGTTCAGCAAAGTTAGCGAGAAGTACGGTACCCCAATCGCCGCAACGTATCTGCAGGTTGTTATTGCAATCATTATGATGATTCTGACTGATCCTGATTATCTATCAGAAATGGCGATCTTTGCTGTTTATATCTTCTACATTTTTGCATTTTATGCGGTGTTTAAGCTTCGCAAGAGTAATAAAGGGGCAGCACGCGTTTACAGTGTGCCATTATTCCCGGTCGTTCCGATTTTTGCGATTATCGGTTCAATGTATATTGTCGGTGCTACAATCATGAATAATCCATTTGATAGTTTTACAGCAATATTCATAACCGTGGCAGGACTGCCAGTCTATTACTGGCTGCAGCGGAAAGACCAAGCTTACTAATAAAATGTAAAAAAAGACCCTCGCTGGGGTCTTTTTTTTATTGTGCGATATTATTTGAACGACTAGATTTATAATTTGCCTCTAGCCAATGGGATATAACATCTAATCCGTCCGGGTTCAATGGTCTCGAAGGAAGGACCTTTATCAGCTTCTTTACTTTTACCATGGTTTTGTCTTCCTCCTGAAAACGGAAACCATGCTCCATATTTTTAATAATATGAGTCTCAGAAGGTCCCTTTACTAGTGTGTGAAGCTCCTCTAAAAGGGCAGGGTCAACCAGTGCATCTTTGTCTCCACAAATTGCTATAACAGGATAATTTATCTTTTTTAAGCCATCTCTTGGGTTATAAGCAAAGTGCTCTCTGAACCACTTTGCAGGCTGTTTTAATAGGTAATAAACTTTGTAAACATCTTTATTAGATCCTGTAATTTTCTGTATTTGTTTTCGGGTTTTAATTTCTGCTTTCTTTTCATTAATGAGTAATCTCATAAGGAATCCTTTTAGACCTTTAGAGCTCTTTAATTCTTGGTAGGTAAATAAACGTTGATGTGTTGTGAATTCATCTAAATTACCAACTCCGCCAGATAGGAGCATCAATCCATTGATTGATTGTCTTTCCGATAATGCTGTACCTATTATTGTACCTTCACTGTGGCCGGCAACAATAATTCTATCCGGATCAACAAGAGGATGGTTTTTAAGGGTTTGAAGTGCCTGTTCCGAATCTTCAACAAGCTCCCAAAGACCGGTTGATAACCAGTCTCCTTCACTTTTACCTGTTCCTCTTTTATCGTATCGAAACGTGATAAAACCTAAATTTGTTATGTGTTCAGCAAGTTCTCTATAAACATTTAGCTGATATTTTCCCTTCGGACCATTTCCGTTGCGATCTAGAGGACCAGACCCAGAGATAAGCAGAACGGCTGGATATTTTTCATTGCTGTCGATCGTTTCGGGGATTGTAAGAGTGCCATACAATTTTTTATGCCCTGCAATTTCAATTTCTTTTTCTGTGAATAATGGAATCACATTGAAAACCTCCGCCTCAAAATGGAAAATACTTCTTAATATTGATATTAGTACAAAGGTTTACAAATGCAAACATTTATTTTCTTTAGTGATCCATAATAAAACCCGCCAGGAGAGTCCTGCCGGGAGAATATGAGATATATGATAGCTTATACGCTTAATAGTTCTTTCATTTCACGATAGCGAGATGAAAGGCTTGCTGGTGATACGCCGTATTTCTTAGCTGTTTCAGCTTGTGTGGAATTTATGCCTCTTATATCTTTTGATACGAGGTAGTCCAAAGCTGCAGCATAGATTTCTTCTTTACGAATGGCTGGCTTTGATTCGTTGATGTATTCACTCCAAAGTTTTTCAGCCTCTTTAACCACTTCTGTTTCCGCATTGGCTTTTACAAGTTCTGTTACAGCTGTGTACTTTTCATCCTTCTCTTCTGATTCCGCAGAAGCTTCTGCATTTTCCTCAGCTGCAGGTTTTTCAGTGCTAGCTTGCGTTTGATCTGTTTTAGGCTTTGGAACTCCTGCCGATATATCAATTAAAGAAAGCTGCAGTACAGCGGGGAATTGATTTTTGAAAATCTCTTTTGCGTCTGCTAATGGCTGCAGTTTCTCAATCGCGTTTTTTAGTGGAGGCAATTCAGAAATCGGCATCTCTACATAGCCGATATAAAATTCGTAATTAATGCCGTTCCATACGAGTGTTCCAAGCAATGCGCTGTCTGTTTTTGGCTTATCAGCAGCGTTGATCGTCACATCGTACACTTTCTCTGTCCAGATGTCTTTCACTGTAAAAATAAAGCCTGTTTTTTGTTCAACAACTTTATAAAGTGAAGGCACTGTATTGGTCCAGCCAGCTAAGATCTCAGCAACTTCAGGCTTCACTGAGTTCTTTGCCTTTTCGACATAAAGCTCAACCGCTGTTTTTCCGCCTTTTATCTCAGAACAGAAAACTTCCCAGCAAACAGCGATGTTCGCATACGTTTGTTCTTGGTCTTTGCCAACAGGATATTTTTTCACATACTCTGACGTACGTGCTGCTAAATCCTGCTGAAAGTTCTCAAGGGCAAATTTGATGAGTCCTTCCTGATGAAAGGATACTTCGCGTGTTTGCACTTCTTTATGTAAGCAACATTTCTTATATTTTTTTCCGCTGCCACAATAGCACGGATCGTTTCTTCCTATCATTGACATGCTATTCCTCCAGTTAAACCACTTACTTATTCTGTACATACTAGCATAAATCGGATTTTTTTCAAACAACTAATCACCAGACAATATTTTATCATAAAAAAGGTTAAGAAAAAATCATTCAATAGGTTGGTTTTTCGAGTCCTGAAACCTTTTTTTAGAAAAAAGCGTCTAAGCCAAAAAGGGGGATTTACGATATGTGGAAATTATGGAAAGTGTGGGTATTGATCTGTGTTTTATTATTAGGAGCGTGCAGCAGCAATGGAGGTAGTAAAAAAGAGCCTTCACATGACATGGCAGGAGGCGACAGTTCTGAAGCGAAGACGGAAATTTCTAAGTCTTCTGCTGATGAAGGGACAGCTTCACCAGAGAAAAGCGACAAGAAGCAATCGATTCGAGATCAGCGGAAAGTGATCTATAACGCAGATCTGCGGATTACAGTTGACAAACTGCAGAATGCGATGGAAAAGGTTAGGAAGATGGTTGAAGATAAAGGCGGTTATATCGTTGAATCCAACACGAATATCGGTGAGGAAGGCTATGAGGACGGGATGATGACGGTACGTGTTCCGATGAATGGATTCCGGCCGTTTTTGCAGGAAGTGAAGGATATAAGTGAAGGGACTCCGCATGAAAGTGTGCGAGGGGAAGATGTTACAGAAGAATATGTTGATCTGTCTTCTCGATTAAAAGCGAAGCAGCAGGTGAGAGATCGGCTTGAATCCTTTATGAAAGAGGCTGAAAGAACGGAAGACTTATTAAAAATCTCTGAAGACCTTGCTAGAGTACAAGAAGAAATTGAACAGATTGAAGGAAGGCTTAACTTTTTAAAAAATCAAAGCGATTACTCGACAGTTAGTATCCAGTTTGAAGTGAAGAATCTGAAAGCAGAGAAGCTGCAGACAGGGGATTTAAACACTTGGAAAAAAACGAAGATGCTATTCATGGAGACGGTGAACTTCTTTGTTTCTGCGATTTCATTTATCGTTGTTGCACTATTTGGATTAGCACCTGTGTGGATTGTGCTGATACCCGTTGTATTCTGGTTATGGAAAAGGAAAAAAGGGCAAAAGAAAAAGCCGGGTTCTCCGACATCCATGTAATAAGTAATTAAGTTTTGTTCATGTCAGATAACTGGTACGTCAGAAACACCCTCTGCAGCCCGGATTACAGTCCGGAAGCTGAAAGGGTGTTTTGGCTTTTACGGCACCATTTAATGGTGAACCGTGCGCAAAAGCCTTATCCGAGAAAAGCTTTGTATTCTTCAGTCAGTTTCATAAAACGCTTTTTATCTTTTTGATCCAAGGCATTGTCGATTTCTTTTTCATAATACTCTTTGTAATAACTGTGCAGGGCTTCATCCAGAACCATTTGGGCAATAAGGCTGAAGGCAAATGGGTCTCTTTTTTGTTGTTTGTACTGCACCATCTCATTTTGGTTTTTGTTGAAAGAAGTGTTTTTGTCTTTCATCCTGTTTCCCTCCTTGAAATTATCTCCCTATCCAATTTAACCTTTTATGTTTCTAGGTTTCTACTAGTATACTGAGCAAGGTGCCCAATGACAACCATTTTATTTGAAAATTCTGAAAAAAAATTGATAATCATTCCAATGTACTGCATTTTCACCACCTTTTGGTAATTCTTTAATAGTTTGTGACATTATTACGGTTGGCTTTCCCATTTGTTGCAAGTGTTATAATTTAGTGTTATTTATGTGTTTATATTGTGTTACTTACTATTTCCCCGTATTTTTGTAGGCTTAAACACTGAGAAACAAATATTTGAAAAAAACGTTGACTTTGTAGATGGTATGTGAGTAGGATTGTGTTAAATCAATATCGTCATTTCCGCTAGGGGTGCTTATGTTTTTAAGCTGAGAGAAGGTGATAGCCTTCGACCCTTTGAACCTGATCCGGTTAATACTGGCGTAGGGAAGCGGCGTGGTCCATTACTATCTACAATCGTAATAGCCACCCGCTTTTTATTTGCGGGTGGCTTTTTGTGTTTATAGCTAAGGAGGGGAACGTGATGGGACAATTAATCAAAGTATGCAAAGCACTGACAGTCGCTGGATCTGACAGTGGCGGCGGTGCAGGTATTCAGGCTGACATAAAGACATTCCAGGAATTTGGTGTGTACGGAATGTCTGTACTAACTGCCGTTACGGCTCAAAACACGACGGGTGTGCAAGGCGTATATCCAGTTCCTCAGGATGGATTGGAGCAGCAATTAACTTCAATCGGAAGCGACCTTAAGCCTGACGCAGTAAAAACAGGCATGCTGTTTTCGGGTGAATATATTGAAACAGTCGCCTTTTTTATTAAAAAGTTTGGCTGGAGCAACCTGGTCGTCGATCCTGTTATGGTTGCAAAAGGCGGGGCAAGCCTTTTAGGTGAGGAAGCTCTGGAAGCGATGAAAACGTTTATGCTGCCACTTGCAAAAGTAATCACACCTAATATTCCTGAAGCTGAAGCACTGACAGGGATTGAGATCACGAGTGATGAAGCAAGGCGTGAAGCGGCACGAATCCTGTTTAATATGGGTGCTGATTATGTGGTGATAAAAGGCGGACATATGGAGGAAGAGTTTGTTTCAGACCTCGTCTACAACGGTGTTGAATTGTGGGAACTTGTTGATAAACGTGTTTACACAAAAAATACACATGGTACTGGCTGTACATTCTCAGCTGCAGTTGCAGCTGAATTGGCTTACGGTAAAACGTTGGAAAATGCCGTTCGAAATGCGAAAAAGTTTATCCAGACGGCGATCGAACACGGTATTGATGTCGGTTCCGGACATGGACCGGTAAATCACTTTGCTTATAGGAGGATTCTTCATGAACAGCACTAGAGTACAAGTTTGGAAAGCATATGTGGAACAGATCAGTAAAGAGCGTCCGCTGGTCCACCATATTACAAATAATGTAACGATGAACTTCCTCGCCAACGGTGTTCTAGCTGCGGGTGGGAGTCCTATAATGGTTCACGACTTGATGGAAGTAGAAGACGCAGTTGCGGTGTCAGATGCATTGGTGCTTAACATTGGAACTTTGGAAGAAGCTTCAGCTAAGTCTATGAAACTTGCACTTCGTAAGGCTATGCACACCGGAGTGCCTGTCGTCCTCGATCCCGTAGGAGTGGGGCTGTCTTCATTCCGCCAGGAAACCATTAAAGAATTGTTGTCAGAATATTCACAATTGAAGGGGGTCAGTCCCCAAACAATTCTGACAATTTGCGGAAATGCGGCAGAGATGAAATTTCTCGCTGGTCTTGGCTGGGAAGGCCGGGGAGCGGACGGCGACCTCGGCTTTTCTGAAGGTGATTTACACCAGCTTGCAATAGCTGCAGCAAAACAGACGGGGTGCATTATAGCGATGACAGGTGAGAAGGATGTCGTTTCAGATGGGGAGAGGGTTATCGAACTTTCACATGGTCACCCGATGCTTTCGCTAGTGACAGGAACCGGTTGTTTTGCTACTTCAATGATTGCGCTGTATCAGGCTAATCAAAAAGATGAAACAGAAGACAAGCTATCGATTCTAGAGCGCACAGCTCTTGCGCTTCTGATGCTCACGAAAGCGGCAGAGGAAGCCGTGAAAACATCGATAGGACCTGGAAGTTTTCAAACAAAGCTTTTAGATGATCTCTTTTTATTAGAAAGTACGAAGTCCATCTGGGAGGATGAGATTAACTGGCTGGAGAGCACAGCAGCAATTAAAGAGGTGCACACACATGACAGCACTCTCACAAGTGAACCTGGCTCATAATCTATCACTCTATTTTGTAGCAGGCACGATGAACTGTCAGTCTCCAGAGTCTTTCCGTGAAATACTTCTTCAGGCTGTTGAAGGCGGCATCACAGCCTTTCAATACCGTGAAAAAGGTGCAAATTCTTTAAAAGGTGAAAAACGGTTTGAAACAGCAATGATGGCTAAAGAAATCTGCAGGGATCATGGTGTGCTTTTTATTGTGAACGATGATCTGGAATTGATGAAAGCAGTGAATGCTGATGGTCTTCACGTTGGACAGACAGATGGCAGCTTAGCTTTCATCCGCAAAGAGACAGAAGGCAAGATCCTCGGCGTTTCCGCGCATACCCTTGCTGAAGCAAAAGATGCTGATGGTCACGGGGCTGACTATATCGGAGCGGGTCCCATCTACGCGACTGATACCAAACCGGATGCGCAGGAGCCTGTAGGAACTGGGGTTATCCAAGAGTTCCGGACAAACCAGATAAGCATCCCTGTTGTTGGAATTGGCGGAATATCTTTGAATAATGCTGCATCTGTTATCAGAGCGGGTGCAGATGGAGCGGCAATCATCTCAGCAATCAGTCAGTCTGAAGATCCAAGAAAAACATCTCGTGAATTGCTACTCGGCATATTAAACGCAAAGAGGGGATTGTAAGTGAAGATTTCAGTTCAAAAGCTGACACTTATGGCAATGTTTGCAGCCATCGGCACTCTTGCTTCACATATATTTTGGATACCAGCAGGTGTCGCAAAGGCTTTTCCTGTTCAGCATGCGATAAATGTCATCGCTGGAGTAATATTAGGCCCGCTTCCTGCAGTGATTGTAGCATTCGCCATAGGGCTTTTGCGTAATTTGTTTGGTGTTGGTTCTCTGCTTGCGTTTCCAGGGGGGATGATTGGAGCTTTGTTAGCGGGGTATTTTTATAGAAAAGCTAAAACTTATGGAGCAGCAGCGGCAGGTGAGTGGATCGGAACAGGTCTTATAGGAGGGGTTATTGCAGTTCCGGTCGCAGCCCTTTTCTTAGGATCAAAGACAGGCGCATTTTTCTTCGTCCTTCCGTTTCTCACAAGTTCTGTCGCCGGTGGAATCATTGGATGGATGGTGCTCAGGTTGATTAGAAAAAGTTCATACGTAAATCTCAATGCAGAGTCGCACGAAAAATCTGTTTAAGCTATGCACCGAATAGGCCTCCACGCCGTACACTGAGTACTATCACCCGGTGAAAAGGGGGTCTTTTATCAGATGAAAAAACGACCAAAACAGTGGGTTTATACCGAAATGCTGCTTATGTTCTTGGGGCTGCTGCTCGCCATCTATAACGGAAAGTATTGGGAGAGCCCTTCTGTATTATTCTCGATCTTAATGGCTATCTTTATATTCCGTGCAGTGGAACGAAGAATATTTAAACAAAAAACAGAATTTTGGTTTAACGTCGGGATGGCCGGGATTTTCCTTATCCTTGGCGTCATACCTCTTTTATAAAATGATCAGAATGCAGACTGTTATTGATAGGCAGTCTGTTTTTTATGTTTATAGGCAGGTGTATATTTTGAGTAAATCTTTGACATAATGAAGCCTATCGTAATAAAATAATTTTACGTAAAGTATTATTTTTACGTAGGGTCAAATTCCAAAAGTGAGGTGATGTGAGTGAATAGGAATCAAACCGTACCAGAAACGTTTATCGTCACAGAGCCAGAACAGGCTGCAGCACTTCTGCATCCTGTCAGGTCAGAGATCATAAGCTTATTGAAGGAGCCGAGATCTGCGACAGAACTATCAAAAGTGATGAATGATTCCGCTCAAAAGGTGAATTATCATCTAAAGACACTGGAAAAAGTCGGCCTTGTTATGCGGGCAGGCACAAGGAATGTCAGAAACCTTGTAGAAGTTCTTTATAGAAGTGCAGGAAAGACTTTTCTGTTATCTGATTCACTCGGTCTGTCACAAGAAACCATCCGAAAACTGAAGGATCAGACTGCACTAGCTCATGTATTATCTTTAACGGAGAAAATAAAACGAGACGCCGTATCGCTTATGGAAGAGGCTGAGAATGATGAAATTCCGAGTGCAGTCATGGAGATGGAGCTCTCACTTTTAGGCGTAGAAGAACGGCAAGCTTTTTTACAGGATTACTCAAACATGCTTTCAGAACTGATTAAAAAACACCATGATCCAAAACAGGGAAAATCCAGAACATTTCATGTTTCAATGGCGATGTACCCAAAACCTGAAGGAGGCGGCACAACGTGAAAGAGGAACAGAAGAGTACGGTTACACCAATAAAAAAAGATTATGTTACGGAAGAAACAAATGTGATCCCGGTGAAAAAAGAAGTGCAGGTTGAGGGTGCTGACAGTCAGCAGCAGCCGGCGAAGATTATTTTTATTACATCAGGATTCGGGAAAATAAATGTTCCAAATACAACAAGCACAAGCCCGATGGCAATCGCGGCATAAATAGGAGGAAAAATAGAATGAACTTAATACCAATGGTAGTTGAATCCACGAACCGCGGTGAGCGTTCGTATGATATTTATTCAAGACTGCTAAAAGACCGTATTATCATGCTTGGAAGTGCTATTGATGATAATGTGGCGAATTCAATCGTCGCACAGCTACTTTTCCTCGCAGCTGAAGATCCTGATAAAGATATCTCAATCTACATCAATTCACCTGGGGGCTCAGTAACCGCAGGCCTTGCGATCTATGACACGATCCAATTTATCAAACCAGATGTATCCACGATCTGTATCGGCATGGCAGCATCGATGGGTGCCGTTCTATTAGTGGCAGGCGCAAAAGGCAAGCGTTATGCGCTTCCGAACGCTGAAGTCATGATCCACCAGCCACTCGGAGGTACACAAGGGCAGGCATCAGACATGGCCATCCATGCAAAACGGATCCTGCAGACACGCGAGCTCTTGAATAAAGTCATCTCAGACCGCTCTGGACAGCCGATTGAAAAAGTAGAAAAAGACACAGACCGCGACTACTTCATGTCTGCAGAGGAAGCAGTAAAATATGGAATCATCGACAAAGTGATCGAGAAGATCTAAGCATATATAAAGCTTGTAGTAAGCAAAATTATATAAGAAAAGCCAGCCCGATTCGGGCTGGCTTTTCTTTGCGGGAAATGGGGTCTGACCCCTAACAATTTATTTCCCGCATGCAATATTCATTTTTTCTCTTGGCGGTTTGCTCGATTTCACGTGTCGCAAATCGCTATTTTAGTAATGGACTTGTTTGTTGTGGTAATCTATTGAAAAGATACATAGTCAGGAAGTTTTTGAGTAGATAAAGAAAGAAGGAATGCAGCATGGCCACATCAACTGAGAAGACGCCAAGCTTAGCGTCTTCGCAGCAGAAGACCATTTATTCAATTTTATTTGCTATTAGTTTTGTTCACTTGTTAAATGACTCGATGCAGGCTGTTATTCCTGCGATTTTTCCAATCTTAGAGAAATCGATGGGGCTTACTTTTACACAGCTCGGGTGGATTGCTTTCACACTCAACATTACTTCATCTGTAATGCAGCCAATCGTAGGCTGGTATACGGATCGAACGACCTCACCGTATTTACTGCCTTTTGGAATGATGGCTAGTTTAATAGGTATGCTGGGGATTGCTTTTGCTGATTCGTTTTATATGATAATCATTTCTGTTATTGGGATTGGGCTTGGATCTGCGGTATTTCATCCTGAAGGTTCACGAGTTGCTTATATGGCAGCAGGAAATCAGCGAGGTCTTGCCCAGTCAATCTACCAGGTTGGAGGGAACTCTGGGACTTCACTGGCACCTGTGATGACTGCTCTCGTTTTTGTTCCGCTTGGTCAGTTTGGGGCAGTATGGTTTACTTCTTTTGCGGCGATCGCTATTTTTGTCCTGTTTTATGTATCAGGATGGTATGCTAGACAGCTTGCTCATTTTCCTCGCGTAAAAAAACAGTCCGGTGAGAAAAAAGCGATTGATAAAAAGCGTAAAAATCAAGTCATTATGGCGATGGCACTTCTTGTTTTTCTTGTGTTTGGACGGTCTTGGTATTTCTCAGGAATCAGCAACTATTATCAGTTCTATCTGATTCAAGATTACGATTTGACCATCCGCCAGGCACAAATTTATTTATTTGTATTCATGGCGTCCGGGGTGCTTGGTACATTCTTCGGCGGACCGATTGCAGACCGTTTAGGAAAGAGGAACATGATTTTTTGGTCGATGGTCGGAACAGCACCATTAGCGCTTCTTTTGCCGCATATGGGATTATGGGCAGTAGCGCCACTGTTTTTCATGATCGGATTTATTTTAAACACAAGCTTCTCCGTTACAGTGGTTTATGCGCAAGAATTAGTTCCTGGAAGGATTGGAATGGTTTCAGGATTAATTGTAGGTCTTGCATTCGGAATGGGGGCACTTGGTTCAGTTGTGCTCGGAAAGGTAGCGGATGTTACAAGTATCTCTTACACCATGCTGCTCATCAGCTTTTTGCCTTTGTTAGGTCTGTTGACCGTGATGCTGCCAACTGACCGTACACTAGAGAAGTGGTCTAGAGAGTGATAAAGTGATGGGGTCTGTCCCGGGTCTGTCCCGGGACAGACCCCATACAAAATCCAATCAAACAAAAATCCTTGCCGCGGTATCGGCAAGGATTTTTATTCTTTATTGGTTATTCAATCTTCGATATTTGGCGCTTGCAAACATAAACACGCCATAAGCGATAAAGCCTAGGGCTACGATTGCGAGCAGAACCGGTCCGAATGGCTGGTTAGAAAGCTCTAGAAGAGCACCGTCCAGTCCTCTTGTTTCTTCAGGATTTGCGAGAATAGCGGTGCGTATAAGGAAAAAGCCAATAATCATAAATACAATCCCGCGTGCTATCATTCCAAAGGTACCGATATAGCCGCTCCATTTCCATTCCTTCTTGTTCATTTCGTTTTTCTTAAGGTTCTTTTTGAATTTTCGTGACATGGCTCTGAACAGAAAAACAACTCCGATTATGCCAAAAACAAGTCCGCCGATTGCAACCAATAACTGTCCGAAAGGCTGCGCCAGCATCTGTGCAGATAGAGTCTGATACGTTTTATCCGACGATTCTCCTCTTGCACGGAATAGAATACGCAAAGCACTAATGCACATTGCCGTATAAACACCTGCAATAATTAAATATCCCAGTCTGCTGAACCACCTCTTCCAGCTATGGTTCACGCATTCGGGATCAAAAACCGCTTTCATGATCTGCCAGAACGCATATGCGCTCAAACCAACGGCAAGTATAATCAATAAAACAGGTCCAAACGGCTGCTGAGCAATCGTGTAAAGTGCACCTTGCGAGCTTGCTTCATTCAAATGTGTACCTGTGGAAGTAATCAATGCAAGAATCCCGATTACAACATACACGATACCCTTTGACAGGTATCCTATTCTTGCAAAGCGATGTATCCACGGCTGGAAAGACTCAAAATGATTCTTAATCTTATCCTTATACGTTTCTTTTTTTACGAATGGCTGTTTCACAGTCAAAATCGGCTCTCCTTTCAGAGCAAATCACTTCTCGTCTCTGGTGGGTTATATAACAAATAAATCCGGTACAGATTACTTATGATGGTTTTTGTAACTGCATATGCCGGAATAGCCAGCAGCAAACCGATAAAGCCAAACGCGGCTCCAGACATCAGTACGACCAGGATGATTGTAAGCGGATGTATGCGAAGTTTTCTTCCCATGATCTGCGGAGATAGAATGTTACCTTCCACCTGCTGAACAATAAGTGTTACAAAAGCTACTTTTATCGCCATCATCGGGTCTTGGATAAGCCCGACTAAAAGAGCAGGGAACACTCCGATGAATGGTCCGAGAAAAGGAATAACATTCGTCAAAACAGCAAAAAGAGCAAGAACGAGTGCGAACTTAAGGCCGATTATCATATAGCCGGCATACATAAATACACCGACAAACAATGCGACCAATATTTGTCCTTTTATATAAGAAGACAGCGTAGAATCGATATCCCGCAGAATGGCAGCGACGTCATGTTCCATGTGACGAGGTACTAGCCTTAGAAAATAATTAAAGAACTTTTTGTCATCCAGCAGTAAATAAAATAGTATAAACGGTACCACCAATAGAACGAGAGCGATATTTGTTAAAGTAGTAACGAGAGCTATTACATCTTTGGAGATGGAGCTTGTGAACTTTTCGAGGCGCTCGGTTGCAAGTTTTGCAACCTGTGTGCTGTCTATGAATGATTTGTTTTCACCTGTGACCATTTTTCCTGTTTTTTCAGTGGCTTCACCTATTTTTTTAGGGAAGTCATCTGTAAGGTTTGTTAACTGATCCGCGACTACAGGAATAGCAACACCTGAAATTCCGGTGAATGCTAAAATTAATCCCAGCATGACAAGGAATATAGCTAGGAATTTGGGCACCTTCTTTTTGATCAGAAAACGGATGAGCGGTCGGAGCAAGTAATATAACAATCCAGCGATAAACACTGGAAAGAAGACGCTCGAAATAACAAGATATAGGAAGTCAATGAGATAGTCGATTTTCCCTAGCAAGAATAAAATAGTGAGTACGAGTACGGCACCTGCCCCGTACTTAAAGAATGAGTGCTGATACCACATAAGCAGTGACCTCCATTTCATATTAGTATTCTTTTCCCTTTTTCAAAAACTGTAATCTTTTTATGGAAAATATAATTGACTTTTTTAAAGAGCGCTGATAGATTGAAAGGGTAAATGTAAACGTTTACGTAAGAAGAAAGCAGGTAGATTTTTTGAATCCGACAATTAAAGATGTAGCCAAGTATGCAAACGTTTCAATTGCAACGGTTTCCCGTATCGTTAATGGGCTGCCTGGCTATTCGGAGGACACGAAAAAAAAGGTGCAAGAAGCTATTGAAGTTTTAGGCTATCAGCCGAACGCCATCGCCCGCGGACTGATCAATAAGCGGACCCAAACGATCGGTGTCCTGTTTCCCGAAGTGTCCGGGATGCTTTCATCAGAAGTACTTGAAGGTGTCGAGAATGCCGCTCACGACGGCGGATTCAGCGTCATCGTCTGCAATACGACATCCAGCGGAAAGCGGACAGTCAAGTATCTGCGATTGTTGCAGGAAAAAAGGGTAGACGGCATCATCTTTGCTTCTGAAGATGTGAAAGAAGAGTACTATACTATTTTTCAAGAGATGAAAGTTCCAGTCGTACTTGTCTCAACTGCTTCATCAAACTATGATCTGCCTTTCGTGCGTGTAAACGATTTTGAAGGAGCTTTTCAGGCAACTGAGCACCTGGTAAAAAAAGGACATAAACAGATTGGGATGATAGGCGGCAGCAAGAATGATCCGATTGCGGGAGTTCCCCGAATGAGAGGTTTTAAGGAAGCACTTCAAAAGCATTCCCTGGCCTTTTCAGAAAATCATATCACGACTAATGAAGGCTACCGTTTTCAAAATGGAAAAGAGTCATTGCCTTTGCTGCTGAAGCAGCTGCCGAATATGACCGCTCTGTTTGCTGCGAGTGACGAGATGGCCATTGGAGCTATGTCTGCCGCACATCAGCTGGGCATAAAAGTACCAGAAGAACTGTCGATCATCGGATACGATAATTTGAAGATCGCAGAAATGTGTTATCCTGCACTTACAACAGTCTCACAGCCTTTAAAAGATATGGGGCAAACTGCAGGCGAGATTTTAGTGAAATTGATTAAAGGTGAAGAAAAAGAAGCAGAAAGCCGTTACATGCCATTTACGATTGTAGAGAGGCAGTCAGTCTGTGATTTACATGACAAGTAAAAAACGGAGGCAACATTCGCTTCATTTTTATTTGAGAAATACGTAAACGTTTACGTAAAACGCTTACACATATATAGGAGGCATATACAAATGATTAAAGTTACAGTATGGAACGAGAACCGACATGAGCAGAAGAATCCGACAGTGCAGGAAATCTACCCGAAAGGAATTCACGGTGCCATCGCTGAGTTTTTAGAAGATGCAGGCCATGATGTGAAGACTGCAACCCTTGATGAGCCAGAGCACGGTCTTACAGAGGAAGTGTTAAACAATACAGATGTTCTTGTATGGTGGGGGCACCTTGCACATGACGAAGTTGATGATGAGATTGTAAACAAAGTCCAGCAGCGTGTTTTAGATGGAATGGGTCTCTTAGTTCTGCATTCCGGCCATTTTTCTAAAATCTTTAAAAAGCTTATGGGCACGTCATGTGATTTAAAGTGGCGTGAAGCCGACGAAAAAGAACGTATTTGGATTGTGAATCCTAGCCATCCGGTAGCAAATGGTCTTGGTGAATACATCGAACTTGAAAAAGAAGAGATGTATGGTGAGCACTTTGATATCCCGGCTCCTGACGATCTTGTTTTTGTGAGCTGGTTTGAAGGAGGGGAGGTGTTCCGCTCAGGATGTGCTTACAACCGCGGAAAAGGGAAGATCTTCTACTTCCGCCCAGGGCACGAGACTTACCCGACTTATTACAACAAAGACGTTCAAACCGTAATTACAAATGCCGTGTCATTCTTAGCTCCAACTGGAAGCCAGGCTCCTGTATACGGAAACGCAAAACCGCTTGAAGTAATTGGTGCAAAATAAATTATTTTGGCTGCAGTCTAAAATAGATTGCTGCTTGGGGGTTAAGGCTTCATTGACAAATTGATTGAAGTGCAAGGTGCGAGACTCCTGCGGGACGAGTGTGACAGGTGAGACTCCTAATGGCGCAAAGCGGCAGGAGGCTCACCGCACGCCCCGCGGAAAGCGAGCATCCTGGAACGGAAGTCAATTACCTTCAAGACCATCAAAGTTTGCTAAAAAAGCAATTATTTTTAGAAACCAATCATGAGGAGGAAGTTATTATGACAGTAAAAGTAGGAATTATCGGATGTGGAAGCATCGCCAATCACCGCCACTTGCCGGAGTATGTGGCAAACCAGGATGTTGAGATCGTTGCTGTATGTGATGTTGTAAAAGAACGTGCTGAAGCTGCACAAGCTATTTACGGCGGGAAAATTTTTACGGACTATAACGAGCTGCTTGCACTTGATGAAGTAGAAGCAGTAAGTGTTTGTACACCGAACTACCTGCATGCACCAGTTTCAGTTGCTGCATTAAAAGCAGGAAAGCACGTTTTATGCGAAAAGCCGATGGCCACATCTTTACAAGAAGCTGAAGAGATGATTGAAGCAGCTGAAAAAAGCGGAAAGACTCTCATGATTGGGCATAATCAGCGTTTCGTTCCAGCACATCAAAAAGCGCGTGAGATCATTGCGAACGGTGAACTTGGGAAAGTATACAGCTTCCGTACGGCGTTCGGCCATCCAGGACCTGAGGCGTGGAGTGTTGACGGGAAGAACAGCTGGTTCTTTAAGAAGGATGAAGCATTTATCGGTGCGATGGGAGACCTTGGCGTTCATAAAACTGACTTGATTCGTTATATCCTTGGGGAAGAGATCGCAGAAGTCGGAGCGTTTGTAGAAACAAGTGCGAAGGAATTCGCTTCAGTTGATGACACAGCGGTTTGTGTATTAAAAACAGACAGCGGTATTATCGGAACACTCGCTGCAAGCTGGTCATATACGGCAAAAGAAGACAACTCAACAATTATCTACGGGGAAAAGGGAATCCTTCGCCTAGAAGACGACCCGCAATATTCACTTGTAGCACAATATACAAATGGGTCGATTGTTCGTTATGAGATGGGTGCGATCCAGACGAATGAAAATCAATCAAACTCTCATGTTGTTGACCATTTTATTGAAGCGGTTGAATCAGGTGAAACACCGCTCATCACTGGTGAAGAAGGCAAACGTTCACTTGCAGTAATTCTTGCAGCGTTAGAATCAAACGAAAAGAAGACGATCGAAAAAGTTAAAACAGGAGTACACGCATGAAATTAAGAGTCGGCATAATAGGGGCTGGCGGCATCGCACAGGGCCGTCATATCCCCGCATTTCAACAACTTGGAGATCAAGCAGAAATTACTGCCATAAGTGATGTGAACGTGGAAGTTGCGAAATCGGTTGCTGAAAAATTTCACGTACCGAACTACTTCACAACCTTTCAAGAGATGTGGCCGCATGTGGATGCTGTTGTCATCTGCACGCCAAACAAGTTTCATAGAGAAATAACAGTGGCTGCTCTAGATGCTGGTAAGCACGTACTCTGTGAAAAACCGATGGCGATGACTGTAGAGGAATGCGCCGAAATGGTTGAGGCTGAAAAGCGTTCCGGTAAAGTACTTTCAATTGCGTATCACTATCGTTATATGAAAGAATCTCAAGCAGCGAAACGTGTAATTGAGGCCGGTGAAGTGGGAAATCCATTCGTTGTTCGTGTTCAGGCTCTCAGAAGACGCAAGGTGCCAGGCTGGGGAGTTTTTACGAACAAAGAGCTTCAGGGCGGAGGAAGTTTAATAGATTACGGCTGTCATCTGCTTGATTTAACTTTGTGGCTGCTTGATAACCCGGCTATAAGTGAAGTTTCAGGTCAAACGTATAACACGGTAAGCCGTGAAGCGGAGCAGGTGAATCAATGGGGTACTTTTGATGCCGATACTTTTGAAGTGGATGATCACGTTACGGCTTATATCCGTTTAGCGAACGGCGGAACGATCCTGTTTGAAACGTCATGGGCTGCAAACATTCCAGATGATGCGGAAATGGTTCGGATCTCAGGTGACCGCGGCGGACTTGATGTATTTCCTTTCTCGGTCAATAAAGCAGAAAACGGTATGATGACGACAACTAAGGCAGATTGGATTCTGGGAGAAGATGATCCTGGACTTCCGCAGGCTAAAAATTTTGTAGACAGCTGCCTAGGAAAAGCTGAGCCATTAGTAAAAGCGGAAGAAGCGATGAACACGTCGCGTGTTATTGAGGCAATCTATGCAAGCAGTTTGATGGGGAAAAGCGTCCCTGTTGAGAACGGAAAAGGAGTGGAGAAAGCATGAAACTAGGAGTATTTACAGTTCTTTTTTCGCAAAAGTCATTCACGGAAATGCTTGATTATGTAAAAGAAGCAGGCGTTCAAGCTGTTGAGATCGGAACAGGGAACTATCCTGGCAATGCACATTGTCCGCTGGATGAATTATTAGCGAGTGAAGCAAAACGCAATGAATATCTACATGAAGTAGAAAAGCGCGGTTTAACGATTTCTGCATTCAGCTGCCACGGGAATCCGCTGTCTCCAGATGAGGCGTTCGCGAAAGAATCACATGATACTTTTGTAAAAACAGTAGAACTTGCAGGGTTGATGAATGTACCTGTCGTGAACTGTTTCTCAGGTGTTCCTGGGGATTCTGAGAGCGCGAAGTATCCGAACTGGCCGGTATCACCTTGGCCGAACGAGTACAGCGACGTACTGAAGTGGCAATGGGAAGAGAAGCTCATTCCTTATTGGCGTACATGGGGTCAGTTCGCAAAAGAGCATGGTGTTAAAATCGGTTTAGAGCTTCACGGCGGTTTCTTAGTTCATACGCCATACACGCTGTTAAAACTGCGTGAAGAAACATGTGATGCGATCGGTGCGAACCTTGATCCTTCTCACTTATGGTGGCAGGGAATCGATCCTGTCGCTGCAATCAAAATCCTAGGAAAAGCTGGAGCGATCCATCATTTCCATGCGAAGGATACGTACTTAGATCAAGACAACATCAACATGCACGGCTTAACAGACATGCAGCCATACGGCGCTGTTCAAAACCGTGCATGGAGCTTCCGTTCAGTAGGATGCGGTCACTCTGTTCAGGACTGGTCTGATATGATGAGTGCACTTCGTACGTATGGCTACGACTATGTTGTGAGCATTGAACACGAAGATCCAATCATGTCGATCGAGGAAGGTTTCTCTCGCGCTGTGAAGAATCTGCAGTCGATCCTCATCTCTGAACAGCCAGCCGAGATGTGGTGGGTCTAGTACAAAAGTAGGGGTCTGACCCCAGACAAATACAAATCGCCGATTTGTATTTGTGGGGTGCACAACCCTTTGATTAAGTAAGCATGATATCCGAAGTTGCGGATTTCATGCTTTCTTTTCTTCATTCACTAACCAAAACAATAATGACCCCTTCTAAATCTTCCTTACCCGCATCGTATCACGAACGACTGGCCAGTTCTGCGGGAACGGTATACCCAATACCCAGAAGCTGACTCCGCGGAGGCCGTAATCGATGGCAGTTCGGTATTTTGCCTGAACGCTCCTGGCATCTTCAAACCAGACTTCATGTTCTTTCCCTTGTGCATCGAAATACTTGAACCAAGGTGATTGATCACCCTCATCAAATTCAATGGATACATTCTCTTGGGCTGCCAGATTTACCGCTGCAACTGGACTTAATGTACGTGCGAAAGTGCCTTGTACGAAAGGCAGCGTCCAATCCCGTCCATATGTGGGAACGCCCATCATTATTTTATCGCGTGGAATTACCGTAACGGCATAATCAAGCACTTTTTTAACTTCATCCAAAGGAGCGATAGCCATGGCGCGTCCGCCTGCCCAGCCCCATTCATAGGTCATGACCACAACAAAATCAACAATCTCTCCATGTGCTTTGTAATCGTGGGCTTCATACAAGAGACCAGGCTGTTCTTCCTTGTACTTTGGAGCAACGGCAGAAGAAACAGAATAACCTAAGGGCTTAAACTTGGCGACAGCCTTTCTTAAGAAATTATTGTAGTCCTCTTTATTTTCTGGATATACGTATTCAAAATCAAAGTTTACTCCGCGGAATCCTTTTTTTTGCATCGTGCTAAGAATATTGTTCAGAACGGTTTCCTGTAAGGAATCACTGTCCAATATCGTTTTAATCAAATCTGAATTAAATGCTCCATTTTCAATATTAGTAATCCCCATAAGAGGAGCAACCCGGTTAATTCTCGCAGCTGCAAGAACGCCTTCGTCCTGAAGAGAAGTTAATCCGCCAGACTTCGTAACCGAATAACTAAACGGTGTGATATAGGTTAGATAGGATCCAACATTTCTTACTTCGGTTTGAGCGGCGGTTCCCATATTCGTTATATAAGCATTCACTTCTTTTACAGGTCTTTTATAAGGGATAGAAAGCCGAGTTCCCGTATAGATCAGAGCAGGATTTGCAATGTTATTTTCCCTTTGTATATCAGCCACAGATGTGCCGTATCGATTCGCAATAGCATAAAGGGACTCACCCTGTTTCACGACATGTACGGGTATATCAATCACTTGACCGATATAGATAACGGAAGCAAGAGGAATGTTGTTCCAGCCTATTAAACTTTCAACCGTTGTCCCGAAACGGCTTGCAATCTCGTAGAGTGTATCTCCTGACTGAATTGTATAAGTCGGAAATTCATTTGGTATAACAAGAGCCTGACCAACTACTAAAACATTTTGATTCTCAATTCCGTTAATCTTGACGATAGATGCTATCTGAACACCGTAGCGCTGAGAGATCTGCCAAAGAGAATCACCCCTTTGAACCACATGAATATACATAAACACAACGCCTCCTTTTACCCTGTATCTAATGTATTAAAAATTCACCCATTTTATGAAAAAGACAGAAGGGGGACAGACCCGGGTCTGTCCCCCCTCTCACTTTAAAGCTGTAAAGAGTAATCGCAGAAATTAGAAGTAAAACTCTAATTGACAGTTCATGGCAGTATCAACTATAATTTTCAAAAACAACCAGAAACATCGATGAGGATTAGTACATTGATCCTGTCTTTTCCAGAGAGGGAGCCATCTGCTGAAAGGTTCCTGCTGACAGCCAATCGAACCTGCCTCTGAGTTCTGATTCCGATACTAGTGGAAGATATCAGCGGTTCAAGACCGTTATCATGAAAGAGTGTAAAGCTATGCTTTGAATTAGGGTGGTACCGCCATGCAAATGGTCCCTAATAATAAGCATAGCTTTTTTTATTTACTAAAAAGCGGGGTGCATCTAATGGCAAAGGATTTTGTAAAAGACGTAACAAGTATGAATGATGATTTTGCACAATGGTATACAGATGTAGTAACAAAAGCTGAACTGATTGATTATTCCAGTGTCCGCGGGTCTATGATTCTTAGACCTTACGGCTATGCGATCTGGGAAAACATTCAGAAACAGCTGGATAAACGCATAAAAGAAACAGGACATGAGAATGTCTACATGCCGCTCTTTATCCCTGAGAGTCTGCTGCAAAAAGAAAAAGATCACATTGAAGGTTTTGCACCTGAAGTTGCATGGGTTACCCATGGCGGGGAAGAGAAGCTGACAGAGCGCCTTTGTGTCCGGCCCACTTCTGAAGTTCTTTTTGCTGAGCATTTTAAAAGCATCATCCATTCTTACCGTGATCTGCCTAAGCTGTATAACCAGTGGTCGAACGTAGTAAGATGGGAAAAAACGACGCGTCCTTTCCTTCGTACATTGGAATTCCTTTGGCAGGAAGGGCATACTTGCCATGAAACAGATGAGGATGCCCATGAGGAAACGGTTCGCATGCTTAATGTTTACGCTGAACTTTGTGAACAGTATCTGGCAGTACCGGTCATTAAGGGGCAAAAAACGGAAAAAGAAAAGTTCGCCGGAGCTAAATATACGTACACGATTGAAAGTCTGATGCATGACGGGAAAGCTTTGCAATCCGGAACTTCCCACCATCTGGGAGACGGATTCGCAAAAGCGTTTGGCATCGAGTTCACAAACAGTGAAGGCAAGCTGCAGACTGTGCAGCAAACCTCTTGGGGCTTCACAACACGTATAATTGGAGCAATGATTATGGTCCATGGTGATGACAGAGGACTGGTTGTTCCACCAAAGATCGCGCCAACACAGCTGATGATTGTGCCAATCGCTCAGCATAAGGAAGGCGTACTTGATTTTGCATACGACCTAAAAAAAAAGCTTTCAGCCACAATCCGTACAGGAATTGATGCGAGCGATAAAAAACCAGGCTGGAAGTTCAATGAGTATGAGATGAAGGGAATTCCGCTCCGTCTTGAAGTTGGACCGCGTGACATCGAAAAGCAGCAAGTCGTACTCGTCCGCCGTGATACAGGAGAGAAACAAACCGCATCAATAGAAAACTTAGAATCGCAAATTCAAGAAATCTTAACCGGCATCCAACAAAGCTTATTTGAAAAAGCCAAAAAGCACCGCGAAGAAAAAACATCTGTTGCAGTTACTTTCGATGAATTCAAAGAAAGTCTTACAAACAACGGAGGTTTCATAAAAGCAATGTGGTGCGGGGATGAAGCATGTGAGAACTTCATAAAGGATGAAACAGGTGCAACATCCAGATGTATGCCATTTGAACAGGAAAAGCTGTCAGACAAATGTGTATGCTGTGAACAAGAAGGAGAGCATCTTGTCTACTGGGCAAAAGCATATTGATCTATAGTACAAAAGAAGGGGGACAGACCCGGGTCTGTCCCCCTATCTTTTTATCTCCCCTCTATGCAAAAAAAAATTTCCGTATAAAATAGATAGAGTGACAATGAATCTAGTAAGGGGAGTAGTTTTATGAAAAATACGTGGAAAGCTTATCGTTCTCCGATCATTTTACTCATTTCGATTATTATTGGAAGTGTGATCGGTTCTGTTATGGGCAAGGATGCGGCGGTTCTTAAGCCGTTTGGGGACTTATTTTTAAATGTTATGTTCATGATCGTTGTTCCGCTTGTTTTCTTTTCAATCTCAGCTAGCGTCGCGAACATGGCTGGAGCAAAACGATTTGGTAAGATCATAAGCTCAATGCTGATTGTGTTCACTTTAACAGGTACAATTGCTGCTGTTACAAGTATGGCAGGAATCAAACTGTTTTCACCATCTGAAGGGGTAAATATTGATCTGGTTAAACCTGATGCGGCAAATGAAGATGTTTCGATCGGTGATCAGTTAGTCAGCACGGTTACCGTCCCTGATTTTGTTGATCTGTTAAGCCGTGCGAACATGCTTGCACTTATTCTTTTTTCTGTATTATTAGGGCTTGCTACATCAAAAGTGGGAGAGAAGGCTAAGCCTCTTGCGAATTTCCTCACAGCGGGAAGTGAAGTAACCCTGCAGATGGTGAAATACGTCATGTATTATGCACCAATCGGGCTAGGAGCTTACTTTGCGGCACTAGTTGGAGAATTCGGACCAACTTTGCTCGGTTCCTATTTTAAAGCAGTACTATTTTATTATCCATTCTCTATTATTTATTTCTTTGGATTCTTTACGCTTTATGCTTGGATGGCACATGGAAAGCTTGGTATCCGAACGTTTTGGAAAAACATGCTTTCTCCGTCTGTTACAAGTCTTGCTACATGCAGTTCAGCTGCCAGTATTCCGGTTAACTTAGAAGCGACGAAAAAGATGGGAGTTCCTGATGATATTGCAGAAACAACAATCCCTCTTGGTGCAACGCTTCATAAAGACGGATCTGTCATTGGCGGCGTACTTAAAATCACGTTCCTATTCGGTATCTTCGGGATGGATTTCTCAGGAATCGACACATACTTCCTGGTAGGTGCGGTAGCGCTCTTAGTAGGAATGGTAATGGGGGCGATTCCTCAAGGCGGGTTGATTGCTGAGATGCTGATTCTTTCGTTGTTTGGTTTCCCGGTTGAGGCTCTCCCTATCATTGCAGCGATTTCTGCTATTATTGACCCTCCTGCAACATTGCTGAACGCTACGGGCGACAATGTTGCAAGCATGATGACCGCGCGTTTAGTGGAAGGGAAGAACTGGCTTGCAAAGAAAGTTTCTCCGTTAAAAGAGCAAAAAGGCGCGTAAAATATAAGGCTGTTTTTGTAAACTCTGTTTCTCAAGGATGTTATTGATTTCCGTTCCAGGAGTCTCGCTTTCCGCGGGGCGTCCGATGAGCCCCCTGCCACGTTGCGCCTTAGGGGTCTCACCAGTCCCGCTCGTCCCGTAGGAGTCTCGCTCCTTGCACTCCAATCAACTAGCTAAGAAGCGACTTTACAAAAAGCATCACAACAAAGCCCTTCAACTCAGGTTATGAGTAAAGGGCTTTTCTTTATAGTAATCTCTCTTCTACAGGAATACCTCTTAAGTGGCCTGCATCACCATACTTGCAAATACGCAGATACTCACCCCAAACACGAGATCTTCCTTCATGTGTCAGGTGCCAGTTATCACGCCTGATTCCTTCACCGTTGTAAACAGCAGGGAATCCATATGAAATAAACCTAGTTTCCTCTGGCAAGTATTTCTGCAATGTCCGAATCTGCCGTCCAGCACCATGTGCTTTACTTACAACAAGCAGAGATTTCACCATTGTAAAATCAAATACTTCAAGCGCATGGGCAACATTTTCAGCAGAGTTTCTGGATGTCTCTTCATAAAGAATACATTCCTCTGGTACACCTGCTTCAATCATTTTTCTACTTATTACGAGTGATTCTGGAATCGTTCTGTCTTTCCATGCTGCATGCTTTGTTCCGGTCGGACTCACTCCGCCCGTTACAACAAACGTGCTGCTTAATCCAGTATGATAAGCTTCAATCGCTTTTTCCCAATGTCCGGGATGCGTTCCGCCAAAGACAAACACAGCGTCACACGGTCCTGGCTTGTCATCATAATAAAAAACTATATCAGTGAGCCAGTCAATCTGCTTCTTCGTCAATTCAGGTACATTTTCCGGTTCTTTCGCAATAAGCGGATTCATTCCAATTCCTCCTTAAGCTGTTGCTTTCACGGCAGTTTTACTAGTATAAAACCGGGTGAATGCCATTTGGAACAGGAACATGCCCATTACACCTGACAATAAATACAAACTTCCCATTGTCCATGATGGTAAAAATGCTCCGATTGTAAGCCCCAGAGAACCAGCGATTTTTGCCGCTTGAAAAACAAGCCCGTTCATCGCCATATACGAACTTCTCTTAGTCTCATCAGCCAAATCTGCCAGGAACGCCTGGCGAATCGGAACGTAAAGCAGTTCACCGATCGTGTAGAGAAGAACTGCACTCATAAGAATACTCATAGAGTTGGATGCACCAACGACAGCGTAGCCGGTGGTATATAGGGACAACCCAATAAAGAAAACTTTCATATCATTGAACCGTTTCATCTTTTTTGTGAGCCAGATCGTTAATAGAACGACAAGCACCGTGTTTTCCGTAGATAGCCAGCTCAGCATTCTAATGCCTGTCATCTCAAACGAAAAGCCGTTCCAGAAGGTTAGAGTGCGCACATCAAACTCCTGATCTAACCGGACACCGATATAGTTATGCATCTGGAACTCTAACGACAAAATACAGATGCTGCCTGCTACATAGAGCATGAATGTTTTATCATGCATGACAGACCGGTAGTTTTCAATTACGTCACGCAAGACATTTCGCTTTTCTGAACTGACCGCAGCACGTTTTGATTCAAACGACTCGGTCATCCAATATGTAACAAGAATCCATGTAAAAACAGAAACAAAGGTAAGCACTAAAAACAGCTCGAACCGGTGAGATTTGAACAGCAATCCGCCGACGATAGCTCCTAAAGCAATCGATAAATTAATAGACCAATAATTTAAACTGTACATGAATTTCCGGTTTTCCGGTGTGCTCACATCGATCAGCATTGCTTCAGCTGCAGGATTCATCAGTCCAGAGCTGACACTTGAAACTAACATCATAGAAAATGTCAGCCAGACTGAATCAAGAAAAGGCGAATTTGCCAGTGCCATTACAGCAAATGCAGCTACCTGTATGCCTTGTGCAGTTACCATCACTTTTTTTCTGCCGATCCTGTCAGAAATATAGCCTCCATAAAAACTAACAAATAGTGAAACTAGCACGTTGACGATCAAAAGAATACCAGCCATTACTTGGCCTACCTTCATAGAAAAGTAGATCGCCATAAATGGAAATATCATCGTACCAACAATTCGCGTTAAAAAGGATGTTATGATCCGGATCTTTATATTCCGGTGTAATTCCCTAAACCCCATAAAAGTCACTCTCCTTATTTCCAATTTTATCTAGAAAAAGGAGAAGAAAAAGGGTAAACTTTTTATTATTATTTCCCCTTTTAATAATTTGGAGGTAACCCTATGAAACTGTTGGACTATTATGTGAGTCTTCGGCTGCATCAAAAAGAAAATGACTTTACTGATACAATGAAGATAACCATTCAGGAACTTGCTGATGTTTTGTGCTGTACGGAGCGGAATATTAAGATTCTTTTAAAGCGGATGGCGGCAGAAAACTGGCTCACCTGGCAACCGGGGAGGGGGAGAGGCAATACTTCAACTCTAACTTTCCATAAAGATATGCGTACAAGTCTTCTTGAGATTTTTCATCAAATGCTGCAGAAAGAGGACGTGAACGCGGCTATTAATCTTTTAAAAGAAAATCTTCCAGAGGATATTAAAGAAGAACTTCATCACACGCTCAACACTTATTTTGGCTATCAGGAGAAAGGACCCGAAACGGCGAAAGATGTTCTGAAGATTCCGATGACACGAAAGCTATCCACACTGGATCCTGCCTTTGTTTCAGTATCCTCTGAATCACACTTTGCCCGGCAGATTTATGATACGCTTCTGCAATATGATGAGAAGAAAAAAGTATTTACCGCTCATCTGGCACATGATTACGATGTATCAGCAGACGGAAGAACGATTACCTTTTACTTAAGAAAAGGCGTTATGTTCCACAATGGCAAACACATGACATCTAAAGATGTACTTTATACCTTCCATAGGTTAAAAGACCAGAACGCGAACTCGCCATGTCAATGGCAGACAGCACTTGTATTAGATGTTAGGTGCATTGGTCTTTATACGATCCAATTCTGCCTGAAAAGAAAAACCAGGATGTTTCTGCATTTTATGAGTTCGATCTCGATGGCTGTTCAGCCTGAAGATGAAGAGGAATTGATCGGAACCGGCCCGTTCTCCGTCACGGACTTTCGAGATGATGTCCTCATATTAGAGGCGAATACTCATTATTTTAAGGAAAGAGCATGGCTTGACCGGATCGAGATCTGGCAGATTCCGCAGAATACAAAAGTAGATCTTCATTATGAACTGCCGGAATCGGAGAATGAACAGATTGGTGAAGCTGTTGACCTTTTGCAGATGGGCAGCAACTATATCACGTTTAACCTAAACAAAGATTCTATCGTTCATAATTGGCACTTCAGAAATGCCATCTACCATTTGTTTGATATTCATTTGATGATAAAAGAGCTAAAGAAAGACAAGCTATTAGCCGCAACAAGTCTTTTTCCAGAAAAGAGTCTTGAGAATCCACCTTCTGAAAAAACTTTGAAACAGGCTGCAGAATCCCTTCATGCATCAGGCTATAAAGGTGAGATCCTTAAAGTAAGTTTTTTTGATATGAAATACAGCAATGAAGATGCAATGTGGCTTAAGAAGAGAGCAAAATCAATCGGTCTGAATCTGATGCTTCACCCTTTTCCACTCACGGAATATTACAAAGAGGAAGTGACAGCAAACTCAGATATGATTATTATGGGTGAGATGTTTGAGAACAATATTGTACTTGCTTTTATTAATTTCTTTAAGCATAAAGCAAGTTTCGTTAATCGTTTTTTGGCAGGGCAAGAAGAAGAGCACATTCAGCGAATTGTCGACCTTCTCATGGACGAAGAGGATGAGGATAAACAAAAAGGTTACATGGACGAAATTGAACATTATCTGCATGAGAGGAGACTTGTTCTAAATAGTTATCATACATACCGGAAAAAGAATTTTCCGGCTAGCCTTAAGAATGTTTCCATGAACACGTTCGGATGGGCGGATTTCAGGAAGATTTGGATCAAGCCTGCTATCGAATAGCTCCATCAAATTATAAAAAAAGAAGCTCGGTTTCCCGGGCTTCTTCTCTTTTTTAGAAAAATAAATTCAGTACAAAATATGATAATGCAGCGATTGTTGCAGAAATAGGAAGCGTGATACACCAAGTAATTAACATGGTCTTAGCAGTTCCCCATTTAACGCCTCTTAAACGGTGAGAAGCACCAACACCTAGAATAGAAGATGTAATTACGTGAGTTGTACTAACAGGAATCCCAAGAACTGATGCACCAAGGATTACTGAAGCACCCGTTAAATCAGCAGAAACACCGTTAACTGGACGGATCTTCATAATCTTTCCGCCAACTGTTTTGATAATCTTCCATCCGCCGACTGAAGTTCCAAGTCCCATTGCAAGAGCACAGGAAACCTGAACCCACAACTGAATATCTGTACTATCTGTGTAGCCGTTCGCGATTAAAGCCATAGTAATGATACCCATCGCCTTTTGAGCATCGTTTGTACCATGTGAATAGGCTTGGAAGGCAGCCGTTATAATTTGGACTTTACGGAAACCATTGTTTGTTTTCGATAAATTAGCATTTTTAAAGATGCCTTTGATCAAATGATAGAATACAAAACCAACCGCAAACGCTAAAATCGGTGAAAGCAATAATCCGTAAATAATTTTAAGGAACCCAGAGTAATGCAAAGCTTCAAACCCTGCAGCCGCGATAGCTGCACCAGCGATTGATCCAATAATTGCATGGGAAGAAGAACTAGGAATTCCGTAATACCACGTAATTAAGTTCCAAGCTATTGCTGCGATTAATGCAGCTAAAATTACTACTGAACCGTTTTGAAGAGTAAATGGATCCACGATATCTTTCGTAATCGTTTTTGCTACACCTGTAAACGTCATAGCTCCGACAAAGTTCATGACAGCAGCCAATAGAATGGCTTTACGAGGTGTTAGGGCTTTTGTTGAGACCGATGTTGCAATTGCGTTTGCTGTATCATGGAAACCGTTGATAAAATCAAACGCTAGTGCACCGATAACAACGAGAATAGTAAGGATTAATATAGAATCAAATTCCATAACAAATACCGTTACGCGTTTTTCATGATAATGGATTCTAGTGTGTTTGCAACGTTCTGGCAGCTGTCGGCGATGCCTTCAAGTACATCATACATTTCTTTGTACTTAATTACTTTAATTGGATCCGTTTCAGTTGCAAACAATTGACGCTGTGCTTCGCGATAAAGATCGTCACATTTTGATTCATAATCTTTAATCTTGATAGCATGTTCACGCATATCAAGAAGTTTTTTATCAGCAAGAAGATTTACTGTCAGCAAAATCTCGTCTGCACTTAATTTAATGTTTTCAACAAACTTAACCATGTATTCATCAGGATTCGTGATTGCATAAATATCAAAGAGGGCAGAAGCCTGTTCGATGCCATCTAAAATATCATCCATGCTCATAGCCAGTGATAAAATGTCTTCTCTTTCAATTGGTGTAATAAATACTTTGTTCAGTTCCATGATAACGGTATGAACATAAGAATCGCCTTTTGACTCAAGTTCTTTCAAATGGTCAGCAAACTCACGCAAGTCATTTTCGTTATTGATCTTGAAGTCGTAAAAATAACCAGCAGATTCTTTAAGATTGCTCGCAATATCAGTTAGCATTACAGCAAACTTATCCTTTTTCTTTGTAAACATAAGTACCCTCCAAAAGAAATGTCTTTTATCCTTTTTTTTTAACCTTTATATAGGCAGTTATTTTTTGTCTTTTTTAACCACCCAACACATTATACAAAAAAATGAGAGTTTTTGTCGAAAAAGAATGAATTGTAATGAATAATTTACAAAACTATTACTGGTTCATTGTTTTTTTTAGATTTCCCTAACTTATCATAAGATACACCTTCTTGTTAAAAAGCTTACTAAACGTTTTACACCTGAAAAAGGCTTGTTTGATTTGAATTTTGAAGTAAAAAAAGGTGAAGTATTTGGCTATATCGGACAGAGCGGAGCAGGCAAGTCTACAACGATCCGCCATTTAATGGGCTTTATGAAACCGGATGACGGAAGTTCCCGTATCAATGAATTGGATTGCTGGACAAAGTCAGCTGAAGTTCAAAATATGCCATGGAACCTTGATCCACTAGGCGCGCCATTAACCGGGTAGAGGTTAGGATGACATAGATCATAAGAATGATTAAAACAGCATACCGTAAAATTCGCCTGCAATATAATCAGCCAGTGAGTTGATCCCATTTTCCATGCCGATCAGCTTGCGAATTCCTTCTGGGCTACTCAAGCTGCAGTAATCATTACCGGGCTTGGATTGATTGTTGCTTTTACAACACTAAGCGGTATTGCCGCAAGTGAATGGCTGATTTCAGGTTATGAGCTTGATATTGCATCATTTATTACACTTAATGTTTTAACGTTCCTCATTTTTCTGGTGATCGCCGGATATTGTTTCTTCATTTCATCTTCGTTTAATGATGAGAAGTAGGCGCTTGGTATTTCTGCAGGGTTAACCCTGTTTTTTTATATGCTGAATATGGCCGGAAAGCTGAGTGAAGAAACGGAGTGGCTATTGAACTTTACGATATTCAAATTGTATGACCCTATTAAAATGATTAATAATGAAACGGATGCCATGTTAACCGGTTCAATGCTTGGACTGGCAGCGATACTTTTATTTGCTGGAAGCTTAATTGTCTATAAGAGAAGAAATCTTCCCTTGTAAATCCTGAAGCGGAAATCAACCACTTCTAGACAGAGGAATTCATTTCAATCTTTGAAATAAAGAAGTATAATAAAAATAACAATTTATGTGTAACATTTTTTAACAGTCCCACATAGAATAGTAGGGCTAGGAACCGAATATTGGATAGTTTTCAGGCTGCTGTCGTTTAGACGGCAGCATTTCTGCTTTTATAAGGGTAATGAGGATGATTGTTATTATCAATACGTAGGAGGGAAGTTAAATGGAACTCTCTGCACGGACTCAGCTTATACTTGCTACCACGGCCGGATTTTTGATTCTATCCGCCTGGCTGGTCGAAACTTATACCCAGTCACCATTCTATGTACTGTTCTATATACTGGCTTTTATTGTTGGAGGTTATGCAAAGGCTGTTGAAGGCATACAAGGAAGTATCGAGGAAAAGCAGCTGAATGTTGAACTATTAATGATGTTTGCAGCGATTGGATCGGCGGCCATTGGCTATTGGGGAGAAGGAGCTGTCCTCATACTGATTTTTGCATATTCTGGTGCGCTCGAAAGTTACACGCTTCAAAAAAGCGATAAAGAAATCAAGTCACTGATTTCCCTCCAGCCTGAAGAAGCATGGCTTATCTCAGGAGATAAAGAATCTCGGGTAAATGCATCCAGTCTAGAACCTGGTAATGTGATTAAAGTAAAACCTGGAGAAAGAATTCCAGCAGATGGCGTCGTGCTGAAGGGCAACTCATATGTTAACGAATCAGCTTTAACAGGTGAATCATTTGCAAAAGAGATTGAGCCCTCATCAGAAGTATTGGCGGGTACACTAAATCAAACAGGACTTCTCGAGATTTTCGTAACGAAGCATATGAAAGATTCAGTTTTTCAAAGAATGATTGACCTTGTAAACAGGGCTCAGAGCGAAGCACCACCGGTTCAGAGGAAGATAGAAGAATTTGAAGCGAAATATGTTTTATTTGTACTATTAGCTGCAGCATTGACGGTGCTAGTACCTGGTTCGACGGGAATATGGAGTTATTCAGAATCGTTATACCGTGCGTGTGTGTTATTGGTTGTAGCATCACCATGTGCGCTTGTTGCCTCGACTATGCCGGCATTGCTGGCTTCACTTTCAAATGCAGCCAAGCAAGGGATTCTTTTTAAAAGCGGTGTGTTCCTTGAGAAGCTAAGTATGGTTAACGTGATTGCATTTGATAAAACAGGAACTCTTACAGAAGGTAATCCCTCCGTGACGGCGGTAAAGTACGTCCATCCTTCAATAAAAGAAGAAATCTTGATCCCGATTATTTATACGATAGAAAAAAACAGTACTCATCCATTAGCAAAAGCGATATTAAACAAATTAGAACCGGACTATAAGGATAACGAGAAAGAAATCATTTCATATGAAGATATCCCAGGCTTAGGTGTTAAGGCGGAAGCTGCAGGTATTCATTGGAAGATCGGCAGCAGGGAACTGACAGGTATAAATGATAAAAGGGAGTCAAAGTTAATCGCGGATCTAACGGAAAATAATGAAGTTACTGGTCAGACGGTGGTATATGTCACCGCTGATGATGAACTTGCGGCGTACTTTTTAATAGGGGATACCGTTCGCGATGAGACAATTGATGCTATTGAGGCTCTGAAACAAAAGCAAATATTAACGCTGATGTTAACTGGTGATTCCAAACGCGGAGCCGAAATGATAGGAAGGCTCGCAAAAGTAGATGAAGTGGGCTACTCCTGCATGCCTGAAGATAAAGTGAATACGGTCATGAGATGGAAAGAGCGCTCGGCTGTAGTGGCTATGATCGGTGATGGTGTGAACGATGCTCCTGCTCTGGCAGTTGCAGATGTCGGTGTTGCGATGGGAATGGGAAGTGACGCCGCGATTGAAACAGCAGATGTTGTTCTAGTGAAGAATGATCTTAGCAAGTTGTTATATGCCATGAGTTTATCAGAGCGGTTATCAAAAATCGTTAAACAGAACATTGTATTTTCGATTGGTGTCATACTATTCTTGCTGTTTGCAAATTACTTTCAAGTTCTGACACTGCCATTTGGGGTGATCGGACATGAAGGGAGTACAATACTTGTCATTTTAAACGGGCTCCGGCTGTTGAAAGGATAAATATTCTTTTCAATGCTTTGTTGCATGTGAAACGAGGGTTAGTTGATTTCCGCTCCAAGGGCACAGTCCAAAACATAAAGAAAAAGCCGGACATCGCGTCCGGCTTTTTAACCTACATTAAAATTTATTATTTACATCACTTTGTTTTTTCTCATAGGAAGTGGAGTCTGTTCCTGTCATTGTACGGGGTTTTACTACAGCAGTTGTTTTTGTTGAAGATTGAGTGCTGTATCCGTCTCGTTCAGCTTCCTTTTTTGCTTCATCGATCGCTGTTTTTGTTTCGCTCTTTGCTTCTTTAATCGTATTTTTCGCTTCCTGCAGCTTTTGTCGGGCAGAAACTGACATGCTGCTTGATTTGTCTTTCATAGATTCAACAGCATCTTTTGCGTCCATCTGGCCTAGCTTAGCTTTTAGCATCGTTTCGTCTTTCTTTTGCAATGTACGCTCTTTAAGTTTGATAGAAGTGTCACGCAAATCGTTTCTGAACTCATTACCTTTCTTTGGTGCATATAAAAGTGCTGCAGCAGCACCTACTAAACTCCCGACTACAAGTCCAGTTGTAAAGCCTGATCCAGAACCTTTTTTGTTATCATATGTTTCACGTGTTTGGAAATCGGAATGCGTAAATACCGGCTCCGCTGTTGTAGTATATGTTGTGTGTGTATTTTCGTTATGCATAATCAATTCCTCCTTTTTTTGCTTGTATATAAAACGTACCCGGATGTGCTATAAGTTAAACACTTTATGCTTAATTGTATAGGAGATTGAAGGGACTTGTCCAAATGAGGGCATAGAAAAAGCCGGGATATACCCGGCAGGTTTTCTATTTATTTCATTAGCTTTTGAGTTCAGGAAGCATTCGGATTTCCTCATTCATTGCTGATTTACAAATGGGGCATTGAGGTTCTTTTTGCAAAGAAAAGTCAGCGCGCATCCAGCATGAGCAACCGTCACTCGAACATGCCCAAACCTTCGTTTCTACGTCTGGAATCGGCTCTGCAGGTTGTTTTGAAAAAAAAGCCATAGATATCCCCCTTTTCTGTTCTACTTATAGTATACGCCTAAAAGAGGAAAAATATGTATCAATTTGATTACATATTTAAAATAAGTTCATTTTTTGCTGAGATTTCTTTCGCCCAGCGAGCGTGAATCGCCTTTATTTCATCGGGTGAGTGAATGGTTATATCTGATTTCAATAACCACAAATAGTCTGCTATTTTATTTATGTGATTCAATAAAACACGACCCTTTAACATGATGTTGCCATCTTCAAGTTTAACGATAAACTGTTTAAGAAATGGATGTGAGATGCAGTAATCCGTTTTTTCAGGTGCAATTTCAGCAACAAGCTCTACATAGGAACGCGGAGTAATCTTTGCTGCCCAGTTATGGATTGTAATATCAGTAAAGTCTTTTATATCCATAGGTTCATAATTAATCACGGCTTGATGGATATCCGAAAGGTTAAATACATGAAAATCTGTAAGTGAGTAGCAATAGGCTGGACAGAACCACTCTCCATTTTCATTGTAGATACCTATAGGCTGGACGTTGCAATATGTCTTGGAATCTTGTATATGATAAAGAACAGTAACGATTTTTTGTTTTATTGCAGCTTCAAGCATTACGGGTGCATGCAAACTTTGTTCGGGAATGGGAAGTTGAACAGAAAGGCGTTTTTGAACGTGTTCCCAATTATCTTTAGCATCTGCTGGCAAGTATTGAAGAAGTTTATTAGAGACAGATCTGCTTTGAATTTGAAAAGGGAAACTTTCTGCCTCATATGAGTGAAGACCATATAATATAGCAGAAGCCTCCATCTCAGTAAATCCGATAGGCGGAAGAATCCGATCGTTTTCAATCCGGTATCCGCCATGTGGACCAAACTCAGAAATGATCGGCAATCCCATCTCCATAAGTCTTATTAGATCACGCTGTATGGTACGGGTAGAAACTTGAAATTCTGCCGCTAATTCTTTTAAGGTAAATTGTTTTTTAGTATTAATAGAAAGTAGTAGTCTTTCTAATCTTTTTATCTTTGACATGTTTGACCCCTATTTGTTGTATTCAACTATTGTACTACTCGGTTGTTTTTTATATCGTACATAATTACTGAATTGTTAGTGTTTCACCGAATAAAGTCGAAATAAGAGCTTGAAAACAAAATAACACGTTATCCATTTCAGATAACGTGTTAAGTGTATAGTATGAAAAGTAGTAAGACTAAGCTGCGATAATTGGTTAGGGCAGGGTGATTGAAGGATTAGTTTTTTACGATGGAAGAAAGATGTTCGATACATTCAACCATGTCAGCCAGCTGCTTATCCGTAAGCTGTGACACGTATTTTGATAAAACACCATTTCTTTTTTCCTGAATCATCTCGAATGCATCTAAACCAGCTTCATTCAGATGAACATAAACGATTCTGCGATCTAATTCCGAACGATACCGATCAACTAATCCTCTTTTAACAAGTCTGTCAATGATGACGGTAGTAGCACTTGCACGAACTTTCATAGCGTCGGCAATTTCTGAAACGGTCCATTTTTCACGAGTAGAAAGTGTTTTCAAAATTTGAAACTGAGTAGAGGTAATCTCTTCTTCTTCCCAAATTTCGGGTTTTAAAACGTCCATGATTTCTACAAAAGCCTTCTCTATCCGCTCTACTTCTATTAAAACATTTCTACTTTCTGCTACCACTTTCACAGTGCTGCCTCCTTAGCTTACATTACTCCTATTTTAATATAAATTTCCGATAAGTTCCATTAATATGTAGTATAAAGTATCTAGTTCCCAATGTGTATCTCTGCGCTAGTATTTAAACTATTGAAATATAGATTTAATTTAGCAATAAAAATATATTCCTGTCAAATTAGAGGAATTCTTTCATGAATATCTAATAGAAAAAGAGAGAAAAAAGGGGGAAGAATGATGGCACGTATTGCTTGGATAACAGACAGTACAAGCTGTATTACACAGGAAGAAGCGAAGCAGCTTGGCATACATATTATACCAGTATCGGTTATTATGGGAGAAGAGGTATACAAGGATGGTGTTGACATCACACCAGATGAATTTTATACAAAATTGGAAACAATTACCAAACTTCCGAAAACAAGCCAGCCAACTGTTGGTGAATTTTCTGATTTCTATGAAGTGCTTAAGCACGATTATGACTGTGGAATCGCTGTACACGTATCAGAGAAATTCAGTGGTACTATTAACGGATCTAGGCTTGGAGCAGATATGGCAGATTTCCCTGTACATATCGTAGATTCGAAAATCACTTCTGAAGCTATGAAACAACTTGTTTTAAAAGGAAAACGATTAGAAGAAGAAGGACTTGCCCCAGAAGAAATCGCTTCACAATTGAGAGAATCTGCAGATCATGTTAAAGGATATGTGTGCATCGGAAGTTTAGAGCAGCTGAGACGTGGAGGCAGATTATCTGGTGCAAGTTTCTTGGTTGGAAACCTCCTGCAGATCAAACCAATCCTGACATTTGATGATGGATCACTTGTACCTTTTGAAAAAATAAGAACGCTAAAAAAAGCAGAGTCCCGTGTGCTAGCTCTGTTTGAAGAGGCAGCGGCAAGAACATCTGTAAATGGAGTAAGTGTCGTTTATAGCGGTTCATCTGAAAAAGCAGAAGATTGGCTGCACCTTTTAAAAGAAAAATATCCAGACATTACGATTAACCTGGGACAGCTTAGTCCTGCGATCGGAGTACACGTGGGAGCAGGTACTCTTGGCATCCTCTGGTTTGAGGGATAAGATTAAACCACAAAAGGCATAAGAGTGTAAAAAGTAACAGGGGACAGACCCGGGTCTGTCCCCTGTTACTTTTTACGTATTGTCCTACAACAAACCGATATATCATTTAGATTATGTGGACAACAAACGTGATTCTGTTTAGGCAAGACCTTGAGAGTGATCAGATTCCTTGTAAAATAGATAAAACACCCGTAAAACATGATTAAATAATTGTTTTTTTGATCATTTTTCGATAAGGTAGTAGACAGTGTTGCAAGTAAAGGTTAAGAGCCTTTATTTTGTGGAATAATACCAAAGAGTACGAAATACATAAAATGGAGTGATTAGAACAATGGAAATCGGATTAATCGGCCTAGGTAAAATGGGCTTTAATATGGCATTGAACATGAACGATAAAGGCTATACCGTTATCGCTACTGATGTTAACAAAGACACAGTTAAAGAGATTTCTGAACAAGGGGTTAAAGGAGTAGAATCAGTAGAAGAGCTCGCAAACTCATTCTCAGGAAGAAAGGCTGTCATTCTTCTTGTACCGGCAGGTGAAATTGTTGACCAAGTAATCAACGAGCTTAAATCGCACCTTACAGAAGGGGATATTATTGTTGATGCTGGGAACTCCATGTACAAGCATACACTGCGCCGTTACGAAGAGTTAAAGGCTGATGGCATCCACTTTGTTGACGTTGGTACTAGCGGAGGAACAGATGGAGCTCGCTACGGTCTTTGCGCGATGATGGGCGGAGATGATGATGCAGTAAATTATCTTGCTCCACTCTATGAAAAAATTTGCGTTGAAAAAGGTTTCTTAATAACAGGTCGCGCTGGTTCTGGCCATTTCTTAAAGATGGTTCATAACGGTATTGAGTACGGTATGATGCAAGCGATCGGTGAAGGATTTGAAATCCTGGACAAGAGTGATTTTGATTATGACTATGAGGCTGTTTCGAGAGTATGGAACAACGGATCTGTTATCCGAAGCTGGCTTATTGAATTGATGGAGAATGCGTTCAGCAAACAACCTAACCTGGAGGATATCCGCGGCGTTATGAACTCATCGGGTGAAGGGATCTGGACAATTGAAGCTGCACTTGATTATCAGGCATCAGCTCCAGTTATCGCGCTTTCACAATTCATGCGCTTCCGTTCATTAGAAGATGACACGTTCCATGGTAAAGTAGTTGCTGCACTGCGTAATGAGTTCGGCGGACATGCTGTCGTGAAAAAATAATACTTTGTTTAAAGACCTCTGTGCCCGGGAAAAAAACAGAGGTCTTTTACTATTTTTAATTAAGGCTCTTCTCTAAAAGATTGTTGTTTTTGAATAATTTTTTGAAATGCCTTCATTGATAAGTTGATTGGAGTGTAAGGTGCGAGACTCCTCGAAGATAAAAATCAATTTTCTTCGTGCGATGTAATGCTGCCGAAGCCTTCCTTGTCCTGCGGGATCAGCGTGACAGGTGAGATCCCTGAAGGGCTTGAATAGCCTAGGGGGCTCACCGCACGCCCCGAGGAAAGCCAGCATCCTGAAGCGGAAATCAACCACTTTCAAGAGCAACAAAGTTTGCGTAAACAGCCTTAATAAACATATACTATCAATGACCTGAAAGGGATAGGAGTTTAGATTATGGAAAAGAAATATGTACGCGAGTCACGCACTGTTAAATCATCAGTTGTTCTTCCACCTGATTTAAACAATCATGGAACGCTCTTTGGCGGCAAGCTTATGGCTTATATTGATGATGTTGCTGCCATTTCTGCGATTCGTCATGCGCGCAAACATGTAGTTACAGCCTCTACTGATTCAGTGGACTTTCTACAACCAATTAAAGAAGGTTATTCCGTTTGCTTAGAATCGTTCGTGACATGGACGAAAACCACTTCGATGGAGGTTTTCGTTAAAGTCATTGCAGAGAACCTATTAACTGGAGAACGTAAAGTGTGCGCCGTTTCTTTTTTAACGTTTGTAGCCATGGGAGAGGATGGAAAGCCTACACCTGTGCCAAAAGTCATACCTGAAACAGAAGAAGAGAAATGGCTGCATGAACACGCGCCAGAACGAGCGATTGCAAGAAAAAAACGCCGTGAAGAAAGCAAAAAGTTAGCAAAAGAATTCGGTGTGAAAAAGCCGTGGGATTCAATTTGAGCATAAAGATATATTTTTAAAAATTATATATGTTAAGATTCGCAAAATGAGAATAAGGTGATATAATAAAGTTAACCTTTTTCCAGCCAGGGATACAGAACCCTGGCATTAATCTTGTTAAATTGTTTTAAGCCCTTAATTTGTTGATAAAAACGAATTAGGGGCTTTTTAGTGCTGTAATGTTTTTGTACAAACACCAATTATCGTAGTGAACACCTTAATGATTGCAACGGTCGTGTATGTTTTAAAGCTGGGATTTGAGGTCCTGGTTCGGACAGGTGAAATATTTTTTGGCTTGGTTGCATTGTTAGGGATTACATTGGCCGTATTGGTGTTATCGGCAGATCTTATGGAATACAACTACTTGCTTCCTATTTTTGGAGATGGAGTTTTGCCTGTATTAAAAGCAGCTTTCCCTGTAACACCGACCTTTCCGTTCGGGGAGATGGTTGTTTTTACAATTCTGCTCCCATATTTAAAAGTGAAAAACAAAAATAAAGCATTAAAGGTAGGTTTATTAGGGATGGGAGTAAGCGGTGTGGTATTAAGTACAACAATCGCAATGGATATTGCAGTTCTAGGCGGACACGTCGCAAATCATGTTTACTTCCCTTTTTTAGCAGCAGTAGCAAAAATCAATCTCGGAGAATTTATACAGAGACTTGATGCATTAGTTGTATTTACATTAATCATCGGTGGATTTTTCAAGGTTGCTGTCTTCTTATATGTATCTGTAAAAGCCGCGCAGGATGTATTTGGAGTGAAGGAAGAAACCACGATCATCGGACCAATAGGAGTTGTAGTCATTTTATCTTCAATTGCGATTGCATCTAATTACGTAGAACACATTAATGAAGGTTTGAATGTTGTGCCGCATTTTATACACATTCTTTTTCAGGTTGTTTTACCTGCAATCTTTATTATTGTATTCTTAATTAGAAAAAAGCAGCTTAAGCATTTTGCTTCTTCTTCATCCAGTTAGACCACATGAAAGTAAGCATTGGAAGAACGAACAAAACGATCACCAGGAAAAATTCGACTTTATCCACATATTTAAAAAATGAAAAAAATGATCGTTTTAGGACGGATAAAGGCGGTGTGCCCATAAACCAGTCAATGCCAATTAATACGGCAATCATTGCAGTAAGTGTTATCAAGTAGATGGATACGGGGTTTTTCATTTCTATCGCCTCCTGAAGAATAGTTTTTACAGTATTCTTCCGCTTATCCATCATTAAAAGGGAGTGGGGAAATGTGCGGCAGGTACTTTCTTTATTATGACAAGGATTTTATCATTGATGCTTTTAATATAGTAAATGAGTTTGATTATGAAGACCGCTTTAACATCGCTCCCAGTCAGGATGTGCTTGCTATTGTTAAAGGCAGCTCAGGTAATCGGGCAGGGTATATGAAATGGGGGCTTATCCCGAAGTGGGCGAATGACCCTAAGATCGGCAACAAACTAATCAATGCCAGAAGCGAAACAATAGAAGAAAAACCAAGCTTTAAAGAATCTTTCTATCAAAAAAGATGCCTGATCCCTGCAAGCGGCTTTTACGAATGGGTAAAAGAAGGCAATAAAAAACAGCCTTTTCAGTTTACCTTGGAAGATAACGAGCCTTTTGCTTTTGCAGGAATCTGGTCCAGGTGGAATCAAGGACCAGCTGGTGCGGGTGTTGAGAAAATAACGTGTTCGATCTTAACAAAGGAATCTAATTCGTTCATGGGCAACTATCATCACAGGATGCCAGTGATGCTGAAACCAGAACAAGGGGATTTATGGCTAGAGCGCGGAACAGATAAAGACATACTCCTGGCGATGCTAAGTGAAAATAACCCTGAACTTTTAGCAGAACCTGTGACAAGGAATTTAAATACGAGATAAAACCGGCTTCTTAAAGGCTGCACCAGCTTTTTGGGATGCCGATTTTTTGTTCTTTTTTAAATGCTGTTTTTGCAAACCTTGTTGCTTTTAAAAGTAGTTGATTTCCGCTCCAAGCTGCTCGCTTTCCACGGGGCGTGCGGTGAGCCTCCTGCCGCTTTGCGCCATTAGGAGTCTCCACCTGACCGCTCGTCCCGTAGGAGTCTCGCACCTTGCGCTCCAATCAACTTGCAAATGATGAGAATAGAAAAAGCTACTAAAAGCAACAATCCTTTAGAAAAGAAACTACATTTTTCTAGAGCAAAAAAAATTGTGAGAAAGTTCTTGTATTTAAAAGTCCCGAAAACGGGACAGTGGTTTTGGTAAAACAGAACTATATTGTAAATTCTTTGTAAGTCTTTCTAACTGTTTTAACATAAAACTAACAATTGAACCGACAAACTTGTGTTATATTCTTCATGGATTTACTAAGTTTTACATAATAAAACATAGGCAGGTGGACGGTTGTGTTAAAAAGAAAGACGAAAAAACTCACAAATATAAGTATCATCTTTGCTATGGTAATCAGTTTAATATTACCTATGCAGCAAGCATCAGCCGATAACGTAATTTCCGTAAGCGAGGCTATTGCAAATAACAGTGGTACTGCAACTGTTGAAGGTTATATTGTTGGGATCGTAAAAAGTACAAATAATTATCAATTCGAGGGAACTTTTACAACTGCAACAAATTTAGCTCTTGCTGATTCAGCAGATGAAAGAGATCCGAAGAAAATACTACCAGTTCAACTGAAAAATGGGACCGATGCAAGAGCGGCTCTAAATTTATATGATCATCCTGAAAACTTAGGTAAAAAGATTCGAATTGCTGGAACATTAAAAGCATATTTTAGTGTGCCAGGTCATCAGGAAAGTACAAGTTTCTCTTTCGTAGATGCAGCACCTCCTGAACCTCAAGTAGAAGAAGTAAGTTCTTCAGTAGAAGGACAAGTTATTTCTAAAGGAACTCAAGTAACACTTTCAACTGCAACACCTGATGCAGCAATCTATTACACAGTAGATGGGTCAAACCCAACTGCGGACAGCACACTTTACACTGCTCCAATTACGATAAATGAAGATATAACAATTAAGGCGATTGCTGTAAAAGAAGGTCTTAAGAACAGCAGCATTGCTGAATTTAAATATCAAGTAGCACTTTCAGGACTTCGCATTCATGATATCCAAGGTGCCGGTCACAATTCTCCAGTTGCAAATAAAGTAGTTGAAGGTGTAGAAGGCATCGTTACAAAAGTGGTAGATGACAGGAACTTCTACATGCAAGATCTACAACCAGATAACAATTCTAATACATCTGAAGGAATTCTTGTATATCAGCCAAATCATGGACAAACGGAAGGCAATGTCGTTTCTGTAAATGGACAAGTTAAAGAATGGGTGCTAGAAGGATACTCAGATAAATTGAAAACTGATTTAGCAATGACTGAAATTAATGCTCAATACGGAAGTATCTCAATTTTAGAAGAACAACATGTACTTCCAAGTGCTTTAGTAATCGGCATGTTCGGTCTGCAGCCACCGACAAAAGTTATTGATAACGATAAATTTACAGAGTTTGATCCTCAAGAAGATGGAATCGACTTTTATGAAAGTCTAGAAGGTATGCTTGTAGAAATTAATAACCCGGCTGTTATTGCGCCTCAAAAATATGGAGAGCTAGTTGTTCTTCCAGATCGCGGAGAATACAGCAGACTTAATTCTGCTGGCGGGTTAAACATTACTGAATTCGATTACAATCCTGAACGTATTTTTGTAGATATGGGCGATGAAGATTTTGTTGCCAAATCAGGTGATTATTTTGAGGGTGCTATTACTGGTGTTGTAAGCTATGGTTTTAGCAACTATAAAGTATTAACGGATGTGGAAGACCTTCCAGCGTTTGTTGAAGGCAACACAGAACGAGAAATCACTCGTATTCACGAAAAACATAAAGAACTAACAATTGCGAGCTTCAACGTTGAGAACTTCTCGGCAAATGAAGAGGGCAGAGATGGTACATCAGATGAAAAAGCAGAACGTATTGCTGTATCAATCGTTCATAATTTAAATGCGCCTGATATTGTAGGGTTGGTTGAAATGCAAGATGGAAACGGCCCAACGAATGATGGGACTACAGATGCAAAAGAAAGTGCTGATCGCTTAATTGCAGAAATCACTGTACAAGGCGGACCAGAGTATGTATACACTGATATTGCACCTGTTGATGGAGAAGATGGTGGAATTCCAGGCGGTAATATTCGTGTAGGTTTCATCTATAACCCTGAGCGCGTTTCACTTGTTGAAGGAACAAAAGGGACGGCAACAGAAGCTGTAGGTTACGAGAATGGAAAACTTACACTTAACCCAGGGCGAATCGATCCAATGAATCCTGCGTTCGAAGACAGCCGTAAACCTGTAGCTGCTCAATTTGAGTTTAACGGTGAAGATGTAATCGTGGTTGCAAACCACTTTAACTCGAAAGGCGGTGACCAGCCGCTGTTCGGTAAGAACCAGCCTCCTGTTTTAGGAAGTGAAGTTCAGCGTAAAGAAATCGCAGCAATCGTAAACGGTTTTGTTAAAGATGTAAAAGAAGAGGACAAGAATGCAAAAGTAGTTCTTCTAGGAGACTTCAACGATTTTGAATTTACAGATTCACTTGAAATATTAAAAGGCAATGAGCTTACTAATATGATTGAAAAAGTACCGTTTAATGAGCGCTACACATATTCATACCAAGGTAACGCACAAGTACTTGATCATATTTTAGTAACGAACAATATGGCCAAGAAAACAAAGGTTGATATTGTTCATATCAACTCACAGTTCATGGAAGAACACGGACGTGCGAGTGACCATGACCCTGTACTGATTCAAGTTAAGCTAGATAAAGTAAAATAACAAAGAAACTGGCCAAACAGGTAGAAATACTGCCTGTTGGTCAGTTTTTTTTGATATTTTGTTAAGTTTTGTACGTTCATTGGCTTAAAATGTTGGGATGCAATCATATTAGGGTGGTAGTCGGGGAGAAACTCAGCGTTTCACGGGTGAAACTCCGTATGGTTGGGGTGCAGTTAAGGTGTTATGGAGTGAAACGATTGCTATACGGGGTGAAACGGCTTCATTTTGGGGCGAACGTGTAATAAAAACACGTACCTTAAAACAACCTAACGCCTAAATCATCTAACTTCAAAAGCTTTCTAAAATATGAAAAGGACTGTCTCTTTGGAGAACAGTCCAATGTAAATTAATAACTGCGATTAGCGACGGTATCCGCCACCTAGTTGCTGCTCAGCCATTTGAACAAGACGTTTAGTGATTTCACCACCAACAGATCCATTCGCACGGGATGTTGTGTCTGGTCCAAGTTGAACACCAAACTCAGAAGCGATTTCATACTTCATTTGATCCAAAGCTGCTTGTGCTCCAGCTACTACTAATTCATTAGAGTTGTTGTTACGTGCCATATGTATCACCTCCTTGTAATACTAGTTTGTATATCTTTTGCAAAAATATGCATCTATTGGAAAATATTTTTATATGTCATCAATTAGATAGGTATTCGCATATTTTTTGAATTACCGACACAAAAACCCTAGGAATTCGTATGATAAATCATCCCCCTATTTTTATTTTCAAGAAGAGCACTGTACTGGTTTCCAGTCAGTGTTTTTCTTTCGCTCTTTTCTAAAGGATTGTTGCTTTTGCATTTTCGATTCTCATCATTTGCAAGTTGATTGGAGCGCAAGGTGTGAGACTCCTCGAAAAATAAACTACAATTTTTCTTCGTGCGATGTCTCGCTGCCGGAGTCTTCCTTGTCCTACGGGACGAGCGGACAGGTGGAGGCTCCTAATGGCGCGGAGCGGAAGGAGGCTCACCGCACGCCCCGTGGAAACCGAGCACCTGGAGCGGAGAATCAACTACTTTCACTAGCAAATATTTTACACCTGCTATTTTATGATTTTGGATTTATAATAGAGAAGGAATTTTACAGATAGGTATAGAATATCGATGCATTTAAGAGAGCGGGTGGAGAGATGGGACTTAAGAACAAAGAAAACATCACGAAATGGAAAGGAATTGCATTAGCTTTAGCCGGTGCTTCGCTTTGGGGATTTTCAGGAAATGCAGCAGAGTGGATTTTCTCTCATACCGCAGTTACAGCGACATGGCTTGTATCCGTTCGAATGGTGATGGCGGGGCTGCTGCTTTTAATCTTAGTCTCCCTCAACAATAATATTTTTTCAGTTTGGAAGAACAAAAGAGACCGCTTCGATTTGCTTGTTTTTTCTTTAACCGGAATGCTTGGTGCACAGCTGACGTTTTTCTTAAGCATTGAGGCTGGAAACGCACCGACAGCGACGCTTCTTCAGTTTTTAGGTCCTGTATTTATTACGGTTTATTTTGCTTTAAAGTTATTAAAATGGCCGAAGCGTAAAGAATGGATTGCGGTATTGATGGCACTGACAGGGACATTTCTGTTATTAACAAATGGAAAGCTGGACTACATAACTGTTTCTAAAGAAGCGATTTTCTGGGGTGTGCTTTCCGGTGTTTCAGTTGCCGTTTATACGGTATTTCCAGTCAGGTTATTAAAACTTTACCCATCTGCTGCAATTACGGGCTGGGCGATGCTTTTAGGCGGTTTAGCTGTTTCGGTATGGACACAGCCTTGGCAAGCGGGATACATTGATTGGACACCATCACTTTTTTGGATGCTTGCTTTCGTCGTTATTTTTGGAACGTTGTTGCCGTTTTATCTATATTTAGATAGTTTGAAATACATTTCTTCAACCGAAACAAGCCTGCTAGGAAGTGCTGAACCATTAGTAGCCACAATTGTTTCAGTTGTCTGGCTCGGTACCGCTTTCGGCAGTTTCCAATCTGCAGGCGGTATGCTGATCATATTAACTGTGTTCCTATTATCTATGCCGGAAAAAGGAATTCTCAAAATTAATCAGACGGTCAATAAATAGCTTTTTTGTATCGCATTATTTGACTTTTTTTCTGAATCGTACCACTATGGTAGGGTACGACTTACAACAGGAGTAGATGCGAAATGAACGATAAAATTGTATTTTTTGATATAGACGGAACATTAGTAAACGATGAAAAAAAGATTCCGGAAAGCACGAAAGAAAGCATCAGCCAGCTGCAGAAAAATGGTGTGCATGTAGCGATTGCTACCGGACGTGGACCATTCATGTTCCAGCCTATTCGAGAGGAGCTAGGTGTTGATTCATTCGTTAGCTTTAACGGTTCATATGTTGTTTTTAAAGATGAAGTGATCCATAAGACACCGCTGCCTGCAGAATTCATTACTAAAATTGAAAAAGAAGCAGAAAGTGCAGGTCATCCTCTTGTATATCTTGACCATCAAAAAGCAACATGCAACGCAGATGATCATGAAATTATTAAAAGCTGTACGTTTAACCTTATGCCAAATTATCCGCTCTATCAACCTGGCTTTTATAAAGACAATGAAGTCTATCAAGTGCTATTATTCTGTCAAGAACAGCATGAAAAAGCTTATCGTGAAGGGTATAAAGGAACGTTTGATTTTATCCGCTGGCATGAGGATGCACTGGATATCCTGCCTACTGGCGGATCAAAAGCAAAAGGGATCGAAGCCTTTATTAAACAGATGAACATGAAACCTGAAAATGTATTTGCATTCGGTGATGCATTGAATGATATTGAGATGCTGAATGCTGCAGGCACAGGTATTGCGATGGGAAACGGAATGAAAGAAGCGAAAGAAGCAGCTGACTTTGTAACAAAATCAGTAGATGAAGACGGAATCTATTATGGACTCAAACATTTTGGACTCATTTAATAGTAGGTAAAACCTTTGCAGATGCAAGGGTTTTTTCTTTTGTCTGGGCTGCAGACTTTGTTGCTATTGGAAGGTGTTGATCTCCGCTCCAGGTACTCGCTTTCCGCGGGGCGGGCGGTGACCTCCTTGGCACAAGATTTTTATTCATTGAAGCATTTGTGCTCCTGCGTCTACATGCAACTCCTGTCGATGCGGGCTTCCTCGTCGCATGCCTTTCGAGATGATTATTCTGGTAGTTGGCACGCTCCAAACAACTTGTCAACGAAGTGTTTTCACAAAAGAATCATAAGCAACTATCTTTAGAAAAAAGCCTGTGTCTAACAATGTTGAAATATATTGAAAAAAGTATAAATTTTGGTAAATGTGTTGAAGGGATTTCTCCTATTTTGGCGAAAAAAGGCTTTATGATAGCTGGAGCAGTGTCGATATAAGCTATACAGCAAGAAAACACGTCCAAATAGGAGTTGAAACAGGTGAAAGCAAACGTTAAACTGGTAAACTTGATTTTGTGTACCTTCCTCATACTGTCATTGATTCCGGCTATTTCGGCATCTGCTGAGAGTAAAGCAACTGTAAATGCTACGAGCTTGAATGTTCGTTCAGAACCAACTCTTTCAGCCAAAAAGATAGGTTCACTGAAAAACGGAGATACCGTAACAGTGCTGAAAACGGAAAAGGGATGGGCAAACATAAACTTCAACGGTAAAAAAGCGTGGGTGAGCGCAGAATTTTTGAAGATGAAAAAGGATTCAGCATCATCAGCTCAGCCGCCAAAAACAGAGAAGCCTGCAGCTAAACTAGCAAAGGTAACAGCTACTTCTTTAAATGTAAGAAAAGGTCCAAGTCTTCAGCATACTATTGTAGGATCACTTAAGAACGAAACAGTCGTAACGATTCAAAAACAAGATGGCAAATGGTCATCGATTACATATGGAAAGATATCCGGCTGGGTAAGCAGTGCATATCTGCTGGAGCAAACCTCACAGCCTCCTGCTGCCCAAAAACCGGTCAACAATAATTCAGGAAACGCCAGCAATAATAAGAGCACAAAATGGGGAACGGTAACCGCTACCTATTTAAATTTCCGATCTTCTGGAAACTTAAATTCACCTATCATCGGTTCATTAAAGTATGGGACAGCGGTTCAAATATTATCTGAATCAAATGGATGGTCTTCTGTTCAAACTTCTGACAGAAAAAAAGGCTGGGTTTCTTCAAAATATATTTCGATTCAGAGCGGAAGTTCACCGGTTGCACCAGCACCTAAGCCAGAAACAAAACCGCCTTCCGCACCGCCTGCTTCGGTACTGAAAAAAGTAGTGGTTATGATTGATGGAGTGAACATTCGCCAAGGTCCATCTACAGCTTACCTCATTGTCGGGAAAGCCAATCAAGGTGATGAATATGCTTATATTCAATCAAAGAATGATTGGGTGCAGCTGAAGCTGCCTAATGGAAACTCTGCATGGATTGCAGGATGGCTCGTTGCCATTCAGCAGAACACGTCTTCACCTAACAGCAATTCAGGAACAACAGCACCTAAACCTTCAACTAACGGATTAAAAGGAAAGCGCATCGTCATTGATCCTGGTCATGGAGGGCACGATCCAGGTGCTCTTGGGAAAGCTCATGGAACGCATGAATCAGAACTTACACTCATGAGTGCAAGACTATTAGCAACAGAGCTGAGTAAAGCGGGTGCTGTGGTTATTCTTACACGAAGCGACAGCAATTATCTTTCTTTAAATAAGCGTGTGGAAATAAGCCATTATCACTTTGCAGATGCTTTTATTAGTCTTCATTATAATTCAGCACTGGATGCAAGAGCTTCGGGCCTTTTAACGTTCTATTACGGTCAAAAAGACATCAAACTAGCAGATTCCGTTCATTCTGGGCTCCTGCAAGCAGGTACTGGTCTTCCCGGCGGGAATGTCAGATTTGGAAACTTCCATGTATTGCGCGAGAATAAACAGCCTGCAGTATTAGTTGAGTTAGGATTTCTTTCAAATTCATTCGACGAAATGACAGTTAGAACTGATTCCTTTCAATCTAAAGCGGCTTCTGGTATTACGAACGGACTAGCAAAATATTTTCAGTAACACATTCAGCTGTCTCTAATTTTAGAGGCGGCTTTTTACATTCAAACTTTTCGCTGGATTTTACAGGTGGATTTTTTCTATAATTAAAAGCACAAATAATAAAGTTTGTTAACAATAGGTGGTGCAGGGTTTGGAAAACTCCGGATTAATTCTTGAAGGTGGGGGAATGCGCGGCGTTTATACCGCTGGTGTTCTCGATGTATTTATGGAAAACGATCTTTATTTTCCTTATGTGATCGGGGCTTCTGCAGGAGCTTGTAATGCGGTGTCCTATTTATCCAGGCAGCATGGAAGAAATCGTACGGTGAACCTGGAATATAGCTCTCATCCAGAGTATATTTCTTATAAAAACTGGCTGTTTAAGAAAAAAGGTCTGTTCGGTATGGATTTTATTTTCAATGAACTTCCGAACCGTCTTGTCCCATTTGATTATGAAGCGTTTAAAGTATCCCAAGAAAGATTTGTGGTCGTTGTTACGGACTGCAGAACAGGTGAACCGGTTTACTTGAGCAGAGAAGATTACAATAAAATGGACATTTCAATGGTACTAAGAGCATCCTCTTCCATTCCGTTCATTGCCCCTATAGTTGAGCTGGAAGGTAAACATATGATGGATGGCGGTATTGCGGATCCGATTCCAGTTCATAAAGCGATGAAAGATGGAGTTAGAAAAGGTGTAGTCGTTCTTACTCAAAATTATGGCTACCGAAAGAAAAAGCCTAAAATGACGTGGGTCACTAAGCGCTTTTATCCAGAATACACAGGATTGGATGAAAGTTTGCGAGGACGCTACCTCAAGTACAATGAAACGCTGGATTACATCGAAGAAGAAGAGAGAAAAGGAAACCTGTTCGTACTGCGGCCTATAGAAAAGATGAAAGTAAAACGTATAGAGCGTGACCCGAAAAGGCTCGGAGTTCTTTATGAACATGGCAGAAAAGACGCAATCGACCAGCTGGACAACTTAAGAAACTGGCTTAACAACTAGTCGCTCTTGTAATTGGTTGATTTCCGTTCCAGAATGCTCGCTTTCCACGGGACGTGCGGTGAGCCCCCTAGGCTAATCAAGCCTGCCAGGGTCTCACATTCAAAGAAGCATTTGTGCTCCCGCGTCTTCAAGTAAACTCAGCGAAGCGTGGTTCCTCGTCGCATGCCTTGCGAGAAGTAATCTCAGGTGGTTGGCACGCACCTTGCACTCCAATCAACTTGTCAATGAGGAAGGCTGCAAAATACTTAGAAGCAATAATCTTTTAAAAGAGCCATTAAATAAGAAAGCTGGCATGCGGGGTTTCTCTCAGAACCTTGCAGCCAGCTTTTGTTTTTCTTAATATATTTTTTGAATCACTTCTTCTATATCCGGTTCTTTCATCTGAATATCAACCGGTTCGCCCCACTTTGCAACCTCTTGAAGTAATGAAGGTGAAGAAAGAACAGACCGGTCATACATGAGTATAAGTTTGTCATCTTCCCAGCGCATCTTTTCAATACCGTCTAATTCAGCCGGCAAATGTTTGGGCTTCTCCCTGTATTGTACTTCAATCACACTCGGTAATCCGATATTATGTCTTAGATCTGCAAGAGAACCATCAAGCACAATCTGACCATGATTGATCACAATTACCCTGCTGCACAGCTGTTCAATATCATCCATATCATGTGTCGTTAATAGAATGGTTTTGTTTTCATTTGTGTTGAGTTCTTTCAAGAATGACCGGATGCTTGTTTTGGCATTTACATCGAGACCGATCGTCGGTTCATCCAAAAACAGTACATCTGGATTATGAATCATTGCCGCAGCAAGATCTCCCCTCATGCGCTGTCCGAGGGAAAGCTTTCGCACAGGGGTATTTATAAACTGTCCGATCTGAAGCATATCATCATACAGCTTTAAAAATTCTTGATATTTTGCATCAGGTACTTTGTACATCTCTTTTAAGATATCAAAAGAATCCCGTAGCGGAAGATCCCACCAAAGCTGTGTCCGCTGACCGAAGACGATGCCAATCTTTTTGGCCACTTCTTTTCTTCTTTTTTGAGGACTGAGACCTGCCACCTTGATGCTTCCGCCAGTTGGATGCAGAATACCAGACAGCATTTTAATTGTTGTTGATTTTCCTGCACCGTTCGGACCAATGTAGCCGACAAATTCACCTTCTGGGATGTTAAAAGATATATCGTTTACGGCTTTTACAACATGATGTTTGGTAGATAGAAGGGAAGTAAATGAGCCGAGGAATCCTTTTTTTGTTTCATAGATTTTAAAGTGCTTGTTTAATTGATCTGCAACTATCATATGTTCCTCCTTAACTGCCTGTACTGTGGTAGTGCCGAATTCCGAAATGCCAGAAACGTAATGATAAAAATAAAAAACCGAGAGCAACTGCCGGCGGCCATGCCAGGTTCCAAATGCTGCCGCCTTTATCTAATAGGAAAAGGATAGGCGTGTAGTTCATAAACCCAACTGGAATGACAGTGAAGAAAATAATCTTTAACCATCCGGGATAGATGTTCATCGGATAGTTTGCTGCGTTAAAGGGTGCATAAAGTGTGAATGTCTGAAAATCCTTTATTCTCTGCGTCCAGAATGCGAAAGTTGCTGTCAGGAGTCCAAGAGAAAAACAGATCACTACACCTGATGCAATAGAAATAGGCAAGTACAGCAGCAGCAAGAACATATCAAAACTATCCATGTTGAGTCCGATAATAGAAATAACCAGAATGATAACCCCTTGAGCGGTTCCTCCGATCCGTGACAGGTCAAGGTTCTTGGTTAAGAGCAGTGAAAGTGGAGAGACAGGGCGAATGAGGAGGCTATCAAACTCTCCTTCTACCATGTATCTTTCAAAATTATGAATCTCTACACCAAACACCCTGTAAAGCGTTATTGCTACTGAAGAAATGCCGTAAAGCAAGCCTACTTCATAAAGATTCCAGCCTTTCACATCATCAAAACGCTGTAAGATTGCCGCGAGCAAAACGAAATCAACGGCCATGATCAATCCATATGAAAGCGAGGATACGAGAAAATTCATTTTATATTGCATACGTGAACGCAAGCTTCCTGATAACAGCTTCAAATAAAGATTCATAGCTTACCCTCCTTGAATCTCTAATTTTTGGCGTGCTCTTTCGGTAATCCATAGATTCAGCAAAGTTAGTACTAAAGCCCAGAAAAGCTGAATCCAGATGACATCATGGGATGCTTTTTCAAGGAAAACCATGACTGGATAATAAATGGCTCCTGCAAAAGGCAAGTACTGTGTCAAAGTTGATAAAGGTGCCGGAAGAAAATCGATAGGTACCATCTGTCCGCCTAGACCGGCCAATAAGGTGAAGTTTACAAAATGTGCCCAGGCGACTTCAGTTGTCCAGCAAGCACTTATTCCTACCAGATAGTGTAAATTAACAGATATAATAATAGCGAGAAGTACTGAAATACATATGAAAAGATAGCTTGAAAAATTTTGAGGTACATAGAAGCCAACGGTTAATGCAAATACGAATCCGATAGGAATCGAACGAAAGAAGAAATTATAAACGAGCCGGCCGGCTTCTTGTGAGGTAACGTACAGAAAAAAGTTTGCAGGTCTGGCAAGTTCTAATGAGATGGCTCCGTTTCTGACACCGTTTTGGATGTTCAGTCCTGCTGTTAAAAATCCGGAAAGCCAAAGAATGCATTGTGCAGCAGCTATGTAATATGTCATGTCCATTACATCATAAGGACTGCTCTGTTCTTTTCCTTGCAAAACGCCTGCCCAGATCGCAATGAATACAAAGCCAAAGATTGCACTTGCCGCGTTGTTAATTAGATGGGCAACCTTATATTGCATATTAGTCATAAAGCTTTTTTGTAAAAGAATCCAATAAACCATAAGTCCCCCTTTATAAAGTTGTAATTTCAGAGCGCAGAATTATAAAATAGCAAATTTTACAAAAGTTTGCAATTCTTTTTTTGGAGGTTTTTTTATGTCTTGTTCCCAGTGTCGTCCATCAGGTGAATTTCCTAGAGAAGGTATTTTTCACATCCGGACGGATCATCCTGTACTTTTACAAAGTTTGCAGCAATTTTTGGAATCACATGAATTTACCGTAAACGTAAACCTAGAAATTTTGTCTGCAAACTATAAAAATCTATCAAGCTTGCAAACTATTCTTGAAGGCATGAAGAGAGAGTTTAACAAACAGGCATTACATTCTTTCTTTTGTTCTTTAGAAAATGCATCAATTGAATCAAATCCATTCAAGACCTGGATTCCTTTTGGTCATTTTTATGAAAGAATTGCGCACCCTGAGCTTCACCAAGTGATTCAGCAGCAATTATTTACGACGTATTCTCAGCCCATCATTCATTTAGCATCCAATAAGATTTACGGATACGAATTTCTGCTTCGTCCATTAGCAGATAGCCTTGACTTCAAACCTTATGAACTTTTTCAGATGGCAGAACGCTCAGGTTTTCAAGCTCTCTTAGATGGAAAAGCTCGTATAGCTTCTATCCAAAATAGTGCAGATGCTGTACCTCCTGGTGTAAAACGGTTCATCAATTTCTTGCCGTCATCGATCTATGATCCGAAGCATTGTCTGGCAACGACTTTTAGAGCAGCTGCAGAAGCAGGTGTCGATCCACAGGATTTAGTGTTTGAAGTAGTAGAGACTGAAGAGATTGCAGATATCGCTCATTTAAAGAGTATCCTTACTGCTTATCAGGAAAAAGGGATGAAAGTGGCGCTTGATGATTTAGGAGCAGGACATTCAACACTTTCTGTATTAAAGGAATTGCGTCCAGATTATGTAAAAATTGACCGGGAGATTATTTCGTTCTGTGACGACGATATAGAAAAACAACATATGATTAAACAAATTGTGCAGGTCGCAAATGAGATTGGAGCGATCGTTTTGGCTGAAGGAATCGAGAGAAAAGAAGAAGCGGATGTTGCTCGCCATTATGGAGTAGAGCTAGCACAAGGCTACTATTTTGGTAAACCTGTACCAACGGAAAAGTTAATGATTTCAGCTGAATAAAGAACGCCAAAACCTTATCAAAAAAAGATAAGGTTTTTTTCATGAATATGTTGGAATTTCGGTCAACATCTAGTAATCTATACATAGATGCTTTTGTAATATAATTGTAAAATTAACGGGAAAATTTCCAAAAGGAGCGGAATGATGGTAACGAAAGCGGATCCAGAAAGAAAGAAGAAAAAAACGCAAGTACCCTTTCGTTTAAATGTCTTGTTTTTAATCGTATTTTTTCTATTTTCGATTCTTATTCTAAGGCTTGGTGTACTCCAGATCGTGAACGGAGAAGAAAAACGATTGGAGTCTGAGGCTGTAGAAGAAGTTATTGCTAGAAAAGAAGCCCCGCGCGGCAAGCTGCTGGACAGCAACTTTCGTGAAGTAGTAGGCAACAAACCATTTTTCTCCCTTACGTATACAAAGACGGTAGATACAAAAGCCGATGACACAATGCGTATCGCAAAGTGGCTCGCTAAAAGACTTGGTGTAACAGAAGAGCAGGAGAAAAAGATTACAGAACGTGATAAAAAAGATTATTTTATCGCACAACATGATATCACGGAATTAATGAAAGAACGCTTAAGCAAGAAAGAAAAGAAATTAAGCGACAAGGAACAATACAAAGCGCTTGTTGATAAGATCACAGAGGAAGAAATTAATAGTCTTACAAGTGAAGATATTAAAGTGCTAGCTTATAAGCGGGCGATGGACACAGGCTATGCGTACTCAGCGCAAAGAATTAAAACAAACTTATCAAACGAAGAAGTATCTATCATATCTGAAAACCTTGGCGACCTGCCGGGCATCGATATTATGGCTGACTCTGAGCGTATTTATCCTTATGGGGAATCAGCGATATTTGGTGCTGTAAAACAAATTCCAAAAACTAAAATGGATTACTTCTATAGCCTTGGCTATGACAGAAGTGACCAAGTAGGAGTCAGTGGTCTCGAAGTTCAATATGAACAAGTGCTTAGAGGAATGAAGGAAAAGTCTGTATATCTGACAAACCCAAAAACGGGGCAAACGATTGGTGAACCGAAATCAATTGCAGGTCAACGAGGAAAAGATATCGTTCTGACTTTGGACATGGAGCTCCAATTTAGATTAGAGCGTATTTTAGAGGAAGAAATCTTAAAAGCTAAACCACTCCCAGGCAATGAACTACTTAAATCTGCTTATATCGTTATGATCAATCCGAAAACAGGAGAAGTCAAAGGTATAGCGGGTAAAAAATATGAAGATGGTAAATTCACCAATGATGAATACGGAGCGTTGTTTAATTCCTATGAAATGGGATCGACTGTAAAGGGAGCAACTGTATTATCAGGGCTGCAAAAAGGTCTGATCAGTATGGGAGAACGAATTTACGATACGCCTTACACAAAATATGGAATGAATAAATCTTCCTGGAAGAACATGGGGTCTATCACAGATTTAGACGCTTTAAAAATGTCTTCCAACGTATATATGTTTAATATTATGGACCGTATGATTGGGCCTGAACATTATACTGATACGTATGCAGAAGCACGATATATGTATAATCAGTTCGGATTAGGCGTCAAGACGGGAATTGACTTTCCGAATGAAGCAACTGGTTATGAAGGAAAACCGCCAGAAGGGGAGATGGGTACCCTTTTTGACTTAGGAATCGGACAGTTTGATACATATACAACGATGCAACTCGTACAATATGTATCAACGATTGCAAATGGAGGATATCGCGTAAAACCTCAGCTTGTTAGAGAAATACGTGAACCTGCTACTGATGAAGATAAAGAAGGAAAATTACTGAAACGATTTGAACCTGTCATCCTAAACAAACTCGATGTTGATGAAAAATACATCAAACGCGTGCAGCAAGGGTTCTGGCAAGTCATGCATGCTCCGGGCGGTACGGCAAAAAGTTATTTTGATGATGTTGAAAAGTATCATAACCCTGCCGGAAAAACCGGAACAGCTCAGCGTATAATCAAGCACCCCCAAACAGGGCAGCTGACAGAAAAACATAACTTAACGCTAGTTGGATACGCTCCATTTGAGAACCCGGAGATTGCATTCGCAGTCGTAGTTCCAGAGGGTACACCGCGAAACGGTAATCAGCGAATCAATAAATTCATTGGTCAACGTGCGTTAGAGGCTTATTGGGACCTTAAGAAAGAATACGGTGAAAACGCGGCTACCGTTAACGGAAATATGGAAAAAGAAAAAGAAGAAACAGAAGGCTCAGCACAATAATGCTGAGTTTTTCTTTTATAAACACAAAACAAGCCGGACGAATCCGGCTTTTTTCCTGTTTGCTATTTCTTATTAGCAGAAGCAAGCTGCCCCTACAATAATCAATAGAATAAACAACACTACTACCAACGCAAAAGAATTGCCATGAGCAAAACCCATCGATTTTTCCTCCTTTAATTCTTGCAATTGTTAATTCCATACATTCTATGCCTGTTTTTATTTTCGAAGTGGGCAGGAGCGGAGAATACAGCAAAATAGGCTTGAAATGTATGTTTATCACTTAAAATGTCAACGATTTGTAAAGACTGAATACTTGTGAGGGTATTCCATCTTTGTTTAAATGTAGGTAGAAAGAAAATTTTAATACAGGGAGCCAAATATGAAAAAAACGGTCTTATCCTTTCTTTTATTATTTATGATAGTTTTGAATCTGCCTTCATCTGTATTTGCTCACTCTGATCTTGAGTCTGCGACACCAGCAAAAGGGGAGAAGGTTACCACAGATCTTGAAGCAGTGATTTTAACGTTTTCAACTAAAATTGAATCGTTAAGCACCATGAAATTGAAAAACGAAAATGAAGAAATTCCCCTCCAGATTAGTATTGAAGATAATCAAATGACGGGAAAAATGAACAATCGCCTTGAAAACGGAAAGTATACAGTTGAATATAAAATAATCGGAGCAGACGGTCATGTAATCGAGGGGAGTTACTCGTTCTCGGTGGATCGGCCGGAGCAGGCCCAGCCAAAAAAAGAACCAGAACAAAATACAGATAATACAGAACAAATCCTGCCTGAGCAAGATAAGGAAAAACAGCCTGGAAATCCAAGCTATTTTGGTCCATTGACGATTGGATTAGTTATTTTAATTGCCATAGTTTCTTTCTTTGCTTTCAGAAGAAAAAGATAGGTTGTTAGAAGTGGCTAATTTCCGCTCAAGTATGCGAGAAGAGGGACTTTGAGCCAAAAAGGAAAATCTTGAGCGTAACTCACGTTTTTTAGCGAAACTTCAATGATTTTGAGCGAAGGTGTAATAAATATAAGAACACGTACCGTAAAATTGCATCGAAGTGTATTCACAAAGTGTATCCACGCAGCAACCTTTTGGAAATTAAAAAAGTTAAGCAAAAAGCCTCGAATAATTCGGGGCTTTTTTTTGTAGGATAGGAAAGTGAAATTAATTAATAAAGTTTATTGTTAACATATAAACTTTTTTACAAAAACTCGAGCAAATGTATAGTTTTTTCCAACTATTCTGTTATATGATGTATATTGTCTTTTATTTTTTCAGAAGGGGGAAGATGAAGATTTGGATACGTTTAGAAGATTAAAAGACTTTTATTGGCCTTATAAAAAATATTTTTACTGGTCGATTCTGACTTTGATTCTGGTATCAGCCATTACAGTTGTATATCCGATGGTTCTGCAGTTTACCATCGATGAAATCATTATAAAAGGAGAATATTCATTCGTACCTTATGTGGCAATCGGCTTTATCGTACTTATGGGAATAAAAGGAGCAGCTACATATTGTCATCAATATTTTGGGGATTTGTTTGGCATCAGCTCCGTTTTCCAGCTCCGTGAATCTCTGTATGAGAAGCTTCAATTTTTGCCTTTCAGTTATTATGATAATGCTAAAACGGGGGACCTCATGTCCCGGTTAACAGCAGATGTAGAGGGTTTTCGGTTTTTCCTCTCATTTGGATTTTCCCAGCTTATCAATTTCGTTCTAATCATTGCATTCAGTCTTTCCGTAATGTTCTTCTATTCGATCCCGCTGGCAATCATTACACTTTGTATGATGCCATTCCTCGCAATCGTTGTTTACAAGTTTGATAAAGAAGTACATCCCGCATTCAGGGGTATACGAAAATCAATGGCTAACCTTAACACGAAAGTTCAGGAAAACATCAGTGGAATCAACACAGTTAAGTCATTGTCGAGAGAAGATTTTGAGATTGGTAAATTCGATACGTCGAATGAAGACTACAAATCTCAGTTTCTGAACACATCACATATCTGGGCCCGATATTTTCCAATCATGGAGCTGATCGGGAACTTGTCAGTCGTTCTTTTGCTCGCGTATGGCGGTTATCTGGTAATTAACGGTGACCTTACTGCAGGAGAGCTTGTCGCTTTCTTCAGTCTTGTATGGTACATCATGGGTCCTATCATGAATCTCGGGTTTATCATGAATACCTTCTCACAGTCAAAAGCTTCCGGGGAACGCCTTCTTGAAGTATTAGATGAACCTCTTGAATTTGAAGGTGAAGATCGTGATACAGCCATGGTTCGTCTGAATGGAGAAGTAACGTTTGAAGCAGTGACGCATCGTTATAAAAATGAAAAAAAGGATGCTTTAAAAGATATTACTTTTACTGTTAAACAAGGTCATACGATAGGGCTGATCGGTGCGACTGGTTCTGGAAAGACATCCATCACTCAGCTTTTATCCAGGTTTTATAAGCCGGAGTCTGGAAGAATATTAATCGATGGCAAGCCGTTAGAAAAATACTCGATTAATACGTTAAGAAAAAATATCGGAACTGTACTTCAGGAGTCTTTCTTGTTTTCATCGACGATCAGGGACAATATTTCCTATGGCAACCCTGACGCTGATATGGATGAGATTATGGATGCTGCAAAACGGGCACAGGCTCATGACTTTATAATGGAACTCCCTGACGGTTACGATACGATTTTAGGGGAGAGAGGACTTGGTCTATCGGGAGGACAAAAACAGAGGATTTCCATTGCAAGAGCCATTCTTATCGATCCTGCCATCCTCATATTAGATGATGCAACAAGTGCAGTTGATATGGAAACAGAGTTTAAGATTCAGCGCGCTTTAAAAGAAGTCATGGATGATCGGACGACTTTTATTATCGCTCATCGTATTTCATCTTTAAAACATGCGGATGAAATATTGGTCCTTAATGAAGGGGCGGTCGTTGAGCGTGGAACTCATGATGAACTCATCCAGAAAGAGTCAGGAAACTATCGCAGAATCTATGACATCCAATATCAAGATAGAAATAAAGTGTTTCAAAATAACGGGCAGGGGGTGTAGAAATGGATAAGAGAAAAAAATCAGCCCGTTTCCGTTATTCCTCTGAACTGGTGATCGACAAACCGTTTAACTGGAGTCAGATCATCAGGCTATTCGGTTATATGAAACCATACAGCAAGAACCTGCTTCCTAAAGCGTTTTTAGCAATGATGGTCACAACTGCTGTCAGACTTGCTGTTCCTGTATTCATTGGGGTGCTGACGTTTGATCATGCGATTAAGAACAAAGATACATCACTTCTTATTAAATTAATCATTGCTATATCTGCTCTATATCTTATCTCATGGGGAGCGAATACCCTCCGGATAAAATGGATGAATTATCTGGGACAATACGTGATTTATGATATTCGCCAGCATCTGTTCAAACATATCCAGCGTTTGTCACATCGTTTCTTTGATCAGCGTTCGGCTGGTTCGATACTCGTTCGTATCATCAACGATGTTAACTCCCTGCAGGATCTATTTACAAACGGTGTTATCAACGTTCTTATGGATGTAATCATGCTGTTTGGTATCATCGTAATCATGTTTGTTTACAGTCCAGAGCTGACTTTGGCAATTATGGTGATTTTACCGCTGATGTTCTTCATTTCTACAAGCTTAAGAAAGAAAATAAGACGTTCGTGGCAGGTTGTCCGCATTAAGCAGGCAAAGTTGAACTCGCATCTGAACGAAAGTATTCAGGGGATAAGAGTTACAAAGTCTTATACGCAAGAAAAAGAAAACATGGGCTTTTTTAACGGAGTAAATAATGAGACATATAACAGCTGGAAAACGGCAACACAGCAGAATGCTTTATTCCGTCCTTTTGTAGAAATGTCTAACGCGATCGGTACAGCGATATTATTATGGTTTGGGGCTTACTTGATTCAGGGTGAAGCGTTGGAAATCGGTGTTTTTGTTACCTTTGCATTTTATCTGGGGATGTTCTGGGAGCCGATCTCCCGTTTAGGGCAAGTGTATAATCAGCTTTTAGTAGGGATGGCTTCATCTGAACGAATCTTTGAATTTTTGGATGAAAAGCCTAATGTTCACGAGAAAAAAGGTGCCTTTGAGTTTTCCAGAATTAAAGGAGAAATTGAGTTTGAAAGCGTTGAATTCTCTTATGATGATAAACGAAAAGCATTGAAAGGAATCGACCTGACGATTGGTGCAGGTCAGACTGTAGCTCTTGTGGGTCATACAGGCTCTGGAAAAACAACGATCGCAAACCTGGTGAGCAGATTCTACGATCCAACTTCAGGAGATGTTTTGATCGACGGCGTAAACTTGAGAGATGCCAGCTTAGGCAGCCTTCGTGAAAAGGTGAGTGTTGTGCTTCAGGATACCTTCATCTTCTCGGGAACGATCATGGAGAACATCCGGTTCGGAAGACCTGATGCAACAGATGAAGAAGTTAGGAACGCTTCGAAAGCGGTAGGAGCTCATGCCTTTATTGAAAGACTGTCTGATGGTTATGAAACAGAGGTTGAAGAGCGAGGAAATGTTTTATCGGTAGGAGAGAGGCAGCTGCTTTCCTTTGCACGGGCTTTACTTGCTGACCCCGATATTTTAATCCTAGATGAAGCGACTGCAAGTATTGATACAGAATCTGAACAAAAAATTCAAACCGCTCTAAAGACTTTGCTGAATGGAAGAACAGCGATCATCATTGCACACAGACTTTCAACGATCAGGGAAGCGGATAATATTGTTGTCCTGGATCATGGAGAAATCATTGAGCAAGGAAATCATAACGAACTGATGGATGCTGAAGGGGTTTATTATCACCTTGTAGTATCACAATTTAAAATGCTTGATGCGATATAAAAAAAACGCCTGGGAAATGATTCCCTAGGCGTTTTGCTAATTATTGAAGTGCTTTAGATAGTGTATCAATGTTTTCTTTCATGATCGAAAGATAATCACGGTCGTTCTTTAGATCATCTTTTGTAAGTGTTTCAAGATTGTGCAGCGTCATTGTCTTCGCTCCGACTTCTTTATTGATCATTTCAGCCACTTTGTTATTAACGTTTTTCTCGAATAGGATATATTGAATCTTATCTTTCTTTGCACTTTGAATGATGTTTTCGATCTGATGCTGACTCGGTTCATGAGAAGGTGAGAGTCCACTGATCGCAATTTGCTCCAATCCATAGCGCTCAGCCCAATAACCATATGCTGCATGAGATACGATGAAAGAGTTCTTTGGTGCTTCTTCAACTTTACTTTTAAAGGAAGCGTCTAACTCTTTTAGGTCTTTAATCAATGCAGCATGATTCTTTTTGAAATCATCTTTTGCGTCCGGTTTAATTTTAACTAAACCGTTATAGATGTTATCTGCCATTTTTTGAGCAAGAACCGGGTCTAGCCAAATATGTGGGTCCTGTGAGCCATGTTCGCGATGCTCTTCTTTCCCGTGAGATTCTTCACCTTCTTCATGTGCACCTTCTTCTTCATGCTCTTCCATGTTGGCAAGCTCAACATCCTTAGCTGCATCTACAATTGGCACATCTTCTTCTTTTAACGTATCAGCAACTGAGGAGGAGAACTCATCGGATTCCATCTTGTTGTAGACAAACGCATCGCCTTCTGTAATCTCAACCATTTTTTTAGTTGAGGGCTCATACGTATGTGCATCTGCTCCTGGTGGTATAATGGATGAAACTTCAACATGCTTTCCGCCTATTCTTTCTGTAAAGTATTCTAAAGGATACATCGTTGTATATATATTTAAAGTTCCATCTTTTTTATCAGCACCTTTGTTCCCGCAAGCTGCTGTTGCGATCAAAAGAAAAATTATGCCTATCAAGCCAAGTCTTTTCATCGGTTTTTCTCTCCTTTCAAACAATCCATTTTCATTATAAACGGAATCATTACGATTTGCAAAAAAATCTTTTTATGGCCATTTTTTAAATTTATTTTCTTAGGATTTTTGCTCCTGAAAGGTTTAGTCTTAATTCCTCATTGAATAGTTAAGAGGAGCGAAAGGGCGAGACTCCTCGAAAATAAAAATCGCATTTTCTTCGTTCGATGTAATGCTGTCGCAGCCTTCCTTGTCCTGCAGGATGAGTGGGACAGGTGAGACCACTCAATGTCGCGAGGTTACGAGGGGGCTCACCGCACACCCTGAGGAAAGCGAGTCCTGTAGCGGAAATTAACCTCTTATAAAAACAACAATGAATACGAAAACAGCCTTTTTATTAGCCTTGGACTAAAGAATCAGTTGAATGTAAGAGGAGATTTTAAAATAAGACAGTGGTTTAAGAAGCAGACCAAGTTCCTTTTTGATATAATGAAGTAGGTGTTAGAAAAAGCGTTTAAATAAGCGTGAATCATGCTTACAAAGGAGAGCGCGTACCAACATGAATATTGCTTTTTATTTGTTGCCGAAAGATGAAGTAAAGTACTTGAACCCTGAAGCAACTATGAGGCAGGCATTAGAGAAGTTATCTTATCACAAGTATACTTCAGTGCCGCTTGTATCTGAAGAAGGACGCTACATTGGAACGCTGACTGAAGGCGATCTTCTATGGAAGCTTAGGGAAGCTTTTGAAAAGGGTTATGATGAAGTGTTAAAGACAAAGTTAACTGATGTACCGCAGCGTATAAATAACATATCTGTATCGATCAACTCAAATATGGAAGACCTTATTACTTTGTCTACTGACCAGAACTTTATACCTGTTACCGATGACGATGGTCATTTCATCGGTATTATAAGAAGAAGAGATATCATCAAGTATTGTGCAAATTTAATTTGGAAAAAAGAACTGACAAAAGATTAAGGCATGTGTCTTAATCTTTTTGTACATACAGGAGGAATAGTATAGGGTGAAAATCGCAGCAATCACAGCCGGCGGAATGATTGGAGCTGTTCTCCGGTTTTGGATCGGTATTCTTCTTTTTCAGCCTCATGCGCAGTTTCCGTTTTCCACCTTGGCGATAAATCTGATCGGAAGTTTTGTTCTGGGATGGTTTGTTGTTCACGGATCTCAGCATATAAAAAATAGAACACTTGTATCAGGAATTCAAACGGGATTTTTAGGATCTTTTACGACGTTCTCAACCTTTAATGCGGAGATTGTTCTGCTTTTGGATCAAGGACTGTATTCGATAGCTATCCAGTATTTTATAATCAGTGCAGTAACGGGTATTGGAGCGGTCTTACTCGGGATAAAGTGCGGCTCAGTACTTCTAGAAAAAGAAGGTGCAGAACAATGATCGTAAGTTCTATAGCCGCAGCGGCTGGCGGTGCATGCGGTGCACTCGCTCGATACTTTGTGAGTCAGCGATTAAATGGAGAGTTTCCTTGGGGAACGTTTTGTGTTAATATTTTCGGATCGTTCTTATTAGGCTGGTATGTCACGAATGAAGGACGGGAAATACTAGATTCACTGTACGCAGCAGGTTTTCTAGGTGCTCTCACGACATTCTCGACACTTCAATTTGAAGTTGTTACACTTTATAAAAAAGATAAAAGAAAAGTTCTTCTTTATTTGGTTCTGACATACACATTAGGATTGATAGCTGCTTGGACAGGCTTTTTGGCAGCAGCAAAAATATAATTAGAGGTTAAGGAGATACAATGAAAGAATTAGTGATTTCACTGCTTGAATGGATTATGAGTTTAGGTCATCTAGGAATTGCACTTGGATTAATGATTGAGGTCATTCCGAGTGAACTTGTTCTGTCTTACGGTGGGTATATGGTAGCCAAAGGACATCTGAATTTCACCTTGGCTGTTATTGCCGGAACAATCGGGGGAACGCTGGCACAGCTTTTCTTATATTGGATGGGCCATTATGGAGGACGACCGTTTTTAGAAAAGTACGGAAAATACATTCTAATCTCTAAAAAGCAAATCGACCTTTCAGAAAAATGGTTTAATAAATATGGTACAGGCGTTATTTTCTTTGCTCGATTTATTCCGGTTGTAAGACATGCGATCAGCATTCCAGCGGGTATTGCAAAAATGTCATTTGCGAAGTTCACGTTATTTACAACACTAGCAGTTATTCCATGGTCAATCTTCTTCATTGAATTAGGAAGCAGACTCGGAAGCAACTGGGAAGACATTAAAACAATCGCTGCCCCTTACACAAGAGGAATTATGATTGCAGCAGTCGTTATCATCTTCCTATTTATCTTGTATAAAGTAAAAAAGAAATAAGGATTAGTTAGTGAATGAGCCCACTTAATGATAAGCGGGTTTTTAATTTGTTTAGAGGACAAATTCTAATCAAATTCGTCCAAAACATATATATCCCTACTGTGAAAAAATTTCTGAAGGAGGGAAGGGATATGGATACTTTCATAAAAAATTATCATGAAACCTATAATGCAGCAAAAGTTAACGAACTTTTGCAGCGAATTAAAGCTCATAATGAAAGATCAGATATGACAGCAAAAGTCTCGGAAGCGATGCGGAACTGCGGTTTCAACAGCAGCGACATCGAGCAGGTGCTGAAGCAGCTCCGGGGGGACAGTCCCTAGACAATTACACTTTGGCTGATGATTTTGTGTGTTTGGGACGGACATTCGCGGTCAAGGCTTATAAATATTTTTGTAGGCTCATAAAAAAATTGAAGGCTCATAAAATTTCCTGGAAGGCTTAAATATCAAAAAAATCATAAAAATATTACGCTATAAGTTTACATTCCTCTAATAATCGCATAGCCGCTTCACATTAGTGACTTCCACTAATGAGAGCGGCTTTTCAAGATGAATTAGAATGTAATTCCCACTTAGGACAAGCATTTTCTTCACGATTTAGGCAAAAATACGATATACTACACATGAAGAGGTGATGGTTGTGGAAATTACATTAAGCGCAAAGAAGTATATTGAAGAAGTGCTTGAAATGAATAACGCAAACGGAATCCGAGTTTATTTTGCAGGCATGGGCTGAGGAGGTCCAAAGCTTGGCTTGGCTCTGGATGAGCCGGAAAACTCAGATGTTATTGAAGAAATTCACGGAATTCGTGTTGCATTTGACCAAAGAATTAAAGATCAGACAACTGCATTAAAACTTGATTTTGAAGATTCTAAGCACGGGTCTGGATTAATTATGATCGGGCAGGATGAATGCTGCTAAAATAAAAACCGCTATCAGGAACTTTGCCTGACAGCGGTTTTATTATTATTGCTGAGACTTCCGGAATCCGGCATCGATTGCTTCTTGCTCGCTGCAGAACCATTCTTCAGGTTTAGTAATTTTATAATATCTGCCGCTTTCAACATGATAGATTTTTTCTCCAGAAGAGTTAATGTTCCCTTTAATCGTGCATTTTGAGTCAGCAGTCTCCTCGACTGAATCTTCTGCTTCTTCAGGAATATAACGATCCTCTTGTGAATAGTTCTCCAGACTCCAAATGCCAATCCCTTCTTTTTGAGCTTGTTTTTGGATCTTCTCGTAGTCATCCACATATTTTGTGTTTGGCTCAAACACATAGGCCACTCGCGCTAATCCTTTTTCAAGCAGTGATTTCTGAACACTTTTTCCATCTGCATACACGTATGCTAAAAGTCGTCCGTACTTGTCACGTTCACCGATTCCTAGCTCGAGTTCAACATCCGATCCACTCAGCATTCCCTCAGTATGTTTGCTCGCTTCTTTACTGAAAGGCTGAACGGGTTTATTTGGATGGACGCTCTCTGGGGTGTCCACTAGTAAAAAACGAACGGTTTCACTTTTCCCATCGACCTTTACTTTTATTGTGTCACCATCCACTACGTCTAGAACTTGAACTTGAATTCTATCTTTTTCAGACAATTGCAACTGGCTGCATCCTGCGAGAATCAAGGAAATTGAAGAGAGGATCAGCCAAACTTTAAAGCTAAATTTCATATGTATCATCCTTTAATAAACCTATTTATTGTATATGTGTTACCGGTATCTATTATAATAAAAGATAGATTGAAGAAATTATAGAATATCACATTATATGAAAAAAGTGGCGGTATTCTAGAAAGGAGATTGCCTTGAAAAAGATACATAAATTATTTACGATCTGTTTTGCAGTGATTTTAACACTGGCAGTTGCAGGCTGCGGGAATGACTCTAAGCTTAAAGAAGCGAAACTGGAAAACCAGAACGGTGAACCGGTAGCTGTATTTCCTTCAGACAAACCGTCATTAATTTTCTTATTTACAACAGCTGGCTGAGGACTCTGTCAAGCTCAGCTGGTTCAGCTGAAAGAGAATGTAGATAAGTTTGAAGATATGGATGTTAATATGTATGCAGTGAGTTCTGACACGGTTGAACATTTGTCAGCCCTTCATCAAGAAATGCAGCCGCCGTTCCCATTTTTGTCCGATCCAGAATTTAAACTGATCGACCATTTGGATATGAAAGGTGAAGGCGTAGCAAAACGCGGTTATGCACTAGTCGATAAAAAAGGAAAAGTGATATTTACGAAAGTAAACGACCACTGGGGAGAGCAGATCGACCAGACGTCGAAAAAAATTCATGAAGAATATAAAAAGATGGAAAAGTAGTCTGGTGAATATCACCGGGCTTTTTTCTTTGTGACATCTGTCACAGATTCTCCATACTAGATGCATTAAAATAGGGTTATAATTAAATTAGAAAGATTCAAGGAGGCAATTCAGATGTTGAAAAAATCATTATGGCTTGCGGCAATCGCAATTCTTGCTATTGGTATCCTGGCAGCTTGCGGCGGAGGTAAAGATAAAGAAGAAGGTTCTAAAAAAGCAGAAGAAACAGTATCAATCGAAGCGAAGAACTTTGAGTTTGATCAAAAAGAATACAAAATCCCAGCAAATAAAGATGTTGCTCTAAAACTAGAAAACGTTGACGGAAATCATGCCCTTATGATTGAAGGGGAAGATGTTAACATCGCAGGCGGATCGTCTGATGTTGTTAACTTAAAACCAGGTGAATATACACTTCGCTGCAGCATTCCATGTGGTAACGGACATGCAGATATGGTCTCAAAGCTTGTAGTTGAATAAAATTAAGCCCTCCGACTTGTGTTGGAGGGCTTTTTCGTATTTAAGAAAGTGGCTGAATTCGTATAAGGTCTTTATTGTAAGGCAGTTCCTTCATTGTTGAAGCCCATAAGTTCCCGAGCAGACGCGGCATCATCTGATCTGAGGGAATGGAACCATTGTTATCGAGAAAATAAGAAAAATATAACAAATACAGCCATGATGAAACTGGCATCAAAATATCATCCGCAAAATCATTGCTCTCTGTAATCGTAGCAAAAGAGTGTGATTCCCAGCCAGAAATAAAACGAGACCGTTTCCCATTAAGTTTAGACTCAATAAAATGCAGTGAATGAGCCACTTGCGGGTCATCATCTCCATCCGCATGGGCTAACTTAGACTGCATCTCTAAAGAAATTTCATCAAGTTTGCCTACTTCTGCTATCACATGGCATAATGCCTTATCGTAATGAGCATTCATAGGTACCCAATCATTCTTTTCTAATATCTCAACAAAAGAAAGTTCTTCATCAGGAATGTCCTTATAAGGTGGCCGGAATGTTTGTCTCCCATATTTAACGTTGTGCAAAGAATCTTTTACAAAATGAGCAGCAGCATACCATTGGTCGTTCTGATCTTTAAACAGTCGTTCCCTTGAGGAGAGGGAATAGGCGGTAAATAAGTCTTTTTTATTAAACTCATAATCAGGGAGTTTTTCCTGCGTCAAAGAATCAATAATCTGGTTGTCTGGGGCTTCTATTGCAGCTAGCACGAACGTATGAATGCGCAATTATGTCACGATCCTCTAATTTTTTATTTTGTGAATGGTATCCTTTATTTCAGCAAAACCTTCTTTTACAGCCAAAAAGCTGTTTTTCTTTTGATAGATATCATAACGAAGGTAATCTTTCTTTTCCTGCAGAAGCTGCTGCTGGGTTTTTACATCGTTCATGCGGGCAGTGATACTGTCTCCCGTACTTTTCATTTGTTGAACCGTAGTCATGGATTCCTTTATTGCTTTGAACCCTGGAATCAAAAAGAAAACAGCAACACCTGTACAGGCTGCTAAAAATAGAAATAACCACATCATCATCAAATACCTCCAATCATCTTTTCTTTACTAAAGTACCCGGAAATACACAAGAAAAAACAAAAAAAACCGGGGCTGTTTTGCCCGGTTTTATCTCTTGGGACATGTAGAACAGCAAGTCCCGTTTTCAGTTTTGTAATAAAGGCAGCACGTTTTGCGGATTTTCGTTGGTGCGCAGCCGGCAGGTGCCATAAACCGGTGAAATGGATTCTTTGTTAATCCAAAATGATAAGCTTCAGCATCCATGAAAAATGCATAGTCCTCTTGAATGCGCTGTTTCACTTCATCTGAATGATCTTCACTAAGCCATGTTTCGTAAATCCACCGTATGTAGATCCAAGCATTCTCCCATAGTGTTGCTTTAGAGATACGTGCAGATTTCGCCACGTGGTTAAGCATCACTGAAATATTTTCTTTAAAAAGAGTTTCAATCACACTTGATCGCCAGTCTTCTCTTGATTGTGAGGAGAGCTGTGCAGAAGCATCTTTTAATGTGAAAGATGGAAGCCACATTGCATCAGAGTTATGATCGATTAAGTATACGTTCTCAATATCCATGTCAAACGATTTATTTAACATAGTCATTCCGTACAGAGAAGAGGTAAGACTGCAGTAAGCATAGCGTTTAAAAAATAGCGATGCCGTAACTGGACGCTTATTAGAGCCAATTCGCGGTCCAGTTTGATCCAAGAAATCCAGCAAGCTGTCTTCGCTCAATAACTGTCCTGCAGAAATTACAGCTTCGTTCTCGAATGGTGCCTGAAAAGAAAATCGGTAGTTTGAACTGATATGCTTTTTTTCATCTGCAGTCCAGCCGTTAGACTTAGGCGTACCGAGGAGTATTGACATGTCGGACAACCCGCCCCTTTCCATATGGGATACACATTGGCGTTCCGAATACCGGATCCGGAATAACCGTACTGGACATCTGAAAGACATCTTCCACTAATTGTTCAGTCATGATTTCTTCAGGTGCACCTTGTGCGTAAACTGACTTATCTTGAATCGCTACAATATGGTGTGCATACCGGCAAGCTAAGTTCAGATCATGTAGCACCATCACTATTGTGCGCTTTTCCTTTTCGTTTAACTCAAATAAAAGGTCAAGAATTTCTACCTGATGTGTCATATCCAAATAGGTAGTTGGCTCATCCAGCATAATGGTGTCAGTACCTTGTGCGAGAGTCATAGCAATCCAAGCACGCTGGCGCTGTCCGCCTGAAAGAGAGTCAACAGGTGTTTCCATAAAAGGAAGCAGGTTCGTTGCTCTCAAAGCATTCATCACCGCTTTTTCATCTTCTGGTGACCATTGATGAAGCCAAGATTGATAAGGAAAACGACCTTGTTTCACAAGCTGCAGAACGGTTAATCCCTCAGGTGCCATAGGACCCTGGGGAAGGATGGCAAGTTCTTTTGCTACTTGTTTTGTGGAGCGTTTTGCAATGTCTTTTCCGTTTAAAAGCACGTTGCCTGATTTCGGATTTAAAAGACGTGCCATAGATCTTAACAGGGTGGATTTCCCGCATCCGTTGCTTCCGATAAAAACGGTGATTTTACCTTTTGGAATCTGCAGGTTCAATCCATCAATGATCGGTTCCTTTCCGTAAGCTAACGTAAGATTTGAGGTTGTTAATACAGCCATCTGTCATCCACTCCTGTTATTGGTTTTTAAATAAAAGATAAATGAAATACGGAGCACCGATTGCTGCTGTGAAAACACCAGCCGGCACCTCTAATGGTGAGAAAAGAGTTCTGCCAGCTAAGTCTGCTGACACAACCATGATTCCGCCGATTAATGCTGAAGCAGGGAACAATCCGCCGAAGGATGACCCCGTAATTCTTCTGGCGATATGCGGCCCGATTAGTCCGACAAATCCCATTGCTCCTGCAAAGGCGACAGCAGATCCAGCTAAAGCTGTACATACCATTAAAAGCATGAAGCGTTCACGGTGGACCGAAATTCCTGCACCAGTTGTAAGGTCATCACCAAAACCTTGAATGTTCAACCGTCTTACAAGAAGTATGAGTATCGGCAGCATTCCTAAAAACCAGGGAAGCATCGCCTTTACTTCTTTCCAAGAGGTGCCGTACACCGTTCCTGTCAGCCAGACAGTAGCCTGGCTTGCCCGGTAGATCGGTCCCATCAGCATCATTAATGTTGTTAATGCCTGAAAGAGAGCCATTAGCCCGATTCCGATCAAAATGAGTCTTATTGGCGTAACGCCATCTTTCCAAGCTAACCCATATATTAAAAAGGCAACGATTGTCGCCCCGGCAAAAGCAAAAAAAGGCAAATAATTAATACTTAATAACAAGTTGTTGCTATCGTCACTGAACATGGTTAGAAAGGCAACTGCGGCAAATCCAGCTCCGCCTGTAATTCCAATCATGTCGGGTGAAGCGAGGGGATTTCTGATCACCCCTTGCAGGATAGCCCCCGATAGCGCAAGGGACGCGCCCGCGATAAAGGCTACCAATACTCTCGGGAGTCTGAACTCCGTGATGATCAGCTGATTCATTTCAAGACCTGATCCAAATAATGCTGTTAATACTTCGAATGGTGCGATGTACAGTTCACCAACGCCTATACTGACAAGCATTGAAAAGAACGCTGCTAAGGCTAAAATTAAAATTGCTAATGTTGTTTTTTTATCAATTAAGTAAGAAAATGATTTTCGCTGTATTACCCAATACTTTCTCATCTTTGAAATATTCCTTTGCGAACAATGTAAATAAAGAACGGTGTACCGAGTAAAGCGGTAACTACTCCAACAGGAGCTTCTTCCGGCATGATGATGAAACGTGCCCCAATGTCAGCGAGAACAAGCATAATTCCGCCTGTTAGTGCTGAAAATGGGACGATCCATCGGTGATCGCTGCCGACTAGGTATCTTGCAAAATGCGGAACTACTATTCCTATAAAGCTGATCGGTCCTGCAATAGCAACCGAACCTCCTGCAAGGAGAACAACCATTAATGCAGCAGCAAATTTAAAGATCACCGTTTTTTGCCCCAAGCTTACTGCGACGTCTTCACCTAAAGCGAAAGCATTCAACTGGCGCGATAGTAGCATGGAAACAACCCAGGCAATTAACAGTGCCGGCATAACTGCTGCAAGCATGGAAAGCTTTCTTCCTTCTACTGAACCTGCCAGCCAAAACAAAACTTCATCAAGTGCTTTTTCATTTGTTACCAGCATTCCTTGTGTAAGGGAAGCAAAAAGTGCTGCCATAACCGCTCCAGCCAATGTCAGTTTAACAGGTGTTAAACCGCCTCTTCCTGCAGATCCAAGTGCGTATGCAAGTCCGGATGCTGCTGCAGCTCCTAGAAATCCGATCCACATGAATTGCTGAATGGAAGTGATTCCTAAGAAAGTAACACCAAATACAATAAAAAATCCTGCACCGGCATTTACGCCAAAAATATCAGGTGATGCGATTGGATTGCGGGTAAGTGCCTGCATAAGGACTCCTGCAATTCCTAGACTGATTCCTACAGCCATTCCGACGAGTGCACGGGGAACTCGGGAAAGCTGTATGATTAAATGTTCATTTGAGCCGTTAAAAGCGGTGTAAGCTTCAATTGCCATTGATAGCGATGTATCTGTGTAACCTGATACAACACTCAATACCATCACGATAAAAGCTATGAATACCCCTATGATTAATGTGGCTGTTCTTATTTTATTTCCATGTAATATTCCGTTCATCAGAGCCTCTTTTAATAATGAAAAATATTCTCATTTACAGTTTAAAAGTAAAATAGGTATCTGTCAATGACTTTGAAAATCATTATCAATTGGTTATTGACAACGTATACATCCCCGTATTATGATACGAATTGTAATTGATTCTCATTATCATTTACACAATAGAAAAGGGGAGAGACAACAGAATGAAAAAGACTACATACAAATGGCTTGCTTTTGCGGCCGTACTTACATTAATGCTTGCATTAGCAGCATGCGGCGGGAAAGATAAAGCGAAAGAGGAAGAAAAATCAGGCGGATCTGATTCTTCATATAAAGTAGAACACGCAATGGGCACATCAGAAGTTAAGAGTAACAAACGAGTTGTTGTTTTGACAAACGAGGGTACAGAAGCAGTTCTAGCACTTGGCGTAAAACCAGTTGGAGCTGTTAAGTCATGGTTAGGCGATCCTTGGTATGACCACATTAAGGACGATATGGAAGGCGTTGAAGTTGTAGGTGACGAGAGTGCAGTTAACGTTGAGAAAATCGCTGCTTTAAAACCAGATTTAATTATCGGTAACAAAATGCGTCAAGAAAAGCAATACGATGAGCTAAACAAAATCGCACCAACTGTATTTGCAGAAGATCTTCGCGGTGACTGGAAGATTAACTTCGAATTATATTCAAAAGCCTTAAATAAAGAAGAAAAAGGGAAAGAAGTATTATCTGCATTCGATAAGCGTATCGAAGATTTTAAAGCAGAAGCTGGTGACAAGCTGAAAACTGAAGTATCTATGGTACGTTTCATGCCTGGTAAATCTCGTATCTACCACCAGGATTCTTTCTCTGGTGTAATCCTTAAGCAGATCGGATTTGCTCGTCCTGGAGACCAAAACAACCCTGACTTCGCAGAAGAAGTAACACAAGAACGCATTCCTGATATGGATGGCGACATGCTGTTCTACTTCACCTATGAAACAGGAGACGGAAAAGCAACTGAAACAGAAAAAGAATGGACAAACAACCCGCTTTGGAAGAACCTTGGAGCTGTAAAAGAAGGAAATGCACACAAAGTAAGTGACGCAATCTGGAACACAGCCGGCGGAGTAAAAGCTGCTAACCTCATGATTGATGATCTTGAGAAGTACTTTCTAGAAAAATAATACGTGACATAGAGGGAGCATAATTCGCTTCCTCTTTTATTTTAATTTATTTCTTTGTTAAACACTCTTTTCTAAAATTTTGCAGGTGAGGGAATTTTAAAGTTCTTCATTGAATAGTTCATTGGAGCGGAAGGGCGAGACTCCTTGAAAATGAAAAATCACATTTTCTTCGTGCGATGTATCGCTGTCGAAGATTTCCTTGTCCTGCAGGACGAGCGGGGCAGGTGAGACCACTCGATGTACGCAGTACGGAGTGGGCTCACCGCACGCCCTGCGGAAAGCGAGCCACAAAGAGCGGAAATGAATCACATTCAAATGCAACAATGTTTACGATAACAGCCTTTATTTTTTTGTATTCCTAATAAATGAAAAATATTAAATCAATGATCGTTTTCCTGTCTGAATTTTCCTATAATGAGTTTAGATAGAAAAAAGGTCAGGAGATTAATTGTGATGAAGCTTTCAGGGGAGATTTTTCGGAATAGAAGTTTTTCATATTTTTGGTTTAGTTCGATCTTAACAGCTATGGGCGACAGCATTTTTATGATCACATTAATGTGGCTGCTCGTTCAGATTTCTGGTTCACCTGTTATAGTTGGTACGTACATACTGCTTGTTACGCTGACGAAATTCTCGTTTGTTCTGTTTGGGGGAGCAATAGTAGACCGCTTCTCAGTAAAAAGACTGCTGATTGGATCTGCCATTGGAAGAGGAAGTATTTTGCTGCTCCTGTTTGGTGTCATTGCAGCAGGCGATCCTTCCATTTATTTCTATTATATAACAGGTGTACTCTTCGGATTGATTGATGCTGTAAGTGAGCCTGCAGGCATAACCTTCAGGACCCGGCTTGTCCCGGAAAAGCATTACACACAGTCAATGAGCCTTCTAATGATGGCTGGTCAGGCTGCAAGTGTTGTCGGTCCAGCTCTTGGTGCACTGCTTTATGCAATGTACGGAGCTAAAATGGCGTTCTTGTTAAATGGTGTTGCATTCTTCACAGCTGCGGGCTTATTTATTTTTATTAGAGTTTATGACGAGGAGTCAGAAGAAAAAACGACTTCCTTTTTTGCAGGGATTAAAGAGGGATTTTCGTTCTTCATAGGTGCGCCTGTTCTTGCCGCAATGGCAGTGTTCGCCTTTTTTGCAAATGCAGCGGTGGGTGCTGTCATGGTAAGTCTTCCTTTTTTAATGAAGGATTTAGATTTTGGAATTAAAGGGTACGGATGGGCTCATACGTCACTTGCGGTTGGAAGTGTTGTGGCTGCAGTAATTTTCTCTTTATTTGTGATTCATAAACCAAAGCCTTACATGACGTTATTAACTTGTTTCCTGCAGGGTGCAAGCATATTCCTAATCGGTTTCTTTTCAAAAGAGCTGGCTGTTCTTCTGTTTTTGCTTGCTATGGTCGGTTTTCTTGAAGCAGCCGTTAATGTTATCGCTCCAAGCGTAAATCATGCTTTAATTCCGCCAAAGCTGTTCGGGAGGGTGATAGGAATCATGGTAATTATTATGGGGATTTCTGAACCCATTGCAGCAGGAACCGCGGGACTTCTCATTGAAAAGATAGGAGCAGCAGATGTATTTGTGTGGGGAGGTTCTTTGGAGATGGTAGTTGCTTTACTCGTATTCTCACTTCCTTTCATAAGAAATTTTAAAGGTAATGAAAAGAGTTCGTAATTTTTTCACAATTCCGCTACTAATCTGACATAACTTTCGCAAGGCAAATGGATAAGTTTACATAAAATATATAGTAGAAGTAAATTTATTCCTGGAGGTTTTTCCGATGAATAAAAAACCGTCATATGAAAAGGAACTGCAGAAGCGCGAAATTCTAATGAAGGACGAGCAGACAAACGCCTGGTATTATGAAGACCATATCACGGCAATCGTGAACCGTGCCCGAAAGGATGGGGCTTTTGACAATCTGGAAGGCATGGGTAAACCGCTTAATATTGATGAAGATCTCGTTTACAATCCTGAAAAACGCTTGCACAAAGTAATGAAAGATAATAATGTTTTGCCGAATTGGGTGAAACTTGGCAAAGAGATAGACGTATTAAAAGAAGAGCTTAAATCGTACACGGTAGAATATAACATCAAAAAAACAGTTGAGTCCATTAACCAAAAAGTGTTTCAGCATAACTTAACTTGTCCGCCAACTGCACAGCGGATGAAAGTGAATCTGGAGGACGTTTTGAAGAAGTAATTGGAGGATGTATGTCTAAAATAAGCACGTTAAATGCTGAACATTATCAATGGGGAAATGCCTGTGACGGATGGCATCTCCTCAAACAGGATGATCTTAGTATCATCCATGAAAAAATGCCTCCGCAAACAGCAGAGGTTAGACATTACCATGTGTTCTCTCGTCAATTTTTCTTTATTTTAAATGGTGAAATTGTAATCGAAAAAGATGGAGAAGAATGCGTGCTGAGTGCTCATCAAGGAATAGAAATCCCTGCAGGCACACCTCATCAAGTACGTAACGAAAGCGAAGTACCTGCTGAGTTTCTCGTAACCTCCCAGCCTCCTGCACAAGGTGATCGTGTCGTCGTTAAAAAAGTGAAAAGCATCAGTCATGTGACCCTTTAGTATTTATTGCTATAGGGTCTTTTTCTATGGCTGATTTCGTAAACATTCTTACGGCTATTAAGATTCGATTCAAAGGGAAAGCTACTGAAAAAACGGACTGGAGCAGATGTGATGCTGAAATACAAGAAAACCACGAACGAAACTATCCGGCTGAAGCATTTTGAAGTTCCTGATCAGGATGAAACAATTTGGATATTTTATGATTCTCCTGAAGAAATGCAAAAAGACTCTATTCTCGAAAAAGTTGAACTTCATCATCTTGCAGCTTCTGCATTTACCAGCTTTTCAGAACATCCGAGTATTAACGTGTATGCAAAACACGCTGTTGTTTCTACCTTTTATTTAGAAATGGAAAGCCTTGAACCAATCAGGATCAACCTTTTAATTGGGGAACAATATTTGATAGTCCTGTCTGAACGAAAGATACCGTTTAGAGAAGCGCTCGTAAAGGACTTTAAAGAAAATCCGGAGCATATGCAGCACGTCAGCTATATGCTTTATTATTTCATGAAGGATATCGTGAATTCTTATTTAGAAGTAGTGGATCAGCTTTCAAATGAATTTTTAGAGCTCGAAAAAAGTGTGTTTGTTGATCCGTTAAAACGTGAGATCGGTCATAAAGTTTATCGCTGGAAAACCCGGTTGCACAAGTTAAGACAATACGTGGAAGCTGAAGAGAGTGTCATACAAAAGATGGGACATGATGATTTTGAATATGCCAATGAGGAGTCAGGCTTTTATTTTAAGGATTTACTCTCTGCTTTCTCAAGAGTGACAACCGCATTTGACAGTTTTAAAGAGAATTTAAAGGGTGTTCTAGATCTTCAGATGTCATTAAAATCGGATCACATGAACCGCATAATGAAGACTCTAACCCTTGTGAGTGCAGTCTTTGTACCCCTAACATTTATAGCAGGTTTATATGGAATGAACTTTGAATATATTCCTGAACTGAAATGGCGTTACGGCTATTTCTATGTATTAACGTTTTGTTTTGCTTTAGCTGTAATGATTATGGGTTATTTTAAGAAAAAAAGATGGTGGTAAACGTTACATAAAAATCGGCATGTGGCGAAAAATAAATAAAAAAGGAGGACGTCACCCTTGGAGAAAAGACCTTATTATGTGAACGTTGAGAGCGGAGAAATTTTGCCGATAAAAACAGCGTCAACTTTTCAGTTTGAGATATCAGCTTCAGATGAGGATGTGCGGAAACTCGAGAAAAAGTTTCAAGAAGTAGACAGCGCCGCATCAGATACTTTTGTAAGATCACATGTACCTTATGTTCCTTATTCTAATGATCCAGATAACGATCGTTATGATCAAAAATTAAGAGAAGCTTACCGAATTATTCATGATCTCGGTCAAGACGAAACAAGACGGTTTATTGAAACGATGAGCTTCTGGAATCCGGAAAAACCTGAAGACATAGAAAAAAGGCCAGAGACTCATTAATCTCTTGGCCTTTTCTTTTGGTTAATAAACGAAAAACGCGATATAAATGATGAGGATCACCGCTATTGAAAATCCTCCCAATGCAATAAAAACAGGATTTAACAATGCCGTATGTCTTGAAACTGCAGGATTTACTTCATCCTCTGTATAAACTTTTTGTTTCTTTGCAACTTTCATTGTCCACCATAATCCAGCAGCAGCTACAAGGACAGCTAATAAAATAAAGAATAGTGTAAACAAAATGTTCACTCCTTAAAGCTTGATTGTCCATATAGTGTTTGTGAATTTAGTGTGTTTCATGCATTTGATGCTCAAGAGAATCAAGACGCTGAAGCTCATTAATAACAAGTGTCATAATTTTGTCCTGATCATTTTTGTCAAAGATATTGTATTGATCACTTTCGATTATCAAAACAGGTGTCTTATCGTATGCTTTGATCCAGTCCTTATATTTTCCATGAAGAGTTTTGTAATAAGCTAGAAGTTCGGGATTCTCTTCAATCTGTTCATAAGAGCGGCCTCTTTGTTTAATTCGGTTTAAAACGGTATCCAGATCACTGTCTAAATAAATGAGAAGATCCTGACGGGACTTTGGTGTTTTGTCAATTTCGTTCATCATCGTTTCGAGCAGATCTTTATACGTATCAAATTCAAGCTGAGTCATATTGCCGGAATCAAAATTCAGTTCAGCGAAAATCAAGTCTTCATATAAACTGCGGTCGAGTACGTTATCTGGACTAGTTCTAGCTTGGCGAATCGTTTTAAAACGTGTGTTCAGAAAATAAATCTGAAGCGGGAAAGCCCATCGCTTCGGGTTTTTGTAATAATCGGGTAAAATAGGATTATCAACGACGCTTTCGTAAAAAATCTCGCTGCCTAGCTGTTCGCTCAGAAATTCAGCATACGTAGATTTGCCCGTTCCGATCATACCTGCCATTAAAATCACGGTATATCCTCCTAAAATGAAATGCTAAAACACATTGATGTTATAGCGAAGAGTGGTGCATATGTATGTAAATCAATATATGGTATGTATGGCTTGTAAGCCCTTCTAAATATATCACGGAATATAAAAGGTGAACAGAGGGTGTTTGTCGGAATATGGGGAATTACGCATAAAGTTTATATACAAGATATAAAAAGCAATGAGAGGAGATAAAGGATATGACTATTAAAATCAGAGTTTATTCAGATTTCGTTTGACCATATTGTTTTTTAGCGGAGGCTCCGCTACTAAAAGCAACAAAGGATAAAGATGTTGAAGTGGAATGGATGCCATTTGAATTGCGCCCCTATCCAGAGGAAACGTTAAAGCCTGAAGGAAATTACATTCAGCGTGCATGGCAGGAATCTGTCCTTCCGCTTGCACAAAAAATGGGAGTGAAAATGATTCTGCCCGAAGTTTCACCTCAGCCTCATACACATTTGGCACATGAAGGACTTCTGTTTTCAAAAAGGCATAATAAAGAGAAAGAATATGCACATCGTGTTTTCACCAGTTTCTATCAAGAAGATAAAGACATTGGACAGATTGGTGTACTTCGCAGCATCGCTGAAGAGGTTGGACTCGATGGAGAATCGTTTGAGCAGGCACTTGCTTCCCGTGAATTCAGCAGCGAGAGAGAAAAATACTTGCGGCAAGCGTTTGAAGAGGTGCAGATTACAGCTGTTCCAACTATGTTCATAGGTGACAGAATATTAAAAGGGCTGCACCCGCAGGCAAACATTGAACGTGCTCTGAGAGGAGCGATCCGGGACGAGAAAATGGAATTTTGTGAAGGCGACGAATGTGATTAAAGAACAGAAAAAAGAGCGCTTAGAAGGATGTCCTTCTTTGCGCTCTTTCTCGTTCTTAACAATGAAAAAAGGGGGTTGTTGATAGGGATGTCTATAATATAGCAAGTCTCATAAAAATTATGAGGAATATGTGATTTTTTTGATAAACGTTATCACTTTGTGACAAAGTCGCGTTGACGGACTAAAGAGAAGGTGTGAGTCTTGCATCTTCCGCTCGAATCAGCTTTTCATCACAGAAAAAACAAAAAGAAAAAAGCCCATGTAAGGGGAGGGCTCTTTTCCGGGAAAGGGGGGTACACCTATATCAGACGAATCAAATAAAAGAAAGTTTCAAAAAATGTAAATTTTCTTTTCTATCTTTTTTAAAAAAGTGATAAAGTTATTAAACAGAAAAGATGAGAGAAGGAATGGAGATGAACGGATTTTTTGCAAAATGGCATCCAGCTGTCATCGTTATAGTAACGGGAACTCTTTTTACTAGAGCTGCATTTTTTATGACAATGCCATTTTTAGCGATTTACTTGTACAGCGAAAAAGGAATAGAACCTGCTATGGTAGGATTGATTATCGGTGTGAGTGCACTTACAGGAACATTCGGGGGTTTCTTTGGAGGTTATCTCTCTGACCGAGTTGGAAGGCTTCCTGTTATGACAGCTGCTATTTTAACATGGAGTGCTGTTTTTTCAGGGTTTGCGATTGCCGAACATGTCTGGCACTTCTTTATACTGAATATGTTAAACGGCCTCTGCCGATCATGGTTTGAACCGATTTCAAGAGCATTGCTTGCAGATGTTACTACGAAGGAAAATCGACTTCGCGTTTTCAATGCCCGCTATTTTGCAATCAATGTAGGAGCGGCAATTGGACCAGTTGCTGGGACTCACCTTGGAACAAGTTCTTCAACTGGTGCATTCTATATTACTGCTGCTGCGTATCTGGTATACGGACTCTTAATTATCGTTACGCTAAAAGGTTATTCAGCAGAACTAAAAGCCGGTGAAGAAAGAAAGTTCTCCATCAAATCTGCACTGACTGTCCTGTCAAAAGATAGAGTCTTGGCATTTTTTCTAATAGGAAACACAATAGTGATGATGGCACAGTCACAAATGGATACAACACTTGCGCAATATATAGGGAATGCCCCGCAATTTGAGAATGGTGTGAAGCTTTTTGCTTATCTTGTGGTTACAAATGCCGTAACAGTGCTAATTTTACAGTTTCCAGTTACGAACTATGTTAAACGGTTTCAACCGATGAACGCACTTCGCTTTGGAAGCATTGCCTTTAGTCTTGCTTTACTTGGATTCGGATTATCAACGAACTGGATTTTCCTCGTAATAAGCATGGTGTTTCTAACTGTTGGAGAAATAATCGTTTTCGTAATGAGTGACGTATTATTAGACGACCTGGCTCCAGACCATATGAGAGGTACATATTTTGGAGCAATGTCATTTCGCTCGATAGGATTCAGTGCAGGACCATGGATTGGCGGGCTCTTTTTAGGTGCGTTCGGTTTTGAACATGGGTTCTATGTATTTGGGAGCTTGACGCTAATCTCATTATTGTCTCTGCCATTTTTTCAATATGGGGAAGCAATTCGAAAGAACTTAGCAGCTGAACATTCTGTTTCAACTTAAGAGAGGAGTTTACCTACATGATTACAGGTATTGAACATACGGGAATTATGGTAACGAACATGGAAAAATCGCTTTCGTTTTATACGGAAATTTTAGGATTAAAGCTACTGGACCGTTTTGATCATACAAGCCACCCAGTGGAACTTGCTTTTTTAGGATTAGAAGAAAAGGTGCTTGTTGAACTGATATCTGGTTATCCGGGAGAAGTAACGAATGAGGGGAAAGTTCACCATCTTGCTTTCTCTGTCACGAACATCGAAGAAAAGTTCGAGATCTTAAAAGAAAAAGGGGTTCAGCTTAAAGACAAAGAAATCACAGAACTGCCAAACGGAAAATACTTTTTCTTTTACGGCCCTGATGAAGAGTCGCTTGAATTCTTTGAAAGAAAATAAAATGGAGGCTGCGGAGAATTTCTCTGCAGTCTCTTTTTTAATTTTTTGTAAAGGTTATTGAGTTTTAGAAGGAAGGTATTCGAGCAGAGAGAATTCTTCAGTTTAAATACTAGGAAGTGTTTCCTTTAAATATTGATTAGAACAGTATTCGACTCCGTACCTGTAGCGTCGTTCTCTTACATTTCTAGCTTTTTTAGGATCGATGGGAATACGTTTTATTTCTGGATAAGCCTCCATAATCTTTTGCGCGATTTTGTCTCCAGGTTCATCAGGATCTGTTAAAACGTATACCTCGTTACATATAATCAATGCCTCTTCAATCGCTCTTCTTTCTTTATGACGAAATGAAATGCCATTCAATATAACGAAATGAGCATGTGGATCGACACTTTGTACTCTCAGTTGATCACTTTTGCCTTCAACAATGTATCGGGTCATAGCGCCTCCTGTAAAACTTGGATTCACTATGATTTTATGGAGTGCATATTGATAATAGTACAACTTCTAGAAAATTACTCATAAAAAAGGGGATTATACATTTTGAACAGGCTTTATCTCATCACGAAAACATTTTGTTACTGCTTATGTTTGGTATTATTGCTTTATGGTTTGTTTCTTCTGACGGATAAATTACTTGGATTATTGCTAGGTGTGATCTTGATCGTTTCAAGTATTAAATTTTTTCTGGCAAAGAGGTTCACTAAATCAAAAGCTGAAAGAATCAGCTTTTTATGCATCGTTATAACCGTTGTTTTATCCTCTGTTCTTTTTTCTTCATTCAATTTTTTCCTTCATCATACTTTAACTCAAGATTTACCTGCACGAGCCAAAAATCAATTTTATACGAAATCACTTTTTTATGATAATCAATTCTTATTTAAGAGAATTGGTTTCCTTAAAAAGCTCAGCGTAAAATCATCAAAAGAGGCGGTTGTATTCTATAGACCGGGAGATGAGCACTTCGCAAACCTCGCCATAAGCATATCCGAAAAGTGATCACAATGAATGAAAAGTTGATTGATGTCCATCAACCAGTTCCGGTTACAGTCATTCTATATCGAAATCCGGAGAATTTTCAAAAGCAATTACCCGTTCATTCCTATGAAAATTTACATGGCATGTATGTTCCGACAGAGGAAACGATACATCTTTTAGTTACTAAGAAAATGGAGAGGGATTATGAACCTTTTCTAGAACTAACCGCTCATGAGTATACCCATCATTGGATTGTAAGCTATCTGGGACAAAGGGGTCTTGTTAACGGGCATTTGCCTCGATGGTTTGAAGAAGGAATAGCTGAGTATGTTGGATTTGCAAGTATAGAAAAGACCCCCAGGTTTATGCCGCTTCATTTCATTCCTTTTAAAAGAATTCAAAGTGTTAGTGAATGGGCAAATGAAAATCGCAGAAATTCTCCGCATCTTCCATATCGCCAAAGCTATTATGCGATAGATCAACTAGTAAGAGATGGCAATCAATCAAAAATTAAGAATTTATTGCTGGAAAACGACCAAAACTTCTATCAATCGTTCCAAAATGAGCTCGCAGAATCAATGGTAGAATTTGAGTTAAGATTCTTAAGGGATGAAATGAGAGAATATAGAGAGAACCACGAGTGAAAGAGACTAGAATGGAGTTATGGTGCCGTAAAATGAAATCACTCCAAATAAAATCCCTACGAGATTAGGGCATGAGTCCAAAAATTTTAGCGTTTTATCCACTAGTTTTGACCACTTATCCACGAGTCTGCAATCCTCGATAAATATCGATATGTAATCACTAAACTTATCGCAAACAACCTCATAAAAAAAGACCCAGTGAATATGGGTCATTTCATTATCTGCTTTTAAGTTTTCGTTTAATAATTGGCAGCAATCTCTTTTTTCCTTGCTTAATTAAATAGGCAACCGCCATTCCTTTTATACCTTTACTAATGCGTCCCATTAGATCAGCCTCCTTAAAAAACATAGGTGTTTCATGTAATATACCCTAAACAATAGAACAGCAATCCTATTTATTTGGAATTACGGGATACTTGTCTATACGCTGGGGTTAATAGATGAATAAACTAAATCGAGTACAAACAATATATACAGGAGATGAATATTTTGACGCAAAGATATTTTCCTTTCTTTCCGGGTCAAGGCGGAGGACAAGGCGGGGGCCAAGGGTTTGGACCTCCAGGCAGCGGTCAGGGATTCGGACCACCGGGACCTCCTCTAGGTGGACCAGGCGGTAAAGGGCCAGGCGGAAAAGGCGGACCTCCAAGCGGTGGGGGCGGGGGAATGGCGCCAACATCACCACCACCAGGTTTTACACCTTCACAATCCCAGGCTTACAGCTTACAAGGTGGGGGCGGCGGGGGCGGCCAGTATGGTGCTTACGCAGTTGATCCAGTGACACTCAGATATTGTCTGTTTCGTTACGTTTACATTTGGCCGTCTTGGGGACCAGGTTTCTGGGCATGGCTTACATTCGTAGGCAGACGTTCTGTTGCAGGCTTCCGCTGGAACGGACGCCGCTGGGTATACTTCGGAATGGACACACGCCAGATCAGTTCATTTTATTGCTATTAAAAAAGCCGCCTTTGGCGGTTTTTTTATTTGTACTTTGGCAGCTGCAGAACTTCCCATGTACGATAAGACTTTCTTTCAGCCGGTATCTTTTTTTCTAAAAGGTAGTGTTTTGCATCACTAACAAGAGGAGAACACCAATCTTCTTTCAATGATTCAGCGTCTTTCCATAAAGCACCCTTAGAATCTTGATCCGGAATATCTGCTAGACCAATCTTATTCGATTCATCGACCGTACATAAATAATAGACAGCCGTATGCTGAGAGTGTGTCCATTGTTTATAATTCCACGGAAGTTCATAAGACCTTTCGCCTGCTTTATCTGCTGTCAGTACCTTATAGCCGGTTTCTTCTAACACCTCCCGCACAACGGTTTCGATTTCTGTTTCACCACTTTCAGGTGTCCCGCCAGGAAGGTCAAGGCGGTTTTTATACGGGCCGCCGTTTTTTTCCACAGTGAGCAGGTGACCATTGTTATTTGTGCAGATGCAATAAATACCCCTATGTGTGTGCATGATAATCTCCTTAAAAAAAAACCTTTTCACTTTTATATGAAAAGGCATTTCCGTAAATTTATTCTTTTACAAGTTCATTCAATTCGGCCGTTAACGCTTCAAATTTGTTGAAACTCTCAACTACTTCTTCCACACATCTGTGCTGCTCTTCTACACTTGCAAGTACTTCTTCAACAGCACCGCTTGATGTTTCTGCAGTACCAGAAACGGATTGGATCTCACCTACGATGTAACCTGTTGATTCATAAAGCTGATTGATCAATGTTTGCACTTGGAAAGATTGTGCCGCTACTTGATCTGTATTTATTAGAATACGCCCGAAGTTGTCGGCTGTTTTCTGGGTTGCTTCAAGACTTGAGGTGACAACACCTTGTGAGCCGTCAACAAATTGTGCAGCCTGTTTTGCTTTGTTGCGGATTTCACCGAGGATGCTGGCGATTTGTTTAGTAGAGTTTTGTGAGTCTTCCGCCAGCCTGCGAACTTCATCAGCCACCACTGCAAAACCGCGTCCCTGTTCACCAGCACGTGCGGCTTCAATGGCTGCGTTCAGTGCAAGCAGGTTTGTCTGAGAAGAGATTTCTTCAATCGTTGTCAGAATCCCTTCAATTGATTCACTTTGTTGGTTTAGTTCGTGCATTAATGAGTTGGTTTGGCGCATTAGTTCGCTGACTTCTTCCATCTTAGCTGATAGCTCCGAAACTTGGCTTTCTCCTGCCTTAGTTACTTGAGCTGTTTCTTCAGATAATTTTTTCATGTCGCTTGAGTGCTGATAAAGTCCTTTTGCAACATCATTTGTGTTTGTGACAGAGTCGTTCATCCCGCCGACACTAACTGCCTGGGACTCAACTCCTTTAGCCACTTCGGTAAAAGCGTAAGTGATGTTGCTTGAGATCTCACCGGTTCTTGTAACGTTTTCTCTTACAGACTGACTGAAGATGTGCAGATTTTCAGTTGCTTCTTTTACCTTCGCTAATAGATGTTCAAGCTTGATCTTATCATTTTCGGCCTGCTTTTCAGCTTTTCGAATATTTTCCTGCATACGCTGCCCCATTTTGGCTTGAGCAACCAGTGCACCCGTAATTACAATAAGAAACACATTTAATGAAATGATGATTTTAGGATCTTGTCCAGCAAACATGGATTCTTTATATTGAAAAAAGAAAAAATTGGTTAACAATACTCCGCTTACACCCGATAGTAAGATAGAAATGTAATTATGGTATAGCGTGATTACAGCAAGAGATACATAAGTCATCAAGTAAGTGGAGATTTTCGGATTCGAGTGTGCCATGATAACCGTTAAGGCCGTCATGCCGAAAACCACGTAATATTGAACAGCATGCGGCGCCCATTTTCGGTAAGTCCAAACTGTGAGCGAGAGAAGAATTACTAATCCTGATAAACCATAAAACATAACACTGTTAATGGTTTTTGTACTCGCATATGTACTTCCGAGTCCAAGAAAGAACATTCCCCATAACATTTTCGTTACAAGCTTGTTGGTTTGTAAATTTGAGGCAAATGATGGATTCAAAATTTTTCATCTCCGTTTTAGAATGTATAAGTACTGCCTTTATATCGACATATATTATTAAGTTTTAAAGGTGTAATTACCAGTATGTAACAATTTTTTTATAAGTTTCGTCTAAATTAATGAGGTGATGAGTCATGACAGCAAAGACTTGGATGAAGAGATCTATTCTTGCACTTGCGGTATTATTATCGGCGTGCAGCGGTGACGCTAAGGATACAGAGAAAAAAGAAGCAATTAAACAATCAGCAGAACCGGCACAAGCTGAAGATCAAAAGGAAGAACCAGCCGCAGAACCAGCCGCATCTATTGAAGAGGAAGGTACTTATATCGGACAGATCGATAATAATTCTATTGAAGTAGAAGCATCGGGTGATACACTTGTCCTCCGATTGTCTGATGAAGTGCGAGACACTGTTGCAAATTTAGAAGATGGGTCAAAAGTTTCGATCGTTTACAAGAAAAACGAGAATGATCAATGGATTCTCGAAAAGATTATAGCTGCTGAATCTGGAACAGGTGAACCGGCTGCCTCACAAACTCTTAAATATACTGTCAATGGGAACCCGATTGAGAAGGAAGCTGCTCTAACAGAGAGTGAACAAGATTACTACTTTTATAAAATAGAGGATTTTGAGTTTACTGCTGAAGAACCGCGAAAAGACGTAATGTTTGCTACAGAGTTCGCAGAAACGTTCGTCAGAATAGAACCTCTCTCAGAAGATGCATCTATCGAAGACCTTAAAAAATGGGCGCATGATGAGCTTGAGGCTGTTGGGGAAGTAAAAGAGGTAAACGGAGTCGAAACGGCCGGTCCGGCATTTGAATCTACTGAACTCTTTATTACAGCGTCAAAAGATTCCTTTAAGAAATTTATCGTCATCCAGGAACTCGAGAGCGGAGATAAAGTAAAATACACAATTAACCTTCCTGAGCATAAAAAGACAGCTGAGTGGGAGCAAGCGATTTGGGCAATGCTTTCTACCTTGAAAATGAAGTAATTGAAACAAAAGCGTTCCTAATGAGCGCTTTTTTTATTTGTATCTGCTAACCCCTCAGATAAAGGGATTTTATAAAAGATAAAGAATTTAAATGATATAAACATTAAAAAAATAAAGAATGGGGAGGGTAAACTCTTGAAAACTAAAATAGATGAACTTTTACTAGATAATAATAGTGCACATTTGCTTTATGCTTTTAAAAGTATGGATAATTACATGAAAACGGTAGTCCATTACATAATGGATGGGGTTGCAAAAGAACAATCTATTATTCTGATTGAAAATGAAAAGTATTTACCTTTTGTAATAAATGAGTTGAAGATTCATTTGACTGATAATGAAATAGAGAAAGTTCATATTGTAAATAATTTCGATTTTTATTTTTCTACTGGGAGCTATCACCCTCCAGCAATTCTTGGTCATATTGAAAAAATGTACAAGCCTTTATTGGATCAGAACAAGTCCATACGCACCTGGACACATGTAGAATGGAGCACGATAGAGGGACCCCTAGCTATAGTTCAAGAACTTGAAAAAGTAGTTGATAAACTTTCAGCTGACTTGGGCTTGACCATAATGTGTGCATATGAAGAAGAAGGCATGCCTGAATCACTTAAATTATCCCTGCTTCGGACGCACAAATTCATACTGAATGACGATGGAGTGGATTACTCAGATTATTATGACATGGAAAATGTAATCGAGATTTAGAATCATTAAAGTAGCATATGGCATATAATATTTGCAAAGGATAAAAAAGTTTCCTTAAGGAAAGATAGGTGAATGCCATGTGGTACAAAGAAAGTTCTTTATTTAAACTGCAGCAATATACATTGATCCTGCATAAACTCGGTATATTTTCACAGGAAGATAAGGTAGACATACTGGGTAAGATCGAAAACTACAAATCAAAAATTGGATTTAAAGAGTAGAGGTCCTGATCCAAGGAGCCTCTTCTTTTTATGTTTTGGTTCTTTTTTAATTGGTTGCTTTTAATGTTTGTCTTCTCTGTCAGTTGATTGGAGTGCAAGGTGCGAGACTCCAGCGGGATGAGTGGGACAGGTGAGACTCCTAACAGCGCAGAGCGTTAGGTGGCTCACCGCACACCCCGCGGAAAGCGAGCATCCTGGAGCGGAAATCAACCGCATTTAATAGCAAAAGGGTTGAAAAAATTACCAAAGAAAAAAACCGGCAACAGTATGCCGGTTTCATATATAAGTTTAAACTTATTTTTTAGTTACGTTAGCTGCTTGTGGTCCGCGAGCTCCGTCAACGATTTCGAATTCTACTTCTTGACCTTCGTCAAGTGATTTGAATCCTTCAGATTGAATAGCAGAAAAGTGTACGAATACATCGTCTCCACCTTCAACTTCGATGAAACCAAAACCTTTTTCTGCGTTAAACCATTTTACTTTACCTGTTTGCATGTGAATGCCTCCTAGAACGTTTGCACATTTGTGCCGTAATTACCAAACAACTTTCAAACTCTTAATTAAGATGTAATCCAGTCCGGAATGGTTGTCACAAATATATCACAAAGCTGCTTGTCCCGCAAGGAACTATTCTGAAAAATAGGAATAAAGAGACACGTGCATTTAAAGGCTCTTCTCTAAAAGATTGTTCTTAAAGAAGGGTTTTGTTCGATTCTCTCCTTCGAGAAGTTGATTGGAGAGCAAGGTGTGAGACTCCTGACAGCGCAGAGCGCTAGGAGACTCACCGCACACCCCGAGGAAAACGAGCATCCTGGAGCGGAAATCAACTCTTTCAAGACCAACAAAGTTTGCAAAAATATATTAATTAAAAACTAAAGAAAAAACCATCTTCTACTCTTGGGAGGAGGATGGTTTTAAGTCATGTGAAGGACGCGTTGCTACGATGCCTGTTGCCTTAACGATCTGGTTCAGAATATTTACTCGTGATTGGTCATCAAAGTTTTGTGCTTTTACGTATGCATAGCCATCTTCATTTGATACATAGCGGGGAGGTAAATTGTTGAGTGTAATGGCAAAAACATCTGCTTTACAAATCTCACATTTACAAGGAAGCTGTAGTTGTCCCCAATAATTCCGTAATGCTTCATCTACTAGTATTTCCATTGCATTTTTCACATTCATGGGTTAGTTACCCCTTTATACACAATCTATATGAATAGAATAGCTTATTCTTACTATAAGTGTAAACTTCTAAAGTCTTTAACATGACCTTATGACTAGTACATTTTTAAATATATCCCGAAAACATTACTATCTTACTAAATTGACAATAATATATGATTTTTCTGAAAATAAACTTGAAATCATATATGATTTAAGATTAACATAAGATTATGAATACTCAACAAAAACCCAACAAGCAGCAATATGCTTACCAAGTCATCCGTTCCCGCATCTTAGATGGAAGATATCCGCCTGGCCACAAGCTCGTAATTGATCAGCTGGCAAGGGAGCTTCAAACGAGTGCCATTCCTGTTCGTGAAGCGATCAGGCTGCTCGAAGCTGACTCCCTTATTTCTTTCAAACCCTATTCAGGAGCGATTGTTACCCCCTTTGATGAAGAAGCATATTTAGAGACATTGTCTGTACTAGCCGTACTAGAAGGTTTTGCAACAGCAGAATCGTCTAAATCCTTTCCTCACGAAAAACTCTACGAACTAAGAGCGTACACCAAGTTAATGGAAGATGCACTTGATTCACTTGATTTTTCTCTTTTCTCCAACTACAACAAAGAATTCCACAAACTTACCTACAAATATTGCTCAAACCAGTTTTTAATGGAACAAATTCATTCAACATGGGAGAGACTTGGTACAGTCCGAAAGAGCGGTATCACAATGAAACCTTCCAGAATGAAACGATCCATTGCTGAACATTACCTGCTAATTGAAATGATTGAAAAGAGAGAAGATCCAGAGAAAATTGAGTCTTTTACACGCAATCACAAAATGAATACGCTAAAAGCTTTTCTTGAGGAAAAATTGAGTCAGTCAAAAACGATCAATTTCTAGGAGATGAAAAGAATGAATGTAGAAGAAGCCAAAAAAACACTTCGTGGATCTATTGCGCCTATCATCACACCGTTCCACGATGATGAATCACTTGATCTCGACACGCTTAAAAGTTTAATAGATTGGCATATCAAGTCGGGAAGTCACGGTATTTCGGTAACAGGAACAACAGGAGAGCCTTCTTCACTAACGCTGAAAGAGCGTGAGCAAGTGATGGAAACAGCAATAAAGGCTGTAAACAAACGTGTACCGATCGTTCCTGGAACAGGCTCTACGAACCACCTAGAATCACTTCATCTTACAAAACTCGCACAAGAAATGGGTGCAGATGCTGCTATGGTCATCGTCCCATACTACAATAAGCCTTCACAGCATGCCCTTTACAAACACTTTAAAACAATCGCAGACAGTGTAGATATTCCGCTTATCATTTACAACATTCCTGGCCGAACAGCGGTAAACCTTGAAGTGAAAACACTTGCTAGACTTAACGAAGACTGTCCGAACATTATCGGTGTAAAAGAATCAAACAAAGATTTTGAACACATCAATCGTGTGCTATTAAACTGCGGACGTGACTTTTTGCTATATTCAGGAATCGAACTCCTTTGCTATCCGATGCTTGCAATAGGAGGAGCCGGATACATATCTGCAACAGCAAACGTTCTTCCGTCTAAAGTAGCTGAAGTATATAATGCATGGGAAGCTGGAAATGTGGAAGAGGCACTCAAGCTTCATTACGATCTAATGCCGCTGAATGATGTTCTATTTAAAGACACCAACCCAGCACCTTTAAAAGCCGCACTTGGGATGATGGGGAAAATTAATCCGACGTTAAGAATGCCGATGGACCTGCCGGCAGAATCCTTGCAAAATGAAATCAGATCTGTACTAGCTGATTATGGATTAGTAGAAAAAATAGGGAGTGAAGCATAAATGAAACATGCGCGAGTGATATATGAAGGAAGAGAACAAAAAGGGACAGTGTCGGATGATGTGATTACATTCTCATCAGGTAAAACGGCAAACATAAAGGATATTGAAACATGGCTTCCTCCGTTGCAGCCAAACAAGATGATTGGTCTTGCACTTAACTATGCTGACCATGCGGATGAACTGGGTCTTGAGAAGCCAGCTGAACCCGTTCTATTTATTAAGCCGAACTCTTCTCTTGTCGGACATAAAGGGCAAGTGTTCTTTCCAGACGGTGCGACATATATGCACTATGAAAACGAACTTGCGGTTGTGATCGGAAAAGAAGGTAGAAACATTAAAGCTGAAAACGCGATGGATTTTGTAAGCGGTTACACGATCGCTAATGATGTAACAGTCCGTGATTTTGTGAACAATTGGTACCGTCCGCCAGTACGTGCAAAAGGACATGATACGTTTGGTCCGATGGGTCCTTATTATGTGGATGCTGCAGATATTCCAGACGTTACGAACATTGAATTGCGCACGTATGTGAACGGTGAATTAAGACAGCAGGGAAATACGAAAGACCTAATGTATTCAATTCCTGAGATCATCGAGTTCGTGTCTTCGTTTATGACGCTTGAGCCGAACGATGTAATCTGGACAGGAACACCAAAAGGAATTTCACACGTTCACCCTGGAGATGTTGTGAGACTGGAAATCGACTATCTTGGCGTATTAGAGAACACGATAATGGATGGCCGTACCCAAAAGGTGCCAACGGGAGGGAAGGAAAATGAAGCCAGAAGTTAACGAGATGATCCGTCATTATATTAACGGTCAGTTCGTTTCAGGCCATACCGGTGAATTCTTTGTAAACTTAAATCCTTTCACGAATGAAAAAATTAATACGGTCAGTGAAGGGACAAAGGAAGACATCAACCTGGCAGCAAAAGCCGCAAAAGAAGCTTTCAAGCAAGTACCTTGGGGTAGGATGAAACAGGAGAAGCGTCTTCAATTTATTTATAAGATTGCTGAACTGATCGATCGGGACATTGAAGAGATCGCATTGCTTGAATCATACGATACAGGTCTGCCTATCGCACAGACGAGAAAGATGGTTGGACGCGCGGCGGATAACTTCAGATTTTATGCGGAGATGGTAAAAAACCGAATGTCTGGAGAAGCGTATCATGTGGATGATGAGTTCATGAATTATACGATACAAAAACCTGTTGGTGTAGCTGGATTGATCACCCCATGGAATGCGCCTTTCATGCTTGAAACATGGAAGATTGCGCCTGCTCTTGCAACGGGTAACACGGTTATCTTAAAACCGGCGGAGTGGTCACCGCTCACAGCGAACAAATTAGCAGAACTAGTAGACGAAGCAGGCATCCCTCCAGGTGTCTTTAACGTGGTACACGGTTTTGGAGAAACAGCAGGGGCATCGCTCGTTGCGCATCCGGATGTGCAGCTTATCTCTTTTACAGGGGAGACGAAAACAGGTTCAGAGATTATGAAAAACGGAGCGGATTCATTGAAACGCTTCTCTATGGAGCTAGGAGGCAAATCTCCTATTATCGTATTTGATGATTGTGACATGGAACGCGCAATGGATGCTTGTGTGTGGGGAATCTTCTCTTTTAACGGTGAGAGATGCACCGCTAATTCCCGTTTGTTTGTGCAGGAGTCTATTAAAGATGAATTCGTTGCCAAGCTGAAAGAGAGAGTTGACAACATCATCGTAGGTGACCCGTCAGATCCTGATACAGAAGTGGGACCGTTAATTCATAAAGAGCACTATGAAAATGTGAAACGCTATCTTCAGATTGCAGTGGATGAAGGAGCGGAGGTTTACAGCCAGCCTCTCTCTGAATCTCACAAAAAAGGAAACTTTATAGCTCCTACTCTTTTATTAAATGTGAAGAATGATATGACGGTGGCTCAAGAAGAAATTTTTGGCCCCGTGTTATCAGTAATGACTTTCAAAAATGAAGAGGAAGTTATCGAATACGCAAATGATATTAAATATGGTCTTGCGGGTTACGTATGGACGAACGATATGAAAAAAGGACTGCGCGTGGCAAACTCTGTTGAAGCAGGCATGCTGTGGGTGAATTCGCAAAACGTCCGTGATCTTCGCATTCCGTTCGGAGGCTCTAAAAACTCCGGAATCGGCCGAGAAGGCGGGCATTATGCGTTTGAGTTCTACACGGAAATGAAGGTCGTGCATGTTGCACTCGCTGACCATCACATTCAGCAGTTCGGAAAGAAAAAACAATCGCTTCAGACGGAAGCAAAACACTAGGGAGGGATTTCTTTGCCTGCACGTACGGGGGAACAATATATTCAAGGAATCAAGAAGGCAAAAAATAACGTTTGGATTCATGGTAAAAAAGTAGATGATGTACCTTCTCATCCAGCATTCCGAAATATTGTGAGATCCATTGCCAACCTGTATGACCTCCAGCATGAAAAAGCAGACAAGATGTTATATACCTCTGAGACAACAGGCGATCACGTAGGGCTTTCGTTTATCGCACCAAAAACGGTGGAAGATCTGATCCGCCGCCGTGAGATGATTTCGGAGTGGGCGGGCTATACAGGCGGTATGATGGGACGTACGCCTGATTACTTGAATACAAGTGTGATGGCATTCGGTACATCAGGAAGTTTCTTTGCTCAAGATGATCCAATGTTCGCCGAAAACGCTAGAAAGTATTATGTCTATTGCAGGGAAAATGACATCAGTTTAACACATACGCTGATTCACCCGCAAACGAACCGTTCTAAAAAGCAAGCTGAACAAAAAGATCCATACCTATCCGCACGAATTGTAGAAAAGAACAAAGATGGGATCGTTGTAAAAGGCGCTCGATTACTTGCTACACTTGGCGGAGTAACCGATGAGATAGTCGTTTTCCCTTCAACGTTAAACAAGGCGTCATCTGATGATGATCCATACGCAATGGCTTTTGCGATCCCGAACAATACGGAGGGATTGAAGTTCTTATGCCGTGAATCCTTTGACCAAGGCAGAAGCCAGTGGGATCATCCGCTAAGCTCTCGTTTTGAAGAGAGTGACGCAATTGTTGTATTTGATAATGTTCTTGTTCCATGGGAGCGTGTTTTTGTCAGCGGCAACTCTGACATTTGCAATCGCACTTATGTAGAGACAAATGCGATAGTTCATATGGCTCATCAAGTAATAGCGAAGAATACAGTTAAAACTGAGTTTGTCCTTGGTGTAATTCTGAACATGATGGAATCCATTGGAATCGATGTGTTCCCGCATGTTAAAGAAAAAGCGTCTGAAGTGATGCTGATCTTAGAGACAATGCGTTCTCACTTATATCGTGCAGAACACAATGCTTCGATTGATAAGTACGGCAATATGACACCTGACTTTGCTCCATTAAACGCAGCGCGTAACTGGTATCCGAAGATGTATCAGCGCATTGTGGAGATCGTGAAAATTCTTGGTGCATCTGGCTTAATGGGGATACCAACTGAAGCAGACTTCAATGCTGATGACATCGGCGAACTGGTTCACCGCTATACACAAGGTGCAAACATTGATGGATATGAGCGAACTCAACTATTCCGGTTAGCATGGGATATTTCAATCAGCACGTTCGGCGGACGCCAAGCACTATATGAATATTATTTCTTTGGGGATCCGGCGCGTATGTCGAATATTTATTATGACCAGTTCAACAAAGAGCCATATAAGGCAATGGTAAAGGACTTTTTGAACCGTGTGAAATCCTCAAGTCATAATTATACGAGTGTATAAGGAGGTGCAGATGTTGGATTTTAACATTATACGTATCGCGCGAGTTGTCATGAACGTGACTGATCTCAACGCTTCCCGTGATTTTTATGTAAACGCTCTAGGGTTCATTGAAACGGCATCAACTTCAGAATGGATGGCTTTAAGGGGATTAGAAGAGCATTGTCATCATAGCCTTCTTTTGAAAAAAGCCGAACAGCCAGGCGTGCATGCCGTGAGCTACAAAGTGTGGGAAGATGGTCACTTGAAAGCTTTAGAGTCCTTCTTTAAAGGAAAAAGGGCAAAAGTACTCTGGAAAGAAGCTGATAAGTCGGTTGGTATCGGCAAAACACTGTGTGTAGAAGACCCTTCAGGCATTCCTCTCGAGTTTTTTGTCGAAATGGAAGGGGCTGAGCGCTGCATTCAAAAATATGATTTATACCGCGGTGCTCGTGTTCAGCGCATCGATCATATCAACTGTATGGTTCCTGATGTGGAGGCTGCAGTTGCATTCTATACGGATGAACTCGGATTTCGAGTTTCAGAATACACAGCAACTGAAGATGACAGGACTTGGGCTGCATGGCTTCACCGAAAACCAACCGTCCATGACGTAGCATTCATGAATGGTGAAGGGCCTCGTCTTCATCATGTGGGCTTTTGGCTGTCTGACCCGATGAGCCTTATCCACTGCTGTGATGTGATGGCGAGTATGGGATATGCTGATAACATTGAGCGCGGACCAGGACGTCATGGATTATCGAACGCTTTTTTCCTGTATATCCGTGACCCTGATGGAAACCGCATCGAATTGTACAACGGAGATTATTTAACAAGTGATCCTGACTTTAAGCCGGTAAAGTGGGATATTAACGATCCTAGAAGGCAGACGTTCTGGGGACATAAAGCACCTGACAGCTGGTTTAACGAGGCAACCTCATTTTTAGATTTCGAAACGGGTGAGCCAGTTAAACAAAAAAGCCCGACACTCGCGCAGCGCAAGCCGGACTTTGTGACTTGATATAACGTGTTGATGAAAGCTGCCTCGAAGACTAGCAAAACAGATTCGAGGCGGCTTTTTTATTCATATATAAATGAGAGGGGTATCAGAAAATGAAAAAATGGGTTTGGTTATTTGTGATGGCTCTGGTTTTGTTCACGATTTCTGCTTGCAGTGACAGTTCTTCAGGTGAAGGAGATGAGATAATTATCGGAGGAATCTTCTCGGCATCAGGACCAGCAGCACCTCTTGGAAAAGGTGAGATGGATACGGTGAAAATGCTGGTAGATAAGGTAAATGAGGATGGCGGTATCGACGGCAAAAAGATAAAACTTATTTCCTATGATGATAAATCGGATCAGAATGAAGCTGTGTTATCGATGAAAAAGCTCATTGAACAAGAAAAAGTCCATGCTGTGATCGGAGGTACGATCAGCGGGAACACCTTAGCTATGATTCCTCTGGCAGAAAAGTCTGAAATCCCGTTTATCTCACTTGCAGCCAGCAAACAAATCCACAACCCGGATGATAAGTCATCAAGAAAATGGGTCTTTAAGACAGCCCAGGGAGATGATGTAGTAATACCGAAGGTTTTGCAGTATCTAAAAGATGAAGGGTTAACGAAAATTGCCTGGCTGAACGTCGCCAATGCATATGGAACGAGCGGGCATACGGAATTTGCAGCGATGGCAAAAGAATATGGAATAGAAGCTGTTGTTGAAGAAGAATTTGAGGCGACAGTTACCGATGCTAAGGCTATGCTTACACGGGTGAAAAAGGAAAAACCACAGGCTGTAGTCGTCTGGGGTACAGCCCAAGAATCTGCTGTTATTACCAAAAATATTCGTCAGATCGGAATTGATGTTCCCATCATTAACAGCCATGGAATTGGTACAAAACAGTTTATAGAATTAGCTGGAGCGGAGGCAGAAGGAATTATCTTTCCGATTGGCAGACTTCTTGTAGCAGATCAGCTGAGTGATGATGATAAACAAAAAGAGAAGCTATTAACCTATCAAAAAGATTATGAAGCTGAATTTAACGCGCCTCCAAGCACGTTTGGCGGACATTCCTGGGATGCTTTTTATCTTTTGCTAGAAGCGATCAAAAAAGCAAATGGAACTGATCCTGAAAAAGTAAGGGATGCACTTGAAAAAGATACTGGAGGATTCGTAGGGATCTCAGGTGTATTCAACATTAATGAAAAGGATCATAACGGATTATCAAAAGATAGTTTAGTCATGGTAAAAATCAAAGATGGCGGATGGGTGATAAACGAATAGGAGGAACAACAGGTGGAATCGTTAAGTCAGTTAATGCAGCTTTTGTTTTCGGGTCTTACCATAGGGAGCATTTATGCCTTGATCGCTATCGGGTTTGTCATTACCTATAACATCACGGGTGTCCTTAATTTTGCACAAGGAGAGTTTGCCATGCTTGGTGCTCTCCTTACTATCTCTCTATCAAGCGCAGGTCTCCCTCTATATTTAGCCGTAATATTGGCAATTCTAATTGTTATGATGGTTGGCGGGTTCTTTGAAAGAGCAGCGATTTATCCTGCGAGAAAATCGTCTGTCGCAACATTGATCATTATTACAATCGGAGTATCTTTTGTATTTCGTGGAGCAGCCATTTTCATATGGGGAACCCAGCCTCATTCGCTTACTCCTTTTTCAGGAAATTCTCCTATTAGGATTTTTGAGGCTGTACTTCTGCCTCAGAGCTTATGGGCAGTGGGCATCTCATTAGCAGCGCTAGCCGGAATGTATTACTTCTTTAATAAGACTTATACAGGTAAGGCTGTAACTGCATGTGTGATGAACCGTTTCGCAGCCCAGTTGATGGGAATTAAGCCAGAAAAGATGTCTTTTCTTTCTATTTCATTAAGTGCGGGACTCGGCGCATTGGCAGGAATCATCATTGCACCTATTTCCGGTGCTTCTTACCAGATGGGATTAATGCTTGGGATGAAGGCTTTTATCGCGGCTGTTATCGGTGGTCTGACTAACGCGCCAGCTGCTGTTTTAGGTGCATTCTTGATCGGAATAATAGAAGCATTCTCAGAGGGCTATCTATCTTCAGGGTATAAAGATGCCGTTAGCTTTGCAGTATTGCTGCTTGTCTTGTTTTTTATGCCGAATGGACTTTTCTCAAAAAAATCGGGCAAGAGAGTATAGGTGGGAGCATGGATATAAAAAAATTCACTAGAAGTTACAGATTTAATTTATATGGTATTACTGTACTGCTTTTTGCAGTGATCATTTTTCCCTTTCTTGTCCCTTCAAATTATATTATCAGTACGTTTATCTTAATTGGACTGTATGGGATTGTATGTACTGGACTTGTTGTACTAATGGGGCATGCTGGACAAATTTCTCTTGGTCACGCTGCTTTTTATGGGATAGGAGCCTATTCAAGTGCTATTGTGTCGGGGAAATTTGATTTTCCGCCACTTGCCGGAGTATTAACGGGTATCTTAATCGCCTGTATAGTCGCTCTGCTTATCGGTATTCCTTCTTTTAAATTGAAAGAACACTACCTTGCTCTTGCGACACTCGGGTTCGGCGTTATTGTTTTTACCTTTTTAAAAGAATGGACTTCATTAACAGGCGGATTAAATGGCTTTTTTGGCATCCCTCCTTTTGAAGTTGCTGGTTTCTCGTTCACTACAGATCGATCTTTTTACTTTTTAGTATGGGCTGTTCTAGCATTTGGATTGTGGTTTGCGAATAATCTCATACATTCACGGACTGGACGTGCCCTAAAATCAATTCATGGAAGTGAGTCTGCTGCAGAATCAATCGGAATAAACTTAATGACTTCCAAACTTAAGGCCTTAATCATCAGTGCCGTTTTCGCTTCAGTAGCAGGAAGCTTGTATGCACATTACATTAGTTTTATTAATCCTCAGCTTTTTGAAGTTATGACTTCAATCGTTTTTCTGATCATGGTTGTGATAGGCGGAAGTTCTTCACTTTGGGGAGGGCTTGCCGGTGCTATTATCTATGTTTGGCTTGTAGAACTTTTAAAAGACTGGGTTCCTTTATTAGGCTTCTCTACAGGCGGAGAATTTGAGATTGTGTTCTTTGGAGTTCTTCTTGTAGTTCTGTTGATATTTAAGCCTGAAGGACTTATGGGTTCGTGGAAGGAAAGGAAGACTTTATTTTCACCTCAAAAGAAGAAAGTACAGGATAAGAAGGGAGCGGCATTATGAACCTTCTTGAAATAAAAAATTTATCAAAGGATTTTGGCGGAGTACACGCGGTCCAAGATGTTTCGTTCACTATAAAGCAAGAATCGATTACGGCTTTGATCGGTCCGAATGGTGCAGGTAAAACGACCGTATTCAACATGATAACAGGCGTTTTTCCTCCAAGCGATGGAACAATAATACTAGATACAAAGAAGATATCAAATAAAAAGCCGCATCAGATTGCGAAAGAAGGAATCACGAGAACCTTTCAAAATTTGCAGCTGTTTGCTGATATGACTGTTATAGAAAATATTATGGCTGGTATGCACCTTTTAACGAAGGCGGGCGTGTGGAAAGCTGGTTTAAGACTGACATCTGCGAAGAGAGAGGAACAATATATTTACGAAAAATCAATGGAATGGGTTAAAAAGCTTAATCTTGAACAGGAAGCCTATCTTCCGGCAGGGACATTATCATACGGCAAGCAGCGTCTTGTTGAGATTGCCAGAGCGGTAATCACACAACCAAAACTAATTTTACTTGATGAACCGATGGCCGGACTGAACCACAATGAATCTGCAAAACTTGCAGATCTACTCCTTGATATGAAAAAAGAAGGAAACACTTTTTTACTCGTAGAGCATGACATGGAAATCGTTATGAGAGTTGCTGATCATATTGTGGTACTGGATCATGGTGTAAAAATTGCAGAAGGTACACCTGATGAAATCCAGCAGAACGCATCTGTTATTGCTGCTTATTTGGGAAGTGAGGTGACAGTATGATAAACGTTCATAACCTGTCAGTGAATCATGGACATTTAAAAATTATTAAAGAAATTAGCTTCTCTGTTGGCAAGGGTGAGATTGTTTCCATAGTAGGGGCAAATGGAGCAGGGAAAAGCACGTTGCTTGGGGGGATCGCAGGAATTTATCCCCCGGCTTCAGGTTCTATTCGAATGGAAGATGAAGAATTAGCAATGATAAATTCAGTGGCTATTGTCTGTAAAGGAATAACTCTTGTTCCAGAGCGCAGACAAATATTTGATGGATTAACGGTTGAAGACAATCTTATCCTGGGAAGCTATCATCGTTATTCCAAAGAAAAAAAACAGTGTTTACAAGACTTAGAGATGGTCTATGATTATTTTCCTAAACTTGCAACCATGAAGAGCAGACTAGGCGGCTTATTGAGTGGCGGAGAGCAACAGATGCTTGCCATCGGGAGAGGGTTAATGGCAAAACCCAAACTGCTGATGCTTGATGAACCTTCATTGGGGCTGGCTCCTTTAATTGTACGGGATATTATGAACATACTGGTTCAACTCCGTAATGAAACCGGTACTTCAATATTGTTAGTAGAACAAAATATCAAGGCAGCACTTTCTATATCCGATCGTGGATTTGTTTTGGAACGAGGGTCCATTGTACTCGAAGGGGAAGCTGAATCACTGCTTCAAAATCAAAGTGTTAGAGATGCTTATTTGGGTACCAGTCCAAGTTTACAAAAATAAGTGGAAAAAGTTTATTGCATTCAAGTAAGCATCACCTCTTTTATCGCTCGGTTACGTTATGTAGCCGAGTCCTTTTAAATGGTTTTGAGTAGTCGTACATATGTTGCTCCTTCTTTTTTGTATGTATAATTGGAATATGATCGGCTTACAGTTAACGATTTTGTAAAGGGATGATAAAAGTGTTTGTTCTCATTAAAAACGGCGATGTCTTTATTCCTGAGCATATTGGAAAAAAAGACATCCTTTTAGCAGGGTCAAAAATTGCTGCGATTTCCAATAACATTGATTGGCCAGATTCTTTTATTGATGTTCAAGTGATAGATGCAACTGGAAAGTATGTAACACCCGGATTTATAGACAGCCATGTACATATTGCCGGCGGCGGAGGGGAAGGGAGCTTCAAAACACGTACACCTGAACTGTATCTGACAGATGCAACTCTCGCGGGTGTTACTACATTAGTAGGTGTAATCGGAACAGACGGAACAGCAAGAACGATGACCAACTTAATCGCAAAAGCAAAGGCTTTGAAAGAAGAGGGAATTTCTTGTTATGCATACACAGGTTCCTACCAGATTCCCGTTAAAACGTTAACGGGCAGCATAGAAACTGATATTATGATGATTGATGAAATCATCGGTGTAGGAGAAATCGCGATTGCCGATCACCGATCCAGCCAGCTTCAGGCACACGAACTGGCAAGACTCGCCTCGCAAGCACGAATTGCTGGTATGCTGTCAGGAAAAGCGGGAGTAGTAAATATCCATCTTGGGGACAGCAAAACTATGCTTTCTTTAATACAAGAAGTGGTACGTACGAACGATCTGCCGGTCACCCAGTTTTATCCGACCCATATCAATCGCAATCCTTACATATTTGAAGCAGGCATTCAGTATGCCAAGAACGGTGGATTCGTTGATTTTACAACGAGTTCCGTTAAAAAGTATCATGAAGAAGGGGAAGTAAAGTGCAGCAAAGGTTTAAGACTTATGCTTGAAGCTGGTGTACCGATCGAGCAGATTACGTTTACTTCTGACGGTCAGGGAAGCCTGCCGGAATTTAATGAAAAAGGGGAATTAACAGGCTTGCTAATCGGTAAAGTGTGTTCTTTGTATCGAGAGGTTCAAGTGGCAATCCAACAAGAGAATATTCCGATAGAAACCGCACTAAAAGTCATCACTCAAAATCCTGCATCTATACTAAAATTGAAATCAAAAGGAATACTTCAGGAAGGACTGGATGCAGATATAGTACTTTTAGACAGTGAGTCACTGGATATCGATACGGTTATCGCACTCGGTCAAGTGATGGTTCAAAACGGGAAAGCAGTTATTAAAGGAACGTTTGAGTAAAGGGAGTTTTTATCCTCTTCCTTTTCATTTTTCAGATGTGAAAAATATGGTAAAATAAACAGCACACATACAAATACATTTGAGGTGGCGATCACATGGCGAAACAGGAAACACCAACAAAGTTAAGTCCTGAATTGTTTGAACACCTGCAAGGCGAGCAGCTTGTATTACTTGGTACAGTTGACGCAGAATCCAATGCTCCATCCGTAAATGCAATTTCATGGGTAAAGAGTTTATCAGAAGAAAAAATCCGTTTTACAGTAACAAACAATTCCCGAATCGTTACTAACATTCAAGCAAATCCTAATGTAGTGATGACAGTTGTCGGGCTGGAAACCGTTTATTCGATTAACGGAAAAGCGAATATCCTGGAAAATGCTATGGCGGATGTACCTCTTAAGCTTGCGAAAATTGAAGTAGATATTGAACACGTATTTGAGAGCATGTTCTGGGGTGCTAAGATCGTCCAAGAACCTGTTTATGAAAAAACGTATAATGAAAAGAAAGCGAAAGAGCTGGATGAACAGGTATATGCTGCTCTTATGAAGTAAATCTGACAGAATTATGAGGAATGAGCAGAAACCGTCTTAAAGCATGTTAAGGCGGTTTTTATTATACCGAAAAGAGGGGGACTGAAATGACAGCTGCCTGGCGTATGCTGCTTTTATCTGGATTGATATCTGTCTTTACCGGTATATTCTTTGTAACGGATTTGTTAAAAACGAAGTCAGCGGCAGGGATGGGATTATGGGGCTACTTTCTTTTATTTTGGGGGATAGCTGCTGTTATGTTCTCGTTTAAACGGCTGCCGTTTTTTGGGTTGATGAAAGTTTTAGCGGCAGCAGGTATTCTGCTTCATGGATCACTATTTTTATATTGGCTGTTGTTTCCTGAAGGTCTTGGACAGGAATTGGGCAAAGGAAATTCATTTTATGGTATTACCTCAGGGCTTTCCGCTGTTTTCTGCATCTTCATAATCGGAAAAAAGGCAAAGAAAAAAATCCGTTCGCATTCAATTTCAAAATAGTGTGCTTTTTTGAATTATGATAAAATTATAGGAATGAAAGACTCCTTGTTTTTCCTCGATTCAGTTTTAAAAGTGTTAACGATGGCAACGATGAGGGTATGAGGAAGAAAAGGGTGAGCGAACGATGAATTGGAAAAATTGGCAGCAATATTTTACAGAAGACAACATACTTAAATTACTTGAGCAATATCGAGATCTAGGCTTTTTGCCAGGTATTCTATTACCGATGCTTGAATCATTTATTCCAATCTTGCCATTATTCCTTTTTGTAGCGGGTAATGCAGCTGCATACGGATTTTGGTTAGGTTTTATCTATTCATGGGTCGGAGTTTGTTTAGGTTCAGCTATTGTCTTTTTGTTAGTTCGCAGATTTGGACAAAAACGATTCTTGAATTTCTTAAACAGGCATACAAACACAACGCGGATGCTGAACTGGGTGGAACGCCATGGATTTGGAATGCTCTTCTTAATCTATTGTTTTCCGTTCACACCTTCAGCATTAGTTAACGTCGTTGGCGGACTTTCCCGGATTAATGTTAAAACTTTTTTATTAGCTTTAACGCTCGGTAAACTTGTAATGATTGCGATTGTTTCATTCATTGGCTACGATTTCGTAGATGTATTGAAAAGTCCATTAAAATTAGGGTTAATCGTGTTCGGTATATTTGTTTTATGGTTAGGCGGCAAAGTAGTTGAATCCAGATTAAAACAATCGGAACATCAGGCTTAATTTATAGCCTGGTGTTTTTTTTACTTATAGGCTTTTCTAAAAGATTGTTGTTTTTGGATAGTTTATGTAAAGACCTCGTTGACAAGTTGATTGGAGCGCAAGGTGCGAGACTCCTCGAAAATGAAAATCACATTTTCTTCGTGCGATGTAAGGCTTCCGAAGCCTTCCTTGTCCTGAGGGATCAGTGGGACAGACGAGACCCCGCCAGCGTAAAGCGATAGGGTGGCTCACCGCCCGCCCCGCGGAAAGCGGGCATCCTAGAGCAGATATCAACTACTTCCAATAGCTAACTTAAAACGGTCAACCTTAATCAGACAATTTTTCACGCAGAACTTTTCCTCGGAATATAGTTTAAAAAGAGGAAGGGAGATGGCGGTTTGGTTGAGATTAAATCCGATAAACAAATAGAGAAAATGAAACATGCAGGATCAATCCTTGCTGAATGTCACAAAGCTTTAAGCAAAATGGTCTTGCCAGGAATCACAACGTTAGAACTTGATCAATTTGTGGAGCGCTTTCTTCACGAGAGAGGTGCAAAACCTGCGCAAAAAGGGTATATGGGCTATCCTTTCGCAACGTGTTCATCTGTAAACAATGAGGTCTGCCATGGCCTTCCTAATAGAAAACCTTTAAAAAATGGTGATATCCTTACCGTCGATTTTGTTGTGGATCATGATGGATGGCTCGCTGACTCAGCATGGTCATATGAAGTTGGGAAAATCGCACCAGAAGCACAGCGGTTAATGAAAGCAACTAGAAAAGCATTGTATAAAGGGATCGAACAAGCGCAAGTCGGTAACCGATTAGGAGATATTGGGAACGCGATTGAATCGTATGCTGACAGAAAAGGCTATTCTATTGTGAGAGAATTCATCGGTCATGGCATTGGTCGAAATATACATGAGGAACCACAAGTTCATCATATTGGCGAACGGAATACAGGCATTAAATTAAAAGAAGGTATGGTCATAACGATAGAGCCCATTTTCAATGAAGGGCTTCCTTATATCACGATGGGATCAGATGGATGGACGGCATTGACGTACGATGGAAGCTTATCTGTCCAATATGAACATACTGTTGCCATAACAAGAAATGGACCGATTATTTTAACTGAACAAGCTTAAAACTGAATTTGCCGCATATTCTTTATAAAAGGAATGCGGTGATTTTTTTTGACCTTGTAATTATTTTTTTAAAGTAACTTGACACAGACAAGTTACATATTGTAATATACTAACATAAAGTAAGTTAAATAAACTTAAGAAAGAGGGAATCATTACATGTTATCTTTAGGATTACTTATTATTCGTCTAGTTGTTGGTCTGGCACTTGCTGCTCACGGAGCGCAAAAGTTATTCGGCTGGTTTGGAGGCTATGGTTTAAAAGGAACAGGAGGCTGGCTGGAGTCAATTGGAATAAAGCCTGGCTATACGATGGCTCTAATAGCTGGTCTTGCGGAATTTGGCGGGGGATTGCTTTTTGCTGCAGGACTCTTTACAGAAGTAGGGGCGATTTTAATCGCTGCTACCATGCTTGTGGCCATCCTTAAAGTCCACTTGCAGAACGGTTTTTGGGTGACAGCTAACGGATACGAATTCAATCTTGTCCTTATTGCAGTAGTTGTTGGAGTTGCGTTAACAGGGGCAGGTACTTATTCACTTGATTATTTATGGCTGAAGTAGGGAAATAGAATAAAAATAGAGAGGAAACCATCTATTTAAGGTGGTTTTTTCTTTTTGAAAAGCGATATGCTATGAATAGGTTTAAAAAGCGTGATGTTGCATCATTTCTTTCATAGTCACACATGAAAAAATCACTTATAATAAATGAGTATTTTATAAGGAGGTGACGTTCCTTGTTTAAAGAGATGTCAGAGAATCAGATTTTATTGTATGTCATTAAAAACCTGAAAGAACTTAGAAAAAGAGAATTTCAGCTGCTTATTGATGAACTTCATCCATACGACATTGCCAATGTATATAAGAACTTGCCTGAAAAGCACAGACATAAGTTTGTAACGTTTTTGACAACCAGACAGATTGCATCATTGATTCAAGAATTAGACAGTGACCTGCAGATGGAGATTCTTCACAAATTAGGCATCGAACGTTCATCTCATATCATGAACTTGATGGAAAACGATGACCTTGCTGACTTGCTTGGTAATTTGGATGTAAATGAAATTCAGGATTTCTTATCTTCAATGAAAGCGGATGAATCAAAAAGTGTTCAGAGTTTGATGCAATATGACTCTGATACTGCCGGCGGAATTATGACCAACCGTTTTGTCTGGATTCCGAAAGTCTATACGGTTCGGGATGCGGTTGAAAAATTAAAAACATTCGCAGGTTTTGCCGAGAACATTTATTATCTCTATGTTATTGATGAAGAAAAAAAACTGGTTGGGGTTGTTTCGTACAGAGACTTACTGTTGGCTGAAATGGATGAAAAGATTGAAGAGATTATGTACAGCAGGGTTATTGCTGTACCTGCCGAAACAGATCAGGAAGAAGTAGCCAGAACGATTGAGCGATATGACTTTATAGCGGTTCCAGTTATTGATGATCAGGAACGATTGATCGGGATTGTAACTGTCGATGATGTTCTCGATGTCTTAATTGAAGAAGCGAATGAAGACATTGAAAAGCTATCAGCAACTGGTAAATCGATTGACTTTCAAACAAGCGCGATTGTAGCATCATATCGCCGTCTGCCTTGGCTTATCTTGTTACTCTTTATTGGGATATTATCTGGAAGCATCATCAGTACATTTGAAGGCACCATTGAAAAAGCTGTTGCCTTGACTTATTTTATGCCGATGATCGCTGGGATGACGGGGAACACAGGTACACAGTCACTTGCCGTTGTGGTTCGTGGATTAGTATCGCATGATATCGACCGGGCAACGATCATAAAGCTGATCATGCGGGAGTTTGGTGTAGGCTTTATTATTGGAATAACATGCGGTATTTTAATTGCGATTGTCGCTTTTTTATGGAAAGGCAATCTCATTTTAGGTCTTGTTGTAGGAAGTTCTTTATTTTTCACTTTAATAATTGGAACACTTGCCGGTACATTAATTCCTTTACTGCTGTATCGCTTTAAGGTGGATCCGGCTGTTGCATCGGGACCTCTGATTACAACGCTGAATGATATTTTCTCGCTATTTGTTTACTTTGGAACAGCAACAATGTTTTTATCTCATCTCTTATAAAAGGTTAGTTAAAAGGTACTATACTCATATACGTCTTTTGTGTAATAGAAACAGCATAAATGAAGTGCGATAATATTAAAAAAACATGGTTTTTCCGGAATTGGTCAGCGGCGTAAGTCATTCGACTAATTTCGGTTTTTTTACGCTCTGTTTCTTTAGCACATTCACCACATTTTGGAGGAGAATGTCTGCTAAATAGCTATGTTATAATGAATTGACTGAATTTTTTATAAAAAGAGGTGGGAAAAGTGGGTTTGAATCGGGAGGCAGCAGCAAGTAAATTTGTTTCGGCTATCATTTTAGCTGGGTTCATTATTTGGATTTTTAGTGCTTTTTCTATCACGAAATATCCTGATCTGCTTATTTTTTCTACATTATTGCTGTTTCTATTTATTACAGAATACTTTCCGATTCCGATTTGGAAAGGACTTAGTGCTTTAAGTTTTCCTCTGCTTTATACAATTGAACTTCTATATGGCTGGGGATTAACTGTTGTCGTATTTGGCGCAATGGTTTGTCTCATTCATGCGTTGAATAACCGTCCGCTTCGCATTGTTCTATTCAATCCAGCACAGCTCCTGCTTAGTTTTTTTGGTGCTGTTCATGTTACAGAACTTATTCTTTTATCCATAGAAGCTGGATTAAGCGCTTTCTGGTATGCAGAACTAAGAATGATCCTGATCGCTGGGATGTACTATATCATCAATAACCTTATCGTAGATGCTGTTTTACTGATTCGGCCACAAACGTACCCATTAAAAATATGGAAAACAAAAACGATCTCAGAGAGCCTTGTAACACTCTTTTCCATATCGTATATTACCTTAATGTTCTTGTTAGGCAGCCAAAATCGTGGTGTGGTTGACGTATTCTCCTATATCTTTTTCTTCTCCCCGCTGGTCGCGATCGCACTTATCTCTTCATTTATTGCGAGGCTGCACCAGGAGAGAAACCGTTTAAAGGCTTTATACAAAATTAGTACAACCTTCAATGCTCATCTTCCATCGAAAGATTGGCTTCAGCAAGCGGAGCTCCCATTTTTAGAGTTTCTCGGAACTGATGCGGTGATATTGTTTCTAAATGATGGAAACTCATGGAAAAAAGCATATGAAAACGGCGTGGTTTCAGTTGAAAAAGAAATTTGTTCTGATTTTATTGAGCTGCTGGAAACGAATCCTTCCATGCATTTATTTAACAAAAAAAATGAGAATAACGCGTGGGGATTTTCTTTCTTTCCCGGTTCTATCAAGTCTGTCATGCTGGCGCCGCTAATGGCGGAAGAAGAGGTAACGGGGGTACTTATTACTGGCAGAACGAGATCGCATTCTTTTTCTGCAGTTGATACACAAACCATGGCAACATTAGCAAACCAGCTGGCAGTTGCCTGGAAAACAAAATTGCTGATTTCTGAACGTGAAAAACGTGTTTTATTAGAAGAACGAAACCGTATTGCGCGTGAAATACATGATGGAATTGCACAGACACTGGCTGGATCTGTCATGCAGCTTGAAACGGCACAGCGTGTTTTTACCATAAAACCTGAAAGAACAAAACAATTAGTAGCAGTCAGTACAGAGAAGCTGAGAGGGAGTTTGAAGGAACTCCGAGAGTCCATCTATGCATTAAGACCTTATCCAACTGAAAGAATTGGGCTTCATCAAGCAATTAAAGCAAAGATAAAGTCTATAAAAGAAGAAGGGCACATCATTCAGATTCATTTTCAGGAGCGGGGAACACCTAGCAGATTGAGTACAATGGTTGAAAAAGTGATTTTTGATATTTTTCAAGAAAGCCTTCAAAACGTCTTAAAGCATGCAAAGGCTACAAAGGTGAGCATCCTGCTAAGCTACTCAAACGATCAAGTAATTTTTAGGATCAAAGATGACGGTGTTGGATTTTCTCTTTATGAATCGATGATTAAAGCTCAGCAAGAACCCCATTACGGCATATTAAACATGAATGAACAGTCAGATACTTTGGGGGCATCTCTTCATATTGATTCTGCCAAAGGAAAAGGAACAGAAATTAAACTTCAAATACCTCAATTAGAAACAAAGGAGGCTCACATAACATGATTTCTATATTACTAGTAGATGACCATGCTATTCTAAGAGACGGATTAAAAAATATACTATCTTTTGAAGATGATATAAAAGTTATTGGAGAAGCGATCTCTGGTGAGGAAGCACTCAAACTAACAGAAGAATTGTCACCAGATGTGATCATTATGGATATTAATCTTCCAGGTATGAATGGAGTCGAAACAACAGCTGTTATTAAAGAAAAAAATCCTGATGCCCGCATACTCGTTTTAACGATGTACACACACGATGAGTATTTAATGTCTGCATTAAAAGCAGGAGCGGATGGATATTTATTAAAAGATGCTCCTTCTGAACATGTTGTTGATGCTATAAATGCGGTTTACCGCGGCGAATCTATGATTACACCGAGCATGACAAAGAAACTAGTAAATATTCACCTTCAGCAAACCCAAGTGAAGAAAGATGAATCGAACCTGACTGACAGGGAACAGGAAGTGCTGATTGGTTTAGTAGAAGGACTGAGCAATAAAGAAATCGCAGAAAAACTCTTTATCAGTGATAAAACAGTAAAAATCCACGTTAGTAAAATCTTTAAAAAACTAGAAGTTAAGAGCCGTTCCCAAGCCGTCATCTATGCGGTACAAAACCATCTCGTTTCTATGTAAACCAGTCCATTGGCTGGTTTTTTTTGAAAGATTAGAAAGCATAAAAATATGTCGCTTTTGAAAGCAGTTGATTTCCGCTCCAGGTACTCGCTATCCGGGGGACGTGCGGTGAGCCTCCTCTGCGCTTGCGCCGTTAGGAGTCTCACCTGTCCCGCTTCATAGAAGGAACCTTGCTCCTGCGTCTACAAGTTAATGCTACCGATGTGAGTTTCTCGTCGCATGCCTTGCGAGAAGCTTATCATGTGGTAGGCACGCACCTTGCGCTACAATCAACTTTTCAATGAAGATAATGAAAATAACCATAACAATAAGAGCCTTATTTATGAACTGAAATAGCACCCTTTAGTGTCGCTTGTCGAAAATTCGATAAATCTTTTTATGTGTGGAATGATTGAGGATTAGCATGGATTATTCCACATTACCATGAAATAGTTATCTATTACCCTGTTCTGTTGCATTACTGACCCTAATATAAAGAGGAAAAGAAGTTTACTATCTCACAACAAGGGGCGTTTTTTCTTAAAACGCTTTTTTATGAAAAATTGTTGCATTTTTCCACCTTGAGGCTAAAATTAATAGAAACATATGAGAGGGGAACAGGCAGATGGTTGTTAAAGCAGATCAGACGATGCATGAGAAAGTGATGAATTATTTGAGTGATGAACCTGCTCTAAATCTATTTATCATTGCGGATATTGAGAATTTCGGCTATGAAACTGATTTTCAGGAAATCTGGACAGACCTTGATGAGGCAGGAGAAATACAAGGGATCCTCCTTCGCTATATGGGGAACTACTTGCCATATTCAAAAGGAACCATTAATGCAAAAGATTTTTCAGAGATCATAAACAAAGACACCGCATACGAAATGCTCTCAGGGAAAAAAGAGATCACTGAACAGTTCCGTCCATATGTTAAGTTTGGTCGCACAAAAGAAACGTATTTTGCTGAGCTTAAAGATAACCGCTTGTTAAATAAAAACAGCAGCCGAGAAGGTATTCAGGAAGCAGGGCTTCAAGATGTGGATTCATTAATAGAACTGAAACAGCAGATTATAGAATTCACGATTAGAGCTACTGCAAGACAAAGTTTAGAGCAGGCTCTGAAAACAAAAACGGGACGTACATATTTTATGAAAGAAGACAACATTGTCGTTTCATGCGCCTCAACAACTGCTGAAAATTCATTATCCGCTATGATCGTTGGTGTATGTTCACATCCCGAAAAAAGAAACCAAGGTCTTGCAACCCTATGTATGGAAGCACTTTGTCAGGATGTTCTTTCAGAAGGAAAAGCACTTTGTCTTTTCTACGATAATCCAAAAGCGGGTTCCATCTATAAAAGGCTTGGATTTAAAGATATTGGCATGTGGAGTATGAATTTTCCTGTTAATATAACTGTTCCAGAAAACGGTCCAACAGAAGAAACACTAATAAAATAAAGGCTGTTTTCGTAAGCTTTGCTGCTCTTGAAAGTGGTTGATTTCCGCTCCAGGTACTCGCTTTCCGGGGGCGTGCGGTGAGCCTCCTGCCGCTACGCGTCTTTACGGGTCTCACCTGTCCCGCTTCATAGAAGGAACCTTGCTCCTGCGTCTACAAGTTAATGCTACCGATGTGAGTTTCTCGTCGCATGCCTTGCGAGAAGCTTATCATGTGGTCGGCACGCACCTTGCGCTCGAATCAACTTGTCTAAGAAGATAGTCGTACAAAATTTTTTCTTAAGTAGCCAAAATAAAAAAGACGGAGGAAAAATTAATTCTCCTACGTCTTTTCTTTAGGCGGATTGATCTTTTAATTCTTCTTTGCTTTCATTAGATGTTCTTAGCGGTATCTCTTTTAAGAAGAAGAAAGTAAGCAGCAGGGCGGTTCCGATCACGAGTGCTCCTGTCAGGAAAACGCCATTTAAGGCATAGCTTAAAGATTCGCGCAGAATCTCCATGACTTGTTTTAAGAAAACTACAGATTCTAAAGGCATGTCGCTGAACTTCGCCATCACTGCATCTTGGTTCAATAGTACTTGAGGGTTCGCCATCTCCTTAATTTGTTCACTCATCTGAGGAGTAACATTTGGAGTGGAAGCGATCAGTTTTTGAGAATTTTCGCTAAAGTGATCTGCCAATGTGTTGTTCATTACACTTCCCATGATCGAAACGCCGATTGTTCCTCCTAACTGGCGGAACAGCTGTACCGAGGAAGTGGAAACTCCTAAATATTTATGTTCAACGGCATTTTGTACAGTTAATGTAAAGATAGGGAACGTGATTCCAAGGCCTGTTCCTACTAAAATCATGTTCAGTGTAGCTGTAATATTCGTTGTTTCTGTATCCATAAAATGCATGCTTGTCATTCCGCTTGCCATGATGAATAATCCGAACAGGGCAAGTTTTTTATACTTGCCGGTCTTCGTTATGATCTGGCCGCTGATCGTACTTCCGGCTACCATCGCAAGTGTCAGGGGCATCATAACAAATCCGGATTTCGTAGCTGACGTGCCCATTACGCCTTGGATAAAGAAAGGCATATACATGATTGAACCGAACATTCCTGCTCCCAAGAATAATCCGATAATGTTTGAGATTGTAAAAACCTTATTTTTAAACATATCAAGCGGAAGTACAGGGCTCGCGACACGCTTTTCTGTACGGATAAACAAAAAGAGTGCAACGATTGTTACTCCGAAAAGTCCTATGATCTCGGGCGATAGCCATTCATACTGATTTCCAGCCCATGTGAATGAAAGCAGAAGTGGAACTACTGTTATCGTTAAAAGCAAAGACCCGGTATAATCAATGGATTCCTTTTCTTTTCTTGGAACAGATGGAAAAAGAAAATAAATAGCTGCAAAAGCTACTAACCCGAACGGAAGAAAGATCCAAAACACCCAATGCCAATGAAAATGATCCACGATATAGCCGCCCAGTGTTGGTCCGAAGACGCTTGCCAATCCAAAAACACTGCTCATAATCCCTTGCCATTTACCGCGTTCACGCGGAGAAAAGAGGTCACCTACAGCTGTAAAAGCTGTAGACATGATCATCCCTCCGCCAAAACCTTGAATCCCGCGGTATAGGATGAGTTCGAGGATGCTTTCTGAAACACCGCAAAGCAGTGAACCGACAGTGAAAACTCCAATACCTATAAGGATAAAGGGTTTTCGACCATATATATCTGATAGTTTTCCTACAAGAATAGCTGTAATGCTCGATGTTAACATGAAAATTGTAAATACCCAGCTATAATATTCAATGCCGCCAAGATCGGCGATTATTCTTGGCAGTGAAGTTCCTACGATCGTTTGATTTAAAGCTGCAAAAAGCATGGCAGCCATAATAGAAATCATGATTATGATTTTCCGCCGGAGTTCGAGATGTTCCATAATCTGTTTCCTCCTATTCATCTAACAAATAATTAATAAAGTGAAGTATATAAGAAAAGCAAAACTGCCCAATCAATCAAGCAGTTTTGTAGAAGCAGCTACCATGAGCTTCATTTCTTCTTCTGATAAATGAGTAAACTTTTTAGCTAAATACTCATTTTTAATTTGATCCATTTCATCTGCAATTTTCTTGCCGTCTTCAGTAATTTCCAAATATACGATTCTGCGATCAGAATCCGAACGTACCCGCTGAATATAGTTCTTTCCAACAAGCCGGTCTGTAACAGCTGTGATATGGCTGGATGAAACCTTTAATTCATTTGCGATCTCAGAGGCCATTAAAGGACTGTTCTTGTGAAGAGTCTGCAGAACTGCAAATTCATTGCTGGGAATATAATCGGTATAAACTTCATTCAAACCTTTTCTGAGAGTCCGAAAAAGTCTGCGTAAACTCATTTCCAATTCGCGTTCTAAGTTATTTCTTGATTGGGATTGCTCGTTATTTTCCATATTAACACCCTTGCTTTTTGTTTCTTCTCTAACTATATGATAATTTATATTTAATAAGAAAGAAAGTAAAAGGGTTAAGGGGAATAATAGATGAAGAATTCAACATTGTTTTTTGTGCTTCTTGGTTTTGGTTTTTTAATAGGTATCGCCTATTGGATCTGGGCAATTACAACTCAATCGCCACCGGGCGGGATGTAAAAAGAAGCTGTTTTCGCAAACTTTGTTGCTCTTTTAAGTAGTTTATTTCCGCTCCAGGTTGCTTCGCTTTCCGCGGGGCGTGCGGTGAGTCCCCTCGCCGCTTTGCGCCTTTGAGTGGTCTCACCTGACCGCTTCATGGAAGTATCCTTGCTACTGCGTCTACGAGTAAATGCTTCCGATGTGAGTTTCCTCGTCGCATGCCTTGCGAGAAGTTTTTCAGGTAGTAGGCAAGCACCTTACGCTCCAATCAACTTGTCAGTGAAGGGAATGAACAAAATTACATAAAAGCAACAACTTTTTAGAAAAGAGCCAAAAAAAAGAGCCGTCATGGCTCTTTTTTTATGCAGAAAAACATTTATAAATGAAAGGTTATTAATTAGGAGGTGTAACTTTGAAGGAGAAATACTTGATTACAAACCAGCATATCAAAAAGGAGCTCAAGCAGCGTCCAGGCGGAAACCGGACTCCTCGTTATGCAGTTGCTCATGATATTGGAAACCCAGGTTCAACAGCCAGGCAAAATTTTAACTATTTTAACAGCAGACCATTGGAAGCCTCTGCACATGTGTTTATTGACGATAAAGAAATTCTGGTTATTATCCCGCTGCATGAAAAAGCCTGGCATGTCCGATCAAATGTTTCAGATGCCAATGAATGGGCGATAGGAGTAGAATTGTGCTATGGATCATCAATTAATTTTTCAGAAGCTTACAACCGCTATGTTTGGTTTTTTGCTTATTTGTGTGAGAAATACCAATGGAATCCAGAGACCTGCATCAAAGGACATTTTCAGCTGGATCCGAAGAGAAGAACAGACCCGCTGAACAGTTTCCATAAATACGATAAAAGCTTTCCTTTCTTTATTGAAGATGTTAAATATGAATTGAAAAAAAGGCTGGTCAATCATGATGAATTCAAAGAAACAGCAACTTCACCAGACAATCTTTTTAAAGTGCAGATCGGGGCGTTTTCATCCAGAGAGAACGCACAAAAACTTGCAGCCAAGGCTAAAGCTGCTGGTTTTGCTGTTTACATTGAACATAACTAGATGATCTGCTGTTCTTTTTTCCACGTATAATACACTAAGCCGATCCCTGCTATAACAAATAATGGTTCTAGCACATTTGCTTCGGGCCCGCTCGTTACTCTGTGCAGCTGAAAAACCCAATGGAACAAAATGTTGTCTACTGTTAAAAACAATCCTATTGCAGCAATAAATCCGTGAAAAAATGAAGAATGATATCGTTTATAGATAAACAGTAATATAAATAACAAAATAATAACTCCCAAACCAACAGCCCCAATGCGTTCACCCATAGTTTCGGCCTTTAATTCCAAGGCAAAAACATTTGTGGACCAATGAGACATTGCAAAAATACCTAATATAAACCCAAACCAAACCTTCATAGTACCTCCTTACTAGTAAAAGAACAAAATCCGACATAAAATTCTAAAAAACAGGTTTAACTCATGTATAATAATGGTATATAGATAAGTGGTATGCAATCATTTTTTATTCTATAGGGGGATTATAGATACGATGGAACGACAATTGCATGAATTGGGGCAAAAGATCCTTACACATAAATACGATCTTGCCAGAAAAATTGATGAAGTTAAAGCTGAGTATGGTGAACCTGTATCAGAGCTTACTGACCAGGTTTTGAAGCTTCGAGGAGATTTATTCAGTTATTTTGGGGAAGCACTTTATCAAAAAATGGAGGATGTTGAACCTCGGTTTATTGCGTGGGGAAAGATGAGCGGCGAACTTGCCGTTCAATACGAAGTTCCTTTGGACATGGCGTTAAAAAGCACCCGATTCTTCCGGATTGTATTATGGGATTTCATTCGTAACGAGATTCATAATGAAAGTTTTTCAGTAGAGGCGGTACTTACAGCAGCTTCTGTTATTGACCCGTTACTAGATGCAACGGTTCATGCTTTCAGTGTTGCTTATGTTGAAAACAACAACAGAGTCCTTGGACTTGCACGTGAGGCGATTGAGGAGCTTTCTGTTCCTGTTGTCAGATTAACAAGAACTGTTGCAGTTCTGCCGCTTGTCGGTACAATTGATACACACCGTTCTAAGTTAATCATGGAAACGTCTCTTCAGAAATGTACTGAATTGCAAGTTGAACACTTATTTATCGACTTATCAGGCGTACCTGTCATTGATACGATGGTGGCTCACAACCTGTTTAAGGTTATCAATTCGCTTAAGCTTTTAGGTGTAAAAGTTACATTGAGCGGAATGCGCCCAGAATTAGCGCAAACAGTTGTATCCTTAGGAATCAGCTTTGAAGGAATCTCAATTTCAGGGAATCTTTATCAGGAGCTTGAAGCAATGGGAATCGCTCAACAGCCGATTTAAGAATAAATATCTGCCATTTTATGGGCAGGTATTTTTTTCTTGTATAAAAAGAACGTTTGTTCGCATATAATAAAAAAAAGGAGGTTTTTTTAATGACGAACATGTTGTTAAGATGCATCCAGGAGAGGGCAGCCATCGAGATGATCTACTTATCAGAGAAAGGTGTGATCAGCCACAGGCTTATTACTCCATATTCTTTTGATGGCAAATTAATAACGGCCTATTGCGCAGTCCGCAAACAAATTAGAACATTCGAGCTGAAAAATATTTTATCTGCGCAATTCAAATTTTCGCCTTCGTAGAATGGGGGGATAGACATGCAATATGGAAACGAGGAAGAGCGTTCACTCATTGAAAAATTTGTGATGTATCCGATTATGCTTACTCTATTTGACAGAGATTTAAAAGTTGTGAATCGTTCCCCATTTAAAATAAAACGGCCTTATATTGCATTGTTGGAACAGATTATGAATCAAGTGAGCAAGGATCTTCACGATGTCCGCATTGAACTTAGAAAAAGAAAAATTAAAGTGATGGATGGACGAAGAGATCATGATATTACTGAATATGAGATATTTATCAGGGGTTATCGTGAAATTATGCGATTTCCAAACGTTCACTTAAAAAATAAAGCAGAAACCCTCATGCTGTCATATCTTCGAGTAGCATCAAAATAATCAGTACTGCTTTTATTTAGGCTTTCTTCTAAAGCGTTTATAAAGACTCTTCATTGACAAGTTGATTGGAGCGTAAGGTGCGTGCCTACCACATGATAAGCTTCTCGTAAGGCATGTGACGAGGAAGCTCACATCGGTAGCATTAACTTGTAGACGCAGGAGCAAGGTTCCTTCTATGAAGCTCACCGCACGCCCCACGGAAAGCGAGCATCCTGGAGCGGAAATCAACATCTTTCAAGTCGCAACAAAATTAAAGAAAACAACCTTGTTTAAGTTTCCTTTTTGACTCTGTCTGTATACAATGAACGTAATGCAGAATGATATTATTACTGAAGAATATCAGAAATTGAGGAAACACATGGAACGTTTTATCCAAATGGCACGACAATTGAATAGAGAGATTATGATCGAAAGCCGCAACCCGTTTGACCCCGTATGTCCAGTGAATATACCTTTCCCATGGAAGATACTCGGATGCGGAAATTATGCCGCAGTATTTTATCATCCCGATTACCCTTCATATGTTGTAAAAATCTATGGCAGGGATGAGCATGGACTTCTTGAAGAAAAGAAGGTCTATGAACGTTTAGGTGAACATCCGGGCTATTCGGTTTGCTATTATACAGAAAAAAGATTTTTGATTTTAAAGAGAATAGAAGGGATCACGCTTTATGATTGTGTTCATAAAGGGGTCAAAATTCCTGAAAGTGTCATCCGAGATATTGATGAGGCTTTGTATTACGCTGAAAAAAGAGGACTGTTTCCGAATGATGTACATGGAAAGAACGTCATGATTTCAAAAGGAAAAGGTATAATAGTAGATGTTTCTGACTTTTATAAGAAAGTACCTTGCCGAAAGTGGAGGGATTTACGAAAGGCTTATTTCAAGGTTTATAAGCCTGTTTTTTATCGTTTTCCCATTCGGATTCCGTATTTTGTTTTAAATATGATCAGAGTTGGGTATAGGTACTATCGTAAGTTAAAATTATCCATAAACAAGGGTAATAAATAATGGTATTAAAGTCCTATAAAAAATATTGGCACAATTTACCTTCATAGGATATAATATCTATAAACGAATAGAAAACCTTTGTTTAAAGGCAAACCAGTTGAAAAACTGGGACGCAAAGCTATGGGCCTAAAGTATGAAGAAACATACAATGGCAGCCGGTTGCCAAAGGGGAACGGATAATATTGATGTTTTGAGGCGATAGGATTTATTCTATTGAGACAGAACGGAGTCACGAAAACAATGCATCTGAGATTACTCGGTGCAACTCACAGTTTTCATAAAGACTTCGCTGGTCACTGTAGATGAGTTCCGACGCTTGTCAAACATTAAATTAATGTTTTAATGTTATTAAACATTAAAAGCCATTTCCCTTTATTTAAGGGTAATGGCTTTTTGTATGCAAATTTTTAAGATTTGAGGGGTTGCAATAATGGAAAACTTCCAACTAGAATTACGCACACTCAAAAAAAGCTTATTTAAGGAATTCATGAAGTCGATTCCAACGATGATACATACACATAAAGAACACTTAAGCCAGTTTGATGACTTCAGCTCATTTATGAACGGTTTTGTTGAACAATATGAAAAAATATTAGAGAAATTTTTGCGTGGAATCGTACATGCAGTATTTTTGCAGGAGGAACGTTTTCAGCATTTCTTGAAACAAGCTGAACAGAAAGCATTCCGCTCAGGCATCCATTTCTTAAGACACCAGCGAATTCCTCACCAAGCGCTAGCTTGTTTCTCTACAAGTATAAGAGAATCAGTTCTGCAAGAAATGAAAAGAGTGACAGTTTCCGACTCGCTTCCGGTGCAGCTTTTTATGTTAGAACGCTGGAACACGGTAGCACATCGTGCGATTACAGGTTTCTTAAGCGGATTTTCATCTCAGCAATTTAAAGATTTAAAAGAGATCAGTATCCGTGATCCGCTTACTAATCTATATAATCGCCGTTATTTTTACGACTGTCTTGAAAAAGAAATTGGCAAAGCTCAAAAACAAGAGATGCCGATTACACTCGTTATGTTTGATATAAATAACTTCAAACATATCAATGATGAGTATGGCCATCATGCCGGAGATGAGCTTTTACAGCAGATCGCGGAATTATCCAAGCGATTAAAACTTTTATCAGGTTTTCGGTTTGGGGGAGATGAATTTGTCTTTTTGCTGCCGGGAATAACAGAAGAGGACGCTTACAAACTGGTTGAAAAGATGGAAAGCCAGCTAATGGCATGGAACCAATCTATTTCATTAGCATACGGTGCAATCGAGCTGTTAGGTGATGCATGTGAAAATATTGATTATTACCTGCAGCTTGCTGATGAACGGATGTACAGCAATAAAAGAGAAGTTAAAGCATAATTTCTGAGACTTAAGTGTGGTTTTTGTATAATGGAAGTTTAAGTAATATTAAACAAGAAAGACCGTATGCAATAATTTCCTGATTATAGCAACTAAATGCAAAGGAAGATGGCAGCATGAAAGACTTATTTATAATAACTGAACATCGTTCTGAGACCATCTCTTCACTATTGCGATGGTTCTTTCTTGTCATTTGTATACCGCTTTTTTATTACAAGCCGATCGCAGATGTTTTAAATTTTAACAAAGACACATTTCCAGTCCTTTTTACAATAGGGATTCTATATATGACATCTACACAAATCGTCTTAAACCGATTTCCTGAAAAGTCCTCTTATTATCTGATTTTTACCAGAGGCGGAATCCTTTTTGATTATATTGCTTATGTTTGGCTGATGCAGCTGTCTGGAGGCTCGGAAAGTCCATTCATGCCTGTAGGTTATTTGATTGTTATTCATGCCGCTCTTTACTGGAGGTTAAAAGGTTCTTTTATAGTTGGCGGTGCCAGTTTTGCTGTTATTCTGTACTTCTTTTTAAGAGATGGAGGATATCAGGACACAACAGAGTTTTTTCAGTTCTTTATGAATACGTCATTTTTATGGCTGATTGCCCTGTATGGAGGGGTAATTGCATCTAAAGAAAGACAGTATTATTTCGAGAAAAATATGTACCAGCTGCAATCTCTCCAGGATTATCTTACTGGGTTATTAAACCACCGAAAGTTCCAGGAGGATGTCTTAGAGAAAACGAAACAGAAAGCTCCTTTTGCGCTAGTTCTTTGCGATATTGATCATTTCAAAGAATTTAACGATACACATGGACATGTTATAGGTGACGAAGTCCTTAAACTTGTTGCTACAGCATTCGAGCGATATTTACCCGCAAAAGAAGGTAAAGCTTATCGATATGGAGGAGAAGAATTTGCGTGGATCATGGAAACGGCATCTGAATATGAAGTGACACAAACGACCCAGCAGGTTAATACCCACCTTCAAATGTATCCGTATATACATAAGGATGGAGAACTTCCCGTTACATTAAGTTATGGAATTGCTTTTTATCAAAAGGAAGACCGTCCGGCAGATATTATACAGCGAGCAGATACGCTCCTTTATGAAGCAAAAGCAGCGGGGAGAAACACACTAAAATTAGAACATAAAAAAAGTAACGAAAAGCAGCTCATCATGTAGCTGTTTTTCTTTTTTGTTAGGCTTTTCTCTAAAAAATGTTGCTTTTGGTCATTTTTTCATTTTCTTCATTAGCAACTTTATTGGAGCTCAAGGTGCGTGCCTTCTACATGAGAAGCTTCTCGCTAGGCATGCGACGAGGAAGCTCACGCCGGTAGCATTTACTTGTAGACGCAGGAGCAATAATACTTCTCTGAAGCGGTCAGGTGAGACCCCTCAAAGGCGCATATCGCAGAGGAGGCTTACCGCACGCCCCCCGGAAAGCGAGCATCCTGGAGCGGAAATCAACCTCTATCAAAAGCTGCAAAGGTTACGGATACAGCCTTTTTTTATAATAGGTATCCTTTAAATACCAGCCGTATTTCGTGCGTTTTGAGTATACTAGCCTTTGCCCTGCTAGTAGATTGTGAGATAATAGAAGCAGAATTTGTGTACGGAACAGGGGATGAAAAATATGAGTTTGCAATTTATTTTGGGACGATCCGGCAGCGGAAAGTCCCACTCTGTCTTTCAAGAGATACGTGAAAAACTTGCAGAGGATCCGATGGGGAGTCCTATTATCTACTTAGTGCCGGATCAGATGACCTTTCAATCCGAGTATAAGCTTGCATCAACTCCCGGATTAAATGGGATGATTCGTGCCCAAGTTTATAGTTTTTCACGTCTGGCTTGGCGCATTCTTGGTGAAACAGGCGGGATGACAAGAATGCACATCACAAGCACTGGTGTGAGAATGATGCTTCGCAAAATTATTGAGAGTAAGAAAGAAGAACTGAAGATATTTAAAAAAGCTTCTGAACAGAGCGGTTTTTATGAACTGCTCGAGCTTATGACAACAGAATTAAAGCGGTATTGTATATCCTCAGAAGACCTTTCCTGGAATGCAGAAACGCTGCTTTCTCTTGGTCAAAAAGAAAATAACAAAAAAGTGCTCAAAGACAAGATGTATGACTTAAGCATCATTTCAGGCGCTCTTGAAAAAGCTCTTGCTGGAAAATACTTAGATTCTGAAGATTATTTAAAACTGCTGCAAGAGAAAATACCTTATTCAGATACGATAAAGGATTGCGAGATTTACATAGACGGTTTCCATTCTTTTACACCGCAAGAACTTGAAGCAGCTGCTGGACTCATGGCACATGCAAAGAAAGTGACGATTGCCCTGACTTCAGAGGAATCATATCGTCCGGACACTGATCCGCATGAACTGGATCTCTTTTATATGACAAAGAAGACAGCACAAGTTCTCACACAAAAAGCGAAAGAGCTGAATGTGGAGATAGAAGAGCCAATCGTGCTTTCTCATACGCCAAAATTTATTTCTCCTGCGATTGCCCATATTGAAAAACAATATGATGCGAGACCTGCGATCAGCTATTCGAAACCAGAGGGGATACACTTAGCAGCTGGGGTCAATTTAAGATCAGAGGTTGAAGGTGCAGCGAGAAAAATTATTGAACTTGTACGTGATGAAGGATACAGATACCGGGATATTGCTGTAACGGTAAGAAATGCGGGCAGTTATCAGCCTCTTATTGAAACAGTATTTGCCGATTATGGGATACCTGTTTTTCTAGACCAAAAAAAATCGATGCTTCATCATCCGCTCATTGAACTGATCCGGTCTTCACTGGATGTTGTTTTAAAGAACTGGCGGTATGAAGCTGTATTTCGTGCTGTGAAAACGGATATGCTTTATCCGCTTGATGAGATGAGAAAAACAACATCAGAGATTAGAAGATGCATGGACGACCTGGAAAACTATGTATTGGCTCTCGGTATTCAGGGCAGCCGATGGACAGATTCAAAGCCTTGGAAGTATAAGAGATTCAGAGGATTTGAAGCTGATGATTTCGGAAAAACGAGCCAGGATGATGAAAAAGAACAGCTTATCAATGATCTTAGAGATATGATCGTGTCACCGATGAAAAGACTTTCTCGAGATTTATCTAAGAGCATAACCGTAGCAGATTTTTGTACATCACTTTATAAATATTTAGAAGACCTCTCCGTTCCTATGAAACTAGAACGCTTAAGGCTTCATGCTGAATCTGAAGGGAAACTTAGAGCTGCACGTGAGCATGGACAGGTGTGGAATGCAGTGCTTGGCCTTTTAGATGAAATGGTAGAACTGACAGGAAGCGAGAAGCTTTCCAAAGAAACATGGATGCAGATGCTTGAGACGGGTCTTGAAAGTATGAAGTTTGCTCTTGTTCCGCCATCACTGGATCAGGTGCTCGCAGGAACTTTGGAGCGTTCCCGTTTTACAGATGTGAAAGTTAACTTTTTATTAGGGGTTAACGATGGAATCATACCGCTTAAACCAAAAGATGATGGTCTGTTATCGGAAGATGAGAGAGAAGCGCTTGAAAGAAACGGTGTTGTCTTAGCACCTTCAGCAAGAAGAAAACTGCTGGACGAGCAATTTATGATCTATCTGGCATTGACGAACGGCAGTGACCGGTTGTTCATATCCTATGCGCTGGCTGATGAAGAAGGAAAAACATTGCAGCCATCAATGGTCATTCAAAGGATGCGGGATCTATTTCCTGATCTAAAAGAGACTCTATATCAGAATGAACCCGGAGTTGAAGAAGATTTGTCTTTTGTTCAGCATCCTGTGAAAAGTGTGTCCTATTTAAGTACGCAGCTTCGAGAATGGAAAAAGGGTTACCCGATCTCGCCAGTTTGGTGGGATGTCTATAATTGGATCATTACTGATGATCAGTATGACCACTATGCAAAAAAAGCGATATCGAGTTTGTTTTACTTTAACCGTGAAGCACCTTTAAGCTCTTCTGTATCAAAGGATCTTTATGGAGAAAGCATCTTAACGAGTATTTCCCGCATGGAGTTATTTCAATCTTGTCCGTTTTCACAGTTTATGTCATATGGACTGAAACTGCGGGAGCGTCAGATGTACAAACTGGAAGCTCCTGATATCGGACAGCTGTTCCATGCTGCTTTAAAACAGATGAATGATGCATTGCAGCAGAGGAGAGTCCAGTGGAGCGATCTTTCAAAAGGAGATTGCTACCGCATGGCAGGAGATATCGTTGATCTCTTGGCTCCTCAGCTTCAGCATGAGATTCTGTTAAGCTCCAACCGCCATCTTTATATTAAGAAGAAGCTGAAAGAAGTTGTGGGCAAGGCTTCGCATATTTTAAGCGAACATGCAAAGGCAAGCGGATTTACTCCAGCAGGTCTTGAACTGGCATTTGGCACAGGCGGAACGCTGCCGCCATTAGTGTATAAACTGCCGAACGGCACAACGATGGAAGTAGCAGGACGTATTGACAGAGTTGATACTGCTGCTAGTTCAAAAGGTCTCTTAATGCGGGTTATTGATTATAAATCGAGTTCAACAGGATTAAACCTTGCTGAGCTGTACCATGGCATCGCACTTCAGATGCTCACATATCTGGATGTAGCAGTAGCACATTCTGAGAAATGGCTGGGACAAGAATCGATTCCTGCCGGCGTGCTTTATTTCCATGTTCATAACCCTCTTTTAAATCAAAAGAAGCTATTGACTGCTGAGGAGATAGAAAAAGAAGTGCTGAAGAAATTCAAGATGAAAGGTCTTGTTTTAGCAGAAGAAGAAGCCGTGCAATTAATGGACAGCACGATGGATAAGCGTTCTAACATTATTCCGGTTGCACTCACGAATAATGGATTCCATAAGTCGCACTCTTCCGTTGCTTCGGCTTCCAATTTTGAAACAATGAGACATCATGCGCGTAAAATGGCTGTCAGCTCTGGAACAGGTATTACGGACGGAGTGATTGATATTTCGCCTTATGAAATGAAAAAGAAGGTGCCTTGCACGTTCTGTTCGTATAAACCTGTCTGCCAGTTTGATCAGACACTTGAAGAAAATCAGTACCGTCAGCTGAAACCGGAAAAAGATGAAATCATTTTAGAAAAAATGCAGGAGGAAGGAGGCAGCCTCATTTGAAAACATTAATTCCAAAACCTGAAGGATCAACTTGGACGGATGAACAATGGCAAGCAATCCAGGCACGAGGAGAAAATATACTTGTTGCAGCAGCGGCCGGCTCAGGGAAAACAGCAGTTCTTGTTGAAAGAATCATTACGATGATAAGAGAACAGTCTGCAGATGTAGACAGATTGCTCATCGTTACCTTCACAAATGCCGCAGCTGCAGAAATGCGCAAGCGGATTGGAGAAGCGATTGATAAGGAGCTGACTCATAATCCTTCTTCGCTGCATCTTAGAAGACAATTGAATTTATTGAACAAAGCTTCCATCTCTACCCTTCATTCTTTTTGTATTGAAGTTTTAAGAAAGTATTATTACGAAACAGATCTTGATCCAGGGTTCAGGGTAGCTGAAGAAACAGAAGCTGAACTAATCCGTCAGGAAGTGATCGAGGAGCTTTTTGAAGAAGAGTACAGCAAGGGAGAAGACCATACTTTTTATCAAGTGGTTGACGCCTATAGTTCAGATCGGAATGATATGGATCTTCAGAAATTTGTTCTCTCACTCTTTGATTTTGCAAGAAGCCATCCAGACCCTGAAGGATGGCTGGATCAAATGGCTGATACTTACAAGATCAATGCTTCGTCCATCGATGACCTTCCTTGGACTAAAGAACTTCTTGCGGATATTTCCCTGCAGTTAGAAGGACTGCAAGCGATGGCCATTCGTGCGCATGATCTGGCAGAAATTCCAGGAGGACCACTCTCTTATGCAGCGACACTGGAAGAAGACTTGGAATTTTTAAAGTCACTTGGTCATGTGAAAGAGAGCTGGAGCCAATTATATGAGGTTTTCCAAACGTATGAACCGCCAAAGCTAAAAGCGGTCAGAGGAAAAGATGTTGATGAAGAATTAAAGAATAAAGTAAAAGCAATGAGAGACATCATTAAAAAGAAAACGGGCAGTTTAAAAGAAGAATTCTTTGAACGTCATCCTGATTCCTATGTTGCACATATTGAAGAGATGGCACCGATCGTAAGAGAGCTATCATCTCTTGTAAAAACATTCGGCCGCAGATATTCATTGGCAAAGCGCGAAAAATCACTCGTCGATTTTGGAGATCTTGAGCATTATTGCCTGCAGGTATTAAAAGGTGAAGGTTCAACAATGGAAAATCCGGTTCCTTCTGATGCGGCAGCTGAATACCGTGAGCGGTTTGTCGAAGTTTTAGTAGATGAATATCAAGATACAAACTTTGTTCAGGAATCCATTGTCCGTCTCGTTTCAAAGGACTCGGGTTTTGGAAACATGTTCATGGTTGGTGATGTAAAGCAGTCTATCTACCGCTTCAGGCTTGCTGAACCGCTTCTCTTTTTATCAAAGTATAAGCAGTTCACAAAAGAAGGCGGGAATGGACTCCGAATCGATCTTGCCAAGAATTTCAGAAGCCGAAACGAAATTCTTCAGGCTACCAACTATTTGTTCAGGCAGATTATGAACGAAACAGTCGGAGAGATTGAATACAGTGAAGATGCTGAACTTAAATTAGGAGCAGATTATTACCCGGATCAGCCGGGAAATGAACCTGAACTGATTTTGATTAATAAAAGCCAGCCTGCTATTGATGAGGAAGGTCTAGAGAGCGGTGAGCTGGAAAAGTCAGACCTTGAGACCGTCCAGCTGGAAGCGCGTGTGATCGCTGAAAGAATAAAAGAAATAGTCGGGACAACGGGGAATTCTCCTCATCTTGTTTTTGATAAAAAAACGAAGATGATGCGTCCTGCAAAGTACAAAGACATCGTCATGCTTTTTAGAGCAACCTCACAATGGGCACCAGTTATTTTAGAAGAATTTAAACAGCAGGGGATTCCTGCACATGCTGAACTTTCAACTGGATATTTTGACGCGACGGAAATCCATGTGATGATGTCGCTTCTAAAAGTAATCGATAACCCTCTTCAAGATATACCGCTTGCAGCGGTTCTCCGATCTCCGGTAGTAGGTCTGACTGGTGAAGAGCTTGCAATCGTCCGGCTCATTCAAAAAAAGGACAACTATCTTGGAGCGGTCGAGCTATACAGTCAAGAAGGAGAAAATCCGGAAATCAAGGAAAAGCTTTCTCTATTCTTAAAACAGCTTGAATCATGGCGTCATCAGGCTCGTCAAGGGTCACTGGCAGATCTGATCTGGGACATTTATAGAGAAACGGGTTACTTTGATTATGTTGGCGGTCTTGCTGGAGGTAAACAAAGACAGGCAAACTTAAGGGCGTTATACGACCGTGCAAAAATGTATGAAAGCACATCTTTCCGCGGGCTATTTCGTTTCCTGCGTTTTATCGAAAGGATGCAGGAACGCGGCAAAGATCTAGGAGCAGCTAGAGCGCTCGGTGAACAAGAAGATGTTGTACGCATAATGACAATTCATAAAAGTAAAGGTCTCGAATTCCCGATCGTTTTTATCGGAGGCTTGAACAAGCAGTTCAATACGAGAGACCTAAAAGAAAAAGTGCTGCTTCATAAAGAACTTGGTCTCGGAACGCAATATATTAATCCTGTATACCGTGTAGCATATCCAACACTTCCACGATTAGCAATCATAGGCAGAAAAAAGATGGAGCTTGTCGCCGAAGAAATGCGTGTCCTTTATGTAGCACTGACACGTGCGAAGGAAAAATTGTATCTAGTCGGAACTGTGAATGACATCGAAAAATCTGCTGAAAGCTGGAGTGACTCTCTTTATGAAGAAAACTGGCTGCTTCCGGACCATGAACGTGCAGGAGTGAAAAGTTATCTGGATTGGATCGGGCGTGCGGTGATCCGGCATAAAAATGCAGGTCCTCTATTATCTGTACTAGGTACTGGTGAACGAGGAAGAGGAGAAGTTTTCATAGATGAAACAGATTGGAAGATTACCATTCTTCCAGCGAGTGATTATGAAGAACTTGAGACAGCACAAGAGCAGAAACAAGAAGAGCTGCTTTTAAAACTGCAAAAATCCGAGACGGTGGACATTGCTAGTGACTCGAAAGATGAGATCAGCCACCGTCTAGAGTGGCAATATCAACATAAGTCTTCAACTGCAACGCGCTCCAAGCAATCTGTTACAGAGTTGAAAAAGCAGTTTCAGACAGCAGATGAATACAGCAGTACTGATCTTGTAAAAGCAGCCCAGCCTGCCATCCACGAACGTCCTCGATTCATGCAGGAATCTCAGTTGAATGCCGCTGAAGCAGGTACTGCTATGCATATGGTTATGCAGCATGTGGATTTTAAGAAATCTCAAACTCTGGAAGACTTGCAGGAACAGATTGCAATGATGGAATCAAGAGAGCTTCTGACCTCGGAACAAGCCCGTTATATCCAGATTGGACAAATAATTGATTTTATCAATGGACCCCTTGGACAGAGAATCATAGAGAACGGAAACGTAAAGCGGGAAATTCCATTCAGTATGGCACTTCCCCTTTCTGAAACGAGAGAAAATTGGGGCGGGGAAGAGGAGCATGTACTCGTTCAGGGTGTTATCGATTGCCTGATTGAAGATGAGGATGGATTTGTCTTAATCGACTATAAAACAGATAAAATACAGAACAGATTTTCGAATGGATTTTCAGGAGCGAAAGAAACGCTGTTGAACAGATACGAAATGCAGCTTACTTTATACGCAAAAGCAATAGAAAGAATCTTAAAGAAACCGGTAAAAGAAAGCTATCTCTACTTTTTTGACGGTGGACACATTCTTCAAGTGAAATAGGGGGGATACGATGCGATTGCTTCACACCGCTGACTGGCATTTGGGACGTTCTTTGGAAGGACGCAGCAGGCTAGAAGAACAGCAAGCTTTTTTGGACGAACTAGTAGAAATTGTGTCCAGAGAAAAAATTGATGCAGTTCTTATGGCAGGGGATGTATTTGATACGGTGAATCCCCCTGCAGCTGCAGAACAGATGTTTTATGAAACTCTTGCCCGGATCAGCCGGAAAGGTGAATGTCCATTTATAGCGATAGCTGGAAACCATGATCATCCAGACAGACTCGCAGCTTCTTTTCCGCTTTCGAAAGAGCTGGGCATTACGCTAGTAGGACTTCCAACTTTAGAGCTGCAGCGGGTTCCAATTACCAGAACGGGAGAGATGCTGGAGATCGCAGCATTGCCTTACCCGTCTGAATCCCGTTTGAAGATGCTGTTAAGTGAATCAGCTGAAGAACTTGACGTTCGCAGCCAGTATGATGATTGGGTAGATTCCTACTTTAAAGAAATGACATCACGATACACACCTGGAAATGTGCACCTGGCAATGAGCCATCTATATGTTGCAGGAAGCAAGGAGAGCGATTCAGAGCGTCCCGTACATATTGGCGGAGCTTACACGGTCGCAGCAGAAAGCCTTCCTGCTGCAGCTCAATACGTAGCGCTGGGTCATCTGCACAGACCGCAAATCATAAAGCGTGCCAAAACAGAAGCGCGTTATTCGGGTTCTCCGCTTTCATATAGTTTTTCTGAGAGCGGTCAATCTAAATCAGTAACGATCATTGATGTGGAACCAAATCAGAAGGCAAATGTAGAAGAGATTCACTTAACATGCGGCAAACCTCTTGTAGCATGGGAAGCAAAGAATGGTGTTTCCGAAGTCTTTCAAGGTATTCAGGATGGTCTGCATCACAATTGCTGGATTGATCTGTCCATTCATGTGCAGGATGCTCTTTCAATGGAAGAGATTCAGAGACTCAGAAAAGCGCATGATGGTATTGTTCATATAAAGCCCGTTTTTACAGAAGCTCTTGGTGAACAGATCAGCATTTCTGCACAAAAGCTTCCGGTAGATGAGCTTTTTACAGCATTTTATAAACGTCAAACTGGCGGAGCTGTACCTGATCAAGAACTGATTTCACTTTTCCTCGATCTCGTAGGTGAAGAAGATGGGGAAGGAGAGAATGCGGGATGAGACCATTATCATTAAGTGTTTCTGGACTCCAAAGCTTCCGCGAATCACAGACCATACCTTTCAGCGAGCTTTGTTCGGGTGGAGTATTCGGGATCTTCGGACCAACAGGAAGCGGGAAATCAACAATCCTCGATGCAGTAACACTTGCTTTGTATGGAAAAGTGGAGCGTGCTGCTGGCGGAACACACGGAATCATGAACCAGGCTGAAGATAAACTCTCTGTTTCTTTTTCTTTTCAGTTAGGTCAGGACGATACCGAAAAGAACTACACGGTTGAACGTTCCTACAAAAGAACAGGTGAACATACGATTCGGACGAGCACTTCTAGATTGATTGAGTCCGTAAATGGTGAATCCGTTGTACATGCGGACAAAGAAAGAGACGTTACAAGGCTTGTTCAAGAACTCATAGGTCTTACGATAGAAGACTTTACACGTGCAGTTGTACTGCCACAAGGCAAGTTTGCCGAATTTTTATCGTTAAAAGGTGCAGACAGAAGACAGATGCTTCAGCGTCTTTTTCAGCTAGAAAAATATGGCGACGTTTTAAATCAAAAGCTTAAGAAGAGATCTGATGAACAAAAGAACCGCCTAAATGAGATTACGGCGGAACAAGCCGGATTAGGCGATGCTTCACAAGAAGCCTTACAGGAAGCAGAGTCACAGCTCAAAGAAAAAGAACAAGTTCTGCTTAACATTTCAGAACTTCTAAAAGCAGAAGAAGAAAAATATAAGCTGAAAAAAACATATTGGGAGACACAATCAGAAAACGAAAAACTTCTTTTAAGACAAAAAGAGCTGGACTTACAATTGCCTGAAATGGAACAGCTGAAACAATTTCATAAAAAAGCAGTAATGGCTGACCGTCTTATACCATATGCAGAAGAATGGTTCGATTCCGACAAAGTAAAAAAAGAACTGGGAATGGAAAAGGAACAGCTTGAGTTAAATGCTGAAAAGCTAAAAAAGCTTTTTGCAGAACATGAAAAACAGTACGTGGAAGCGAAAGATACAAAGGATAAAGAAGAGCCGGAATTAATAAGAAGACTCAGTGTGTTAGAAGAGGCGTTCCGGTGGGAGAAAGATCTCAATGAAAAGGAAGCAGAATTGCAGAAAGAAACTATAAAGCTTTCTGAAATGGAAAGCTCTTATTCACTTGGTAAAAAATCTGAAGAAGATGCGATTGGCTTGCTTGAAAAAGGGAAGAACAAACAAAGTTCTCTACAAGAGGAATTAACGGGAATTGAGATCAGTCAAAAAGAACGTGCGGTAATGCAGTCTGCTCTATTGCTCTCACAGCGTTATCGAAGCTTTCAAAACGAAGAACAAAACATTCAAAACGAGCTTAAGCAAGCTGTGAAAAATCTGGAATCGATGAACCAAAACATAAAACTTGTAAAGGGCACGATCAGTACAAGCATAGATAACTGGAAAGCTCTATCAAGTGATGTTTTGTCTTTATATAATGAAGCACAAAATGCGATCAGAGAAAATGAAAGTCTGTCTCTTTCGTTACAGGAAACACTTAAAATAGAAAAAGAGTACCAGGAAAAATGTAAGATTCAGCATCTAGCTGCCCAGCTATCTTCGCAATTGGAAGAGAACGAGCCATGTTCAGTTTGTGGCTCGACTGTTCACCCTTTTCCATTTAATGAATCAAACAATGGCTTAGAAAGTAACGATGACAAAGTAGAGTTCTTAGAAGCTGCAAAAGTTACTTTGCAAAATAAGCACCGTGATTTAATTCATCTTACAGAAGCGCTTGAAAAATTATCAAATAAAATATGGTCAAAGATGAATGTGCCAAGCGAGGAAACAGCTGCAGCACGTGATGCTGCAATAACTGAAAGTGTAAATACCGACAGAACAATTGATGATGAGAAACTGAATGAGCACTCAACTAAAGTAAAAGGAGTTGTGCAGGATCAGCTCTCACTAGAAGACCGATTTGAATCACTCACTTCCCGCTTTGACGAACAGCAAAAACAGCTTGAGCATCTGACATTTAACTGTGAACATGCTGACAAGCAGGTGAATGATCTCCAGCAAAAACTAACAGCTAATAAAGAGTCTAAAGAAGAGATTTCAACTGAATGGAAAGAAGCAGAAATATCTTATGAATTAGATAATCTGAATGAAGTAAAAAAGCAGTTTGAACAGCGTGAAACAAGGCAAAGTGATATTCAGGAAAGCCTTAAAGTCGCTGCAGATTTTCTTGAAAAGCAAAATAGTAAAATTGAAAAACTAAAAGAAGAGAACAGAAAGCTTGAATTCTATATAAATACAAATAAGAACCAGCTGGAGCTCCTGAATAAGGATATTCAGCATCTTAAAGAAAAACTGCTCGACCGACTAGGTGATAAAAAAGCAAGTGAACAATATGAATACGTGGATAATCAGCTGAAAACGATTGCTGCCGCATATAAGGATGCTGCAGAGCAACATGAGCGTTCACGCAAACAATTCCAGGAAGCTGACAAAGCATTTCATTCGATTCTGCAGCGTTATGAAGATGCTCTTAAAAGAAGCGAAAAAGCTCATGCCCAATGGAATGAGAAACTGCAAAATTCAATTTTTAACAGCTTTGAAGAGTATTCAGAATCTGTTAGAGATGAAGCTTCTCAACAAAATTGGGAAGAGCAGCTGACGATCTTTTCTGATCAGTGCAAAGAGGTAAAAGCAGCTATTGAAGGATTAAAAGCAAAACTTCCTGAAAAACCAATTAGTGAAGAAGAAATGCTTCAACAGCAAACAGCTTTGAATGAACGGAAGCAAGAAGCTGATGCCACTAGGGAAGCTGTAGGACAGGCAAAGCAAAATTGGATTACAATTGAAAAAAATCACGCTCGTTTTAAAGAGCTCGAAAATGAAAAGCATAAAGTGTCAATACTTCTCGAACAAATCGGAAAGCTTCAAAGTGTGTTTAGAGGAAACGCGTTTGTAGAATTCATGGCAGAAGAGCAGCTCATTCATGTGACGCGTGATGCTTCAAGCCGGCTTTCTAAGCTCACAAGAGGGCGTTATGCGATTGAAGTTGACTCCAACAGCGGTTTTGTTATTCGAGATGATGCAAATGGAGGAATCAAGAGGCCGGTTACTTCTTTATCAGGAGGAGAAACATTTCTGACTTCACTTGCGTTAGCACTATCCTTATCAGCGCAAATCCAGTTGAGAGGTAAGTTCCCGCTTCAATTTTTCTTCTTAGATGAAGGATTTGGAACGCTGGATCAAGAACTGCTCGATACTGTTGTAACAGCACTTGAAAAAGTTCAGATGGAAAACTTTGCAATTGGTGTCATTTCACACGTACCTGAGCTGAAAGCTAGATTGACGAAGCGTCTCATAGTAGAACCAGCTCAATATTCTGGTAAGGGGACTAGAGTAAGACTGGATCAGCTATAAAAGAAAGGGTTCAAGGCAATTATACCTTGAACCCTTTTTTTATTCGATAATACCATGTCCGATTACATCAACATCAATCGAAGCTTTAAAATCAATTTTCGGATATACTTCTTTCCAGTTTAACTTCTCCCAGACTGGATAATGATAGGCCATCACATGTCTGCCGACTCCGTATGGGTCGCTGTTCATTTTTTGAAGTTTATCGATTACTTTTTGTGCATCTTTTGTAAGCTTTTTAGAAAGCCGTTTTTCAACATTTTCCACTTCGCCCGGGGTTGCGAAGTTATCGCTAGGGTACTCCGTTACTAAAACTTTCATTTTTAATTTTATTTCTGCAGAAACTTTTCCTTCTGGTGTTACATCAACATTAAAAGAACGCTTATTCTTTTTAACCTTAATCGTCACATAATTCATTAATTCAGGTTTTTTGTTATTAAAGATTTTCTTCGTTGTACTCATGGCGATCGTATGCTTTTCTCCAGTTAGCATTGTATATGTCACAGATAAAGGTTCTCTGATTGTTCCAACCATCTTATGTTCATGGAACAATGCTACACCACGGATGCTTACTGTTTTTTTTAAGGGCTCTAGATAGGGAAGAGCAAAATCTTGGCCAGGATCAAACATGATAGGACATATCGTCTGTATATTTTCTTTTGGAACTGTGGCAGATTCTTCTGCACTGCGAATGGAATCTCTTAAGTATTCCCCTACGCCTGACGACATTTTAGTCTCCTCAAACCTTGTGCTGATCACATCAGAAGCTTTTCCTTTTGCAACGGCTAGCTTCGCATTCAAAGCTGATTTGGGATCACGGTAAAAAACATCTAAAAGTTGATAAATGTCTTTTTTTGCAGCATCTTCTCCGAAAAGAATGATTTGATTCTTAGAAGCATCAAGTCTTTCTGCTACTCTTCTATCAAGTCTTAACCGGCTCTGCCGAGCTGTGTTGCCTGAAGCAGAGAATATTTGATTTACAATGTTTCCTTTTCCCGCTTCTGTCGCAACAGATTGAGGAATAGCTGCTGTTGTTAATACTTTTCCATCCTTTGTATAATCAAAGCCTCCAGCTGTAATCAGCTTGGTTTGGTTAAGCATATTTTGATCCCAGCATCCAGTTAAAAGAAGCAGAACAGGAAGAATAGATAGAATTTTTCTCATGAAGAAGCTGCTCCTTTCTCCTGCTTTTTCCTAAGTACGGCGATCAGTAGTAGAATGATTGGAAATAGGGCAGAAAAGAAGAGTGATGTAAGGCTTATATATTTGTTCCATGTCATTACTTCCAGTTTTTCATTTGGAATGATAGCAATTAATGCGCAAAAGATAACAACATAAGGTGCTCCTTTTTGATGATTTTTTAGTCTAAAAAGAGTTTGTACGCCTTTTGCTGTGATAAAGAGATAACTGATGAATGAAGTAGCCACTGATATGATCCACACAGAAAGAAAGATCAAGTCGGTTCTTTCAATAATGGAAAATGAAAAAGCTTTAAGCATATATAAAACAGGTTCAGGCACAATTATGATTTCCTCAGGGTTAAAAAATATATAAGTGGTAAAAACGATAAATGCATAAAGGACTGTTATACAAAAAGCTGCGAAAGAAATGACTTTTATATTTTTTGACGGTGTTCCGTTCGAGTAAGCTAAAAATACAAGTGCTGCATCAAATCCCAGCATAGCAACAACAGCATCAGAAGAGCTCTTAATAATCGTAAGCATTCCAGTCTGCCCAACTGGAAAGATATACAGAAGTTGAACATCTGTATAAGCGTACAGGATGAAAAGAAACAAAATAATCAATAGTGGCGTGACGATTACAAAAAATCTTGAAATTTCTCTAGGGGTACTTGTAATGAAATAATATCCTGCAGCGGCCATGATAAAAATTATCACCCAATGCGGTGTTTCAAATAAAATCCATTTACCAACAATGGTGTTATACATGATTAAGATTAAAATTGAAATGAACGCGAAATGCATCGTGTAGATAAAGTTGAACACGAGACCTAAGTTCTTCCCCATTATTTTTGGAAGAATCTCATAAATCGTGTTCTGTGGAAATCTGTCACATAATTTCCAGATTGCCAAAATTGAAAATTGAATGAATAAACCGGCAATGATCAGAGAGATCCATCCATCAATCTTAGCCTTCGTAAATAAAGAGTATGGCAATGATAATACACCGACACCGATCTGTGTCTGAACAATCAAAAAGAATAGCTGTCTATGTGTGATCGTATGACTATTCATGATTTATCCCACTTTCGAGTATGGTTAGCATTATCCACTTTTTGAGCAGTTACATCTTTAGGGCGAGTGTTTTGTTTCCAAAATGGAGCACGTATGAACGCATCCTTTAAATCTGCTAAGTTCAAAGGGGCGATTGGAGCAAAATAAGGCGACCCAAACGTATAAAGTCTGCATAAATGAAAAATTAAGATTAGAAATCCGAATACTATCCCCAAAAAGCCCATAGTAGCAGCTGCAACCATGAACGGGAAACGTAATATACGTACTGCAGCACTCATCTCATTTGACGGAACAATGTAAGCTGCAATGGCAGTAATGGCCACAACGATGATCATTAAATTTGATACTAGTCCTGCTTTTACTACTGCATCACCGATTACGAGACCACCAACAATAGCGATGGTGGAACCGATCCTTGTTGGAAGTCTTATAGAAGCTTCTCGTATCAATTCGATCGTGAGCTCCATCAGAAGTGCTTCAAATAGGGGAGGATAAGGGATATCCTCAAGAGAACTTTTTATCAGCAAAATGAGACCGAACGGAATGACCTCATAATGAAACGAAACGATAGCGATATATACAGCAGGTAATCCCATAGCAATAAAAAAACCCATGATTCGAACAAAACGGAAGAAGGAACCGATATGCCATCTTTTATTGTAATCATCCACGGATTGATAGAACGAAAAGAAATTTACAGGCATGACGTGTGCCGTAGGTGATGTGTCATATATAAGGGCTACTCTGCCTTCCATTAAGTTAGCCGCCACACGATCTGGCCGTTCTGTACTGAGCATCTGCGGGAAAAAGCTGAACGGCTTGTCTTCAATGCTTTCCTCAATATTTCCCGGAGTAAAAACCGCATCAGCCTCAATGGATTTTATTCTTTTTTCAACTTCCTTTACATGTTCAGGGTCACAAATATTGTCGACATATAATAAAGCGATTGTAGTATGAGTCTCTTTACCAACTTGGAGATATTTCACAGTCAATCTTGGCGTTTTTAACCGTTTCCGTACCAGTGCCAGATTAGTTGAAAGGTTTTCGATGAAACCTTCATGGGCACCGCGGATTATTGTTTCATTGTCGGGTTCTGTTATATCTCTCTGAGTTTTCACAGGTGTAGACATAGCATAAAAACAAGTTGTATCTTCAGTAAAAATAAGCGTGTTTGATTGCAGAAGCAGCTCCTGTACTTGTTTCATTTCTGTGTGCTTCTTAAGGTCAATACTCGCCATCTGCTTAAAAGAAGCAAAATTGATATCTTTATCTGTCACAAATAAAGGATTTAAGATCATGCTCTGCACAAGCTGTTTATCGACAATAGATTCAATATAAAGAAGAGCTATCCGGCTTTTATCAGATGGAAGCTCAATTTCATGTGTCATTAAATCTTCAGTTGCAGAGAAGGGTTCTTTAACCTTGGTTAAAATTTCATCTAGACTAAGATTTTGAACCGTGACTGACTCGTAATCTTCCGAATTGGCCTCTTTAGGATTGTCTTGCTGTTGTGGAGCCTCTTTTTCTTGTATTAGCTTTTTAGGTTTCTTAAAAAAAGTCATATAGACCTCATCCCGATCTGCAATAGTTTGCCTTAGTTTTTGCGGATTAAAGGCATTTATACGGAGATGTGCCTATTTTTGAAAAAACGAGTCAGAAATTGTCATTATGAGTAAAAAATTGTGATACGATATATAGATAAACAGAGAGAGAAGGGGGAGGCCTTATGACAGGAAGAGCTCAATTTATTCCTGCTTTAACAAAGCCTTATACATATTTTTCATTTTATAAAGAGTGGAAAGAAAAAGAAGGATTCTGGATTAGATTTATTGCCATATTAGCGGTCAGCGGACTGCTTCATGCGCTATCTTTTTTTGCGGCATATCCATCTTTTAAAACCATTTCATTCGTTGAATCTGCAAAACTTTCAGGAGCAGAACAAGAGCTGCTCAGATTTTTCATATCTTTAGCCGGAGGTGCATGGGGAATTATTGTACCGTTCCTAATTCTCCAAGCAGGGACTTTATATCTTTACGTATTCTTTAGAGATGTCGGCTACAAAGCTCTTTTTTATGTGATGAGTGTCGTGTATGTGCTTTTTCTAATTGGATTAGCATTTGAACTGCCATTTCAATTTGCAACAGGTGCTGAAGAAGTTGTTCAGCCTTTAGGTTTTGGATTTACAGGAGTTCTGTTTTTTAAGCACGGATTTTGGCAGGAGCTTTTGAATTCCATTAATTTATTTACCGTATGGGGTTCAGTTGTCATTTACTTTGCATTAAGACAGTTATCATTTAAAGCAAAAAGTTACTGTTTAGCCATCACAATTTGCGGATCTGTTTTCTGGATAATTTTATATTCCTTATATGCTGCATTAGTCAGCGGACAATTGGTGTAGGGGGGAGCTGTCATATGAATAGGTTGAAATGGATAGCGGCTGGCATAATAATTGTTCTCCTGCTAGTGATGAATTTATTTATATTTGATAAAAAAGAGTCTACAGCAATTGAAGCTCCAAGACTTGAAACAACACTCTCCAAAGAGAGAGATTTTTCGAAAAAGCATGAAGTAACAGGAATTGCATTTTCAAAAAACACGTTTGATATTTATCGGAATGACTCATTAGGATCGATAAAAGAAATAATGGTGAAACCTGGTGATATGGTATCCTCAGGTCAGACACTTGTTACATACGAAAATAACGAAATTGAAAAAGAACTTCGAACACTGAAAAGAGAAAAAGAAGCTGCAGATGTGCGTGCCGATCATTACTCTAGCCAGATAAGCGAGTGGGAAAGCGAACTTTCAAGCTTCGACGATGAGAAAGACAGTGCCGAGGCAAAGGTAAGACTTCAAGAGCAGTTGAGCAATGCTGAACTTCAAGAAGAGCTTGCAGAAAATGAAAGCTCAGTATTATCCGGTGAAATCAGCGATTTAGAAGATCGTCTTGATTCTCTCTCTATAAAAAGTCCTGCAGATGGGGTCGTTTCAGAAGTTAATGGCATTCAAGATCAAAAACCCGTAATGACAATTGTGGGACAAGGAAATTTTGAATTAAAAGCTGAAGTCAAACAAGAGATTGCTGGTTTCGTAAAAACAGGAGATCCTGTCCAGATTGAGTCACCTGCTATTAATAAAAAGCTTAATGGAACGGTTCAAACGGTTCTGCCATCTGAAGAGGATCAGACTTTTACGTTGACAGTTCTTGTAGAGGATGAAGCTGCTTGGGTAGAAGGACAGACAGCGAAAATCATCATTTCTGAAAAATTAGCGGAAAAAGCAGTAAGTGTTCCAAAAAAAGCTGTCTTGAAAGATGAGGGTAATAAGTATGTGCTTATTATCGTAAAAGATAAGCTGTACAAGATGAAAGTTGAGACAGGGATTGAGCAAAAAGGTTTCGTGCACATAAAAAAAGGACTCAAAAAGGACAAAACCGTCATTTTGAATCCTTCATCAGTATTTGTTTCCGGGCAGCCGGTATTTAAAAAGTAGGGTTGTTTAGGTAAACTTTGCAGCTTTTGAAAGAGGTTAATTTCCGTTGCAGTGGCTCGCTTTCCGCGGGGCGTGCGGTGAGCCTCCTGCCGCTTTGCGCCATTAGGAGTCTCCACCTGTCTGCTCGTCCCGCAGGAGTCTCGCCCTTTTACTCCAATTAACTATTCAATGAAGATGCTTTCCTTAATAGCAACAATCGTTAGATAACAACAAATATAATAAACAAAAAAGGGATGCGGATTACGCGTCCCTTTTTACATGTATAAGTGATTTAGGTGCAGTGAAAATCTGCATGTTTTGCTGTTTTGGGTCAAACAGAGCAATCAGCAAATATGATTTTTCTGGATGATGTTCAATTTGATCTAATAATGGATCGATTGCGGTTTCTGTAACAAAGGCATGTTTATAAATGTCTTTTTCAGAAAGTGCCGGGAAACCTTCAATCACTTCAGGTGACTGTGTAAGCAATGACAAGACTTTAGATGTTTCTTCTTTGTTTTGTGTATTTTCCCACCATGGCTTACGAGGCTTATACTGCTGACGTTCTAAATAGTCAAGCTTCATCAGACTTTCAGCTGCAGGCAAAGCGTGTGGTGCAGATTCTTTTAAGAATGCGATCAATCGTTTAAATAAATCTTCAAGCTGGTGTCCGATTCTGGACCACCCTCTTGTCTCCCAATATGTTCCGAACTCCTGGAAGAAATCAAACGGCGAATCAAACACATTGTTGATCAGATATTTTACCGTGTGATCCATTCGATGATCGTTCCAGTATTTCTCCAATACGTCCTCTACTTGCTTAATGCGGATGATTTCGTCAAACGTCAGGACATTGTTCCCTAAAATTTCATATGGAGAATGATCCATATAGATGTAATCATGCTTTTCAGCTGTCAGACGAAGCCCAGTACCGCGCAGCATCTTTAAAAACCCTAACTGAACTTCCTCAATCCCAAATGCAAAAACATCGTTAAATGTTTTACGGAACGAGTTATAGTCTTCTTCAGGCAATCCAGCGATTAAATCTAAGTGCTGAACAATCTTTCCGCCGTCACGCACTGTTGTAACTGTTCGGGTAAGCTTCTCGAAATTTTGTCTGCGCTGTACAAGTTCGTTAACCGCATCATTTGTAGATTGAACACCAATCTCAAAACGGAACAAACCTTTTGGAGCATGTTCATTTAAATAATCGATAACTTCAGGTCTCATAATATCTGCCGTGATTTCAAATTGGAACACGACGCCAGGCCGGCGGTTCTCGATTAAAAAAGAAAACATTTCAAGCGCATAATCACGGCGAATATTGAACGTTCTATCTACGAACTTAATAATCTTCGCCCCGTTATCCATCAAGAAGATTAAGTCATCTTTAACAAGATCAGGATTAAAATAACGGACACCTACTTCGATTGAAGATAAGCAGAATGCACATGAATAAGGACAGCCGCGGCTCGTCTCAAAATAAGTGATGCGTTTAGAAAGAGATTCAATGTCTTCCTCAAACCGAAATGGGGATGGGACTGTTTTTAAATCCAGCTTTTCACGTGGTCCATTGATTTTCGGTTTGCCGTCTTTTCTATATGCAAGACCAGCGACAATATCAAACGAACCGTTATTCTGAATCTGGCCAAGCAAGTGCTTAAAAGTTTCTTCGCCTTCATTCACAACGATAAAATCAACTTCTGGAATACGGTCAAGCCAATACGCTACATCGTAGGAAACTTCAGGTCCGCCAAGAACGATCTTTGTTTCAGGCTTAATCTTCTTAAACATCTGAATAACCTTGATCGTTTCTTCAATGTTCCAGATATAACAGCTGAAACCAAGGACATCTGGCTGCTGGCTGTAAAGGTCAGTCACGATATTCAGCGATGGATCTTTTATCGTGAACTCGCGAATCGTTACAGTAAATTCAGGTTCGCTGTATGCTTTTAAATATCTTAAAGCAAGACAAGTGTGTATATATTTTGCATTTAACGTACTTAGTACAGTTTTCATGGTTTCATTCCCTCATTACGTTTACCCAAATGACTGGGTGATTTAGATGACACACTATTTTACCATATTTTAAAACGAAGAAAAAATCAGTTCTGACTGGAATTATTAACAGCATATTTCTTTACGGTACAAAGCTCTGGAATATATAGTAGAACTAATCATCATGAAAGCGTTTTTTAATAGGAGGAGTTTAGACAAAATGAAACTTGTGTCTGCAGTTCAAAAGAGAGATTCATTTATAGGAATGGTAAATGATGATGCTGTTATCAACGTATCAGCTCTGGCAGCTTCACTGGAAAAAAAGATGCCTCAAACCTTATTAGATGGAATTCAACAAGGGGAAGAATTTATTTCTGCTGTTCAAGATCTTGTGAATTCTGCAAAAGCCGCAGATTATACATATCCATTGGAAGAGGTTCATTTATTAGCGCCTATTCCGCGTCCTTCGAAAAATGTATTTTGTATCGGTAAAAATTATCGTGACCACGCAATAGAAATGGGGAGCGAAGCAGATATTCCTGAAGACATCATGGTATTTTCAAAAGCTCCAACAGCGGTTATTGGACATGGTGAGGGAATTCCAAGCCATTCGAAGGTTACTGATCAATTGGATTACGAAGGAGAACTCGCTGTTGTCATCGGGAAAACAGGAACAGGAATCACTAAGGAAGAAGCAATGGATTACGTGTTTGGCTACACGATTATCAATGACATCACAGCACGTGATCTGCAGCAGAAGCATAAGCAATTTTTGCTTGGAAAAAGTTTAGACGGTACTTGTCCGATGGGACCTTGGATCGTACATCATTCTGAAATCCCGAATCCAGAGAATCTTATGATTGAAACGAAGGTAAACGGGGAAGTGCGTCAGAAAGGAAATACATCTGAATTTATTTTTGACATACGGACTATGATTGCTGAACTTTCAAAAGGCATGACGCTTGAAGCCGGAGACATTATCGCGACAGGAACGCCAGCAGGGGTAGGGAAAGGTATGAAGCCGCCAGTTTTCCTTCAAGCCGGAGACACGATTGAAATCTCAATAGAAGGAATCGGGACACTTCGTAATGAAATAGTAGAATGAAGTCGAATTTTACTAGTTACATAGAGGAGGAATTCACATGGAAAAGCTGCTTTATATTAATGGTTCTTGGACAGGAGATTCTCTTGAAAAAATAGAGGTATTTAACCCTGCTAATGGCGAGGTTGTCGGTACAGTGCCATCTTGCGGAAAAGAAGAAACGGAAGCTGCAATTGATGCAGCGCATGATGCTTTTGCCGGATGGGCTAAACTGACTGCCTATGAGCGTGCTGACTACCTCATGAAACTGCATGACTTGATGATCGAAGAAAAAGAAGAGATCGCAGAACTGATGACGTTAGAAATGGGAAAACCATTAAAAGAATCTGTAGGTGAAGTGATGTATGCAGCTTCTTTTATCAAATGGTACGCTGAGGAAGGTAAACGTGTTTACGGCAGAACGATCCCTTCAAGTGCTGGAAATAAAAGAATGCAAGTATTGCGTCAGCCAGTTGGAGTAGTTGCAGCGATCACACCATGGAACTTTCCGGCTGCCATGATCACGAGAAAGCTTGGTCCGGCTCTTGCAGCTGGCTGCACATTTATCGTGAAGCCGCCAAAGGAAACACCTCTAACAGCTATAAAACTAGTAGAACTTGCAGATAAAGCAGGCTTTCCAAAAGGAGTTATCAATCTTGTAACAGGTTCGTCTTCTATTATTGGGAAAGCGATCATGGATTCTGAAAAAGTAAGAAAAGTAACATTTACGGGATCAACTGAAATTGGGAAAAAGCTGATCGAACAGAGCGCAGCTACAGTTAAAAACGTATCTATGGAACTTGGTGGCCATGCACCTGCAGTCGTACTCGATGATGCTGATCTTAAAAAGGCAGTGGCTGGAATCGTAGCTTCGAAGTTTCGTAATGCAGGTCAAACGTGTATCTGTATCAATAGAGTCTATGTTCAGGAAAACGTATACGATGAGTTTGTGGAACTCGTTGCCGCTGAAGCGAAAAAACTAAAAGTAGGCAACGGACTTGAAGAAGGTACGGATATCGGACCGATCATTAATAAAGACGGCTACGATAAAATATCTGAGCATGTAGAAAACGCTGTTGCAGGCGGAGCAGAGTGTGTAACGGGCGGAAAAGGAAAAGCAGAAAACGGGGCGTATTATTACGAACCTACGGTGTTGAAAAACGTAACACAAGATATGTTGATCATGAATGAAGAGACGTTCGGACCGGTTATTCCAATTCACAAGATCGTTTCCATTGAAGAAGGGATCACACTTGCAAACACAAGCCCATTTGGCTTAGCAGCATATGTGTACACTGAAAACATGTCAAAAGGAACTCAAATCGTAGAAGGATTAGACTATGGAATCATCGGCTGGAATGATGGCGTACCATCAGCAGCTCAAGCGCCATTTGGCGGCATGAAAGAAAGCGGTCTTGGCCGTGAAGGCGGAGTCGAAGGAATGGAAGCTTATCTTGAAACGAAATATGTGAGTTTTGTTCTATAAATCTGTAAAGAAACCAGGTGATATTTGATGGATTTAGGATTAAGAGGTAAAAATGTACTAGTCCTTGCTTCAAGTAAAGGACTCGGAAAAGCGTGCGCACTGCAGTTTGCCAGAGAAGGTGCGAATGTCATGCTCACAAGCAGGGATGAACAGCAGTTATCACAAGCAGCTGAAGAAATAAAAAGCGAAACGGGAGCAGACGTACATTATAAGAAGTGTGATATCACACAGCGGAATGAGATCGATGAACTTGTTGCAGAAACAGTAGAGAAGCTCGGAAGCATCGATGTTTTGGTGAACAATGCAGGTGGTCCGCCAGCTGGAACCTTTAACGACTTTGAAGATGAACACTGGCAGGGAGCGTTTGAACTAACACTCTTGAGCCTAGTGCGGACAGTTCGTGCGGTCACACCTAATATGAGAAAGAATGGCGGCGGCCGCATTGTAAACATCGCATCATCCTCATTCAAGCAGCCAATCGATGGTTTGATTTTATCTAACACGTTCCGTACAGCCATTAATGGTTTATCAAAAAGCCTTTCGCAAGAGCTTGGAAAAGACGGTATCCTGATCAATACGATTGGTCCAGGGCGAATCGGAACAGACAGAGTAGGTGAACTGGATCAGATGGCTGCAGAGAAGAAGGGTGTCTCTGCAGAAGAAGTGAAAGCCGCAATGGAAAGCGGCATTCCGCTTGGCCGCTATGGTGAGCCTGAAGAGTTTGCAAAGATGGTCGTGTTCTTGTGCTCTGGCGCTAACACTTACGTTACTGGTCAGTCATTGCTAATTGATGGCGGAATGGTTAAAGCTCTTTAATATTAAACAAAAAGAAGCAGCAGCGGCTGCTTCTTTTATTATGTGGCGCATATAAAATGCCGTATGGCGCTCATAAAATCCAAATGACGAGCATAAAACTTCGAAAACAAGCAAAAATCGTCCGTGACAAAGCAAAATCTTCCATAAAAACAAAAGAGCTGACCCTCAGAGTCAGCTCTCCATATTTTTAAACAGAAAGTACGTTTTTAATGCGCTCAATCGCCCAATCTAAGTCTTCTTCAGAGATGATCAGCGGCGGTGCGAAGCGGATTACATTTTCATGTGTTTCCTTACATAATAAGCCTTGCTCTTTTAATTTTTCACAATAAGAACGAGCTGGTTCGTTTAGCTCAACTCCGATAAATAATCCTTTTCCGCGAACTTCTTTGATCGCTGGGTTATTAATCTTCTTAAGCTCGCCTAGGAAATACTCCCCAAGCTTTAATGAACGCTCAACCAAGTTCTCCTCAACAAGTACTTCAAGAGAAGCTACAGAAACTGCGCAAGAAAGCGGGTTTCCTCCAAATGTTGATCCGTGTGATCCAGGGTTAAATACACCAAGGATTTCGCGGTTAGCTGCAACACAAGAAATCGGCATAACGCCTCCGCCAAGTGCTTTTCCTAGGATGTACATGTCTGGCTCAATTTCTTCCCAGTCACAAGCGAACATTTTACCAGAACGACCAAGACCGGATTGGATTTCATCTGCTACAAAAAGAACATTCTCTGATTTACACACTTCAAGAGCTTCCTTTAAGAAGCCTTCACGCGGGATAACGATTCCTGCTTCACCTTGAATCGGTTCTAAGATGAATGCTGCCGTGTTTGGAGTAATAGCAGTCTTCAATGCTTCCAAATCGCCGTAAGGAATTACTTTGATTCCAGGAAGCATAGGACCGAATCCGCGCTGATAATCTGGATCAGAACTCATGGATACGGCTGTCATCGTACGTCCGTGGAAGTTTCCTTCACACACGATGATTTCCGCCTGGTTATCAGCAACACCTTTCACATCATAAGCCCAGCGGCGTACGGCTTTAATTGCAGTTTCAACGGCTTCAGCACCAGTGTTCATAGGAAGCACCATGTCTTTTTTCGTCAGGCTAGAAACTTTCTCATAAAAATCACCTAGCTGATCGTTGTGAAAAGCACGTGAAGTTAGTGTTACTCTGTCTGCTTGATCTTTAAGCGCCTGGATGATCTTAGGGTGGCGGTGTCCTTGGTTTACCGCGGAGTATGCACTAAGCATATCCATGTAACGGTTTCCTTCAGGATCTGTTACCCATACACCTTCCGCTTTTGAAATTACGATTGGCAGCGGATGATAGTTTTGTGCACCATACTGCTCCGTTTTAGAAATAACAGTTTCCGTATTCTTAGTCTGTGTCTGTTTCATAGGAAACACCTCTATTCTGCAAGATTTCTCACAGTGCTATTATACCAGTGAAAGTGCTTTCTTTACAGGGGCAACTCATTTGGTTGTCTTGTTGGATAGACTTCGTGTTATATTAATATGGAGAATTATACATAGGAGGATATATTTATGATTCATGCACATGTTACATCTTGGTTTCTGGCTCTCATTTTGTTTTTTGTAACGTATATGCTATACAAAAAAAATGCCGGGAAAAAATCTAAAATTTTTCATATGATTCTGCGGGTTTTGTATTTAGCAATCCTTGCAACAGGTGGGCATATGCTTGCTGGCTACCTTACAGACCCTGGAATTGTAAATAAAGGTCCACTGATTATTAAAGGTGTATTAGGGCTAGTTATGATTGGATTGATGGAAATCATTCTCGTTCAAAGAAAACGCGGTGAAGGCCGTATAATGAACTGGGTATTTTTCTGGGTATCACTTGTTTTAGTATTATTCTATGGTTATATCGTGCTTAGTTAAATGATATAGAGAAATCGTCTGATATTAAATCAGACGATTTTTTATATGGTAAAAATAACCACCAATAGTCCTGTTAAAATATTGAACGATGCACCGATATTAATAATGGCATTATGCCCAAAGCGATACGATTGTTCTTTTAGCAGATGAGGTGTAATCATGAGAACCATCAATTATATAGATAAAAAAGAAATTGAAATAAAATTAAAAATGACAGAGCAATCACAAGAAATAGATGACCTCTTAGCGATGTCACACTTGGTTCAAGCGAGTGCGAAAGAAATGGAGCAGCTGAATAATACACTCCTCGAGTCTGAACAGCGTTACAAATCATTATTCGAACACAATCCTGATATGATCTATTCAATGGATATGAACGGATATATTACAAGTGTGAATCCAGCACTTGTACAGACATTAGGATTTTCTGAAACAGATATGCTCCAGGCTCATGCGTTAAATTTCGTATGTAAGAAAGATCATAAGCGGGTTGTTGAACATTTTCGACTTGCCATACATGACAAACCGCAAACTTTTGTTACGAGTATCAGGAAAAAAGACGGCACCGAAATCGTATGCAGCATTACAAACATACCGATAGTTGTGAACAAGGCAGTTGTTGGCGTTTACGGAATAAGCAAAAACATAACATGGCAGAAAAATGCAGAAGAAAAGATTGAAAGACTTGCTTTTCATGACTCACTTACGGGCTTGCCGAACCGCAGTCAATTCGAGAAACGGCTTCGTGAATTTGTGGATGAGAACCACCATACCAAGAATAAACTAGCTGTCATGTTTATAGATATTGACCATTTTAAAATTATAAATGAAAGTCTAGGTCACCATATCGGCGATGTCGTATTAAAGCATGTTAGCAAGCAGCTCAGACAGACGATAAAAGGAGATGACCTTTTATGCCGTTTTGCCGGAGATGTGTTCACGCTGATCCTGCCAACACTTGAAAAGCCGGGAGAAGTGATAAACACAGCAAACAGAATTGCAGAAGCACTAAAGATGCCGATCTATTTAGACGGACAGGAATATACCGTAAGTGCATCGATCGGAATAAGCATCTATCCAGATGATAGTATGGATGCAGATGTATTGATAAAAAATGCTGACATTGCTCTTCATAAGGCAAAAGAAAAAGGACGCGGCAAACGTGAGTTTTTCACTGGCGAAATGAACGCATTTACACTTGAACGCCTTAAGCTCGAAGGCTATTTAAGAAAGGCAATTCAAAAAGGAGAGCTTCAGCCTTACTTTCAGCCGCAGCTTTGCATGAAGACGGAAAGAATCACAGGTTTCGAAGCACTTGTACGCTGGAATCACCCGGAACTTGGCCTTGTATCACCGATGCAGTTTGTTCCTCTTGCAGAAGAAATTGGCCTGATAGATGACATTGGAAGATTTGTTCTCTTTGAATCTTGTAAACAGCTGAGACACTGGCACGATGAAGGTGCACACCATCTTTCTATATCTGTTAATGTTTCAGGAAGGCAGTTTCAGAGATTGTCATTCGTATATGAAGTAAAAGAGGCGCTGCAAACGTCAGGTATACCTGCTGAGTGTCTGCATTTGGAGTTAACCGAAAGCACGATGATTCATAATGTGCAATACAGTATAAGTATTATGCAGGAATTAAGAGAACTAGGTGTTAAACTATCGATTGATGATTTTGGCACAGGCTATAGTTCACTTAGCTACTTAAAAGATTTTCCTGTTGATTCGCTTAAAATCGATCAAAGCTTTATCCGCCACTTGAGTGATGACTTTTTCAATACGAGTGATGCCGCCATCATTAAGGCTATTATTATGATGTGTGAAGGTTTGTCGTTAACTACTGTGGCAGAAGGTGTTGAATCGTACGAACAGATGAAGCTTCTTCGTGAATATGGCTGCCATACCGCACAAGGATATATCATCAGTAAACCGATGCCTGCTAATGAAGCACAACTTTTTTTAGATGAATTTTATAAAATGAAAAACAGCACATCCTGACCACGGGGTGTGCTGTTTGTTGTATTAATTGTTTTCCTTCTTAAGCCCAGAAAGAGAATCTTTGTAGTTACCGCTCACAATACCTTTTTCCGTAATGATGGCTGATATATACTCAGCGGGTGTTACGTCAAAAGCAGGGTTGAACACTTTAATGCCTTCAGGTGCAATACGGATACCGTTTAAATGAGTGACTTCTTCTTCAGGACGCTCCTCGATCGGAATATCTTCACCGCTTGCTGTTCCTAGATCTAGAGTAGATAAAGGGCAAGCGACATAAAAGGGAATGCCCAGCGCTTTTGCCTGAAGAGCTAATCCGAATGTTCCGATTTTGTTCGCGGTATCTCCATTCGCCGCAACACGGTCACAGCCCACGATAACGGCTTTTATATTTTTTGTTTTAAGGGTATGTGCTGCCATATTGTCTGTAATGAGCGTTACATCAATATCATTTGCCTGAAGCTCCCAAGCTGTTAAACGAGCCCCTTGGAGGACAGGTCTTGTTTCGTTTGCGTAGACGGAGAGATTCAATCCTCTTTCTTTTGCAAGGTGAAAGGGAGCCAGTGCTGTGCCGTATTTACTCGTGGCGATGGCACCAGCATTACAGATTGTCATTACTGCATCGCCATCCTGTAAAAGTGAAAGAGCATATTCGCCAATCTTGCGGCATGTGTTTTCATCTTCTGTCTGAATGTTGATCGCTTCTTGCTCAATCTTTTCTTTACCATCTTCTACCGAAACGGCCTTTTGCGCCGCGCGAACTACCCGGTCAAGTGCCCAAAATAAGTTAACAGCTGTCGGGCGGGAGGAGGCAAGGTAATCTCGCTGAACTTGCAGCTTTGATAAAAAGGATTCAAAGTTGTTATCCTTCTCGCTGTTGCTCCAAAGCACAAGGCCAAAAGCGGCCGCGATGCCGATTGCAGGTGCACCCCGCACCTTTAGTTTTGAAATAGCATCCCACACATGTTCGATATTTGTTACATTCAAGTATACAGTGTGATGCGGAAGCTGCTGCTGATCTAAGATAAGAAGATGATCCCTGCGATATCGAACAGAAGGGACCCATTTTTCAGCTACGTTCATTGTTTATGCACCTCTAATCCAGTCAGTTAGTTGAGTGATACTCTTAAATTTTCTTTGGTTTTTTATGAGATAGCTTCCTAGTTCAAGCGCTTTTTTCTTATAAAAAAGTTCTATATCTTTTTGTTCAATGGAATCAAGGTCAGCAACATGTGCAAGACCGATCGTTCTTCGTATTACTTCACAGCCAGCAAACCCGATTGTTTCCTGAAAGGTGTGCTGAAGGAAATTTTCAAGAACGCCTTCTGTTTTAGCAAAAGGATCTGATGCTTTTTCGCGCCATAGTTCTGTAAAAGTATTCGTGTATGTCTCCCATGTTTTCTCGATCGTTTGCAGCAGGAAGGACTGTACATTTTCCCGATGGAACGGTTCTTTTGCATGTGCGTTTTGTGAAAGATGATTCAGTGTCAGATTCGCAAAAAAGTGTGCAAGATCAAAACCAGCTGGACCATAGAAAGCAAATTCCGGATCAATCACTTTTGTCGAGTCTTCTTTTACAAAAATACTTCCTGTATGAAGGTCGCCATGCAGCAAAATCTCAGCTCTAGTTAAAAAAGAAAATCTGAGTTGAGCGACTTCACGAAGCAATTCTTGATCTGCCCAAATTTTTTCTGCACCACTTCTCAGTTCAGCAGGAAACTCGTTAGTGTCATGGTCAAAAAATGGATCTGTAAATACTAAGTCCTCTGTAATCTTGCAAAGTTCAGGGTTGGAAAAACGCTTTACCTGTTCTTTTTTATCGAAAGGGTGGAGATAAAAATCACTGGAATAAAAAGCTGTATTTGCTGCGAATGTTCCGATGTCTTTTGCTAGAAGAGGATACATATTTCCTTCAATCAAACCTTTGCGCAATATGACATGGTCTGAAAGATCCTCCATCACTGTTACGGCTAAGTGTGGATCGGAGTAATAAACTTTTGGTACGAGGTGCGGAACGGACTCAGCCTCTTGCAATAAAGCATCACTTTCAATTCTGGCTCGGTCTAAAGTAAGCGGCCAGCTTTCTCCAACTACTTTTGCATAAGGAAGAGCCTGCTTCACGATCAGTGCTTGTTCGGAATCAGGATCTTGTAAACGGAAAACAAGATTTAAGTTGCCATCACCAATCTCTTGAACAACGAGCTCGTTTAGAGAGGCTGTATCAAAAAAGTTCAATGGTTTAATTACATCGAGTACAGTCAGTTCGTTTAATGGTTCATATGCTGATTTTACTTTTGCGGTCATTTTATGTTCCCCCCGGAATGTTTTTAAAAAATAAAAGAGCCTCTTTTCATATTAGAAAAGAGGCCCGGAAAGACAGTTGTCCCGCACCTCTTATCTTAGCAAAACGATTAGTTTTGCTGGAATTAGCACCGTGCCATACGCTGATTTCCTTAAAAATTCAGCGGCTCCCCATATCTTGCGGGCGCCCCATTTCACAATGGTATTACGGTCGGTTGCTGGGTTTCATCGGGCCATTCCCTCCACCTGCTCTTGATAAGAGACCAATTATTCAGTTCGTTAAAGCGAAATAATATTCGCGCAATTCATAATCGTTATACTACAATGTTTGGAAACGATTTGTCAAACTTTTTTTTGGTAGCTGTTCTCGTAAAGCTTATTGAAAGTGTTGATTTCCACTCCAGGTGCTCGCTTTCCGCGGGGCGTGCGGTTAGCATCCCCTGCGCTTGCACTAGTGGGGTTTCACTTAGTAAAGATCTACACGGCGGTCATTAAAAACAGGAACCTTCGCCCGAACTTCATCAACCAATTCAGGAGAGATCTCAGCAGAAAGAATTTTTTCTTCAGAAACGGAGGCTTCTGCCACAATATCGCCCCAAGGATCGATGATCATAGACTGACCGGCGAATGTATTTTTCGGATCGCTTCCAACACGATTGCAAGCTACAACATAACACTGATTTTCAATAGCCCTGGCAATCAAAAGAGCACGCCAGTGAGTCTGTCGCTGGATTGGCCATTGAGCAGGAACAAATAAAATTTTTGCCCCTTTTATAAAAGGCATGCGTATCCATTCAGGAAAACGGATATCATAGCAGATCGCAGCTGAAGACAATATCCCATCAACAGTGAAAATACCGTTTTCTTTGCCAGGAGCAATATATTTTTCTTCTTCCATAAGCGTAATAAGGTGTGCCTTGGAATACGTTCCGATATGCGAACCTTTTCTGTCAAAGCTTAGCATTGTATTATAAACGTCATTACCTTTCCGAAACGCCACAGATCCGCCAACGATATTAATTTCGAACTCTTTAGCAAGGGAACTGAGCCATTTTTTTGCTTTTTCCCCATTTTCATCACTGATCTCGTCAAGGCGCGTCAGGTCATACCCTGTATCCCAAAGTTCAGGAAGCACTATGGTGTCGGGCTTGTGATGACGAACTGCCTCACGAATTTTTTTCTCAATGTGTTCCATGTTTTTTCCAGGATTTCCAAATTGGACATCGACTTGTATACATGCAATTTTCACAAAAACACTCCTATCTGCCAAAAAAAGTCTTTACAGAATTTCCTTAAGCGTATAACATAACTGATTAGAATTTCAAGAACATTCAAATAAGACTGGAAGTGATCGTTTGAAACGTTTTGAACAGGCAGAGGTCATGGGGAAACTGCCGGAACAATTTTTCGCTAAACTTGTAAAAAAAGTATCACATTATGTGGATCAAGGCTATGATGTTATTAATCTTGGACAAGGGAACCCGGATCAGCCCACTCCAAATCATATTGTTGATGCGTTAAAAGAAGGGGCAGACAATCCTGCATATCACAAATACTCGCCGTTTCGCGGACATTCCTTTTTAAAGCAGGCTGCAGCCGATTTTTATAAAAGAGAATACGGAGTTACGCTGGATCCGGAAAAAGAAGTAGCAGTATTGTTCGGAGGTAAAACGGGTTTAGTAGAGTTATCTCAGTGCTATTTAAATTCTGGAAATATTGCTCTTGTTCCAGATCCCGGATATCCTGATTACTGGTCAGGAATCGCAATGGCTGGGGCGAAGATGGAGACGATGCCTCTCTTAGCAGAGAATGCTTTTTTGCCTGATTATGATCGTTTAGAGGAAAATGTACTGCAAGAAGCTAAACTTATGTTCTTAAACTATCCGAACAATCCGACAGCAGGTGTCGCTACGAAGGATTTTTTTGAAGAGACCGTTGAACTTGCAAAAAAGCATGATATTTTAGTGTGCCATGATTTTGCGTATGGTGCTATTGGATTTGAAGGCAAAAAGCCTGTCAGCTTTTTAGAGGTTGATGGAGCGAAAGAAGTTGGAATAGAAATCTATACACTGTCCAAAACATACAACATGGCTGGCTGGCGTGTCGGTTTCGCAGTCGGAAATGAGCAAGTCATTGAATCTATCAACCTTCTTCAAGACCATTTTTATGTCAGTCTATTTGGAGCCGTGCAGCATGCAGCGGCCGCAGCACTCAATGAATCCCAGGAATGCGTGGATGAGCTGGTAGCGACATATGAAAAGAGGCGCAACGCTTTTATAGGCAGGTTAAAAGATAACGGGTGGAACGTTCAAGCTCCCAAAGGATCGTTCTTCTGCTGGCTGCCAGTTCCTGAGGGATACACGTCAGAAACGTTTGCGGATCATTTATTAGAGAAAGCGCATGTTGTTGTTGCACCAGGTATCGGATTTGGAAAAGAAGGAGACAAATATGTACGTGCTGGATTGCTTACTTCAGAAGATAGGCTGATTGAAGCAGCAGACAGAATCGCAAAAGTCCTTAAAAAAATTGGTTGACAGGATCTTCATGCCCTGTCATAATCACAATTAATATTATATTCGAACAATTTGCACTCTTATTAAGAGCAGGTGGAGGGACTAGCCCGATGAAACCCGGCAACCATTCAGCTAATGTTTAGCTGAAAACGGTGCTAATTCTTGCAGTCAAATAGACTGAGAGATGAGAGGAAGCGGACCTGCGATATTTAGCACCCCTTCCTTTTGGATGGGGCTTTTTATTGTGTTTGAGAGGAGTTTTAACGATATGGGAAAAGTAACAGCGACCTATTTGGTTCATGACAAGAAAGGTAATTTAGATAAAAAAGCTGAAGGCATTGCGCTGGGATTGACAGTAGGATCTTGGACAGGTCTGCCGCTGCTTGAGCAGGAACAGCTTCGAAAACATAAAGGTGTTGTGGAGAGCGTCGTTGAATTGGAGAGCGACGATGCAGCTGATAGGTTTTTAGGAAATCAGCGTACGAGAGGATTGCTGAAGATCTCTTATCCTTCTGCAAATTTTTCTAACGATATTCCAGCGATTCTAACGACTGTCTTTGGCAAACTGTCTCTTGATGGAGAGATTAAGCTCGTAGATTTGGAGTTTGATAAACAGCTGGAATCGAGCTTCCCAGGACCGAAGTACGGAATATCTGGGATACGTGATATTTTAGGTGTCCATAACCGGCCGCTAGTGATGAGTATTTTCAAAGGAGTGCTCGGTAAAGATCTTTCATTCTTTAAACAGCAGCTATATGAACAGGCACTTGGCGGAGTAGACCTTGTGAAGGATGATGAAATTCTTTTTGATAATCCGCTGACTCCGTTCGAAGAACGCATAAAGACGGCAAAAGAAGTGCTGCAGCAGGCAGAACAACGAACTGGGGAAAAAACGCTCTACGCTGTGAACTTAACCGGAAGGACAAGCGAACTGCGTGATAAAGCAAGGCGCGCTGCAGATCTAGGTGCAAATGCATTGCTGTTCAATGTGCTGTCATATGGTCCTGATGTGCTTCAGGAATTGTCAGAAGATAAAGAAATAACGCTTCCGATCATGGCCCATCCTGCGTTATCCGGAGCAATCGGTTCATCTTCTCTTTATGGAATTGGTTACTCAGTATTGCTCGGAAAACTTTTGCGTTATGCAGGAGCAGATCTAGTACTGTTCCCGTCCCCATATGGAAGTGTGGCACTTGATAGAGATGAAACACTAAATATTGCAGAAGCATTAACAACAGAAAATATTGCGCTAAAAAAATCATTCCCGGTACCATCAGCGGGGATACATCCTGGATTAACTCCAGTACTGTTCAGCGATTTTGGCTTAGATAGTGTCATCAATGCTGGAGGGGGGATTCACGGTCATCCTGACGGAGCTGCAGGCGGGGCACGAGCATTCCGTCAAGCTGTAGATGCAGTAGTTACAGGCGAAAATCTAGAAAATTATGCCGAGAAACACCTAGAACTTCAAAAAGCTTTGGAGTTATGGGGCGGAGTGCCTGTAACATGACGCGCAAAGTAATCTTCTGCGATTTTGACGGAACTGTAACTGAGAAAGACAACATCGTAGCCATAATGGAAGAGTTCGCTCCAGATGGATGGCAGCCGATCGTGAACGATATTTTAAACGAAAACATCTCGATTCGAGAAGGAGTAGGGAAGCTGTTTTCACGGATATCTTCCAACAAGAAGGAGGACATCATACAGTTTGTTTTAACTCGTTCCAAAATAAGAGATGGGTTTAAAGAATTTATAAATTTTACGAAGCAAGAAGAAATTCCGCTTTATATCGTAAGCGGAGGTATTGATTTCTTTGTTCATCCAGTGCTGAAAGATAAACTGAATCCTGAACAAATCATCTGCAATCATAGTGATTTTTCCGAAGAGCAAATCAAAATTACGTGGCCAAACAAATGTGATGAACTTTGCCAGAATGATTGCGGGTGCTGCAAGCCTTCTTTTATCAGAAAGACAGATAACCATTATCACGATTTTCAAAAAATCGTAATCGGTGACTCCATAACGGATCTTCAGGCTTCTAAGCTTGCTGATGTAGTTTTTGCAAGAGACTACTTAATTGAAAAATGTGAAGAAAACAAAATTCAATATACACCTTTTGAAACATTTTTTGATGTCATCCATGCATTGGAAAAAGAGGAGGTAAGAAGTTGACTATTCATGAACAACGCTGGAACGAACTGGCCGATGTGAAAGATGAATTAGCTGCAAGAAACTGGTTTCCTGGAACTAGTGGAAACGTATCTATAAAAGTTGGAGAGAGTCCGCTTACCTTTTATGTTTCTGCAAGCGGCAAAGATAAAACGAAGCGTACGTCAGAAGATTTTTTACTCGTTAATGGAGAAGGGAAAGCAGTTGAGCAGACATCGCTTAAAGCTTCTGCTGAAACCGGCATTCACTGTGAAGTATATCGCTTAACTGATGCAGGCTGCTGTCTGCATGTTCATACCGTTGACAATAACCTTATCTCTGAGCTGTATGGAAACGAAGGAGAGATCACATTTCAAAGACAAGAATTAATCAAGGCATTTGGGATATGGGAAGAAGACGGAAGTATAACAGTACCTATCGTTGAGAACTATGCAGACTTGACTAAGCTTTCTGAAGCCGTTGCCGGTGTGATAAAACAGGATACGAAGGCAGTACTGATCCGCAATCACGGAATCACGGTTTGGGGAAAAAATGCATTTGAAGCGAAAAAACATTTGGAAGCTTTTGAATTTCTTTTCTCCTATCATTTAAAACTTCAAACACTTTCTTTTTTAAGCAAAAAAACAAAAAATATATCATTTGGGGGCGTAAAACATGGCACAATTAAGATTTCATGACAACAACGAAAGAATCGAAAATCAAAGTGAAGTAGAAGCTTACTTAAATTCACAGGAAGTTATTTATGAAAAATGGGATATTGAAAAACTCCCTCAAAACCTTCGTGAAAACTACTCTTTAACGGATGAAGAAAAAGAAGAAGTGCTTCAGACGTTCCAAAGCGAAATTAATGATATTTCGGAGCGCCGGGGGTATGTAACTTCAGATGTAATCTCACTGTCTGATGCAACACCAAACTTAGATGAACTATTGAAAAATTTCTTATCTGAACACCACCACACAGATGATGAAGTGCGCTTTATCGTTTCAGGTCACGGAATTTTTGCAATAGAAGGACCAAACGGCAGGTTCTTTGATGTAGAGCTTGAGCCAGGCGATCTTATATCTGTTCCTGAAAATTACCGTCATTACTTTACTCTGCAGGAAGATCGAAAAGTAGTAGCAGTACGCATCTTTAAATCAAAAGAAGGCTGGGTGCCGATTTACGACAAAAAACCTCTGGAAGCAAAGTAATCTTAACGAAGACACACCATTTCAACTGAAATGGTGTGTTTTTTCTATATTAATAAAAGCAGAGGTGGGATTTATACTCGCTGAATGAGCGCCATCCAAGATATATGAGCGCTACCCCAAGAAATCCACCCAACCAAAAAAGAGCACCGGCCAACCGGTGCTCTTTCCTTATCCCTCTATCTTCTTTTCTCTTCTTAAATTAATCAATCTGTACGTATGCAGAACTATAACCTTTAACACTGCATAGACAGGAACCGCTAAAATTAAACCAAGCAGTCCGCCAAGACTTCCTGCAACGAGCAAGATGGAAATGATCGTAAGCGGATGGATATCAAGTTTTTTACCCATAACTTGCGGCGAAATGACATTCCCTTCAATCTGCTGTGCAATGACCATGATAACCAGCACTTTAATTACCATAGCAGGAGAGTCAACAACCGCTACAATCAGCGCAGGTACAACCCCGATAATAGGCCCTAAGAACGGAATTACGTTCGTAAACATTGCAATGATTGCAAGGATCAACGAATACTCGATCCCAATAATTAAATATCCGATATAAAGCATTGTTCCTACACATACACTGACTAAAATCTGTCCCTGGATATATGAGCTTAGCGCGATATCCATATCTTTTAAAATTTTCGTCCCATTGTTGCGCTGTTTTTCAGGCAATGTCTGAAGCACCATCTGAGGCGCCTTTTCACCTTCTTTTAGCATGTAGTAAAGGATAAATGGTACTGTTACGAAAATCATGATGATGTTGGTAATGATTCCGATGAAGTTCGCAATGTTCGTTCCAATGGTTTGAACACTATTAGATAAGTAAGCTGAAACTTTATCAGAGATTTCTTTCACATCAAATTGTTCACTTTCCTGGAAGCGATTCACCCATTCATTTTGCTGCAGATCGTTCAGCTTTGAACGTATCGCATCAATTAACGCAGGTGTGTTTTCTACCAGGTTGCTGACCTGTCTTTGCAATACAGGACCGATGGAATAGAACAATAAGACAAACAATCCGATGGCAAGCAAGTAGATTAACAAAATAGATAATACTTTCGGTACGTTGCGCTTATGTAGAAATTGAACAACGGGACGGAACAAATAGTACAGAACGCCGCCTAATAAGAATGGGAAAAACAATGTTTGAACAAGAACGACGATCGGTCTGAAAATAAAATCAATCTTTGTTCCTACTAAAATAATAAGAAAAATGAGGAGCAATCCGTAACCGATACGAAAAAACTTCGACTGTGGCATTAAATGATCACCTTTATCTTCTGAAATATAGATTCATTATATACAAGTTGGAAGAACTTGCACAAATATTTCATAACACCCGTACAAGGATAAAAGCATATGTTAAGTATTGGGCATACGCATTATACTCGCAGTTCGCATAGAAAGGATGAAACCAATGTGCGGAATAACAGGTTGGGCAGATTGGAATCGAAACCTCATCAATGAAAAAAATGTACTGTTAAAAATGGCCACAACTTTATCCAAAAGAGGACCTGATGCATTGAATGTCTGGAGCACAACACATGCAGGATTTGGTCACGCCCGGCTTGCTGTTGTCGATATTGAAGGCGGCGTACAGCCGATGAGCAGAAAAAAGAACAACAACAATTATACACTTTGCTATAACGGGGAACTGTACAACACGGAGGATATCCGAAAAGAGCTCTTGCAGGGCGGCTACACATTTGAAGGCCATTCTGATACAGAAGTTCTCCTAGTATCTTATATAGAGTGGGGAGAGGCCTGTATCGAAAAGTTTAACGGGATTTTCGCCTTCGGAATATGGGATGAGGAGAAGGAGAGTTTGTTCGTCGCAAGAGATCGTTTAGGCGTTAAACCATTCTTTTATTCAGAAAAAGGCGGCCGTTTTCTTTTTGGGTCGGAACTGAAAGCTATTCTGGCTCATCCCGAAATGAAGGCGGAAGTTGATCGTGAGGGACTTCAAGAAGTATTTGGCCTCGGTCCATCCAGAACACCAGGTAACGGTGTTTATAAAGGAATAAAAGAGCTTCGGCCGGCACATGCAGCAACCTACACAAAGAATGGATTGAAGATCTGGCGTTATTGGAACGTGGAAAGCAAACCTCACGAGCATTCACTCGAAGAAACAATTGAGAACGTAGGGACGCTTGTAAAAGATGCTGTAACCCGTCAGCTTGTAGCAGACGTACCGGTTTGTACATTTTTATCAGGCGGATTGGATTCAAGTGCGATAACGGCAATCGCATCCAAGCATTTTAAAGAAGAAAACAAAGGTGAACTTCACACATTCAGCATTGATTATGAAGACAATGACAAATACTTTAAGGCGAGCGATTATCAGCCGAACTCAGATGGCTTCTGGATTAATAAAATGGTAGAAGCAACAGGATCCACCCACCATAGCTGTGTCATTGATAACGAACTATTAATCAATCATTTGCGTGAAGCTGTTACGGTACGCGACCTTCCTGGTATGGCAGATGTGGATTCTTCATTATTATGGTTCTGCCGGCAGATTAAGCCGCAATCAACAGTAGCACTGTCTGGAGAATGCGCAGACGAAATTTTTGGCGGATATCCATGGTTTCATAAAGAAGAGCTCATGAACCGGGATATGTTTCCTTGGATGCGCTCAACAAAAGCAAGACAGAATCTTCTTCAGGATTCCTGGGCAGAAAAAATGAATCTCGCATCATATGTTCAGCAAAGATATGAAGAAACAGTAAAAGAAACACCATTACTTGAAGGAGAAACGAGATTAGAAGCAAGAAGAAGAGAAATTTTTTATTTAAATATGCTATGGTTTATGACAACACTTCTTGATCGTAAAGACCGCATGAGTATGGGAGCAAGTTTAGAAGTCAGGGTGCCTTTTGCAGATCATAGAATCGTAGAGTATGCATGGAATATCCCTTGGGAAATGAAGATGCTTGAAGGAAGAGAGAAGGGGATTCTGAGAAAAGCATTAACCGGCATGCTTCCAGATAACGTTTTGTATCGGAAGAAAAGTCCATATCCTAAAACTTTTCACCCCGAGTATACGGACGGCGTAAAAGACTGGCTGCAGTGTATTGTAAATAAGAAGAACTCGCCGCTTTTTGAAGTCCTGAACCGTGAGAAAGTACAGAAAATCATTGATACGAACGGGGATACATTCAAAGAACCTTGGTTCGGACAGTTGATGACTGGTCCGCAGCTAATGGCACATCTGGCTCAAATAGACAGCTGGCTGAGTGACTATAATGTAAATATCATAGATTAATAAACAAAAAGCGGGCAAACTCAGAAGATACCTCTCTTGAGTGACCGCTTTTTTATATTTGTATTTCTTTGAAAGACAAGATATACGTAATGTATGCGTGGAATAATCATATTAAAATAATCCCACGAAAGTTTAAGCAGTCGCCTCAGCATTCCGCACCATAAATTTATTCTGCCATTTTCGTTTTCTCCATCTTGCTAACATGAAAAGCCCGCGCAGCCACTCGTCTGCAATAAAGGCAATCCAAATACCTGCCAATCCAAGTTCAAAGACGATGCCGAGGAGATAGGCGAGCGTTACACTTACACCCCACATAGAAATAACACCCATCACAACGGGGAACTTTACATCACCAGCAGCTCTTAAGCTTGAAATAATGACCAGATTAAAGGAACGTCCAGGTTCGAGCAATAGTGTTAAGTAAAGCAATAGTGTTCCTTCTTTTATAATCTCAGGGTTATCCGTGAAAAGGGAAAGAAGCGGTTTTGCAAAAAAAGAAGCAACTCCAGCCATAAAGAAGCTAATGATCATGGCATAGATCTGGCTTTTTAAACACATTTTATAAGCAGAGTCATATGACTTCGCACCAATCATATGTCCGATTAGAATTTGTGTCCCTTGTCCGATTGCTACGGCAAATAAGAAGATAAACATCATAATATTAAACGTGTACACTTTTGTAGTAAGAGCAGAAGTGCCGAGCAATGTAATGAAAAAAGTAATAACCATTTGAGAACCGCTGTAAGAAAGATGTTCACCTGCAGCCGGAAGTCCGATTTTCAACACGCTTTTAATATGAAGCGGAATCAGCTTAAATGACTTTGCAAAGGGCAGAGGAATAGAAGATCGTTTGAATAATAGATACAAAATGACAACCAATCCTAAAAATCGGCTGAAAACAGTGGAGATGGCGACACCTTCAACACCAAGAACAGGGAATCCAAATGTGCCGAAAATGAATAAGTAGTTTCCGATCACATTTAAGATATTCATCCCGATGGTTACATACATCGCATCCTTCGTAAATCCGTAACTGCGAATAGCGGCACCAATTGTCATAATAACAGATTGGACAAAAGAAAAACCGCCAACGATCATAAGATAACTGGTTGCCTCTTTCATTAATTCAGGCGGAGTATTCATCCACTTTAAGAAAGTGTCACCCCAAATAAGCAATGCTCCGCTTAACAGCAAACCGAAAAGTAAGTTTGCTATAATCGATACAACCGCAACTTCGGCTGCCGTTTTATCAAGCTTCGCACCGATTGCTTGTGCAATGACCACACTCGCCCCTGTAGCAACAAAACCGAACATAACGATTACGACTGATAAAAGCTGGTTAGTTAATCCAACAGCTGCAACCGAGTGATCAGAGTATTGGCTTAGCATAAGGGTATCAGCGTTACCCATCAGCATATGAAGTAAAATCTCTATAAAAATGGGCCACGTAATGGCAAAAAGGGAAAGCTTTGCGGCTTTATTTCCATTCATGTACATCCCTCTCCATCTAGGTGTTTAGAATATTTTCCTATTGTAGCAGAAAATTGAACTCTTGAAAGGAAATCCCCTTACTTTTTTAGTAAGGGGACGGTTTTAATTCTTTTTATACATGCTGAATCCATAAGGCAGTATTACTTCAGATGCATCATTTCCGAATAGTAATTCATAACCTTCTGGGACAACAAATGCTTTCTCAACAGGTTCATCTCCAGCGTTCAGGAGAATCATTATGCTTTCATCATAAGAAGATTTTTCATAAACGAGTGTCTTGCCATTTGCCGAGATGAATGACAGCTTGCCTTCATTTGCTAATACTTTGTGTTCTTTACGAAGAGAAAGGAGTTTCTGGATATGATTAAAAAGATCCAGATCCTGCTTTTCTTCATCCCATTCCATACATTTTCTGCATCCAGGATCCATTTCCCCAGTCATACCGATTTCGTCTCCGTAATAAATACACGGTGTACCTTTGAATGTCAGCATAAGAAGGAAGAGAAGTTTCATTTTGTCCTTGTTGCCTTCACAGAAGTTTAAAACACGTTTTGTATCATGTGAGCCAAGAAGATTAAACGCTGCTTCGTTCACATTTTCTGGATACATATGCATAACAGCGGTGATTTTTTCAACAAAGACTTTTGCACCAATTGTATTTTTTGCAACAAATTCAAGAGCAGCATTTGTAAAAGGATAGTTCATTACTGCATCAAACTGATCCCCTTGCAGCCAGTTCATAGAGTCGTGCCAGATCTCGCCTAAGATGTAAGCTTCAGGTTTAGCAGTCTTTACAGCAGTTCTAAACTCTCTCCAGAAAGAATGATCAACTTCATTCGCAACATCGAGTCTCCAGCCATCTATGTCAAACTCTTCAATCCAATAGCGGGCAACCTTCAACAAATATTCACGGACTTCAGGGTTTTCGGTATTCAGCTTAGGCATTGTTTTTTCAAAAGCAAACGTATCATAATTTGGACGCGGTTCAGTCACAATCGGAAATTCTCTGAGATGAAACCAATTTTTATAACGGGATTTCTCTTCATTTTTAAGTACATCCTGAAAAGGTTCAAAATAGTAGCCGCTATGATTAAACACTGCATCGAGCATCACCTTAATGCCGTTTTCATGACAAACTTTCACGAGTTTCTTAAACGTTTCCTTATCCCCGAATTGAGGATCGATTTCTAAGTAATCGATTGTATCGTATTTGTGGTTAGACTTAGCCTTAAATATTGGCGTGAAATAAATACCTGAGACACCAAGCTTCACTAAATGATCGATGTGATCGATCACGCCCTGAAAATCGCCGCCAAAGAAATTATCTTTTTTTGGTTCTTCACTGCCCCATGGTACCGCGCTTTCAGGGTCGTTGCTTGTGTCACCATTCGCAAAGCGCTCCGGGAATATCTGATACCATACCGTATCCTTTACCCAGGAAGGTGCACGAAATACATCAATCGCATTCAAGAAAGGGAAACAGAAGTAATAGGCAGTGTCGTCAAACGGAGCTTCTTCATAAAAGCCTTTTTCGGTATACACTACTGTTTCATCACCGCTTGTGATTTCAAACCCGTAACGCAATCTGCGAAAAGGCGGCTGAATTTCAATAAGATAATAATCAAACCATTCATCTGTTCCGCTCAATGTCATAGGTGAAGAAGAGGTTTGCCATCCCTCTTTCGTCCAGTTATACGGATCGCCATAAATTAAGGAAACTTTATCAGCATCTCCTTTTTTTGTGCGCAGACGGATATGGAGAGTCTTTTCATCATAAGCATACGCATAATTATTTCCTGCTCTGTGGTAGATCGCTTCTTTTAACATATCTTTTCTCCCTTCATTTTAAAGATTTATCTTATAGTTGTTTCTAAAAACATCATTGTCAGTTGATTGGAGCGCAAGGTGCGAGACTCCTGCGGGATCAGGGTGACAGGTGAGACTCCTAACGGCGCAAAGCGCAGAGGAGGCTCACCGCACCCCCCGCGGAAAGTGAGCACCTGGAGCGGAAATCAACCGCTAACGAAAAAAGGGCACAACCTATAAACTACCTAGGTTGTACCCCCTAACGCTGTACATTGCCTTCATATTGTTGAAAGTAGTATAAACCGCTTTCAAAGTGAAAATCAAGGGGAATGAAAGCGAATCCAAAAAAAAATAAAAAACTATTGTAAAAATTTAATGCCAAGGTATAATGAAATTAAGCAGGTAATGCAATCGTTTTCATAAACGACAAAAAACTACATAATTCAACAGAGTTATATTTTTTTGTTAGTCTGTGCAAACGTTTGTATGCTTTGAATTTTTATATCTTATGGGGGGTACAATTCATGAAAAAGTTATTAGCATTGCCTTTAACTTTTGCTCTTGCTGCAAGTGCTCTAGCTGCTTGCGGACCGCAAGAAGACAGCACTTCAACTGGCGGTAAGAAAGAAGCTTCAAGCAAAAAGCCAGAGAAACTGGTTATCTGGGAAGACCAGGAAAAAGGTATGGGAACGAAGGATGCCATCAAAAAGTTTGAAGAGAAACACGGTATCAAAGTAGAACTAAAAGAAATTCCTATGCTTGACCAACAAGAGAAACTTCGTCTTGATGGACCAGCTAAAAAAGGACCAGATGTTATCACAACACCGCATGACCGCATCGGACCTTTAGCAATTGAAGGCTTAATTGCACCACTCAAAGTTTCTGACGATGTGACAAAGCTTTACACAGAATCATCAATTAACGCATTAACATATGACGGAAACCTTTACGGACTTCCAAAGTCAACTGAAACACCAGTATTCATCTACAATAAAAAGATGATGGATAAAGCACCTGAATCTTTAGAAGACTTAATGGCTTTCTCTAAAGGAGACAAAGGTGGAGCTCAATACGGATACCTTGCAAACTGGACAGACTTCTACTTTGCACACGGTGTACTTTCTGGATATGGCGGATATGTATTTAAGGATGACAACGGTACTTTAGATCCTAAAGATGTTGGCCTTGCTAACGAAGGTGCTGTTGAAGGTTTAGACTATATCACTAGCTGGTACAACGAAGGATTGTTCCCGAAAGGTATCATCGGTGAAAAAGCTGGTTCTACAATCGATGGATTATTCACTGAAGGTAAAGCAGCTTCAGTTATGAACGGACCTTGGTCTTTCCAAGGCTATAAAGATGCTGGAATCGACATCGGTGTTGCACCAATGCCTAAGCTTCCAAACGGTGAGTATGTAAAAACATTCATCGGAGTTAAAGGTTATAACGTAAGTGCTTTCTCTGAAAACCAAGAATGGGCTGCAAAGCTTGTTGAATTCATTACAAACGAAGAAAACGCTAAAGTTCGTTATGAAAAGACAGCAGAAATCCCTCCAGTTGTATCTCTAATGGAGGACCCAATCATTGCAGACAACGAAGCTGCTAAAGCTGTAGCTGTTCAATCAGAACGCGGTGTTCCAATGCCTAACATCCCTGAGATGGCAGAAGTTTGGGCTCCGGCTGCAAACGCACTTCAATTATCTGCAACTGGCAAATCTAAGCCTCAAGCAGCATTAGACAGTGCAGTAAAAACAATCGGACAAAACATTGAAGCAAACCACAAAAAATAAAAAGCACTAAGAGGAAAGCGGTACCCACTCGTCGCGGGTACTGCTTTCTCTCACTATTGTGTATGTTGGAAAGGTTTCGCTAAAAAGAATGGGTCCTGAAATCTTTCGAGCAATACACAATACAGTAAGCGGGAAAAGGAAAGGGGAAACCTGTAATGACACATCGTAAGACGGCAGCGCTGCTGTCCATCATTCCAGGATTGGGGCAATTTTATAACAAGCAATGGGTGAAAGGATTTGTATTCTTATTTTTAGCTGCATGTTATTTTATTGCGTTTCTGGATTTTCTAAATATTGGACTTTGGGGAATTGTAACATTAGGTACAGAAGTGCCAAGAGATCATTCTATATTCTTGCTTGTAAATGGTGTTATCTCCTTGATCGTAGTTGCAATCGGACTAGGCTTTTATGCATTGAACTTTTATGATGCTTATCAAAATGGCAAGAAGCGCGACATGGGGCTGCAGTTAGCGACACTTCGCGAACAATATCATAACGTGATCGACAAAGGGTTCCCTTACCTTATGGTGGGACCTGGATTCCTGCTATTAGTTTTCGTAGTTATTTTCCCGATCGTCTTTATGCTTCTACTATCATTTACTAACTATAATTTATATAACTCACCGCCTAATAAACTAGTAGACTGGGTAGGTTTTCAAACGTTTATTGAAATGTTCACATTAGATATCTGGCGTGAAACGTTTATATCCGTATTTGCTTGGACAATTATCTGGACTTTTACAGCTACAACATTACAAATTGGTGTAGGGATTTTCCTTGCCGTACTTCTTAATCAGAAAGATCTTAAATTTAAAGGGTTAATGCGTACATTATTGATTCTCCCATGGGCTGTACCAGCGTTTGTATCTATTCTTATCTTCTCAGGATTATTCAATGATACTTTCGGAGCAATTAATAACGATATTTTAGCATCTCTTGGAATCGATTCCATACCTTGGATGACAGATCCATTCTATACAAAAATTGCATTGATCTTTATTCAATCATGGCTTGGCTTTCCGTTCGTTATGGCAATGACAACAGGAGTTCTTCAATCTATTCCTGGTGAGCTTTATGAAGCAGCTACGGTTGATGGGGCATCAACTTGGGACAAATTCAGAAAGATTACGCTTCCTATGATTCTATTTACGACAGCTCCGATCTTGATTACGCAGTATACGTTTAACTTTAATAACTTTAACGTAATCTACCTGTTCAACAATGGTGGTCCTGCGATTCCTGATCAGAACGCAGGTGGAACTGATATCTTGATCTCCTGGATTTATAACTTAACGATGACATCTGCACAATACAGTAAAGCTGCAGCAGTAACCGTTATGCTATCCATCATTATTGTTTCGGTGTCACTGTTCTACTTTAGAAAGACCAAATCATTTAAGGATGAAGGAATGATTTAATATGAGTATAAAAACAGCAAATAGAATCCGTTTAACTCTGTCGTATCTTATTCTTTTAGGTGCAATTGCTGTTGTAATCTACCCGATCGTTTGGGTAGTCGGCTCTTCACTGAATCCAGGTAACAGCTTATCAAGTTCGACGATTATTCCCGAAAATGCTACCTTGGATCACTATAGAAAGCTTTTTGCAGAAACTGAATATCTAACATGGTACTGGAATACGCTTAAGATCTGTTTTATTACAATGGTGCTTTCCGTCATCTTTATAGGCCTTACTGCTTATGCCTTCTCAAGATATAAGTTTGTTGGACGCAAGAATGGATTGTTATTGTTCCTGATTTTGCAGATGATCCCGCAGTTCGTAGCAATACTTGCAATCTATATTCTTGCATTCCAAGTAGGATTGTTAGATACACATCTGGCTTTAATTCTTGTGTACGTTGGCGGATTAATTCCGATGAACACATATTTGGCGAAAAACTATTATGATACGATTCCAAAAGAACTGGATGAATCCGCACGTATTGATGGTGCAGGTCACTTCCGTATCTTCTGGCAAATTATTTTGCCGCTTTCGAAACCGATTCTAGCGGTAATTGCGCTATTCAGTTTCATCTCGCCATTTGCTGATTTTATCTTGGCTTCTATTCTTATTAGCTCTGATGAAAAGCAGACACTGGCAGTTGGATTGTTTAACATGATCTCAAATAAATTTGGAAATAACTTTACGCTTTTTGCGGCAGGTTCAGTATTAGTTGCTATTCCAATCGGATTGCTTTTCTTATCGCTGCAGCGTTACTTTATCTCAGGTTTAACAGCAGGCGGAACGAAAGGTTAATAAGTACAACAATCTAGGAGGAACGGCGATGGGCAAAAAGATCATGATCTTGGGCTTGTCGTTTCTTCTTTTTTTATCTGTTCAAAATAAAGCGCTTGCAGAAAAAAAGGAAGAGCGATCATGGAAAGACGAGACCATCTATTTTATTATGATAGACCGGTTTCATAATGGTGATAAAAAGAATGATTTTAATGTTGATACATCAGACCCTGCAGCCTATCATGGGGGAGATTTTAAAGGGATTACTGAAAAGCTTGAATACCTCAAAAAACTTGGTGTAACAGCAATTTGGATGACACCTGTAGTGAAAAATGAGGAACGCGGCTACCATGGTTATTGGACAGAGGACTTTTACGAAACGGAAGAACATTTTGGGACGAAGGAAGAGTTAAAGCAGCTTGTTAAGGAAGCCCATGATCGTGACATAAAAGTAATATTGGATCTTGTTGTGAATCATACAGGCTACAAACATTCATGGCAGAACGAACCTGAAAAAAAAGACTGGTTTCATCCCCAGGAGGAGATCAGCAATTGGGACAATCAGCAAAATGTAGAGAACGGATGGCTTGCAGGATTGCCGGATTTAAATACAGAAAATCCTGAAACGAGAAACTACTTGCTCGAAATGGCTGAATATTGGATAAAAGAAACAGATATTGACGGCTACAGGCTAGATACAGTTAAGCATGTTCCAAAAGATTTTTGGATAGAATTTTCCGAAAGAGTTAAAGGAGCGAAATCTGATTTCTATTTAATCGGTGAAGTGTGGCACAACGATCCTCGGTATATTGCAGAATATAACAAAGCAGGAATTCAATCCTTTGTAGATTATCCTTTGTTTAATGAGATGGTAAGGATTTTCAAACAAAGCGGTCAATCTCTTTCAGAGCTGCACTCTGTGTGGGAAAGAAACAATTATTATTATGAAGATCCCTATACGTTAGGCAATTTCATCGATAATCATGACAACATCCGTTTTGTAAGAGAAGTGCTGCTTAAACAAGAGGACCCAGAAAAAAGACTTAAATTGGCACTAACCTATCTTTACACCGCTCCTGGAATTCCGATTCTATATCAAGGGACAGAACATATGATGGACGGTGCGAAAGATCCTGACAACCGCCGTATGATGGACTTCAGCCAGAACAAAAAGCTGGAAACATTTACAGCGAAGCTTGGTGATATGAGACAAAAACATCCATCACTTCGCCGCGGAGATTTTTCCATGATAAAAGATGATGGAGCAAAAGCGGTATTTAAGAGAACGCATAAAGATGAAACGATTTATATCGTTTATAACAACGATAAAAAAGATGCAGAGATCACTTTTAAAGACAAGGATTTGAAAGGACATATACTAGTTGATCTATTAAACAAAGAAGAAGCAAAAGTTAAAGGTGACACCATGGAACTTCAAGTTAAAGGAGAGGCAGCGCATATTTTCCTTTTACAAAAAGATAGTTCAAATCCTTATCTCTACGCTGAAATAGCTTCAGGAGTTATTCTCGTAATTTTGTTGGTTGTATTTCTGTATAGAAAACTTAAAAGATTAAGATTTTGCGAATTTCTAAAAAATTTTCTCTAAAAATTATTGGTTTTGGGTCGCTTTCATTCTCTTCATTGACAAGTTGATTGGAGCGCAAGGTGCGTGCCTACCACCTGAGAAGCTTCTCGCTAGGCATGCGACGAGGAAGCTCACTTCGTAGCATTTACTTGTAGACGCAGGAGCAAGAATGTTTCAGTGATACTATCTTGTGAGACTCCTAACAGCGCAGAGCGCTAGGAGGCTCAACGCACACCCCACGGAAAGCGAGCACCCTGGAGCGGAAATCAACCACTCACAAGAGCTACAAAGAAAACAGTCAATTTTAGAAACTTAATCAATAATCATATATCTTTTTTCCTAAGGATTCTATACAATTATGTTGGATTAATAAAGCGTATACAGCCAAAGTAATAGTCTGAAAGGAGGACTCCCATTATGTCAGTTACCATTAAAGATGTAGCGAAATTAGCAGATGTTGCTCCTTCAACGGTATCAAGGGTTATTGCTAACAACCCGCGTATATCAGAAAAAACAAAACGAAAAGTGAAAGAAGCAATGGATTACCTTGGCTATCATCCTAACTTTAATGCTAGAAGTTTAGCTAACCGCAGCACTCAGGCTATCGGACTCGTCATGCCGAGTTCTGCAGATAAAGCTTTCCAAAACCCTTTCTTCCCGGAAGTAATCAGAGGAATCAGCACGATGGCGCACGAGCAGGAATATGCGCTATATATGTCAACGGGAAAAACGGAGGATGAAATTTTTGATGGTGTTGTCCGCATGGTGCAGGGACGGCGTGTTGATGGAATCGTTATGCTGTATTCGAGAGTGGACGATCGGATCATGTGCTATCTGCAAGAACAAAACTTTCCTTTTACCGTAATCGGAAAACCTTTTAAAAATGCAGAAACGATAACACATATTGATAACGATAATTTCCGTGCTGGACAGGAAATGACTGAACATTTATTGTCCCTCGGCCATGAACGAATAGGCTTTGTTGGCGGTGACTTAAACCTCGTCGTAACAATCGACCGTTTGTTAGGTTATGAAAAAGCGATACGAAATGCAGGACTGCCGCATAAAGATGAATATATCGTTCACGAAGAGTTCCTAAAAGAAGGCGGGCAGGAAGCTGTAAAAGAACTGCTGGCATTGAAAAATCCGCCAACTGCATTGATTGTGATGGATGATCTTATGTCATTTGGTGTATTAAGTACATTAAATGATCTAGGATTAAGTGTTCCCGAGGATATTTCCTTGTTAAGCTTCAACAATGTAATGCTTTCAGAACTTTCTTCACCGGCCTTAACTTCCGTTGATATTAATATTTTTCAGCTCGGTTATGAAGCAGCAAAGGGGTTACTGGAATGCATTCAAACACCAGGAAAACCAGCAAAACGCGTTGCGGTGCCATTCGAGCTCGTTGAAAGACAATCTTGTAAAAAAATGAATTAGCCTATGTTAAAAAGCCTCTATCTGATGAGTTCATTCTCTCAGTTAAAGGCTTTTTTCTTTTAATGCTTTTAATACAGGAGAAAATTGCTGTCTATTTTTCGCTAAAAAAAACTCTTTAAAAGGATCGCCAACTTCTTTAATTCGATCTTGAATAACAGTTAGCGGAAAAAAGTCAGGTTTAAGCGACTCATCCACCTCATGCCAATAAAGCGGCGCAGCTACGAGTGCATCATCATTTCCTCTTACTGAATAAGGTGCAATAATGGTTTTGCCTTCGGCATGCTGGATATAATCGATATAACATTTGTTGCCTCTGTTCTTTTTTAGCCTTTCGATTGTGAACCAGCGAGGTTCTTTTTCAATTAAATAGTGTGCAAGAAATTCAGTGAAAAGCCGGGCCTCATCAAATGTTACTTGATCATCAGGTAGAGGAATATAGATCTGCATCCCTTTATTGCCGCTTGTTTTAATAAAAGTTGTCAATCGAAGGTTATCGCAAACTTCTTTGATCATCAAAGCGGCTTCAATCGAAAGCTTAAATTCTTCCCGGGATGGTGGATCGAGATCCATCACAATCTCTGACGGAAAGGAAGTATCAGATGTCCGGTAAGGAATATGAAACTCAAATGCAAGCTGATTTCCAAGCCATAAAAGGGTAGGCAAGTTATTGCAAACAATATAATTGATATCCTCTTCTTGAACCGTTTGTATGAATTCAGGCGCATAATCTGGACAGTTCTTTTGATAAAATCTTTCATCTCCAACGCCGTGCGGATATCTGATTACTGTAAGTGCACGGTTCTTAAGGAAGGGGAGCATGTACGGCGCTATGTGTGTCAAATAGTTGATGTATTCGACTTTTACTATGTTATGTTTTGGCCAAAGAGGCTTATCAGGACTCGTCAATGTGACGATCTCTCCATTAACTTGCAGGTTCAGCTGTTCTTTTGCAGGCTTTCCCATGTACAATCCTCCCAGTCAGCGTCAAAACGAAAACGGAAAAAGCGCGGCTGTCTTAACTGTTCTTTGTAAACCTCTAAAAAAGAAAGCTCCACACACAGCGACGGTTCAATCATAATGATAGAGCCTGATTTTCCGCTTCGGTTTCTTTTCACGACCTGAATTAAGGCTTCCTTCTCTTCAGGTGAGATTCCGTGCGAAAACAATCCGACAAAAATGATCTGATCTTCTTTTACAACACCAACATGGAAAAAACCGTTTTCTGTATCGTATCCTGTCAGAATAAACGTACTGTATTTAAGATTTTTTACCTTTATCCAGTGAGTTGTCCGAGTTCCTGAAGACCACTTATTCTTAATATTTTTCGCTACGATACCCTCGCTTTTGTTATTCCGGACAGTATGTTCAATATACTCTTTATCATTAGTAAAAGGGACAAAGTTCATAAAAGATGAAGGGATTACCTTTTGGATATCCACATCTAATGCTTCTATGAAACCCGACAGCAATTCTTTTCTTTTTAAAAAGTGCTCGTGATAGATGTATTGACCTTCAACAGCAAGCAAATCAAAAGCACAAAAAGAGGAGGGACACAGCTTAACAGCTTGTGTAATTCTGTCACTTTGTTTTAGCCGGCCTCTTTTTTGAATCTGTTCAAAGTTTGCTTTAAAAGGATTTTCTAAAATACACAATTCACCATCGAGCAAAAGCGGAAACAAGTGATTCAGCTTATTTTCAAAGCTCTTTAAAAAGTTAGGGATTTCCGGAAATATTGTATGCAGAGGATGCCCATTTCTGGAAGTCATAACAATTTTGGAATGATTCCAATAAAGAAGACACCGAAAACCATCGTACTTTACTTCATATACCCAATCCTCGCCAACCGGAAGTTCATTAGAAAGAGTAGGGAGCATGGGTTTAAGAAAAGCAGAAATCATGAACTTGAAGCTTTCTTCTTAGCTGTTGATTTTTTCTTCTTCGTTTTCTTTTCCTCGTCAGATTTTTTCTCTGCCGTTTCCTTTTGTTTCTTTGTTTCTTTTTTCTTTGGTTCTTTGCCTTTACTTTCGTTGATTGAAGCTTGTAGAGCTTCCATTAGATCAACTACATTTGTCTTTGGTTTTTCTTTTGCCACTTTTACTTCATCACCTGAAATTTTACTGTTGATCAGCTCAAGAACAGCTTCTCTATACTCGTCTTCATATTTTTCCGGCTCAAATGGAGCTGTTAATTGTTCGATAAGCTGTTTCGCCATTTCAAGCTCTTTTTCATTAAGTGAAACTTCGTCAGTTAATCTAGGAACGTGATCAACATTGCGTACTTCGTCCGGGTAAAAGATTGTTTCTAGCACTAACCCGTTTTTATACACACGTACTGCTGCAAGATGCTCTTTAGATCGGAGTGTGAACTTAGCAAGACCGATCTTGCCTGTGTCTTCCATAGCTTTTTTTAATAGTGCAAAGGATTTCGTTCCGTTTTCTCCTGGCCCAACAAAATAAGAACGGTTGTAAAAAATCGGATCAATCTCTTCTAGTTGTATGAAATCAATGATTTCGATCGATTTATCAGACACTCCTGCCAGTTCATCCAGCTCATCCTTATCAACCACGACGAACTTTCCAGGCTCATATTCATACCCTTTAACAATCTCTTTAGAGTCAACTGTTTCTTCACATACAGGGCATATCTTTTCATATTGAACAGGGCTGTGGCACTTTTCATGTAAATATCTCATCTTAATATCTTTATTTTCTGTGGCAGCAAACAGTTTAATTGGAATATTTACTAGCCCGAAGCTGATTGCACCTTTCCACATCGTATGCATGGAAACCATCCTTTCACGATCGTTTATTACATAGTGTTTGATTTCCATTAAAATAAACATCATGTATATTTTTCCATAATTTATACACATTTCGACAATGCATTGTAGAATCATGTAATATCCTTCATAATGGATGACAGAGATTGTTTATTTAAAGGGTGATTACTACATGGATAGCAGTACACATGAACAAATAAATAAGAAGCTGGCTTCGTTCCTTAGTGAGCAGAAATCAAGCATCGTTGAAAAATGGCTTGAAAATGTACTGTTGCCGCAGAATGATCCTTTTTATGAGGAAGTCAAAAAGAACGGCTATCAAACGATCGCAGAACTGATCTATTACTTGGAAACAGGTTCGCTCGACAGAGTAAGTAATCTCACAAACAAAATGGCCAAAGAGCGAATTGAAGCAAAGGCAAACATCGGAGATTTTGTACATAACATAAACATCGGCCGGAGCATTGTTTACGAGCTTTTAATGTGTTCCTTATTAAACGAACATGAAAAAGGCGAAGGTGTCCTTATGATGCAGCGTTATTTTGATCACCTTCTATTTTTAAGCGTGAAAGACTATACGGCACTAAAGGACTCCATCATAGATAGAAAAAATCAGTTCATTCAGGAAATGCATCATGACAGGCTAACGATGCTTGGACAAATCGCAGCAAGCTTTGCACATGAGTTTAGAAACCCGCTGACATCAGTTAAAGGATTTATTTATTTGCTTCAAAGAGAACTGGAGAAAACGGATCAATCAGCTTATTACTTTGAGATCATCCAGAACGAGATGCAGAGTCTTGAAGAAAAGATCACTCAGTTTCTTTATTTATCCAAAATGAGAGGCCTTGAAGATAAGCTTGTAAGTGTACCTTTAACAACACTCCTAAAAGAGATGCTTGAATTTATGTATCCTCGATTCACAGAAACCAATATCATCATTCATTCTGATTTAAGCGATGAGGTATATATTGAAGGAGACAGTTCACAGATCAAACAGGTCTTATTAAATATTCTCGTGAACGCAGTTGAAGAATTAAGTGAGTGGAATGGTAAACGTAATATTGAGGTCAAACTAAAGAGGACCTTAGAAAAAACAGTTGAACTTTCAATCTGTAATAACGGAAATCCAATCCCTGATTATTTACTGGAGAACGTTTTCGAGCCGTTTGTAACGACTAAATCCCTTGGGACAGGTCTTGGATTATCGGTTTGCAAACAGATTGTAGAAAAACATAATGGCACAATCGAAGTGAATTCCAAAGAAGATTTCACATGTTTCACTATAAAATTTCCAGCAATAAAAGAAAGCTCCCGTTGATTCGGGAGCTTTTTTCATGCTGTTAAAGATGATCAGGCTTTTTAGAGTAAGGCTGTTTGCCTTTCTGCTTTATCTCGAGTTCAGCTTCGTTCTTAAGCTGGTTCATCGCCTGATTGTCTTCTGGTCTTTTATTATCGTCCTTTGTATAGCGGTGTGTCATATAGAATCCCTCCTGTCTCTAACATCTGTCAGAAGGAAATCGATTATGCATCATGTTTCAATAAACTTTTTTAGGTGTATTTAAAAAGAATAACGCAATTGTTCCTGGTCCTGCATGCGCACCAATTGCACAGCCGATCATCGTGATTAAGATGTTTCGGTTGCCTGTTTCTTCGATGATCAGTTCTTTAAGTGCTTGTGCCGTTTCTGTATCATCAGCATGGCTGATTCCTATTGTAATATCATCCAGTGACTCAGCACGTTCCTTCATAAGTTCGACCATACGGCCTAAAACTTTCTTTTTTCCGCGCAATTTTTCAAGCGGGAAAAGCTTGCCGTCTTCCATATGCAGCACAGGCTTAATCTTTAAAAGAGCACCCATTACTGCCGCTGTTTTACTAACCCGGCCACCGCGTAATAAATATTCAAGATCATCAACGGTAAAAATAGATTCAAGATGTTTCTGATAATGCTGTAAGGTATTAATGATTTCGTTCAATGCTTTTCCTTCTTTTGCTTCTTTGGCTGCCTCATAGACCATGAGTCCATAGCCGAGTGAAGCTGCCTGACTATCAAAAACTTCAATCTGGGCGTCAGGATATTCTTCAAGCACTTCATTTTTCATAAGGACTGCGGTTTGATACGTGCCGCTAATTCCTGAAGATAAAGTTATGTATATTGCCGGTTTTCCATTCTTTGCATAGGAAGTTAATGTTTCTTTTATAAGAGCAGGAGGTACTTGTGCCGTTTTTGGTACGGCTCCGTCTTTCATATATGTATACAGCTGTTTTGGTTCAATGTTTGACCGGTCTAAATACTCTTCGTTATTGATCTGTACTACTAATGGAAGCATAGAAATATTGTATTCGTCCAAAAGCTGTTTTGGCAGATCAGAACCTGTATCCGTTATAATATGTATCATTTCATTTCACCTGCTTGGCTTTTTCTCTAGTTTAACTTGTGATGGAATGAAAAGGCAATCAACATGTTTTGAAAAAAGGTTAATATGGCTGTTGACGGTGTTCTGTATTATCTGTTAAAAATGAATCTTGGACTATGAAAGGAGGGGCTCATATGATTAAAGAACGTTTTCGTATCTCTGAACTAGGAATAAATGAAATGAAAACAATCTTTTTTATAATAGTAGGGGCAATATTAAACGCAATATCACTGAATATGTTTTTGATTCCCGCAAAAGTATACGCAAGCGGATTTACTGGGGTATCCCAGCTTATTTCATCACTGCTTGAAAATACGGCATTTCCTATCTCAACAGGTATTTTATATCTAATATTTAATATTCCGGTTACAATTCTCGGCTGGATGAAAGTAGGTAAGTCGTTTACAATATACAGTTTCTTAAGCGTACTCATGATTACTTTTTTCTTAGAAATAATTCCTATTACAGTAGTATCAACAGATATCTTGCTGAACGCAGTTTTTGGGGGTGTAATTGCTGCATTAGGTGTCGGGGTTACATTAAAATACGGTGCATCAACCGGTGGATTAGACATCATTGCCATGGTACTTTCCCGAATGAAAAACAAACCGATCGGTGGCTACTTTTTCATATTAAACGGATTGATCATTATGGCGGCAGGTTTCTTATTCGGCTGGGAAAAGGCACTTTATACACTTGTTGCTCTCTATGTTTCTTCACGTGTGATCGACGCAGTACATACTCGTCATGAAAAGCTTACAGCGATGATTGTTACGAAGAAAGGGAAAGAGATACAAGAAGCCATTCACGGCAGAATGGTGCGAGGGATAACAATCATCCCTGCAAAAGGAGCTTTCTCAAATCATGATAAAGAAATGCTTATGATTGTAATAACACGCTATGAATTATATGATTTGGAGCTGGTTCTAAAAGAAGTGGACCCTAATGCCTTTACGAATATCATTCATACCCAAGGCATCTATGGCTTCTTCCGCAACGACTAGGGGGGACAGACCCCATACAAATACAAATTGGCTATTTTTGTACACGCGGCACGGACATTATCCATGCCGCGTTTTATTTATGAATCTTTTCGTTAAAATCACCATATAACGGTAAAAATGAATGAGAAGGTGGTGATTTGCTTGGGACATAAATTAAAACAGATTTTTTTAATAGTTATTACGTCATTACTCATATTTTCTATCCTATCTGCCTGCAGCAAAGGTAAAGAGAAAAAGGCTCAAGGGAATGAAAGCGTAAGTTCACAGCTTAATCCCGTATTATCTGTTCAACAGAGAAACGATGGAATCGATTTTTTAATAGCTTTAGAGAACCAAAGCAATCATACAGTAACTTTGAAATTCGACAGCTCTAAAATGTTTGATATTACGGTTACAGATACAACAGGAAAAGAAAATTATAGGCATTCAAAAGGGAAGAAATATAAGCAGGACACAGAGAAGGTGCAGATTAAAGCAGGAGCAAGCCATTTATGGAAAGCAAAATGGAAGCTATCCCCAGAGGACAGAACAGCGGGAATATACAAAGTAAAAGCGGTATTTAACCCGAGCAAAGTAACACCAGGTTCAATTAAATCTGAAAATCTGGTTGTTACCGAGAACTTGACCTTGCAATCAGGGCTAGCAGATTTAAAAAACAACTCGTTCAGGAATATTCACTTCACAGGGACTGATGGGGAATATAAAGTTTCAGGTGAAGCAAGAGTTTTTGAGGCTTCATTTGCATACTTGGTTACAGATGGCCATGAGGTTTTTGTTGAACAACATGTACAAACTGCAGAAGGAGCACCTGCATGGGCGCCTTTTTCATTCGAAATTAAGATCCCTGAGGAAGACTTGCCGATTAATGGCACATTGATCCTTGAACTGTTCTATTATAGTCCGAAAGACGGCGAGAAAACAGATGTATTGGCAGTTCCACTAGAGAATTTTAGATAAAAATGAGAGGGGAACTACATTTGAGGCAAAGATTAATGCGAGTCTGCGGAGATTTATGAGCGTTCGCAAAGATTTATGAGCGTTCACGGAGGTTTATGAGCGCTCACGGGAATTTACGCTCTTCCAGCAACACTCATCACTCGCTAAACGAGCGTCATTCACCTAATAAAATCAAAAAACCAGCCCTCACCAAACTTAGGCTGGTTTCGCATTTTACATATTAAGCATTTTCGTTTAAAGCTTTTTCAATTTCAGGCATTAGCTGATTCCAGTCACTGTCGTTTGTTTTGTTAACTGTGATGAAATTTTCAAAGCCGAAGATTGATTCTACGCCGTCGATAGATAGCAGTGCTTTTGCAAGAGGTGAATCTGTATCGTCACCAACACGTGCAGATATTCTTCCTTCTAGAAATTTTTCAGATGCATCAAACTTAATTGCGTTTGGATTTGGTGTAGGCTGGATCGAAAATTCAATTGCCATTAAAGAACACTCCTTCTTAATTAAAAATTAAATGCGTATCTCTTAGAGATGATATCATGAAAATCCAGTGAGTTATACAAATGCTTCGTTACAGAGTTATTGATTCCTGTTTCTAATTCAATTGATTTAATTCCATCACGTTCGGCCCAATAGATTAAATGAAGAAGCAGTTTGCGGGCAATACCCTTATTTCGGTACTCTTCATGTACATAAAGTTCGTTAAGCCATAAATAAGGACCACCGATGCGAATGCTTATCCCCAAATTAAAAAAAGCTAGTCCGATAATAGTATCTTCTTCCTGAGCAACAATGATCCCGCTCTTATCAGGGTTTTCCAGCGCAAGCTTAACACCTGCAAGCGTTCGGGAATGTTCTTCAGGTTCACCGTCCATTGTGCGCTGCTGTATAAAAAGGTACGCGATTTCTTCGATAATATGGGATTCTGCGTCATTCGTTACTCGATATATTTTCATTAAAATGCCCCCAAAATTACTCTTAAAACAATAAATTTAAACTTAACATAACACATTATAACAAATTTAATGATGCTATGACGTTTGATAAATGGAAATTTCTTTCGAATAACTATAAAAATAGTCAATAAAAGGAGATGGGTGGGAATGAAGACTCTTGTTTGTTTTGGGGACAGCATCACTTCAAAAGAAAAGAGTAAAGACGGTTCGTTGCGTCTGACCTCCCGGCTAAGACAAGAATTAACAGAATGGGTGGTCATGAACGCTGGTATTCCCGCTGAAACAACAAGGGCTGCTCTTGTAAGGCTGCAAGATGATGTTTTGAGACATCAGCCCGACTTTGTTACGATATTGTTTGGTGCAAACGATTCAAGTGACCACAGACTCATTCCTTTAAAAGAATACGAAAAAAATCTTACGTACATGGTAAATAAAATCGGAGCAAAAAAAGTAATTCTGATTAGTCCGGCACCTGTTTATGAAGAAAAGCAAAAAGCAAGAACGAACGAAAGAATGAAAACATATGCCCAGACCGTTAAAAAGGTGGCAAAGCATGAGGGAACCGCATATGTACCTCTTTTTGAAATACTTAACGAAATGGATATCAAGAACTACGTTATTGAAGATGGCCTCCACTTTAATAAGTACGGATATGAAGAATTAAGTGAACTGGTCTTAAGAAAAATCAATACACTGACCGCAATATCATTTCCAAAAAAACAGCTTTCTCCATAATTAGAGAAAGCTGTTTTCCATTACTGAAGGTTATTTTGATTTTGATCGTCCTCTAAAAGGTTTTGCGCATCTTCTAAGCTTAAGCCTGTCGCCTGAGAGAAGGATGGAGGCTGCCCTGTTTGAGAAGTACCTGCATGATTTGAATGAGCATCAAGTTCCTGCTGAAGTTCAGCAAGCTGAGCACGTTCTGCATCAGAAGAATTCGCCATAGCTGAGGATAAAGCATTCTGAGCAACTTCCATATCATGACTCGAAAGGTTCGTATGTGATGTATGGCTGGTAGTGTTATTTTGGTTACCCATCATCTCATTAGCCGAGTTTTGAAACTTTCCAACAGCCTGCTGAACAGCATTTCTTGCCATTTGATATAATTTATTTGCCATTTTTATATGCCTCCTAAAGAATTTCTTTCTTCTTTTTCACGCTTGCGCTCTTCTTGTTCATTCTTGCTGAATGCCATAGTTGTTTCTTGGCTCACCATATCAGCACCTTGTTTAATTGTTCGTTTTGAGCGGCTTTTTTTACTCATTTTAAATACCTCCTTTTCTCCCGTAGGATTAGTTTTAACCGTGAAGAAGACATTATGTAAAAAGAAGATGAAACGGCATATAAAAGAAATGGAAAAATAAAAAACCTCTGGAATCCCAGAGGTTTTTTCAAGTGAACTACACAAGTTGTAATACATTTTTCAAAAAATGTGCAATTCCTTCTTCTTCATTTGTTAACGTAACATAATTCGCACGCTCTTTAAGTTCATCAATGGCATTGCCCATCGCTACACCATGTCCTGCGTATTCGATCATTTCAAAGTCATTGTCCTCATCCCCAAATGCAATAATTCGTTCTTGAGGGATGTTGTAATAAGCTGCAACTTTTTCAAGACCAGTTGCTTTATTTATGCCTGAACGAATCACTTCGATGATGTTCCATGGAGCTGCCCAAACACGCTGATCAACTACTTCTGCATGCTCAAGTTCCAGCATTTCTCTCAATTCACCTATATGGTGATCTTCAGGATGGACGAGGATGGCTGTTGGATCTTCGGTTAATGTTTTTTGAAGATCTCCGATTTGAAGAGGATTTTCGTTCATTATGAACGTATTAACAATAACTTCATCGTGTTTTCTTAAATAAACTTCATCAAGAACTTCTACCATGATGTTTTTTACTTTAAAGGTTTCACATGCTTTAATAATTCTTTGTGCGACATCCAGCTCCAAAGGTGAATGGTGAATACCGAAAGAAGCATCATGCGGATGGTGAACAAATGCGCCGTTAAAATTTACGATAGGAGTTTTTAATCCAAGCTCTTCATAATACATGTTTGATGAACGAAAAGGTCTGCCAGTCGAAATGCACACATGGTGACCTTTTTCGATCAGTTCAAAAAGCAATGCTTTTGTCTTGCGGGGAATTTTCTTTTCATCTGTCAATAAAGTTCCATCAAGATCAAGTGCGATTAAGTATGGTTGCGTCACAAAAGTACCTGCCTTTTTATTATGCTTTACGTAAAGTGTAATATTTTCCCTTGAAAAAGTCTATTCAAACAGGTCTTCATTCATGAAAATGAAGCGTGTATCATGATAAGATGGAAAAAAAGAGAAAGAGGAGATACATTTGGTTTCGATTCAAAAAGGAACGATAGGGGATATCCCTTTTTTAATGGCTGAAAAAGAAGAAAATAAAGGAATGCCGCTGCCGCTCTTTATTTTTATACATGGATACACAAGTGCGAAAGAACATAATCTGCATTTTGCATATACCCTTGCTGAAAAAGGTCTTCGTGTCATTTTGCCAGATGCTCTTCATCATGGTGAACGAATTTCTCCCAATCCTCCAAAAGTTATGGAATATGAATTTTGGAACATTGTTCATCAAGGGATTAAAGATGTAAATACAATCATTGAATGGGCGAACGGAAATAATTTGGTTTCGGATGGAGAGATCGCGGTTGGCGGGACTTCAATGGGAGCCATTATAACGTATGGTTCACTTGTAAACAATCAGGATATTAAAGCGGGATGTGCATTAATGGGAACTCCTTCGCATGAAGATTTCGCCAGATGGCAAATCGAAAGGATCGAAAAGGATGGGCATAAGCTGCCTCTTTCAATAGAAGAATTAGATCGATCATATGAATTAATCAGTAAATATGATCTTGTTCAAAATATGGATAAACTGAATAACCGACCATTATTCATCTGGCATAGTGAGATCGATGCCGTTATTCCATATGAATTTGCAAAGCCTTTCGTGGATCGTCTTACTGAAAATAACAGCATGTCAGTTTACATGAATGACAAGACATCTGGTCACAAAGTTTCGCGTCCTGCCTATTTGAATGCTGTTGAGTGGGTCGCTCAAAATATTAAATCAAAAAAAGAAACGGTGTAGTCTTTACCCCGTTTCTTCCAATTTAAGGCGATATGTTCTTTTTGGCTGGTACATATGATCAATTTCATCAATTTGCTTTTGAAGTGAATGCATGATGCGTAGTGTCCAAACACCTTTCTCGTTAAATTCTTCTGGGATGTCGGTAATGGTTACTTTATTGCCGCTTCGGTGGTAATATTCATAAGAAACCTTCATAAAATCAACATCCTTTCTATAATTTAAAAAAATAATAACAAATTTAAATAAAAAAGTAAACTGAAAAGTGTTTATTTTCTGATAATTTAAAGGAGGTACTATTTTGCCTGTTGCAAAAAGAAATCCGATTCCTGTTTCAGAAGCAATAAAAAGCATCATGAATCATACCCGTATCTGGGGAACTGAAGAAGTCCCATTAACGGAATGTGACAATCGTATATTGGCAAAAGACCTTTCTGCTTCGCATGATGTACCGCCTTTTAACCGTTCACCTTATGATGGATTTGCTATTCATTCGAAAGACACAGCAGATGCATCTGAAACTCACCCTGTTAAACTTCATGTTTTAGAAACGATCGGTGCAGGTCATGTTGCAGCTAATAAGGTGAAGAGCGGAACTGCAATAAGAATCATGACTGGAGCACAGATACCCGATGGTGCTGATGCTGTAATCATGCTTGAACTTGTAAAAGAAATGGATGAAAATGGAGAGTCCTTCATTGAAATTAAGCGTACCGTTAAATCAAATGATAATATTTCGTTTCAAGGTGAAGATACAAAAAAAGGAACAATGCTTGCTGAATCAGGCACTCGAATAACACCAGGTTTAATCGCAGTTCTTGCAACGTTCGGTCATCATGCGGTCGCTGTTTTTAAAAAGCCTGTCGTAGGTATTTTATCTACTGGAACTGAATTGCTGGATGTTAATGAACCTTTGCAGCCCGGTAAAATCAGAAACAGTAATGCATATATGGTAGCCGCACAAGCCAGAGCAATGGGTGCAGCGGTGAATTTGTATCAACACAGGGAAGATGACTTTGATTCTTTATTTGAGAATATAACAGAATGCCTTAAAGAATCAGATATATTAATTACAACTGGCGGCGTATCTGTAGGCGATTACGACTATCTTCCAGCAATTTATGAAAAGTTAGGGGCTGAAGTCTTATTTAATAAGATCGCAATGAGACCCGGAAGTGTTACAACAGTTGCTGTCTATGAAGGCAAATGGCTCTTTGGACTTTCAGGGAATCCTTCTGCATGCTTCGTTGGATGCGAGCTTTTTGTAAGACCTGTTGTATTATCAGGTATGAAAGTAAAGAAGCCGCATTGTAAAGCAGTTAAAGCTGTTCTTGGTGCTGACTTTCCAAAACCTAATCCCTTTACCCGTTTTGTTAGAGCTGTTTTGACAGAAGGGTTTGATGGGAACGTTGTTACTCCAGCTGGTCTTGATAAATCTGGTTCGGTTTCTTCACTTCTGAAAGCTAACTCACTCATTGTACTGCCTGGAGGAACAAGAGGCTGGGAAAAGGGAAGTGAGGTTGGCGTACTATCCTGGAACGGTGAAGGGAGTGAGTGGCCATGGGATTCCCCGTTATTCTTCAAGTCGCCGGTTTCCAGAACAGCGGTAAAACAACAGTCATAACAAAACTGCTGAAGCAGCTATCACAACAAAGCATAAAAACTGCGGTCATAAAGCATCACGGGCATGAAGATGCACTTGACTTTAAGGATTCTGGCAAAGATACTGAAAGTCACAGAAATGCAGGATCTTTCATTACCGGAATCTCTTCTTCAGGAGGCACCGTTTTTTCAATGAATCACGAAATGCCTCTTGAAAAAGCAATTGAGATATATAAATTATTGGATATAGAGTGTGTATTAATAGAGGGTTATAAAAAAATTCAATTCCCTCGTGTTCTGCTTTGCCGAAATCAAAATGACAGTGACCTTATTATAAAATCCAGTGAGCCTGTAGCTGTAATTAGCGAAAAACAACTAAAGTCCGTCAGCAGTTTACCGTATTTTTTAAGATCGGAAGAAAGCAAGTGGCTCAAATTTTTAATGGATTATATAACAAGCCGGGTGAATGAGGAGAGGGCTTATCATGAAACTGTTTAATATCACCAAAGAACCGATCAATAATCAAGAAGTTATTGATAAAGTGATTCATCATAACGCAGGTGCAGTATCCGTTTTTATTGGAACGGTAAGGGAAATGACTGGAGAAAAGCAGACACGCTATTTAGAATATGAAGCATATGTACCTATGGCAGAAAAACAGCTCGAAAAAATTGGGGATGAAATTCAAGAAAAATGGCCTAGTGCAAAAACAGCAATCACACACAGGATTGGAACACTTCAAATCTCTGATGTTGCTGTTACAATTGCCGTTTCAACGCCTCACAGACAGGACGCATTCGAAGCTAGCCGATATGCCATCGAACGAATTAAAGAAATCGTACCAATCTGGAAAAAAGAACATTACACAGATGGGGAAGAATGGGTAGGCAATCAAAAAGGAACTAAAAAGTATCCAGAAGGCCGTCCGGAAAGGATTGAGAAATAGATGGTGCAAATTTTGCTGTTCGCAAGCCTCGCACAACAAGCGGGTACTCAAAAAGTATCATTGGATTTAGAGACACCAGTTACTGTTGAAAAGGTTAGAGACCACCTTCAAAATCAGCTCGGAGAACTTAACGGAATAGAAAATGCGCTCGTTGCTGTAAATGAAGAATATGTTGATCTTACAGTTGAAATAAAAAATGGTGACACAATCGCGTTTATCCCTCCTGTAAGCGGAGGCTAATAAATAAAAATGAAGGAATTTAACGAAAGATTATTCGTTGGATTCCTTTTTTTCTTCTATATAACATAAAAAACAAAAAAGCTTTCCTGACGGGTCAATTTCACCTTGGAAAAATCCATCCATACAAAATAAATCTTTCTTACAGATTTCACACGAACCAACATGTTCCTTCATATTTATTTTCTCCTCCGTTTAAGCCGGTTTGATTTTTTCATACGTGGCAATGAGGTTGCGGGTTGTTTTCTTAACCAGCTGATAAATTTTTTCATTTCAGGTGCATGCTTTAATGAATCCACTGTAGAATAGAGCTCGGCTAGTTCTGTATTTGTATATAGAAAGTGAATCTGTTTATGACAAGGTATACATATTTGTGCGGTATCTGAAAAACGGACGCCTTCTTCTTTAGGGATTAAATGATGTACGGTTAAATCAACGGGCTGCCGTTTGCAAAGTTCACAAATCCCTTTCTCCATAATATTATCAAACCCTTCTTAATTGTAGGTTTTTTACGCAAACATTGTTGCTCTTGAAAGTGGTTGATTTCCGCTCCCAAGGTGCTTGCTTTCCGGGGGGCGTGCGGTGAGCCTCCTCTGCGCTTTGCGCAGTTAGGAGTCTCACCTGTCCCGCTAATCCCGCAGGACAAGGAAGGCTTCGGCAGCGTTATATCGCACGAAGAAAATGTGATTTTCATTTTCGAGGAGTCTCGCACCTTGCGCTCCAATTAACATGCCAATGAGGAAAAGCCAAAAACCACAATCTTTTGGAAATGAGCCTAATTGTATAATCAGAACATTGAACCAACTTCTTTTTCTTTGAATAGGATGAGTTAAAAGGAGGGCGTATTATGTATCCAAATCAATTTGAAGGGCAGAATCCGATTCAGCAGGCACTTGGCATAAACAAGAATCCATTTAAAAAGATATATAAAACCTGTATGAAGAACAGAAACCAGCATGTACAGCTGATGTTGATTGATGGAATGACATACTCAGGGTTTATAGAATATGTAGATCAGCAAAATGTTTATTTTGCAATTCCTTATGTAGAAAACAAACCGAACGAAACCCGGAACACCCAATCTCAATATAACGTTGCAGGTTATCAATTATACAGATGTATGTTTCCGCTTCAGGCAGTTGCAGGAGTTTCAGGGGCATTTTAAACTTTCTCCCTGATGTGAATCTTTTCTTTTTTTTAGCAAGTGTTATCACGCAAACCGCGGGTAACCTATAAAAGAAAGGAGGCTCATCAAATGGGGCAGCATAGGCATTTTACACACGGTCAAAAAGCACCAAATAACGGCATATATGTTGAGATTGGCGAGACTGGAAGCATGGTCAATGACCCTCGGCAAATTCATTTGTCAGCAGGTGACCGTTTTCCAGAAACAACAAATCACAACCGTGTATGGACATATAAGAGGAAACCATAACATAATTTAAAGGCTGTTTTCGCAAATTTTGTTGCTCTTGGGAGTGGTTGATTTCCGTTTCAGGATGCTCGCTTTCCGCGGGGCGTGCGGTGAGCCTCCTTGGCGCTTTGCACCATTAGGAGTCTCACCTGTCCCGCTGGTCCCGCAGGACAAGGAAGGCTACGACAGCGTTACATCGCACGAAGAAAATGTGATTTTTCATTTTCGAGGAGTCTCGCACCTTACACTCCAATCAACTTATCAATGAAGGCATTTTCAAATAATTATTCAAAAGCAACAATCTTTTAAAAATGAAAAAAAACAAAAACCCGGCATTTTGCCGGGTTTTCATTTTATATCTCTTCGCTTTGAGCTGGCAATAATTCACCAAGTACAGAAATTACGACTGTAAAGATAACGCCGAAGATCGATGCTTTTACAAAATCGAATGTCCCGCCTTGCATAGAGACTAGTACATAAAAAATCATATTACTTAACAATAAAGACCAGATTAACGTCCAAATATAACGCATGCTACATTCACCTCTTTATGTAAACGAATTCTTTACCCTACTGTATAGTAACAAAAGTTGAGGCAAAGGAAAAGATTCTTTACAAGAATTTATACACCTGGGTGTAAGAAATATCAAAAATTTTCATAAAATGTTCATGCTTAACAGGATTGAGTGTCATAAATAAAGAAAGGAATACATATACGTGCACTGCTGATACTTTAAATAACTATTTTAAAGAGGGGGCCGCGATATGGAGCAAAAATGGGAAGAACTTAAAGCGTTGGAAGAACAAGACGAGAAGAACCTTACTCCGGAAGGAAAAGAGGCTCTAGAACAGCTGAAAAAAGAACTCAATTCATAAAAAACATAGGCAGATAACTTTGGCTAATTTTTTTCCCTTGCATACATTAGTTAAGAAAAGCTAATGCGAGGGGAGAAATGTGAGTATCGATAAACGCACTTTCCAAATAGACAATCAATGGAATATTATCCATCTGCCAGTGCGCCCGAATGGATTTGCAGTTATGATCATCGGTGATTGCAGCCATTACGTTGACGCTCATACCAGTCTTTGGAAACAAAGCACTGAACGCGCCCATCTAATTCAATCCCTCAAAGAACAAGGATATACGATCTTTTATTCGAACCTTTATGGACGCCATTGGGGAAGTCCAAAAGCTGTTACCCTTGCAAAAAGGCTGTACCATTATGTCATGAAACACGAAATATTAAATCCGAACATACATCTAATTGCAGAAGGCATGGGTACTTTAGTTGCACTGCGGTTAATGGAAGAAATGGAATCTCATATACGCTCTGCCATTTTCATAAATCCTTGTTTTGACTTGAAGCATCACTTTAACCACGAAATGCAGAATCGTCTTTTTTTTAAGCGGCTAGTGAGGGAAATCAGCTCTGCTTATAATGTAGATGTACTTCAAATCGCTCAGCTTATTGACCAACTTCCAGAAATTAAAGATTTACATGCAAAAACACCCGTGAAAATATGGCATGCTGCAAGAGGTGTTTCCTTTAATTTTCGTGATCATAGCAGAATTTATGAAAAAAGAAGACTAGAAATCCAAGCTCCAATATCACTTTTAATCCATGTACCAGAAAATACATTCAATCCCGCCAGAGCCTTTAGGGAATTTTTTAGAGAAAATGAAAAAGTGTTTTAACCCCATTGTTTCTTTTTAAAAAGGGCAATGGGGTTTTTAAATGCAAAAAAAGTATCGTAATCTTGGCTTTCCTCCCATAGGATAATAAGAAGAGAAAAATGAAACTGGAGGCTCATACATGAAAAAGGCATTTGTTACAGGGGCAGCAGGGTTTATCGGTTTTCATTTGTGCAGCCGTTTGTTGGATGAAGAAGTTGATGTGGTCGGAATTGATATGGCAGAGTCACCAGACCGCATCGATTATATTGCACGCCATGCTGGTTTTCAATATCTCCCATACGATATAAACGAAACAGACCTGCAGCCATACACTAAAGGCTGTGATGTTATATTCCATCTTGCTTGTTCCATTAAACCTGCAGCACCATGGGCAAATATTGAAGATGAAGTTCAAAGGCATGTTTCCGTTCTGAAAAAAGTCGCTTCGTTTGCCAACCCGCAAACCAAGCTCATATATGTTTCTTCATATGATGTCTATGGAAAGAGGCAAGGAGAAGTACTCGAAAATTCTCCAAAGAATCCTGAAACACTTTTTGGTCTTATAAAATTGACAGAAGAAAATATGATTAAACAATTGGCTGAACAGCATGACTTTCCATTTGTTATTATGCGATTGCCAACAGTATACGGACCAGGACAGCCGGAGCATCACACTTATCAGCAAGTGATATCCAAGGAGGATAATAGACAAGAACAAATATCAAAAGATACAGTTACTGAAGATGTTTTATTTGTAGAAGACGCTGCAGAAGCATTATTTTTAGCTGGTAAAGCACCCGCCAAAAATGAAATCTACAATATTTCAAGTGGCAAACCAAACCATTGGCTCGAGGGGCTTACAGAATTAAAAGCAGAAAAGCTGACTTTCACGGAGAAAAGAAAAATGCGCATTAAGGGAGAGAAAGCTGAGCTTGAACTCGGCTTTAGAGCAAAGACAAAGATCAAAGAAGGCATACAAAAACAAATTATGCATTTTAAAAACAAGAAATCCAAGCCAAAATCAAATGAAATCTAAATTTTGAAGGTGGTTTCAGACAATTTAAGAAGTCTGGGGCCATTTTTTTATTTGGTTAGTCTTAATAAAGAGTTTCTTGAAGTGTCTATTTTCTTTATAATATAAAAGGGACTGATCTATTGCCCATTTTACATAATGAGGAGGCAGTTATAACGATGAACAACGAGCTTAACATGAAATTTATGCAGATTGCGATGTCTCATTTACCAGAGGCGAAAGCTTTTTTAGAGCAAAAGGGGATTGAGCTGGGAATGGAAGATATTCAGCCAATGCTTAAGCTTTTAATGAACGTCATGAATGACGCATATGAACTAGGAAAAGAAGAAAACAAATAAGATATGTATGCAAAAAGCCAACCTGAGCGGGTTGGCTTTTTTTACTTCTTTTTAAACGCAGAGAAAATTGGAGAAATCTGCTGAGCAACTTTCACGGATTGATCAATCACGGCAAAAATCTTATTGTAGTCCAAAGATCCTTCCTGCGTTCTGAAAGAATGTAAAAATGGGCGAGGCGGAAACGGCTGCTGAAACGGTGCAGGCGGCATTCCTCTAAATCCAGGCCCTCCAAAGGCTTGAGGCGGCATTCCCTGTCGCATATGAAGGGGCTGCTGCTGCCCATGGCCCATTGGATAACGTCCAGGAAACTGCGGAGGATACATTGGCTGTTGTTGATGCAGAGGATTGTGCATTTTGAACCACTCCTATTATCAATTTCACCAAACTTACATTTTTCTTCTTTACAGGATATGCCCTAAGCCCTGTATTGGTGAAAGAAAACAACTTTAACTAGACAAAATACCGGATTTGGCATAAAATTAGTACCAGGTCATAATATTTGATATTAATTTATTTAAAACTATAGGCAAAGGGGTAATGGTATGAATGCAGGAATCATAGGGATGGGCAGTTATATCCCGGAAAAAATTCTGGCGAACTCCGACCTTGAAAAAATGGTAGATACGAATGACGAGTGGATTAGAACTCGTACCGGAATCGTAGAACGCAGAATTGCAGAAGAATCTGTGACAACTTCACATATGTCAAGACATGCTGCTGAAGAAGCTTTGAAAGATGCAGGCATAAAAGCAGAAGACCTTGACATGATTGTTGTAGCAACCGTAACACCGGATAATCCTTTTCCTTCTGTAGCGTGTCAGCTTCAAGATTATTTAGGAGCAAAGAATGCAGTAGCAATGGATGTCAGTGCAGCATGTGCAGGGTTTATTTATGGGATAGTGGTTGCAAAACAATTTATTGAAACAGGCACGTATAAAAACGTACTAGTCGTAGGGGCTGAAAAGCTATCCAAAATTACAGATTGGAATGACCGCAATACGGCTGTATTGTTCGGTGACGGTGCAGGAGCAGCCGTACTGTCCCCAGTAAGCGAAGGAAGAGGGATACTTTCTTTTGAATTAGGTTCTGACGGGACAGGTGCTAAGCATCTTTACCAGAATGAATTTATTCATATGAACGGACGGGAAGTTTTTAAGTTCGCTGTAAGACAAATGGGAGAAACATCGTTGAGTGTTGTTCATAAAGCAGGTCTTACAAAAGAAGATGTAGACTTTTTGATTCCACATCAGGCGAATATTAGAATTATGGAAGCGTCCAGGGAGAGACTGGAACTACCGAAAGAAAAAATGATCGTAACCATTGATAAATTTGGCAATACATCATCAGCGTCAATTCCAATGGCATTAAAAGAAGCACTAAAAGATGGTAAAATAAAAGAAGATCATACAATCGTACTTGTCGGATTTGGTGGAGGCTTAACATGGGGTGCACTTGCACTTCGATGGGGCAGATAAGCTGAATTTAACAAACCTGATAAAGGAGAGTAGGTTTTACAATGAAAAAAAGAGTAGTCGTAACTGGTTTGGGAGCCGTAACTCCTCTTGGAAATAGTGTTGAAGAAACATGGAAAAAGATTTTAGAAGGACAAAGCGGGGTAGGACCGCTAACGAGAAGAAACGCTGAAAAGTTTCCGGTAAAAGTTGCCGCTGAAGCTACTGAATTTGATCCAACTGCATTTATGGATAAACGTGATGCACGCAGAATGGATCGTTTCACACAATTTGCAGTAGCTGCATCACTGATGGCAGTTAAAGATGCAAACCTGGAGATCACAGAAGACATCGCACCTCGCGTTGGCGTATGGATTGGTTCAGGTATAGGCGGAATGGATACACATGAAGAACAGTTCAGGATTTTTGAAGAAAAAGGCGTAAGACGTGTTAGTCCGTTCTTTGTACCAATGATGATACCTGACATGGCTTCAGGTCAGGTTTCAATTGCAATTGGTGCTCAAGGAATGAACTCTTGTACGGTAACCGCATGTGCTTCAGGTGCAAACTCGATCGGAGATGCATTCAAAGTTATTCAGCGCGGAGATGCTGATGTTATGGTTACTGGCGGTACTGAAGCACCTATTACGGATATGGCATTAGCAGGATTCTGCCAGGCAGGTGCTCTATCAACAAATCCGGATCCGAACACAGCTAGCCGTCCATTCGATAAGAACCGCAGTGGTTTTATTATCGGAGAAGGTGCTGGTATTCTTATTCTTGAAGAATATGAATTTGCTAAAAAACGCGGAGCTAAAATTTATGCCGAAATCGTTGGGTATGGAGCAACTGGTGATGCCTATCACATTACTCAGCCAGCTCCTGGCGGAGAAGGCGGTGCACGTGCAATGAAGCAGGCTGTTGAGGACAGCGGTCTTGCTTTAGAAGACATTTCTTATATCAATGCACATGGCACAAGTACTGATTTTAACGATAAATTCGAAACAGCAGCGATTAAAGCTGTCTTTAATGAGCAAGCATACAAGATTCCTGTAAGTTCAACTAAATCAATGACAGGCCATCTGCTTGGTGCTGCAGGTGGTATTGAAGCTATTTTCTCAGTAAAAGCGATTCAGGAAAACATTCTGCCTCCAACAATCAACTATGAAACACCAGACGAAGAATGTGATCTTGACTATGTGCCAAACAAAGCAAGACAAGCAGAAGTGAAAGCCGTACTAAGCAATTCACTAGGTTTTGGCGGGCATAATGCGTCACTTGTATTTAAAAAAATAGAAGAATAATGAATAAGAACCCCGTTTTCATTAAGGAAACGGGGTTCTATTTTTCAATTTGCTAATTGCCTTATTTTAGAATAAAAAGGACAACCTCTGACTATACTGATTTTAAATACAAATCGGTAAAAAAGTGAGGGGTACAAATGTTATACTTACGTGATGTTTGGGTCAACTGGTTTGAAGGAGAAGAGAATGGCTATAACGTTTGTGAGTTCCATGAATGGAGAAAAGACGACTATATAGAGCTGCTGGATCAAGTACCCATTATCAAGATTGAATCAACACTTTTTCATTACATCGAAAATGACTTAAACGATCTTCCAGATGCATTATTAGAAGAAGTACATCAAAAAGCATATGTCAGAAAGAACAACCAGCGCGTACAGCTAGAACATTGCTTTATCATAACGGATGAGAAAAAATCGTTGATTGTAGATACGATGGGTTATAGAATTCCAATCCGAAAGAGCAGACTCATTCCAAGACAAGAACAGCTCGTTTTTGAAATGGCGGAGCAAACTGAAACAAAAGTTTACACATTCAGCGCAAAGCAGATGAGCAAAGAATATCACATTTTGTCTCCGAATCCAGACAGCATGAGAGGGCTGACAAGAAAGGAAAGACAGTTAAAACAACTGCTCTTTATGGCCCTTGATCAATTGCATTCGACAAAAAATGTAGCTGAAATGAGATATTGGTGTACAGAGTGGATGCCTGAACAATACGGGAAAATTCAAAGAATGGATTTTGACGAAGCATGGGACGCGCTATATTGCGAATTAAAGAGCGGCTGGTCAAAGCAACATTTAGATATGTGCGAAAGGCTTGTTAAAGGTCAGCCATACTTTGAAAAGATCTGGGAACTTGAAAATGGAACTCACGTGAACTAAAAAAACCAGCGGATTTTAGATTCCGCTGGTTTTTATTTGTATATTAAATTCTTTTTCTAGCTAATCCCATAGCACGTTCAGCCTTATTCAGAGTTTTGTTTGCAACTCGGTTCGCTTTTTCTGCACCTCTATCGAGAATAGCATCCAATTCATCTGATTCTAGAAATTCCTTATAGCGTTCTTGAATTGGCTTTAATGTGTTGATGATCGCATCAGCTACACCTTGCTTAAAATCTCCGTAACCTTTTCCTTCGTATTTTTCAACAAGTGATTTAATGCTCTCACCTGTAAGCTGTGAGTAAATAGTCAGCAAGTTTGAGATACCTGGCTTATTTTCTTTGTCATAAGCCACAACTCCATCAGAATCTGTAGTTGCTCGCTTAATTTTCTTTAAGATAACAGATTCGTCGTCCAGCATGGAGATAAAAGAATTCTGGTTCGGATCTGATTTGCTCATCTTTTTCTCAGGATCAACGAGTGACATGATTCTTGCACCTTCAGAAGCAATACGCGGTTCTGGAATAACGAAGACTTCCCGGTATTTCTTATTAAAACGCTGGGCAATATCGCGTGTCAGCTCAATATGCTGTTTTTGATCATCCCCAACTGGAACGATACTTGTATTATATAAAAGAATATCTGCTGCCATCAGTGGAGGATAAGTTAATAAGCCAGCAGAAACAGCGTCCTTGCCAGAAGACTTATCCTTAAATTGTGTCATGCGCTCCAATTCACCGATGTAGGAAACGCATTGCATCATCCAACCCATTTTTGTGTGCGCCGGCACCTCTGATTGAATAAAAATCGTTGAAATTTCGGGATCAATTCCAGCTGCTAAATAAAGAGCAGCTAAATTTCGGCTGTTTCTTTTTAGCTCAACTGGATCTTGTGCTACGGTAATTGCATGCTGATTAACTACGCAAAAATAACAGTCATGTTCATGCTGAAGCTCAACAAAATGTCTCATAGCTCCAATATAGTTGCCGATAGTTAAGTTGCCGCTCGGCTGTATGCCTGAAAAGATTACAGACAAGATTCATCTCTCCTTTTTCTTTTGAAATCAATATAAAAAGGCCCACTCGTCGCCTTATGCAAGGGACGAATGGACCGCGGTGCCACCCTTATAATTCTCACTTAAAATGAAAATCACTCGAATACGTACAGGAAATACCGATACGCTGTCCATTTATATCGTGCGGACACATACACGTCTGAGCCTACTAAAAGGTTCGGTCAGAATGCTCCAAAGCCCATTCCATCATGATCTACTGCCTGCTTTCACCAGCCACAGGCTCTCTGAGAGCTTCTCATCATGTACTCTTCTTCATCATCACATTAGTCATTTATTTTTAAGTAGTATACACAAATTACAATACATATGCAACGGCAATTGAAAGAAATGTTAAAAATAATCCGCTGTATAAGAAAGATTTCATATAAGAAACATTTACTCTTTCTGATAATTGAAAGTTGGTTTTAAAAGATACTTCATCATGAACATCAGGCGTTCTCGTTAATGCTTTCGCTACTTTTTTAAAACTGTATGAAAAAAAGTCAAAAAATCCGCCTTTCACAACATATAAAGCAATACCGATCAATGCAATAGAAAGTGCAAAGTAAAAAAGAGTATTTACGTATTTTTCAAGGGTAAATGGTCCAGAAGATAAAAAAGCAACGATCAAAGCGATAATAATAGGGAATGCCGAAATAACAATAATCCTTCTTATGTGTACGTTCATGAAATAAGCCTCCAAATAGTAAAAATACACCATAAACATTTAAAAATGTACCACGAAATTCAAAATATGCCGTCAGACTATACTCCCATTGTAACAAATGAAATATAAATTTGACGAATTATAATTCAAAATGAGGCATTGTCTATCTGCACAGGAAATCGAGAATGTAATATTCATGCTAGTTTACATATAATATTGGTAAAATTTGTAGAATAATCAGAAAATACACACTTACACATTATAGGTCTTTATACCTATTTTTTGTTAAGGAAAAGTAAATATCATGGGCTTTTTGTAAAACTCTTAAAAAAAATAATTCCACAATTGTTTGAAAACTTGTATAATCGAACTTGTAGATGAAATGTCTGATAATTCTTGAGACTTTCGTCTGCTAACAAATTAACAGGATAAAAAGGGGAGGTCGACTCATGAAGAAGTCAAAATGGTCATTGCTTCTTACGCTAGTTCTTGTTCTTAGCATGTTCTTAGCTGCTTGTAGTGGCGGAGAAAAAGAAAAAGCTGGCGACAAGAAAGGCGGCAACGAAGGCGATAAAACTGAAAAGCCTGCTGAGCCGCAAGTACTTAACATCCTTGATGGAGAAGAAATTCCTTCAATGGATTCGTCTCTTGCAACAGACTCTGTATCATTTGAAGTACTTAACAACGTAATGGAAGGTTTATACCGTCTTGATAAAGACAACAAACCAACTCCAGGTGTGGCGTTAAGCCATGATACAAACGAAGATGGAACAGTTTATACTTTTAAACTTAATCCAGAAGCAAAATGGAGTGACGGATCTAAAGTAACTGCTAACGATTTCGTTTACTCTTGGAGAAAAGCTCTACACCCAGATACTCTTTCTGAGTATGCTTACATCATGGGACCTGTAAAGAACGCTAACGCGATCCAAACTGATGGTGACCCATTATTCGGTAAAGTAGAAGAGCTAGGTGTTAAAGCTGTTGATGAATCAACTCTTGAAGTAACTCTTGAAGCTCCAGCTCCTTATTTCTTAGGACTAACTGGATTCGCAACTTTCTATCCGCAAAAAGAAGAGTTTGTTAAATCTCAAGGCGACAAGTACGCTTTAGAAGCTAACACTCTATTATACAACGGTCCTTTCGTACTTAACGAGTGGAAACACAACGAAGGATGGCAGTACAAGAAAAACGATAACTACTGGGATAAAGACAACGTGAAGCTAGACGAAATTAACGTTAAAATCGTTAAAGACGTTGCTACAAGCGTAAACCTTTATGAAACAGGTCAAACAGATATCACTGGTCTAAGCATGGAATATGTTGACCAATACAAAGATCACGAAGATCTTTACACTCGCGGAGAAGCTACAGTATTCTTCTTGCGTTTAAACCAAAACTCTAAAAATTCAGATGCTCTTAAGAACGCTAACATCCGTAAAGCGATCGACATGGCATATGACAAGCAATCTATGGTAGACGTACTTCTTAACAACGGATCTACTCCTGCTTACTACCTAGTTCCTGGTGAGTTCACTCCAGGTCCAGACGGAGAAGACTTCCGTAAGACTAACGGCAACTTCGGTAGCTATGATTTAGAAAAAGCTAAAGAACTTTGGGCTGCAGGTCTAAAAGAACTTGGCAAAGAAACTGTAGAACTTGAGTTATTGAACTACGATTCTGATGGCGCTAAGAAGATGGGTGAGTTCTTCAAGAACCAACTTGAAAAGAACCTTCCTGGAATCAAAGTTTCTATCAAAGCACAACCATTTAAGCAAAAGTTAGAACTAGAATCTAAAGGTGAGTATGACTTCTCTTATGCTGGTTGGGGTCCTGACTACCAAGATCCAATGACGTTCCTAGATATGTTCGTAACTGATGGAGCTCATAACCAAATGGGTTATTCAAATCCTGCGTATGACAAGTTAATCAACGATGCTAAGAAAGAAATGGATCAAGAGAAGCGTTGGGAAATGATGCTTGAAGCTGAGAAAGTTCTTTTCGAAGATCAAGCGATCTCTCCACTATACCAACGTGGTGTTACTGGCCTTCAAAAGCCGTACGTAAAAGACTTGGCTCATCACTTATTCGGAGCTGATGTTTCTTACAAGTGGGCTTACATTGAAGGAAAACAATAATCTATTGAAAAATAGTAAATAGTTTTTCTCAGGAGAGTACATGTGTTCCTGACATGTACTCTCTTTTTTGCCTTGAAAACAACGGATGAAATATTCATGAATAAAAAAGATATCAGAAAATGTCGAAAAAAGATTATTTTCTATTGATATAAAATATTTTGTCCCTTAAGATAGATATTACAGAAAGATTTCAAAATATTAAGGCTTGAAACATTTGGGGGAGGTGTTTGTAATGTTGCGTTATATATCTAAGCGCGTGTTTGCGATGTTTTTAACACTGCTTATCATTGCAACGATTACATTCTTTTTAATGAAATTATTACCTGGTTCTCCTTTTAACAACCAAGAGAAGTTAACTGAGTCCCAGCGCTTTGCTCTGAACGAAAAATACGGGTTAAATGACCCGGTGCCTGTTCAATACATCAATTATCTAGGGAAATTGGCACAGGGTGATTTAGGATATACGTTTCAGTTCGATGGACGTACCGTTAACTCAATGATCGCTAACGGTATGGGCCCTTCAGCTACAGTAGGTTTTGAAGCATTGGTATTCGGAACGTTAGTTGGCTTGATTTTAGGTATCGCAGCTGCACTTAAACATAATTCGTTTATCGATTATGGTGCTATGGTAGTAGCCGTATTTGGAATAGCTATACCATCCTTCGTATTTGCAGGACTATTGCAATACTACATTGGGGTAAAACTTGGATGGCTTCCAGTTGCATTCTGGGATGGTCCTAAATATCACATTATGCCGGCATTCTCTCTATCCGTAGGAGTTATTGCCACAGTTGCTCGTTTTATGCGTACAGAAATGCTTGAAATATTAGGAACAGACTATATTTTAATGGCGAGATCTAAAGGGGTCAGCAAAAATTCAGTAATCATTAAACACTGTGTACGAAACAGTATGATCCCTATCGTTACAATTCTTGGACCGATGGCAATCGCACTTATTACAGGATCACTCGTTATTGAAAATATCTTTGCGATACCTGGTATTGGTGAACAATTTGTTAAGAGTATCAACCTAAATGACTATCCGGTAATTATGGGTACGACACTATTCTATAGTTTCTTAATCATCGTTATCATTCTTGTAGTAGATATCCTTTATGGAATCATTGATCCTCGTATTCGTGTAGCAGGAGGTAAATCATAATGAGTATGTCAGAAAGAAAATTAACACCTGATTTATTTCGCCCTGCAGATTTAGGTAAAGGTAAAGGCGAAGAAATTACAAAACCGAGTTTAAGCTTTTGGCAAGATGCCTTTAGACGATTGAAGAAGAATAAAGCTGCCATGCTAGGTTTCTTTGCAATCGTATTCATAATCGTATTCTCTCTAATCGCACCATCTTTAAGTAAGTATGGAATGGATGATCAAGAACTCATGCGTGCAAACTTGCCTCCAAAGATCCCAGGATTAGAGAAGATTGGCTTCTTAGGGGTAGATGGGGTAGATATTCGTGGTGTAGATCAGTACGAAATGAAGAATGTACCAGCTGAAGATAAATTTTGGTTTGGAACTGACCCGCTTGGGCGTGACCAATGGGTACGTGTATGGAAAGGGACACAAATTTCTCTTTATATCGCATTTTTGGCAGCAACCATCGATTTGATTGTTGGTGTTGCTTACGGTGGAATTTCTGCCTTTTATGGTGGAAGAGTAGATGACGTGATGCAGCGTGTAGTAGAAGTATTAGTAGGTATACCGAATCTGGTTGTAATTATCCTGTTCATTATCATACTAGATCCAGGGATACTCTCAATCACACTAGCTCTCGTTATAACCGGGTGGATAGGAATGTCGCGTATTGTACGTGCGCAGATTCTTTCATTAAAAAACCGGGAATTTGTATTAGCATCAAAAACACTTGGGTCAACAAATGGCCGATTAATTACAAAACACTTATTGCCAAATACACTTGGTGCAATCATTGTAACAAGTACATTTACAATTCCAGGCGCTATTTTCTTCGAAGCGTTTCTTAGCTTTATCGGTCTAGGTATACAGCCGCCGACTGCTTCGCTAGGTGCTTTGATTGCAGATGGATTTAGATCTTTGCGTATCTATCCGCACTTAGCGATCTATCCTGCTTCCATCATGTGTATCTTGATGATCAGCTTTAACTTGCTTGGGGACGGATTGCGTGATGCACTTGATCCGAAAATGAGAAGATAGTATAGGAAGGAGATTTTATAAATGGAAAAACTTTTAGAGCTAGATAACCTTCATGTCTCCTTCCAGACATATGGGGGAGAAGTTAAAGCCGTTCGTGGTGTTAGCTTATCATTAGATAAAGGGGAATCACTTGCAATCGTAGGTGAATCCGGATCTGGTAAGTCTGTTACTTCTAAAGCAGTAATGAGACTTTTACCAAATAAAATAGGTTCAATTAAAGAAGGCGCAATTCGCTTCCAAGGTAAAGACCTTGCAAAAGCGACTGAGCGTGAAATGGAAAAAATTCGCGGTGCTGAAATCTCAATGATCTTCCAAGATCCGATGACATCCTTGAATCCAACGATGACAATCGGAAAGCAGATCATGGAAGGATTGCGTAAGCATCAGAACATGAGCAAGAGCGAAGCAAAAGAGCGTTCAATTAATCTATTAAAGCTTGTAGGTATTCCAAATCCTGAACTTCGTGTGGATGAATATCCTCACCAATTTTCAGGCGGAATGCGCCAGCGTGTTGTTATCGCGATTGCACTAGCGTGTAACCCTAAAGTATTGATCGCGGATGAACCGACAACAGCACTTGATGTAACGATTCAAGCTCAGATCTTAGACTTGATGCGTGACCTTCAAGATAAGACAGGAACTGCAATCATTCTTATCACGCATGATTTAGGAGTAGTTGCAAACCTTGCTCAGCGTGTAGCCGTAATGTACGGTGGCATGATCGTTGAGACTGGAACTGTTGATGAAATCTTTTACAAGCCGAAGCATCCTTATACATGGGGGCTGTTAGCTTCCATGCCAAAATTGAATTCAGATTCAAAAGAGTTATTAGCAATTCCAGGAACACCGCCTGACTTAATGAATCCTCCGAAAGGATGTCCGTTTGCAGCGCGTTGTCCTTATGCGATGGAAGTTTGCGTAGAACATATGCCTGAAGCAACTGACGTTTCTTCATCGCACAAAGCTGCTTGCTGGTTGTTAGATGAGCGAGCGCCAAAAGTTGAACCGCCTGAAGCGGCAGTAGTTGGGGGTGCTCGATAATGGCAGTTGTAGAGAGAGAAAAGTTACTAGAAGTTAAAAATCTTAAAAAGTATTTCCCAGCTGGAAAAAAGGGCGTTTTACAAGCAGTAGACGATGTATCTTTTGATATTTATAAAGGTGAAACACTTGGTCTAGTAGGAGAGTCCGGATGCGGTAAATCTACTACAGGTCGTACAATCATCAGACTATATGATGCAACAGATGGAGAAGTATTCTATGAAGGTGAAGACGTTCACGGAAGAAAATCCCGTTCTGATCTAAAGAAATTCAACCGTAAGATGCAGATGATCTTCCAAGATCCATATGCATCATTAAATCCTAGAATGACAGTTAAAGATATCATTGCTGAAGGCATCGATATCCACGGCTTGGCAAAAACAAAGAAAGATCGTGACAACCGTGTTTACGAACTTCTTGAAACAGTAGGTTTGAACAGAGAGCATGCTAACCGTTATCCGCATGAGTTTTCAGGCGGTCAGCGTCAGCGTATCGGGATTGCTCGTGCACTTGCTGTAGATCCTGACTTTATCATTGCCGATGAGCCTATCTCGGCACTTGACGTTTCCATTCAGGCACAAGTAGTAAACCTAATGATGGAACTTCAAAAAGAACGCGGTCTTACTTATCTATTTATTGCCCATGATCTATCTATGGTTAAACATATTTCTGATCGTGTAGGTGTAATGTATTTAGGAAATATCGTGGAACTTACAACAAGTGATGAGCTTTATGAAGAGCCTCTGCATCCTTATACACAAGCTCTTTTATCAGCGATTCCTGTTCCGGATCCTGAATTAGAAAGAAGCCGTGAACGAATCATCCTTGAAGGTGATGTTCCAAGTCCTATCAATCCTCCAAGCGGATGCCGTTTCCGTACGCGCTGCCCGCATGCAATGGATGTATGTGCAGCTGTTAAGCCAAAATGGCAAGAAGCACGAGAAGGACACTGGGTAGCTTGTCATCTATATGATGAAGAAGTTGTTAAACAAAATAATTAACACATTTAAAACGGTCTCCCTCATTTAAGGAGATCGTTTTTTATGTTAAACTAAATTGAGTGTGTAAAGCGTATACAATATTATTGTTACACATCCCTACAATTGATTGAGAAGCAGAAAAGGGGTAAATTCATGAAACTAAGTTTTATCGTTGATAGCGCAAGTGATTTAAAAATAAATTCTAAAATAACAGAGATTCCATTAACGATTGTCCCTCTAAATGTACAGTTTGGAGAAGATCACTATTTAGATGGAGTAAATATAACAGAAGATGAATTCTATAAAAGAATGTCAAGTGAACCGGAGCTGCCTAAAACAAGCCAGCCATCACCACAATCATTCTTTGAGGCATTTCAAAAAGAATTGAACAAAGGAAATGAAGTTTTATATATCGGTATTTCTTCAAATTTAAGCGGTACTGTTCAAAGTGCAACAATTGGCAAAAGCATGCTTTCGGAAGAGGAACAACAAAGAGTAACGATTATCGACTCTGGGATTGCTTCTGGCGGTGTACAGATCTTATTGAATGAAGCGATCGAGATGTCAAAAAATGATTCTTCCCTAAATGAAATTGTTAGTCAGCTTGAAAAAACAAAAGCAGGTATTAAAGCTTATGTTCTTCTTGAGACACTGGAGAACCTTAAAAAGGGCGGCAGAATCTCAGCAGTTCAAGGTGCAATAGCTGGCATGCTGAACATTAAACCAATGATTTCTATTATTGACGGTGTTGTTGAAACAATCGGAAAGTTCCGTGGAAGCAAAAAAGGTTTAACGAAAATGAAAGAAATCATTTTAGAGTGGAAATCGGAAAACCCTGAGAAAACACTTTATTTAATTCATAGCTTTTCTTCTACAGAAGATGTAAAAAAAGACTTTAATGAGTTATTTGAATTAGAGAGCTTTCCCAAAGTGATCTATACCCGATTTGGAAGTACAATTGGAACGTATTCCAGTGAGAAAGCTATTGGTTTTGTAGCTTATTAATATGTAAAATGACAAAAACACTCTTTTCCTTCTTAGGAAACAGAGTGTTTTACTTTTTCTTCTTCATTATACTCATCTACCATTTCATCTAATTTTTTGATCATGGTTAATGCCTTTATATCGCTGACAGTTCGATAGTGATGTGATCCACCTGGTTCTTCGTCTGCTTCATCAGCAAGAGCAACAACTTTCTGCAGCGGATTTAAATGTAATGACCCTGCCGGAAGATAAGAATCTGTATGAAGTAAAATAGCCAAAGCGATCTCTTTTGCTTTTTTACGGTCTTCTCCCAATGAGACTAAAATACGGTGTGCACGTTCGGCTCCCTTAATAGCATGAATATCATTTTCCTTATACATGTCATAGTCCCAGTGGCCATTTTTGTACCATGTATAATGTCCGATATCATGAAGAAAAGCTGCCTTAGTTGCCATATCAGGATCTACACCATGTTTCACTGCTAAACGATAAGCATGATAAGCGGTTGAAATGGCATGTACCATACCTGAGCGTTTCACGTATTTTTGTACATAGGAATGTTTGTATAAGTCCGTTAAAGTAATTTTTCTCATAAGCGATTTCTCCTTTCCTCAAAAAATGTATATTGTTAAATACTTTACCACCCTTTGGACAATATATCAACATTTAAAATGTAAAAAAGAAGCGTGAAAACGCTTCTTTTATTTAGGGAAATATTCATTCCATCTTTCAGTAACTTTTTGATCAATATCGGGACGAGTTTCAACAACATCCGGATAGAAAGGCTTCATTCTTGCATCAATGATTATCGTTCCTTCATATTTAATACGGTTCCGGTCAATCGTACTTTTAGCATAGACATCATATGCCGGATCAAAGCGCGTAAAAGTTGTCCATAAAAACTCAGCTTGAGTTGATGCGATGGAAGCATCATCTACTAAAAAGACGAGTGGCCAATCCTTAAAGGAGTCATGGCTATTAGACAAAAGTTGTTCAGCAAAATCTGGAGCTTCATCAAAGGATGGTCCGCTCACAGTTAAACAGCCTCCGCAGAAAACACCCACATCATTAATCCCTGATATAGTTCCTCCTTCATACGTTCTCTTTAATTCACGGACAGGTTCACCAAGACCAGTCATAATTGCTTTTGAGCCTGTATTAAACTTTCGTCCCGTATAATCCAAAGTATCCATGGAAGTATCATGAATAATCAGCAAATCGCGCTCAGGAAGGAATCTTTCGAGAACCCCTTCAGCTAATTCCGCGAAATTTTGCAGGTTAACAGGTTTGTTGGTTACCATCAAAAACTTGGTTAACGTAAGCTGGCCCTCTCCCATAATACGGAATGCATGAGCAAGACCTTCTTTATAATACGATTCACGAACAACTGCACCTGCTAATGCATGGAATCCAGTTTCGGCGTACGTCCATAAATCCCGTACACCATTCATAACTACCGGGAATAAAGGGCTCATTAAACGCTGCAGATATTCTCCGATAAAATAGTCTTCTTGTTTTGGCTTTCCTACTACTGTAGCAGGATAGATCGCATCTTTTCGTTTCCACATCTTATCAACGTTGAAAACAGGGAAGTCATGCGCCCATGAGTAATATCCATAATGATCTCCAAATGGTCCTTCAGGTTCACGAACATGAGGTGGAACCACACCGCCAAAAGCAAATTCTGCTTCGGCAATTAACGGATGAGGGTGGCCATCAACATGAGCAAGGCTTAATTTTTCTCCCATAAGCATAGATGAAAACATCAGTTCGGGAACTGCTTCTGGAAGTGGAGCTATCGCACTGATCATTAAGGAAGGAGGTCCTCCTAAGAATAATGTTACAGGCAGTGCTTGGTTTTTTTGTTCTGCTTCGTAATGATGGAAACCGCCGCCTTTATGTATTTGCCAGTGAATTCCGGTCTTATTTTCTTCTTTAATTTCAATCCGATACATCCCAAGGTTGTGTTCGTGTTTATCGGGATGTTCAGTATAAACGAGCGGCAAAGTAACAAAAGGATTGCTGTCAAGGTGCCACCCAGTAAGAGCCGGGAGATCCTTCATATTGACATTCGTCGTAAACGTTTCGAGGATAGGTGATTTATTCTTGCCGACTTTTTTTGTTCCTAGAGATAAAACGTCCTTGATCATACCTTTTTTCTTCCATAGAACAGAAGGGGAAGGAGGCATGAGTTCATCAATAGATGAGACAAGATCTTTAACTAATTGTTCAGGCTTTGGACCGAAAGCCATATCTACACGTTTTATCGTTCCAAATAAATTTGTCACTACAGGTATGTTTTTACCTTTAACGTTTGTAAAAAGAAGAGCAGGGCCTTCTTCTGCAATGACACGTCTGTGAATTTCAGGGATCTCTAAATATGGATCGACTTCGGCATGTATCTCAATAATTTCGTTTTCTTCTCTTAATTGACTAATAAAAGTTCTAAGGTTTCTATGCATTTGTACACCTCTATTATGTATGTTACCCTTGTATTATAAAGCAGTTCGGGGAAAAAATGTGAAAAAACAACCCAAAAGGTAAGGGTTGTTTCCATTTAATTTCTTCTTTTTACAGGATTCCAATTTTGTTGGAAAGACTTCGATTTATCCACGAAATGTGAAACTTTCTTACCGCCGAACAATTTTACCGCGATGAGTTGAGAAATCGTTCCCATTAATGCTGTAATACCAACCACACATAAAGCTAATAACGTTAAATCGGTAAAGAATGATATCAAAGAGGATGCCTCCTTTTTTTACAACTCGTTCACCACGTACTTCTTTCTCTATTGTATCCCATGATAACAAAGGAAGAAAGAGGGAAAACTATAATAAAAAAAATTAAGGAGCTGATGGGGAAACAATGAATTGGTATGAGAAGTTAAATCAATATTTTCCGATTGAAGAAATGAAATCAAAAGAACATATGGAACTTCTGCTCGATGAAAAGAGTAATATCTATCATAAAGATGAAGGAAAACATCACGTACTAATGTACGTTGAACTTCCAGACTTTGTTTTTATCGATTATTTATTCGTTTCAAAAGATGCCAGAGGACAAGGTTTGGGACATAAGCTTATCGATAAATTAAAATCTAAAGGCAAACCGATTATCTTAGAAGTTGAGCCGGTTGACTATGAAGACAGCGACACAGAAAAACGTCTTCGTTTCTATACACGAGAGGGCTTTGAACATGCATCAAGTATTGGGTATAGAAGACGTTCATTGGCAACTAATGAAGTAAATGAGATGGAGATCTTATACTGGTCACCTACAAAAGAATCTGAAGAAACTATTTATGAAAACATGAAAAAGACGTATAATGAAATACACACGTACAAAGATAGTGAATTGTACGGCAAGTCTTATCAGCCAGCAAGTGAAGTGCTCACCTTGGATACAGAACCAGCGGCTCCAAAACCCGAAATGGTTAAAAATGAGTCTTCCGATACGCCAAGGGAATCCGCTTCCGAATAATTATTACTATTTTCCTTGTTGAAGGAGGAGCAGGCGTTATGAAACAAAAAGATAAGAAGAAAAAAACAAAGCGCGAATTATGGAAAGAGATGCTGAAGAAAAACCTCAAGAACCTTAGACCAAGTATTCCGCGAAAAGGACCTGCATCACAAGTAAATAAAACAATAGCTTAAAAAGAGTGGCTAAGCCACTCTTTTATTTTTTTGCCGTTTTCATAAACTATGCAATTTGAAGGGTTGATATCCGCTCCAGGATGCTCGCTTTCCGCGGGCATGGGTTGAGCCTCCCTATCGCTTTGCGCTGGAGGGGTCTCATTCAAAGAAGTATTTGTGCTCCTGCGTCTGCAAGAAAATCATATCGAAGTTTGCTTTTTCGTCGCATGCCTTGCGAGAAGTAATTTCAGGTGGTTGGCACGCTGATCCCGCAGGACAAGGAAGGCTTCGGCAGCGTTACATCGCACGAAGAAAATTGATTTTTATTTTCGAGGAGTCTCGCACCTTGCGCTCCAATCAACTTATCAACGGGGGTCTTCAAAAAACAATTTAAAAACAAAAAAACTATTAGAAAAGAGCTTATTTTTTATGTTTTATGAAACTTATCTTCGGGTAATACGTCTATATATATGTATGAAAAAATGACGGATAAGTTGTGTAAGACAAGCTGTATATGTATTGCATTTGTATGACAAATTCGTAAAAATGTACAAAAGTCTGTATAACCTCTACCGAAAATGTAAAATGTGTAGTATACTATTAATGATGATTTAATAACTTTTTTAAAGTACCTAAATCAGAGAGAGGGGAAGGAGAGTTCCAATATGGTCACACTATTTACTTCGCCGAGCTGTACATCATGCCGAAAAGCTAAAGCATGGTTAAAAGAAAATGAGATTCCTTATCAAGAAAGAAATATTTTTTCGGAACCTTTATCAATAGAAGAAGTTAAGCAAATCTTGAGAATGACAGAGGACGGTACTGACGAGATTATTTCTACTCGTTCAAAAACGTTCCAGGAACTCAACATTAATCTTGAATCCATGCCATTGCAAGATCTATATCAATTGATTGCAGATCACCCTGGATTATTGAGAAGACCAATCATCCTGGATGAAAAGCGTCTGCAAGTTGGCTATAACGAAGATGAAATTCGCCGTTTCTTGCCAAGAAGAGTTCGGACTTTTCAGCTTATGGAAGCACAGCGTCTTGTAAATGAATAAAAGAAAAACTTCCGCTGCAATTGCGGGAGTTTTTTATATTTTATTGTTGAATTGTTAAATGGAGAGGGCTAGACTCCTCGAAAATGAAAATCATATTTTCTTCGTGCGATACAGTTTTTATAAAGATTATTGCTTTTAGAGGGATTCTTAAGAATTTCTGCATTGTATAGTTAATTGGAGCGTAAGGGCGAGACTCCTGCAGGATGAGTAAGACAGGTGAGACCATTCAATGACGCAAAGCGGCGAATGTGCTCACCGCACACCCTGCGGAAAGCGAGTCCTGGAGCGGAAATTAACTTCTTTCAAAAGCAACCAAAAAAACAGCCTGAAAAAATAATCCTGCCAGCATGTGCCGGCAGGATTCGTATTTTTACTTTGCTTTTCTTTTAATGGAGTTCGTCAATATACCTGCAAATAAGACACCGATGATTAAGAATAAATATAAACCATATTCAAGCATAGTGTTATCAGCAAATACTGTATGAAGCATTTTTTCTTCAATGATCATACCTGCAGCGGTAAAAGCGAGTACGCCTGAACCAATATAAATTAAAACAGGAAACCGTTCCATGAAGTGCAATATTATTTTACTTCCCCATATAATGATTGGTACAGATACTAATAATCCAATTACGACAAGAATAATATTTCCGTGTGCAGCTCCTGCTATCGCTAAAACATTATCCAGACCCATAGCAATATCTGCGAATACAATGGTTTTAACCGCATCAGATAAATTTTTCCCTGCTTTTACATCAAGCTCTTCATCTTCTTCCAGTATAAGCTTGTACGCTATGATTAGAAGTAAAATACCTCCTGCAAGGTATAAGAATGGAATATTTAATAAATAAACAGCTACAATGGTTAATACTACACGTACAACGATAGCCAGTCCTGTTCCTATGAAAATCGCTTTATTTCTCTGTTTCTCAGGTAAGTTTCTGCTTGCAAGGGCTATAACAATAGCGTTATCGCCGCCAAGTAGAATATCAATTGCGATAATTTGCAAAAGGGATATCAGAAAATCTGTTTCCAAAAGTAAAACCCCCGTATTTAATGAAATTTCAAGTGAGTTATGGTACAATATGTTAACCTTTAAGACCATTGAATTATAGTCCAGCTTGACCACTTGAGTCAAGCAGCAGCAGTTTTATTATCATTGATCTAGGCGCAAAAAAGGGCAGTAAATACGGGCCTTTTTTATTTCCAGTTTAGCTGTTTTGTCATAGAATAAGGTACAAGAGGTTTAATTGTGATTGATGTATTTTTAGTTGGGGAATAAAAGGTAATAAGTATTGCTTTTTTCTAGGGGTATTTATCCCTTCACGAACAAACCGGAGAGAAGGGAGAGAAGCAGAAATGGAAATTGAAAGAGTGAATGAGTTCACCATTAAATTTTTCATAACGTACAGAGATATTGAAGATCGCGGATTCGACCGTGAAGAAATATGGGCTGACCGCGAAAGAGGAGAAGAACTCTTCTGGGAGATGATGGACGAAGCACACCAGCAAGAACAGTTTCCATTAGAAGGTCCTCTTTGGATTCAAGTGCAGGCTCTGGATAAAGGTCTTGAAATTATTGTTACACGTGCACAAATGTCTAAGGATGGTAAAAAGATTGAACTTCCAATAGGTGATGATAAATTAGACTTACCTGTTGATCAAAATATCGAAAAACTGCTGGATCAGCAATTTCAAACAGAAGAAGAGTTCGATGAACTTGAAGAAACTGAAGAAGATTACTTGTCATTCTTAATTTCTTTTGGAGATTTTGAAGATGTTATTCTTCTCAGCCATACAATTGATTCTTCCTCATTTGAGAATTCGCTGTTTCACTTCGAAGGCAAGTATTATCTGTATGTGACATTCAACCCAGAAGCGCCTGACAGAGAACAAGATGATTTATTAGCTCAGTTGCTGGAGTACGGCAATGACTCAGATTTGTCAGTATACCGTATTCAGGAATATGGCAAAACAATTGTTGCTGAAGCTGCTTTGGATCATGTACAGAAATATTTTAAATTATAAGTTATAACCGATTTCAGTAACATTTGAAATCGGTTTTTATTTTTTTTTGCTTAAAGGGAATTCTGGATATCTATTGTAATAAAGAGTATTTTTTAGAAAAGCTCCAAATGTTTTTTATGCTCCTTTCCCACATTATTAATTTAGAAGTGAGGGGAGAGGTGACAGAAATGCTTGTTGCTCTATATGAAAATCAATTTGTTGATATGACTGGAGAAACATCAAAGGAACAGTGGTATTCAAAAATGAGAACAGGATTGCTTTTATGTCCCGTTTGCAAGAATAAAGTAATTCCTAAGTGCGGTTCAAAAAAAATATGGCATTTCGCACATCAGTCGCAAAGTGCTTGTACTGGTTTACATGAAGCAGAAACGAACTATCACTTAATGGGAAAAAAGAGTCTGTTTCACTGGCTTATGAAAAAAGAAGAAAACCTATACCTGGAACATTATTTGCGAGACATAGCTCAAAGGCCGGATATTTATCTTGGTAAGAAAAATCATGCAATCGAATATCAATGTGCAACATTGAATGTTGATATGTTTACTAGCAGAATTTATGGATATCAATCAATTGAAGTAGAATCTGACTGGATTTTTGGTATGAAAAGAATTAAGAAAAAGAGGGAGAATTTATATTCTCTGCAAATGACTGATCTTACCGCTGCCAAAAAAGACAAATCAGGAAAGCTATATTTAAATTATTTTTGTCCTTTACAGCAGCAGTTTCTCCTCCTAAGAAATATTCTTCCAATTTCACAAAGAAAAGTGATAGCTGAGGGATATACGTTTCCTGCAAAAAAACTGGAACTGAGCATGATGTTTGATGCATTAAATAGTAAATGTTATAAGCATCAAAATCTATTATGGAATAATCAGAAAAAGACATGGAGGATGACCGCTTATAAAAATGTTTCTCCTTCTATTATGTATGTAAAGAAAGTTATGTATTTTAATCACAGGTCAATCACTTTATTTTCTCCTTTAGCAGGAATGCTTTCTTATAACTATTACTTCATTGAAACTTCACCTTATATTTGGCAATCATATCTTTTGTTTATTATTGATAAATTATCTTCAACCTTTACTTTGCAGCAGCTTGAAAATGAGTGTAAGAAACTGATATCGAAACGGATATTTCAGGAAAGAAAACTTCCTTATCTAAAAGGTAGTTATCAATGTGCCATAAAAGGATATTTAAACTATCTGGAGTCTGAAAATATTATTGAGCAGATTAATGGCATCCATTATAAAAAGAAGAGATCAGTTCCGTATCCAAAAACGCTTGAAGAGGCGTTCGAACAAGACAAAATTTTCAGTAAAAAAGCCGTAATTTTTGACTTTGTATAAGCATTTTCTGGTAATATGTAGATATACATAAGGAGAATGTTATGCATTCTCTTAAATTATATGGAGGTGTTTGTATGTCTCAAACAAAAACAAAATCATTGCCTAAGCGTAATGAAGTTGCTGTTGAAGATACGTGGGATTTAGAAGCAATTTACACGTCGGATGACGTTTGGGAAAAAGAATTTGAGGAAACGAAGCAGATGCTTCCTGAACTTAAATCCTTTCAAGGAAAATTAGGTGAATCAGCTGAAACACTTTATACTTATCTGCAAAAACAAGATGAAGTAACGAAAAAACTTGGTAAGCTTTATACATATGCTCATATGAGATATGATCAGGACACTACTAACTCCTTCTATCAAGGATTGAACGATCGTGCTTCCAATCTTGCAACGCAAGTAAGCAGCACTGTTTCTTTTGCAGTACCTGAAATTTTATCTCTTTCTGAAGAAGCACTCAGTCAGTTCCTTCAAAGTTACGAGCCTCTTGCGCTTTATAAACATGCACTAGACGAGATCAACCGTCAGCGTCCCCATGTGCTTTCAAAGGAAGAAGAAGCACTTTTAGCTGATGTCAGAGAAGTAGCTAATACTTCAAGCAATACTTTTGGTATGCTTAACAACGCTGATTTGAAGTTTCCTGTTATTAAAGACGAGAATGGGGAAGATATTGAAGTTACCCATGGCCGTTACATCCGTTTTCTTGAAAGCTCTGACCGCCGTGTAAGGGAGGATGCGTTTAAAGCGGTTTATGGAACATATGATTCTTATAAGAATACATTTGCAAGCACACTTGCAGGTACTGTAAAACGCGATAATTTCTTTGCGAAAACTCGGCATTTTGATTCAGCTCGACAAGCAGCTCTAAATAACAATAATATTCCTGAAGCGGTATATGATAACTTAGTGAAAACCGTCAATGATAACCTTCACTTGCTTCACCGTTATGTCCGTCTTCGTAAAAAAGCTCTAGGTCTTGATGAGCTCCATATGTACGACTTGTATACGCCGCTTGTTAAAGATACAAAGATGGAAGTTAGCTTTAAGGAAGCACAGCAGCTGGTGTTGGACAGCTTGGATCCTATGGGTGAAGAGTATAAAACAATCGTTAAAGAAGGCTATGAAAAGCGCTGGATTGATGTACATGAGAATGCTGGAAAGCGAAGTGGAGCATATTCTTCTGGTGCCTATGGAACAATGCCATACATCCTGATGAACTGGCAAGACAATGTAAATAACTTGTTCACACTTACTCATGAAATCGGTCACTCTGTTCATAGCTACTATACACGTGAAAACCAGCCGTATCCTTATGCTGATTATTCAATCTTTGTTGCAGAAGTTGCATCGACATGTAATGAAGCTCTATTAAACCACTACATGCTGCAAAAAACTACAGATAAGAAAGAAAAGCTTTACCTTCTGAATCACCACTTAGAAGGATTTAGAGGTACTGTTTTCCGTCAGACGATGTTTGCTGAGTTCGAACAGGAAATCCATGTTCGTGCTGCAAAAGGTGAGCCTTTAACGCCAGAACTATTAACAAAGATCTATTACGATCTGAATGTTAAGTACTTTGGTGAAGATCTTGCAATTGATAAAGAAATTGGATTAGAATGGGCAAGAATTCCTCATTTCTATTACAACTTCTATGTTTATCAATATGCTACAGGATTCTCTGCAGCCGCTTCCTTATCCAAACAGATCCTTGAAGAAGGAAAACCTGCAGTAGAAAGATATCTGGAATTCTTGAAAGCCGGAAGCTCAGATTATCCGATCGAAGTATTGAAAAAAGCTGGTGTTGATATGACAACACCAGAACCAATTGAAGATGCTCTTAAAGTATTTGAGTCTATTTTAGACGAGATGGAAGAGCTGCTATTTGAGAAATAAAAAGGCTCTTTTCTAAAAGATTGTTGCTAATAATTCTTTTTTGTGAAGACACTTCGTTGACAAGTTGATTGGAGCGTAAGGTGCGAGACTCCTCGAAAATTAAAATCAATTTTCTTCGTGCGATGTAACGCTGCCGAAGCCTTCCTTGTCCTGCGGGATCAGCGTGCCGACTACCAGAGTATTCTTCTCGCAAGGCATGCGACGAGGAAGCTTGCTTCGGCAGGGTTTTCTTGTAGTCGCAGGAGCAGCACTTCATATATCTTTCGCCGGGGCTAACCGCACGCCCCGCGGAAAGCGAGCATCCTGGAGCGGAAATCAAACACTTCCACTAACAACAAAGTTTACGAAAACTGCCTAAAAAAATCCTGTCCGGAAAACCGGGCAGGATTTTCTAATGCTATAAAATTCTTTTTAATTTTGAACGGTAGTTGTAGCATAGCATCGTAATTAATATTGCGATGAACAGACTTGGAACCGCAACAATTTTTGGGGCCATATTTAATAGAGAGAGTACAAAATAATAGAAACTCCCTGCTAATGAGATTAGACTAACAATGATAAGTACTAAATACATTTCATCTCCCTCCTTAGTACATGTTTATTCTGTTTTGAGGAGGATATGCAAGCACGTCCTGAAAGAAAACGAAACAAAAAAACCGCTGATTTCTCAGCGGGATTGAATATATCTCCAGAACGTTCCGTATTTTACGGGGACTCGTTCAACTTTTTGCTGTAATACAAGTCTTTTTAATTGTTTTTCAGCTTCTTCACAGCTGATTTGATAAACAACAGAGACTTCTTTTGTAGCGACAAAAGCGTAATTAGCAAGAAATTCCTCTAAGGCAGGAAGTGGTGCTGGTTCAATCTTCACTTCAGACATTTCCCTTAGGATTTCAACATACACATCATAAGAATAGCAGCCGGAAATTTTAATTCCGTCATCATCTGTTTTATCATTAAAGACAATGAGAGTTGGGATTTGAGTTACATCCATCTCTTGTGAAAACTTTAAATCGCATTGCAGCGCTTTAATGGCAGCTTCTGAAGATAAATCATTTAAGAATTCTTCTTCATCCAGTCCAACAGATCGGGCAATCTCCAATAGAACTTCCTCGTTGCCGATGTTTTGTTTGTTTAAGAAAAGGTTCTCTCTTAGCTTTCTAAGAAACTTTATCCCTTGCTGTTTACCTTGAAGTTCAGCTGCTTTGATAGCCAAAGTAGCTTTATGCGGTGACAAAATCGGATTCTCCAGCCATACATCGCCATCACAGCTCATTCCTGAAATTGATGCTGTTTTTTCCCATTTTTCAGCAATTTGTTCAGCGGTTTTTAATCCTTTTCTTTTAGGGATATAGGTATTTAAAGACTCAAGACTTCCACTAACAAAATTGCGAAGTCTGAAATAGTGTCCATATTCAACTTGCAGTTTTTTTAGAACAGGTTCCAATGACCAGCATTCTGGACAAAGCGGATCGATGACAGAATAGATTTCCAATGGCTTTTGACATGCTTGACTTTTATTGTTCTCTTGATCGTCATAAAAGGAATTGGAATTATACAGTGTCAGCATTCTCGCCCCTTTCTGAATCTTCGTTCGTATTTACCATATGATAAGCTGTCATTTTTAGGCGGCTTAGTAAAAACTCTTGTAGTTCGGGTTCCAATTTTTGAATAGTCATTGCTCGCTCCATACAGTTTATCCAAGCTTTTGCATGAGTATTAGTTATAGGGAACGGCATGTGACGGGCTCTAAGCATAGGATGTCCGAATTCCTCTGTATATAAAGGCGGTCCGCCAAAGAACTGACTTAAAAAAAGGGTCTGTTTATAAGCAGTCTCGGTTAAATCATCTGGAAACAGAGGTGACAGCAAAGGATCTTTACTTACCAAACTATAAAAAGTAGTTACAAGTTTTTCGATTCCCTGTTTTTCTCCTAATAGGTAATATGGTGATTTCGTTTCATCAAACATGGTGCAAAAGCTCCTTGCGTTAATTTGTAAGTTTATTGTAGCAAGGTTCATGAATTGTAAGCAAACAATATGAACTCTTAGCAAAGTATTCTATCCGCTATTTACATTCCTTTAGCGCGTGTATTAATGTAATTTAGACAAAAAGAAAACCCTCCCAAAAGGAGGATTAAATCATCGTCTTATATGTATTCATGACCTTTTTAACATAGGCAATGGTTTCCTTAAATGGAGGGATGCCATTATATTTATCAACGTTTCCGGGTCCTGCGTTATAAGCAGCAAGTGCGAGTTGTTCGTTGCCATTATACTTTTCGAGCATCATTTTCAAATACTTAGTCCCTGCCTCAACATTTTGAACGGGGTCAAAAGAATTGGTGACTCCAAGACTTTTAGCAGTGGCAGGCATTAACTGCATGAGTCCTTGTGCACCTGCATGGCTTTGCGCTGTACTTTTGAAATTAGACTCATGCTTAATGACAGAGCGGATTAAATTTGCGTTCACACCATATTTCTCGGCTGTACGTTCAATCAAATCGTCAAGACTCTTTGAAGGTATGTTCATCTTGCCCGAGGCTTGGAAAATAGGATCCACTGTAATACTATTCGAGAGGTCAGGAGCAAAAGGTAATTGCACAGAAAGGGGACTGCTCATTGACTCAAACTGATTCATGCTCAATGTTGAATTTGAGTTTATCCCCGCTTTCGCGTAAGCTTCATTCAGCAATGCAGCAAAGGGGCTGGACCCTGAACCACTGTTATCAGATGAACCTGGATTTATATTGAGTTGCTGCAGAGCTTGGATTTCCATAAGTGCTTTAAAAGATTGGATATTCAAGATGTTTCCTCCTAATAGGAATTCGATAAGAAACTCGTTGTAGTATTTAATTCCTGCAACGGTTATATTTTTGCTGCTTTTTCTGCAAAGAACCGATGGATCTTACTTTTTGTTTCACGTACTGGAATGTTTTTTGATTCTAACAACTTCAGAAAATATTGCTGTCCCTTCTTACAATCGGCAGATTCGTATTCTAATTCATAGTCGATTTTACCTAAATAATGATTTTCATCTAGGACGAGTAAACCCTCTCGGTAAGGGAGTTCGACCCTGTTCGTTGTTAATTCTCCTAAAAATTTTATTTCAGACGTATCAATTTTCAGTTTGCGGATTTCTTCTGTCACTTCACCTTCCGGCAGCGGCACTCCACTAAGCACTTTGGGAAAAATACCATTATCAATTGTTTGATGGGTTTCAAGTATGTGTTTGTCAAACTGCTGTTTTAAAGTAAGAGTGTATGTATTCTTTTTATAACGAATTCTTAATGCGCTTTTATGATTCTTTAATTGAAAATCCTCTGTATCAAAATAATAGTTTGTCTGTTCATTAAAATCGGATTTTTGGACCTCGAATGCACTAATGAGCTGAAAAAATTCTTCATATGTTAATAAGTTTTTAAACTCGATCTCTATTTCTTGTGACACAGCCGTATTCCCCCTATTGCAAAATTAAGTTAAACACATTATCTCATAGCAAAACCCGCTTCTCAATTTCTTAATAAATTCCTATTTTGTGTTACACTAATAGTGAAGAAACAGGAGGTTTTTAAGATGATGCCACTACGATTGAATATGCAGTCAACTGCATGGGAAGAAAACAAACTTTACTTAAATGTATCAGATGAAGTGAGCCAGCAGCTTTCCGAGTGGAAAGACAGTGAGAGAATGCTTGTTGATTCTGATGGTTTAGCATTTATTTATGTACTCGAAAACAATGAAGGCTTTATCCATATCGCGATAGGCAGCAGCCATTGGGCCGATGCAAAAAAAGCATTGTTAGAAAGAGCTGCTGTTGTCATTCGAAACGAAATAGGAGAAGAGCTTGAACTAACTGCTTTCTCTAGTGAAATGGATTATTTGACTGAGAATATTCAAGGTAACGCAAACTATGGTCAACAAATGGAAGAAGAAGTGATTAAGATTTTTGGTACAGAGGAAAAAGCTCAATGAGTATGGACTGGGAAGCTCTATTAATTCCGTATAAGCAAGCTGTTGATGAACTTAAAATTAAGTTTCGGGGGATCCGCGAACAATTTGAAAGATCAAACCAGCATTGTCCTATAGAATTTGTAACAGGAAGAGTGAAGCCAGTTAAATCGATTGTTAATAAAGCGTACCAAAAAAATATTCCAGATAACAGTTTGGAGAAGGAAATACAGGATTTAGCCGGTTTAAGAATCATGTGTCAATTTACTGATGATATTGCGACCGTAATAAATCTGCTCAGGCAGCGCAACGATTTTAAGATTGTTGAAGAAAGAGATTATATTACACATAAAAAGCCAAGCGGCTATAGGTCTTACCATCTAGTTATCGAGTATCCTGTACAAGTTTTAGACGGTGAGAAAAAGATACTAGTGGAAGTTCAAGTAAGAACCCTCGCAATGAATTTTTGGGCGACAATTGAACACTCGATGAATTATAAGTATCATGGACAAATTCCGGAAGACATCCGTCAGCGCCTGCAAAGAGCGGCAGAAGCGGCAAACCGGCTGGATGAGGAGATGTCTCAGATCAAAGGTGAAATCCAAGAAGCACAGCTTGTGTTTTTGGAACGCAACGATAAATCTAGTGAAACCAATCTAGGATCATAAAGGATGGAGAGAGAATGAAATTTGCCATCATTTCAAAAGGCGATAGCAAATCGAATATCTTAACGGAAAAAATCCGTTCGTATTTGGAAGAATTCGAATTAGTTTATGAAGAAAAAGAACCCGAAATCGTGATTACTGTTGGCGGTGACGGAACATTGCTTCATGCTTTCCATCATTATGTACACCGCATTGATCAGACAGCCTTTGTTGGTGTTCATACAGGTCATCTTGGATTTTTTGCAGACTGGCTCCCTGAAGAGGTGGAGAAACTCGTTATACATATTGCTAAGACACCTTTTCAAATTGTGGAATATCCTCTATTGGAAGTAACCGTTCGGTACATTGATGGAATTGACGAGAAAAGATATTTGGCAGTCAACGAATGTACAGTCAAAAGTGTAGAAGGTTCACTTGTTATGGATGTAGAGATCAAGGGTGAAAAGTTCGAAACATTCCGCGGGGACGGCTTATGTATCTCTACACCTTCAGGGAGTACTGCTTACAATAAGGCTCTTGGCGGTGCGATTATCCATCCTTCTCTTGCATCAATCCAGCTATCAGAGATGGCATCTATCAACAACCGTGTATTCCGTACAATTGGTTCGCCGCTTGTACTGCCACAGCACCATACATGTATTTTAAAGCCGGTAAACGATGTGGATTTTCATATTACGATAGACCATTTGTTCTTAGTGCAGAAAAAAGTCAAGTCGATTCAATATAGAGTTGCTGAAGAAAAAATAAGATTTGCCCGATTCCGACCGTTTCCATTTTGGAAGAGGGTCAAAGAATCGTTTGTCAGTGAATAACATGAAAAACTTCTTTGAAATTTCATGGGTTGTAACTGAAGCTGAAGGACCTGTCTTATTGAGAGAGTTTTTGAAAAACAAACAAATATCTAAAGCAGCGCTGACCGATATTAAGTTTCACGGCGGCGCTCTTTTTGTGAATGAAAAAGAAGTGACGGTAAGGACCTTTCTATCAAAAGGGGATGTCGTAAAAGTTCACTTTCCACCCGAGAAACAAAGTGAATCTATGGAAGCAGAGAATATTACATTCGACATCGTATATGAAGATGAGCATTTTCTGGCAGTAAATAAAATGCCAGGAATGCCTACTATACCTTCCCTTTATCAGCCGAAAGGTTCGCTTGCAGCAGGAGTTTTGTTCTTTTATCAGCAAAATGGTATTCCGGGTACTTTTCATGCTGTTAACAGGCTGGACAAAGATACATCAGGCATCGTGATTGTTGCTAAACACCGGTTTGCTCATTCGTTGATGTCCAAGCAGCAAAGAGAGAAGACCATTCAACGTGAGTATATTGCGATCGTTCACGGAGAATTGGAGCAAGATCTTGGGACGATAACCAGTCCGATCGGAAGAAATCCAGACAGTATTATTGAACGAATGGTAAGAGAAGATGGGCAGCCTTCCATCACTCACTTTGAAAAATTAAATTATATTTCTGATTATCATATTTCAGTTGTCAGACTTAAACTTGAAACAGGAAGAACACATCAAATCAGAGTGCATATGGCCTCAATTGGTCATCCTTTAATTGGAGACGACCTGTATGGGGGAAGTCGGGACATAATTAAACGCCAGGCCCTTCATAGCGAGACTGCAAGATTTATTCATCCATTCAGCGATAAAGAGGTTATAATCAAAGTGGATTTGCCAGATGATATGAAGAAGTTATTAAAATAAATTTAACTTTTTGCTGATGTGAATTTATATACATTAATTCGAAACTGTACGCTGCCGCCGTATCAAAATTTCTATGATGCTGAAACGAAAAGGTTAGTGTTCGAAATTTATGAACAAGATTTTATCATGCTGGGTTTTGATCCAGATCAGTTAATATAAACAAAAGGAGTGCAGTTCATTAAAAACTAACACTCCTTTTGTATTAATCATCAAATGAACGGAATTTCTCAGGGACAAAGGGCATCGTGGAAGATACACTAACTGATTCCATCTCAGGGTACCTTAGTGCACTTAACTTACCGCCAAATACACATCCGGTATCAATATTCCATGTGTTTTTTATATGTCGGACACTTTCTACAGGGGTATGGCCATAAACGATAGTTAAATCACCATGGTGTTCCTTCGCCCAATCTCTCCTCACAGGTGTTCCATCTGGATTGGTTTCCCCCGTTATGTCCCCATACAATACAAATGTTTTTACCTTTTTGCTTGTCTGTCCTACATAATCGGCACGGATGCCTGCATGAGCCACTACCAATTTACCTTTATCAAGCTCTAAATAAAGAGGGGCATTTTCATACAGGGTGCAAAAGCGGTCACTAACAGCTTTGCGTTTAGCAGCATCGAGCTCTTCCAGTTCTGCAACAGTAGTTTCTAAGCCATGCTTTACCTGAACATTTCTTCCTAATAAATATCGGTATAGTTTATTGCAATGATTGCCTGGTGTGTAAAGTGCTAAATTTTGATTAACTAGTTCAAAGACATGTTCCATTACTTTTATGGATTCAGGACCTCTGTCAGTAAGATCTCCCAGGAAGACGAGTTTTCTGCTTTCTTTGTGTTTAGGCAATCCGTCAGCCCAATCATAGCCTAATACTTCGGTCAAACCTTTGTATTCATTAAAGCAGCCATGGATGTCGCCGATGATGTCATACTTCATATTTTCACCTCATTTTATCTTAGGATACTTCAATGACATAAGAAAAACACCTGAAAAATCAGGTGTTATTCAAACATATATTTGGTTGTTCTCGACCTTACGTTTAACACGAGTCCAAAGGCGATCATGTAAGCAAGTATCGAACTGCCTCCATAACTGATAAACGGAAGCGGAATACCGGTGATCGGCATTACTTGTATGTTCATACCGATGTTTTGGAACACTTGGAATGTAAGCATTCCGATTACTCCAGCACATAAATAGCTGCCGAAAGCTTCGTTGCTCTCAAGTGCAGTGTTAATCATTCTGTATACCATCAGGAAGAATAATGAAATCACGATACTCGTCCCTAAAAATCCAAATTCCTCACCAATAATCGAGAAAATAAAGTCAGTCTGGGCTTCAGGAAGATAAACGGAACCTTCCGTAAAACCTTTACCGAAAAGCATACCGCTGCCAATGGCCAGCAACGCGTTACGAGTATGATATCCAGCATCTTTATGTTCATAAGGTTCCAGCCAAGCATAGAAACGATTCAGCTGATATTGATCAAGGATATGATCCACGAAAAACTGCGGAAAGGTAAAATATATCCAGACTAGGATTGATATGAACAGAATAAAGGAAAGAATTAGGAATAGAATAATTCTCCATCTCACACCCGAAACGAGTAATAGACTGCCAGTGATCGCCATAAAGACGAGACTTGTGCCAAGATCGGGCTGCATGAGAACCAAAAGGGTAGGGAAGCCGGCAATTAAGGCTATTTTCCCAAGCAATAAGAGGTCTTCATGCATGGTACGGATAATATACTTTTCATTATGTGTAGCTATTGTATTTGCAATAGCAATAACAAGTGAAACTTTTACTAGTTCTGACGGCTGCAAGGCAAAAGGACCAAACCTGTACCAACTCTGTGCACCGTTAATGTTAGGAACAATGCTTTCTGGAGCTGCAAGTATGCCGAGAAGCAGTAATATTCCTAGTCCGTACAAATACCAAGAAAGCTTTCTAAACTGATCGAAATCTAATACCATTACTCCTACAACAGCTATACCGCCAATGAAGTACCAAACTAGCTGTTTGATAACAAAGTTGCTTCCATACTGATCCATCATTTGAGCACTGTAGATGGCAATACAACTTGTAATGACCATGAGGAACAAAATGAACAAAAGATTGTAATCAAGCTGCTGCCATGGAGATTTATGGTTATTATGCATGTTGAATCGACTCCTTAAAGTAAAACAATAACATGTATTATCTTACCTAAAAACACAAGCTTTGCATATCATTTTGAGCACAATCGTTTGACTTTTCTTTTTGGGGTTTAATATAGTAAACCAATAATATCATGGAAATTACGGAGGTCCTATGGAAGAACATGCTTCTTTTACTTCATTAGTATTAGTTATTCTTACCGCATTTTTTATACCGATATTGTTAACCAAATTCCGATTACGCGTTATTCCTGTTGTTGTAGCAGAAATCATTGCGGGGATTATTCTTGGGAAAAGCGGCTTTGATATTGTTCATCCTGACGCGTGGCTAGAGATTCTATCAGTCCTTGGCTTTATCTTTTTAATGTTTTTAAGCGGTCTTGAGATTGATTTTAGTATCTTTTCTGGCGGCAATAACCAAAAGAAAAATAAAGGAGAAAGAAAAGAACCAAACCGTATTTTTGTTTCATCGGTAATCTTTTTGTTTATTCTTATCCTTTCATACGGATTATCCCTATTGTTTGTCTGGGGAGGGTTTACGGAAAGTGCGTTCTTTATGACTCTTGTTATATCTACAATATCATTAGGTGTTGTGGTACCAACATTAAAAGAAGAAAAGTTATCTAAAACTACAATCGGACAGATCATCTTATTAGTCGCTGTAATTGCTGATCTTGTTACAATGATCCTTCTGGCTCTTTTTGTTTCCATGCAATCAGGAGATCCAGGCAGAATGTGGCTTCTGCTCATTTTATTTGCAGCAGGAATAATCTTATACTTTGTTGGTAAACAGATGAGGCATCGATCTTTTCTTGAGACAATGTCTAAAGGAACCATTCAGCTTGATACAAGAGCAGTATTTACGCTGATCATCGTATTAGTCGGCTTATCTGAAACCGTTGGGGCTGAAAATATCCTTGGTGCCTTTCTTGCCGGGGTACTTGTTTCGCTGCTGTCACCCAATAAGCATCTTGTACACAAGCTTGATTCATTTGGTTATGGATTCTTAATTCCTATCTTTTTTGTAATGGTAGGTGTAGAGCTTGATATCCGATCCATTTTTTCAGATACTAAAGCACTGGCATTAATACCTTTGCTGCTCGTTGCATTATTAATTTCAAAGTTCCTTCCAATTCTGTACCTGAGAAAATGGTATGACTGGAAAACGGTAACTGCAGCTGGTTTCCTATTAACTTCCACGCTGTCACTCGTAATCGCAGCAGCAAAAATTGGAGAACGAATTGAGATTATAGATGCGAGGACATCTTCCGCACTAATCTTAACAGCAGTGATTAGTGCAATCATCACACCGATTTTCTTTAAAAAGTTTTTCCCGCGGAAAGAAGAGGGAGAAACAGCCAAAGAACAGCTCGTTATTGTCGGGGCTAATCAATTTACCTTGACTTTAACAACTGAGCTGGATACTACAAGATTCGAGCAAAGAATCTACCACACAAAGCAAGAAGAAAAAGACCAAAAGCAATTAGAAAGCTTCAATATAAAAGAACTTGAAGATTATGAAGGAAACACACTAAAGGAAGCAAATGTATTTAACACAGACGTTTTCATTTGTGCAACTGGTCAGGATGAAACGAACGAAAAACTTGCTCTCCTAGCAAAAGAAGAAGGAGTAAAAAGAATTATTGCTCGAATAGAAGATCCTTCAAAACGTGATGTACTTAAAGATGAGGGGATAGAAGTTTACTCCGTCTATTTCTCTTCTCAGGTTTTATTAAAAGCCTTAATTGAAAATCCTGCTGTTGTTGATATTCTTACTACTCAAGACAACAGCCTGAATGAAATCATCGTAAGAAATAGTTCGTATCACCGCACGGCGTTAAGAAATTTCCCATTCCTGGGTGACAGTATTATCGTTCGGATCTATAGAGGAAAAGAGTCCATTAATCCTCACGGTGACACAGAAATTTTGCTGGGAGATAAGATGGTTGTTACAGGAAGCAAACAACAAGTTCATCAGATGAGAGAGATTCTTTCATAATAAAAGTGCTGGCCTATGCCGGCGCTTTTTTATTTTTGGAAAAATGGAGCATGCTAGTAATAAAACAATAGAAAGGTGAAATTAATATGATTCCAACTGTTTATTGCCCAAATTGTGAGGCGCAGCATAACCTTAACGATGAGATCCTTATCGCCCAATCGAACCAGAATGTCATTTACCGCTGTCATGCATGCGGATTTGAAGTGAAAAATATTGAGACAAGCAAAGGTTAACTAGTGAATTCTCTCTTTTTATCTGTTATACTAATTAGGACTTGGTACTAATAACAAATACTAATTATTAATTTTAATGAAACATAGACCATGGGGAGGAGTTTTTTTTATGTATCAACTATCATTGCAGAATAAAACGTTTGTTGTTATGGGTGTTGCAAACAAAAGAAGCATTGCCTGGGGAATCGCTCAATCTCTATCAAAAGCAGGAGCACGTCTCGTTTTTACATATGCAGGTGAAAGACTTGAAAAGAACGTACGTGATCTTGCTGAATCGTTGGAAAGAAACGATTCTATCGTTTTGCCTTGTGATATTACAAATGATGAAGAGATCAAAAAGACGTTTGCTCAATTAAAAGAAGAAGTTGGAGTAATCCATGGTTTAGCACACTGTATTGCATTCGCGAATACTGAAGAACTGAAAGGTGAATACCTAAACACAACTCGTGAAGGGTTCCTTTTGGCCCATAACATCTCTTCTTATTCATTGACTGCTGTCGTAAAAGAAGCGCGTCCATTGATGACAGAGGGCGGTAGCATTGTAACGCTGACTTACCTTGGCGGAGAAAGAGTCGTATCTAACTATAATGTAATGGGTGTTGCTAAAGCTTCCTTGGATGCAAGTGTGAAATACCTTGCTAGTGATGTTGGAAAAGACGGCATCCGTGTTAACGCAATTTCAGCTGGTCCAATCAGAACGTTAGCTGCAAAGGGAATCGGCGACTTCAACTCTGTATTAAAAGAGATCGAAGAAAGATCACCGCTTAGAAAAGCGAACACACAAGAAGAAGTGGGAGATGCTGCTTTATTCTTGATGAGTGATTTAGCAAGAGGAATAACAGGTGAAATTCTTCATGTAGATAGCGGATATAACATTATCGCTCGTTAAACGAAAAGACCGTTGATTGGTTAAATCCAACAACGGTCTTTTTTATTTTAAATAAAACCCCATAATTTATCCTCTTCTAATCCAGATCTACTTTTACAGTTCTTAAAAATTACGTCCTCCAATACATTAGAAAAGTAAGAATCGTAATAAAAGAGGAGGCTTTTTGTGTTTGTTTCTGTGGTGATGGCTGTTTATAATGGGGAAAAATATCTGAAAGAAGCTATTGATAGCATCATTTTTCAATCATACGATCAATATGAACTTATTATTGTAAATGATGCTTCCAGTGACCAAACTAAAGCTATCTTAGATAATATTGAAAACAAAAAAATAAAAATTATTCATTTAAATAGTAATATGGGGGCAGCTTATGCTCTGAATTTAGCTATTGAACATGCAAGTGGAGATTGGATTGCAGTACATGATGCAGATGATGTCAGCTTTCTCAACAGAATCGAAGAACAAGTTAATTTTATTAAAAAACATCCAGAGTTTGTTGGAGTTGGATCGTTTATAGAATGTATTTCTGGACCACAAAATTTTAAGCATCCTGTAAATGATTTCCGTAAATTTGAAAATGACAGAAATCTGCATTTGAATTGTGAACAAATGAGAGCAGCTTTGTATTTTGGGTGCCCTTTGACACATGGAACAATGATGTATTCAAAAAAAGCATTTTTTAACGCAGGAAGGTATAACACTTCTTTAAGGATTGCATATGATTATGATTTATGGACTCGATTAATTACAGTCGGTCCAATAGTTAATGTTCCTAAAATCTTATATAAATACCGTCGCTATTATGAATCACTATCTAATACGAATTTAAATCAAACGAATAGTGAACTGTTTTATTCTTATTTAAAATTTATCCGAAATACTTGTTTTTTTGAAAAATCAAATAATCCGTCTGTAGTGGTTTTTGGTAAACAAGAAGATTTTAACCACTTTGATTTAGCAGCAAATGCTTTAAACGTGGTGAACATCTTCAATAAAGGTGACCGAAATTCAATCAACTACACACTATCATTATTTGATAATGGAAAGATTGATGGTGTCATAATACTTGATAATGTGAGGAGAAAGAAAAAAATTGTAAGCCGTCTTCAAAAAAATGGATTGGAATTAAATAAACACTATTTTGAATTTTATCTTGCAAATTAATTATTATTAATGGATGTTTAGTCCCGGTTATGAAACTAGTTAACTTCAAAAGTTAAGGAGGGATTACTTTGAAATTAATAAATAATAATAGTATTAATCGTTTTCTAGTTGTTGCAGTAATAGGGGATCATGCTTCACATTATGAATGGATAAAACCATCAGAATACAAAAATTTCGATTTATGTATCATTTATAATGGGGATTATACAGGGGGTTTAAAAGACGATTGTAATTTCTATTTTGAAAAAAAAGGTGCAAAATGGCCTGCAATAAAGGAAATTATAAAAGAATTAGGTGAACAGATAAATAAGTATGATGCTATTTGGTTCCCTGATGAAGAAATTCTAACAAATGCTTATACGATAAACCGAATGTTTGAGATTTTTAACAATCAAAATTTTGAAATAGCCCAACCAGCATTAACGAATGATTCATATTATTCACATCATACTACTTTACAACATTCTTTTTATTTGTGGAGATACAGTTCATTTGTAGAAATTACAGCCCCAATATTTTCTCAAAATGCATTAAAATTATGCTGGAATACATTTGACCTCAATCAATCTGGTTGGGGATTAGATTTGTTATGGCCTAAAATAATTAATAATCCGTATAAAAGAATTGGGATTATTGATGAAACCCCTGTTACTTATATAAGAAAAGGACCATCTTTGTATAATAGGTCATTTTATAAAGACCTTGAAGTTATAGAGAAACAATTCGATGTATCAGCTGCTACTTATTCTCAGACTCACTATGATGGTATGTTAATGGAGAGAAATGTTTTTGTTATAGTCCTTGCTCATAAAGATGAAAAAGTACTAGAAGAACAAATAAAAAATATTCGGCATTTTATTCCTGAAGCAGGAATTATTCTTTATAATGGTGGGAATAATCCAGATTTTGCAAAAAGTTTAAAAATACCAATTTATCCATATAGCCGCCCTGTACAATGGTCTCGTTCAGCTCGAGTTTATTGGGATGTTATGAGATGGTTAGAGGATATGGATGTTAATTATAAATATTTAGTAAATTTTGATCATGATATGTTATTTATAAAACATGGATTTGAGGAATTTCTTGACGAATCTATGAAAGATTTTGATTGTATGGGTTGGCAATTATTTAAGGGAACAGAAATAGAAAAATATCCCGCACCTGTAGTCCCGCAATCTCTATGGAATGAATGGGAAATATGGCAACCAATTTTTCAAACCAATGACTTTCTTCGATATTTTAATCCGGGGCAAGTTTATCGGCGGGGGATTATTCAACAAATGTTAAGGTATCTTCAAACAATAGATGATGAGAAATTGAGCAATCTATTTGATAAAACTCATGTTCATACACTAGATGAAATGTTTTATGTGACACTAGTAATGGCTTGTGGTGGAAAGTATAGAGAGTACCCGGATGGACATCAATATAATGAGGCAGTGCGTTGGGGAGAAAATATTACTTTAAAAGAGCTGAGAATAGTACAAAATAATCCTTCGTATTACTGGATTCATCCCATTAAAGATAAAAAATTAGTAAAAATGAATAAATGGTTACTTTTTTCAGCAGGATCAACAGAGAAAAGTACATCTGAACAAATAGAAGTTGTTAATACAGGAAAAGAAATAAGGAAGGAACGAAAAAAGAGAAGAAAGAGAGAAAAAGAGAAAAAACGTTCAATAAAGAGATCCAGGGAATGTAATTGCCATGACTATCAAAATTTAATGATAGGAAACAATGAAGTATTAGATTTGATAAAATTAGCAGCCCAAAAAAAAGAGGCATTTTCTTTAACCAGATTTTCACATGCGGAAATTTCATATTTAAATTGGGAAATCAATCCTCTCTTAATTAAAAATTATGAAGAATATAGAGCTTATAGCGGGATTACAGGATCTACAGAGGCAGTGGCCGAAAAATTATTAAATTCTATGAATAGTACTGATATTGTTGGATTTGTTCCAATAAATTGTAAGGACAATGGTGAATGGTGGTATACGAATACAAAAAAATTTTTACATCATATCAACAGAATACCAGAAAAAATTTGTTCAGTATGGGTTTCCCAAGAGATTATATATAATAATGAATTCTGGGATTTTTTGAAGCAAAATAGAGTAGCATTAATCGGGAGACGAGCTGAAGAAGCAGTACCTAACTTTACAAAAAAAGGTGTACAATTAACTGTAGTAAAAAGTCTCGAAGGAATTGATGAGATTGATTCCGTACATGAATATATGAAGTATAATAAGAATTGGGATATAGCACTAATTTCTGCTGCAATTCCTGCTACGATTCTAACTCCTTTATTGGCAAAAGATTCGGGGCGTGTTGTTATTGATTTTGGTCATGCAATGGATATGGTTATCGAAGAAGATCGCTATAACTTTTATAAATATTTAAAAGAATGGAATAGTAAAAAACATTAATAGTTTCAAAACATCACGTTATAAGATTGGTTAAAAAAGTTAGCTAGATATTCCGTTATTAAAAAACTACATGTTTCGAATGAGATACTTCAAATAGGGTTTGTTAAGGGAAAGTTGAAATTAAAAAGAGAAAGCGCAGCTTTCTCTTTTTAAATCATTATTCTAAATACATTTTTTATTTTATCTTGATTCTGTATGCCTCAATGGTTTTAAGCAAACCTTTCTTAAGGTTTATTTTTGGCTTCCAACCTAATATTTGTTTGGCTTTATTAGTATTTGGACATCTTTGTTTTGGGTCATCCTTTGGAAGGGGGTGAAAAGTAATTAAACTCGAAGAATTAGTAAGCTTTTGTATAAGCTTAGCTAGATTTATGACTGAAATCTCTTCTGAATTACCAATATTAATAATTTCGCCATTTGCTTTATCATTTTCCATCATTAAAATTAATGCTTCTATCGTATCATCCACATAACAAAATGAGCGAGTTTGAGTGCCGTCCCCATATACTGTAATATTTTCTCCTTTCAAAGCTTGTATGATAAAGTTTGAAATGACCCTTCCATCATCGTTGCGTAATCCCGCGGAATACGTATTAAATATCCGAGCTACTTTGACTTCAATATTAAATAGCTGATAGTACAAATAACAGAATACTTCTCCAAGTCTTTTTCCTTCATCATAGCAAGCTCTTGGACCCCATGTATTTACACAACCTCTGTACTCTTCATGCTGCGGATGTATCTCAGGGTCTCCGTATACTTCACTTGTGCTAAGGTAAACAAGCTTTGCTCTATTTCTTTTTGCAATATCCAACATGTTTTTTGTTCCAATTGTATTAACTGCTATAGTATCGAAAGGAGATTTTTGATAAAAGGTAGGGGAAGCTGGGGAAGCCAGATGATAAATCTCATCAATATCTTTTAATTCTTCTAGATCCATTACTATTTCCATCGATACATCTATATCTATAAACGTGAAATCTGGATTTGATGAAAAAGATAATAAATTTTGTTCTTTTCCAGTTGAGAAATTATCTAATCCAATAACTTTATTTTTTTGAGCCAAAAGTTCTTTTGCAAGGTGAGATCCTAAAAATCCGGCAACACCGGTGATCACGATTTTTTTCAAGCTTTAATCCCTCCATGAAAGTGAAAATTATCGGTAGCCTATCCCTTCATAATAAAAACCTAATTCTGTCATTTTGCTGGCATTTAACATGTTTCTGCCATCAAAAATGTAAGGATTCCTCATCTTTTTCTTAACCAGTAACCAATCAATAGTTTCATACTCCGGCCAATCGGTACAAATTATGAGAGCATCTGCATTTTCTAACAATGAATGAATGGAAGTACTCTGGGTTATTTTCAGCGAAAGGGTTTTAGGGAGTTTTGCTACTGGATCATGAACAACAATGTTTGCTGATTGTTTGTGCAATTCCTCGATAATTTTTATGGCGGGAGATTCCCGGATATCATCAGTCTGAGGCTTAAACGATAAACCAAGAATAACTATCTTTTTCCCCTTTATCTCCCTTAATTTATTTTTAATTTTTTCAATCATATATAACGGCTGAGTGTTGTTAATATCATTTACTTTTTCTAATAGTGAGAGGTTAGTGTTGTATTGTTGGGCAGTTGAGAGTAATGCCAATACATCCTTTGGAAAGCAAGAGCCCCCATAACCTATTCCTGCTTGGAGGAATGACATGCCAATCCTTGAGTCTAAGCCAATTCCGTACGCAACGTCTTTTATATCAACATTCACATTTTCGCATAATTTTGCCATTTCATTTATAAATGATATTTTTGTAGCTAGAAATGAATTTGCAGCATATTTAATCAGTTCCGCAGTTTGCGGTGTAGTGTGAACAAAAGGAGCCTTAAAAATACAATACAGCTTTTTCATGATATTCGTTGCCCTCTCACTTTTGCTTCCAATGACGATTCTTTCAGGATTTAGAGAATCTTGTAAAGCTGTCCCTTCTCTTAAGAATTCAGGATTGGATATAACGTCAAAATTAGTAGGTGATACCAAAGATTCTTCAATCCATTTTGTTACTTTTTCAGCTGTTCCTACTGGTACAGTGCTTTTATTAACTATAATTTTATAGTTATTTAAATAGTTTCCAATCATGGCCGCTGCCTGTTGTACGTATTCTAGATTTGCACTCCCATCCTCTTGTTGCGGTGTTCCTACACAAATAAAGATAATTTCACTTTGTTGAACAGCGTGTTTTATGTTTTCAGTAAATTGAATATTTCCTGAATGTAAATGTTTAACTAATAACTCTTTCAATCCTGGTTCATAAAAGTGTAATTTTTTATTTTGCAAGGAAGCGATCTTTATTGGGTCTACATCGTATCCTGTAACCTGATGTCCAAGTTCACACAAGGTTAAAGCTGTAGTTGTTCCGACATAGCCTGTTCCAATTATTAATATTTTCAATAAAGCACCTCCGTAATTAAAAATGTACATAACATTATATGGGAGTGCTTTCAAACAGGAAACGGCAGTTGCCTAACAGACTTGTTACCATTTCAAGGTTTTCAGCATAGAAATGAAATAGTATGTAAGAGCTTTATAAGAAAAGGAGATTTGTATGCTGGTATCTATAGTAATGCCTGTATTTAATGGTGAATGTTATTTGAAGGAAACTGTTAACAGTGTACTTAATCAAACATATAAACAAATTGAATTAATCATTGTTAATGATGGATCTACTGATGAAACAAAAAACATTTTAAGCTCATTGGATGACGAGCGAATAAAGGTAATCCATCTGGAAATCAACTGCGGTGCTGCAAATGCTTTAAATGTTGGCATAGATGTGGCCCAAGGAAATTGGATCGCAATACAGGATGCTGACGACATTAGTTTACCGAATAAGATAGAGGAACAAATTAGATATATCAGTGAACATACTCATATCCGTGCAGTAGGTTCTTTTGTTGAATGTATATCAGGCAAAACTGAGGTACCAAAAAGGAACCTTCAAATTGAATCAACTAGAAACTATCTTTTTTCTGAAGAGCATATTTATGCGTACCGTTATTATTTAAATCCATTTTGTCATGGCTCTGTTTTATTTTCAAAATCCCTCTTTCATCAAGTAGGCGGCTATGACACACAATATAAAATTTGCTATGACTACGATTTATGGTTAAGGATGCTTGAAAGAACCTCTATTAACAAAATCCCTCTTGTTTTGTATCAGTATCGTCTTCATTCTGATTCATTGAGCCGCAGCAACCAACAAACGATTAATGAAGATTGGCTCGTGGCTTCTAAATATATAAAAAAACAGTTACAAGAAGGTTCCAAAAAGGAGGCTAAATTAATCATTTTGGGCTTAAAGGAGGCATGTGAGGATTTTAAACAAGTCAGTTTAACGAACAGGATAGATGTAACACACTATTTTTCTGAAGACTTTGATGTTGACGATATTCTGCAAGTCTATCAAGAGAGAAATGCAGATGGAGTTATTTTTTTAGAAGATATTAGGTTAATTCATTTGTACAACAAACTGCAAGACAAAGGATTTGAGTTGAATAAAAACCTGTTTAAAATCTGGGCAGGTTATTATGAATAATCAAATACATTCGCCGCAAGTATGGGAGAGTATGAATGGTTTAGAACTGGGGGCAGCTGCATGACTATTTTAGTTACAGGAGGCGCAGGTTATATTGGTAGTCATACGTGTGTTGAGCTATTAAATAACGGTTATAAGCTTGTGGTATTAGATAAATTGATTAATAGCAAACTAGAATCAATAAACCGTGTAAAGAAAATTACTGGTAAGGATTTTATATTTGAGCATATCGATCTTTTAGATAAAAAAGCATTAGAAAGAATCTTTTCCGATCACAAGATTGATGCTGTCGTTCACTTTGCCGGATTAAAGGCTGTTGGGGAATCAGTTATAAAGCCTCTAGATTACTATCGAAATAATGTTACTGGTACGATCGTACTCTGTGAAGTGATGCAGCAGTTCGATGTGAAAAATTTGGTGGTAAGCTCATCTGCTACAGTCTATGGAACCGCTAAGCAAATGCCGATTTCCGAAGATGCTCCGCTTGGTGTTACCAATCCGTATGGTCGGACAAAGCTGATGGTCGAAGAGATTTTACGTGATATATATACTTCAGATAATAATTGGAGCATTGCCCTATTGCGTTATTTCAATCCGTTTGGAGCTCATAAAAGCGGACAGATTGGGGAAGATCCGAATGGTATGCCGAACAACTTAACAACCTATATCACACAAGTCGGGATTGGACGATTAAATGAAGTTAGAATCTTTGGCAATGATTATCCTACGAAAGATGGTACTGGGATTAGAGATTATATTCATATCATTGACTTGGCAAAGGGGCACTTGAAAGCGCTCAATAATGTGCTAAACAGTAATGGTATAGAAGCCTATAACCTTGGGACAGGGAGAGGGTATAGCGTGCTGGAAGTGATCAAAACTTTTGAAAAAACAGCAGGAATAAGTATACCTTACAAAGTGGTTGGCCGCCGACCAGGAGACGTTGCTGTCAGCTATGCTGATCCGTCAAAAGCGAAGAGAGAGCTCGGATGGGAAGCTGAAAAAAATCTTGAAGAAATGTGCAGAGATTCCTGGAATTGGCAGAAGGATAATTTGTACGGTTATCTTAACAAAAAATGATTTAGCAAAACGCTGTTTACTTAGGTAAATAGCGTATTTTAAAAAACGCGTTTTTTACTTCTTCTAAAACTAGTAGCGATATTAACCTTTGAAAATATAATGCTCATAAATGGGTTTAACCTAAAGGAGAGTAAGAATGTTAGTTTCAGTTGTAATGGGGGTCTATATTGCTGAATGCTATGTTGAAGAGGCAATAAATAGTATCTTACCAGACATATAAAAATATAGAACTTATCATAATTAATGATGGATCCACTGACCGGTCATTTGAAATTCTTGAATCATAAAAAAAATCAGGGAGCTGCTCATTGTTTAAATTTAGGGGTCAAGCATGCTAATGGAAGCTGGATTGCAATTCAAGATGCTGATGATTTAAGAAACATATGAAAAGTTAAAGCAGCTGGGAATGACTGTTAACAATCAATTGTTCAGGATAATGGTTTAACTTATTTGTTTTTTTGCCTATACATTCCCAAAATCACCGAATAGATTAAAACTAACGGAAGTATTTAGTTTTTTTTCGGGGGTGTACGATGCTTAACACTGGTAAAGAACGAATATTAATCATAGCTCCGCACTCCGATGATGAAGTGTTGGGTTGTGGAGGGTTAATTGAGAGAGCATGCAGCTTAGGGAACAATGTAAAAGTGGTCATTGCGGCATTGGGAGAGACGACATTCTGGCATTCCGGAATTACAGTGACAGCCGATATTCGAAAAAAAGAACTGTCCGATGCCCTGTTATATCTAGGGTGTCGTGATTTTGAAGTCATGTACGATGATAAGGAAGCGGTTTTGGATACCATACCTCAAAAGGATTTAGTATCTAAAATTGATGAAATATTAATGAGTTTCCAGCCTTCGATGGTGTTTATACCATATCCAAGTTTTCATCAGGATCATAAGGCACTATTTAATGCCTGCATGGCGAGTTTAAGGCCACAGCCGGGGCATCATTATAAGCTGATCGCCATGTATGAGTATCCATTAATTGTCTGGCAGTATCCTCAGATTAACAATACCGGTGTGCTCTTCTTGGATCTTGGTGAAAAAGTAGATAGAAAGGTAGAAGCGATGAGGAAGCATGTTTCTCAACTTCGGGACCCGAAACATCTCATATCACCAGAGAATGTGAAGAAATGGGCAGAAAAACGTGGGATGGAGAATGGTTGCCAGTATGCGGAGAAATATTACATTCTGAGTGCGCAGCTTTTTTAGCACTCAAACCCGCCTGGAAAAAGAACGATGATAAGGAGGAGTTTTGTTGAATAACCATTCAATACGGCCTAAAAGCAGAAATTTTGGTTTTGATCGGGGAAAACCAATCGACAGATATTATATTGAAACGTTTTTGGAAAATAATCGTTCAGAGATAAAAGGGCAAGTTCTGGAAGTAGGAGATAACTATTATACGAGGACGTATGGCGTTAACGTTACAAAAAGCGAAGTTCTTAATTTGATTCCTTCACCAGATGCAACAATTGTAGGTAATCTGGAAACAGGCGAAAATATTCCTGAAGAAGCATTTGACTGTATTATTCTTACTCAGGTTATTCATGTTATTTATGATGTTAAAACAGCTTTAATAAACACATTAAAAGCATTGAAACCAGGTGGTACGTTACTGCTAACGACGACCGGTTTAAGCCAGAGCTGCCGTACAGATTTTCATGGAGACTATTGGAGGTTTACCGATACCTCATTAAAAATGCTGTTGAATGAACTGGTTGATGAAGAAAAAATTGAAATGGAAGTGTTCGGCAATGTTGCGGTAGCCAAAGCATTTCTTGACGGTCTGGCCATTCATGAGATACCTGAAGCCATTTTAGGTATCAAGGATCACCATTATCAAGTGCTTCTGACTGCCAAAGTGAGAAAATGATTATTAATAAAGGGGCAATTAAAGAATTGCTCTTTTTTTGTTTCATAATATACGCATCTGTACAATCTAGCTTTATATTTAGGCATATAAAATAATAAGGGGTATTTTATATAAATTGTAGGAGGTGTTAATAAGTTGAGTAAAGAAGTGACGATTTTAATACCTTCTTATAATTCAGGAATTTATTTAAGAGAAGCTATAGAGAGTGTGTTTAATCAAACCTATCCTTATTGGAACATCATTGTAGTTGATGATGCATCAACAGATGACAGCTTGTCCCATGCTGCAGATCTATTGAAAGATCCAAGAATTACATTGATAAAAAATGAGATAAATAGCGGCCAGTCTGTTTCTCAAAATATTGGACTTCAGAAGATTACAACAGAATTTTTTCTGCAATTAGACAGCGATGATTGGCTTCCAGAAAACACGCTCGAATTATTAATGGATGCTGCAAAAAGTATGCCGGAAAATGTAGCACTGATTATCGGCAATGTGATAGAAGTAACAGAAATGAGCAAAAGAAAAAGGTACAGATTTGTCTCGAATGAATGGAGTAATATTCATCAGGATAAATATGAGCTGTTGCTTGCGAACTTTATTCCCTGGCCTAAATTTTACCGTACATCATCTATAAAAAAGATAGGTGGGTGGGCAGTTAATGACCCTTATGGGGGGAGGCATGCAGAAGATCTTCGCATGTTTCTTAGATTAATAGAAGAGTACCGTTTTTACTATATACCTGAGACGATCCTTTACTATAGAATCCATGGAAATAATTCTACTCATCAGAAAGATGTATACAAAGAGGCAGTAGAATGGATCGTACAGGATGCTCTTAACCGTTGGGGAAATGAATATGAACCCATTTTTAAGACATTAAGAGGCGGTTGGAGAATCGTTAAAAAGTTAAAGCGGATCTTGTAATGGAGGTGTAGAAGAAAAGTGGAAGAAAAGGTAACAGTGTTAATGCCTTCATATAACCCAGGCGAGTATTTGCGAAACGCTGTTGAAAGTGTATTTAATCAGACGTATCATGGCTGGAAGATGGTAATCGTAGATGATGCTTCATCTGATGATAGCTTATCATCGATACAAGACTATCTTTCGGATCCCCGTATAACTCTTATAAAAAATAAACATAACTTGGGCCAGTCCAAAACTCAAAACGCAGGATTAGCATATATCAATACTGAGTTCACCATTATGCTGGACAGTGACGACTGGTTTTTCCGTGATACGCTTGAAATTTTGGTAAATGAAGCTGAAAATGTCTCAGAAGATGTAGGATTAATTTGCGGCAAAAAAATGGTTGTAATAGAAGACAATCATGGCGAAGTTTTGTATAAGATGATCGATGTAAAGGGGCGTTCCTATGACGACCCTTACGAATTTTTGCTGGCAAACTTTATTCCATATCCCCGGTTTTACAGGACATCCGCTCTTAAAAGGGTTGGAGGGTGGCCAACAGATGACCCTTATGAAGGACGTTATCTGGAAGACCGTCGAATGGACGTTCTTTTGATTGAACATTATCGAATTCTTTGGATCGATAAAATGCTTTATAACTATAGAAAACATATCAATAATGTAACGGTAAATAAGAAGGCTGTTTTAAATGAAATGATTAAATGGAACATTCATTATGCTTTAAAGAAATGGGGAAATAAGTTTGAGCCCCATTTTGCATTGAATAAATCAGGATGGGTGGAATTAACCTCCTTAACACCTATATAATCCATACAAAAAAGGCCATCTCAAATTCGAATGAATTGAGAAAGCCTTTTTTCTAGTTTTGATACATTTTAAAGATGTGCCGGTTTGCACTAAAAGGATTGGTTAATTCTGATTGAGCTGCATGAGACTTTTTTAATATATCTGGCTCGTTCTTTTCATTCGTATTCAGGTTAAAATAATTTTTGTTTTGTCTCCAAAAATACATTTTGCTAATTGACCATTTAATCCTTTAATATACGCTTCTCTTCCGAAAACGGAATCTGTAAAGGTGCATGAACAACCTTTAATGACTGTCTCTTCGAGAAGGATACTATTTTGTATTTTGCAATTTTCAATAGAAGAACCTTTGCCAATGGTTACATATGGACCGATTGTTGCATTGTTTAAAGTACAGCCTGGCCCAATAACAACCGGTGGAATAATCAAGCAATCTTGTATTTTTGCTTCATTCATATATTCCATCCCTGATGTGGATGTTATCTCGCTTAAAATCCATTGGTTGGCAAGAAGCCATCTTTCAGTTGTTCCGACATCGATATAAGGCTTTGTGGTAATCGTATAAGAGATTGTTTGTCCATTATCCATTAACCATTGTATAGCATCAGTAATTTCAAGTTCCCCCCTTAGTGAAGGGGTTATTTGATCTATTGCTTTAAAGATAGAGGGACGAAAAGCATATGCTCCTATCACTGCTAGGTTAGATTTCGGAGATTGGGGTTTTTCCTCTAATCTGATGATTTCTTGATTTCTGATTTCGGCAATTCCAAAATCTTTCGGGGAATCAACTTTTGATAACATGATAGAGCTGCTGATTTCTGGATTTTCTAAATTATTTCTAAGGGAAATAAGGGGCTCTTTAATTAAATTATCACCTAATAAGAGTAAAAACGGCTCATTATTTAAATATTCTTCAGCCTGCTTAACTGCATGAGCAATACCTTTTGCCTCATGCTGAATGATAAACGTAATATTAACCGTTTGATCAAATCTGGTATTGATATAATTAACAATCTCGTGCTGTAATGAATTAATAACAATTCCAATTTCTTTAATATTGGCCATTTTTAAATTTTCAATACAATATTCCAAAACAGGTTTATTTGCAATAGGGAGCATTGTTTTAGGCTGTGAAAATGAAAATGGCTGTAACCTGCTACCTTTTCCTGCTGCTAAGATTATTCCTTTCAAAAAACTTCCACCACCATAATACGAATTAATCACTTTTTTTAAAGTATATATATATATAGTATGAGCTCATGTTGGCATTGTGACCTGTAATATAAAAATGAGCGAATAAAATATAAAATTGGATTTTTATAACCTATTTGATTATATGATTACACATTCAATGTAGGGTCTGATGGCCCGACGAAGGGGTAAATTAAACTGAAATGAAAAGGAGAAAAATGTGGATAAACCTGATGTTACTGTATTAATTCCTTCCTATAACCCAGGTCCTTTTCTTAAAGAAGCAGTCGAGAGTGTATTTAATCAGACCTATCAAGGATGGCAGATTGTCTTGGTAGATGATCATTCAACAGATAATAGTTTACTAACTATTGAGGAATTTTTAAAAGACTCCCGTGTGACCGTTTTAAGGAACTATACCAATTTAGGCCAGTCCAAAACACAAAATAGAGGATTATCCATTATTCATACACCCTATATTCTAAAATTAGATGCTGATGACTGGTTATTTCCGGATACCATAGAAAAAATGAGGAATGAAATAGATCAAGTTTCAGAAAATGTTGCTTTAATTTGGGGAAACAAAACGGATGTTTATGTAGATAGAAAGGGAAATATTCTACTGAACGTGCCTCGTACAGGTGGTAGTTCTTACAATGACCGATATGAATTTTTGTTATCGAATGTTGTTCCTTTTCCTCGTTTTTACCGTACATCTGCATTAAAGAGTGTAGGGGGATGGCCAACAGATGATCCATGGGAAGGCAGGCATATGGAGGACAGAAGAATTGATTATTTGTTAATTGAACATTTTGAAATACATTGGATGAATGAAATGCTCTACTATTATCGTCAGCACCCGAATAATGCAACAAAAAATATAGCATTATATAATGAAGTTTTTGAATGGCTCGTGAATTATACATTAAAAAAATGGGGCGGCAAGTATCATCCTGTGTTTAAAACACATTGTGGCTGGAGACAGATTGCACAATTACTGCCGGCAGAAAAAAGCAGGTGAGAAAATATGAAGGTTGATTGGTTAATAGTCGGGGCTGGCTTTTCAGGCTGTGTGATAGCAGAGCGTATAGCAACGCAGCTAGGAGAGCGTGTATTGATTGTAGAAAGTAGGGACCATATTGGGGGGAATGCGTATGATTACTTTGATGAGAATGGAGTATTAGTTCATAAATATGGCCCTCATCTATTTCATACGAATTCAAAAAAAGTATGGGAATACCTTTCTGGATTTACTGAGTGGACCCCTTATTATCATAGAGTCCTAGCTGTTGTTGAAGGGAAAAAAGTACCTGTACCATTTAATTTAAATTCTATCAATGCCCTATATCCTACTTGTCACTCCGCTAAATTAGAAGAACATTTATTAAATAATTATAGCTTTGGAGATAAAATTCCAGTATTGAAAATGATAGAACATGCAAACCAAGATATTCGTTCATTAGGTAACTATATTTATAGAAATGTATTCCTCGGCTACACGGTTAAGCAATGGGATCTAAAACCAGAAGAGCTCGATTCTTCAGTAACAGCCCGTGTCCCTTTTTCTTTTAGCAGAGATGATCGATATTTTAAAGATAAATATCAAGCTCTTCCTAAGTATGGCTACACAAATATGTTCAAAAGGATTTTGAAACATAAAGATATTAAGGTTTTATTAAATACTGATTATAAAGAAGTGTTTAAAGAAATTGAATATAAAAGAATGGTTTACACGGGTCCAATCGATCTGTTTTTTGATTATAAGTATGGTGCATTGCCTTACAGAAGCTTAACCTTTGATTTTCGATTTCATCAAGAAGGCGATTATCAGGAAGCAGGACAGGTCAATTATCCAAATGAATTCGATTTTACTCGTATTACAGAATATAAGAAGATTACCGGGCAGTGTGTAAAAGGTACTACTATTGCAATTGAGTATCCTGAAGCTTATAAAGCAGGTGTGAATGAACCTTATTATCCGATACCTAAAAAAGAGAATACTGAAATATATACTTTATACAAACAAGAAGCACAGCAATTAAAGGGAAAAGTAATCTTTGCAGGCAGGTTGGCAGAATACAAATACTATAATATGGATCAAGTTGTAGCTAGAGCTTTGCATCTATTCGAAACAGAAATCACCCCTAGTATTGATAAATCTTAACACTTTCCTCATTAAAGAAATACAAAAAATTGGACAGTTTGTTGCCTTCCTAATAAAATACGGAAGGTTTTTTGTTTTAATTCATAATTCTTAACTGTAATCAATAAAACTTAAGATAGGGTGTGTTGTGAATTTAGTTGTTCGGCAAATTACATTTAAAAGTGGAGGTGATTATTTATGATTTTTGTCACGGGTGGAGCGGGTTATATCGGGAGCCATGTTGTTAAAGAGTTAATTAACAAAGATTATGAAGTTGTCGTTTTAGATAATTTAAGTGAAGGTCATAGAGAAGCGGTTCATGTAAAAGCTAAATTTATTAAAGGTGATATTAGGAATGAACAGGATTTAATTTCGGTGTTTTCACAATTCCCTATTTCTGCCGTCATTCATTTTGCAGCTCATTGTTATATAGGAGAGTCTGTAATAAATCCTGCTATTTACTACGAAAATAATGTTCAAGGTACATTGAATTTATTAAAAGTAATGAAAAATTACCAAATAACAAAACTTGTCTTTTCATCTTCATGTGCTGTATACGGAAAAACAAATAACGTAATTAGTGAAAAATTGGACACAAAACCTATAAACCCATATGGATGGTCAAAGTTAATGTGTGAACAAATGATCAAAGATTTTTATAAGGCTTTTTCCTTGAACTATGTTATACTGCGATATTTTAATGTGACAGGTGCAGATATTAAAGGGCAGATCGGTGAAGATCACAATCCTGAAACGCATTTAATACCTAATATTCTAGAACATTTGTTAGGAAAAAAAGAGAAAATCCAAGTTTTCGGAAATGATTATGAAACAAAAGACGGCACTTGTATAAGGGATTATATACATGTATCAGATTTGGCAAATGCTCATGTCAGAGCACTTGAGTATATGATTGAAAATAAGAATACACATAAAATTTATAATGTGGGAAATGAGCAAGGATATTCAGTTAATGAAATCATCAAAGTGTGTGAAAACATTTCCAAAAAAAAAGCAACAGTAGAATACGTAAACAGGAGAGAGGGAGACCCTCCTATATTAATAGCCAGTTCTTTGCAAATTAGAAATGAATTAAACTGGGAAGCAAAATATGACCTTAAACAGATGATAGAAACAGCTTGGAATTGGTTTACAGCTTATCCGAATGGGTACTCAAAAATAACTAATATAGAAGATGAATAAGAAAGGAGCCTTTTATGGTTTCAATAATTTCCTGTACAATAAGGGATCATTGTATCGATAATATATTTGAAAATTACCATAAGCAAACCTTTGAACCTAAGGAATTGATAATTGTTTTAAATCATGATGGCATGGACATTAAAAAATGGAGAGAAAAAGCATCAGTGTATAAAAATGTTTCAGTTTATCAATTGCCGCAGGATATCAGCTTAGGATCTTGTATAAATTTTGCTGTTGAGAAGACAAGGTTTGATATTATAGCAAATTTTGAAGATGATGACTACTACAGTTCAACATATTTACAAAAATCAGTCGAGAATCTCAGAAAGCTAAAGGTGGATGTGATAGGAAAAACATCCGTATATATTTATTTGAAAAACAGACAAATATTAGCTGTTTTTAACCCGAATAATGAAAACCAGTTTGTTCATGTTCAAAGGAGTTTCGGCAAGCAATATTTACAAGGGGGGACTTTAGTCTTTAAAAAAAAAGTTCATGAAAAGGTGAAATTTGCTGACCAGATAAAAGAGCTTGACCGAGTTTTTAGTATGGATTGTGTTAGAAATGGGTTTAAAGTGTACTCCTCAACAAAGGATGACTTTGTATATATCAGAAGTGATGATGAGGGACAGCATACGTGGAAAGTCCCAGTTGAAATTATTATTAATGTAAGCCAGGTTATTGCGAAAACTAGTAATTTTAAAGACTATTTATAATATTTAATTTAGATAACTTGTTGTATTTAGCAGAGTGCTAATAGCTGGAGGGAGGAAGTGATGGTCTCTATTATTTCTTGCACGATACGACAGGATTGTTTAGATAATATTTTCCAAAACTTTAACAGACAAATTTGGGAGGATAAAGAACTAATAATCATCTTAAATAAAGATGAGATGGATATTGAAATATGGGAAGAAGAAGCGAAAGTATACCCTAACGTTTCGGTATATCAATTACCTGAATCAAAAACTCTTGGAGAATGTTTAAATTTTGCAGCAAAAAAGGCGAATTACCCATATGTAGCCAAATTTGATGATGACGATTATTATTCACCCTATTATTTAAAGCATAGTATGAGAGCATTTGAGGAAACGAATGCTTCAGTTGTAGGAAAAACGACCATTTATATGTACTTTAAAAAACAAAAGTTACTTACACAGTTTAATCCTAATAGGTTTGGTGGTAACCATTCGGATAATGAAGGCCGATATAATAATAATCTCCTAATGGGTGGAACACTTATTATCAAAAAAAGCGTTTTTGATCACGTACAGTTTTCGAATACAAATATTGCAGAAGATGCTGCCTTCTGTTTGGCTTGCATTAAAAATGGCTTTACAATATATTCTACTACAAAAGAAAACTATGTATATTTAAGAAGTGGAGAACCTGGTGATCATACATGGAAATTAAGGAATGAAACCATTCTAAAATTTTGCAAAGTGATTGCGAACATAGAAAATTTTGAACCATTGATAACAAAAGGATTTGATTAAAAAAGAAATCAGGATGATATTCCTGATTTCTTTGTTTAACTAATGAAACAGTCATGTTTACGAAGATACAATTTGGATACCTGCAATATTTTCGCAGTCAATGATGAATGGATATCCGTCTAGAATAAAAGTAACACAGCAAGTTTTAGGGTCAAAACATACAAAGGCAAGTTCATCTTCAAAAAATTCATCTCCGCCCTTTAGAACAATGTTTACTAAAGTCCCTTGAGTTGCTTTTTTTAGAATATCACAAGCACAACCCTTGCACTTATTTTTGAAATCATGGTTATCTTTGTTGCCGTGACTGTCAAAAAAACTCATTAATTTTCCTCCTTTTCATTTGCTTCCTTATTTGAAAGGCGTAGTATACTATATTTTGTCAGACCTGTTTTTGTATAGATTAATACCTACTTATATTGAAATATACCGAAAATACCGAATAATATGTACCATAAATAGCTCCGCTTTAGAGATGATACAAGAAATCTTAGAAGAAAAAGAGAAAGTTTCCGACGAAGATATTCTGCAAAAACACCCTCTACTTTTTGATTATCTTGTGTACTTTAATAAAACAGTTGAGAAGTTCTTTATTTGAAGTTGGAGGAAACCTAAAATGCACTTTAATAAGGATGGATTGTTACCGCCAAAGGATTATCCACTAACTATAGAACAATTAAAGGAATCTATTTTAGTACAAGGGCCAGGAGATGGTGAGCCATGGGATAGAGATTGGAGATTACATTTAGTCGATAATCTAGAAATCATGGTAAAACAACTGTGGAAAATAGGAATCACCGAAATCTTTATTGATGGTTCTTTTGTAGAAAATAAAGCACATCCGAATGATATTGATGGTTATTTTCAATGCGATATATTCGATTTCATTTCAGGTGATATTCAACACAATTTAAACAAAATTGATAAATATAAAATTTGGACATGGGACTCTAAAAGCCGTAGACGTTGTAGGAACTTTACTAAAAAACAATTACCTATGTGGCATAAATATAGAGTTGAATTATATCCGGAATACAATCAAAATTCAGGGATTAAAGACGAATTCGGGAATAAACTAAAATTTCCTGCGGCATTTAGGAAGACCAAGGATAACTTTTTACCTAAAGGGATTGTGAAAATTGTTAAACCTAAATTATAAAATAAGCATTAGGAAAATGCCTCTTGAATTTAACATTTAAAAATATTTAGGAGATGAATTAAATGATAAGAACTGAAGCTGCATATAAAAAAGCTTTACTAAAACTTAGAGAAGATCAAGCATTTATTCAGAACGAAAAAGAAAGATTTAAACAAATGGGACTCACAGATGAACAAGTTCAGGTGGCAATTGAGCCACAAATTTCATTCCATGAACAACTTAAAGAAGAAGTAGAGTATTACGAAAAAATAAAACGTGGAGAATTTGATCCAATTATTAATTTTACAAATATAGGAAAAACACTTATAGCATATAGAATCTATATTGGAATGAGCCAACAAGAATTAGCAAGTAAAATGGGAGTCCCAGACTCACAGGTATCAAGAGACGAAAGAAATGAGTATTATGGCGCTACTAAAGATAGAATTGAAGATGTTATGGAAGCTATGGGAATGAAAACTGGTTTTACTTTATTCTGAGTTAGGAAAACGATTTGAAGATTTGGTTGGAGAACTGTTGCAAGAGATTCGGATTCCATTCACTAAATTTTTATTTTGAAGGAAGAGCTTTAATGTTTTTTATAAAAAAAGAGACGGCTGATTTTTACAATCAGCCGAACAGAATTCACTAAATTAAATTAGTTTCTTTTTTCAATGAAAATAGTGTCAATTTTGCGGCAATCTATAGTAAAGAAGATTCTATCGTTACCGCCGCCACCGTAACCGCCGCCACCGCCGCCGCCGTAACCGCCGCCGTTGTCTTTTTCTGCCACAAAAGTAGCACAACAAGTTTTTCGGTCAAAGCATACAAAAATAGTATCGTCGACGTCATCGAGAATGTCTCTTCCATTAACAAAGATTGCTTCTATTTCAGTACCTGTAGTCAAATTTCTAAGTTGGTCACAAACACAACCTTCACATTCATCACGTCTGTTTGATTGTACACCGGCTACAGAACGTCTGTTTGATTGTGCACCGGCTACAGAATTATTACAACCGCAATCATTTTGAAATAAACTCATTCATTTTTCCTCCTTTTAAAGCTACCTGATTTTTCAGGCTTAATATACTATATTATGCTTGGCCACCTTTTGAATGGATTGATACCTACTTGTACAAAAAAGGGCTTTTTAATTTCACATTCACTGGAATCTATAATTATTAAAAAAGGAGTCTAGTTTAGTGAAATAGTTTAATTGAAAGAAATGTTATTACTTATTTTTCATTCCTTTTTCAATAAAAAAAGCTGCCTGCTGCAGCTTTTTTTAAGATTTCTTATTTGGTTTCCAAGTTACCTTCCCACAAGAGCTGCAGCCTTTATTTGTATTTTGCTTAAGCAATGAACGGGCATTCTTGTATTTGTTTGCTTTTATTTCAGCATAAAGCTTTTGTAATTCATCCTTAGTCACTTTCCATCTCTCCTCTGTCTAAATATCCTGGATGCGTTGTTATTATATTCTCTGTTGGATGACGGGGTGTGTTGATTTGCCTGAAATGGACGTATGACGGATTTTTCCTTTTTATTAGACAGAATTGGTTTAAAAGGCTGAATGGGATGTTCAGTTCCTGACTTTGGCTTAAACGGATTTATGGGCTGTGAATTCCTTGAAATGAACTGACCTTGATCATATGGTTTCTGTATTGGATTTGTAATTAAAGAACCTGCCGACGAAAAAGGTCTGATAGGAGGAGATGTAACTTTTGGTCCATGCAGCTTTTTGTGTGTATTTTCACTATTTACTTCTTCAAAAAATGCATCATCATCCGGAAGCTTCTTTTTATACAGCTTGGTATTATTTTCCTTTTGGTCCTCAACTTTTGTTTCGCTTATTGGACTTTTAATTCGCTCAGGTATCTGGACAGATGCAAATCGAGAGTTTACTTGATTAAGCACATTTTCAGCACATGACATAAAAGTATCTTCTGAGATAGAGGTTAAGGATTCAAACGAAAAACGCAAGAAGGTTTGTATAACAAGATAGCTGATCCATTCTGCAATTTTTTCCTCATATTCCGGCTGTACTGCTAAAAAGAGAGGTCCGTCTTTTCGTTTAAGTGTTATCCCTTTATGAATGGCAGATTGAACGGGCAAACGAAACGATGTCGCTGGATTTAAGTAATAGAGCTGTTTGTCCGGAGTGTTCAATGCTAAAGGCATAGGATGATTTGCATGAAAATCAACATAAAATCTTTGATCACATTTGGCATGGTCATCCGAAGTTATGGTTAAGCCTGTGTGATATAAAAGTTGACTCAGCTCTCTAAGCCTCTGTTGTGATAGACCTTTAATTCCCAAGGTAAAAGTGGATAGTGCACCTGAGATATTTTCGTCTTCAGAGATCTGCAAGCCCCAGTATGGCAATAAGCGACAAAGAGATTCATATTCTAATGGTGTTAACTCACACACTTTTTGGTTGTTATACAAAATTGATCTCATAAATAATCCTCCTTGAAGTCTTGACTATAAAAATAGGCAGTCGTACTTGTGTCATAACCCACTCTATTCCCATAGTATGTATGGAATCTTCAGATCATGATGAGGAAAGGAAGGGAAACAATGGGAAACAATCATAAACACTTGCAGGATGAGTGTATCCGCGTACAGAAAGTTTACGACTGGGTGACGGATGCACTAAGCGTAAGAAAAACTGTTTCTTTTACTCCTGAACAAATTGCAAAAATAGAAGATGCTTTAGATGATCCTAGACGTCGCCCGTTAAGAATCATTACAAAAGTACCTAAAACACCACCAGCATTCCCGCTTTCACACGAAACACATGATGAATGTGCTGATCATTTTCTATGCGAACAAGTAGGAGAAAAGAGAGATGTAACCGTCGCACTTAACGGTGGGTTTGCAGATGCACAGCTAGTTGAACTTCTGTTTACAACTGATATTAAGGTGAAAGTTGTAGACCGAAACGGTGAAGAAGTAACAGAACTATTGGTAAACGCTTCTGTTTTTGAATCTTTTGTACTGTGCTTTCCAGACGGAACAGACCTATTCTGTCGTATTACAAAAATCTTAGCCCGTGTGCCATCTGGTACTGTTTTGTTGAACAGTCCAGCACCTAGATCTTTTACATTAGATATTACTTTCTGCGTCGACATCCAAGTTGAAGCTGAAGTAAAACTAGAGGTATTGGCTAAATTCTGTTCACCACGTGAAAATGATTTAGAAGCAGAAGAAACTATAAAAGAAATGTGTCCACCGGTAACGTTCCCGGAACAATGCCCTGACATATTTCCCAGGCCCGATTGTGTGTGCAAAGCAGAAGGAGAGGCAAGCGGATTAACAAGCGAGTCAGGTGGAGCAACAGAAACTGGCCGTGCAACTGTATTAGTTGATATTTGTCCGAATTTCCAGCTGGTTAACAGCAAATTCTTGCTGAACTTTAATGATACTGACACATCTGATGGTGAAAGAGACTTTAGCTTTACAGCAACAGAATTTAATCAAGACACATTATGCTGCGATAAATTCATGGGTGGAAAGAAATTAACCATCTCCGGAAAAGGAAAAGTTAATAACCATGATAAAAAAGGAGAAAAGCTGGATTTTAATTTAGCTCTTGTTGACACTCCAAATGGCAGTATGTTCGAGGTTGAATTGATTAACTCACATGGCAAAAAAGTATTTACAACAGGAACAGTCACAGCTGATAATGGTGAAATCTCTGTTGAAAATTGCTTGCAACACAGTTAAAACAAAAGATCTGAAGAGTAAAAAGGACCGCTGGAAACCAGTTGGTCCTTTTTGTTAGAGAAAAAAAAGTGAACGATTGGATAGGGTATACATACAATAAGAAAAGAGCCTATTTTGCAAGGGGGAAGATGCATGGGAACAAAAGACAAATTAAGCTATGAGCGGCTCATATCAAGGGTAGAATATTACAAAGAAAAAGCACTCGAACTCGAGAAGAAGCTGGTGTTTGCAGAAGAAACGTTGGAGCAATTAGAAAATGAAAAAAATATAAATGATTCCCTTCGGCTGATCGAAGAAAAAGAAAGGGAAATTGATCATTTACGAAAGCAAGTGGAAGATCTCTCTAAAAAGTTAAATCGTATGGAAGAGCATGAGCTGGAAAAAAGAATGAAGGGTTATGAGGAATTATTAAGCAGCATTCAGCAAGAATTAAATGACAAAGATCAGCAAATAGACCTGTATCAACAAAGAATAAAAAGCATGGAAAAAAGGTTTAACATTAACCGATCAGCGGAGCCAGTGTTTGAGGAAACAGAACAAGAACCTGAAACAACTGTACCCAGAAATAAAAACGAGTTAAATTGTATGAGTTACTTTGATTACTCTGTTATTTTTACAAAAGATAGAAAAGGTTTTGTACGCGGATCATTCTATCTTGAAAATACAGGAACCGAAACACTTGAAAATCCGTATATCTGTTTTCGTTTTCAGCCAGCTGAATCTTCTGCAATAAAAGGGAAAATTATTTCCTTAATTTCATCACCAACACAAGATGAAATGCTGCAGTCTACCTGGATGTATATGGATAATGATTGGGCTGAAAAAGCAAAGGAACGAGGGGAAATATGGATTTGTCCGCTGCGTGAAACGAAATTCAAGAGCGGTGACAGACTCTCTTTGGATGATTTTCAGATACCAATCAAGAGCAAGATTGATGAAAATATCACAGTTGAAGCTTTTGTATATTTCCATAAACAAAAATATCGAACTAAAGCAATAAATCATATAGCTATAAATTTTTAGTTAGACAGCCTATAACCAACTCGTTAGACATGCATAAGATGTACTATACGAGGAGGTTGAAACATGGAAGATTGTTTTTACTGTAAGAATAATAAGAAGTATAAAAAGATTTATGCAGATAAAGTAATTATTAAAGCAGGTAAAATCATTATCCATGAAGATGAACATCATTGGGAATCTTCTAGCTCAAGCTCTTACAAACATGAATCCAGCCACAAAAAGCATGAATCTTCATCTTCTAAATATGGATCTAACCATAAAAAATATGAATCTTCTTCTAGCTCCAGCTCCGGCGAATATTATGATCCTTGGGAATAAGCAATTCACATGTTTTTAAGAGTGCCCCTTAAAGGTGCTCTTTCTTTATTTAATAGGCTTAACTTAGAAGGAAAAGGGAAAAGAAAAAAGAAATACATAATAAAGGAGATGTTGTATATGGGCTATATTTTACCGTATATACCTATACAAAGGATGCAATATGCCAGCAGGATGGAAAAAGCTGAACCTGGACTTCCGGTTGTTTCAAGTGTTCCACCCATTCATAATGACACGGTTCATACATCTTCAAACCCAAAAAGTAGTTATACAGTCGAAGGAAAAAAGAGGTTTCACCAAGTCTTAAGTGAAATAGAAGGAAAAGGATTGATAATTAACGAAACCATTTAATAGGTTTCTTTTTTTGGTCTTAATCCGAAAAAGAGTTACCGAGACAGAAAAAACTATTAACCAACATCTGAGGTGATCCCGTTGGAATTTATTGAAATTAAAGAGGGTTGCTTTTATATTAAAAGTGCTGTCAATATAGGTTACATCGTTAGCGAGGATAGAAGTGCAGGTATGCTGATCGACGCAGGTCTTGAGTCATCTGCTGCAAAAAAAGCCATTAAAATGCTGCAGGACAGAAAGCTTCCAATTACGCATTTGTTTATTACTCATGCACATGCTGACCATTTTGGAGGCGCGCAATATATACAAAAAAACTATAAAGTTCATACAATAGCTCCTTCACTTGAAGAAGCCATTATGAGATATCCTATTCTAGAACCGATGTACTTGTTTCATGGCAATATACCATTAAAAGAGATGCGGAACAAATTTTTAGAAGCTCCCTCCATACAAATTGATGAAATTTGTGAGTCAGGAATTTGGAGCGATGGTTCGTTTGAAGTTGAATTCATTCATTTGCCTGGTCATAGTCATAACCAATACGGGATTTTATACAATGAGATACTTTTTGCAGCTGATGCGTTTCTCGGCAAGGAAGTTATAGAAAAACATAAGATTCCTTTTATCGTTGACTCCGCTTTAAATTTCTCAACACTAGATTATCTTCTTCATGTAAAAGTAGACGGAATGCTCCCGGGACATGGTGCTTTTTCAGATAAGTACAAGGATACGTTAAGAGAGAATATTGAAGTCCACCAAAGACTATTGAGCCAAATGAATAATTTCTTGATTGCGTGTGGCGATCGCGGTCTTTCGTTGGAAGACCTCATTGCAAAAATGCTTGTTAAACATGAGATTGAATCTGCAAATTTCGGAATGTATTCTTTATTCAGAACAGCTATAACAGCATACTTAATTCAGCTAATTGAAGAAGGGAAAGCGGTTTATACCATAAAAGAAGGGCGACCTATTATTTTTTCGGGTCAGTCATCGGCATGATTAACAGTTTCCCTTCTGAAAATTCTGCATAAAGAACTTCTTCAACAGATTTATAACCATGCTCATGAATCTGATTTAATAGTTTCTTTTTTGATATTCCAGCGGTTGAAAGATTATCCGTATTTATTTCTCCATCTAGAATTAGAGTAACAGGAAGTTCAGGCTGTTGCCCTGTATGCATATTCAAGTCTTGTCTATTTGGTGATCCGTATTGATATTTCGGCAATATGCTAAGTGTGCCGTTTGTTTCTAAGATGGCATATTCGACTTCGCGAAGACTGAAGTATCCTTTTTGCCTGACTAAGTTTTGCAGCTGATTTATATCAAGCTTGCTTTTTTTTAGCTGATCACGGTCTAAATATCCTTTGCGGATAACAATAGTCGGCGCACCTTCTAGCACTTTACGAGTACCTTTGAATTTTTGTGAGATGATCTCTATCAGGTATACGAGAGAACCCCATATTAAAATAGCGTACAAAATTACAAAAATAGAAGTCTCGTCATCATACATTGCATTACCCACTAATTCGCCTAAAAAGATTGACGAAATAAAATCAAATGGAGTAATCTGTGAAATTTGAGTTTTTCCTAAAATTTTTGTAAGGATAAAAAGAGCCAGAAAGCCCACAATCAGTTCTGTAGTTAGTTGTCCCACATGTATGTCCATCAACCGTATCTCCTCATAATAATCGTATTACTGTTCAGTTTTGACGAGATAGGACGTTTATAAACTAAAAAAGTATTGATTCCGTCACTGGGACGAATTCAATACTTTTTTCATGGCTACATGTGGTATGTTGGCATCTAAAAATGGTTCTGGGGAAGTGGTTTCATACCCCAGTTTTTTATAAAAGTCTTCTGCTTGAATTTGTGCATATAATATAAGGCTTGGAAAAGATTGATCTTTTGCAATCTGTTCCATAGCTCTCATCAATTCTTCACCTAATCCTTTTTTTCGGTGTGATGAAAGGATGCAAACCCGTTCAACTTTACCTTCACCCTTTACATCGCGAAGTCTGGACGCTCCAACAGGCTTGCTGTTTTCATCGTACAACACAAAATGAACAGCGGAATCTTCAAACTCATCGATTTCTTCGCTTTCGTCAATTTGCTGTTCACGTACGAAAACATCTCTTCTAACTTCTAATGCATCTTTGTAGCCTTCTTCATCAGATGTATACTTTTTAATCAAACCTTTTAGACACCCTTTCCAAGACGAAACGTTTCATATACTGTCCAGTATCCATTCTCCAGCTGGTATAGAAGCTGGAAGCGATCGATTCGTTCTTCGTGTTCAATGTCAATCATACGAAGACGCTCCAAGACATCTGAATGCTCTTCGTCAGAGAGCTTTTGCCCCAATGTTAGATGGGGAACGAAATTATAAGGCTGCTGGTGTTCAAGCGGACCTGAGTACAGCTGATCATGCAGTGACTTTAATTCTTCAGCTTCGTTTACTTTTAGGTAGATTGCATTATTAACAGGATGGAAGGAGCCCACCTTGTTAATCTTTATTGAAAATGGATTAATGTTCTGAGCAACAGATGAGATATAGGAAATCTGATCCTGAAGCTCTTCTTCAGTCGCCTCAAATGGTTCCTTTAACGTGATGTGAGGTGCGATAAGGGCATAGTGTGGATCGTACCTTTTTCGGTAGGAATTTACTTTGTCTTGAAGATTTTTTGATGGAAAAATTGCAATACCATATTTCATAATTCTTCCTCCCTCATCTTTTGAAATAGTATACCAAATATTCTTTTTATTTCCCACAGTTAGCGATTATTGTAAAGAAACGTTAATGCGGGGACTAAATCTTTTTGCCAGTTTACCCAAAGATGATTACCCTGAAACTCCGAGTATTCATAATCCAGTGCAAAATTGTTTAGCAGCTTGTTCATCCTGCGGTTTGGTGCAAGGAAATCTTTTGTTATTCCTTCGGGATTTGTGAAGCTATGTTCTTCATCTCCGATGGAATGATAGATCGTTAATGTTTGCATTTGTTCAATAGATTCAACGGTTTGCAGCAGTTCTTCTGGAATATAAGGAGATTGCACAATCACTTTTCCAAAGGTGTTCGGATATAAAAGACTAAGTTTCATAGCAACATATCCGCCAAGTGAATCCCCGATTAATCCCATGCCTGCACCTAGCTGTAATGTGTTAAATTTCTCATTTAGATAAGCTGTTAATTCATATGCCATAAATCGAATATAATTCTCGTGTTTTTCACCTGTTGGATCATATTTTGCTTTTCTGTCTTCAATTCCTTTATGGTTCACACCAATAATAATAAAATCTTCTATTTGGTCTTCTTCCATCAAGCGGTCAGCCGTTTTTGCCAGCTTTCCTAATTGAAAATAATCCCTGCCATCCTGTGCAATTAATATTGGATATTTTACTAGTGGAGTAAACCGTGAAGGAAGATAGATTAGTAAATCTATTGATTCATCTAAATATTTGCTTTGTATTTTATCGTCTGTAATGGAACCTTTAAGAATGGCCATAAACGGACCTCCTTTTCTGACATCATATTAAGTAAAAGCGTTTTCATTCGGCTCGTATAATTGTAACATATAATGCTATAATGAAAGAATCAATACGAATGACGATTAATAGTGAACATAAAGATGAGGTGAAGTCTGTTGAAAAATAGAGTGCACAGCAGGGAAGTCGAAGCGGCAGCTAGAAGGCTGCTGATTGAAAGAGGCGTCACCATTCCTGAGATCGCAGAAATCGTTTATGAAATGCAAATTCCATTTTCACCGGGACTGACTAAAGAAGAATGCATTGAGAGCGTCGATGCAGTCTTAATGAAAAGAGAAATTCAGCACGCTATTTTAGTAGGTGTAGAACTCGATATATTGGCTGAGCAAAAAAAGCTATCAGAACCTTTGCAGAGTATCGTAGAACAGGATGAAGGTTTGTTCGGAGTGGATGAAACGATCGCCCTCGGCGCTGTATTTGGATACGGAAGCATCGCTGTTACGACGTTTGGCCACTTGGATAAATTTAAGATGGGCATCATTCAAAAGCTCGATACGAAGATAGCAAACGGAAAAGTTCATACTTTCCTGGATGACCTGGTTGCAAGCATCGCAGCCAACGCCTCAAGCCGCCTTGCACACAGACTTCGCGATAAGCAGGAGCGACTGACAGCTGAAGAAATTGCACAGCATGAAAATGAAGAAAAAATAGGTTGATATAGGAGCCTCCGCGTTGGCGGAGGTTTTTTGCATACTTTTCAGCGAAATTTGAAGGCTCATAAAATCTGTTGAAGGATCATAAATTTTTTGAAGGATCATAAAAGTGAATGAAGGCTTATAAATGTTTTTCAGGCTGATAAAGTCAATTTTTTATTGACAGACTAGTTGCCCTGTCGTATATTTTTAATTGTTCCGTAAAAACAGAGATCCGATAGCTCAGCTGGGAGAGCGCCACCTTGACAGGGTGGAGGTCGGGGGTTCGAACCCCTCTCGGGTCACCATACATAACATAGTCATTTCAACCCTTTTGATTGTTTTCAAGAGGGTTTTTATATTTTTAAAGAATAGAATCGGTTCAAAATCTATTCTTTGTTCCAAAACTAATCAAAAAAAACTCCTTGGAACCAAGGAGTTTTCTCGTAAATGAACGTACTTGTTATAGTAGCAGGAAAGCACCAGAAATAAATACTCCTGTAATAATCATGATGACCAGTCCGTATCCCATTATGTCTTTTGCTTTCAAGCCTGCTATTGCAAGGGCAGGGAGAGCATAGAACGGCTGAATCATGTTTGTCCATGCATCCCCCCAGGCTACTGCCATTGCTGTTCTAGACATGGAAACGCCAAGATTTTGAGCTGCTTCAAGCATAACAGGTCCTTGAACAGCCCATTGGCCCCCGCCGGATGGGACAAAAAAGTTAACAAGTCCTGCACTCCATAATGTGAATAAGTGAAATGTATGTTCATTTGAAATAGAGATAAATGAATTTGCCAAAATGGCAACCAGTCCTGAAGAAGTAACGATACCCATTAAACCAGCATAAAAAGGAAATTGAATAATAATGCCGCTAGCATTTTTTACAGATTCGGTAACCGCTTTCAAAAATTGCATTGGTGTTTTATGTAATAGAATTCCTATAAAGAGGAATAAGAAGTTAACGATATCAAGATTTAATGCAAACCCATTTTTAACAAAATAGTAAATTAAAAAGGAGATGCCCAGTAAACCGACTAATAGAGAGAGTAGTTGACTATTTTCTAAACGGTCAGCAGGAGTTAACTCTGCTTTTTCCCCACTCACTGCTTCTAGTGCATGGTCTTCTTTAAGCAGTTCAGGATCGATTACGAAAGCCGCATCTTTTGATGGTACCATAAGCCGGTTAATAATAGGTACTAACAGAAATAGGCCGGCTAGAATGATAAAATTAAAAGTAGAAAAAATAGTTTCGCTTGTTGGCACAACTCCAATCAGTTTTTCGGTAAAGTGTCCAGGTGTTGCGATAGTTAATACAACCGATCCAGAAAGTCCGCCGCTCCAAATAATAAACCCGCTATAAGCACTTGCGATTAATAGGCGGTAATCAACACCCTTTACTTTCTGAGCAATTTCTTTTGCAAATAAAGCACCGATAATTAAACCAAACCCCCAATTGATCCAACATGCAACAAGGGCGACTACTGTAACAAGAACAATTGCCTGTCCAGGTGATTTTGGTAGCTTCGCCAAACTTCCCATCAATTTTTTAAAAAGAGGGCTGCTTGCCATTACATGTCCGGTTACGAGTATTAAGACCATTTGCATTGAGAATGTTAATAAACTCCAGAAACCGCCACCCCAATATTCAAGGACCTGTATTGGCGTGCTCTTTGTAAATAGCAGCGCAAGTCCAGATACAAAAAACGTGAGCAGAATGACTAATAAAAATGGATCTGGCATATACCTTTGCATCAATTTGTTTGAAAAAGAAATCAGCAGCTTCATTTCATCTCTCTCCTCTTCTTAATGTATGAAATATAAATAAAAATTCATTTGTGTAATTTCGATTTATTTCTACAATTTCCTCTTTTTTGTTTATGAGTAAATTGGACGAACTTTTTAAGTCGTCCTACATAAAATATAGAGAAATGTGATTTAAGATTTTTGAAAGGAGAAGTCTTTTTTGTTTAAACGCCCTCGAATTTTCCCTAAAAAGGGAATGGGAATGCCTGCAGCAGCTGCTGGCGCAATGGGAATGGGTCCAACAATGGGTGCCATGGGGATGGGACCGGTAATGGGAGCTATGTCGCAAATGCCTCAAATGGGTGGTTGCGGATATCCTCCAGTTTCACCATCGCAATATTACCCTCCGCAAGTTTTGCCTGCACAATATAGTCCTACTAACCAACAGGTGCAATATAATCAGCAAGATGTATATGTACCAATGGTTCATCCTACTCAAACAACACAGGTTAATCAGACAAACTATAAATATGTTCATTATTTCCCTCAGAACACGAATGTTGTTAACCAAGCAACTCAGCAGAACCTTTGCGGAACTACTTCACCCATAATGGCTAATCCTTGTCCGCCTCCATGTGTTCCATGTCCTCCGCGTCCGCCATGCGGCTGGAGAAAGAAGTAATTTAGAAGCTGCCGGCACCGTCGGCGGCTTTCTTTTTTTTGATTCTGTTGAAGTAAAATAGGGAAAGAATAGTAGTGAGAAAATACGAGCGGAGGGTTAGCCATGAATACTACTAAAAAGATTGTACTTATTACTGGAGCAGCTCAAGGGATTGGAAAACAAATCGCGGTAGATTTTGCAAAAGCGGGATGGATTCCTTCTCTGATAGATTTCGACCAGCAACAGCTGGAGAAAACTTTAGCCGAAGTCCGGCATATCGAACCGAAAAGTATTTCCATTACGTGCGATGTGAAAAAACCTGAAGAGATTATAAAAGCTGTGTCTGAAACAAATGATAAATTAGGCTGTCTCAATTGTGTCATTAATAACGCAGGTATTGCAAAATGGAAATCTCCATATGAATTATCTGTAGAAGAATGGGATGAAATCATACAGACCAATTTAAGGAGCGTTTTTCTATTTTCTAGAGAAGCCGCAAGATATATGGCAAAAGCAGGCGGCGGTTCAATTCTTAACATGGCATCAACGCGTGCGTTCATGTCAGAGCCGCATTCTGAAGCTTATGCCGCAACAAAAGGAGGTATAGTTGCGCTGACACATGCCCTTGCAGCTTCTTTTGCAGAAGACCGTATTACGGTTAATTCAATTAGTCCCGGCTGGATCCATACGGGAGATTATTCTGAGCTAAGAAAAATCGATCATGAACAGCATCTTTCAAAAAGAGTAGGGAAACCATCTGATATTTCACGAGCCTGCTTGTTTCTTGCAGATCCTGAGAATAATTTTATCACCGGTGAAAACATGACGATCGATGGCGGGATGACGCGGAAAATGATTTACGAACACTAATTGTTTCCTATAGGGAAAAAGATTGCTCTAGACCCACCCGGAAACCATTCTTTATGATTAAAAAGGTATTACATATGAAGGAGAAGAGAGAATGCAAGCTGATCAGCAAAAAAGAGTGGAACGCGGTGTTTACTACAGTTTAGGAGCATATATTTTTCTATCAATCGTTAAGCTTGTCTCAGGATTCGTTTATAGTTCTGATGCACTTATTGCTGATGGATTGAATAACGCCACTGATATTATCGCATCTATCGCGGTTTTAATTGGTTTAAAAATTTCAAGAAAACCGGCAGACGAAGATCATCCCTATGGTCATCTTCGTGCAGAAACGATTGCCTCGATGGTAGCGTCATTCATAATGGTTGTAATCGGAATAGAAGTACTGATTTCTTCCATTAAAAAGATGTTTAAAGGTGTTGAAACAGAGCCCTCTTTAACAGCTGCGATTATTGCCTTATTTGGTGCAGCTGTTATGCTTGGAGTTTACTTTTACAATATGAAAGTTGCCAGAGAAACGGATAGCCAAGGATTAAAGGCAGCCGCACTAGATAACCGTTCTGACGCATTTGTAAGTATTGGAGCTGCAGTAGGTATTTTAGGCGCGCAGATCGGAATGGCTTGGCTTGATCCTGCCGCAGCTGTTTTAGTAGGCTTAATTATTATTAAAACTGGTTGGGAAATTTTCACCGAAACTTCCCATAACCTTTCAGACGGATTTGATTACGAAGAAGGCAAAGAGATGGAGCATAAGATTTTAGATGTCGATGGTGTTGAAAACGTAGGTGATTTAAAGGCAAGAAAGCATGGTAACCGTGCAATCATTGATGTAACGATTAAAGTCGATCCTTCTCTGAATGTAGTGGAAAGCCATGAGATTACAGAGAAAATAGAGGATACGATTAAAGAAGCTTATAATGTTGAAAGTATACAAGTTCACGTTGAACCCGAAGATGGAAAGAATAAATAAATTAGTTTTATTCAGGTTCAATAAACTCAATTCGGTTGCCAAAAGGGTCACGAATGGAAAAGCGGTTATATCCTGGAATGGGTAACTCTTTTTGAATCGTGATTTCTTGAGCTGTTAAGTGATCTTTTAATTCACTCAGCCCTATCACTAAAAAGGCTGGATGATGTTTTCCTTTGAACACTTGATCTTCTACACCAATATGTAGTTCTTGGCTGCCGATCTGGAACCACATTCCTCCGTTTTTCTTAAGAGCTTCCGGTTTAGGAATTTCTTTTAATCCAAGGACATCTTTATAGAATATTTTTGCTTCTGATTCTTTCTCTGCAGGAATACATAGCTGCACATGATGGATACCCGAAATTTTCATTGAAACTACCCCCATTGAATGATTAATTGAAGAATAAGCATAACGGTTACAGTCCTCATCAGGATTGTAACTTGTTTTGTTTTTAGCTTAGGTGCGAGTTTAACGGCAACCTGTGCACCGCAAATACTACCGATTGTAAGAGGGATTGCAACATCCCACATATAATGACCCGCCAAAAAGTAAGTAACAACTGCACCCGTACAGCTTAAGAAAGTATTGAACCTTGTAAATGAAACGGTGCGGATGTAAGAAAAGCCATTTCTTAAGAAAAGCTGCATCTGCATGGTGCCCTGTCCAGGACCGAACATGCCGTCATACGCTCCGATTCCAAAGAGGAACGGATATTTTCGTGCAGGAAGCTGTTTTGCTTCGTTTTCAGGGCTAATATCTTTTTTGGTTTTAATAAAGGTTAAGAATAATGCTCCGCTTAATAATATTAAAGCGATAATGGTTAAGTTTTCCTTCGAGATCGCTGATGCGATTAAGCCACCGCAAATACCGCCTATTAAACTTACTGCACCTGATAAAAAGTAAGGTTTAAGTTTCGCGTCATTTTTTCTTAATAGCACAAAAAAGCTTGAAAATGAGCTGAACATATTGGCAAACTTATTAGCAGCAATAGCAGAATGAACAGGTATTCCTAATAAAAGCATAATAGGAAAGTTGATCATTCCGCCGCTGCCAGAAAGTGTACCAATAAAAGTGGCGAAAAAACCGACAACTATTAGGATATACATAGCGACACATCCTTTCATTTCTGTTTACATATATATCCTATGTTACGGTATACTTAAAATAAATTACCTAAATTGTACAATGGTCTATAAGTAAAACTTATTGTTTGAAAGAAGGTACGCTATGCAATTATCCGAATTTCGTATTTTACACGTACTGGCTGAAGAACTAAATATGAGAAAAGCATCAGAAAGATTGTATGTATCTCAGCCTGCCTTAAGCCAGCGGCTGCAATCCATTGAAAACAATTGGGGCACCATTATATTTATAAGATCCCAAAAAGGCTTGACGCTTACACCAGCGGGGGAAAAGATTATTTCATATGTAAATGAAGTGCTGCAAAAAGAGGAAGCAGTTAAGGAAGAACTGCAATCCCTCTCAGAGCACGTTCATGGCACACTTAAATTAGCAGTAGCTTCAATCATCGGCCAGTATTGGCTGCCGCATGTTTTGAAGGAATATGTGAATCTTTATCCTCACGTTAATATTTCTCTTATTACCGGCTGGAGTTCAGAAATTATCAAGCATTTATATGAGGACCGCATCCACTTAGGGATTGTCCGCGGGAATCCCGAATGGCGCGGCAGTAAAGAACATATCTTATCTGATCATCTATACTTGGTTGATACTGCGATTTCTTCCATTGAAGAGTTGTCAGAGACATCGAAGCCTTTTATCCAATTTAAAAGCCACTCCACTTATTATCAAGAGATTCAGGATTGGTGGCACAGTCATTTTAAGACAACTCCGCAAAAGACGATCGTAGTGGACCAGATTGAAACTTGCAAACAGATGGCATTGAACGGAATCGGCTATGCCATTTTGCCATCGATCAGCTTGCGGCCAGAGGATGAGGTATTCAAAATACCCCTTACAGATAAAAGGGGAAATGTTCTTAAAAGAGATACATGGCTGATACACCATGGTATGGGTTCTGAACTGAAACAGGTAAACGTGTTTATGGAATTGATTCAAAAATTAACAAGAGAATAACGTTTGAATGTTTCGATATTTAGTGGTTTAATACAATACAGAATGACTTTTAAGGAGGACATAACAATTATGAAAATGATGGATGCAAACGAGATTATTTCATTTATTCAAAACAGCACAAAATCTACACCTGTAAAAGTTTATGTAAAAGGAAATCTTGACAATATAGATTTCGGTAACGAAACGAAAGTATTCCCTTCAGGCAATACAGCAGTATTGTTTGGTGAGTGGAAGGAAATCGAAGCTGCAATTCGCGCAAACGAAAGCAGCATCGAAGACTATGTAGTAGAAAATGACCGCCGCAACTCTGCGATTCCTTTATTGGACATGAAGAACATTAAGGCGCGTATTGAACCAGGTGCGATCATCCGTGATCAAGTTGAAATTGGAGACAACGCAGTTATCATGATGGGTGCTTCTATTAACATCGGTTCAGTAATCGGAGAAGGTACAATGATCGATATGAACGTTGTCCTAGGCGGACGTGCAACTGTAGGGAAGAACTGCCACATTGGTGCAGGTACAGTCCTGGCGGGAGTAATTGAGCCACCATCAGCTAAACCGGTTGTTGTTGAAGACGACGTAGTAATCGGAGCAAACGCAGTTGTACTTGAAGGCGTTACAGTTGGAAAAGGTGCAGTTGTTGCTGCAGGTGCTATTGTTATCGAAGATGTAGAACCTTACACAGTTGTTGGTGGAACACCAGCACGTATTCTTAAGAAGATTGATGAAAAGACAAAATCAAAAACAGAAATCAGACAAGAACTACGTCAATTAAACGACTAATAAATTTAGGGGATGTGAGAAGATGAAACCATTAATTGAGATCAGAAAAGACCTGCACCGTATACCGGAGCTTGGCTTTCAGGAATTTAAGACTCAAAGGTATCTGCTTGATCTCATCTCCACTTTTCACCAGGGTAATCTGGAAGTGCATACGTGGGAAACGGGTATCTTTGTAAAAGTAAAAGGTAAAAATCCCGAAAAAACGATTGCCTATCGTACAGACATGGATGGACTTCCGATCACTGAAGAAACAGGCTATGAATTTGCGTCTATGCACGATGGACTGATGCATGCTTGTGGTCACGATCTTCACATGACGATCGCCCTTGGTCTTTTATCCCAATTTTCAGAGAATCCGCTTGATGATAACTTGCTATTTATTTTTCAGCCAGCGGAAGAAGGGCCTGGCGGAGCGTTGCCGATGCGTGAGAGTGAGCTTTTTCAACAGCTTAAGCCGGATCAGATAACAGCGCTTCATATCGCCCCTGAATATCCGGTTGGAACCATTGCAGTAAAAGAAGGATTGCTGTTTGCGAATACGTCAGAACTTTTTATAGATCTAGTGGGAAAAGGCGGTCATGCTGCCTACCCGCATTTAAGTAATGACATGGTAGTCACAGCTAGCCATCTTGTTACACAGATGCAGTCGATCGTTTCGCGCAATATTGATCCGCTGGATTCAGCTGTTGTTACGATCGGCAAAATCACCGGTGGAACAAAGCAAAATATCATTGCCGAAAAAGCAAGACTCGAAGGTACAATTCGAACTTTATCTCCTGAAGCAATGGATAAGGTTAAAATGCGGATTGAAGCACTCGTTGAAGGAATTTCTCGCGGTTTTGACTGTGAAACGTTGATTGATTACGGTTCGAACTATCGTCAAGTAGATAATGAACCGGATCTGACTAGAGAATTCATGGAATTTGCAAAACAGCAAGGAACTGTGAATGTTATTGAATGCAAAGAGGCTATGACAGGGGAAGACTATGGATATTTTTTAGAAAAAATTCCTGGTTTCATGTTCTGGCTTGGGGTTGATACTCCATTTGGTCTTCATCATTCAAAATTAAAGCCGCAAGAAGAAGCAATTCAGTATGCGGTAGACCTTTTAATCCAATATTTCACTTTTAAAGGGAATAGAAATTAGGAAAACGGCCGCTGCGGCCGTTTTTTTGTTTTTAAAGATAAGAAAAAGGTACTTTTGAAAGTAGTTGATTTTTGTTACAGGTGCTCCCTTTCCGCGGGGCGGGCGGCGAGCCTCCTGGCGCTTTACGCCTTCAGGAGTCTCGCCTGTCCCACTCGTCCCGCAGGACAAGGAAGGCATCGGCAGCGATATATCGCACGAAGAAAATGTGATTTTTCATTTTCGAGGAGTCTCGCACCTTCCACTCCAATCAACTTATCAAAGAAGATAATCAAAAAAAACAAAACAACTTATTTTTGAAAGCTTAAATCACACATTATAGCTGGTAATCCACAAAATTCAGCCCTCAATCCAAAAGTTTTAGCGATTTATCCGCGAGTCGACAACCTGCCCATAGTTCAAGCACATCACGAAGACAATTCCTGTAATTGTTCATTACATATTCCCTCTCAGAGTTGGAAACATTAACAAAAGTAAGGAGGTGGGAATATGGCTAGAATTGGTGTTGAACAATCATTAACGAATGTTTCTGATGCTCTGAGAGCTGCAGGGCATGATGTAGTAGAACTTCGTCAGGAACAAGATGCAAATGGCTGTGATTGCTGTGTAATTTCCGGACAGGATGAGAATGTTATGGGCATGCAAGACGTGGTGACTCAAGGCTCTGTCTTGAACGCTCATGGTATGTCAGCAGAGGAAGTATGTCAGGCTGTTGAAAGCAGATTACAATCATAGCATTCCCGGGGACAGCCATGCTGCCCCTTTATTTCTGTTTAGCGTATGTTTGAAAAGGGAAATAGTTGAGCAATCTTAATAAAATCTTTTGTAAATAAAGATGGGGAGGATCTTATGCCAATCTTCAACGTACTCATGATCATTTTACTCATCATTCTAACGGCGTTTTTCGTTGTAACTGAATTTGCAATCGTAAAAGTCCGCAAAACGAGAATTGACCATTTGGCTTCAGAAGGAAACAGCAAGGCATTAGCCGCTCAACAAGTGCTGGGAAACCTGGATGGATATCTTTCAGCCTGTCAGCTTGGCATAACAATTACTGCATTAGGTCTAGGCTGGTTAGGAGAGCCAACGGTTGAAATATTTCTGAAACCTCTATTTGAGCATGCGGGCTTATCTGAAGGGCTAACTCACACTTTATCATTTTCAATTGCATTTTTTCTTATCACTTTTCTTCATGTTGTTTTAGGAGAGCTCTCACCAAAGACAGTGGCGATTCAAAAGGCTGAAGCCATGAGTCTTGCAACAGCTAAGCCGATTATCATGTTTTACAAAGTTATGTATCCGTTTATTTTTTTATTGAATGGATCTGCCAATTTGCTAACGCGGATTTTTGGAATCAGTCCAGCTAGTGAGCATGAGGTTGTACATACGGAAGAAGAACTAAGGCTAATCCTTTCTGAAAGCCTTCAAGGCGGAGAGATTAATCAGTCTGAATATAGGTATGTGAACCGGATCTTTGAGTTTGATGATCGAATAGCAAAAGAAATTATGATACCCAGAACGGAAATGGTCTGTTTGTTTATAGAAAATACATGTGAAGAAAACTTGGCCATTATGCGTGATGAAAAATTCACAAGGTACCCTGTTGGGAAAGAAGACAAAGATCACATTGTAGGTCTAGTTAATATTAAGGAATTCTTTAATGAACATTTCAGTAATCAAGAGTTTGAACTTAAAGATTATATTCGACCTATTATCACTGTACATGAAACGATACCCATTCAAAAATTACTTGTGAAAATGCAAAAAGATCAAACGCATATGGCTGTTTTAGTTGATGAATACGGTGGTACAGCTGGTATCGTAACGGTAGAAGACATTTTAGAAGAAATTGTCGGGGAGATCAGAGATGAGTTTGATGTTGATGAAGAACCTGAAATACAGCAAATTTCAAAAACCAAAACGGTAGTAGATGGGAAAGTATTGCTATCACAAATTAACGACATGTTTGCACTTGATATTGATAACAGAGAAATTGATACAATCGGCGGGTGGGTTTTAACAAGATCCATCGATTTAGAAAAAGAGCACTCATTTAATTATGGAAGCTACCGTTTCACGATTATTGATCTAGAAGGCAGGCAGATTAAGAAAATAGGCATTGAAAAATTACCGGATTCAGAAATTGATGAAACACAAAAATAAAGACTCCTGAGCTGATCAGGAGTCTTTGCTTTTCCATTTGCCATCATCGTCTTTTTCATATTTGTTCTTTACAGCACTCCAAGCAACTTTATGCGCTGTTTCTTCTTCTTTATATTCTTCAAGTGCAGAGTTGAATGCTTCTTTGTAGATTTCCTGACCGTGGTGAGGGAGGTTATCCCTGACTCTATCAGGTAAATCTTTTAATGAATCATACGGCATTAAAAATGCACCTCCTTAATGTATGATTTCCCAAGCAATCCTCAATTTAAACGCTGTTATTGAGAATGTAAGCATATTAATTTGAGCGGATGATTTCACATTTTACGTTTAACTTGCTATGATTAAGGAGAAATTAAGAAGTGGGGACAAGAACCTTATTTAAATTAATTATTATTTAATATTGACTAAAAATAAGGCTTGTACTATAATGAACCATGTAAAAAAATTAGTTTTTGGAGGGATTTTTACCTATGGCAGAACGTATGGTAGCAAAACAAGCACCTCGATTTGAAATGGATGCAGTATTACCAAATAAAGAATTTGGAAAAGTAAGTCTTGAAGAGAACATGAAGAACGACAAGTGGACTGTTCTTTTCTTCTATCCAATGGACTTCACATTTGTATGCCCTACAGAAATTACATCTTTAAGCGATCGGTTCGATGAGTTTGAAGATCTTGATGCTGAAGTGATCGGTGTTTCTACTGATACAATTCACACACACAAGGCTTGGATCAACACTCCTCGTGATATGAACGGTCTTGGAGAGTTAAAATATGCATTGGCAGCTGATACTAACCACACAGTAGCTCGTGATTATGGTGTACTTATTGAAGAAGAAGGAATCGCACTTCGTGGTCTATTCATCATTTCTCCTGAAGGTGAATTGATGTACTCTGTAGTAAACCACAACAACATTGGCCGTGACGTTGAAGAAACATTGCGTGTACTTCAAGCACTTCAAACTGGCGGACTTTGTCCAGCAAACTGGAAGCCAGGTCAAAAAACTCTAGAAGTTTAATAATTAAGTGTTATTAGAATAACCCAGGACTATGTTCTTGGGTTATTTTTCTATAGATAAATTTTTTCTAGCAGGGTTATAGGAAATGTTTATAGAAGTTTCCTTCATAAATGAAATACATATGATGCTTTTAAGCTGTGTTTTGAAATGAATATTATATGGTAAAATAAGGCTAGTACGGGAAACGGAGTGAATTCATTGAAAAAACAATTTGCTGTTATTGGTCTGGGACGTTTCGGGGGAAGTATGTGCAAGGCTTTGTCAGATCAAGGCATGGAAGTCTTAGCAATTGATATTGATGAGGACCGAGTAAACGAATTTTCAAATATCGTAACACATGCTGTAATTGCTGATTCGACTGATGAAGGTGTATTAAAAAGTCTTGGGATCCGCAACTTTCAGCATGTTGTTGTAGCGATAGGTGATAACCTTCAGTCCAGTATATTGACCACACTGATTTTAAAAGAGATTGGTGTTGAAAAAATCACTGTAAAAGCCCAAAATGATTATCACGAAAAAGTGCTGCGAAAAATTGGAGCGGATAAGATCATTCATCCGGAGAGAGACATGGGTGTCCGTATTGCTCACCAGATTGTTTCTAACAATGTATTGGATTACTTGGAGTTATCAGATGAACATAGTATCGTGGAGCTGGTAGCAACACAGAAGATGGATGGGAAAACCTTAATCCAACTTGATATACGTGCAAGGTTTGGGTGTAACGTCGTAGCTGTAAAAAGGGGTAAAGATATCTATGTCTCCCCGCAAGCTGACCAGTCGATCAGGCAGGGCGATGTTTTAATTGTGATTGGCGGAGATAAGGATATAAACCGGTTAGAAAAACAAATGGCAAATGAAGAATAAAAAAACCGTTTCCCTATAAAAGGGGTAACGGTTTTTGTTTGTCTATTAGATTTCCATAATGATCGGCAGTATCATAGGGCGTCTTTTTGTTTTTTCATATAGGAATGGTGCTAATGTGTCTGTAATTTCATTCTTGATTTCAGACCATTGAGTCGTGCGTTTTTCGCTCATAATGGTCTGTAGATGCTTGCTTAACAAGCTTTGAGCATCATGGATAAGATCACCGGATTCACGCATATATACAAATCCGCGAGATATGATGTCTGGACCTGCTTCTATCGTGAATTCCTTCATATCCATACTTACAACGACGACTACAAGACCTTCTTCCGAAAGAATCTTACGATCGCGGAGTACTATGTTACCAATATCGCCGATACCGCTTCCGTCTACATATACGGATCCAGACGGGATTTTTCCTGCGATCATAGCATCGTTTTGAGAAAGAGCCAATACTTCACCATTATCCATAATAAATGAATTCTGCGGCGGTACGTCACAATCAGCAGCAAGTTTAGTATGCATTTTCAGCATTCTGTACTCACCATGGATCGGGAGGAAATATTTAGGCTTCATTAAACGAAGCATCAATTTTTGTTCTTGCTGGCCGCCATGACCTGAAGTATGAATATCATTAAGTGAGCCATGAATAACTTCAGCACCGGCGCGATATAATTGATTGATTGTCTTACTTACACTAAGAGCGTTCCCAGGAATAGGTGAAGAAGAGAAAACAACTGTATCTCCAGGAATAATTTGAATCTGGCGGTGAGTCCCGTTAGCAATTCTTGAAAGTGCCGCCATTGGTTCTCCCTGGCTTCCTGTACAAAGAATCGTTACCTGATTGTCAGGAAGGCGGTTGATCTGGTTTGCTTCAACGAATGTGTTCTTAGGTGCTTTTATAAACCCAAGTTCTTGTCCAACTGAAATCGCCGAGTCCATGCTTCGTCCAAATACAGCGATTTTACGGTTGTTGGCTACTGAAGCTTCTACAACTTGCTGCAATCTATGAATATTGGAAGCGAACGTAGCGAAAATAACTCGTCCTTCCATTTTTCTGAAGATATCTTGGATGCTCTCACCAACACGTCTTTCAGATAATGTAAAACCAGGAACTTCACTATTGGTGCTGTCGGAAAGCAAGCAAAGTACGCCTTCTTTACCGATCTCAGCCATTTTCGTAATATTTGCAGGTTCACCTACTGGTGTAAAATCGAATTTGAAGTCACCCGTATGCACGATATTTCCTGGAGGTGTCTTAACTACGATTCCGTACGCGTCAGGTATACTGTGAGTTGTTCTGAAAAAGCTGACAGAAGTTTTTCTGAACTTAATAACATCATCTTCTGTGATTTCATGCAGCTGTGCACTGCGGAGCAGACCATGTTCTTCTAATTTGTTTTTAATAAGAGCAAGTGCAAGTTTACCGCCATAGATCGGTATATTGACTTGTCTTAATAAATAGGGAATACCGCCAATATGATCTTCATGTCCGTGAGTGATGAAGAGCCCTTTGATTTTTTCCTCATTTTTTACAAGATAGGTGTAATCAGGGATTACGTAATCAATTCCCAGCAATTCATCTTCAGGAAATTTAATTCCTGCATCGATAAGGATAATTTCATCTTGAAATTGAACGGCATACGTGTTTTTGCCGATTTCCCCTAAACCACCGAGGGCGAAAACGGCGGCTTGATGATTTTTTACAAATTTCATATGTTACACATTCTCCAATTCCAATGAGTTCGTATCTTTTTCATACTCAAGAAATTTACCGTTAATTTCTTGTATGTATTCAATATTGTACTTGCGGTCAGCTAGTTTTTTACGAACATCATTTATAGTTTTTGCTTCTACGTAAACCGTTTGTGTATGTTCACGGATCGGTACCTCAGTTAAGCTTGTTTGAAAAAATACTTTGAAAATCATGTTTCATGTCTCCTTACCGGTCTATAGTATTTGAGTATCTTCGTTCTATTATAAAGGAAAGTGACATGTTTTTCATGTGTTTTTCATTACTCTTCGTTTTTATCGTTGAAAAGTGAAAAATAATTACTGTTCGGGATGAGACTTTTACCCTTATAATTACATTAAAATTATTTTATTAGTTAAGGATGAGTTTTCCGTTATTATTTTGCTGTTTTACCCATTTTTTAAACTTTTTTAATAAACGTAATCTCTTTTTCATTTATTGCCCTCCGTTCCATTTTTTATTACTTAGTATGTGTAAAATGAAGAAAATCAGAGAGGGAAATTGTGTCATTTATTTTTATCCGCAGGAGGATTACATGAAACTTTATTCAGCACTTTTTATTTTAAGTTTGATCTGGGGAATGTCTTTTCTATTTATTAAAGTTCTGCTGGATGTGTTTGATCCATGGCAGATCGTATTCATAAGATGTGTGCTTGGCATCATTACGATTATCCCGCTTTTTCTTATCAGTAAACAGAAAGTCAATTGGAGAGAACTGCCTTATAAGTCACTAATAATTGTAGGATTGTTAAATGCTGGTCTTCCATGGGGTCTGATCGCTTGGAGTGAAACTTTTTTAGACAGCGGCTATACTGCGATATTAAACGCAACAACTCCAATATGGACAGCGATGATGGGGGTTTTATTTTTTTCTGTTAAAATGCATTGGAAACAATGGAGTGGAGTCATGGTCGGCTTTATAGGAATTATTTTCTTAATGGATGCGGATGCACCAGGCTTAACTCAAGAACAGCTCTTTTTAGGAATCGTCTTCATGCTCATTGCTACTTGCTGTTATGGGTTCAGTTCACAATATGCTAAAAAACATCTTCAAGAAACGACAGTCTGGATTACAGCTTCAACTACACTAATGACAGGTTCGGTTTTAAGCGGAATAATCATGAGCTTTACTGGAGGGTGGCATCTGCCTGGGAATGTTTTAGAAGGGAATGTGATATTATCTTTAATAGGTCTCGGGGTTTTTGGTTCAGGTTTAGCATATCTCTTGTACTATTTTATGATATCAGCAGGATCAGCCGAATTTGCTACTCTCGTTACTTATCTAGTTCCTGTTTCAGCAGTAGTATGGGGGAGTGTTCTCTTAAATGAGAAGATCCCGCCGATTGCTTATTTTGGTTTATTTTTAATCTTTTTCGGTGTTTATCTGACAGGAAGAAAAAAGCGTAATACAACAATTAAAATTAAGCAGAACCGCACAGCGTAAACACTCAGTGGGAAAGAAGCATTAACAGTCGACGACGATCGCGAAGGTGCTTAATAAAAACGAAAAAGCTGAATTCTGCCTTTTAAGGGGCAGAACTCAGCTTTTTATTTGGCTCTTTTTCTTTTAGATCATTTAGTTGACTATTTTCATTGACAAGTTGATTGGAGCGCAAGGTGCGAGACTCCTCGAAAATGAAAAATCACATTTTCTTCGTGCGATATATCGCTGCCGATGCCTTCCTTGTCCTGCGGGACGAGCGGGACAGGTGAGACTGCTAATGGCACAAAGCGCCAAGGAGGCTCACCGCACGCCCCGCGGAAAGCGAGTACCTGGAGCGGAAATCAACTCCTTACATGAGCATTGTTTATAAAAACAAGATTAAATTTTATCTGAAAGTTGCTGAATTTGAAGGAGGCTCAAATGGCTGTTTTTCATTGATTCGATCATAAAACATAATACCATCAAGGTGATCTAGTTCATGTTGAAAACAAATACCTGGGAGACCTTTTAATTTCAACTCAACTAGAGAACCATCTGGTGTATAGCCTTTTACAGTTACTTTTGCATAACGAGGTACTAAACCTAGCACATCTCTGTCAACGGACAGACAACCTTCGCCTCCATCCAAATATGTCATTTGCACCGAGTGGCTGATTATTTTTGGGTTTAATAGTGCATAACTGTACAGTTGTCCCTGTTCATCCGTCACATGCATTGCGAATATTCGTTTTGAAACTCCGATTTGAGGAGCAGCCAGACCAATGCCAGGTCTTAAATTATATTTTCCCGCAACCTCGGGATCCTGACTGTTCTTTACAAACTCCAAGAGCTTATTAGCTGTTTGAATATCTTTCTCTGAGAAGGGTGAGGATACCTCTGCAGCCTTCTGTCTTAGAACCGGATTTCCTTCCCTTACAATATCTTTCATTGTTAACACAAGCAAAACCTCCGTGCCTATATTCATTTATTAGTAATTTCCTCTTATCATAACATAGAGAAATTTTATAGAAAAAGAACAGAAATTAATCTATTAGGTTATTTTTATCGGTATATATATTGTTTATTATGCAGTATATCGTTCATTTCAACTTACGACTGATACAGTTTGTTATAATTGGTGAAACAGTTAAGTTTTACAGCGATTACAGGAATAGGCAGCCAGAGCTTCATGTATACGTGAAACTGTAATGATTCTATAGATTGACGGCGTTTAACAGGTGGTGTAAACTAATTTACGTGTAAAGGGTTGTTGTGTTACTATGAATACATATTTAAGTAATACAGTTAGGATGCCATATGATGGTTTAGCTCCTTAATACAAGGGAAAACTTGAATGGGGACACAAAGGTACGCCTAATGGCCTTTTAAAAATATAATCCTGTCTTAAAAATGTGGCACTTTGGGCAACCTGTTATGTGTGTGTGTTTTTAAGATAAGGGTAAATTGACAGGGTAAAAGAAAGGAAGAGGTGACTTTTCATGACGAAAACAATTGATGCTGTTCAAGATCAATTTGAAACGTTTCAGATTCTTTCTGAAGATGGAGAAGTAGTTAATGAATCAGCAATGCCTAAGTTGTCTGATGAACAGCTCCAAGAATTAATGCGCCGTATGGTTTATACGCGAATTTGGGATCAGCGTGCAATCTCTTTAAACAGACAAGGACGTCTTGGTTTCTATGCTCCAGTTGCTGGACAAGAGGCTTCAATGCTAGGGAGTCACTTTGCATTAGATAAAGAAGACTGGATTCTTCCAGGATACCGTGATATTCCTCAAATCGTATTTCATGGTTTTCCGTTATATCAAGCATTTTTATGGTCCCGTGGACACTTCCAAGGCGGACAAATTCCTGAAGGTGTAAACGTATTAATGCCGCAAATTATCATTGGTGCTCAAATTATTCAAGCTGCCGGTGTTGGATTTGGTTTAAAGAAACAAGGCAAGAAAAACGTTTGTATCACTTACACAGGTGATGGCGGAGCATCACAAGGTGACTTTTATGAAGGATTAAACTTTGCCGGTGCCTATGCTGCTAACGCAATCTTTGTTGTTCAAAACAACCGATTTGCAATTTCAGTTCCAGTAGAAAAGCAATCTGCCGCAAAAACAATTGCACAAAAAGCAGTAGCAGCTGGAATTGAAGGCATCCAAGTAGATGGAATGGATGTACTTGCTGTTTACGCAGCTACACAACAAGCTCGTGAGCGTGCGATTGCAGGTGAAGGTCCTACACTGATCGAGACTCTTACTTACCGTTACGGGCCACATACGATGGCGGGAGACGACCCTACACGCTACCGTACAAAAGATTTAGACAGCGAATGGGAAAAGAAAGATCCGTTAGTTCGTTTCCGCAAGTTCTTAGAAAAGAAGAACCTTTGGTCTGAAGAGCAAGAAAATAAAGTAGTAGAAGAAGCGAAGGAAGATATTAAAGCTTCTATTAAAAAAGCTGATGGTGCACCTAAACAAAAGGTTACCGACCTTATCAACTTTATGTTCGAAGAGCTTCCGTATAACCTTCGCGAGCAATTAGAACAATATACAGCAAAGGAGTCGAAATAATATGGCTCAAATGACTATGATTCAAGCTATTACAGACGCAATGCGCAATGAATTAAAAAACAATGAAAACGTACTTGTTTTCGGTGAAGACGTAGGTCAAAACGGCGGTGTATTCCGTGCGACTGAAGGTCTTCAAAAAGAATTTGGAGAAGATCGTGTTTTTGATACTCCGCTTGCCGAGTCTGGAATTGGGGGACTTGCAATAGGTCTTGGGCTTACAGGTTTCCGTCCAGTAATGGAGATTCAATTCTTTGGCTTCGTATTTGAAGTATTTGATTCAATTGCCGCTCAAATGGCTCGTATGCGCTATCGTTCAGGAGGAGTATATAACTCTCCTGTAACAATCCGTTCTCCATTTGGTGGAGGGGTTAAAACACCAGAACTTCACGCAGACAGCTTGGAAGGATTAATGTATCAAACTCCAGGGATTAAAGTGGTTATTCCTTCAACACCATACGACGCAAAAGGATTATTAATTTCTGCTATCCGTGACAACGATCCTGTTGTTTACTTAGAGCATATGAAGTTATACCGTTCATTCCGTGGCGAAGTTCCTGAAGAAGAGTACACGATTGAACTAGGTAAAGCGGATGTGAAACGTGAAGGTAAAGACGTTTCTATCATTACTTATGGTGCAATGGTTCACGCTTCATTAAAAGCTGCAGAGGAGCTTGAGAAAGAAGGCATATCTGCTGAAGTTATCGATCTTCGTACGATCAGCCCGCTTGATATTGACACAATTATTGCATCAGTTGAAAAAACAGGACGTGCAATTGTTGTTCAAGAAGCTCAGAAACAAGCAGGTATCGGAGCGTTTGTTGTAGCTGAAATTAATGATCGCGCTATTTTAAACCTGGAAGCTCCAGTACTGCGTGTAACTGCACCAGATACTACGTTCCCATATGCATCTGCAGAGGATGTTTGGATTCCAGATCATCGTGATATTGTAGATAAAGCAAAGAAAGTCTACAATTTCTAAAATATAATTGAATGTCAGCTGAAAGGGTAGTTTATTAGTGACTGCTTCTTTCAGCCTTTTCACATAAACGAGTAAACTAGATTGAAAATTGGAGGCGTTAATCGTGGCATATGAATTTAAGCTTCCCGATATTGGTGAAGGAATTCACGAAGGTGAAATTGTAAAGTGGTTTGTTAAAGCAGGGGACACTATTAAAGAAGACGACATCCTGCTCGAAGTCCAAAATGATAAAGCCGTTGTTGAAATTCCCTCTCCTGTAGACGGTAAAGTTTTAGAGCTAAAAGTAGATGAAGGTACTGTATCTGTTGTAGGTGATGTCCTTGTAACGATCGAGGCAGAAGGTGAGATTCCTGCGGATGCACATGGCGGAAGCGATGAAGCACCAGAGCAGCCGAAAGCTGAAGAAGAAAAAGAAGTTACTGCTGATCAGGCAAAAGAAAATGACAAACCTGAAGCTAAAACAGATAAGACTGAAGACACTACTAAAGAAGAGCCTGCTGATGATTCAAAACGTGTAATCGCTATGCCTTCTGTTCGTAAATATGCTCGTGAGAAGGAAGTAGATATCCGTAAAGTACAAGGATCTGGAGATAATGGACGTGTACTTAAAGAAGATATCGATAAGTTTGTAAGCGGCGGTGGTGAAGCTGCAGCAGAAGCACCAGCGGCTGACAAAGAAGCACCTAAGGCGGATGCAGCTAAGAAAGAAGCTCCTAAAGCTATTCCTGCTGGAGAAATGGAAACACGCGAGAAGATCAAAGGCATCAGAAAAGCGATCTCTAAAGCGATGGTTAACTCCAAACATACAGCTCCACATGTTACACTTATGGATGAAGTGGACGTTGCTGATCTTGTTGCACACCGTAAGAAGTTCAAACAAGTAGCGATGGATAAAGGCATTAAGCTTACTTATCTTCCATATGTGGTGAAAGCATTAACATCTGCACTTCGTGAGTTCCCAGTGCTTAACGCATCGATCGATGATGCAAACGAAGAAATCGTGTACAAGCACTATTACAATATCGGAATCGCTGCAGATACAGATAACGGATTGATGGTTCCAGTTGTAAAAGAAGCAGATCGCAAGTCCATCTTCAAGATCTCTTCTGAAATCAACGAATTGGCTACAAAAGCACGTGATGGAAAACTTTCTGGTGAAGAAATGAAGGGCGGATCTTGCACGATTACAAACATCGGATCTGCCGGTGGACAATGGTTCACTCCAGTAATTAATCACCCTGAAGTAGCTATCCTTGGTATCGGCCGTATCGCTGAAAAAGCAGTTGTTAAAGATGGAGAGGTTGTAGTAGCTCCAGTATTGGCACTTTCTCTAAGCTTTGACCACCGTCTGATCGATGGTGCAACTGCACAAAATGCATTGAATCACATTAAGCGTTTGTTGAACGATCCACAACTATTAGTAATGGAGGCGTAATTCGATGGTAGTAGGAGATTTTCCAATTGAGTTAGACACACTTGTCATTGGTTCAGGTCCTGGGGGATATGTAGCAGCAATTCGCGCTGCACAATTAGGACAAAAAGTGGCTATTGCGGAAAAGGCGGAAATAGGAGGCGTTTGCTTAAACGTTGGCTGTATTCCATCTAAAGCTCTTATTAATGCTGGTCACCGTGTTGAACATGCGAAGCACTCTGAAGACATGGGGATTAAAGCTGAAAACGTAACAGTTGATTTCAGCAAAGTTCAAGAATGGAAAGCTGGCATCGTTAAGAAGCTTACTGGCGGTGTTGAAGGGCTTTTAAAAGGAAATAAAGTTGAAATCATCCGTGGTGAAGCTTATTTCGTAAATGAAAACACAGTTCGTATCATGGACGAGAAGAACTCTCAGACATATACGTTTAAAAACGCAATTATTGCAACAGGTTCCCGTCCGATTGAAATTCCAGGATTCAAATGGAGCGACCGTGTAATTTCTTCCTCTGGTGCACTGGCTCTTAAAGAGGTTCCTAAGAAGCTTGTTGTTATCGGCGGCGGATATATCGGAATGGAGCTTGGTACGGCTTATGCAAACTTTGGTACTGAAGTAACAATCCTTGAAGGTGGAAAACAAATCCTTCCAGGTTTCGAAAAGCAAATGAGTCAAGTAGTTTCTAAGCGCTTAAAGAAAAAAGGCAATGTGGAAGTATTTACTGAAGCAATGGCTAAAGGCGTAGAAGAAACAAAAGACGGTGTTACAGTGACTGCTGAGATCAAAGGTGAGTCAAAAACATTTGAAGCAGATTATGTACTTGTAACAGTTGGACGCCGTCCAAACACTGAAGAACTTGGTCTTGAGCAAGTTGGTGTTGAAATGACTGAACGCGGTCTTATCAAAATCAACAAAAAAGCTCAAACAAGCGTTAACGGCATCTACGCAATCGGTGATGTTGTTGAAGGTCCTGCTCTTGCTCATAAAGCTTCTTACGAAGGTAAAGTAGCAGCTGAAGTAATCAGCGGACATGCGGCAGAAATTGATTACTTGGCGATTCCTGCTGTAGTATTCACAGACCCAGAACTAGCTTCTGTAGGCTATGATGAAAAGTCAGCAAAAGAAGCAGGATATGAAGTGAAAGCTTCTAAATTCCCATTTGCAGCTAATGGACGAGCTTTATCTATGAACGAAACTGATGGCTTCATGAAGCTTATCACTCGTAAAGAAGATGGACTTGTTTTAGGAGCTCAAATTGCTGGCGGAAACGCATCTGATATGATCGCAGAACTTGGATTAGCTATTGAAGCAGGAATGACTGCAGAAGATATTGCTATGACAATTCATGCGCATCCAACTTTCGGAGAAATTTCAATGGAAGCAGCAGAAGTTGCTATCGGACTTCCTGTTCACATCGTAAAATAAAGGATTTAAAACCCCTTGTATACCGCGGAAGCGGCCTACAAGGGGTTTTTTGATTTCCTCATATAATACGAATCTCTTCATAACATTTAGTATAAAGGTGTACATGGAGGATGTTATGAACGTATTTTTGTGTGTTATCATTCAAATTTTGGTATGGTGCGGATATTCTCTCGTTCTTTATCTGTCGCATCATGATCATTCTTTTTATGAAACGGTGCTCTTAGTTATGTTTTCATATTTTAATTTTCTTATTGCTATGAGGTTTATTACCAATAAAACGGCTGGAGTAAATTTAACCATTTTTTTTACTGTAATCTATGTTGCAGGCAGAATAATGTTTTTATGATTTTGGTTTTTCTTCTGACAGAGCTTTTTATTGAAAAAAGAGTCTACTTTTTAGGGTAATAATACATTATCCTGCCATTAAAAAGATGTAGTTCACCTTTTAATTTCGTCGCTAAAAACTTACAGAATTCATTCGCTTTTCCTTTATCTCCATGAGTTGAAATATCTGTAAGAGATACTTGAATATAGCATTGCTGATTTTCTGAAGAATCTGTTTCAACATCTTTTTTTTCAAAACCGACTCCAATCAAAATATATCTGTTTTTTCTTGGATCAATTCCTTTTAAAAAGAACCATTCGTTGTTAGCTCCTTCTTTCTCCTCAATCGTATAAGGAAAAGCGGCTTCAGAGTATCCCCATGAAAGCTGTTCTCCTGTTTTAGAAGTGATTGATTTGTAATAATTGAACATATCTTTAATTTCTTCTATCGTAACAACTTGTTTTTCAGAAGCAGGAACAAGCTTTATGTATGCATTTTGGGACATTCCAACTCACTCCAGTTAGTCATTTTTAACAATATTTGTTCATAGAATAGTTTATCATATTTCAAGAAGATTTTGACAATATAAGTTTAAAGTTCATTTAAAAAGGGAATTACTCTTACATCAATTTTGAACTTAACAGAGTATCCAGTCATTAAATGCCAGGTTAGAACAACCCGATCGATGAACAATGTTTTATCATACGAGGAGGGATAGCATGGAATGGTTTGAAAAATTGTATGACGAGAGTGAGTCCGTTAAGGTTAGGTTTGTAGGTTTTACAACAGATACGGTGAGATATGATTTTGGTATTGTGTACACAAATATGTTTTTCGGAAAACCGCTGGTCGTGTGCATGCAAACAGGCAGATCAGCGCTGCTTGACTCGAATGATATGCGAAACCTTGAGTATATTAAACAGGTATTTCATATAAAGAGCTTAAAAGAAGCTGAAGATTTAGCGCTTTTCTTTGAAGAAGCTGTTCCTCATCTTCCCGTCATCGAACAATATGATTAATGAGCACATTTTTTTAATGTGTTATACTAAAAGGGTTGACAAACGAATTGTGACATAATATTATACAGATATAAACGTAAGCGCTTTCAAAATGCGAAGGGAGATGGAACGGATGGGAGTAATCATTTGCCAAACGTGTGAGACAACAATTGAACATTTTGAAGAGGAAAAGGTAACAACATTGTATTCTAAAACATGTCCGCATTGCCAAGAGCAAGCTAAATTAAACAAATAAAAGAAGACCTGCTGAGGTCTTCTTTTTTTTAACTATCTAATCGCTACTTGTTCTTGAATAACTTTAAGATAATTTAAATTGGCATCTTCAGGACCTTGAACAGGCAAGCCTGCTTCTAGGTTCTCTTTTATATATGCGAGGTTTTCTTTTGTAATGATTTCTCCAGGTATAAAGATTGGAATCCCTGGCGGATATACCATAACAAATTCTGCAATGATTCTTCCTGCTGATTCTTCAAATGGAACACTTTCTGTATTTGCATAAAAAGCATCACGCGGAGAGAGGGCAAGAACCGGAATATCAGGGACGTGTACCGGCAAGGATCTAATCTCTTCCGTTTTTGAGGAGCTTTTTTCATTTGAAAGCTTAGTTAATGCTTCAACCAGGATCATAGTGTCTTTTTCATGATCGGCAGTAGTAATCAGACACAAAATGTTATACAGATCCGATAATTCTACCTCAATGTTGTAATTATCTCGAAGCCATGTTTCAGCTTCATAACCTGTAATTCCAAGATCTTTTACAGAGATAAGCAGTTTAGATGGATCGTAATCGAATGTCGCCGAAGTACCAAGCTTTTCTTCACCTACACAATACAGGTTTGGTATTTCGTTTATTTTCTCCCTCGCTTGGTTTGCGAGGCGAATCGTTTTTTCAATTAATGTATAACCTTCAGTTGCTAAACGTCTGCGTGCAGCATCCAAAGAAGCTAAAAGGATATAGGAAGTAGATGTTGTTGTCATCATACTTAATATGGTTTGAACACGCTCAGGCGAGACAAGTCCTTCTTTAACATTTAAAATAGAACTACCGGTAAGTGACCCTCCAAGTTTATGAACACTTGTTGCAGCCATATCGGCACCAGCCTGCATAGCTGACAGTGGCATATGGTCATGAAAATGGATAAGGACACCATGTGCTTCATCGACAAGGACAGGTACATTAAAACGATGAGCAACATTAACAATACCTTTTAAATCTGCTGCAAAACCAAAATAAGTTGGGTTAATTACAAGAACCGCTTTTGTATCAGGGTGCTGGTTCAACGCTTTCTCAACGCTGTCCGGTGTAATCCCATGTGATATCCCTAATTCAGGATCGATTTCTGGGTGGATAAAAATAGGGGTTGCACCAGAAAACACGATTGCAGTCATAATAGATTTATGCACATTTCTCGGAACAAGAATTTTATCCCCAGGAGAAACGACGGACATGATCATCGTCATTATAGCGCCGCTTGTACCTTGAACAGAGAAAAAGGTATGATCTGCACCAAACGCTTGTGCTGCAAGATCTTGAGCCTTTTTAATCATGCCTTTCGGATGATGAAGGTCATCGAGTGGTGTGATATTTATAAGATCGATTGAAAGAGCATTAGGTCCAATAAAATTCTTGAACTCTTCATCCATTCCTTGGCCCTTTTTATGACCGGGAATATGGAATTGCAATGGATTTTTGTTTGCATGTTCGCGCAAGCCTGTAAATAAAGGAGTTTCATGTTGAGACAATTTTTACTACACCTCATCTATAATTAACTTAAATTTTTCATTTATTTAGACTCTTTTTCAAAGAATGTTGCAGTTGGTAATTTTTATTTTCTTCATAGACATGTTGATTGTAGTGCAAGGTGCGTGCCTGCTACCTGAGAATACATCTCGCAAGGCATGCGACGAGGAATCCCGTTTCGATAGCATTTGCTTGCAGACACAGGAGCACCGACTTTCTACGCCCCAAGCATTTTGTTACTTAAATCAACTACTTCCAAAAGCATCAAAGTTTGCTAACACAGCCTTTATTTATAAAACAAAAGAAGTATAACAGAAAATGCATGAAGATGTAAGTAGATGATTTAATTTTCAGGAGGAGAGATCATATGTTTAAAACACGTGTAACAACTTTGTTAAATATTGATTTACCGATCATTCAAGGGGGTCTGGCATATTTAGCATATTCAGATCTTGCTGCAGCCGTTTCTAATGCAGGAGGACTGGGACAGATTACAGCTATGTCGCTTCCAAATAGTGATGCATTGAGAACCGAAATCAAGCAAACGAAGCAGATGACAGCACGGCCATTTGGAGTGAATTTTGCAATTGGCCAGCATGGAAGAACTTATGAGGAACAACTGGAAACAGCTATTGAAGAGGGTGTAAAAGTTATCAGTATAACAGGCGGAAATCCTGCACCTGTTTTAAAAAGATTAGAAAATACAGGCATAAAAACACTTGTGCTGGTCTCTAGTAAACGCCAAGCGATAAAAGCTGAACAGCTTGGAGCTGATGCGGTAATGGCTGTTGGTCAGGAAGGCGGAGGACATATCGGAAAAGAGGATACGGGTACCTTTGTTTTGATACCCCAGATAGCAGAGAGCTTATCGATACCAGTTATCGGTTCTGGCGGGATCGTTGATGGAAAAGGAATGATGGCTGCATTGGCTCTTGGTGCAGAAGGGATAGAAATGGGGACAAGGTTTATTGCAGTGAAAGAATGCGTACATGCTCATCCAGCCTATAAAAAATGGATACTCGAAAGTTCCGAAAACGATACGGTTGTAATCAAAAGAAAGTTAGGTATGCCAGGCAGGACACTCAATACACCTTTTGCATTAAAGATTGTTGAAGAAGAAAATAAAAACGGATCTTATGAGCATCTAAAAGATTTTATCAGCGGGGAAGCGAATCAGAAATTTATTTATGAAGGAAAGAGTGACGAAGGATTTGGATGGGCTGGTCAAGGAGCTGGGAGGATCAATGAGGTTATATCTGTTAGTGAATTGTTCAAGCAAATAAAAGAAGAAGCAAAATCTGTCCATCAAAAATGGAACAGCCTTTTCTAACACTTTTCTTACAATAGAGATACATACCCATACATTTATACAGTAAGGCAATATACTAGTGGTAAGAAGCAGCTGAACTTCTGCTTCCTGCCACTTTTTTTATTATAGTTACTTCTTCAAGTTGTATAGAGGTAAAAGGGTTTGAAATGTCTCGGAGATTCGTGTGTACCATTCGTCTCCCGACATATTAACAGCTTCATCTTTTGAGATATGAACACCGCAAAGCAATTCGGCTTTTTTAACAGAAATTAGACGTTCAGCCATTTCCTTTAATCTTTCCTTTTTTACTTCGCTATGCTTATAGCTATCTGGCTTTGTATGATCGTCAGACCAAACAAAGGAATCGGGAATTTCCTTTTTTACCTTACTAAGTTTCTTTAGAAAGGTTTTGCCATACGAAACCTTTATCGGTGACTCATATATAAGAGCAAACCAGATAAAAACATGTGTTTCAAATAATCCAATCTGAAAATGTGGCAGCATTTTGTACCCTCTTTTATTTGGAGCAAAAGCTACCCATGTATCTTTTGGCGGATTTACAGTGCGTCTTGCGTGTTTAGCTACATGATAGAACATTTCCTCCCCTGTTAAACCTGTAAGTTCATCAGCATACTTAGTGCCAAGCACCTCGAGTTTAGGTCGTATATGGTAAATGATTTGATCCATACGCTGCTCAAGACCATCTGTCTTAAAAAGATTAAAATCCTGCTCTTTAAATCCAGTGAATGTCATGAATGTTTCCTCCTGATTATAAAACGATACAAAAAAAGTTTATCACAGAAGCTGTTTTATAAAAAAATGTTTGCATTAGATTCCGCAAAGTGCCGTTTCACTATACCTCAGTCCTTCATAAAATATATAAAACATGAAAACGAAAAAAGAAAGGATGTGCCGGCGATATGAAACAAGTAATGAATACCTTAAAAAGAACGGATGCAGAAAGAAGAATTCCAGTTTTAAAACTTGAGATTGACTATGAATTAGCTACCTTGTTTGATGCCTTAAAATCAAAAGATCAGAAACAAATCAATGATTCTAAACGTAAGCTCGAAAGATTAAGGCTGGAGCTCGTGAGACTTGAGGCATGATTCAAAGAAATAGCGGGTAGCAAAAACGAATCCATCATGAACGGATGGTTCGTTTTTTTGTGAACAAGTCGAAATTGGCATATACTATAGGAAAGGCAAGGGGTGAGACGATGGAAAAAGAAAAGTGGAGAAAGATTGAACAGTTAGCTAAAGCTTGGACGATTGAAGCCGCAGAGCTGTTACAAGAATCGTTTGAAAATACATTAACGATTACATATAAATCACATATTGCTGACCTCGTCACAAATATGGATAAGAATATCGAAAAGTTTTTTATTGATAAAATACAAAAAACATTCCCAGAACACAGGGTCCTAGGTGAAGAAGGGTATGGGGATGATATCCAAGATAAGTCGGGTATCATTTGGATCATTGACCCTATCGACGGAACTACAAATTTTATTCATCAGCAATCAAATTTTGCTATCTCTATCGGCATCTATGAAAACGGATCGGGAAAAATGGGTTTGATATATGATGTTGGAAGCAAAAATCTCTATTTTGCTAAAGATGGAGAAGGTGCTTATTTAAATGATTTAAAACTTTCTAAGTTAGATAAGGTAACACTTTCTGAAGCGGTTGTTGGAGTGAATGCTACTTGGGTTGGTCCAAACAAAAGAATTAATCACGAGAACGTACAGGAAATCGTAAGAAAATCCAGAGGAACACGTTCGTACGGTTCTGCTGCTATTGAACTGGCTTATGTGGCATCAGGCAAACTTGATGCTTATATGACAATGAGATTGTCTCCATGGGATTTTGCTGCTGGTCTAATTCTTCTGAATGAAGTTGGAGGGATCGCAACAAATACAGATGGCAAACCTATACAGCTGCTAGAACAAAACAGCATATTAGCAGCTAAGCCTGGCTTGCATGAGGAGATATTAAAACATTTAACTAATTAAAAGGTTGTTCTTGTTAGGCTTTGTATATTGTAAGTAGTTGATCTCCGTTCCAGGTGCTCGCTTTCCTCGGGGCGGGCGGTGTGCCTCTTAGGCTATTCAAGCGTGCAATGTCTCACCCAAGGAAGTTAGAGTGATCCTGCGTTAACAAGCAAAACAGCATCGAAGCTCCCTGCAAGAAGTATTTTCAGGTGGATGGACATAAGCAACATTATTTTAGAAAACACCCAAAAAGAAAGAGAGCCTTCTTTATGAACGCTCTCTTTGTTTTTTCTTTAATGAAAATCCAAATCCCATCAAAATGAAAACGGAAACGATGGATATGATAAAAATAAGTAAACTTTTTTCGCCGATAGCCACACCCACTCCGCAGATGGCAAGAGCTGTAAGAAAGGCTATAATAAAGAAAATTCCGTTCATGATGACCTCCAAATGTAAATAAATCTGTCGATGCTGCATAATAAGTGTAACGAATTTACATAAAAAGAAAAAGCCTTTTATAAATTTGTGATATAATAGTCAAGTTGAACAAAAAAAGATAAGAAAAAGAGATAGGATATAAGGAGAGAATAATTTTGAATAGAAGAGATGATTTACGCAATATAGCGATTATCGCCCACGTTGACCACGGAAAAACAACACTGGTTGATAAACTGCTTCATCAATCAGGAACATTCCGTGACAATGAACAGGTTAATGAACGTGCAATGGATTCCAATGACTTGGAACGTGAGCGCGGGATTACGATCTTAGCTAAGAACACAGCGATTAACTATAATGAGAAGCGCATTAACATTATGGATACACCAGGACATGCCGACTTCGGTGGTGAAGTTGAACGTATCATGAAAATGGTTGATGGTGTACTACTTGTTGTCGATGCATATGAGGGATGTATGCCTCAAACTCGTTTCGTACTGAAAAAAGCTTTAGAGCAAAAATTAACACCAATCGTAGTTGTTAACAAAATCGACCGTGATTTTGCACGTCCAGAAGAAGTAGTAGACGAAGTGATCGATCTATTTATTGAACTGGGTGCTGAAGAAGATCAATTAGAATTCCCGGTTGTTTATGCATCTGCGCTTAAAGGGACAGCAAGTATGGATCCTGGCAAGCAGGATGAAAACATGACAGCCTTGCTTGATACGATCATTGAAACAATTCCTGCACCAGAAGATAACAGTGAGGAGGCGCTTCAGTTCCAAGTTACAATGCTTGATTACAACGACTATCTTGGCCGTATTGGTATTGGTCGTGTGTTCCGCGGTACAATTAAAGTTGGACAAGCAGTATCTTTAATGAAGCTTGATGGATCAGTGAAAAAGTTCCGTGTTACAAAATTGTTTGGTTTCCTTGGTTTGAAGCGAATTGAAATTCAAGAAGCAAAATCCGGAGATCTTATTGCAGTATCCGGAATGGAAGAGATCAACGTTGGTGAAACAGTATGTCCAGAAGGCCAAGAAGAAGCACTTCCTGTTCTTCGTATTGATGAACCAACTTTAAAAATGACATTCCTGGTAAATAACTCACCCTTTGCTGGTCGAGAAGGTAAATATGTAACGAGCCGTAAAATTGAAGAGCGTTTGATGTCTGAATTAGAAACAGACGTGAGCTTGCGTGTTGAAAATACTGATTCTCCAGATGTTTGGACAGTTTCTGGACGTGGTGAGCTTCACCTTTCAATCTTAATTGAAAACTTACGTCGTGAAGGATTTGAACTTCAAGTTTCAAAACCTGAAGTAATCGTTCGTGAAATTGATGGAGTGAAATGTGAGCCTGTAGAACATGTTCAAATTGATATTCCTGAAGAATACACTGGTGCAATCATGGAATCATTAGGTGACCGTAAAGGTGAAATGAAAAACATGATTAACAATGGTTCAGGCCAAGTACGTCTTGAATTCATGGTACCAGCTCGCGGATTGATCGGTTATACAACAGAGTTCTTAACACAGACTCGCGGATATGGAATCTTGAACCATACGTTTGACAGCTATCAGCCGATGGTTGCTGGAAACGTTGGCGGACGTCGTCAAGGTGTACTGGTTTCTATGGAAAACGGTAAAGCGTCACAATACGGAATCATGGGTGTTGAAGACCGCGGTACGATATTCGTTGAGCCTGGTACAGAAGTTTACATGGGAATGATCGTTGGGGAACATACTCGCGAGAACGATATCACTGTAAACATTGTAAAAGTGAAGCAGATGACAAACATGCGTTCAGCTAACAAAGACCAGACTGTAACAATGAAAAAACCTCGTGTTATGTCGCTTGAAGAAGCATTAGAATACTTGAACGATGATGAGTATTGCGAAGTAACACCAGAGAGCATTCGTCTTCGCAAAAAGATTTTAGATAAGAACGAACGTGAAAGAGTAGAGAAGAAAAAGAAACTTGCTCAAGGCTAAACTTAACTTTTAAGAAGCGGGAGTGGGAATCGTGAAAGAACAAGAAATTATGAAAGCGACAGGTGAAGATTCGTCCTCAATGGCTTTGCTGTTGGGTATTGAAAATGACCCTGTCAGAGCTTTCTTGCTGTTGTATTTAATCATTACAGTGCTTAGCATAATTGTTTTTAAATTAGGATTCGCAAAAAGACTGCCGCCTTTAAAATCAGCATTGATTTATCTGTTTTTAATTATCGGCTGTATGCCTTTAGCATTCTTTGGAATTGGACTTCCCGTAGCTGAAGGATTGATAGTGGCAGCGCTTATCCTGATTATTTACAAAGTAAGATTATATCAAAGCAAAAAAGAAAACGGCTAAAACAGGGGGTTCAGCATGAAACTCGTCGATGCTCTTTCCAATTGGCTAAGCATAAAAAAAGTGCATGAAGAACGTCCCGATGATTTGGCTGCCGAGGATACTTTTGAATTTTTTAGTGAGATATTAAGAGAAGATCACCAAGTAAAAATACAATCTGTTTCCATTCAAGGACCGTTTTACATCGTCTTATTCGAAGCGGGCGGCGTTGAACAAACAGAGAGATTTTTTGTTGATGCAGTGGATGCTTTATACGAAGGAATTCAAAATGAACCAAGGTTTAACGAGGAGTGCTGATTAGTCAGCGCTCCTTTTTTTATGCAGACTGAAACAAAGTATCGGATTAGGAAAGCAAATAAAAGGTGTCCGGTAAACCAAAGTGTAAATGGCAAGATAAAAGGAGGATGGAAAGGCTTTGAAACAGCGATTTGATAAAGAGGAAAAAAGGTAAAGGACATAATTGTATTTATGATTAAAGAAATAAAGATTGGTTGATTAAATCTTGCAGACAAAATATCAATAACTGCGACCAAAATCACCGATATCACTAAATGCATACGAACTGTTCTATTGCATAAAAAAAAACAAGCCAGCAAGGCGCCGGCAAATGTACCATATAAAGTCCAATCCGATAAACGGTTACCAGTCATTGTTCGTATCTGGACTTCTGTATAAAGTAAAATTACCTGTAGCTTCCCGCTGGGCTGTTTTTCTAGTGATTCGCTCTCTGCATGGTTCGCACATGAAGGTGTGTATCGGTCTATTACGTAATCTCTTTGCAAGTGAACATTCATTTTCAATAACTTCAATATTATCGCATAATACGCATTTTACACGCATCGTATTTCACCTCTTTCAAACAGTATACCATAAAGAAAATTGTAAATTAAGTAAAGGAATTGAAGCACTATAGAGGAGCATGGCGGTCATTGTATTTTTCAAGAGGATTTTTATTAAGGCTGTGCGTCTGAAACCGACAAAATATATGAAATCCTCGTTATATGAGAAGTGAAAAACTCAAATCACATAAAAAAGATAGAACATCATATAAAAATTGACCCATCATCATATAATTTACCAATTTAAGGGAATTGTTATCCTATGAAGGACACCCTCGCTACTTAGTGCATTCACAAAGCGAGCATCAAGCGGAAATCAAAATCCTTTCATAAAAAAAACTGACAAGGGAAGTTGAAGATATCATCCCTCATCAGTCTCATTAATTCAGCTTTCATTCAAACGCTGCGGCTGATTTTTATCTGCTTTTTCTTGCTTTTGTTGATTATTTTTCAGCTGGCGTTCCTCTTTTTCGGAAAGCTGGCTGTTATTTGTTTCTGTTGGAGAAGGCTTTTCCGTTTGAAGGCTGTGTGGAACTTGTGGCATTAAACGGCCTACGATTCCTGCTAATTCATTAGCGATTCCCCCGATAGGATGCCCCTGGCGTATCTGTTTTCCCATTTGCCGCAGTCTTTCAACAACATCAGGATCGGCAGTTACAACTGCATTTTTCCCATTAGGATCGTTTTTAAGTGCTTCTGCAACAGAATATTTAATCGATCCAACTCGTGAATTATCAAGCTTCCGGTCTACATCTATACCTACAACGGCATATGGGCCTAAGACAACAGCTGTAGCATCTTCAACACCAGGAATACCTGTAGCCAGTCCGACAAGATGCCGTGATACTTCCTGAGAGCCTTTTGGCTGATCGGATTTCTTGCTTTCAGCAGATTGATTTACTTTAGTAAGACGGGGAGTATTTTTATCAGCTTGCTGTGCATCATCATTATTATTTTCGTTCATGCAGCCAAATAGAACTAAAATTGCGCTTAAGACTGCAGCTATTCGTAATGTTTTCAAATGAATATCAGTCCTTCCAAGTCATTTCCGTTATTTTTTGTTCAATCTTCTAACTTTATTCCTTCTCACATACATTTTTAATAGGCAGTCCATAAAAATGCACTTGATAGATAGGATTACATTTAAGTCAGGAGGCTGAATGTTGAATAAACGATACGTCCTAGATACAAACGTGCTTTTGCAGGATCCTTATTCCATACAATCTTTTGGGGACAGTGAAGTGATCATACCTGCTGTAGTTTTAGAAGAAGTGGATTCCAAGAAACGTTATATGGACGAAATTGGGAGGAATGCAAGAGAAGTTTCCCGTTTAATTGACCGTGTAAGACAGAATGGTAAACTGCATCAAGGTGTTCCACTTGAAAATGGGGGAAAACTTCGTGTTGAGCTTAACCATAAATCTTTTCGAAGGCTTCAGGAAACGTTTGTTGAACCTACAAACGATAATCGGATATTAGCTGTTACTTTGAATTTAAAACAAGAAGAAGAGGCCAAAAAGAGCGGTGTGAAGGTAGTATTAGTTTCAAAAGATGTATTGGTCCGTGTAAAGGCAGATGCTCTAGGTATAGAAGCAGAAGATTTTTTAAGTGACAGGGTTATCGATAAGAATGACCAGACATATACGGGCTATAAAGAAATTTATGTTCAAGGAGAACTTCTGAGTAAATTTTATGAGAAGAATGAACTTCATCTTATCGAACTTACAGGACACTCCTTTTACCCCCATCAATTTGTCATCTTGAAAGATGTATTCAGGTCATCCGTTTCTGCTCTTGGGAAAGTAGACGAGTTCGGTAAAACTCTTAAGCCCCTGCGTTATGATTCAGAGCAGATCTGGGGAATCCGGGCCAGAAATGTACAGCAAAAAATGGCATTTGAACTTTTGCTGCGAAAAGACCTTCCGCTAGTTACACTGATTGGAAAAGCAGGTACAGGAAAGACGCTGATAACACTGGCTGCAGCATTGCTCCAGACAGAAGACTTGAAGGATTATATCAAATTATTTATTGCACGCCCAATAGTACCCGTTGGAAAGGATATCGGCTATCTGCCAGGAGAAAAAGAAGAAAAACTTAAGCCGTGGATGCAGCCGGTCTATGATAATCTCGAATACCTGTTCAATACAAAAAAGCAAGGGGAACTGGAAAAAATTCTAGCTGGCATTGGTTCTATCCATGTTGAAGCACTCACTTACATCAGGGGGAGAAGTCTGCCGGATCAGTTTATTATTATAGATGAAGCTCAGAACCTGACTAAGCATGAAGTAAAAACGATTCTTACAAGGGTAGGGGAAGGAAGTAAAATTGTTTTGCTCGGTGACCCTCAGCAAATTGATCATCCTTATTTGGACGAATTTACAAACGGACTGACATATGTGGTGGAAAAGTTTAAAGACCAGGCAGTCAGCGGGCACGTGCGACTGGAAAAAGGTGAACGTTCTTCATTGGCACAAATTGCGGCAGATCTGCTGTAACCGAAAAAGACAGCTCCAAAAGAGCTGCCTCTCATTTTTTCTGTTTGTTTTTTAGAGAAGAGTGATAGCTGTAATGCGCTTAATTGGGTTTTCTTTGTTGCTTCCGTCACCAAAATAAAAGTGAACAGGTCCATCTGTTTTTAATGGTTTGCCGTTTTCGGAAAAAGCCAAATAACCATCTTGAGCTTCTTTAAGTGTGATTTCTACATTACCGTCCCCTGATTCAATGAGTACTCTTTCTGCGTCAGGGTGCGGTTGTGCATTATAGATAAAATAAGATAAAGATATAGCGAAGGAACTTGTAAGAAGAGTTTCTTTTAAAGTTTTCTTAGGTTTTTGCTTATCTTTTTCAGAAGGAGGGATAGCACCTTCCTGCAATTCTCTGTCCCAGTGAGCAGAAACGTCCTTTAAATATTTCTCTTGCTCGCTTTCTTTGTCTTCTTGCTTATCGAACAAAGTGTTCAGATCTTCTTTTCTATCATCAAAAATCCAGACACCAGGATCTAAAGTCAGCGGATAGTTTACCTTACCTTTAAGTGCAACTATAAATTCCATATGTACCTCCTTGATTTGAAAACACTATTAAAAGCATAGCATGATTATGTGAATACTGTAATATGTTGATTTTTTTTAGACAAACCTTTATATTTAAAGGTAGAAATTCGTGCGAACGGAGGGATGATCATTGTCAGCTGAGATGGCAACTGGACATCGGGAAAGGGCATTTGAACTCTTAAAAGCAGATGCAGACAAAATCCTGAAATTAATTGAAGTTCAAATGGAAAACTTAACAATGCCACAATGTCCCCTCTATGAGGAAGTATTGGATACGCAAATGTTTGGTTTATCCCGTGAAATAGATTTTGCAGTCCGCTTAAATCTTGTAGAAGAAGATGCGGGCAAACAATTATTAGAGTCGCTCGAAAAGCAGCTTACTGCATTGCATGATGCTTCAATGAAAAAATGATACACAGCCAGTCCGAGAAACATTTGGACTGGATTTTTTTATATTTATAAAAAAGTATTCATTTTTTATCAAAAACTGATAAAACGTTACGAAATAATATGTTTAAGAGATTGTCGCCGGGCTGAATCAATAAGAAAAAGATTTTATGTGTTACAATATCTAATAATTATGAATTTAGAGAGGAGAAAGGTGGACAACGTGAAAAAAGCAGTAAGACCCTATGACTATTCTCTTTTAGTGGCCGTACTTTTATTGTGCAGTACTGGTTTAGTCATGATATACAGCGCGAGTATAGGGGTAACAATCAATAAATACGATTATAGCAGCAGTTTCTTCTTTACCAGACAGCTCATCTTTTTAATCGCAGGAATAATTTTCATGTACTTTACGATGAGATTCAATGTACAAATCTACAAAAAATTAATGATGCCCATCGTGCTGATATCCATAGGAATACTTGTTGCCGTATTACTATTTGGCCGGGAAGTAAATAATGCAAAAAGCTGGTTATACATAGGACCTGTTGGAATTCAGCCTGCAGAGTTCATTAAATTAACTCTTGCCATGTACTTGGCCGCAATCTATTCAAAAAAACAAGGGAAAATGCATGATTTTAAAAAAGGTGTCATACCTCCTCTTAGCATCTTTGCAATAATGTTTATTTTGATCATTATGCAGCCGGATCTAGGAACAGCACTGATTGTCGCAGGTGTAGCGGGAATTATTCTTTTCTGCTCAGGTATTAAATTTAAACATATTTTTTCAATGGCAGCATTAGCCGGAATTGTGGGACTCGGGATTTACCTTCAGCTAAGTGATGAACAGCTTTCACGGTTTGATGCAGCTTATGCACCATTTAAAAATCCGGCGGGTGATGGATATCAGCTAGTTAACGGCTATATTTCTATTGCAGCTGGCGGTTTAACTGGAAGCGGTCTAGGACAAAGTATTCAAAAGTATGGCTTCTTGCCTGAACCCCATACTGATTTCATTATAGCGATCATCGCAGAGGAATTAGGTTTCATAGGAGTGTTTTTAATTATTGCTCTTTTAGGGTATATCGTATTGAGGGGATTCTGGATCGGTATGCAGAGCGACGACACATACACGAGCCTCCTTGCTTTCGGAATATCTGGGATGATTGGCATTCAGACAGTTGTTAACTTAGGAGCAGCAGTAGGCTTATTGCCCATTACTGGTGTCCCGCTTCCTTTTATATCTTATGGTGGATCTTCCCTTCTCTTGTTTTTGACATCGATGGGGATTCTAATAAATATTTCTGCAAAAGTAAAACTGAATAAGAAAGTGCCTGACAAACAACCGAATGTAACAAACAAAAGCTTAAAAGCAATCATGTAACGGTAAAAGGAGAGGAACTTGTATGAGCAGAAAAATCAGCAAAGTCTTAGTAGCAAACCGAGGAGAAATTGCAATCAGGATTTTCAGAGCATGTACAGAACTGAATATTCGAACAGTGGCAGTATATTCAAAGGAAGATACTGGTTCCTACCATCGTTATAAAGCAGATGAAGCATACCTGGTCGGAGAAGGAAAGAAGCCGATTGATGCATATCTCGATATTGAAGGGATTATTGAAATAGCAAAAGCAAACGGCGTAGATGGCATTCATCCAGGCTATGGTTTCTTGTCAGAAAATAAAGAGTTTGCAGAGCGATGCCGTGAAGAAGGAATTGTCTTTATCGGACCTGAAGATAAACATCTTGAAATTTTCGGAGACAAAGTAAAAGCTAGACAAGCAGCTATTGATGCAAACATCCCGGTTATCCCAGGAAGTGATGGTCCTGTTAACTCATTAGAAGAAGTTAAATCATTCGCAGAAGAAAATGGGTTTCCGATTATCATTAAAGCTTCCATGGGCGGCGGCGGCCGAGGTATGCGAATCGTAAGAAGTGAAAATTCTTTAGCTGAAAGCTTTGAGAGAGCTAAGTCTGAAGCCAAGGCAGCTTTTGGTAAGGACGAGGTTTATGTTGAAAAATTCTTAGACAAACCAAAACATATCGAAGTACAGATCCTAGGAGATAATGAAGGAAATCTTGTGCATTTATATGAGCGTGACTGTTCCGTTCAAAGAAGACATCAAAAAGTAGTTGAGGTAGCACCTAGCGTTTCATTAACTGAGGAACTGCGTCATGAAATCTGCGAATCTGCGGTTTCTTTAATGGAGCATGTAGGATATGTAAATGCAGGTACTGTAGAATATCTTGTTACTGGATCCGGTGAGTTTTATTTTATTGAAGTCAATCCTCGAGTTCAGGTAGAACATACGATTACAGAAATGGTAACCGGCATTGACATTGTACAATCACAAATCCTTATCGCTCAGGGCTTCTCATTGCATAGTAAAGAATTAGGAATTCCTCAGCAACAAGATATTTATTGTCATGGGTACGCCATTCAATCTCGTGTTACTACCGAAGATCCTGCCAATCAGTTTATGCCTGATACAGGAAAGATAATGGCATATCGTTCAGGAGGCGGATTTGGAGTACGTTTAGATGCCGGTAATGGCTACCAGGGTGCAGTTATCACGCCATTTTATGATTCATTGCTTGTAAAAGTTTCAACATGGGCGTTGTCCTATGAACAAGCTGCATCTAAAATGTTAAGAAATTTAAAAGAATTCCGTATTCGCGGGATCAAGACTAACATAGCTTTCCTTGAGAACGTTGTAACTCACCAAAAATTCTTATCGGGAAACTATGATACTTCCTTTATTGATACGAGCAGTGAATTATTTGTGTTCCCTAAACGCAAGGATAGAGGAACAAAGATGCTTTCATATATTGGAGCGACAACGATTAATGGATTCCCTGGTCTTCAAAAACAAGAGAAGCCATCGTTTGATCAACCACGCATACCGAAAGTAAAACATTCTGAGCCAATTCCTAATGGCACTAAACAATTGCTGGACAGTGAAGGCCCGGAAGCAGTTGCTCAATGGGTTAAGGATCAAAAGAAACTATTGCTTACAGATACAACATTCCGTGATGGTCATCAGTCGCTGCTTGCAACACGTGTCAGAACAAACGATCTCCTTCATATCGCAGAACCGACTGCAAGACTTTGGCCAGATATGTTCTCTATGGAAATGTGGGGGGGAGCAACGTTTGATGTTGCATACCGCTTCTTAAATGAGGATCCGTGGGACAGGCTGTTAAAGCTTAGAGAAAAAGCTCCCAATGTATTGTTCCAAATGCTTTTAAGAGCTTCGAATGCTGTCGGCTACAAGAATTATCCAGATAACGTAATTGAAGAATTTGTTAAAAAATCTGCAATGGCCGGGATAGATGTCTTTAGAATCTTTGACAGTTTAAACTGGGTTGAAGGCATGAAAGTTGCTATTCACGCAGTTCGTGAAACAGGTAAAATTGCCGAAGCAGCTATTTGCTATACAGGTGATATTCTAGACCCTAGCCGTACAAAATATGATCTGAACTATTATGTGAATCTTGCCAAGGAACTTGAACAAGAAGGTGCTCATATCCTTGCAATTAAAGATATGGCAGGTCTGTTAAAGCCACAGGCTGCTTATGATCTTGTTTCGGCCCTAAAGGATTCAATTGACATTCCTATTCATCTTCATACGCACGATACGAGCGGAAATGGTATTTATACCTATGCGAAAGCTGCAGAAGCGGGTGTAGATATTGTGGATGTTGCAGTAAGCTCAATGTCAGGTCAAACATCACAGCCAAGCGCTAACTCTTTATATTACGCTTTAACTGGAAACGAAAGACAGCCTGACTTAAACATTCAAAGTGCAAATCAGCTTTCCGCATATTGGGAAGATATCAGAAAGTATTACTCCGGTTTTGAAAACGGCATGAATGCTCCAGATCCTGAGGTATATGAACATGAAATGCCTGGCGGTCAGTTCAGTAATCTTCAGCAGCAAGCGAAAGCTGTTGGTCTAGGAGAACGCTGGGATGAAGTAAAACAGATGTACAGAAGAGTTAACGACATGTTCGGGGATGTTGTTAAAGTTACACCGTCATCTAAAGTAGTGGGGGACATGGCACTTTATATGGTTCAAAACAACTTAACCGAGGATGAGGTGTATGAAAGAGGTGAATCACTGGACTTCCCTGATTCAGTAGTGGAATTCTTCCAAGGTTACCTTGGGCAGCCGTATCAAGGATTCCCACGAGAACTTCAGCAGATCATCTTAAAAGGCCGAGAGCCGTTAACTGTAAGACCTGGCGAAACGCTTGAAGCTGCTGATTTTAATGACATTAAAGAGACGTTATTCCATAAGATCAACCGCCAAGTTACGAGCTTTGATGTTCTCGCCTATGCTTTGTATCCGAAGGTGTTCTTAGACCGTGAGAAGATGTATGCTCAATTTGGAGATGTATCTGTGCTGGATACTCCGACATTTTTCTATGGCATGACATTAGGCGAAGAAATTGAAGTTGAAATTGAACAAGGAAAAACCCTTATCGTAAAACTTGTTTCGATTGGGGAAGCTCAAAGTGATGGATCTAGAGTTCTCTATTTTGAGCTTAACGGACAGTCACGTGAGATTGTAGTAATTGACGAAAGTGCAAAAGTAACCGTTACAGCTAAACAAAAGGTAGATCCTTCAAATCCTTCACAAATCGGTGCGAGTATGCCAGGAACAGTAATTAAAGTGCTGGTTGAGCAAGGTGAAAAAGTGAAGAAGGGCGATCATTTGATGATTACGGAAGCCATGAAGATGGAAACAACCGTTCAAGCACCATTTGACGGCCGCGTTAAATCCATTTCTGTACAAAACGGAGAAGGCATCAGCGCTGGAGATCTATTGATTGAATTGGAAAAATAATCACGAAAAAAGGCGTCTCAATGAGAGACGTCTTTTTGTTGGTAAAGTTATGTTTCCGTATGTATGCAGGGTGATTTTTTAATAAGAGGATGTTGTGCTTCCGGTTCGTCAATATATCTTGTGAAAAGGTGAAATTATTGCTTGATAGGTGAAATTATAGCCATAACTGGTGAAATTATTTCATTATTGGTGAATATATTATTGGTTTTCGTCAAATTAAGTTAAAAATACCTCTGACTGTAAGGATTAATCATTTCTACGAGCTCTTCTCGCAAGTTGATTGGAGTGCAGGGTGCGTGCCAGCCACCTGATTATGCCTCTTGCAAGGCATGCGACGAGGAGTAAGGATTTACCTTGTAGACGCAGGAGCACACAAACTTCCTTAAATGTGAGACTCTTAAGGGTGCAAAGCGCGAGGAGGCTTACCGCACGCCCCGCGGAAAGGGAGCTTCTGTAACGGAAATCAACAACTTTCAAGAACAACAAAGTATAAGATAACAGCGTTCCTATAAAAAAGCTGACAGATATGTTCCATAGAACAACCTCTGTCAGCCTTTTAAATAACTATTTTCTATAAACAATTAAAGCCACGAAACTAAGTGTTCCGAATAAGAAGGAAATAATTAATCCGTGTGATAAAGCAACAAATAAGTTTAAGTTTGATAAGACGATCATGGCGCCAGATAGACCTTGAAGTAAAACAAATAGCGCAGCAAATTGTAACCCTTTATTTAATGCTTTTTGATCTTTATAATGCTTTCTCGCGTGGTACCACGAATAAACAATCCATATGAATAGAACAATAGCTGCAGTCCGATGGAGCAGATGTATGCTCGCTTGAGAACCTAAATCAGCTATCGTACCGCTGCACGACGGGAACTTTGGCCCGCATCCCATGCTTGAGCCTGTATGCCTTACAAGAGCACCTGTGTAAACAACTGCATATAGGTAAGCAAAAAGCCAATAGAGGTTCTTTTTAAATGCTTTGGAAACTCTAGCAACAAATGGATCTTCACGTTTTTCAAAAGATAGCAGTGCAAGAAGCAGCACACTCGCAAATGATACGAGTGAGAAACCAAAATGTGAAGCGAGTACAGCTGATGACTGACTCCATATTACAGCAGCGGCTCCTAAAAGACCTTGAAGAACAATGAAAAATACAGCAGATCCAGCTAGTATTTTAACTTCTTTTCTATGAGGATCTCTTTTCCACGCCCATATTGCTAAAATAATTACTAGAATACCAAGCCATGCAGATACATAGCGGTGACTGACTTCAATGATCGTTTCCAGCTTCGGCTGAGTCGGCAGCAATTCTCCATAGCAAAGGGGCCAAGAATTACCGCAGCCTTCGCCTGAATCTGTTTTTGTAACAACTGCTCCCATAAGTAAAACAAGCAGCATGCCGAATGATGTAATAATAGAATAAATTTGATAAGCTCTTTTCAATTTCTCTCACCTGCTTTAAAGTTCTATAAACTTCACAAAATTGTAAAAAAATTTGCTAGCATTAAGGTCGGCCTGATAGTACAAATAATATAAGGTACTGTCAGTATTAGTCGAAGTATACAAAGTACATGTTTTGTTTTATAATGTTAAAGGACATTTTCTTTACTTTCTTTGTATATTCTTATCCTATCATATGGGAAAATCAATCTACTTTACATATTGTGAACAGATAAAGACAATTTTTAACCGTTGATTTTACTTACAAGCCCATATAGAATGAATGAGGGCTTATCTTACACTTGAAGAAAGAATTGGAACTGAATTTTTCCTTAGAAGGAGGTGTATCTGTGTTGAGCAAAACACCAACTGCATATGAAGCCGCTAACAAGGTTATGGAACCAGGACCTCTTTCAGAAGCAAATCCAACAGGTACTTGGAAAGACTTTTTAACAATCGCTAAACTCGGTATTGTTATGAGCAACCTGATTACAACTTTTGCAGGATTTTTCCTGGCTCTCAAGTATAACGGTTATTTTTTTACTGACAACATCCTTACATTAGTATTATGTATACTAGGCGCTGCTTTAGTTATTGCCGGAGGATGCTGTTTAAATAACTATATTGACAGAGATATCGATCAGCTTATGGAAAGAACGATTGAAAGACCAACTGTTACTGGCCGTATTTCTGCCAGTCAGGTCCTTTGGGTGGGAATTATTCTATCTGCTCTAGGAACAGTAATGCTTGCAATGACAACACCTACTGCAGCAGTAATAGGATTAATTGGACTCTTTGTATATGTCTTTGTTTATACATTGTGGCTAAAGCGCACTCATTCAATTAACACGGTTGTTGGAGGAATATCTGGAGCTGTACCTCCGCTAATCGGCTGGGCTGCAGTAGATGCTAACCTTCATTGGGTGGCATGGATCCTATTCCTTATCATGTTCTTATGGCAGCCGCCGCATTTTCTGGCACTTGCCATGAAACGCTGCGAAGATTATCGAAAAGCAGGCATACCAATGCTTCCAGTAGTATCCGGTTTTGGGATTACTAAGCGTCAGATGATCTGGTATGTGGCTGCATTGCTTCCAGTATCTCTTTACTTATTTGATTTTGGAATGTTATATCTAATTTTGGCAGCTGTATTAGGTACAGGATGGCTGATCTTAGCACTTTCAGGATTAAAAACGAAAGATGATATGAAATGGGCCCGTATGATGTTTGTTTATTCATTGAACTACATGACAATCATGTTTGTTGCCATGATTCTAGTTAATATATAAAAAGTATTGTTTACTCTATGGAACAGCGTAATATTGCGCTGTTCCTGTAATTGCCTTTACATAAAAGGGCTTTCAAAAGCTATTCAGCTATTTCCATTCAAATAAAATTATTTGAATTGAATAGAAAGAAGATCAGTCAAGACAGACTACAACGAGAAAGTGGGGTATATGTAGTGATGAAAAAATGGCTACAAAAAGGACGTCTGGTTTCCTTATTTGCCATGTTGGCACTCTTATTGATGGGGTGCGGAGATCCGACACTATCGGCGTTAATTCCGCAAGGTGAAGTTGCTGACAAACAGTTCCAGCTAATGCTGATTTCAATTAGTATTATGATTCTGGTTCTAGTGGTAGTTTTCGTTCTTTATGCATTTGTATTATTAAAGTTTAGAAAGAAAAAAGGAGATACTTCTACACCTAAGCAAGTGGAAGGTAACCACATGCTAGAGTTGTTATGGACAGTGATCCCTATTCTTTTGCTAATCATTTTAGCGGTGCCAACTGTTATGAGAACGTTTGAATTCTCTGCAGATGCGAAACCAGCTTCAAAAAATGAATTGAGCATTAAAGTAACTGGACATCAATATTGGTGGGAATTTGAGTATCCAAAAGAAGAATTGATTACTTCACAGGAATTAGTACTTCCTGCAGATACAAAAGTTCACGTGGAATTATCTTCAGCTGATGTTATCCACTCATTCTGGATTCCGTCATTAGCTGGTAAAACAGATACAAACCCTGGGGATAAAAACAAGAACTATATGTGGTTTGATACTGGAAGCAAGACAGACGTTGTTTACAAAGGCAAGTGTGCCGAGCTTTGTGGTGCATCACATGCTTTAATGGATTTCAAAGTAAGAGTTGTTTCTAAAGAAGACTATAAGAACTGGGTTGCAAGCTATAAGGCTGCAGACGGTAAATCTTCTGCTAATGCTAATGGACAACAAGTCTTTGAAAAGAACTGCTTATCTTGCCACGCTGTTGGACAAGAAGGCGGTAACACAGGACCAAGCTTAACTGGTTTTGCTGATAAAGACCGTGTAGCAGGTATCTTAGAACATAACAAAGAAAATCTGAAAGCATGGATTAAAGATCCTCAAGAAGTGAAACCAGGCAACAACATGCCAAAAGTGAATCTTTCTGATGAGGAAATTGATGCTGTTTCAGATTACTTGTTAGGTCTTAAATTGAAATAGTCTTAAGCATTGAAAAAAGGAGGTTACACCGTGGCAACTCACGAAAGTCACAAAAAGAGAAGTGGGCTAATGGATTGGCTCACTACCGTTGACCATAAAAAAATCGGTATTTTGTATCTTTTGGCTGGCGGGTTCTTCTTCTTAATCGGAGGACTTGAAGCCATCTTAATGCGTATTCAGTTAATGGAGCCAGACAGCAAGATCTTTACTGGCGAGCTTTACAATCAATTATTAACGATGCACGGAACAACGATGATCTTCTTGGCAGCGATGCCGATCATCTTTGGATTTATGAACGCGATCCTTCCACTGCAGATCGGGGCGCGTGACGTAGCATTCCCATATGTGAATGCAGTAGGTTTTTGGTTATTTTTCTTTGGCGGTCTATTGCTGAACCTGAGCTGGTTCTTAGGCGGAGCACCTGAAGCTGGATGGACAGCTTACGCACCATTGTCAACTGTAGCGGAAGATACTGGAGTGGATTTCTACGTACTGGGTCTTCAGATTGCAGGGGCAGGGACACTTGCTGGGGGTATCAACTTCCTGGTAACTGTTATTAATATGCGGGCACCTGGTATGACTTTTATGCGTATGCCGTTGTTTACATGGGCTTCATTCGTAACCTCTGGACTTATTTTGTTCGCATTCCCTGCTTTGACAGTAGGTATTTTCCTACTCATGTTTGAACGTGTTTTTGATGCTAATTTCTTTAATGCGGACATGGGCGGAAACGTATTAATCTGGGAACATATTTTCTGGATATTTGGACACCCAGAAGTATATATTTTGATCTTACCTGCATTTGGCATTATCTCTGAAATCGTATCTACATTCTCTAGCAAGCGTTTGTTTGGTTACAGTGCAATGGTATTTGCGACAGTACTTATCGGTTTCTTAGGATTTATGGTATGGGTCCACCACATGTTTACTGTTGGTCTTGGACCGGTTGCGAACTCAATCTTTGCAGTAGCAACAATGGCAATTGCGATTCCTACAGGTGTTAAGATCTTCAACTGGATCTTCACAATGTGGGGGGGACAAATCCGTTTTACAACAGCCATGCTGTTCGCAGTTGGCTTTATTCCTACGTTTGTTATGGGTGGAGTTACAGGGGTTATGCTATCTGTTCCCGCAGCAGACTATCAGTACCATGATAGTTATTTCGTAGTAGCTCACTTCCATTATGTTATCGTTGGAGGTTTGATTTTAGGATTGTTCGCCGGGTTATACTACTGGTATCCAAGAATGTTTAACCGTGTACTGAATGAAACTCTTGGAAAATGGAACTTCTGGTTGTTCTTTATCGGATTCCACCTAACGTTCTTTCCACAGCACTGGTTAGGATTGATGGGTATGCCTAGACGTGTATATACATATATGTCTGGTCAGGACCTAGATGGAGCAAACTTCGTTAGTACGATCGGTGCTATACTTATGGGTGCCGGAACAATTGTACTATTAATTAATATCGTTATTTCTGCTTCATCTAAATATGCAACAACTAAAGATCCTTGGGATGGGCGTACGCTTGAATGGGCAATGCCAGTTCCAACACCTGAATACAACTTTGCACAAACACCGCTTGTGCGTGGTCTGGATGCATTGTATGTAGAAAAGGCAGCTGGCAATGGTGAAATGACACCAGCTGAACCTGTAGGAGAAATTCATATGCCGAATGGTTCAATTCTTCCGTTTTTCTTATCTTTAGGTATGTTTGTTGCTGGTTTTGGATTTATTTATTCAAACTGGATCGTTGCTATTGTTGGTCTAGGTGGAGTATTAGTAACAATGTTCCTTCGATCTGTAATCGACGACCATGGATATCATATCCATAAAGAAGAAGTTGAAGCTGACATTAAAGGGGGTAGAGCTTAATGAATGCTGGAGAACGTTTAACAGATGCTAATTTTCCTGCTCACCCGGAAAAAGCTACCCTTGAAGGTAAAAATAAGTTTGTAGGATTCTGGCTTTTCCTAGGTGGAGAAACTGTCCTATTTGCTACTCTTTTTGGAACGTATCTTGGTCTTAGAAATATGCATTTAGATGGTCCGTCTGGTGAAGAATTATTTTCACTGCCATTAGTATTTCTTGCAACCATGCTGCTTTTAACAAGCTCACTTACGAGTGTATATGCAGTTCTTTCATTAAAACAAAACAAAGTACGTTCTTTGCAAGGATGGTTTATCGTAACATTACTATTAGGACTTGGATTCCTGGGCCTTGAAATTTACGAGTTCATCCACTATGTTCACGAAGGACATACATTTACCAGCTCCGCATTTGGTTCTGCTTTCTATACACTAGTTGGGTTCCACGGAGGTCACGTACTATTCGGGATCTTATGGATTTCTACATTATTAGCTAGAAACTGGAACAGAGGCATCACATTAGCTAACGCACCTAAGTATTATTTGTTTGCACTATACTGGCACTTTGTCGATGTTGTATGGGTATTCATTTTTACAGTTGTTTATCTAATGGGAAAGGTGGGGTAAGCAATGGCTGATCACCATAAAACTACTGAACCAACCGTACATCGTCATGAGGAGATTCAGCGTAAACTTGCCTTAAAAGAGGAACGAAAGCACCATAACGTTTCCTTTGTTATGATGATTCTTCTTACGATCGTTGCGTTTTTCGCGATTTGGAGTGATAAGATCAGTGATTCATTCGCTGTCATCTTTATCCTTACTTTGGCTGTTGTGCAAGTGTTCTTCCAGCTGTATATCTGGATGCACTTAAGCCACAAAGGCCATGACTTCCCAATATGGGGAATGGCAAGCGGTGTTTTAGTTGCAGCTATTACAGTAGCTTCCTTAATGGGAATGATCTGGACATCGTAATAATGTGAAGGGCTGCATCTCATGCAGCCCTTTTTTATATGTTACAAAATTAAGAATTGTCTCAGTTTTGCCATTACAAGACTTCCAAAGACTGTTATAGTAGAAACGGGTACTATCGATAAAGGAGATGACAAAATTGCATCATAATCATCATATGCCTGCAAGTTTAAGTGAGTTTAGCTGGAGTGAGCTTTATCCGCCATCTGTATATATCATTTCAATCCTGCTTGCCATACTTTATTTCCGATGGATCATGAAAGGAAAAGACGGAAGTAATATCGCGACTAAGTGGAATATAGCTGCAATGGTATCAGCTATTGTTCTATATATAGCTATAAAAGGAACGCCTATTCAGATATTAGGGCACCATTATCTCTTTAGTGTTCATATGGCACAAATGGCTGTATTATACCTGATGATAGCACCTTTGGTCATATTGGCTGTTCCAGAACAAAAATGGAAAAACTGGCTAGATAAAAGCCCTTTGATTTTAAGCGTTTTTAAAGCACTCACAAAACCTTTAATAGCATTGTTAGTATTTAATACTCTTTTTTCTTTTTATCATATACCGATAGTATTTGATGCTGCTGTATCAAATGTATTTCTGCATTATACTTATCACTTTGTTCTTATCGTAACTGCTTTCACGATGTGGTGGCCGGTTCTTTGTCCTGTAAAAGAGCTTGATACGCTTTCGGATATAAAGAAGGTAGGATATGTTTTTGCGAATGGAGTTTTGATGACACCAGCCTGTGCATTGATCATGTTTGCTGATTATCAGCTATATGAGGCTTATAGGAATGTTCCACAGCTGTATGCTGCAATGACTCCATCAGAGGATCAGCACGTTGGCGGTGTTACGATGAAGATATTCCAAGAAGTCATTTATGCTTTCGTATTAGGCTTAATATTCTTTAGATGGGTGAAAAAGGAACGTGCCCGGGATAAAGCCGATTTAGAAATGATAAAAACCCAAAATAACAGACTTAATCCCGAAATGAAATAACCAGTACATGTTCTGGTTATTTTTTTTTGTCAAAAAAAATGAAACTGTATCCTTTTGTAGAATGATATATAGAAGCCAATTGTGAAGGAGAAGAAAATTATGAGAATCAGCGCAAGACAAGCAGCAAGTAAATTTATAGAATCTTATTTTCCAAACTGTGAAATAGCATATTTGGCTGGCAGCGTCGTCAGAGGAGAAGAAACGGAAAGTTCTGATCTGGATATTATTATTATCGATAGCACAGTTGGAGAATCGTATCGCCAATCTCTTACCGAATTCGGTTGGCCAATAGAAGTGTTCGTCCATAATATGTTTACTTACAAAAATTTTTTCAAAGAAAATATTGATAGAGCGAGACCATCTCTTCCGCAAATGTGTGCAGAGGGCATAATTCTTCGTGATACCGGACATGCTTCCCGGATAAAAAATGAAGCACTTCAACTTTTAAAAGCAGGGCCTACACCATGGAGATCTAATGAAATTGAGAAAGCCAGATATCACATAACAGACCTTTTAAATGACTTAGAAGGATCAGTTAATGAGATTGAGGATTTATTTATTGTGTCAAAGCTAGCCGACTTAACGCATGAATTTGTCCTTAGAGTCAACGGTCATTGGATTGGAGAAGGAAAGTGGATAATAAGGGCGTTAAAGGAGTTCAATGAATCATTTGCAGACGATTTTGCCAAGGTGTTTAACCTTTACTATAGCAGCCGTGAAAAAACAGGTGTAATTCATTTTGTTGATGAAACGATCGCTCCATACGGCGGCAGGCTTTTTGAAGGTTATTCCTCACATGCTCCAGAAAGTGCAGCTGAATAGAAAAAAATCCCTCATGATCATGATCTGAGGGATTTTTTTATGTTATACATGGAGTTCATTATGAAGTGCTTCAATCAACTTGTTGCATTGGTTAACGACATGTTTTGGAAACTCTTCATCATATTCAACACCGTGCGGATAATAATGCTTGCCTAAATATGGAGTGCCAAGTTCAATTTTAGCATGTGGTGTTTCAGTTTCTCCCTCAATCACATGGCAAGGAAAACGGAAATAATAAACATCGCCATTTGTCATGTCTTCAAATTTGTAATCGTATGTAATACGGTCATAGTCCCATTGCCCTGCGCGGATCATTCCGTGGCTGTCCATGACATGTTCTAAAAGTGAGAATTCAATTACCTTCCCGTTTAAGCCGCTTTCTTCAAATTTCATTGTGAAACCTCCTAGGAAAATTCAATAAAAAATTACAATCACTTCTTAATGATATTATGAAAGCGCTAAAGATGCAATCATTGTCAAAAACATGCATATTTGTTCTTCAAACGTAAAAGATAAAAGGTATCAAAATTAATATTAATGGAGGCAATTTTTATGAAAAAAATAAGTGATATTATGACTAGAGACGTAGACTTTGTAACGCCTTTGGACAATGTTTACGAAGTAGCTGTAAAAATGAAACAAGATAATGTAGGTGTTATCCCAGTTTGTGAAAACGAACAGATAATAGGGGTAATTACAGACCGCGACATCGTAGTAAGAGGCGTAGCAGAGAAACGCCCAGGCTCTACTCAAGTTTCTGATATCATGAGTGAAGATTTGTATACGGGATCACCTGAAATGAGCGTGAAGGAAGCTGCTGAGCTTATGGCAGATAAACAAATCAGAAGACTTCCGATTGTAGAGAACAATAAATTGGTAGGAATTATTTCTTTAGGTGATATTTCTCTTAATAAAGAAAGTGATAATGCGGCAGGACACACTTTAAGTGAAGTTTCAGAACAAAGAGATCAATTGCAATAAAACTTAAACAGTATCATCTATTACTGATGATGCTGTTTATTTATTAACCCTGTAAATCGCTCTATATGCTAAACTATAGGGAGATGAAAGACACAGGGGGAACCATTATGCGTGGATTGGTTACTTTTTTTCTATCAGTAGTGATCTTGATTGGTTTGTTTTTTTATGATGTACTGCCAGAATTTCCATTGGAAAAAGAACCATCTGAAACAAAATTAAAGTACATAGAAGAACCATTAAAAATTCCAGAAGGCGCTTTATCTTATTGGCTTGGCAAAGATATAGATACTTTTAAAAAGCAGTGGGGAGAACCCGAGAGAATTGATCCATCAGCATATGAATATGAATGGCTGATTTACGGCAGCAGAAGTCCTAAAGGATACATGCAGGCTGGCGTTCAAAATGGTAAAGTAGTTACCATTTTTGCGATCGGTTCTGAGTTGAATACGAAACCTTTTACGATTGGCGATTCTTCAAACAGCATCATTCAGCAATATCCTATTGAAAGTGATGTTACGATTAACGATGGCGAGGATTTTTTCAGATTTGAACTTTCCGAACAGGAAGTAATGCTCAGGCCGCTTATTAATGTTGGAAAAGATATGTGGGTACAATTGTACTTCGATAAATTTACAAATAAATTATCGAGTGTTAGATACACCACTTCAGATATTTTATTAAAACAAAGACCTTATTCTATTGTTTACAGGGGAGACCTTCCAGAAACTGAAGAAATATCAGAAGAAAAACAAAATAAAATTGATCAATCTGAGGAACAGCAAATTTTTGAACTGACGAATATTATCAGATTAAAGTACAGTAAGAACCCACTGCAATGGGATGAAAGTACATCGGACGTTTCTTTCTTACATTCTAAGGACATGCTGGACCAGCAATATTTTTCACATGAGAGCAAAGACGGAAGAACTCTTTCTGACCGGCTGCAAGAAGGAAATGTAAAATTTATGCAAGCGGGTGAAAACATTGCTGCAAACTATACTGATGGAATCGCAGCAGTTGAGGGCTGGATGAACAGTGAGGGGCATCGAAATACAATGTTAAACGATGAATATACCCATTTAGGGGTAGGTGCTTATAAGAAGTACTATACACAAAACTTTCTTATTCCTGCTGAATAAAGCAAAGAGCTGACTTGATGAGTCAGCTCTTCTTTTGTTATTAAAGGGTCTTTTCTAAAATATTGTTGTTTACGATTATTTTTTCTTTCACTTCATTGATAAGTTGATTGGAGTGCAGGATGCGAGACTCCTGCGTGCCAGCCACCTGAATATACTTCCAGCAAGGGCATGTGACGAGGAACATGCTTCGATGCTGTTTTGCTAGCATACGCAGGAGCACATATACATCCATGAAGGTGAGACTCCTAAAGGCACAAGGAGGCTCACCGCATGCCCCGCGGAAAGCGAGCCGCCTGGAACGGAAATCAACTACACTCAAAAACAACAAAGTTTGCGAAAACAGTCTTATTAGCTTTCATTCTGGAAGCTTAAAGAATGTTCCGGTAGCTGAGGCAATTAGATTTCCTTTTTCATTTCTAACTTTCCCTTCCATTCGCACTAATTGACGGCCATTATGAACCACTTCAGCTCTGCAAATGAATTTTTCACCAATACCTGGTGTTAGGAAATCTACTTTTAACTCAACAGTCACTGCTCCCTTTTTATTTCCAGGGACATGGCTTGCCAAAGTACCCAATGCGGTATCAAGAAGTGTTGCAGTAAGTCCTCCGTGAACAATTCCAATGGAGTTATCAAGCAGAGGTGAATTTGGCATTTCCATTTCTAGAGTTTTCTCATCTATAAGGGTAGTTTTTAATTGCAATAAGGAAGCGATATGAGTAAGGTTTGTATTTTCCCGTTTAGCCTTCAGGCTGTTTAAAAATATTTTCATAGCCACTTTTTCTTGATCGCTGCTTTCATCGATAAAACGGTTCAATTCGTCTTTAATATCCACAGATGCATTCCCTCAATCTTTTTATTTGGCTGTTTTCTAAAAGCTTGTTGCTTTCGGGTCATTTTTTCATTCTCTTCATTGGCAGTTGATTGGAGCGAAAGGTGCGAGACTCCTCGAAAATGAAAATCACATTTTCTTCGTGCGATGTAACGCTGCCGAAGCCTTCCTTGTCCTGCGGGATTAGCGGGACAGGTGAGACTCCTAACGGCGCAAAGCGCGAGGAGGCTCACCGCACGCCCCGCGGAAAGCGAGCATCCTGAAGCGGACGTCAACCACTTACATAAGCAACAAAGATTACGAAAACAGCCTTTTATTTATATTGTACCTTTTTAGGCACCGTGGAATAAAGTAAACAGAATCAACTTAAAAATTTTACGAAAAATGGGCGCACCAATTACTGGGCATTTATGTATCATGTAGTAAAACATGATTCGTCAGTGGACGGCTGGGGGTGGATTCTGTGGTAAAGACTGATATCGAAAGCTTTAAGGAATTTGTGCACAAACATCCTGAATTAATAAAAGAAGTAAAGAAGAATAAACGGCCTTGGAAAGAAGTTTACCAGGATTGGATTGTGTTAGGAGAAGAGCATGAAAGCTGGAATCAATATTCCAAGGAGAAAAAAAAGCAGAAAGATAAACGGTCTTCATCTGCACAAAATATGAAAGCAGAGCTGACAATCGGAGATATTGTCGCTGGACTGAGCAAACTCCAGATCAACGATGTTCAGAAATACTTATCCCAATTTGGCAGTTTAATGGATGCAGTTCAAGAACTTTTACAGCAATTTAATAATCAGTCTGACAGACCAAGCCAGCTGCCGGAAAATAAAATGAATGATTATCCTTCTTACAAAGATTAAAGGATGTGTGTGGTGTGCGGAGAGAAATCCAGGATTACTTAAATACAAGACCTGACCTCAAGTACTATATAAGAGAAAAGCCTGAATGGTATAGAATGTTAAGCCGCAATCCTTTTTCAGTGGCAGAACTTGAAGAAAGCGCAAAAGTATTTTACGGCCGTACATTTGGCCAGAGAGTAGACCGGTTTCACCAGCAGCTTCAAAACTTTGGACTATTAATGGAATTAATCTCTGTTATGGGGGAGACATCAAATGATTCAATGCCTCCAGATGAATTTAATCCTCCGATACCTGATGCTTAATTAAACATCAAGCGGATAATATAATAAAATTTGGAAAAAACTATTCCTATAAGGAGTGGTTTTTTTATGAATAAAAAGAAGGCATTGTTACTAGCCACCGGTTTCATATTTATTGTTTCTCTGGTTATATTTGGATTTAACTATACTGATTCTGCAAAGCAAAATGAGTCCGGTAATATTCAAGCTATTGAGGCATCAAGTGTATATCCGTTAATGGAAAAAGACTGGGCCATAAACTACCGTGTAAAAAAACAGCGCATCTATGTAGAAAACATTATCCCTAGATTTTCTTTTCAAGGTAATGCTCCAGAAGGTATGAATCGATTAGATGGGTATATAGCTGTTTTTATAAATGGGAAATGGACAATGAATGCAAATAAATCTATCTTTATATTGAAAAACATGAGCCAGGGAAAACATAAGATTACACTTCAACTTAAGAAAAAAGACGGATCAGATTACGGGATTAAGAAAAATATATATGTTCATATTCGCTGACTCTTCTAACCGAAGGGTTTTTTTATTTGATCTTGTAAGTAGTTGATTTCCGCTCCAGGATGCTCGCTTTCCGCGGGGCGTGCGGTGAGCCTCCTCGGCGTATAGCGCCTGCGGGGTCTCACCTGTCCCGCTGCTCCCGCAGGAGTCTCGCACCTTACGCTCCAATCAACTTGTCAATGAAGAGAGGTAACAAAATACTCAAAAGCAAAAATCTTTTTAGAAAAGAACAGCCTTTTATTTACTGCTAATAGGCTGCTATGCTTTTAACTAGAATCATTATCCGCTATAATATAAAGGAAACCTCATACCTAAAAGGAGGTGTGTTGTATGAGTTTAGATCAAGTTGTATTGCTGGAAGAGTCTTTAACATTAGCAGAAATGGTTTCAAGTTCCAGCATTGCATTAGAATATAAAAAATCCAAATATATTTTGGAACAAGATAACCAGGCTCAGGAGATGATTTCACGCTTTGCAGATATGAAAGAGAAGTATGAAGAAGTGCAAAGGTTTGGTAAATATCATCCTGACTTTCATACAGTTTCTTCACAAGTGCGTACTCTTAAAAGGGAACTTGATTTTCATGAGAACATAGCAAACTTTAAGAAGGCTGAAAAAGAGCTTGAAAAGCTTCTTATTGAGTGCAGCAGAATCATAGCCCACAGTGTTTCGGAGCAGATTAAAGTACCCACAGGCAATCCGTTTTTTGATGAGAGTTCTTGCAGCGGAGGCTGTGGATCTGGGGGATCTTGCGGGTGTGCATAGAATCTAAGGATTCCTTAGTCTGATACAATCAAAACATAAGTTGCCGCAGCAGAACATTTTTTCCTGCGGGACCAGGAAACGCATACGGAAAACATAAAGGTTTTCTTCTGATCTGACAAAATTCAGTTCCAATGTCAGACGTTTTCCTTTCATGGATTTTACCGCATGTTTTTTCAAAATGTCTGTTGTGGCTTCAAGTGATGTGTTTGGAACAACTGTTACATATACAAAAGGGATACCTGCCATTATTTTTTTTTCGATAGTGATTACTTCAGGATCTGGTTTGGTACGATTTAAAAAATCTTCCCATATGATATTTAAGTCCATACATCATCACATCCTTATCTAACAAGTATTCTGGGTAAAATATAGTATCGCAGCGTTACAATGTTTGTGTAATTATAGAGGTATGAAAATTTTTAATTAAAGGGGCTTATGTTATGATTGGTAACCGTCGTGGATTTTCTGTCTTTCTACATTCCTTAAAATTCTCTAAGCAGCTGCGGCGCTACGGAAATGTTCATTACGTTTCCAGAAGACTTAAATATGCTGTGTTATATTGTGATGGAAACAAAGCAGACGAGATTGCAGCAAAGCTTGAATCACTGCACTTTGTAAAAGAAGTAAAGAAATCGCACAAACAGGAAATCAAAACCGAATATGAAAGTAAAATTGCTGATAAAGCAAAAGAATATGATTATAAAATGGGTATTTAAAAAACAGGCAAGCAAAGCGTAAAAGCTGCTGCCTGTTTTTTTTAGGTTAATGGCGGGATTAAATAGTTAAGTCTTAAGATGCCGGTCAGGTAATGGAAATAGAGTTCAGTTTCAGCAAAATCTGTTGATGGTTTTACGTCAAAAGAAATAATTTCCTTATTGATCTCAGCAGCTTTTGCTTCAAACAGGCTGTAGCGTTTCGAAGGAAAAGGTATTCCTTCGCGGCATATGTATAAAGGCTGGAATTTGCCCTCTGATGCAGGATTAAGAACTACTACAACTGATGCATATTCTTTGTCTTCTTTTTTTACCCTCAAACACAAAAGCTGTGAAACTCTATTTTGATTGGTTTCCATAATTTCAAAAAGCTCATATAAATCAGAATACCCTTCACCAAGCTCAATAAATCGTTGAATCATATAGAATGCTCCTTTCTCCTTCCTCAATGTAGCATAACAAAAAGCCGTTATAAAGGGATTTATGCATGAAAAAAACCTGCAGCATTTGCTGCAGGTTGCCTTTAAAACAAAATCACTTCTGTTCAAAGGCGATGGGAGAGGAGAAACCGGATGAAGAACTTATGGGGAGTAAGTCTTCTCCGCGGTTGGCAACAACATCGTTCGTGATGTTGTTATATGTAGTATGACCTCTTTTATTTTGCTCTATACTTATTAGTAAAAGATTTGATTGTTTGATTACGTGTTTACTTGTGATAGGATAGGTAATGGAAAAAAGGATAAAAGAATCAGGTGAAAAACGTGAGAGTAATAGCTGGAGAATGTAAAGGAAGACCACTTAAAGCTGTACCGGGAACAAATACGAGACCTACCACTGATAAGATTAAGGAATCCATTTTTAACATGATCGGTCCTTTTTTTGAGGGGGGAACAGGTCTTGATCTTTATGGCGGAAGCGGAGGTCTTGGACTCGAAGCATTAAGCCGCGGTATGAATCATTTTATATTCATTGATAAAGACCAAAGAGCTATACATACGATTAAAGAAAATATAAAACAATGCAACTATGAAGAAAAAACTGAAGTTTTTAGAAATGATGCAAAACGCGCGTTGAAAGCGCTTCATAAAAGAGAAGTTCGATTTGATATGATATTTATCGATCCTCCTTATGCAAAACAGATGCTTATTAAAGATATGGAAGAGATTGATAAGCTCGAACTGCTTGCAGATGATGGAAGCATTGTAACGGAACATGGGGCAGACATTTCACTGCCTGAGCAGGTTGGCAACTTTCAGCGCATAAGACAGGAAACCTACGGGAAAACGACGACGATTTCTATTTTTAGACGCATTTAAGAAAATAAGAGGTGAAGATTATGCCAACGACTGCTGTTTGTCCTGGAAGCTTTGATCCTGTTACAAGAGGTCATCTGGACATTATTAAACGCGGAGCAAAAGTATTCGACGAAGTAATTGTAGTAGTAGCCAATAACCAGAGCAAAGACCCTTTGTTTACAGTAGATGAAAGAATCGCTTTATTAAAAGAAGTTACACAAAAGTTCCCTAATGTAAAAGTAGATTCTTTCAATGGCCTTCTGATCGATTATGTGAAAAGTATCGGTGCGAATGTTATCTTAAGAGGACTTAGAGCCGTTTCGGATTTTGAATACGAAATGAAAATAGCATCTATCAATAAAAAATTGGACGATGAGGTCGAAACATTCTTCATGATGACCAATAACCAATTTTCATTCTTAAGTTCAAGCATTGTAAAAGAAGCTGCAAAATATCATGCTAACGTATCAGATTTGGTTCCAGAAGTCGTAGAAGAAGCTCTTAAAGAAAAATATAACAGCCCCCGTTAGTAACGGAGGCTGTTTTTCTTAATGAGTTTTCGATGCCAAATAAATATGGAAAGCAATAAAAATCCAAGGGTAACATAGTGGCTATGTGCCAGCGCTGCCATACCGTAATTTCCAAAATCCGCACTTTTATCGGTAATGAAGGAAAATGCTGGAGCAGCTCCGCTTTTAACGTGGTACAAATAAGGGAATACTAAAACACAAATAATGGCAGACAAAAATCCATGCATGATTCTGGCAATAAAGAATGGTTTAAACTTTATATCAGTATCTGCAAGAATACTGGCTACTTGTGCCTGTACAGAAAAACCGCTAAACGCCAGAATGAAACTTGTAATCACTGCCTGCTGTAAAACAGAGGATTGAGCAAGACTTGTTAAATTGCTGCCAAGCGTAATTTCAAAAATTCCTTTTATTAATGGAAGACTTAATGTTTCCGAAAGTGAAAACAGAAGGAAGATATAGCTCATGAGTTTTGATAAAAGATCTGCAACATGCAGCAGATCCATCATTCGGCTTAATACCGAAAACAGAATGATAAAACCGCCTATCATTAAAAGGGTTTTAGTGGACTGCTGAACGGCATCACCAAGCAGCTGACCAATAGGGCGGTTATCAGCCAGCCTTGCCTCATGCATGTGTTTAAAAGCATTTTTGAGTCCTTTCCCGCGATAAATATCATTTTGATTACTTTCGTCTTTTTTCCAGCCATGAAATCTCATGATTAAGCCGACAACGAAATTTCCTAAATAATGACTGACGGCAAGAACGATACCAAGGGCAGCATTATGGAAAAAGCCAACAGCGATCGCGCTGAACATAAAGAGAGGGTTAGAACAGTTTGTAAAAGAAACGAGGCGTTCTGCTTCAATGGTAGTAATTTGTTTTTGATGCCAAAGACGGGCTGTTAATTTCGCTCCTGCTGGAAAGCCGGACGAGATTCCCATCGCCCAAACGAATCCTCCAGATCCAGGCACACGAAAGAGCGGCCGCATCATGGGTTCAAATAGGACCCCAATAAGATGTACGACACCAAAACCCATCAAGACCTCTGATAAAATAAAAAAAGGCATAAGAGAAGGAAAGACAACATCCCACCACATTTTGAGTCCGGTTACGGATGCTATAAAGGTATCTTTTGGGTATATAATAATGGAGAAAGCAATAATGATTGCCGAAGCAGCCAGTAAAAATGATTTTAAATGTGCTTTATTCATAAAGGGGAGTGCTCCTCTCACCAAAAAAATTACGCAATGCTTACTTGTCCTCATCCTTATTTATACGTATAGCGAATCTCTTTAGACCATATGTTAAAAAAAGACGATGCTTCCAAAGGAGGAGCAAAGGATGACTGAACCCAAAATCGGACTTGCTCTAGGATCTGGCGGTGCTAGAGGCTTTGCGCATCTTGGAGTGGTAAAAGCGTTAAGAGAAGCCGGAATTCCAATTGATATGGTAGCTGGAAGCAGTATGGGATCACTTGTCGGTGCAATGGTTTGCATCGGACAAAGTGATGAAAACCTATATAAAATGGCAAATCTTTTTAAACGGAAATATTATATGGACTATACTGTTCCTAAAATGGGCTTTATTACAGGCAAAAAAATAAAAGAATTAATAAAACTTCTTACAAAACAAAAGCATATCGAACAAACGGAAATTCCTTTGGCGATCGTTGCAACTGACTTGCTGCATGGTGAAAAAGTAGTGTTCAGAACAGGTCCGATAGCTGACGCAGTAAGAGCGAGCATATCTATTCCTGGAATTATGGTTCCTGAAAAGATAGATGGCAAGCTGTTAGTGGATGGCGGTGTAATTGACCGTGTACCCGTATCTGTAGTTCGAGAGATGGGCGCAGATTTAGTAATTGCGGTGGATATATCTCATTTTAAAGCCGAGCATGAGGTATCTTCTATTTTTGATGTGATTATTCAAAGCATAGATATCATGCAGCGTGAAATGGTCAGGTGGCATGAAGTATCTGCCGATATTATGATTCGTCCAATGGTTGAGCAATTTAGCTCTACAGCGTTTAAAGATGTTAATGACATCATTGCTATAGGAGAGGAAGCTGGCAGAAAGCAGGTTCCAAAAATATTGGATATGATTAAGACGTGGAAGGAGTCATCGAATGACCATCAATAGAGATGAGAAAAAGAAAAATTTTTTCTCGCAAAATAAATTTGTAATCTTGTTTTTAATCGCATTTGCATTCATCGCTTTTTATCCCCTTCCTTACTACATTACTTCTCCTGGAGATGCAAGGGAGCTGGATCCGATAATCCATGTAGAAGATGGTGATGAAGATGAAGGGGTCTTTATGCTTACAACCGTATCAATCGGAACAGCAAATATACCACAGTACATATGGGCAAAATTCAGCGATTATCGAGAAGTAATACCTGCAGATCAAATCAGAAGCGAAGATGAAACAGATGAGGAATATAACCAGCGGCAGCTGCAAATGATGGAAGATTCTCAGCATGCGGCAACAATCGTTGCATATCAAGAAGCAGGAAAGAAAGTCGATATAGAATATCACGGTGTGTATGTGACTGGAATCATGTCTGGCATGCCTGCAGAAAAAAAATTAAAAGTTGGAGATAAGATTATAGCAGTTGACCATAAACCTGTTATGGAAACTAAAAAACTTTTAGAAGTGCTAAGTCCGAAAAAAGCAGGGGATAAGGTAGACCTGACTATTTTACGCGGTGACAAAAAGATGAACGTTGCTTTAAACATTGAAGAGTTTCCAAAAAAGTATGTGCAAGATGAAGGTCCAAAAGCAGGACTTGGAATCACTTCACCTGTAGCAGATGTTTCTATTGTAACGAATCCTAAAGTTAAGATTGACACTTCTCAAATCGGAGGACCGTCTGCAGGTCTTATGTTTACTCTTGAAATCTTAGATCAGCTTAATAAAGAAGATTTAACACACGGCAAAAAAATTGCTGGAACAGGCACGATGGATCTTCAGAAAAACGTAGGTCCAATCGGAGGGATTCAGCAGAAGATAGTAGCTGCTGATGATGCAGGAGCAGAAATATTCTTTGCGCCAGTTGAAGGCAACAACTATCGTGATGCTGTTAAAGTACAAAAAGACATCGGTTCGAAGATGAAAATCGTGCCGGTAAAGACTTTAGATGATGCTTTGGAGTATTTGGAGAAGCTTTAATTAAGGCTGTTTTCGCAATCTTTATTGCTCTTTTAAGTGGTTAATTTCCGCTGCAGGATGCTCGCTTTCCGCGGGGCGTGCGGTGAGCCTAAGTGAAAAATATGAAGTGCTGCTCCTGCGTCTACAAGAAAATCCGCCGAAGCGAGCTTCCTCGTCGCATGCCTTGCGAGAAGAATATTCAGGTAGCTGGCACGCTGATCCCGCAGGAGTCTCGCACCTTCCGCTCCAATTAACTTGTCAATGAAGAGAGGTAACTAAAGACTCAAAAGCAACAATCTACTAGAAAAGAGTCTTAATTAACAAAGAAAGGATGCAAGGTCTGTTTTAATGGGACCTGCATCCTTTTTCTTTATGTATTTGCGGCATTTAAGAAAAGAATGAGTAGCTCGTTTAGCAGGATTTATCCTTGCTGAAACGAGCGCCATACGAAATTTATGAGCGCTCTTACTTCAACATCACCGGCGGAGTATTATACTCTTCCTTCTCGGCATCTAGCCTGTTTAATGATGCCCCTTGCGCATATACAAGGGACGTTTTCGCCTCCATCTTCAAACCTTCAAATTCATGTTTTGAGACAGTCGTCACCAAAGGTAGTTCTAATGATTTTTTAACAGTACTCAGATATTCGCGTCCTGTTTCTGTCATTCCTAAAACACGCAGATAGGCTGGAGGAGACTCTAATATACGGTGCATATCCTCTTTATGAATTTTGTTCAGCACGTGAAGACATGCTCGCTGAAGTCTTGTCCATGTATATCGCTTCGTTTTTAAACGGGTCATAAACGAATGAAAGCTGTCAGAGTCCTTCATTGCATCGATCATTCTATTTTCTAATCCTTCTTCCACTTCATAAAACCTGTTTAAATCAGAAGGACTTGAAGATAATAGTTGATAACGAAGCAGCGGGTAAAAACGTTCCCAGTTCATTAAAGCACCCTTATATTTTTTTTCTTCTTTTAATATGTCAAAAGTGAAAGACGGTATATAGTTAACTGCTTTTTCAATATCGTGAGAGAATACAGCTTCCCGGATAGCAGTTGCACTTGCAATGTCTCCTTTTCCAAGAACTACATCATGATAATCCGCATTTTTTCGTTTTATTGTCAGTGGCTTTATAGCTGAACCGAGTTCCCGGCTTGCACGTATGTATTCAAACCCTAAAATATTATTTGGCTTGCTTAGATCAAGTGTCAGTGGCATATTAAGCTGTTCATAAGCCTTGGCAGCAGCTGAAGGATAGGAGAACCCTTGTGACATAAATTCACATACATGTGATTGGTAGACATGGTCTTGGGAACTTACTAAATCAAGCGTTTCATGAAAAACCGATACATCACCAGATTCGCTTCCAAAGCAGAAGGAATAAGCACCTGCTGCCTGAAGCAAATAGATGCTCCCAAAAGCAAAACGGGGTGCGTGGCTTGTGGCATAAGCGTAAGGAAGTTCAATCACAAGGTCAGCGCCGCCTAGTAGAGCCATTTTCGTTCTTTTCCATTTAGAAAGCAGAGCAGGTTCCCCTCGCTGAAGAAAGTTTCCGCTCATAACAGCGATAATACAGTCAGCTTGTGTTACAATCCTGGATTCCTGCAAATGATAATAATGACCATTGTGAAAAGGGTTATATTCTACAACAACACCGGTAGCTCTCAAAATTTCCACTCCCTTGACAGACCTTAAATCTTTTACGTTTACATTGTACTAAAAACAGTTTAAAATCAAAAGCATCACTGTAAAGATATAATATTGACATTTTATATTTTGACCGATATAATTACTACTGTTGCCTTGAGGTGATAACGACATGAAATGGTCACTACAGGAATTAAAGAATTTTTACCGTAAACCGTTAACGTTTGAACAAAATGTTGATGTGAGCGGTGTGATGGAAAAAGACCCGGAGATCAGAAGCATTGATCCTGTTTACGTAGAAGGACATGCAGATGTTACTCAACAAAAAGCCACTTTTTATTTGACCATAAAAGGAAAAATGGTGCTGCCTTGTGCAAGCACATTGGTGGATGTGGAATTTCCATTTTCGGTAAAAACGACGGAAATTTTCATTTTCGACCCGAACTATACGGAATTTGAAGATGAAGAAAGCCTTCATAAAGTCGAAGGACATTACGTTGATCTTCTCCCTGTCATCGAAGAGCATATTTTGCTTGAGAAGCCGCTGAAAATAACGGCTGGTGATGTCACAGATGGTCCTGCTCCCAAAGAGGGAAAAGGATGGCAAAGGATAACGGATGAAGACCGTCAAAACAGGGTTGACCCGAGATTGGCTGGTCTGGCTAAATTTTTTGACAAAGACAATGAATGAAAGAATAGGTTATAATGATTCTTTCAAGACCTTTAAGGAGGTGGATACAAAATGGCAGTACCTTTTCGCAGAACATCACAAACTCGCCAAGCGAAGCGTCGTACACACTATAAGCTTTCCATGCCTGGTATGGTAAAGTGTCCACAGTGCGGAGAATACAAGTTATCTCACCGTGTTTGTCGTGAGTGTGGCTCTTACAAAGGAAAAGAAGTAGTTAGCAAGTAATGAAAAACAGGAAGCCTTATGCTTCCTGTTTTTTCATATACATAAAAAGAAGCGCTTTCTTTTATTGGAGGTGTAAGGATTGAGTGAGCAGCCTGTACTTTGGCATAAAGAAAATAATATCGGATGGGTAACGCTAAACCGTCCTTCTGTAAGAAATGCAATTAATTTTGAGGTGATGGAAAAATTATCGTCACTTTTGAATACAGCAAAAATGGATGATGATGTAAAAGTGCTGATTATTACGGGAGCAGGAACTAAAGCCTTCTGTTCTGGCGGGGATTTAAGTGCTTTTCACTCATTAAAAACAGAAGAAGAAGCATTTGGTATGCTCTCCAAAATGGGGGATGTGCTGGATGAATTATTTTTCTTTCCGAAACCAACTGCAGCATTAATAAATGGTTCAGCGGTTGGTGGAGGCTGTGAGATCGCTGCTGCTTGTGATATAAGGCTTGCACGGGCTGAAGCAAAAGTTGGTTTTATACAGGGCAAGCTTGGAATCACAACTGGCTGGGGTGGAGGCAGCTATCTTTTAGAGCGTATCGGGCAGACGGAAGCAATGGATCTTCTCTATAGTTCCTCTCCAGTTACAGCTAAGCAAGGAAAGGACTTCGGATTTATACAATATGTAATTAAAGGAAGCAGTAAAAAGGAAACTGAACGTTATTTAGAGAGATACACAGCTCAGCCTCTTGGTGTCATCACTTCATATAAGACACTGCAGCTCAATAGGTTTGATCAGCAGAAAATTAAGCAAAATGTTCAGCATGAAATAAGAAGATGTGCAAAACTCTGGGCTTCTGATGACCATCATAAAAGAGTAGAGGCATTTTTAAAAAAGGCTTAATTCTAAAGGCTGTTTTCGCAAACTTTGTTGCTTTTGAAAGATGCTAATTTCCGCTGCAGGACTCGCTTTCCGCAGGGTGTGCGGTGAGCCCATTCGCCGCTTCGCGTCATTGAACGGTCTCACCTGTCCCACTCATCCTGCAGGAGTCTCGCCCTTACACTCCAATTAACTATTCCATGGAGAATTTCTTAAAATCTCTCTGTAGCAACAATTTTTTAGAAAAGAGCCATTCTAAAAGATTGTTGCTTTTAAATATTTATTATTTTATAAGCTTCTTTGACTAGTTGATTGGAGCGGAAGGTGCGAGACTCCTACGGGATCAGCGGGACAGGTGAGACCCAGGCAGGCTTGAAGAGCCTAAGGGGCTCACCGCACGCCCCGTGGAAAGCGAGCATCCTGGAGCGGAAATCAACACTTCTAAAAGCTACAATATTTACGAAAACAGTTTAAAAATAAACTTCCCCTATTTTAGTAGAATAAAAAGTCTATCTTTTCTAGCACTAGCATATTCATATTACAAACCACTAAAATGGGGGGATCATAATGACCAATCTGCGCCAGGATGCCTGGACAAAAGACGAAGATGCGATTCTTGCAGAAGTTACACTAAGGCACATACGTGAAGGCAGTACACAGCTTGTAGCGTTTGAAGAAGTGGGAGAGAAATTAACAAGAACACCTGCTGCCTGCGGGTTTAGGTGGAACTCACTAATACGGAAACAATATGAAAAAGCGATAGCAGAAGCGAAAAAAGTTCGCAAAGAACGCAATAAAAGAAAAGGTAAACAGCTAGTTTCACAATCCTGCGATAATTCATTTTCTTTCAATGCAGAAGTCTCTAACAGAAATGAAGAAGAAAAAAGTCTTTCACTGAATGAAATCATTGTATTTTTACAGCAGCTTCAATCAGAAGGGCCATCCGCAAAAAATTTAGAAGCAGAAAACAAAGCCCTGCTTTCACGGCTCCAACATATGAAAAAAGAAAACGGCACTCTAAAAAATAAGCTGGACAAAGTTAATAAAGAATATGAATCTGTTTGCCGTGACTATAAAGAAGTACTGCAGATCATGGAAAGAGCTAGAAAACTTACAGAAGTACCTGTTAGAAATTAAAAAAAGATGGCATCTGCCATCTTTTTTCCACTTTATGCAAGCCGCTGTTCGCTTACTCCGGTTGGATACCATACATAAGGATTTTGTCCGCGGTCGCGGTCTTTATTATATGTTACTGCCTCAAACCCCATCTTCTCCCAAAAGCTGCCTGATTGCTGTCTTCCGTTAGTCTTGATAGGCAAATTAAACGTTTTGGCAAATTCTACAAGAGCTCTTCCAAGTCCTTTTGTCTGGTAATGCGGAAGCACTTCCAGTTTCCATAACTCTAAATAGTCTTGCGGTGGATCAAAATATTGGTCATACGCAGCTTCGATCTGATATAAACTCATTCGTGCGACTAACTTATCACCGTAATAAATTCCGTAGAAAGGGGACTCGCTGTCGTTTTCGATCATATTATCTTGAAGGTCCTCGAGCATTGACAGTTCTTGTACACCATATTCTTTGAACTGTTTAAACTCTTCCAATGTTTTATAGTTAACTAATAATTTCTTAACTTCATATTGAAACATCTTCTCTCCCCCAGTCATTCTGTACTTTTCTCTATACTTATAGTATATACTAATTATGCTAAAAATTCTTTAAAAATAAAATATTCGTTTAGTTTGCATTTTCAAAAAAGGAAAAGGAGTCTTTTTGTCGAAAAAGGTAATGTTGACAACAGGAAGGAGGATTAACATGAAAAAAATCTTAATCGCTAATCGTGGAGAAATTGCACTTCGAATTATTCAAACGTGTAAAGAAATGAATATTGAAACAGTTGCCGTTTATTCTGATGCAGACAAAGACCTCCCTTTTGTAAAGGCTGCTGATGAGGCAATACATATTGGGGAATCCCCGGTTGCCAAATCTTATTTGCAAAGTGATGCCATCTTAAAAGCCGCTATCGAGCAAAAAGTGGATGCTATTCACCCGGGCTATGGCCTTCTATCTGAAAATGACGAGTTTGCTAAAAAAATAGAAGAAGCAGGTATTAAATTTATTGGTCCCTCACCTCAAACGATCGAGTGGATGGGTGACAAGATCATGGCTCGCAAAACTATGCAGCAAGCAGGCGTTCCAATCGTTCCGGGGACTATCGAACCGATCGAGGATGTCGAAGAAGGCGTTAAACTTGCTGAGCAGATCGGCTACCCTGTTATGCTAAAAGCAAGCAGCGGCGGCGGCGGAATCGGAATGGTAAAATGCGAAAATAAAGAAGATCTTCATAAGCATTTCGTATCCTCGCAGCAGCGGGCTAAGAACTATTTTGGCTCCGGAAGAATGTTTATTGAAAAATGCATTGAAAACGCAAGACATATTGAAGTTCAGGTAATGGGTGATACACATGGAAATATCGTTCACCTGTACGAACGCGACTGCAGCATTCAGCGTCGAAATCAGAAAGTGGTAGAAGAATCTCCTTCACCTTTTTTAACTGAAAGTCTTCGCTCAAAAATTACAGAAGCTGCGGTGGAAGCAGCCAAAGCTGTAAACTATGTGAATGCAGGAACAGTGGAATTTGTAGTGAGTGAGAACGGTGATTTTTACTTCCTGGAAATGAATACACGTCTTCAAGTGGAGCATCCCGTAACAGAAAGCATTACAGGACTTGATTTAGTAAGATGGCAGATTCAGATCGCACAAGGTGAAGCTTTGCCGCTCGCTCAAAATGAGATCATGAGCAAAGGGCATGCGATGGAATTCAGACTGTATGCTGAGGATCCTGTTACCTTCTTCCCAGCGCCTGGAAAGATAGAAGAATTGGTATGGCCAGAAATAGATAACGTGAGAATTGATACAGGGTATGAAAGCGGAAATCAGGTTACACCTTTTTATGACCCAATGATTGCGAAGATTATTGTAAGCGATTCCAATCGTGCTGAATGTCTAAATAGTGCAAAGCATTTCTTTGACAGCATTCAGATTAAAGGGCTCAAAACAAACGTGCCGCTTTTTCAACAGCTTTTAGAAGAAGAAGGGTTTAGAAAAGGGAACTACACAACAGATTTCCTTAGCAAAAGATCAGTAAGTAAACCGTAAACAAAAAGGAGAGAGAAACATGAAAGAAATTACAGCATCTATGGCAGGAACAGTATGGCAAGTATTAGTAAGTGAAGGTGATGAAGTAACAGCAGGACAAACTGTTATTATTTTGGAATCTATGAAAATGGAGATTCCTGTTGATGCTGCAGATGCAGGAACAGTGGAAAGCATTAAGTTTGCATCTGGCGATTTTGTAAATGAGGGAGACGTACTCGTTACGTTGAAATAAAAGTTATGCTTACATTCTGAGCGAGCGCTCACTCTCTTGAAGGAGGTACATGATGGTAGCAAAATTAGAAAATCAGCTAAAAGAGAAAATTGAACAGATTGAAGCTGGAGGAGCACAAAAGTATCATGAAAAAAACAGTGCTCAAAACAAAATGTTCGTTCGTGACCGTCTAAAACAATTATTCGATAATGGTGAATATACAGTAGAAGACGCTAAATTTGCCAACAACCAAGCAGGTGATCTGCCTGCGGATGGTGTTGTTACTGCGATCGGCAAAATGGGCGGAAAAACGGTTTGTGTTATGGCAAATGACTCTACAGTAAAAGCAGGATCGTGGGGAGCGCGAACTGTAGAAAAAATTATTCGTATTCAAGAAACGGCTCAAAAACTTAAAGTGCCGATGCTGTATCTTGTTGACTCAGCTGGAGCAAGAATAACAGATCAGATTGACATGTTTCCAAATCGGCGCGGAGCAGGGAAAATCTTTTATAATCAAGTGAAGATGTCAGGGATGATCCCTCAAATCTGTATTTTATTTGGTCCTTCTGCTGCGGGCGGAGCATACATCCCAGCATTCTGTGATGTTGTTATCATGGTTGACCAAAATGCTTCCATGTATTTAGGAAGTCCGCGTATGGCTGAAAAAGTTATTGGCGAAAAAGTAACGCTTGAAGAAATGGGCGGAGCAAGAATGCATTGTTCAATTAGCGGATGCGGTGATGTTCTGGCTGCTGATGAGACAGAAGCAATTGAAGAAGCTCGCCGTTATCTTTCTTACTTCCCTAGTAACTATAAAGAAAAAGCACCGGTTTCTGAAGCTCTTTCTCCAAAAGCAGGGAGAGAGCTCGAGGCGATTGTTCCAGAAAATCAAAACGTTCCTTTCGATATGTACGAGTTTATCGATGGATTAATTGATGAGGGCAGCTTCTTTGAGATGAAAAAGCTGTTCGCGCAAGAAATCGTTACTGGATTTGGACGTATTGACGGAAAGCCGGTTGGTATTATTGCAAATCAGCCTAAAGTAAAAGGCGGAGTATTATTTGTAGATTCAGCGGATAAAGCTGCACGTTTTATCACTCTCTGTGATGCTTTCTCAATTCCGCTTCTTTTCTTATCAGATGTTCCTGGCTTTATGATTGGGACAAAAGTTGAAAGAGCAGGAATTATCAGACATGGAGCAAAACTGATAGCTGCGATGAGCGATGTTACGGTTCCTAAAATCTCTGTAATCGTTCGTAAAGCATATGGTGCAGGTCTTTATGCAATGGCAGGCCCTGCTTTTGAACCGGACTGTTGTTTGGCGCTTCCGACAGCGCAGATTGCTGTCATGGGACCTGAAGCAGCAGTAAATGCTGTCTATTCCAATAAAATTAACGAGATTGAAGATGTGAAAGAGCGAATTCAATTCGTCCAGCAAAAACAACAGGAATATAAAGAGCATATTGATATTTACAAGCTTGCATCAGAAATGATCATTGATGATATCGTTTCCCCTTCATCCCTTAGAGATGAACTGAAGAACCGGTTTAGTTTCTATGAGAACAAAGAAATGATTTTTAGTGAACGCAAGCACCCAGTATATCCTGTATAAAATGCACCCCTCCTTTTAAAGGAGGGGTGTTTTTCAAAGGCAGTTTTCGTAATCTATGATGTTCTTGGAAGTGGTTGATTTCCGCTCCAGGTTGCTCGCTTTCCGCGGGGCGTGCGGTGAACCTCCTCGCGCTTTGCGCGTTCAGGAGTCTCACCTGTCCCGCGGGGTCTCAAGAAACATATCAATGGCAACAATTTTTTATAAATAAGGCTAAAGTGAGAAACTTCATAGCAAGAAGTGTTAATTTATGGTATTTTATTTTATATGGTAAAATAATACTAAGAAAATTGATGAAAAGGAGGCTTTTTATGAAAGTCGGTGTGATCGGCGGAGGAGCAATCGGCTTATTAATCTCTTATTTCCTCAAATTGAACGGGCATGAACCTGTTATATATACACGAACCAGTGCACAAGCTGAATTTTTAAACCAAAATGGAATTACATATAGGAATCAATCAAGCAAAGAAAATAAAGTTAACGTTCAAGCACTCCACGTAAATGAATATTCAGGTGAAGAATCGTACTGCATTATTTCTGTGAAACAAACTTCGATCTCGGAATTATTCTTTATAAAAAATGAAAATTTCCAAGAAGTATCGTACTTGTTTTTGCAGAACGGGATGAGCCATATAAAATTTTTAGAAAATCTTCCGCAAAAGAACCTCTCAGTGGGAGTTGTGGAGCACGGAGCACTTAAAGATGGATTGTCTTCTGTTAATCACCTGGGAGAAGGAAGAATCAAAGTTTCATCTTTTAAAGGTGATTCATCATCTGAATGGATTGAAATTCTTCATGGTTTAAATTTCCCTGTCACTGCAGAGAGCAATTGGGAAGAAATGCTGTACAAAAAATTAATTATCAATGCCTCCATAAATCCAGTAACTGCAATACTTAGAATACCGAACGGTCAATTGATAGAAAATGAATATGCTCTTTCAATCATGAAGGAACTTTTTGAAGAAACTATCTTTGTTTTGGATATGACGGATAAACGAGATGAATTATGGAAGGAATTGTTAGTCCTTTGCAGAAATACTTCATTTAACCGTTCTTCTATGCTAAAGAGTGTCGAAAGCGGACAGCAAACTGAAATAGACAGCATAACAGGTGAAATTATAGAGCGTGCAAAAAAAAGCAACTTACAGATTCCTAGTTCTATGCATGTGTTTAAAGCTGTTAAAGCATTGGATTGGAGAGGATGAGTGATTGTCTAGTGTTTTAGGTGCGGTTATTGCTACTTTCATAACGGTGCCGTATCTTGTCTTTTTTGTTGTTAAAAAGAGCATCTATAAAGTAACCCGGAAGAAAAGAAAAGCTTTTAAAATAAGTACGGATGTAACAACCTTTTTTTTATTTTTTTCCATTGAAAGAATGACAGTTGAAATTTGGGGTCAATCTTATTATTGGGTATTAATCTTATTGTTTATATCAGGATGTGTAATGATCACGGTAATGATCTGGAAAAATGATCTGGACCTGTCGATGGGGAAAATCTTCAGGCTGAACTGGCGGCTGCAGTTTTTGCTCCTTACTTTTGGCTATTTTTCACTAATGACATACGGGATAATCGAACGTATTCTTGAGGCTTAGAGCATATCTTTTATAACCATAGCTGTTTCTTTGCTATACTCTTTAAGGATGTAATTGATATGCAGAAAGGAAGTACATGAATGAAACTGGAGGAAATAAAACTTCAGACATCGCCATTTCTAGAGAGGTACTTGAATGGAGATGAGGATGCTGCCAGTTTTTTTGATTATAAAGAGCCCTTTAACAACAGAGATTTTTTAACTAGACAGCAGGAGTTAAAGTATTATACTTTTCCAAGAGATGAACTGACTGAATACTTGTCGTCATATAACCAAAAGATCGGTACTTCAGACAAAACATTGAATAACATTCAAAAATTAAAAAGCAGTGATGGATTAGCAGTTGTCGGAGGGCAGCAAGCCGGCCTCCTTACCGGACCGCTTCTCGTAATCTATAAATGTATCAGCACGATTCAGTTAGCCAAACAGGCAGAAAAAGAGCTTGGAGTTCCTGTGGCTCCTGTATTCTGGATAGCAGGTGAAGATCATGATATGGATGAGATAAACCATGTTATGGTTCCTAAGAATGATACAGCTAAGAAAATTTCATTAAAAGCAGCTTCATCAGTGAAATCCTCTGCTTCACTGTGGCAATGGAATCCTGATGATGTAAAGCCTTGGCTCCAAGATGTTTTCCGTTCGTTCGGAGAAACTGCTTTCACAAATGACTTCCTTGCACAAACTGAAAGTTATCTTTACGAATCAGACTCTATCGTGACCTTTTTTGCAAAGCTTCTTTCACACTGGTTTTCAGACGAAGGTTTAATATTACTGGATTCAGGTGATCCGGAATTTAAAAAGCTGCAATCCGAATATCTTGAAAAGATGATTCGCAACAATCTTGATATCGATCAGGCTTTTAGATTACAAACAAAGAATCTGAACGATAAGGGATTTAATGATCCGATTGAAGTTCAAGAAAACAATGCTCATTTGTTTTATACAAAAAATGGGGAGCGGATTCTGTTATTTCGAAATGAATATGGTTTCACTTCTAAAGAAAAGGACTTTACTATTTCTGAGGATGAATTATTGAAAGAAGCTGCACTTTATTCGGAAAAGTTCAGTAATAACGTAGTGACTCGTCCTTTAATGCAGGAGTTCCTGTTGCCTGTTTTATCCTTTATAGCAGGTCCAGGCGAAATTTCTTATTGGGCATCACTTGGAAAAGTCTTTCGTCATTTTGACCGTAAGATGCCTGTGGTGATGCCAAGGCTGTCCATAACACTTGTTCCGCAAAGGATTAAGGGACTCCTAGATTCTAAGAAACTTAATGCGGAACAGGTGATAATGGAAGGAACCGAAAAGTACAAAAGAGATTGGTTCGATGAGAACAGACCTGTTGAGACGAACGATTCAATAGAGACTGTTAAATCCGATATCGCAAAATCATATTCGCAGCTGGTAAAGCTTGCTGAAGAAATAGACCCTAAGCTGCTTCCAGTCGCTGAGCTAAACTTGAACCGTATTTTATCTGAGATTGATTATATGGAACAAAAGATGGAACAGCGTGTCAGGAAAAAAGTAAAGGTTCCGCTGGCTGAATATGATGAAATTATGCTGGAATTAAAACCAGGCGGAGTATTGCAAGAAAGAGTTTGGAATGTTTATCAATTTATGAACGAGGAAGGTTCATATTTAATAAAAGACCTCTTAGAATTCCCTTTTTGTTTCAATGAAAAACATAAAATTGTTTTCCTATAAAAATTAAAAAATATTTTTGAAAAAATCCTGTGAGACAGCAGGATTTTTTTTTTTGTAAACGAATAATACTTGTAGTGGTGAAAAGTGGAGTGTTGTGGTAGATTTAGGGGAGAAAGTGGGGTGATCATATGTTCATGGGAGAGTATCAGCACAGCATCGATGACAAAGGACGTATGATCATCCCCTCCAAATTTCGTGAAGAACTAGGCACCGAGTTTATTTTGACTCGCGGGTTAGATCAATGTGTATTCGGTTATCCCTTAAGTGAGTGGAAGGTTATTGAGGAAAAATTAAAGAGCCTGCCATTTACTAAAAAGGATGCACGGGCATTTACCCGTTTTTTCTTTTCTGGAGCTGCTGAATGTCAGCTTGATAAACAGGGTAGAGTGAATATTGCATCTCCGCTCAGAGACTATGCAAAACTAGAAAAGGATTGCGTAGTTATAGGTGTGTCGAATAGAATTGAGATTTGGAGTAAATCAATTTGGGAAGAATACTTCTCAAAATCAGAAGATTCTTTTGGTGAGATTGCAGAGAGTCTTATGGACTTTGATTTATAAACCCTTAAGTTTACAGCAGAAAGGAATTTTCCATTGTTTGACCATATAACAGTTTTAAAACAAGAATCGGTAGATGCATTAAACATTAAGCCAGATGGAATTTATGTTGATTGTACGTTGGGTGGGGCAGGCCATAGTGCACTTATACTGTCCCAATTAGAAACAGGGCATTTATATGCTTTTGACCAAGATGACAAAGCGATCGAAAATGCACGGCAGGTGTTGAAAGAATATGAAGGGAAGTTCACGATCGTCCGCAGCAATTTCCGGTACATAAAAGAAGAGCTGAATAGCCTTGGGGTACATGAAGTAGATGGGATTCTTTTCGATCTTGGGGTTTCATCACCGCAGCTTGACGAGGCAGACAGGGGATTCAGTTATCAGCATGATTCTGAATTAGATATGCGAATGGATCAGTCTAGTGAACTTACAGCGAAACAAATTGTAAATGAATGGTCTTTTAACGAGTTGATGAAGATTATTTCTCGATATGGCGAAGAGAAGTTCGCTAAGCAGATCGCTCGGAAAATTGAAGCGGCCAGAGAGAAAAAAGAGATTCAAACAACCGGTGAACTTGTCGAAATAATAAAGGACGCTATACCTGCGCCTGCAAGAAGAACAGGTGGTCATCCGGCAAAAAGGACATTTCAAGCCATTCGCATTGCAGTTAATGATGAACTAAACGCCTTTGAAGATGCACTAAAAGACTCCATTGAACTATTAAATATCGGTGGACGTATTGCGGTCATCACTTTTCATTCACTTGAAGATCGTGCGTGTAAAAATATACTGAAAAAAGCGAGTGCGGGACCGGAACTCCCTCCAGGGCTGCCTGTCATACCAGATGAATACAAACCAACTTTAAAACTGATCACACGCAAACCAATAGTGCCAACAGAGAACGAGCTTGAAGAGAATAGAAGATCTCGATCAGCGAAACTAAGAATTGCCGAAAAGCAGAAATAGAGAGGAGAAAAAGTATTGAGTAATTTAGCATATCAAGTTCAAAAACAACAATTACAAACACAATCACAGCCCCAAAGAAATCCTAGACCCGTCGAACAGCCATCACGAAAACTTTTTACAAAAGGTGAAGTGATCCTGTGGGGAATGATGGGAGTTGTTTTAATAGCTGGTCTTGTGTGGCTTATTTCACTTTACGCATCTGTATATCAGACAACTGCTAAGGTTGAAACAATCCAAAGAGATATCTCAGCTGAAACTAAGATCGTAGAAGATTATCACCTACAAGTAACAGAATTAAGCAACCCTGAGCGCATCATGAAAATCGCTAAGGAACAAGGTTTTATTTTTGATGATAAAAACGTAAAAGTTGTTCAGGACTAAAAAGCAGGTGTTGTTATGAAATTAAAAAGAAAAAATGTAGGAGCAGGTATTCTTATGGTTTTGTTTACCGTGCTCTTTTTTGTTTTAACAAGCAAGTTCTTTGTCGTGGCATCTTCTCAATCCGCTGAAGGTGTAGATTTAATCGAGTACGGAAAAAGAAAATGGATGAAGAGCGATGTTCTTGATGCGAAGCGCGGAACGATGTTTGACAGGAATGGTGAAGTAGTTGCACAAGATATTCCCTCTTACAGTGTTATTGCAATTCTTGATAAGAATTACCCGAATCATATCAAGGATCCAGTAGAAGCTGCAGAAAAGTTAGCCAAGGTTCTTGACACTGATAAGGAAAACTTAGTTAAATTGCTAAGCAAGGAAGGCCGATTTCAGATTGAGATACCTTCAGGCCGAAAAGTTTCTTACCGTAAAAAGGAACAAATTGAAGACCTGAAGATTCCTGGAATTGATTTTCTTAGAGAATCCAGACGTTACTATCCTAATCAAACATTTGCCTCTCATGTTATAGGTTATACAGGAAATGGTGAAAAAGGCGTTCAAGCTGGATTGATGGGTCTCGAGAAATCATTGAATAAATATTTGCAGGAAAAGGACGGAAAGATTACATTTCTTGGAGATGCATTCAGCCGTGCTATCCCTGCTAATAAAGAGTCGGTTGAGAAGCCTAAGCATGGTCAGGATGTCTATCTGACAATCGATGAAAAAATCCAGTTATACTTGGATGAGGCTATGCAGGAAGCGGCTGAAGAATATGAACCAGAAAAGATTACAGGAATTGTTGCAGACCCTAAAACAGGAAGAATACTAGCAATGAGCAACTATCCTGCTTTTAATCCGAATCAAAAAGATATTGAAAACTATACAAATTTTGCGGTTTCTTATCCTTTTGAACCAGGGTCAACCATGAAAATCTTCACATTGGCAGCAGCTATTGAGGAAGGCAAATATAACGGAAATGAACAGTTCCAGTCAGGTTCATACAAGCTTCCGAACATCGGACGCCCGATATATGATCATAACCGCAAGGGCTGGGGAACGATCACTTACAATGAAGGGGTACAAAACTCTTCCAACGTAGCATTCTCGAAATTAGTACGTGAAAAATTGGGCTATGAAAAATTCAGAAGCTACATCTCTAAATTTGGATTGGATCAAAAAACAAACATTGATCTGCCTAATGAGAAGAACGGTTCTATCCTATATAACTATGAAATTGAAAAAGTAACAACTGCGTTTGGACAAGGTTCAACCATTACACCTATCCAACAGATACAGGCGGCCACGGCGATTGCGAATGGCGGCAAAATGATGCAGCCATATGTTATCGATAAAATTATGAACCCAGAAACAAAAAAGGTGGTTCTAGATAATGAACCAGAAGTTAAAGGCAAGCCGATTTCAGAAGGCACTTCCAAGCAAGTCAGAGATATTTTAGAAACGGTTGTAACTGAGGGAACAGGGAAGCCATACATGATTGATGGCTACAGTGTTGCTGGTAAAACAGGTACTGCACAGATTCCGGGGAAAGATGGAAAATACATTTCAGGATGGGGAGAAAATGTCTTTTCATTTATTGGGATGGCACCTAAAGATGACCCCAAACTATTGGTCTATGTTGCTGTCGAACGCCCAAAGGTTGAATTTCCTGAAATGGGATCTACACCAACAGCGAATATTTTTACAAGTGTTATGAAAAGCAGCCTGCAATATTTAAATATCCAGCCGGAAGCGAAAGAAAAACAGACCAAATCCAAAGCCAAAAAAACATATGGTAAGGAATTGGATAATTACACCGGACAATCCGCTAAGGAAGCTAAATCCGAACTTGAAAATTTAGGCATGCATGTTTCTGTTATTGGCTCTGGAGATGAGGTCATAAAGCAGGAGCCATATGAAGGAGCTTATGTCATCAAGGGAGAGCGTGTTATTCTACGGACTTCAGGCGATGCCAAAATGCCGGATCTAACAAACTGGTCCTATATGGACATACTTCGACTAAGTAAGCTTCTGGGACTGAAAGAAACAATCACAGGCAGCGGATTTGCTGTTAAACAAAATGTTAAGGCAGGAAGCCCGGTAAAAGCGGGAGATTACCTGGTGGTTCAGCTTGAAGCACCAAAGGAAACAGAACCTGTATCAGAAGAAAATAGTGAAGAGACAGAACAGAACGGCGAAGGAACGGAGCAAAACAGCGAAGAGGAAACCATAGTAACGACTGAGTGATAATATGTTCTATGCGCTTGTGTACAAGCATATATTTGAAACGAACCATACAGAGGAGGTATTGTATGTGCGAGTTTCAAATGTAACAGTACGCAGGCGCTTAATTTTTGTTCTTGTATTTGGACTAGCATTCTTTTTTGTTATCTCGGTCCGCCTTGGATATGTACAGTTCGTTTTAGGGAACATGCTGACAGATCAAGCGCTGGATTCTTGGAGCCGTAATATTCCTTTTGAACCTAAGCGAGGTAAGATCGTTGATAGAAATGATGTAGTACTCGCTACGAATATCAGTGCTCCGACGGTCTTTGTTGTGCCAAGACAGGTGAAAGAACCGGACGAAACAGCTGAAAAGCTGGCAGCGGTTCTGAATATATCAAAAACCGAAGTGTATAAGAGAATTACTAAAAAAGAATCGATTGTAAGAATTGATAATGGCGGCAGGAAGATCAGCAACAACAAAGCGAAAGAGGTAGAAGCATTAAATCTATCAGGCGTGTTTGTAGCTGAAGACAGCAAGCGTCATTATCCTTATGGTGCCTATCTTTCTCATGTGCTGGGTTTTGCAGGTATTGACAGTCAGGGCTTAACAGGTCTGGAACTATATTATGATGATCAATTAAACGGTAAAAAAGGACATGTTTCTTTTTTTTCTGATGCCCGCGGCAGGAGAATGCCTTCTTTATCTGATAAATATGAAAAACCCAAAGACGGTTACGATCTGCGTCTTACGACTGATGCCAGAGTTCAGACGATCATAGAGCGGGAATTGGATATTGCACAAGCCACCTACAATGCAGATGGAGCGATTGCAATTGCTATGAACCCTAACACGGGTGAAATTTTAGGTATGAGTTCAAGACCAGATTTTGACCCGGAAGAATACAAACGTGTAGCACCTGAAGTTTATAACCGCAACTTGCCGGTTTGGGCTCAGTATGAACCTGGTTCTACTTTTAAGATTATTACACTTGCAGCTGCACTGGAAGAAGGCAAAGTGGACCTTGAAAATGACCACTTTCACGATCCGGGTTCGATTGAAGTAGCGGGGCGAAAGCTGAAATGCTGGAAAGCAGGAGGGCACGGCAGCCAGAGCTTTTTAGAAGGTGTCCAAAACTCTTGTAACCCGGGCTTTGTTATTTTAGGGCAGCGATTAGGAAAAGATAAATTGTTCTCGTATATAAAAGACTTTGGATTTGGCGAAAAAACGGGTGTTGACCTTGCAGGTGAAGGAAAAGGGATCCTATTCACGCATGATCGCGTAGGTCCGTTAGAACTAGCAACTACTGCTTTCGGCCAGGGGGTTTCCGTAACACCTATTCAGCAAGTTGCAGCCGTTTCTGCGGCCGTAAATGGGGGTTACTTGTACGAACCATATATAGCTAAAGAGTTAGTTGACCCTGTAACGGGTAAAGTAGTCAGTAAGCAAACTCCAAAACTTAAAAGAAAAGTTATTTCAGAAGAAACATCAAAAGAAGTCAGACACGCTTTAGAAAGTGTAGTTGCTCAAGGAACAGGGAAAAATGCATTTGTAGATGGTTACCGTGTTGGCGGTAAAACAGGTACTGCCCAAAAAGCAGAGGGCGGCGTCTATTTAAAAAATAATCATATCGTTTCATTTATAGGAATGGCACCGGCGAACAAGCCTGAGATTGTTGTATACGTTGCGATTGATAACCCGAAAGAAACATTGCAGTTTGGAGGGATTGTTGCTGCGCCAATCGTTGGAAATATTATTGAAGACAGTCTTTCAGCAATGGGTGTGGCAAAACAAAAAGGGCAGATCGAGAAAGAAAAGACATGGCTGGATGCACCGGAAGTTGTTGTGCCAAATTTAGTAGGAAAGAAAACAAAAGAGCTTACAAATCTATTATACAATTTGAAAATTGAAACATCCGGCAAAGGGAATTACATCGTTCAGCAAGCTCCACAAGCAGGAGTAAAGCTTCAAGCAGGAAAGACGATCCGTTTATTTTTGGGTGACAAAAAAGATGTGGAAGATTAAAATGGAAGATGTACACATAGCCAAGCGCGTAATCTTGCCTTGGCTTATTTTTCTTAAAAGTAGGTTTTATCTAGGGGCACTTTTCTGAAAGATTGTTGTCTTTAGCTTGGATTGCTCATTATCTTCATTGATAAGTTGATTGGAGTGCAAGATGCGAGACTCCTGGGGGATTAGCGTGACAGGTGAGACACAGCAGGTGCATAACGCCAAAGTGGCTCACCGCACGCCCCCCGGAAAGCGAGCATCTGGAACGGAGATCAGCTACTTTCAAGAGCAACAAGGTCTACGGAAAAAGCCTTAAATTACTTTTAACGATGATTAGAGGAGAGGTCAGGATTAATGGAATTAAGAGAATTGCTTACATATTTAGTGAACTATGAAATGGATATTGAAGCCAATCCTGAAATTACCTCTGTTGAAATGGACTCGAGGAAAGCGGGGAAAGGCTGTCTGTTTGTTTGTATAGAAGGGGTAATATTTGACGGCCATGATTTTGCTGAGACTGCTGCGAAAAATGGTGCTGCAGCAATATTAGCTGAGAAGGATATAGATGTTAACATTCCTGTAATTAAAGTTAAGAACTCTAAAAAGGCACTGGCTGTTTTGGCAGATGCCTTCTATGGACATCCCTCACAAAAATTACATTTAATCGGAATCACTGGAACAAATGGCAAGACAACAACATCTCACCTTATTGAAAAAGTTTTTCGTGATGCAGGCAGAAGTACTGGAATGATCGGTACGATAGAAATGAAAATTAAAGATCAAAGTTTTAAAGTAGCGAACACTACACCTGATTCTTTATTTCTTCAAAACGCTTTCTATAGAATGACTCAGGAAAAAGTTGATGCAGCAGTAATGGAAGTATCTTCACATGCTCTTGATCAGGGACGCGTCTGGGGCTGTGATTTTGATATTGCCATCTTTACGAATCTTACACAGGATCACCTGGACTACCATAAAAATATGGAAGAATATCAGTTTGCTAAAAGTCTTTTGTTTTCTCAAATGGGCAATACTTATCATAAAACAGATCGAAAAGTAGCCGTACTCAACAACGATGATCCAGCTTCTAAAATGTTTGAGAGAGTTACATCTGCACAAGTGATTTCTTACGGGATCGACAATGATAGCGATGTTCGTGCTGCAAACATAACTATTGGCTCAAAAGGAACTTCGTTTACACTGATTACACCAAAGGGTTCTAGGGAAGTTACACTTAAGCTTATTGGTAAGTTTTCGGTTTATAACGTGCTGGCAGCTATTACAGCATGCTTATTATCCGGATTAGAACTTGATCAGATTATTTCATCTCTTGAAGATGTAACTGGCGTTTCAGGCAGATTCGAACCTGTAATAGCAGGGCAGGATTTTACGGTTATTGTTGACTATGCACATACGCCTGACAGTTTGGAAAATGTTTTAAGAACGATTAAAGAATTTGCAAAAGGAAGTATCACCGCAATTGTAGGCTGCGGTGGCGACCGTGATAAAACAAAGCGCCCTTTAATGGCAGGCATTGCTGCAGACTTAGCGGACTCAGCTATTTTCACAAGTGATAATCCGCGCACAGAGGACCCGCTTCAGATTCTAAAGGATATGGAAGAGGGAGCAGATGAAGGAAGTTATGTGACGATTCCTGACCGGAAAAAAGCAATCGAATATGCGGTTGAGCGTGCAAAAACAAATGATGTTATACTTATTGCCGGCAAAGGCCACGAGACTTATCAGATAATTGGAAAAGACGTGTTTGATTTCGATGATAGAATCGTTGCACGTGAAGCGATTAAGGCGGTGAAAAAATGAAGCTGGATATAAAGGAACTGGTGGCATTAGCAGACCGCTCATCCGGTAAAAAAGAAAACATTTTACTAGAAAGTGTTTCAAAAGATACAAGACAAAAAACGGAGAACGCTCTTTATCTCCCAATTGCAGGAGAGCGGTTTGATGGGCACGATTTTTTACTGGATGCCATTAAACAAGGGTGTATCGCTACTGTCTGGCAAGAAGGTAAGGAACTTCCTGCGGGGCTCTCAGGGGATTTCCCTGTACTTTACACACCAGACACAGTAGAGTACTTGCAAAAAATATCTAAGTATTTCCTTAGAAAAGTTAATCCTGTAGTAGTTGCAGTAACAGGCAGCAATGGCAAAACTACCACAAAGGACATGATTGAAAGCGTGTCTTCAACAAATTTCAAAACATTTAAGACACAAGGGAACTATAACAATCATATTGGGCTTCCTTTAACCATCCTAGCTATGGAGGAAACAACGGAAGTTTTAATACTTGAAATGGGAATGAGCAACTTTGATGAGATTTCCCTTTTAAGTAAAATTGCTGAACCAGATGCTGCAGTTATTACAAACATCGGTGAAAGCCATCTTGAACAGCTTGGCAGCCGTGAAGGTATAGCAAAAGCAAAACTTGAGATTGCTGATGGGTTAAAACAGGGCGGTCTGCTCATCATTGATGGTGATGAACCGCTTCTTTCACATGTAAAGGGTGAAAATGTTCTTAAAGTCGGTTTTGGAGATTCTTGTACTCTTAAATTATCCAACTTGCAGACTGACGCACAAGGTGTTTCTTTTACATTGGAAGAGGGAACATCTGTCTACCGCATCCCTATGCTCGGACGGCATAATATTAAAAATGCGGCATATGCAATTGCAATTGGGCATTACTTAAATATAGAAGAAAACAAAATCCAAGAAGGACTTGAAAATCTTAAAGTTACTTCAATGAGATTAGAGATGAAAAAGGGCCGAAAAGGTACGCTTCTGATTAACGATGCGTATAATGCGAGTCCAACGAGTATGATAGCTGCACTTTCAACACTTGCAGAATTAAACGATATCTCCAGAAAAGTCGCAGTACTTGGAGATATGTATGAACTCGGCTCTGCTGAAGAAAACATGCATCGAAAAGTAGCTGATCATGTTGCTGCTTCAATTAGCCATGTAATTACAGTTGGAGAAAAAGGAGCATGGATTGCAGACGAGTTAAAGAAACAAAACCGTAAAAACCTTGAAGTTATCCAATGTCTGACAAAAGAAGAAGCGCAGGAACCGATTGAAAAGCTCTTATCGAAAGACACTGCTATTCTTTTTAAAGCATCCAGAGGGATGGTTTTAGAAACCCTAATTTCTACATTTACAGAAGAAGAACAGGAGTCGAAAAAATGATTGAGCAAGTTTTACTATTTACATTAGTTGCATCCTTCTTATTAGCAGTATTAAGTTCACCTTTTTTTATACCTTTTTTAAGAAGGCTGAAGTTTGGGCAAAGCATTCGAGATGAAGGACCTAAATCTCATCAGAAGAAACAAGGAACACCAACCATGGGTGGGATTGTTATCGTCTTAGCCCTTGTGGTCGCTACATATGCGATGACTGCAAAGTTTTTCACCATTACCACTGAAACACATCTTCTTCTTCTAGTGACATTAGGCTATGCACTCATAGGATTTTTAGATGATTTTATTAAAGTAGTAAAGAAAAGAAACCTTGGATTAACTTCCAAACAGAAGCTTGTTGGACAGCTGATCATTGCTGCTCTCTTTTATTTAGGATTAAAATTGATCGATTTTTCCACGGCAGTTAATATCCCTGGAACTGATTTTTCGTTTGACCTCGGGTGGATTTATCCGGTCTTTGTACTATTTATGTTAATCGGTGCTTCTAACGCAGTAAATCTTACAGACGGCCTTGATGGTCTTCTGGCTGGAACGGCAGCTATAGCATTCGGTGCTTTTGCGGTATTAGCTTCAACGATGCTTCAATATGAAGCGGCAATCTTCTGTGTAGCAGTTGTTGGTGCCGTTTTAGGTTTCTTAGTGTTTAATGCGCACCCTGCAAAAGTGTTTATGGGTGATACCGGCTCACTCGCACTAGGCGGTGCAATAAGTGCTGTTGCGATTTTAACGAAGATGGAAATTCTGCTTGTTATCATTGGGGGAGTATTTGTAATCGAAACACTTTCGGTAATGATCCAGGTAACATCTTTTAAGCTTACAGGCAAACGGGTATTTAAAATGAGCCCGCTGCACCATCATTATGAACTGTCTGGCTGGAGTGAGTGGCGAATCGTAGTTACTTTCTGGCTTGTTGGACTTGTATTTGCTGCATTAGGAATTTATTTAGAGGTGTGGGTTTAAATGAAGAACAAAGAGTTTTTTACAGGTAAAAACATTTTAATTGTAGGATTGGCCAAAAGCGGTTTTGCTGCAGCAAAACTGCTTCATTCTTTTGGAGCGAATGTTGCAGTAAATGACAGACAGCCAAGAGAAGGAAATGCTGAAGCAGAAATGCTTGAACAGATCGGAATTTCCGTAGAGTGCGGCGGACATCCATTAAGCCTGCTTGACGGTGACATTGATTTTTTAGTAAAGAATCCTGGTATCCCTTACGAGAATCCATTGATTGCTGAAGCTGTAAAACGCAATATACCAGTGTATACAGAAGTAGAGATCGCGGGTCTGATTTCTGAAGCATCTATCATTGCCATAACAGGTTCTAATGGGAAAACAACAACTACAACATTAATTGGAGAGATGCTAAAGAACAGCGGTAAAACACCAGTTGTTGCAGGTAATATCGGCACTGTTTTTTCTGAAGTAGCTGCAAAATCAACTTCTCAAGATATCCTTGTAGCTGAATTATCCAGTTTTCAGCTGATGGGAACAGAAAAATTCAAACCGCAAATCTCTGTCTTCTTGAATCTATTTGAAGCGCATTTGGACTATCATGGCTCTGTGGATGAGTATGGAAAAGCAAAAGCGAAGATTACCGAGAATCAAGATCAGAACGATTTTGTAATCTACAATGCAGATGACGAACGTGTTTCAGAGCTTATGAAACATTCAAAAGCAAAGAATATTCCATTTTCAGTTAAAAAACAGCTGAAAGAAGGAGCATATATTCATGAAGGCAGACTGTATTTCCAAGATAGGAAGATCATTGAGCTGAAAGAAATCGTGCTTCCTGGAGAACACAACTTGTCCAATATTATGGCGGCAGTAGCAGCGTCTATGCTTGCAGGTGCATCAACAGAACAAATTGGGAAAGTGTTAACAACCTTTGCTGGTGTAACTCACCGTCTTCAATATGTGTGCGAGGTTGAAGGAAGGCGTTTTTATAATGACTCAAAAGCTACGAATATATTAGCAACAAAAGCAGCCCTTTCAGCTTTTGAAAAGGATGTTATCCTCCTGGCTGGTGGTCTTGACAGAGGAAATTCATTTGATGACCTCATTCCATCTTTAAAAAATGTAAAAGTACTTGTCACATTCGGTCAGACGGCAGAAAAAATGGCTGATGCAGGAAGACAAGCAGGAATAGAAACGATAAAACGTGCTGATAATGTGGAAGAAGCTGTTCCCTTGGCATACAGCCATTCAAAAGATGGTGACGTTATATTGCTTTCTCCTGCTTGTGCAAGCTGGGATCAATATAAGACTTTTGAACAAAGAGGGGACATGTTTATCAACTCCGTGCATAAACTTAAATAAGGTTTGTACAAATAACAAGAGTTGAGGTGTTTCCCTTTGCCTGCAACGAGATCAACCCCTGATATGATTATGATTGTTGTTACGCTTTTGCTGTTATCCGTTGGGATCATCATGGTCTATAGCGCCAGCGCAGACTTGGGACAGTATAAGATGGATGATTCATTCTTTTTTGTGAAACGGCAAATGTTATTTGCTGGAGTAGGAATTGCAGCGATGTTCTTTATTATGAATATCAACTATATGACTTGGAGAGTATGGTCAAAAATTCTTCTTATCATTTGCTTTTTTCTTTTAATCGCTGTATTAATTCCTGGTGTAGGAATGGTTCGCGGCGGTGCCAGAAGCTGGATCGGCGTCGGAGCTTTTTCTATCCAGCCTTCTGAATTTATGAAGCTGGCCATGATTGTCTTTTTGGCAAAATATTTATCAGAACATCAAAAGAAGATTACATCATTAAAAAAAGGCTTGCTGCCTACACTTTCTTTAGTAATGGTCGCCTTTGGAATGATTATGCTCCAGCCTGATCTCGGTACAGGTGCAGTTATGGTTGGAACGAGTATTGTTATGCTTTTCGTTGCTGGTGCTCGAATCTCACATTTTATTGGAATGGGGCTAATCGGATTGATTGGGTTCGCAGGATTAATTATTTCAGCACCTTACCGAATTAAACGAATTACCTCCTTTTTAGATCCTTGGAGCGATCCGTTAGGAAGCGGTTTTCAGATCATTCAGTCACTGTATGCACTTGGACCAGGAGGGCTGTTAGGTCTAGGGCTGGGACAGAGCCGGCAAAAGTTTGGATATTTGCCAGAACCGCAAACAGATTTTATTTTCGCGATTATTTCAGAGGAACTAGGATTTATCGGTGCCGTTTTTGTTTTAATCCTGTTCAGTTTGCTTTTATGGAGAGGTATTAGGATCGCACTTGGAGCACCTGACCTTTTTGGTTCCTTTTTAGCAATCGGCATCATAGGGATGGTTGCTATTCAAGTAATGATCAACATTGGAGTTGTGACCGGGCTTATGCCAGTAACCGGGATTACCCTTCCATTTTTAAGCTATGGAGGTTCTTCTCTTACACTTATGCTTGCCTCAATCGGAGTAATATTGAATATTAGCCGCTACGCTCGGTATTAATACTTGAGTTTCAAAGAGAATTCTCTTATTCTAAACATATTGAAGATTCAATGGCTACCCTGTCGGATATGACAGGGTATCTTCTTTTTCTAGTTGTTTTCCTATTCTTTTGAAAGTGATTGATTTCCGCTCCAGGTGCTCGCTTTCCGCTGGGCGGGCGGTGAGCCTCCTGGCGCTTTGCGCCTTCAGGAGTCTCACCTGTCCCATTTCAGATAAATCCTTGCTCCTGCGTCTACAAGTAAATGCTACCGATGTGAGCTTCCTCGTCGCATGCCTAACGAGAAGTTTCTCAGGTGGTAGGCACGCACCTTGCGCTCCAATCAACTTGTAAACGAAGATTACCAAATAATACAAGCACAATCTTAGAAAACAGCTTTTTCTTAAGACAAAATAGCAATAAACACAATTTTTCTTTCGAATACTACTTTGTTGATGATGTTTATCAATCGTTTAAACATGGAAAAGAATAGTGCATAACATATAAATAGAGTTATGCGTGATGAATGTAGGGGGTTTTAGCATGTTAAACCAATTAGCCGATAAGTTGAAAAATGAAGACTTAGGAACCGTATTGTTAAATGAACCGTTAAAGAACCACACAACATTAAAAATAGGCGGTCCAGCCGATCTTTATTTCGAACCGAAGAATATTGACGCCCTTAAAAAAGCAATTGTTTACTTGAAAGAAGCGAATATTCCAATCCGTGCAATAGGAAGAGGATCCAATCTCCTCGTTGCAGACGGCGGTATCGAAGGCGCAGTTATCAAAGTAGGGGAGGGGCTAAATCATCTAAAACAAGATGATAACAAGATTACAGTTGGAGGAGGTTACTCTTTAATTCCGCTTGCCACTCTAATGTCTCGAGAAGCTTTTACAGGACTTGAATTTGCTGCCGGAATTCCTGGTTCTGTGGGCGGTGCTGTATTCATGAATGCGGGGGCGCATGGTTCTGATATGTCTCAAATCGTTGAAAAAGCACTTATTCTTTTTCCTGACGGTGAACTGAAATGGCTATCGAATGAAGAGCTGGGTTTTTCATATCGTACATCTGTGCTTCAAAAAACAGGCGGAATCTGTGTTGAAGCTGTCTTGGTGTTAGAAAAAGGCGATAAGGAAACAATTATGGCTGAACTTAAAAAAAATAAAGACTATAGAAGAAATACACAGCCATGGAACTTTCCATGCTGCGGAAGTGTTTTTCGGAATCCATTGCCTAATTACGCTGGACAGCTGATTGAATCGTCAGGTCTAAAAGGTACGAAGATCGGCGGAGCGCAAATATCAGAAATGCATGCGAATTTCATCGTAAATACCGGTGATGCTAAGGCACAAGACGTTTTGGATCTTATAAGTTTTATCCAAAAGACGATTAAAGAAAAGCATGGAATCGACATTGAAACAGAAGTTGAAATCATCGGCCGAAATGAATAACAAAAAATTGGATAAATAGTGCTAAATTGGGACTTATCCGTGCTATAATACAGAGAACAAGAAAAAAAGACCAATGACGTTGTGAAGCGAAGAATAAGTTTCGTTTAATCCTGATAAATCGGCTGTATATTAAGCCTTTATATGTAGGGCTTGGCGTCTTCTGCCAAGTTCTTTTATTTGATTAAGACAGTTGGGCATATGGTTTCTTTCTTGTATTATATGATAAAACGGAGGAAGAGGATGGACAAGGTGAAGGTTGTCAAGATTGAGGACCGAATTCCGAAGCTGAAAGAACATCGTAAACAAAAAGCGAATCGCCGCCTGATATTTTACTTGTCCTTTTTCTTCCTGTTATTAGTGGTCGTTGTGTATTTTCAATCTGATTTGAGCCATGTTAAAAAAATAACTGTTTCAGGAAATTACTTTGTAACTGATGATGAGATTTTAGAAAAGAGCCGGATTTCAACTAATACAAAGTACTTAAATATATCAGAAGAAAGCATACAAAAAAGACTCGATTCGATTTCTGAGATAAGCTTTGTTTCCATTGAAAAGAAATTCTTTAATCATGTTGCGATCAACGTTAAAGAATATCAGCGGGTTGGTTATTTTAAAAAGGACAATACATATTATCCGATGCTGCAAAACGGAAAGATGCTTGAACCTCTTAATAAAAATGAGAGACCGGTAAATGCTCCTGTTATTGTAAGCTGGAAAGATCCTGAGCAACTGGAGACGATGGCACAGGAACTGCAAAAACTGCCAGAGGGAATCATTCACCGTATTTCTGAAATTACTCATACGCCTGATTCGGACAATCCTAGCAAATTGACATTGTTTATGACAGACGGAAATAAAGTAGTTACTTCAATACCCAAGTTTTCAGAAAGACTTTCTGCTTATCCTTCTTTGATAGGCGAAATTAAACCAGATGAAAAAGGTACATTTTATTTAGGAATAAGTACGCGATTTGAACGATACAACCGAGAAGTTACGGAGGAAAAAAATGAGGAAAATTAAAGGGATGCATCTCTTTTTGTCTCTTATCCTTCTAGTTACCGGTTTCATTTTATCCTTCTCCTACCAAAGAGCTCAAGAAGAACAAAAAGAAGCTGTCAAAACTGACGAGTGGAAAAAAGAAGATTCCTTGCGCAGCCAAATATTAAGACTTCAAAAAACAAACCGAGAACTAGCAATCGAACTAATTGGTTTTCAGCAGAGTGTTGAAAAAAAAGAAAACAAATTTGCTGATCAGGAAGAAATCTCCACTAAACTCGTAGAAGATTTGAAAGAGCTCAGGATGGTAGTAGGGAATGTAAAAGTGAAAGGGGAGGGGGTAGAAGTAACACTTCAAGACTCCTCCTATATCCCAGAAGGTGAGAACCCGAATAATTATATTGTTCATGAAGAACATATTAGAAGTGTAATAGATGAACTTCATGTTTCAGGGGCAGAAGCAATTGCGATCAATGGCCAGAGAATATCACATGACACTTATATTGCATGTATTGGACCTGTTGTAAGTGTTGATGGCAATCAGTATCCTGCACCATTTGTGATTACAGCCATTGGAAATTCATCCGCACTGGAAAAATCATTGAATCTATATATCGTTGATAAAATTGTGAATGATGGTGTGGAAGTAAGAGTGGAGAAGGAAAGCGCGATCGAGATGGAGCCATTTATAACAGAAGAGGGATGAGTAAGTTGAAAGATAAACAATTTATGTTTGCAACTATTGCCCTCATTATAGGCGGAATGCTGGCGATCCAGTTTGAGACCACAAATAACCCGATCATAAGAGACACACGAGATCTATGGGAACTAAGAGCTGATCTGGAAAAAGAAAAACAGCGTCAGCAGGAGCTTAATGAGGAACTTCAGCGTTATAGCGAGCTTTTGACTAAATATAAGACTGAAGGAAAAGACGAAAAAATCGAAGCAATGGAAAAAGCTTTGGCAGATTTAAAAAAACAGGCAGGATTAACTACGGTGAGCGGTCAAGGAATCGTAATGACTATCGAACCTTTTAATGACGAGCTAATCGGAGTAGATCGCCCTCTGCCACAGATTGACCCTGATATGCTTAGAAGACTTGTTAATGAATTGAATAGGTATGATGCAAAAGAGATCAGCATTGATGGACAGCGCATTATATCAAAAACACCGATCCGGGAAGTAAATGGCGACATTTACATAAACAACGAGCCTGTTTCAACTTTTCCTATAGAAATTAAAGTGTTGGCAAAAAACAATGAAAAACTGCATCAGAAAATCATTGCTTCACCTGCTGTTGAAGAGTTTATAAGGGAAGACTTCCTTGTAGAATCTGCTCCTGCAGAGAAAGTGATACTGCCAGCATTTGATGAAGATGTAAAAGTGAAGTTTATGAAACCGGCAAAGGAGGAAACATAAGATGTGGTTACCGGTACTTGGACTTTTACTAGGTCTTTTATTAGGTTTCATGTCTGATATCCGGGTCCCTCCTGAATACTCAAACTATTTATCAATAGCTGTTTTGGCTGCATTGGATACTTTGTTTGGAGGTATCCGAGCACATCTGCAGGGCAGTTTTGAAGATAAAGTGTTCATTACAGGTTTTTTCTTCAATATTTTATTGGCTGCCGGGCTAGCTTATCTAGGAGTACACCTGGGTATTGACCTATATTTAGCCGCAATTTTTGCATTCGGAGTAAGGCTGTTTAATAATATCGCAGTTATTCGGCGTCTATTAATCTCAAAATGGTCAGACTCACGTAAAAAGGCCTAAAAAATTTGAAAAACCGGTAAAAAAAAAGAGGGATAACCCGTTGCTTGTGGAATTTATTCCATAAATAAGCGAAAATGAAGGAATTTTGTTCATCTTTAATAGATGAAGATTTAATGGATGAAAGGTTAGGAGGTGCCACAGAATGAACAGCAATGAAATTTATGTAAGTTTAGACATCGGTACATCCAATATTAAAGTGATCATTGGAGAAATGACCAGTGAATCCTTTAATGTTATTGGTGTTGGCCATGCGAAATCAGCTGGAATCAGAAAAGGTTCCATTGTAGATATTGATGAAACTGTTCGTTCCATAAGAAAAGCCGTTGAACAGGCAGAAAGAATGTTAGGTATCCCTATCAATGCCGTTATAGTAGGTGTGAAAGGAAACCATATCCAGCTTCAGCCTTGTCACGGAGTTGTAGCAGTTTCTAGAGAAGATCGTGAAATCGGCGATGAGGATATTGCTAGAGTAATAGAGGCAGCTCAAGTCATGTCAGTGCCTCCAGAAAGAGAAATTATCGATGTTATTCCACGTCAGTTCATTGTTGATGGAACAGATGAAATCATTGATCCAAGAGGAATGCTTGGGGTACGATTGGAAATGGAAGGAACGGTTATTACCGGTTCTAAAACCATCTTACATAACTTACTTCGATGTGTGGAACGAGCAGGTCTTACAGTAGCTGATATTTGTCTAGAACCATTAGCTACTTCATCAATTGCTCTTTCACGCGATGAAATGGAGCTTGGAGTGGCACTGATTGATATTGGCGGTGGTTCAACAACGCTTTCCGTTTTCGATCAGGGGACGATGCAATTAACTTCAGTTCTTTCGATTGGCGGAGACTTTATTACAAAGGATATATCAATCGGATTAAGAACATCTGCAGAAGATGCAGAAAAAATCAAACTAAAACACGGTCATTCTTTTGTCGATTATGCATCTAAAGATGAAACATTCACCGTGTCACAGATTGGCTCTTCACAAGAACAGGAAATTTCACAATATGAGCTTTCATTAATCATCGAGGCGCGTATGGCTGAAATTTTTGAAATGATTGATGATGAACTGCATCAGCGCGGTTATTCTGAACTCCCAGGCGGTTTTGTCATCACCGGGGGAGTAGCAGCCATTCCAGGAGTATTGGAATTAGCCCAGGATATATTCCAGCAGAATGTAAGGGTTTCATTGCCTGATTATATCGGTGTAAGAGAACCGAAGTTTACAGCAGGAGTGGGGCTCATTCAATTTACTCACAAAAATATTAAAGTACAAGGAAAAGAAGTTGCTTCAGCATTAGCTGAAAATGCAGGGGAGCCTTTGCCAAAGAAAAAACAGTCCAGCCAGAAGCCGGCACAAGAGAAACAACCCGGCGGAATGAAATCAAAAGTGAAAGACTGGTTTGGTTTATTTTTTGAATAACTTAAGGAACTAGTCATTAGGAGGAACGCTCATGTTAGAGTTTGATATGAATATGGATCAATTGGCAACGATTAAAGTTATTGGTGTTGGCGGCGGCGGAAGCAATGCTGTTAACCGAATGATTGAACACGGAGTACAAGGTGTGGAATTTATTTGTGTTAATACAGACGCACAAGCCTTGAACCTTTCAAAGGCGCCTGTAAAAATGCAGATTGGCACTAAGTTAACAAGAGGACTTGGAGCAGGTGCAAATCCTGAAATCGGTAAAAAAGCTGCTGAAGAAAGCCGCGAACAGATCGAAGAAGCTCTTGCTGGAGCTGACATGGTTTTCGTAACGGCTGGAATGGGCGGAGGAACTGGAACGGGTGCTGCCCCAGTAGTTGCTGAAATCGCTAAAGATTTAGGCGCACTTACTGTTGGTGTAGTCACGAGACCTTTTACATTTGAAGGCCGCAAACGTTCTACGCAGGCAGTTGGAGGAATTTCTGTATTTAAAGAAAAAGTAGATACACTTATCGTAATTCCAAACGACCGCTTACTAGAAATCGTTGATAAAAATACACCAATGCTTGAAGCTTTCCGTGAAGCAGATAACGTACTTCGTCAAGGTGTACAAGGTATCTCTGACTTAATCGCTGTACCAGGTTTGATTAACTTGGACTTTGCAGACGTTAAGACAATTATGACTGAACGCGGATCTGCACTTATGGGTATAGGTGTTGGTACTGGTGAAAACCGTGCAGCTGAAGCAGCAAAAAAAGCTATTTCATCTCCGCTTCTTGAAACGTCAATCGACGGAGCAAAAGGTGTATTGATGAATATTACTGGCGGAGCTAACTTAAGCCTTTACGAAGTAAACGAAGCTGCTGATATTGTTTCATCAGCATCTGATCCAGAAGTTAACATGATCTTTGGTTCTGTAATTAACGAAGAATTAAAAGATGAAATCCTAGTAACTGTAATTGCAACTGGTTTTGATGAGAACGAAAAGCTAGTGAATAATCAGCAAAGAGCTGAGCGTCCAAGAATGCAGCAATCTCCTGCATCTTCTAATCAATCTCACTCAAATCAAAGTCAGCCGCAATCACAGGGACAGTCTCAATCACAGTCACGCGAGGAAAGCCAGTCTGAATCAAGAAGCAACAATTCTTATTCCAATGCTGATTCAGATACGTTGGATATTCCAACATTCCTTCGTAACCGCAGCCGCAACAGAAGAAGATAAATACAAAAATACAAGCATGTTCTCTTCGATAGAGAGCATGCTTTTTTTATTTTGTTAGTTTTTAAAGGCATTTATCTAAATAAAGTTTTCGTATTCAATGATGCCTTTGTTAGCAGCTGATTTCCGCTCCATGTTGCTCGCTTTCCGGGGGGCGTGCGGTGAGCCTCCTGCCGCTTTGCGCCATTAGGAGTCTCCACCTAACCGCTCGTCCCGCAGGACAAGGAAGGCTTCGACAGCGTTACATCGCACGAAGAAAATGTGATTTTCATTCTCGAGGAGTCGGCAACCTTACGCTTCAATCAACTTGCAATTGAGGAAAATAAAAAAACATTAAAACATTTAGAAGTAACGATCTTCTAGAAAACTGCTGTTAAAAAGATTGTTGCAACAAAGAGATATGTAAGAAATTCTTCATTGAATAGTTGATTGAAGTGTAAGGTGCGAGACTCCTGCGGGACAGGCGGGCAGGTGAGACACTTAAGAGTGAAACGTACGAATGTGGCTCACCGCCTGCCCCGCGGAAAGCGAGCACCTGAAACGGAAATCAACCACTTCCAAGAGCAGCAAGGATTACAAAAATATTCTTTAGTTTTTGTCATATTCTTGTCCCAAAAACGTATATCTAGCATATAAGCTTTTTTGACAAAAAAAGAGAAAATAAGAACAATACTTCTCTCATAAACTGACAGACTTTCAAACAACCTATACGTTATACTAATTTCAAAATTAAGAAAGGAGAAAACCAATGACCCTTTATTTGGATGTCATTTGGTTTCTTAATTTCTGCATTGATTATGTATTGATCTCATTAACAGCCTATGTTTTAAAGCGCAATGCATCGAAAAAGAGAATCCTTCTTGCCTCTCTTCTTGCATCCAGTTATGTCATTTTAGTTGTCTATCCAGAACTGATGGTTTTCTCTCAGCCTTTAGTAAAGTTTCTTTTGTCTAGTGCAATCATGATTACTGCTTTTGGCTTTAAACGTATTCGATTTGTAGTGAAAAATGTAGCGATGTTTTATTTTGTTTCTTTTGTAACGGGTGGCGGGATTTTTGCTCTTCATTATTTTATGCAGAGTGATGCTGTGATTATGAATGGTGTGATTTCAACCAAGAGTACAGGAATGGGTGATCCGGTAAGCTGGTTATTTGTAGCGGCAGGTGTACCAGCTCTATGGTATTTTTCAATTAAAAGAGTAGATGACATTGCTGTGGAAAAAATGGATTCCAACAGTCTTGTCAAAGTTAAAATCTCTATTGGGGAAGTCATTATTTATGCAAATGGACTTATTGATACAGGTAATAAATTATACGATCCCATTTCAAAAATGCCCGTTATGGTTTTAGACATGAACATCCACAGTTCTGAATTTCCAGAGACCATTCAATCGGCTGCAAGAGATGTGATGTCGATTGGTACTGAGGAAAATGATCATCCATGGATCAGCAGATTGCGAATCGTACCGTATCGTTCTGTAGGACATCAGCAATTTCTTGCCTGCTTAAAGCCAGATCAAATTGAGATTGAGAAGGATGGAATTGCAGTTTGTTCACCGCCAGGACTTGTGGGATTAAGCTGGACTTCATTATCAAGCGAGGGTCAGTTCGATGCCATTGTACACCCTAAAATGTATCTTCAACATGTACAAGCGTCATAGTAAGCACTAGATGTGAAAGGGGAGTAAAAATGATCAGCAAATTGCGACTAAGGGTAACAATGTTTTGGTATAAGCTATTATTCAAGCTCGGATTAAAATCAGATGAAATTTATTACATCGGCGGCAATGAAGCGCTGCCTCCTCCATTAAGCAAAGAAGAAGAAGCGGTTTTGCTCGAAAAACTGCCTTCAGGTGATCAAGCTGCCAAGTCACTTTTGATCGAACGAAACTTGCGTCTTGTTGTTTATATTGCCAGGAAGTTTGAAAATACAGGAATCAATATCGAGGACTTAATTAGTATAGGTACGATAGGTTTAATTAAAGCTGTAAATACATTTAATCCAGAAAAAAAGATTAAACTTGCCACATATGCCTCCAGATGTATAGAGAATGAAATATTAATGTACCTGCGGCGAAATAATAAAACACGTTCTGAAGTATCCTTTGACGAACCTTTAAATGTTGATTGGGATGGCAATGAACTGTTGCTTTCAGATGTTCTTGGGACTGAAGATGATATTATTACAAGAAGAATTGAAGCAAATGTTGACCGGAAACTTTTATTAAAAGCTCTTTTTACACTCAATGACAGAGAGAAACAGATCATGGAACTCCGCTTCGGACTATCAGGCGGAGAAGAAAAAACACAAAAAGATGTAGCGGATATGCTGGGTATATCTCAATCGTATATCTCGAGGCTAGAGAAGAGAATTATTAAAAGGCTTCAAAAAGAATTTAATAAAATGGTTTAGACATTATTCTATATAGGATATTGAATCATTAACTGCTTTAATCAAAATTTACAATTGCATAAATTTCCCTCCGTTCGGTGATACTTAATTTGAAATTAGCTCCCGGCAGGAGGGAAAAGACTTGACAAGAAATAAAGTTGAGATTTGCGGAGTTGACACATCAAAGCTTCCTGTTTTAAAAAATCCAGAGATGCGTATCTTGTTTGATAAAATGCACAAGGGTGATCCCGATGCGAGAGAAACTCTGGTGAATGGAAACCTCAGGCTCGTACTGAGTGTGATTCAGCGATTCAACAACCGCGGAGAGCATGTTGATGATTTATTTCAAGTAGGGTGTATCGGACTTATGAAGTCTATTGACAATTTTGATCTTGGTCAAAATGTTAAGTTTTCTACCTATGCTGTACCGATGATTATTGGTGAAATCCGCCGGTATCTACGGGACAATAACCCGATACGTGTTTCCAGAAGCCTAAGAGATATTGCTTATAAAGCATTGCAAGTTCGTGACCAGCTCATGAATAAATTATCCCGCGAGCCAACAGCGCAGCAAATTGCAGAAGCGCTGGATGTACCAAAAGAAGAAGTCGTTTTTGCACTTGATGCCATCCAAGATCCTGTGTCATTGTTTGAACCCATCTATAATGATGGAGGAGATCCTATTTTTGTAATGGATCAGATCAGTGATGATAAAGCGAAAGACATGCAATGGATCGAAGAAATCGCATTAAAAGAAGGTATGAGACGTCTAAACGACAGAGAAAAAATGATATTAACCATGAGGTTCTTTCAAGGCAAAACACAGATGGAAGTGGCAGATGAAATTGGAATCTCCCAGGCCCAAGTGTCAAGACTTGAGAAAGCAGCTATATCTCAGATGAACAAAAATATACAAAGCAGCTAAAACCCGTAAAACTACGGGTTTTTTTTATTACTATGAACATGAAACAGCTTGTTCCTTCATATAATGAAAACAGAAAGGCGGGTTGTGACATGAACAAAATATCAGACTTTCAAGTTAAAGACGTTGTTAACGTAGCAAACGGAAAAAAACTAGGCCATATTGCTGATCTTGAAATTAATTTAAATACCGGAAAGATTGACGCAATCATCATTCCTGGTGCAGGAAAAATGCTTGGGTTTTTTGCAAGAGAAAATGATATTGTAATTCCATGGCGCAACATCGTGAAAATAGGTACAGACGTTATACTCGTCAGGCATATGGAAGCAAGTGAATTAAACGAATACGTAAAAGAGCCGTTTGATCAATTGAAATAAACGGTTCTTTTTTTCTTTATTCCTCAAAAATGTGGTAAAATAAAGATAAAACTTTCCAGGAGGAATACATAGAAATGAAGACATTTAAACAAACTGGAAAGCACCTTATTATAGAAGAATGGCAAAAAGAGAATTCCTTTATTGCCGCTGGTTTCACGATGCGTGATGGAGGGTATAGTCCAATGCCTTTCAAATCATTAAACATGGGATTTCATGTTAATGATGATCCCCGCTTTGTACAAGATAACCGCAAAACTTTTGCCGATGAAATTAATTTTCCGATTCAATATTGGGTAGGTTCAAAGCAGGTTCACGGTACACATATTGTAAAAGTCACAGGAGAGGAAGACCGTGGCAGAGGCTCAATGGATTTTGAAACTGCTATCCCAGATGCTGACGGTTTGTACACAAAGGATGAGGACGTTCTATTAACTTCTCTATATGCTGATTGTGTTCCGCTGTACTTTTATTCACCAAAAAATAACTTGATAGGTCTTGCACATGCTGGATGGCGTGGAACAGTAGGTAAAATCGGTCCAAAAATGGTCGAGCTTTGGTGTGAAAAAGAGAATGCAGACATTCATGATATTAAGGCAGCAATCGGACCTGCAATAGGTGAATGCTGTTATGAAGTGGATGAAAAGGTTATTCGTGAAGTAAAAGTAGCATTGAAGAAGGATGAAGATCCTGATGTATTCAGAACAAACAATAATGACAGATTTCAATTAAACTTACAAAAATTAAATGAGATTCTACTCTTGCAAGCTGGAGTACTTCCAGAAAACATCATGGTCTCCCAGCAATGTACGAGCTGTGAAAATTCTTTGTTCTTCTCACACCGGAAAGATAATGGCAAGACGGGCAGAATGATGAGTTTTATAGGCAGGAAAGGAGTTAAGTAAGCGTTTGAACATATTAGAAAATAAAGAAAAGATATTAAATCAGATTCAAGCTGCATGCTTGAAAAAAAACAGGTCTTCAAAGGGCGTTAATCTAGTTGCTGTAACGAAATATGTAAGTAACGAAACGACGAAGAATGCAGTTTTGGCAGGTGTTGAACATATCGGTGAAAACCGCATTGAAGGATTGCTTGAAAAGAAGGAATACCTAGCAGACATGAATGTGAAATGGCATTATATTGGCACGCTTCAGTCTCGAAAAGTAAAAGATATTATCAATCATGTTGATTATATCCATTCCTTAGACCGGCTAAGCTTAGCAAAGGAGATACAAAAAAGAGCAGACAAGACAATTTCTTGTTTTGTACAAGTCAATGTAGCAGAAGAAGATTCAAAACATGGACTGGCAGTAAAAGAAGTGATTAGTTTTGTCGATAAACTAAAAGACTACGACAAAATTAAAGTTGTAGGTCTTATGACAATGGCGCCTTTTACAGAAGATGAATCGATCGTAAGAAATGTATTTTCAACGTTAAAACAGTTGCAAATAGACATTCAAAATAAAGATCTACAGCATGCACCATGTGAGGAACTTTCTATGGGAATGTCGAATGACTATGTGATAGCAGTTGAAGAAGGAGCAACCTTTGTTCGAATCGGAACAGATTTAGTCGGAAAAGAATTTTAGGAGGTGGAATAAATGGGAATCAAAACAAAGTTTAAGCGTTTTTTTGATTTAGAAGATGATTATGAGTATGAAAATGAATATGAAGAAGAGTCTTTGGCTGAAGAGGAAGAGAGTACACCATCTCATACGAAAAAGAGCAAGCCGAATGTTGTGAGCTTGCAAAGTATCCAGCAGCAGGTTAAGGTTGTTCTTGTTGAGCCGCGCGTTTATGCTGAAGCTCAAGATATTGCGGATCAGCTGAAAAATCGAAGAGCGGTAGTTATGAATTTGCAAAGAATTCCGCATGATCAGGCTAAACGAATCGTAGACTTCTTATCAGGGACTGTTTATGCGATAGGTGGAGATATCCAAAAGCTTGGACCAAATACATTTTTGTGCACTCCTGAAAACGTAGATGTTTCCGGTACGATCTCAGAAATGATGGACGAAGACTAAAAATTGGCAGGTGAAATTTATTGGTAGAGACAATTGCAGGCGTAGTTCAACAACTTATTCAAATCTACTATTACTTAATAATAGGGTACATACTTTTATCATGGTTTCCAAACGCTAGGGAATCATCCATCGGACAGGTAATCGGAAGGCTTGTAGAACCTTATCTCTCTCCTTTCCGCAAGATCATTCCGCCGCTTGGAATGATTGACCTTTCGCCAATAGTAGCGCTAATGTCACTTCACTTTGCACAATATGGTGTAAGAGCTGTAGCTAATATGCTTGCCGGCTCATTTTAAGGTTTCTTTATGAGTATTTATCAGCACTATCGGCCAGAGGAACATGAGTTTGTTGATCGCGTAATGAGATGGAAATCAGAGACGGTGGAAAGATATAGTCCGAAGCTGACTGATTTTCTTGATCCGCGTGAACAGGAAATTGTTAAAACAATCGTAGGAAACGATACAGATGTACGCCTCTCTTTATGGGGAGGCTCTTCTTTTTCTGAACGAAAAAGGGCACTGCTATTCCCGGAGTATTATGAAGCAGCACAAGATGATTTTCAGCTCGTCTTTTATGATATTGCCTATCCATCAAAGTTTACAACAATCGAGCATCGGGACGTACTGGGAGCTTTGATGAATATAGGAGTTAAAAGAGGCAAGTATGGCGATATACTTATATCCGGAGATAAAGTACAATTTGTTTGTGCAGCTGAAATATCAGGTTTTATAGAACTGAACCTTACGAAAATAGGTAAATCAGGAGTAAAGCTGCACCATATAGAAAACAATGATTTGATGGAAATTAAAACTGATTACGATGAAAGAAATGGAACGGTTTCTTCTCTCCGTTTGGATGTTATTGTTGCTGAGGTCTATAACCTGTCACGTTCTAAAGCTTCACCTTTAATACAGCAGGGCCGTGTTAAATTAAATCATAAAATAACAGACCAGGTTGCGGCAGAAGTAATGGAAGGTGATGAACTCTCAGTTAGAGGTTTTGGGAGAAGCAAGTTATTCGCTATCGAAGGCATGACCAAGAAAGAAAAATGGCGTATCCGTTATGGAATTTTAAAATAATTTCCAGGAATAGAAGGAACGACCGACATTTTGTCGAATTTAGGTAGAAAATAATGCATCTATGGAGGTGGCTGTTTTGCCTTTAACGCCGTTGGATATTCATAATAAGGAATTTACAAGAGGTTTCAGAGGTTATAGTGAAGATGAAGTGAATGACTTTTTAGATCAAGTCATTAAAGATTACGAAGCGGTTATTCGTGAAAAGAAAGATTTAGAGGAAACAGTTTCCAAGCTCGAAGAAAAGATTTCATACTTTAAGAACATTGAAGAAACGTTGAATAAATCCATTCTTATTGCACAAGAAACAGGTGAAGAAGTTAAGCGCACAGCTTCAAAAGAAGCACGCTTGATCGTTAAAGAAGCTGAAAAGAACGCAGACAGAATTATCAATGAATCGTTATCGAAGTCCAGAAAGATTTCGATGGAGATCGATGAATTGAAGAAGCAATCATCTGTATATCGCACAAGATTTAGAATGTTAATTGAAGCACAGTTAGAGATGCTAAAGAATGATGACTGGGATTCTCTAAACGCTCCTGAAAATCTTGAAGGCTATGAACTTCAGGAAGTAAAGACGGAAGCTTGACATTCATTTAAAAAATCGCATATACTTTTGTAAGATTAATATGTGACGAAGACGGGGACAGTAAGATACTTTTCTCTATTATAGCGAACCAGGAACTGGTGCAAGCCTGGTATAGAGCGGTATTCGAAGATCACCCCTGAGTTCCTGGACTGAAAATCTTTAGTAAGTTCAGGCGCTTCATCCACGCTACGGATGACTAAGCGGGTTTTGACTAATCAGAGCCTATTAGGGTGGTACCGCGGGTTAACCTTCTCGTCCCTACTGTAACAGTAGAGACGAGAAGGTTTTTTATTTGACTTTTTTCTAATAAATTGTGGTTTGAGTATTTTGTCAATCTCTTCATTGACAAGTTGATTGGAGCGCAAGGTGCGTGCCTACCACCTGAGAAACTTCTCGTTAGGCATGCGACGAGGAAGCTCACATCGGTAGCATTTACTTGTAGACGCAGGAGCAAGGATTTATCTGAAATGGGACAGGTGAGACTCCTAACGGCGCAAAGCGGCAGGAGGCTCACCGCCCGCCCCGCGGAAAGCGAGCATCCTGGAGCGGAAATTAACCACTTACAAGGACAACATAGATTGCGGAAAAAAGCACTTTATTTTTACGGTTACGATATTAAGGAGGAAAAGCAATGAATTATAAAGACACACTTTTGATGCCTAAAACAGAGTTCCCAATGCGTGGGAACCTTCCACAGCGTGAACCTGTAGTTCAGGAAAAATGGAATGAATTAAATATCTATGAAAAAGTTATGGAAAAAACGAAGGATCTGCCGCCTTTTATCCTTCATGACGGTCCTCCTTATGCAAATGGTGATATTCATATCGGCCACGCTGAGAATAAGATTCTAAAAGATATCATTGTCCGTTTTAAATCGATGACAGGTCACTATGCTCCATATGTTCCTGGCTGGGATACACATGGACTGCCGATTGAAACTGCTTTGACAAAGAGCGGAAAAGTAAAAAGAAAAGAGCTCACAGTTGCTGAGTTTCGTAAACTTTGTGAAGAGTATGCATTAAAGCAAGTTGATCATCAGCGTGAACAATTTAAACGTCTAGGTGTTCGGGGTGATTGGGAGAATCCTTATATCACACTTGATAAAGGATATGAAGCTAGACAAATCGAAGTGTTTGGCGAAATGGCAAAAAGAGACCTTATCTACAAAGGATTAAAGCCTGTTTACTGGTCGCCTTCATCAGAATCTGCTTTAGCTGAGGCTGAGATCGAGTATCAAGATAAGCGTTCTGCTTCCATATATGTAGCATTTGATGTAAAGGATGGAAAGGGAGTTTTGGATGCAGACGAAAAACTCGTTATCTGGACAACAACTCCATGGACGATTCCTGCAAACCTTGGTATTTCAGTTCACCCTGACCTAGACTATGTTTCTGTTCAAACAGAGAACGGTAAATATGTTGTAGCTGAAGCTTTAGTAGAATCTCTTAAGAAAGAGTTTGAATGGGAACAAGCTGAAATTGTTAAACGATTTAAAGGGGCAGAAATCGAACATGCTGTTGCAAGTCATCCGCTTTATGGACGTGATTCACTTGTTATGCTTGGTGACCACGTAACAACAGATGCAGGTACAGGATGTGTTCATACAGCTCCAGGACACGGGGAAGATGACTTCCTTGTAGGTAAGCGCTACGGATTAGACGTTTTATGCCCTGTAGATGACCGCGGTGTAATGACAAAAGAAGCTCCTGGTTTTGAAGGTCTGTTTTATGATGAAGCAAATAAGCCGATCACCGAACAGCTTCAGGAAAAGGGTGCATTATTAAAGCTTACGTTTATCACTCACTCCTATCCTCATGACTGGAGAACGAAGAAACCTGTAATTTTCCGAGCGACCGCTCAATGGTTTGCTTCCATTAAAGGAATTCGTGATGATATGCTTCGTGCGATTGAAGAAGTGAACTGGGTTCCTACATGGGGTGAGACTCGACTTCACAACATGATCAAAGACCGTGAAGACTGGTGTATTTCCCGTCAGCGTGCATGGGGTGTGCCGATTCCGGTATTCTATGGTGAAGATGGCGAAGCGATTCTTACAGAAGAAACGATTTCTCACGTTGTAGAATTGTTCCGAGAGCATGGTTCTAATGTATGGTTTGAAAGAGAAGCGAAGGATCTTCTTCCTGAAGGATTCACTTCTCCGCACAGTCCAAACGGACGTTTTTCAAAAGAAACAGATATCATGGATGTTTGGTTTGATTCTGGAACATCACACTGGGGTGTGCTAGAAGAAAGAAACAACTTAGTTCGTCCAGCAGATCTCTATCTTGAAGGATCTGACCAATATCGCGGTTGGTTTAACTCGTCACTTTCTACATCTGTTGCAATCACTGGCAAAGCTCCTTATAAAGCAGTGCTCAGCCATGGATTTGTTCTCGATGGAGAAGGACGGAAGATGAGTAAATCAATAGGTAATACATTGGATCCGATCAAGGTGATGAAGCAGCTTGGAGCTGATGTCATCAGACTTTGGGTTTCTTCTGTAGATTACCAGTCAGATGTACGTGTATCAGATGATATTTTAAAGCAGGTAGCGGAAGTTTACCGTAAAATCAGAAATACACTTCGTTTCTTATTAGGAAACCTGCACGATTTTGACCCAAAACAGCATGCAGTTGCATTTGAAGATATGCCTGACCTTGAAAAATACATGATGGTTAAGCTGGATCAAGTCGTTTCAAAAGTTAAAAAAGCTTATGAAGAGTATCAGTTCATTACAGTTTATAATACGATCCACAACTTCTGTACGATCGAGTTAAGTTCTTTCTATCTGGATATGGCAAAAGACACGCTCTATATCCAAGCTGAAGATGATCACAAGCGAAGAAGTATTCAGACTGTGTTATATGATTCACTCATGGCTTTAACAAAACTGTCTGCACCTGTTTTATCTCACACAGCAGATGAAGTTTGGGAGTACATTCCTGGAGTTGAAGAAGTAAGTGTTCAATTGACGTCTATGCCTGAAGAGAAAAATTATAAAGGTACAGAGCAGCTTGAAAAAGACTGGGATCTGTTTATGGATGTTCGCGATGAAGTACTAAAAGCTCTTGAAGAAGCGAGAAGCCAGAAAACGATCGGTAAATCACTTACTGCATCCATTACTCTGTATCCAACTGAGTCGCTTAAGCCTTGGCTTGAAAGCGTTGAAGATTTAAATAAACTCTTTATCGTTTCAAAAGCGGAAGTTGGCGGCGTGAAATCAGAAGCACCAGAAAAAGCGTCTGCCTTTAATCATGTTGCGGTATCAGTAACATCTGCGGAAGGTGAAACATGTGAACGATGCTGGGTTGTTTCAGAAGAGGTTGGCAAAAATGACAATCATCCAACACTTTGTGCGAGCTGTGCAGATATCGTTGAAAAAAATTATGCATAATTACTGAAGGAATCCCGCGCTATCGCGGGATTTTTCTTTTTCAGACAGTGCAGAAATAATCTGCTGAATGGGTAAATTAAATTGTAGAACATCCGATGGCTGTGCTACAATTCATAAAGACATATTTAATATATCGGAGGAGTTCTATTGTTTTATTATCTATTGGCCTTGTTAATGTTCGCAGCTGATCAAGCGACAAAATGGGTGATTGTTAAAAAAATGGACCTCGGCCAGTCTATACCTGTCATTGATCAAGTACTATACATAACCTCACACCGAAACAGAGGGGCTGCATTCGGTATTCTGCAAGATCAGCGCTACTTTTTTATTATCATAACAATTATTGTAGTCGGAGCTGTCATCTATTATTTACAGAAGCATGCCACGGACAGATTGCTGAAAACAGCACTGGCACTTGTTCTTGGAGGCGCATTAGGAAACTTTATCGATCGTCTTCTTCGAGGAGAAGTAGTTGATTTTGTTGATGTATATATCGGAAGCTATGATTTCCCTATTTTTAATGTTGCTGACAGTGCTTTAGTAATCGGTGTAGGTTTGATTTTTATTCAAAGTTTTATGGAAAGCAAACAGAAGGAGACAGAAAATGAGTAAATTTGAATATACGGTAACCACTGAACAAGAAGGGAACCGTATTGATAAAGTTTTATCTGATGTCCAGAATGAATGGTCCCGGTCACAGATTCAAAATTGGATTAAAGATAAAATTGTATTACTGAACGATAAACCGGTTAAGTCAAATTATAAATGTGTATCAGGTGATACCGTTGAAATCGAAATTCCTGAACCTCAGGAACTGGATGTTGTTCCAGAAGAAATGAATCTTGATATTGTTTATGAAGACTCAGATGTCCTTGTTGTGAATAAGCCAAGAGGGATGGTAGTCCACCCGGCGCCAGGACACTATAGCGGTACACTTGTAAATGGTCTGATGGCACATTGCACAGATTTATCTGGAATTAACGGTGTTCTGCGACCTGGTATTGTACATCGTATCGATAAGGATACATCGGGATTATTAATGGTTGCAAAAAATGATATGGCCCACGAATCACTAGTAAGCCAGCTTAAGGACAAAACAACAACTAGAATTTACAAAGCGATCGTTCACGGCGTTATGCCTCATGACCAAGGAACAATTGATGCTCCGATCGGCCGTGATAAAAATGACCGCCAAAAAATGACCGTAACAGATGACAATAGCCGAAATGCTGTTACTCATTTTAACGTTATAAAGAGATTTACGAACTATACATTTGTTGAATGCCAGCTTGAAACTGGAAGAACCCACCAAATTCGTGTTCATATGAAATATATTGGTTTCCCATTGGCTGGAGATCCAAAATACGGTCCATCTAAAACACTTCCAATTGAAGGACAGGCACTTCATGCTCAAACTTTAGGTTTCACTCACCCAAGAACAGGTGAGTACATGGAATTTGAAAGAGAGATTCCTTCTGAAATGAGCGAGCTATTGGATTTATTAGAGAAAAGAAGTTGACAAAGGGAACACAGTTTGTCATAATCAATGTAACTTAAATAGTCCTTTAACTTTAGTCCCGTGAGGCTGAGAAGGAAACGTTTTTAAAGAGAATCCAACAGGGATTACTCTATCCTCTCGTCATGCGTGACGGGAGGATTTTTTTTGCGAAGGTTCATCTATAAGAGATTGTTGCTTCATTGAATAGTTTATTGGAGCGGAAGGTGCGAGACTCCTCGAAAATGAAAATCACATTTTCTTCGTGCGATGTAGCGCTGTCGAAGCTTTCCTTGTCCTGCGGGATCAGCGTGACAGGTGAGACCCCGCCAACGCGAAGCGATAGGGAGGCTCACCGCACGCCCCGCGGAAAGCGAGCATCCTGGAGCGGAAATCAACATCTTCTAATAGCAACACTGTTTACAAGAACAGACATTGCGAATGATGACGGTTAAAGGGATCTTGGAAAAAGGGAGGGTGCATTATGTCAAAGACAGTATTAATGGATGACCAGGCAATTAGAAGAGCGTTGACTCGAATTGCTCATGAAATTATCGAGCGAAACAAAGGAGTCAAGAACATTGTATTAGCTGGCATAAAAACCCGAGGTGAGTTTCTTGCAAAAAGACTTGCTGAAAGAATTGAACAAATCGAAGGTAATGCAGTTTCAGTTGGTGTGATTGATATTACGCTTTACAGAGATGATCTAAGAATCAAGACGGAAAATCAGGAGCCTGAGCTAAAAGGAACTGACATTCCTGTAGAAGTATCAGACAAAAAAATTATCTTAGTAGATGATGTTCTTTATACAGGAAGAACCGTAAGAGCTGCAATGGATGCGATTATGGATCTTGGCCGAGCTTCCAGTATACAGCTGGCAGTATTGATTGACAGAGGACACCGGGAACTGCCGATCAGAGCTGACTATGTTGGAAAAAACGTTCCGACTTCAAGTGAAGAAGTAATTTCAGCGTCACTGATCGAAGTGGACGGACTGGATGAAGTAGCAATCTCAACAAATAAATAATTGTCCCTTTAAATTCAGTCCAGAGAGGCTGGCAAGGGAGGTAATATATCACGTGCAGCACGGAAAGACCTGTGTACGCGTGTGCCTCCACGGCCTCTTTTGCTAAAGCAAGAGAGGTATTTTAATGGAAATAATGCTTTTTAAAAATGGGAGGTAATTCAAAATGGATAACAATACAAAAGCAATTTTAGATGTACATGAAAAACCATCACCGGTTCAATGGTTTACATTAAGCCTGCAGCACTTATTCGCTATGTTTGGTGCCACAGTGCTTGTACCGTTCTTAGTAGGCCTTCATCCTGGAGTTGCACTAGTTTCAAGCGGACTTGCAACGCTTGCGTATCTTTTAGTAACAAGAGGTCAGATTCCCGCTTACCTAGGATCGAGCTTCGCTTTTATAACGCCGATCTTAACTGTAAAAGCTTTTGGCGGTCCTGAAGCAGCAATGCTCGGAAGCTTCCTGGCAGGTCTTGTATACGGAGTAGTCGCACTGCTTATTAAAGGCTTCGGTTTTAAATGGCTGATGCGCATTCTGCCTCCAGTAGTAGTCGGACCTGTAATTATCGTAATCGGACTTGGACTTGCGAATGTTGCTGTAGGAATGGCAATGAATGTACCGGGAACTGAAAACTACAGCTTAACTCACTTTACAGTTGCCCTATTTACACTCGCAGTTACTATCATTTGCTCCATCTTTTTTAAAGGAATCTTAGGAATCATCCCAATTTTAATAGGAATCTTCGCTGGATATACATTCGCCTACTTTAGAGGACTTGTTGATTTTACAAAAGTAGCACAAGCCAACTGGATTCAGGCTCCTGATTTCATTGTACCGTTTGTAACGTACACACCAGATTTTTCTTGGAGTATCGCAATGATTATGATGCCTGTCGCAGCAGTAACGATTGCTGAACATATCGGACATCAGCTTGTACTATCAAAGGTAGTAGGACGTAACTTTATTGAAAAGCCCGGTCTACATCGTTCCATTTTAGGAGACGGACTTGGAGTCATGATCGGCTCCATGATCGGTGGACCTCCAGTAACGACTTACGGTGAGAACATTGGAGTATTAGCAATCACTCGAGTTTACTCGGTATTCGTAATAGGAGGCGCTGCAGTGACAGCTATCCTGTTCGGATTCTCCGGAAAAGTAACAGCCTTAATCAGCACGATTCCAACTGCTGTAATGGGAGGAGTATCAATCCTGCTGTTTGGTATCATCGCTTCATCTGGATTAAGAATGCTTGTAGATAACAACATCGACTTTGGTAAAAAAAGAAACCTGATTATCTCATCTGTTATTCTTGTAACAGGAATTGGAGGAGCGGTACTTAAGATTAATGCAAACTTTGAGATTGCTGGAATGGCACTCGCAACATTAATCGGTATCTTCCTTAACCTGGTACTGCCGGGCAAAGAAGATGATAATGACTTAATGAATAAGATGTTTAAAAAGAACGGTAACGATACAGCTGCATAATACACCTTTTAATTAAGTACGAGAGACTTAAAAGGGTGAACATTAATAAGAGAACTTTGATTCTTTTGTTAAGGGCACCCTGAAAAAACTTCAGGGTGCTATTTTTATGTAAAGGGAGAGTTTTGGATGAATCATCTGCTATCAATGAATGAATTGTCTATTGAAGACATTCAGTACATTTTAAATCTTGCTGAGGAATTTAAAGGCGGTAAACAAGAGAAAGCCTTTGACCAGAAGCTGATCGCAAATTTATTTTTTGAGCCAAGTACTAGAACAAGGTTTAGTTTTGAAGCTGCTGAACACAAGCTTGGTATGAAGCCTATGAATGTTGAAGTAAGCGGGTCAAGTGTTCAAAAAGGAGAAACGCTTTATGACACATTAAGAACACTTGAGGAAATCGGAGTGTCCGGCTTCGTAATCAGGCATCCCGAAGACCGCTACTTTGATGGCTTAGCTGAAAAAATAAACGTGCCGATCATCAATGCAGGTGATGGATGCGGCAATCATCCGACACAATCACTTTTAGATCTATTAACGATTCAACAAGAATTCATCGTCATACAGGGCTTAACTGTGGTCATTGTTGGAGATATTCTTCACAGCCGGGTTGCCCGGTCGAATGCGGAAGTTCTTCGTAAAATGGGTGCAAGAGTGCTGTTTTCTGGTCCTGAGGAGTGGTTTGTAGATGAATGGAAAGAAGATTTTATTCCGATGGATGAAGCAGTAGAAGTGGCTGATGTAGTAATGATGCTGAGAATTCAGCATGAAAGGCACAGCGCAAGCATGCTGCTGACAAAGGAAGATTATCACCTGCAATATGGTTTAACGATCGAACGTGAAAGAAGAATGAAGGAACATAGCATTATCATGCATCCGGCTCCAGTAAATCGCGGGGTCGAAATAGCGGATGAGCTGGTGGAATGTGAACGCTCCAGAATATTTAAACAAGTTCAAAATGGAGTCTACATCCGGATGGCTGTGCTTAATTGGACACTAAAAACAAACCAGGAGGCGGTAAACAATGGGTTATTTATTGAAAAACGCTAGCATTTTAGACGGGAATAACAATTTGATTAAAACAGATATCCTGATTGAAAAAGATGTGATTACGAAGATTGAAGAAAACATTCCCTTTGATCAGCATGAAGTTTTCGAAGCAGCAGGAAGACTTGTTACACCTGGTTTTGTTGATCTGCATGTTCATTTAAGAGAGCCTGGCGGTGAACATAAAGAAACGATTGAAACGGGAACAAAAGCGGCTGTGAAAGGCGGCTATACAACGCTGGCTGCCATGCCGAATACACGGCCTGTTCCAGATACGATCGAAACGATGGAATTTGTTCAGCAAAGAATTAAAGAAACGGCAAGCTGCAGAGTTTTGCCATACGCTTCGATAACAACTCGTCAGGTTGGAAAAGAATTAACGGATTTTAGCGGTCTATTAGAAAAAGGAGCTTTTGCATTTACAGATGATGGAGTAGGTGTTCAATCAGCCGGTATGATGCTAAAGGCTATGAAAGAAGCAAGTAAAAACGATGCAGTAATCGTTGCTCATTGTGAAGACAATACACTCCTTCCAAAAGGAGGGGCATTTCATGAAGGACAATTCACTGAAAAGGAAGGGTTGCCTGGCATACCATCTGTAAGTGAATCTGTGCATATCGCACGTGATGTTCTGCTCGCTGAAGCAGCAAACGCAAGATATCATGTCTGCCATGTAAGTACAAAAGAATCCGTAAGAGTTATAAAAGACGCAAAACGTGCAGGGATTAAAGTAACGGCAGAAGTTACACCTCATCACCTGATCTTAAGTGATAAGGACATTAAGAGTAACAACACTCATTATAAGATGAACCCTCCTTTAAGAAGCGAAAGTGACCGTGAGGCATTAATACAAGGATTAAAAGAAGGAACGATTGATTTTATCGCAACTGACCATGCTCCGCATAGTGCTGAAGAGAAAAACCAGGATGTTGAACTCGCACCGTTCGGAATCGTAGGACTGGAGACAGCTTTTCCGCTTCTCTACACTGAGCTTGTTTTAAACCAAGAAATTTTTACACTGCAAGAGCTGGTTGACATGATGACCAGCAAACCTGCTGTGAGCTTTAATCTTCCATACGGAACACTTTTAGAAGGTGCAAAAGCGGATTTAACAATCGTGGAGTTGAATAAAGAAGAAGCAATCGACACAAAAACATTTGTTTCTAAAGGTAAAAATACACCATTTGATGGAAGAGTATGCAAAGGGTGGCCGGTCGCAACAATTTTTGAAGGAAAGCTTGTTTACAACAAGGAGGAGAGCTTCGTATGAAACGTTACTTAATCTTAGAAGATGGCACAATTTTTAATGGTTTAGCATTTGGATCAAACCGTGAGGCGAACGGAGAGGTTGTTTTTACAACGAGTATGACAGGCTATCAGGAGGTTCTGACAGATCCTTCATACTGCGACCAAATCATAACTTTCACTTATCCGCTAGTAGGGAATTATGGCATCAATCGTTCAGATTATGAATCCATACGCCCGGCGGCAAGCGGAATCATTGTAAATGAACATGCGGAATTCCCTAACCATCATGAAGGAATTCAGTCTTTAAGCAGCTGGCTGACGGCTAAAGATATTCCAGGACTTTATGGAATTGATACAAGAAAATTAACAAGAAAAATAAGGCAGCACGGGACATTAAAGGGAAGATTGTCCAATACGATTGAAAATGCTCAAGAAATCATCGATGAAATGAACGCAGCACCTTTAACAACAGATCAAGTATCAAAAGTTTCGACTAAATCACCTTATCACCTTCCAAACAGCGGAAACAGAGTGGTTGTTGTAGATTTTGGGGTAAAAACAGGTATGCTGAGAGAATTATCAAGAAGATTATGCGATGTAATTGTAGTCCCTTATAACACGCCAGCCGCTGATATTATCCGCCTTCAGCCTGATGGTGTACTCTTGAGCAACGGACCAGGAGATCCAAAAGATGTCCCTGCAGGCATAACGATGATACAGGAGCTTTTAAACTATAACATTCCGATTTTAGGAATCTGCTTAGGGCATCAGCTTCTTGCGCTAGCTTGCGGCGGTGATACTGAAAAGCTGAAATTCGGACATCGGGGATCGAATCATCCAGTAAGAGACCTTGAGACAGGTAAGATTGCGCTGACTTCACAAAACCATGGTTACGCAGTTACTGAGAATTCGTTGATGAACACTTCTTTGGAACTTACACATCAAGCAGTAAACGATGGAACAGTAGAAGGATTAAAACATAAAGTGAAACCAGCATTTTCAATCCAATATCACCCTGAAGCGTCACCTGGACCACAAGATTCTAATCCGATCTTTGATGACTTTATGAATATGATCAAAACAACAAAGAAAGAAGGTTTGATGCAGAATGCCTAAACGACATGATATCCGAAAGATTTTAGTAATTGGATCAGGACCGATTGTAATTGGACAAGCAGCAGAGTTTGATTATGCAGGAACACAGGCTTGCCAAGCATTAAAAGAAGAAGGATACGAGGTTGTACTTGTAAACTCAAATCCGGCAACAATCATGACAGATCCAAACATGGCAGATAAAGTATACATTGAACCTTTAACACTTGAGTTTGTATCAAGAATCATCCGTCAGGAACGCCCAGATGGTCTTCTTGCAACACTTGGGGGACAAACTGGTCTTAACATGGCCGTTGAACTCTTCAATTCCGGTATTTTAGAAGAATACAACGTGGAACTTTTAGGTACTAAGCTGCCTTCTATTCAGCAAGCAGAAGACCGAGATTTATTCAGAGAATTGATGAGAGAGCTGAATGAACCAGTTCCTGAGAGTGCGATTGTCCATAACATGGATGAGGCAAGAGAGTTTGTTGAAGAACATGGTTACCCGGTAATCATTCGTCCTGCCTTCACGCTCGGTGGAACTGGAGGCGGTATCGTAAACGATGAAGAAGAGTTTTTAGAAATCACACCGGCAGGGCTGCATGCAAGCCCGGTTGGACAAGTTTTGATCGAAAAGAGTATCGCAGGATTTAAAGAAATTGAATATGAAGTGATGAGAGATAAGAATGACACTGCAATCGTTGTATGCAACATGGAAAACATTGATCCAGTGGGTATCCATACAGGAGATTCAATCGTAGTTGCACCGAGTCAAACTTTAACAGACAGAGACTATCAGCTGCTGCGCAACGCTTCATTAAAAATAATCAGAGCATTAAAAATCGAAGGCGGCTGCAACGTTCAGCTGGCACTTGATCCAGATAGCTCACAATATTTTGTAATCGAAGTAAATCCGCGTGTAAGCCGTTCATCAGCTTTAGCATCAAAAGCGACAGGTTATCCGATCGCGAAACTTGCAGCTAAAATCGCGGTCGGCTATACATTAGATGAAATTAAAAACCCAGTAACAGGCACAACTTACGCTTGTTTTGAACCAGCACTTGATTACATCGTAACTAAGATTCCGAGATGGCCGTTTGATAAATTCGAAGGTGCGAATAGAAAGCTTGGAACTCAAATGAAGGCAACAGGAGAGGTTATGGCAATCGGCCGCAACTTTGAAGAATCACTTTTAAAAGCGGTTCGTTCGCTTGAAATATCAGCTTTCCATCTGGAAGTAAAAGAAAAACAGCTTACAAAATCTGAGGCAGAAGAAAAAATCCTGAGAGCAGATGATGAAAGATTATTCTATATCGCAGAAGCATTGAGAATGGGGATCACAGTTGAACAAATTCACGAATGGACAAAGATTGATCTGTTCTTCCTAGAAAAACTGCACGGTATAATTTTGCTGGAAGACAGAGTGAAGGAACGTAAGAATGATGCTGGAATCTTGCAAAAAGCAAAGGAAAAAGGATTCAGCGATAAATGGATTGCAGAAGCTTGGGGAATGGATGAATACGACCTCTTTAAATTCAGACAAAACGAAAACATCATGCCAGTTTTTAAAATGGTAGATACTTGTGCAGCAGAATTCGAATCAGCTACACCATATTATTATGGAACATATGGTGATGAAGATGAGTCTGTCATCACAGATAAAAAAAGCGTTGTTGTATTAGGTTCAGGTCCAATAAGAATTGGCCAAGGAATCGAATTCGACTATGCAACTGTTCATACAGTATGGGCGATTCAGGAAGCGGGTTATGAAGCCATTATCATTAACAATAATCCTGAAACCGTTTCTACAGACTTTAGTATGTCTGACAAGCTTTATTTTGAGCCGCTGACTGTAGAAGATGTTATGCACGTGATTCAGCATGAAAAGCCAGAAGGAGTTATTGTACAGTTTGGAGGACAAACAGCGATCAATCTTTCTGAAGAGCTTGAAAGAAGAGGAATCAAAATTCTTGGAACTTCGCTCGACAGTATGGACTTGGCAGAAGACAGAGAACGTTTCGAAAAAGTGATGCAGAAGCTTAGCATACCTCAGCCTGCTGGTAAAACTGCGTTTTCAGTAACAGACGCGGTAGCTATAGCATCATCAATCGGATATCCGGTGCTCGTTCGTCCTTCTTATGTACTTGGGGGACGTGCGATGGAGATTGTTTATCAGGAAAGCGAACTTCTGCAATATATGGAGAATGCAGCGCGAGTTAATCCGGATCATCCCGTATTAGTAGACAGATACCTTGAAGGAAAAGAGATAGAAGTTGACGCAATTTCTGACGGAACGGACGTTTTTATCCCAGGAATGATGGAGCATATCGAACGCGCAGGTGTTCACTCAGGTGACTCGATCGCAGTTTATCCTCCACAAACACTTCCTGAAGAGATTAAACAAAAAATAATCGAAAGAACGATTTCTATTGCAAAAGGTTTAAATATAGTCGGTCTCTTGAACATCCAATTTGTGTGGCATAAAGATGAAGTTTACGTACTTGAAGTGAACCCGCGCTCCAGCCGGACAGTTCCATTCTTGAGTAAGATTACAGGTGTACCTATGGCGAACGTAGCTACAAAAGTGATCTTAGGTGAAAGCCTGAAAAAACAAGGATATGAAACGGGCTACCAAAAGGAAGCAGATGAAGTTTCCGTAAAAGTTCCTGTGTTCTCATTCGCAAAACTGCGCAGGGTCGATACGTATTTAGGACCTGAAATGAAATCAACAGGGGAAGTAATGGGAAGAGATAAGAATCTTCAAAAAGCTCTTTACAAAGGTCTTATCGCTTCTGGAATGAAGATTCCGGCATACGGAACTGTGCTCTTTACGGTTGCAGATAAAGATAAAGCTGAAGCACTTGAAATGGTAAAAAGATTTTACGAGATCGGCTACACCATTATGGCAACAGAAGGAACAGCAAGCATTATCGAAAAAGAAGGTATTCCGGTAGATGTAGTCGGCAAAATCGGTTCTGAAGGAAGAAACCTGCTTGATGTAATTCGAAAAGGTGAAGCACAGTTTGTTGTAAACACACTGACTAAAGGAAAGATCCCTGCAAGAGACGGTTTCCGAATCCGCAGAGAGTGTGCTGAAAACGGTGTAGTTTGTCTGACAAACCTGGATACTTCTGTAGCTTTGTTAGAAGTTCTTGAATCCATCTCATTCTCAGCTCATGCTCTTTCATCCTTCACAAAAAATGAAAAGGTGCTCGTATGAAGAAACATTTGTTAAGCATTTCTTCTAATACGGAAATTGCACGCAACATCTTTGAGATGAAACTGACTGGCCCTGGTACAGCAACAATGACTGTACCTGGTCAGTTTCTCCATGTCAGTGTCGGAAACCATACATCAAAACTGCTCCGCCGTCCGCTTTCAATCTGTGATGTTGATTTGGAGAAAGAAGAAGTCACACTTTTGTATAGAGCACAAGGAGAGGGAACAAAGCAATTAAGCCAAAAACAAACTGGTGAGATTATTGATGTATTAGGACCTTTAGGAAACGGCTTTTCTCTTGAAACAATTGACGGTAGTAAAACTGCATTACTAATCGGAGGCGGGATAGGCGTGCCTCCACTCTATTATCTTGGTAAGAAACTGAGGGAAAAAGGGATAAAAGTTGAATTCATTTTAGGTTATCAATCACTTGATGACAGCTTTTATATTGAAAAGTTTAATGAAATAGGAGAAACAATCGTAACGACCGTTGATGGCTCTTTAGGGATTAAAGGATTTGTAACAGATGCAATGGATGAGCTTACTTCAGATGAACCTGTTATCTATTCGGTTGGACCTGCTGTAATGCTCAAAGCAGTTGAACAAAAAGCTGCTGGATTAAATGGATTCATCTCTTTAGAGGAAAGAATGGGCTGTGGGATAGGTGCCTGCTTCGCATGCGTCTGCCCGACTGAAACCAGACAGTCTGGCTATGTGAAAATTTGCAGCGATGGTCCTGTCTTTAAAATGGGGGAGGTTGTTTTATGAGCCGGTTAAGTGTTTCATTGCCTGGACTGAATATGAAGAATCCCATTCTGCCAGCATCAGGATGTTTTGGATTCGGAAAAGAATACGCAAAATGGTATGACTTAAGCCTATTAGGCGGAATCACAATTAAGGCAGCTACACTTGAAGGGCGATTCGGAAACCCCACACCCCGTGTAGCAGAAACAGAAAGCGGCATGCTGAATGCAATAGGTCTTCAGAATCCAGGGGTTAAAGGAATTATAGAAAATGAACTTCCTGCATTAGTACCTTATAACATTCCCATTCTTGCAAACATTGCGGGATCGACTGAAGAAGAGTATATAGAAGTAACAAGACAAATCTCAGCTTCACCTCTAGTAAGTGCTGTAGAACTAAACATTTCTTGTCCCAATGTTAAAGAAGGCGGAATCCAGTTCGGAACTCATTATAAATCTGCTGCTGATTTAACAAAAAAAGTGAAAAGTGTTTCTGAAAAACCTGTTTACGTTAAGCTTTCTCCGAACGTATCAAACATCACAGAAATGGCTGAAGCCGTTGAAGATGCGGGTGCTGACGGTTTATCTATGATCAACACGCTTGTGGGCATGAAGCTTGATTGGAGAACAGGAAACCCGATTCTAGCTAACAAAACAGGCGGCCTTTCTGGTCCAGCGATCAAACCGGTAGCCATCCGTATGATCTATGAAGTGAGCCAAAAAGTTTCGCTTCCAATTATAGGGATGGGCGGAGTGAGTACGGCTGAGGATGTTTTAGAAATGATGTCAGCGGGTGCTTCGGCTGTTGCAGTCGGAACTGCAAACTTCGTAAACCCATATGTGTGTCCGGAAATTATTGAGAAGCTTCCCGAGCTGTTAGATGAGATAGGCGTCGAGCAAATCAGTGAAATGACTGGAAGGAGTTGGAGGCAATGGAAAACCCCGTTATCATCGCGTTAGACTTTGAGAATGCAGATATAGCGAAAGAGTTTCTAACTTCTTTTGAAGGACATTCTCCCTATGTAAAAGTAGGAATGGAACTTTATTATGCTGAGGGGCCATCGTTTATCAAATGGCTGAAAGAAAGAAACTTTCGTATTTTCCTGGATTTAAAGCTTCACGATATTCCGACTACCGTTCATAAAGCAATGAAAGTGCTTGGCGGGCTGAATGTTGATATTGTCAACGTACATGCTGCAGGGGGGACTGCGATGCTGAAAGCGGCTAAGGAAGGTCTATTGGCAGCGGGTGCTCATCACACAAAATTGATCGCAGTTACACAACTGACAAGTACAACTGAGAAAGTGCTGAGCGATGAACTTTTAATAAAAGATACAAGCTTAAACGATTGTGTTGCTCATTATGCAAAACTGGCAAAGGATTCAGGATTAGACGGAGTAGTTTGTTCTGTTCAAGAAGCAAATTCTATTAAAAAAATTTGCGGAGACGATTTTTTAACAGTAACGCCAGGCATCAGACCTCAAGGAGCAGATACTCACGATCAGGCGCGGATTGCGACACCTGCAGAAGCAGCTAGAATGGGTTCAGATTTTATGGTTATCGGAAGAAGCATTACACAATCGGATCAGCCAGTTAACACATATGAAGAAATTTTAAACGAATGGAGAGAAAGCTATGAAAACAACAATCGCAAAACATTTGCTTAATATCAAAGCTGTTACACTTTCACCAGAGGAACCATACACATGGTCTTCAGGAATGAAATCTCCAATCTACTGTGATAACCGGTTGATTCTGGCTTATCCTGAACTACGTAAACAAGTTGCTGAAGAATTAGTCTCACTGATTAAGATGCATTATCCTGAGGCCGATGTGATCGCTGGTACAGCTACGGCTGGTATCCCGCATGCTGCATTCATTGCAGACCAAATGAATTTACCGATGTGCTACGTAAGATCGAGTGCTAAAGCGCATGGTAAAGGAAAACAAATTGAGGGTCTAACGGAAAGAACGAAAAAAGCAGTTGTTGTTGAAGACTTAATATCTACTGGTAAAAGCTCGATTCAAGCTTGTCAGGCACTTCAAGAAGCTGGAGTTGAAGTATTAGGTGTGGCAGCTATATTCAGCTATGGACTTAAAAAAGGGACAGAAGCTTTCGAAAAGGAAGGAGTTTCCTTCCAAACAGTCACGAATTTTAGTACATTAATAAAGGAAGCACAAGAAAGCGGTACGATTAGCGAACAAGGGCTTTCTTTATTAAAAGAATGGCAACAAGACCCTGAAAATTGGGGAGCTGCCTCTTTTTCCAAATAGTTTTCTAAGGAGAATACGATTTTGAGAAAAATGAACGGTGAAGAATTCGATGAGCTAGTATCTTTTTTTGACAGTATGGCACGGACAACATGGCTAAGAAGTGTTCATGATACTTTGAAAGAAACGACAGGATCTTGGAAAGATAAGGACATTTTAGATGTTGGATGCGGAACTGGCAGGTTATTGCTCCGGGGAGCAGAAGAAGCAAACAAACTTGTAGGGGTTGATCTTTCATCAGAAATGGTGAAAGCGAGTATTCAGCAATTTTTCTATCATGAACTAAGCGGGAAGAGTGAGTTTTTGGTAGCCGATGCAGAAAAACTGCCTTTAGAAGATGAATCTTTTCATCTGGCATTATCTACTTGTGTGATGTTTTTATTGCCAGATCCATCAAAGGGTATAAAAGAGATAAATCGTGTATTGAAAAAAGATGGACAGATCGCCATGCTTAATCCAAGCGAAAAGATGAGTCAAGAAACTGCTGCGCAATTCGCAAAAGAAAATGATATTTCTGGTTTTGAGAGAACGGCATTATTGAAATGGTCGAATGTCAGTACAAGAAGACACCGTTATACGGTAGATGAAATGACAACATTACTGGAAGAACTTCATTTTTCAGAGGTAACACATAAAGAAGTACTCGGTGGACTTGCCATTATCAGCATGGCAAAAAAAGAGCAGGACAGCTAATCAATAGCGGTCCTGCTTTTTTTGTTTGGCTGTTTACGTATACCTTGCAGACCTTGAAAGTGTTGATTTCCGCTCCAGGCACTCGCTTTCCGCGGGGCGGGCGGTGAGCCTCCTGGCGCTTTGCGTCTTTAGGAGTCTCACCTGTCCCACTCGTCCCGCAGGAGTCTCGCACCCTGCGCTCCAATCAACTTATCAATGACGAATTAAAAAAACAATCCAAAGACAGCAACCTATAGTCGTTTAGCTTTATTTTTTCAATCGGAAAACGAGATCTTCATCAGGTGTTACATACAATGTCTGCTGATTATCATAAATAACAAATCCCGGTTTTGCTCCGCTAGGTTTCTTAACATGCTTCACAAGTGTGAAATCAACAGGTACAGAACTGGAGTTTTTTGCTTTGCTGTAAAATCCAGCTAAGACAGCAGCCTCTTTTATATCTGTTTCACTAGGTTCAGCTGAACGAATTAGAACATGTGATCCAGGAATGTCTTTCGTATGAAGCCATGTTTCGTTTGCGCGAGATAGTTTAAAGGTTAAGTAGTCGTTTTGTTTATTGTTCTTTCCGACTAATATCTCTGTTCCATCACTAGAGACGAATTTTTCAGGCTGAGGTGTACTGTTTTGTTTTTTCTTTTGCTTGCTTTGACGATGTTTTAGATACCCGCCTTCACCAAGTTCCTCTCGTATTTCCTCAACATCTTTCATTGATGCAGAATCCATCTGAACGATGAGACGCTCAAAATAGAGAAGTTCGTTCTTGGATTTTTCTATCTGATCTTTTATGATAGAAACCGACTTTTTGAGTTTTCCATATTTTTTAAAGTAACTTTGAGCATTTTCAGCAGGTGTTTTTAAAGGATCAAGTTCGATTTTAACTAAAGGCTGGTCTTCACTAAAATAATCCTCAACTTCTACTGTTTTATCGCCTTTTTTAGCCATGTACATATATGCAGTAAGAAGTTCTCCTTTACGCTGATATTCTTCAGCATTGACGGTTTGTTCGAGTTCTCGCTCTAGTTTTCCGATCTTTTTGATAATCTTGTCATACTCATTAGAGAGGTATTTTTCAAGGTCGTTCGCCTGTTGTTTAATACGGTCGCGATCAGCTTTTCCATAAAAGAAGCGGTCCAGCAGCTTGCTGACGGTTTCAAACGGTCGAATTTCACCATCAATATGTGTTAAAGAAATAACCGAAAAGTATTCTTTCTTCTCATTTGTAATCATCTGCGGTTCATATCGCTTTTCAGCCAACTGATTCATAATTGATAAAAAGGCGTCAGCTACTTGATCTTTTATGGTTAAGCCTGCCCGTTCTAGTATTTCTTTTGCGATTAAAGGAGAAAAGCCGCTGAATCTCGCAACAAGCTGTTTGTCCAATTTTCCTTCATTCCAAGAAATCTTAGAAATAAATTCTTCTTTCTCAGAAATAGAAAAAGGGTCTATTTTTTCTTGTGCAGGAGGAAGTATATACTTAAAACCTGGCAGGATGGTCCTATGCCTGTTTTGAAAACTAGGAATATGTTTGATGCTGTCTATTATTTTCTCAGACATTTCATCAGTCAAAATAATGTTTGAGTGTCTTCCCATGATTTCCACGAAAAGTACTTTAGTGGTCTCGTCTCCAATTTCATCTCTGTTTTTAACGGTAATCTTAATGATTCGTTCTACGTCCAGCTGTTCAATTTTTTCAATAAAAGCGCCTTCTAGATGTTTTCGGAGCAGCATGCAAAACATAGGGGGAGTGTCAGGATTTTCGTATTGGTGTTCTGTCAGATGTATCCGTGCAAATGAAGGATTTGCGGATATCAATAGCTTATGATTTTTTCCGTTTGAACGAATGGTAAATACAAGATCTGTTTTATGCGGCTGATAAACTTTTGAAATCCGTCCGGATGTTAAAGTCTCCTGAAGTTCAGCAGTTACAGCACGTGTCATTATTCCATCAAAACTCATGATAGGTTCACCTCTTATTTCTGATTCTTAGTATAGCATTTTTGCGGACATGCCTGCATATAAATGGCTTTAACTAATCTTATTAGAGGTGGAAGCTATGAATTGGTACCAGCTGCCGCAAGACGAAATTGAATCAATACTCAACAGCAGGTTAGATGAAGGTCTAACGAAGAATGAGCAAGAAAAGCGATTGAAACTTGATGGACCCAATCAGTTAGAAGAAGGTAAAAAGCAAGCAGCTATTCTGATGTTCCTTGCACAGTTTAAAGACTTTATGGTGCTCGTGCTTTTGGCAGCAACATTGCTGTCTGGTTTTTTAGGCGAGTATCTGGATGCGATTGCTATTATCTTAATCGTTGTGATGAACGGAATTCTAGGGTTTATTCAAGAAAGAAAAGCAGAGAAATCCCTAGCTTCTCTAAAAGAATTATCTGCTCCGACCGCACAGGTTTTAAGAGAAGGTAAATGGGTTTCGATCGCAGCAAAAGATGTTGTTACAGGTGATGTAGTTAAGATTAAGAGTGGTGACAGAGTTGGAGCAGACATTCGTTTGCTCAAAACATCAGGCCTTCAAATTGAAGAGTCTGCTTTAACGGGCGAATCTGTTCCTGCCCAAAAGCATAACAATATTTTAACTGCAGACGAGCTTACACTTGGTGACCAGGATAACATGGCGTTTATGGGAACGATGGTAACTCGGGGGACGGGACAAGGAATCGTAGTTGCAACTGGCATGAAGACTGAAATGGGGAAGATTGCTCACTTAATACAATCGGCTGAGAACTTGGCAACTCCTCTTCAGATGAAACTTGAACAGCTCGGAAAAATTTTGATCGCTCTGGCATTGCTGTTAACCGTTCTTGTTGTACTAGCTGGGGTTTTGCAAGGGCACGATCTTTACAGCATGATTTTAGCAGGGGTTTCTTTGGCTGTTGCTGCAATACCTGAAGGGCTGCCTGCTATTGTTACCATTGCGCTCGCGCTTGGTGTACAAAAGATGATCCGAAAACGAGCGATTGTACGTAAGCTCCCTTCAGTCGAAACACTCGGGTGTGCTACCGTAATCTGTTCTGACAAAACAGGAACCCTTACACAAAATAAAATGACGGTGACTCGAATCTGGTCTCAAGGCAGACAGTGGATCGTCAATGATGATGGTTTCGAAATTGCGGGATCAGGAATTAATGAAGACGGTAAGAGAGGGGATAAGCTTACTGAAGTTTTAGCTTATGCCGCTCTTTGTAACAACGCTGCTCTTGAGGAAGACAAGAATGGTTCTTTTATAGAGGTTGGAGATCCTACAGAAACGGCTTTATTAGTCAGCGCCTATAAAGCTGGTATTACTAAAGAATCATTAAGTGAACAGTTTGCGATTCAGCATGAGTTTCCTTTTGATTCAACAAGAAAAATGATGAGTGTAATTGTTCAGGATACAGAAGGGAATCAGATGCTTGTTGTAAAAGGAGCTCCTGATGTTTTAATGGAAAAAAGCGATTATATTGTTTGGGATGATAAGAAACAGTTAATCAAGCAAGCTCATAAAGAGCGGATAAAAGAAGCGATCTATGCATTAGGAAGCCAAGCTCTGAGAACGATTGCTGTCGCTGTTCGGCCTCTAAAAGAGGGGGAATATTACGCCCAAGCCTCCTTTGCAGAAAGAAGCCTGACTTTTGTGGGACTTCAAGGAATGATGGATCCGCCCCGTCCAGAAGTCGAAGAAAGTATAAGAGACTGCCAGACTGCAGGTATTAAAACGATTATGATCACAGGTGACCATGTAGTAACTGCAGCGAGCATCGCCAAAAAGCTGAACATGCTCCCTGAAGGCGGCAGAGTAATGGAAGGTGCAGAGTTAGCACAGCTTAATGACGAAGAACTGGACAAAGTTTCAGAGAATGTTTATGTGTATGCGCGAGTATCACCGGAACATAAATTAAAAATTGTAAAGTCTCTGCAGAGAAAAGGCCATGTAGTTGCGATGACGGGTGACGGGGTGAATGACGCTCCTGCCATTAAGTCGGCTAATATTGGAATTGCTATGGGGATTACCGGAACAGATGTGGCGAAAGAAGCTTCTTCTCTTGTACTGGGGGACGATAACTTCGCAACCATTCGTTCAGCCATTGAAGAAGGAAGAAACATCTATGAAAATATCCGTAAGTTTATTCGATATCTATTAGCTTCAAACGTCGGAGAAATTCTCGTCATGCTTTTTGCGATGATCATGGGACTGCCTTTGCCCCTTGTACCGATTCAAATTTTGTGGGTGAACCTCGTAACAGACGGACTGCCTGCAATGGCGTTGGGTGTGGATCAGGCGGAAGAAGACGTAATGAGACGAAAACCGCGGCAGGCAAAAGAAGGTGTTTTCTCAAGAGGACTGGGATGGAAGATTGTTTCCCGCGGCTTTTTAATAGGTGCAGCAACGATTCTCGCATTCTGGGTAACTTTAAAAGAAAATCCAGATCAGCTGATCGTGGCACAGTCAGTCGCATTTGCTACACTTGTTATGGCGCAATTAATTCATGTGTTTGACTGCAGAAGTGAACGTTCGGTCTTCCACAGAAATCCTTTTCAAAACGGATATCTTGTTCTAGCAGTTATCTCATCTGTTTTATTGCTGCTTGTCGTAATGTATGTTCAGCCGTTACAAGAGATTTTCCACACTGTTCCGCTGTCACTAAGACAATGGCTGCTTGTACTAGGCATGGCATCTATACCAACATTTGCATTAGCAGGTTTTCAGCTGTTTAAGAGAGAAGTAAGATAAAAGGAAAGCTGGCTCACTTTTTCAGGAGCCAGCTTCGTTTGTTTTTTCTAAAAACAAGCAAATTCGATAAGAATTTGCTCGATTTATGAGCGATTCCCAGCATTTACGAGCTTTTCACAGATTTATGAGCGATTCCCAGCATTTACGAGCTTTTCACAGATTTATGAGCGATTCCCAGCATTTACGAGCTTTTCACAGATTTACGAGCGGTTCTCAGGATTTACGAGCTTTCTCAGGATTTACGAGCGGTTCTCAGGATTTACGATCGATTTCCAAAAATAACGAGTGAATCATAATTTTTACGGTGTTGAGCGAGATATATGGGCTTCCAGGAAGTTAAAAGCCAAGGTCCATTCAAAGACTTCCTTTATAATAATTCATGATATTTCCCCAAATTGAGGGAAAATAGTTTAGATTCTCGATTTTGTGTGCTAAAATATAGGAACATGTGTACAGTTTTTCACAATATCGTGCAATTAGCGTATGACCCGTTATTCCATTTGGCTAGAATAGTAGCAGGTTAGGGGCGGTTAAAGATGAAATTAATTAATATTGGTTACGGAAATATTGTTGCTGCTCACCGGATTATTGCGGTAGTCAGTCCAGAATCTGCACCGATAAAACGATTAATCACGGTCGCAAGAGAAAAGAATATGCTGATTGATGCTACATATGGCCGCAGAACGAGAGCGGTCGTTGTAACTGACAGTGATCATGTCATTCTGTCGGCTGTACAGCCAGAAACTGTAGCTCATAGACTGATGTCGGTTGATGAGGGCTCAGAAGAAAGTTAGGTTGTGGAGGTTTATATGGAAAAAGAAAGAGGCATTCTGTTTGTGCTATCCGGTCCTTCAGGTGTAGGAAAGGGTACTGTTTGTAAAGCGCTTCGAGAACAAAAGCTGGACATTCAATACTCAGTCTCAGCCACTACAAGGCAGCCGCGTGAAGGTGAACGACATGGGGTAGAATACTTCTTTAAAACAAAAGAAGAATTTCTGAGCATGATTGAAAATAAAGAACTGCTAGAGTGGGCAGAATATGTCGGCAACTATTATGGAACGCCGATCGAATATGTGAACCGCACACTTGATGATGGCAAAGACGTTATTTTAGAGATTGAAGTTCAAGGTGCACTTCAAGTGAAAAATATTTTTCCAGAAGGTGTATTTATCTTCTTAACACCGCCAAGTCTTGATGAATTAAGAAGCCGTATTGTCGGGCGGGGCACTGAAACAGAAGATTTGATAAACAATCGAATGTCAGTTGCCAAAGAAGAGATCGAGCTTATGAAGCACTATGACTATTCTGTAGTTAATGATGAGATTGACTCAGCTTGTAACCGTATTAAAGCAATCATTACAACAGAACATTGCCGTGTTGACAGAGTTCGTCCGAAATACCAAAAAATTTTAGGAGATGACCAATAATGCTATATCCATCCATCGATTCTCTTATGGAAAAGATAGACTCAAAATACTCTCTTGTAACACTTAGTTCAAAACGTGCAAGAGAAATTCAAAAGCATGGCAACCAGCAGATTGCTAAACCTGTATCACATAAGTTTGTTGGTAAAGCACTTGAAGAGATTCAATCTGGTATCTTAAAAAAAGTTGGGGAAACACCTGCTGATTAATATATAGAACCTGAAAAAATATACAACCTTGTCTAAAGGTTGTTATTTTTTTGTTCTACTTTCGAAAAGTATAACTTGTTAGCAAGATGATTTTCTACGTAGCAAAACAAGTTTCAGTCGAAAGTATAAGCACAACTAAGGCTGATGCGAGAGGCTTGGCGTCAGCCAAGTTTTCTTCATAAAAAATTCATAAAGTTTTTTAATACATATAAATGCTGTAAAATAGATGTGAATTGTTAAGCAAATGAGCGGCGGAAGGGGTTTATTATGGAAAAGAAAAAAATATTGCTTGCTGTTTCAGGCGGAATCGCTGCCTATAAAGCAGCTCCCGTAGCAAGTAAATTATATCAAAGCGGATATGAAGTGAAAGTTATACTCACAGCGTCTGCCCAGAAATTCATTACACCGTTAACCTTTCAAACGCTGACAAGACAAGCCGTATATACAGATACGTTTGAGGAAAAAGAACCTTCAGTTGTGAGTCATATCGATATTGCAGATTGGGCAGACCTTGTACTGATAGCTCCTGCTACCGCAAACGTTATCGGGAAACTGGCAAACGGCATCGCGGACGATATGCTGTCAACGACATTACTAGCAACAAAAGCAGATGTGCTGATCGCGCCTGCTATGAATGTAAATATGTTTAATCATCCAGCTGTAAAAAAGAATATGGAAACTCTTGCTGCGTTCGGGTGGCGGTTTATAGAGCCGAATGAAGGGCTCCTTGCATGCGGATGGATTGGAAAAGGAAGGCTCGCAGAACCAGAGGAACTCATAAATGCTGTTCATATGTACTTTAAGGAGAAAAAAGAAGAACATTCATTGCCTCTTTCAGGAAAGAAAGTCATGGTAACAGCTGGTCCGACAAGAGAGGAACTGGACCCAGTTCGTTATTTTACAAACCATTCCTCAGGAAAGATGGGATATGCGATCGCTTCTGCAGCAAAAAAACTTGGAGCAGACGTAACCCTGGTAACGGGTCCTACATCACTTGATATACCATCAGGAGTACAAGTTGAAAGAGTCATTTCTGCAAAAGAAATGTTTGATAAAGCAATCAGTCTTTACGGGGAACAAGATATTGTCATTAAATGTGCAGCCGTAGCAGATTATACACCTGTTACAGTTCATTCAAATAAGTTCAAGAAAAAAAACGATACGTGGACGATTGAACTTAAGAAAACAGATGATATTTTAAAAGCGCTCGGTGAGAGAAAGGAACATCAAATTCTCGTAGGGTTTGCTGCGGAAACTGAAAATCTTGAAGACTATGCAAAAGATAAGTTATTAAGAAAGAATTTGGACATGGTAGTTGGAAACGATGTATCAAAAGAAGGATCCGGTTTTGGAAGTGATACAAACGAGATTATCATGATTAAAAAAGATGGTTCTATACGGCCGCTGCCTATTCTTACAAAAGAACAAGCAGCGAATGAAATACTAGAAGAAGTGATGGAAATGATGGAACGATGATTGCGGCAGTCGTTGTTGATGTCCCTTCAGGCAGTGTAAATAAGACGTTTGATTATAAGGTTCCTCCAGAGTTGGAGAATTGGGCAGAACCAGGAATGCGTGTGATCGTCCCTTTCGGACCAAGAAAACTGCAAGGATTTATATTAGCAGTAAAGCAATCGTCTTCTGTAAAAGGTATAAAAAACATCACAGAAATACTCGATCCTCTTCCTGTTCTTACGCCGGAACTAATAGATCTAGGCCAATGGCTGGCAGAGAACACGCTAAGCTTTTATATCACTGCTTATCAGGCAATGCTTCCTGCAGCAATGAAAGCAACTTATGAAAAGTTTTTCACAGTGATTAAGTCTGAATTGTTATCGAGTGAAGTGTCTGTTCTTTTCTCGGCGAGTGGAGAACTAAGTTTAAACGAGGTAACAAAAAACCATGTTCATCTGCTCAAGGAGCTTCAGGAACTGACAAAAACAGGAGTCTTGGATGTTGTCTATAAAGTAAAAGACAAAGCTAACAAAAAGAAAGTCAAATTTGTTTCACTAGGAGACAAAACTGAAGCCGAAGAACTCCTGAACCAAAATGATAAAAGAGCTGAAAAACAAAAAGCTGTAATTTCAGAGCTTTTAAGCAGACCGCCAGGCGAATATTCTCTGCAGGAAATTCTTCATGAGACAGGTGCTTCCCTATCTTCGGTTCAGTCGCTTTGTAAAAAAGGTGCAGTTTATATGGAAGAAAAGGAAGTATACAGAGACCCTTTCCAAGGGAGAAACATAAAACAGACAGAACCGCTTCCTTTAACTGAAAACCAGCAAAATGCCATAACTCCGATTTTAGATTCTATTGAAAATAATGAACATCACACCATACTTGTTCATGGTGTTACCGGAAGCGGAAAGACAGAGATCTACCTTCAATCTATTCAATCTGTCTTAGATAAAGGTAAGGAAGCTATCGTATTAGTTCCTGAGATCTCGCTCACACCTCAGATGGTTAACAGATTTAAAGGACGTTTCGGAAGCTCTGTTGCAGTATTGCACAGTGCTTTGTCTATTGGAGAGAAATACGATGAATGGAGAAAGATTCTTCGAAAAGAAGTTTCAGTAGTTGTTGGTGCTCGTTCTGCCGTTTTTGCACCTTTTGAAAATTTAGGAATCGTTATCATAGACGAGGAACATGAATCAAGCTATAAGCAAGAAGATCATCCGCGTTATCATGCAAGAGATGTAGCAATCTGGAGAGGTAAGTATCATTCTTGCCCGATTGTACTTGGAAGTGCAACACCGGCTTTGGAAACTTATGCAAGAGCACAAAAAGGACGCTATCAACTTGCTGAACTAAGTTCCCGTGTTCATTCAAATCCGATGCCTGAAGTGACTATTGTGGATATGAGGGATGAGTTGAAAAAAGGAAACCGCTCGATGTTTTCTAATGAATTAATGGAAAAACTAAAAGCTGGGATTGAAAAAGGAGAGCAATCTGTTCTTTTTCTTAATCGGCGCGGGTATGCTTCATTCATTTTGTGCAGAGATTGCGGGTATGTAGCACAATGTCCGCATTGCGATATTTCTTTAACTTATCACAAAAGATACGGTGAATTAAAATGCCACTATTGCGGTTATAAAGAGATTACCCCTTCAGCATGTCCTTCGTGTTCCTCAGAACATATTCGTTTTTTTGGAACAGGTACACAAAAGGTAGAAGAAGAGCTTGCTAAAGTTATGCCTGAAGCTAGAGTGATTAGGATGGACGTAGATACAACATCTAAAAAAGGAAGCCATGAAAAGCTGCTTACGTCTTTCGGGAACGGTGAAGCAGATATATTACTTGGCACACAGATGATCGCAAAAGGGCTTGATTTCCCAAAGGTGACATTGGTAGGCGTTTTGGCTGCTGATACGATGCTGCATTTGCCTGATTTCAGAGCGTCTGAAAAAACATTTCAGCTTCTTACACAAGTGAGCGGCCGGGCAGGGAGGCATGAGCTGGAAGGGAAAGTGATTGTTCAAGGATATGACGTTGAACATTACAGCATCCAGCTAGCTTCACAGCATGATTATCTCAGTTTTTATAATCATGAAATGAAAACAAGGAAACTGCATCAATACCCGCCTTTTTATTATTTAGGCCTCCTAACCTTCAGTCACCTGGAATTGATGCAGGTTGTTGAAGCGAGTGAAAAGGCAGCAAGCTTTTTGTCAAAAAGACTGTCACCTGACAGTCTCCTGCTTGGCCCTGTTACTTCACCAATAGCGCGTGTGAAAGATAGATATCGATACCAGGTAATGATAAAATACAAAAATGAACCAGAGCTGAGAAATTGGTTTGAAGAAATAATAGCCCATTTTCAAAAAGATAAAAGTATAAAAGATCTGCAGATTACTGGAGAGTTAAATGCCCAGACACTTATGTAGCAGTTAGGAGATTACGATGACAATTCTTAAGATTGTAGAACACCCAGATCCAGTTTTAGAAACGGAATGTGAACCAGTAAAAACCTTCGATAAAAAATTAAAAAAACTAATAAACGATATGTTTGATACGATGTATGAAGCAGAAGGAGTAGGTCTTGCAGCTCCTCAGATCGGGATTGCTAAACAGGTTGCCGTTGTAGATGTTGGTGATGAAGAGGGACAAATCGTGTTGATCAATCCGGTTATAACATCAGCTTCCGGAAGCCAGACAGGGCCAGAAGGCTGCTTAAGTTTCCCCGGGCTCTTCGGTGAAGTTGAACGCCCTTTTGAAGTAACTGTGAAAGCACAAGATGAGAACGGAAAAGAATTTACTATAAAAGCAAACGATTTTCTTGCCAGGGCACTTCTGCACGAGATCGATCATCTGCATGGCATTTTGTTTACATCTAAAGTAATCGCTTATTACGAAAACGAGGAAATGGAGAGATAGGATAACATGAAGATATTATTTATGGGAACACCTGACTTTTCCGTGCCCGTACTTCGTCAGCTAGTAGACGATGGCTATGATGTTATTGGCGTTGTTACACAGCCGGACAAGCCAGTAGGAAGAAAAAAAGAAATTAAGCAGACACCTGTTAAAGAAGAAGCGATCAAACATGGTATTACCGTGTATCAACCCGTAAAGCTGCGTGAAAACTATGAAGAGATTCTGGCTCTTAAACCCGATCTGATTGTTACAGCCGCTTATGGACAGATCCTGCCTAATGCTATTTTGGAAACACCTCAATATGGCTGCATCAATGTCCACGCCTCATTGCTTCCAAAATACAGAGGCGGAGCGCCGATCCATAAAAGCATAATCGACGGTAATGATAAAACCGGCATCACGATTATGTATATGGTTGAAAAATTAGACGCAGGTGATATACTTACCCAAGTTGAAGTACCGATCGAAGAAAATGACCACGTAGGTTCTATGCATGACAAATTAAGTGCGGCGGGTGCAAAATTATTATCAGAAACCATCCCTTTACTTGTTGAAGGAAAGATTACTCCTGTCCCCCAAAAGGAAGATGAAGTAACTTTTGCCTGGAACATAACTAGAGAACAGGAAAAGATCGATTGGACCCGATCAGGAAAAGAGATCCATAACCATATTCGCGGTCTTCATCCGTGGCCAGTTGCTTATACGTTATTAAACGGCCTGCCTCTTAAAGTTTGGTGGGCGGAAAAGCAAGAAACGAGCTACTCTGCAGAACCTGGTACTGTAATCGGCATACATGAAAATGGGCTTCAGGTGGCCACCGGGGATCAGACGAGCATCATTATTACAGACTTGCAGCTTTCCGGGAAAAAGAGAATGCTCGCAAGTGATTATCTTAAAGGAGCAAGCGTACCACAAGGCTTGAAATTAGGTGAATAAAGTTGGAAAACAACATACGGGCAATCGCCCTGGACGTTTTAATTAAAATCGAACAAAATCAGGCATACTCAAATTTACAGCTGAATCAGACGCTCCAAAAAGCAAATGTAAAAGACATTGATAAAGGTCTTTTAACGAGCATTGTTTATGGTACGATTCAGCGTAAAAACACGATAGATTTTTATTTGGATCAATTGCTGAATAAGCCAATTAAGAAAAAAGACCGCTGGGTTCTATCATTGCTCAGACTGTCCATTTTTCAGATGCTTTACATGGACCGTGTTCCTGATCATGCAATCATTCATGAAGCTGTAGAAATCGCTAAACAAAGAGGACATCAAGGTCTTGCAGGTCTTGTAAACGGTATTCTCCGGAAATTGCAGCGTGAGGGAACAGCTGAGATGGACAAAATAGCAGGTGCCGGTTCCGAAAAAGCGGCTTTAAAATACAGCATGCCTCAGTGGCTTTTTGAACGCTGGAGCTCTCAATTCGGCAATGAAGATGCTGAAAAAATGGCCGAATCAAATCTTTTGCCTTCTCCAGTTACAGCGAGGGTAAATACGATGCTGACGACAAGAGACGAAGTTCTTCAGCAGCTGGAGCAAGAAGGAGTTTCTGCAGAAGAAGGAGAATTGTCTCCTGAGGGTATCATAATAAAAAGCGGCTATCTTCCAGGAACAGAAGTTTATAATAAAGGCTTAGTCACGATTCAGGATGAAAGCTCAATGCTTGTTGCTAGAGCTGTAGCTCCATTACCTGGAGAAACCATTCTGGATGCATGTGCTGCCCCAGGCGGCAAATCAACCCATATGGCTGAAATGATGAAAGGAAATGGGAAAGTTGTTTCTCTGGATCTTCATGCCCATAAGATTGAATTGATTAATAAACAAGCGGAAAGACTGGGTCTTGAAAATATCGAAGCCTCAGTTTTAGACGCTAGAAAAGCAGGAGAAAAATATGATTCTGCATCTTTTGACAGAGTTCTTGTTGATGCCCCCTGCAGCGGGTTTGGTGTAATCCGCAAAAAGCCGGATCTTAAATGGTCTAAAACAGAAGAAGATGTATTAAAGCTTGCATCCATTCAAAAGGATATATTGGAATCCGCTTCTCAAATGGTGAAAGCTGGAGGTCTGCTAGTTTACAGCACTTGTACTGTAGATCAGGAAGAAAACAGTGAAGTAGCAGAATGGTTCCTTCAAAATCATCCTGAATTTGAATGGGATCCAAACTTTTCCGAAAAGATGCCAGAAAACGTGAAAACCTTTATAATAGAAGGACGATCAGATCTGCAAATTATGCCTCATTATTTTAATAGTGACGGCTTTTACATTGCGGCTTACAGAAAAAAGACAAAAGGTGGTGAGAAACATGCTTAAACCATTAACAGATAAACAGACAAAGCCTAATATTAAACCTTCTATATTCTCATTGGAGCTTCACGAACTTGAAGCTTGGCTGACGGATATCAGAGAACCTAAATTCAGAGGCAAACAAATCTTTGAATGGCTGTATAAAAAACGTGTGTCTTCTTTTGAGGAGATGACAAATCTTCCAATAGGTTTGCGTGAGAAGCTGGAAAAAGATTTTTATATCAAACCTTTAAAAGAAGTGGTACGTCAAGAATCAGCAGATGGTACAATCAAATTCTTATTTGAACTGCAAGATGGCTATTCCATTGAAACAGTACTTATGAGACATGAGTATGGAAACAGTATTTGTGTAACAACACAAGTTGGGTGCCGGCTTGGCTGTACCTTCTGTGCCTCTACTTTGGGAGGATTAAAGCGAAATCTGCAAGCTGGTGAAATTGTTGCCCAGGTTCTTCAGGTTCAGAGAGCTTTAGATGAAACAGAAGAAAGAGTAAGTTCTGTTGTTGTCATGGGGATTGGTGAACCGTTTGATAATTATGAAGGACTTATGTCATTCCTTAAGATTATAAACCATGATTTAGGGCTTAATATCGGTGCTCGCCATATCACGATTTCAACAAGCGGTGTAGTACCCTATATTTATAAATTTGCAGATGAAGGAATGCAGATTAATTTTGCGATCTCACTTCATGCACCAAATACAGAAACAAGAAGCCGCTTAATGCCAGTTAACAGAATGTATCCATTAAACGAACTAATGGATTCCATTCGTTATTACATTAAGAAGACCGGCAGACGTATAACATTTGAATATGGTTTATTCGGAAAAGTTAACGATACAGTGGAACACGCTAATGAGCTCGCAGATCTTATTAAAGATATAAAGTGCCATGTTAACTTGATTCCCGTTAACTATGTACCAGAAAGAGATTATGTAAGAACGCCGAAAACACAAATATTTAAGTTCTTAGAGACGTTAACCTCAAGAGGCATTAATGCCACCATCAGAAGAGAACAAGGACATGACATTGACGCAGCATGCGGTCAGCTGCGTGCGAAGGAACGTAAAGAAGAGACGAGGTGACGGGGATATGCAAATTGCCTTTCAAACAGATGTTGGAATGGTAAGGAAGCATAATGAAGACAGCGGGGAAGTGTTCACAAAGGGTGAACACTTTCTTGCAGTTATTGCTGATGGTATGGGCGGTCATAAAGCGGGGGATATCGCAAGTCAGGAAGCCCTTAAAGTGATTAAAGAAGCTTGGGTTCATTTTGAAGAAAACATGGGAAATATGAAAGACTGGATTCAAAGTGTACTTAACGATACCAATAAACATATATTTCAATTTTCGCAAGTTAACCCTGAGACTAGAGGGATGGGTACAACGATTGTAGCTGCCTTGGGAACGAAAAACGAGATAACAGTTGCACATATTGGTGACAGCAGATGTTATTTGTATTCAAATGGAGAATTAAAAAGGGTAACCGATGACCATTCTTTAGTTCAGGAACTCGTAAAGTCGGGTCAGATTACAGAAGATGAAGCCGAAATTCACCCAAGACGAAACATGATTATGAAAGCAGTTGGAACGGATGAAACGGTTGAGGCAGAATTAAATGTGATAACTTGGAGTTCTGGTGATTACCTGTTGCTGTGTTCAGATGGATTATCAGACAAAGTATCATTTAAAAAAATTAAAGAAGCGTTGGATAACTCAATGGAAACCGTTGCCGATAAGGTTGAAAAATTAATAGCCTGGGCAAAAGATGCGGGTGGAGAAGATAACATAACTGCTATCCTTATTCTAAATAGTTCTGACACAGAAATAAAAGGGGAAGCAAAAGCATGATTGGAAAAAGAGTCAGTGGCCGCTACAAACTTTTAGAAGTAATTGGTGACGGCGGAATGGCCATCGTTTATCGAGCAAAAGATTTAATTCTTGATCGAGATGTTGCTGTAAAAGTTCTTCGTTCAGAGTTTAATAAAGATGAAGATTTTATTAGAAGGTTTAAAAGGGAAGCGGAATCAGCTACAAGTCTGGACCATCCGAACATTGTAAGTATATATGATGTCGGAGAAGACGAAGAAATCTATTTTATCGTTATGGAGTACGTGCAAGGGAAGACACTTAAACAATACATAAAAGAACATGGAAAAATATCTGTAGAAGAATCCTTGCACATCATGAAACAAATTGTTTCTGGTATGGCAGTTGCCCATGACCATGGAATTATACATCGTGATATTAAACCACACAATATTTTAATTACTGATAATGGAACAGCGAAACTTACCGATTTTGGCATTGCGCTGGCTATTACTTCTGCAACCATAACACATACTAATTCGATATTGGGTTCTGTTCATTATTTTTCTCCTGAACAAGCCCGCGGAGGAATTGCCAATGCAAAATCGGACATCTATTCGTTCGGTGCAGTTTTATATGAAATGGTTACAGGCAGAGTGCCTTTTGTTGGTGATTCACCTGTTTCTGTTGCATTAAAACACCTTCAGGAAAATGTGATAGAGCCTCGGAGGCTTAATCCTGAAATTCCTCAAAGTGTTGAGAACATAGTCTTAAAAGCACTGGCAAAAAATCCGCTTAAAAGGTATGACAGTGCACAAGAGCTGTTAACTGACATGAACTCTGCGCTTCAGCCGGAACGGATGTATGAACAAAAATGGAATGAAGACAGCGATGAGGATGAGAAAACTAAATTCATACCTCCCGTTGTTCCCCCGCCTGTTGAAGAAAAACCTGTTAAGAAAGAAGAAGAGAAAACCCCCGAAAAGAAGAAAAAGAAATGGTGGCTCATCCTTCTGATTACCTTTCTTTTATTTGGCGGAGCGGCAGTAGCTGCATTTACCATTTGGTCGTCTGTATTTTCTGTTCAAGAAGTCAATGTTCCAGATGTAGTTGGAGACGATTATGAGGATGCTTTTGATAAATTAAAAGCAAAAAATCTGGATGTGAAACGCGAGGAAGTTTTTGATCCTGAAATAGAAGACGGTCATGTGATACGCCAGAACCCTTCCCCTGGAACGGTTGTGAAAGAACACGCTGTTATTACACTGCATGTATCAAAAGGACCTGAAAAGGAAAATATGCCTGATGTAGAAGGCTACAACATCGAATCTGCACAAGCACTTTTAAAAGATAAAGGATTTACAGATATTGATATCAATTATGAGGAATCCGATTCTGAGCCAGAAGGGACGGTACTTGCTCAAAGTCCTGACAGAGATGAGAAGGTAACCCCTGCTGAAACTACGGTTACTTTAACAGTCAGCTCAGGTACACCAACCGTTCAGATTTCAAATTTAATCGGATTAACTCAGCAAGATGTTGAAACATTTGCAGATAACGAGGGATTGGTAGCTGAATTTACGTCTGAGTATTCGGATACTGTCGAAAAAGGAAAAGTTATTTCCCAAGACCCGGCTCCATTTACACAAGTTGAAAAGGGAGCTACTATTACAGTTGTTCTGTCAGATGGCCAAGATCCAAATAAAGAAGAAAAGCCAGAAGAATCCGATGAAACTGCTGGTGACCGTACCACTACGGAAAAGATCAATGTTAAACTAGGCAAAAAGGATAAAAATGAGCCTGCCCGTGTAAAAATTGTTTATTCGGACAAAAATGCAGCAAACGAAGTTTTCGTGGAAGAAGAGATAACAGAGTCAAAGGAATATTCTCTTCCTTTGACTATAGCTGAAGGCGGCACTGCTTCTTACGTTGTTTATATCAATGATAAAGAAGCAAGGAAAGAAACAATAAATTATGATGATATTCAGGGAGGGGACGATGGTGATTAAGCATGCCTGAAGGAAGAATCGTTAAAGCGCTGGCTGGTTTTTATTACGTAAAGGAACAAGGCAAGGCTGAAGTTTTCCAATGCAGGGGAAGGGGGAACTTTCGAAAGAAGAAAGTGAACCCGCTTGTAGGGGACTGGGTAGAATATGAATCCAGCAATGTTACGGATGGCTATATTCTTGATGTGAAAGAAAGAAAAAATGAATTAGTCCGCCCTCCCATCGCAAACGTAGACCAGGCCATACTCGTTTTTTCGGCAACCGAACCTGATTTTAGCACGCTTCTCTTAGACAGGTTTCTAGTTCATATAGAGGCAAATGATATTTTGCCTGTAATCTGTATTTCAAAAATGGATCTTGTCCAGGGTACTGATGACCTTGATGAGATTCAAAAATATATAGAAACATATAAAAGATTGGGCTACGATGTGTTTCCGACTTCAACAAAAACAGACGACAGCCTGGAGATGTTCTACCCGCTTTTTAAAGATAAAGTAACGGTTTTTGCTGGGCAGTCCGGCGTCGGGAAATCATCGCTATTAAATGCCATTAATCCAGAGCTCATGCTTGAAACCAACGAGATATCAAGCCACTTAGGACGTGGAAAACATACGACTCGCCATGTTGAACTCATCTTGTTTGGAAACGGCCTTGTCGCTGATACACCTGGATTCAGTTCCTTGGATTTCATGAACATTGAAGCTGAAGACTTGTCTATGTATTTTCCTGAAATGAATGAGAGACGAGGCAATTGTAAGTTCCGCGGGTGTTCACATACTTCAGAACCTAAATGTGCTGTCAAACAGGGTGTCGAAGAAGGCGCAGTTCCACAATTTCGCTATGATCATTACGTTAGTTTTTTACAGGAAATAAAAGATCAAAAACGGAGGTACTAAATGGTTAAAATAGCTCCTTCCATTTTATCGGCTGACTTTTCAAAGTTAGGCGAAGAAATAAAAGCGGTTGAAATGGCCGGTGCCGATTACATTCATGTAGATGTGATGGATGGACATTTCGTACCGAATATTACGATGGGTCCTCTCGTTCTTAAAGCAATACGTCCATTGACTGAACTGCCGCTGGACGTACATTTAATGATAGAGAATCCGGATTCGTATATTGAGGAATTTGCAGAAGCAGGTGCAGATATTATTACTGTTCATGTTGAAGCGGCAACTCATCTTCACAGAACGATACAATTGATTAAAGCTAAAGGTGTTAAAGCAGGCGTTGTATTAAACCCAGCTACTCCAGTTGATGCAATAAAGCACATCATCCATGATATCGATATGGTATTGCTTATGACAGTTAACCCTGGATTTGGCGGACAGTCTTTTATCCAAAATGTTGTCCCAAAGATCAGAGAAGTCTCTGAGCTAGTACAGACTCATGGGCTGAATGTAGAAATTGAGGTAGATGGCGGTGTTAATGCTGAAACTGCCCCTTTATGCATTGAAGCAGGTGCGAACGTTTTAGTAGCCGGTTCTGCCATATATGGGAAAAAAGATTTAAAAGATGCAATAAACTCCATTCGTGGTGTATAATTAAGGTGTTAATAAAATAAGTAACCACAGGGGGAGTCCTATTAATGGGCTGAGAGGGGAGTGTACTCCCGACCCTTTGAACCTGAAGCTGGATAATGCCTGCGTAGGGATGTGGAGTCGTACTTTTTGCATTCAGATGATATGAATCTTAAAGCAACCGCACTCACATGCCGGTTGCTTTTTTTATTTTCTTCAAAACTATAAAAGAGGAGGATAAATATGAAAAACAACAACGTTGCACTATTAACTGAGATTGCTATTATGGCGGCACTTTCATTAATTTTAGGACTTATAAAATTTAATGGTATCTGGCCGCAAGGGGGTTCTGTTTCTCTAGAAATGGTGCCGATTTTTCTAATTGCATTCAGAAGGGGATTAAAAGCTGGTGTATTTACAGGGTTAGCTGTAGGTTTGCTTCAATTGCTTGTGAACCCATATATCGTACACCCTGCTCAGCTCATTTTAGATTACCCGCTTGCTTTTGCCTTAGCAGGTGTTGCGGGGGCATTTGCGCCGTCAATTACTCAAAATAAAGCAAAGAGAACTTTACTGATGGTTACAGGAATCTTTATTGGATGTGCGTTGAGACTTGCTTCACATGTATTATCCGGAGTTATTTTCTTTAGTGATTTTGCCGAAGAGATGAATGTATGGCTATATTCGATTATGTACAACGGTTCGTTTATGGTCGTCATTTTTGTGATTACATCTCTCATCGTAATTTTTATAACTAACACTGCTCCACGATTATTGCATGCAGCAAGAAAGGGATATCATCAAGCAGCATGAAAATAAGAATTGTTGCCGGTGGTCCACATCATCTGATTCCAGAACTTAAAAGCTATGAAACCTCGTCCGAAGATCTGTGGATTGGTGTTGACAGAGGTACATTCATACTTTTGGAAAAAGGGATTAAGCCTGATTATGCTTTTGGTGATTTTGATTCCGTTTCTGCAGCAGAAAAAGAGATAATACTAAAGTCAGATATCGTTTTGAATCAATATCAGTCAGAAAAAGACCAAACTGATATGGAGTTAGCACTTCAATGGGCAATGGATCAAAAACCGGAAGAAATATTTTTATTTGGGGCAACAGGAGGAAGGCTGGATCACGAGATGATGAATATCCAGCTTCTCTATAGAACGATTTCTAGCAATGCTGAAGTGAAGATAATAGATATTAAAAATGAAATCTCGCTAAAGCTGCCCGGAATATATACGATTGAAAGAGAAGACCATTACACCTATATTTCTTTCTTAGCATTTCAGGGAGAAGTGAAAGGTATCACACTTATTGGATTTAAATATCCTTTAAATAAGGCTTCCTTGAAGATAGGAGCGTCGCTCTGCATATCAAATGAGCTTGTAAATAAAAGTGGTACTTATTCTTTCGACTCTGGCATAATATTGATGGTAAAGAGCCATGATTAATTAAAATCATGGAAAACAGGCCCCGAGACACCTTTTTATAAGACGGGGAATATTGTATGTTAGGTTTTGCTCTTATCATTTTTTATGGGCCTGGAGGAGGGGTAAGATGAAATTTTATACCATTAAACTTCCTAGATTTTTAGGGGGATTCGTACGTGCCATCTTAGGTTCTTTTAAAAAAGGATAACAAACAAAAAAAGCGCCCTGTGCGCTTTTTTTGTGTTGATAAAAATATAAGTAGAGGATGTTACGGTACGTGTTCTTAAATTTATTACACGTTCGCGCAAAAACACTGCGTTTCCACGCAAACAGTTCTTTGTTTCACGCAGAAACTAATAAATTTCACGCGGAATCTCTTTCTGACCACGCAGTACTGGTCTAGTTTCACGCACGGTATGTAATTAATATCAAAAATCTGCACTAAAAAGTGTACAGCCTCAACATATTTATTGAAATAAAAAAAACAGCAGCCTCTGCTGCCGTTTTTTTATTAAACGCGTTCTACTTTACCTGATTTAAGTGCACGAGCAGATACGTATACGCGCTTAGGCTTTCCGTCCACAAGAATGCGAACCTTTTGGACATTAGCTCCCCAGCTTTTCTTTGATTTGTTCATTGCGTGAGAACGCTTGTTACCAGTTTTAGGTCCTTTTCCAGTAATAAAACATTTACGAGCCATAGTAGGTGAACCTCCTTTACAGCAAAAAAGCTTTGCATCAATTCAATCGTATGTTAAATACTAAATAATATTAGCATGACTCTATGAGCATTGCAACATATTCATTATGGTTTTCAAGTAAATTTCCTTGACAATACTTTTTACATAGTGTGAAATGTAGTAGTCCTTTCAAAAAAACTTAATGTATAGTAAAATATTTGTTAGCCATTTAACAATTTAAAGGGGGATGTAAGCATGTCCATTGAAATGAAAACAACCTATGGTCAAATTGATATTTCTAATGAAGTGATTGCTACTATCGCTGGCGGTGCAGCAATTGATTGTTACGGAATTGTTGGCATGGCATCAAGAAAGCAATTAAAGGATGGATTAACTGAGCTTTTAGGACGTGAAAATTTCTCCCGAGGGATCGTTGTCCGACAAGAGGAAGATGAAGTACATATTGATATGTATATCATTGTAAGCTACGGAACAAAGATTTCTGAAGTGGCTCATAATGTACAGAACAAAGTGAAATATACCCTGGATCAAATGCTTGGCTTGGCGGTTGACTCAGTCAATATCTATGTTCAGGGTGTCAGGGTGACAACGCCTTAGTTAGGAGGAAGTTTTGTGTCTTTAAAAGTATTAGACGGAAAAAAGTTTGCAAAAATGGTGCTCGAGGGTGCTTCAAACTTATCAAGAAATGCAGCAATGGTCGATGCACTTAATGTATTTCCTGTACCAGATGGTGATACAGGAACAAATATGAACTTAACGATTACATCTGGTGCAAAAGAGGTTGAGAAAAACACTACAAGTCAAATAGGCGCTGTAGCAAACGCGTTCGCTAAAGGGCTTTTAATGGGAGCAAGAGGTAACTCTGGCGTTATTTTATCACAGTTATTCAGAGGCTTTTCTAAAGCTATTGAAGGTAAAGAATCCATTACAGCTGCTGAGTTTGCCAATGCATTTGACAAAGGTGTAGAAACGGCATACAAAGCAGTTATGAAACCTGTAGAAGGTACGATTTTAACAGTTGCAAAAGATGCTGCTAGAAAAGCAGTAAAAGAAGCTAAAAAATCAGATGATGTCCTTTATATTATGAAGGAACTCGTTAAAGAATCTAAAGCTTCCTTAAACCGTACACCAGATCTGCTTCCTGTTTTAAAAGAAGTAGGAGTAGTAGATTCGGGCGGGCAAGGTCTAGTTACTGTGTATGAAGGCTTTTTAGCTGTATTAGAAGGAAAAGAGCTGCCTAAGGTTTCAGTAAATGCTCCTTCAATGGGTGAACTTGTCAACGCGGAACATCACAAAGCTCAAATACACATGAAAACGGAAGATATCCACTTTGGATATTGCACAGAGTTCATGGTGAAATTTGAATCGAACAAAATAAAAAACAATCCATTTGATGAAACGAACTTCCGAAACGAGCTTGCAGAACATGGTGACTCTCTTCTCGTTGTTGCGGATGATGATGTGGTAAAAGTTCACATCCATACAGAACAGCCAGGTAACATGCTGACTCTTGCTCACCGTTATGGGAGTTTGATCAACATCAAGATTGAAAATATGCGTGAACAGCATTCAGCGATCTTAGAAAGTGAAAATGAAGTTATTCCTTCATACTCTCAGCCTGCTGAGAAAAAGAAAGAATACGGGATTGTTACAGTAGCTATGGGCGAAGGCATAGAAGAAATGTTTTCTTCTATGGGAGCATCCGTTATCCAAGGCGGACAAACTATGAACCCTAGTACGGAAGACATAGTACGTGCTATTTCTGAAGTAAATGCAGAAAAAGTATTCATTCTTCCTAACAACAGCAATATCATCATGGCTTCAGAACAGGCTGCAAGCGTTGTTGATGAAGAAGTTGTCATCATCCGCACTAAGACTGTTCCACAAGGCATCGCTTCTATCTTGGCGTTCAACCCTTCAGCAGATATGAAGGAAAACGAAAAGAAGATGAACAAAGCAATTACTTCTGTAAAATCCGGGCAAGTTACTTACGCAGTCAGAGATACATCAATCGATGGTGTTGAGATTGCTAAGGGTGACTTTATGGGGATTTCAGAGGGTAAAATCATTTCTTCAAAGACAAATAAGCTAGAAGTTACGAAAGAGCTTTTAGAAAAAATGATGGATGAAGATTCAGAAATCGTAACCATCATTTATGGTGAAGATTCTTCTGAAGATGAAGCGCAAGAACTTGCTGATTTCATCGAAGAGAAATTCCCGGATGCTGAAGCTGAGATCCATGACGGAAAACAGCCGATCTACTCTTTTATTCTTTCAGTTGAGTAAAAATTAGCATACTTTGTTGTTTTTGGAAGTGGTTGATTTCCGCTCCAGGTTGCTCGCTTTCCACGGGGCGTGAGGTGAGCCTCCTGCCGCTTTGCGCCATTAGGAGTCTCCACCTGAACGCTCGTCCCGTAGGAGTCGGCAACCTTGCGCTCCAATCAACTTGCAAATGATGAGAATTGAAAAAGCCAAAAGCAGCAATTCTTTATAAAAGAGCCAAAAATTAAAAGTATTCTCTCTTAAACTTAAAGTGTGATAAAGTTAAGAGGGAATACTTATTTTAATGGGAAAAAACGCAATCGAGGAGATCGTCATGAAATATAAAAGTGTTTTTGATATTATCGGTCCCATCATGATTGGACCATCAAGTTCACATACAGCCGGTGCTGCAAGAATTGGAAGAGTAGCAAGAAATTTATTTGGCAGAAAGCCGGAGTTTGCAAAAATTTCTTTTTACGGATCATTTGCTAAAACGTATCGCGGTCATGGAACTGATGTTGCTATAGTCGGTGGAATATTAGACTATGACACATTTGATACCCGGATTGTGGATGCGCTTACAATAGCTAAGCATGAAGGTATTGAAGTATCGATGACTGAGGAAGATGCAGTCACTGACCATCCTAATACAGCACGAGTAATTATTGGTGATGAGAATGGGCAGATTGAAGTTGTAGGAATTTCAATTGGCGGCGGAAAGATCGAAATTACAGAATTGAACGGCTTCAGTCTGAGGCTTTCGGGCAACCATCCGGCACTTCTTATCGTCCATAATGACAAGTACGGAGCTATTGCGGGTGTTGCGAACATTTTAGCGAAGCATGAGATTAACATTGGACATATGGAAGTTTCGCGCAAGGAAAAAGGTAAAGAAGCATTAATGGTGATTGAAATCGATCAGAATGCGGATGAAGTGATCATCAATGAATTGAATTCTCTTCCTATCGTCCAGCAAGTCGTAAAGATACATGATTAAGAGGTGAGGAACGAATGTTTCGTAATGTAGCTGAATTAATAGAATTAGCTGAATCAAAGAAATGTAAAATTGCAGATATTATGATTGAACAAGAGATGGAAGTAACAGGCCGTTCAAGAGAAGAAGTTACTTCGTTCATGGACCGGAATTTAACCGTTATGGAAGAAGCAGTATTACGTGGGATTACAGAAGACGTTAAATCTCATTCCGGGCTAACTGGTGGAGATGGAAAGCTTTTGCAAGAATACATTAAGTCCGGCAAATCCCTTTCAGGAGATCTGATGCTTGATGCTGTCAGTAAAGCTATGGCAACTAATGAAGTAAATGCTGCAATGGGAACAATCTGTGCGACACCAACTGCTGGGTCTGCAGGAGTTGTCCCCGGAACTTTATTTGCATTAAAAGGAAAGCTTAATCCTACAAGGGAACAGATGATTGAATATTTGTTTACAGCAGGAGCATTCGGGTTTGTTGTAGCTAACAATGCCTCTATTTCAGGAGCTGCTGGTGGCTGTCAAGCAGAGGTTGGATCCGCTACAGGTATGGCGGCGGCAGCGATTGTAGAATTAGCTGGAGGAACACCTTCACAGGCAGCGGAGGCAATGGCTATCGCTTTAAAGAATATGCTTGGTTTAGTTTGTGATCCTGTAGCAGGTCTCGTAGAGGTTCCGTGTGTAAAAAGAAACGCAATGGGAGCAAGCAATGCAATTGTTGCAGCAGACATGGCTTTAGCTGGTATCGTAAGCAGAATTCCTTGTGATGAAGTAATAGATGCTATGTATAAGATCGGTCAGTCAATGCCTTCTGCACTACGTGAAACCGCTCAAGGCGGTCTTGCTGCTACTCCAACTGGAAGAGAGCTTGAGGCAAAAATATTCGGCATTCCGCTAAATGAGAAGTAATTATGATTACGAAATCAATAACTGCCGTTCAAGGAATCGGTGACAAAAAAGCAGAAGAATTAGCAAGCATGGGTATTTTTAATGTCCAGGACTTAATTGAGTATTTGCCTTATCGATACGAAGATTATCAGAAAAAAGATTTATCAGAGATCGCACATGACGAAAAAGCAACCATTGAAGGGAAGGTTCATTCTGAGCCTTCTTTGCGTTATTTTCCGAAGAAAAAATCAAGACTTTCATTTCGTATGCTGATCGGCAAGTATTTAATTACTGCTGTAATCTTTAATCGTCCATTTTTAAAAAGTCAAATAACCCTAGGGCAATCCTTAACTATTACAGGTAAATGGGACCGTAATAAAATGACATTAACAGTGAGTGATGTTCATTTTGGAACATTTTCCGATGACAGAAAAATTGAACCTGTATACTCTGTTAAAGGTACATTGCATGGAAAAACGATGCGAAAATTCATTTACCAAGCGTTCAAACAATTTTCCGGCCAGATTCCAGACCCATTGCCAGAAAAACTGCGTGAAGCCTATCGTTTGCCTGAAAAAGAAACGGCATTAAAAATGATGCATTTTCCTGAGAGTTTCCAAGTGTTAAAGGCTGGGAGAAGAAGACTCGCTTACGAGGAGCTTTTATTTTTTCAGTTTAAGATGCAGATTTTTAGAAAGTGGAACAGGCAGCAATCTGAAGGTGCTTCTCTTTTATACGACAGGTCTAAAGTTGATCTGTTTATTCAGTCGCTCCCTTTTCAGCTTACAGAAGCTCAGCAGCGGGTGGTAGAAGAGATTTTAAAGGATCTTTCTGATACAAGCAGAATGAACAGGCTTCTGCAAGGTGACGTCGGCTCCGGAAAAACCGTAGTTGCTGCGATTGCCCTATATGCTGCTGTCACAGCAAACAGACAGGGAGCACTGATGGTCCCTACTGAAATACTTGCTGAACAGCATTTTCAATCTTTAAAAGAGCTTTTTAAGCCATTTGGTATAACCGTCGCTTTGTTAACAAGTTCAGTTAAAGGGAAACTTCGAAAAGAAACACTTAGCTTGCTAAGCGAGGGTGAAATTCAGATCATGGTAGGGACGCATGCCTTGATTCAAGAAGAAGTGGATTTTAAAAATCTTGGATTAGTCATAACAGATGAGCAGCATAGATTTGGTGTAAATCAGCGCAGAGTTCTCAGGGAAAAAGGAGAAAAGCCGGATGTCCTTTTTATGACGGCTACTCCTATACCTCGTACACTTGCCATTTCTGCGTTCGGCGATATGGATGTTTCTACAATTGATGTTATGCCAGCAGGAAGAAAAACTATCATTACGCATTGGGCAAAGCATGGAATGTTAGAACGTGTTCTTGATTTCATCAGAAAAGAGATTGTTAATGGCAGACAAGCATACGTTATTTGTCCTCTTATAGAAGAATCAGAAAAAGTGGATGTCCAAAACGCGATAGATGTACATGCACAATTAAGCCAATACTTTCATGAATACGAAGTTGGGTTAATGCATGGCAGACTTCATTCCTCGGAGAAAGATGAAGTGATGCGGCAGTTCGCTGCAAACCAATGCCAGATCCTAGTTTCAACAACAGTCGTTGAAGTTGGTGTGAATGTACCTAATGCTACCATCATGGTCATTTATGATGCTGAAAGGTTTGGATTATCTCAGCTGCACCAGTTGCGGGGAAGGGTAGGCCGCGGCAGTGAACAATCGTATTGTGTGCTTATTGCTGATCCAAAAACTGATGAAGGCCAAGAACGCATGAGAATCATGACTGAGACAACTAACGGTTTTGAGCTTTCAGAAAAAGACTTAGAGCTTCGCGGGCCTGGTGACTTCTTTGGCAATAAACAAAGCGGTCTGCCAGCATTTAAAGTTGCTGATCTCGTGCATGATTATCGCATTTTAGAGACAGCAAGAAATGATGCTGCTACACTTGTAAATTCAGATGAATTTTGGACTGACGATACGTACGCATTAATTAGAGAGATACTCACCAATGAAGGTGTACTGGATAAGGAAAGGCTCGATTAATTCTTGAAAGATGTATACTGATACTATATACTACTATTAGTACCAGCTCTTAATAGCAGAAAGAACATATAGCAGGTACGCCATTACAAACGGCGCCTGCTTTTCTAACGCCCTTCATTTGCAGAGAGAATATCTTTCTCATAAATGGGACCTTTTTAACGGAAGAAGGAAAGTATTTATGAAAAAAACAAAACGGGAGCGGCAAGAGCTGCTAAAGGAAACGATAAAACAAACACCTTTTATTACTGATGAGGAACTTGCAGAGAAATTCAGTGTAAGTGTGCAGACAATACGTCTTGACCGGCTGGAACTTTCAATACCAGAGCTTCGGGAAAGGATTAAGTCAGTAGCCGAAACGAAGCTGGACGATGTTAAAGCATTGCCTATAGAGGAAGTAATCGGTGAAATCATTGATCTTCAGTTAGATGAGTCAGCTATCTCGATTCTAGATATAAAAGAAGAACATGTATTTTCACGCAACAAGATAGCGAGAGGACATCATGTATTTGCTCAGGCGAACTCCCTTGCAGTTGCTATCATTAATGATGAACTCGCTTTAACTGCCAGGGCCAGCATTCGTTTTTCCAGACCTGTAAGAGTTGGCGAAAGAATTGTGGCAAAAGCGAAAGTTACAGAAAAAGGCTTAGAACGGACAACTGTTGAAGTTAATAGCTATGTAGAAAAAGAGCTTGTTTTTAACGGTGAGTTTACGATGTTCAGATCAAAACAAGATTCAAAGGAAGGAAGTTAAATCAGCATGATTATCGCAATAGATGCAATGGGCGGTGACAATGCCCCGAAGGAAATCGTAAAAGGCGCATTGCTGGCTGTTGAACAATATCCTGAACTAAAGATTACCTTGGTTGGTGACCAAGATAAAATCAATGAACATTTACCAAGCGATCATTCATTTAAAATTATCCATACAAATGAAGTAATTGAAACAGCTGAGGAACCTGTTCGCGCTGTACGCCGAAAAAAAAATGCTTCGATGGTATTGGCGGCAAATGAAGTGAAGACAGGAAGTGCAGATGCTTATATTTCTGCAGGTAATACGGGAGCACTGATGGCGAGCGGTCTCTTTTACGTTGGCAGAATTAAAGGGATCGAACGGCCAGCGTTGGCACCTACACTCCCTACACTCGATGGAAAAGGATTTTTATTTCTAGACGTTGGCGCGAACATGGATGCAAAACCAGAGCATCTATTACAATATGCGCTGATGGGATCAGTCTATTGCCAAGAAGTCAGAGGGATCGAAAATCCTCGTGTAGGACTTCTTAACGTTGGTACAGAAAGTGAAAAAGGCAATGCTTTAACAAAAGCAGCTTTTCCTTTGCTGCAGGACGCAAACATTAATTTTGTGGGCAACGTTGAATCCAGAGATCTTTTAATGGGCGTAGCAGACGTTGTGGTATGTGACGGTTTTGCGGGCAATCTTGTATTAAAGTCTATTGAAGGTACTGCAATGAGCATGTTTTCAATGATAAAAGAAACGCTCACATCAAGCTTTACGAGCAAAATTGCAGCAGGTGTATTAAAACCGAAGCTTAAAGGAATTAAAGATAAACTTGACTATACAGAATATGGCGGTGCAGGATTGTTCGGATTAGCTGCACCTGTTATTAAAGCGCACGGTTCATCCAATGCAAATGCAGTCTTAAACGCAATCAGACAAACTAAAGATATGGTAGACAAAAATGTTGTGAATACTATTTTGAGCCATATACAGCCTGACAGCCAAAAGGAGGAATAATTTATGGGTAAAATCGCCTTTCTTTTTCCTGGACAAGGTTCTCAATTCGCGGGAATGGGAAAACAATTAGCAGATCAAGAAACACTTGCAAAAGATATTTTTGATAAAGCAGACGAAGTTTTGAAATTCGATCTTTCAAAGATCATTTTTGAAGGTCCTGAAGACCTGCTCAAGAAAACAGAGAATACTCAGCCAGCATTGCTGACTGTATCATCTGCTGTACTTGAAGTTTTTAAAAAGCATGGCATCTCTGCTGATTACACTGCAGGTCATAGTCTTGGGGAATATTCAGCACTTGTTGCAGCTGGAAGTATTTCGTTTGAAGATGCGGTTTACGCTGTTAGACACCGCGGGCTCCTAATGGAAGAAGCTGTTCCTGCTGGTGTAGGAACAATGGCTGCGGTTATCGGATTCAATCAAGAACGCCTTGAGGCAATTACTGCTGAAGTTTCAGAGTCCGGAGACAGTGTACAAGTGGCTAATTTGAACTGTCCGGGTCAAATTGTTATTTCTGGGACGGTAAAAGGTGTTGAAGAAGCGGGCAGCAAAGCAAAAGAAGAAGGTGCAAAAGTAATTCCTTTACAGGTAAGCGGTCCTTTTCATTCTGCTTTAATGAAACCAGCTGCAGAAAAATTTGCAGAAGTTTTAACAAATATTACAATACATGATGCGAAAACGCCTGTAATTGCAAACGTTACGGCGAAACCTGTTACATCGAAAGAAGAAATTAAGTCCAAGCTGATTGAACAGCTGTATTCTCCTGTACGCTGGGAGGAAACGATTAGAGAATTAATGGATTCGGGTGTTGATACATTCATTGAGATCGGACCAGGTAAAGTTTTATGCGGTCTTGTGAAAAAGGTAAATCGACGAGCTAACGTGTTTGCGGTGGGAGATATGGATTCAATGATGCAAGCTTTGGAAAAACTGAAAGGGGAATCTGTTGATGCTTAATAATAAATCTGTGTTAGTAACAGGTGCTTCACGAGGTATTGGACGTGCAATTGCCCTTTATTTTGCAAAAAATGGAGCGAAAGTAGCGGTCAACTATTCTGGAAGCGAAGCAAAAGCAAATGAGGTAGTTGAAGAAATTAAAGCAAACGGAGGTACAGCCTTCTCAATTAAGGCTGATATTTCAAGTTCAGAAGACGTAACGAACATGGTTAAGTCTGTCATAGATGAATTTGGAAGCCTTGATGTTCTTGTAAACAACGCGGGAATCACGAGAGATAACCTTTTAATGCGAATGAAGGAAGAAGACTGGGACGCAGTCATAAACACTAACTTAAAAGGTGTATTCTTAACAACAAAAGCTGTTACAAGACAGATGATGAAACAAAGAAATGGCCGTATTATAAATATTGCTTCGATCGTCGGTGTTTCAGGAAACGCAGGCCAAGCAAACTATGTAGCCGCAAAAGCGGGAGTAATCGGACTTACAAAAACGACTGCGAAGGAGCTCTCTTCAAGAGGAATTACGGTTAACGCAATTGCTCCTGGTTTCATTGAAACAGATATGACAGGCAAGCTCGAAGAAGGTATTAAAGAAGATATGCTAAGAAACATTCCACTTGCTCGCTTCGGTCAGCCTGATGATATCGCAGCCGCTGCAGCGTTTCTAGCAAGTGATTCTAGCTCGTATATTACAGGCCAGACACTTCACGTTGACGGCGGAATGGTGATGTAATCCTGCTGGTTAGCTGATATTAAAATAGGTTTTTACAAAAGGTTAGTTTCTAAATGATTGTTGCTTATGGGAGTTTTTTTGTATTTGTCTCCATTGTCAGTTGATTGGAGTGTAAGGTGCGAGACTCCAGCGGGATCAGTGTGACAGGTGAGACTCCTAAGGACGCAAAGCGTTGAGGAGGCTCACCGCACGCCCCGCGGAAAGCGAGCATCCTGAAACGGAGATCAACTACTTTCAAGAACAGCAATGATTAACAAAAAAAGTCTTTAGAAAGTAAGTAGTACTAAATTTTAAAATGCTTCTTCGAAAAGTTGATTGGAGTGCAAGGTGCGTGCCTACTACCTGAGAAGCTTCTCGTTAGGCATGCGACGAGGAAGCTCACATCGGTAGTATGTACTTGTAGACGCAGGAGCAAGGATACTTCCATGAAGCGGGACAGGTGAGACTCCTAAGGGCAAAAAGCGTCGAGGAGGCTCACCGCACGCCCCCCGGAAAGCGAGCACCTGGAACGGAAATCAACCACTTCCAAGAACAGCAAAGGCTACCCAAAACAGCCTAATTATTAGAACGTAAAATCTCTAGTTTTTTTAGAGGAAAAAGCATATACTATTGAAAGGAGGTGACACACAAAATGGCAGACGTTTTAGAAAGAGTTTCAAAGATTGTTGTTGACCGTCTAGGTGTTGACGCGTCTGAGGTTAAGCCTGAAGCTTCCTTTAAAGAGGATCTAGGTGCAGACTCTCTTGATGTAGTGGAACTAGTTATGGAACTTGAGGATGAGTTCGAATTAGAAATTTCTGATGAAGATGCTGAGAAAATTGCAACTGTTGGTGACGTTGTAGATTACATAAACAGCAAACAATAAGGTTTTACGGATAAAGTCCCGTGTATAAATGCGGGGCTTTCTTCCCTTTTTGGGGAGGAAACATCAAATAGCCCTTTTACGAGATTTTTGGAGGAAGTTTATGAAAGGTTCAAAACATCAATCAACTCAAAAGAAAACAGTTAAAAACCGGTTTAAATCGGCTTCCAAAAAGGGCATGGATGACAAAGTGCGCATTCAGAAAGTAGCCCCTCTTCAGGAACGTTTAAACATTCAATTTGAAAATGTAAAACTATTAGCACAAGCTTTTACGCATTCATCATATGTGAATGAGCATCGAGGAAGAACATTCGAGGATAATGAAAGACTGGAATTTCTGGGAGATGCTGTTCTGGAACTGACAATTTCTCAATACTTGTACAGCAAGTTTACAAACATGAGTGAAGGTGAACTCACAAAACTTAGAGCGGCTATCGTTTGTGAACCATCTTTGGTGTTGTTTGCTAACGACCTGCATTTTGGTGACTTTGTTCTATTGGGAAAAGGAGAAGAAAACACTGGTGGGCGATCACGGCCTGCTCTTCTAGCGGATGTTTTCGAGGCATTTATAGGAGCGCTGTATCTTGATCAGGGACTCGATAAGGTAAAAGAGTTTTTAAATCAGTACGTTGTACCACGGATAAACGAAGGTGCTTTTTCTCATGTGATGGATTTTAAGAGCCAGCTGCAAGAGTATGTTCAGCGTGAAGGATTAGGTCATATTGATTACAAGATCGTACAGGAAAAAGGACCTGCACATAACAGGGAATTTGTTTCTGAGGTTAGGCTAAATGATGCTGCTTTTGGCATCGGATATGGAAGGTCCAAAAAAGAAGCAGAACAGCACGCTGCACAAGAAGCGATTGAAAAGGTTGCAAAAAAAGCGAACCAATAATTAAAACCCCCTTAAAACTTGGCGGATGCCATGCAAGGGGGTTTCTGTTATTTCTTTTTAAGGGATGCAAGTTCTTCGACGATTCCTTCCATATCTCTGATGCTGAATGAAGGCATTTTCATTACCATGTCATATAGTTCTTTAATATCATCGTAATTGTTCAGCTCGTAATCTTCAGGCTGGATCAGTCCGCTGTTAACCAGCTGCAGTTTCTTTTTTAAGCTTTCAATCATAAAAGCTAGATTCTCATGATTTTCATTTGTTAAGTCCATTGTGAAGCTCCTTTAGCATTTAATAAGTGAAACCTAATATCTGTCTGTATGAGGGCCGTTCAATTTACTTTCTCTATTTTAGCATACTGTAATCTTTGTGACTATGAGAGAGTAAATCTATGATAAAATAAAACAGTTAAAGGATTTTTTTTTACATAATCTAAGGCTATTTTCTAATATATTGTTGTTTTTGAAGTCTCTTCGCAGACAAGTTGATTGGAGCAGAAGGTGCGTGCCTACCACCTGAAAAGCTTCTCGTTAGGCATGCGACGAGGAAGCTCACATCGGAAGCATTACTCGTAGACGCAGGAGCAAGGATACTTCCATGAAGCGGGACAGGTAAGACTCCGCAAGCGAAAAGCGATGAGGAGGCTCACCGCACGCCCCACGGAAAGCGAGTATCTTGGAGCGGAAATCAACCCTTTCAAATAGCAGCAAAGTTTACGCAAACAGCCTAATCTAAAAATACTGAAATAACCGTTTGAACACGAACGCTTATATAAAGCAGGAAAAAAGGGGGATTTAAAGATGTTCCTCAAACGAATTGATGTAGCAGGATTTAAATCATTTGCAGAGCGGATACAAGTAGAATTTGTTCAGGGAGTAACTGCTGTAGTTGGGCCGAACGGAAGCGGAAAAAGCAATATATCAGATGCTGTAAGATGGGTGCTCGGCGAACAGTCTGCCAAGTCGCTTCGCGGCTCAAAGATGGAGGATATCATTTTTGCCGGCAGCGAAAATCGCAAACCGTTGAATGTCGCTGAAGTAACTCTCACTTTAGATAACGAAGACCAGCATCTTCCGCTTGATTATAATGAGATTTCAATTACAAGAAGAGTTTATCGCTCAGGAGATAGTGAATACTTAATCAATAAGCAGCAATGCCGCTTAAAAGACATTGTTGAATTATTCATGGACTCTGGACTTGGAAGAGAAGCTTTTTCTATTATTGGACAAGGCCGGGTAGAAGAAATCTTAAGCAGTAAATCTGAAGAGAGAAGAAAGATTTTTGAAGAAGCCGCAGGAGTTTTAAAATATAAAACAAGAAAACAAAAGGCTGAACAAAAACTATTTGAAACTCAGGAAAACTTAAACAGGGTTGAAGACATCCTTCATGAACTTGAAGGGCAGGTTGAACCTCTAAAAATACAAGCATCTATCGCGAAAGATTATCTTGAGAAGAAGCAGGAATTAGAAATCGTTGAGACTGCTGTTCTAGTTCAGGAGATAGAAGACCTTCACGAACGCTGGGAAAAACAAAAAACATGGGTAGCAGAATTACAGAAACAAGAATCTGAACTTTCCGTAAAAGTTAAGCAGGGTGAATCTGCGATTGAAAGAGCGAGACTTGATATGCAGGCGATGGATGAATCTATTGATGAACTTCAGGGAGCTCTCCTCTCAGCAAGTGAAACGCTGGAAAAACTTGAAGGAAAAAAAGAAGTTTTAAAAGAGAGAAAGAAGAACTATGATCAGAATAAAACTTCACTTTTAGATCAGATTCAACAACTGAAAGTAAAAAAAGAACAATTAGAAACACAATTGCTCTCAGAGAAAAGTATTTTAGCAGATAAAGAAAAGCAATTGAAAACTGTTCGAAAACAAGTTGCTGAGGAAGAAAGCCGTCTGACTGTCCTTGAAATGGATGTGGAAGCAGAGCTTGAAAAACTAAAAAGTGATTATTTTGAACGCCTAAATGAACAAACGACTATCAAAAATGAAATGCGTTATATTGATGATCAGTCTAAACAGCAAAACTTCAAAAGCAGCAGGCTGGATGAAGAAAACAATAGATATCTTCAGCAAAGGGAAGAATTAAAGAACAGAAAAGAACAGGCGGAAAAGAGCTATAAAGAAGCTGAAACTCAACTGAAGAAGAAACAGGAAGAGTACCAGTACTTAAAATCCGCTGTTTCTTTAGAAGAACAAGAAAGCCGTTCAAGTCAGGAGAAATTGTATCAGGCTTATCAGTATATCCAGCAATTCAAATCAAAGAAAGAAATGCTAGAATCGATGCAGGATGAATATGCCGGGTTTATGCAAGGAGTAAAAGAAGTCTTAAAGGCGAAAGAGACGAGGTTATCTGGAATTGAAGGTGCCGTAGCCGAACTTCTTTCTGTTCCGCCTGAGGTTGAAACTGCTATTGAGACAGCATTAGGGGCTTCTATGCAGCATGTTGTTGTCGATCACGAACAGGACGCAATGAAAGCCATCCAATTCTTAAAACAAACAAGAGCTGGCAGAGCAACATTCTTACCGTTAAACGTAATTAAAAGCCGCAATGTTTCAAGTGCGGATGTTCATAATGCACGCACAGTTGATTCTTTTGTTGGAGTCGCAGCTGACCTCGTGCAATTTGATCAAAAGTATAAGAACATAGTTGGAAACTTATTGGGCAACATTATAATTTCGAAGGACCTAGCTGGAGCAAATGCGATTGCAAAGCAAGTGAACTATCGCTATCGAATAGTTACTCTTGAAGGGGATGTTGTCAGCCCAGGCGGTTCAATGTCTGGGGGAAGCCTAAAACAGAAGAGTTCATCTCTTTTAAGCAGACAAAGAGAAGTTGAAGTACTGACTGAAAAATTAGCTGCAATGGAGGAACAAACTCTTAGCTTAGAAGAAAAAGTTACTAATCTAAAAGCAAAAGTTGCAAAAAACAAAGAAGTATTAGACAGTCTTCAAACTGAAGGTGAGCAACTGCGAGAACTTGAACAAGAACTCAAAAGTAATCTGCGTGAGATTGAGATTCAAGAAAAGAGTTTAAACGACAGGCTGCAATTGTATGATCGTGAAAAACATACGTTTGAGTCTGAGCGATCGGCTGCTGACACGAGATTAACGAATCTTAAGAAGAGGCTTGAGAAAGCAGTGAAATCAGGAAATGAACTGGAGAAAACAATCGCAGACTTAACAGAAAAGAAGAAAATGCATCAGTCTTCTAAAGAAGAACTTAGAGAAACTTTGACACAATTAAAAATTAAAGCTGCCGAACTTGAGCAGCAAGTGGCAAATCAAAAAGAAAAAAGTCTGCGTATTGAAGAAGAGTTTGCAGGTGTTCGTGCAAAAAGCAAGGAAACTGAGGAAGATTACTGGCTTCTTGAAGAAGAAATGAATTCAAGCTCGTCTGGAGAGGATTCACTCGATGAACAGATTAAGCAAAAGAGACATGAAAAAAATACTGCATTAAAACTGATAGCAGAACGCAGACAAGAAAGAACAGAGTCATTCCGCTCTATCGAAGAAATGGAAGTTGAGCTTAAGGAAGCGAAGCGCCAATACAAACAATTGAGTGATGGATTAAGATCGGAAGAAGTGAGCATAAACAGACTTGATGTGGAACTTGAAACCCGATTGACCCATCTCCGGGAAGAATATGAACTGTCATATGAAGGTGCTAAACAAAAACATAAACTTGAGATGCCGTTAGAAGATGCTAAACGAAAAGTAAAGCTGATCAAAATGGCGATTGAAGAGCTTGGTGTTGTAAACATCGGTGCCATTGAGGAATATGACAGAGTCAGTCAGCGTTTTAATTTCCTTACAGAACAACGGGATGACCTGATGGAAGCTAAAAATACACTGTATGGCGTAATTTCTGAGATGGATGAAGAAATGAAGAATCGTTTTGAAGAAACCTTTACATCCATCCGATCGCATTTTGGAGTCATCTTCAAAGAGTTATTCGGCGGCGGCCGCGCAGACCTTGTGCTGACTCAGCCAGACGACATGCTTGCAACAGGTGTTGATATAATGGCGCAGCCTCCTGGTAAAAAGCTTCAGCAATTAGGGTTGTTATCTGGAGGAGAGCGTGCTTTAACTGCAATAGCGCTTTTGTTTGCCATCCTTAAAGTGCGTCCTGTTCCGTTTTGTATTTTGGATGAAGTAGAAGCCGCATTGGATGATGCAAACGTTAACCGTTTTGCAAAGTACTTGCGGGCATTTAGCAAAGAAACACAGTTTATCGTTGTAACCCATCGAAAGGGTACAATGGAGGAAGCCGATGTGTTGTATGGTGTGACCATGCAGGAATCTGGAGTTTCCAAACTTGTCTCAGTACGCTTAGAAGAAACTAAAGAACTGGTAACATCGTAGGGAGGAAAAAAAGTGAGTTTTTTAAAGAAGCTAAAAGAAAAATTTTCGAATCAACCATCAGAATCCTCGTCTGAAAAATTTAAAGATGGATTAGAAAAAACAAGGAGTTCTTTTTCATTTAAAGTAAATGACTTGTTAAAAAGGTATCGTAAAGTAGATGAAGAGTTTTTTGAAGAACTTGAAGAGATCTTAATCGGTGCAGATGTGGGAGTGCATACAGTACTTGATATCATTGATGAACTAAAAGATGTTGCTCGTACAAGGAATATTAAGAATCCTCAAGAGCTTCGTTCATCGATCACAGAAAAGCTTGCTGAAATGCTTCAAAAAGATGATAGTGACAACAAGCTGAATATACAAGCAGATGGCATGACAGTCATATTATTCGTTGGTGTTAACGGAGTGGGGAAGACAACTACGATTGGGAAACTAGCCCACCAGCTCAAAAATGATGGCAAGAAAGTTATACTGGCTGCTGGAGATACGTTCCGTGCAGGTGCGATCGATCAGCTGGAAGTATGGGGAGAGCGTGCAGGAGTTGACGTTATCAAACATCATGAAGGTGCCGATCCGGCTGCCGTAATCTATGACAGCATACAGGCAGCCAAATCAAGAAAAGCTGATGTGCTTTTATGTGATACAGCCGGCCGACTCCAAAATAAGGTAAACTTAATGAACGAACTTTCAAAAGTAAAACGAGTGATCGAACGCGAAATACCCGGCGCGCCACACGAAGTGCTGCTCGTTGTAGATGCAACGACCGGGCAAAACGCGATGAACCAGGCTAAAACATTTGGGCAATCAACAGATGTTACAGGGCTTGTTTTAACAAAACTTGATGGAACAGCAAAAGGCGGAATCGTCCTTGCGATCCGCCACGAACTGGATATCCCAGTGAAATTTGTAGGACTTGGCGAAAAAATTGATGACCTACAGGAATTCGATCCGGAACAGTTTGTATACGGATTATTTGCTGGAGCAGAAGAGGAAGAGGCAGAGTAAATCTGCTTCTTTTTTTTGGGTCATCGAATTTATGTAGCTACAGCCTTTGCATCCATCTTAACTTAAAAGTGGAGCACTACAGCATGTGTAGTGTAATGAATGCTGATACCAACAAGTTATTCTGTTAAGAAAAAAACTTGACATCTATTTTTTATGGTTGTATAGTATTCACGTAAAGGCATTTCACTTAACAAGGGTTGTGAAAGTATGCTTGATAAAACGATGAGAATTAATTATCTTTTTGATTTTTACCAATCACTGTTAACCCCTAAGCAAAAGAATTATATGGGCTTATATTATTTAGACGATTATTCTCTCGGTGAAATTGCTGAACAATATAATGTCAGCCGCCAGGCCGTTTATGATAATATTAAACGGACAGAGGCGATGCTGGAAGAATACGAAGAGAAGTTAGGGCTTTTTGCAAAGTTTCAGGAACGTGATCAGTTGCTGTCATCTTTAAGAGAGCTGCTGAAAACTGAACCTGATAACGTAATTGCAATTATCGATCGCCTTGAAAATATGGAATAGGAGGCGTTCAGTGAGATGGCATTTGAAGGTTTAGCCGACCGTCTTCAGAACACTTTACAAAAAATTCGCGGAAAAGGGAAAGTAAATGAAGCGGATGTAAAGGAAATGATGAGGGAAGTACGCCTTGCTCTTCTTGAGGCGGATGTTAACTTTAAAGTGGTAAAAGATTTTGTGAAAAAGGTATCTGAACGTGCAGTTGGTCAGGAAGTACTAAAAAGCCTGACACCTGGACAGCAAGTTGTAAAAGTGGTTAATGATGAACTTACAGCATTGATGGGCGGAGAACAGAGCAAAATTGCTGTTTCCAACAAGCCCCCGACGGTTATTATGATGGTTGGTCTTCAAGGTGCAGGTAAAACAACTACTACAGGAAAGCTTGCGAATCATTTGCGTAAAAAACAAAATCGCAAACCGCTTCTTGCTGCAGCTGACATATACCGTCCCGCTGCGATAAAGCAGTTAGAAACACTCGGAAAACAGCTTGATTTTCCAGTATTTCAAATGGGAGACCAAGTGAGTCCCGTAAAAATTGCTGAATCAGCGATTGCGAAAGCCCAAGAAGAGCATCATGACTATGTACTCATTGATACAGCCGGGCGTTTGCACATTGATGAAACGCTAATGGATGAATTGAAACAGGTTAAAGAAACAGCAAAACCTGACGAGATTTTCCTTGTTGTGGATGCGATGACAGGTCAGGACGCAGTGAATGTTGCAGAAAGTTTTAATGAAGCACTTGGAATTACAGGTGTCATTCTTACAAAGCTTGATGGCGACACACGCGGTGGTGCCGCGCTTTCAATCAAAGCTGTTACAGGTCTTCCTATTAAATTTGTAGGTCTTGGTGAAAAGATGGATGCTCTTGAGCCGTTCCATCCGGATCGAATGGCTTCTAGAATTTTAGGAATGGGCGACATGCTGACACTTATTGAAAAGGCGCAGTCCTCAGTAGATGAAGAGAAAGCACGTGACCTTCAGAAGAAGATGCGTGATATGTCGTTCACATTTGATGATTTTCTTGATCAGATGGGACAAGTAAGGAATCTTGGACCATTAGATGAAGTGCTTGGCATGCTTCCTGGCGCGAACAAAATGAAAGGTCTTAAGAACGTACAGATCGATGAAAAACAAATCGGTCACGTTGAAGCTATCATTCGTTCGATGACTCTTCATGAAAGAGAACAGCCTGAGATTATCAATGCCAGCCGTAAAAGACGTATCGCTAAAGGCAGCGGACGATCAGTACAAGAAGTAAACCGCCTTATCAAACAATTCGAGGACATGAAGAAAATGATGAAACAAATGTCCGGAATGATGAATGGCAAGAAGAAAAAAGGTGGATTTAAATTCCCTTTTATGTAAACTGAATTTTCAGGTTTACAAACCTGTCAATTTATACTATCATATTATTTTGTGTGAACTATTTTCGGAGGTGCAAGTTATAATGGCAGTAAAAATTCGTTTAAAACGCATGGGCGCTAAGAAAGCTCCTTTTTATCGTGTAGTAGTAGCAGATTCTCGTTCTCCTCGTGATGGACGTTTCATCGAAGAGATCGGAACTTACAACCCAGTTGCTAACCCAGCTGAAGTTAAAATTAATGAAGAAAAAGCTCTTGAGTGGATGACAAATGGTGCGAAGCCATCAGACACAGTTCGTAACCTATTCTCAAAAGCTGGTCTTATGGAGAAATTCCATAACGCTAAAAACCAAAAATAATTTTGACGAAGGGGAACTGATATGACAGAGTTGATCGAAGCGATTGTGAAAGCTCTAGTTGATCACCCAGAAGAAGTTAGCGTCAAAGAGGTAAAAGAAGGACACCGCCTTGTTTATCAGTTATCCGTGAACCAGACTGATATGGGGAAAGTAATCGGCAAACAAGGAAGAGTGGCCAAAGCGATTCGTACCGTTGTAAATGCAGCAGGCACGAATCAGAATAAAAGGATTTCAATCGAAATCGTTTAAAAAAGGATGAGGGACTCCCTCTTCCTTTTTTTATATTGGTTGGGTTGAAAATTCTTGTTGTTTTGGCATTGCTTTTGTGAATACTCTTCCTTGATAAGTTGATTGGAGTGGAAGGTGCGAGACTCCTCGAAAATGAAAAAACATATTTTCTTCGTGCGATGTAACGCAGTCGAAGCCTTCCTTGTCCTGCGGGACCAGCGGGACTGGTGAGACTCAGTTAGCGTAAAGCGTTGAGGAGGCTCACCGCACGCCTCGCGGAAAGCGAGTACCTGGAACTTAAATCAACTACTTCTAATAGCTGAAGCTAAAAGAGTATACATAATTGCATTTATGATAAACTTTAGACTAGATAATAATAAGAATAAGTCGTACGAGAGAAGGTTTTAAAATCATGGAAAAATGGCTGAACGTCGGAAAAATCGTCAACACACACGGCATCAAAGGAGAAGTACGTGTTATTTCAAGAACAGATTTTCCGGAAGAACGATATAAGATAGGCAATACTTTATATGTAGAAAAAGAACCAGGAAACCTTATTCCTGTAACCATTGAAGCTCATCGCAAACATAAACAGTTTGATCTCCTAACGTTTGAAGGTTTAGGCAACATTAATGATGTTGAACCCTTTAAAGGGTATTTGTTAAAAGTTCCAAAAGAACAGCAAGTGTCCTTAGAAGAAGGCGAGTTCTTTTATCATGACATCATTGGGTGTGCTGTTTTTACGGTTGATGGCGAAGAACTGGGGAAAGTGAAAGAAATTTTATCGCCAGGTGCAAATGATGTGTGGGTAGTAAAACGCAAAGGGTTCGGCTCGGACATTTTGATACCCTATATCCCATCCGTTGTTAAAACGGTTGATTTAGAAGCTAAGAAGATTTCAATCGAACCTTTAGAAGGACTTTTCTAAATGAAAATAGATGTATTAAGCCTGTTTCCAGATATGTTTTCAGGTGTTTTCGGCCAGTCTATTTTAAAAAAAGCACAAGAAAAAAGTGCGGTTCAGTTTCAGGTACTCGATTTCCGCGAATTCTCAACAAACAAGCATAGAAATGTAGATGATTACCCTTATGGCGGAGGAGCAGGGATGGTGTTGACTCCCCAGCCATTATTTGATGCAGTTGAAACCATAACGAAAGACACATCTGAGAAACCAAGGGTCATACTGCTATGTCCACAGGGAGAGAGATTCTCTCAAAGGAAGGCGGAAGAACTTGCTAAAGAAAAGCATCTGATCTTTTTGTGCGGCCATTACGAAGGCTACGACGAGCGAATCAGAGAACATTTAGTAACAGATGAGATTTCAATCGGCGACTATGTCTTAACAGGCGGAGAACTTGGTGCGATGGTAGTAATTGACGCCGTAACTAGATTGCTTCCTGGTGTGCTTGGAAAAGAAGAATCACATCTCCAGGATTCATTCAGTACAGGTCTTTTAGAACACCCTCAATATACGAGACCGGCAGACTTCAGAGGTATGAAGGTTCCGGATGTTCTTATGTCTGGAAACCATAAAAATATTGAAGAATGGCGGAAAAAAGAGTCTTTGAAACGGACTTACGAAAGACGCCCAGATCTCTTGGAGCACATAGAGTTAACCAAAGAAGAAGAAAATTGGCTTAGAGAAATAAAAGATAATAAAACAACTTGATACTCGTCTGATTTATATGGTATTATATTGTTTGTGGCTTATGCCCGTTTAATCCGGTGTTCCGCTGCTTGATAATCACGCAAGAACATCTATGGGAAGGGAGGCAATAAACTATGCAACAGCTTATTGCAGATCTTGCAAAAGATCAATTAAAATCAGATTTACCAAAATTCCGTTCAGGTGACACTGTACGTGTACACGTGAAAGTAATCGAGGGTACTCGTGAGCGTATCCAGCTTTTTGAAGGTGTTGTTATCAAAAAGCGTGGGTCTGGGATTTCTGAAACGTTTACTGTTCGTAAAATTTCTTACGGTGTAGGTGTGGAGCGTGCGTTCCCTGTACATTCACCTAAGATTGCGAACCTTGAAGTTGTACGTCGCGGTAAAGTACGCCGTGCTAAGCTATACTACTTGCGTGCACTTCGCGGTAAAGCAGCTCGTATTAAAGAAATTCGCTAATAATTCTCGAAAGGAGCTTGACTTACTCAAGCTCCTTTTTCCATATTATAAGTAAGGAATTTCTACAGATGGTGAGGATTAAGAATGGCTCGTACAAAAAACGAAACGTGGGAATGGATTAAAGCATTAGCTGCAGCATTGTTATTGGCAGGTATCATCCGGTTCTTCCTTTTTGCCCCTGTGGTAGTAGATGGACAATCAATGATGCCGACTCTTCATGATGGAGATCGATTAATTGTTAATAAGTTCAGCTATATGATTGGAGAACCAAACAGATTTGACATTGTAGTCTTTCACGCTACAGAAGAAAAAGATTACATAAAAAGAGTAATTGGTTTGCCAGGAGATACGATTGAGTATAAAGATGATACTCTTTATGTGAATGGCAAAAAGGTGAAAGAAGAATACTTAGAAGCATATAAGAAAAAAACAAAAGACGGAAATTTCACTTATGATTTCACTTTACTGGAAGTGACAGCTAAACAGAAGGTTCCAGAAGGACAATTGTTTGTTCTAGGTGATAATCGCCGGGACTCCAGTGACAGCCGGAACATAGGTACTGTTAATGAAGATGAAATCTTAGGAAAAGCATCATTCCGTTTCTGGCCGTTATCGGATATAGGATTTGTAAAGTAGGGTGAAATAACATGACCATTCAATGGTTTCCGGGCCATATGGCAAAAGCGCGCCGGGAAATAACTGAAAAACTTAAAATGATCGATGTCGTATTCGAACTTGTAGACGCCAGAATTCCATTAGCTTCACGAAACCCGATGATAGATGAGATACTTGGAGAAAAGCCGCGTATTGTTCTATTGAACAAAGCAGATCTGGCTGATCCGAAAGTAACGTCAATGTGGCAAAGCTATTTTTCAGATAAAGGAATTCCATCTCTGGCAATAAACTCACAAGACGGAAAAGGGATAAAAAAAATAGAACCTATTGCACACGAACTTGTAAAAGAAAAGTTCGATAAGATGAGAGCAAAAGGAATTGTTAAACCGCGAGCTGTTCGTGCTTTAATCGTTGGGATCCCTAATGTCGGTAAATCTACAATTATTAACAGGATGGCAGGTAAGAACATTGCTGTAACTGGCGATAAGCCAGGCGTAACAAAAAAACAGCAGTGGATCAAAGCAGGTAAGACTCTTGAACTCCTGGATACACCAGGTATTCTATGGCCAAAGTTTGAGGATCAGTCAATAGGTCTCAAGCTTGCTGTAACAGGAGCGATTAAAGAAACGTTATTTGATTTTACAGAAGTTGTATTATTTGCTGTAAAATATTTAAACGAACATTATCAAGAACGTCTTGTTGAGCGATATAAATTATCAGACATACCCGATGACCCTCTTCGTTTATTTGAAGAGATCGGCAAAAAAAGAGGATGCATCATGAGCGGTGGTGAAGTTGATCTTGAAAAAACAGCAGAGATTGTGCTTCGCGACCTTCGTTCAGAAAAATTGGGCCGCTTGTCTTATGAACTGCCATCAGCAATAACTGAATAAGTTGGTATAACAGGCGCGTATATTTTATGTGCCTGTTTTCTTTGACTCGATAAAGTCTTAAAAGACAGATTAGCGAGCCGATAAATAATACATAAAGAGTGTGAATAAAAATGAAGCTATCTATAAAACAATGGGATCAGAAATTAAGGGACAGTTCTACCGAAGAAATCAGCGACCTTCTTAAGCTTCTTGCTTCAGATGATAGACAAGGTGCTAAAAAATTATTTAAAACATATACAAGCCGTTTAATAGAAGAGGAAGCGGAGTTAAGAAGGCTTGAAATCATGTGCAGTTTTGAAAAGCAATGCATTGCAAAGGGCAAAAAAATTATTGCTGGTGTCGATGAAGTTGGCCGAGGTCCGTTAGCAGGACCTGTAGTAGCTGCAGCCGTTATTTTACCAAATGGCTATATTTTAAATGGTATTAATGACTCCAAAAAACTATCAGAAAAAAAACGAGAAGATTTATATGAAAGAATCACAGCAGATGCAATTAGTTATAGTGTTCATTTAGTTCAGCCTGACAAGATCGACGAGATCAACATCTATCAAGCATCTAAACTTGCCATGACTGAGGCAGTTTGCCAGCTAAAGGTAGAGCCAGATCAGCTTTTGATCGATGCTATGGAAATCACTCTGCCGATCGATCAGTTAAAAATTATTAAAGGAGATGAAAAAAGCATCTCTATTGCAGCAGCTTCTATTGTTGCAAAAGTTACACGGGATCGATACATGAAGAAGCTTGACCAAATGTATCCTCATTATGGTTTTAAATCAAATATGGGCTATGGCACAAAAGAGCATCTAGAAGCGCTGAGAATATTCGGGGCAACTGATATACATCGGAAAACGTTTAGTCCAGTGGGAGAAATTATTCAGTTTACCGGGAGTGAATAAGGTGTTATCCATTAACAACATCATCAATCCACAGTCGCTTGAACAAAATTCAGCAACAGGCATAAGCCTGAAACTAAACCAATTGTTAACGGCTAAAATTTTGGAGATTTTTCCCGATCAAACGGCAAAAATTTTATATAATGGTGCAGCTTTGCATGCCAAATTAGAGGCTCCTTTAACAAAAGGGAACCACTACTTGTTTGAAGTAGGGGACAAAAACGGGACAGTAATCTTAAAAAAAATAGATGTAGATCCTTTAAAATCAACAACTGAACAAATTCTGCAAAAGTTAAATCTTCCACAAACCGAAAATAACAAAAAAGCTGCAGAATTTGTTGTCTCTGAAAAAATGCCTGTAACAAAAGAAAATATTAAACAGGTTGCTGTAATCCTTCAGCTTACAGCAAACATACCTTTTAAAGATAGGAAAGAAGTCATTCATCGAATGCAAGAACTTCAGCTCCCAGCTAAGCCAGTTTCTGTTAATGCAGTCATAGCAAGTATTCAAAAAAATACAGATCAAGCAGAGATGCGTCAATTGTTCGAGTCTCTTATACCCTATGTACATAAAGATAAAAGCATAGCAAAAACTGTGGATCTGCTTCAAAGCTTATATGCCTTTAAAACCAATCATTCAAAACCAAAAGAAAGTTCACAAGTATCTGCAAGCTCTGCAAACACAATACATGTATCAAAAGAACCCTCAGTTTTGCCTGGAAATTCTGGTATAGAAATAAAAGGGTTTATTAGTGAAACGAAGGATGAAGCAAAAACAAGCCAAATAAACCAGCCTGCAGGACAAAGAGCGGAAGCTTCAGTTAATGATATAAAACGCCAGGCTTCAAATGATTTATTACAAGCTGTTCAAAAATGGTTTCTAAAATCAGGGCTGCTGCACGAAAGGAATTTATTGAAAGATCCCTTGCAAGTAACACAAACAGAAACCTTAAAATCACTCATTATGACTTTAAAACAAAATTTAGAATCACTTGGACTGCCTGAAAGTATCTCACTAAAGGCTGAACAAGCGCTCAACAAACTTTCGAGCCAGCAGATTCAAAACATTCCAGCTAACGAACACCTGCATCAGTTTGTTTTGCAGATTCCACTTGGGCAGAATGAAAACCCAAGAGAGATTTCAATCCGATGGGAAGGGAAAAAACAAAACGGTCAATCATTAGACCCGGACCATTGCAGAATGGTGTTTTGGCTGGAGATGAAAAATTTAAAAGACATTGCTGTTGATGTTCAAATTCAAAACAGAATTTTGTCTTTAAAGGTTTTCAGCGGTCATCCACAAATCGAGAATCTTTCAAAAGCATTTCTTCCATCATTAAAGAAAAGCTTAAGTGAAATGAACTATATGCTATCTTCAATAACTTTTGCACAAAAACCAAAAAATGAAATAAAAAGCCCTGAGTCAAACACAGGATATAAAGGGATGGATATGCGTATATGAAGAAAAACATAAAAGAAGCTGTAGCACTTAAATATAATCCCGAAGAATCAAGTTCTCCCAAGGTTACGGCAAAAGGAAAAGGTGAAACGGCTGACCGTATCGTTCAAACCGCATCAGAGCACAATATCCCGATTCAGGAAGACCCTTCACTTGTGCACTTATTATCAAAATTAGAAATCGATGAAAGCATTCCAGAGGAGCTGTATGAAGTAGTTGCTGAACTTTTTGCTTTTATCTATCAAATCGATCAAGAAGCGAAATGACAAACATAATTCTTGCTTAAACGGGCATTGCTAACATAAAGGAGTGTGCACAATGCCAAAAAACAAACTTGTAGTACAACAATCTGAGCAATTAGTTAATCAATTTAGAGAAGAGATGGCTGAAGAATTTGGACTGTACCGTCCTGCTGCGGAAAAAGAAGCAATTACACCTAAGCTAATAAAAAAACAGAAAAACGAGAAAAACAAATGAAATAAGCTTTGGAAGCTCCTATTTTCCAATGGCAAAAAGCAGTAAAACCAAAACCGAATCATGAAGGTTTTGGTTTTTTATTTGGGCATAAAACCTGTATGCGCTTGCAATTTTCTGAAGAATAGTAGACATAAGACGCTTGGTCTTATACAATGATAACGGTACTTTAAGTTTTCACCATGATAGGAGGATGGAGAGTAAATGAATATCCACGAATACCAAGGTAAAGAGATACTTAGAAAATATGGTGTGGCTGTTCCAAACGGAAAAGTGGCATTTTCAGTTGAAGAAGCTGTAGAAGCTGCTAAAGAGCTGGGGAGCGCTGTATCTGTTGTAAAAGCACAGATTCATGCAGGCGGCCGCGGTAAAGCGGGTGGCGTAAAAGTTGCCAAGAATATTGAAGAAGTGCGTACATACGCAAATGAAATTTTAGGTAAAGTTCTAGTAACTCACCAAACTGGCCCAGAAGGTAAGGAAGTTAAGCGCTTACTTATCGAGGAAGGCTGTGACATTAAAAAGGAATATTACATTGGTCTTGTGCTTGATCGTGCAACTTCCAGTGTAGTTATGATGGGATCTGAAGAAGGCGGTACTGAAATTGAAGAAGTGGCAGAAAAAACGCCTGAAAAAATCTTCAAAGAAGTAATTGACCCTGCAATCGGTCTTCAAGCATTCCAGGCAAGACGTTTAGCTTATAACATTAACATTCCAACTGAACTTGTAGGCAAAGCAGTGAAGTTCATGATGGGATTATATACTGCATTCGTAGAAAAAGACTGCTCTATCGCTGAAATTAACCCATTAGTTGTTACTGGAGACGGCAGCGTAATGGCACTTGATGCGAAAATGAACTTCGATTCAAATGCTTTATACCGTCATAAAGACATCTTAGAATACAGAGATTTAGAAGAAGAAGATCCAAAAGAAATTGAAGCATCTAAATATGATCTAAGCTATATCTCACTTGATGGAAATATCGGATGTATGGTTAATGGTGCTGGACTAGCAATGGCTACAATGGACATCATTAAGCATTATGGCGGAGACCCCGCTAACTTCCTTGACGTTGGGGGCGGCGCTACAACTGAGAAAGTAACTGAAGCATTCAAGATTATTCTTTCTGACAAAAATGTTAAAGGGATTTTCGTTAACATCTTTGGCGGTATCATGAAATGTGACATCATTGCAAATGGTGTTGTGGAAGCAACTAAACAAGTTGGACTTGAGTTGCCTCTAGTAGTTCGTCTAGAAGGTACAAACGTTGATCTTGGCAAAAAGATCTTAAAAGAATCCGGACTTAATATTACAGCTGCTGATTCAATGGCTGACGGTGCAGAAAAAATCGTCGCATTAGTTAAGTAATAAAGAAAACATTGCAGGAAGGATGGGAATTTAAAGCATGAGCATTTTTATAAATAAAGACACAAAAGTCATCGTTCAGGGTATTACAGGTTCCGTAGGTCTTTTCCATACGAAACAAATGCTTGAATATGGTACGAAAATTGTGGGCGGAGTTACACCTGGTAAAGGCGGAAGTGAAGTTGAAGGACTTCCTGTATTCAACACAGTTGCTGATGCAGTTAAAGAAACTGGAGCAAACGCTTCTGTTATTTATGTTCCTCCAGCATTTGCTGCGGAAGCAATCATCGAAGCTGTTGATGCAGAACTTGATCTTGCTATTTGTATTACAGAAGGTATTCCTGTAATGGATATGGTAAAAGTTAAGCGCTATATGGAAGGCAAGAAGACTCGCTTAGTTGGACCAAACTGCCCAGGTGTAATCACTCCTGAAGAATGTAAGATTGGTATAATGCCGGGCTATATCCACACTAAAGGACACGTAGGTGTTGTCTCCCGTTCTGGAACTTTAACATATGAAGCTGTACATCAGCTCTCAGAGCGCGGAATTGGACAATCTACAGCTGTTGGTATCGGTGGAGACCCAGTTAACGGGACTGACTTTATTGACGTTCTAAAGGCGTTTAACGAAGATGAAGATACGTATGCAGTAATCATGATTGGTGAAATTGGCGGAACTGCTGAAGAAGAAGCTGCAGAATGGGTAAAAGCTAATATGACTAAACCTGTTGTCGGCTTCATCGGCGGACAAACAGCACCACCAGGAAAACGTATGGGTCATGCCGGTGCGATTATTTCTGGCGGTAAAGGTACTGCTGACGAAAAGATCAAAACAATGAAGGCATGCGGAATTAAAGTTGCAGCGACACCTTCAGTAATGGGCGAAACTTTAGTTGAAGCACTTAAAGAAAACGATCTTTACGACGTTTGCGTTACAAACAAAGAAAAAGCATCAAAAGCATAAATACCACAAGAGGTGTGTACTGCATCTCTAACACCGTGAGAAGCTCCCAGAAATAGGGAGCTTTTTCACTTTAATAAACATTGATTCATGAGGAGGAAAAGGATTTGGATTATGAACGCTTAATCTTTCTTCATCATTGTGAAGGACTTACATGGAATCATTTCAAGAATATTTTAACAGCCGATCCGGAATTAGCTGATATATTTAAAATGGATGTTAAGAGCCTGATGAAGTCATTTGCATTAAGTGAGAAGATGGCAGTGCGTTTATATACCTTTATGAATCAAAAGAATAGTACATACATAATGAATGTTTTAAAGAAAAATTCGATATCTGCAATACCTTATTTTCATGAAGATTATCCGCCTAGCCTGAAAACAATATTTGATCCCCCATGGGTACTTTATGGAAGAGGAGATTGGAGTACGCTGAAACAGGATAAAATAATAAGTGTGGTAGGGACGAGAAACCCCAGTTCTGATGGATTGAGTGCGTTAAGCAAGGTTCTTTCGCCTCTGCTGAAGAATAGATGGGTGGTCGTCAGCGGGCTTGCAAGGGGAATAGATACATATGCGCACCGGTTAAGTCTAGTAAATGGAACGCGAACCGCTGCAGTATTAGGTTCTGGAATAAAATGCGTATATCCCGCCGAAAATAACAAACTGGCAGAAGAAATTAGCAGTCAAGGCATTCTTATTTCAGAGTTTCCGCCTTTTGTTCAGCCAAAACGCTGGCATTTCCCATTGCGTAACCGTATAATTAGCGGTCTCGGCAAAGCAACTCTAGTTGCTGAAGCAAGAACTAAAAGCGGTTCGCTCATAACAGCCGATCAAGCACTGGAACAAGGAAGAGACGTCTTTGCCATTCCAGGATCTATCCTAGAAGATTGTGCAGCGGGCACAAATTTCTTGATTCAGAACGGCGCAAAACTTGTAATGTGTGCAGAGGATATAGCGAATGAATGGACTTAACCGTTTTCATTTAAATTAGGAAACAGTTTGACAAAAGCAGATACATTATTTAATAATAGGGAAGATTTCACTAAACCCTTAAAGGGGGATAAACTGTAAATGGAAAAATACTTAGTCATTGTTGAGTCTCCCGCAAAAGCAAAGACAATAAAAAAATATTTAGGGAGCAAATATGACGTAAAAGCATCTATGGGACATGTTCGTGATTTGCCCAGAAGCCAGACCGGCGTGGATGTAGAAGCAAATTATGAACCTAAATACATTACAATCCGAGGAAAAGGTCCAATACTGAAGGACTTGAAAACAGCAGCCAAAAAAGCGAAACAAATCTTTCTCGCAGCTGACCCGGATCGTGAAGGTGAAGCAATCGCATGGCATCTTGCTCACAGTTTAGAGATGGATTTAGATTCTGATTGCCGAGTTGTATTTAATGAGATTACTAAAACTGCGATAAAAGATTCATTTAAGAGACCGAGAAAAATCAATATGGACTTAGTAGATGCCCAGCAAGCCAGAAGAGTTCTTGACAGACTTGTAGGGTACAAAGTCAGTCCACTATTATGGAAGAAAATTAAAAAGGGTTTAAGTGCAGGACGTGTACAAACTGTAGCAGTCCGATTGATTGTTGAACGCGAAAAAGAAATTGAAGCTTTTCAGCCAGAAGAATATTGGAAGATCAAAGGGATATTCAGTGCTTCGGGCGAAGACTTTGAAGCTCAGTACTATGGGCTTAATGGCAAGAAACAAGAGCTTTCTAATGAAAATGAAGTAAAAGATATCCTTAGTAAAATTAAAGGAAAATCCTTTACGATTGATTCTGTACAGAAGAAAGAACGAAAAAGAAACCCTTCACCGCCATTCATCACTTCTTCCCTGCAGCAGGAAGCTGCTAGAAAGCTTAATTACAGAGCTAAGAAAACGATGATGCTCGCACAGCAGTTATATGAAGGGATTGACCTTGGAAAAGAAGGTACAGTCGGTTTGATCACTTATATGCGTACTGACTCTACCCGCATCTCTGATACTGCAAAAAATGAAGCTTCAGAGTTTATCGCTAACGAATTCGGAAAACAATACGTGAACAGCTCGAGAGCTGAAAAGAAAGCAGGAAAGAATGCTCAGGATGCACATGAAGCCATTCGTCCTACTTCAGTTATGTATCATCCAAAAGATTTGAAAGCCTATTTATCCAGAGATCAGCTCCGTCTTTACAAACTAATTTGGGAACGTTTTCTGGCAAGTCAGATGTCTTCTGCAATACTGGACACTATGACTGTAGATCTTCAAAACAATGGTGTAACATTCCGTGCAACAGGGTCAAAAGTGAAGTTCCCTGGATTCATGAAGGTATATGTAGAGGGCAATGATGACGGCAAGAAAGAAGAAGACCGCATCCTTCCTGATGTACAAGAAGGAATGAAGGTTGCTAAGAAAGACTTGGAGCCAACACAGCACTTTACTCAGCCGCCGCCGCGCTATACCGAAGCAAGACTGGTACGGACGATGGAAGAATTGGGTATAGGAAGACCTTCTACTTATGCTCCGACTCTTGATACGATCCAGAAAAGAGGCTATGTTGCTTTAGACGACAAGAAATTCGTTCCAACTGAACTTGGAGAACTTGTCTTAGAGATGACCCTTGAGTTTTTCCCTGAAGTATTCAACGTTGAATTTACTGCCAAGATGGAAAGTGATCTCGATGAAGTTGAAGAGGGAAATATAGATTGGATCAAGATCATTGATGAATTCTATAAAAACTTTGAGAAGAAACTTAAAATTGCAGAAGCAGAAATGCAAAAAGTAGAAATTAAAGATGAGCCAGCAGGGGAAAACTGCGAGAAATGCGGACACGAGATGGTCTATAAGATGGGCCGCTTCGGTAAATTCATGGCATGCTCCAATTTTCCGGATTGCAGAAACACCAAGCCAATCGTTAAAGATATAGGCGTTGAATGTCCTTCTTGTCATAAAGGATCAATTGTCGAAAGAAAAAGCAAAAAGAAACGAGTTTTCTATGGCTGCAACCGATATCCTGACTGTGAGTTCGTTTCATGGGACAAACCCATTGCAAGAGCATGTCCAAAATGTAATAGTATGCTAGTAGAAAAGAAAACGAAAAAAGGAAAAGTCGTTCAATGTGTGTCTTGCGACTATTCCGAAGAGGAAGCAAAGTAAGGAGTTTTTCCATGAGCCACCAACATGTTAACGTAATCGGAGCGGGTCTTGCCGGCAGTGAAGCTGCTTGGCAGATCGCAAGCCGAGGAATAAAAGTTAAATTATATGAGATGAGACCGGTTAGACAGACACCGGCTCATCACACTGAAAAATTTGCAGAGCTTGTATGTTCAAACTCATTGCGGGCAAATACATTAACAAATGCTGTTGGTGTATTAAAAGAAGAAATGAGAAAATTGAATTCCGTTATCATTTCATCTGCAGATGATTGTGCAGTTCCTGCAGGCGGAGCATTAGCTGTCGACCGTCACGAATTTGCAGGGCTTGTAACAGAACGCGTTAAGAATCATCCTAATGTAGAAGTAATAACAGAAGAAGTAACAGAAATTCCTGATGGACCGACAATTATCGCTACCGGTCCTTTAACTTCTGATAATTTATCAAAAGCTTTAAATTCTTTAACTGGCGAAGAATATTTATATTTTTACGATGCTGCAGCACCTATCATTGAAGTGGATAGTATCAATATGGATAAGGTCTATTTGAAATCTCGCTATGATAAAGGTGAAGCAGCTTATTTAAACTGTCCGATGACAGAAGATGAATTCGACCGTTTTTACGAAGCTCTTATCTCTTCAGAAACTGTTCCTTTGAAAGAGTTTGAAAAAGAAATCTTTTTTGAGGGTTGTATGCCTGTTGAAGTAATGGCTAAGCGAGGAAAGAAGACTCTTCTTTTCGGACCGATGAAACCCGTGGGCCTTGAAGACCCGAAAACAGGAAAGATCCCATATGCTGTTGTTCAGTTAAGGCAAGACAATAGTGCAGGGACGCTATATAATATTGTTGGGTTTCAAACACACTTGAAATGGGGACCGCAAAAAGAGCTTATTCAGCTTATTCCCGGTTTAGAAAATGCAGAGGTTGTACGTTACGGTGTTATGCACCGCAACACATTCTTAAATTCACCTAAACTCTTAAAAGACACATATCAGCTAAAAGAAAGAGATGATCTTTTCTTTGCAGGGCAGATGACAGGTGTTGAAGGATATGTGGAAAGTGCTGCATCTGGACTGATCGCTGGCATAAATGCAGCAAAACTAGTAAAAGGCGAAGAGCTAGCTGTTTTTCCTAGAGAAACTGCAATTGGAAGTATGGCTTATTATATTACGACTGCAAATCCTGATAATTTCCAGCCGATGAATGCAAACTTCGGATTGATGCCTCCGCTTGAAAAAAGGATTAAAAACAAGCAGGAAAGAAACACGGCAATTGCAGAACGCGCATTGGAAACAATTCAGAATTTTATAACAAATTTGTGAACATCTATTGCTTTAGCCCCTAAGTTGTGATACGATTTAGGGGCTTTGTGAGGTGTATGGAATGGAATCAGAACGCCAGCTCGTGGTGGATTTTCTTAATTACTTGATGATTGAGAAGAACAGTTCACCATATACGATTGAACACTATGAAAAAGATATTAATGATTTTACTTCTTTTTTGAAACAGCAAGCAATCGAAGGATTCGCTGCTGTTTCTTATGTTTTAGTCAGACATTATCTCGTGACCCTTCATGAAAAGAAGTATGCGAGAAATACTGTTGCTAGAAAGATTTCTTCCATGAGAAGTTTTTACCGTTTCTTAAATCGGGAAAAAATCGTGGAACTAAATCCTTTTGCAATGGCCTCTCTGCCTAAAAAAGCAAAAATGCTTCCTCAATTTCTTTATGAAAAAGAGTTGGAGAAGCTTTTTAACGTGTCTGACATCAGCACCCCAATCGGACAAAGAAACCAGGCCATTCTCGAATTGCTGTATGGTACGGGTATACGTGTAAGCGAATGCTGCAAACTGCAATTGAAGGATCTTGACCTTTTTGTAGAGGCTGCATTAGTTAAGGGGAAAGGAAAAAAGGAAAGATATGTTCCTATCGGTTCTTTTGCCAAGGAAGCGTTAGAAAAATATATCAGCGATGGACGCAAACTTTTACTTGAAAAAACAGAAAATAAAACAGATTCCCTGTTTTTAAATTATAAAGGGGAACCTTTAAGTCCGAGAAGCGTAAGAAACATATTGAATAAAATCATTGAAGAATCGTCGCTCAATATACATATCAGTCCACACGTTTTAAGGCATACTTTCGCGACGCACATGCTCAATGAAGGTGCAGACTTAAGAGCAGTACAGGAACTGCTGGGACACTCACAGCTATCATCTACACAAGTCTATACACACGTAACGAAAGACCATTTGAAAAAAATCTATAATAATGCGCATCCTCGAGCATAAAAAACAAAAAGGGAGGGATTTTTCGATGTCAACTTTTCATGCAACCACAATCTTTGCTATTCAGCACAATGGGGAAGCTGCAATGACTGGAGATGGCCAGGTGACTTTCGGCAATGCAGTCGTGATGAAACATACTGCCAAAAAAGTGAGAAAGCTGTATGGCGGGAAAGTACTTGCTGGTTTTGCGGGTTCTGTAGCAGATGCATTTACTCTTTATGAGAAATTTGAAAGCAAACTTGAAGAATACAGCGGCAACTTACAGCGTGCATCTGTTGAAATGGCAAAAGAATGGCGTACTGATCAAGTTTTAAGAAAACTCGAAGCATTGCTGATCGTAATGAACACTGAGCATATGCTGCTAATTTCAGGAACAGGTGAAGTCATTGAACCTGATGACGGCATTCTTGCTATTGGCTCAGGCGGAAATTATGCTCTTGCAGCTGGAAGAGCATTGAAAAATAATGCTCCTCAGCTTTCTGCTAAAGAAATAGCGCTCGCTTCATTGCAAACAGCCGGCGAGATTTGTGTCTACACAAATACGGAGATCGTATTAGAAGAACTGTAAAATCCTATATAAGGAGTGATTTTGTTTGAACAGTCAACTAACTCCAAGGCAGATCGTTGAAAAACTCGATCAATACATTATTGGACAAAAAGATGCTAAAAAAGCAGTGGCGGTGGCCCTTAGAAACCGTTACAGAAGAAGCCTCCTGGATGATAAACTTCGCGATGAGGTTTCTCCAAAAAATATTTTAATGATTGGTCCGACTGGTGTCGGTAAAACAGAAATTGCAAGAAGGCTTGCCAAACTTGCTCAAGCCCCATTTATTAAAATAGAAGCTACGAAATTTACTGAAGTCGGCTATGTCGGACGTGATGTCGATTCCATGGTTCGTGACCTGGTTGAAACATCTGTGAGGCTTGTGAAAGAGCTGAAAATGAATGAAGTCAAAGACAAGGCTGAGCAGAATGCTAATAAGCGTTTAGTAGAACTTCTCGTACCTGGTAAAAAAACAGAAACAAACTATAAAAACCCTCTTGAAATGTTTTTTGGGGGAGGGAATCAAAACCAGGAACAGTCAGCACAGCAGGATGACGAAGGGAACTTAAAGCAAAAACGAAATCAAATGGCTCAAAAATTAGCTCTTGGAGAAATGGAAGATCATCTTGTAACAGTGGAAGTAGATGAGCAAAACCCTTCAATGCTTGATATGTTTCAAGGCTCTGGCCTTGAACAGGTAGGGATGAATATGCAAGACATGCTGGGCGGGATTATGCCTAAGAAAAAGAAAAAAAGAAAGCTTACTGTTCGTGAAGCGAGGAAAGTTCTGACACAGGACGAAGCAGCAAAATTGATTGATATGGATGACGTAACGAGTGAAGCTGTTTATAAGACAGAACAAACAGGTATTATATTTATAGATGAGATTGATAAGATTGCCGGCAAGAATCAAAATTCTGCAGATGTCAGCAGAGAAGGTGTTCAAAGGGATATCCTTCCGATAGTAGAAGGATCCACTGTAATGACGAAATATGGTTCAATTAAGACTGATCATATACTTTTTATTGCAGCAGGAGCTTTTCACATGGCAAAACCTTCAGATCTCATTCCCGAGCTTCAAGGAAGATTCCCAATCCGGGTAGAATTAAATAGCTTGTCTGTTGAAGATTTTACACGTATATTAATAGAGCCTGATAATGCGATTGTAAAACAGTACAAAGCTCTATTAAGTACAGAAGGTATAAATGTTGAATTTTCTGACGATGCTATTGCTAAGATTGCAAGTATCGCATTTGAAGTCAATCAAGACACCGACAATATAGGTGCAAGAAGACTTCATACCATATTGGAGCGCTTACTCGAAGACTTGTCTTTTGAAGCGCCTGATATCAGTTTAGATCAAATTACCATTACACCCGAGTATGTAGAAGAAAAACTGGCTAATATCGCAAAGAATAAGGATTTAAGCCAATATATTTTATAGGATGCACTAGGAGGAAGAAATACAATGAATTTATTAAACAAAGCAAGAAGCATTAACTCAATGCTGCAGCAAACAGGTGGAAAACAAGTAAACTTTAAAGAAATGGCTGAAACACTTAGCTCCGTAATCGGTGCTAATATTTTCGTAGTCAGCCGCAGAGGAAAATTATTAGGAACTGCTCTAAAACAGGATATTGAAAACGAGCGTATGAAAAAGATGATCCAAGATCGTCAATTTCCTACTGATTACACGAAGAATCTTTTCAACATTACAGAATCAATGGCTAACATTGATGTTGAAAGTGATTACACAGCTTTCCCTGTTGAGAACAAAGATTTATTCTCGACAGGCTTAACGACGGTCGTACCTATCGTCGGTGGCGGTGAAAGACTAGGAACTCTTATCTTATCCAGACTGTCAACGGCGTTTGAAGAAGATGATCTAGTACTAGCAGAATATGGTGCGACAGTAGTTGGCATGGAGATCCTTCGCGAGAAAGCGGAAGAGATTGAAGAAGAAGCTAGAAATAAAGCTGTTGTTCAAATGGCGATCAGTTCATTATCATATAGTGAGCTTGAAGCAATTGAACACATCTTTGAAGAATTGGAAGGCAATGAAGGCCTGCTTGTAGCAAGTAAAATTGCTGACCGTGTAGGGATTACAAGATCAGTAATCGTAAACGCTCTTCGCAAGCTGGAGAGTGCTGGCGTTATCGAATCTCGTTCACTTGGAATGAAGGGAACGTACATTAAAGTATTAAATGATAAATTCTTGCTTGAACTTGAAAAATTAAAAACTTCTTAATCATAAAAGTTCAAAAACCAATCCGGGGAGGGTTGGTTTTTTTTTGGTCTCAAACATTGATGTTTTTGAAAGTGGTTGCTTTCCGTTCCAGGTACTCGCTTTCCGCGGGGCGTGCGGTGAGCCTCCTCGCGCTTTGCGCGTTCAGGAGTCTCACCTGTCCCGCTCGTCCCGCAGGACAAGGAAGGCTGCGACAGCATTACATCGCACGAAGAAAATGTTGATTTTCATTTTCGAGGAGTCTCGCACCTTGCTCTCCAATCAACTTGTCAATGAAGAGAATGAAAAAAGACCGAAAGCAACTATTTTTTAGAGAGGAGCCCTTCGTAATCTTTGTTGCTCTTGAAAGTGGTGATTAATAAAAAATATGTCGATTAAAAAGATTAGTAAAGTTGTACTGTTCGGCTAAATACGACAGGGATTTTATTACTATATGTAGAATTAGGTATAAAGTCACGGTCGAAACATAGTGCTTTCTATCGAAAAAAGTCATTTTGGGAAAAAATACATAGACACTTTTTGGATATATCACTTAAAATATGATATAGCGGTAAGATTTAACATTAATTGAAACATCTATAGTAAAAAAGAGGGAAGTGATCAACTTGTTCTCTAGCCCTGTCATGAAAAACTTGGAAATGGCATTAGATGGATCAGCGTTAAAACAGAAAACCATTTCAAATAATTTGGCTAATGTGGACACTCCTGGATATAAAGCGAAAGAAACCGTTTTTAAACAGGAATTTGAAAGAAGCTTAAATGCATACCGTACAAATCAGCACCACTTTTCTTTCAGTACGGATAGAACATCTTCTTATTATGTAAAAGAGCAAGGCGGTACAACTATGAACCACAACGGAAATAATGTGGATGTTGACAAAGAGATGGCCGAACTGGCAAAGAATCAATTGTATTATCAGACACTTGTACAGCGAATAAACGGAAAATTCAATTCAATTAAGATGGTTGTTAAAGGCGGGAGATAAATATGGGAATGTTTGATGCACTAAATTTTTCTGCATCTGGATTAACAGCACAGCGATTGAGAATGGATGTAGCGTCTTCCAACATGGCAAATGTTGATTCGACAAGAGGAAGATTATTAGAAAATGGCGAGTGGGAACCATATAGAAGAAAAATGGTGGTACTGGGTTCAGGAGAGTCCAGTTTTAAAAGCATGTTTAATAAAGCAGTGAATCAAAATGGAAATCTTAATGGTGTTAAAGTAAATGAAATTAAAAATGATGAGACACCTTTTAAATCTGTCTATCAGCCAGATCATCCTGATGCAGGAGAAGATGGGTTTGTCCAGCTTCCCAATGTGGATCCTCTAAAAGAGATGGTTGATTTAATGAGTGCAACACGTTCATACGAAGCAAATGTTACAGCATTGAATGCAGCAAAGGGAATGTATTTAAAAGCCCTTGAAATCGGACGTTAGGAGAGGTAGCACATGGATAAAATTTCTTTAGGAACGATTCAAAACATGAACAGCATATCTCCATCTGCGAAAACGACACCTTCTGAAGCTCAAGAAAGCTTCAAAAATTATCTGCAGGGCGCATTGGAGAATGTGAACGAGACACAAGCACAGTCTAACGCAGCTACACAAGCGTTGATGAATGGAAACATGGATAATCTTCATCAAGTCATGATTACGGCAGAAAAAGCGAGTGTAACATTGCAGACCACTCTTGAAATTCGCAATAAAGTGGTTGAAGCATACCAAGAAATCATGAGGATGCAAGTTTAATAGCTAATACATAATTCGAAGTGTGCATTCTATTTTGGGGGTAGCTTCAAAAAATTTTTATTGTGTTTATCGGGGGAAAAAATGAAAGAAAAATGGAAACAAGTCACCAAGCAAATCACTGAACGTTTCAAATCGCGTTCTAATACACAAAAAGGACTTATTCTTGGCGGGATATTCATTTTTATTGCAGGTTTTATTTTCCTGACCGTGATGATGTCCAGTCCGAATCTTGTACCTTTATATACGAATCTTTCTCCGCAAGAAGCTGGGCAGATCCAAGAAAACTTAAATAGTAAAGGGATTGCCAATGAGGTTCAGGATGGCGGAAAAACGATACTGGTACCACAGGAGGAGGTAAATAATCTTCAGGTACAGCTTGCTGCTGAAGGGCTTCCTAAGAGCGGAAATATAGATTTTTCATACTTTGGAGAAAAATCGGGTTTTGGAATTACAGATAAAGAATTTGGAGTGCTTGAACGAGAAGCCACGCAAACGGAAATTGCTAACTTGATTAAAAGTATAAATGGAGTGGATGACGCTAGTGTAATGATTACACTTCCAGAGAGCAGTGTCTGGGTCAATCAGGAAGAAGAGAAAGCATCTGCATCTGTAGTTCTTTCATTAGGTGCTGGCGCTAGGCTGGATGAAGAACAAGTGAAAGCGCTGTATCACCTTGTATCTAAAAGTGTCGCAGACCTTCCTATGGAAAATATCGTCATCACGGACCAATACTTTAATTATTATGATTTAAACTCAGTGAACTCTACTTCTTCAGCTTCAAAATATGAAGAGCAAAGAAAAATTAAACAGGATGTAGAACGAGACCTTCAGCGCAGAGTGCAGCAAATGCTGTCTACGATCATGGGCCAGGGGAAAGTTGTAGCGACTGTAACGACGGATATTGATTTTACTGAAGAGAAACGTGAAGAAACATTAATAGAGCCTGTAGATAAAGAAAACATGAAAGGCATTGAAATAAGTGTTGAACGCATTCGCGAAACATTCACCGGCGAAGGTGCGGCTGCAGGAGGTGTATCCGGAACAGGTGATCAGGAAGTGCCAACTTATCCTGGTTCAGCTGCTGGATCTAACGGAGATTACGAAAAAGTAGAAGAACGTATCAATAATGAAGTAAATAAGATCCGTAAAGAAATTGTGGAGAGTCCTTACCAGATTCGCGATTTAGGAATTCAAGTAATGGTTGAACCTCCTAATCCGAAAGAACCCGATTCATTGCCGCAAGAAAGATTAGATGATATTGAACAGATTTTGAGTGCGATCGTTAGAACGAGTATTTCAAAAGATATTAACAACGAGCTTACAGAAGAGCAGATTCAAGAGAAAATCTTTGTTTCTGCACAGCCATTTAATGGCAAGCCAGACATGGAGCCTGCAAAAACTGGCATTCCTCTATGGATATATATTACAGGCGGTATCCTGCTGATCGTTATTATTCTATTAATCTTTTTGCTGACACGAAAAAGAAGAGCGGAAGAAGATAAAGGCACGATAGAAGAATACGAGATGGAAGAACAGCAGACATATTATGTACCTGATGTGAATAAGGAGCAGGGCTCAGAAGGCACCGTGCGCAAGGAACAGCTGGAAAGAATGGCTAAAGAAAAACCAGAAGAGTTTGCAAAACTAGTACGAACGTGGTTGTCAGAGGAATAGGAGGTAACGAACGATGGCAAAAGGTGTAAAAGAGCTGTCAGGAAAAGAGAAAGCAGCGATCCTCGTTATCTCTTTAGGTCCTGATGTAGCAGCTCAAGTGTACAAGCATTTGAGCGAAGAAGAAATTGAAAGATTGACTCTGCAAATCTCTCAAGTTAGAAAAGTAGATTCAACCTTAAAAGAAGAGATTATCACTCAGTTTCACCAATTGGCGCTTGCTCAAGACTATATTACTCAAGGCGGTATAGGGTATGCCAAAACGGTTCTGGAAAAAGCCGTCGGCAAGGATGAAGCCATGCAGATAATTAACAGGCTTACTTCCACACTGCAAGTCAGACCGTTTGATTTTGCACGGAAGGCTGATCCTGGTCAGATTCTTAATTTTATACAAAATGAGCATCCGCAGACGATTGCACTTATATTAGCTTACTTAGATTCATCCCAGGCAGGGCAGATCTTATCTGAATTGCCGCAGGAAATGCAGGCTGATGTCGCAAAACGAATTGCACTGATGGACAGGACTTCACCTGAAGTAATCAATGAAGTTGAACAGATTTTGGAGAGGAAACTGTCAGCTACAGTAACTCAAGACTTTACTCAGGCCGGCGGTGTAGAAGCTGTCGTTGAAGTGCTTAATGGTGTTGACCGCAGTACAGAAAGAACGATACTTGATGCTTTGGAGATTCAGGATCCTGAACTTGCAGAAGAAATTAAGAAGAGAATGTTTGTATTTGAAGACATTGTTACCCTTGATAATCGTGCGATTCAGCGTGTTATTCGAGAAGTTCAGAACGAAGACTTGCTTCTCGCTCTGCGTGCATCCAGTGAAGAAGTGAAAGAAGTTATGTTTAAAAACATGTCACAGCGTATGGCTGAGAACTTTAAAGAAGAAATGGAATTCATGGGTCCTGTACGTCTGCGTGACGTTGAGGAAGCTCAATCGAGAATTGTTGGAACGATCCGCAGACTTGAAGAAGCAGGAGAACTGGTCATCGCTAGAGGCGGAGGAGATGATGTGATTGTCTAAGGTGATAAAATCTTTTAACAATCGCACGGCTGAAAATAAAGAGAACGAAACTGATGTTGTAATCGGAATTCAGCCTGTTTCCATATTTACTGCTTCATCCAGCTTTCTTATTGAAGAAGATGATGGAGCCAAGATTCAGAGATTAAAGAAAGAAGCAGCTGATCTCCTTGAAGAAGCAGAGAACGAAGCAGCCAGAATAAAAGCAGAAGCTGAAATGGTTCTTCAGGAAAAGCAAGAAAGACTTGCTGCAGAAGAACAAGAGTGGCGCTTAAAGATGGAACAGGAACTTGAGAGGACTAAACAAGAAGGCTATGAAACCGGTTTTCAGAATGGTTTAAATCAAGGGCTTGAAAATTGGAGAAATCAACTGGACGAAGTAAAGCATTTTATTGAAAAGACGAAGCAAGACTATTATCAAGTTTTAAGTGAAGCAGAACCACAGATGATTTTATTAGCCATGAAAGCAGCAGAGAAAATTATCGGAAAGAAGCTTGAGGAATCACCAGAAACGTGGGTATCGATCGTGAAGCAGCTTGTTAAAGAAGCGCGTGAGTTTGAAGAGGTAAAATTATATGTTCCAATTAATTGGTTCGATTTGACCGTCCAGCATCGTGAAGAATTAAAAAATATGCTTCAGTCCACCGCATCTCTTTTCATCTATCCTGATGAATCTTTAAAAGAAAATGGGGCTGTTATTGAATTCCCGTTTGGAAAAATTGATGCCACTCTCGATGTTCAGCTGAAAGAAATAAGAGATAAGCTGCTGGAACAAATTGAGGTGACAGAAAATGAACGTTGATCATCTGCTGGAATCATTGCAATCGATAGATTCTTTTAAAAGATACGGAAAAGTGATCCGTGTCATCGGTCTTATGATTGAATCGAAAGGACCGAAAACTTCCATTGGCGATGTTTGTTATATTCATACAGCCAATGGCAGAAAACAAAAAATAAAAGCAGAAGTAGTCGGATTTCAAGAAGAGAATGTGCTGTTAATGCCTTTTACATACGTGAAGGATATTGCCGTCGGCTCTCTTGTTGAGGCAACAGACAGACCGCTTGAAATTAAAGTGGGACAGTCTTTAATCGGCAAAGTTTTAGACGGGATGGGTGCTCCGCTCGATGGAGCATCTCTGCCAAAAGGATTATTCCGTTATCCTACGGAAAATGAGCCTCCTAATCCGATGGAACGTCCTAGAATCCATGAGAGCATTCAGTTGGGTATACGGTCCATCGACAGTCTTTTGACAGTAGGCAAAGGACAGCGTGTAGGAATTTTTGCTGGAAGCGGTGTAGGAAAAAGTACTTTGCTTGGTATGGTGGCGCGAAATTCGACAGCTGATCTGAACGTTATAGCTCTTATAGGTGAACGAGGCCGGGAAGTCCTGGATTTTATTGAAAGAGATCTCGGAGAAGAAGGATTAAAACGATCCGTTGTAATCGTTGCTACTTCTGATCAGCCGGCGTTAATGCGTATAAAGGGTGCGCAGACAGCTACTGCTATTGCTGAATACTTCAGAGACCAAGGGAAGAATGTCATGCTCATGATGGATTCTGTAACACGTGTAGCCATGGCGCAGCGGGAAATCGGGCTGGCAGTAGGTGAGCCTCCGACAACAAAAGGCTACACACCAAGTGTTTTCGCGGTACTTCCCAAATTGTTAGAGCGTTCTGGCACGAATAGAAAAGGCACGATTACAGCTTTTTATACGGTGCTTGTAGATGGAGATGACTTTAACGAACCGATTTCTGATACGGTCCGCGGGATACTGGATGGACACTTTATCTTAGACCGGAACCTTGCAAATAAAGGTCAATTTCCGGCTGTGAATATTTTAAAAAGCATCAGCCGTGTTATGAATGATATCGTCTCAAAAGAACATCGGCAGGCTGCAGACCGGTTTAGAGAATTGCTCTCATCTTATGTTGATGCAGAAGATCTGATCAGCATTGGAGCGTACAAGAGGGGTTCTTCAAAATCAGTAGACGAAGCCATTCAAATCTACCCAAGCATTTTATCTTTTTTAAAACAGCAAGTCGATGAAGATGTAAGTTTTGACGATGCCGTTGGGCGGCTGCTTATGGAATTTGGAAAGGATGATCTGTAATGTCGTTTCAATTTTCAATGGAAAAAGTTCTTTCAGTTAAACAAAAAGAAAAAGAATCCATTGAACTTGAGCTAGGTGAAGCTGTTCAGGCATTCGAGAGTATTGCAGAAGAAATTTACAGTCTATTAAAACGCAAAGAAGATATTGAAAATCTATCAAATCTGCAATTTCAGCAAAGAATCGTCGTCAATGATCTTCAAACTACGCAGCGTTTTCTTCTATCCATGTCAAATAAGATCAAAGAATTGCAGCCCGTTTTGCAAAGGGCCAGAGAAAGAATGCAGGTTATCCAGCAAAAACTGCTTCAGCAGACAATCGAAGTAAAAAAGTATGAAAAGTTAAAAGAAAGACAATTTAATGCCTATGAAATGGAACTAACTTTGTATGAAAACAAACAGAATGATGAATTCTCCGTATTGCGTTATGCGAAGTCGTGAAAACAGGTGAGCTTATGAAACAAAATGAAAAATCAAGCAAGTTAGTGTGGTTTCTCCTAGTAATTGCTGTTCCTGCAGTATTTGCTGTAACAGTATTTGGGATCGTTCTTTCCTTTATGGGAGTTAACGTGATTGAAGAGGCAAAAAACACAGGGAAGAAGATTCCGATTGTGAAAAATGTTCTTAATGATGAAGCACCAGCAGTTGCTGTAAGTCAAAATACAGAAAAGCAATGGAAAGCTAAATTCGATGATCAAGAAGATTACATAAAAATTCTTTCGGCTGACCTTCAAAAGAAAGAAAAAGAAGTTACTGCCTTAAAGAGCGATATCGCATTGCTGGAAAAACAAGTGGAAGATGCTGAAACGTCTGTTAAAGCAGATGAGAATGAACAATTAAAAAAATTGTATGAAGCTATGTCAGCAAAAGATGCTGCAGCAGTAATGACTGAGATGAACAATAATGAAGTACTAGGGATCCTCACACTATTACAAGCCGAAACGCAAGCAGCAATTCTAGCAAAGCTTGATGCGAAAAGAGCTGCAGAGTTAACAGTATTAATGGCAAGCAATTCTCTTTAAAGGAGGTGAAAAAAATGCAAGTAATGATGGCACAAGTTTCAGCACCGGTTCAAATGACACCGGGCAGCAAACAAACTAGCAATACACAATCTCTTTTTTCACAGCTTCTGTTACCTGCAGAACAATTGCCATCTGAGAGCAGTGAGGGAATTGGCGGAAACTTAGCTGAAATCATAGCGAACCTGTTATCAAATACGGAAGAAATAGAGAAATTCTGGAATCCCGAAGCAATTGAGGATCAAGATGTGCAAGCATTGCTGAACGAACTGCCTGCTGAAATAAAAGAAATGATCGAGGCATTGATTAATGAACAGATTAGCGGTACAGAGAATATTCACACCCCTGCACCTGAAATGAAGTTAGCTTTTCTTTTACAAGCAATGTTCAATGATCAGCAGCACATGTTATCACAGCCGCAGAAAAAAGAACTCACTCAGTTGATTGAAAAATGGTTTCCGGGATTAAAGCTGGAAAACAAAGATTCCCTGCCGAAACAAGTTGACCAAATTTTTAGCCACATAAAAAAGCTGATGAATGAGAATGGTTCAACAGATAAAAACAGCTTCTACAAAATCATGGAACAGCTTTCCGCTGTGAAAAAAGTGCAGACTTTTGCTGAACAAGCATTTCAGCGATACGTACCGGTAAAACAGACAGAACAAACATCAAAAGAATTTCAGACCGTTCAAAGTCCTTTATCTCCATTAGAACAGTGGACGTTAAAAGTACCTGCTTCCCAGGAAGAAGGACAGAAGCAGCAATTCGTTCGTGAAATACAGCAGATCATCACAAAAGGAAAGTTGATGGTTAATGAAGCTGGTTTTACGAAAATGCAGATTAAGCTTACACCAGAAAATCTTGGGACTATAGAAATTCAGCTGATTCAAAAACATGGTGAGATCGCAGCAAAGATTATAGCTTCTTCTCAGGCAGCGAAGGATGCGCTGGATGGCCAGCTTACTCAGTTGAAGCAGGCTTTTGCGGGGCAAAATATTGAGTTTGAGAAGCTTGAAGTTATTTTTCAAAAAGAAGAGCAATCATTTCAATTTCATGATCAGGAAAGACAAAACCATGAAGAACAGCATCAGTCAAATGATAAAGAAACGGATGACTCCGATAACAGCAATCTTTCATTTGAAGAACAGCTCTCACAAATGGTTTTAAATGAAAAGGTGTGATGAATAGTGTCGAAAGTATCAGAAAATCTCATGTTATCCAACTACCAGGCTAAGACAAAACAAACCGGTTCAAACATTTTAGGGAAAGATGACTTTCTTAAGATTCTTATCACCCAGCTGCAAAACCAAGATCCGACAAGTCCCATGCAGGACCGTGAATTTATTGCACAGATGGCGAGCTTCTCATCGCTTGAGCAGATGACGAACATGAACCAGACTATGCAGCAGTTTCTTACATTCCAGACAGAAGCATCACTTCTTCAGCAAAGCCAGATGATTGGCAAGCAAGTTACGTATGAATCGGAAACTGTAGATGCAGAAGGCGAAAAAGTGCTAGAAGAAAAAGAAGGTACTGTTAAAGCGGTATTGTTTGAAAAAGGCTCAGTCATGCTCGAAATGAGCGATGGATCAAAGATAACCAGTTTCCAGGTGATTAAGATTACAGACCCAGCAAAATAAGAGGAGTTGATGCTATGAGCGAACGTATAACCGCTCATCAATTGTACCAGCCAACCCTTTACCAAGCACGAGCACAACAACAGCAAGTTAATCAGAATTCATTCAAGTCACTACTTGATAAAGAGTTAGAATCATCACTCACAATCAGCAAGCACGCAAAGAAGCGGCTTGAAGACAGAAATATTAAAATAACTGACGCTAGCTGGAACAAAATTGGCGAAAAGGTAAAAGAAGCTGGCAGAAAAGGCGTAAAAGACTCTCTTGTAATATTGAGAGATGTAACCCTTGTAGTAAATGCGCCAAACCAGACCGTGATCACAGCTTTAGGAAGAAATGAATCCGCATCCCAGATCTTCACAAATATTAATGGTGCCATCGTAATAGACGATTAAACGAGCTGGACCTTTACAGGAGGCTCACAAAAACTGCCGATTGATTGAAGCAGTTTATTAAACCAAGTAAGGGAGATAAAAACAAATGTTACGTTCTATGTACTCAGGAATCAGCGGTATGAAAAATTTTCAGGTAAAGCTTGATGTAATCGGAAACAACATCGCAAACGTCAATACATATGGCTTCAAAAAAGGCCGTACAACATTTAAAGATTTAGTCAGCCAGCAGATTGCTGGGGCGAGTGCACCAACAACAGGAGCTGGAGCAAGAGGTGGTGTAAATCCTAAACAAGTCGGATTAGGTTCTCAAATGGCTACTATCGATACAGTACACACTCAAGGGAGTTTGCAAACTACGGGTAGACCTTTAGATTTGGGGATATCAGGAGACGGTTTCTTTAAATTAATGTCAGGAACAGAAGTTACTTATTCAAGAGCTGGAAACTTTTATTTAGATAAAACAGGACAAATTGTAAACGGAGATGGAAAGTTCTTACTTGGAACTGGGAATGCCAAATTAACAATACCTACAGATGCAAAAAGTTTTAGTGTTGGCGCGGATGGAACAGTAAGTTATATAAATAATGCTGGAGTTCTTACAACTGCTGGACAAATTGAACTTGCAAAGTTTCCAAACAATGAGGGCCTTGAAAAAGCAGGCAATAATGAATACCGTTCAAGTACAAACTCTGGTGCTGAACTACCATCAGTTCCAGGAGGAGCAGGCGGAGCAGGAACTCTAGTAGCTGGTGCACTTGAAATGTCCAACGTCGACTTATCTGAAGAGTTCACTGAAATGATCGTGGCTCAGCGTGGTTTCCAAGCGAATACAAGAATTATTACAACATCTGATGAGATCCTTCAAGAACTGGTGAATTTAAAACGCTAATGAAGGGAGGAAGGGTTAAGCATTCAGCTGCTTAGCCCTGAATTCATATGATTTCCTTAACTCAGTTAAATGGTAATACGTTTACTCTAAATGCAATCTATATCGAACAGGTTCAATCCTTTCCTGATACGACGATTACTTTAACAACAGGGAAAAAATTTGTTGTGAAGGAAAGCGAAGAAATAGTTGCTCAGAAGGTTGCATCATTTTACAGGGGCATTACATTGCTGCCGCTGAATGGCAATAAAGAGGAGGGTCAGTAGATGGGTAAAAACAAAGCTGTTACGATCATGCTTTCCATGGTTGTAGCTATTGGCCTTGTAGGTGCAGCTGGGTACTTTGGTTTTCAATACTTCTCACCTAAAACCGAAGCTTCTGAACCAACAGCAGAAGAGCTTGATAAACTGATGGTTGAAACAGATGAGATCACGACTAATTTGGCTGATAAGTCTTTTGTCAAAATCAAGTTTAAGATTCAAGCAGATAATAAGGATGCTAAAAAGGAACTTGAAAAAAGATTGTTCCAGGTGAACAATCTGATCATCTATGAAATCTCAAACAAGAAAACAGAAGAACTTTCAGGACAAAAAGGGTTGATCTCTTTAGAAAACACCTTAAAGGCAGAGATTAACAAAGTTATGCAGGATGGGAAAGTAGTCAGAGTCTACACTACTCAAAAGATCATTCAATAATTCATTAAATACGAGCATGAAAAGAGGTGAGACTCTTGGTAGATGTTTTGTCGCAAAACGAAATTGATGCTCTTCTCTCCGCCCTTTCAACAGGTGAAATGGATGCAGAAGAGCTGAAAAAGGAAGAGTCAGAGAAAAAAGTAAAAGTTTACGATTTTAAGAGAGCGCTTCGGTTTTCTAAAGAGCAGATCCGCAGCTTAACACGATTGCATGAAAATTTCGCAAGATTGTTAACAACGTATTTTTCAGCACAGTTAAGAACATATGTACAAATCGGAGTGGCTTCAGTTGATCAGCTGCCATATGAAGAATTTATCCGGTCGGTTCCGAAGATGACTCTTTTAAATGTGTTTGAAGCTCACCCATTTGAAGGCAGAATTTTGATGGAAGTGAATCCGAATATTGCATATGCAATGCTGGACAGAGTAATGGGCGGCAGCGGTACTGGTATGAATAAGATCGAGAATTTGACGGAAATCGAAACTAGAATTATGAGTCAGCTCTTCGAAAATACGCTTGATAGTTTTAAGGAAGCGTGGACAAGCGTTATTGAATTGGATCCTTTCATGCTTGATCTGGAGGTTAACCCGCAATTTTTACAGATGGTTTCACCAAACGAAACAGTCGTAGTCATTTCACTAAATACTACGATCGGAGAAACGAGCGGGATGATCAATATTTGTTTGCCGCATGTTGTGATTGAACCGATCATTCCAAAGCTCTCTGTAAGCCATTGGATGCAGAACAAGAAGAAATTGCGGACTCCGGGTGAATCAGAATTTATTGAACAAAAATTAAAAAACGCATTTCTTCCTTTTAAAGTTGAATTAGGTTCTTCTGAGATGTCAATTGAGGAATTTCTTCATCTTACTCCGGGAGACTGCATTGAACTGGACCAGAGAATTGGACAGCCTCTTGTTATTAAAGTGGAAAACAATCCTAAGTTCTATGGTCAGCCTGGAAAAGTGAAGAAAAAGCTAGCTGTACAAATATTAGAAACCATTAAGGAGGATGAGGATCAATGGTAAGTGGAGATATGCTTTCACAAGATGAAATTGATGCTTTGCTGAATGGTGGAAGTCCTTCTTCGTCCGGAACGACAGAAACCGAAGACTATTTATCTACTATTGAACAAGATGCATTAGGTGAAATCGGAAACATCTCTTTTGGAAGTGCAGCTACCGCGCTATCAACACTTTTAAATCAAAAAGTAGAGATCACGACACCTACTGTCAGCGTTGTGAAAAGAACGGAGCTGAAAGACGAATTCCCGATTCCGCATGTTGCCGTACAGGTTACATATACAGAAGGTATTGAAGGCGCAAATTTATTAGTTATCCGTAAGTCGGATGCACAGATAATCGCAGACCTGATGCTTGGCGGTGAAGGAACTAATCCTTCGCCAGATTTTGGAGAACTGCAGCTAAGTGCAGTTGGTGAAGCAATGAACCAGATGATGGGTTCTGCATCTACTTCTATGTCAACGATCTTTAATAAAAAGGTAGATATTTCTCCGCCTAAGATTGATTTTCTGGATGTTGAATCGAACACGAGCTTGATACCAGATGAAGAAATTCTAGTAAAAGTATCGTTCCGCCTAAAGGTAGGAGAATTAATAGATTCAAATATTATGCAATTGATTGATGCAGAGTTTTCTAAGGACCTTGTACAAAAATTAATGAATCCTGAACCTGCAGCTGAGCAGGCACCTGTTGCAGATTATAAGCCTCAAGAGGAGAAGCAGCCAGTTTCGCAGCCTTCTTTACAGAATCATGAAGAGTCGTATGTACAAAGAGAGACTAGACCAGAACCTTCACCATCCTATCAGCCGCAAATGAGAGATGTTTCTGTAAAGCCTGCAAGTTTTTCAGATTTCAGTGATTTTGGATCCAGCCAGACTGAATCGAAGAACCTGGATATGCTATTAGATATTCCGCTTCAAGTAACGGTGGAACTAGGACGCACAAAGAAAACGATTAAGGATATTTTAGAGATGTCAGCCGGATCCATTGTAGAACTTGATAAGTTAGCAGGAGAACCAGTAGATATCTTTGTTAATCATAAGATGATAGCAAAAGGTGAAGTAGTTGTAATAGATGAGAATTTTGGTGTTCGTGTAACTGAGATTTTAAGTCAGCGTGACCGTTTAGAAAAACTGAAATAAACAACGGAGGTAATTGAAATGGGAGAGCGTATTTTAGTTGTTGATGATGCAGCGTTTATGAGAATGATGATTAAAGATATCTTGGTTAAAAATGGTTTTGATGTAGTAGGGGAAGCTGCTGATGGAGCTCAGGCTATTGAAAAATTTCAAGATCTGAAACCTGATCTAGTTACAATGGATATCACAATGCCTGAAATGGATGGTATTACAGCATTAAAAGAAATTAAAAAATCACATCCTGATGCAAAAATCATCATGTGTTCTGCTATGGGCCAGCAAGCAATGGTTATTGATGCGATTCAGGCTGGAGCGAAAGATTTCATCGTTAAGCCTTTTGCAGCAGACCGTGTAATCGAAGCTATAAAGAAAACCTTGGGATAAGCAGCATACCGATGTCGAAATGGATTATATGTTTGTTTGCAGCAGTTTGCCTTTCGTTTGTACCTCATAGCGTACAAGCGGAAGGCAGCAGTCAAGGGAAAACCGTATGGGATACAGTAAATGATTCTAAGAAAAACGATAAAAATAGTGAAAACAATAGTCCAGAAATTAATGAGCCGACTGAGAATGAAAGTACATTTTTCATGCTCGTTAAACTTATCTTCATGCTTGGGATCGTCCTTGCAATTTTGTTTTTCGTCTTACGATTTATTCAAAAGAAATCAGTCAGCTTTCAAGATGGTAAGAACCTTCAATCACTCGGGGGGATAGGGGTCGGCCAAAACCGGTCAGTCCAGCTGATTAAGACAGGGAATTCGGTGCTGGTAGTAGGAGTTGGAGATACCGTTACCCTATTAAAAGAAATAACGAATGAAGATGAAGTAAAGATGATGCTTGAACAGCGTCCTGCCCAACAAGTCAGCACAATGGCAAATCAGCTGAAATCAAAATGGTTAAATCGCCAGGAATCATCACAAAAGACAGATGAGGTTTCTAAAGATCAAACGACGAACTTTAAAAATTTGCTGGCTACGCTAACGAACGAAAGAAAAGAACAGCGTAAAGAAATACAGAAGGCGTTTGAGGAAGGTAAACATCATGAATGAATTTATTCCAGGTCTAGATTTGGATTTTATCAACAATAGCGATCCGGCAAACATGGAAACAACGATTCAGTTATTGCTGCTCTTAACGGTTCTTTCACTTGCGCCAAGTATTCTTATACTTATGACTTCTTTTACAAGAATCATTATTGTTCTTTCGTTTGTAAGAACTTCACTCGCAACACAGCAGATGCCGCCGAATCAGGTGTTAATCGGCATTGCACTTTTTCTTACATTTTTTATCATGGCACCTGTGATGCATGATGTGAATAAAGAAGCCATACAGCCTCTTGTGAAAGGTGAAATTACACAAAAGGAGGCTTTTGATAAAGGAAGTCTTCCAATAAAGAAATTTATGGCAAAACATACAAGGCAGAAGGATTTGATGCTTTTTCTGGAATATTCAGGAGCGAAGAAGCCAGAGAGTATTCAGGATATCCCTTTAACAACACTCGTACCTGCGTTTGCGATCAGTGAATTGAAAACGGCTTTTCAGATGGGCTTTATGATTTTTGTACCGTTTCTGATCATTGATATGGTCGTAGCTTCTGTATTAATGGCAATGGGGATGATGATGCTGCCGCCCGTTATGATTTCACTGCCATTCAAAATATTATTATTTGTGCTGGTGGATGGCTGGCATTTAATCGTTAAGTCATTGTTATTAAGCTATTAAAACGGGCAGGTGGAAACATGGATTCTCAATTTGTTATATCTTTAGCGGAAAAAGGTGTATACATAACACTTCTCTTATGTGGGCCTTTGCTTGCTTTAGCATTAGTCGTCGGTCTGATCGTCAGTATCTTTCAAGCAACTACACAAATACAAGAACAGACTCTTGCATTTATTCCTAAGATTGTCGCAGTTTTGGTAGGTCTCGTATTTTTCGGACCTTGGATGTTATCACAGATCCTTGCATTTACAGCGAACATTTTTCAAAATCTGCACACATATATAGGTTTATAACATGATAGATTTACTTTCTTTTCCGGCATTTTTATTAATACTAACTAGAGTATCGGCATTTTTTTTAACGATTCCTGTATTTTCGAATAAAAATTTACCGGTTATGCACAAAATCGGTTTTTCTCTATTTTTATCATGGATCATGCTGTACGCCATCAGTCCAGAGACTGTACCTATAAACGGATTCTTTCTTCTTCTTGTCATTAAAGAAGCCATGATTGGTCTAGCGATCGGTTTTATTGCAGCTATCGTCTTTTATGCACTTCAAGTAGCAGGAGGATTCATAGATTTGCAGATGGGTTTTGCAATTGCAAACGTTTTTGATCCGCAGACAGGGATTCAAACGCCTTTGATGGGGAGATACCTTTATACATTTGCCATGCTCTTTCTGCTGGCGGTAGATGGGCATCACATGCTTTTGGACGGAATCTTTTACAGCTATAACTTCCTTCCGCTGGAATCTCCAATTGCTAATTTTGGGAACGGAAGCATGACTAAATTTGTGGTCAGTGTATTTTCGGGAATGTTTCTAGTCGCATTACAGATGGCGATTCCGATTGTCGGAACGTTGTTTTTAGCGGATTTGGCTCTGGGAATCGTGGCAAGGACGGTTCCGCAGATGAACATCTTTGTTATCGGTCTTCCGGTAAAAATATTGATAGCTCTTGTATTATTTTTAGTTGTTATGCCCGCCTTTTTTGTGTCGATTCAAATGCTGATCGAACAGATGCGAGATACCATGGTCAATTTAATGGAATTGTTAGGGGCTGCTTAGTCAGATGAGATACCAAATGAAATTACAGTATTTTTCACAAGAAAAAACAGAAAAAGCGACCCCGAAAAAGCGTCAGGAAAGCCGGAAAAAAGGACAAGTAGCAAAAAGTGCCGATATTAACGCTGCAATCGTATTATTTGTATCTGTCATGTTTCTTTCATTCATGGGCGGCTGGATGGGCGAAAGATTAAAGCACCTCTTCACACATAGCCTGGACAAAAATCTTTTATTTGACGTAACTGAAACAAGTATCCCAAAGCTGTTTTGGGAATTGTCGATCGAGGTTGCAATCATTCTGGCTCCGGTAATGATAGCGGCAATGGCGGCAGGTGTCATTGGAAACTACCTGCAGGTTGGATTCTTACTTTCAACCGAAGCGATTCAGATGAAACTCGAACGCATCAACCCCTTGTCAGGTTTTAAAAGAATTTATTCGGTGCGTGCGCTTGTTGAACTGTCCAAATCATTATTGAAGATTTTGCTAATCGGCGGTGTTACCTTTTTCATCTTATGGATGGAGCGGGATGTTTACTTAAGAATGTCACTTGTAAGTATTGAAGCCTCACTTCCTGTTTTTGGCGGACTGGCCATTAAGATGGGATTTGCCGCTTCGCTCGTTTTGCTGTTTCTTGCGTTTCTCGATTATATGTATCAAAAATACGACTTTGAGAAAAACATTCGAATGTCTAAACAAGATATAAAGGATGAATACAAAAAGTCCGAAGGTGACCCGAAAATCAAAGGAAAGATCAAGGAAAAACAAAGGCAGATGGCAATGAGGCGGATGATGCAGGAAGTGCCAAAAGCAGATGTGATCATCACGAACCCTACTCATTACGCAATTTGCTTAAAATATGATGATTCTGGAATGGATGCACCTGTCGTTGTAGCAAAAGGTGTTGACTTGATCGCCCAAAGAATTAAAGAAATCGGCAAAGAACATGATGTCGTGACAGTTGAAAATAAACCTTTAGCTAGAACGCTTTATGCCAGGGTCGACATCGGGCAAGTAATACCAGAGGATCTGTTTAAAGCTGTAGCTGAAATATTAGCCTTTGTTTATCGCATCAAGAAAAAAGTGTAAGGAATGAATAGGAGAGTATACAGATGAAAGCTAGAGACGTAAGTGTATTAGCGGGTGTTATCTTGATTATCGCCATGCTGGTCATACCAATGCCGACTTTTATGTTGGACTTCTTTATCATAGTAAATATTTCTCTGGCACTTTTAATTATATTAATTGCCATGAATACAACGCAGCCTCTCCAGTTCTCTATATTCCCGTCATTACTTTTATTGGTGACACTTTTCAGGCTAGGGCTAAATGTTTCAACAACCAGAAGCATCTTATCTAAAGGAGATGCCGGAAATGTTGTACATACATTTGGGGAATTTGTAGTCGGTGGAAACATTCTCGTAGGTATTGTCGTGTTTTTCATACTTATAATCATTCAATTTATCGTTATTACAAAAGGATCTGAACGGGTTTCAGAAGTTGCAGCAAGATTTACACTTGATGCGATGCCTGGTAAACAAATGAGTATCGATGCTGATTTAAATGCCGGTATGATATCCGATCGGGAAGCGAAAGAAAGACGTGAAACGATAGAGCGCGAAGCGGATTTTTATGGAGCTATGGATGGAGCCAGCAAGTTTGTAAAAGGAGATGCAATCGCTGGTATCATCATCGTTCTGATTAACATGCTCTTTGGAATTATTATTGGAATGGTTCAAATGGGTCTAGGCTTTGGTGAGAGTGCGGAGATGTTTACACGAATGACTGTGGGTGACGGATTAGTTTCGCAAATACCTGCACTTATCATATCAACAGCTACAGGTATTATCGTTACACGTGCAGCATCAGAAGGAAATCTTGGTTTCGATATCAGCAAACAGCTGTTGGCTTATCCAATTATGCTTTTTGTAGCTGGCGGAACGATCATTATGCTTGGACTTTTCACACCGATAAATGATTTTTTTACCATTACAGTCGGAGGATTGCTAGCGGGTGGAGGTTACTTACTCTTAAAAGCAGAGCGTGAACAAAAAGAAAAAGAAGAAGTCGTGGAAGAAGATATTCAGACAGAACAGCTTAAGAGTCCAGAGTCGGTAGTTAATCTTCTGCAGATCGATCCGATTGAGTTTGAATTCGGGTACAGCTTAATACCACTCGCTGACACTTCTCAGGGCGGTGACTTGTTAGACAGAATCGTAATGATCAGAAGACAGCTGGCACTCGAACTCGGAATGATCGTTCCGGTTGTCAGGATCAGAGACAACATACAGCTTCAGCCAAATGAATACAGAATCAAAATAAAAGGCAGCCAAGTCGCAAAAGGTGAGCTTCTGCTGGATCATTATCTTGCGATGAGCCCAGGTATAGATGATGAAGAAATTACAGGAATTGAAACTGTAGAACCGGCTTTCGGCCTCCCTGCTATCTGGATTGGTGAGGAAATGAAAGAAAGGGCGGAATTCTCCGGCTATACAGTAGTTGATCCGCCATCTGTCGTGTCGACTCATCTAACCGAAATCATTAAGAAACATGCACATGAACTAATTGGACGACAGGAAACTAAACAGCTGGTAGAACATCTGAAAGAATCCTATCCGGCGATCGTGGAAGAAGTTACTCCAGATGCACTGACGATCGGGGAAATTCAAAAAGTTTTGTCCAAATTGCTTAAAGAACGCATCTCAATACGCAACCTAGCCATAATCTTTGAGACATTAGCAGATTTCGCCAAAATGACAAAGGACACAGATCTTCTAACCGAATATGTCAGACAAGGATTATCCAGACAAATTTCTAAAAGCTATGTAGCAGAAAACGAACCTTTGCATGTTATTACGCTTGGGGGATCAGTTGAGAAAAAGATTGCAGATTCTGTTCAGCAAACTGAACACGGCAATTATCTGTCACTGGACCCGCATGATTCACAATCAATATTTGACAGCATCACAAGGGAATTAGAATCAGGAAGAAGCTTTGATCAGTCGATCGTCATATTGTGTTCTCCTGCTGTAAGGATGTATGTCCGGCAGCTGATCGAACGCTACCTCCCGGATGTAGCAGTATTGTCATATAACGAGTTAGAGCCTGAACTTGAGGTCAAAAGTGTTGGGGTGGTGAATATTTAATGAAGGTTAAAAAGTATACAGCAAACAGCTTGCCAGAAGCTATGAAGCTTGTAAGAGCAGATCTTGGAAGCGGCGCAGTAATTTTAAATACGAGGGAAGTACAGGCTGGAGGATTCCTTGGATTTTTCACAAAAAAGAATATCGAGATTTTTGCAGGCTTAGATCAGGATATAGATTACCATGCTCCAAAGAAGCCTGCTGCAGCAATAAGTAACGAACCTGTTCATAAGTCAGTCCAAGGTGAAGAGCTTACTCAGGAAATACGCCAGCTAAAAAAAATGGTGCACAACCTGAGTGTACAGAATAAAGATAGTGAACCTATGCCGGAATTCGCAGAAGAATGGCGAACCTTTTTGCAGCTTCAAGAACTTGAACCGAGTATTTCCGAAGAGCTTATTGCCCAATTAAACAGCAAATATCGTTCGTTTGATAAAGATGAAGCACAAGGTTATGACTGGAATAAATGGATAACAGACTGGCTGAGTGCACGAATGAAAAGGAGTGATTTTGGAGGGTTTCATTATGAAACAAAATTCTTAAATTTGATTGGCCCTACAGGAGTTGGAAAAACAACTACAATCGCTAAAATTGGGGCAAAAGCAGTTCTGAAGGACGGTAAAAAAGTTGCTTTTATAACAACTGATACATATAGAATTGCAGCGATTGAACAGCTGAAAACGTATGCTGAAATATTAAACATTCCTTGTGAAGTGGCGTATACGGCTGATGACTTCAAAAAAGCGAAAGAAAAATTTAAAGATTATGATTTAGTACTCGTTGATTCAGCAGGAAGAAATTTTTTAAACCGGTTTTATATTGAAGAGCTTCAGCGAATCGTTCATTTTGATAAAAATATGAAAAATTATCTCGTATTGTCGCTTACTTCAAAATATAAGGACATGGAAACGATATATAGTCAGTTTAAGAGTCTTCCTGTTCATAAAGTGATTTTTACAAAGAAAGATGAAACGACAACATTTGGTGCATTATTAAACCTTTCCATTAATCATGGAGTTCCTATCGGCTATATAACAAACGGACAAAATGTGCCAGATGATATGTTTGAAGCAGACGCGGAAGAACTGATTCAGATGCTATTAAAGGAAAAGCTGAAACATGATTGATCAAGCTGAGAGTCTTAGAAAGCAATTAATGTTATCATCCGCCCAAAGCGCAAGGGTCATATCTGTTGTAAGCGGAAAAGGCGGAGTGGGCAAAACGAATATCACGGTGAATCTGGCTCTTTCGCTTATCAAAATGGGAAAAAGAGTACTCGTTATTGATCTGGACGTTGGAATGGGCAATGTGGATTTAATCTTAGGGAGAAGAGCACCTAAGCATATTATGGATCTGCTTCAAAACCAATTGTCAGTTTGGGAAATCATTGAAGAAGGCAAAGAAGGTTTGCATACGATTGCCGGCGGCAGAAATTTTGGTTCTCTTGCCCTCATAACAGATGGTATGCTGGATTATTTTCTTAAGCAGCTTGAAGAACTTGAAACATTCTACGACTTTATCTTTCTCGATATGGGAGCCGGGGCTACTGAAACGGCATTGAAGTTTATTCTGTCAAGCCATGAAATTTTAGTGATTGCGACGCCTGAAATTACATCTATTACAGATGCTTACTCGATGATGAAGTTCATTCATGCGAAAGATAGCACACTTCCATTCTATCTAGCAGTTAACCGTTGTGAAAATGAGCGTGAAGGGCGCGAAACTTCTCATAAATTAACGAATGTATGCAAGCAGTTCTTAAATAAAGATCTCATTCATTTAGGAATGATTCCGTTAGACCAAACCGTGCTGGAATCGGTAAAAAAACAAGTTCCATTTACCTTAAATAAACCGGCGTCTGAAGCATCACGTGCAATTGCTGATCTAGCCAGAACTTATACAGGAGCTGCACTGCAGCAAAAAGCATCCTATAAATCATTTATCAGCAGGTTAAAGTCATTATTTAGTGAGAGGTAGATGCTAAAGTGAAACAAATTTCGGTTCTCGTAGTAGACGATTCTGCGTTTATGAGAAAGCTGATCAAAGAATTTTTATCCGAAGATCCTAGGATAAACGTTTTGGATACAGCGAAAAATGGTCAAGAGGCCATTGATAAAATCAAAAAACTAGAGCCTGATGTTGTGACGATGGATGTGGAAATGCCTGTCTTAAATGGAATAGAAGCCGTGAAAATAATTATGAAGCAGCATCCTGTACCGATCATCATGCTTTCAAGCACAACGAAAGCGGGGGCTGAAAATACGATTCTAGCAATGGAAGCTGGTGCGATAGATTTCATTGCAAAACCTTCTGGAGCAATCTCACTGGATTTGTACAAAGTAAAGGCTGCCTTGATTGAAAAAGTCATTACATCGTCTAAAGCAAAGCTGAAACCATTAATTACAGCGCGTATACCGAATGTGAATAGAACGGAAAAGCGTATAGAAAAGAAAGAGAAAAACAATCTTTCTAAACTTGTTTTAATAGGAACTTCCACTGGCGGACCACGCGCATTGCAAGAAGTAATTTCGAGTCTTCCTGCAGATATTGATGCACCAATAATTGTTGTCCAGCATATGCCGCCTGGCTTTACGCAGTCGTTAGCTAACAGGATTGATTCACTTTCTGAAGTTAAGGTGAAAGAAGCTGAACAAAATGAATCTATTAAAAAAGGAACCGTTTATATCGCACCTGGAGGGTACCATGTACGCCTGCGGGAAAAGCTGGGACAAGCGTTTCTCACCATTGATAAAGAACCCCCAGTGGGTGGCCACAGACCAGCTGTTAACGTTCTGTTTGAAAGCGCTGCAAAACTAAAAAACTATCATAAAGTGGCAGTCATTATGACAGGCATGGGATCTGACGGCACGCTTGGTATCCTAGAGTTAAAGAATTCAGGCCAGACCACGGTAATAGCTGAAGCGGAGGAATCGTGCATCGTCTATGGAATGCCTAAAGCGGCTGTGCTGACGAAAAAAGTAGATGAAGTCGTACAACTAGGTTCAATTGCACGTGCTATTCAGAACAATTTGTAAAATGGGAGGGTTTTAAAAATGGAAATGACTCAATATCTAGACATATTTATAGAGGAAAGCAAAGAACACCTTCAAGCTATTAATCAGCAGGTGCTTTTGCTTGAAAAAACACCTGAAGAATTATCAATCGTTAATGAAATTTTCCGTTCTGCCCATACGTTAAAAGGAATGTCAGCAACGATGGGTTATGAGGACCTGGCAAACTTAACACATTGCATGGAAAATGTGCTTGATGCCATCCGAAATAAAAAGATTACTGTGACTACACAAGTACTCGATGTACTGTTCACATCACTTGATCATTTGGAAGCAATGGTAGTTGAGATTTCAGAAGGCGGCAGCGGAAAGCGTGATGTCTCGGACACTGTGCGGGACTTGGAAGCACTTGAAAAAGGTGAAATGACAAAGTCTGTAGCTCATAAAGCCGATAAGGCTGCTGAATTGTCTCAATCATTTGATCAATACGAAAAACAGATCATCTTGCAATCAAAAGAACAAGGTTTTCACGCTTACGAACTTTCTATCAGTCTTCGCAAAGACTGTATCTTGAAAGCAGCAAGAGTTTATATGGTATTTGAAGTGATAGAGCAGATCGGTGAAATTATAAAATCCATCCCATCTGTGGACATGCTTGAAGCAGAACAGTTTGAATCAGATTTCAAACTCTCGATTCTTACAAAAGAAACTGGTGAAGAAATAAAGCAGCGGATTATGAAAGTTTCCGAGGTTGACGAAGCAGTTGTTTCAGAGATTAATACGGAAAGGCTTAACGACTCAGTACATACGGAAAGCGAACATTCCGCAGAAAAAATAAATGCAGCAAATGAAACAAAAAAGGACGACTCTTCAGCTAGCAGTGCCGGCGGTACATCAGCTGGGAAAACAATAAGGGTTAATATTGAAAGACTGGATCAATTGATGAACCTTTTTGAGGAACTAGTTATCGACCGCGGACGCCTTGAAGAGATTTCTAAAATGCTTAAAAATGCAGAACTTAATGAAACAGTAGAACGAATGTCCCGTGTTTCAGGAGACTTGCAAAATATTATTCTTACAATGCGCATGGTGCCGGTTGAACAAGTATTTAATCGTTTTCCTCGCATGGTTCGCGGTCTTGCAAAAGACTTGGGCAAAAACGTGAACCTTGAGATTGTTGGTGCAGAAACCGAATTGGATCGTACTGTAATAGATGAGATCGGTGATCCTCTCGTACATTTACTGCGTAATTCTATAGACCATGGTATAGAGAAACCATCGGTCCGAAGCGCTTCAGGAAAAGATGAAACAGGAACGATCTACTTAAGAGCCTATCATAGCGGCAACCACGTTTTTATTGAGATTGAAGATGACGGAGCAGGTATTAACCGTCAAAAAGTATTAGAAAAGGCATTAGAAAATGGAATCATCACGAAAGAAATGTCTGAAAATTTGACCGATAAACAGTGTTTTGAATTATTGTTCGCTTCTGGCTTTTCAACAGCAGAAGTTATCTCTGACATCTCAGGTCGCGGAGTAGGACTGGATGTTGTAAAGAACAAGATCGAGTCATTAGGCGGTTCGATTTCTGTAGATTCAACAGCAGGATATGGAACAATCTTTTCCATTCAGCTTCCTTTAACACTATCAATCATGTCAGTCATGCTTGTTGAAGTTCAAAAAGAAAAATATGCGATTCCGCTTTCTTCTATCATTGAGACAGCAATTATTAAAAAGGAAGAGATATTGTCTGCACATAATCAAAAGGTGATGGATTTCCGCGGAAGAGTTGTACCTTTAGTAGCTATGAAAGAAATATTCGAAGTACCATCTGCCATGGAAGCAAGTGAATATGTTCCTGTAGTTGTTGTGAGAAAAGGGGACAAAATGGCAGCCCTTGTTGTTGATTCATTCATTGGACAGCAAGAGATCGTTCTTAAATCACTGGGCCAATATCTGTCATCTGTTTTCGCTATCTCTGGTGCAACCATATTAGGCGATGGACAAGTAGCATTAATTCTAGATTGCAATGCACTAATCAAATAAATAGGTGGGTGTCCAAATGTTAAACGAACAAAAAGTAATCATATTTCAATTAAAAGATGAAGAATACGCTGTACCTGTTCAAGAGGTAAAGTCCATTGAAAGAATGCAGCATATTACGAGGATTCCAAGGACAGTTCCTTTTGTCAAAGGAGTCATTAATTTAAGAGGTGTAGTAACTCCTATCATTGATCTGCGTTCACGATTTGATATAGAAGAAACGGATTACACAGACAGCACACGTATCATCATCGTATCAGTAGGAACTATTGAAGCTGGATTAATTGTAGACTCTGCAAACGATGTTATTGACCTGGAAGCAGATTCAATTGAACCTCCTCCCGAAGTTGTAGGAGGGGTGGATGCTGAATATATTCAAGGAGTTGCAAAGATAGAGAAACGTCTTCTTATCTTATTGAACCTTACTAAAGTGTTAAATCCGGAAAAGCTCACTGTGCTTCAACCTTTAGAAAGCGGAAAGTAATATGGATTTCACAAAAATCAATCATATTCATCTAGATATTCTGCGGGAGATCGGCAATATTGGAGCCGGTCATGCAGCAACTGCCTTGTCCACCATGCTGAATAAAGCGGTTGATATGAAAGTGCCATCTGTAAAAGTTATCTCATTCGAGGAAATCACGGAGATGGTCGGAGGTTCGGAAAATATTGTAGCATCTGTTTTTTTAAGGATTGTTGGAGATGCACCAGGATGTATGTTCTTTATGCTGCCAATCGCACAAGCGGAAAAGCTTCTAGGGGACTTATTAGGGGGAGAAGTTGTCCAGCTTACTGAAGGCGTACACTCAGAGATGACAATTTCTGCTCTTCAGGAAGTAGGGAATATCCTTTCAGGGTCGTACCTTACATCATTTTCGGATTTTACAGGGCTCAGTCTGCAGCCATCTGTTCCGGCAACGAGTATAGATATGGCAGGAGCAATCCTTAGTTTTGGGCTTTTAGAAATATCTGCAGTCAGCGACTTTGCAATTGTAATAGATACTGCTTTTACAGATATGAAAAGATTAGATGAAGTAAAAGGACACTTTTTCTTATTGCCTGATCCTAAGTCATTCGCAAAAATTTTTAATGCACTGGGAGTTCCGATGGATGAGTGAAATTATAAAAGTTGGGATAGCGGATATCAACCTCGTATCCCCTCCTGACACAATAAGAACAACAGGTCTTGGTTCTTGCGTAGGAGTTATTTTATATGATGAAGGCAAAAAAATAGCCGGAATGGCACATGTGATGCTGCCTGAATCTGCTTTGATCAAGTCAACTTTTACTAATATAGGAAAATTCGCGGATACCGCTGTAAACGCTCTATATGACATGCTTATAAAAAAAGGTGCTGCTGCAAAAAGCATAAAAGCGAAAATAGCGGGAGGAGCCCAAATGTTTCAATTTTCTTCTGGAAGCGAAATGATGAGAATCGGTCCAAGAAATGTTGAGAGTGTAAAGCTTCATCTTTACCATCTCGGTATTCCGCTTATTGCGAGTGATGTCGGGGGAAACAGCGGGAGAACAATTGAATTCAATCCCGAAAATTCTCAATTGACAATTAAAACAGTAAATAAAGGCACAAAAATTATCTAAGCCGAGAAATCGGTAATAAAACGAGGAGGATTACCATGACGGAGCCATCTTTAGTAGAAGAACAATCTTGCTGGGAAAAGTGGAATACTAGCCGTGATCGAGAAGCAGGTGACGAATTGCTTCGTGCCTATCTGCCTCTTGTTAACTATCATGTTCAAAGAATATCGGTTGGACTGCCAAAAAGCGTCAACAGAGATGAACTCCGGTCCCTCGGGATGCTCGGCTTGTATGATGCTTTAAAGAAATTCGAGCCAGAACGCGACTTGAAATTTGATACTTACGCTTCCTTTCGAATCCGCGGAGCAATATTAGATGGTCTTCGAAGAGAAGATTGGCTGCCACGCAGTCTTCGGGAGAAAACAAAAAAAGTAGAAGCTGCAATAGAAAAACTAGAACAAGAGAATCTTCGTTCTGTAAGTGCGAAAGAAGTTGCAGATGAGCTCGGTCTCTCAGAGAATGATGTTACAACCGTAATGTCCGAAAGTTTCATGGCTAATGTATTATCCATTGATGAAGAAAACAAGGAAACTGAGAGCAGGGAAAAAGTAAGTTATACAATAGAAGATAAAAAAGCAATAACTCCTGAAAATAGTTTGCTTCAGGAAGAACTTCACGGTGAACTTGCTCTCGTTATAAAAGAACTATCTGAAAAAGAGCAACTTGTTGTAAGTTTGTTTTACTTTGAGGAGTTAACTCTGACTGAAATTGGACAAGTGCTTGGTTTATCTACATCAAGAATTTCTCAAATTCATTCAAAAGCACTTTTTAGAATAAGGCAGGTTTTACAACGATACATGTAAGGGGTTAGAGTAATGGATCAGTGGTTCACTATAAAATTTTTAGAAAAAGATACGATAGCGATTTTAGTAAAAAAGAGCGACGTTGAAATTAATCCTGAAGAAGTAACCTATGATCGTCTAGCCGCCTGGATTAATTCAAAAGGAATTAAGCAAGGAATTCAGAGTGAAGTAATTCGTGAAATTGCAGGAAATATCGAGATCATTCACTCTCCGTTGGAAATCGCTAAAGGGATACTGCCTGTTCATGGTGAACCTGCAAAATTAATACCTGCTGCAGAGGCGCATTCATTAATAAATAATCCGGAAAATGATAAGGTTGATTTTAAGCGTCTTTTCACAATTCCGACTGTTTCATTCGGACAGCTCATTGCGCGGAAACGGAAAGCTTCTGATGGTACACCCGGGATTACTGTTTTTGGTGAAACTATTCCAGCCAAAAGAGGAAAAGACTTAAAAGTAAAAAATGGGGAGAATACCGTTTTTAATGAAGAGAATTTAGGAGTTTATGCAGCCGCGAGCGGTGAAGTAAGTTATAGATCAAACTGTGTGAATGTTTATCCCGTTTATAAAGTGGACGGAGATCTGTCATTAAAAACGGGACACATTGATTTTGTTGGAAATGTTCATGTTACAGGTGATGTACCGTCGGGCTTCAAAATTAATGCACAAGGTGATGTGAGGATAGAAGGATTAGTTGAGGCAGCAGAAATTGTAGCTGGCGGCAATATTGTTGTGGGCGGCGGGGTACTCGGTCAGGGAAAAGGATTAATACGCTGCGGTGGAAACTTCACTAGTCTGTATATTAATCAAGGGAACATAATGGCAGGTGAAAATATTGAAGCTGTCCAATCTATTTTGCACAGTTATTGTGAAGCAGGAAAAAGCATCATTTGTGTAAACGGAAAAGGGAACATAGCAGGTGGTACATGTATCGCCCAGAACATGATAACTGCTAATGAAATTGGAAATGAAACGTATTCAAAAACGTTGATATATATGAAATTGCAGGAACCGCAACTCAATCAAGTATTTATTGATGATGAAAAAATAAATGAATTGCAGACTAACCTTGAAAAGCTGCAGCAGCTAAAAGATGCTTTGATCAGACAAGCAGGAAATAGCAATAGAATAGATCAGGCAACGGTCGGTAAAATAGACAATACGATCAATCAAACTTCTGCAAAATTATCAGAACTTTATACAGAGAAAAATAATTTCGCTGCTATAAAAGATCAAAGTAACTCGTCTCATGTCATTATTAAAGGAACATTGCATCCAAATGTAGAAATCAGTATTGGAAAATATAAACGAAGAGTTCAGTCTCCATTCCAGTCAGCAAAAGTTTATATGGAAGAGAAAGAAATAATCATAAATTCCTTATAAAGAACGGGTGTAGAACATGAGCTTGAAATTAATAGAACTTCAAGTGGCAATCCCGCGAACAATGGATGCCGGAAAAACCGCGACTGATTTAGCACAAAGAGGCATGATTCACCAAGCGCAACTTTCAGAACAAGATCGTAAAAAACAATTGAATGAATCCAAAAAGGTCTCTGCAAAAGAACGAACAGAGAATAGTGTGTTGCATACGGGAGAAACAAGTAAATCAACCCAGCTGCTTGCAAAGCATCCGTTTAAAGGGCAGGAAATTGATTATTCAGGATAGGTGAAAAGCTGTGAACGGTATTATCTTTATTAGTCTTGTATTAAATGTTGTCTGTATTTATTTTATATATTCACTTTGGAAAAAAATTGATGAGAATAATAAAAATGCTGAATCAACAGATCATATTGAAGAGCTGCTGGAGCTTTTTTCACAGGAGATGAGATACGAAAATGAGCGGCTGCACAAACTAATCTCTGATTTCAGCAGCAAAAATGAGCAAGATAGACATAAAATTCACGAAAAAACAATTGAAACAGGAATTGAAACAATAAACAGTATTACATTAAATGAAGAAAATGATGAAGTACATATTGAATCTGAAACAAAACCTGATACACAAAAGGTGATAATTTTAGCAAAGCAAGGTTATAATGCAGAACAGATAGCTAAAATGCTGAATAGAGGAAAAGGTGAAATTGAGCTGCTTTTAAAATTTTATGGTTAACATGCCAAAATGACTTGCGGAAATTACGCGAAATATGTTATATTATTTCTCGGTGTTAATCACACACGTTTGCGGATTTGGACAATTTGGTGCTGCTAGAAATGCAGTTATTGTTCAAAGGTGAAACAAACGGAGGAAAAAAACCTAGGAGGTGCCATTATGGCAGTAATTTCAATGAAACAATTGTTAGAAGCTGGTGTACACTTTGGTCATCAGACTCGCCGTTGGAATCCGAAAATGTCTCGTTACATTTTCACAGAAAGAAACGGTATCTACATTATCGATCTTCAAAAAACGGTAAAGAAAGTAGAAGAATGCTACAATGTTATGCGTAACATCGCAGCAGACGGCGGAAAGATTCTTTTCGTTGGTACTAAAAAGCAAGCTCAAGATTCAGTAAAAGAAGAAGCTGAACGTTCTGACATGTACTACATCAACCAGCGCTGGTTGGGTGGAACATTAACAAACTTCGGTACGATCCGCAAGCGTATCAACCGTTTGAAGGATCTTGAAAAAATGCAGGAAGACGGAACTTTCGATGTTCTTCCTAAGAAAGAAGTAATCCTTCTTAAAAAAGAAATGGAACGTCTTGAAAAGTTCCTAGGCGGAATTAAAGAAATGAACAAGCTTCCTGATGCATTATTCGTAGTTGACCCTCGTAAAGAGCGTATTGCGATTGCTGAAGCTCGTAAATTAAACATTCCGATCATCGCTATTGTTGATACTAACTGTGACCCGGATGAAGTAGATCACGTTATCCCTGGTAACGACGATGCTATCCGTGCAGTTAAACTTCTAACTGGAAAAATGGCTGATGCTATCATCGAAGCTAACCAAGGCGGAGAAGAAGTAGCAGAAGCAGCTGAAGAAGAAACAACTGCTTAATTAACTAAATGGAATGCTCAAGGGTGGTAGAGGGGATGACCCTTTATCACCTTTTTAAATGTAAAAGCTCGTTGCTTACGGTCATTATTCTCTTCATTGAGTTGATTGGAGTGCAAGGTGCGAGACTCCAGCGTGCCAGCCACATGAATATGCTTCATGCAAGGCATGCGACGAGGAACATGCTTCGTAGGGGTAAGCTTGCAGACGCAGGAGCACAAATGCTTCTGTAAAGTGAAACTCCTAATGGTGCAAAGCGCCAAGGATGCTCACCGCACGCCCAGCGGAAAGCGAGTATCCTGGAACGAAAATCAACTACTTTCAAAAGCAACTTGTTAAAACAGCCTAATGTAAAAAAAGCACTACATATCACACAAGGAGGCAAAACACATGGCTATTACAGCTCAAATGGTTAAAGAATTGCGTGAAAAAACTGGCGCAGGTATGATGGATTGTAAAAAAGCATTAACTGAAACAGACGGAAACATGGAGGCAGCGGTTGACTACCTTCGTGAAAAAGGAATCGCTAAAGCAGCTAAAAAAGCTGACCGTATTGCAGCAGAAGGTTTAACTTCAGTTATCGTTGACGGTGACAAAGCGGTTATTCTAGAAGTAAACTCTGAAACTGATTTCGTTGCTAAAAACGAAAACTTCAAGAACCTTATCTCTGAATTAGGCAACCACTTATTAGCTTCAGAGCCTGCTTCTGTTGAGGATGCATTAGCTTCTGATTACAACGGCACTACAGTTAATGACTACATTAACAGTGCAATCGCTAAAATTGGTGAGAAGATCACTCTTCGCCGTTTTGAAATCTTGAAAAAAGGTGAAAACGCAGCATTTGGTGCATACTTGCACATGGGCGGAAGAATCGGTGTTCTTTCTGTAGTTGAAGGAACAACTGATGAAGAAGTTGCTAAGGATGTAGCGATGCACGTAGCAGCTGTAAATCCTAAGTATATCTCTCGTGACGAAGTTAGCGAAGAAGAAGTTGCTCGCGAGCGCAAAGTGTTGAGTGAGCAAGCTCTTAATGAAGGCAAGCCTGAAAACATCGTTGCTAAGATGGTTGAAGGACGTCTTGGAAAATATTTCGAAGATATTTGCTTAAATGACCAGTCTTTCATTAAAGATCCAGACCAAAAAGTAGGTAAATATGTAGCTTCCAAAGGTGCTACTGTTAAAGCCTTCGTTCGTTTTGAAGTTGGAGAAGGTCTTGAAAAGCGTGAAGACAACTTCGCTGAAGAAGTAATGTCTCAAGTGAAAAAGTAAGCACAATTATTAAAAAGAGGGGAGCACGTTGTGTTCCTCTTTTTTTACAGAAATAACCTTGGATCGTTAAGGTTTTATCTATTCTAAAAAGATGGCTGCTATTAATTGTCACTTTTAAAGACTTCATTGATTTGTTGATTGTAGTGTAAGGTGCGAGACTCCTGCGGGACGAGCGGTCAGGTGAGACACATTTAGGCGCAAAGCGGCAAGTGGCTCACCGTACGCCCCGCGGAAAGCGAGCACCTGAAACGGAAATCAACCACTCCTATGTGCGACAGAGAATACGGTAACAGCCATTAGAAATACCAAGTAAATACATTTTTTTTAGGTGATGGAGGGACAAATGACTACTTCAAAATATAAACGAGTTGTCTTGAAACTTAGCGGAGAAGCGCTAGCTGGTGAACAAACATCTGGAATCGATCCGAAAATTGTTCAATCCATAGCTGAGCAAGTGAAAGAAATTGTAGAATTAGATGTAGAAGTTGCTGTAGTTGTAGGTGGTGGAAACCTATGGCGCGGTAAGACAGGCAGCGAAATGGGTATGGATCGTGCGTCTGCAGATTACATGGGCATGCTTGCTACTGTGATGAATTCATTGGCTCTTCAAGACAGTCTTGAAAATATCGGGGTTCAAACAAGAGTACAAACATCTATTGAAATGCGACAGGTTGCAGAACCTTATATCAGAAGAAAAGCCATTCGTCACCTTGAAAAAAAGCGAGTAGTTATTTTTGCTGCAGGAACGGGTAATCCATATTTCTCTACAGATACTACAGCAGCACTTAGAGCGGCTGAGATCGAAGCGGAAGTTATTTTGATGGCTAAAAATAATGTTGATGGTGTTTATTCAGCTGATCCAAAACTGGATGAAAATGCGGTTAAATATACAACGTTATCATATCTTGACCTGTTAAAAGACGGATTAGCCGTAATGGACACAACAGCTTCTTCTTTATGTATGGACAATGATATTCCTTTAGTTGTCTTCTCAATCATGGAAGAAGGAAATATTAAGCGTGCTGTCGAAGGTGAAAAAATTGGAACGGTTATAAGGGGGAAAAACTAAATGGCTAAAGAAGTTTTAACTCAAGCTGAAGAAAAGATGCAAAAAGCAATCGGAGCATTAAGACGTGAATACTCTACTCTTCGTGCAGGAAGAGCAAATCCTTCATTATTAGACAGAGTGCAGGTTGATTATTATGGAACACCAACTCCAATCAATCAATTAGCGGGTGTAACTACTCCAGAAGCAAGACTTTTAGTTATCCAGCCTTATGATAAAACGGCTATGGGTGATATCGAAAAGGCGATTTTAAAGTCTGATCTTGGTCTTACTCCTTCAAACGACGGTCAAGTGATTCGTATTGCTATTCCAGCGCTTACAGAAGAAAGAAGAAAAGAATTAGTAAAATTAGTTAAGAAGTTTGCAGAAGAAGCAAAAGTAGCACTTCGCAATATTCGCCGTGATGCGAACGATGATTTGAAGAAGCTCGAAAAAGAAGCAGAGATAACTGAAGATGAACTTCGCCGTTACAACGATGACGTTCAAAAGCTTACTGACAAGTATACGGCTGAAGTAGACTCTGTAAGTTCAAATAAAGAAAAAGAAATCATGGAAGTATAAAGCTTTTCCATGTACAATTAAATAAAAAAAGCCCTCTATAAAGGGGGCTTTTTTATTAGACAATATCAACGCTGCCGCAGGAAAAAAGGATTTCTGGCTAATTGTTGATTTCAGCATTAAAGAGATCCTGACCGGCTGAATATAGCCGCTGGTTTCTTTATGAAGTCTGGAAAGATGGAGGCTTATACATGCTTGACAAGCTTTTCTTTAGAAAAAAAAGTCATGAACAGAAATGGGATCTTGACGATAATATTCCATCACATGTAGCAATAATTATGGATGGAAATGGCCGCTGGGCTAGAAAAAGAGCATTGCCGCGAATCGCAGGTCATCATGAAGGCATGAAAACCGTAAGGAAAATCGTAAAAGAAGCGAATAGAATCGGAATTAAAGTTCTTACACTATATGCTTTTTCAACTGAGAACTGGAAAAGACCCCGTGAGGAAGTTGATTTCCTTATGAAGCTTCCTGGAGAATTTCTGAACACGTTTTTGCCAGATTTGATTAAAGAGAATGTACAAGTGAGAATAATGGGTAAAAAAGAATTGCTGCCAATACATACTGTAAAGGCAGTAGATCAAGCAATCAGCCAAACCGAAAATAACACAGGGCTGATTTTGAACTTTGCTTTAAATTATGGAAGCAGAGATGAAATCACCGCTGCCGTCAAAGCGATTGGGACGGAAATTAAAAATGGAACGCTTGATCCCTCTCATATTAATGAATCTACTATTGAAAATTATCTAATGACACAAGGACTTAGTGACCCGGATCTTCTAATCCGTACGAGCGGTGAAGTACGCTTGAGCAATTTTATGCTTTGGCAGCTGGCTTATTCAGAATTCTGGTTTACTGAAGTTTATTGGCCGGATTTTTCAGAGGATCATTTACGAGAAGCTGTGTCACAGTTTGCCCAGCGAGGCAGAAGATTTGGCGGGGTTTGATTAAGGAGGACTTATGAAACAACGGATAATTACAGGTGTAATCGCAGCCGTTTTATTTATTGGGATTACCCTTTACGGCAGCTGGCCATTTTCATTATTAATCCTTTTGCTTGCAGGAATCGGCATGTACGAACTGCTGCGGATGAAGAGAATGGAACGAACATTTATCGGGTTGATCGGCTACTTATTGGCTATCGTAATTGCTTTGCCCGAACAATGGATGAAAGCGATTGACCCCTTTACTAAAACAGATGCAATTATACTTGCAGTGCTATTACTATTAGTTGTAACGGTCATCCATAAAAATAAAACGGAATATAATGATATTTCATTCGTTTTGTTTAGTTCCCTTTATGTAGGGTTTGGTTTTTTCTATTTAGTTGAAACTAGAATATTAGAGAATGGTGTCCAGCTGTTATTCTTTGTTTTATTTATGATTTGGGCAACGGATTCTGGTGCTTATTTCGTAGGGAAATCTATGGGGAAACGAAAGCTGTGGCCGATTATCTCACCAAACAAAACGATAGAAGGGGCAGTTGGCGGCATATTCTTCAGTATTTTAGTAGCAGTAATCTACTATGCTGCAAGTTTTGTTGATTTGTCACTTTTACCGATACTTATTATTTCTGTGTTAGTCGGAGTCTTTGGTCAGATTGGAGACTTGGCTGAATCTGCGTTTAAAAGAATTTATGATGTGAAAGATTCAGGCAGCCTTTTGCCAGGTCATGGGGGAATCTTGGACAGACTGGACAGTGTATTGTTTGTATTCCCTTTGCTGCACGTACTCCACTTGTTAGGATAATACTAAGGGGGATCATATGAAGTTTGTAAGTTTATTAGGTGCAACAGGATCAATCGGTAAACAGACTCTTGATGTTATTGCATCGCATCCAGAACAATTTCGATTAAGTTCGATGTCAGTCGGGAAAAATATTGAGGCGGCTGAAGAGATCATCCGGAAATTCAAACCTGAAATCTGTGCCGTACAGAACGAATCTGATGCACAGGCACTAAAGGAGCGAGTAGAAAACTCTACAAAGATTGTTTCTGGGATGGAAGGACTTATAGAAGCTGCCGTTTCTACTGAATCATCCGTAGTCGTTAACTCTGTTATAGGAAGTGTCGGATTACTGCCCACATTAAAAGCAATTGAGGCTAATAAGACGATAGCTTTAGCGAATAAGGAGACGCTCGTTACTGCTGGGCATCTTGTAATGGAAAAAGCTAAGAAGCACAATGTTGCCATTTTGCCTGTTGACTCAGAACATTCAGCTATTTACCAATGTCTGAACGGTGAAGATATAAATCGCGTGGAGAAATTGATTCTAACGGCATCTGGCGGGAGTTTTAGAGATAAAACGCGTGATGAGCTGAAAAACGTTACCGTTAAAGAAGCTTTGAATCATCCAAACTGGTCAATGGGAGCTAAAATTACCATTGATTCAGCGACAATGATGAACAAAGGGCTAGAAGTAATTGAAGCTCATTGGCTATTTTCATTTGATTATTCGAAAATAGACGTCATTTTACATAAGGAGAGCATCATACACTCTATGGTAGAGTTTGTTGATACAAGCGTAATTGCCCATCTTGGACAACCTGATATGCGTGTACCGATACAGTATGCCCTCACACACCCTGAAAGACTTGAATTAGTAAATGGGAAAAGGTTAAACTTATGGGAAGCCGGCAAACTCCATTTTCAGAAGATGGATTATGACCGTTTTAGATGTTTGAAATTAGCATTTGAAGCAGGAAACATGGGCGGCTTAATGCCAACTGTATTAAATGCTGCAAATGAAAAAGCAGTAGAATTATTTTTAGATGGAAAAATATCATTCCTCGAAATTGAGGAAATGATTGAACGTGCTATGATGCAGGCTGAAAATATGAACCAGCCTGAATTGGATGCTATACAAGAAACGGATAAAAGGACTCGGTATTTTGTGGAGTCACTACTAAACAAAGGCAGGTAATGGAAATGAACACTGTGATAGCCATTATCATCATTTTAGGGGCTTTAATATTCTTTCATGAACTAGGACATCTTTTGCTGGCAAAAAGAGCTGGTATTTTGTGCCGGGAATTTGCAATAGGATTTGGCCCGAAAGTGTTTGCCTTTAAAAAAGGGGAAACAGTCTATACGATTCGTCTATTGCCTCTTGGAGGATTTGTACGAATGGCTGGTGAAGACCCTGAAGGCATCGAATTGAAGGCAGGTCACAGAGTTGGTTTGATATTTAACGATGCAAATGAAGTAGAAAAGATAATTGTTAATCACCGTGAAAAATATCCTGTACAAAAAACGATTACAATTGAAAAAGCAGATCTAGAGCGTGAATTATACTTAACTGGATTTGAGAACGAAGAGTCCGGACCTGCTACTTATAAGGTTAAAGAAGATGCTCTATTTGTAGCAGATCATCAAGAAATGCAGATTGCTCCTTATAACCGTCAATTTGGATCTAAGACAATTATGCAAAGAACGCTTGCGATCTTTGCGGGTCCTGCGATGAACTTCTTGCTTGCATTCATTATTCTTGTTGCATTTTCTCTAATGCAGGGTATTCCTACGAATGAATCAAGACTTGGAACACTTCAGGAGGGCGCTGCTGCAGATAAAGCAGGTTTAGTTGAGGGAGACAAAATTGTAGCCATCCAAGGTGAAAAAATGGATGACTGGAAAGAATTAGTTTCAGTTATTCAGCAAAATCCTGGAGAAAAATTGCTGTTCACGATTAATCGTGGAGGGGAAGAAAAAGTTGTTCCGGTAACTTTAGGTTCTAGAAAGGGACCTGAAAACAAGAATGAAGGATTTATTGGGGCACACCCATTTACTGAATCTTCATTTGTGGGATCACTTGAATATGGTGCTAAACAAACATGGTTTATGACTACGGCGATCTTTACAGGAATCGGACAGCTTGTTACCGGTCAGCATGGTATTGATCAGCTTTCTGGACCGCTTGGTATTTATGAGTATACGGATCAAGCAGCAAAAGCCGGAGTGTATATGCTGCTGCAATGGGCTGCTATATTAAGTATCAACTTGGGTATTTTTAACCTTCTGCCTTTGCCTGCATTGGACGGAGGAAGACTTCTGTTCTTAGGTGTTGAAGCACTTAGAGGAAAGCCGATCGATCCTCAAAAAGAAGGATTGGTCCACTTTATCGGATTTGCTTTCTTAATGCTGTTGATGCTTGTAGTAACATGGAATGATATACAAAAAATATTTCTTAGTTAATTTGGGATTTTTTGAGGAGTAGAGAAAATGAGACAAAGCCAGTTGTTTATGCCGACACTAAGAGAAGTGCCAGCAGATGCAGATGTAAAGAGTCATCAGCTGCTTTTGAGAGCAGGGTTTATCAGACAAAATGCAGCAGGAATCTATTCATTCTTGCCTTTGGGGAAAAAAGTACTTCATAAAGTAGAAAACATTGTACGTGAGGAAATGAACCGTGCGGGTTCTCAGGAAATGATGATGCCGGCGCTTCAGCTAGCAGAGCTATGGCAGGAAAGCGGCAGATGGTACAGCTACGGACCAGAACTGATGAGATTAAAAGATCGCCACGATCGGGATTTTGCTCTTGGAGCTACTCATGAAGAAGTAATAACAAGCATCATTCGTGACGAAGTTAAATCATATAAAAAGCTTCCATTGAATCTTTATCAGATTCAAACTAAATTCAGAGACGAAAAACGTCCTCGTTTTGGACTGCTGCGCGGCCGTGAGTTTATCATGAAAGATGCTTATTCTTTCCATGATAAACAAGAGAGTCTGGATGAAACTTATGAAACAATGAAAAACGCTTATTCTGCTATCTTCAGCCGCTGCGGCTTAAACTTCCGTGCCGTTTTGGCGGACTCAGGTGCCATCGGCGGCAAAGATAATCATGAGTTCATGGTTTTATCTGAAATTGGTGAAGATTTAATTGCCTATTCTACTGAATCAGATTTTGCTGCCAACATTGAAATGGCTCCTGTAGTAATAAAGGAAGAAGCTTCATCTGAAAGTCCGTTAGAACTTGAAAAAGTAGAAACACAGACTGCCAAGAATATAGAAGATGTTTCAGCATTCTTAAATGTCCCTGCTTCAAAAATCATTAAATCCCTGCTCTATATGGCAGACGGAGAGCCTGTACTTGTATTGGTACGCGGTGATCATGAAGTAAATGAGATTAAATTGAAAAATGAATTATCAGCTTCTGATGTAGTTATGGCAAGTGAAGCAGACGCGGTCAAGTGGCTTAATACTAAACCAGGTTCAATCGGTCCAGTATTAGTTTCAGACGTGAAAGTAATTGCCGATCAAGCTGTACCTCGGATGGCTAATGCTGTATGCGGTGCTAATGAAGAAGGCTATCATTTTGTGAATGCCAATGCAGAAAGAGACTTTAAGATCGATCAAACAGCAGACCTTCGTTTTGTAGTTGAAGGAGACCTTTCTCCAGATGGAAAAGGTACGATTGTTTTTGCAAAAGGTATTGAAGTAGGTCATGTATTCAAACTCGGAAAAGTTTATAGTGAACCTATGAAGGCATCATACTTAGATGAAAATGGAAAAAATCAGATTATGTCAATGGGCTGCTATGGTATCGGAGTATCCAGAACGTTAGCAGCAGTGGCGGAAGAAAACAACGATGAAAATGGCTTGATTTGGCCGTTATCTTTAACACCATTCGATGTTCACTTAATTGCAGTTAACAGCAAAAATGCTGAACAGTCTGCCCTTTCGGACGAATTATATGAACAGCTTAAAAGTGAAGGGTACGATTGTTTATATGATGATCGTCCTGAACGTGCCGGTGTTAAATTTGCCGACAGTGATTTAATTGGTTTACCTGTTCGTGTTATGGTAGGCAAGAAGGCCGGCGAGGGTATCGTTGAAGTGAAAATCCGCAAGAGCGGTGAATCCTATGAAGTCCCAGTTTCAGAACTAAAGAGTGTCTTAAAACGTGAATGGGATAAACTTGTTTGATAAAAACTAGGTGCCTCTTTTTATGGGGTACCTTTCCTATTTACACCAAATATACTCTCTTAAAGAATGTTGCTTTTGAATAGGTTTTGAAAACCCTTCATTGACGAGTTGATTGGAGCGGAAGGTGCGAGACTCCTGCGGGATCAGTGGGACAGGTGAGACTCCTAAGGGCGCAAAGCGCCGGGGAGGCTCACCGCACACCCCGCGGAAAGCGAGTATCCTGGAGCGGAAATCAACACTTCCAATAGCTGCAATGGTATGTAATAGTTAAATGAAATTAACCCCTTAAAAAGGAGGTTCTTATGAGCGGTAATGATCAGCAAATCAGGCAAGAACGACTGTCGCTTCTTTTAGAACAACTTGGAATTCCTGATGAGATGAAAACTGGCTTTTCAGGTGGAACGATTGAAAAACTGACAATTGATAAGGTGAATAGAAGCTGGCATTTTTTAATTGGAATAGAACGTCCTTTATCTTCTAATAGCTATGCATGGTTCAGTTCAAGTTTACGGCAAACATTTGAGCATATTGCAAAAGTTACTTTTTCCATACAATGTGCTGAAAGCTTTCAGTCTGAAGAATTGCTTGCTTATTGGCCTTTGTGCAAAGAACAGCTCGTAAATACAGCAGGTCCCAGTCTCGGAAGTATGCTTTCAACACAAGAGCCTTCAGCGGAAGGTAATTTTTTATGTCTAACAGTAAGAAATGACGCAGAAGAGGCACTTGTACATCGAAAGTTATCTCCAATCATAAAAGATATGTACCAACAGTTTGGATTTCATTCTGTACTTTTAAAAACTGAAATTAATCACTCTGAAGAAGATTATCAGAGGTTTATAGAGCAAAAGAAACAAGAAGACAATCATAAAATTATGGAAGCTCTTGTAGAAAAAGAAAAAGCAGCTAAAAGAGCTGATGCGCCAGCTGCCAGAACTGACATTATGATCGGCTATTCGATCAAGGATGAACCAGTTCCGATTCAGACTATACAAGATGAAGAACGAAGGATCACTATCCAGGGATATGTGTTTCATTCTGAAACAAGAGAACTTCGCAGCGGCAGAACACTATTAACTTTTAAGATCACAGATTATACAGATTCACTTCTTATTAAGATTTTCTCACGTGATAAGGAAGATATTCCGATTCTGCAGGGCATTCAAAAGGGAATGTGGCTAAAGGTTCGCGGAGGCATACAAAATGATACGTTTGTCAGAGATCTGGTAATGATAGCAAACGATATTAATGAGATAAAACCTGAAACAAGAAAAGATCTTGCTGAAGAAAATAAAAAGCGTGTAGAACTTCATTTGCACACACCGATGAGTCAAATGGATGCAGTCTCCTCAGTATCTGCAATGGTTGGACAAGCAAAGAAATGGGGACATCCGGCGATCGCCATTACTGATCATGCAGGTGTACAGTCTTTCCCTGAAGCATATAGTGCAGGAAAGAAAAACGATATCAAAATTTTGTACGGACTCGAAGCGAATCTAGTAGATGATGGTGTGCCGATTGCTTATAATGAAGCACCTAGAAAGCTTGCTGAAGAAACTTATGTTGTTTTTGACGTGGAAACAACGGGTCTTTCAGCCGTTTATAATAAGATCATAGAACTTGCAGCTGTTAAGATTAGAGGCGGAGAGATCGTTGACAGATTTGAAGCTTTCGCTAATCCGCATGAATCCTTGTCACAGACTACTATCGAATTAACTGGTATTACCGATGATATGGTGGAGAATGCTCCTGAGATCGAAGAAGTCCTTCGAGATTTTTATGCATTTATGGGTGATGACATCCTTGTTGCGCATAATGCGAGCTTCGATATGGGGTTCCTGAATGAAGGTTTGCGTAAGATCGATTTAGGAGAAGCGAAGAACCCTGTTATTGATACACTGGAACTTGCCAGATTCTTGCTGCCTCAGTTAAAGAATCATAGATTGAACACACTCTGTAAACGGTTTGATATTGAACTTACACAGCATCACCGTGCCATCTATGATGCTGAAGCAACTGGCTATCTTTTATGGAAGCTACTAAAAGAAACCTTTGAAAAAGAGATCTTTTATCATGACAGGCTGAACGATAATATGGGGCAAGGCGGTTTTCAACGTTCACGTCCTTTTCATTGCACACTTCTTGCTGCTACCCAAGAGGGATTGAAGAACTTATATAAACTAGTTTCAGAGTCTCATTTATCTTATTTCTACAGAACACCGCGTATACCCCGGTCCCGTTTAAGCAAGCTTCGGGAAGGAATCTTAGTAGGTTCCGCATGTGATAAAGGCGAAGTTTTTGAGGGAATGATGCAAAAACCGATAGAGGAAGTAGAAAAGATTGCTTCTTTTTATGATTACTTAGAAATACAGCCGCCAAGCAATTATTATCATCTGATCGAAAGAGAGCTTGTATCAGATGAGATGAACCTGAGAGAGATTCTCTCAAATATCGTAAAGCTGGGTGAGAAACTGGATAAGCCGGTGGTTGCCACAGGCAATGTACATTACTTAAATCCGGAAGATGCGATATACAGGAAAATCTTAATATCATCTCAAGGCGGAGCCAACCCGTTGAACAGACAGACACTTCCTGAAGTTCATTTTAGAACGACAGATGAAATGCTGAATTTGTTTTCTTTTTTGGGTGAGGAGACTGCAGAAAAAGTAGTGTGTCACAACACTAGGCATATAGCGGATTCAATAGCTGAAATCAAACCGATTCCAGATGACCTCTATACTCCGAAGATCGAGGGAGCAGATGAAGAAGTCCGGTCAATGAGTTATAACCGTGCGAGAAGCATATACGGAGAAAACCTCCCTGAACTAGTGGAGAAGAGGCTCGAAAAAGAACTTACAAGCATCATCGGTCATGGTTTTGCTGTTATTTACTTGATCTCGCATAAGCTTGTTAAAAAGTCACTGATTGACGGATATCTTGTAGGATCACGTGGATCAGTAGGATCTTCATTTGTTGCTACTATGACAGAAATTACAGAAGTTAATCCTCTGCCGCCGCACTATGTTTGCCCAAGCTGCAAAGAGTCGCATTTCTTTAACGATGGATCAGTCGGTTCAGGGTATGACCTGCCGGATAAAGAATGTCCGAATTGTAATGTTCTATATATTAAAGACGGACAGGACATTCCCTTTGAAACATTCCTTGGCTTTAAGGGGGATAAAGTACCCGATATCGACTTGAACTTCTCAGGAGAATATCAGCCAAGAGCACATAATTATACGAAAGAGCTTTTCGGTGTAGATTATGTGTATCGTGCAGGTACGATAGGTACTGTTGCGGAAAAGACAGCATATGGCTATGTAAAAGGTTATGCAAGTGACAATAACCTCACAATCCGATCGGCAGAAGTTGATCGTTTAGTGTCAGGATGCACTGGCGTAAAAAGAACCACTGGACAGCATCCGGGCGGAATTATTGTAGTACCTGACTATATGGATATATACGATTTTTGTCCAATTCAGTTCCCTGCGGATGACAGTTCATCTGAATGGAAAACAACACATTTTGATTTCCATTCTATCCATGATAACTTGCTTAAGCTTGATATATTAGGACACGATGATCCAACGGTAATCCGCATGCTTCAAGATTTGAGCGGAATTGATCCTAAAACAATTCCTGCTTCCGACCCGGAAGTTATGAAAATCTTCTCAGGCCCTGAAGTGCTGGGGGTAACCGACGAACAGATCATGTGCAAAACAGGAACACTGGGAATACCAGAATTCGGTACTAAGTTTGTAAGACAGATGTTAGAGGAAACAAAACCAAGCACTTTCTCAGAACTCGTACAGATCTCCGGATTGTCACATGGTACAGACGTTTGGCTGAATAATGCAAATGAACTTATCGCAAATGGGACATGTGTCTTAAAAGATGTTATCGGCTGCCGTGATGACATCATGGTCTACCTTATCTATAAGGGACTTGAGCCTTCACTAGCGTTTAAAATTATGGAGAGCGTCCGTAAAGGTAAAGGTCTTCCTGAAGAATGGATCGAAGAAATGAAAAACAACGATGTGCCTGACTGGTATATCGGTTCATGTCTAAAGATCAAATACATGTTCCCGAAAGCCCATGCTGCAGCTTACGTATTAATGGCTGTCCGGATCGCATATTTTAAAGTGCATTATCCAATCTGGTTCTATGCAGCATACTTTACTGTAAGAGCTGACGACTTTGACGTTGAATCCATGATTCGCGGTTCAAAAGCTCTTCGTGCCAAAATTGAAGAGATCTCGGCTAAGGGTCTTGATGCTTCAACAAAAGAAAAGAACCTGCAAACTGTCCTTGAACTCGCACTTGAGATGTGCGAAAGAGGTCTTTCATTCCAAAAGATAGACTTATATCGTTCAAGTGCTACTGATTTTCTAGTAGAAGGGGATACACTGATTCCGCCTTTCAATTCCATCGCCGGACTTGGAACAAACGCTGCTCTAAATATTGTAAAAGCAAGGGAAGATGGGGAGTTCCTTTCAAAAGAGGATCTTCAGCAGCGTGCAAAATTATCTAAGACCATTATTGAGTATTTAGATGATCAGGGATGTCTGGAAGGACTGCCCGATGCAAATCAGCTTTCTCTCTTCTAACACAAGGGTTTAAGCAGGAAGAAAGTTGCAGTATTTTATTGGTTATGGTATAGTATTTTTGGAAATACTGTTGAATGAATAACTGTCGGCGAAAGAGTGGGGCTCCCCACTCTTTCGTTACGTTTTAAGGTCATTCAGCCAGAAGGAGGGCAGCAATGAGTCAGAAGATTACAGAGCTCACGACTGAGCTTGTAACCCCAATCGTTGAAAAACTAGGACTTGAACTTGTTGACGTTGAATTTGTTAAAGAGGGTAAAAACTGGTTCCTCCGTGTTTATATCGACTCAACCGGCGGTGTTGATATCGAAGAATGCGGAACTGTCAGTGAACAGTTAAGTGAAAAGTTAGATGAACTTGATCCGATTGAACAGCCCTACTTTTTAGAAGTATCTTCTCCAGGAGTGGAAAGACCGCTTAAGAAGCCAGAAGATGTTAAAAATGCAATTGGCAAAAATGTAAACATAAAACTTTATGAGCCTATTAATGGTGAAAAAGTATATGAAGGACTTTTAAAAGACTTTGACGGTGAAACGCTGTTTATGGAGATTAAAGTAAAAACCCAAGTCAAGAAGGTAGAGCTGCCATATAAAAAAGTGGCAAACGCCCGTCTTGCGGTTGTTTTTTAATGAAGAGGGGAGTAAAAAAATGAGTACCGAGCTTTTGGATGCACTTACATTATTGGAAAAAGAAAAAGGGATCAGCAAAGATGTAATTATTGAAGCGATTGAAGCAGCCCTTATTTCAGCGTATAAACGCAATTTTCATCAAGCGCAAAATGTACGTGTGGATTTTAACAGAGATACAGGCAGTATCCGTGTATTTTCTAGAAAAAACGTGGTTGCTGAGGTTGAAGACGATCGTCAAGAGATTTCAGTTACTGAAGCACAAGCGATCAACCCTGGTTATGAGATAGATGATATTGTAGAAGAGGAAGTAACACCTAAGGATTTTGGACGTATTGCCGCTCAAACTGCTAAACAAGTTGTTACACAGCGTGTACGGGAAGCAGAACGCGGAATCATCTTTTCTGAGTTTATCGATCGTGAAGAAGATATTATCACAGGTATCGTCCAGCGTCAGGACCATCGTTATATGTATGTCAGTCTTGGCCGTGTTGAAGCATTATTGCCCGCAGCTGAGCAGATGCCTGGTGAATCACACACTACGAATGACCGCATTAAAGTATATATCACCAAAGTTGAGAAGACGACTAAAGGACCTCAAATTTTAGTTTCACGTACTCACCCTGGACTTTTAAAACGATTGTTCGAACTAGAAGTGCCTGAAATTTATGATGGAACAGTTGAGATTAAATCTATTGCACGTGAAGCGGGAGACCGTTCTAAAATTGCTGTTCATGCAGCAGATCCTGCAGTTGATCCTGTAGGTTCTTGTGTAGGGCAAAAAGGTGCACGTGTGCAAACGATCGTTAATGAACTTAACGGCGAGAAGATTGATATTGTTCGCTGGAGTGAAGATCCTGTCGTTTACGTGGCAAACTCTTTAAGTCCTGCAAAAGTTCTTGAAGTACAAGTGAACGAAGAAGATAAGATGACTACGGTAATCGTACCTGATTATCAGTTGTCACTGGCGATTGGCAAACGTGGTCAGAATGCACGCCTTGCTGCCAAGTTAACAGGTTGGAAGATTGATATTAAAAGTGAATCAGAAGCTGTAGAATCAGGTGTCTATGACCCTTCGAATTCAACGAATGATTCTTTCTATAACGATTCTGTCGAGGATGAAGAGTAAGAGAAGACGAGGTGGAGACAATGAAAACCCGCAAAATTCCAATGAGAAAATGCGTAGCCTGCCAAGAAATGAAGGCGAAAAAAGAATTAACACGTATTGTCCGCTCACCTGAAGGGGAAGTCTCTGTTGACTCAACCGGAAAAAAATCCGGAAGAGGAGCTTATCTTTGTCATGGACTTGTTTGTATTGAACAAGCAAAAAAGAAAAAGATTCTAGAGACACACTTGAAGTCGAAAATTCCTGCTGAATTATACGAACTACTTGAAAAAGGAAGTCATACATCTTGAAAAACAGCCGATGGGAAAACTTTCTTGGAATAGCAGCTCGGGCTGGAAAAGTAATATCTGGGGAAGAGCTCGTAGTAAAAAGCATACAAAAACAAAACGCAAAAATTGTTCTATTATCAAAAGATGCTTCTGAAAACACAAAGAAAAAGGTAACAGATAAGTGTCTTTTCTATAAAGTCGACTATTTTTGGATAGAAGATCGAAATGTTTTAGGAAAAGCAATTGGAAAAGAACAGCGAGTTGTAGTTGCTGTAAATGATCAAGGATTTTCAAAGCGTTTAAAGGAACTTCTTGATCACTAACACGGGGGTGAACATATGAGTAAAATACGCGTATACGAATATGCGAAACAGAAAAATGTTCAAAGTAAAGACATAATCGAAAAGCTTAAAACAATGGATGTCCATGTGGCGAATCATATGTCTATGATCGATCAGGCTGCTTTAACAAAGCTCGATGAAGCTTATAATTCAAAAGCACAAAAAGATCAGCCTGCAAAACCAAAAAATCAGAATCAACTCCCTAAAACAGATAAGAATAGAAACAACTCTGGTAACGACACCAAATCTAATAAAAAGGAAGTTCAAAAAGAGAGTAATATGAAAATTAAAAAAGAGACCGATAACCGTAACTCATCACAAACAAAAAGCCCGCAAACTCAAGGGGCGAAGCCAGGTAATTCAAATAGCCAAAATGCTGCAAAGAATAACAATTCTAAAAACAGCAACAACAGCAACAACAGAAACCAGAATAACAACAACAGAAATAACAATAACCGAAACAATAACAACAAGAACCAGAACAGAAATAAACAAAACAGAGGCGGAGGCAGCCAGCAGCAAGCTCCTCAAAAGAAGGTTCTTGAGACTCCGAGCAAAATCACCTTTACTGATACTCTTCAGGTAGGTGAACTTGCGAAAAAATTAAACAAAGATACTTCTGAAATCATCAAAAAGCTAATGGGCCTTGGTATTATGGCAACGATCAATCAAGAGCTTGATAAAGAAGCGATTGAACTAATCGCCGCTGATTATGATGTTGAAGTGGAAGAAGAAATTATCGTTGATGAAACGGAATTCGAAAATTATGAAGTCGTTGACGATGAAAAAGATATGCAAGTACGTCCGCCGGTTGTAACAATCATGGGGCACGTTGACCATGGTAAAACAACGCTTCTTGATGCTATTCGAAACACGAAAGTAACTGCAGGGGAAGCCGGTGGTATCACTCAGCACATCGGTGCATACCAAATCACAAACAACGGTAAACAAATTACTTTCCTTGATACACCAGGACATGCTGCGTTTACAACTATGCGTGCACGCGGTGCTCAAGTAACGGATATTACAATTCTTGTTGTAGCTGCTGACGATGGTGTAATGCCGCAGACAGTTGAAGCGATCAACCATGCAAAAGCCGCTGAAGTACCAATTATCGTAGCAGTCAACAAAATGGATAAAGAAGCTGCTAACCCAGACCGAGTTATGCAGGAACTTACTGAACATGGACTAGTTTCTGAAGCATGGGGCGGAGATACAATCTTCGTTAACGTTTCAGCTATTAAAGGTGACGGAATTGATGACCTTCTTGAAATGATCAACCTTGTTTCAGAAGTAGAAGAATTAAAAGCAAATCCTAACCGAACTGCTGCTGGAACTGTAATTGAAGCACAGCTTGACAAAGGCCGAGGTTCTGTTGCAACGCTTCTAGTGCAGTCAGGTACATTAAATGTTGGGGATGCTATCGTAGTTGGACATACGTTCGGACGTGTTCGTGCGATGGTAAATGATCTAGGTCGCCGTGTTAAATCTGTTGGACCTTCTACTCCTGTTGAAATTACGGGATTGAATGATGTTCCACAAGCTGGAGACCCATTCATGGTATTTGCTGATGAGAAAAAAGCTCGCCAAGTCGGAGAATCCCGTTTCAAGAAACAACAGGATGCTCAGCGTAAAGAATCTTCTAAACTTAACCTTGATGACCTCTTTAATCAGATTAAAGAAGGTGAGATTAAAGATATCAATGTCATCATTAAAGGTGATGTTCAAGGTTCTGTAGAAGCACTTGCTGGTTCTCTTCAAAAGATCGATGTTGAAGGTGTTAAGGTTAAAATTATTCACTCAGGTGTTGGAGCGATCAACGAGTATGATATCATGCTTGCATCTGCTTCAAATGCAATCGTAATCGGTTTTAACGTTCGTCCGGATGCAGGTGCTAAACGTACTGCTGACGCTGAGAAGGTTGATGTTCGTCTTCACCGTATCATCTACAACGTTATTGAAGAAATCGAATCAGCGATGAAAGGTATGCTTGATCCTGAATTCGAAGAAAAAGTTATCGGCCAGGTTGAAGTAAGAACAACCTTTAAAGTATCTAAAGTTGGAACAATTGCTGGCTGTTATGTTACTGAAGGTAAAATTACGAGAGATTCCACAGTACGTTTGATCCGTGATGGTGTTGTTTCTTACGAAGGCAAAATTGATGCACTTAAACGTTTCAAAGATGATGCCAAAGAAGTTTCAGCTGGATACGAATGTGGTATTACTCTTGAAAAGTTCAATGATATTAAAGAAGGCGATATCATTGAAGCTTATATTATGGAAGAAATTAAAGTAAAATGATCGGATTATTAACGGTTGAGTTTTTCATATATGAAGCACAGTCGTTAAAAGATAAGCGTTCAGTTGTTCAAAAAGCGGTTAACAGACTTCGGCAGCGCTTTAATCTTGCTGTATCTGAAACTGGATTCCAGGATTTATGGCAGCGGGCAGAGATAAGTATGGTAACCGTTTCTTCGGACAAAATAATAGCAGAAAAAGAATTGCAAAGAGCACTTGCAATGATTACATCTATTACCGAATTGGAAGTAACCGATTCTAAAGTGGAGTGGCTATAAGGCAAGTGGCAAGAAACGGGGTGTATAAATTATGGGCACAATCCGTTCCAACCGTGTTGGGGAACAGATGAAAAAAGAACTTACTGATATTATTGGCAGGAAACTAAAAGACCCCCGCGTTGGTTTTGTAACTGTTACGGCGGTTGATGTAACTGGTGACCTGCAGCAAGCGACTGTATACGTTTCTGTTTTTGGCGACAGTGAACAAAAAGAACAGACTTTGCGCAGTCTTGCTAAAGCTACTGGTTTTATCAGGACTGAAATTGGAAAACGTATTCGCATGCGTAAAACACCGGACATCTTCTTTAAATTTGATGAATCCTTAAATTATGGAAGCAAGATCGAAAGTCTTTTGTCTGAGATTAAACGAGATGACGAAGACAGCGAAGAAAACGAAGATTATCCGAAACCATAATAGGAAATGGATAGGCAATTAAATAAATTGTCTATCCATTTTTTGCTTGAAATACATCATGGCTATTTTCTAAGATTTTTTTTAAAATACTCTTCGTCGACAATGTTGATTGTAGTGGAAGATGCGAGACTCCTGCGGGAGCAGCGTGCCAGCTGCCTGAGTTTACTTCTCGCAAGGCATGCGACGAGGAAGCTTGCTGCGGCAGGATTTTCTAATTACACAGGAGCAACACTAAATATCTTTCACCGTGGGCACCGCACGCCCCGCGGAAAGCGAGCATCCTGGAACGGAAATCAACCACTTCACATAGCAACAGAGTTTGCGAACAGCCAAAATTATTTAACTTATGCAGGTATGTAAAAGGAGAAATTGATATGACTTTTAGGCAAGGAATTTTAGCACTGAAAAAACCTGCCGGAATGACATCACATGACTGTGTAGGAAAAATACGCAGAATCTTTTCAACTAAAAAAGTGGGACACACGGGAACCCTGGATCCGGAAGTTACAGGAGTGCTGCCTATCTGTATTGGCAGAGCAACAAAAATTGCTGAGTATATGTCTGACTATGGCAAGGAATATATCGGTGAAGTTACGCTCGGTTTTTCGACAGAGACAGAAGATGCACATGGCGAAAAAGTAATGGAAAAACAAGTAGAGGAAGATATATACTTTGGAAAAATAAAAGAGATTTTGCAGTCTCTTACAGGTGAGATTGAACAAGTTCCTCCAATGTATTCGGCTGTTAAAGTTAACGGGAAAAAACTTTATGAATATGCAAGGCAGGGAATTCAAATCGAAAGGCCAAAACGGAAAGTTACTATACATGAGCTTGAACTGCTGAATACAGAGGATACTTTAAGTAAAGAAAATCCTGTTTTTTCATTTAGAGTAAAATGTTCGAAAGGGACTTATGTCCGTACACTCGCTGTTGCTATTGGTGAAAAACTAGGTTATCCCGCTCATATGTCATCTCTGATAAGAACAGCCTCAGGTCCATTTACTTTAAACGATTGTGTCACGTTTGAAGAGCTGGAAAACACAGAGTCACCTTTGGAAAATTACTTATTTCCACTAGAGAGAGGAATCTCGCATTTTCCAAAATGGACAGTTGATGAGGAGACTGAGGGTCAAGTAAGAAATGGCTCAGTGCTCCCAAAACCAAAAGAGTTGGAACAAAGTCCGTTTGGTGTTTATAATGAAGAAGGAAAATGTCTAGCCATCTATCAGCTGCATCCTTCTAAACCTGGTTTGATAAAACCAGCGAAAGTGTTAGCCATTGAATAACGAAACAGGTTAGTAGGTGAGTTTTTGGAAACGATCGTCATTAATCATCCTCATCATTATGAAAAAGAAAGTCTCCCGCCATTAATCTTGGCATTAGGCTATTTCGATGGAATTCACATCGGACATCAGCGTGTGATAAATACAGCTGTTGAACTTGCAGAAAGAAATAGAGCAATTCCAGCTGTTATGAGTTTTCATCCACATCCTTCTGTAGTTTTAGGGAAAGCGGATGAAACTTGGACATATATCACACCGCTTGAAGAAAAGAAAAAGATTTTAGAAAGTATGGGAGTTAAACGTTTTTATCTTGTGAAATTCGATCTTGATTTCGCTTCACTCTCTACAAAGGATTTTGTTGACCAGTATATTATCGGTTTAAATGTAAAGCATGTTGTAACAGGATTTGATTTTACATACGGCAAGTATGGAAAAGGAAATGTGGAAACACTGGTTCATGAAGCTGACGGCAAATTCGGTCAAACTGTAATTGAGAAAATTGAAGAAAAGGGTCAGAAAATAAGTTCTACCCTTATTCGCCAATGCCTAAGAGAAGGACTGGTCGAGAGCATAGTTCATTATCTCGGCAGAAGATATAAACTCAATGGTACTGTCATACATGGAGACAAACGCGGACGTACAATAGGTTTTCCTACAGCTAATCTTGACACGGATGTCTATACCCTTCCAAAAACAGGGGTTTACGCCGTAGAAGTTAATGTTGACGGAGAAAAGTACTATGCGATGGCAAATGTGGGCTATAAGCCAACTTTTAAAGATGATCAAAAAATGCCTTCTTTAGAAGTTCATATTTTTAATTTTCAAAAAGAGATTTATGGGAGAACGATTAGTGTTACTTGGCTTAAAAGGATCAGGGATGAAAAGAAATTCAATTCTATTGATGAATTGATCGAACAGCTAAAAACAGATAAAAACGAGACATTATCGATCATACAGTCAATGTGTTAAAAAAACTTGCATTTATTTCTTAAACAGGCTATGCTAATACATGTACATTTTTAATGTGCAAAATAACCGTTGCTTGGCAAGTCGAGTCACCGACGCTTGCTCGGTAATAGGTGTTTCTAATATTAAGGAGGTGAAAAGGATGGCTATTACTCAAGAGCGTAAAAACGAACTAATCAGCGAGTATAAGGTACATGATACGGACACTGGATCTCCAGAAGTTCAAATCGCTATCCTTACTGAACAAATTAATGAGTTGAATGATCACTTGCGTACACACAAGAAAGATCACCACTCACGTCGTGGTCTATTAAAAATGGTTGGTAAGCGCCGTAACTTGTTAACGTACCTGCGTAACAAGGAAGTCACGCGTTACCGCGAATTGATCGGAAGACTAGGATTACGTCGTTAATCCAACAAAAGCGGGATTTAATCCCGCTTTTTTTATTGCAAGTAATACGATATCGGACATATCAGAAATGTTTTATACATATTACTAAATTCTTTACAGTTTTTCTTTTTAGGAAGGACTACGTTAGGATATAATAGAACCATAAAATACTAGGATTTTTTAAGTGTTGAGAGGAGTACCAAGTAAAATGGATCAACAAAAACGAACTTTTACAATGGACTGGGCGGGCAGAACGCTTACGTTCGAAATTGGAGAATTAGCAAAACAAGCAAACGGTGCTGTTATGGTCAGATATGGTGATACTGCAGTACTTTCTACTGCTGTAGCTTCAAAACAGCCCAAAAATTTAAGTTTTTTCCCACTGACAGTAAACTACGAGGAACGTTTATACGCAGTTGGTAAAATCCCTGGAGGATTTATTAAACGTGAAGGCCGTCCAAGTGAAAAAGCTGTATTGGCAAGCCGCTTGATTGACCGTCCGATCCGTCCTTTATTTGCTGATGGTTTCCGTAACGAAGTACAAGTTGTCAGCACTGTAATGAGTGTTGATCAAAACTGTTCTTCTGAAATGGCAGCAATGATCGGATCATCCCTTGCATTATCTATTTCCGATATTCCTTTTGAAGGACCAATCGCGGGTGTTACTGTCGGGCGTATTGATGGCGAGTTTGTTATCAACCCGACTGTTGAACAAAACGAGAAAAGTGATATTCAATTAATCGTCGCAGGAACAAAACATGCGATTAACATGGTTGAAGCTGGCGCAGAAGAAGTTTCTGAGGAAACAATGCTTGAAGCAATCATGTTCGGTCATGAAGAGATTAAGAAGTTAATTGCATTCCAAGAAGAAATCGTTTCAGAAATCGGCAAAGAAAAAATGGAAATTGTTCTTCATGAACTTGATAAGGATCTTGAGCAGGAAGTCCGTGAATTTGTCGGCAGCGATGTAAAAGAAGCAGTAAAAGTAATTGAGAAACACGCACGCCAAGAAGCCCTTGATGCAGTTGGTGCAAATCTCGCTTCTCGTTATGAAGAAGATGAAGAAAAAGCTAATGAATCAAAAGAGATTCTACATAAACTTATCAAAGAAGAAGTTAGACGCTTAATCTTAAAAGAAAAAATCCGTCCAGATGGAAGAAAAACGGATGAAATCCGCAAACTTTCTTCTACTGTAGGAGTTTTAGCTCGAACACATGGTTCTGGTCTGTTTACACGAGGACAGACACAAGCATTAAGTATCTGTACATTGGGAGCATTAGGTGATGTACAGGTTCTTGACGGACTTGGTGTTGAAGAGTCGAAGCGATTTATGCATCAATATAATTTCCCTCCATTCAGTGTTGGTGAAACAGGATTTATGCGCGGACCAGGCAGACGTGAAATCGGTCATGGTGCATTGGGAGAACGCGCTTTAGAACAAGTAATTCCGAATGAAGAGGAATTCCCTTACACAATTCGCTTGGTTTCTGAAGTACTTGAATCAAATGGATCTACTTCTCAAGCAAGTATTTGTGCAAGTACATTGGCACTAATGGATGCTGGTGTGCCGATCAAGGCACCGGTTGCAGGAATTGCGATGGGTCTGATCTCAGATGGTGAGGATGTTACAGTTCTTACAGATATTCAAGGTATGGAAGACCACCTTGGAGACATGGATTTTAAGGTAGCAGGTACACCAAACGGTATCACTGCTCTGCAAATGGATATTAAAATTTCAGGTATCAACCGTGAAATCCTTCAAGAAGCACTAACACAAGCAAAAGAAGGCCGTATGATTATCTTGAAGTCTATGCTTTCTACACTTTCTGAGTCTCGTACGCAATTATCTCAGTATGCTCCTAAGATTTTAACAATGAAGATTAATCCTGACAAAATCCGTGATGTTATTGGGCCAAGCGGGAAAATCATCAATAAGATCATTGAAGAAACTGGAGTTAAGATTGACATCGAGCAAGACGGAACAATCTTTATTGCTTCAACTGATGAGCCGATGAACAATAAGGCGAAGAAGATTATTGAAGATATCGTAAGAGAAGTTCAAGTTGGCGAATATTACATGGGCAAAGTAAAGCGAATTGAAAAATTCGGTGCTTTCGTAGAGCTGTTCAGCGGTAAAGATGGATTAGTCCATATCTCAGAACTAGCTGAAGAGCGTGTAGGTAAAGTAGAAGATGTCGTTAAGCTTGGCGATGAAATCCTTGTGAAAGTTACGGAGATCGATAACCAGGGCCGTGTAAACTTATCACGTAAAGTAGTCTTAAAAGAAGAAAAAGCGAAAAATGAACAGCAGCAGAATGTTTAATTCCATAAAAATAAAGGCCAGCCTTGCACAAGGGCTGGCTTTTTCATTGTTGTCTTAATGTTCCAATAACGTTCTAACTTGTACAGGTTGTACATAACTTGATTACAGGGAGGGGAGTTATGTGAAAAAATCAATTCTTCACTGGACCATCATCGTTTTAATCATAACTGCAACAGCTATTTCAGTGCATAACCCATTTACGAGCACTTACATCGAAAGCATTAAAGCACAGAGTACGGCTGTTTCACAGATGAAATCAAATTCAATCTATGCACAGATTAAAGAAAAAGCTAAGGAATTAAATAAGCCGCCTCAGAATGCTGAAATCGATCCTGTTTGGAAAGCCACTCCCGGCTACAATGGACTAGTTGTAGATATGGAAGAATCTTTTAAGGCAATGAAAAAAATAAATAAATTCGATGAAAAAAAATTAGTTGTAAAGCAAATAGAACCAACCATCCATTTAGAGAACTTGCCTGCTTCTCCCATTTATCGAGGGAATCCTGAGAAACCTATGGTAACCCTTCTTGTAAATGTAGCTTGGGGCAATGAGCATTTGCCGGGTATGCTGCAAACAATGAAGAAGAATAATGTACATTCCACTTTTTTCCTGGATGGTTCATGGGTGAAGAAAAATCCTTCTCTGGCAAAAATGATTGCTGAAGAAAACCATGAAATTGGCAACCATGCATATTCACATCCAGATTTGAAAAAAATGACTAATACGAGAATTACCGAAGAACTCAAACAAACGAATGAAGTCATAAATGCCACTTTGGATAAGTCACCTAAATGGTTTGCGCCGCCAAGCGGAAGCTACCGTAACGATGTTGTTCAAATAGCTGCTGAACTTGATATGAAAACAATTCTTTGGTCTGTCGACACTGTAGACTGGAGGAATCCAAATCCTGATGAGATGGTTGAAAGAGTTCTGAATAAGGTACACCCTGGAGCTATGATTCTAATGCATCCAACAGCCTCAACAGCCACGGGGTTAGAGAAGCTTATTAAAGGTATTAAAAATAAGGGACTCAGTATCGGAACTGTCTCAGATCTCATGGATGAAAAAAGACTGCTTCCAAAATCAATCAAGTAAAGTTGTATAGGAGTTATGATAATGGTATATTGTTCCTATGATTAGTAGTGGCAGATTTGACAGCTAGGGGGAAACAAGTTTGATAAAAAGACATTCATGTTCAAACGGCGTCCGCGTCGTTTTGGAGAATATTCCAACCGTACGATCGGTAGCGATAGGGGTATGGATTGGAACAGGATCCAGGTTTGAAAATACGAAGAACAACGGTATATCACACTTTTTGGAGCACATGTTTTTCAAAGGGACAAAAACAAGAACAGCCAGAGAAATTGCTGAGTCTTTTGACAGCATCGGCGGTCAAGTGAATGCTTTTACTTCAAAAGAATATACATGTTATTATGCAAAAGTTCTTGATACTCATGCTCCATACGCACTTGAAGTGCTAGCTGATATGTTCTTTAATTCAACATTTGACGAAGGTGAATTGTTAAAAGAAAAGAATGTTGTATTAGAAGAGATAAAAATGTATGAAGATACACCTGATGATATCGTTCATGACATGCTTAGCCGGGCAAGCTTTCAAAATCATGAACTCGGTTTTCCGATCTTAGGTACTGAAGAAACGCTGCATACTTTTACAGGGAATACTTTGCGTGATTATATGAATACACATTATGTTCCCGAAGAAGTTGTTATTTCAATAGCTGGGAATATAGATGAATCTTTTATCAAAGACGTAGAGGGATTTTTCGGCAGCTACAAAACGAGCTCTTTAGCTAAAGCTGAAATGAATTCTCCGATATTCCACCCTGAAAAATTGGCACGCAAGAAAGAAACGGAACAGGCTCATTTATGTCTAGGTTTTCCAGGCCTTTCTTTAAAAGATAAACGAAGCTACAGCTTGATAATACTCAACAATATTTTTGGCTCGAGTATGTCTAGCCGCCTGTTTCAGGAAGTGCGAGAGCAGAAAGGTCTTGCATACTCTGTCTTTTCGTATCATTCTGCGTTTCAGGATAATGGAATTTTCACTATTTATGGCGGTACCGCACCACATCAGCTCGATGAGTTGTATGAAACAATCACAAATATCGTTGATGACTTAAACGAAAATGGAATTACGGAAAAAGAATTGAAAAATTCAAAAGAGCAGATAAAAGGAAACTTGATGCTTAGCCTAGAAAGCACGAACAGCCGCATGAGCCGAAATGGAAAGCACGAACTTATCTTAGGCTATCATCGTACATTGGATGATATGGTAGAATCTATCGATAAAGTTTCAAAGGAAGATGTTGACCAGCTGATTCAATATATTTTCAATGGAGGCTGCTCAGCATCACTTGTCAGTCCTCAAGGGGAACTGCCTAAGGGGTTACAATAAAATAACGATACATTTTAGAATCCGGGAATCTTTCCCGGATTTTTTATTTTTGTCTCTGTTTTTAAAAATTTTTGCTAATGATTTTTTTGAGTAAAGAAACTTCATTGACAAGTTGATTGGAGCGTAAGGTGCGTGCCTACCACCTGAGAAGCTTCACGTTAGGCATGCGACGAGGAAGCTCACATCGGTAGCATTAACTTGTAGACGCAGGAGCAAAACTAAATCCTTTGAATGTGAGACTCCTAACGGCGCAAAGCGCAGAGGAGGCTCACCGCACGCCCCCCGGAAAGCGAGCATCCTGAAGCGGAGATCAACTACTTTCACAGGCAGTTTTTTTAACAAAAAAAATGGGCGTTCCGTTTAACTAATGCCCCAAACAAGGCAGGTGCTCCTGAATATAATGATGTTGATTGATACCAATAGTTCGTAAAAATTATAATTTGTGACCGTAATGATAAAAAGTAATGCCGTTGTAAAATGGGGTTTTGAGTAACCAGATAGGCGGAGCGTTCATATTATGATGAACGTGGATAGCAATTCCCCTGCAGTAAAAGGAACAACGGAGAAAGGGGAGAAAGAATGTTAACGGATTTGCATATCGCTGTTTTTGGCGGCGATGCGAGGCAGCTAGAAGTAATCAGGAAGTTAACAGAATTAGACGCGATACTTACACTTATTGGCTATGACCAGCTCGATCATGGTTTTACTGGCGCATCAAAAATGGATATAGATGAAGTTGATTTTTCAAAGTTAGACAGCATTATTTTGCCTGTAAGTGGAACGGGGCTGCAGGGAGAGATTGATACTATTTTCTCAAACAGGAAAATCATTTTAACAGAAGAGATGCTGAAAAAAACAAAGAGTCACTGTCAGGTTTTTTCAGGCATCAGCAATTCTTATCTTGATACGATCACAGCAAACAGCAATCTGAAGCTTACAAAATTGTTCGAAAGAGACGATGTAGCTATATATAATAGCATACCTACTGTTGAAGGAACGATCATGATGGTAATCCAGCATACGGATATAACCATTCATCAATCAAACACAGTTGTACTTGGATTCGGCCGGGTTGGTATGAGTGTAGCAAGAACTTTTCAGGCACTAGGAGCACATGTAAAGGTAGGAGCAAGAAAATCGGAGCATATGGCAAGAATTTCAGAAATGGGAATGATTCCTTTTCATCTAGATGATTTGAAAAATGAAGTTTATGAGACGGATGTATGCATCAATACGATTCCTACACAGATTGTAAATGCTGATGTCATATCGAAATTTCCGTCACATGCGTTAATAGTTGATTTGGCTTCAAAACCAGGAGGTACAGATTTTCGGTATGCAGAAAAGCGGGGTATCAAAGCTCTGCTGGCTCCGGGATTACCTGGAATAGTAGCTCCTAAAACAGCAGGGAAAATTGTCGCTAATGTACTTTCGCAGCTGTTAATCAATGAATTTTATAAGCGGAAGGGGTAGTTTTTATGGATTTTAATGGGAAGCATATCGGCTTTGGATTAACCGGTTCACATTGCACCTATGACGCGGTTTTTCCTCAAATCCAAAAGCTTGTGGACCTTGGTGCAAAAGTGACGCCTTTTTTCACGCATACTGTGATGCAAACGACTACGCGTTTTGGTGCTGAAGGAGAATGGGCAGAAAAAATTAAGGATATTACGGGCAATGAACCTGTAGATTCTATTGTAAAAGCTGAACCGTTTGGACCAAAGACTCCATTGGATTGTATGGTTATCGCTCCACTGACTGGAAATTCAATCAGTAAATTTGCCAACGCAATGACAGATTCCCCGGTACTTATGGGAGCAAAAGCAACACTTAGAAATCAGAAACCTGTAGTTCTCGGCATCTCAACAAATGATGGTTTAGGTTTAAACGGTGTTAACATAATGAGACTTATGGCAACAAAAAATATATATTTCATTCCATTCAGCCAGGATGATCCCGTTAAAAAGCAAAATTCATTGGTTGCACATATGGATACATTAATAGAAACAATTGATCTCGCTTTACAAGGTAAGCAGCTTCAGCCCGTACTCAGGGTGATAGATTAATACAGCAGAAGAAAATCCGTTCATAACAGCCCAGTTTATGATAAAATATGATAAATTATATGGATTAACAAGGAGAAACCATAAAATTGCGTTTCTCCTTCTGTTGTAGCTAGCTTACCTTAAACAATAAAGGAGTCAATAAAAGATGAGCCAAAAATCATTTCATGTAGCCGTAGTAGGTGCGACTGGCGCAGTCGGCCAGCAAATGTTAAATACTTTAAGTGAAAAGAATTTTCCGATCGGAAAGTTATCGCTTCTTGCTAGCAAAAGGTCTGCAGGACAGGTCATCACATTTAACGGGGAATCTCATACGATACAGGAAGCAACGCCAGAAGCATTCGAAGGGGTTGACCTTGCTTTATTTTCTGCCGGTGGATCTGTTTCTAAGCAGCTTGCTCATGAGGCAGTGAAGAGAGGTGCAATCGTTGTAGATAATACGAGCGCATTCCGAATGGATCCAAATGTGCCGCTGGTTGTACCTGAAGTTAACGAACAAGATCTTTTGAAGCATAATGGAATCATCGCAAATCCAAACTGTTCTACTATTCAAATGGTAGTGGCGCTTCAGCCGCTTCATGAAAAGTATGGCCTTAAAAAGGTGATCGTTTCCACTTACCAGGCTGTTTCAGGAGCGGGAGCTAAAGCAGTTGAGGAATTAAAAGAGCAATCTAAAGCCGTTTTAAACGACGAGCCTTTTGAAGCATCGATCATGCCATGTGCTTCGGATAAAAAACATTATCAAATCGCTTTTAATGCAGTTCCTCAGATTGATAAATTTGAAGAGAACGGCTATACATTTGAAGAATTAAAAATGATGAATGAAACAAAGAAAATCATGCACTTAGAAAATCTGGAGATCGCTGCCACTTGCGTAAGACTGCCAGTTGAAACTGGACACTCTGAATCTTTATATGCTGAGTTTGAAAATGGTAACCCATCCGTTCAGGAAATAAGAGAAGTATTAAAGTCAGCGCCAGGTGTAACATTGCAAGACCAGCCAGAAGAGCAAATCTATCCGATGCCGGCACTAGCAGCAGGATTGCCAGATGTATTTGTCGGCAGAATCCGTAAAGATTTAGATCGTGATAACGCCTACCACATGTGGGTAGTGTCAGACAATCTTTTAAAAGGTGCAGCATATAACTCTGTACAGATCGCAGAAAGTTTGATCAAGTTAAACTTGCTTTAATTTCATAAAGAAGGTGCATTCATGAAGATTATCGTTCAAAAATTTGGAGGAACATCTTTAAAAGAAGATACGGGCCGTTTAGAAGCAGTCCGTCATATTAAAAAAGCAGTTGATGAAGGCTATAAAGTTGTATGTGTGGTTTCTGCAATGGGAAGATTTGGCGATCCATATGCAACAGATACTTTGTTAAGCCTATTAGGTGAAAACAACAAAATATCCAACCGTGAACAGGATCTGCTTTTATCTTGCGGAGAAATTATATCTTCAGTGGTATTTTCTGGTCTGCTGAATGCTTCAGGCTTATCTGCTGCTGCATTAACAGGACCGCAGGCGGGTTTTCGTACGAATGACGATTTTTCTAATGCCAGAATCATTGATATGAAATGCGAGCGGATTAGAGCAGAACTTGAAAATCATTCAGTAGTGGTCGTAGCTGGCTTTCAGGGTCAATCGAAGAGCGGAGATATCGCAACACTTGGAAGAGGGGGGAGCGATACGAGTGCTTCTGCACTTGGAGCGGCTCTCCAAGCGGAGTTCATTGAAATCTTTACTGATGTAGAAGGAGTTATGACAGCCGATCCAAGGCTTGTTAAAGATGCAAGACCTCTTTCTGTTGTGACATATGCTGAAATCTGCAACATGGCATATCAGGGAGCAAAGGTAATCCATCCAAGAGCGGTAGAGATTGCTATGCAGGCAAAAATTCCGCTTCGAATCCGTTCTACCTATTCAGACCTTCCTGGAACTCTTGTAACCTCTTCATTAAAAGGTCCGGCAGGAAAAGACGTGCAGGAATCAATCATTACTGGGATCGCCCATGTTTCCAACATTACACAGATAAAAGTCTATGCAAATGACGGCCAGTATGATCTTCAGACAAAGGTATTTAAAGCAATGGCGCAAGAACAGATTTCAGTCGATTTTATTAACATCTCTCCAAAAGGTGTTGTCTACACGATCATGGAAGATAAAACTGAGCAGGCGCTGCTTAAACTAAAAGAGATCGGCTATGAACCTGATGTGACAAGAAACTGTGCAAAAGTATCAGCGGTAGGTGCTGGCATTGCAGGTACGCCAGGTGTAACAGCGGCTATCGTGGAATCTCTTTCGAGCAGAAATATCCAGATTCTCCAATCTGCTGACTCCCATACTACGATCTGGGTATTGGTTAAAAAAGAAGATTTAATTGAATCCGTAAATGCTCTTCATACAACTTTCCGCTTAAATGAAGAAGGGATTACCACAAACTTGCAAGAAATTGTACAGCAGCAGTTTAATGAGTATTGAGGAGTGAAAGTAATGAATTTTGGAAGTATTAGCACCGCAATGGTTACACCTTTTGACAGTAAAGGGAATGTTGACTTTGCAAGAACAACAAAGCTAGTTGATCACTTGATTGATAACGGCAGTGACAGTTTGGTAGTTGCAGGTACAACAGGGGAATCACCAACACTTACAACAGAAGAAAAAGTTGCGCTGTTTAAACATGTTATAAAAGCAGTAAACGGAAGAGTACCTGTAATTGCAGGTACAGGAAGCAACAATACAAAAGCTTCTATTGATCTTTCTAAGAAGGCAGAAGATGCCGGTGTTGATGCCATCATGATTGTTGCTCCATATTACAATAAACCAAGCCAAGACGGTATTGTTGCACATTACCAAGCTATCGCGAGCTCTGTAAGCCTGCCGATCATGGCATATAACATTCCAGGAAGATCCGTCATTTCGTTTGCGGCAGATACCGTTCTTAGATTGGCTGAGATCCCGAACATTACTGCATTAAAGGATGCAGGCGGCAACTTGGATTTTATGGCTGAAATCATTGAAAAAACGCCGGATGACTTTTTATTGTACAGCGGAGATGATGGCTTGACACTTCCATCATTAGCAATCGGCAGTGCAGGTATTGTGTCTGTAGCATCGCATGTAATTGGAAATGAAATGCAGACCATGATTAGCAACTTTAAGAATGGTGAAAACCTTGAAGCAGCACGCATTCACCGTAAATTGCTTCCGGTAATGAATGAGCTGTTTAAAGCTCCGAGCCCTGCTCCTGTAAAAACAGCATTGCAGTTAAAAGGACTTGATGTAGGAGGAGTAAGACTTCCATTATTGCCATTAAATCAAGCTGAGAGAGCTTCACTCGCTGCACGTCTAAATGAACTGTAAAAAAACAAACCGGTAATACGGTTTGTTTTTTTTTATTGGCTTTATTCTAAAGGCTCTTTGCTAAAGGCTGATTTAGTTCTTGGAAGTGATTGATTTCCGTTCAAGTATGCACGCTTTCCGCGAGGCGTGCGGTGAGCCTCTTTGGAATGAAACTCTATGTTAAGTAAGCCTATGTTAAGTCAAATTCAAGAAAGCATATGTGCTCCTGCGTCTGCTAGAAATCCTACCGAAGCCGGTTTCCTCGTCGCATGCCTTGCAAGTAGAACATTCATGCAGTAGGCACGCACCTTGCACTCCAATCACCCTGTCTTGATGAGAGAGAAAAATGAACCAAAAGCAACAACCTTTTAGAAAACAGCCTTTCTAAAAGGTTGTTGCTTTACACTTCTTTAAATAAAGATTATTCGTTGATCAGTTAATATTCGAGCGGATATCAACCACTTCAATACCAACAATGCTTATGAACTCATCCTTTTATTTCATTTGATGTTGGCTCAGTCTTGTTTTGTAATCCTCTGATAAGTTATAATGTTTTTAAGTGACGTGATCGGGATTAATTTTTTACATACAACCTAGGAGGAATATACACATTGTCAAAACAAAATAGAGAGAAAATTAAAGTTTTTGCCTTGGGCGGAGTAGGTGAGATCGGCAAAAACATGTATGTAGTGGATACGGGTGAAGAAATTTTTGTTATGGACTCCGGTCTAATGTTTCCGCAGGAGGAAATGCTCGGAATTGATATCGTAATACCGGATGTGACTTACTTAAAGGAGAACATTGAACGTGTAACAGGAATCTTCTTGACTCATGCCCATGAAGATCATATTGGAGGACTTCCTTATGTTCTAAGACAAGTTCCTGTACCTGTTTATGGAACTCGCCTTACATTAGGCCTTGTAGAAGCTAAATTAAAAGAAGCAGGACTGTTGCGTTCTACAGAACTGAACTTAATTGAAACAAATCGGAAATTATCGTTTAACAGTGCAAAAGTGAGTTTTTTCCATGTGAATCATAGTATTCCAGACGCAGTCGGTATTGCAATTCACACGTCACAGGGAGTTATTGCAAATACTGGTGATTTTAAGATTGATCACACACCGATTGATGGACAGCATACGGAATTCGGAAAAATATCAGCTCTTGCAGAAGAAGGTGTTCTTTGTCTTCTGTCAGACAGTACGAATGCGGAACGTCCAGGCTCTACTGGACCGGAAGCTCAAGTTGGACATGAAATTCTAGATGTATTTCAAGCTGCAAAAGGACGTATCATTATTGCTTCCTTTGCATCAAATGTACATCGTGTTCAGCAAGTGATGAATGCAGCTGCCAAAACGAATCGCAAAGTCGCTGTTAATGGCCGAAGCATGGTGAAGGTAGTAGACATCGCTTCACAGCTTGGTTATTTAAATATCGAAAAAGACCTCCTTATCACAATTGACCAAGCAAACGATTACAGTGATGAGAAAGTTGTTATTCTAACAACTGGAAGCCAGGGAGAGTCTATGGCTGCCTTGTCAAGAATGGCTCAAAAATCGCATAAGCAAATTGCACTGCGTCCTTCAGACACAGTTGTTATTGCCGCTACCCCGATACCTGGTAATGAAACTTCTGTTGCTAAAATGGTGGATAAATTAATGCGGACTGGTGCAGATGTAATTTTCGGCCAGAAAAAGGTTCACGTTTCAGGACATGGAAGTGCAGAAGAGCTGAAATTCATGCTCAGTATGATGAAGCCAAAATATTTTATTCCCGTTCATGGTGAATATAAAATGCAAAAGGCCCATCAAAAACTTGCGATTGAAGTTGGCGTAGAAAAAGATAATATCTTTATCATTGATAAAGGTGAAGTCGTAGAATTTGCAAACGGACAGGCTCAAAAGACTGGAAAAGTTCCTTCAGGAAATGTCCTTGTAGATGGATTAGGTGTCGGCGATATTGGCAATATAGTACTCCGAGACCGTAAACTTTTATCACAGGACGGTATCCTTGTTGTTGTAGTAACGATAAGCAAAGATTCTCATCAGCTTATTTCCGGACCAGAAATCATTTCCCGCGGCTTTGTATATGTGCGTGAAAGTGAAGCACTGCTTCAAGAAGCTAATACAAAAGTCCGTGAAGTTCTTGAAAAATGCATGAGTGAGAACATGAAAGAATGGTCAAGTCTAAAATCAAATGTAAGAGATACATTAAGTCAGTATTTATTTGAAAAAACAAAAAGAAGACCAATGATCATGCCGATCATTATGGAAATTTAACCTGCTGTTTTTAAGCAGGTTTTTTTTATTTTCTTATCATACGTTTGGAATTAACGCCCATACTAATAAGAACTAAATGAGAAGGGGTGGAGATTATGGACCAAACACCTGAAACAGAAACACCGCAGCCGGACGTGCCTCCTAAAAAAGACGAAAGCTCAGGACTGATCCAAAAAATTCAATCACTAGGACAAACAAATGTACCTCAGCTGGAAGGTTCGAGTATTCATTGTTTAACGATAGTAGGACAGATAGAAGGCCATATGCAGCTGCCGCCAAATAATAAAGCTACAAAATATGAACATTTGATTCCGCAGCTCGTTGCCATCGAGCAAAATCATAAGATAGAAGGATTGCTTGTAATATTAAATACTGTTGGCGGTGACGTTGAAGCAGGTCTTGCGATATCAGAAATGATTGCTTCTTTGTCAAAACCTAGTGTTTCACTAGTGCTGGGCGGTGGACATTCTATTGGAGTACCTATCGCTGTTAGCGCGAAATATTCTTTCATCGTTCCTACAGCTACGATGACGATCCATCCTGTAAGACTTACGGGATTAGTAATAGGTGTGCCGCAAACATTTGAATATCTGGATAAGATGCAAGAAAGAGTGATTTCATTTGTGACAAACCACTCTAAGATCAGTGAAGAGCGTTTTAAAGAGCTTATGTTTTCAAAAGGAAATTTAACAAGAGATATCGGAACAAATGTGATCGGGACTGATGCCGTTAAAGATGGGCTTATTAATGAGGTTGGAGGGCTCGGTCAAGCGATAAAAAAATTAAACGATTTGATTGATGAACATAGAAATACTGAGAACGACGGTATAAAACAATGACTTGGTATACCATGCAGCCATATGAATTGATGTTTCCGGAAGAAGGAAACAATGCAGCCATGCAGAATGTAATACTTTATAATGATGTTCCTGTTCTTGTTGAACGGGTCGGTGATGAGACAAGAATCGTTCAGATCCTGAGCACAGACCCTTCTCATTATTTATTAGAAGACTGTCAGCCCGGAATGACGCTGCGAAACTTTTAATTAGACACCTAAGAAATATGCTATACTAATGTGGGCAGCCTTTCTATATGCAGGGCTGCTTTTCTTTCCTTTTCTTTTATACATACATAAAGAAAACAGCAATGGTTGTGAGGTGATATTGGTGGCAAAAAACAAGAAAAAGAAAGCTAAAAATAAAGCAAGATGGAAAGAGCAGGTGACCTATGAGATTGCAGGGTTATCATTATTGGCTCTTGCATCATTAGGTCTAGCTAAAATGGGGAATGTCGGTATGGCATTCGTGCATCTTTTACGTTTTTTTAGCGGAGAATGGTATGGCATTTTGCTGTTAGCCTGTATTTTATTATCTTTTTATCTCATTTGGAAACGAAGCTGGCCAGCTATGATTTCAAAAAGATTAACAGGTATTTATATTTTATTTTTCTCCTTCCTCGTTCTCAGTCATTTAACATTGTTTGAACATTTAACGAATGGCGGAGATTGGAAAGATGCTTCCGTAATACGAAACACATGGGAACTGTACTGGCTCCAGATTCAAGGAACGACAGCTACAGATGATCTTGGGGGAGGTATTATAGGATCTATAGGCTTTGCGCTATTTTATTTTTTATTTGGAGCGGGCGGTACAAAGCTAGTTATCTTTTTCTTGATTATTGGAAGTCTCCTTTTGATAACAGGCAAATCACTCTCTGTTATGATGCAGAAAATTGTAACGAGTTTAAATGAAACGAGTGCAAAGCTAAAAGGATTCCTATTAGAAAAGAAAAATTCAATTGCTGAAGAACGGTCTAAGAAGGTAAATGAAAAGAAGAAATTAAAGCCTGCTTCACCTGATGCAGATGATGAAGCTGAGACAGAGGAAATCATCATTTCTGAAGAACCAGTAATAGAAGATTTCACGAAAAGGGTTCATCATACTGAGAGCGGCGTACAACTGAAATTTGGTTCTCAAAACTTCAATGACTCTAATGAAGCAATCAAGAAAAACGAAACAGAAAAAGCTGAGAGTGGAACTACAGCCTCACCGCTTCCAGCAAACTTTGGCGATGAAGTCATTCAGAACGAATATTATCAGCTTCCTTCTATGAAACATCTGCGTACCCCTCAAAACAGCGGACAGCATAAGGATAAGCAGTATGCAGCCAGTAAAAGCAATGCAAAAAAATTAGAAAAAACCTTCGAAAGTTTTGGGGTAAAAGCAAAGGTACTCAAAGTTCATTTAGGTCCTGCTGTAACAAAATATGAAGTGTATCCAGATGTGGGTGTTAAAGTAAGCAAAATCGTTAATCTTACTGATGACCTTGCTTTGGCGCTTGCTGCAAAAGATATAAGAATAGAAGCACCGATTCCTGGGAAATCTGCTGTAGGAATCGAAGTACCAAATGGCGAGATCTCAATGGTTACGTTGAGAGAAGTGTTAGAAGCTCCTCAGTTCTCTGGCCAAAAATCACCGCTTGCAATCGGTCTTGGCAGAGATATTTCTGGAGAACCGATAATCGCAGATCTTTCCAAGATGCCCCATCTGCTCGTAGCAGGCGCTACCGGAAGCGGAAAAAGTGTTTGTGTAAACGGAATAATAACAAGTATTCTCATGCGAGCTAAACCGCATGAAGTTAAAATGATGATGATCGATCCAAAAATGGTCGAGCTTAATATGTATAATGGCATCCCGCATCTCTTAGCACCGGTTGTTACGGAGCCAAAGAAAGCAGCTCAAGCACTTAAAAGAGTTGTGTCAGAGATGGAAAGAAGATATGAATTGTTTTCCCACAGCGGTACGAGAAACATTGAAGGGTATAATGAATCCATTAGAAAACAGAATGGCAGAAGTGACGCCAAACAGCCGTTTTTGCCTTACATTGTTGTGATCGTCGATGAACTTGCTGATCTGATGATGGTTGCTTCTGGCGATGTGGAAGACGCCATCACACGCCTTGCTCAAATGGCCCGTGCAGCCGGAATCCATTTAATTATAGCTACACAAAGACCATCGGTTGACGTAATCACAGGGGTTATCAAAGCGAATATACCTTCAAGGATCGCATTTAGTGTTTCCTCTCAAACAGATTCAAGAACAATCTTGGATATGGGGGGAGCCGAAAAACTTCTTGGAAGAGGAGATATGCTATTCTTCCCATCAGGAGCTTCAAAGCCTGTACGGGTACAAGGAGCTTTTCTGTCGGATGAAGAAGTTGAAACAATTGTTGACCATTGTGTCAGCCAGCAAAAAGCTCAATATCAAAAGGAAATGATTCCTACTGAGGAAGCTGAGCCTGCAGTAATGGAATCAGAAGATGACCTCTTTATAGATGCGGTAAAGCTTGTTGTGGATATGCAGACTGCTTCAGTTTCAATGCTTCAAAGAAGATTCCGCATCGGTTATTCCAGAGCGGCAAGATTAATCGACACGATGGAATCAAAAGGAATAGTTGGGCCATACGAAGGATCGAAACCTCGTGAAGTTCTGATATCAGCAATGCCTGAAGAAAAAGAAGCATCAAGTTCATAAAAACGGGCTTAAATCGCCCGTTTTTTTCTTAATTCTAAAAGTTTTTTGCTGTTGGAGATTTTTTGTGGAGCACTCTTCCTCGACTATTGATTGGAGTAGAAGGTGCGAGACTCCTGTGGGAGTGGGACAGGTGAGACTCCTAATGGCGCAAAGCGGCAGGAGGCTCACCGCACGCCCCGCGGAAAGCGAAGCAACCTGGAACGGAAAACAACTACTTTCTAGAGCAACTAAGTTTAAGAAAACTGCCTTTTTATTTACCTTTTTATTGAAAAAGTGGCAAATGAAAATAATACCTATTAAAAATTTGTAAAAATAGTATTTATTTATAGAATTAAAAATGGTATATTAATGTCGATTATTCAATTAATTTGTCATACGTCGAACAACTAGTTAAGGTGGTTTTGTAATGTCGATAAAAGTGGACCATCGCTTGTTATATATTAAAGTGATAGAAAAGTTAAAAAAAGATATTGAAGAAGGTATTTATAAAGAAGGAGAAAAGCTTCCTTCAGAATTTGAACTTTCCAAACAGCTAGGTATTAGCCGTGCGACATTGCGAGAAGCACTTCGAATTTTAGAAGATGAAAACGTCCTCATACGTAAACATGGAGTTGGAACTTTCGTTAGAACAAGAGCACTTTTTTCTTCAGGTATTGAAGAACTGTACAGTGTTACCGATATGATTGAAAGAGGCGGAAAGAAAGCAGGTACGATTTTTCTTTCTTCGCAAACGACAGATGTTACTGACGAACTTCTTGCAAAGTTTAATGGCTCACTTCCAGACGGGCTAATGATGATGGAGCGTGTCCGGACGGCTGACGGCGAACCAGTAGTTTTTTGTAAAGACCATATGCCGGCACACTTGTTTTCAGCCAAGGGGCTTCATGATTATGAATCATTTTTAGAAATGCTTGAAAAAGAAACTGGAAGACGTGTGATGTATGCGGTTACAAACATAGAGCCCATCGGCTATCACGACAGAATCTCTGAAATTCTAGAAAGTGATGAAGGTGTCCCTTTATTAGTATTAAAACAAATGCATTACGATCAGTATGATGAACCAGTGCTCTACTCATGTAATTACTTTAGATCTGATAAATTTCTATTTTCTGTTTTAAGAAAGCGCTTTTAGAAAAAGTCTTTTTTAGGGGGTGATGGGGGTACTTAATTGCACCTAGGGTTAGTCACAAAAAAATGAAAACATTTTTAGGGGGAAATTAACTTGAAAAAGAAATTAGGTTTAATGGTAACTGCAATGCTAACTGCTGGTACTATTCTTGCAGGTTGCGGAAATTCTGAAGAAGGAAAGTCTGGCGGAGACGCTAAAAAAGATTTTAAAGTAGCAATGGTAACGGATACTGGCGGTGTTGATGATAAGTCATTCAACCAATCTGCTTGGGAAGGTTTAACGAAGTTTGGAAAAGATAACAGCCTGGAAGAAAACAAAGGCTATAAGTACTTGCAGTCAACTGCTCAAAGTGATTACAAGCCAAACTTAAACTCATTAATCCGTCAAAAATATGATCTTGTATTCGGAATCGGTTTCTTGATGGGTACTGATGTAGAAACAGTTGCTAAACAGCAGCCTGATGCAAAGCTTGCAATCGTAGATATGGTTGTTAAAGGTGACAACGTAGCCAATATCACTTTCTCTGAGCACGAAGGATCTTTCTTAGTTGGATTAATTGCTGGTATGCAAACTACATCTAACAAAGTAGGATTTGTTGGAGGAGTTAACTCTGAGCTTATCAAAAAGTTCGAAAACGGATTTAAAGCTGGTGTAAAAACTGCAAATCCTGATGCTGAAATTTTAGTTCAATATGCAGAAGACTTTAACAAAGCAGAAAAAGGACAGCAGATTGCTAACACATTCTATGAGCAAGGCGCTGATATCATCTATCATGCTGCTGGCGGAACTGGAATGGGTGTATTCACAGAAGCGAAGAACCGTAAGAAGAACGGTGAAGATGTTTGGGTAATCGGTGTTGACCGTGACCAGCACGAAGAAGGTATGCCTGAGAACGTGACACTTACTTCTATGGTAAAACGTGTAGACCAAGCAGTATATGAAGTTTCTGAGCAAACAGCTGCAGGCAAATTCCCAGGTGGAAAAGTTGTAGAATTCGGTCTTAAGCAAGATGGAGTAGGTATTGCTCCAACTCAAGAAAACGTTGAAAAAGACGCACTTAAGTCAGTTGAAGATTACAAGAAGAAAATCATCGATGGTGAAGTGAAAGTTCCTAAGACAGATGCTGAGTTCGAAGAGTTCGTAAAAAACATAAAGTAAAATCTATGAAACTATTTGAATAACAGGCCAGGACTTGGCATATGCCAAGTCCTTCCTTATGTACTTAAAAGGGGGGACATCAATAGAATGGAATACGTAATTGACATGCGGGATATCCGTAAAGAATTTCCGGGAATCGTAGCAAATGACAATATTACCCTTCAGGTTAAAAAAGGTGAGATTCATGCACTTCTTGGAGAGAATGGTGCCGGGAAATCAACGTTGATGAATGTCTTGTTCGGACTTTATGAACCTGAACAAGGTGAAATATACGTTAAAGGCAATAAAGTGGTGAACAATGATCCGAATATTGCAAACTCGCTTGGTATTGGGATGGTTCATCAGCACTTTATGCTCGTTGATAAATTTACCGTTACGGAAAATATCATTCTAGGAAAAGAGCCTACAAAAGGCGGAAAAGTAGATTTGCAAACAGCCGCTAAGGAAGTTCAGGCACTTTCTGATCAATATGGACTCAGAGTGGATCCATACGCAAAGATCGAGGATATCTCAGTCGGAATGCAGCAGAGAGTAGAGATCTTAAAGACGCTTTATCGCGGTGCAGATATTCTTATATTTGATGAACCTACTGCAGTTTTAACTCCTCAGGAGATTGTAGAACTGATTCAGATTATGAGAAAACTAGTAAGTGAAGGTAAATCCATCATTCTGATCACTCATAAGCTGAAAGAAATTATGGAAGTGTGTGACCGCTGTACAGTCATTAGAAGAGGAAGAGGCGTTGGTACAGTTGACGTTAAGGATGCCAATCCGGACTCTCTTGCAGCGATGATGGTAGGCCGTGAAGTGAATTTTACAGTTATCAAAGGAATCTCGGAACCAAAAGAATCTGTTTTGACGATAAAAGACCTTGTTGTTTTAGACAGCCGTAAAGTTCCTGCTGTAAATGGATTGAACCTGACTGTTAAAGCTGGTGAGATTGTCGGGATTGCAGGTGTTGATGGAAATGGTCAATCAGAGCTATTAGAGGCAATAACTGGACTTCGAAAAGCAAATGAAGGTTCCATTCATTTAAGAGATAAAGATATTACAAACAAAACACCTAGAAGTGTTACAGCCAGCGGACTCGCTCATATTCCACAAGACCGTCATAAGCATGGACTTGTCTTAGATTTTTCAATTGGTGAGAACATGGTGCTTCAAACCTATTACCAGAAGCCATTTTCTAAAAACGGAATTCTGAAATTTTCGCCAATATTTGAAAAAGCTAATAAACTAATCGAAGAATATGACGTTCGTACACCTGATGCTTATACACCTGCCCGCGCATTATCAGGAGGGAATCAGCAGAAAGCGATCATAGCAAGAGAAGTAGACCGTGATCCAGACTTTTTGATTGCTGCCCAGCCTACACGGGGACTGGATGTTGGTGCGATCGAATTTATTCACTCTAAACTTATTGAACAGCGTGATAAAGGCAAAGCAGTGCTGCTTGTATCTTTTGAACTCGATGAGATTATTAATGTGAGTGATCGTATAGCCGTTATGTATGAAGGTAAAATCGTAGCGATTGTTGATCCGAAGGAAACGACGGAGCAAGAACTCGGATTATTGATGGCTGGCGGAAAGAGAGGTACTGTAAATGCAGAATAAAAATAATAAGATGAAGCTACTTGTGCCTCTTGTTTCTGTCTTCCTTGGATTGTTAATCGGCGGTATTATCATGCTAGTTAGCGGATACAAGCCGATTGAAGCTTATGTTGCGTTATTTCAAGGGATGGTTGGAGGTCCTTATTACATCGGTGAAACGATCAGACAGATGTCACCTCTAATCCTATCAGGACTTGCAGTTGCGTTTGCATTCCGCACAGGTTTATTCAATATCGGAGTTGAGGGTCAGCTTTTAGTTGGCTGGCTTGCGGCTGTTTATGTTGGTGTGACTGTAGATGCACCAGCGATTGTACACATTCCTCTTGCTATCCTTGCTGCAGCTGTAGCTGGGGCATTATGGGGAGCAGTGCCTGGTATTTTAAAGGCGAGATTTAAGGTTCATGAAGTAATTACAACAATCATGATGAACTATATTGCCCTATACAGTACAAATGAAATCATCCGTAACTTTTTGCTTGCTCCTGGTGAACGAACAGAGAATGTTAAAGAATCAGCATCTCTTGCTTCACCATTCTTACAAAGCATCACGGAATATTCAACATTGCACTACGGAATCATTGTTGCCTTGATTGCTGCTGTAATCATGTGGTTCTTGCTTTGGAGAACTACTATGGGATATGAACTACGTGCAGTAGGTTTTAACCAGCACGCTTCTCAGTATGCGGGTATAAATGTATCAAAAAATATCGTGCTTTCAATGGCTATTTCCGGTGCTTTTGCAGGTATTGCAGGAAGTATGGAAGGTCTTGGAACGTATCAGTACATGACGATTAATGCCGCATTCACAGGTGTTGGTTTTGATGGGATCGCGGTAGCTCTTTTAGGGGCAAACAGCGCCATTGGTGTAGTACTTGGTGCAGCACTATTTGGCGGATTGAAGATCGGTGCACTTAACATGCAGTCTATCGCAGGTGTTCCAACTGAACTTGTTGGAGTCGTGATTGCACTCATCATCTTCTTTGTTGCATGCAGCTATATCGTTCATTGGCTGATGAACCGTGTAAGCAAAGGGGGTAAAATCTAATGAGTTTCATGGATATTCTTGCACTGATTGTCCCTGCTGCTATCGTTTCAGCAGCTCCATTGATTTTCACAGCTTTAGGCGGTGTTTTCAGTGAACGTTCCGGTGTTGTAAATATCGGTTTAGAAGGATTAATGCTGTTTGGTGCTTTTACAGGAGCTGTAACCATTTATTATGGAGAACAGTTTGGATTAGGTGGCGCATCCCCTTGGGTAAGTTTTATCGTAGCCATGATCGTAGGAGCTATGCTTGCTTCTATTCATGCACTTGCGAGTATTACACTAAAAGCGGATCAAGTTGTATCCGGTGTTGCATTGAACTTCTTGGCTGCAGGACTTGCAATCTTTTTAACGAAGAAAATCTTTAATGCTGGACAAACACCAGTAATATCTGAAAGAATTTCAAAGAGCGATATTCCGTTCTTATCGGATATTCCTTTAATCGGAAAGCTTTTCTTCTCTAACGCGTATTTAACATCCTATGTGGCTGTTGGTGTGGCATTGATCGTTTGGTATGTATTATACAAAACACCATTCGGGCTGCGTTTACGTTCTGTAGGTGAGCATCCAATGGCTGCTGATACGATGGGTATTAACGTAACAAAAGTACGCTATATCGGAGTTTTATTAAGTGGAGCTCTTGCAGGTCTTGGCGGAGCGGTATATGTAGCTTCTATCTCTGGAAACTTCACTCACTCTACGATAACAGGGCAGGGCTTTATGGCACTTGCTGCAATGATTTTTGGTAAGTGGCATCCGCTAGGCGCATTGGGAGCAGCTTTATTCTTTGGGTTAGCTCAAGCAATCAGTATTTCTGGATCCCACATTCCATTTTTACAGGATATTCCGAAAGTATTTTTATTAATCGCACCTTACGTTCTTACAATCTTAGCTTTGGCTGGACTTGTAGGACGAGCTGATGCACCAAAAGCTCTTGGAACTCCATACGAAAAAGGAAAAAGATAAAGGCTGTTTTGTAAAACATTGTGGCTATTGTAAGTGGTTGATTTCCGCTCCAGGATGCTCGCTTTCCGCGGGGCGTGCGGTGAGCCCCCTAGGCTAATATAGCCTGCCGTGGTCTCACCTGTCCCGCTGATCCCGCAGGAGTCTCGCACCTTGCGCTCCAATCACCTAATCAAAGTAGCATACTAAAAATAAAAAATGTTTAAGAGCAACATTCTTTCAAAATAAGCCCATCACAAAAAGTTCGCCTTATGGCGGACTTTTTTTCTTTTGAAAGAAGGATTGTCATGCTGAGTATAGAAAATGGGTAAACTAGGATGTAGGCTATAATGAAAGGGGCATTTATTCGATGGGAATTGTAAACCATGAAAAAACAGATCTCCATGGTATAACTGTACATACGATAGAAACAAAAAAGTACAAGACCACATCATTTATTCTTCAGATTAAAGAAGCTATTAATGAAAAGAACGTTACAAAAAGAGCATTGCTTTCCTATGTTCTCCAAAGTGGAACAAAAGATTTTCCTTCCAGCAAAGAGTTAAGAAGTGCTCTAGATGATCTATATGGTGCTACGTTAAATGCTGATCTTTCAAAAAAAGGTGAAAATCAAGTGATCAGCATTCGTATGGAAGTTGCAAATGAAAAGTTCTTATCCAACTCAGAACCTGTCCTGGACAAAGCGTTTCACTTGCTCTCTCAAGTACTGCTAGCTCCGGCTCTTGAAAATGGTGTTTTTAAAGAAAATATCGTTAAAAAAGAGAAACGCAGCTTAAAACAGCAGATTGAATCCATTTATGACGATAAGATGCGTTATGCAAATAAGAGATTGCTTGAAGAAATGTATGAATCAGAACCTTATCATTTAAACGTATACGGCAATGAAAATGAAGTGGATGCGGTTACTTCAAAAGAATTATTCGATTATTATCAGGAAGTCATCACAAACGACAATCTGGATCTATATGTAATTGGAGATATCTCTACAAATGAAATGATCGAAAAAGTAAAGAAGCACTTCCGCTTTCCGGAAAATCGAAGTGAAACTCCTGTAACCGATGAACAAAATCGGGAAGAAAAGAAAATCACAGAGGTTAAAGAAATCTTTGAAGAGCAGGATGTACAGCAAGGAAAATTGCATATGGGGTATCGTACATATACCACATACAGTGATGATGATTATTTTGCACTTCAAGTATTCAATGGTGTTTTTGGAGGTTTTTCTCATTCAAAGCTTTTTATCAATGTGAGAGAAAAAGAGAGTCTCGCTTATTATGCAGCTTCCAGGTTTGAAAGCCATAAAGGAGCAGTGTTTGTTATGAGCGGAATTGAAACTGCAAATTACGAAAAAGCGGTAAAAATTATAAAAGAACAGCATGAAGAAATTAAGAACGGGAACATCACTGATGCGGAATTTGAACAGACAAAAGCAATGATCAATAACCAGGTACTTGAAACGATTGACCATCCGATCGGATTGTCAGAAGTGCTCTATCACAATGTAGTTGCTGGAACGAACAGGACGATTGAAGAGTGGATGGATGGCATTGATAAAGTAACTAAAGAGGATGTTGTAAAAGTAGCTAAAAAGGTTACATTGGATACCATTTTCTTTCTGAAAGGAGCAGGCACAAATGGGAATGAAAACATTTGAACAACTAGATGAAACGCTGCATTTTGAGGAGCTTGAAAATGGCTTGAAAGTGTATGTACTTGAAAAGAAAGGCTTTAACAAAACATATGCTACTTTCACCACTCACTATGGATCTGTTGACAACCATTTTAAGCCGCTCGGAAAAAACGAAGAAGTAAAAGTTCCAGATGGGATCGCTCATTTTTTAGAGCATAAATTGTTTGAAAAAGAACATGGTGATGTCTTTCAGGATTTCAGCAAGCAGGGAGCATCGGCAAATGCATTTACTACATTCAACCGTACCGCATACCTTTTTTCAACAACGAGTGATGTGAAAAAGAATCTGACAACACTGATCGATTTTGTTCAAGAGCCTTACTTTACAGAGAAAACGGTGGAAAAAGAAAAAGGGATCATCGGTCAGGAAATCAGAATGTATGATGATAATCCAGACTGGAGAGTATACTTCGGGCTGATCGAAAACATGTATCATCATCATCCTGTAAAGATTGATATTGCAGGTACGGAAAAATCAATCGCTAAAATTACGAAAGATACTCTCTATGAATGCTACGAAACATTTTATCATCCGAGCAACATGATCTTGTTTATCGTAGGTCCAGTAAATGCTCAAGATATCCTTGTTTTTGTAAAAGAGAATCAATCACAAAAATCTTTTAAAGAAAAAGCACCAATCGAACGGTTTTTTGAAGATGAGCCATCGTCAGTAGCCAAAACAGAAAAAATAATTGAGATGACGGTGCAGACACCAAAATGCTATATAGGTTTTAAAGAGGCAGCTCCTAAGCGTAAAGGAAAAGAATTGATGCGTCATGAACTTTGTGTAAACTTGGCACTTGAAATGATGTTTGGAAAGAGTTCTCCAAATTATGAAGCGCTTTACGAAGAAGGATTGATTGATCAAACTTTTTCTTTTGATTATACAGAAGAGAACGGATTCGGCTTCAGCATGCTTGGCGGGGACACCCAGTCTCCTGACGAATTAGTTAAGCGTGTATCAAATATGGTTGAGGACTTTAAACAAGAAAGTGTTTCTGCTGATTCATTTGAAAGAGCTCGAAAAAAGAAAATTGGTGCCTTTCTGAGATCATTGAATTCTCCAGAGTTTATTGCAAACCAATTCACGAGATATACTTTTAATGAAATGGATCTGTTTGATGTAATCCCTGAGTTTGAATCATTGCAAGCAAGTGACGTCGAAGAAGTTCTTCAAAATCACTTTAAGAAAGAAGCGATGACTGTTTGCCAAGTCCGTAAAAAAAAGTCATAATATAATCAAAAAAACATCCTGATTTTAGGATGTTTTTTGGTTGCAAAGAGGGTTAATAAATTGAAAACTGCGCTCGTTACTGGGGCTACGGGAGCTATTGGCTCTAAAATATGCCAGATGCTTGCAAGCCGCGGCTACTTTTTATATTTGCATTACAATAGTAATACTGATGCGGCAATAAAACTTCAAGAAGAACTTGAAACACGATATAAAGTAAAAAGTGTTATTATTTCTGCAGATTTGTCACTTCCAGAAGGTTCTGAAAATTTGATGAAACAAATTCCTGGCTCCATAGATGCATTAATTTATAACTGCGGAGCACAGCATTATGGACTTTTAACAGATTTTACGGATAAATCTATAAATGAAACTATGCAGCTTCATCTTGTTAGTGCAATTTCTATTACAAAAGCAATTATTCCGGCAATGATTCAAAATAAAGCAGGAAAAATTATTATGATTTCCTCGGTATGGGGAGAGGTGGGAGCTGCGTGTGAGACAGTCTATTCTGCTGCTAAGGGGGGATTAAATGCTTTTGTAAAAGCATTATCAAAAGAACTTGCCCCGAGCTGCATTCAAGTAAACAGCGTATCACCAGGAGTTATTTCAACACCTATGCTTGATCAGTTTTCAGAATCAGAAAAGCTTGAACTTGCATCAGATATTCCTGCAGGAAGGTTTGGAGAGCCTGATGAAGTAGCTCATGCTGTTGAATTTTTAATAAGCAATAAAGCAGATTATATTTCAGGGCACATATTATCAATAAATGGATCTTGGTTTACTTAAAATTGATGTATAAAAAAGATTGAACTAAGGGATATTAATGCTGTATCAACCTTGAAGGAGGAGACAGCATGTCTGTATTAGACAACTTCGGCCAATGGAAAGATTTCCTGGCAGAGCGCTTGAATCATGCTGAGCATGAAGGCATGAACCACGAGACGATCTCAAATTTAGCTACAGAAATCGGCGGATATTTAGCTAACCACGTTGAACCAAAGAACGAGGAAGAAAAAGTTCTTGCCGATCTATGGAAAGTGGCAGATGAAAATGAAAAACACGCCATTGCTAACATGATGGTCAAGCTTGTACAAAACGACGGAAGCCGCTAAATTTAGAGAGGATGTTAAGATTTTTTTCTTAACATCCTTTTATTTTTCTTTCATAATAAATTAAAATCATTTATTATTAATTACGAAGAATAAATGTAGAAATTTGTTTCATTTTGAAGAATAAGGAGCTGAAGCATGGGAGAGCAGGAATGGTATTTAGAGTATGAAATACATAAAAACCGACCGGGTCTCCTAGGGGATATATCATCCTTGTTAGGTATGCTGGGCATTAACATCATAACGATCAATGGTGTTGATAACGAGCGGCGCGGTATGCTGCTGATTATTGATAATGATGAGAAGACAAACCGGTTAAAATCAATACTGGAATCTATGGATAACATTACAGTAACCAAATTTCGCAAACCAAAGCTGCGTGACAGACTGGCTGTCAGACACGGACGATATATTGAACGTGATGCGGATGACAAAAAAACGTTTCGGTTTATTCGGGATGAGCTTGGTATATTGGTTGACTTTTTGGCTGAATTATATAAGGTTGAAGGACATAAATTAATCGGCGTCAGAGGAATGCCCCGTGTAGGGAAAACGGAAAGCATTGTAGCTTCGAGTGTATGTGCGAATAAAAGATGGGTCTTTATTTCATCAACTTTGCTTCGTCAAACCGTCAGAAACATGCTCGCGGATGATGAATATGATTCTGATCATGTTTTTATTATCGATGGAGCAGTTTCTGCAAGAAATATGAACGATAAGCATTGGCAGCTGATTCGTGAAATAATGAGGCTTCCTGCGGCTAAAGTTGTAGAACACCCTGATCTTTTTGTACAGCAAACGGAATATACGTTAGATGATTTTGATTATATTATCGAGCTGAAAAGTCATCGCGATGAGGAAATTACATATGAAGCTCTTAAAGAAGATCCAACAGGATTTGGAAATCTAGAATGACGTAAGTGGGTGGGAAGGTTGACAGAACTAGGAAAACTATTGAAAGAAAAGCGTGAAGAAAAAGGCATGTCACTTGAAGAACTTCAAACAGCGACGAAGATACAAAAGCGTTATTTAGCTGCGATTGAATTGGGGAACTATGATGTCCTGCCAGGTACTTTTTATGCTAGGGCCTTTATTAAAAATTATTGTGAAGCAGTTGGATTAAACTACGAAACGATTTTTGATGAATATGCTCATGAAATCCCGCAGGCAGTTAAAGAAACAACAACGGAATTTGAACCCCGGTCCAAAAGAGAACGCTCATCTGTTAACGAAGAGAATTCTTTTTTAAAGCGGTTAATCCCGATTTTACTTATCGGAGTGTTAATTATAGCGATTCTTTTCTTTGTGTGGAAATTTTTGCTGCCGGATGGAAATGATCAGGCCAAAAGCGGTGAAGACGTAAAATCTGTAGAATTAGATGCGGATGCAAACAAACCGGAAAAGAAAGAAGAACACAAAAAAGAAGCTGAAAAAGAAGAACCAAAAAATGAAGAACCGGCTGAGAAAGAAGAAACTACAGCACCAAAATTGACAAAGCTTCAGACAACCGGCAAAGTAACAACATATGAGATGTCTGATGGAAACGAGCTCGTGATTGATCTGACAGCGTCTGGGCCTAGTTATGTAGGAATTAAAGATGAAACCGGCAAAAGTCATTTTGATAGTCAGATTAAAAAAGGAGAAACAAAAACTTTTGATTTAACTTCTGCAAAAGAGGTTACTTTAAATATTGGTGCATCCCATGTAACATCTATAAAAATAAATGGTGAACCATTCACTTATCCTGTACCTGCTTCTGAGTTAGTTCACCAAAAGATTGTTATTAAAAAGGCACAATAATTAACTAAGACGTTGACCGTATTTTGGAGGAATTGGCTTTGAATTTACCTAACAAGATAACAATATCTCGTATTTTTTTAATCCCGCTATTTATGATCGTACTTTTAGGCGGATTCGATTGGGGCACATGGATAATTGCAGGAGAAAAGTTACCAGTGACCCATTTTGTTGCAGCGCTAATCTTTATATTTGCATCCAGTACAGACTGGGTAGATGGTTATTATGCACGGAAATACAACTTAGTAACAAACTTAGGAAAGTTTTTAGATCCTCTTGCAGATAAACTCCTGGTCTCTGCTGCTCTGATTGGTTTAGTTGAACTGGGTGCAGCTCCTGCTTGGATGGTTATCGTTATCCTTAGCCGGGAATTCGCAGTGACGGGTATACGAGCTGTTGCTTCTGCTGAGGGAGAGGTTATTGCTGCAGGTCAGATGGGGAAATTGAAAATGTGGATACAAATCATTGCAATATCCGCTCTGTTGCTTCATAATCTTCCTTTTGCATGGATCGGTTTTCCGTTTGCAACAATAAGCTTATGGTTTGCTACTTTAATTACTCTTTATTCCGGATGGGAATATTTTGTGAACAGCAAACACATTTTACTAAAATCAAAGTAAATCATGAAAAACAGGAGAGGAACACTCCTGTTTTTTTATTCTTCCTAAGAGAAAAAATTAAAAACCAAGCTATAATTATTATGTAATCTTTTCTTTTACCAAGTTGAACTAAAATTCATTGAAGATATAATCAGGGAGAGTGGTTGAGATGAACGCAGAAATTATTGCAGTAGGCAGTGAACTGCTTTTAGGCCAAATCGTAAATTCCAATGCTCAATTTATTTCCAAAAATCTAGCTGATATAGGGGTGAATGTTTTTTATCACACGGTTGCAGGAGATAATGAAAGAAGGCTCTCTTCTGCTGTTAAAACGGCGACTTCACGTTCAAACCTTCTAATTTTCACTGGAGGTCTGGGACCGACAAAGGATGATCTTACAAAAGAGACGATTGCGAAACTTTTCAATAAAGAATTGGTTCATGATGAGGCTTCCTTGCGTTATATAACAAATTACTTTGCACAAACAAATAGGAAAATGACTGAAAACAACAAGAAACAAGCCCTTATTATTAAGGATGCCATAGTTTTACCTAATGATAATGGAATGGCTCCTGGCATGGCATTTACACAGGATGAGATTACCTGTATATTGCTTCCTGGTCCTCCGAGTGAGATGAAGCCAATGTTCATAAAATATGCTATTCCCTTTCTGCATTCAAAGATGGATGTGCAAACTAGATTATATTCGCGTGTTTTGAAGTTTTTTGGCATTGGTGAATCGATTCTAGAAACAAAGCTTTCTGATTTGATTGAAAAACAAACGAATCCTACAATTGCACCATTAGCCTCTGAACATGAAGTGACAATCCGTCTGACAGCTGCACATACCAATCAAGAAGAAGCAAAAAAACTGCTGGATGAAACAGAGTCAGAGATTGTGAGAAGAACATCTGCTTTCTTTTATGGATATGAGAAAGATACGCTGGAACAACAGGCAATGGATTCATTGCTTAAAAGAAATGCTACTGTTGCTTCAGCTGAAAGTTTAACAGGAGGTCTGTTCGGAAGTATTATGACAGATCAGCCAGGTTCCTCAGCTGTGTTTAAGGGCGGTATAATTGCATATTCAAATGAATTAAAGAAAAACTTGCTAAGTGTACCTGATTCTTTAATTAAAGAACACGGTGCCGTCAGTGAAGAATGTGCTCAATGGATGGCGGAACATATAAAAAACATCGCAAAAACAGATTATGGGATCAGCTTTACAGGTGTAGCAGGACCAGAACAACAAGAAAAAAAGCCTGTTGGAACAGTATTTATCGGCGTTGCAGGACCCCAGGTGACAAAGGTCTTCCCTATAAATCTTGCAGGAACAAGGAAGAGTATTCGGGAAAAGACAGTTAAACATGGGTTATACTTGTTAAATCAATTGGTCAAAGAAGATCAATAAAAAAATCGAATAAATGTTCGTAAAATGATTGGCAAAATGAGAAAAAAGATATATGATAGAGAAGTAGTTAACAAAGGAATTAATGAATTAAAAATAAATGAAGATACAAATTAGAGGAGTGAATTTTGATGAGCGATAGAAAAGCGGCTTTAGATATGGCTCTGCGTCAAATTGAAAAGCAATTTGGTAAAGGTTCAATTATGAAACTGGGTGAACAGACAGATCAGAGAGTTTCAACTGTTTCCAGTGGTTCCATTGCTTTGGATATTGCACTTGGAATCGGCGGTTATCCTCGCGGCAGAATAATCGAAGTTTATGGTCCGGAATCTTCAGGTAAAACAACTGTTGCACTTCACGCCATTGCTGAAGTACAAAGAAACGGCGGACAAGCTGCATTTATTGATGCTGAGCACGCGCTGGATCCTGTATATGCACAAAAACTTGGTGTCAACATAGATGAATTGTTATTGTCACAGCCTGATACTGGGGAGCAAGCGCTTGAAATCGCTGAAGCACTTGTTCGAAGCGGAGCGGTTGATATTTTAATCATTGACTCTGTTGCTGCTCTTGTACCAAAAGCTGAAATTGAAGGGGAAATGGGAGACTCTCACGTAGGTCTTCAAGCTCGATTAATGTCTCAAGCTTTGCGTAAACTGTCAGGAGCAATTAACAAGTCCAAAACAATCGCAGTATTTATTAACCAGATCCGTGAAAAAGTCGGAGTTATGTTCGGTAATCCTGAAACAACTCCAGGCGGAAGAGCACTTAAGTTCTATTCTTCAGTACGCCTAGAGGTGAGAAGAGCAGAACAGCTTAAGCAGGGTCAAGACGTCGTCGGAAACAAAACAAAGATTAAGGTTGTGAAAAATAAGGTTGCTCCTCCGTTCAGAACGGCTGAAGTTGATATCATGTACGGAGAAGGAATCTCTTATCAAGGCGAGATTTTAGATATCGGTTCAGAGATTGATATTGTCCAAAAGAGCGGAGCCTGGTATTCATATGAAGGTGAGCGTTTAGGTCAAGGCCGTGAAAACTCTAAACAATTCTTAAAAGAAAATCCTGAAATTTCGGCAGCGATTGTTGCTGAAATCCGTAACTACTATCAGTTAGAAGGAAAAGCAGCTGAAGCAGAAGCTCCGGCTTTAAAAGAAGAATTCGAGCTGACAGAATAGTAAGAAAAAAGGCCATTCAAACGACTGGCCTTTTTTTATTTGATTCTTTTCTAATAAATAGTTGCTTAAAAAACATCACTGACTAGTTGATTGGAGTGTAAGACGCAAGACTCCTGGGGGATCAGTGTGACAGGTGAGACACCTAAGGGTCCTAAGTGCCAAGGTGGCTCACCGCACGCCCGCCGGAAAGCGAGCATCTGAAACGGAGATCAACTACTTCCAAGAGCAACAAAGCTTGCGAACTAGCCTTTTTTTTTATGCGAAATTTCGTCAATTACAGGCAAATAATGCTCCTTGCTATTTTTAAGCCATCCTATTATTATAGAAGATTGACTCTCTTGACAAGCTATAGGCACACCTATAAAATGGAGATATATTTTGATTTCTTATGAAATTAAAAGATATGTATAGAATTTGTACGACATGAATGGTGCAAAGCACATGTAACACGAATGACGCCAAGAAATGCAGTATGAAAAGTAGAAAAGCAGAATAAGCAAGAGGAGGTGGAAATATGCCAAGTTTAGCAGTATTCATCTCCAGTTTGCTTGTCTCATTAGGTGTCGGTGCAATTGTCGGATATCTTGTTAGGAAATCAATTGCTGAAGCGAAGATTTCAAGCGCAGAGCGAGCAGCTGCGCAAATTGTTGAAGATGCAAAGCGCGATGCTGACGCCAGCAAGAAGGAAGCGCTGTTAGAAGCAAAAGATGAAATCCATAAGCTACGTACCGAAGCAGAACGCGAAATTCGCGAACGTCGAAACGAGCTTCAAAAACAAGAACATCGATTGGTTCAGAAAGAAGAGATCCTGGACAGAAAAGGTGAAACTCTTGACAAGAAAGAGGAATCTTTAGAAAGACGTGAGGAATCTCTCACCAAAAAACAGCGACAAATTGAAGAGATTGAAAGCAAAGTGGAGGAATTGCTGGAGGAACAGCAACGAGAGCTTGAGCGCATTTCCAGTATTACCAGGGATGAAGCCCGCCAAATCATTATGACTGAAACCGAGAACGAGATGACACATGAACTGGCGATGATGGTAAAAGAAATGGAAAACCGTGCAAAAGAAGAAGCGGACAAGAAAGCGAAAGAAATTCTTTCACTGGCTATCCAACGCTGCGCAGCCGATCACGTAGCAGAAACAACAGTATCTGTAGTAAATCTTCCTAACGATGAAATGAAAGGAAGAATTATTGGACGTGAAGGACGAAACATCAGAACACTTGAAACATTAACCGGTATTGATTTAATTATCGATGATACTCCGGAAGCTGTTATCTTGTCTGGTTTTGATCCGATTCGCCGCGAGATTGCGCGAATGGCATTGGATAAGCTTGTTCAGGATGGAAGAATCCACCCTGCGCGAATTGAGGAAATGGTTGAAAAATCACGCAGAGAAGTGGATGAGTACATTCGAGAAGTTGGGGAACAAACTACTTTTGAAGTAGGTGTTCACGGACTTCACCCAGATTTAATAAAAATACTTGGCCGTTTGAAGTATCGTACAAGCTACGGTCAAAACGTTCTGAAACATTCAACAGAAGTGGCTTACTTAGCTGGCTTAATGGCAGCTGAAGTAGGCGAAGATGTACATCTTGCTAGACGCGCTGGATTACTTCATGATATCGGTAAAGCGATTGATCATGAAGTTGAAGGCAGCCACGTTGATATCGGGGTTGAACTTGCTACAAAGTATAAGGAACACCCTGTAGTTATCAATAGTATTGCGTCACATCATGGTGATACAGAACCAACATCAATTATTGCTACTCTTGTGGCAGCAGCAGATGCATTATCAGCTGCGAGACCAGGAGCCCGCCGAGAAACTTTAGAAACGTATATTCGCAGACTTGAAAAGCTTGAAGAGATTTCAGAGTCATTTGATGGAGTTGAAAAATCTTTTGCAATTCAAGCAGGACGCGAAATTCGCATCATGGTAAAACCGGAAATGATTGATGATGTGGCTTCTTATAGACTTGCACGTGATATAACGAAAAAGATCGAGAGTGAACTGGATTATCCAGGACATATCAAAGTAACGGTTATTCGTGAGACACGTGCAGTAGAATACGCGAAATAATGAACAGGCTCAAAAGCTATCAAAACCTTTTGAGCCTGTTTTTTCTATTACAGTTTTTATTTTTATATGTAGTTTTCAGAAATCAATAAGGTTTGAACTGCCAATGTTAAGGGAAACAGATAACCGGGGTTTATTCAGAAGGTCAACTCAGCAGAACAAATAATATATAAAGATTCCGGGAAATTTGTTACTGCAGGAATACAAGCCTTGATCAATGAATATAGTAGAACAGGTATCTATCCTGAAGGAGGTTCAAAACAATGGAAATATTAAAAGTTTCAGCAAAATCCAACCCCAATTCTGTAGCTGGTGCACTTGCAGGTGTTCTCCGTGAAAGAGGAGGCGCTGAAATACAGGCGATCGGTGCAGGTGCATTAAATCAAGCTGTAAAAGCCGTAGCGATTGCAAGAGGATTTGTAGCACCGAGCGGAGTAGACCTCATTTGTATACCAGCATTTACAGATATCTTAATTGATGGGGAAGAAAGAACGGCAATTAAATTAATAGTGGAACCGCGATAATGAAGAAATGAAAAAACCTGTTTACTTAAAAATAAGTAAGCAGGTTTTTTGTGGTTTTAATACTTTTACAGGGGCTGTTTATGGAGGAATTTAAAGAAATATACTAGAATTGATTAGTACAAGAACTGTATTGGTCACAATAATACTGCAGATCTTACATGTTTTGCCTGTTTTTGAAATAGTTTGAATAATTTCGGCCGAATACTTGCATTTTTATTAAGTTAAGTCTAGAATTGTAGACGTTTAGTACATATTTTATTTAACGAATCAAAACGTTGAAATCACCATGAATGCAATAAACAAAACTAAGTAATTTCTCAAAATTAACGTTTGGGTTACTGAAAGGGTGGAGTACATGATTGATCAACTTTCCTGGAAAGTTGGCGGACAGCAGGGTGAAGGTATCGATAGTACAGGTGAGATTTTTGCGATGGCTCTTAATCGCCTTGGCTATTATCTCTATAGCTATCGACACTTTTCTTCAAGAATTAAAGGCGGTCATACCAACAATAAAATTCGTGTAAGCACAAGTGAAACCCGTTCTATTTCTGATGATCTTGATATTTTAATAGCATTTGATCAAGAGACGATTGATGTGAATGTACATGAGCTTCGCGATGGCGGAGTTGTAATAGGAGATTCTAAATTTAATCCTACTGTACCAGAAGATCTGAATGTCAGATTGTATGCGGTTCCATTTACTGAGATTGCAAGTGAACTTGGAACTTCTCTCATGAAGAACATGGTGGCGATCGGCGCAACGAGTGCTGTATTAGGTCTGCCTGTTGAAAGCTACTTGGAAGTAGTTGAGGAGATTTTCTCCCGTAAAGGTGTAAAAGTAGTAGAAAAGAACATGGAAGCCATTCAAAAAGGTGCAGATCATTTTAATGAATTATCAGGCGGCCAGATTGATGGTTTCCAATTAAATAAAGCAGACGGCAAAAAGAGAATGTTCATGATTGGAAACGATGCAATCGCATTAGGTTTTGTTGCGGGCGGGGTTCGTTTTATGGCAGCGTATCCTATCACGCCTGCTTCAGAGATTATGGAGTACTTAATCAAAAAACTGCCTGAATTTGGCGGAACAGTTATTCAGACAGAAGATGAGATCGCTGCATGTACGATGGCAATTGGTGCAAACTATGCTGGAGTCAGAACGATCACTTCATCTGCAGGTCCTGGACTTTCATTAATGATGGAAGCACTTGGTCTGTCTGGAATGACTGAAGTACCTTTAGTAGTAGTTGATACACAGCGCGGAGGGCCGTCTACAGGACTTCCGACAAAACAAGAACAATCTGATTTAATGGCAATGATTTACGGTACACATGGTGAAATTCCAAAGGTAGTTATCGCGCCAAGTACTGTTGAAGAGGCATTTTATGATGCCGTAGAAGCATTAAATATTGCAGAAGAATACCAATGCCCAGTAATTTTACTGACGGATCTTCAGCTTTCACTTGGAAAACAATCTGTTGAACCATTAGATTACAGCCGTGTGGAAATTCGCCGCGGTAAACTTGACACAAATCAGGAACTGCCTGAAACTGATGATAAAGACGGATACTTTAAACGATATGAAGTTACTGAAGATGGTATCTCGCCTCGTGTAATTCCTGGTATGAAAAACGGTATTCACCATGTTACAGGTGTAGAACATGATGAAACTGGAAAACCGTCAGAAGTAGCAGCTAACCGTCAAAAGCAGATGGATAAGCGTCTGCGCAAATTAAAGAACCTTAATTTCAATGTTCCTGTAGTAAAGCAGGGACAACACGCGGAAGCAGATATTCTTCTTGTAGGCTTTAATTCTACTAGAGGTGTTATTGAAGAAGCGATGCCGCGTCTGGAAGCTGACGGGTTTAAAGTAAATCATGCGCACATTCGCTTGATTCATCCATTCCCGGCTGATGAGATGAAACCGTTAATTGACGCTGCGAAAACAGTAATCGTTGTTGAAAATAACGCAACGGGACAATTAGCTAGCATCTTGAAAATGAATGTTGGGCAGCATGAAAAAATTAAGAGTTTATTAAAATATGATGGAAATCCTTTCTTGCCATCTGAAGTTTTCATGAAATGCAAGGAGCTGGTTTAATATGGCTACATTCAAAGATTTTCGTAACAGTATCAAACCTAACTGGTGTCCGGGTTGTGGAGATTTTTCTGTACAGGCAGCTATTCAAAGAGCAGCAGCAAATGTCGGTTTAGAACCTGATAATCTTGCTGTTGTATCTGGAATTGGTTGTTCTGGGCGAATTTCTGGATATATTAAGTCCTATGGTTTCCATGGAATACATGGACGTTCACTGCCGATTGCACAAGGTGTAAAGATGGCAAACCGCGATTTAACTGTAATTGCTTCTGGCGGGGACGGTGACGGATTTGCGATTGGTATGGGTCACACGGTCCATGCGATCAGAAGAAATATTGATATCACATACATCGTAATGGATAACCAGATTTATGGCCTGACGAAAGGACAGACATCTCCGCGTTCCGATGTTGGTTTTAAGACAAAAAGTACGCCAGAAGGTTCTGTAGAATCGGCTATTGGCATTATGGAGCTTGCTTTAACTGCAGGCGCTACATTTGTTGCTCAAAGTTTCTCAACAGATTTGAAAGAACTTACTTCTATTATTGAAGCCGGTATTAATCACAAAGGATTCTCTTTGATCAACGTGTTTTCGCCTTGCGTTACATACAATAAGGTAAACACATATGACTGGTTCAAAGAGCACTTGGTTCCGTTAAGCTCAATTGAAAACTATGACTCTTCAAATCGCATGATGGCTATGCAAACATTGATGGAGAATAAAGGTCTAGTAAAAGGGATTATTTATCAGGATAAAGTGAAGCCTTCTTATCAGGATCTTGCCCATGGTTACAGTAAAGAAGCTCTTGCAAAAATGGATTTGAACCTGTCAGAGGAAAAATTCAATCAGCTAATGACAGAATTTATGTAATTCATAGCCTCCTCCTATTTTTAGGAGGAGGTTTTTTAATTAATTTAGGCACATCTTTAAAAGATTGCTGATTTTGAGTATTTTTTACAGGATGAGACGCTGCAGGTTTGATTCGCCTAGCGGGCTCACCGCGAGTCCCGCGGAAAGCGAGCATCCTTGAACGGAAATCAACAACTTCCAATAGCAACAATGTGTACGAAAACAGCCTTATATAAAATTTTTTTCTAAATTTTTTTGGGTATCTGCGTATGTCCATCTGACATGAACACTGCTCTTTACCTCACTATTTTTAAAATGTACAATGATGTTGGATATGATATTTGATGTTTAGTGAGGAGTGTTCAGTTTGGAAGGAAAAATGAAAGCAATTGTTAAGCATCATGCGGGATACGGTGCTAGATTAGAAACAGTAGATATACCACAAATAAAGGAAGATGAAGTATTAATTAAAGTAAAAGCAACTTCGATCTGTGGAACGGATGTCCATATATACACATGGGATGAATGGTCTCAAAGTCGTGTGAAAACACCTTATGTGTTCGGACATGAGTTTTCAGGAGTCGTTGAAAAAGTAGGAAGTTCAGTAAAAAATGTTAAAGCTGGTGATCATGTTTCAGCAGAAACTCATATTGTTTGCCATTCTTGTCCACAATGTTTAAAAGGACAGTTCCATATCTGTAAGAACACTAAAATTATCGGTGTTGATACTCACGGCTGTTTTGCTGAATATGTTGCGATGCCTGCAGAAAACATCTGGAAGAATGATCCTGATATGCCATTCGAACATGGTTCTATTCAAGAACCGATGGGAAATGCAGTTCATACTGTTTTAGCTGGTGATGTAGCAGGAAAAACAGTTGCAGTCATCGGCTGCGGTCCGATAGGCATCATGGCGGTTAACGTAGCTAAAGCTGCAGGAGCAAGCCAGGTAATAGCACTGGACCTTAATGAATACCGTCTTGATTTAGCAAAAAAAATTGGAGCTACAGCTGTTATTAATCCAAAGGATGAAGATCCAGTGAAAAAAGTGATGGAGCTTACAGACGGGAATGGTGTAGATGTTGTCTGCGAGATGAGCGGGCATCCAGTAGCTATCGACCAAGGGTTTAAAATGATTACGAACGGCGGTCGTGTATCTATTTTAAGTTTGCCTGTTAAGCCTGTTGAAATTGACCTTACAAATGATGTTGTCTTTAAAGGCGTTACAGTACAAGGGATCACTGGCAGAAAGATGTATGAAACGTGGCAGCAGGTTTCTGGACTTTTACAGTCTGGAAACATGCATCCTGAGACAATCATCACCCACACTCTTCCAATGGAGCAGTTTGAGGAAGGTTTTGATTTAATGATAAAAGGCAATTGCGGAAAAGTAGTTCTAATTCCTTAGAAAGGGGCTTGATCGTGATGAAAGGTTTTGAATATTTACAAGAAGAATTAGACCATATGAAAGAAGAGGGGACGTTTAGGAAGCTCGTACCTCTTGAATCAGAACAAGGTTCTAAAGTTGTTATCAATGGCAAGGAAGTAATTCAGCTTTCTTCAAACAACTATTTAGGATTAACAAGTCATCCAAAAATGAAGCAAGCAGCGTTAGAATCGGTAGAAAAGTTTGGTGTTGGAACAGGTTCTGTTCGTACTATTGCAGGAACACTTTCTATGCACGAAGAGTTTGAAAAAAAGCTTGCTGAATTTAAACATACAGAAGCATGTCTTGTATTCCAATCTGGCTTTTCAACAAACCAAGGAATCCTTTCAGCAATCCTGACCGATCAGGATGTCGTTATTTCAGATGAACTGAACCATGCATCAATAATAGATGGAATCCGTTTAACAAAAGCAAAAAGAAGAATCTATAAGCATGTAGATTTAGAAGATTTGGAAGCTGCGTTAAAAGAAACACAGGATTATAGAAAAAGAATCGTGGTAACAGATGGTGTATTCTCAATGGACGGCAATATCGCACCACTCCCTGGAATCGTAGAACTTGCTGAAAAGTACGATGCACTAGTGATGGTTGACGACGCACATGCAAGCGGAGTTTTAGGAACTAATGGACGCGGGACGATTGATCACTTCAATTTAAACGGCCGCGTACATATCCAAGTCGGTACATTAAGTAAAGCTATTGGTGTTCTTGGGGGGTATATTGCAAGTACACAAACATTAAGAGACTACTTGATCCATAAGGGACGTCCTTTCCTTTTCAGTACATCTCATCCGCCTGCAGTTATCGCTGCAAGTTCTGCTGCTATTGATGTTTTAGAAGAAGAACCAGAACACATGGAACGTTTATGGGAAAATACGAAATTCTTTAAAGCGGGTCTTAAAGAACTTGGATTCAATACTGGTGTAAGTGAAACACCTATCACTCCTGTGCTTGTAGGTGATGATGCTCTAGCGCATAAGCTTTCAGATACATTGTTAAAGTATGGTGTATTCGCGCAAGGCATCGCATTCCCAACAGTTGCAAAAGGGAAAGCACGTGTAAGAACAATCGTAACCGCGCAGCATACTAAAGAAGAATTGCAAACTGCTCTTGACGCATTTGAAAAGGCTGGAAAAGAACTAGAAATTATTTAATGTAAAAGCTGTTTTTGTAAACAATGTTTTTTGAAGGTAGTTGATTTCCGTTCCAGGTCGCTCGCTTTCCACGTGGCGGGCGGTGAGCCTCCTCGCGCTTTGCGCCTTTAGGAGTCTCACCATCTGGGAAGTATATGTGCTCCTGCGTCTACACGCAAATCCTGACGAGGCCTGTTCCTCGTCGCATGCCTTGCAAGAGGATTATTCAGTTAGTTGGCACGCACCTTGCACTCCAATCAACTTATCAAAGAAGTGAAAAAAATATTCATAAGCAACATTTTTTAAAAAAGAGCCAATGCAAAAAAGAAGGAGAAATCCTTCTTTTTTGTTTGTACAAGCGATGCAGGTTACCGTAATATCGTTATGTAAACTAAAGGGATTTCACGTTTAAATAAAACCAATTATTTGATATAATGTTACAGTTAGATAAATGTTTTATTGAAAGATATAAGTTTAGCAATATGCAGCAAAGGCAGTTAGGAGTGAAAATGTCTTGGATACGAAAGACAATGAAACAATAAATAAAGATAAAAATAGAGACTACTCACAATATTTTCAAACTACTTATACTCCGCCTTCTTTAAAAGACGCAAAAAAGCGCGGTAAAGAGCAGACTCAAATTTTAAAAGATTTCACGATTCCTGAGAATTTAAAAAATATTGGTGTTGGGAAGAAGTTCTATATTCGTACTTACGGTTGCCAGATGAACGAACATGATACTGAGGTTATGGCTGGCATACTCAATGAGATGGGTTATGAAGTCACAGATTCTACAGAAGATGCAGATGTAATTTTATTAAATACATGTGCGATTCGTGAAAATGCTGAAAATAAAGTTTTCGGTGAACTCGGACATCTAAAACATACAAAAGCGAACAATCCAAACTTGCTTTTAGGTGTCTGCGGATGTATGTCTCAGGAAGAATCTGTTGTAAACCGAATACTATCAACTTATCCTCAAGTAGACATGATCTTTGGTACTCACAATATTCATCGTCTGCCTCAAATCATTGAAAATGCTTTATTTTCAAAAGAAATGGTCGTTGAGGTTTGGTCTAAAGAGGGTGACATTGTTGAAAACCTTCCAAGAAAACGCAAGGGCAATGTAAAAGGCTGGGTTAACATTATGTACGGCTGTGACAAGTTCTGTACGTATTGTATCGTTCCATATACACGCGGCAAGGAACGCAGCAGACATCCCCAGGATATTATCGAGGAAGTTAGACAGCTGGCGAGAGAAGGCTACAAGGAAGTTACATTGTTAGGTCAAAATGTAAATGCTTACGGTAAAGATTTCGAAGACTTAAACTTCGGTCTTGGAGATCTAATGGATGAGATCCGTAAGATTGATATCCCAAGACTGCGATTTACGACTAGTCATCCACGTGATTTTGATGACCGTTTGATCGAAGTGCTTGCTAAAGGCGGAAATATCGTCGATCACATCCATCTTCCTGTTCAGCACGGCAATAGTGATATCTTAAAATTAATGGCTCGTAAATATACACGTGAGCACTACCTTGAGCTTGTCGGTAAGATAAAGGCTGCTGTTCCAAATGCAGCATTAACGACAGATATTATTGTCGGATTCCCAAATGAAACAGACGAACAGTTTGAAGAAACGATTACCCTTGTAAAAGAAGTCGAGTACGATGCTGCGTATACGTTTATTTATTCGCCTCGAGAAGGTACTCCGGCTGCAAAAATGAAAGACAATGTGCCAATGGAGGTTAAACGTGAGCGTCTTCAGCGTTTGAACAGTGTTTTAAATGATATTTCACTTCGCAAAAACCAGGCTTACATTGGAAAAGTTGTAGAAGTGCTCGTTGAAGGAGAAAGCAAAAAAAATCCTGATGTGCTGACCGGTCACACTGGTTCAAATAAAGTAGTAAACTTTAAAGCTTCTAAACACTTGATCGGTGAAATTGTAAAAGTTAAGATTACTGACGCTAAAACATGGAACCTTGGCGGAGAATTGATCGTAGAAAAATCAGAGGTGGTAAGCTAATGACAACTTATACTAAAGAAGAAATTTTAGGAAAAGCGAAAGAACTTGCGAAAATGATCGCGACAACGGAAGAAGTGGAATTTTTCAAGAAAGCTGAGGCTCAAATCAACACGAATGCCAACGTTGCTAAATTAATGGGGCAAATTAAAAACATGCAAAAACAAGCTGTTAATCTTCAGCATTATCAAAAACATGAAGCTTCTAGAGAAGTAGAAGAAAAGATTGACGCACTTATGGCTGAACTTGACAGCATCCCTGTCGTTCAGGAATTTAAACAGTCGCAAAATGATGTGAATGATATTCTTCAAATGGTTTCACATACAATCTCAAACAAAGTTACAGATGAGATTATTGAATCTACAGGCGGAGATCTTCTTAAAGGAACGACAGGTTCTCAAGAAGGATGTTCACCTGGCGGCTGCGGCTGCCACTAATATATTTTATTTTTCAAGCTCTTTTCTAATAGTTTGCTGTTTTTGAATGTTTTTTGAAGACCCTTCGTTGAAAAGTTGATTGGAGCGCAAGGTGTGAGACTCCTAAGGGTGCAAAGCGCTGAAGAGGCTCACCGCACGCCCCGCGGAAAGCGAGCATCTGGAGCGGAAATCAATCCTTTCAAATAGCAACAAAGTTAACGGAAACAGCCTTTTTAAGACACGATGTTCTATAGAGCATCGTGTTTTTTGTTGTTTAGCACATTTTCTAGCTATTTAAAGGGATCAAGAAATACCTAATCGACCCTCAATCAGGTATTATGTGCCTTTAAAATATTTTATGAGCCTTCAACAACATTTATGGTCCTTCAAAAGTTTTATGGGCTTTTCGACAAACCCTAGCATCAGATTATTCTTCATTGAAACAAAAAGAATATATTAATTTCACGTACCGTACATCAAAAATATTTTTTGAACATTGTTCTAAGAAAGCCCATATACATAAACTAATTCCTGATTTTCATATTAATAAGCACAATAGGCATTTGCCCTGCATAAAATGTATTGAGAGCGGAAATAGGAGGGATTCAAGTATGGCTAGACACATTCAACAAGAGCTGACTTACAGAGAAATCATTACAAAAGCGGTGTGTGGTAAAGGCAGAAAGTTTTCTCAGGCGACTCATACGATTGCACCAGCTCATCGTCCCAGCAGTATTTTAGGATGCTGGATTATTAATCATGCTTATAAGCCGAAGAGAAACGGTGAATGTGTGGAAGTTGAAGGAAGCTATGATATTAACGTTTGGTACTCATACAATGATAATACTAGAACCGAAGTAGTAACTGAAACCATCCATTTTAAAGATAAAGTGGATTTGAGTGTAAGAGACAAAAACGCGCTTGGGAACCAGTATGAAGTAACTTGCCGTGCACTGCAGGAACCAAATACGCTTGAAGCAACTATTTCTCCAAACGGCAATAAAGTCATCGTTCAGGTAGAAAGAGAGTTTGTATGTGAGATCATTGGTGAGACAAAGGTTTGCGTTTACGTGAATCCAGATGGATTTGACGATGAGAACACAAGAGATTGGGAGTATGATGTAGAGGATGAAAACTTCGAAGATCTTGATCCCAACTTTCTGATTGGCGATTTAGAAGAATAACAAGGAGCGGGGAGAATTCTTCCCGTTTTTTTCATGCAGAGTAAACGAAATGAAATGAGGAGTTATGATATAATAGCAACATCGAAATGTTATGAAAAAAGGTGAAACCATGTCGCAATATACTCCAATGATGCAACAATACTTATCTATTAAGGCAGCTCATCAAGATGCCTTTTTATTTTTTCGTTTAGGCGATTTTTATGAAATGTTTTTTGATGATGCTGTTCAGGCAGCTCAAATTTTAGAGATTACATTAACGAGCAGAGATGGGGGCAGCCAGGATCGCATACCAATGTGCGGAGTGCCTTATCATTCTTCTGCAGGTTATATAAAAACACTGGTAGAAAGCGGCTATAAAGTAGCCATCTGTGAACAAGTAGAAGACCCTAAGCAAGCAGTAGGGGTTGTGAAGCGGGAAGTTATTCAGATCATAACGCCAGGAACGGTTATTGATGATCACTTATTGCAAGACAGAGAAAATAATTATCTAGTTTCAATTGAAAGAGAAAATGATTTATTTGCTTATATTCTTTGTGACCTATCTACTGGAGAATTAAAAGGCTATACGTATAGCGGTAATCAGCTATCATTCATTCAACTGCTCTTAAGTCACGGCGTTAAAGAAATCGTTGGAGATGAAGAGTTACATACTGATTGGAATGAAAAAATGTCTCTCAATGAACAGGCTTCGGTTTCCATTCAACAAGAGAATACCGTCGATGAAAAATTTCAGCATCTCACAAAAGATATCTCGCATCTTTCTTTATTGAAAGCAGCTGGCAGACTATTTCATTACTTAAACTATACACAGAAGCGTTCTTTTCAGCATCTAAAGCCGGTTGAATTTCAGCAGAATGACCTAAGAATGAAGCTGGACGCTTTCTCAAAAAGAAATCTAGAGCTTACTGAGTCAATTCGTGCAAAAGGCAAAAAAGGTTCGCTCCTTTGGTTGTTAGATTCTACTATGACTGCAATGGGAGCCAGAAAACTTAAACAATGGGTAGAAGAACCTCTTTTTGTGAAGAGGACCATCGAGAAACGTTTACAGCTTGTAGAAGAGCTCATTAATGAGTTTTTTATCCGTGAGGAAATGAAAGAACAGCTGAAGTCAGTATATGACATGGAACGGCTGATCGCTAAAATCTCTTATGGAAATGCTAGTCCAAGAGATCTGGTCCAGTTAAAAAGATCACTGTTAAGTGTTCCGGTTCTTAAAGAAAAAATAAGTCAAATTCCGGGTGAGTATGCGTCTGAAATCTATGAAAAAATGACGGATCATAAAGACCTGGCTCAATATTTGGATTCAGCTATACATGATGAAGCCCCTGTTCAAATTAAAGAAGGCGGAATCATTAAAAAAGGCTATAATGCAAAGCTTGATGAATATAAAGATGCGAGCATGAACGGGAAAGCTTGGATTGCTGCACTAGAACAGCAAGAAAAAACAGAGACCGGAATCAAATCTTTAAAAATAGGATTCAATAAAATATTCGGCTATTATATCGAAGTTACGAAATCTAACTTATCGATGGTACCCGCTGAACGTTATGAACGAAAACAGACTCTTGCAAACGCAGAAAGATATGTAACTCCCGAGCTTAAAGAAAAAGAGCGTATTATTTTAGAAGCTGAAGAGAAAATCTCAGGTCTTGAGTACACATTGTTCCTAGAAGTTAGAGAATATGTAAAGCAATATATACCTGGACTTCAACAGCTGGCTTCTGCGATTTCAGAACTGGACGTCATTCAATCATTTGCTGCGATCAGTGAACAGTATCGTTATGTAAGACCGTCCGTTTCAGAGGATGGAAAAGTAAACATTGTCGGAGGCCGTCACCCTGTTGTAGAAAAAGTAATGGATGCACAAGAATATGTTCCAAATGATATTTTCTTAAATAATGAAAGAAATATGCTTTTGATCACTGGACCTAACATGGCTGGTAAGAGTACGTATATGCGCCAGCTTGCTTTAACGGCCATTATGATGCAGATTGGCTGTTTTGTACCTGCAGAACAAGCTGAACTGCCAATGTTTGATCAGATCTTTACACGGATTGGTGCTGCTGATGATTTAGTCGGCGGACAAAGTACTTTTATGGTAGAAATGCTGGAAACAAACTTTGCACTTACGAGTGCGACAGAAAATAGTTTGATCCTGCTCGATGAAATCGGACGTGGAACTTCAACTTATGACGGAATGGCACTTGCACAGTCTATAATTGAATTTATCCACGAAAGAATTCAAGCGAAGACGCTTTTTTCTACCCATTATCATGAGCTGACTGTTCTTGAGAATTCGCTTCCATCCTTAAAGAATGTTTTTGTAAGTGCTGTAGAGGAAAATGGAAGTCTTGTATTTTTGCATAAAGTAATTGATGGACAAGCTGATAAAAGTTTCGGGATTCAAGTAGCAGAACTGGCAGATCTCCCACAGGATGTTATACAAAGAGCAAAAACAATCCTGCAGACTTATGAAAAACAGGAAAAGAATGAAGCGCTTCCTATCCAGGAAGTCTCTGCGGCAAAAGAAGAAGTGCAGGAAAGCCAGCTAAGTTTGTTTGCTGAAAAAAGCACTGTTTCCCGAAAAAGAGATTCAAAAGAAACTGACGTTTTAAAAGATTTGAAAGCATTGAATGTTCTTGAAATGACACCTCTTGAGGCGATGAATGCTTTATATAAACTGCAAACCAAACTGAAATAAATAGGAGGCTATAAACGATGGGCAAAATCATACAGCTAGATGAGCATTTATCGAACAAGATTGCAGCTGGAGAAGTAGTAGAACGCCCAGCCTCTGTTGTTAAAGAACTAGTTGAAAATTCAATTGATGCTAATGCTTCTAGAATCGAGATTGAAGTAGAAGAAGGTGGCTTGTCACTCATTCGTGTGCTGGACAATGGGGATGGTATTGAGGCTGACGACTGTGTCCTTGCCTTTAATCGTCATGCTACAAGCAAGATTAAGAGTGAACAAGACCTTATACAGATTCGTACGATGGGTTTTCGCGGAGAAGCGCTGCCCAGTATTTCTTCCGTCTCTCAAGTTGAGTTGAAATCTTCTACAGGTGATGGACCTGGTACTTATTTGTTTATCGAAAACGGTAAAATTAAAAAACAGCAGCAAACAAATAGCAGAAAAGGTACAGACCTGACAGTGCGCAATTTGTTTTATAACACACCTGCTCGTCTTAAACATGTAAAAACGATTCAAACGGAACTAGGAACGATTACCGATTTAGTCAACAGGCTTGCATTGGCAAACCCAGATGTTTCATTTCGGTTAAAGCATAACGGAAAAGAATTGCTGCATACATCCGGCAATGGAAACTTGCTGCAGATTATTGCAGCCGTTTATGGTATTCAGACAGCAAAGAATATGCTGCCGGTCTCCTGCACATCTCTTGACTATGAAGTAACAGGTTATATAGCCAAACCGGAGATGAACAGAGCATCCAGACAATATATCTCCCTGTTTATGAACGGCAGATATATTAAGAACTATGCTCTTTCAAAAGCAATTCATAATGCTTATCATACTTTCTTGCCGATTGGGCGATTTCCGATTGCAGTTCTTTCCGTTAAGATGGACCCAACAATTATAGATGTAAACGTCCATCCTTCAAAACATGAAGCAAGGCTAAGTAAAGAAACAGAACTAGTCCAATTAGTCGAAAATGAATTAAGAAAAGTAATAAAAGCTCAGCAGCTCATTCCCGAAGTTAATTTTCAGAAGAAAGAACAGAGACAGAAAGAAACAGATATACAATCTTCTTTTTCGTTTGAATACTCTCAAAAGAAACAAGAGAAAGAGCCTTATCGAGTACCTGAACCTGTGGAACTTGAAACTTCCAATCATTCAAAATCAACAGTAAGCATTCAAGAAACAGTTCCAGTAAATGAAATGATGGATTCATTTTTAGATAGAAAGAAAAATTACAATGAAACAGTTTTCGAAAAGAAAGAAGAAAGCACCGAAGACACAGAATCTTACCAAGAGAAGATACCTGTTCTTTATCCGATCGGCCAGATGCACGGGACATATATACTTGCACAAAATGAAAATGGATTATATTTAATTGATCAGCATGCTGCGCAAGAAAGAATTAAGTACGAATATTTCAGGAAAAAAGTAGGGATGGTTGAACGCGAATTACAGCTGTTAACGGTTCCTTACACATTTGAATACACAACACATGAAGCTGTATTTATTAGCGATCATCTGGATTTTTTAAGGCTAGTGGGGCTCTTTCTTGAGCCATTTGGACAAAATACCTTTATTGTTAGAGAACATCCGCAATGGTTTCCAAAAGGGTATGAAAAAGAAACCATCATGGATATTATTCAGCAGGTATTAGATCATAGAAAGATTGATATAGAAAAATTAAGAGAAGAAGCTGCCATCATGATGTCATGTAAAGGATCGATAAAAGCAAACCATCATTTAAGAAACGATGAAATATTTGCGTTGCTGGAGACTTTGCGAAAATCTGAAGATCCATATACATGCCCTCATGGGAGACCGATAACAATTCATCTATCAACTTATGAACTCGAGAAAATGTTCAAGCGGGTCATGTAGGAGCTAACCATGAAAGAAAAATTAGTAGTTATAGTAGGTCCAACTGCTGTTGGAAAAACGAAAACAAGCATCGAACTCGCTAAGGCAATCAATGGTGAAATTATCAGCGGTGATTCTATGCAGGTTTACCGCGGATTAGATATTGGAACGGCGAAAATTACAGATGATGAAAAAGAAGGCATCCCTCATTACATGATTGATATCAAAGATCCTTCTGAGCCATTTTCTGTTGCTGAATTTCAAGAAAAAGCAAAAGAATATATCAGTGATATTAATAGTAGGGGGAAGATTCCCGTCATTGTCGGAGGTACTGGCCTCTATATCCGTTCGGTGACACATCATTATGAGTTTTCAGAAGCGAACAAAAACAGCGAGATCAGGGATAAACTTCAAAAAAAAGCTGATGTTGAAGGTGCAGAGGCACTTCATTTAGAACTAATGTCAATAGATCCTGTAAGGGCAGCTGAAATCCACCCTAATAATGTGCACCGAGTTATTAGGGCTCTAGAAATATATTATGAAACCGGCAGCATACCCTCAAAGGAACAAAAAAATATGCAAGGCAAAGATGAATCATCTTATAACCTAGCATTAGTAGGTTTAACAATGGAACGGGAAAAGTTATATCAGCGCATTAATGAACGTGTAGATTTGATGGTTAAGTCAGGTGTTATTGAAGAAGCGAAGTGGTTATTACAGCAGGATATCTCCAATAGTCTAGCAGCAAAAGCGATCGGTTACAAAGAGCTTTTTCCTTATTTAATGGGTGAAAACACATTAGATGAAGCTATAGATCTTTTAAAACGAAATTCAAGAAGGTATGCTAAAAGACAGTTTACATGGTTCAATAATCAGATGGATGTTAAGTGGTTTTCCATGGATGAGTCCTCATTTGAGAAAAAATTTAAAGAAATTCGTCACTTTGTGGAAGGGAAATTAGATATTTCCGAGAATGTATAAAGGTAATGCCCAAAGAGGAGGATCTGTTCACATGAAGCAATCTATCAATTTACAGGATCATTACTTAAACCAATTACGGCGCGAAAACATTTATGTGACCGTATATTTGCTGAATGGCTTTCAGCTCAAAGGTTTAGTAAAGGGGTTTGACAACTTTACGGTTGTACTTGAGGCAGAAGGGAAACAGCACCTCATATATAAGCATGCCCTTTCAACGTTCACCCCGCATCGAAATGTCGATTTATCTTCTGCAAATATGAATGAATAAAAAATACTCCCTGAGAACCTGCTGAGGTTCTAGGGAGTTTTTATTTGTTTAATAAAGTTATCATATCTTTGTATAGTGAGATGTGATTTTAAACCGAACCAAGACTGAACTTCGTCGTCTGTTTTACCTGAAGCTACATAATTTAATATTGCAGTCCTTCGCAGGTGTTGTGAGCTTATACCTTGTCTGATACCAGATCGTCTGATTTCCTGTCTTAACATTTTCTGAATGGCTATTACAGTTAAGGGTTTTGGTTCATAAATTGAATAATCAAAACGATAAGTACCTCTTTGATAATCAAATGCGATAAAAAAACGGTCAGAAGAATAATTATTTGGTCTGATTGCGGCAGGTATGTCTTCTTTGTATGTATATAATAGTTGTTGGGTGAAATCAGTAAGAGGCAAGTGTCTGATTTCTGCAGTATTTATAACCGTTAACTGCTGCCTAGTAAAATTAACGTGTTTCATTTCAATATTCGTCAATTCTTGTAGAGTTAATCCGTAATGATAAAGCAGTGATAGAATTGCTTCATTTCTTTTGATGAGTAAGTGTCTGTATTTTTGCTGTTTTTCTGTGAGACCATCAAAAGATGAGAGGGTTTCAAACAGCTGCTGAAATTCTTCCTCCGTAATAAAATCTTCTTCTTGAAATTGATTATCTTCCTTTAAATCTTTTTCAATGTCTGTAAAGGGGTTTTCCTGGATAAGTCTTTGTGATTGAAGAAATTGAAAGAGACTTTTTATTACGGTAAATACTCGTTTACTGGTTGCAGTGCTATATTCTCTCTGTTCAGAGAGAAATAAAAAATATTCTTTTAATTGATCAGAAGTCAAATTTTGAATCACAGGTGTATGATCACTGTTTTTGATCACTCTAAGCCAGGCGAAAAAGTCCTGCAGATCATAATAATACCGTTTGATCGTACTTTTTTTCCTGCCTTTATTTTGCAGATGTGAGATAAATGAATTGGCATATTCGGGTAAGTGTGGGTACTCTTCCATAATTGCCTCCTATAACCTCTTTTTCCCATTATATCAAAGGCAATATTTTTTGCATATTTAACATGCGTCCTAACAAAACTATTTAAAAAAGGATGATGAATATGCGAAAATTGTCAGTAGTTTTTATGTGTTTACTCTTTATTCTTAGTGCGTGTTCCGGAAAGAGCGGGTCAGGGGATGAGACACTGGATACGAAACAGGTGAAATACGATACTTCAGAGCGTAAACCGAATTCTCAAATTGATTCACCGCGTGTGGCAGAACATAGTGAAGAAGTACATCAATCAAAAGATTTAGTACAGCTTGCTGAAAAAGTAAACGGGGTTGAAAAAGCATATGTGATCGTCAGTGGCACTTATACGCTGGTAGGAATTGTTTCTTCGGAACCAGTTGCGAAAGGTGAAGAAAATGATGCTTTGCGGAAAGAAGTCTATAGTGTGTTAAAAGGAAACGCACATGGCAGGAATGCAGCGATTACGACTGATCCAGATAAAATTGAAAAAATAAAAGAATTAGGTAATAAAGCAAACCTAAGTAAAAAAGAAAGTCAAAGCGGTGTATATAACGAGCTCGGCATATTAATCGGAAAGATTAAACCGCTTAAAGGACATATGAAATCCACTAGGAGGCAGGAAATGCATGAAGAAATAGACCATAGCCGGGATGATTTATACGAGTAAGAAATTCATTATTTCCTAAGGAAGCGCATAAACAGACATTTTTAGACAGAATCAATTAACATAAGATACATTATGTTGCTTATAGGGCAAAAAAAGCATTCTCCATACGAGGAGAATGCTTTAATTATTTCTGACAGCTTCTGTTTTACGAGGGACATAAACAGAAGTTGAAGTTTTTGTTGTGCCTTTTAATTTTCCTGTTAGAAAAGAAGCGATTGTAATGGCAATGATCGAGATGAGAGCATTCTTAAAGCCAAACATGACCACAGCAGATGAAACAATAATAAAATCAGTTACAAAAAGTGATACACCTCGGTTGATATCCGACTTTTGTTCAAGGTATAAAGCGAGTATGTGTATTCCTCCGAGAGAAGCACCTGAATTTAGAACAAAACTTACCCCGAGACCAATCAGAATTCCAGCTATCACAGCAGCAATTACTGGAGAAATCGTTGGAAAATGAACAAAATCCATTAGATCTGATATAACAGATATGAGTAAAATACATAAAAAAGTTGATAGTGAAAAAGTCCATCCAAGCTTTTTTATAGAGAGAATAAAAAAAGGGAGATTTACAATTAAAAAAAGAATTCCCCACGACCATTCAGTCATAAAAGTGCCAAATGTTGCAACACCAGCTGTTCCTCCGAATGTCAGTGAATGTACAGTTAACAGCTTAATTCCTGCAGCAGTTAAAAATAATCCTAAAATAATCAATATACTTTTATAAAATTTAGATTCCAACATCATTCCTACTTCCGATTTAACAATTAGCTTGATATTTCATTATTTAACATATCACGGAAATCTTGCATACTTGAGTATTTTTATTCGTCTGAAAATAGAAAACGTTTACAATTTATTAATATTTATTCATCAATAAAAAACAAGGCTTGTCATTGTGGTAGACAATGTCGCTTTGTCATAAATTGATAACAGTGGATAAATAAACGATATAGGCATTTGTCACAGGTATTATCTAACAAGCATATAATGATTTGACTGGTAAAGAGAGGTGGTACCGCTTGAACGAACCTATCGCGATAAAAAAACAGCGGCAGATCAACATTGTATTAAACCAGGGAAATGAGAAAATCAAAGCAGATGATGCCATAACTTTGGCAGGAAAAGATAAAGCGAAAGAGCAGCATCTCCCATTATTAAAAATTGAACAAGATCTTAACAGGCTTGTTGGTATGGAAGATTTAAAACATCATGTCAAGGAAATTTACGCCTGGCTTCATATTAATAAATGCCGGCAGGAAATGGGGATGAAGGCAGAAAAGCAGGCCCTTCATATGTTATTCAAAGGAAATCCAGGTACTGGAAAAACTACAGTAGCAAGAAAACTGGGTACACTTTTTCATGAGATGAAAGTACTATCAAAAGGCCACCTAATTGAAGCCGAAAGAGCGGATCTCGTAGGTGAATACATCGGTCATACCGCTCAAAAAACAAGAGAATTACTGAAAAAAGCAAATGGAGGAATTCTATTCATTGATGAGGCCTATTCTTTGGGCAGGGGTGGAGAAAAGGACTTTGGAAAAGAAGCAATTGATACACTGGTAAAAGCGATGGAAGATCAGCAGCATGAATTTATATTGATTTTAGCTGGCTACCCGAAAGAAATGGAACGGTTTTTAAAACTAAATCCAGGTCTTCCTTCAAGGTTTCCTGTTGTTATTTCTTTTCCTGATTATTCGGTGGATGAACTAATGGAAATATCCAAAAGGATGCTTACCGAAAGAGAATATGTATTAACAAGAGACTGTGAGTGGAAACTAAAAACACATATTGAACGAGTCAGAAACTCAGGAAATGGCTCTTTCTCAAACGGAAGATACATTCGAAATATGATTGAAAAAGCTGTAAGAAGACAATCAGTTAGGCTTCTGAATGATGCAAGGCAAGATAAAAAAGCATTGATGACAATTCAAAGTGATGACCTTGTGTTAGAAGAACGTGATTTGATATGATGGAAGGAGACTATGGAAAGCAGGGATCGCGAATTTGAACAGACAAAAAGATTCAGTTCAGGAAAAAGCGATTCTCGTCGGCTGTCAGCTTCCACGGCAGAACGACGAGCGTTTTTTTTATTCAATGGAAGAATTAAAGTCGCTGACTAAAACAGCGAATGGAACAGTTTGCGCAGAGGTTTCTCAAAAAAGAGACAGGTATGATTCTGCTACTTTTATAGGTAAAGGAAAAGTTGAAGAATTGATTACCCTTGAAGAAGAACTTGAAGCGGAACTTATTATATTTAACAGTGAACTGTCACCGTCACAAGTACGTAACCTTTCAAAACATTTTCAAGCAAGAATTATAGACAGGACACAGCTGATTCTTGATATATTTGCACAGCGTGCCAAAACACGAGAAGGAAAGCTTCAGGTTGAACTTGCGCAACTGGAATATCTTTTGCCGAGGCTTTCTGGCATAGGTGCAAGCCTTTCAAGACTTGGCGGTGGAATTGGGACAAGAGGTCCTGGTGAAACAAAACTTGAAAAAGACCGGCGTCATATAAGACTTCGTATTCATGAATTAAAACAGCAGCTAAACCAAGTGGTAAGCCATAGAGAAAGATATAGAGAACGGCGCAAACACCAAGGAGCCTTTCAAGCAGCACTAGTCGGCTACACGAATGCGGGAAAATCAACGATATTCAATAAGCTGACTGAAGCTGACAGTTATGAAGAAGATCAGCTTTTTGCGACGTTAGATCCTTTAACAAGAAAAGTGAAACTGATAAGCGGTTTTCAAATGCTGCTGACAGATACAGTAGGCTTTATTCAGGATCTTCCTACTTCATTAATAGCCGCCTTTCGATCTACCTTAGAAGAAGCTGCTGAGGCAGATCTGCTTATTCACGTTATCGACGGATCAAGTGAAGACCGCAATCAGCATGAAAAAACAGTTAAACGGATATTGAGTGATCTGAAAGCTAGCCACATCCCAATGTTAACGATATACAATAAAAAAGATCAGTTTGCAGCAGACTTTTTACCAGAAAGTCCGTCTATTTCTATTTCAGCTTTAGCCGAACAAGATATTACAAAGTTAAAAGAAACAATTGAAAAAGAAGTAACTAAACAGCTTACCTATTATCAAATCAGCGTGCCTGCACACGATGGCAAACAGCTTGCAAGACTTCGGTCCGAAACGATCTTAATCAAACAGGAGTTTGATAAAGAAAAGCTGGTTTATGATTGCAGGGGATATGCCCTCTCATCAACTTCTATCGAGTCAATCAGCAATAAAGGAGAATAGCATGTATTCGCAGTTCCTAAATGGAGAAATCTTAGAGAAAACAGGAAAAATAGTATCCGAAAGAATAAAGGATATACATGAATCCATTGATTCTGTTGCACAGTTTAATCAGCTTAAAGTTTTAAAAGCATTTCAGAAAAATCATGTAGGAGATCATCATTTCAATCCAACTACAGGTTATGGATATGATGATTCTGGACGTGATACCCTCGAAAAAGTCTATGCTGATGTCTTTCAAGCAGAGGCAGCTATTGTCAGGCCGCAAATTATTTCCGGAACGCATGCTATCACATTATCTCTTTTTGGTGTGCTTCGTCCAGGTGATGAACTTGTATATATATCTGGAAAACCGTATGATACTTTAGAAGAAATTGTAGGTATCAGAGGAACAGGTGAAGGGTCATTAAAGGATTATAACATCTCCTACAGGCATATAGACTTAACTGAACAAGGAGAAATTGATTACGAAGCAGTAAAAGAATCCATTACAGAAAAGACAAAGATGATCGGTATTCAGCGTTCCAAAGGGTATGCTGATCGGCCGTCATTTACAGTGAATGATATTAAAGAAATGATTGAATTTGTAAAAAGTATAAAAGAAGACGTAATCGTATTTGTAGATAACTGTTATGGTGAATTCGTTGAACAAACGGAGCCGATTGAAGCAGGTGCAGATATCATTGCAGGATCTTTAATTAAAAATCCTGGCGGAGGTCTTGCGAAAACAGGAGGATACATCGCGGGAACAGAATCACTGATTAACAGAATTTCATATCGTCTTACCTCTCCTGGAATCGGAAGGGAAGCAGGTGCATCACTTTACAGTTTGCAAGAAATGTATCAAGGCTTTTTCTTAGCTCCTCACGTTACTGCACAGGCTTTAAAAGGAGCAGTTTTTACAGCTGCATTTTTGGAAGAGCTAGGCATGGAAACCCGGCCAGCATGGCATGAGAAAAGAACAGATCTTATCCAGTCCGTTATCTTTGGAGACAAAGAGAGAATGATTACATTTTGTCAGGCTATCCAAAAATCATCCCCAATTAATTCATTTGCAGTTCCATATCCTGATTACATGCCAGGTTATGAAGATGATGTAATTATGGCAGCAGGAACATTTATCCAAGGAGCGAGTATAGAACTTACTGCTGATGGACCGATCCGCCCTCCGTATATTGCATTTGTACAGGGCGGACTTACATTCGAACATGTTAAGATTGCTGTTATTTCTGCTGTTGATGAACTTTTAACACATGGTTTAATTAAAAAATAAGCATCTTAAAAAGGCCGATAAGGGCCTTTTTTTAATTTGATGTTACTTTTTCTAACATTATGTTTGACATGTTAGCTTTTCTGACATAAGATATAAAAAGAAGTTGAAAGGAGGTAGACAAAATGAACGATATGAACCGCAGGAACTTGCCTTTGTTCCCAATTAGCATTGTTATGCAGCTGACTGAGTTATCTGCAAGACAGATTCGCTATTACGAAGAACATAAATTGATTCATCCTGCAAGGACAGAAGGTAATCGTCGTTTGTTTTCTTTCAATGATGTTGATAAGCTTCTTGAGATTAAAGCACTGCTCGAACAAGGCGTGAATTTAGCGGGTATCAAAAGGGTATTTGAACTTAACGAACAGGCTGCTGAATTAATTAAAAATCAGCAAAATGTTCAAGGAGTTAAAGAAATTTCGGAATCTGCGCTTCATCGCCGCTTAAAAAGGGAATTGATTCATGCAGGAAGACACGGGAAAACATCTTTAATCCAAGGAGAACTTTCCAGGTTTTTTCATTAAACAAAAACTGAATAATACTTATTAGGTGAACAATCGCCTTAAACAGGCGTTTTTATATTTAAAGGAGGAGAAAGATTTGGCAAAGTATACAAAAGATGACATTTTAAGAATGGTAAAAGAAGAAAATGTAAGATTCATTCGTTTACAATTCACAGATTTATTGGGTGTAATTAAAAACGTTGAGATTCCAATCGGACAGCTTGAAAAAGCTTTAGATAATAAAATGATGTTTGACGGATCTTCTATTGAAGGTTTTGTACGAATTGAAGAATCTGATATGAACCTATTCCCTGATTTAGGTACATTTATAATCTTCCCTTGGACATCTGAAAAAGGTAAAGTTGCACGTTTGATCTGTGATATCTACATGCCCGATGGAAATCCATTCGATGGAGACCCGCGCGGTATTCTAAAGCGAGTATTAAAAGAGATGGAAGATCTAGGATTCTCAGACTTCAACATTGGACCTGAGCCAGAATTCTTCTTGTTCAAAAATGATGAAAAAGGTGAACCAACACTTGAATTAAATGATAAAGGCGGATACTTCGACCTTGCTCCAACAGACCTTGGTGAAAACTGCCGAAGAGATATTGTACTAGAGCTTGAAGATATGGGCTTTGAGATTGAAGCATCTCACCATGAAGTAGCACCTGGTCAGCATGAAATTGACTTTAAATATGCGGATGCAGTGAGCACATGTGATAACATCCAAACGTTTAAACTTGCTGTAAAAACAATTGCACGTAAGCACGGACTTCACGCTACTTTCATGGCAAAACCATTATTCGGTGTAAACGGTTCTGGTATGCATGCTAACATGTCTTTATTTAAAGACGGCGAAAATGTGTTCTATGATGAAAAGTCTCAAACAGGCTTAAGTGAAACGGCAATGCATTTCTTGGCTGGTATCCTAAAGCACGCACAAGGTTTTACAGCAATTACAAACCCTACTGTAAACTCTTATAAGCGTTTAGTGCCTGGCTATGAAGCACCATGTTATGTAGCTTGGTCTATGCAAAACAGAAGTCCGTTAATTCGTATTCCAGCTTCACGCGGTATCAGCACACGTATCGAAGTTCGAAGTGTTGATCCAACGGCTAACCCGTATCTTGCAATGGCAGTATTGCTTGCATCAGGTCTTGATGGAATCAAGAACAAATTAGCTGCTCCGAAGCCTGTAGACCGCAACATCTATGTAATGGATAAAGATGAGCGCGAAGCAGAAGGAATTCAAGATCTCCCAGCAACATTAAAAGAAGCTCTAGTACTTTTCAGTAAAAATGAAGTTCTGACAAAAGCTCTTGGTGAGCACGCTACAGAACATTTCATAGAAGCGAAAGAGATCGAGTGGGATATGTTCCGTACACAAGTTCACCCTTGGGAACGCGAACAATATATGAGCATGTATTAAAACCTGTAAACCCCTGATACCATTGGTGTCAGGGGTTTTTATGTTTATTCCCAGTTGCATCTTTTTAACCTATTTGATTGTGATCGGAGTCCCGTCAAACTTAGTGAATGAGAAACCACAAAATTTCTCATTGTAGGTCGCCCTGTAGTCCCTAAGAATGCTTATTGCGACGTCTTCACCAAGTTACATCCCCTCAATCCCATCAGAACGCCAATGGACGCCGGCTGTATCGCGGCCTAGGGAGATATTTGCGGCCAGTTTATTCAATTCCCCGCCTATTGTCAATGGTTCTCCTGAATAAGGAAGCAATGAGAGGCCATCCGAACTGGCGGCGACTGGATTTGGAATCTCAAACGATTCTTTAAAGAATGCCTTGAGAATAGTGGCTCCGGCCCCAGCGATGGCTGCGTGGCCAGCTGGGTAAGCCGAATGGGTTGGGCAGCCTTCCGGATAGGACATAGGAAGCAGGTAGCTGCGGAACTTTTTGAATACCTTACAAATCACCTTGGAATTGAGGAGTTCTGAGTTTATCGGGTAGCATTGTGCACCTATCATATGGTTGTGGACGCGTCCTCCGAACTCCTCGGGACGTAGTCTGCGGTGGACAAGGAATTTTTGGAACCAGGCTGCCTCAAGTGCTGCCCGCCCCACTTTTGTAACTAAATCAAGAATATGTGGGGCCCCGAAGGTAATAAAACCACCTTGGGTTTCTGATTTAAGGTAGGGGTTGGATTCATCTAATGCTCCTATGCCGTAGCTCAGCAGAACTAAACAAGCGGAAAGTGGACCCTGGAAGGAAAAGTCCTGATGAACATATTCACCCAAATCCCTTCCATTGCGGATATAGCGGGGTGTAGGGTCGAATAACGCTGCCGCAGGAGTTGAGCCGTTCTGGACATCCAACCATTTATCATATGATGTCATATGATCAGATCCTCTCACAGTTGTACGATATCGTTGAATGATTGTTGTCGCACCATAGGGGATGTCTTTCAATAGAAATTGGGAGACATAAGGACCTGTTAAGTCACCAGGTGTGTCTCCGCGGAATAGCGTACCAGTTGTGACTTTGCCGTCGGCTTTCGGTCCGCGAAAATCAGAAAATGAGGATAAATCTGAAGCTGCTTCCATGGTAAGTGGATTGGTGCCGTACTCAAGAAAAGGCACATCGCGGGTCAGCGCCTGCCAATATAGTTCAGCCATTTCACCAGCCTCCCAAGCACTGTTAAAGGAAGGAGGTACAGCGATACCTAAGTTGTGGCAATCAGTTCCCGCAAGATCAAATGCGTAAACGGCTTGAGGATTTGCAAGCTTGACGTCACCGCCGAGAGGAATAGATTCAAAATGGCGTTTCTTACCTGTTTTTAAGGCCTTAATAAATTGGTTATATGCCTGGAGGTCAACCTCGCCAAGGGAATTATGTGGCAACCCCTTAGAAAAGCTGCCAATTTTAGTTGGATACAATTGTTCGTCACCATTACATGGATGTTTAGTGAGAGGAAGTTTCATTTGGGAAGCTGCTGCCTTAAGACGAACTTGAAATGCTTTCTCATTGCGCTCTATTGAATTTAAAGGTCCGATTAAACAGTTTTTTTTATTATTAGACTTGTTGTTTTTTGCCATCTTATCACCTATTTATTTTATTATGATACTAGGAAAAAATCCTACTTTCTCCGATGTTAATATCTTTATTTTAAAATATTCTTTAGCCCCCTAATCTCTTACTTCAACTGGTTTATTATATTCATTTTTTTTTTATAAGAATAGGTTGTTCACCAATACGAATTAGCCAATTTACTCTTATTAGACCGTGTCCTTTAGCAGGCGAAACAGGAAGCCTTTTCAATTAAAGGATTTGTTTTTTATCTATTTCGCAAATGGAAATCAGAAGAGAATAAAGGAAAATGAAATTATACTTGATATTTTTTGCAAAAAAAAAACAAGCCGGTAATTTTTATTTACAGCTTGTCTAATCGCAAATATTATACTTAATGAATACTTCTATATACGACGATAACTTTCCCTAAAATTGTACACTAATTTATAGACTACCACTGTATCTCCCTTACGCAGAACTTTAAGAAGCTCGTCCAATTGAGGGTCTATTACCATGGGTGGCGAATAGAATGGTCTATTGCTATGTATCACGTAATATTTTCAATCAATGGTTATGTATTTTATCTTTTTCGTAAATGGAAAGCTGAAGAAAAAAATTAGTAATTACCTCTTTTAATTTTTTAGTATTGTTAATATCCGATGAATTTGAAGGTGCAAAAAAACAAGCCATTTTTAAAAAATAGCTTGCTTAAATAAATTGATGAATTAATGAATACTTCTGTAAACACCTATTACTTTACCTAAGATTGTACAGCTCTGCAGAATAATAGGCTCCATAGAAGAGTTCTCTGGCTGAAGCCTGATATGATTCTTTTCTTTAAAGAATCGTTTTACAGTTGCTTCATCTTCGTCAGTCATTGCAACGATAATATCTCCATTATTTGCTGTTGGCTGCTGTTTTACAACAACTAAGTCTTTATTAAAAATTCCTGCTTCGATCATACTGTCTCCAACTACGGAAAGCATAAAGACATTTTCGTCTCCAACAACATGTTCGGGAAGAGGGAAATATTCTTCAACATTTTCAACAGCGCTGATAGGAAGCCCTGCAGTTACTTTACCGATTACCGGAATCGACACAGATCTGACAGAAGGAATATTATCTTCTAACCCTAATACCTCGATTGCTCTTGGCTTAGTTGGATCCCTGCGTATTAGCCCCTTTTTCTCAAGTCTTGCTAAATGTCCATGGACAGTAGAACTCGAAGCAAGTCCAACGGCTTCACCAATTTCTCTAACGGAAGGCGGATAGCCTTTTTGTGATACTTCTTCTTTTATAAAAGCCAGAATATCCAATTGCCGTCTGGATAACTTAGTCATTTTTAAGCACCTCACCAGATTTTTTATCTATAAAAAAGTATAGCATGGCATTCTTGCAGATACAAACATAAGTTCGAAAAAATGTGTTGACACCGAACAAACGTTCCAGTTATTATAAAGATAATAAATACGAACAAACGTTTGTTGAAAGGGGAATAATAATGAAACAAGGGACGTTGCATGTTATTGTATTTTTAGGTTTAGTAGGGGGAATCTTTTTTACATTATCAAATCTTGCATCACAGGATAAACAATATATAGAAGTTACTATTGAAGAAGGAGAGTCATTATGGAGTCTTTCTGAAGAATATAATGCTAAACATCATTATTCCAACTGGGAATTTATTAAATGGGTAGAACAAAAGAACAGTGTAAACGCGGCGGCTGTATTTCCAGGCCAGAAAGTAATAATTCCGGTTAATAAATAAAAAGCAGGTCTTTAATCTATGAAAGCTATCATTTATTGCAGAGTCAGTACAGAAAAAGATGAACAAACCACATCAATCGAAAGACAAAAAGCAGAGCTGTTGAAACTGGCAGATCAATTTAATCTAGAAGTAATTAATTGTATATCAGAAAAGGCTAGCGGCTATTCACTGGAACGTAATGAGCTATTGAGTGTTTTGGATATGGCAAGGGATGGTGAGTTTCAGTATCTGCTTGTTCAGGATGATACTCGTTTAGGAAGAGGCAAGGCTAAGATGGCAATTCTACATCAATTAATTAAATACAATATAAAAGTGTTTACATTATCACATAACGGAGAATACACTTTAACTGAAGCAGATGAAATGGTTCTGGATATTGTCTCAACAGTTGAGGAATATCAGCGAAAGCTCCATAATATGAAGATCAAAAGAGGTATGAAAAAAGCGGTAAAAGATGGCTATAAACCTCAGAAAAATCTGAAGAACAAAACTTATGGAGGCCGTGAAAAGAAAGAAGTACCTATACACGAAATAGTCCGGCTAAAAGAAATGAAGCTTACTTTTCATGATATTGCTGCCACACTCAGGGGGCTAGGCTATAACATTTCAAAAGCCACTGTTCATCGAAGATACAGAGAATATATGGAAAATACCGATAACTAGAAATTCCTTTTCTACTCATGTAAGATTGAGAGAAAGAGATCGGAAAAAGGAGTTTTTATAGATGCTATCTAAAGATAAAATGCAAAGAATAAATGAACTATCCAGAAAATCCAAGCAAACAGAATTATCAAAAGAAGAAAAGATTGAACAAAAGAAACTGAGAGAAGAATATCTCCAAGTGTTTAGAAAATCTTTTGTTCAAGACTTGCATGGCGTTACATTTGTAGATCCAAACGGAAATGATGTAACACCTGAAAAACTAAAAAGAAGCAAAGACAATAAAAATAACCTTAAACATTAATACTTAATGCCTATTTGCAAGAATGCAAAAAGGCATTTTTTTCTGTTGCATTAAATATTTATTAGTATATACTGTTATATAACAACTTTGAAAGGGGAGAATATTTTGACTTTTTCAATCACGAGTGCAGCTGCTAATCTTTATAAAGATATCGAATTAGGAGCAAAAGAAGGTTTGCGTTTTTTTGTGAAGTATGCGGGAAGCGGTGATTCGGGCGGCTTTTCACTTGGTGTAACTCCTGCGGTGCCAGAAGAAAATGACTACATTCAGGAAGTTGAAGGATTAAGATTTTTTGTTAAAGCAGAAGAAAGCTGGTTTGCTGAAAATATGAAGCTTGATTATGACGAAAAAACGGATTATTTCTCTTGTCAGATTCCCGGTTTAGCTTAATATAAATTAAACCGCCTGTACTATAACAACGTATTCGTTGCTATAGTTTCAGGCGGTTTTTGTATGAACTGAAGAGGGTAATGGTAAAATAACAGTAGTTTACAAAGTGTTTACCTTGTCTAATTGGACATGAAGGTTTATTATGTAATTCAAAACTGTTTAGTACATATGAAGGGATGATTTTTTTGTCACGTAATATTGATGAATTAGCAATTAATACGATCAGAACACTATCAATTGACAGCATAGAAAAGGCCAATTCCGGCCATCCAGGAATGCCTATGGGTTCAGCCCCAATGGCATATAGCCTTTGGGCGAAATATATGAACCATAATCCATCTAATCCAGAATGGTTTAACCGTGACCGCTTTGTTTTATCAGCGGGCCATGGATCAATGCTATTGTATAGCTTGCTTCATTTAAGCGGTTATGGGTTAACGATTGAAGACTTGCAGCAATTTAGACAATGGGGAAGCAAAACTCCTGGACATCCTGAATACGGTCATACAGTCGGTGTAGAAGCAACCACCGGCCCACTTGGACAAGGAATTGCGATGGCTGTTGGAATGGCTATGGCAGAACGTCACCTGGCTGCGAAATATAACCGTGATGGACACGAAGTGATAAATCATTATACGTATTCCATCTGTGGTGATGGGGACTTGATGGAAGGTGTATCTGCAGAAGCTGCTTCTTTAGCTGGGCACCTTGGATTAGGAAGAATGATTGTGCTTTATGATTCGAATGACATTTCTTTAGATGGTGATCTGCATCATTCATTCTCAGAGAATGTACAGCAAAGATTTGAAGCATACGGCTGGCAAGTTCTTTTTGTAGAAGATGGAACTAACTTGGAAGAAATCGAAAAGGCTATAGCAGAAGCTCGTGAAGAGTTAAACAAGCCGACACTTATTGAAGTTAAAACAGTAATCGGACACGGTTCACCGAATAAGTCTGGTAAATCTGCTTCACATGGTGCACCACTAGGGAAAGACGAAATCCTGTTAACAAAAGAAGCATACAAGTGGACATTTGAAAATGATTTCCACGTTCCTGAAGAAGTTAAATCACATTTTGAAAAGTTAAAGTCTGAAGGTCAGTCAAAAGAAGATGAATGGAATAAGCAATTCAAGGCATATGAAGAAGCTTATCCTGAATTAGCTCAAGAACTTCAAGAAGCTATTAAAGGAAGTCTGCCAGAAAACTGGGATCAAAATATGCCTGAATTTGATAAGGCGATTGCTACTCGTTCTTCTGCTGGAAAAGCGTTAAATGTACTTGCTAAAAACGTTCCATCAATCTTTGGAGGCTCCGCGGATTTAGCTGGTTCAAACAAAACACTTCTAGAGGGCGAAGTAAACTTTAGCCGAAACGATTACAGCGGCCGCAACATCTGGTTTGGTGTTCGTGAATTCGCAATGGGAGCGGCATTAAACGGAATGGCTCTCCATGGAGGACTTAAGGTATACGGTGGAACATTTTTTGTTTTCTCCGATTACGTTCGTCCAGCAATTCGTTTGTCTGCTTTAATGGGTCTGCCAGTGACTTATGTATTAACACATGACAGTGTGATGGTAGGTGAGGATGGTCCTACACATGAGCCTGTTGAACAGCTTGCTTCATTGCGTGCCCTTCCAAATCTTAACTTGATTCGTCCAGCTGACGGATATGAATCAAACGCAGCTTGGAAGATTGCAGTTGAAAGTACGGATCAGCCAACAGCGCTTGTTTTAAGCCGTCAGGATTTGCCTATTTTGAAAAACACAAAAGAAAAAGCTTATGAAGGTGTAAAACGCGGTGCGTATGTAGTATCGCCATCTGAATCAGAAGTGGAAGTGCTTCTTCTTTCTGCAGGTTCAGAGGTTAGTTTGGCAGTAGAAGCTCAAGAACTTCTGAAAAATGAAGGAATCTCAGCATCTGTTGTTTCCATGCCTTCTTGGGAGAGCTTTGACAAGCAGGATTCAGATTATAAAGAATCAGTGCTTCCAAAGCATATTACGAAACGCTTAGCGATTGAAATGGGTGCTTCATTAGGCTGGCATAAATATGTTGGACTAGAAGGAGAAACATTAGCCATTGATACTTTTGGAGCTTCTGCACCTGGAGAAGTTATCCAGAAAGAATATGGTTTTACTCCTGAAAATGTAGTGAAGCGTGTTAAAGAGATGCTAAATAAGTAAAAATGTTTTTTAAGAAAGAAGGTCTTCAATCGAAAACCTTCTTTTCTTTGTTTTTCGACAAAAAAAGTTATTTTTCACTCTGTTTTTTAGACAAGCTTTTCTCCATTTTTTGTATATACTTGTCAGCAAAGAAGTTGGAGAGGAGCTTTTTCATGAGAGAATTTTTTATATATTTAATAACAAAAGAAGTTGCTCATTCCTACTATGGAAAAGAAAATAAGCTTTTTCAATTATTTTTTGAAGAACAGCGTACATCTGGGATTTCTAAACAAATATTAAATAAACAGATCGGTTACATAACATCCTCTATCTCCGTTTCGCAGCTAGAGGAACATTTTAGGCAGCAATTAAGTGATAAGTATGACTGGCGGTGTGAAGGTCAATCATATACACTTCCGTGCAAAAATAGCACAGTAAGAATAGAGCTGAACGATCGTTATCTCCATTTATACAGCATTGGTAATTTTGAAGCAGAAACGATTGTGTTTGAAGCGTTAAGGCAATTTGAGTCATACTTCTTAGCGATGGATTATGGAGAAAGAAAATATGGATGGCTGTCACCATTTAAATTGAACATGGTGTATGCCACTTAATTAACTTTCAAATGTTGTATGTAACCTATAACTTGTAGTAAACTAGTTCTAGACAACATGAAGGAGGAAGTTTTAACAATGGGTACTGGTATGATAATCCTTGTGTGTGCACTTTCGCTGATTGCAGGCGTTGCGATCGGATTTTTTATTGCCCGCAAGTATATGATGAGTTATTTACAAAAAAATCCACCGATTAATGAAAATATGTTGCGTGTGATGATGATGCAGATGGGTCAAAAGCCTTCTCAAAAGAAAATTAATCAAATGATGCAGGCTATGAACAAGCAAATGAAGTAAGTGTACAAGCACCCTGAGTAAAATCGGGTGCTTGTTTTCGTTCTAATTGCTTAAAACGTCAAAAAAGGATGATGATTATGACCGATATAAAAACAATCCAGATAAATGAAATAGTTTCTGATTCACATCTGCTTTTTGATGTCAGGTCTCCTAAAGAATATGAAGAATATCATATCCCTGGTGCAAAATGCTTAAGTATTTTTTCGAATGATGAAAGAGCGGAAATTGGGACGATTTATAAGCAAAATAGCAAGGAACAAGCGATTGAACGCGGACTGGAGATTGCAGCTCCGAAACTTCCGGAATTGTTAAAAAAGATTAAGAACGAAATGGTAAATAATCCAGATAAGCAGGTTGTGATCTATTGTGCGAGAGGCGGAATGCGTTCTAAAAGTATTGCACAAACAATGTCTATCTTGGGTATAGAGTGTTTACAGCTGGATGGCGGGATACGTTCTTATAGGAAGCAAATTGAAAAAATGCTTGAGGAGTATGCTCAAAATCCGAAAAAAATCATAGTTATTGAAGGCTATACAGGGACTATGAAAACTAAATTTTTGGAGAAGCTGCAGGATGAAGGTTATCCGGTTATAAATTTAGAGGGAATGGCTAGTCATAAAGGGTCAATTTTTGGAAGAATTGGAGAAGAACCAGCTTCACAGAAAAAGTTTGAATCAAGATTGTTTGAGCGTTTAAAGGAACTAAAAGACTCTCCTGTTTTAATTATTGAATCTGAAAGCAAAAGAATAGGAAGGGTCGTTGTTCCCGACTTTTTGCTAGAAGGCAAGTATTCGGGCACCCGCATCCATATTGATATGCCTTTTGGAATGCGAGTAAAATATATTTGTGATGTATATGATCCGCTGTTTCATAGAGAAGAAATCGAAGAAGCAGTTCTGAAACTCTTTAAAAGAATTCCGTTTCCTATCATGACGGAGATCAAAGAAGCACTCACACAGCAAGATTATGAAAAAGTCGTCTCTTTCTTACTTGAAAATTATTATGATCCAAAGTATGAGTTTGCCGAACAAAAGTATGAAAGTCAATGTATCAAGGTGGGTGGAGATTCCTTTGATTACCTTTACAACGAAATTAAGAACGAAATTAACAAAATTCTTTAACTCATTTTAAAGACCGCTTTAAAGGTGGTCTTATTTTTATGAATTTTTTTCTTTTCGGAATTTTCATATATTGGTAAACTATACTTGTTTTATTTGCATATATGGGGGGACAGACATGAAAGTTTTTATGCAATTAATGTGGTATTTCAAACAAGAGAAGCTTCGATATCTAGGTGGTATCATTATGCTTGCGTTTGTTTCACTTTGTCTGCTAGTGCCGCCTAAAATTGTGGGTCTAACCGTCGATCACATTAAGGAAGGTACTTTAACGGATGAATTGTTATGGCAATATGGAGCATTGCTTATTGCAATTGCTGTGGGGATCTATGTTCTAAGGTATATTTGGAGAATATTAATTTTTGGGGCTGCTGTTAAACTTGCTATGCTGCTAAGAAACAGACTTTATGAGCACTTCACAAAAAAGTCTCAGGAATTTTATCAAAAGCGCCGTGTGGGAGATCTTATGGCTCACTCGACAAATGACCTTCAAGCGATTCAGCAAACGGCAGGAGATGGTGTTCTGACCTTAGTAGATTCATTGATGATGGGTGGATTTACACTGATTGCGATGGCCTCGACGATTAGCTGGAAGCTTACGCTTGTAAGTTTGCTTCCTTTGCCTGTAATGGCATGGGCGACGAATAAATATGGAACCATGCTTCACAAACGATTTCACAGCGCACAGGAAGCATTTTCATCACTTAACGATAAAGTGCAGGAAAGTATATCGGGAACACGTGTAATTAAAGCATTCGGACAGGAAAGAGATGATATTAACAGCTTTACAGAACTATCGAAGGATGCTGTTAGAAAGAATATGGCAGTTGCTCGAATAGATTCATTGTTTGATCCTACAATTTCACTTATTATCGGTTTTTCATTCTTTCTAGCAGTAAGCTATGGGTCATCTTTGGTCATTCAGGGAGAACTGTCAATAGGGGAACTTGTGTCGTTCACCAGTTACCTGGGACTATTAATCTGGCCAATGCTTGCATTTGGCTGGCTGTTTAATATCGTGGAAAGAGGAAGAGCATCATATGATCGGATAGAAACGTTACTGGCAGTTAATGAGGAGATTAATGATGAGGGGACAATATCTACTCTGCCGAAAGGTAATATTGAATTTCACCTTAAGGAATTTAGTTATCTGAATAAAACTCCTGTCTTAAAAGACGTCAGTTTTACTATAGAAACCGGGCAGTCAATGGGCATCGTCGGCAAAACAGGAAGCGGGAAAACAACACTTTGCAGGTTGCTGCTCCGTGAATATCACATAATGAGAGGTGATATTTCACTTGATGGAAAGGATATCTGTGATTACCGGCTGCATATTTTACGATCTGCGATTGGTTATGTACCTCAAGACCATTTTCTATTCTCTGCTACCATCGCAGAAAACATTGCTTTTGGAAATATAGATGCTCCTTTTGCGGACATAAAAGATGCTGCAAATACATCTTCCATTCATAAAGATATTGCACAATTTAAATATGGATATGAAACAGTAGTTGGTGAAAGGGGTGTAACGTTATCAGGAGGGCAAAAGCAACGGATATCTATAGCAAGGTCTCTAGTAACTGACCCTGAAATTTTAATTTTGGATGATTCTTTATCTGCTGTTGATGCAAAAACTGAGGAAGAAATCCTCCGGAACTTAAAAGGAAAAAGAAAAAACAAAACAACTATTATTACCGCTCACAGATTGTCTTCAATTGCTCATTGTGACTTGATTATCGTTATGGATAACGGCACCATTATTCAAAGGGGTACACATCAGTCCTTATTATGTGAAGAGGGCTGGTATAAGGATACTTACGAAAGGCAAGCTCTTGAAACGCTGATCGCACAAGGAGGTGGAAACAGATGAGTGGAGACGGCAATGTACACTCTGACGAAGAATTGAATCGTATGAATCAATGGACCGTTTTTAAACGTCTCATGTCATATACAAAAATGCATAAAAAACGTCTATCGATTGCCTTTCTTCTCCTATTGGCTGCAACTGCATCTGAACTTACAGCACCGATATTAGTCAAAACGTTTATTGATGATTATTTAACACCTCGAATTTTCGATCAAAAAGCACTTATTATTCTTGGGTGCAGCTATATTGGTCTAATTGTGCTGTCTGCAACCGTAAATTACATTCAATTTGTCTTGTTCCAGTCAGTAGCTTTAGACATCATTCAAACTTTAAGGATTCAAGTATTCTCAAAAGTACATTCATTAGGTTTGAAATTCTTTGACCGCACGCCGGTTGGAAGTCTTGTTTCCAGAATTACGAATGACACTGAGGCAGTTAAAGATCTATATGTAAGTGTTCTGTCCACATTTGTTCAGAATATCGTTTTTCTATTCGGTATATTTGGGTTTATGTTTTATCTAAATGTGAAACTTGCGGTTTTTTGTTTAGGAATATTGCCTTTTATTATCTGTATCATGTGGCTGTACAGAAAGTATAGTTCGAAATCTTTTTATGAAATGAGAGAAAAGCTCAGCCAGTTAAATGCTAAATTGAATGAGTCACTGCAAGGGATGTCTATCGTTCAAGTCTTTAACCAGCAAAAAAGGCTGAGAGAAGAGTTTGCCAAAGTTAACAATGAACATAATGATGCTCAGATGAAAAATATAAAATATAATGGCTTGCTTTTAAGACCTGCTGTAGACCTTATCTATATGCTGGCTCTACTGATGATCTTATCATTTTTTGGAATTAAGTCGTTTAATTCAGCAGTTGAAATCGGTGTAATCTATGCTTTTATTAATTATTTGGATCGTTTTTTTGAACCTGTAAACATGATGATGATGCGTCTTTCGATCTTTCAGCAAGCAGTCGTTTCAGCGGGAAGAGTGTTTACAGTAATGGACGAAACTGAACTCGCACCAGTAAAAAGAGACAAAGTACAATTAGACCCTATTATAGGCAATGGGAAAATTGAATTTAAAGATGTTACGTTTTCATATGATGGTGAACAAGAAGTGCTTAAAAATATATCATTCACTGCCAACCCAGGAGAAACGGTTGCATTAGTAGGCCATACCGGCAGCGGCAAAAGCTCCATTATTAATTTGCTTATGCGTTTTTATGATGTGGAGAAAGGTGAAATATTGATCGATGATATTCCTTTATCACATTTCGAAAATGATGAACTCCGAAAAAAAGTAGGTCTTGTACTTCAGGATCCATTTTTGTTCGTGGGAGATATCGCTCAAAATATTCGATTATATAACAAAGAAATCACAGATGAAGATGTTAAAGAAGCGGCACAATTTGTTCAAGCTTCAAGCTTTATTGAAAAGTTGCCCCAAGAATATAACACGATGCTGGGTGAAAGAGGAGCTGCATTTTCGAGCGGGCAAAGACAGCTTATTTCATTTGCGAGAACCATGGCTTTTTCTCCTAGGATACTGATTTTAGATGAAGCAACAGCTAACATAGATACAGAGACTGAAGAAGAGATACAGCTTGCTCTTCATAAAATGAGAAGCGGAAGAACAACGATCGCAATCGCGCACAGGTTATCAACGATTCAGGATGCTGAGTTAATCTTAGTTCTTCATAAAGGAGAAATTATTGAAAGAGGAACACATCAAGAGCTATTAAAGCAGCGTGGTTTATATCATAAGATGTTTTTGCTCCAGCATGGTACAGATTCAATAGAGGAAGTAGGTTAGTCGGCTGGTTTCGCAATCTTAAATAAATAGCGGATGTCCTGGAGCGGAATCAACATCTTCTAATACCAACAATGTTATCAAAACAGCCAAATAAAAAGAGGGTGACTAAAAAATTTTTATTTTGAGCCACCCTTTTTTTGTCTGAAATTTTTCGAATTTATGAATATATCTATTATGTCATTGACTTATTTGCAAATTATCCTATGATAAGATAGCATACATACAAACTGAACTAAAGGATGAGAGTGCTTTGAAGAAATATGTAATAACATCAGTGCTTATCGGAAGCTTGTTAGTCCTCTCTGCTTGTAAACCTGTAGATTGGGCTGAACAACAATGGAACTCGGCATTTAACTATTCGAAAGATGAAAAAGCTGAAAAACAAAACGATAATAAACAACAGCAAGACGAGCCAAAAGATGAAACGCCACCTGAAACAGATGGAACTGGAGAACAGGATCAGCAAGCAGATCTTCCTTGGCTAAATGAAACTGTTACTGTTTCAGGTGATGGGAAAGCAATTGTTCAAAACTTAGATGACATGCTTATTGTCGCGAATAAAGAAAGAAATCTTCCAGAAGACTATGAACCAGCTGATCTGGTAATTCCTAATGTTCCTTTTCCTTTTAAAGAGGATCTGCCTAAAAAGAAATTAAGAAAAGAAGCTGCATCCTCTGTGGAAGTGTTATTTAAAGACGCTGAAGAACAAGGGTTAGAACTCCTTGCTCAGTCCGGGTACCGCTCTTATGACACTCAAGTTTCAATCTATGCTTACAATGCAGATCAATTTGGGGAGGAGAAAGCCAATCAAACAAGTGCACAACCGGGACAAAGTGAGCACCAGACTGGTCTTTCGCTCGATGTGACCTCACCACAAGTAAACTATGAATTAGTAGAGAAGTTCGGTGAAACGAAAGAAGGAAAGTGGCTTGCGGAAAATGCTTATAAATATGGATTCATTATTAGATACCTTAAAGGCAAAGAAGATATAACGGGATATCAGTATGAACCATGGCACCTAAGATATGTTGGAAAAGAACATGCAAAAGAAATTCATGAACGCGGAATAACGTTAGAAGAATATTTGGAAAAGCCATAAGTATATTATAAGACAGCCTGTTTGTGGGCTGTCTTTCTTAATGATTGAACAAAACGGCTATTTTCTTTAAGATAGAGAGAGAATGTATAAAGGAGCTTCTGCTTATGACCGATCTAAATATTTGGCTTGCTTTCGGAGCCGGGCTGCTGTCTTTTATTTCACCATGCTGCTTGCCGTTATATCCAGCATTTTTATCTTATATCACTGGAATATCGGTTCAGGAACTGAAAGAAGAACAAGCGATGCTCAGAAAGAGAGCGATATTACATACAGCATTTTTCTTATTAGGGTTTTCCATTATATTTATCGTGCTTGGTTTGTCTACAACGATAATCGGAGAAATCTTTGTTGAGTATCAATCTTTATTAAGGCAGATCGGGGCCATCATAATTGTCTTTTTCGGTTTGGTAGTTATGGGCTTCATCTCACCTGAATTTTTGATGAAGGATAAAAAGATGAAGTTCCAGTCACGACCAACGGGTTATTTAGGTTCGGTTTTAATAGGAATTGGATTTGCTGCAGGCTGGACACCGTGTATGGGACCGATCCTTGCAGGTGTTATAGCACTCGGAGTTTCAAATCCTGCTGCTTCATTAACTTATATGATTGCTTATATTTTAGGATTTGCTGTTCCATTTTTTGTTTTAAGTTTCTTTTTGGACAAACTAAAATCAATTAAAAAATTTAATCGTCAATTTATTAAAATAGGCGGAAGCCTCATGGTTATAATGGGGGTCCTGCTTTATTTTAACTGGATGACCCAATTGACTTCGTTTTTAATCAACCGTGTTTTTGGAGGTTTTCAAGGTTTTTAAGAGGAACAAAGGAAAGGGGAATTGCAACATGTCATCACGCTCAAATGATCTTATCTTAAAAACAACAACAAATATCATTGTTTTTGTTATTTTAGCCTTTTCTGTAAATATGTTATTTTCAGGTCATAATGCGCCTGGGGGAGGTTTTATCGGAGGTCTGATGGGAGCGGGAGCGTTTTTGCTTCTTTACATCTCATATGGACTTCAGCCGGTACATAGAATCTTACCGATCAATTTTACCTATATGATTGCTGCAGGATTGCTGACTGCAATTTTAACAGGTGCCGGATCTTTTGTTTTAGGAGTTCCGTTTTTGAGTCATTCCTTTGGGTATTTTTATTTGCCGCTGTTAGGGAAAACAGAACTTGCTACTGCAATGCTGTTTGATCTTGGTGTTTATTTAACGGTAATCGGAGTAACGATGACGATCATCCTTTCCATTGCAGAAGACGAAATTGAAAAAGTGGAAGAGGAAGGTAACTGACCGTGTTTTTTATAGCAAGTACTTGTTTTGCCATCATAATGGCAGTTATTATTTTTAATTTCAGAATGAGGGAAACGAGAGAACCTGTAACAACTAGAAAAATAATAATTCCTCCGTTAGCGATGAGCACAGGCTTTCTTCAATTTGTATTTCCTGCTTTTCACATCACTTGGATCGAAGCAGGGGAGGCCTTTTTAGTAGGAATTATGTTTTCTATCTTCCTGATCATGACAAGCAAGTTTGAAATAAAAGGAGATCACGTATATCTCGTCAGGTCTAAAGCTTTTATCTTCATCATTATTGGACTGTTTGCCATAAGGTTAGGACTAAAATGGTATATTGGTACTTCCATATCAATCTTTGAAACGAGCTCATTATTTTTTATTGTAGCCTTTGGTATGATATTGCCTTGGCGGTTAGCCATGCTATTTTTATTTATGAAAAAGAAGAACGAGATCGCTTTATAGAAAAACCCCTGAATCTATTTTGGATTCAGGGGTTTTTATGCGAGCAGTGATTGATAGGGTTTTATATCAATATTTTTCTTTTTTAGTGTTTTAATCAGCCATTTGTGATCACGTTTTGGCGTAGCAATGATATAGCCTCGTATGATTAAATCCTCTGTCATCGAACTAGCGTTTTCTGCTATTGCTAGTTCGCCGATTTTGCCTGCGATCTTTTCTTTTGCGACATCACGGAAAAGTTCAGGTACTGGAGCTACTAATTCATTTAACAGTTTCTTTTGATCCTCGTTCCATAAGTGGATCGTTTCGTTAATATAATGTTCCTGCCAATCCAAGATAGATTTACCATCTTCTTTAGGAAGGCGCTTTAAAAACTTCCGGAACATGAAATAACCGCCAATGGCAAACATCGAAAATAAAAAAACGGACCATAGAACGATAAAGGTGATGAACCATCCAGACAATGCGTCCACCTCATATGTATTTTATTTGGCGGGACCATGTGGGAATCGAACCCACCGGAGACGGCACGCGCCTCCCAAAAGGTTTTGAAGACCCAGGCAAGCACCAGCTACACATCTGGCCCCAAGATATGTCTTAGAATAAACGAGTGATTTCATTTATTCACAAAGACTAGTATAGACTATTGAAATTTAAAATCCAAGTACATTGTTTTTACATTCCAAAAAATCGAAGGTGGGGGAGGTGAGTTTCGATTTTTTGAGAGGAGAAATTAGATAGAAGGTAAAGATGATCTTCTATTAATTTTTCTTAGTATTAGAATCTTTTCTAAAGGCTTTTTCTAAAAGCTTTTTCTAAAAGATTGTTGCTACAGAGAGTTTTTATACTTCTTCATATGAATAGTTAATTGAAGCGGAAGGGCGAGACTCCGGCAGGATGAGTGGGACTGGTGAATGGGCTCACCGCACACCCTGCGGAATGGGTGTCCTGAAGCGGAAATTAACCTCTATCAAAAGCATCAATGTATACGAAAACAGCAGGCTATTATAACCACGCTCACCACTGATACAGTTTGGTGATCTCGACTATAACAGCTCACCTTATATAACAGCCCGAAATTCACACTATAACAGTTCCTCCTGTGGACAACTGTGAATAACTTTAATTGTGGATAACCTGGGTGTATCCAACAGTGAATATTTATACATCTATGCATAAAGAGCGCGGGAAATAATTTTGTTTGACCAATGCGAAATGATAATATGAATATAAACTAAGTTATAAATCTTGTGTTTTTACATCTGTTTTCATAAAGTGTAAAAGAGTATGTAAATATAGGTGGTTTAAACGATGACAATAAACTATTATACAATCGGCATGGCTGGACATATCGACCATGGAAAAACAACCCTTACAAAAGCATTGAGCGGTGTTGATACAGATACTTTAAAAGAAGAGAAAGCGCGTAAAATCACTATAGAACCAGGTTTTGCGCCATTTCCTTTAACGGACAGCATTCATACATCAATCGTAGATGTGCCTGGTCATGAAAAATTAATTCGCCAGATGATTGCGGGAGTTGCTGGAATCGACTTGGTATTGTTGGTCATAGCTTCTGATGAGGGTGTCATGCCTCAAACGAGAGAACATTTTGAGATTCTTTCATTTCTTGATATACAAAAGGGAATGATTGTTGTTACAAAGTCCGATTTGATTGATGATGAAATTAAACTCCTTATTGAAGATGAAATCTCTGAGCTTACGAATGATTCTGTTTTTCAATCGTTTCCCGTTCATTTCGTTGATAGTCTTTCTATGAACGGTATTGATGATTTGAAAAAATCAATCGCTAGTCATTTGGAAGAAACAGAAACGAGATCTGCGTCCGGACCATTCCGCTTGCCTATTGACCATATTTTTACGGTGAAAGGACAAGGGACTGTTGTAAGAGGTACAGTGTACGAAGGTGAGGTTCATGAAGGAGATGAGCTGGAGATTCAGCCAAGAGGCGAAAAAGTTAAAGTAAGAAAACTGCAGGTTCACAAAGAGAATGTACAGAATGCAAGAGCAGGACAAAGGGCTGCTATCAATCTTTCTGGAGGCTCGAAGCTGGATTGGAAAAGAGGTCATGTCTTACTGACACCAGGTGTTTTTTCAGTGACAGATACAGTTGATCTTGTTTTAACAACGGGTAAAGAATGGGCAGGCAAATTAAAGCAGCGAACACAAATTAAGTTTTATACAGGAACAGCTGAAGTAATGGGGAAGCTCCTATTTTTTGACAGAAACGAACTTGAAAACTCTGCAGATCATGTTTTTTGCCAAGTGCGTTTAGACGAACCCATCGTAACGAAGCGAAGCGACCGTTTTATTATTCGCCGGCCTTCTCCTGAAGAAACTATTGGAGGCGGTGGAGTAATTGATCCAAACGGAGCTGCTTATAAATTTGGGATTGATACGATTCAAATGCTTCAGGAGAAATTCGAGGGAACACCTAGTGAAAGAGTTATACAAACGCTTCAGAAAGAAGGATCTTTGACAACAGAAGAATTAGTGAAACTTACTGGTATTGAAGAACCTGTATTAGATAGTATTTTACAAGAACTTATAGAGTTGAAGGCAGTTTTTTTTATTAGTGGCTATTATAATGATGAAGTAACAATTAAACTATCGGAAACTGATCTTATACAAAAATTAACCGTGTTTCACGATGATTATCCTTTAAGGCAAGGTATTCCAAAAGCAGAGGTTGTACAATCGTTAAAAGGCAAGCTTCACCAGAAAGTCAGCAGTGGTTTTATAGAGAAGTTGATAAAGTTATCTACTATTAAAATTACTGATCAATTTGTTCATCTACCGGCATTTAAACCTCACTACCCGAATAAATGGGAAAAACGCATGTCCCAAGTTGCGAGAATTCTAGAAGAAAAACAGCTTGAACCTGATGATTTACTGTCAATCTATCAAGCAAATCAATTACCGGAAAATCTTTATTCAGATTATAAATATTTTTTAATTAATCATGATAAAGCACTTGTTTTGTTTGACGATGTTTTAATTGGGAAGGATTCATTCGATTCTGCAGTTGATCTATTAAAAAGCCAGACAGAGCAAAGTTTTACTGTTCAAGAAGCAAAAAATGTTCTCAATACTTCTAGAAAGTTTTTGATCCCGATTTTGGAATGTATGGATTCAAAAGGGTATACTGTGAGAGATGCTAACTTAAGGAAATGGGTGTAAGGATTGAAAGATAGTGCATTAAAAGTAATGTTTTTCACCCCGTATTTTCATCAAAATCGCGGGAATTCAACGACAGCGAGAAGAATTCAGCACGGTTTAAAAAAAGAGAATGTTTCTGTTTTCGTGTATGCGTATGAAGAAGAAGATCTCACACAAGAGGTTCGTGATCAAATGGGAAATGCAGATGTTTTTCATATATTGCAATTCGCCCGTTTTTTAAAATGGTCACAAAAACATCAAATTGAATTGAATAAACCATATATGGTCACTTCAGGCGGAACAGATATTAACCATTCGTTAAAAGAGGATGAAAAAATCTATGCGCCTCTTTTACATAAAGCAAAGGCTGTTACAGTATTTACTGAAAAGGCAAAAGAATCACTCGTAAATGATCATGGATTTTCAAATGAGGTCATACATGTGATACCGCAAAGTGTTTATTTACCTGAAAAAGCGGATGATACAAAGCTAATGCTGCCTGAAGGCAATCCAAGAATTTTACTGCCTGCCGGTTTGCGGAGTATAAAAGATGTGCTCTATGCAATTCCTGCTTTAGTAAAATTAAAAGCTGAATATCCGCAAATTGTGTTTTTGATAATAGGAGCAAGCCTGGATGAATCGGTATATGAAGAAGTTAGAAATGCTTGTGGAAAATTTGAATGGCTTCATTATCTGCCTGAAATAGATTTGTCAAAAATGAAAAAAGTTTACCAGTGGGCTGACATTGTCATAAATACATCTATTTCAGAAGGACAGCCAACTTCTTTGCTGGAGGCAATGATCGAACATAAACCTGTTATAGCTAGAGATAACACAGGAAATAATAGTATTATCAAGCACAAAGTAAACGGCATGATATTTCGTGACGTAAACGGATTGTATGACTCTTTGAAACAACTAGTATCAGATAAAGCTTTTGCACAAAAAGTGATCCAAAACGGGTATCAGACTGTAATAGAGAACCACACTATTGATTTGGAAATCAAATCATACATCACTTTGTATGAAACAATAAAGGAGAGAAATAAATGAAAAAATTAGGTATGTTGTTTGTAATTCTAGCACTGTTAGTATCTGCGTGCGGTACAAAGGAAGAAAATAAAGATAAAGGTGCAGGCAATAAAGATGGAGTGTTCACAATAGGCGTTATTCCTGCTCAAACAGAAGGTGAAATGAAAGGAGCGCTTGATAAGCTTCAGAATATTTTGAGCGAAAAAATGGATCGTGAAGTAAAAATCACTTCTTACCCTGACTACAATGGAGTAGTAGAAGCAATGAATTATGAGAAGATTGATATGGCATATTTCGGACCTCTTACATATGTTGTTGCTCAAGAGGAAAGCGGAGCAAAAGCGATCGTAACACAGCTGATAAAAGGAGAACCATTTTATTATTCTTACTTAATTACTCATAAAGACAGTAAATATGAGAGCATTGACGATATGATTAAAGATGTCAATAATGTAAAATTTGCTTTTGGTGACCCTTCTTCAACATCTGGTTCCTTAATTCCGGGTATCAAGCTTAAAGATGAAGGTGTTTATAAGAGTGAAGCTGAGAATGATTTTAAAAATGTAAGATTCACTGGATCACATGATGCTACTGCACTTGCCGTTCAAAACAAACAAGTTGATGTCGGGGCGATCGATAGTGCCATCTATGACAAGCTGGTGGAAGAAGGAACAGTTGATGGCAAACAGTTTAAGGTGATTTGGAAGTCTGAAAAGCTGTTTCAATATCCTTGGGCAGTTGCAAAAAATACAGACAAGGAAACAATGAAACAGCTGCAAGATATTTTCTTAAGTATTAAAGACAAAGAGATCCTTGATGCATTCGGAGCCACCGGTTTTACGAAAGCGGAGAACAAAGATTATGAAAGTATCCGCAAGGCTGCTATAAAAGAAGGTATGATCCAAGAATAGAGGGAAACAATGGTTTGGTTTAAAAAGAGACAGTTCTTTGTCTTTCTCATCATTGCGGTTCTCGCAGCTTATAGTATGAGATTGACAGAGTTCGACCTTTCTAAGTTTCAGGACTTTGAAAATATGGGAGACTTTCTTTCAAAATGGTTTCCAATGAACACAGAAAGTCTTCCTTACTTATTTACAGAAAGTGTTTTGACGATATCAATCGCATTTTTGGGGAGTTTGTTCGGATTGATCATTGCACTTCCATTTAGCTTTCTTGCAGCACGAAATACGAGCGGGCATCGCATTATTTTTGCGGCAACTCGGTTTTATCTTAGTTTTTTACGATCTGTTCCAGAATTTGTATTTGGCTTGATATTATTAACCACATTAGGACTCGGACCATTTCCAGCAGTAATCGCGATTGTACTGCATAATATTGGAGTGCTAGGAAAGCTCATCTCAGAGCTGATTGAAGCGGCTGATAAAGGTCCGATGGAAGCGATGTCTGCAGTAGGGGCTAAACGCTGGATCGGCAATTTATTTGCCATTCTGCCTCAAATCTGGCCAAACGTTCTGTCTCAATTTTTTTACCGATTTGAAGTTGCTATCCGGACTTCCCTCATATTAGGTCTGATAGGCGGAGGCGGAATCGGGCAGCAGCTTTTTATTCATTTTAAAACATTTCAATATCAGCTAGTGTCTGTAGATGTTCTGTTAATAATGATCATGGTGATTTTAGTAGATTACATTGGCGGAAAAATACGGGAAAAGGTTATTTAGGTGGTATGATGATCAAATTCGAAAATGTTTCAGTTTTATATCCTGGTGCAGCAGAACCAGCCTTGAAAAATTTGAGTATCCATTTTAACCAAGGGGAGTTCGTATGTGTATTAGGGAAGAGCGGCGCAGGGAAATCTACGTTTATTCGCTGCATTAACGGACTTCAGCCAGTATCAGAAGGAACAGTAAAATGGAATGATAAACCGCTGTCAGAAATGACTCCTAAAGAGAATTTAGAGATTCGCCGCAAGACGGGAATGATTTTTCAGCATTTTAACTTGATTCCAAGAATGAGCGTTGTTCAAAACATATTAACAGGGTTGTTTGGCTATAAAAAGTCCTATGAAAATCTGCTGGGATTATTTAATTCAAATGAAAGAATGTCTGCTTTAGAAGCGATTGATCAAGTTGAATTGACAGTGGAGCCAACCAGAAGAGTAGAGAATCTGAGCGGGGGACAAAAGCAAAGGGTAGCAATAGCAAGGGCACTTATTCAAAATCCTAAAGTATTTCTAGGAGACGAACCTGTTGCAAGTTTAGATCCTGGTACGGCTGAGAGAATTTTTCATCTTTTAAAAGAAACTCATATAAAGCGAAACTTAGTATCCATTATCAATGTTCATGATGTCGTTCTTGCAAAAAAATTCGCGACAAGAATTATTGCTTTGAAAAAAGGAAGACTCATTTTTGATGGTGCCCCAGAAAAATTTGACGAAAAAGTTTATGCTGAAACATATAACCAGTAAAAAAACTCCGGAAATCCGGAGTTTTTTTACTTAGCAATAATCGGCTTTTCAGTTAGTTCTGTAACTTTTCCAACAATACTTGCATTCTGTCTGCCTTTTGCATGAAGACGTTTGATATATTCATCCGCTTCATCTTTAGGCATGCTCACTAATAGTCCCCCGGAAGTTACGGCATCGCATAATATATGCTGCTGCCATACCTCGAGGTGATCACCATACAACACGTCTTCTTGAATCCAGCGATGATTTGCTTTTGATCCGCCAGGGACGACCCCTTCTTTAGCGAGTTCTATTGTGCCAGGAAGTAAAGGTACGTTTTCAAAATTGATGTGAATTGAAATGCCTCCGGTGCCTTTAGCCATTTCTGTGGCATGACCGAGCAGGCCGAATCCAGTAACATCTGTTACAGCATGAGGTGAAAGCCCTTCTAAACACTCGGCAGCTGTTCTATTTAGTTCTGCCATTGTTTCAGTCACAAGCTGAAGCTGTTCAGATGTAAGTTTGTCTTTTTTAATAGCGGTTGTCTGTATGCCTACCCCAATTGGCTTCGTTAAAACGAGTGCATCACCGGGTCTTGCACCAACATTTTTGAAAACCTTAGAAGGATGTACGAGGCCGGTTACAGATAGACCAAATTTAGGCTCAGCATCGTCTATGGAATGTCCGCCTACAAGGACTGCACCAGACTCTTTTACTTTGTCTGCGGCACCTTTAAGAATTTCTGCTAATACATCGTGACCTAATACCGCTATCGGGAAACCTACGATATTCATCACGGTAGTGGGACGTCCGCCCATCGCGTAGACATCGCTTAAAGAATTTGCAGCAGCAATCTGACCAAACATATACGGGTCGTCAACGATCGGGGTAAAGAAATCAACAGTCTGTATCATTGCAAGTTCATCTGTTAATTTATAAACTCCGGCATCGTCGGATGTATCAAGACCCACTAAAAGGTTAGGGTCATATTCTCTTTCTGGTAAATGACGCAAAACTTGCGCCAGGTCTTCAGGACCAATCTTGCATCCTCAGCCACCTTTTGATGACAGATGGGTAAGCTTTACTTTGTCTTTGCTCGTCATATGTATAACGCACCTCCTATAGGTAGTATAAACAATTTTTTTGTTTATTGGCTAAGAATATACTAAAATAGTCTTAAAAAAGGAGGATGAATGATGAAAGTAAGTATCGAATTCTGCATGATGTGAAACTTTGCACCAAAAGCCGCGAGTCTCGCGGAAGACCTTTTTAGCCATTTCCGTTCACAAATTCCATCACTAGAGCTTATACCTAGTTCAGGCGGGGTATTTGAAGTATCTGTTAATGGCAGTAAAATCTATTCGAAAAAAGAAACAGGAGAATTTCCTGATCACGATTGGATCATTCAAGAATTTGAAAAATTGAAAGCTTAAATGGAAAAATCCTCCTTTAAGGATATCCGTTTAAGCCTTTTAGGAGGAATTTCATTTTGATAAAATCAGACCTTTTACGGCAGTTGCCTGCGGTTCATGAACTCACTAAAGAAATCAGTCTTGAAGTGAATGGTAAAAATGAGAAGGAAATAACACGTGCTGTTCAGGATGCAATAGCTTTCTGGCGCAACCGTATAAAAACTGATTGGAATTCCATTGACTTGAACGCTGATATTCAAGGACTCATCAAAGAAACAATCAGGAAAAAATTAGCCAGTCCTAAAAATCAGATTCGCACAGTTATTAATGCCAGCGGTGTAGTGATTCACACTAATCTGGGAAGATCAAGGCTAAGTGAAAACGCCGTTAAAAGGATGACAGAAACAGCCTGTATGTACTCGAATCTGGAGTATAACCTAGAACAAGGAAAAAGAGGTTCAAGACACGATCTGACTGAGGATTTAATAAAGAAATCGACTGGTGCAGAAGCAGCCCTTGTAGTAAATAATAATGCTGCTGCAGTTTATCTTATTTTAAAAGCTCTTGCGAAAAATAAGGAAGTTATTGTTTCCAGAGGCGAGCTTGTTGAGATAGGCGGGTCCTTCCGTGTGTCATCGATCATGGAAGAAAGCGGTGCGCTTTTAAAAGAAGTGGGTACCACGAATAAAACTCATTACGCCGACTATGAAAAAGCCATAAATGAAAATACAGGCATGGTGATGAAAGTACATACGAGCAATTTTAAAGTTATTGGATTCACAAAAAATGTTTCTTCAGCTGAGTTGATGGAACTAAAAGCAGATTCACCAGAAGTTCTTATCTATGAAGATCTGGGGAGCGGGGCACTTTATCCATTTCAAGCGCATGGAATCGGTGAGGAACCTTTAGTTTCTTCTATAATTAATCAGGGAATTGATTTAGTTTCTTTTAGTGGTGATAAGCTGTTAGGAGGTCCGCAGGCAGGGATTATTGCAGGTAAAAAGAAATATATAGATATTTTAAAGAAACATCAGCTCGCACGTGTGCTTCGTGTAGATAAATTTACAATCGCAGCATTGAATGAAACTTTAAATTCCTATCTTAATGAAGACTTTTTATCGATTCCGACCGTACGGGATATTTTAAAAACGCCTGATGAGATTAAACGAAGAACATACAAATTAATGAGGGAATTAGAAGATCAATGCAAAGTATCAATGAACATCGTGGAGGATTTTTCTCAGGTCGGCGGGGGTACAATGCCTGATGTTAAGCTTCCTACCTATTGCTTAGGATTAAAACACGAGAAAGGTGCGGAATATTTAGCAAAACACCTTCGAGATTATAACATTCCAATCATTGTGAGAATTAAAGAAGAAGAAGTGCTTCTAGATCTTAGGACAGTTACTGAGGGTGAAGAAAAAGTTATTATAGAAGCAATAACTTCAATTACTGAATAATATAGGGCTAGCCCAAGAATTTGGGTTAGCCCGTTTTTTTATTCTTAACTGCCTTGACCATGATTTTGTCTTGTATGGTTTCGTTGTTTTACCTTTTTTGACCCGCTCATTGGTGCAGGCTGGCCAGGATTTTCGCCTTTAGGTGCATTTTTTCTGATATCTTTAAATGTATTGTGTTCTCCCATAAAATTGCCCTCCTTTTGAATAATAATTATTTAAAATGGAAGCTTAAAGGTATATCAAACCAAAAAAGGAAGGTTATTATGCCATATCACAAAGATAAACAGCAAGCATATCAGGCAGCAGAACAAGGTTATCATCATGCAATTGAAGTATCAAAACAGTTAAATGCTTCTAACAGTGAATACGGCGTTTATTATTCTCACTTCATGACAGAGAATGAGAAGGCACGCCAGCAGATTGAAAATGCCCTTGAAACAGCATCAGAACATCAGCATTCACAGCTGAAAAATTATTTGAATGAATTAGAACAGCTTCAAAATCAATTTCCGAAACCTTAATGACGTTTCTTTGTTTTTTTATTGTTTTGGCGTTCAGCTTCACTTAGTTTTTCGTTAGGCAATGTTAGGGCTTCGTTTCCGAATTCTGTTTCGTATCCTGCACCTTTGCCTTGAGCTTTAGCAGCGTTCATGCCAGGACGTACATGATTTGCTTTATTTCTTCCCATGATTATTTCACCTCCGTTTTCTTAGTGTGTACAAAATAAAAAAAGAAGAAGCACTCCAAAAAAAGGAGTGCTTCATCTGCTTCACGATTTATATTTTGATATAAGCATCCATAATCCTGAAACCCCGATTAGACTATAGATAACCTTTGTAACCGTGGCAGCGCTTCCAAAAATTTCTGTAACTACATTAAAGTCAAAAAGACCGACTAATCCCCAGTTTAATGCTCCGATTAAAACAAGCAATGCTGCTAATTTTTTTAACCAATCCATCCTATTCCCTCCGATCTTATTGCGGCATTTTGATGAAGGAAAAAAACAAATTGTATTGCATACTTCAATATATGTTCATTAAAATTAAACGGTGCTCAACTATTCATAAGTAAAACTTATGTCGATTGATAACGATTAACTATTTTACTTATGAAAGGGTTTTACATATGATTATAAAGGGAAAAAAGTTTTTATGTGATTTACTAGGGAATTGAGCACATTTTTTCGACAATTTTTCTCATAATCGTGTATGATTGTTACTGAAGGGAGAGAGTGGAGCATGAAAATGAATGATGTATTTAATGCCCGTTCTACTTTTGATGTCAACGGTAAGCAATATAGCTACTACCGTTTAGGAGCGTTAGAAGAAGCGGGAATTGGTAACGTATCAAAGTTGCCTTACTCTGTAAAAGTTTTATTGGAATCTGTACTTAGGCAGTATGATGGAAAAGTAATTAACAAAGAGCATGTTGAAAACCTTGCTAAATGGGGGACAAGTGAACTCAAAGATATCGATGTTCCTTTTAAGCCATCTCGTGTTATCCTCCAAGACTTTACAGGAGTGCCGGCTGTAGTTGATTTAGCTTCACTTCGTAAAGCAATGAAAGATATGGGTGGAGATCCTTCACAGATCAATCCTGAAATTCCGGTTGATCTTGTTGTAGACCACTCTGTTCAGGTTGATAAAGCAGGAACTGAAGATTCATTGGCATATAACATGAACCTTGAATTTGCTCGTAACGAAGAGCGTTATAAGCTATTAAGCTGGGCTCAATCGGCATTTGATAACTACCGTGCAGTTCCTCCGGCAACAGGTATCGTTCACCAAGTTAACTTAGAGTACTTGGCACCAGTTGTTCTTACAAGTGAATCAGAAGGCGATACAATTGCGTTCCCTGATTCATTAGTTGGTACTGATTCACATACTACAATGATCAATGGTTTAGGTGTACTCGGATGGGGTGTAGGCGGAATTGAAGCTGAAGCTGGAATGTTAGGACAGCCTTCTTATTTCCCTGTGCCTGAAGTTATCGGTGTTAAACTTACTGGTTCACTACCAAACGGAACAACTGCAACTGACCTTGCATTAAAAGTAACGCAAGTTCTGCGTGAAAAGAAGGTTGTAGGAAAGTTCGTAGAATTCTTCGGACCTGGTCTTGCGGAAATGCCGCTTGCTGACCGTGCAACAGTATCGAACATGGCACCTGAATATGGAGCAACTTGCGGATTCTTCCCTGTAGATGAAGAAGCGCTAAACTACTTGAGACTGACTGGCAGAACAGAAGAACAAATTCAGCTAGTTGAAGCATACTGCAAAGAAAACGGATTATTCTACACTGCAGGCGATGCTGATCCTGATTTTACAGATGTTGTTGAAATCGACCTTTCAGAGATCGAACCAAACCTTTCTGGACCAAAACGTCCTCAAGATTTAATTCCTTTATCTCAAATGAAAGACAGCTTTAATAAAGCTCTAGTTGCTCCACAAGGGAATGCGGGCTTTGGATTAACAGCTGATGAGATCAATAGGGAAGTTAAAGTTAAGCATCCAGGAAATGAAACTTCTACAATGAAAACTGGTGCTGTAGCGATTGCAGCTATTACAAGCTGTACGAACACATCTAACCCGTATGTAATGCTTGGAGCAGGTCTAGTTGCTAAAAAAGCCGTTGAAAAAGGCTTGAAGGTACCTGGCTATGTAAAAACATCTTTAGCTCCAGGTTCTAAAGTTGTAACTCGTTATCTTGAAGAAGCTGGTTTGATGAGCTACATGGACCAATTAGGGTTTAACCTTGTAGGCTACGGCTGTACGACATGTATCGGTAACTCCGGTCCATTAGCAATTGAAGTGGAAAATGCAATTTCTAAAAATGACTTAACAGTTGCTTCAGTTCTTTCTGGAAACAGAAACTTTGAAGGACGTATTCACCCGCTTGTAAAAGCAAACTATTTGGCTTCACCACCATTGGTTGTTGCTTATGCACTTGCAGGGACTGTCAACTTCAACCTGCAATCTGATTCTTTCGGAACAGATAAGGACGGCAACGAAGTTTACTTTAAAGATATCTGGCCAACTTCTGAAGAAATTAATGAAGCAATGAAGCTGGCTGTTACACCTGAATTGTTCAAAAAAGAATACGAACGTGTATTTGATGAGAACGAACGCTGGAATGAGTTGAAGACTTCAGCAGATCAGTTATACTCATTTGATACTTCTTCAACATATATTCAAAACCCGCCATTTTTCGAAGAACTTTCAGCAGAGCTTAAAGAGATTGAGCCTCTTAAAGATCTAAAACTGATTGCTAAGTTTGGTGATTCGGTAACAACAGACCACATTTCTCCAGCAGGGGCAATTGGCAAAGATACACCAGCAGGAAGATATTTAATTAAAAATGGAGTAGAGCCTCGTGACTTTAACTCATATGGTTCTCGAAGAGGAAACCATGAAGTGATGATGCGCGGAACGTTTGCTAACATTCGTATCCGCAATGGTGTTGCTCCTGGAACTGAAGGAGGCTGGACAACTTACTGGCCTACAAATGAAGTTATGAGCATTTATGATGCAGCAATGAAATATAAAGAAAACGGTACTGGCCTTATGGTTATCGCAGGAAAAGATTACGGCATGGGATCATCTCGTGACTGGGCTGCAAAAGGTACAACGCTGCTAGGTATTCAAACTGTTCTAGCTGAAAGCTTTGAGCGTATTCACCGCAGTAACTTAGTGCTTATGGGAGTTCTTCCTCTTCAATTTAAAGATGGAGAAAGCGCTGAAACATTTGGCTTAACAGGTAAAGAGACATTCACTGTACAAGTTGATGAGACAGTTAAACCACGTGACCTTGTAAAAGTTACAGCTGTTTTTGAAGACGGAACAGAAAAATCGTTTGAAGTGGTTGCACGTTTTGATAGTGAAGTTGAGATTGAATACTACCGTCATGGCGGTATCCTTCCAATGGTACTTCGTAATAAGCTTGCACATTCTTCACAAAAACAAAATTAACATAAAAAAATCCTTTGCCATGATCGGCAAGGGATTTTTTTTCAGCCATTTTTTGTATGCTTTTCATCCAGCTTTTTTTCAAGTTGCTCGAGATAAGATTCATCTTTTAACAGCTGGCGTTTGTTTTCATTCACAAGTTCACGAAAACTCATCTTTCGGTTCTTTCTCATAATGGCACCTCTAAATATAAGATATTACCAATATTGCCTAATTAAATTCAAAATAATCAAATTGTGCAAAAATAAAACTTTTGATTTTGTGATATTTCTTTTGGAAATTAAGAAATGTAAAAAATAATAGAAAATTGTTTATTACAGATGTACAAATTTTGTTTTGTCCATTTCAAAACAACAGAGAAACCGGTTAAAAAATTAATCTCTCGGTTAAACGGAAAAATCCCACGTTAATTAAATTAATTCCACGGTAAAGCTTTATAATCCCACGATAATTTGAATGTAACCACAAATCGATACCTCGCGACAGAAAATCTCGATCTCTTTTTATAATCATCCGCAAATTAGGAATTGTTCCATCATGCATAGAGCCATTTATTTAAAGGAAAAGTAAAAAGAAGACGAAAGGGGGTTAGACCTTTGAGTAATCCAAAACGCTTTCCAGAAGATTTTGTTCCAAACCATATTGGCACACAGCCAAGAGAAAGCAACAGCAACAACGGAAAAAAGATGGCGAATAAGTCACATGATCATGCTGACTATGTTCCTCCAAAAGGCAAATAAAATAAAAATGTAAATATTCCCTCCTCCTAATTTTCACATGGACTCCCATATATTAAAGATTTTGTCGAAAAAATGTATGTAGTGAAAGAATTAGGAGGGGTACGTTTGATTACGGCATCTGTCAAACCATTACCTGTATCACATAATAAAGATGATCAGGATTATTTATATCGTCAGCTTGAAATTGAAATGCAAAGGTTAGGACATCTTGTTCCATTTCGTGAAGAATTGAACTGGGATAAAGAAGTTACTACGATGGAACTTGGAAATGTTGAAACGTTAGAAAAGCTAAAAAAAGCTGCTGCAAAAAATGATGGGGTATTCTTATTTTATGCAAAGCTTACAAAAGGAACAGTTTATCAGCACATCATCCTTCATCCAAATACGGAAGGATTTTATTTGCCTTTCCGTTTTGAAGAACCTTTTCAAATTACTGTAAAAAACAAAAAATATTGGATTGGTTCTTCTATAAGACTTGCCGAAGAGCTTGCTTGGCTTGAAATTACAATGAAAAATTCCGATGACGAAAGTGTTGTTGAGTATTGGAAGTATCTTACGGATCTTTGTAAAAGCAGTATTGAGAACATGAGTCCAATTTTGCTGCAAAAAAATTAGAGAATAAGTTATTTGGTTTTTTGCAAACACTATGATGAACTCACTTCAAACATAAAGGAGAATACATCATGCAAAAACCAAACAAAGATGATCGCAGCAATAACGTTGAACGCTTAGAGCAAATGGTCGAGAATACACAACAAAACATTCAAGAAGCTAATGAAACAGCTGATAACACGAATTTAACTGCTAGCCAGAAAGAGCAGATTAAAGAAAAGAATCAGCATAGACAAGAATCGATCGAACAGTTTCAGATTGAAATCCAGGAAGAAAAAGCCTATAGAGAAGGCAATGATCTTCAATAAATGGAAGACCGGCATAATGCTGGTCTTTTTTTGCTTTTTCTACTAAAGTGTAAGAAAAAGAGCAAAAAGGGTGGATATAATACAAATGAAGTTTATTGAAACAACCGTTGATGTTAGATATGCAGAAACAGATCAGATGGGTGTCGTATACCATGCAAATTATTTAGTCTGGTTTGAAATCGGAAGAACAAAACTTATCGAATCTCTTGGATTTAAATATGCTGATATGGAAGCACAGGGTATCCTTTCACCTGTAACTGACATTCAAGCATCTTATAAAAAACCGTTAACATATGGTCAGCAGGCGATTATCAAAACTGCGATAAAAGAATATTCGGGTATTAAAGTTGTTTATGCTTATGAGATTTATAACGAAAATCATGAGTTGTGTGTAACGGGGATCTCTACGCATGTTTGTGTAAAAAAGGAAAACTTTCGTCCGATCTCTATAAAAAAATACTTTCCTGAATGGCATGACGCCTATGTATATGCGAGCAGTGGATCATAATGGCGTTTGGAATAAACAGATCTCAGCTTAATAAATGGAAATCGGAAGTGGAAGCAGGTCAAATTGCTTTTATTACACACTTTTGGATAGATCCGCGTTTTCCCAATGAAAAGAGTGTAACAAAGGTTGGCTGCAAGGATCTGCAGAAATTAATAACGTGGGGAAGTAAATATGGGTTAAAAGCAGCATGGATTCATGAAAGAGATGCTTATCCCCATTTTGATCTGGTCGGGGATAAGCAAAGAACTATAATGGAACAGGAAGGACGTATGAATGAGCTTCAAAAGTTTTTATAACTTCCTATTTATTTTGGTTATTAAATTCAAATTGAATTTCATCGTTTTTAACGGAAACAGTTAAATCATTTTGGTCAAAGAACCATTCATCTTCTTCTTCAATAAAAAATTCATGATTTTGTATGTCTAACACAGCTGCTGGATGTTTTGGTGTATCTTTATTAATTCCAAGAGAAAATCCATCTTGAACTGTGCTGCAGCCTCCTAAGCGGACAAAAAAACGAATTTTTTTACCTTCTACTGCTTGAAGGTCCTTAATGATAAATCCTGCTGTTTCTTCGCTCATGTGTATTTTCAAATGAGAACACTCCTTATTTCTGTGCAGATCTAATTGGTGCTATTGTGACATATGCCTATTTAATTAACAATAAAATTGCCTTTTCATCTATGTTAAAATGGTTATAATAAGTTATAGCTATCATTTGACAGGATCTAACATACAAAGGGGAAATTAAATGAAACAACGAGTTGCAAGGTTAGTCTTAACCTTATTGCCGCAAAATAAAATTTCATCAATCGTCGGTAAAGCTGGACGTTCGAAACTAAGCAAACGATATGTGAAACGTTATGCTAAACATTATAAAATTAACTTATCTGAAATAGAGAAGCCTATTCATGAATATGCCCATTTGACTGAGTTCTTCTCAAGAAAACTTAAACAGGACGCACGGCCGATTCAGGGTGAAGATTCAGAGGCCATTTCACCTGTTGATGGACTTGTTACTCAAATGGGACGTATTGAAAAGGGGACGATCATCCAGGCGAAAGGAATATCTTACCCTGTACAAAAACTCCTTGCGGATGAAGGCAACGCAGACTTCGAAAGCGGTCACTTTATAACCATTTATTTAAGTCCGAAAGATTATCATCGTATCCACATGCCAGTTAAAGGGGAAGTTTATAGTTCTACGTACATTCCGGGACGTCTTTTCCCAGTTAATGATATTGGTGTTAATCATGTTAAAGGACTATTTACCAAAAATGAACGTGTAGTTACATTTGCTGAAACAGATTATGGCAAGCTCGCAATCGTAAAAGTGGGAGCATTTATTGTTGGAAGTGTAAAGGTTAAATATGATGAGAAAGTTCGTAAATGGAAGAAAATCATGAAAACGAACGTTTCTCCTGTAACGTATGAAAAAGGAGATGAAGTAGGACACTTTGAGTTTGGATCTACGGTCATCTTATTGTTTGAAGATAAGGATTTTTCATTTGATAAATCCCTTGCTGTCGGAAAGTCTGTGCGCATGGGCGAAATTATTGGAAAACATCCAGCTTCATCAAAACAGAAAAAGTATTCAGCTTCAAATTAAATCGTTTTTGCCCCGCGGAAAGTAAGCATCCTGGGGCGCAAAGTTTATCAAAACATCCAAAAATATATCCGGCAGACATTCGTTTGCCGGATTTTTACTTTGAGTAAGAAAGGAGTTTACCATGCTCAGAATAAAAGAATTTTTTGAAAAAGCAAAAACCAGTTACAGTGTGCCTGATATTGCCCTTGATTCCAAATTGATCTTTATATTGGAATCCCCTCATAAAGAAGAACTAAAGGCCGGAGTGCCTCTTGCCGGGCTTTCAGGAAGATCAATGGCAAAGGCACTTTTTTTGCAGGAAGATATACTTCCTATGGGAAAATATTTAAAACAGCTTATGCAAGATGAAAAACAGACTTTTTACGGAATTGTCAACGTTTGTCCTTTTCCACTGCAACAATCAGCTTATCCCGAAACTGAATTTATTCAAAAATATAAAAATGAATTGGAAATTGCGGAAACCATCCGTAAAAGCACAGCAAATCAATTTAGAGATGAAAATAAGGCGCTGTTCAATGAATTGCTTATCAATGATTTCCAAGATCGATTGATAAGAACGATGGAAGATGATTCGATTATCGTGCCTTGCGGAAAATTTGCTGAAAAGTATGTGAACCAATTAGCAATTAGGGACAAGCTGAATATAATTAAAGGAGTGCCGCATCCTTCTTATAATTCTTGGTCAAGAGAACGGTATAGAGACGTTATTCAAATTGTCAGGGATCAAGAAATAAAACGAACCTCCTAAATCAGGAGGTTCAAAAGAAAAAGACCGTAACACCATATAGTACTGCTGTAATACCAGCAGCAATAAGTGCGGGTTTCAGTTTGTAACGTGCATATTTAATTACTGATAAATTTAATATCCGTGCGATCGTGTTCGTATCGTCGCTTAGCGGGGAAGCAAAAGCTCCAAAGGTACCACTCGCAAAAACTGCTCCAATCACGAGTGGCAGTGATACGCCAGCAACTCCTGCCATTGAAACCCCAAGAGGCATTAATATTCCCCAAGTCCCCCAAGCAGAACCAATGAAATAGGACACTGTACAGCCGAATAAGAACAATAAAGGTACAATTACTGAAGCCGGGATCCATCCTGCGTATTTTGTAACAAAGGCAGAAAAACCGAGCTCTTCCGTTACAGAGGAAAGCCCCCAGACTACAGCCAGCAAAACAATGACGCTCATAAGCTCATTGCCTCCGAATATAAAACCATTCAATAAATCTCCTGTTTTCATACGCTGTATCCTTAAAAAGAGGAACGTAAAGATCGAGGTGAACAGAAGAGCGATCAGCATAGCATCCATAACATCTGCTGAAATGAATGCTTTTATGATTCCTCCAGATTTTTTATAGCCATCCCACCATGTCAAGAGAAGAGTGAGAAAAACGACTAAGATTAAAGGGATTATTAAATTCCAAGGTTTGTTAGGCAGCTCTTTTCCGACGGCAGGATCACAATTATGCCAATCATCATCTTCTTTATCTCCAACGTTATCTGGATCGCTTTCCTCCGTCGATTTTGAATGGTGAAAGAAACTTAAATAAACACCAACTATAATCATTACGAACGAAAAGAAGTTATATGGAATGCTTTGAATAAATAACGTATATGGATCTCCGTTTAGATTTTCATTTTTAAGTGAGATATCTACGATAGATGTCATATAACCGACGAAAGCTGTAGCGATAGGTATTAAAACTATGATCGGCGTGGCTGTTGTTTCAATAACAAAGCCGAGTTCTTGTGTTGACATTTTCACCTTTTTTAACAATGCTCTCATAATAGGAGCGATTGTTACAAAACGGAAACTCGGTGCTGCAAAAGTTCCGATGGTTGAAGCATAAGTTAAAAAAAGAGCACCTTTTTTAGTTTGAATTCTGCTGGATGCTTCTTCAACAAACCCCCTGATGCCGCCGGAAAGCTTTATCATCGAGATCAATCCTGAAAAAGCATACAAAAAAACTAAAATTTTAATGTTCTTAGGGTCAATCAATCCTTTTACAAGAAACTGGACCATTTTCTCAAGTCCTCCTACAAAAGTAGGTTTAAGGAGATAAGAACCTGTTAAAAGTCCTGCAATCAAGCCTGGCAGCACTTGTTTTGTTTTTATGGCGATTGGTATTACAACTAAAAACGGTATGACTGAAACCCAGCTACTGCTCATAAAAGCCCTTCTTTCGCACGAAGTCATAAGATTAGCGTGTGATGGTTTCAAAAAAATATTCTGCTTAAACAATAAACAAATATTTTTAAGGTGCTTTTTCATGTTTCAACAAGTGCTGCATTGGTTAAAATAGTACCGTTATCATTTAAACACAAGCAATTTAAATACTTTTCACTAAAATAATTAAATGCTTCTTATGATGGAAAGAGTTGCATTTATTATGGTTACGTGATAAGTTTAACAACGGAATATATATGGACGGAACAAGTTTGAATTACGGATAGCCTTGTAACTATTAACTTTTAATTTTTACGCATATTCACATGGCTAAGCATTTCCAGTCAATTAAACCAGCGGAAATGCTATTTTATGTGCAAATCATGATGTATTTTGAAAACAATTTGGCTGACACCTTAAAGAATTAATCACATGTCAGGTCCACGAGGTTATCGTATAAACCTTTTTCGTCAAGAAAAGGAGATAGAACATTGACAACATTTCAAGAATTGGGACTTAGTCCCGAGTTGCTTCAATCAATCAACAATATGGGATTTGAGGAAGCAACACCAATTCAGCGTGATACAATTCCTACAGCATTTAAAGGTACTGACTTAATTGGTCAGGCTCAAACTGGTACTGGGAAAACAGCTGCCTTTGGAATTCCGCTAATTGAAAAAATGGATACAAAATCACGACTCGTGCAAGGTATCGTTTTAGCACCGACAAGAGAATTAGCTGTTCAAGTTGCTGAAGAACTTAATAAAATCGGACAATTTAAAGGTATTAAAACTCTTCCGATCTATGGTGGACAATCGATTGTTCGACAAATTAAGGCATTGAAAAACGGACCGCATATCATTGTAGGAACACCAGGTCGAGTTCAAGATCATATCAACAGAAAGACATTAAAGCTTGATAGCGTTCATACAGTGGTATTGGACGAAGCTGATGAAATGCTAAACATGGGGTTTGTTGAAGATATCGAAAAGATCTTGGAAAACGTTCCAACAGAACGCCACACGATGCTTTTCTCTGCAACAATGCCAAAACAGATTCAAAACCTTGCTGCAAAATTCATGAAAGATGTTTTACTTATTAAAGTAAAAGCTTCTGAAATGACAGTTAAGAACATTGAACAAGAATATGTTGAAGTGAAAGAACGTCAAAAATTTGATGCGCTTTGCCGCTTCATGGACATTCACTCTCCAGAGCTTGCGATCGTTTTCGGACGTACGAAGCGCCGTGTAGATGAATTATCTGAAGCGTTGAGTAAACGTGGATATTCAGCTGAAGGTATCCATGGTGATCTTCCGCAAGCAAAACGTGATAAAGTATTGCGTGCATTTAAAAACAATACAATCGAAGTGCTTGTTGCTACAGACGTAGCAGCACGCGGTCTTGATATCTCTGGTGTATCTCATGTATATAACTTTGATATCCCTCAAGATCCTGAAAGCTACGTTCACCGTATTGGACGTACAGGACGTGCAGGGAAAACAGGTTATGCATTAACGTTTATTACTCCACGTGAGATCGATCACTTGTATACGATTGAAAAAATCACTAAGCGTAAAATGGTCAAACGAGTGATTCCTTCAGTTTCTGAAGCAATGGAAGGACAACAGCAGATTACACTTGAAAAGTTGATGGAAGTTGTTGAAGAAGATAACTTTAGCGGTTATAAGCAAACAGCAGTTGAATTATTGGAAGAGAATGATTCTGTTACGCTTTTAGCAGCTGCTTTAAAACTTCTTACAAAAGAGCCTGATACAACTCCGATCAACTTAACAGACGAGCCGCCTTTATCAGTTAAAAAGCGCCGTCCAAACAATCGTTTCTCTGACCGCAGACGTTCTGGTTCTGGAGGCAAAAGAGAAGGTGGAGGCGGAAGAGACCGTCGTTCTGGCTTCTCAAAAGGTGAAAGAAGCGGATCTCGTGAAGGCGGAAGCCGAAGCGGAGGACGTGACCAGTCTTACCGTTCTCAAAAGCGTGTGCGTGAAGATTTTAAAAACAGAGGATAAATAACTGACAAAAGCAAGGGGAGCTCTCAAATGTCCCTTTGCTTTTTTTATTGGCTCTTTTCTAAAGACTCATTTCTAACAGATTATTGCTTTTCTACATTCTTTGTTGATTAAGCTTCTTTGACTAGTTGATTGGAGCGCAAGGTACGTGCCTACCACATGTGAAGCTTCTCGCTAGGCATGCGACGAGGAAGCTCACGTCGGTAGCATTTACTTGTAGACGCAGGAGCAAGAATACTTCCCTGAAGCGGGACAGGTGAGACTCCTAAAGGCGCAAAGCGCGAGGAGGCTCACCGCCCGCCCTGTGGAAAGCGAGCACCTGGAGCGGAAAAAAACATCTTCTCATAGCAACTATGTTTACCGAAACAACCTTAAATACAAGGAGGAAAGCTGCATTGAAAAAGATATTAATATTAGCTGATACTCATATGCCTAAGAAAGGCAAAGAACTTCCTGAGCATCTCCTTAGCGTACTTAAAGAAGGTGTGGATTTTATCATTCACGCTGGAGACTGGTCTGAAAAGTCAGTGTATGAGGAGTTAAGTCTCTATGCTCCCGTTTATGGGGTAAGAGGGAACGCAGAAAAAGATGAATGGGCTAAACAGCTCTCTGATAAAGAGGTGCTTCAGGCAGAACATATGAAGATCGCAATCGTTCATGGCCATCTGGGAAAAGGAAGAACTACACCAGATAGAGCTTATCATTCATGTATTGATGATAAACCAGACCTGATCGTTTTTGGTCATTCACATATCCCTTTTGTGGAGAAGCGGGATGAGATCATCTTATTTAACCCGGGTTCGCCTACCGATAAACGAAGGCAGAAGAAGTTCTCCTATGGCTTATTAACGATAAATTCTAATGATAATGAATTACAGCACCACTATTTTACATAATGAATGACAAGATATGAAAAAGACATAATAAGAAAATATTGACAAGGGAGGAATTGGTGTATGCGGAGCGGGGAAACTTTTTCTTTTGAAGCTAAAAACGGAGAAACGATTATATTGCGTCCAGTAGATGAAAATGATGCCCAAGATATTATAAAGCATGTTGAGACGATTGTTAAAGCAGGAAGATATCTTCAAAAAGAAGAACCGCACTCTTTAGAAGAGGAAATTAAATTTATACTTGAAACAAGGTTAAAAGGTAACATGTACACAGCAGTTGAAAGGAAGGGAAAAGTAGTGGGGATCGCAAGAGTTTTAAAAGGCGAACTCGAGATGAAAAAACATACCGGTATATTCAGGACGTGGATTCACCCAGATTCCCAAGGTCTCGGGATTGGCAAACAAGTCATGAAATATACTTTAAGATGGGGACGGACAAACAACTTACATAAGTTATGGCTGACTGTTTTTTCAGGTAATGAGAAAGCAGTATTGGTATATGAAAAAGTTGGATTTATTACAGAAGGCAGACAAAAGAATCAAGTGATTATTGATGGGAAATTTGAAGATGAGATATTTATGGCCTATTTTTTTTGAATCGAAGTAAAAGAATTAGTGGAAGAAATCTGTTTTCGCGTATTCATAATGATAAACAATGGTGAAATCGTTATCATATATATGGTAAAGTGAATAGTGATACATGACCCGAAGACAGGTGGATACGATGAAATCAACTGAAAAAGAATTGCTATATACAGAAAAACAGCGTTTGATTGCTTTATATGAAAAGTTTGATGAACTAAAAGAATTTGAAAAAGCAGGACAGATTAGTGAACTGTTTCTTAAAGTTGCGGAAGAAGAGTATGCTATTGCATTCTGCGGTCACTTCTCGGCAGGAAAATCCAGTTTGATCAATGCTTTATCAAATACGGGGATTTTACCGGCAAGTCCTATTCCAACAAGTGCGAATATCGTAAAAATGAAACAAGGTGAACCTAAGGCTGTTGTTCATCTAAAAAATAAAGAAGTAGTTACGTTCAAACATCCTTATAACGTAGAAGAAATCAAGACTTTATGTAAAGACGCAGAACTTGTAGATGCTATCGAACTTTTTTACGAGAAAAAGGAAAATACTGCGGCAAATATTGCATTTTATGATACCCCTGGAATTGATTCTACAGATCCAGCTCATAAGAAAGCGACTGAGAACGTCATACATTTAGCGGATGTTATTTTTTATGTTATGGATTATAACCACATCCTTTCAGAGACAAATATTGAATTTATCAAATCGTTGAATGAAAAGGGCAAATCGATACGATTAATTATTAATCAAATCGACAAACATCAGGAAAAAGAGCTTTCTTTTAATTCCTTTAAAGAGAACGTGTTTGAGGCGTTTAAAGATTTTGGAATCAGTAAGGAGCAAATTTTTTTCACAAGTGTAAGATCCCCGGAAATTCCTTTTAACGATCTCTCGGCTTTAGTAGCTTATATAAAAAAAATAGAATTAAATAAAGACCAATTGCTTCTTCAGGAAACAAACCGCCAGCTTCGTTATTTTGTGACAGAGTTTGTTGAGCAAAATGAAAAAAACAAACTTAACTTAGAGGCACTAGAAGAAAAACTGGCACTTTTGTATAACGAAAAGAAAAACCAGCAATCTTTAATAAGCGATATTGAACAAAATAATAAGGAAAAAGAAGAAACTATTCGTGATCAGTTTGTGAAAATAATTGAGTCTGCTCAATTAATGCCATATGAAACTAGAGAAAAAGCAGGACTGTTCATTGAGGCTGCAAAAAATGACTTTAAGGTAGGTTTGTTCTTCTCAAAACAAAAAACAGAACAAGAACGAACCCATAGAAAAAATGCATTTCAAGAAAAACTGCAAGAGTCAGTTGACGCTCATATAAACTGGCATGCACAAAATTATATAAACAGCTTGCAGAAAGAGTTTCAGATTGATTTTCCTCAATGGGAAACCATAAGTCTTAATGATGAAACGTTATATTCCTATGTTCAATCAGGTTTATCTTCACAAGGACAAGGTCTGATAAATTATTGTGATAACATTGCTGGGGAAGTAAAAAAGAAAGCCCGGCAGCAGATGAGTGAATGTATCTCTTTTGCTATTTCCATAGTAAAAGGTGAGAATGATAAAGTTTCTGCGGCACATCAAGATAAAGAAGAAAAGATTAATAAAGAAATAGCAGCTCTTAAAAAGAAAAAAGAAGATGCTGTTATTTGGGCAGAAAAAAAGAGAGAATTGTTAAGTGCTGCAACTGCTGAAGAACCACTGGTTATTGCTGTGAAAGAGTATGAACAAAAATTCAAATCACAATACAATGAGATATCCGTTGAAGAGTTTAAAAGCAAATTTGGTGAGATAACAGAAAACAAAATGTTAAACGCTGAGCAGGTTATTTCTGAAGTACAAAAGAAAGAAAATGAAAGATCCGGCACGCTATTAGATGAGACTGAAAAGCTATATAAAACAGCAGCCCTTCTTAAGCCATTATCCGGGTTTTCAAACATAGCAGATGAGATGAATCAGCTTGCTGACAGGCTAAAGAAGCGCTCTTTTTCAACTGTATTATTTGGAGCATTTTCGGCAGGGAAATCTTCCTTTGCCAATGCCTTGTTTGGAGAAGCGATCCTTCCTTCATCACCAAATCCGACAACAGCTGCCATTAATGAAATCCGAAAACCAGATGAAGAAAATCAGCATGGTACTGTAATGATTGAAATGAAATCGGATCAGGAAGTTCTTAATGAAATCAATATGATACTTCAATCTAATCACAATGATTTAAGTATTTTAAGAGATACTTCAAAAGAAGAATATGAGGGTAATAAGCATGTAGGAGCCTTTATCGAAGGGTATCAAGGTTCTAAGGGACAGCTGGGCACACACATTAAAGCTGACATTTCCGAAATCAGAAACTTTGCCGCTGTTGAGTCGAAAGCTTGTTATGTTAAAAAAATAACGATATATTACAGCTGTCCATTAACTGAAAAAGGTCTTGTTCTCGTTGATACACCTGGAGCAAACTCCATTCATTCACGTCATACAGAAGTAGCATTTGAATATATGAAACAAGCAGATATTATTATCTATCTGACTTACTTTAATCATGCCTTCTCTTATGCAGACAGGGAATTTCTAATACAGTTAGGTAGGATTAAAGACACATTTGCTTCGGATAAAATGTTCTTTGCCATAAATGCCTCTGATCTAGCTAACAGCGAAAGTGATAAATTGGATGTCGTAAACCATGTTAAAGGTAACCTCCAGACGTTTGGGATTCGAAATCCAAGATTATTTTCGGTTTCCAGTAAAAATGAACTATCCCAACCAGGGCATCCTGAGAGCGGTTTTGACTTATTTACTAAAAGTTTGTTTCATTATGTAGAGAATGATCTTGAACAGGCGATGATTAAAAGTGCAGAAGCTTCTCAGAATCATGCGAAAAATGTCGTTCACAATATGGTCTCTGAAACAGAGCTAAGACTGCAGCAAGAAGATGAATATTTAAATGCTGTTCAACAAAGAGAAAATTCGTTGCTGGAATATTGCGCGAAGAATATTTTCTTAGCAAAGAATCAATTTGAACAGGAGCAGAAAGAGCTTTTATTTTACGTTAAACAGAGGGTTTTAATTCGCTATCACGATTTTTATAAAGAGACCATTCATCCAGCTGCTGTCAAATCTTCTAAAGCGGAGCTCAATGCATGTATCTCAGAATTATATGCAAAGTTAGCACATGATCTTCACCAGGAATTCAGAGCCTGTTCACTGCGCTTGGATAAATGGATACAAAGGAATCTTAATGATAAAGAAAAGAATACGATAGAAAAAGGCGAGGAATTCCAGGTTAGCTTAAAGCTTCCCGCAGAGAATTCAAGTTTGTATGATACACCTTTACTTTCTTCTAAATTCAATGATAGCGCGGGAAGAGATAATAAAGAATGGATATCTTATTTCAAAAATGCAAAACAATTTTTTGAACAAGGCGGTTCTAACGACCTAAAGAATGATTTGGCAAAACGTGTAGAGACAGAAGTGGAACAATGGATTGCAACAGCAGAGAAAGCACTTGAACAACATTACATGTCTGTTATCGCAAAAGCAGAACTTCATTCAAAAGAAGATTTCTTGAATCAGATCACCGGTTATTTTAACGAATTAAAAAAACCAGGAGATCTTGAAGCTCGGATAATTGCTTTGAAAAATTGTCTAAATATAATGTCACATGAATAAAAAGGGCTCATTTTTAAAAGATTGTTGCTTATAGAGTACGCTTTTTTGACTAGTTGCTTGGAGCGCAAGGTGCGTACCAATTACCTGAGTACTCTTCTCGTAAGGCATTCGACGAGGAAACTCGCTTCGATAGGATTTCTAGCAGACGCAGGAGCACAGTAAATTCCTTATGAGACCCCGGCAGGCTATATTAGCCTTGGTGGCTCACCGCACGCCGCGGAAAGCAAGCATCATGTAGCGGAAACAACATCTTCCAATCAACAAACAGCCATAAAAAACAGCACTGCCGCTTGAGCATGTGCTGTTTTTTTGTGTTATAAAGCTGCTTTATTCAAAGATTGAAAAATTTTAACTGTAGATAAATCGGAATCTGAAGGGTATTGATACTTTTCTTTGTAGCTCTCAGGTCCTTTTCCAGTTATAATGACCACACTTTTTGGAGGTGCTTCCCTTAAAGCATAAAAGATTGCTTCTGTTCTGTCAGAAATAACAGTGGGGGAGTGCGGTCCAACTGGTATCGCTTCTTTTGTTTCTTGAATTAGCTGCTCTCTTGTCACTCCATCTAAATCATCTACTGTTAAGACGGTTTCATCGCTATATTCTAAAGAGATGCTGATCATTTCCGATCTTTTCGTCACGTCCCGATTTCCTCTAAATCCAAAAACATGATAGAACGGACGGCTGCCCGCTTTTTTTCTGGCTGCTTCTAATACTTGGGATACCCCGTCAGGAGTATGTGCGTAATCAATGATGACTTCAGTTCCATTATAAAGAGTAAGTTCCTCAAACCTTCCAGGTATGCCCTGGAAGGTCTTGAGATAGTTAATGGAATCCTTAATAGGTACTCCGTAATCAAGTGCAGCAGCGATAGCAGCAGTGGTATTCAAGGCATTATAATCACCGGGCAAGGGAAGAGGGACTGTTACATGCAGCGTTTCATGAACAAGATTAAAATAATTTTTCCCTACATCTTCTATATAAAAATGATCAGTTTTTCTTTTCCCATAAGTCCAAACCTGCAATGTATTCTTTGAAGACAATTCCTGAATTAAACGTTTTCCATAGCTTCCTTCACTGCAAATAATAGCTGTACCTTTTGGTTTTAAATATGAAAAAAGTTTTGCCTTGCACTGATAATAGGACTCCATTGTACCGTGATAGTCCAGATGATCGTGAGTTAAATTTAAGAAGATGGCCTGATTATATATGATCCCTTCAATTCTATTTTGTTCAAGGCCATGGGAACTTACTTCCATCACAACTGCTTCGTCATTACTTTCGCTCAACATCTTCTGTAATGTAACAGGGTCAGGAGTTGTATGCGAGCTTTTTACAATTTTAGAATTGATATAGTGGTGAACAGTACCGAACAATGCAGTTGAGATTCCATGTGATATGAGGATGTGCTGCAATAGAAAGGAAGTCGTGGTTTTTCCATTGGTTCCAGTAATTCCTGTCATCTTATGCTTTTTGTACGGGTCGTCATAAAAGTAAGAAGCAGCAAGGCTTAACAATCGCTTCGTATCTTTTGCGTAAAAGTAAAGACCAGAGGCTGATGTTTCTCGATATTCACCAACTACAGCTGCAGCACCATTCTCAAATGCTTCTTGTATGTATTGATGTCCGTCCGCCTGCACACCTGAAATAGCAAAGAACAAATAACCCGGCTCTACTTTTTTTGAATGAGAAGTAATGCCGGTGATTATAGGATCTTTATCTGTATTGGCGTCAATGTGCAAGTGGCTTAATAATGCTTGTAAATTCACGGAAACGTCATCCTTTTAATAAAGTATTTGTAGTGTTTTTCTAATTTGAGTTCTTATACACGAACCTAAATTTAACCGTAATAGGGTTATGTAAACTATTCGAAAAAACTGCCCATTTTAGGGCAGTTTAAGAAATAGTTTTTATAAAATTTTCTAGACCGTCCATACCCTTTTCCAACTGCTCTAAAGATGCAGCATAAGAGATTCTTATATAACCTTCTCCAAGGGAAGAAAAGGCATCACCCGGTACGACTGCTATACGTTCTTTTTGAAGGAGATTTAAAGCAAATTGATAAGAGCTTAAACCAAATTGCTTAACAGGAATGAAAAGGTAAAAGGCGCCATTAGGTTTTTCGAATTCCAATCCCATCTGCTCCAATCGGCTAGAACAGTAATCCAATCGTTTTTTATATTCATTTCTCATGGGAGCTGCGTCATCTTTGCCCTTGGTCAGCGCTTCTATAGCAGCTGCCTGTGAAATCGTTGATGCACAAGTAACATTGTACTGATGAACCTTTAAAACATGCTGAAGGATTTCAACAGGGGCAAATAAAAGGCCGATTCTCCAGCCAGTCATGCTATGTGATTTTGAAAGACCATTAATAACAAAGGTCTTATCGCGCATCCCATTATAAGATGCTATAGACCGGTGTTTTCCGTTATATCTAAGTTCACTATAGATTTCATCAGAAATGACAAAGATATTTTGGTTACATAAGTAATAAGCCAGTTCTTCAAGTTCGTTATCTTCAAGAGTTACCCCAGTAGGGTTGGATGGAAACGGAAGAATTATGGCTTTGGTTTTAGGTGTAATAACTTCCTTTATAAGATCCACCGTTACTTTAAAACCTGTTCGTGTTGTATCGATATATATAGCTTTCGCTCCGCACAGTGTAATTACGGGTTCATATCCTGGATAAACTGGTGCAGGCAATAAAACTTCATCACCTTCAGACAAAATGGCTCTCAAAGAGATATCAATTGCTTCACTCGCTCCCGTTGTAACAATAACTTCATTTTGATGGTTATAGTTAAGATCATACTTTTCATAAAGAAATGAAGCGGCAGCTTTCCTTAATTCTTCATATCCAGCGTTATGTGAATATACGGTTTGATTATTATGTATAGCTTTTATAGCTGCTTCCTTTACATGCAGTGGAGTAGGAAAATCAGGCTGCCCAAGAGTGAGGGATATCGCGTCTGGATATTTCACCACCTCATTAAAGAACTTGCGTATACCTGATATTTGAATGGATCTAGCGCGGCTGTTTAACAAATGTTCCATTAATAATAACTTCCTTTCGTCTTCCACATGCGGTTTTCTGAGTATTTTGTTGAAAATTCACTTTGCAATAAGTGTAGCTTTAATTTGTTTCTGCAGTCAATGGGTGGATTTTCTTGTATGGTTTCATCACTTTTTACAATACTAAAGAGGTAATAGTACGGTTGTGGAGGATGTTATGGAAGCAAAGAAAAAATGGGATCTGTTTGCACTCGCATCAATTCCTCTTGTAATGACGCTGGGAAATTCGATGCTTATACCTGTTTTGCCTGAGATCGGAAAGGAATTAAAGATTTCCTCATTTCAGGTCTCAATGATCATCACAGTTTATTCAATTGTTGCCATTCTTTTAATACCTATCGCGGGTTACCTTTCAGATCGATATGGACGTAAAAAAGTAATTATCCCGAGTCTTTTTATCGCAGGGATCGGGGGATTAATCTCAGGATGGGCGGCCTGGCAAGCGGATAATGCATTTATGCTAATTCTTGTAGGAAGGTTCCTTCAGGGGGTGGGTTCTTCCGGTGCTGCACCTGTTGTAATGCCTCTAGTTGGAGATATGTTCAAAGAGGAGGAAGAAGTAAGCTCTGGTTTAGGCCTTATTGAAACATCTAATACGATAGGTAAAGTTCTAAGCCCAATCCTTGGGGCTTTTTTAGCCACTATTATTTGGTTTTTACCTTTCTGGCTCATTCCCGTGTTCTGTGTAATTTCTATTTTATTGGTGCTGTTTTTAGTTAAAGTTCCAAAGAAAGACCAAGAAAAGCAGCCTTTTAAAGAGTTTTTAAAGAATGTTAAAGAAATCTTTCATAATGAAGGTAAATGGCTTATGGCTATTTTTTTTATCGGCGGAGTTATTATGTTTGTGCTTTTTGGTATTTTATTTTACCTATCGACCATCTTAGAAGAAAAATACTTCATAAAAGGTGTTATGAAAGGTTTAGTACTGGCGGTTCCTTTATTGGCTTTATCAATTTGCTCTTATATAGCAGGGAAAAAAATTAAACAAAATAAAATAGTTATGAAATGGTGCACGTTCATATCCATGGTGCTTCTCGGAGGATCTGCATTCCTGATTACATTTTTTGAAAATGTTTATTTTTTATTAGGGGCATTATTCATTGCCGGAATTGGTATTGGGGCAGCATTGCCTTGTTTGGACGCTTTAATTACAGAGGGAATTGATAAGGAAGCAAGAGGTACGATAACCTCTATTTACAGTTCAATGCGATTTGTGGGAGTAGCTTTAGGTCCGCCAATCTTTGCCATACTGATGAAATCGTCACACGAAATAGTTTTCTATACATCTGCAGGTGTAAGTATTCTTGCTGCAATAGCCGCGTTCTTTGCGATAAAACCTGAAAAGGAAAAGGACGGGGGAGATGAAGGCAGCAAGGATGAACAGTCTGCAAAGAATTTGGAGCCGGCAGTAGAGTAAGATGGAATAAAAAAGGATTTGTTTATTGTCTTTTCAAAAATTGTTGCTTATGATTCTTTTTGTGTGATACTTCTTTGATAAGTTGATTGGAGCGCAAGGTGTGAGACTCCTGCGGGATCAGCGGGACAGGTGAGACCACGGCAGGCTTGAATAGCCAAGGGGCTCACCGCACGCCCCGCGGAAAGCGAGCATCCTGGAGCGGAAATCAACCACTTCCAATAGCAATAAAGTTTGGGAAAAAGGCAAATAAAAAAACAGCGGACTCAAACCGCTGTTTTTCTTGTTTATTCTTCAATTAATACGATACGTGCGGGCGAGGCATCCAGACCCCTGATTTTTAATGGAGCTGCTACCATCAAGTATTCACCTTCGGGCACATCTTTTAACTGCAGACCTTCAATAATAATTACATCTTTTTGAAACAATTGTTTGTGAGTAGGATGATTTTCTTGAGCACGTTCGACTCCGAGAGCGTCGATCCCTACACCTGATACTCCGATTTCAGCAAGTGTTTTGGCAGCTTCATGATTTACATAAATGAACTCAAAGTTAAATTCCGTATCCCACGAGTTTTTCGTTTTAAAAAGTACAAAATCACCTTTTTGAATATCTTTGCCGGCGAGGTCATCCGCTTTAATTGAATCTTCAGCATTTGTAAGATCGATTACTTTTGCTTTTCGTACTAGTTTTTCTAGCTCCAGAGTTTCAATCGTATCACCGCCAGGGACCATGTGAAGAGGAGCATCAACATGTGTTCCTGTATGAACATCCATTGCGATTCGAGTTTCGGTAACATGGCCGTTTTGTAAAGTGTCAAAAGAAGGCTGTTTTTCAGGTTTGTTTTTATATACAGGCATACCTTCGTAAATTGGTAATGAAACGTCGTAAATTTTCATTTGATTAACATTCCTCTCTTACTTTAGTAGGTTCCCACCAGGAATGGCCATCTGAGTTTAATAATTGGTCTGCTTCCTGAGGACCCATGCTGCCTGAGTGGTAATACGTAATCGGAGCACCAGCGCCATCCCAAGTTTTAGTTATACGGTCAATAAACTCCCAGCTTAACGCAACTTCATCCCAGCGTGTAAAGTATGTGGAATTCCCCAATAAACAATCATGCAGAAGCTTTTCATATGCTTCAGGAGAGTTCATGTCAGTAGCTGATTTATTGTTATATGTCATATCGATCGGCAAAAGATCTGATGTATCTCCTTTTGGTTTAGCATTTAGTGTGAGACTGACACCTTCATCAGGCTGAATATGAATTCTTAACAGGTTTGGCTGATATTTTTCAGTATTAGCGTGATAGAGAGCCATTGGACCTTGTTTAAACTGAATAACAATCTCGGTTGATTTAACAGCCATGCGTTTTCCTGTACGGATATAAAATGGAACGCCTGTCCATCTAAAATTATCTATGAACAGTTTAGCAGCAACAAAAGTTTCAGTTTTTGATTCCGGATCTACATTTTCTTCTTTTAAGTAGGCGGGAACTGATTCACCTTTAATTGTTCCATCTGTATATTGGCCGCGGATAACGTTCTTTCTTACTTCTTCTTCGTTAAAGAAACGCAATGAACGAAGAACTTTTACTTTTTCATCACGGATATGTTCAGGTTTTAGTTCGCCAGGCGGTTCCATGGCTACCATCATAACCATCTGGAGCATATGGTTTTGGACCATATCTAATAGAGCTCCTGATTTTTCATAATAGGCAGCTCTGTCCTCAACGCCTAAAGTCTCACTTGATGTAATCTGAACAGAATCAATATATTTATTGTTCCAGATCGATTCAAAGATCGCATTTCCAAATCGGATAACTTGTATGTTTTGTACCATTTCTTTTCCGAGGTAGTGGTCAATACGATAGATATCATCTTCATTAAAACTTTGCTGAATTTCTTCATTCAATTTTGTAGCAGAAGGGAGATCATGGCCGAACGGTTTTTCAATTACGATTCTTTGCCAGCCATCGGTATTTGTGATGCCTTCTGATTTTAGAAATGTAGGTATGGTACCAAAGAAACTAGGCGCCATCGCTAAATAATATAAACGGTTGCCATTTGTCTGATAATCTCTGTCCAGAACATTCAGCAGTTCTTTAAGCTCATGATAGCTGGGTTCACTTGTAACATCCATCTTTAAGTAATAAAAGTGAGAAGCGAATTTCTTTACCTTATCACTTTCGATGCTTGGCGTGTGTTCGTTAACTGCTTCATACACTTCCTGCTGGAATTGCTCCTGTGAATATTCTTTTCTGGATACACCCACAACAGAAAAATTCTCTTTCATATGGCCCTTTTGGTACAATTGATAAAGAGCAGGAAAAAGTTTTCGGTGAGCAAGGTCACCTGTTGCTCCAAAGATTACAATAGAAGCATTTGGTATACTATGTATCATTTTGCAAGTCACTTCTTTCTATCAGTTCTAATAGTTACAGTTTTCCCAAGATGAAGATAAATTAACGTAATACTTCACAAATAGGAGGTTATCTTATGTCCAATTTAGTAAGCCCTGAATGGGTGGACAGTAAAATAAAGGATGAAAACACTGTTATTTTCGATTGCCGTTTTTCATTGGCTGACCCGGATACAGGCTTTGAACTCTACAAAAAAGATCATATCGAAGGAGCATATTATGCTGACTTAGATAAACATCTATCTGGAACAATTTCAACCCATGGCGGCCGTCATCCGTTACCTTCCGTAAACATACTATCACAATTTTTAAGCAGTTGCGGAGTAGACTCAGAAAAAATAATAGTAGCATATGACGATCAATCCGGTACAATGGCAGCAAGATTCTGGTGGCTTATGAAGTACGCTGGACTGAACAATGTATATGTCATGCAAGGCGGATATACACACTATAAAGAAAAAGGCTACGCTTTCTCAAGTAAAGTGCCTAATAAACAGTTATCAGAAATTAAACTTGATTTTAATAACAATATGATAATTACACGTGATGAACTGGTTAAAGCTCTTCAGCAAAAAGATAGGCTGCTCATAGACGCAAGAGAACCTAACCGCTTTAAAGGGATTACCGAACCGATTGATCCTGTCGCAGGACATATACCAACTGCCATAAATGTACCATGGGTGATTCATTTTAATGAACCAGGCTGTTGGAAAGATAAAAAGGATCTAAAGAACTTATACAAAGATCACTTAGTGGATAACAAAACACCAGTTGTCTATTGCGGATCAGGTGTTACAGCATGTGTTAATATCCTTGCTATGAATGAAGCTGGATTAGAACTTCCGATTTTATATGCAGGCAGCTGGAGTGACTGGATCAGTTACAATGATCATGAAAAAGAAACGCACTAAAATAAAATTTCACGTACCGTAATTTAAATAAAAAAGGAATGAAAAAATATGAAACAAGGCGATCTGCATACCCATACTACTGCTTCTGATGGTACATTTTCGCCATCACAAAACATCCAGCGCGCAGTTGAGAAAGGATTGAAAGCCATTGCAATCACAGATCATGACACAATAAAAGGTGTCGAGGCTGCAATTGAAGAGGCAAGTAAGTATGATGATTTTGAATGTATACCAGGCATTGAGATCAGTACATTGTATAAAGGACAAGATATTCATGTTTTAGGCTATTACATTGATTATAAAGACAAAAATTTTCTGCTGACACTAGAAAAGCTGACCTCAGTAAGAGACCAGCGGAATAAGATGATTTTGCAAAAACTAAATGAGCTGGGTATACAAATAGATGAATCAGAACTGGAAGCAAAAAGGTGCGGCGAAGGGAACGTAGGCAGAGGACATATTGCTGAGATTTTAATGGAAAAGGGTATCGTGAATTCACTTCATGAAGCATTTGAAAAATACTTAGGCAAAGGTAAAGCAGCATACGCCATACCTGATCGCATTTCACCAATGGAAGCCGTAAAAATTATTCAGGATGCAAATGGCGTCCCTGTGTTAGCTCATCCTGGAATCTATGATGCTGATGAACTGATTGCATTATTAAGTGAAATCGGCCTGGCAGGTATCGAATGCTTTCATCCTGACCATACGATAGAACAGGTTCATCATTATGAGAAACTAGCAGATAAATATTCCTTAATTAAGACTGCGGGCAGTGATTTTCACGGCTTTAGGAACGGTGAGGTTTTTCACGGAGATATAGGAAGCTGTACGGTTCCTTTAAGTACACTGGAATCATTAAAGAATTTTTGTAAATAATCCTTGCCAGCAGGCTCGTAACCTTATAAGATTCAATACGGAGAGTTATTGAATACAGAGAGGAAGTACGAGTTTGACTTGGGATTTATTAAATATCATTGGAACGATCGCATTTGCAATTTCGGGGGCGCTCGTTGCAATGGAAGAAGATTATGACATACTGGGTGTATTTATTTTAGGATTGGTTACAGCGTTCGGTGGAGGAATCATACGAAATGTATTAATAGGACTCCCTGTGGATACGATTTGGGAACAAGGTCTTTTACTTAAATCAGCCCTAGCTGCAATGGGCATTGTCTTTTTTATGCCGGAAAATTTAATTCGGTACTCAAAAAGGAGTTTGCATTTCTTTGATGCAATCGGCCTTTCAGCTTTCGCAATTCAAGGAGCAATCACTGCATCAAGCATGGGGCATCCTATGAGCGCGATTATTGTTGCCGCGATTTTAACAGGAATAGGCGGGGGGATCATTCGTGATATTCTAGCTGGCAGAAAGCCCGTAGTGCTGCGAGAAGAAATTTATGCAGTTTGGGCTCTGCTAGGCGGACTGATTGTAGGTTTAAATATAGTGAACGGTACAATTGAATATATGATTCTATTTATCAGCCTCGTTGTCTTTAGGATGCTGTCCCTTAAATTTAATTGGAAGCTGCCGCATAGAGCATTGTAATGACAAGCTTTTTAGCCACCTTATACGGGTGGTTTTTTTGTGCAGGAATTTATCCGTAATTTATGGAATTTATGTAAAAGAGACAGGAGGGCTGACAAGTGTATACCACTTTTTATAAAAACGAAAAAATTCAGCAGCCGAAGTTTACAGCCGAAGTTTGTTTTGATTATTATAACGAACGGATCCGAATTGATGACTATCGCGGAAATGTAAGTTTATTATCGAAGTGGCTCGACGAGATCGCAGCTCAAAATAATTTCCATAAAATAATAATCAAATCCCGTCACGATGATCTTTCCAATTGGCTTGAGTTAGGTTTTATATATGAAGGGGAGTTTAAGGGTTACTTTAACGGTGCGTCTGCAGTTTCTATGTGCAAGTATTTAAATAACGAAAGAAGAAACAGCAGTTATTGGATAGAAGAAGACAAAATTATAAAAGACGTATTAAGGCTGTCCCCAACTTCAATATCAAATCCTATGCCGAAAGAATATACATTGCGGATGGCAGATGAACAAGACGCAAAAGAACTCGCAGATTTATATAGTCAAGTATTTGAGGTGTATCCAACTCCAATGGATGACCCGGAATATGTTCTTAAAATGATCAAATCAGGAACATTGTTCTGTGTGATAACTTATCAAAAAAGAATTGTAAGTGCTGCGTCAGCTGATGTAAATGCTGTTTATCATAATGCTGAAATCACTGATTGTGCAACTCTCACGGAACATCGAAAATTTGGTCTTATGAAACATTTGATTGATCACTTGGAACAAGAACTTTTTAACAGAAAAATCTATTGTTCCTATTCCATAGCGAGAGCTCTTTCATTTGGCATGAATGCCGTATTTCATCAAAAAGGGTACGTTTATAAAGGGAGACTGGCTAACAACTGTAAAATTTTCGATAAATATGAAGATATGAATATTTGGGTTAAAGATTTATCCGAAAGCATATGAGTGCCTGAAATTCGGCACATGCTGACAAATAATCGGCATCAAAGGGCGGTGTTGTTTCATGATTTCTGGATCATTGGAAACAGCTGAAACATTAAATGCGATTTTAAAGACAATTGATGAAGGCATTCATGTTGTGGATGCAAATGGAATGACTATTTTCTATAATTCGGTAGCTGCCTCTTTAGACGGTTTAACTTTAGAAGAAGTGCATAACAGCCATGTTTTAGATGCCTTTCCTTCACTTACAAAAGAAACGAGTACGTTATTAAAAGTTATACAGACAGGTACTCCTATATATAATCAGCATCAAGCTTATACGAATCGAAAAGGAAAACAAATTGATACAGTTAATTCAACTTTGCCGCTTTGGCTGGATGGTGAGCTAATTGGAGCAGTAGAAGTTGCAAAAGATATATCAAAAGTTAAACAGCTTTCAGATCAATTGCTCGACTTGCAGGCAAAAATGAAAACAACAAAAAATAAAACCGATAAACAAACCTTTGCCACCTATCATTTTCATAATATTTTAAGCTTAGATCCTTTACTTAACGATATTAAGGAACAATGCAGAAAAGCATCTAAAACAAGTTCTCCCATAATGATTTATGGTGAAACTGGGACAGGTAAAGAAATGTTTGTACAAGCTATTCATAATGAGTCACCGAGGGCGAATAAACCATTTGTTGTTCAAAACTGTGCGGCTATTCCTGGACCTTTACTTGAAGGGATATTGTTTGGTACGAAAAAGGGAAGTTTTACAGGTGCAGTTGACAGGCCTGGGGTTTTTGAACTGGCTGACGGAGGAACATTATTTTTAGATGAAATAAACTCAATGCCTATTGAGCTGCAGGCAAAGATTCTTCGTGTTATCCAAGAAGGTGTAGTACAGCGGATTGGAAGTACAAATTTACGAAAAGTAAATGTTAGAATAATATCCGCCCTTAATGAAGCCCCTGAACAATGTATATCAAAAGGTCTATTAAGACAGGATTTGTTTTTCAGGCTAAATGTCGTTTATATTGAGCTTCCGCCATTGCGGGAAAGGCAAAAAGATATTTCCTATTTATCAATTCATTTCTTAAATGAATTAAATGCTGCTTTTAAAAAGAATGTAATGGGATTAACACAGGAAGCAGAGCAATTACTTAATGAATATAGCTGGCCGGGGAACATTCGAGAGCTGAAACACGCCGTCGAGCATTGTATGAATTTTGCTGATAACAACACAACAATTGGTATAGCTTTAATGCCTAAACATATAAAAAGCACAAAAAGTTTCAGAGCAGAAAATCACATACCTCATCCTTCATCAATACCGCCATTGAGGGAAGCTCTTGGTGAATATGAAAAGCAGATTATCCAAATGGCTTTGAAACAAACCTCGGGCAATATTCAGCAGGCAGCAAAAATTTTACAAGTTCCAAGACAAACACTTCAATATAAAATTAGACAAAAGTAAACCGCCGATTTTTCGGCGGTTTTTCTATTTCAGTAATTTTGGATTTAGAGCCGAAAACAGCCTAACGTGCATAAACTATACCGTGATTTCATTATTTAGAAATTGCGGATTAATTGGCACGAATCTTGCATGTTTTATTTGATGTAGAAATAAAGGAGGTCACTTATATGCCGGTAGTTAATGGATTGTTCAAACCTAAGAAACATTGGAAAGAGTATGAGCTTTGGAAGGATGTAACTGAGGATCAATGGAATGATTGGTTATGGCAGCTTACCAATACAATCAGAAATTTAAACGATTTAAGGAAAGTAGTTAACTTAACACCTGAAGAAGAAGAAGGCGTAAAGATTTCTACTATGACAATACCTTTGAACATCACACCTTATTATGCATGGCTGATGGATCAAGATGATGCTAGATGTCCTATTCGAATGCAGTCTGTACCTATTGGAAAAGAAATTTTAAAGACAAAATACGATTTAGAAGATCCGCTGCATGAGGATGAAGATTCTCCTGTACCTGGACTTACTCATCGTTATCCGGACAGAGTTCTTTTCTTGGTAACAAACCAATGTTCCATGTATTGCCGATATTGTACGAGAAGAAGATTCTCTGGACAGATTGGCATGGGTGTTCCTAAAAAGCAGCTCGATGCGGCCATTAATTATATAAGAAATAATCCACAAGTGAGAGACTGCTTAATCTCCGGCGGTGACGGACTATTAATCAACGACAATATTCTTGAATATATTTTAAAGAACCTTAGAGAAATACCACATCTGGAAATTATCCGTATCGGGACGAGAGCACCTGTAGTATTTCCGCAAAGAATTACAGAAAATCTGTGTAATATCCTGAAGAAATATCACCCAGTATGGCTTAATACACACTTTAATACTTCCTTAGAGATTACAGAAGAATCAAAGAGAGCTTGTGAAATGCTTGCAAATGCAGGAGTTCCTGTTGGGAATCAATCTGTCATTCTTGCAGGAATTAATGACAGTGTACCGATCATGAAGAAATTAATGCATGATCTTGTAAAAATAAGAGTTAGACCATACTACATCTATCAGTGTGATCTATCTGAAGGAATCGGTCATTTCAGGGCACCAGTTTCAAAAGGTCTTGAAATTATTGAAGGATTAAGGGGTCATACTTCAGGCTATGCTGTTCCAACATTCGTTGTTGACGCTCCAGGAGGCGGAGGTAAAATCGCTGTTCAGCCAAATTATTTAATCTCGCAATCTCCTGAAAAAGTTGTACTCCGAAACTTTGAAGGTGTGATTACTTCCTATCCTGAACCGCAAAACTATCAGTCTGGGAGAGCCGATGCCTACTTTAATGAAATCATGGGAACGGATCACATCAAACCGGCAATCGGTGTATCCGCATTAATGCGTGATGAAGCTTTCAACTTGGTTCCACAAGGCTTAAAACGTTTAGAACGAAGAGAGGATTATGGCACAAACCCTGAACATAGTTCATTAAAAGATAAACGGGATAAACGTGATGAATTAAAAGAGAAAAAATTTAAATTTGAACAAGAAAAAAACGCAGGAGTTTCTGTAGCGCCTGAAGAACAAAAGAATGCATAAGAATGGAGGATAACATGAAGTGTTTATGGTGTGAAAATGAAAAGGCAGAACAGACTGCCCGCACAGGTTATTGGGAACTTCCGGATGGCACAAGAGCAGTCGAAATAACTGTAATACCTTCTGTTTCCTGCCCCTCTTGCGGCATGGAGTATCAAGAAGACCATATTGTAGATGAGATTGAAGATCAGCTTATGCTCATTGACACGAAAAAGATAGATGCTTCTATTTCCTATACTGACCTGATGAGCATTCCAAGGTTTTTAAAGAAAAATTATTTTAAGCTATAACAACACATAGAGGAAGGGAATGTCTTTAAAATGGCATTTCCTTTTCAACCTCACGAGGAAGGAGCCTTTTTTATGAGAAAATCTAATCTCATTAAACCGGTTCTAGGAAATGATTATCCTGTAATCAGTCATGGTAAAGGAATCTACCTGTATGACAAAGAAGGAAAACAGTACATCGACGGATCCTCAGGAGCTATTACTGCCAATATAGGGCATGGTGTACAAGAAATTGCTGAAGCGATGTGGAATCAGGCTAAACACGTATCCTTTGTATACCGTTCACAGTTTACGAGTGATGCTGCTGAAATGCTGGCGGAAAAACTAGCTGAATGTGCACCTGGAGACTTGAATTCCGTTTTCTTTGTTAATAGTGGTTCTGAGGCAACTGAAACAGCATTAAAGATCGCTATTCAATATTTTCAAGAGCAAGGGGTTTTTACGAAAACAAAAGTTCTATCGAGATGGACCAGCTACCATGGCATTACATTAGGAGCTCTATCTATGTCCGGACATCAGCTAAGAAGACAGCGTTTTAATTCGCTTTTAGAAGATTTCCCGGTAGCGCCAGCACCATATTGCTATCAATGTCCATTAAAGGATTCATATCCGGGATGCGGTGTCAGATGTGCTGATGAACTGGAAAACATCGTCCAAGCGATAGGAGCAGAACAAATAGCTGCTTTTATAGTTGAACCAGTGATTGGTGCTTCAGGTGGAGCAATTGTTCCGCCAGATGAGTATTATTCAAAAATCAGAGCGATTTGTGATAAGTATGACATTTTAATGATCGCTGATGAAGTGATGACTGGAATGGGCAGGACAGGAAAAATGTTTGCGATGGAACACTGGGGAGTCATACCAGATATCATCGCGCTTGGAAAGGGCATGAGTGCAGGTTATACACCTATGGCAGCAACAATCGTTTCAGACAAAATCATGAATACAATTGAATCAGGAAGCAAAGTCGTGATGAGCGGCCATACATTTAGTGCAAATCCTCAGTCAGCGGCAGCTTGTCTTGCAGTTCTTCATTATATGGAAAAAAATAATCTCCAAGAAAATGCAGCACTAATGGGTGACTATCTTCAAAACCATTTACAGCGTTTGCAATGGAAATATTCATTGATCGGTGATGTTCGTGGAAAAGGACTGTTGTGCGGACTTGAACTAGTAAAAAATCCTTTAACAAGAGAACCTTTTGAACTAGCAAACAAGATTACAGACCGGCTATTATCAATTTGTTTTGAAAAAGGGCTGCTTGTTTATCCAGCGGTTGGAGGCGTAACAGGATTTTCTGGTGATTCTATCCTTATATCTCCGCCACTGACGGTAACAAAAGAACAGATCAATGACATTATAGAAATCCTTGACCAATCAATAAGCGAACTTACCAATCAATTAATCTCTGAAGATTTATATATTACGGAAGCCACGAGTTGAAAGAGGTGTGGGAGATGGCACAAGTAAATAAACAAATATCATTAGAAAGTGCATCTCAATATTTTTTTAACGGAATGTCACTTATGGTAGGCGGATTTGGAGGGGTAGGTGCTCCTCCTTCTTTAGTGAATCTCATTCTGGAAAAGAATATTCAAGATATTTTTCTTATAAGCAATGATACGGGGTTTCCGTGGATCGGACCCGGTAAGCTTATTACTGAAAAACGAGTTAAAAAGCTGATCGCATCTCATATTGGTTCAAATCCAGAAGCTGGAAAGCAGATGCAGGATGGGTCTTTGGAAGTGGAGTTTGTCCCCCAAGGAACGCTCGCAGAAAAAATCAGAGCAGGAGGTATGGGACTAGGCGGAATTTTAGTAGATGTAGGTTTAGGTACTGTGGTTGAAGCAAACAAAGAAAAAGTTCATGTGAACAGCAAAGAGTATATGATAGAGACCGCTTTAACTGCGGACGTATCCATTATCTATGCGAAAAAAGCGGATTTGTATGGAAATCTTGTATATGACAAAAGTGCCCGAAATACAAATCCTCTAGTGGCGACAGCAGGACAAATCACGATCGCTGAGGTTGAAGAAATTGTGCCGACCGGTTCATTAAATCCCGAAGAAATCGTTACTCCTGGAGTATTTGTTGATTACATTATTCAAAGTAAAGGGGTGGACTGGAAATGGGTTTGGGAATTGAAACAAGGCACAGGATCGCAAGAAGGGCAGCACTCGAAATAAAAGATGGCATGACGGTTAATCTGGGGATTGGCATTCCGACACTTGTTGCAGATTATATCCCAAAGGAATTACATATTATGCTCCACACTGAAAATGGCATTTTAGGGATGGGCGGTTCCCCTGCAGCAGGTGAGGAAGATGGGAATTTATCAAATGCAGGAGGATATCCAGTTACGATTCAGCCAGGTGCTTCTTATTTTGACAGTGCAACAGCCTTCGGGATTATCCGCAAAGGCTTGCTTGATGTAACGATATTAGGCGCACTTGAAGTCAGCGAGAAAGGTGACATCGCAAATTGGATCGTTCCCGGAAAACGTGTACCTGGCATGGGCGGTGCGATTGATCTTGCTCAAAAAGCGAAAAAAGTAATCATTCTAATGAACCATACAGACAAATTCGGAAATCCTAAAATTGTTAAGAATTGTTCTCTCCCGCTTACGGTAAGGGAAGGAGCGCATATGATAATTACTGAAAAAGCAGTCTTTCATTGTGAGGACGGCCAATTATTCCTAAGAGAATTCATGAATCCATATACAATTGAAGAGGTCATCAATACGACAGGTGCTGCCGTTATCGTTGATGAAAAAGTTTCTGTATTTCAATAAACGTGCTGAGGGAGGACAGTCATGCTTCTAAAAGAAAAACTCTCGAATTGGGTTTTAAAAGAACAAGATAATGCGATACGTTTTTTACAGGAAACTGTGCAAGAAGCAAGTACAACCGGCAATGAAGCAGGCGTTCAAAATATGATTGCGAAAAAACTAAATGAAATGGGACTAGAAGTAGATATGTGGCACCCTGATGGGGAAGAACTGGCAAAACATCCTTACTTTTGTGCGAGCCGATCTGACTTTAGCAGCAGTCCTAATGTTGTGGGGATTTGGAGAGGGAAAGGAAATGGACGCTCGCTTGTGCTAAATGGCCATATTGATGTTGTTCCTGAAGGCGATTTGAATCAATGGGATGATCATCCATACAGCGGAAAGATTATAGATGGCAAACTATATGGCCGTGGTTCCACTGACATGAAGGGAGGTAACCTGTCACTTCTTCTTGCAATTCAGGCGTTAAAAGAAACAGGAACAACTTTAGATGGAGACCTGTTATTTCATAGTGTTATAGAAGAAGAGAGCGGCGGTGCAGGTACACTGGCTGCCGTGCTTAGGGGTTATGCAGCTGATGCTGCTATCATCCCAGAACCAACTAACATGAAAATATTCCCTGCTCAGCAAGGATCCATGTGGTTTAAGCTAACCATCAAAGGAAAGGCAGCACACGGAGGCACCCGCTATGAAGGAGTCAGTGCCATTGAAAAAACTGCTATTGTTTTAGACGCAGTCAAAGCTCTTGAAATTGAACGCAACAAAAGGATAACGGATCCATTATATAGTGATATACCCATCCCTGTTCCCATAAATGTAGGGAAAATATCAGGAGGAAATTGGCCTTCATCTGTTCCTGATACAGTTCAGTTAGAAGGCAGGATAGGTGTAGCACCTCATGAAACTTTAGAAGAAGTAAAACGGGAGGTAGAAGCCTATCTTTCTAGCATTCAGGATGAATGGCTATTGGAGCATCCTGTATCTGTAGAATGGTTTGGAGCACAATGGCTGCCTGGATCTATTGATACAGATCATCCACTCATGAATACTCTTATTAAAAACTATGAACATGTTAAAAAAGAAAGGCCGATCATAGAAGCTTCTCCATGGGGAACTGACGGCGGCCTGCTTTCACAAGCAGGAAATACACCCTCAATTGTCTTCGGGCCAGGTGTTACTGCCGTAGCTCATTACCCAAATGAATACATTGAAATTTCTAAGATTATTGAGGCAGCAGAAATTATTGCCTTAACGATTTATGACTGGTGCGGGGGGAGTAACTAATGAAGAAATCAGAAGAATTATTAAAGCGAAAAGAGCTGAATGTACCAAGAGGACCCTTTAATACTGTATTGAGCTTTCTGGATCATGCAAAAGGCAGTACGATGACAGATGTGGACGGAAAGGAATACATTGATTTTGCCGGTGCTATCGGCACACTTAATGTCGGCCATTGTCCGCCAAGAGTCGTTGAAGCTTTAAAAAATCAAATTGATAAATACATTCATCCTTGTTTTCATGTCATGATGTATGAACCATATATACAGCTGGCTGAAAAATTAAATGAGATCACTCCAGGAACTCATCATAAAAAAACATTCTTCCTGAACAGCGGAGCAGAAGCAGTAGAGAATGCAGTAAAAATAGCTCGGAAATATACTGGAAGAAAAGCGATCATTTCCTTTGAGCGCGGTTTTCATGGAAGGACACTCCTTGCCATGTCATTAACTAGCAAAGTAAAACCATATAAGTTTGAATTTGGTCCTTTTGCTCCTGAGACATACAAGATGCCATATCCTTACTATTATAGAGATGAGCGAAATACGGAAGAAACCGATGCAGCGATTTTAAGCAAGTTTGAGGATTTCTTTTTAGGCGAAGTTCCTCCGGAAGAAATTGCAGCTATCATTTTTGAACCGGTTCAAGGCGAAGGCGGTTTTGTTGTTCCATCCAAAACTTTCGTAAAAGGTCTTCGGCAAATTTGTGACAAGTATAATATATTGTTAATTGCTGATGAAATACAAACCGGTTTCGGGCGTACAGGTAAAATGTTTGCAATGGAGCACTTTGATGTGGTTCCTGACTTGATGACGATGTCTAAATCAATTGCTGCCGGCCTTCCTATTTCTGCAGTAACAGGAAGAGCGGAAATCATGGATGCACCTGCCCCAGGAGAAATCGGCGGAACATACGGCGGAAGTCCGCTTGGCTGTGTTGCAGCATTAGAAGTAATTGCTATGATTGAAGAAGAACAGCTATTATCAAAAGCGAACAAAATAGGTGAAATCATTCTAGATACTTTTAACAAATGGAAAGATCAATACGAATTTATCGGTGATGTTCGAGGGATTGGAGCGATGTGTGCTTTGGAAATAGTCAAAGATAAAAAAACGAAAGCACCTGATGCAGAAAAAGCTAAGAAAATCATAGCTTTATGCAACCTAAACGGCGTTGCGATTATGGGTGCAGGATTATATAGCAATGTGATTCGAATTCTTTCTCCACTTGTTATTTCAGAAGATCAGCTTCTAAAAGGCCTAAATGTTATTGAAGCACAATTAAATCATATAAGTGAAACAGTATCTATGTAATTAATCAAACCTTGCTGAACTGGCAAGGTTTTTTAAATTCCAAAAACTAGGATTTATTCATAAATATTCAAAATATTATGGTATTATTAATAAGGAGAGATAGAGATGAGGGATTGCGGTTTTGAATAAATGGAAAAAAGTAATCATCGGAACTTTTCTTTTTGCTGGGTTTGTTATTTTTACGCAGTATGAGAAAAATGCAGAGCCTGCCTGGAAAGTTAATGAAAAAGAGTTTACAGTCGTAAAGACTTTTAATGAAGGGATAACAGTTCAGTAACTATGAAAAGCACATTGATGAAACTGAAACAAATTTTTTCAAAGAAGATAGAAACGGAAGTATTAGAGATTACGTACCTATTCCAGAAGAGCGTTTAACCATTACTTTATCAGATTTAGTGTACTCAAAACCTTTGCCCACAGAGATTACGATAAAGTACAAAGTACCTAAATTAAAGAAATAAGCATTTTTCAAAACTTATAAAGGGGAATCGGCTTTGAACAGCAAATTGAGAAAAATCATTATAGGAGCTGTTTTATTAATAGGCTTTGTAATCTTTACACAATTTAAAAAGAATGCTGAGCCAGCTTGGAAAGTAAACACAGAAAACTTTACCGTTCTAGATAACTGGGAAGAGTTAATGGATTTTGAAAAAATGAAATATAATGAATTAAAATTTGCGGATCATTTTAACTTATTTAAAGATAGTAATATTTCTATTCCGATTTCAAATGAACACAGAACTCTAAGAATAGAAAAGACTTGGAATAATGGGTTTCAGCTTTACGTGCTTTACAGTGTGGATCTAAAAGAAAGAGATAAAGATGAAGGCGATGTTCCGAGATTGAATGTAGAAAAGGTCGAATTATCATCAAAGCAAAGTAAAGAATTTTTAGGCACTGCAGAAATATATCCTGGTGAAACTTCGTCAAGAGGATATGTGTATAAACATCGCTTATACAGCTCAATGATGATTCATCCCGAATTTAATAATGCTGTAAATTCACAAGAAGATTGGGTAGAAGTGATGAAAAGCAACAGATACGAACTAAATGACATCTCCATGATTTCGAAGAATGGGATAATAAACCTGAAGCCTATTGCTTTTCAAGTTGAACCAGCTCAGATAAAAGGCCTTCCAAAAGCTATCGCATCAACCCCGATCAATCAAACTTTGCGTATAAATAATGGCGATAAAATAAATTTAAAAAATATGGAGTTTTATCAGATAGGTTCCAGAATTATGCTAGATAAGAAAATTGATAAAGACTTGGTTTCTCTGATTGGAGAAGTTAATATTAATGACAGAAAACATCCAGTTGAATATGAGATTGAATCAATAAATGAATCAGAGGATTTTATTCAAGGATACTCATTAATGAGTGAGCTATTTAATATAGAGGAAGCTGATGAGGGAAGTTTTTCAATAACACATTCTGTTCACCGTACCAAAAATGAATATTCCTTTTCTGTGCCTAAAATCGACATAGAAAAATATAATGCTAACCAAGCAGAAGGGGTAAGGAAAAACGAATTAATTGTTAACGAAAGTGATATAAACGTTGTTTATGAAGGGTTGTATTGGGATGATGCTAATAATCAAGGCGGTATAAAATTCTCACTCGAAACTTTACCTAAACAAGCCTCTATTCAGGATTTCTTTATATATCCTCGTCCCAGTTATCATTTTAGTCCTCAGTCATACGATGATCGATACGCGAAAAACCTTGTCTCTGTTAGGGATTCTTCAGGTAAACCATTTGAGGAATATGACATAGCTCAAATTTACCAAGACGAAAAACCTTCTTTTTTAATTTATTTTTATAACGGTTTGCCTGTTGAGGATCTGTCTGTTACTCTTTCACATCTCACTCACATTGAGCCATTAAAGCAAAAGGTAGTGGTTCCTTTAAAACTTCCTCCCGCAAAATGATATAAAAGAAGTAAGACTGCCTAAACCTTAAGGCAGTCTTTTTTTGTTTATTTACCTTGGATTGCTTTGAGCACGTTTAATGTACATTTCTTCTTCGCCTACAATACCGCAAGCTCCGCATTGAATTAATCTTTCAGAACCATTGTAAGGCAGGTGGAACATATCGAGCTGACCTTCTTCATACTGCTGTACAACATCACCTGTAGAAGGATCAAGTTTTACAGAAACCGGATTTTGTTCGATAACATTAAAACGTGTTCGATTTGTTTTGCAATTAGGGCACAAATAAGGATTTGCCAATGTAAAGACCTCCTTTTTAGTATTAGGCTAACCATTTAAGGAAAAATTATGTAAGTTTTAATTTAATAATATTTAGCCATAGTAAGAATAAGGAGGGATAAACTGATGGGCAGACAGAAAAAAGGCAATGCGAATGCGCAGAGAAACAACAATGTAAAAGAAAATGGAGCAGAAAACCAAACTGAATTTGCTTCATATGCTGAGATGGAAGTTCAAAAAATGCATCACGGCAAGAAAACAAAATAATTTTACTTCTGATCCAAGACAGAGTATAATAAAAATCTGCGATGTTAGTGGCTTTCCAATGTCTTTAACCTATGTGCTAAAGACGGGAATCCAACATGATCTGTCAGACAGTCATGCCTTGCACTCGACTTGGAAGGCTGTAACGGCAGCTGCGGATACCCACCTGAGAGATCAGGTTCCAAAGGCATATAAAGTCACGGCAGAGCGGACTTTACTTAACAATTAACAAGCGTATTTTACTTCACTGTAAAATGCGCTTTTTTCATAACATAACCGGGGGATATTGGAATGGAGAAAAAAGAAGTATTACTATTGATCGATGGATTTAACCTGCTAAGCAGATGTTATTTTGCTACAGCTTATGGCAAAGAGATGCATGACCTTCCTCGAAATTCGAAAGGACAGTTCACGAATGCAATCCGTGTAACCATACAGAAATTACTCATGCTTGTAAGGGAACACGAGCCTACGCATATTGCAGTTGCTTGGGATGTGAAACGAGAAGAAACGCTTAGACGGGAAAAATTTGCGGAATATAAAGGAACACGAAACGAATTGCCAGAGCCTCTCATACAACAATATGAAACGCTGGTTGAATTGTTTGATACAATCGGAATTACCCAGCTTACAATTCCTAGATATGAAGCAGACGATATCATAGGAACCATGGTTAACCGATGGCGCAATGAAAGAGACGGAGAGTGCATCATTTACAGCAACGACCGTGATCTATTACAGCTGCTATGCGATAGAACATCTCAGCTTATTGCAATAAAACGTGAAGAGTTGAAATATACACTAAACCATTTTCAGGAGGAGTATGGAATCACTCCTGCACAATGGATTGATGTAAAAGCATTATTGGGCGATAAGAGTGATAACATTCCTGGAGTAGCTGGTGTAGGAGATAAAGCTGCATTACCTCTCATTCAGCAATATGGTGCAGTTGAACTCATTTATGAAAATTTTGAAAAACTAGATCCTAAATTCAAACGTTATCTAAAAAAGCTTGAAGCAGGAAGGGATATGGCTGTTTTAAGTAAAGATTTATGTACCATCTTCACCGATGTTCCAGATATAATTGACAGAGATCTTGAAGAATGCAGATATCTTTTAAATAAAGAAGCGGTTCGAGAGGCTTTGCAGGCTTTGGAAATACAAATAAGAGTGGGTTAATATCCCACTCTTTTTGTTTTCTTTTTGAACGTTAAGTCACTGTATTTCAACTCAGAAAGAATCATTCCGAACAAAATGAGAATACATCCAATCAATGCTTTTGAACCTAAACGTTCATTTAGTACAATAAAAGCCGTGATTGCAGCAAAAACAGGTTCCATCGCGAATATTAATGCCACTCTTGCAGGAGTAGTAAAGGATTGAAAATAGGTTTGGGCTAAAAAGGCCAGAGCAGTCGCAAACAATGAAGTGATTAAAAGGGCAGTAATTACTTCAGATTTAAGCAGCATATTCGCAGCAAAGATCTCCTGCCAATGTTCTGTAAATAATGCTGTGATAAAGCTTAATAAGGACACCGTAAAAAGCTGAACAACTGTCAGGCATAAAGCATCAAAGGATTTGGCAAATTTACCTGTAAAAACAATGTGCAGCGCAAACGATAAAGCACATAGAAGTACATACCCATCTCCTATATTTAAGGAAAAACTATTATGGATTGTAAGTAAATAAAGTCCAGCTACTGCAAGCAATGAACTAAAGCCAATCTGCCAGTTCAGTTTTTGTTTTAGCAATGCATAGCTAAAAAGAGGGACAAGTATTACACTTAATCCTGTTATAAATCCAGCTTTTGAGGAAGTCGTATACAGAAGTCCAACAGTTTGAAATCCGTACCCTAAGAAAAGCCAAAAACCCAATAGGGTTCCACTTTTTAATAGATTTTTATTTTTGAAGTTCTTAAATGATGTACGCTTAAAAAAGTATATAATGAATAATAATAGTATTGCAGCTATAAAAAAACGGACAGTATTAAATGAATATGGTTCTAGAAAAGCGATCGCTTTTTGAACAATGACAAATGTCGTTCCCCAGACAAACGCAACTAACAGCAGGTTAAAATCAGCAAACCATGGTTTCTTTATCATTTGGAACTCCTGTTTAACTGGATAGCTTTCCGAGCCAGTTCATCTGCTGCTTTATTTTGTTTTGATGGAATCCATTTGATAAAAAATAAATCTAGCTGATCTGCTAAAGATAGAGCTTTTTCAAGAAGTACAGTATATCTTTTGTCTTTGGCATATCTCTTATCTATTGCACTTTCTACAGCTTGAGAATCTGTACGGAAAGAGACAATCCGCCAGTTATTTTCAACACATAACTCCAAGCCTCGTAATAGAGCTTGAAATTCCGCTTCATGGTTAGACATATTGCCTAATGGGAAACGATAAGATTGGGTTGTGCCGTCTCCAACTTTCACATAAACTCCTGCACCTGACAATCCAGGATCACCAGCACTTGCACCATCTATATATACTTCGATCAATGGATGACTCTCCTCTGTGTAAATTTATATACGTATTATAATGCACTTTAAATAAAACAAAAAGGAGATTGCTATGAAGTTCTCCATAGAATATATGTACAAACAACCAAAATCACAATTGAAAATTCGTTTTGTTTCTGATCCAGTTTCATTGCAAGAAGCAATTTTTACGGCGAATGATCTGGAAAAAACGGGACGAATTTCTGAATTGATATTCATTGACACTAAAGGTGTTACATGGACAAAAAAAGAACTGTTAAAACTTACTGAAGTTAAAAAAGAAGAGCCTAAAGAAATCCGTGTATTTTTTGATGGAGGTTTCTTGGCAGAATCCAAGATGAGCGGCCAGGGAATCATTATTTACTTCTCGCAGAACGGAATAAAATACCGACTAAAGAAAAACGCCAGTTTTACGAATATTGAATCTAACAATGAGGCTGAATATGCAGCGTTATGGGCTGCGGCAAGGGAACTTGAAGAACTGGGTGTTCAATATGAGCAGGTGTTAATTCAAGGGGACTCCAAGGTAGTAATCGAACAGATGAAAGGTGAATGGCCATGTTATGAAGTGAACCTCCAAAACTGGGCAGATAAAATCGAAACACTGTTTAAGAAGCTTCAGATTGAACCTGTTTACGAATGGATTGCAAGAAATGAAAATAAAGATGCTGACCAATTAGTAAATCAGGCTTTAAATGGCAAGATAATCAAAGCAAAAAAAGAAGTCATTGATAATTCCTAATTTTTACTGGTACAATTTACTAGAATCATTTGATTTTGGGGTTGAGTAAAACATGGCAGCAAACATTTTAGAAGATTATGTAGCATTGTTAGCTTCAAAAGGTTTTCGTCTCTCAGATGGGGATCTTCACTTTATTGACTTTGGCAGACATTATACAGCAGCAACTGAATCTCAGGTGAAAATAGCTTTAGAAGTTACACTCGTCAAACAATTATCTTTTGATGGGAGTTACTTTATTGCACTGCTTGAATCATTTGTTAAAGAAGATATCCGGTCTAAGAAACATGCATATGAATTACTTGACCGATTAGAATCAAACAGAGAAATTAACCAATCTTGTACAGTGGGGTAAAGATGAGTCAATTAATGATAGAAAAAACTGAAGAATTTGTTAAAGAAAAATTAAAAGATGAAAGCAGCGGGCATGACTGGTACCATATTTACCGTGTGAAAAAGCTGGCAGAAAACATTGCCGTGCAAGAAGGTGCTGATCATTTTATATGTGTAATGGCAGCATTGCTTCATGATATAGCTGATGAAAAAATAGCAGGCACTGAAGAAAAAGGGCTGGAAGAGGTTAAAGTATGGCTAGTGTCCATAGCCTTAGAAAGTCATTACATAGAACAAATCATATCTATTATAAGCACGATGTCGTTTAAAGGCGGAAATCAGTCTGCTATGCAAACTCTTGAAGGACAGGTCGTACAAGATGCTGACAGGCTGGATGCTATTGGAGCAATAGGTATCGGAAGGACTTTTGCTTATTCAGGAGCAAAAGGACAATTGATGTATGACCCAGAGATTCCAGTCCGGGAGAAGATGACGAAAGATCAATACAGGAATGAAAAGAGTACAGCTGTTAACCATTTTTATGAAAAATTATTAAAATTAAAGGATACAATGAATACAACTTACGCAAAAAAGCTTGCAGATGAACGGCATGCATTCTTGGAGAGCTTTTTAGAGCAGTTTTTTGGAGAATGGGAAGGGAAGAAATAAGAAATCATAAATTATAGCTCTGTTCGGAGGAGTAATTTCACCAATTTCATAATTAATTTCACCAAAAGCATACATATATTCACCAATGATGAACTTAATTTCACCAATATCTAAGTTTATTGACCGGTTTACATTTTTTCAACAAAAAAGGGCCCGCACGGCCCTTTTTTTATTCGCATTCTTCAGCTGGGCGAGGTCCAGCATCTAGACCTTCAGAACTTACAGTAAGTACTGGTTTGATTGACGCGTCTGAACTCACGCAAATCTGACATGAGAGTCTAATGTTGCCTGATAAGCCTTTTGTTTCAATGATGCTAGCTTCTTTTTCTCCAATTGGGCCTAAATCTCCGGATAATACTTCTACACGGCAAGAAGTACATTTTGCTTTTCCTCCACAGCGGTGAAGAATATCAATACCATTATCTTCTAATGCCAAAACAAGTTTTTTGCCATCTTCAATGTTATAAGTTCCATAGCCTTGTACGTCAATTTTTGCCATTAAACTGCCTCCTCAAGAATATCTTTCCATTCTTATTATACGATATCCTGAATTCATGTAAACTAAACGAATAAAAGTTATCATATAAAAACTAATCGCATCACATACTGGTTTCATATACAATAGAGAGTGGAGACAATTTTACATATGGAGGGTTAATTCAACATGCTAGAAAAGGTTACGTATAAAAGTGATATCGAGATTGCCCAATCAGCTAAGATGCTGCGCATTGAAGAAATTGTAGGACAACTAGGAATTGATGAGGATGATTGGGAACCTTACGGTAGATACAAAGGAAAACTTTCACTAGATCTATTTCAAAAGCTGCAAAATGTTGAAGAAGGCAAAGTCGTTTTAGTTACTGCTATTAGTCCAACACCTACAGGTGAAGGCAAATCTACCGTAACGGTCGGACTTGGACAAGCACTTAATCGTGTTGGCAAGAAAACGATAATCGCTTTACGAGAACCTTCACTTGGCCCTAGCATGGGGATTAAAGGTGGAGCGGCAGGGGGCGGCTATTCTCAAGTAATGCCTATGGAAGATATCAACCTCCATTTCACTGGAGACATTCATGCAATTACTACTGCAAATAATGCACTAGCGGCACTTATTGATAATCATATCCATCAAGGCAACGCATTAAATATAGATCCTCGCCGTATTGTATGGAAACGAGCTTTGGATATGAATGATCGTGCTTTAAGAAAGATTGTTATCGGCTTAGGCGGACCTGTTCAAGGTGTACCGCGTGAAGACGGGTTTGACATTACAGTTGCTTCAGAAATAATGGCTATTTTTTGTTTGGCTAATAATCTTGAAGATTTAAAGCTCAGACTATCCAGAATGGTAGTAGCTTTCGATTATGATAATGAGCCTGTAACAGCTGGTGACTTGAATGCACATGGTGCACTTACGCTTCTGTTAAAAGATGCGATCCGCCCTAATATTGTTCAAACACTTGAGAATACACCTGCTCTTATTCATGGCGGTCCTTTTGCAAATATCGCGCATGGATGCAACAGTGTAATTGCAACTAAACTGGCATCAAAGCTAGGGGAAATGGTAGTAACCGAAGCAGGATTCGGCGCTGATTTAGGTGCTGAAAAGTTCTTAGATATAAAAGCAAGATATGCTGGCTTTAACCCTAGTGCGGTTGTAATCGTCGCAACGGTTAGAGCATTAAAGATGCATGGCGGACTTGCAAAGGAATATTTGAAAACTCCAGATGTTGCTGCGCTTGAAAAGGGAATGCCGAATCTTGAAAAACATCTTGAGACATTAAAACAATTTGGAGTTCCAGTTGTTGTAGCCATCAATAAGTTTGTTACAGACACAGAAGAAGAGATTGCTTTTATAAAAGATTGGTGCAGTAAAAAAGGTGTCGCTTCAGAAGAAGCTGATGTTTGGGCTAAAGGCGGAGAAGGCGGAGAAGAACTAGCAAAAAGAGTTTTAGAGACAATCGAAAATGAAAAAAATGAATACAGACCATTATATGACCTTGATTTATCTATTTCGGAAAAAATCGAAACGATATGTAAAAAAGTTTATGGCGCAGGTGAGGTTCAGTTTTCACCTAAAGCATTAAAACAAATGAAACAATATAGTGAGTTCGGCTGGGACAAACTTCCTATCTGTATGGCCAAAACACAGTATTCATTTTCAGATGACCCTAAAAAACTCGGCCGTCCCGAAAACTTTACTATAACGATCAGAGAACTAAAGCCATCAATTGGCGCTGGTTTTATTGTGGCATTAACTGGGGATGTAATGACAATGCCTGGACTCCCAAAAGTTCCTGCTGCTAATAATATGGATGTTACTGAAGACGGTAAAGCAGTAGGTCTATTCTAAAAAATATTGTGTATACAGATAATCAATCTAAACTGCTATACTTTTTGCTGGAGGGAAGCATATGAAACCATTACAATTATCTGCTGAAACTGCGGTTAAATTAGCAAAAGAGTTAAATGTACCGCTAGAGCAACTAATGCATATGCCTCAGCACATTTTAGTAAAAAAGCTAATGGAGCTTGAGGCAGCAAAAGATAATAAAGATGAATAAATAAGATCAAGAAGGCGAAAACCTACTATGTAGGTTTTTCTTTTTTTCTTTAGCGCTATTTTCTAAAAAATTGTTGTAACTGACAGATTAGAAATTCTTCATTGAATAGTTAATTGGAGCGAAAGGACGAGACTCCAGCAGGATGAGTGGGACAGGTGAGACCACTCAATGTCGCTGGGCGACGAGGGGGCTCACCGCACACCCTGCGGAAAGCGAGTCCTGCAGCGGAAATTAACCTCTTACAAAAGCAACAAAGTTTACGAAAACAGCCTTCTAAATTGATCAACAGAAAAGGAATGAAACCATGGAAACAAAAAAACCTGGATTAGTATATACACTGAAAGTACTCAGAGATTCAGATTTAGGGTATGTTTTAGATTTAGAAGACGGAAAAGAAGTGCTTTTGCATAAAGCAGAAGCAAAAGGAAAATATGAAGAAGGTGGAAGTGTAGAAGTTTTTCTCTATCAGGACCATGAAGGAAGACTAGCAGCTACCGAAACCATACCTAAAGTAAGACTCGATTCTTTGGCTTGGCTGGAAGTAGCTGGGGTAAATCATAAGCTGGGTGTATTTTTGCATATTGGCATCAAAAAAGATCTTCTCCTGTCAAAAGATGATCTGCCAGAATCATGGGATGAGTGGCCGCATATTGGAGATAAAGTGTATTCCGGTATGAAGCTTGATAAAAAGGGACGTTTATTTGCTGACTTAGCTACTGAAGAAGAGATGGTTGAACAAGCAGAAGCAGCAACTGAAGAAGCTTTTAATCAGCAAACATCAGGATATGTTTATAAAATCAATGAATCTGGTGTATTGTTGTTTACTGAAGAACAGTATATTGGATTTATTCATAATGATGAATTAAAGGTAAAGCCGCGTCTGGGGCAAAAGTTGGGTGCAAGGGTTGCATTTGTCCGAGAAGATGGAAGAATCAATTTGTCCATGAAAGCTAGAAAAGAAGTAGCTTACAGTGAAGATGCAGAGCGGATTTATCAATACCTTCGCGAACATAAAGGACAAATGCCTCTAACTGATAAATCATCTCCTGATGAAATAAAAGAAACGTTCCAAATGAGCAAAGCTGCTTTCAAACGTGCACTTGGCAAACTCATGAAGGAAGAGAAAATCATTCAGGAAAACGGTAAAACTTATCTTCAAATCTAATTCTAAAGGAGCCAGCACACAGGCTCTTTTTTTATGTTTGCCACTGAATTATCATCTAAAAACCCCTTCTTAATGGTGAGGATTTGAAAATCAGCCAATAGGGTAAAATAAATGATGATTGAAAGGTGGTATTTCAATGAAAAGAAATCTAGGTTTTTGGGTATTAACAGCCCTGGTAGTAGGAAATATGGTAGGGTCAGGAATCTTCATGCTGCCAAGATCTTTAGCAGAAGTCGCTAGTCCTGCAGGAGTAATCTCAGCATGGGTAATAACAGGTTTTGGTGTTTTAATGACGGCTCTGGTTTTTGGGAATTTATCTCTTAGAAAACCAGAATTAAATGGCGGTCCGCAAAATTATGCAAAGGCATTATTTGAGGAAAACAAAAAATCGTCTTTATTGAGCGGATACCTTGTCAGCTGGGGTTACTGGGTTGCTAACTGGTCAGGAAACGTTGCTATCATAACAACTTTTGCTAGTTATTTATCTACATTCTTTCCTGTAATGACCAGTTCAAATCCCTTATTTAAGGTTATGGGAACAACTATAACCACTGGGGGAGTCATAACATTTATCGTATGTACGATTCTTCTATGGGGCGTACACTTCTTAATTTTAAATGGGATAGAAGGCGCTGGGAAAGTTAACTTTATAGCTACTGCTGCAAAAGTATTAGGATTCTTATTATTCATTTTTGCTTGTATGTATGCGTTTCAGAGCAGTAACATTGTTCCTTTCTACGAGCCAGTTGAAGGAGAAGGCGGAGTAGCTAACGGATTTCTAAGCCAGATTAATAATGCAGCGATCGCAACTCTATGGGCGTTTGTTGGTGTAGAATCAGCAGTTGTATTCTCGACACGAGCCAAGAAAAAGAGCGATGTTAAAAAAGCAACTATTTTGGGGCTTTTAATAGCTCTGGCACTTTATTTAAGCATCACTCTGTTAGTTATGGGGACTCTACCTCAAAATGAATTGGTATCTTCCCAAAAGCCGCTGGTCGATGCGCTAATGGCTGCAATTGGTCCATCAGGAAGCATGGTTATGGCACTGCTCGGAGTTATTTCATTATTAGGAGCAACGATTGGCTGGGTACTTCTTTCAGCCGAAGTACCTTTTCAGGCAGCACAGCAAAGGATGTTTATACCTGCGTTTCTAAAGGAAAATAAAAAAGGCGCTCCCGTTTTTTCTTTGTGGGTCACTAACTTATGTACACAGCTCTTTTTATTTTCAGTCGTTTCACAATCCATGGCGCAGGCATTTGACTTTATGATATTTATAGCTACTCTTGCGTTTTTAGTTCCTTATATTGTCGCATCCCTTTATCAATTAAAACTCGTAATAAAAGGGGAGACATATGAAGATACCGGCAATAAACGAATCACAGATGGTATTATAGCATCATTAGCAGCTATCTATTCGATTTGGGTTATATACGCAGGAACAGCTGATATTAAAACATTCCTCTTTGGAATTGCTCTGCTTGCATCTGGAATATTATTTTATCCGTTCGTTCCAAAAAATGCAGATACAAGTGAAAAACCGGCTGATTGACAGCCGGTTTTTCCTTTATGCACCTTTACGCAGACCTGAACCTGTGTTAGCTTTTACAAGAATTTCATTAAACTTGTCAGCATCAGACGGCTTAGAAAGCATTGTTCCTATAAATGCACCTAAGAAGCCAAGAGGGATAGAAACAATACCAGGGTTAGCAAGAGGGAAAATAGCTTCTCCCGTTAGAATCGCTGCTCCCTCTACTGGAGACCAGACACTTGGAGACAGGGCTACAAGGATAAGAGAACTTAATAATCCCACAATCATACCAGTAACGGCACCAGCAGTATTAAAGCGTTTCCAAAAAATCGTTAATAAGATAATTGGAAGGTTTGCACTAGCTGCAACTGCAAATGCAAGTGATACTAAAAAAGCTACATTCAATTTTTGTGCGAATAAAGCCAAAATAATGGATAAAATCGCAACACCGACAGATGCCCATTTTGCTGCTTTCATCTGTTCCTTTTCAGTAGCTTTACCTTTTCGAACAATGTGTGTATAAAAATCATGAGCAAATGCTGAAGCTGCTGATAAAACTAGACCGGCAACTACAGCTAAAATTGTCGCGAATGCAACAGCAGAAACGAATGCGAATAAGAATTCTCCGCCTAATACTTGTGCTAAAAGGGGAGCAGCCATGTTTCCTGCCGCATTTGCTGCTACGATGTCATCTTGACCAACAAATGCTGCAGCACCGAATCCTAAGAAGATCGTCATGATATAAAAGGCACCTATAAGCCATGTTGCATAAACTACAGACTTTCTCGCGGTTGGTGCATCTTTAACAGTAAAAAACCTAATTAATATGTGAGGAAGTCCAGCTGTTCCTAACACAAGAGCTAAATTTAATGAAATCGTATCAAGCGGATCCTTAAACTTATTGCCCGGATTCAAGAAAGATTCTCCTAATGGAGTAGCTTCCTTAACTTGTGCAAACATTTCTGTAAAACTGAATCCAAACTTTGCAAAAACCATAACTGAAATAATAAATGTTCCAATCATTAAAAGAACTGCTTTTACAATCTGTACCCAGGACGTAGCTGTCATTCCGCCAAATACAACATAGACAGTCATCAAGACGCCTACGATCAGTACAGAATATACATAATCGATTCCAAGGAGAAGTTTTATAAGGGCGCCTGCGCCAACAAGCTGAGCGACCATGTAGAACGTTGAGATTGCCATAGTATTCAATGCTGCGACACCGCGCACTTTTTTATCATTAAACCGTGCAGCAATCATATCTGCCATCGTATATTTCCCTAAATTTCGAAGAGGTTCGGCGACTAGATATAAAACAACAAGATAAGCAACTAAAAACCCGATGCTATAGAAGAAACCATCAAATCCAGCTAGAGCGATTGAACCTGCTATTCCTAAAAACGACGCAGCCGACATATAATCCCCTGCAATGGCAAGTCCATTCTGCATTCCAGTTAGACCGCCGTCAGCTGTATAGAAATCACTCGTTGTTTTCGTCCTTTTGGAAGCAAAATATGTAATGACTAAAGTAAGGGCTACGATTGCTAAGAATAAAGTGAATGCTGTACCATTCATGAAGAGACCTCCTTGTCCATTTCAGAAACAACTTTTTCTGCAAGTTCATCAAATCGTTTTGCTTTTTTTGTATAGATCATGCAAAGTGCCCATGTCATAATAAATTGTGCAAAAGCAAATATCCATGCCCAAGAAATATCGCCGATTGCCTTGTTATTTAAGACATCGGAATAAGCTGTCAGGACGGGAAGACTGAAATAAAAAAGTAAAAAAAATAAAGTCATCGGTAAAATAAAACGCTTTTTTTCTTCCATCAGCTGCTTAAAGTAATTGGAACGAACAATTTCGCTATACCTTGGTTCTTCATAGTTTTTCTGTTTTTTAGGTAACATTGAACTTCCTCCTTTAATTGTGTTGAAGAATACTTTAGCTAAACCTCCTTTACAGAATTATTTTTATTTTCAGATAATATAGCTTTTCTTATTATAAACGGAAAACCTTTACCAATTCAAATTAATCAGCTTAATGTTTAGAAGGAATATATGCGGTAGTTTGCGTATTATTAAGTAAGGGCAAAAACAGAGAAGAGGTGCAAACATCATGAGTGTTGTCTTAGTTAAACTAGGAATATCCGCTTTTTTTGGATTAATGATTGGTATCGAACGCGAATTAAAAAACAAACCAGTAGGGCTTAAAACAAGCCTTGTCATCTCGATCAGCAGTTGTTTGCTCACCATTGTAAGCATTGAATCAGCTGAACAATTTTCTACCGTATCAGGACAAACCGTTATGGATCCCATGCGTCTTGCAGCTCAAATAGTGAGCGGGATAGGTTTTCTTGGAGCAGGAGTAATATTGAGAAGAAGCAATGATGTTATTTCAGGGCTTACAACAGCTGCAATGATTTGGGGAGCTTCTGGTTTAGGAATTGCTGCTGGGGCAGGTTTTTATAAAGAAGCTGCAGCTGGAGCTTTGTTAATTTTAATCAGCGTAGAATTGATACCTTTGATTATGAAGTGGATAGGACCAAAAGCATTAAGGCAGATTGATGTAAAGTTAAAATTAATCGTAGACCCCGAAACAAACATGAGTGATGTAATGAAACAAATTAACGAGCTTAACGTCCGTATTGTAAACGTAAGAATTAAAGATCTCGAGAATGATAATCGGAAAATGGAGATGGCTGCTTCCATTTATGAAAAAAGGTACACCACTGATCTGTATGATGATGTAAAAAAAATTCAAGGAATACGAAGTGTTGAAATTGAGACACTTGATAAATAGGAGGAAAAGATGAAAGCTTTGGTAGTTATTGATTACACAAATGATTTTGTCGCTGATGAAGGGAAGCTGACTTGCGGAAAACCAGGTCAGGCAATAGAAGAGAGAATTGCAGCTATTACTGACGAATTTATTAAAAATGATGATTATGTTGTTTTTGCTGTGGATGTTCATGACGAAAATGATCCCTATCATCCAGAGAACAAACTGTTTCCTCCACACAATATAAGGAATACAGAAGGCAGGGAACTGTTCGGGAAACTTAAAGAAGTATACGTTAGGAACATGGCTCGACCAGAAAAGAATATTTTATGGCTCGATAAAACACGCTATAGTGCTTTTGCGGGTACAGACCTGGAGATTAAATTAAGAGAGAGAAATATTCAAGAAGTACATCTGACAGGAGTATGTACTGACATTTGTGTATTACATACTGCTGTAGATGCATACAATAAAGGGTTTTCAATTGTGATACACGAGGATGCTGTGCAAAGTTTTAGCCAGCCAGGGCACGAATGGGCGCTTTCCCATTTTAAAAATACACTTGGAGCAGAAGTTGTCAGCAAGAACAGCAGTCTCGTTTAAAAATAGGGAGGATGACTCAAAAACTTTTGAGGTCATGCCTCTTTTTATTAGGCTCTTCTCTAAAAGTTTGTTGCTTTTGGCTCATTTTTTCATTCTCTTCATTGACAAGTTGGTTGGAGTGCAAGGTGCGAGACTCCTGCGGGAGCAGCGGGACAGGTGAGACTTCTAATGGCGCAAAGCGCCGAGAAGGCTCACCGTACGCCCCGCGGAAAGCGAGCATCCTGGAACGGAAATCAACTACTTCCAAGAGCAACAATGATTGCGAAAGAGGATTTTATTTTTTTTTTATTTTATAAAAAAAATTGGGGCTGCCAAAAGTAAATTTATCTCACTTTTTAAACAGCCCTCATATTTTTTATTAATAACGCTTTAATGAAGCATCAGCAGCATTTTCTTTATAGTACCGTACAAGTACTGGCACATATTCTTCAAAAGGCGGGCATGTTATACCAGTACCTTCTAGATCTTCGACTAGTTGAGAAGTATCATACTCTGCTTCATGTGAGAAGTAAGAAATAGTTTCACGGGGTACACCAAGCCATTTTGAAATAAAAGAAATGGATAACATTCGATCCGCAATTGATCGAGGCAAATGCCAGCTAGGTTTCTTATCATTAAGCTCTTTGCATATTAAAGTATAAGCATCATGGATCTTGGGCGATGATGGACTTAATAAATGATAAGTTTTTGATTCTCCCCGTTTATCGTGAATCAAAAATATAGAAGCATTAATAATAAAGTCCACCGGAACAAGGTGAATATTAGAAGCAGTACGACCGATATAAGGGATTGGCAGAGCAGATAGTCTTCTTAAAAATTGCATCATAAAATAAGGACCATCAAATTTTATTGTTTCGCCAGTTCTTGAATCTCCTACTATGATTCCAGGTCTTATTATAGTGATTGGCAGTTCATTCAAATACATCCTTACCAATCGTTCTGCCTCATACTTGGTTTGTTCATAATAGTTCCGGAAGCCAGCAGGTTCTGACAAGCTGGATTCTACTATTTTTCCTTTTTCATTTCCTGATACATATGCAGTGCTGAAATAACAAAAACGTTTAATATTCTTACAGCCTTGTACAAATTTTATTACATTTTCAGTACCAAGGACATTACAAGAATAAGAAGGAGAATAAGCTGCTGTTAAATCGTAAAGTGCGGCAAGATGTATACAATGTGTTATTTTTTCAGCTATTTCTCTCCTCAAATAATATGGCAGACCAAGCCCTTCTTTTGTTATATCACCCTCTAAAAGCATGGTGTTTTTATCGGCGTCTTTAAGTTTTTGTTCAGCAATTTTTCTTTCTTGTTTTAACGTAAGTAAATAAAATTGTGACGAAGGATATTTATGACGAAGTGCATCTAATAGTTTTGTAGCTATAAAACCTGGAAATCCAGTGATAAAATAAGAATGTTCCAAAATTAGCACCAGCCTGTATTAATATTTTTCAAACGTTTTTAAAAAGCAGAAGGGACTATAAGTATGATGAAAAAAACAGTAATTGTAGCAGGAGCAAGCGGTCTTGTTGGTAAAGAAGTTGTAAAACATCTAATCTCTGATCCGACTTGCAGTGAAATTATCCTACTCGTTAGAAAAAACTCAGAAATTAAGCATCCAAAAATTAAAGAGGTGTTATTTGACTTTACAAGTTCAGAATATAAGATTGAAAACATAAAAGCAGATAGTATGCTTATTTGTATTGGTACCACCATGAAAAAAGCACAAACAAAAGAAAGATTTGAAGAGGTTGACCTTCACATTCCTGTCAAACTGGCAAAGTTAGCGATTAAGTTAAATGTTCAAAATGTCGCAATCATTTCTGCAATGGGAGCAGATTCCAAATCTTTGTTCTTTTACAATCGAGTAAAAGGGGAGATGGAAACAAAATTGATCTCCATAAATTTAAAAAACCTTACTATAGTACGACCATCCTTATTAATTGGTGATCGTAACGAATTCCGTTTCGGAGAAAGATTTGCCGAAAAGATTTATACAGCACTTCCTTTTATTTTTCCGAAAAAATATAAACCAATTGATGCGAGCAGTGTTGCCAGAGCAATGATTAAAGCTAGCTTTTCTTTTTCAGATAAGGAAGTGAATATAATAGAAAACTCGGCCATTCATGAGTTAAGTCGAAACAGTTAAAAAAAAAGCTTATTTACGCTATAATAACATTGTATGTAAATGATTCGTTTTCAGGAGGAATACTTTATGAATGCCTATGAAGAATATATGAAACAAATGGCTCAGCCCATGAGAGATGAATTGACTCGTGCTGGTTTTGAAGAATTAAAGACACCAGAAGAAGTAAATTATTTTATGCAAGAAACTGAAGGAACTGCACTTGTAGTAATAAACTCCGTATGTGGATGCGCAGCAGGTCTTGCTCGTCCAGTAGCAGTAGCATCATTAAACCACGAAGTAAAACCTGACCAGATTGTTACGGTATTTGCCGGCCAGGATAAAGAAGCAACTGCACAGATCAGAGAATTCTTTGGTGATATCCCGCCTTCTTCTCCTTCTATGGCTCTTTTAAAAGATGGAAAAGTCGTACATTTTATCCACAGACATAACATTGAAAATCATTCACCAGAGGAAATCTTGGAGAACCTGTTAGGAGCTTATGACCAACACTGTTAATCTTATGGTTAATTTTGGTAATCGTATGTAATCTAATTCTAACACAGGACATTAAAAGAGAGAAGCGGATCCGCTTCTCTCTTTTTTTTCATAAAATAATTACATTAATGAGATGATGATGATGACTCATCTTTGTCGCAGTCGTCTTTACAATGGAAAGCTGTAGCACCAATAATGATCAATAGAATGAATAGAACAACAATAATTAAGAATCCACATCCATAACCATAACCATGACCATAGCCACCGCCGTATCCACCGTGAAGAGGCATGTTAGCTACTGGCTTCATACCAATATTCATATTGTCACCATAAGGCATATTCATTTTCTTATTTTCCATTTCAGTCCCTCCAAATATTTAAGTATAGGTCAACGTCACATTACACCATATGACCGAAACACCTAAACGGACACGGACAAATGCGGAGTTTTTAGTGAAATCGCCTGTACTTTTTTAGGAGAAGAGCCTATTTTTAATAAATATAAGAAAAAACCGTTCTTATTTTTAAGAACGGTCATTAAATCCACTTTACTTTTGGTTCAGTTTTCTTGGCGATCCGAACAATGTTCTGTCTATGTCTGTACAATAAAAAGAGGGTAAACCCAATGAGGATATAAGTAGTAATGTCATCAGCAAGGAAAAAACTTAAAATTACTGAACCCACACCCGCCATGATCGATGAAAGAGATACATATTTACTTATGTATAAAGATAAAAAGAAAGTAAGCAAGACTAATAAAAATAATAATGGCTCTGCAAACAATAGAACTCCGCCAGATGTTGCTACAGCTTTTCCACCCTTGAATTTTGCGAATACTGGATAACAATGTCCAATAACGGCGGGAATTCCTGCAATCAATGGATGAAGGTCTGCTTCTAGTATTACGGGCAAGCTGGCTGCGAGTGTTCCTTTTAATACATCTGCAGCAGAAACGATAAATCCTGCTTTTTTGCCTAAAATGCGAAATGTATTAGTACCGCCTAAATTACCGCTCCCATGCTGCCGAATATCAATTCCATAACCAACTTTTCCTACTAAAAGCGCAAAGGGGATAGAGCCTAGCAAATAAGAAAGAAGTATAATAATAACTGTGTCGATCATATAAACACCCCTAATATAGAACTAGCTAATTCTTATTATAGGACATAATGTTTTAATTTCCCACTATTGTTTAATGAAAAAGCACCCTTATTAAAGAGTGCTTCGCTGTTTATTTCGTTTTGAAAAAGGCATCCACCAGTTCCAATGTCCAAGAAGCTTCATAAGGGAAGGAACAAAAATCATCCTTACAATGGTTGCATCGATAAAGATAGCTAATGCAATGGCAATTCCTATCTGTTTAACTGGCATTACATCTGTAAATGCGAAGGATCCAGTAATAACGATCATTATCGCTGCTGCAGATGTAATGATCTTTGAAGTTGAAGTTAGACCAAGCAGCGTTGCTTTATCATTGTCACCCGTTTCTTCATACTTCTCTTGAATTCTAGAGATCAAGAACACTTCGTAGTCCATACTTAATCCAAACACAATACCAAAAGTAAAGACCGGAATCATCAAACCAATTTCCACCGGCTCCATAATTGTTCCGCTTTGAAAGATCCAAACGAGAATACCAAAAGTAGCAGCTAAACTCAGCATGTTCATGAGGATTGCTTTAAGCGGAATAAAGATTGACCTAAAGGCAACCATCAGTATAAACAGAGTTGCTGCAAGTACAACAGCGAGTCCATATGGTGCTTTTTCAATAATCTCGTCGAAGATTTCTTGATTAAACTTAGTTGCCCCGCCAATCGTTAAAGAAAGACCTTCATGTTTCTTTTCCCATTCTTTCACAAAATGTTTAGCATCGCTTCCTGTAACATCTACAGATAGATATGCGCGAATAACCGCTGTTCGGTCATTTACGAAAGGTTCCAGAGCAGGGGATAGCTGTTGTTTACCTTGTTCTGTCTGAAGTAATTGGAATAGTTCAGTGCTGCTTAATTGATTTGTATAATCGAAAATTGATTCTGTGTTTGCGATTACATTTTCTTCTTGCAGGTCTTTTACTAACCGTTCTAAAGACTGCAATGTATTTTCATCCTGTAAATATGATTCCTCTGACTCTGCAACAATGAGAACAGGGTACAGCTCGTCTTCGCCAAAAGTCTTTTCAAACTTTTCAAATGCGATTCTTGATTCATAATCAGGAGGTAAAGCCTCTGCTTCTGGGATTGAAAGTTTCATATCCTTAACAGGTGATACTGAGAAGATGAGCAATATAGCTGCAAATAATGCCATTATTACTGGCCGTTTCATCACAAACGATGCAAATGAATGCCAGATAGATCGTTCTTTTTCTTTTGTTTTGAGTATTTTCAGAGCGTTAACTCGTTTACCAAGAACCGCAAGCATCGCTGGCAGGAATGTTATTGCATTCAAGACAGATAACACAACAACAACCATTCCGCCAATAGCTACTGTTTTAAAAATATCGATATCAATAAGGAGCATTCCTGATAGTCCTAAAAAGACACATAAACCAGAAAATGCAATTGCTCTCCCCGCAGTTTGGACAGATATGATTGTAGCTTGTTCAATACCTTGATGAAGTTCTTCTCTAAACCGGTTAACGAGAAGAAGCGCAAAATCGATTCCTAATGCCAGTCCGATCATCGGAACAACATTTAATAGAAATATACTTACGTTCGCTTCTAGTCCGTAAAAGTATAATAATCCAAGGGAACTTGCTACACTTATTAAACCAACAATTATAGGCAGCCCTGCTGCTACAAGACCTCCAAACGCAAGCAATAGAATAATAAGAGCTGCGGGAATACCAATAGCTTCTGCTCTCGCTAAATCCTGCTGGCTGGCTGTATTCATATCCTCAGCAATAACAGGACCGCCAGTTAAAGAAACAGAAATATCACCATCTTTCGGTAACCTGTCTCTAATTTGATCAATGGATTTCTTTAAATCATTAAAACTTTTATCAAATCGGATTGAGGCAAAAGAAACATTTTCTTTTATCATTTTGTCAGGAGCATCATATGGGCTTTGAACACCTACTGCATCTTCAACATCCTTCACTGATGCAAGCGCCTTATTTACAAATTGTTTATAAGCATCATCCTGTGTTTCGTATTTTTTCGAATCAAAGACTAACATTACAGAAGACTTTGGCTGGTTAAACTTATCTTGGAGAATATTTTCAACCCTAGAAAATGATCCATCCATCTCAAAACCGCTGCCGCTCAATATGGAAGGCAATTTTATCGCAAAGAAGCCTAATAGAATGGTAGTCAAGATCCAAAATGCTATAATAGCAATACGGAAACGATATGTAATTCTTCCTAATCTCAGGAAGGGGGAGCTTTTTTTCATTATGGTGCCTCCTTGTATATATCTTCCCATATTTTAGGTTTGTTCCAAGAGATATGCAAATAATACCTAATATGTTAAAGCAATTATTTTTTTAGACTGGATGATCTTTATGATAGTGACAACTGCAGGGAAAAATGCAGAAAGAATTTATGAAAAAGCTAAAGAAACCGCACATTTATTAAATAGCTCTTTTGTAGATAGAGGCAGCAATTCTATTTCTTCAATTATTGAAAAATATAACGATAATGTTCTAATGATCGGAGTAGATAAAATTTCTTATCATCCAAAAGACGGAAGCTCTCCTTTCTTCTTTCATCCTAACTCCTCTATGTTTAGAGTAAAGCAATTACTTAGAGGCGATAATGACTCTTTTATCGAAGCAGCAAAATTAAAAGCTGATATGTCATTACTGGACTGTACCCTTGGACTCGGTTCTGATTCTATTGTTGCAAGTTTAGTAGCCGGTGAAAATGGAAAAGTGACTGGGATTGAGAGCAGCAAGGCTATTTCATTTGTTGTACAGAGCGGCTTGAAAGTATGGGATAGCAGTATAAAAGATATGAATGATGCCATGCGCCGCATTGAAGTCATTCATAGTGATCATTATGAATATTTAAAAAAAGCAGCAGATAACCGTTTTGATGTAGTATATTTTGATCCGATGTTTGAATCGAGTGTTCAATCGCCAGGAATTCAAGGTTTAAAAGGAAGTGCTGATTATCGAGTGATAACACCTGACGTTATAGAAGAAGCATTACGAGTGGCGTCACAGCGAGTAGTGATGAAAGACAGCAGAAACAGCAGTAAATTTGAAGAGCTTGGATTCAAAGTAATTCAGCGAAACGCCAGCTTTTTATATGGAATAATTGAGAAGAATAAATAAATCAGAGGTGATAGAATGATTGATTTAAGAAGCGATACACTGACACAGCCGACTAAAAGAATGAGACAAGCAATTTTTGAAGCAACGGTAGGGGATGATGTTTACGGTGAGGACCCAACAATAAATAGGTTAGAAGAACTGGCAGCAGAAATGCTTGGTAAGGAAGACTCACTATTTGTTACAAGCGGAACACAGGGTAATCAATTAGCTGTTCTTGGCTTTTGTTCACCAGGCGATGAAATTATCGTAGAATCGGAGTCTCACATCTTCTTTTATGAAGGAGGGGCTATTTCAGCTTTAGCTGGAGTACAACCGCGTGTAATAAGGGGGACAAAAGGGGCAATGGATCCAAAAGACGTTAAGAGCGCTATCCGGTCAGAAGATATTCATTTTCCTGATACATCATTAATTTGCCTTGAAAATACACATAACCGGTCAGGAGGCTCAATTGTTTCTACAGGGAATATGAAAGACATCTTTGAGGTAGCCAAACAGGCATCTATACCTGTACATATAGATGGTGCAAGATTATTTAATGCTGCAGTTGCATCTAATAAAAAGGTGACCGACTATACACAATATTGTGATTCAGTTCAGATTTGTTTATCAAAAGGATTAGGTTCTCCGGTTGGATCCCTCTTGGCAGGAAAAAAAGAGATGATACAAAAAGCCAGAAAATGGAGAAAACGATTAGGCGGCGGTTTAAGACAGGCAGGTTTTTTAGCAGCAAGTGGTATAATCTCATTAACTGAAATGGTAGACCGATTAGCTGAAGATCATGAAAAAGCAATGAGACTAGCTGATGCTATTGAAGATATTAGCGGACTTTTCTTAAAAAATAGACCAGACACAAACATCGTGATAATAAATATTGAAAAAACTCATAAATCTAATGAAGAATTTTTAGATGCTCTAAAAAGAGAAGGAGTTCTTGCTGTATCTTTTGGAGAAGGTCAAATACGATTAACAACTCATTATGATGTGAGTTTAGAAGATATTGATCAAGCAATATCTGCATTGAAGAAAATCGTATAAACATAAAGTTCTTTTCTAAAGGCTCTTCTCTAAAAGATTGTTGCTTTTAGGTCATTTTTTCATTCTCTGCACGCCCCGCGGAAAGCGAGCATCCTGGAGCGGAAATCAACCTCTTTCAAGCGCAACAAAGGTTTGCGAAAACAAATAAGAGCAGCCAAAATAAAAACCAGGGAAATTCCCCGGTTTTTTTATTTGAATTCAATTGGTTTACGCTTTTGGGTTGCTTGTTCATATACATATGCAATCTCTATCAATTTTTTCTCTGAGAATGCTTCTGCAGTCAAAATGATGCTTAGCGGCAATCCATCTTCATCAAATCCTGAAGGTACTGAGATCGAAGGGTAGCCAGCTTTTGCAGGAATTCCATACCAAACATCATTAGGACTGATAAGTGCATCAAGCTGATTATCATGCATGACTAAATCAATTCCGTTATTTTGTGTATTCTCTAAATCATTCAATCTAGACTCTAAGTAAGAAGGGCTTGTTAATGTTCCTTCCGTCTGGTCACTATTCTTGATTATGTTTTAGACAATCTTCTTTATGTTTTTCGTTATAGGCAATGATATCTGATAACGTCTGTAAACCTAGTGCTGGGGATACTGTCTTCAGATAATTATTGATGCCTGATTTAAATTCGTACAATAAAACGTTATAATCAAACCTGCCGTTTTCTAATGGAGAAATTTGATCCAAATAAACAATCTCTGCTCCTTCTTTTTTAAGGTCAAAAAGAGCTTGGTCAAACACCGATTTTTGATTTTCATTTAAGTTTCTTAAGCAAAAATCATACGTTACTCCTAATCGTTTTCCCTTTAGTGATGCATTTGCAAGTCCTTCCGTATAGGAGTTGGAAGAGGGTGCACAATGTGTGGCAGAATCTTCAGAGTCACAGCCTGATAATATTTCGAGCAAAACAGCCGCATCTTTAACATTTCTCGCCATCGGCCCAGCTGTATCCTGACTAATAGAAATAGGAATGATTCCTGTTCTTGAAACCAGACCTACTGTAGGTTTTATCCCAACAATATTGTTATTTCCTGCAGGGCAGAGTATGGAGCCTGAAGTTTCAGTTCCAACTGCAAGCATTGTAAAATTGCAAGCTACTGCTGCTCCTGATCCAGAACTCGAACCACTTACATCAAGGACACCGGGACCATAAGGGTTTAACACTTGTCCACCCCTAGAACTGAAGCCATTCGGCATATTATAAGCCATGAAGTTTGCCCATTCTGTCATATTTGCTTTACCAAGAATAACTGCACCAGCATCTCTAAGTTTTTGTACAATAAACGCATCCTTCTTTGCGTAGTGATTCTGAAGGGCTAATGACCCGGCGCTTGTATGCATTTGATCGGAAGTATCGATATTATCTTTAACAATCACAGGGACACCATGTAAAGGACTGCGAACTTTACCGTTTTTTCGTTCTGCATCCATATTTCGGGCAATGAAAAGAGCCTCTGGATTTACCTCAAGAACAGAATTAATAGAAGGACCAGCTTTGTCGTACATGGCTATTCGTTTCAAATAGTGTTTAACCAGTTCGTATGACGTCAATTCCTCATTTTCATAATAAGTATGTAACTGGTCCAGCGTCATTTCTTCAATTTGCAACAGGTTTATTTGGGACATTTTGCCGCTTCCTCTCTTATTTACTCATTACTTATTATATAAAACTGTCGCAAAAAAAGGAATTTTCATATTATTGCTAGAATACATAAAAAAAGGCCCGCTTCATGCAGACCTTTAAGAGAATTAGCCGAATTGCTGTATCAGTCTTCTATCGAGATTTTTATTGGTGTCCATTCACCAATGATACCTTGTCCATGAAGGGAAATACTTCCTTCCGGAGATAAGTCTTTTTCCGTCATTAAACCAAGTGCCACTGTAAATTCATTAAACTTAATCGGAACATTTTTCTCTATTCGAACAGCATCACCATTTACCGAAAAAATAACTTCATCGGCTGCACGGTTATAAGAGATCTCATATTCATTCCATTCTCTTTGCTTGAACGTTGATTCTTCTTTAAAAATACAAAAATATCTTGTTTTATTCGTTTCAGGAACTTGTACACCCGGAAAAGGGAGGACAGCATAAACACTGGCATACTGGTCATTTCCGGCAAAGAAATCAAGCGCTGCACCCGTTGTAAAATCTAATAAGTTTACAGAAACAAATCCATCATATAAATCACCAGGATTCGTACCAATAGGCCGGGAGCGCATATTCCACTTAAAAGTGATGCTGCCTTCTTCAGGGACCTTCACTGGTTCTTTAGAGTAATACATGTGCTTTGCATTATCTAAAAATTGGACAGAAGGGTGGGTTTTAGTAAATGGATTAACTCTGACATATAGTTCATCATTTCTTACGATTACAACTGCTTCCGGCTCTCTAAACTCATGGAAAGATCCATCTGGAAGAGGGAAACCTCCCATTTTCCATGTGTCAGATTCCGATAATATGGAATGAAAATTACCCAGTACAATTTCACTTTGAAGTTTTTTCACTAAACACAGCTCCTAGTTATTTGCTTTATAAAGTTATTTAATCAAATAAAAAGTTTTGAGGCAAATGTTGGCTGTTCTATTAATACCCGTCCATAAAAAAGCTAGATTTATTACATGGACAAGTATATTTCAGAAAAAACTGAATAATAATGGTATTAAGAGCTCGCAAATTAAAGGAGGGTGTTTCTCTATGAAAACTGTATCTCATATTAATTTACGAAAAGAAAAGGAAAAAACGTTCACTTGTGATGATAGAATCATGTTGTTTATTACGAAATTTCATTTAAAAGCCAAAAGGGACAAATGGTTAACATTGAGGCTGCTTCTTAGAAAAGGTTCAGCAGATCTCGTAGAACAAATTTTAATCAGTTCAGAATACAGAAGAGATTTCCCTGAACTGCTTGAAGATGATACTGTCAGAGATTTTTACTTGGACTTAAAGAATCCAAAAAAAGAAATGTGCCTTACCATTTAGCCTTTTGGGAAACCAAAAGGTTTTCTTCTTGCCATTTTTAGTGTGCATGAATACCTTCATTTGTTATAATACTGACAAGAATATGAAGGAGCATGATTTATGAAACGTTATACATTAGAAGAAGCGAACCAGCTGCTGCCAATACTCTCAAAGGAATTTGATTCTCTGCATAACCTGCAAAGAGAATTCGACCTTTGGTACGAATCGTTTCAGCAGGTGGAGCCGCATTTAAATGCTGATGAAAAAGCAGAATGGGAAAAAAGAATTCAATATATGGAATTGGAAGCTGAAATTTTCATCTCAAATATTCTTTCTCATGGTGTATGGTTTGAAGATGCATTTTCATCTACACTTCATTTTCCCGCAATCTTAAATGGAGAAAAAGGTATTTTCAAATGGCAACCAGAGGAACCGTTAATAACTGTATATCAAAGTGCTGAAGAAAAAATTACTCCATTGAACTTAGTAAATTAAGGTAACCCTATTTAATTGTTGTAAAAAAAGCTTGTTTTATTTCTGTTTATTGTTTATGATATTAATCGTGACGGTAATTAGCGCCTATAGTGAAATGGATATCACACGAGATTTCGGCTCTCGTATTCTGGGTTCGAATCCTGGTGGGCGCGCCACTTTCCAATTGAATATCTGAATATCGGTAAATCCGGTACTCACCACGGGGAATGGTAATTGGGACCGGTGGTTTTTTATTTGGCGTCATAAATAAACTAACGTTGCAGGTTGGTGATTATTAATGTCAGAAAAAATGAGAGTACTTTTGTATTATAAGTATGTACCGATTGATGATCCGGAAAGCTTTAAAGACGAACATTTAAAGTTTTGCAAGGATTTAGGACTTCTAGGACGTATTATTGTTGCGCCAGAAGGGATCAACGGAACAGTTTCAGGTACATTTGAACAAACACAAATCTATATGGATCATCTAAAAGCAGATTCTCGCTTTGAAGATATGGTCTTTAAGATAGATGAAGTTGAAGAGCATACATTTAAAAAAATGTTTGTGCGTCATAAAAAGGAACTTGTAACTTGGCGTTTTGAAGAAGATGTGAATCCGAATGAGCTTTCGGGTAAACGATTGTCGCCAAAAGAGTTTTATGAAGCTCTTCAAGATGAAGATGTTATCGTAATTGATGGTCGTAATGACTATGAATATGAAATCGGCCATTTCAAAGGTGCGATTAAACCTGATGTAAAAGCTTCACGCGATTTCCCAAAATGGGTCCGTGAAAACTTAAGTGAATTTAAAGATAAGAAAGTATTAACATATTGCACAGGAGGAATCCGGTGCGAAAAGTTCTCAGGATTCTTATTGCAAGAAGGCTTTAAGGATGTTTCACAGCTTGAAGGCGGTATCGTAACTTATGGAAAAGATCCTGAAGTACAAGGACGATACTGGAACGGTAAATGTTATGTTTTTGACGAGCGGATCTCAGTGCCAATTAATCGTACTGAAGAAGATGTAGTTATCTCTAAATGTTATTATTGCGGCAAAACAGAAGATCGATACGTAAACTGCGCAAATCCAGAGTGCAATAAACAGCATGTGTGCTGTACGGATTGTGAAGTTAAACATAAACGTTCATGTACAAAGGAATGTTTGGAGCATCCTCGAAACCGATACGAAACTGAAAGTAAAGAACAACAAAGCGTTTAAACAAGAGCCAGTAAATATACTGGCTTTTTCTTTTTGCCTGTTTTAAAGTTAACTTTAACAACTAGTACTAGGGGGGAACAAATGTGAACCGTGCAAATGAAATTTCTGAAAAAGTAATAAGTAATTATCAAAAAGATGAAGGAATGATGATCATTATTTATGCCCAGTGGTGCGTAAATAACGGACTTGATCCAAAAGCTTTGTATTTAAAAGCCTATCCTGACCAGGGAAATAATGAATATGTAATGCATATGCTTGAGCAGACTGTGACTAAAGAAGAGGCAGAGGATATTGCTAATGAAACGCTTATGCAGGTTTTATCTTTATTTGGGAACGAGGATCTAGCTTTCACTGTATCAAATGAAATAGATGCATTGGAGGCGAAAAAGAATGACAGGACATAAAAAGCTAGTGCTTGCCAGTTATAAAACAGGGCAATATATAGGTGAGGCAGAAGATGAAAGAAATGAGATGGTACTCTTAAAGGTTCTGGCAGTTATATCTCATCCTTGGCAAGGCGACCTTCATAATCCAAAGAAAGCTGACGTTCCATTTTTTCAGGAAAGAAGAGCTTTAAGCAATGGGGAAAGAACATGGGTGCCAATTCATACTATTAAAGAATATGATGGGAATCCTCCTGAATACAAAGAATCGTTACGAACAGCTTTAAGCAATTACATAAATAAACTTAAAGAAGATAATAGTGACTGGGCAAAACGTTCACTGGAATGTCTTTATCAATTAGAAAAAGATTATAAAATTTGATTAAGAAACTTTAAATTGTGGAAATGAAATGATAATACACACATAATAAGGTGGCGATATAATTGGATTTGCAGCAGAAAATAATCGAAGAATTACTAGTAAAACCTGAAATAGATATTGCAGATGAAATAAATCAAAGAATACAGTTTTTGAAGGATTATGTAAAAAGAACAGGTGCAAAGGGTTATGTCCTGGGAATTAGCGGAGGACAGGATTCGACATTAGCAGGTAAACTAGCTCAGATCGCAATGGAACAACTGAGAGAGGAAACAGGTGAAGAATATTCATTTATTGCTGTAAGACTTCCATATGGTGTACAAAAAGATGAAGATGATGCACAATTGGCTTTAAAATTTATTAATCCTGATATTTCTCTTACGGTCAATATTAAATCAGCAGTAGATGCCTCGGTGAAAAATTTCAAAGATGCAACTGATAAAGAATTGAATAACTTTCTTAAAGGAAATACGAAAGCCCGAGAAAGAATGAAAGTGCAATACGATATAGCTGGTGCCTATCAATGTCTTGTGATTGGAACAGACCACGCAGCAGAAGCGATTACTGGTTTTTTCACAAAACACGGTGACGGTGCATGTGACCTCGTTCCTTTATTTGGACTTAACAAGAGACAAGGTAGAGCTTTGCTGAAACAATTAGGAGCTGACGAACGCCTTTATTTAAAAGTGCCGACAGCTGATTTAGAAGATGACAAACCGCTTATTCCAGATGAAACAGCATTAGGGGTAACATATGAAGAGATCGATAATTATTTAGAAGGAAAAGAAATCTCAGCATCTTCAAAACAAAAAATTGAAAAACGATTTGTACAAACCATGCATAAACGTAATCCTCCTGCCTCAGTTCATGATACATGGTGGAAATAACATTTGACACCTGGTCTTATACCAGGTGTTTTTGTTTTAAGGATTTTAGGTTATACTTGTTTTTGGAGAAAAGGGGAAGGGGATTCAAAATTTGAGTAAAACAGCAAAAATCATTATTGTTGCAAGTGTTATATTTCTTGCTTATTTTGTATTTGATTCGATTAATCGTGAAAATACCAGAAAAGAACGTCTTAATGTGATCGATGATCATTTTAAAAAACCTTTTAAAATTGAAGAAGAACTTAAAGAGCAATATGATGAAGATTTTTTAATCGAAATGGACAATGAATTTTATATAGTAACTGTAAAAGACAATAAAGTTGTTAATACAGTTAAACAGTAAATAAAAGACCGCTGAAAAGAGCGGTTTTTAATTTTATATTTTTAAAAAGATTGTTGCTTTTGAACATTTTTTGTTGAGTATGCTTCTTTGACTAGTTGATAGAAGAGGAGGAAACAAATTAGTCAAAAATAACAATCTTTAAGAGAAGAACCATTAAATAAAATATTCGTTTGTAATAAAGTGACTCTTGAAGGGAGTCACTTTTTCATTTACAGTAGATGAAAGCTCAATTGCATACATATTATATAGATGAGGTGGTTATATCATGGAAAATTCATACGTTTTATATCACGAACAGATAATTAAAAGTGGTTCAATACCTGTAGATCCTGAAGATAGAGGATACTTATTCGGTGATGGTATTTATGAAGTTGTTTTTGTTTATGACAGCAAACCATTTGCATTTAACGAGCATTTTGATCGGTTTGAGCAAAGCGCAAAAAAATTAGAACTTGCAATGCCTTATGATATCGCAACTTTCAAACATCTAACAGAAGAATTAATAACTAAAAACAATATTGTGAACGGAATGGTTTATATTCAAATGACAAGAGGGGTTGCACCTCGTAATCACTTGTATGAACGTAATATGCAGAGTGTAGTTACAGGGTTTGCTAAGTCCGTTTCTTTAGATTCCATTGAAAAGTCTCAGTCCAATGGAATTCAAACATATCTGACAGAAGATATTCGATGGCTGCGCTGTGATATTAAAAGTTTAAATTTGCTTGGTAATGTAATGGCAAAAAGAAAAGCTGCAGATTTGGACTGTCAGGAAGCTATTCAGCATAGGGATGGGACAGTCACTGAAGGTTCATCATCCAATGTTTTTATAGTGAAAAATGGTACGCTTAAAACACATCCCGCTACAAACCTTATTTTGAATGGCATTACTCGGCAAATCGTTCTTAAACTTGCTGAAAAGCTTCATATCCCAGTATTGGAAGAATCGTTTACAGTGGATGAACTAAGTGAAGCAGATGAAGTATTTATTACAAGTACAACAATGGAAGTAACGCCCGTTGTGCAGTTAAAAGGAAAAAAAGAACAAACATATAAAATTGGACCTGTAACTGCAGAATTACAAAAGCAGTTTAAGACTCAAATCCAGCAAAATACTTCAGCGATGAAATCTTAAAAAACGGTTGAGGAACACATGAAGACTTTACTCAAATATTTTATTAATGGGTTAATAACAATTCTTCCGATCGTGCTAGCGATCTATATAATTTATAAGATCTTTGGTTTCTTAGACAGCATTCTAGGCAACTTATTAAAGGATGTATTAAAAGAAGACTATATTCCGGGAATTGGTCTGGTTACAACCCTTGTTTTAATAACAGTTTTAGGATGGATGTCTACACAGTATATATCAGGCAAGATATTTAGACTTATTGATCGAGTACTTGAAAAAACACCTTTTGTAAAAACGGTATATACAGTAATAAAAGATACCGTTAATTCCCTCTTTGGTGAAAAACGGTCATTCTCAACCGTTGTCCTTATCGAATATCCAGAGCTTAATATGAAAAGTGTAGGATTTGTCACGACAGAGGACGTAAGCAGTCTAGGAGATGAACTGGCAGATCACGTTGCAGTCTATATTCCACAAACCTTTCAGATTGCTGGTTTTACATTTTTAGTACCCAAGGAAAGAATAAAAATACTGGATGTAAAACCTGAAGAAGCAATGAAATTTTTGCTGTCGGGTGGCGTTGCATCAAAATAAATGAAAAAGCACCCTTACCATGTTAAGGGGCTTTTTTGTGTTATAAACCTTTTCTATTCATACATTGTGAGTAAAGGAAGGTGTTAATATTGAGAAGTTCTAAAAGAATTTATACAAAATTGACACTTATTCCACTCCATATAATAATGCGTTCTCTTTTTATGTTTAAAAAGAGAAAGGTAACCTGGAAGGTCAATACCATTCAAGAACAACAGTTAAAGCGGAAATGGAATAAAATATTGGAGTGCTCTGGCAGGCTTTCGATAACTTTTCAAAAAGACAAAGAATTAATAGAACGGATTAAAAGAGAAACCTTACTTCATAACATAAACAATGTAACAAGAACAGCCGCCTACCTAGAATTTTATAAAAGACATCCTGAAGTTCACTGGTCTTTTTTAGCACACATGGTCTCCAGGAACGCCGGTTATTTTATGACAGATTTAAAAGGGGAGTTTTTGCCTGATTTAATAGATCCTTCTGTAATTGAAGACTTATATTTCATGCTCGAAAAAGGGAACAGTATGATTTTTCATGACGCATATCCTCAACTACTCTTATATGAAGAAAGTAAAAGAAGGAAGAGATCAGTATTTAACTTATGTAAATTCTTTAATGTTTCTTCATTTATGGAAGGTGTTTGGGAGATGTTTTTCGATGGCGACCGCACTCCTTTATTGCCATCAGCACAAATAATTAATGAACAAAGTCATATTGAGATGCACCTGATTAGAACAGAACAGTTTCAAAAGCTGCAAAACCAGTTATCTTTTAAGCTGCAAGAGTGGCTTCACCTTTCACAAATTCTCTTTCCGGTATTGCCAATAAATAATGCAATAGGGGATACCATGCAGGGTTTTGAAAACCTAGAAGAACGAATAATGTTAGGACAAAACTTATACGTCATGCTCTTTCAGCATAATAATTTTGGTCCGGTATATAATTTTGCAGGTAATTATCCCCATACTGGCTCTCGTTCCGATTATGATTCTGATGTATTCTCAGCCTATAAAAGTCAGTACAGCGATTCGGCAAAAGAAAAGTTATCTCTTTTTAAAACAAAGAAAAATCAAAAACTGTACAGTCCTAAACTTGAGGAAGTGTGGTACGAAAACTATCATGGACCTTTTCATTCTACTGATTGGTTTTCTAATTCGAAAAGTATGATTTCTCAGATCAAATTAGTCTCAAAACCTTCTCCTCAAATCAGGATGGCTTATTGGGCAGGACTTCATCAAATAGAGACAGTATATCTTTTGAAACAATATTACCGATTAATAAAAAAAAATAGAGGCCTTTAAAAGGCTCTATTTAAATAAAGAAAGTATGTTTCCCATTTGCTGAGCTAGACCCATAACTTGGTTTGCTCCACCCATCATCTTGCCAAAATTAAATCCTGAACCTTGTGTGTTTGGGTACATTGATTGCTTTCCTTGAAATGGCATACCCTGCATCATTGGATGAGGGGCTAATCCAGGGGGCATCATTGGCGGCATATATGGCATATATGGTTGTGGGAATGCTTGTGTATATTGCTGTGGCATTGTGAGAGCAGGGGCTGCTGGTGCATAAGGAGGTCTGTCAGGGATGTTATGGCTTTGGGAGAATACTTTTGAAGAAGGAGTGGAAAAAGGATCATATCCGCCATAAGGGAACATTCTCGCAGATTTCTCTTTCAAAAAAAATCACCTCAAAATAGTTTCTATATATATATATTCAACTATACAAAAAGGGACATAACCCTTAGGAGGAACTGATTAAAACGCCCTGTCCAAATTTTATTCACATCCTGAATGTAATGAAAGGCGAGAAACTCCTTCGAGACTGGCGGGCAGGTCAGATACTTAAAATTAAACGTACAAATGTGGATCACCGCCTGCCCTGCGGAAAGCGAGTATCTGGACCGGAAATTAACAACTTTCAAAAGCAATAGATTTTTTTCTTTATTTCATAAAGGCTCTTTTCTAGAAAAATATTGCTACAGAGAGGTTTTAAAGTTCTTCATTGAAAAGTGGATTGGAGGGGAAGGTGCGTGCCTACCACCTGAGAAGCTTCTCGCTAGGCATGCGACGAGGAAGCTCACATTGGTAGTTTTTACTTGCAGACGCAGGAGCAAGGATACTTCTATGAAGCGGGACAGATGAGACACTTAAAAGTGAAACGTACGAATGTGGCTCACCGCCTGCTCCGCGGAAAGCGAGTACCTGGACCGGAAATCAACAACTTCCAAAAACTACAATGTTTAGAAAACACAAAAAAACACAAAGCCGTATAACAGCTTTGTGTTTTATATATTTTAGAGTACAGGCACTTTTTCAAATTCTTTACGCAATGTTTTCGAGCGCTGAGCAGCATTTTCTACAGCTGCTTCGATTGCTTTCCCGCCGCCGTTTTCGTCAAGAGCATCAAGGCCGGCTGCAGTCGTTCCGTTCGGTGAAGTAACCTTTTTGCGCAGTTCAGCAGGTGAATCATCTGATTCCATAACCATTTTACTTGCTCCGTATAAAGTCTGTGCTGCAATATCTCGAGCCATCTTACGATCAAGTCCGTTCTCAACTGCTACATCTTCCATATGTTCAAGCAGATAGTAGAAATATGCCGGACCGCTTCCTGCGATTCCTGTGAAAATATCCATTTGTTTCTCAGAGATAATTTTTACTTTGCCAATTGCTTTAGATAATTCTTGAGCTAAATCCAAATCTTCATTTTTCACATACTTACCAGCACTGATTCCCGTTATGGATTCTCCAATCATACTGGATGTATTAGGCATAACACGGATTACTGGGAGGTGTTTGCCGGTTATCTCTTCAATGAATGGTGTTGATATTCCAGCGAGAACTGATAAAATCACATGGTGGTCTTGCAGATTCGGCTTTAGTTGCTGCAGAACCTCTTCTGCTTGTTTTGGTTTTACCGCAAGAATAATCACATCTGTATTCTTTAATGAAAGCTCATTAAACGAAACTGCTTGAATGTCGTATTTGTTAATTAGTTCAGATCTTCTTTCAACATTAGAATGATTTGCTGCAGTAATCCTTTCAGGCGAGATACCAGCTTTGTTAATAAGCCCTGATATCATTGCTTCTGCCATAGATCCTGCACCAATAAAAGAAATGTTTCTGTATTTTAACATGCAACCCCTCTTTCAAAATTTTAACTGTTATTTATAAAGTACTATGTTAACAGGTTCACAATTAGATGCAAGTTTATCTGTTCATTATTACAGGATTGTAATATGATTTTTACATTAAAACGTTTACAGGTAGGGGTGAGACAATGAAATTTTATATCGCATCCAGTTTTAAAAATAAAGGGCTTGTTCAAAAGATGGCAAAAGATATTCAGACACAACTAGGATGGGAACATACATATGATTGGACTTTGAATGAAAGAGCGGAAACGATTGTAACACTGACAGACATAGGAGTAAAAGAATTTGAAGGAGTATTAGAATCAGATGTGGTTATCGTGATTCTGCCCGGCGGAAAAGGATGTCATACAGAAATGGGAATTGCGCTTGGCAGTAAAAAGCTCCTATTTCTATATGATCCGGACAGGATTCTAAATAACCTAAGTGATGCAACAGCCTTCTATTTTTTACCGGAGATTAAACATTGGAACGGAGATATTAAAGTATTGAATGATACTTGTATTTCAATGAATTATTGAGCTTTTTTATAAGAATGATTTTGAAAAGTTGTAATGGTTTTTTCGGCAATTCTGTCATATCCTTCATCATTAGGATGAATAGAGTCATAAAGCCATTTATCAATATCTTCAGTTTGAAGTGCGTCACTTACAGGAACCACTACAGACGGCTGATGGGAAAGTGCTGTTTCATATGCAATTAAATTCCAGCCATTCAATAATTTTTCCGTTGCTGGATAATAGTTTTTCTCAGACTTCACAACATTATATAATTCATTAAGCACCAATACAGCATCCGGGTTATGTTTACGGATAAGCTCAAATATATCTTCTAAATTCTTTTCGTAGCCGGTTTTAACTTCATCATAGCTTTGAATAGCTTTCAGAGGACCCTCTTCTTTTGCGATTTGAACCAGATCATTGCCGCCAATATTAATCGAAATAATATCTGCTTTTTTTACCGATTCTTGCACGGCAGCTATTCGCAGCTGATTCAACAAACCTTGGCTGGTTGCACCAGAAATTCCTTGGTTTTCAAGAACAAAGGTTTTGTCAGTTAAGCTTTGGAGATTTGTATTTACCTTTTGAGCAAATCCGCCTTCTTCAGAACCTCTCCCTTGAGCTACTGAATCACCAAGTACTAAATGACTGAATGTGGATTTTGGACTGTCTTTGAAGTAATCAAGATAAGTGATTTGACCCTTATCCTTATTTTCACTTTTAACAATAACCGATGCTTCTTTAATTTGGTTTATTTTATACTGTGGATAGTAATACCACCCAGCTGTACCAATTATGATGAATAGAAGAAGCAAGGATACGATATATCTTTTTTTCATTTTTATCCCTCCTCCTTAAATGCTTTTATATTAAAAGATATTAACATAAATATACCTAGAAAGCGCAAGGTGACAATTTGACGAACGATACGCTTAAAATACCCGTTTTCATTCCATTGATTATCGGAATTATCGCTATATCATTTTCATCTATTTTTGTGAAATGGTCAGACGCTCCTGTATCTGTGCAAGGGATGTACCGGCTTTTGTTTACATTATTTCTAATGCTGCCATTTACATTGAAGCACATAAAAGCTCTGAAAAGCATTTCTTTAAGAGAATGGATGCTGCTGCTTTTATCAGGAACATTCTTAGCTCTTCACTTCTTGTTTTGGATGGGTTCTTTAAAGTTAACAACTGTGGCAAGCTCAACAATCTTGCTTTCACTGCAGCCTGTTTTTGTTATGGCAGGAGCATACATTGCTTTTCGGGAAAAAACATCAAAACCAGCCGTTATAGGAATGCTTGTTGCCATTACAGGTGCTGTCATGATTGGCTGGGGAGACATTGGTATCTCGAAACAGCACATACAAGGAGATATACTATCCATATTAGGAACAATCGTTGTTGCTGTTCATATGCTGATCGGTCAAAAGCTTCTTAAAACGATACCCGCTGTAATTTATAGTTTTTCTGTATTTTTGTCTGCAGTTATCGTTTTTGCTGTTTACAATACACTTTTACACATTTCGATGACAGGATATTCCGATAAAGATTGGGGTATATTTCTATTGCTAGCCATTGTGCCGACCGTTTTTGGACATGTTCTTTTCAACTGGCTTCTAAAATACGTAACTGCCGCAACGATCTCTATGGCAATTTTAGGCGAGCCTGTAGGAGCTACATTGCTGGCGTATTTATTATTAAATGAAACATTAACTTTCTCACAATGGGCTGGTGGAGGAATCGTACTATTAGGACTTTATTACTTTTTAAAAAGTACCCGGAAACTAAAGACAGATAAACCACCAGCTCCGATTAAAAGCCCTGTAACTGCAGGGCCCATAGTAAAAAAAGGGTAAGGTTAAGGTCTTTTTCTATGCTTTTACATCGTATTCTTATATGATGGAACAAACAGATAAAAAGGAGTTTGATTTCATGAAGAATTATGAAATTGCGACTTTTGCAGGAGGCTGCTTTTGGTGCATGGTTACACCTTTTGAAGAGTGGCCAGGGATTATTAAAGTTGAATCAGGCTATACAGGAGGACATAAAGAAAACCCTACGTATAAAGAAGTGTGCAGTGAGACGACAGGGCATTTTGAAGCTGTCCAAATCACTTTTGACCCATCAATCATTTCTTATGAAAAAATAGTATCTGTTTTCTGGAAGCAAATTGACCCTACAGATGCGGGGGGACAATTCTATGATAGAGGAGACTCTTATCGCACAGCCATTTTCTATCACAATGAAGATCAAAAAAATATAGCTGAACAATCTAAAGCTGAATTACAGAAGAGTGGACGGTTCGATAAGCCAATTGCAACCTTAATTCTGCCTGCTCAGACTTTTTATAAAGCTGAAGAATATCATCAATATTATCATAAGAAAAATCCATTTCATTATAAAAGATACCGACAAGGTTCTGGACGTGATCTCTTTATAAAATCACATTGGGAAGATAAACGGAAAAAAGAGGAGATACTGAAAACACTGAACCCATTGCAATATAACGTTACACAGAATGATGCAACAGAACCGCCTTTTCAAAATGAATTTTGGGATCACACGGAAGAAGGTCTTTATGTCGATATTGTTTCTGGGGAACCGCTTTTTACTTCTCTTGATAAGTTTGACAGCAGCTGCGGGTGGCCAAGTTTTACTAAACCTGTTCGTTCTTCGACGGTTGATGAAAAAGAGGATCTTTCTCATGGGATGATCCGTACAGAAGTCAGAAGCAAAGAAGCTGATTCTCATCTGGGCCATGTTTTTACAGATGGTCCTAGAGATAAAGGCGGTCTTCGTTATTGCATAAATTCTGCTGCTCTCCGCTTTATTCCAAAAGACCAATTAAAGGAAAAGGGTTATGAAGAATACTTGACACTTTTTGATAACAAATAAACCAGCCATTGGCTGGTTTATTTGTTTATTAGTTTGGTATAAGAGTTTGATTGTATAGATTTAAGACGAATAAATAGCATGATTGCCCCAGCTGATAGACCTGAAATTAATCCTATCCAGTATCCATATGCCCCAAAAGAAGGGAAGTTAGCTAAATAATACCCAACAGGCAATCCAAGTACCCAATAAGAGATGAATGACAATATAAATGTAACATTTACATCTTTATATCCTCTTAACGCACCCTGTATAGGGGCTCCTATAGCATCAGCTAGCTGGAAAAACACCGCGTACCATAAAAAAGAGGTAGTAAGCTGTATTACATCTGGTTCATTCGAGTAAATGCTGGCAACTTGTTCATCAAAGGCAATAAGAAAACCTGATGAAATCAAGGCAAAGCCAATTGCTGTAAAAATTCCAATATAACCGTATTGTGCAGCATCTTTATATCGTGATGCACCAACTTCAAATCCAACAGCTATCGTAAGAGCAAAGGAAATGCTCAATGGGAGCATATAAAGGAAAGAAGCAAAATTTAAAGCAGCCTGATGAGCAGCAATTGTGACTGTATTAAAGTCACTCATCAATAATGTAACTGCGGCAAAAATACTAACTTCAAAAAAGATAGCCAGCCCAATTGGTATTCCTATTTTCAATTGTTCCTTCCATGCTGAAAGGGAAGGCTTATAGAAAGTCTTGAATAGATGATAACTTCTAAATTCGTTCGTTTTCATTACAATAACAATTGTTATAATAGCTGAAATCCAATATGTGATTGAAGAGGCTATCCCTGCCCCGATTCCTCCTAGTTCAGGAAATCCAGCTTTACCAAAGATAAACAAATAATTGAAAAAGGCATTTACGGGTAATGCAAACAGTGTAACAAACATTGAAATTCTAGTTTGCCCCAATGCATCAATAAAGGATCTTAATGCACCATATAAAAATAACGGCAGTATCCCAAAAGACAATGCTATCAAATATCCTCTTGCTACACGTTCGACCTCACCCTCTAACGACATTGCATTCAAAATCGGATCCAATATAAATGAACCAAGAACAATAACGATTATTGAAATCACAACGGAAAGGTAAACGGCCTGCATGACAGCTCGGGGAACATTTTTAGTGTCTTTAGCACCTGTCAGCTGAGATACAATCGGAGTCAGTGCCATTAAGATCCCGTTTAAACCAGTAAAAATCGGAACCCAAAGACTTGTGCCTATGGCAACACCTGCAAGCTGTTTCGCTCCGGCATGTCCGCTCATAACTGTGTCGAAAAAGTTCATCGCATATAGTCCAAGCTGAGTAATCAGAACAGGTACAACCAAAATTAAAAATTGCTTGTATTTATCTTTTAATGTGTGTGTCTGGAACATTTGCATACTTCCTTTGTGGTTTTAACTGACAAACAGAGCTAATGCATTATATCATATAATTACCGACACAAACGTAAAGGAGCAGCTATGAGCGTTCAATTTTTATTTGAGGTTGAGTCAGTTCAGCCTGGAGAGCAAACGGATGAAAAACTAGTTTTAGTGTCAACAGAACTTCTCTATAAAAGCAGCGGGGAAACAATCTTTACCGGTATCATACCAGTAAGAGTGAATGAACATGGCGTTTTCGTATCTATACAAGCTATTTCTTCTGCATTTACATCCAAGTACTTGCGAACTGAAACAATGTTCAGGCTGAAACGATACATTAAGAGAATGAGAGATTACTTAGATTTAGACTAAATGGAATATGTTGACTTTTTAGATTTCCCCTCATATAATATGGAAAACTAAAGAACCGAACATTTATGAAAAAGAGAGTACTCTGTCTAGTTTGTTATAGAGAGCCGGGATCGGTGGAAGCCTGGCACAACCGTCAGAAGAAGCGCACTTTGGAAATGTTTGCTTGAAAATTCCGTAGGGCAAACCGGGACATCCCGTTAACAGATCAAGCGGCCTTTTAAAGGCAACAAGAGTGGTACCGCGGTATAATCCGTCTCTTCTATTATTAGAAGAGACGGTTTTTTATTTTGGGAGGGAAAAATATGAATGAAAAAAAAGAGTTTGCAGCTTATCTTCAAAGCCAAATTGGTGAAGATTTCACTTTTGAACAAATCGTACCTTTAATTGAAAAACCGAAACAGCTGCATCAAGGCGATTTAGCTTTTCCTTGTTTTCAGTTAGCAAAAATCTATAAAACTTCACCTGCTGAGATCGCTAATAGATTATCTGCAGGCAGCCTCCCAAGTCTCTTTAGTAAGATTGAAACTGCCGGAGGATATGTAAATGTGTTCTTAAATAAAAAATCGGCAGCAGCTAACCTGATAACTAACATATTAAAAGAAAGAAAGAATTATGGCAGTCATTTGATCGGAAAAGGCAAAACAATTGTGTTTGACCTGTCATCTCCTAATATTGCGAAACCTTTTTCAATGGGACACCTTCGTTCAACAGTGATCGGATCCTCTTTAGCATCAATCAGTGAAAAATGCGGTTATGAAACGGTGAAAATAAATTATATTGGAGACTGGGGTACTCAGTTTGGAAAATTAATCTCAGCCTATTTACGATGGGGGACAGAAGAAAAAGTTAAAGCCAATCCAATTCCAGAACTGACAAAACTATATGTTCGCTTTCATGAAGAAGCAGAAAAGGATCCTGCATTAAACGATGAGGGCAGAAAATGGTTCAAGCAGCTGGAAGATGGTGATCCGGAAGCAATACAATTGTGGGTGTGGTTTAAAGAAGTATCATTAAACGCATTTCAGAAGATTTATGAACTCCTTGGAGTCCAATTCGATTCGTATAACGGAGAGGCATTTTTCAACGATAAAATGGATGCTACCGTAAAAGAGCTGATGGAGAAAAAACTTCTCGAACTTTCCGACGGTGCTCAAATCGTAAATGTTGGTGAGGACATACCGCCGTGTCTGATTAAAAAAACGGATGGAGCGACACTTTATGCAACACGTGACCTGACTGCAGCAATTTATAGAAAGAAAACTTACGATTTTGATCAAGCTTTTTATGTTGTAGGGCATGAACAATCTCTGCATTTTGAACAAGTTAAACGAGTACTTAATAAAATGGGATATGAATGGGCAAAAAATATGCATCATGTTCCTTTCGGGCTTATTTTGCAGAACGGGAAGAAGATGAGTACGCGAAAAGGAAGAACTGTTTTGCTTGAAACGGTTCTTTTGGATGCCATTCAGCTTGCTGAAAATAATATTCGAGAGAAAAACCCAGCATTACTCGAGGTGGATGAAGTAGCTCGTCAAGTTGGGGTAGGAGCAGTAATCTTTCACGACTTAAAAAATGAGAAAGGCAATGATGTTGAATTCTCTCTTGAGCAGATGCTTAAGTTTGAAGGAGATACAGGACCTTACGTACAATATACAGCAGCCAGAATTCAAACGTTATTAAATAAAGGCAATTTTAATGGCCAATTGCCAGAAAATTACTCAATTGAAGAAGAGAGCTGGGAGCTTATTTCTGTTTTAAATGAGTTTCCATTAATCGTACAAAATGCATTTTTCCGAAAAGAACCTTCTATTATATCGAAATATGTTTTAAAGTTATCTCACAAGTTCAACCACTATTATGGAAGTGTCAAAATACTTAATTGCAATGAGACGGCAGAAAGACTTGCATTGTGCGCCAGCATACAGATCGTTCTAAAAGAAGGCTTAAGATTATTAGGAATTCAGACACCTAAACAAATGTAACGTGTGAGTAACTTTTGAATTATATTTACAATATTATATAAAAGAAATAAATCTTTTTTAGTTTTGAGTTTACTTACTGGCAAATTCTTACGATTCCGTTATATAATCTTATAACCTTAAATCTTCCGGAATCGAGGAAAAAATAGATGAAAACATACAGCGAACAAACTAAAGGAGTCTGGTACGCGGCTTTCGCTTACTTGATCTGGGGGTTTCTTCCTTTATACTGGAAACCTTTAGATCAATCAGGTTCAGGAGAAATATTAGCGCATCGCATCTTTTGGTCATTTGTACTAATGCTGGCAGTAATGTTTATTTTAAAAAGAAAAAAGACCCTTAACAGAGATGTTAAGATTCTTTTCTCGAGCAAAAAACAATTCTTTTCTGTTTTTATAGCTTCCATATTAATCAGCGGGAACTGGCTAATGTATATATGGGCTGTTAATAACGATCATGTAGTTGAAGCAAGCCTGGGATATTACATCAATCCGCTTGTAAATGTCATTTTAGGTATGGCAGTCTTAAAAGAAAGATTAAATAGCTGGCAGATTGTATCATTTGTAATTGCAGCATGCGGTGTGTTTCTTTTAACGTGGCAGTACGGAAAATTCCCTTGGGTAGCAATATTCCTGGCACTCTCTTTTGGGCTTTATGGACTTGCAAAAAAACTTGGGAGCTTTGATTCATTAACTGGATTAACATTAGAAACGATGTTTGTCGTTCCTGCTGCTTTTGCTTATATAGCTTATCTTCAGTGGAACGGAACAGGTTCTTTTATTACTGGCGGCATTTCAACAACTGTCCTTCTATGGGGAGCAGGTATCGTAACCGCATTGCCGCTCGTACTGTTCGCTCAAGGAGTAAAGCGGATAACAATGACGATGACAGGATTCCTGCAATATATTGCTCCAACCATTATGCTTTTGCTGGGAGTCTTCTTATATCACGAAACGTTTACTGATATTCACCTCGTATCTTTTACCTTGATCTGGCTCGCACTCCTTATATTTACTATAAGTAAAACGAAATGGGCAAATTATCTTATAAATCGTAAAAACAAAAATTCACTTTCTGCGAAAATATAGTATAATGGCAATGACCATTGTTACAGTTGAAACCTTATCAATGATAAGGTTCTTTTCATTCATTGTTTGAGAGCGCTTTATATAGGGAAAAATTAATGGCGAGAAATGATGAATCACCTGTTAACAGCAACAGCACAATACTTACAAAGGGAAGCAGGAGGGAACAAAAGATGAGTCATCAACGTTCCAAATCAGAAAATCCTTGGCAGGGACTAAGCGGTCCAAATATGGCTTATGTCCTTGAACTATATGATCAATATAGTGTGGATCCGGAATCTGTTGACAGTTCTTTCAAAGAAAAATTTGAAACTTGGGGGCCTCCAAGCGAGGAATCTGCACCAAGTGAACGTACTGGACAGAGTTTTGATGGAATGAATTTAGAGAAATTAGCAGCTGCACTTAAACTCGCGGAAAACATTCGCACATACGGTCACTTAGCAGCTAATTTATATCCAGTTGGCGAATTTCCTAAAGACAACCACCATATTGACCCGAAAGAATTTAAATTATCAATTGAAGATTTGAAAGCGATACCACCTTCCTTTATTTGGAAAGAAGCTCCGGCATCGGTTAAAGACGGCTGGCAAGCAATCCAAATGCTGCAGGAAGTGTATACGAAGAACATCGCCTATGAATTCAGTCATGTTCATGAAACAGAAGAACGTCAATGGCTGAACACTATGGTAGAAACAAGCCAGCATTACCCTGATTTTTCAGCCGAAGATAAGAAAAATCTTTTACACCGTCTATCAGAGGTAGAAGGTTTTGAAAAATTCCTTCACAAAACTTTTGTAGGTCAGAAGCGTTTTTCTATCGAAGGTGTAGATATGCTTGTACCAATGCTGGATGAAGCTGCAAAAGAAGGGTGCCGTGATGGAGCAGAGCACGCATTAATCGGAATGGCGCATAGAGGACGTCTAAATGTTCTTGCACACGTTCTTGGCAAACCGTACGAATTAATTTTCTCTGAATTTCATCATTCGCCAAACAAAGAGCTAATTCCTTCTGAAGGTTCTAGAGGCATTAACTTCGGCTGGACAGGTGACGTAAAGTACCATTTAGGTGCTAGCCGGACAGTTGAAACGGATCAAGCACACAAGATCAAGATTTCATTGGCTAATAACCCAAGTCACTTGGAATATGTTGATCCAGTTGTTGAAGGTTACACAAGAGCTGCACAGGAAACACGTGACAGCAAAGGGTATCCTGTTCAAGATACTTCAAAAGCATTTGCTATTTTAATCCATGGTGACGCTGCATTCCCAGGTGAGGGAATCGTTGCAGAAACATTGAACTTAAGTCGTTTAAGAGGCTATCATACAGGCGGAACACTCCATATTATTGCGAATAACCTTGTTGGATTTACAACAGATAGCGGAGATTCCCGTTCAACTAAATATGCAAGTGACCTTGCTAAAGGTTTTGAGATTCCGATCATTCATGTGAACGCAGATGATCCGGAAGCTTGTATCGCAGCTGTTCACTTAGCTTATGAATATCGTAAAAAATTCCAGAAAGATGTTCTGATCGATTTGATCGGTTATCGCCGTTTTGGACACAACGAGATGGATGATCCTTCTGCAACACAGCCTAAATTGTACAAAAAAGTCAACAGCCATCCAACTGTTCGTGATGTTTATGCGAAGCAGCTAGTGAAAGAAGGCGTTCTTTCAGAGGATGATGTTAAAGCGATTGAAGATGAAGTTTTAACAAAACATCAAACAGAATACGAAAAAGTACAAGGCCGTAAAGAAAAATTCAAACTGGAAGACACTAGACTTCCGGATCCGTTATCGAAAGCACTTCCTGATATCGATACCACAATTTCAGTAACAGAACTGCAGGAGCTAACGGAAAACATGCTGAAGTGGCCAGGAGATTTTAATGTATATCCTAAAATCAAGCGTATCTTAGAGCGCCGACGCAAAGCGTTCCAAGGAGAAAAGATAGACTGGGGTATGGCTGAATCTCTTGCATTTGCTTCTATCTTAAAAGACGGAACACCAATCCGTATTACAGGGCAGGACTCTGAGCGCGGAACATTCGCTCAAAGACATCTTGTTCTTAATGACAGTGAAAGCGGAAAGAAATTTTCACCGCTGCATGGAATGGATGATATCGATGTTTCATTCGCAATTCATAACAGTCCGCTGTCTGAATCTTCAGTAGTAGGATTTGAATATGGTTATAACGTATTTGCTCCAGAAACACTCGTTATCTGGGAAGCTCAATACGGAGATTTCGCAAACGTAGCACAAGTTCTGTTCGATCAGTTCCTTTCTGCAGGCCGTGCGAAGTGGGGACAAAAATCAGGAATGGTTATGCTTCTTCCACATGGCTATGAAGGTCAAGGACCAGAGCACTCCAGTGCACGTTTAGAGCGTTTCTTGCAGCTAGGTGCTGAAAACAACTGGACAGTAGCGAACGTTACTACTGCTTCTCAATACTTCCATTTGTTAAGACGCCAAGCGAAGCTTCTTTCTATGGATGAAGTTCGTCCATTAGTTGTAATGACGCCTAAGAGCTTGCTTCGTGATACAAAAGTTGCTTCTTTACCGGAAGCTTTCGAAAGTGATCACTTTATGCCATTGCTTGAACAGCCAGGTCTTGGCAAAGAAAAAGACAAAGTTAAGAAAATCTTGTTATGTTCTGGTAAAATTGCGATTGATCTTGAAAAAGCACTTGAGCAAGATCAAGTGGCTAGAACGGAAATGCATATCGTTCGAGTAGAACAGATTTATCCGTTCCCAGAGGAAGAGATGACCGCTCTATTAAATGAATATCCAAATGTTGAAGACTTGATCTGGGTTCAAGAGGAACCTAAGAACATGGGTTCATGGCTATACATCGAACCAAAACTCCGTGCTGTAGCACCAAAGGGAGCACATGTTTCTTACATCGGCAGACAAGAACGCTCAAGTACAGCTGGCGGGGAACCAGATATCTATAAAAAAGAACAAGAACAAATTATCCAAACATCATTAGCACTAGACATTCAATCGCGAGAGGGAGGCCGTGAACATGTTTGACGTTAAAGTTCCGGAGTTAGCCGAATCAATTTCAGAAGGTACAGTTGCACAATGGCTTAAAAAAGAAGGCGACAAAGTTGTAAAAGGTGAAGACATCGTTGAGTTGGAAACTGATAAAGTTAACATCGAAATCAGTGCTGAGCGTGACGGAATCTTAAAAAATATTAAAGTTGAGCCTGGCGACACAGTTGCTGTAGGAGATATCATTGCTTCAATCGTTGAGGGTGATGGATCAGCAGCAGAAACTGAGTCTAAACCTGAAGAGAAGCCAGCTGCAGAAGAAAAAGCAGAGCCAGCTCAAAAACAAGAGCAGTCTTCTGAAAAAGCTCCAGCGGAAGAAGAAGATTCGAAGGCTGCAGATCGCCCAATCGCATCACCAGCAGCTCGCAAACTGGCACGTGAAAAAGGAATCGACCTTTCTGAAGTAAGTTCACGTGATCCACTTGGACGTGTACGTACAGAAGACGTTAAGCGTCATGCTGAAGGCGGAAGCAACGAAAAGGCAGCGAGCTCGTCTAAGCCAGCTGCAAGCACATCGCAGCAGCCAAAAACAGCTGAACCTGTAAATCCTGAAAAGCCAGTAGAACGTGTTAAGATGTCACGCAGACGTCAAACGATCGCAAAACGTCTAGTTGAAGCACAGCAAACAGCTGCAATGCTTACTACTTTTAACGAAGTAGACATGACTGCGATCAACGAAGTCCGCGCTCGCCGCAAGGACAAGTTCTATGAGCAAAACGGCGTAAAACTTGGCTACATGTCATTCTTTACAAAAGCTGTTGTCGGAGCTTTGAAAAAGTTCCCTGCGATCAACGCAGAAATCCAAGGCGACGAAATGGTACTTAAGAAGTTCTACGATATCGGTATCGCAGTAGGCGCAGAAGAAGGATTAGTTGTACCAGTTGTACGCAACGCTGATCGTTTAAGCTTTGCTGGCATTGAGAAAGAAATCGGGAACTTGGCGGAGAAGGCACGCAACAAGAAGCTATCTTTAGAAGACCTTCAAGGTGGTTCATTCACAATTACGAACGGCGGTATCTTCGGATCGATGCTTTCAACACCGATTTTAAATGCTCCTCAAGTAGGTATCCTTGGAATGCACACAATCCAGTGGAGACCAGTTGCAATCGATAAAGAGCGTATGGAAAACCGTCCGATGATGTACATCGCGCTATCTTACGACCACCGTATCGTAGATGGAAAAGAAGCAGTAAGCTTCTTAACAACAATTAAATCACTTCTAGAAGATCCAGAATCATTGCTTTTAGAAGGTTAATATGATGAGTGTGGCCACCTCCGGCTGTTGCTGGGGGTGGTTTTTTTGTATCGGGGCTAGGTCATGACTGTATGTAAAAGAGACTTCCCAAGGGTGAAGTTTTTGATAATTAATAGAGTATGCTTTTGTCGTAATAACAGGTATTGTGTCGATAGACTTAATAATTTCAATTTAGACTCAATATACTTGCAAGAAGACTTAATTAATTTCATTTAGACTTAATTAAGGGGCATTTAGACCTAATTATAAAAATTTTATTAGAAATATGCTATTTAATTTCCTTCTGTCATAAAAATAAAGGATACAAGACAACTAAAGCGAACTATTTTAGGAGCAAAAAAGAAGAGGTGAAAATTTGATTAAAAAACAACGAACAAAACCTTTAAAACTCCTTAAAATCGAGTTGATTTTATCACACTTGCTCCCAAATCATAACAAAAGAAATGATCTTGATAACGAATATGCCAAATTAAATGCAGGCTTTAAAGGAGAAGAATCCTTAGATTATTATTTAGCAGATTTGAAAGGCGAATCCTTTTCTATCTTCCATGATTTACGTCTGCCAAGAGATAAGGATAGAAATTATTTCTTTCAAATTGATTGTTTAGTTATCCACCATCGATTTTGCGTTTTGATTGAAGTGAAAAATTTAATTGGAGACCTATATTTTGATCATCAATATGATCAAATAAAGCGGTCACGAAATGGGATAGAAGAAACGTTCTCAGATCCTGTAAACCAGGTAGCGATACAAAAAAATTACTTAACAAAATGGTTAGAAGCTAATAACTTTCCTGCACTTCCACTCAAAACCCTCGTAGTTATTACCAATCCCAAGTCTTATATAACGATTTCACCTAAGTACGGAAGAAATGCACAAAAAATTATCCGCGGAAAATACTTGGTATCAAAAATTATGGAATATCAGCAAAAGAATAATGGAATAGAGTTATCCAATAAGGAAATTAAAAAGTTATCATCTATCCTAATAAAACAACATTCCGAACATAACAGTGATATTTTAAAAAGGTACAAGATTCAGCCAGAAGATATACAGACTGGTGTAACCTGCCCGAAGTGCGGAGAAATACCGATGATTCGTAGATACGGATACTGGTTTTGTTCGAAATGTTCACTAAAAAGCAAAGATGCACATATACAAGCCATTAAAGAATACGCTTTGTAATTTAAACAGGTAGTAAAAAATAAAGAGATTCGAGAATTTTTACATATTAAATCGAGTACTAGTATGAAAAAACTTCTTATTTCGATGAAAATCCTTCCAAAAGGGAATACCAAATCCGCCACTTACAAACTTCCGCTACCAAAGTAATAATACTCCTAAGAATGAAATTAAATTCTCTAATTTTTTTATCTAGAAATCCACTTAATCTCTTAAACAACATTATTTGCATTTTACAAATATAACAAGTTGCAATATGCAACTACCCATAGTATAACCATTTGCAATATGCAACTACACCGCAAAAAAAGACGGCCTAGCCAGCCGTCATCAATGTATTTATCAAAATTAAGGAGTCAACAAAATCTTCCCTGTACTTTTTCTGCTTTCAATAAACTCATGTGCTTTTCTACCTTCACTTAAAGGAAAGACTGTTTTCGAAATTGTCACTTTACCTTCTGCAACCCATTTAAACAATTCGCTAGAGCGTGTAACTCGTTCCTCATATGAAGTAAGTACGTTCCATAAGTCTCCGCCAGTTAATGTTTTGGATGTATCCATCAGCATACGAGGATCAACTTTCACAGGATCACCGCCTGCCATTCCAAAGAACACTACCGTTCCGCCAACACGTGTTGCGTCAAAACTATCCATTATTGTGGATCCTACAGATTCATAGACAACATCCACACCTTTACCTGATGTCATTTGCATAACTGATTCCTTCCAGTTGCCATTATATAAAAATACCGATTCCGCACCAGCAGATAAGGCAACTTGCCGCTTTTCTTCAGAAGAGGTTAAGCCGATTGCCGTTCCTCCGAGCAGATTAATAATTTGGATCAGCAACTGTCCAACACCGCCTGCAGCAGCATGTACCAGTGCGACATCACCTTTTTTAATAGAATAGCTGTCTTTCGTTAAATAATGAGCTGTAAGACCCTGCAATAGAAGGGAGGCGGCTGATTCAAACGAAACACCATCGGGTATAGGTATCGCCTTATCTTTTGGAACAGCGACTAATTCAGCGTTTGCAGCAGGAACGTCGGCAAATGCAATCCGGTCGCCAACCCTAACATCATGCACGTTATCCCCAATACTTTTTACAATTCCTGCGCCTTCATAACCTAATATATACGGAGGCTGTCCTTCTAGATGATAATTTCCTTTTCTTCTATATACATCTGCAAAATTCAAGCCTATCGCTTTCATTTCAAGCAAAATCTCATCTGGTTCGATAACCGGATCATTTATTTCACGATAATCTAAGACGTCTGGACCGCCAAACTTTTCGAATACTAATGCTTTCATGATTTTTTCCACCATCCATGTATGTTAATGTTCTTTATTATTTTATCGATAAAAATTATGAAAGACTAGGGAAGGACCTTGAGAAAAGATGAATTTGACATTATTCCTCCTGCACCATTATCATTTAAGGAAGAATAGATAGATTTGCCGCATCCATATTTAAAGGAGAGAATTTGAATGATTCACTTAGACTGGGCTACAAGACCAACAATTCGAGAAATTAAATGTGTCCACACGAACGCCGAAAAATATATGGTAGACAGAGCTTTAACAGGCGGAAAGATGTACGAACTGAAAAACGAAACAGAAGAATTTTATTTTGTTATTGATAACACTGGGAAAATTGGCGGATATTATAAAGAATACTTTGAAGGTTGAACAGTATAAAAAACTGCATAAAGAAAGCCTGACTCAGTGAGCCAGGCTTTTCATATATTATTATGAATGAATTTTAGCTTTTTGCTTATTTAAAAGGGCATCCATGAATTCATGGAATTCAGGAATGTTCATTTGCTGGGCTGAATCGGATAATGCGACTGCTGGATCTGGGTGTACTTCAGCCATTACAGCATCTGCGCCGATCGCCATAGCTGCTTTAGCAGCAGGCAATAGGAGGTCCTTGCGTCCAGTAGAATGTGTCACATCTACAACAACCGGTAAATGTGTTTCTTTTTTCAAGATCGGTACAGCAGAGATGTCCAGCGTGTTACGCGTGGCACGTTCGTACGTACGGATGCCTCGCTCACATAGGATAACCTGGCTGTTGCCTTGAGCAAGAATGTATTCAGCAGCGTACATGAATTCTTCAATCGTGGCAGCTAATCCACGTTTTAGGAGAACCGGTTTGTTGACCGAACCTGCAGCTTTTAATAGGTCGAAGTTCTGCATGTTACGTGCACCGATTTGGATAACATCAACGTAATCCAGGGCCATCTCAATGTCATTTGGATTTAAGATTTCACTTACGACTGCAAGCTGATGTTCATCTGCAGCTTTACGCAGTATCTTTAGTCCTTCAAGACCTAGTCCTTGGAAATCGTAAGGGGATGTACGCGGCTTGAATGCACCGCCTCGAATTAATGTTAATCCTTTTTCAGCGATTACCTCGGCAACTTGTTTCACTTGTTCATAGCTTTCAACTGCACAAGGACCCATAATGAAATGTGGATTTCCATCACCAATTTTTTCACCTTTAACATTAACAATAGTATCTTCCGGCTTCTTTTTACGGGATACCAGCAATGCTTTTCTATTATCATCTTTTTGCAGCTCTAAACTTGCCTTGAAAATTTGTTTGAAGATATGCTGCACAGTAGATGTTTCGAACGGTCCATCATTATGAGAAGCAATCAAATCTAAAAGGTTTCTCTCTCTGACTGGATCAAAACGCTTCACACCTTGCGTTTCTTTTAACTTTCCAATCTTTTGCGCGACATTGCCGCGTTCATTTAACAGTTCTAAAATTTTTAATGAAATCTCATCAACTTCTTTGCGTAACACTTCTAATTCGTTTGACATCGGCGGTTCCTCCCCAATTGTTTTACTTCTCCACATTTCCTATATCGCGGCCGCTAATAGGCTATTTGTCATTTATTATCACACTGGACACTTTCGCGCTTTAAAGCGTGTGTCTCATAAAGTATTGTTTGTAACTTTAAAGGGATTTGACAAGAAAGTCAAGTGCTTTTCCAAAAAAAGTTTTATTAAATTTCTGAATGTTCATTTTACGCAAGTTGACTATTAGATGAAGGTAATGTAAATTTTAAGAAAAATGAGTGAATTCCCTTTACAACAGCGCTTCAACGTGTTAAAACTGTCTATAACTTTATAAAACAAATTGCTATGAAAGAACACGAGTAGTGAAAAGGTTCCCTGTTTTAGAGAGCTGATGGTGGTGTGAATCAGTACAAAGCCTTTTGCGAATTACAATTCTTGAGCATGCTTTTTTTGATAAGAGCCGGACTTTCCGTTATGTAATGAAGGTGGCAGAGATTTATCTTTGCTGTCAGGGTGGTACCGCGATTAATTCGTCCCTGCTTTTTAGCAGGGATTTTTTTGTACAATAAAATTGAAAAACAGCAAATTGGAGGAATGAAAATGAGATATTTAACAGCCGGTGAATCACACGGACCGCAGCTTACAACGATAATAGAGGGTGTACCAGCTGGTCTTCCTCTTTTAGCTGAAGACATAAACGAAGAACTTGCAAGAAGACAAAAAGGACATGGCAGAGGCCGCCGCATGCAGATCGAGAAAGATCAGGTACAGATTCTTAGCGGTGTAAGACACGGTATAACACTTGGTTCACCAATAACATTAGTTGTTGAGAACAAGGATTTTACCCATTGGACAAAAATAATGGGGGCTGATCCGCTTGAAGACGAGAATGCTGAAGTTAAACGTGTCATTTCAAGACCACGCCCTGGACACGCTGATCTAAACGGAGCCATTAAGTATAACCATCGAGATATGAGAAACGTGCTGGAACGATCTTCAGCACGGGAAACAACTGTCCGAGTAGCAGCAGGAGCTGTAGCGAAAAAACTTCTAAAAGAGCTAGGGGTTGAAGTCGGCGGTCATGTGCTTGAAATCGGCGGGGTTAAGGCAGAACAAACAACATATGAAACACTTAACGAACTTCGTGAAAAAACAGAGGCATCACCAGTTAGATGTTTAGACGAAACGGCAGAAAAAATGATGATGAAAGCTATTGATCACGCAAAAGAAAACGGTGATTCAATCGGCGGCATTGTAGAAGTTATTGCTGAAGGGATGCCTGTTGCTGTAGGGAGCTATACGCACTACGACAACAAACTCGATGCTAAACTTGCTGCAGCAATCATGAGTATTAATGCATTTAAAGGTGCTGAGATCGGCATTGGCTTTGAAGCAGCAAGAAAACCAGGCAGTGAAGTACATGACGAAATTCAATGGGACATCGAAAATGGATACACTCGCAAAACGAATAATGCCGGTGGTTTTGAAGGAGGAATGACAACAGGAATGCCAGTTGTTGTCCGCGGAGTAATGAAGCCGATCCCGACGTTATACAAGCCGCTTCAAAGCGTTGATATTGAAACGAAAGAAGCATTTGCAGCCAGCATTGAACGCTCAGACAGCTGCGCTGTCCCAGCAGCAAGTGTTGTTGCAGAATCTGTAGTAGCATGGGAACTTGCAAGCGCACTTGTGGAGCAATTCGGTCAGGATAACATGGATGTGATCAAGAAGAATATCGTTCAGCATCAAGAACGTGCAAGGGTGTTTTAAATGAAGCAAATCAATATCACGACACCTTCAAAAAACTATCCAGTTTATGTAGGTGAAAAAGCGATTACTAAGCTAGGTACGGTTTTGCAATCATTAACGCCTGCTCCAAAAAATGTGCTGATCATCACGGATCATAATGTAGGAGAGTTATATCTAAAAGATGTTCAAGCAGAACTTGATCAAACATTTTCGTATGAGACCTTTCAAATCAAACCAGGAGATAGTCAGAAATCCTTTGAAAACTATTATGCCTGCCAAAGTTTTGCGTTAGAAAAGGGACTTGACAGAACCTCTGTAATTCTTGCGCTTGGCGGCGGAATGATTGGTGATATCGCCGGATTTGTTGCCGGGACTTATATGAGAGGAATTCGTTTTATTCAAATTCCAACTACTATTCTTGCTCATGATAGTGCAGTAGGAGGGAAAACAGGAATCAATCATCCTGAAGGCAAAAACATGATAGGTGTTTTTCACCAGCCAGAAGCCGTAATCTATTCAACGGATTTTCTATCAACTTTACCTGAAAATGAAATAAGGTCTGGTTTTTCGGAAGTGATCAAGCATGCGTTAATAGCAGATCCAAGCTTCTATGAATATCTTCACAAAAATATAACAACATTGCATGATCTAAAAGACGAACACCTTTTAAACTGCGTAACAAGAGGAATTGAGATTAAGAACGAAGTAGTATCACAGGATGAGAGAGAAAAGGGCATCAGAGCTTTTTTGAATTTTGGCCACACACTCGGACATGCCATTGAAGGGGAGCTTCAATACAAAGATATTACACATGGTGAGGCAGTAGCACATGGTATGCTTTTCGCTTTATCAATTAAAGAAGAAACCATACAGCTAGGGAAAGATCTCAAAAGATGGCTGCATGACCTAGGGTTTCCGCCCATACCAAAGAATCTTTCAGTACCATCTCTTATCAATCGAATGAAAAAAGATAAGAAAGCTGCAGGAGGGACTATTAACATGGTGCTTCTAGAACAAACAGGACATCCGTATATAGCTCCTTACCAAGCAATCGATTTAGAAGAAAAATTAACTGAATTCTTAAAAGAGAATTAACCTCAAAGGAGCCTGCACATGAAAAACGTCTTGCTGATAGGAGTCGGATTGATTGGCGGATCGATCGCTTTAACAATAAAAAATGAACACGAAGCGGTTATCGCAGGGTATGACGTCCAGACTGCTAATTGTGAGACTGCAGTAAAATTAGGAGTCATTGATAGAATCGCATCTGATTTGCAACATGATGCAGCCAACGCTGACCTTATCATAATCGCTACGCCTGTAGAAGCAACATTGATCATTATGGACCAGTTGTCTTCCATAAAGCCAGCTATTAAAGCACTTGTCATGGATGTTGGAAGCACGAAGAACACAATAATGAAAAAAGCTGAAAACCTGGCTGAAAACGGAATTGTTTTTATCGGCGGTCATCCTATGGCAGGGTCGCATAAAACTGGAGTAGAAAGTGCCAGACCACATTTATTAGAAAATGCTTTTTACATTCTAACACCCAGTTCCAATGCATCTGAAGCAAAAATTGAAGAAGCCAAGGACTGGCTAAAAGGAACTCATGCAAAATTTATAGTGGCTGAGCCGGATGAGCATGATTTTCTAACAGGTATTGTAAGCCATTTTCCTCATCTCATTGCATCGAGCCTCGTAAGACTTGCTCAAAAACATGCCAATTATAATCCGCTGGTTCAGCAGCTGGCAGCGGGTGGTTTTCGTGATATCACACGGATTGCATCAAGCTCTCCAAAAATGTGGAGTGATATTGTAAGCCAAAACAAAGAACACCTATTATCACTTTTAAATGAGTGGAAAGAAGAGATGGACCAAGTTATTAGCTTTGTAGAAAGTGGCGATCAAAATCAATTATTTGACTACTTTAATGGAGCAAAATTATTTCGAGATGGACTTCCAGTTCGTTCCAAAGGAGCAATACAGCCGTTTTCTGATTTATATGTAGATATTTTAGATACAGCAGGTGCTTTGTCTAAAGTTACTACACTCCTAGCAGAATCCCAAATCAGCATTATCAATATAACCATTCTCGAGGTAAGAGAAGATCTAAATGGTGTACTGAGGTTAAGTTTTCAAAACGATAATGATCGGGATAATGCACAACAACTATTACATCATGAAAACTATTTAACACATATCACGGAATAAAGGAGGCACTTTTTATGGAAAAACAATTAATGCCTATTCAAAGCTTAAATGGAACAATTAAAGTGCCAGGTGATAAATCCATTTCTCATAGAGCAGTAATGTTTGGTTCCATTGCAGAAGGAAAGACAACTATAAATGGTTTTTTAACTGGTGAAGACTGTCTAAGTACTATATCTTGTTTTAAAAAGCTAGGTGTTAACATTGTCCAGGAAAATGAACAGGTAACTGTTGAAGGTAACGGGATATCAGGATTGCGGCCGCCTACTGAAGATCTGTATGTCGGAAACTCTGGGACTACCATCCGTTTGATGCTTGGAATCCTTGCAAATACTCCTTTTACTTCTGTACTTACAGGTGATGATTCAATTGCAAAAAGACCGATGAATCGTGTTACAAAGCCATTGAAACAGATGGGTGCAGAAATCAAAGGCAATGAATCAGGAAATAAGGTTCCTCTTCAAATAAAAGGAGGAAACGTTAAAGGAATACACTACCATTCTCCGATAGCAAGTGCTCAAGTAAAATCAGCTATTATCCTTGCAGGACTTGAAGGTGAAGGAACAACTTCTGTTACCGAGCCTCTAAAATCAAGAGATCATACAGAACGGATGCTGGAAGCCTTTGGAGCTGAGGTGAAGTCAGATGCATTAACAGTTTCCATTGAAGGAGGACAGCAGCTTAAAGGTACACATATTGAAGTTCCTGGTGACATTTCTTCTGCAGCCTTTTTCTTAGTTGCTGGAGCTATTGTTCCAGATAGCACAATTACCCTGCAAAAAGTTGGACTGAATCCAACCCGTACTGGCATTTTAGATGTTCTGAATGATATGGGAGCACAGATTTCGTATCAAAATGTAAATGAAGAAGCTTCTGAACCGTATGGCGATTTGGTCATTAAAACTTCGTCACTCAAGGGTACCGTTATTAAAGGAGATGTCATTCCGCGATTAATTGATGAGATCCCGATTATTGCATTGGCAGCAACACAGGCTGAAGGGCAAACAATCATTCAAGATGCACATGAATTGCGAGTCAAAGAAACTGACCGGATTGAAACTGTCGTAAATGAGCTTAAAAAAATGGGAGCGGAAATCGAAGCTACAGAAGACGGAATGATTATTAACGGGAAAACACCTTTAAAAGGTGTTTCTGTTCAAAGTCATGGGGATCACCGAATCGGAATGATGTTAAGCATAGCCTCTTGTATTGCAGAAGGTGAAACAACTCTGGATCAAAGCGAAGCTGTAGCTGTTTCATATCCATCATTTTTTGATCAATTGAAAGATCTATCAAATCAATAATTAAAAACACACTTTCTAAAAGGTTAATGCTTCTAAATTTATTTTCCATAGAAATTACTGAAAAGTGATTGGAATCTAAGGCTAACCATTCAAACCAGCATTTATCGCGGATGCTGGTTTTTGTATGCGGTATTCTATCATTCGACAGATTATAACATTTTTCATATTAGAATTATTATAAAAAAGTATTGATTATCCATTGATAAGTGATATCATTAGAGTTGTACAATGAAACTATTAAAATAATGAGGTGATTTAGTTTGAGTAATGGAAACAAACATCTTACTACCAGCTGGGGAGCACCTGTAGGGGACAACCAGAATTCGATGACAGCAGGATCAAGAGGTCCGACATTAATTCAGGACGTCCATTTATTAGAAAAGTTAGCGCATTTTAACCGGGAGCGTGTACCAGAGCGTGTTGTCCATGCTAAGGGTGCGGGAGCTCACGGGTACTTTGAAGTAACGAATGACGTTAGAAAATATACAAAAGCAAACTTCTTATCTGAAGCAGGGAAACGAACACCTTTATTTGTCCGCTTTTCAACTGTTGCTGGTGAGAATGGTTCTGCTGATACAGTTAGAGATCCTCGTGGATTTGCTGTTAAGTTTTATACAGAAGAAGGTAACTATGATCTTGTTGGAAACAATACACCAGTCTTCTTTATACGAGATGCTATCAAGTTTCCTGATTTTATTCATACTCAAAAGCGTCATCCTCAAACACACCTGAAAAATCCGAACGCAATATGGGATTTTTGGTCATTATCGCCTGAATCTCTTCATCAGGTAACGATCCTTATGTCTGACCGTGGTATTCCTGCAACGTTCCGCCATATGCATGGGTTTGGTAGCCACACATTTAAATGGGTAAATGCAGAAGGCGATGGAGTTTGGGTGAAATACCACTTTAAGACAGAACAGGGTGTAAAGAATCTATCAAATGAAGTTGCTGCTAAGATTGCTGGGGAAAATCCTGATTATCATACAGAAGATCTTTTTAATGCGATAGAAATTGGTGATTTTCCTGCCTGGAAACTCTATGTGCAAATTATGCCTCTTGAGGATGCGAATACTTACCGGTTTGATCCTTTTGATGTTACAAAAGTCTGGTCACAAAAAGACTATCCTTTAATTGAAGTAGGCCGAATGGTTTTGAATAAGAATCCAGAAAATTATTTTGCAGAAGTTGAACAAGCTACATTTTCACCCGGAACATTAGTACCAGGAATCGATGTATCTCCTGATAAGATGCTTCAGGGACGTCTTTTTGCATACAATGACGCACATCGTTACCGTGTAGGAGCAAACCATCAAGCACTTCCGATTAATCGTCCGCGCCATGAAGTAAATAATTATCAGCGTGATGGCCAAATGCGTTTTGATAATAATGGCGGAGGGTCCGTTTATTACGAGCCTAATAGTTTCGGTGGCCCTAAAGAATCTCTCGAAAATAAACAGGCTGCATTTCCAGTCACAGGGGTGGCGGACAGTGTTGGCTATGATCATCATGATCACTATACACAGCCTGGAGATTTATATCGCCTGTTAAGTGAGGAAGAACGTTCACGTCTAGTAGAAACCATTGTTGGCGCAATGAAACCAGTCGAACATGATGAAATAAAAATGCGTCAAATTCAGCATTTCTATAAAGCAGATCCAGACTACGGTACGCGTATAGCCAGAGGACTTGGGTTATCTGTGCCGCAAGAAGTAAAATAATCAAGCATAAAAAATACGTTCCCCAATATTTGCGGGAACGTATTTTAATTTTAGCGTAATTAAACTTTCGCAAATGTTCTTAGATCTTCTACGTCGGCTACTTTAAATCCATTAGCCTCTACACGGTGTATCAATTCATCAATTTCTTTCCGCGTAACACTTTTGTTAAACGTGATTACAACTCTGCGCAAAAATTGTTTTCCAGCATCTTGTGTAAAGACACCTTCAATATTGTATTCTTCATGGATGGCCGTGAAAAGTTTTCTAAGCGATCCTTTACCTTCAGTAGTAGAGACGGTTAAAGAATAGCCGCCATTTTTAATCCCATATGAATCTTGCAGAATATCCATTACTTTAGAGTGAGTAATAATCCCTAAGAAATTATGTTCATCATCAACAACTGCCATGAAAGGAAGACGGCGGATCGAGAACAGCACTTTAAAATAAGCTGTATTTTCATGAATGAAGGCATCTCTTTCTTCTACAACTCTGCTTACATTTTCTTTTACAGAACCTACATTATCGATTATATAATCGGATGTTGTCTCCTTAAAAAGCAAGCCCACAAACTTTTCTTCTTTTTCATCTAATACTGGTATACAGCGGTACCCAGATTGAATGATAGTATAACGGGCTTCACTAATTGACATATTTTCTGTGACATACGTTACTTTGGATTTGGAAAGATAATTGGATTTTACTTTCATAAGACACACCCTTTTCAGAATTATATAAATATTTAAAACTAATTCGCTATAAATTGCAATATACCTGCTTTTTCATAGATATACTCCAACTTTTTTCCTGTTTGCACATTTGAAAATTCTGTCATATAATAAAATGGAAATTATTTATAAATTGAAATCGTAAGGAGGTGTAAGGAATGCTTAGAGATGTACAACTGTTTAGCTGGCTGGTCGTTTTTCGTTCAATTACTTATGTATTTTTTCGTAATTGGTGGAGTCTGTCCAAATTCAGCTATTCGAATATTGTACACCGATAAGTAACCTTACCCTTTCCTTTTTCTAAGTAAAAGATAAAACCATGGGCAGGTACTATTTGCTCATGGTTTTTTTATTGGAGGCTGTTTTCGCATACTTTGTTGTTTTTGAAAGTAGTTGATTTCCGTTCCAGGTCGCTCGCTTTCCGCGGGGCGGGGGTTAGCCTCCTCGCGCTTTGCGCCTTTAGGAGTCTCATACCTTGCACTCCAATCAACTTATCAATGAAGCAGCAATCTATTAGAAAAGTGCCTTTTTGAAAAAGGACAGTGGCATAACATTATTAAAGGAGAAAAAAAAATGAATATATGCACTGTTCAAAATCTAAAAAAAATGTACGGCGGAAATGAGATTCTTAAAAACATATCGTTTGAAATACACGAACAAGATCGAATTGGCATTGTCGGTCAAAATGGTTCAGGAAAGACAACGTTATTTAAGCTGCTCAGCAATTTAGAGCATTGTGACTCAGGTTCAATTTTTATAAAAAAAGATGCAGCTATCGGATATCTTGCCCAGCTGCCTGACCATGATGTTCATTCCACAGTTTACGAGGTTATCTCAGCAACATTCCAAGAGATTAAAGACATTGAAAAGAAGATAGAAGAAGTAAACCTTCAATTAAGTGATCCTTCACAAGGAGATCGGCTTGAAAAGAATTTAAACAAACTATATAAACTTCAAGAACAATACGAGAATTTAGGCGGCTATGCAATAGAATCAAAAATAAACGGTGTCTTAGCGGGGCTTGGTATATCTCATCTTACAAATCATCTATTTAAGCAAATAAGTGGCGGTGAACAAACGAAAGTGGGGTTAGCTTGTTTGCTTCTTCAAGAACCTGAACTTCTTCTGCTGGATGAACCTACTAACCATTTAGATATTGATACTATAAACTGGCTAGAAAATTATTTGCTAAAATATAAAGGTGCGGTAGTAATTATCAGTCATGACAGATATTTTTTGGATAAGGTTACTATGAAGACGATTGATTTGGAAGATGGGGAATGCACTGTATATCACCATTCTTACTCTGGGTTTGTAAAAGAAAAAGAAAACAATCTCTTGCTAGAATTTGAAAAGTATCAAGAACAGCAAAAAAAAGTAAGGAAAATTAAAGAATCAATTAAACAACTGCGGGATTGGGGAGCACGTTCTGGAAATGAAAAGTTCTTCAAACGAGCCAGAAGTATGGAAAAGGCACTTGCTCGTATTCAAAATATGAAAAGACCGCAGCTTGAACGCAAAAAGGCAGCTTTTGAATTTAATGTGAATAAGAGAAGCGGTCAGGATGTTGTTGTTGTTGAACAAGCAAGCAAGTTAATTGAGGACCGTTTGATTCTTGAACATATTGACATGCAGGTAAGATACGGAGAAAAGATTGCTCTCATCGGCAAAAACGGTTCGGGAAAAACCACATTAATAAACTGTTTGCAAAATAACGATTTTGATTATGGAACTATTAAGCTTGGTTCCTCCGTTTCAATCGGATATCTATCCCAAAAAGGACTGGAAGCAGAAGCTAATCTGACCGTTCTCGACATTTTTAGAGATAAAGTTCCCATGGAAGAAGGAGAGGCGAGACATCACTTGGCAAAGTTCTTATTCTATGGTCCTTCTGTATATAAAAAAGCTAGTGATCTAAGTGGAGGAGAGAGAACTCGGTTAAGGCTCGCACAGCTTGTTTATGAAGGGTTCAATTTTCTAATCCTTGACGAACCTACCAACCATTTAGACATAGATTCACGTGAAGCTTTAGAAATTGCTTTAGAAGAATTTGACGGTACAATATTGGCTGTAACACATGACCGTTATTTTATGAATAAGTTATTCGCGAGAACGATTTGGCTGGATAATGGCAAGATTGATAGCTATACAGGGAATTACGATTATTCTCTTGAAAAACGAATTAGCAAGTAAATCTCGGAACAGGCTATATTTTAGCCTGTTTTTTGTTTTTTGGATTGTGACCCTCACATATGGGGAATAATGGATATAAATATTGTTTAAATATAGGAGGTACTCCGTGAATAGTTTCGAACAAAATTTGCCGCAATACCCTGAACCACTTTGGAGGGACAATGTCGATTTGCCCAAATACCCTTCATTAACAGGAAATGAACATGCAGAGGTTGTTATAGTAGGTGGAGGGATTACAGGTATCACGACAGCTTATTTACTTGCTAAAGAAGGACTTCAAGTAACCTTGCTTGAAGCCGGAAAAGTCTTGAATGGAACAACTGGCCATACAACGGCAAAAATCACTTCCCAGCATGGTGTCATATATGATCGTCTGATCTCCCATCTAGGATTAGAACGTGCAAAAATGTATTATCAGTCTAACGAAGCTGCAGGTCAATTCATTCATAATTTTATAAAAGAAAATGGTATCCACTGTAACTACGAAACTCATGACGCTTTTCTTTATGCGAATACAGAACAAGGAATTAAAAAACTCGAAAAAGAAGCTCATGCATATAATCAGCTCGAGATCGATGGCGATTTAACCGAAAAGATGCCTTTTGATATACCTCATAAAAAAGCACTTGTTATGAGGAACCAAGCACATTTTCATCCTGTTAAATACTTGATTGCTCTATTAAAAGAAATGGAGTCACTTGGTGTTAAGATATACGAAAATACAACAGCTTCTGATATTCAGGAAGATAAGGAAGATAAAAAGGCAATAGTAAAAACAGAAAATGGACATGAAGTAAAAGGAAATTTTGCAGCTTGCTGCACACATTTTCCATTTTTCGATGGGATGGGTTTTTATTTTACAAGGATGATGGCAGAACGTTCTTATGTCTTAGCGGTTAAAACCAAAGATAAATTCCCTCATGGTATGTATTTAAGTGTAGATGAAACTGTAAGATCATACAGATCCATTCTTCAAGATGGAGAGCATGTAGTTCTTGTTGGCGGTGAAAGCCATCAGACCGGGCAGGGAATTCCGACACATCAGCATTATGAAGCGTTATTAAAAGAAGCAAAAAAATCACTTAACCTTGAAAGAGTATTGTATCGCTGGTCAGCACAAGATCTTATCACACTAGATAAAGTTCCTTTCATAGGTAAGTTAACACATAAGCATGACAATATTTTTGTAGCAACTGGATTTAGAAAATGGGGGATGACTACTGGTACACTAGCTGCCCATATCATTCGTGATCATATAATGGATAGAGAAAATGAGTTTGCCGATCTGTATAAACCTCAGCGTTTTCAAGCTGACCCTTCAGATATAAAGCAGTTTGTTAAAGAAAACTCCGATGTGGCAAAGCATTTTGTGTCTGGAAAGTTAGACAAGCCATCTAAAAATCCTCGTAGCCTTAATAAAGATGAAGGCGGGGCAGTAACTGTTGACGGAAAACGATGCGGAGCTTATCGAGATTCTAATGGTGAATTGCATGTTGTTGATACCACTTGTACACATTTAGGCTGTGAAGTGGAATGGAACAGCGGTGAAAGAACGTGGGACTGTCCTTGTCATGGATCCCGCTTCACTTACGAAGGAGCAGTTGTAGAAGGACCAGCCACTAAGCCTCTAAAACGGGTAAATCTTTAAACCATAAATTACTCAAAGAGACTGATACCAAACAGTTGCATAACGCGGCTTTTGGTATTGGTCCTTTTTTTGTTTGTTACTTTCTAAAAGGTTATACGATACGTGTTCTTTTATCTGTTGGCTCATTTCTAAATATTATTCTTTTGGTTGAATAGGAATTGACTTCATCGGCCTGTTGATTGGAGTGTAAGGTGCGAGACTCCTGGGGGACGAGTGTGAGAGGTGAGACACCTAAGGGCGCAAAGCGTCGAGGTGGCTCACCGCACGCCCCCCGGAAAGCGAGCATCTGAAACGGAGATCAACTTCTTTCAAAACAACTGCGAAAACAGCATAATTGTTGGATGCTCGCTAAAATTCATCCCAGCCACCCTAAATTTTTTCTTATAGTTGATTAATTAAAGACTTCATATATTTTTCTTATATTGAAAAAAATAACAAGTAAAAATAATGATAATTTTTAGAAAATGGTTTAAAATAAAGTGCTTAGGAGCGAGAGGGGGAACTAAATATGAAGCTTTTAAGAGAGACACTTAAGCATTTTCAGCCTTATTGGAGGGGGCTTCTGATTGCTTTTGCATGTTCACTAATTGGAGGTGCCTTTACAGTAATACCTCCTATTTTAGCCGGAAAGCTAGTGGATGAAGTGCTTCCAAATCAGATGACAGATATGATCGGCTGGCTCGTTGCAGGAGTACTGTTTGCATTTTTATTTAAAGTGATTTTCGAATCGCTTCAGGAATATATTCAGGTTCAGATTGGACTGGATGTAATTACTGATATGCAGATGAGAGCTTTTGGACGTTTGCACCGTACACCTATGTCATTTTTTACGACTACGCCTCGGGGGGATATGCTTTATCGCCTAACGCATGATGTAGAAGCTGTACAAAACTTGAATAATACTGTTGTACCTCGATTTGTCCAGCAGGTGGTTAGTGCTGTAGCTGCATTTATCGCAGTATTCGCTCTATATTGGCCTGTGGCGATCGTTATGTTCTGTGTATTTGCTATCTATTTATATCCATCATTCAAACTTGGAAATACAATGCGAAAAATGAGTGCAGTGCAGCGTGATATGCGTGCTGACATCTATCATCATCTACAAGAGAGCATCGAATCAACAAGACTTGTTCGTACATTCCAAACACAAGAACGGGAAATACATACACAAGACAAAAAACTTACGGACTGGAAAAATTATTCGATTCGTGCTGCTTTAATTGGTAAAGTAAACTGGCGACTAGGAAACTTATTCAATATCGCAACACCTGGAGTTGTTATGTTAGTAGGAGGTATGGCGGTCTGGAACAATACCATATCAGTGGGGACGCTTGTAGCATGCCTCGGCTTTATTCCTACGATGTTTTTTCCTATTCGGTCACTTACAGAGAATGCATTGATCATCCAGCAGGCAATACCTGCCCTTCAACGAATCTATGAATATTTTGACCTTCCAGTTGAACATGAAGAGAACTTGCCAAAAATGAACGAAATAAGCGGGGATCTAGACGTTAATAATCTATGGTTCCGCTATCCTGGAAATGATGAATATGTTCTTAAAGGTGTATCTCTTAGCATGAAATCAGGGCAGCACATAGGAATAGTAGGAACAAGCGGCGGAGGAAAATCAACTCTTATACAATTACTGCTCGGTCTATACGAACCTGAAGCAGGAACCATTGAAGTAGATCAGCAAAATCTATTTGATTACAACCGGAATTCTTTCCGTCAGCAAGTCGGAGTTGTGTCACAAGAAACTTTCCTATTAAACAATACACTCCGTATGAATCTATTATATGGAAGAAAAAATGCATCTCAGGAAGATCTAGATGCAGCATGTTCAGCATCAGGACTTACGGAATTTATAGCAGCACTGCCCGACGGATATGAAACCATTGTAGGAGAACGCGGCCTTAAATTGTCAGGCGGGCAAAGACAGCGTGTCGCTTTAGCGAGGGCAATTTTAAGACATCCAGCTCTATTAATCTTTGATGAAGCAACTTCTTCCCTTGATGGTGAAACGGAAGAGCGCGTCCAAGCCGCATTAGAAAACCTTATTCCTGGACGAACAACCATCACAATAGCTCACCGTCTCATTACAGTTAGAGATGCAGATAAAATTTTGCTCTTGGATAAGGGGATCGTTGCAGAAGAAGGAACACATGAGGAACTTCTTGCGCAAAGAGGTCAATACTATGAACTTTACATGGCCCAATACAGTGAATTAGAAAAGGAGAGAGCGATATGAGCCAATCAGCCGCCAAGCCAAAAAACCGTGACGGCAGACGCGTTCTTGCCTTTTTAAAACCACATAAAAACTGGGTGTTCGCAGACGCTTTTGTTATTGCCGTCAGCCAGGTTTTCTCTGCGCTTATCCCGACACTTGCTCTCGGATGGCTTGTCGATACAATACTTCCTGGGGAGTCTAATAAACTTTTATGGGGATTAATGTGGCTTCTAATATTTGCAGCTGTTGCTGACTTAATCCTGATGGTAATTGATGAATACTTTTGTCACCAGGTTGCTAAATCAGTAACGAACTGGCAAAAACTTCGTTTATTTAAACATTTGCAAGTGCTGCCATTTTCTTTTTACCAGAACAATCAATCAGGTGAGATGATGGCGAGGGTTTCTGATGACCCAGATACTCTGCACAATTTCCTTGCATGGGAAGGCTCTACTTTTATGGCTTCCGTTCAGGGAGTAATCCTCTATAGCATCGTATTGCTTTGGATCCATCCATACCTTATGATTACAAGCGTTGTGTTAGGGGTTATCTTCTATTTAACATCTAATGCAGTTGGACGAAGAACGCGCCAAGCCTCTGCAAATGCAAGAAAAGAAGCTTCTCGCTATCTTGAAAGACTTCGGGAATCTGTTACAGGTATCCACCTTTCAAGAGTTCTCGGTGTATCTGACGGGGAAGTGCAAAGTGTTGCTGAAATTCGCAAATCGTTCATAAAAGAATCTCGTTATGAATTAAAAGCACGTATGCAATCCATCGTTGTTATTGGGAGTTATAATGGTCTTGGTTTAGCAGTTGTTTATGGGCTAAGCGCCTATTTAATCTGGAACAATAGATTAACTACCGGTGAAATGCTGACAGCCGCAGGTCTTGTTGCAATTGCTGCTAATGAAATGCAGAAAATGCTCAGAAACTGGCTATCTGTAAGAAGAACTGGTCCTGCTCTTGACCGTTCTGAAATTTTATTAAACGAAAAGACTTCAACCGCTGAAACAGAAAAAGGTATTAAATTGCCAGAAGTAAAAGGATCAATTGAATTAAGGGACGTAGCATTTGGCTACCCCGAAAAAGATGAATTGGTTCTTAAAGGATTATCATTTACTGTTCAGCCAGGCGAAGCTATCGCTCTTGTCGGTCCAAGCGGTTCCGGAAAATCTACGATCGTCGATTTATTACTCCGTCTTTATGAACCAAACAGCGGTTCTATTCTTTTAGACGGCAAGGATATTTCATCTATTGATGCTGGATGGCTCCGTTCACAGATAGCTATTGTTTCACAGGATGTTCAGCTGCGGAACGGTTCACTTGCTGATAATCTGCGCATAGCAAATCCTGATGCTACAGATGAAGAATTGTTAAGTGCGATAAATGACAGCGGTTTGGGAGAATTCATCCAAACACTGCCTGAAGGCTTGAACACAATGGTAGGAGAGCGGGGAAGTTTATTATCTGGCGGTCAAAAACAAAGATTGTCTCTTGCCAGAGCTCTTGTTAAAGATGCAGCTATTCTTATTTTAGACGAAGCAAGTTCTGCACTTGATCCGATTACAGAGGTTCAAGTTAATGAAGCGATCAACAAAAGAAAATCTAAGCAAACCGTTTTTATCATCTCTCATCGATTATCAACGGTGCTTGCTGCAAATCGTATTATCGTGATAGAAAACGGCAGAATGATTGAAACAGGGAAACACGAATCACTTTTGGAATCAGAACACGGTGTATACAGCCGCTTATTCAAACGTGAAGCAGAAATTGGCACTCAGGCATTTAGCAATTAACCATTTACAAAGGGCAGTCCAAAAAAGGATTGCCTTTTCTTATAAATAATCTCTGAATGGGGTATATATGATACAAGATATCCTAATAGGAGGTACAACAAATGTCCGAAAAGTTTAGAGCGTATTTTAATATATTAGCCCTTGCAGCAGTTATTTTAGTTAATTATCTGGCAAACGCTTTACCGTTAAACGGGAATACAACGGGAGCACTATCAGCTTTATTTTTACTTTTAATAATGACGATTTCATTTATCCGCTCGTTTTCGTTTGGGCATTTATCGGAATTGGCATAAGACACATGGGTGAGATAGACGTTATCACTAACACATGCTTCTCTCTAGCTGTATTACTTTTGTTATTCATTGTTTGGAGAGCATCAAAACGAACTAATATTTTAAGACCAATGCGTACTTAATTTTTTAACAATTGGGGGATTATCATGGTGAAATTATCAATGCCAGCTGGTTTATTACTTGAAGCTGCAATCGCTGGAGGGGTTGACGGAGATCATTTGATTGATGTTATTAGGAATAAGAATATTAGTGCTTTACATCATTTAGGAAAAGAAGAAAATAGCTGGTTAAACTTCTTCCGTTACGCAGAAGAGAATTGGGAGGATATCGTTCTCGCTGTTAATAAGGGTTATATGTTTAAGTTTATTACGATTAGAGGATTACAAAATTTGCTGCAGACAAGATTTTCTTTCAAAGAAGAGGAACATTTTAAAATCGGAGACTCATGGCTCGAGCTAAGTCTAAATGAATCACAGCTTAAATTTTTGCAATGCCGTATTCCTAACCAATGGGCGTTTGTAAAACAAGAAAATAGCAGATATAACTTTCGTGCAGTCGTCGCGCATACACAGACAATCGTCTGATAAAAAGGCATCCCTTAAGGAATTATCCTTATAGAGATGCCCTTTTTATTCTTGATAATTGTTTTTTGCACTCAGCCAGAAGGTAATGCCGATAGCTTTGCATACTGAAAAATAATGAAGGAGCATAAGAAGAACAGAACCTGCATTCATACCAATAATAACACCGTGCATTCCAAATGATGGCTGTGAGCCTAAGATATACATAAGAAAAAAAGAAATGATTGTTGCCCATACAGACTGGATAAAAGCAGTAGTTATCAATCCTAAACCAATTAAATATGCCTGAAGCGGAATTAAGAAGAAAGTAAATAAAAAGCTTGGCCATAAAAGTTCCAGATAGATTGCAGCTGAAGAAGAGTGAAAGAACAACACCGTTAATTTCTCAGAAAACAAAAGGAAAATAACTACTGCAGGAAAACCATATGCTGCTGTTATTTTCATAACCCTCATAAGAAGTATTTTTAATGTATCCATATCTTTTTTTGCAGTCGCTTCAGAAACTGTCGGTATTAGTACAACTAACAAAGAGTGCGCAATAAATGCAGGGAAGAACCCAATAGTTATAGCAACACCTGCAAGCAGCCCAAACTGTTCAGTTGCCGCCACATCAGATAGTCCAGTCAAAGTAAGTGAGTATTTAATCAAAAAAGGCTGAACTGCATTTGTAAATGCATGAAAAAGACGCAGTCCTGTTGTTGGAATGGTCACAACCATTAAGCTTTTTGTAACTTCTCCGGCACTTAAATCATGATTTGATTGGGATTTCATTTTTCTGAATTGCAGCAAATAAGCTGTAAACAAATAAACGAAAACAACAAGTTCACTTCCAACAAAAGTAGCTAATGCAATTAAGATTGCTGTTTCTCGATCAAAGGAAAATAATTGATAAATACCTGCCAGTAATATAAGCTGTGCAAATTTACGGAATAGATTAGAAAAAGCGAGTTTTCCCATCTGCTGCTTCCCCATGAAAAAACCTCTGGCGATCGAGGTAAGCGAGATTAGCGGAATTAAAAGCACCATTAACCATCTTACAAGAGGATGATAGCTGTTAAAGACCGGAATAAAAGGAAGTACAAATACAGCAATAATAATCATAGCTGCCGTTAGAATCAACGTTAGCTTAGTCGCATGTTTCAGCATGCTGTAGTGCTGTTTTTCTTCTTTTTCTGCTACAAATTTAGATATGGAGATTGGCAGCTCTAGACTTGCAATGATGATAATTAAAATAACTGTTGGAAAAATAGACATATAATGGCCTAATCCCAATTCTCCCAATTGACGTGCAAGTATCATATTCACAATAAATTCTAAGCTTTCTCCCACTAACGCTGCAGCTGCAAGCAGCAAAACTCCCCGAAAAAATATATTCATATCATGGTGCATCTCCTTGTACACTTTGTCCTCATATTCATATGCATTAATTTATAAAACAGACCACGAAGGACTTTTCATATACAAAGGAGAAAAGTTTAATTAAACATTGATAGAAAGGAATGAGAAATCGTGGCAATTCAAATAGATCAAAAACCATATAAAATAAAATCACTTATTGAAAGAGACAAAATAACAGATGAATGGCTGCTCACGAGACTAGAGGTTTTACTGCCAATTTTGATGAATAAACATAATTTCGATATGTGGATTACACTTGGAAGGGAATATCATGAAGATCCTGTAGCCATTACTCTTTTTCCTTCCTCAATAGACAGCTCGCGGCGTTTAACGATATTCGTTTTTGTTAGAGAAAAGGATACGGGAAAAGTAAAAAGGCTAGTAATTTCTTCGAATAAACAATTTGAACCCTATTATACATGCTGCATGGGGAAGAAAGGGGAAGGACCATTTGATTTACTAAGAAAACTAATGGATACATATCAGCCAGATCAAATCGCGGTTAACCATTCTACCCATTTTTCATTTTGTGATGGGTTAAGCCATTCTTATTATCAGACGATGACAGATACGATCGGAAAAGATTACTCATCTAAATTAGTATCTTCAGCTCCTTTGGCTATTGATTGGCTTCAATTTCGAACAGATTCGGAACTAGCAGCATATAAAGAACTGGCCTCTATTACCCGTTTGATAGCTAAACAGGCTTTATCTGATCAAGTGATTTCTCCAAATCTAACTGCTTCCCGTGAAGTAGTTGAATGGATCAGGCAAAGAACCTTTGATCTTGGATTAAAAACTTCTTTCTATCCTACAGTTGACATTCAAAGAAAAGGATCATCAGCTGATAGGATTGAAGACACTATTCTGCCTGGTGACATTGTACACCTTGATTTCGGCATTGAATATTTAGGACTTTGTTCAGATACACAGCAGTTAGCCTATGTCCTACATCCAGAAGAAAATGAAGTTCCAAAAGGACTCCGGAATGCCTTAATTACAGCTAACAAATTTGAAGATATCGTCTTTGAATCCGTTAAATCAAGTATGACAGGTAATGAAGTCTTTGAAGAAGTGATGGAGAAAGCTTTGGCATGCGGCATTTCACCCATGCTATATTCCCACCCTATTGGTTACCATTGTCACGCCGCAGGTCCTTTAATAGGGTTATTTGATAAGCAGGAACCAAATCCTGTTCGGGGGGAATTGCAGATTCTGAATAATACGTGCTATGCATTAGAGTTTAACATTAGACAATTTATACCCGAATGGAATAAGGATATTCCTATATACCTTGAGGAATCGGTCTGCTTTAAAGATGATAAATTGCATTACTTAACAAATAGGCAAACTGAATTCTATGTAATATCTTCTAGACATTAATAGCAGGCAACAATTTACATTTGATATATCTCCTTGCCTTTTGTAAAATGAGAAACTGTGTGTTTCTGTTAAAAATCTAAAAGGAGGGATTTATATGTTGCTGCTTGGGCTTGAAAAAGAAACAGAAAACAAACTTGACCGGGATGATCTGGAATTTCAACTTCTCCGATTACAGAACGATATGAAACAAATTGCGAAAGACTATGATGTAATTGGTGTTGACCAAACAAAAGACGATAATCTTGTTATCGTATATAAAACAGAAGAAATGGATCAGTGCAAAATCATGCTAAACGATTGTGAATCTAGATATGATGGCTGGGATTTTGCCATTGATGCGGTATATGAAGATGAAAACACCCTTCATATAGGTGATATAAAGGGACCTGCTAATAAAGGATATGGATCGATCTGTATGGCATATTTAAAAGAAACTGCATCAGACAATAATATTCCATTAATCAAAGGTGACATTGCTAAAAGAGACTGGGATCACGTTGATCGTTTAATTCACTTTTATGAAAAGCATGATTTTGAAGTTGAACTAGACGTAGAAAATAAATGCGGAAAAATTGAATGGAAGGATTTTTAGATTAAAGATGTGTATCAAATGATGCGCTTCTTTTTTTTTGTTTATTAAATGTCTGTTTGAGGGTAGAAAGAGTGTAGTGGAACATATAAGGAGAGATAGAACATGACCGTGACTCATTTAAAAACCAATAAAGAAAATGCTTTGTCAGAACGTTTTGAGATCGCATTTAATCAAATTCATAAGTGTCTAATGGACAAAGTAAAGGATACAAAAGATGATCGGTTTAAGAACTTAGTTGAAGTTGGAATGAAAAAGCATTCTTTAATCAGGTCGTTTTATAATGAGCTTTGCCAGTTCGCGAAGCTTCGAAATGCGATCGTTCACGAAAAAGTTGATCATGATTATTATATTGCAGAGCCGCACCTTGATATTGTGGAGCGCATAGAAAAAATTGCAGGTTATTTTCAAAAGCCTGAAACTGCATTAAGTATTGCTACAAAAGATGTTCACCATTTTAAAGAAAGTGACAGACTAGCTGAAGTATTAAGCTGTATTAGAGAAACATCTTATTCCCGGTTTCCTGTATATAATGAAAAAGGGGAATATCTTTGGCTCTTAACTGCAACCTATTTATTAAATTGGCTTAGCGACCGGCTGGCAGATCAGGTTATTGATTTAAGCAATGCAAAAATATCTGATATCACAAGAAAAAAAGGAAAGCAATTAGTAGCATTTATTTCAAAAACTTCAAGTATATTTAAAGCGGAAGAAATATTCGAAACGTTCCATAAAGAAGACAAAAAACTTGAAGCAATCATCATCACGCTAAATGGAAGTGAAAATGAAAAACCGCTCGGGATTGTAACTTCTTATGACTTAATCGAAATTGATCTAGATAGCTGATTTCCTTAGACACTTCATAGGTGTCTTTTTTTTGCTCTATTCGCAAACTATGTTTCTCTTGAAAGTGGTTGATTTCCGCTCCAGGATGCTCGCTTTTTGCGGGGCGTGCGGTGAGTCTTGGTGAAGATGGATATTCAAGAAAACACGTGTGCTCCTGCGTCTACAAGAAAATCCTTACGATGCGATCTTCCTCGTCGCATGCCTTGCAAGAGGAATACTCATGTAGTTGGCACGCTGATCCCGCAGGAAAATGAAGGCTTCGACAGCGTTACATCGCACGAAGAAAATGTGATTTGCATTTTCGAGGAGTCTCACACCTTGCGCTCCAATCAATTAGTCAAAGAAGTGTAAGCCACAAAAAAGTTGAAAAGCAATAATCTTTTAGAAATGAGCCATTTTTTATGTTTATAATACAGCACAGGATTTGAATAAACTAATTTGTTTAAGGAGATAACGATTAGGGAATCGGCATTTTTAGATGACTGATTTTTTTGTAAGTAACTTTTATTGAAAGGGTGAAATCATTTTGTCCGATTATTCTATTAAAATTAATGGTTCTGAAGTAAAAGCAAACAAAGATCAGACGATTTTAAATCTGCTTACTGACAGTCCTGATCAAGTTCCTCATGTATGCTATCACCCCAGTTTGGGACCGATTGAAACCTGTGACACATGTATTGTAAAAGTAAATGGCGAATTTGTTAGAGCTTGTTCCACCACCCTCAAAGAAGGCGATGAGGTTGATACGAACTCAGATGAAGTGAAAGAAGCTCAAGTCATTGGAATGGACCGGATCCTGTTTAACCATGAATTGTATTGTACAGTTTGTGATTATAACAATGGCGGATGCGAAATACATAATACCGTTAAAGAGATGAAGATAAACCATCAAAGCATTCCTTTCGATCACAAGCCATATGAAGTAGATAGCTCCAATCCTTTCTACAGATATGACCCGGATCAATGTATTTTGTGCGGACGATGTGTTGAAGCATGTCAGGATGTTCAAGTAACTGAAACCCTTTCAATTGACTGGGACCGTGAAAGACCTCGTGTAATCTGGGATAAAGATGTGCCGATTAACGAATCTTCATGTGTTTCTTGCGGACATTGCTCTACGGTATGTCCTTGTAATGCCATGATGGAAAAAGGAATGGAAGGCGAAGCTGGCTACATGACCGGGATTAACCGGGAAACTCTACGTCCAATGATCGAAATCACGAAGAGCGTAGAAACAGGGTACGGCTCTATTTTAGCCATTTCAGATATGGAAGCCGCAATGCGTGAACAACGGATAAAAAAGACGAAAACGGTTTGTACGTATTGCGGAGTGGGCTGCAGTTTTGATGTGTGGACAAAAGGCCGGGAGATTTTAAAAGTGGATCCACAAATCCAAGCTCCTGCAAACGGGATATCCACTTGTATTAAAGGAAAATTCGGCTGGGATTTTGTGAACAGCGAAGAACGGTTAACAAAACCATTGATTCGTGAAGGAGATGCATTCAGAGAAGCCACTTGGGATGAAGCGTTAAACCTGATAGCCTCTAAGTTTACAGATATAAAAGAAAAACATGGTTCACAAGCTTTAAGCTTTATCAGTTCGTCTAAATGTACGAACGAAGAGTCTTATTTAATGCAAAAATTGGCGCGGGGAGTTATTGGAACGAACAACATCGATAACTGTTCACGATACTGCCAGACACCCGCGACAATGGGATTAATCCGTACCGTAGGCCATGGAGGAGATTCAGGTTCCATTAAAGATATTGAAAAATCAGAGCTCGTGATCGTTATAGGATCTAATACATCCGAATCCCATCCGGTACTCGCTACAAGAGTTAAACGTTCTCACAAGTTAAATGGTCAGAAACTGATTGTCGCGGACCTCCGTAAACATGAAATGGCAGACCGTGCTGATCTTTTTATTCAGCCTAGGGCAGGTTCTGATTTAGTATGGCTTTCAGCAGTCACGAAATATATTCTGGATCAAGGCTGGGAGGACAAGGAATTTTTAGACAAGCAAGTGAATGGATTAGAAGAATTCAAACAGAATCTTGAAAAGTTCACATTGGAATATGCTGAGAAGGCAACAGGACTTCCACAAGAGGAGCTAATCAAAATTGCAGAAACGATCCACCTATCAAAGAGTGTTTGTATTCTTTGGGCAATGGGAGTTACACAGCATACGGGTGGCAGCGATACAAGTACTGCTATTTCAAATTTGCTGCTTGTCACAGGGAATTACGGAAGACCAGGTGTAGGATCTTATCCTCTTAGAGGCCATAACAATGTACAAGGTGCAAGTGATTTTGGAAGCATGCCGGATCGCCTGCCTTCTTATGAAAAAGTTTCAGATGAAAAAGTAAGAGCAAAATATGAAAAAGTTTGGGGAGTGAAAATACCGGAAGAACCAGGACTCAACAATCACGAGATGGTGGCTGGCATACATGAGGGTTATGTTAAGGCTATGTACCTAAAAGGGGAAGACATGGGTATCGTGGATTCTAACATTAACCATGTCCATGCAGCTTATGAAAAACTGGATTTCTTTGTTGTTCAGGATATTTTCTTCACCAGAACTGCTGAGTTTGCAGATGTTGTATTGCCAGCAAGCCCAAGTCTTGAAAAAGAAGGAACCTTCACAAATACAGAGCGAAGAATACAACGGTTATATCAAGTTCTCGAACCATTAGGTGAATCAAAACCTGATTGGCAGATTATACAGGAAATCGCAAACCGTCTTGGAGCTGGATGGAATTACACGCATCCCAGTGACATTATGGATGAAGCTGCACAATTAGCACCGCTGTTCGCTGGTGTTTCTTATGAAAGATTAGAAGGATACAAAAGTCTTCAATGGCCTGTTGCACCTGATGGAACAGATACACCCATTCTATTTTTAGATGGTTTTCCTTTTGATGATCGGAAAGCAAGATTATTTCCTGTTGACTGGACAGAACCGAAAGAATTTGGTGAAGAATACGATATACATGTAAACAACGGCAGAATCTTAGAACACTTCCATGAAGGAAACATGACGTATAAGTCGGAAGGAATAACCTCTAAAACGCCTAACGTATTTCTGGAAATCTCACATGAACTTGCAAAAGAAAGAGGCATTAAAGATGGAACTCTTGTACGCTTATCCTCTCCATATGGAAGTGTTAAAGTAAAGTGTTTGATCACAGATCGAGTGAAGGGCAAAGAAGTCTATTTACCGATGAACGATAATGGCGAAGCAGCGATTAATTTACTAACGAGCAGCTACTCAGACAAAGATACGGATACGCCAGCTTATAAAGAAACAAGTGCAAAGCTAGAGATCTTACAAGCAGAAGGTGTAAACCCGCTTCCAAGAACGAATTTCAGATACGGTAACCCACAGCCGCAAATAGGAGTAGCTGTCGAAAAGAAATGGGCCAGAAAAGACTATATTTTCCCTGGAGATGTCGTGAAAAAGGAGCGAAAGCAACATGGCTAAGGCGATTAAGAAAGTTTATAGATTGACCGTGCCGGAGGAAGAACAGCGTAAGAATGATTTGAGTGAAGTTGAGGATGCTTTGATTAAAAATAAGAAAGCGATCTTGCAAACGCTCGAGATTATGAATCATATGGAGGAAAAAGGGATTCTCTCGCTGTTAAACGGGTTATTTGGCCAAGGTGACAAAGTATTAGATGTTGCCGTTAAAGCAATGGACAAACCTGAGAACACGAACACCATGAAGAATCTACTGTTGCTGCTGGGAACGCTCGGAATGATCAACGTGAGACAGCTTGAACCTTTCTTATTAAAGATCGACGCAGGAATAGCCAGAGTTGCCGAATATAAAGACACTGATGAAAAAACAGGATATTTAGATCTTGTAAAATCTATAAAAGACCCAGAGGTTAACAGAGCCATCACCATTCTGATGCAATTTTTAAAAGGAATGGGACAAGAAACCGAACCTTATGAAAAGACAACTCAAGATACTCCAGAAAAACGTGCTAACCAAACTAAAGATAAAACAATGGAGTAAAAATGGGTAAAGGAGAAAAGCAATGGCTAAAAAAGTAAAGAACCGCTGGTTAATTGCAGCAGCTGCTGTTGGTATACACATATCAATAGGTTCAGTCTATTCCTGGAGTGTGTTTACAAATCCACTCCGTGAAAAACATGATTGGGGACTAAGTGAAATTTCATTAACTTTTAGTATTGCAATCTTGTTTTTAGGGTTATCAGCTGCGTTTATGGGACATTTTGTAGAACGATATGGTCCGCGTATATCAGGATTAATAGCTTCAGCGTGTTTCGGAGCGGGACTCATAGGTGCAGGTTTCGCGGACAGTATCGGTTCATTGTATATGCTTTACTTTTTCTATGGAGCATTGGGCGGGATCGGTCTTGGAATCGGCTATATTACACCCGTTTCCTCACTTGTAAAATGGTTTCCGGACAGGAGGGGACTTGCGACAGGTTTAGCTATCATGGGGTTCGGATTCGCCTCGCTAATCGCGAGTCCGGTTATCGCTAAACTTATCAATGTGATTGGAATCTCAAACACTTTTTATCTGTTAGGTGTTATTTATTTTGGAATAATGTTTCTATCTTCTCTTTATCTTGCTCCTCCTCCAAAAGATTGGCAGCCAGAGGAGATGGATGAAAGGAATAAAAAAGAAGAAAAACAAACTAAAGATCTTGCCCAGCTTACAGCAAATGAAGCCGTAAAAACGATTCGCTTTTGGGCGCTTTGGGCAATGCTCTTCATCAATGTAACCTGCGGCATCGCGGTTATATCCGTAGCTTCTCCAATGGCACAGGATATCGCAGGACTAAGCGCAGGTGCAGCGGCAACAATGGTTGGTATCATGGGATTATTCAATGGATTTGGACGAATAGGATGGGCTTCAGTTTCAGACTATATTGGACGTCCAAATGTATATACCACTTTCTTTGCATTGCAAACCGTTGCGTTTTTACTACTGCCAAACGTAACGAATGCGTTTTTATTTCAGCTCTTAATATATGTAATCCTTACGTGTTATGGAGGCGGGTTCGCTTCCGTACCGGCGTACATTGGAGATCTATTTGGAACAAAGCAGCTTGGCGCAATACACGGTTATATATTAACAGCTTGGGCGGCTGCTGGCCTCGTGGGTCCACTAGTGGTTTCGTGGATTCGTGAAACAACGAACAGCTACTCTCTGACACTCTACATCTTCACTGGTGCTTTTGTAGCAGCACTGGCTATATCAATATTAATCCGTATTAATATTCGCAACATTAGAAGAGCGAACAATAACACACAAGCTGCAGGTTGAAATAATAAGAGAATGACCCAAATCGTTCATGGTTTGGGTCATTTTTTTTAAAAAAGAGGTTAATTATGTCGAGTGGCGGACACCTATCCGATTTCTTTGGTTTAGCGGTGCCTTGAGAAGATCGACGAGTCTACAATCCTCGACAAATTTCAATTCCTAACTGCTCTCGATTACCCTCATCCCAATCTAAATTAAACAACAAAAGGGTTACTTTTATTGATACTGCTCCAGCACAGAGAAGAACTTTATAACAAATTCATAAAATACCTGTTCCGCAGGTGCAAGTTCACGGCCACGGGGAGTGATTATCCCAACCGTTCGTTTCACATCTGGAATTTCTATTGGGATTTTCACAGTAAAACGAGGTTTAGTTTCATAGAAAGAACTATCGGGTAAAAGTGTTACACCCATACCAGCTGTGACTAAGCCTTTTATAGCATCAAGATCTTCACCTTCACAAGCGATTTTGGGTATGAAGCCTGATTCTTTACAAGCATTCACAACAACTTCTCGTAAAATATACCCATCAGGAAATAGGACAAAATCGTCATTTCTTAAATCACTTAATAAAAGAGTTCTTTTTTCAGCTAAGGGATGCTGTTCGGGCAATAATGCAGAGATTTTTTCAGTGAACAATATAAAGCCTTCCAAATCAGGATCATTCGTCGGTACCGGTCCAAGAAAAGCTAAATCTATGTCACCGTTCTTAACACTTTCAGTTAAAAATCGATAAGAACCTTGTCGTAGATGAAAGGCAATATTCGGATGTTCTCTTTTAAAAGCAGATACTACTGTCGGAAGCAGATGACCGGCAAGACTAGTCGGAAATCCAATCTTAATCGTACCTCTTTCAGGATCTAAGTATTCATCTATCTGCTTTTTGGCATGTTCGATTGCTTTCATCGCCGTTTTTGCATGAGTTAAAAATAACCGGCCAACAGGTGACAGTTTGATATTTCTGCCTTCTCGCTCAAACAGTTCTACACCTAATTCGGATTCTAAGTTTGCTATTTGACGGCTAACGGCAGACTGAGCTACATGCAATGCAAGCGCAGCTTCTGATACGTGTTCTCGTTCCGCAACTTCAATAAAATACGCTAATTGACGAATCTCCATAACATTCCCACAACCAATCATTCTCAAATTGAGATCGTTTTAATCTAAATTATATATTGTTTCGATTAATTATAAACCTTAAACTAATTGAAAGAAAGTTTTGAACATTAAGTTGAAAACGTGAAGGGGGAGTAACCGATGACCTACAGTCAATTTCCAGAACCACAAGGGTTATATAGTCCGAACTTTGAACATGATGCTTGTGGAATTGGTCTATACGCTCATCTAAAAGGGCATGCTACCCATCAAATAGTGAAAAAAGGACTTCATATGCTATGCCAGCTTGATCATCGCGGAGGGCAAGGAAGTGACCCGTTAACAGGTGATGGAGCAGGCTTGATGACTAAATTGCCGCATCGTTTCTTTAAAAAGGTATTTGATTTTGAATTGCCGGAACCAGGCAGATACGGTGCAGGAATGATTTTTTTTCCGAACGATAAAGAAGCTCAAATGAAACTTGAAAATCAAATTAATTATTTTATTGAACAAGAAGGACAGAAACTTTTAGGGTGGAGAACTGTACCGATTGATAGTTCTTCAATCGGAGAAAAAGCCCAAAATACATGTCCGGTTGTCAAGCAGGTGTTTATTGCTTGTAATGACTCCATTACTGACGAGCTTGTTTTTGAGCGAAAACTTTTTGTCATCCGAAAGCAAGCAGAACACTGGGCAAGACAAAACGGGCTGCAAACTTATTTTGCGAGTCTGTCTACACAAACCATCGTCTATAAAGGACTATTAACACCAGAGCAAGTTGATACTTTTTATATTGACTTGCAGGATGAGGATTTCGTGTCCCCATTCGCTTTAGTGCATTCCCGTTTTAGCACAAATACATTTCCAACTTGGGAACGCGCACATCCAAACCGTTATATCATTCATAACGGTGAGATCAACACTCTTCAAGGCAATATGAATTGGATGAAAGCACGTGAAAAACAGTTTGTATCTGAAGCATTTGGCGATGATATTCAAAAGCTCCTTCCGATTTTAGATGCTGATGGAAGTGATTCTTCTATTTTAGACCAGGCGTTTGAATTTTTTGTACTTGCAGGAAGAAAGCCTTCGCATACAGCTATGATGCTGATTCCAGAACCGTGGAGTGAGAATCCGCATCTAGAACAAGAAAGACGTGCTTTTTATGAATACCACAGCTGTTTAATGGAACCGTGGGATGGACCTACAGCCATTTCATTTACAAACGGTAAACAGATAGGCGCGATTCTCGACAGAAACGGTTTGCGTCCAGCAAGATATTACGTAACAAAAGATGATTATATTATCTTCTCTTCAGAAGTAGGTGTCATTGACGTTGAAGAAGATAACATTCTTTACAAAGAGCGATTAAGTCCTGGAAGAATGCTTCTTATCGACATAGAAGAGGGACGCATTATTACTGATAATGAAATAAAGGCAGAAATGGCTAATGAACAGCCTTATGAAGAATGGCTGACAAACGGATTGCTTCAATTAGAAAATAACGGGGAAGAGCCTGTTGTTAATTTAGAAGATATTAGAAGAAAACAAAAAGCTTTTGGGTATACGTATGAAGATATTCATAAATATTTAATTCCTGTAATTACCGAAGGAAAAGATCCAATAGGATCAATGGGAAATGATACACCTCTTGCCGTGTTATCAGACAGACCGCAATCATTATTTAACTATTTCAAACAATTATTTGCACAAGTTACAAATCCGCCAATCGATGCTATTCGAGAAAAAATCGTAACTTCAACGATGACATTGCTGGGCGGTGAGGGTAATCTGCTGCATCCCGGACCGCAGAACGCCCGCAGAATTCAATTGGATTCTCCTGTTCTGACAACAAATGAATTTAATCAGATAAAAGATAATGACATCACTGACTTTAAACCCGCGATTTTGCAAACACTTTTTTCTGAAGATTTGGAAAACGATTTGAATTCTTTCCATATTAAAGCAGAAAAAGCTATTTCCGATGGTGCAAGCATTCTTATATTATCGGACCGAGAAATGGATTCTTTTCAAACACCAATACCAGTTCTGCTTGCGGTTAGTTCTTTGCACCATTATCTAGTTCAGAAGGGCTTACGCACAAAAGTAAGCTTGATCGTTGAAGCTGGCGAGGTAAGAGAAGTCCATCACTTTGCTGCTTTAATTGGATATGGTGCAGATGCAATCTATCCGTATTTAACTTATAAAACGTTTGAAGAAGCAATAGAAGAGGGTCATATCAAGCTCTCACTTCAAGAGACAGTAAAGAAGTATAAAAAAGGTGTAACAGATGGAATTGTTAAAGTGATGTCAAAAATGGGTATTTCCACTGTTCAAAGTTATCGAGGTGCTCAAATTTTTGAAGCGGTAGGTATTGGAAAAGAAGTTATTGATCGTTATTTCCCTGCAACTGCCTCTCAAATTAATGGCATCACACTTGCTGAGATCCAAAAAGAAGCCCAGTTGCGACATCAAGAAGGGTTTATGGAAACGATTGAGGATACTCTAGATTCAGGAAGTGACTTCCAATGGAGAAACTCAGGTGAACATCATGCCTTTAATCCAAAAACGATTCATACCTTGCAATGGGCTTGTCGTAAGAATGACTATTCGTTGTTTAAAACTTTTTCAAAACTAGCGGACGATGAGCGCACAACCTTCTTAAGAAACTTATTTTCGTTCAAACCTGAAGCAAAAATCATACCTCTTGAAGAAGTTGAGCCTGCAGAATCCATCGTTAAACGGTTTAAGACCGGAGCTATGTCATTCGGATCATTGAGTGCAGAAGCACATGAATCACTTGCGATTGCAATGAACCGTCTAGGCGGGAAAAGCAACAGCGGTGAAGGCGGAGAAAATCCTGCTCGATTCATTCCCGATGCGAATGGAAACAACAGAAGAAGCGGCATCAAACAAGTTGCGTCAGGAAGATTCGGTGTTAAAAGTCATTATTTAGTTAATGCTGATGAGCTGCAAATCAAGATGGCTCAAGGAGCAAAACCTGGTGAAGGAGGTCAGCTACCTGGAAATAAAGTTTATCCTTGGGTTGCTGATGTTCGCGGATCAACTCCTGGTGTCGGTCTGATCTCACCACCGCCGCATCATGATATCTATTCGATTGAAGATATGGCTCAGCTAATACATGATTTAAAAAATGCAAACCGTGCTGCAAGAATCAGTGTAAAACTTGTAGCAAAATCAGGTGTAGGTACGATTGCTGCAGGTGTAGCGAAAGGGGCTGCTGATGTTATCGTAATCAGCGGTTATGACGGAGGAACAGGGGCGTCTCCAAAAACGAGTATCAAGCATACTGGACTTCCATGGGAACTAGGTCTTGCTGAGACTCACCAAACATTGATGCTGAATGGACTTCGTGACCGTGTAACCCTAGAAACAGACGGTAAACTAATGACTGGTAAAGATGTAGTACTAGCGGCTCTATTAGGTGCTGAGGAATATGGATTCGCAACTGCTCCGTTAGTTGTCTTGGGATGTGTGATGATGCGTGCATGTCATCTGGATACTTGTCCAGTGGGAGTTGCAACACAAAATCCGGAGCTTAGAAAGAAATTTATGGGTGATCCTGAACATGTTGTAAATTACATGATGTTTGTTGCAGAAGAGATCCGTGAAATCATGGCACAGCTTGGGTTTAGAACAATGGATGAAATGGTTGGCCGTACTGACGTATTAACTGTTGGTGAACGTGCAACGACTCACTGGAAGGCAAAACACTTGGATCTTTCAAGACTTTTATATCAGCCTGAAGGTGTACGAACTTGCAAGACTGCTCAAAATCACAAGATTGATCAATCATTAGATTTACAAGAAATACTTCCTAAACTAAACCCTGCACTTGAACAGCAAAAAGCGGTATCTATAAACCTGCCAATAAAAAATACAAACCGTGTTGCCGGTACGATTGCAGGCAGTGAAATTACTAAACGTTTTGGAGAAGAAGGGTTACCTGAAGATACAGTCACCCTTAACTTTACTGGGTCTGCGGGACAAAGCTTTGGTGCATTTATTCCCCGCGGCATGACTCTATACCTGAATGGGGATAGCAATGACTATTTCGGAAAAGGTCTTTCAGGCGGAAAGATGATTGTTGCTCCTCCAAAAACAGCAGAATACCTGGCAGATGATAATGTGATTGTAGGTAACGTTGCATTCTATGGCGCAACGAGCGGCGAAGCATATATTAATGGTCTGGCTGGTGAAAGATTTGCTGTCAGGAACAGCGGCGCAAACATTGTTGTTGAAGGTATTGGCGATCATGGCTGTGAGTATATGACAGGCGGAAATGTCGTTGTTTTAGGAGATGTCGGTAAAAACTTTGCAGCTGGAATGAGCGGAGGTATTGCTTATATCTACACACATCAGCCACTTCTGTTTAAGAGACTCTGCAATAAAGAAGGTATTGAGTTTGAAAGACTGGTTGACCATGATGAGACTGAATCAGTTAAACAATTAATATTAAATCACTTTGCATATACACAAAGTGGTAAGGCTGCAGCAATTCTAGAGAACTGGAAGTCAGCTCAATCACACTTTGTAAAAGTTATACCGAAAGATTATAAAGAAATGATTAAGAGAATTGATGATGAAAAACAAGCTGGTCTATCAGATCAGGAAGCTGTCATGAACGCATTTGAAGCAAGATCTGCTGCTAATAAACCAGCAGGAAGTCTTGGACCAACTAAATTAATTCTTAAGTAGTCATAAGATGAAAGGAGAGATGATCATGGGTAAACCAACTGGTTTTTTGGAGTTCCCGCGAGAAGATACAATAGAGAGAAAACCTCTCCACCGTCTGAAGGATTGGAAAGAATATACGGAAAAACAGCCGGAAGATATGCTTAAAAGACAAAGTGCGAGATGTATGGATTGTGGAACACCATTTTGCCATATCGGTATAGAGATCAATGGGGCAGCATCAGGCTGTCCCATCAATAATCTGATTCCTGAATGGAATGATCTTGTATACCGCGGAAAATGGAAAGAAGCGCTTGACCGTCTATTAAAAACAAATAATTTCCCTGAATTTACTGGTCGAGTTTGTCCTGCTCCTTGTGAAGGATCTTGTACGGTCGAATTGGCCGGGCCAGCTGTTACCATCAAGAATATTGAACGAGCGATTATCGATAAAGGCTTTGAAAATGGATGGATTAAACCTAGAATTCCGAAAAAGCGTACAGGAAAAAGAATTGCTATTGTCGGTTCTGGACCAGCTGGTCTTGCAGCTGCGGATCAATTGAATCAGGCAGGACACTCTGTAACTGTTTTCGAAAGAGATAACCGTGCTGGAGGACTTCTCACATACGGTATTCCAAACATGAAGCTTGATAAAGATATTGTAAAGCGCAGAATCACGCTTTTAAGACAAGAAGGAATTGATTTCGTTCTTAATACCGAAATCGGAAAAGATGTTATGCCTGAAGATCTCAAAGCTGATTTTGATTCTGTAATCCTTTGCACAGGTGCCCAAAAACAAAGAGATTTGAATCTTGAGGGAAGAGAAGCAAAAGGCGTACATTTTGCCATGAAATATTTAACTCAATCCACTAAACGGTTATTAAATGATAAAATCAGCGAACCTCTAATAGACGCTAAAGATAAAAATGTTATTGTAATCGGCGGCGGTGATACTGGTGCAGATTGTGTCGCAACTGCTTTACGCCAAAAATGTAAAAGTGTTGTTCAATTCGGGAAGCATCCTAAATTACCGGATGTAAGAAGCAAAGCAAACATGTGGCCTGAACAGCCTTATATTTTCACGATGGATTATGCATATGAAGAAGCAACTGCACAATTCGGGTCAGATCCAAGAGAATATTCGGTTCAAACAAAGAAATTGGTTGCTGATGAAAACGGAAATTTAAAAGAACTTCATACGATTCAAATGAAGAGAACCTCAGATGAAAATGGTAATCTTTCATTTGAAGAGATTCCAGGTACTGAAAAAGTATGGCCTGCAGATCTTGTTTTTATCGCAATCGGTTTTGAAGGAACAGAACAGCCAGTTTTGAAGCAATTCGGTGTAGAAACAAAGAATAATAAAGTAGATGCGAAACATGGGGATTATAAGACAAACGTAGATGGTGTTTTTGCCGCTGGCGATTCCAGACGCGGGCAAAGTTTAATCGTTTGGGCAATCCAAGAAGGACGAGACTGTGCTAAAGAAGTTGATAAACATCTAATGGGCAGTACAGTTTTGCCTTAAGTGTTTTTTCCATGCTACAATAAACTCTAAAAGCCAAAAGCGTTTATTCTATGATAAAATAAGGGCTGGCTATGAAAATTCTATTTATAAATAAGGAGTAGAAGCATGGAAAAAGTACTTATTTTTGGTCATAAAAATCCCGATACTGACACAATAACATCTGCAATTGTATATGCAGATCTAAAAACAAAACTTGGACTAAATGTTGAGCCGGTTCGCTTAGGCGAAATTAATGGTGAAACAAAGTATGCACTTGATTATTTTAAAGCAGATCTTCCTCGCTTAGTGGAAACTGTTTCTGAGGAAACAAACGCTGTCATTTTAGTAGACCATAACGAACGTCAGCAAAGTGCTAATGACATTGATAAAGTACGTGTTTTAGAAGTTATCGATCATCACCGCATCGCAAACTTTGAAACAAGTGATCCATTATATTACCGTGCTGAGCCTGTTGGGTGTACAGCTACGATTTTAAATAAGATTTATAAAGAAAAAGGAATTAAAGTAGAAAAGAACATTGCTGGATTAATGCTTTCTGCGATCTTTTCTGATTCTCTTTTATTAAAGTCACCAACTTGTACAGAAGAAGATGTTGAAGCAGCTCGAGAGCTGGCTGAAATCGCTGGCGTAGATGCAGAAGCTTATGGCCTTGAAATGCTAAAAGCTGGAGCAGACTTAAGCGATAAGTCCGTAGAAGAGCTAATCTCACTCGACGCAAAAGAATTTAACATTGGCGCAAGCAAAATAGAAGTAGCTCAAGTGAATACAGTAGATGCTAGTGATGTATTAAAACATCAAGACGACCTAGAAACTGCAATTTCGAAAGTAATTGATGAAAAAGAATTAGACTTATTCATGTTCGTAGTAACAGACATTCTAACAAATGATTCAACAGCACTTGCACTCGGAAAAAGAGCTCAATCTGTTGAAGACGCATATAACGTGAAGCTTGAAAACAATACAGCTGTATTAAAAGGTGTAGTATCACGTAAAAAACAGATTGTACCTGTACTAACAGAAGCAATGAGCAAATAATATTAATTCTAAGGTCTGTAAAGTAATTGTCGCTTTCAACTCATTTCTTCATTGACAAGTTGATTGAAGTGCAAGGTGCGAGACTCCTGGGGGATCAGCGGGACAGGTGAGACTCCTAAGGGCGCAAAGGGCAGAGGAGGCTCACCGCACGCCCCCCGGAAAGCGAGCATCCTGAAACGGAAATCAACTACTTTCAAAAACAACATCGAATACGAAAACAGCCATTCAAAAAAGATGGAGAGATCCATCTTTTTTAATTGCTATTTTAGTTGACAATTATAACTAGCCTGTTATGATTTAAAACATAATACCAACTTAATAATTTTACGAAACCACTAGGGGTGCCTTTTAAAGGCTGAGATCGAAGTTTGACTTCGAGACTCTTAGAACCTGATCTGGATTATACCAGCGTAGGGAAGTGGCTGTTACGGAAACTTTATTACTTATTATGTTTTCTCTACAACCACTTTCTATTGCTGAAAGTGGTTTTTTTGTTGGTTAAAAACTATCTTGAGGAGGACTTATATGCCTGCGTTTACTGAAGAACTGCGTAAACAAGCTGACCAAATCTGGGAAGCCAATCTCAATCACCCATTCGTAAGAGGAATTGCCGAGGGGAATCTGCCTTTAGAAAAATTTAAATATTATGTGCTGCAAGATTCTTATTACTTATCACATTTTGCAAGAATTCAAGCATTAGGAGCTGCAAGAGCTGATGATTTATACACAACCTCCAGAATGGCTGCACATGCTCAAGGGACGAATGAAGCAGAGTTAGCACTGCACGAAAGGTTTATTAAACAACTTCATATCACAGCAGAAGAACTAGCTGAATTTGAACCTGCACCAACCGCTTATAATTACACTTCACACTTGTATCGAGTTGCTGACACTGGAAGTTTAGGTGAAATAATTGCGGTCATTCTTCCATGCTATTGGATTTATCATGAAATCGGAGAAAGGTTTGAAGGGGCTGAGCCAAAAGAACCTATATACCAGGAATGGATCGCTGCATATGGAGGAGAGTGGTTTGGTCAGCTTGTTCAAGAACAAATAAGCCGATTAGATAACTTAGCAGAGAATGCGAGTCACGCTGAAAGAAAAAAAATGACACAGCACTTTTTACTCAGCTGCCAGTTTGAATATTTGTTTTGGGAGATGGCTTTTACATTAGAAAAATGGCCGGTTCCAAATACGCGCATCTTAAGCAGTGAGAGGAGAACTGAAAATGTCTAAGAGATTAAAGTTGACTGATATATTAGTCACGATTGTAATTTCGACCGGTTTTGGAATTCTTTATAAACTATGGGGACCTCTCTATTATGCCGTTAAACCATTAGGTCTTCACATTGATCAATTAATCTATGGGATGTGGTTTATGGCTGCAACAGCGGCATTTTTGATCATTCGCAAACCAGGAGTGGCTCTCCTTGCAGAAGTTGCTGCTTCTTCAGGAGAATTTTTAATGGGATCAGAATTCGGGCTAGAGGTATTGTTATATGGTATAGCTCAAGGTTTATTTGCTGAACTCTTACTCATGGCATTTAGGTATAAACGTTATGATTTATTGGCTGTTTCATTGGCAGGGATAAGTTCTTGTCTAGGCTCTTTAATCTTGGACTTTTATAAAGGATATATTGGTGATTTATCAACTTGGAATCTTATCCTCTATATTGGATTTAGATTTATCGGAACCATCCTTTTTACAGGAGTCTTTGCTATTGCCATCGTGAAGGCACTTGAAGCAACTGGTGTTACCAATCTCGTCAGATCTTCATCACGAAAAGATTTTGAATCATTGGATCAATAAAAGAGGTGTTTGTTTATGGAATGTATTACATCCGTTAACAAGTTGAGATTAAAGTTTCCAGAAGAGGAAGGACTATTATTTAAAGATTTGTCTGTTTCATTTCAAAAAGGTGAAAAAGTATTATTACTTGGGCCGTCGGGATGCGGAAAATCTACACTTCTGCAAGTCTTATCGGGGCTCATTCCACAATCGATTGATATTCCAATCAAAAGTGAGAGCATAAAAATCCCCGATTCATGGGGATTTGTATTTCAGGATTCTGATTCACAGTTCTGTATGCCATTTGTTGATGAAGAAATTGCGTTTGTTTTAGAAAATCTTAGAGTACCGAGAAAAAAAATGCCTATCAGAATTAAAGAGCTTCTACATACTGTCGGTCTCCACCTTGATGACATTCATACGGAGATTCGAACACTTTCTGGGGGAATGAAACAGCGTTTAGCACTAGCATCAGTTTTAGCTTTAGATCCTGAGGTGATATTTTTAGATGAACCAACTGCATTAATTGATGAAGAGGGTACTGCACAAGTATGGGATACTGTTAAAGTTATTTCAAAAGATAAGACGGTAATCATTGTTGAACATAAAATTGATCAGATCATAGATTTTATCGATCGAGTTATTGTTTTTACACATGACGGAAAAATCATTGCGGATGGAAATTCAACATATGTTTTTTCCAATTTCAAAGATGAGCTTAAAAAATTTGGAATATGGTTTCCCGGTGCATGGGAGGAATATAAAGAAGAGAATGTCCAAAACACTTTCACGAAACACAGTGTTAATATGCTGCGTTTAGAAAACTTTCAAGGATACAGAAAAAAAGAAATTGCGATTACTTTAGAAAAAGCTGCCGTTCACTCTGGTGAATGGATTACTGTTACAGGAGATAATGGGGCTGGGAAAAGCACGCTGTTATTATCGATGATGCAATTACTAAACACATCCGGTGATTACAGAATCGATGGACGACCAATAAAGAATTTTTCTGACTTGCAGAACAAAGCATATTATGTTTTTCAAAATCCTGAATATCAATTTTTAACGAATAGTGTAATAGATGAGATTACTTATGAATTAAGGCAAAGAAACGAAGAGAATAATGTAGATGTTATTAAAAAGGCAAATGAACTCTTAACAATATTCGGGTTGAATGATAAACAGAAACAACATCCTTATAATCTGTCACTTGGTCAAAAGCGGCGATTGAGTGTGGCCACTGCTTTTATACAAAATCCTCAGTTATTATTATTGGATGAGCCTACTTTTGGACAGGATTCTAAAAATACATTTAAGCTGCTTGAATTGTTGCAAGAAGAGAGCCAAAAAGGAACAATCATCATTATGGTCACACATGATTTAAATATCATACATCATTTTGCCACTAGAATATGGGAAGTAAAGAATGGAAAAGTTATCAACGACTGGAAGAAGGATAAGAAAAAAAGAGGATCAGGGGATAACGTGTATGCATACAGCATTTAAAGAAAGATGGCTGCATAAGATTAACCCTGCTCTTAAACTATTAACACTCACTTTTTTATTTATATTTGCTGTAACGATCCATCATTTGAATTTTATGATTAATTTTACATTGACCGTCTCTATATTGTTCTTCTTTTGTACAGGTCAACCCTATAAACATACTTTACTTTTTCTCCTTCCTTTTTTACTTGTATTTTTCTCAACGGCAGTTTCTATGATTTTATTTGGAAAAGGCGAAATAACTTTATTGAAATGGGGGCTTATACACGTTACAGAGGAAAGTTTATATAGGGGTTTGCACTTAGGTTTTAGAGCACTTGCATTTGCGATGATGGGTATAACATTCGTTTTGACGACAAAGCCAGTCCAGCTCTTTTATTCACTGATGCAGCAGCTTAAACTTCAGCCAAAATATGCTTATAGTTTTATGGCGGCAATTCGGCTGATTCCAATTATGTTTGAAGAATTACAGACCATTCGGGATGCACAGAAAGTCAGAGGAGTTCAAAGTCAAAAAGGAATAACGAATGTGCTGAAGAGTATTAAATCACTCCCGATTCCTATGCTTTCACAAAGTATACGAAGAGCTTTTCGTATTGCAGTTGCCATGGAAGCGAAAAGGTTTAATTCTTCAAACGAAAGAACATTTTATTATCATATAGGATTTTCAATTTATGACCTGTTATTTATCGGTTACTTTGTTTTAACGATAAGTTTAGCTTATTTATTTGCATTGGAATTCCCGCTCTTTCCTGTAACAGACGTAAGGAATTAAAAGAGAAAGGCACACTCAAGTCATTCGAGTGTGCTTTCTTACGTTACGGGATAATAATACGATTATTTTGTTCTAACAAAATCGTATATTCACCTTTGTTTAATTTTTGATATATGGGATAGGGGACTGTTAGTGCATCACCAGTTGAAAGAACAATTTTGTAGTTTGGCTTAATTGTCGTTGCAGTCCCCAGATCTATAATTTGTTCAGAACGAATTTTATAAAGGATGTGACCCCTGTATTCAGTAACCTTAAATTCTTCCTCTACATAACCTGTCCATCCAAAATATAGGAGAAAACCTGCTAAGAATGTACTAATTACGATCAGAAAACGTTTCATGATTCCACCTCATTCTATTATTAAACAAAAGCCTAAAAATTATAGAAAGAGGGAAGGAGTATTTAAAAGGATTTGCCTTTTATTTAACTAATATAAATAACAATAATAAATTCATGACCAGCTTTTATCATTCAGGGATTTTATAAATCGATTATGCAATCTCGTTAATAGGAGCAAGGTAATGATTGAACCCGCTAAAGTAAGGGACATGTCCCATTGAGCGTCCCAAATATCTCCTTGAGCACCAACAAAGTCTTTCGTTTTTCTATTTGAAATTCTGCTGGCGATCCATTCAACAATTTCGTAAAACCCAGCAAGCGAGAGAGTCACATTAATCGCTATAAATTGAACCCACTTTCCTATGGGTAAAGCAGTTTTTAAAATTAATATTTCGCGAATAACGATAAAGGTTAATCCTTTAAGAAGGTGGCCAAATCGATCATAGTGGTTTCTTTCAAGCTCATATTTTTTTTGAATCCAATCAAAAAGAGGAACATCATCATACGTAAAATGGCCACCGATAAAGGTCATTATCGTTAATAATGCAATGATGCTGTAAGAAAGACTAGTGAGCCTTACTTTGTTATAAAAATAAAGAACAGCCAAAATGGTAATTACAGAAGGGCCAACTTCTAATATCCATATGGGATAATGTGCAGGCTTAATGATTGACCAAATAAAAAAAGCGATAACCATCGTTAATAGAAATATATGAAAGTAATTTTTTTTCATAATAAAAAATCCCTCACAATCTACTTTTAGTATTGATTTTCTTTTATGGAAGTATACGTTTGCAGCATTATCAGGATTAAATCTAACAAGGGGATGTGAAGCATCATGACAATAAAAATCGCTGTAGCTGTCCTGCATGGGATCGGGGACCAAAAAGAAGATTTTTCAGATATTTTTTCAGAAGAGCTGACTAAAAGATTTTCACAAAATCTAAAACCTTATTTACCAGCCCCAGAAGCAGAGTTAGTTATTCAGCCAATCTATTGGGGCAATGTGTTCAATGGACGAGAAAATGAGATGTGGGAAAAGCTCTCAAAAGCTGCAGAATTAGATTTTGCAAAGCTGAGACATTTTGTTATTCATTTTTTTGGTGATGCCATCGCTTATCAGCCCTCTGCAAATCACAATCCGAACTACATAAAGGTTCATGAAGTCTACGCGAAGGGACTTCAAAAGCTGGGTGAAAAAGCAGGTCAAAACGCACCTTTATTTGTTATAGGTCACAGTTTAGGAACGGTAATTACAAGCAATTATTTTTATGATTTACAATACATACCTGATAGAGTTCCTGAGATGGTGAAAAAAAGTATGGCTGATACACCACTGGAACAAGGAGACACACTGACAGGATTCTATTCTTTAGGAAGCCCGCTGGCTTTATGGAGTTTAAGATATGCTGACTTTGATGTGCCAATAAATGTACCCTCACCTTATCTGAAAAAATATTATCCCAGCCTGAGCGGGAAATGGATAAATATGTACGACAAAGATGATGTCTTTGGGTACCCGCTTAAACCGCTAAATGATGCATATGATAAAGCTGTTGCAAGTGATGTTGAAATAAATAGCGGGAATCTGATCAGCAGCTGGTCACCGTTATCTCATATGCACTATTTCACAACTAATGATTTAATCAATCAAATAGGTGATGACCTCGCTAATACATGGAAACAAATTAATTTAAAAAGCAGCTAATACAATAACAACCATTCAAGTCCTTTATTAAATAAAGCAATCAATGTGATTTCAAATTTATTACAGGCAGCCGGAAACGCCTTACAGGCTCTTGGAGAGAAATTTGAGCTGGATGATCCTAATTGTGACCACGAATACAGTCAGTCTTTAATAGTAGCAGGAAGCTGGATTCAAGCAGTTGGAGCAGTATTATCAGCATTATGATAACTGATCAAAAAAAGAAAGGAAATTAAAATTGGAAAAGTATGAAAATATAATGAAAAAATACATAGAAGAAAACAATCTATCAGCAGAGCATTATACTTTATCAGAGTCTTGTCATTCAGTAGAAGACGCCGCACAAGCAATGGATGCTTCTTCAGATGAGTTCGTAAAAAACATTTGTCTAATCGACGAAAATAAAAGTTTAATTGTCGCAATTGTAAAAGGTGAAGATCGTGCCAGCACAACCCGTGTTGGTAAAGAATTAAATATCTCTAAACCAAGGTTAGCTAATGAAATAGAGATTTTTGAGCAAACTGGTTTTCCTGTTGGAGGGGTGCCTTCTTTTGGATATAAAGCTTTCTTTTTAGTAGATCCTAAAGTAACAGAACAGTCTCATATATATACGGGAGGAGGGTCTCCACATTCCCTTATAAAAATAAGTGTGGAAGAGATGCTAAAAGTTAACGAGGGAAGAGTAGTAAGAGTTAGAAAGTAATTTATGAAGACCCCAATGTCTTTAAGACATTGGGGTCTATTAATGTTTAATAAGGTGAAATATTACTCACCATCGTATTCCTTTTTCTTCAAACTAAACCCTAAGATTAATTTTAATAGGGGAGGTACTGCAAAGAATATGAACAGAATTCTAAATAATTGATAACCCGTAATCATTGATACATCAGCTTCTAATTCATGTCCAATAATTCCCATTTGATCCGCACCGCCAGGGGCAAGGCTTAAGAAACTTGTAATAGCTGAAAATTGATACTGCCATACAAGCAAAAAGCTCATTCCTAATGACATTCCCACTAAAATTAAACTGCTGAATAGGGCAACAGGAATAATTTTTACTTTATGTTTTAATTTATCAGGTTTTAGTAATAAACCTATATAACCACCAATCATAAATTGAGAGATATCCAAAACTGCAGATGGGAGAGGCGGTCCCTGAACACCTGATACATTCAAAAAAGCGATCCCTAGAATTGGTCCTAATAAATAGGCTGTGGGCAGATTTATCTTTTTTCCTATAAGAGCAATTAATACAGAAAATATCGCAAATGAAATGATTTGCGGAAAAAACTCCTGCTGCACATTAGTGCTTATAACTTGTGGAACAGTTTCCAATCCTTCTTTAGAAAACAAGGGACTGAAAATAAGAAAGGGATAATCATAATAACTCTGATCACTTGAAAGAAAGTAACAGTGGTAATATCAATTCCTTTTGTTTCTTCTGCAAATGATATGATTTGCGATAAACCTCCTGGAATACTGCTAGTTAAAGCTGTAGGGAAATTAATGTCGGTAATACGTGAAATAAAAAAAGCCATTCCGGTACATATCAATATAAGGAGGAACGTCATAAATGCCATCGATGGAAGCTTTGATATCATCGTAAAGAGTGTATCCCGTGTAAAAGTAAGACCGATTGAATAACCGACAATAATTAACCCTGTATTTCGGATATATATTGGCCAGTGCAGCTTGATTATTCCTAGATTAGAGGCTATTAATACTGCTGTCATCGGTCCCAAAAGCCAAGGGATAGGCAATTTAAAAAAGTAAAAAAAGAATCCACCAATTAAAGCTGACAATAGAGCTATAGATATTTGGAGAAGTTGGTTAGTTTTATAATCTGGTTTACTCTTCATCACAAAACCTTCTTTTGTTACTATTGTTTTTATGCTTGCTTACTATAGTGTAGCACAGTAACTCCATGAACTGTAAGGGATAAACTCAACTGGCTGCTTTCTTTTTATCCTCTATGGATTCCAGCAAATTTTCAATCCATCTCGAACAAAAATGAAAGGAACGCTGAAAGATAGGGCTCTGAATAAAGGTATAGATGAATGTGAAAATGAAGACAGGTCCACCGATTAATAATCCAATTAATAGTACAAGACATTCCATCATAATTCTAACTCTGCTGATAGAAATGCCCGTTTTCTCCGATATTGACAGCATGAAACCATCCCTGGGTCCCGCTCCTATTCCAGCAGCAGAATACATACCACCGCCTATCCCCATCAAAACAATGCCCATAAATAATATAAGTACATCAAAAGGAAGTCTGGATGAGCTAGGGAGCAGTTCAAAATATAAAAAAGTATCTACCAATACACCAACTAAAACAGCATTTAAAAAAGTACCCACGTTTATGTATTTTTTATTAATCTTTAATGTTATTGAGATCAGAACAAGTCCCACAATAATGTTCCATGTGCCAATCGTTAATCCGAATTTATCAAATAAAGCGATATTTAAAACATCCCATGGGCTTACCCCTAAATATTTCACTTGAATGGCTAATGCAATTCCATAGCTGAAGATGCATAACCCAATTACAAAAAAGAAAATCTTAATTCCATATCTCATCTGCTATCCCTCTTTTCCATAATTAAGTCTATAAATTAATTAGACTATAAAGGAAAGAAATATAAAAAGAAACTTAAAAGATTTATAATTATGAAGGAGAATTCAACCGAATTATTCGAATGGTAAGAGATAAATAAAAAATAAGAGGGGTACACATGGACTCTATAGTTGAAGCAAGTGAACAATATCTAGATCATTTAACAGAAATGGGTGTAGATCTTTGGCCAAATAATGATTTTGACGAGTTAAAAAAGGAGTTTTCAGATCTTATTTATTCATCGAAAGATAAGGTGTTCCTGTACATAATAAATGAAAAATCTTCAGCATTTATTCATGTCTCAATCAGAAGTGATTATGTAGAAGGAGCAGTTTCAAGTCCAACAGGTTTTGTTGAAGGTATTTATGTATCGCCTAATTTAAGAAGAAGGGGAATATCAAAAAAACTATTAGATAAAGGGGAAACATGGCTTAAGAGCAAAGGGTGTTCTCAAATCGGTTCAGATATTGAACTTAATAATGAAACAAGCTATTTGTTTCATACACAAGTTGGATTTAAGGAAGCTAACCGGCTGATTGCATTTATTAAGGATATTAATTAAGGATGTTTTCTTTGTTGCTCTTGAAAGTGGTTAATTTCCGTTCCAGGATGCTCGCTTTCCGCGGGGCGTGCGGTTAGCCTAAGTGAAAAATATGAAGTGCTGCTCCTGTGTCTACAAGAAAATCCGCCGAAGCGAGCTTCCTCGTCGCATGCCTTGCGAGAAGAATATTCAGGTAGCTGGCACGCTGATCCCGCCGGAGTCTCGCACCTTGGGCTCCAATTAACTAGTCGAAGAAGCGTACTCCACAAAAAATGTTCAAAAAGCAACAAGCTTTTAGAAATGAGCCTTAATTAAAGAAAGAATAATAGTGAGGGCAGCCACATGGAAAGAAACACAATAAACACCCCCGCAAGAATAAAACCGTTCAGCCAAAACTTTTTTGCTTTATGTGAATAAAGCAGTTTCCATGTTCCCAAAAAGATAAGCACGATTCCGGTTAGAAAAATAAACAAAGAAATAATCCCGCTTGTTTTTAATATTGTGTTACCGACTACTATCGCAGCCGCAGCAAATAACAGAATGATTATCTTGGGATTAACTTTACTTTTCACCTTCATATTAGTTCCTCCAAAAAGACATGAGAAAATAGCTCTCATGCTTTTTTTTATCTAAATAATTTTTTCACTACCATTCTACTTCCGTAATATTCGGAAAAGAAGTGTACAAGTACATATTGAATCTGGATAGAGGCTAAACTCTTCAAATTTTTAAATCATTCATGTTCTTTAACCACCATTAATAAAATTAATTAAAGACTAATATTCAATAACCCATTAATTTGATAATGGATACCATTCGTGTATTACATCATAAGTATTACTTCTGGGGGTGAGTTGAATGGCTGAACTTCGTTACAATCCGCTTTTGGACAGCTGGGTAATGGTATCCGCAAAAAGACAATTCAGACCTTATTTACCAAAAGATCATTGCCCTTTTTGCCCAGGGTCAGGTAAAGTACCTGAAGATTACGATGTTCATGTATTTCACAATGATTATCCTGTACTTAGAGCTGAACCTCCAGAACCTGAAGATGTAGGAGGAGGCTTGTATCAAACGAGAGAAGCTGCAGGCAGATGCGAGGTTATTCTTTATTCTTCTGATCATAATGCTACGCTCCCCGATCTTACAAGATCACAAATGAAACGGGTAATCGATCTTTGGACAAAAACTTTTGACGAATTAGATAAGGATGAAAAGCACCAATATGTAATGATTTTTGAGAACAGAGGAGAAGAAGTGGGAGTAACGATTACTCATCCTCACGGTCAAGTTTATGCCTATCCTTTTATTCCTCAAAAAGTGAAGGTTGAGTTAGATAATTGTAAAAAGTACTTACAAAAAACTGGACGAAATATGTTTGATGACATGATTAAAGAGGAGAAACGGTTTGGTCAAAGAGTAGTTTTAGAGAATGATTATTTTATTGCATTTATTCCTTTTTTTACTGACACTCCTTTTGGTCTTTTTATTGTAAGTAAAGAAAATAAAACGGCACTGACGGATTTTTCTGAAGAAGAAAAGAACGCTTTGGGCGATATTCTTCAAGAAGTGATTGGCGGAATGGACCGCTTATTTAACCGTACGTTTCCATTTATGATGGGTATCCATGGAAGACCCAGCAATTCAGACAATGTTGAGAGCTATTATCGTTTTCACATAGAGTTTTATTCACCAATGCAAACAAAGGAAAAATTAAAACTAAATGCAGCTTCTGAGACTGCGGGCTGGGCAGTAGCTATTCCGACAAGAGCAGAAGACAATGCTGTTTTACTAAGGAAAGCCATTCAGGAATTTTGGGATAATGGCGGAATAAAAAATAAATAAATGTACAGCAATCATTCAATTCCGGGCACTTATATAAGTGTCTTTTTTTATTGGCCACATATAGGGTATACAATATTTTTTTTATGTTAAACCTGAATACGACTCTATTTTAGTGATGGGGTGTTCTCATGTCATTTAAAAAGATTACTTCAAATGAACAGAAATTGCTGTACATTGCACTATCAATTATTCTTCTCTATTTATCACCTTTATTTATTTTAGGAGAAAATGCACATATTCGTGTTCATGATAACCTTGATTCAAATCTCGCCTGGTATAAAGTTTTAAAAGAAAGCGGACAGATTTTTGGCGGGGTAAATTCAACAATTCCTCAGATTATTAACGGCCTTCCCCGGAATGCACTTGGAACAGAATTTAGTGGTATTATCTGGCTTCACGCAATATTCCCTACAATGATTGCTTATGCGATAAGTCAAAGCATAACAAGGTTTTTTGCTTTTGTAGGCATGTATTTATTATTAAAAAAACATTTCTTAAACGAGAAAAAGTATGCAGTGATCACGATTGGTACTGCCCTGGCTTTTGCTCTCACTCCATTTTGGCCGTCGGGGATGCTCAGCACACTTGGTATGCCTTTAGCATTATGGGCATTCTTAAATATTCGTAATGGTGAAAAAGGGTGGAAGAACTATTTGGTTCTTGCTCTTTTGCCCCTTTATTCGAGTTTTGTTTTAGGCTTTTTCTTCTTTTTATTTGCAATGGGTATTTTTTGGCTTACAGATGTACTCCGTAAAAAGGGCTGGAATTGGCGGTTCTTTTTTTCAATCTTGTTTATGACTTTCGTATTTATGTTAGTTGAATATCGATTAGTGTACTCGTTTATTTATGACGATGAACCGAATACAAGAGACGAGTATTTTCATGCAAGATTGCCATTTTGGTGGGTGACCAGGCTTACATTTAAGAACTTTGTACTTGGTCATACTCATGTCATGACTGTTCATGGTTTGTTTATATTGCTTGTTACCATACTCGCTTTGATTGTTGTCATTTGGAAAAGGCTTTGGCAGCAGGAGAAAGTTTTTGTTTTCCTATTAGCACTAAATTTTGTACTGTCAGCATGGTATGCGTTTTGGTTTTATAAAGGCTGGCTTCCTTTAACAGAACGGTTTCATTTTATGGATACTTTTAATTTTGCGAGGTTTCACTTTTTACGTCCCTTAGTGATTTATATGGGCTTTGCTTTGGGTCTTAAAATTATTTGGGACTATAAAACACTTAAAAATACCGTTCCTTATTTTATCTTAGGACAGATTGTATTGTTATGTTTGTTTAACGACGAGTTGATTTATCGTAAAAAACCTACAGTAAAAGAATTTTATGCTGAAGAACTCTTCCAAGACATAGAAAAATATATTGACCGTCCTTTGAATAGCTACAGGATCGCAAATATAGGAATACATCCAGCCATCGCGCAATACAACGGATTTTACACACTGGATACCTATAACAATTTCTATCCATTAACATACAAATACGCCTTTCGGGAAATAATGGATAAAGAATTAGCAAAAAATAAACGGCTGCGCACCTACTATGATGAGTGGGGAGGACGCTGTTACATATTTACAGACCAACTTGGGAAGCATTATATGTTCAAAAAGAACTCCAGTGAAATGTTAAAGAACGTACAGCTGAATATGGAACCTTTTAAACAGCTTGGCGGAGAATATATTTTTTCGGCGCTTCCTATAGAAAATGCCGCTGAAATAAAACTGGAGTTAGAAAACGTTTTTGAATCCGATACGGCCGCATGGAAAATCTATTTATATAAAGCAATGTAAACAGCCAGGAGGTACTCTCATGAAACAGCCCGCTTTAACAATTGTTGTTCCTTGCTACAACGAAGAAGAAGTATTACCTATTACGATAGATATCCTTCATGTTCTGCTTAAAAGAATGATATCTGAGGAACTTATTTCTGATGAAAGCAAGCTATTATTTGTAGATGATGGCAGCAAGGATCAAACATGGACCATTATTCATAAAGAAAGTTTAAGAAATGAAAATGTCAGGGGTTTAAAGCTAGCAGGAAATGTAGGTCATCAAAACGCCTTGCTTGCTGGACTTTTTACAGCAAAGGAAACTTCAGACTGTGTTTTATCGATTGATGCTGATCTACAAGATGATATCACGGTAATTCCTCTATTTATTGAGCAATTTAATAAAGGCTGTGATATTGTTTATGGCGTTAGAAAAAAGCGAGACTGCGATACATTTTTTAAACGTCATACAGCTGAATTCTTTTATAAGTTCATGAACAAGATGGGTGTAAATCTCGTTTATAATCATGCGGATTTTCGATTGATGAGTAAAAGAGCTTTAATTGAATTGGAAAAGTTCGAGGAAGTAAATATGTTCCTAAGAGGTATTGTACCACTTATCGGATATAAGTCTTCTTCCGTTTATTATGATCGTAAGGAAAGACTGGCTGGAGAAACAAAGTACCCGCTTAAAAAGATGCTTTATTTTGCCTTTGACGGTATTACTTCATTTTCTGTAACTCCTATTCGTTTTGTCCTCCTGACAGGAATGATTTCTTTTTTTGTAAGCTTGTTGTTTGGTGTTTATTTCTTAGGCTTAAAGTTCATCGGAAATACCGAAACCGGGTGGACTTCCCTTATTACTTCCATTTGGCTGATCGGAGGGCTTCAGCTTATTGGCATCGGATTAATTGGCGAATATATCGGCAAAATCTACAAAGAATCAAAGAGGCGACCTAAGTATATCGTTGAAACTGACTCAAATCATCTTCCAAAGCCGCTTCAACTAAAAAATACACAGAGAGCTAAAGATGAATCATATAATCTCAACCTTCGAAAACTTCCTGAAACCAACTAATTCATTTTTAAAATTCGTCTTAGTTGGAGTAATAAATACGTGTATTGGGCTTTCCGTTATCTTTATATTAATGAACCTATTTCATATTGGTTATTGGCCTGCAACTTTTATAGGCAATGCGGCAGGTGCTGCTATAAGTTATATTTTGAATCGGAAATTCACATTTCAAAGTAAAACATCGGTAGGCGGCAGCAGTCTCCGGTTTTTGGCAGTCATTTTGATTTCTTATTTTGGGGCATATAGCCTGAGTGATCAAATTATAAACGCTGCATTTCAGCTTGCAGATCTTCAAATTCTTACTAATAAAGAAGCATCTGTTTTATTGGGTTCTTGTTTATATACTTTCGCTAATTATTTGGGGCAAAAATATTTTGTTTTTATCCGTTGAGGTGACCATACTATGAAAAGAAAATTCCTTTTAATGTTAAGTATTGCATATACCGTTTTTATGGCTTACCTTTGTTTTTACTATTTCACAAAAGGTGAAACCCATAGCTATCAGGTAGCGTTTGGCGGTATCTTCTGTGGACTGGTTCCATTAAGTTTAATTCTTTTTACAAAGATAAAATTTAATATGCCAATCATGCTTTCTTATTTTGCTTTTCTTTTCGCATCACAATATTTAGGATCCATCTTAGGCTTTTATCATCTTGGCTGGTGGGATACTTTCTTACATCTATTAAGCGGAGCACTTTTGGCATTTGTGGGAATTGCACTTTATGAACGTATGACACATCAGCATGCAAGAAGTAATATTTCATATTGGCTTGTATTTCTTTTTGTACTGTCCTTTTCTGTTTTTGGCGGGGTCGTCTGGGAAATCTATGAGTTCAGTATGGATCAGTTCTTTTCGATGACCTTACAGGGCGGAGGAAATTTCGATACGATGATTGATCTTCTTGCCGATACCGCAGGAGGATTGCTAATCGCCATAATTGCATCTGTAAGAACAAAAAGAAGGTTTAAAATGTCTTAAAAACCAAACCAGTTATCCAAACCACTGTTGGGAAACAGTGGTTTTGTTGTGTTTAAATTTAAATGCTTGCTATGTCATTGTTTTTTAACAAACAAAAAACGCTCCATTTACTTAATCTTAATAACGATTTAGTAAGGTGAAGAAGACACTTTACTAAGGAGGATTAGATGAAGAAGTTAAAAAAAGCTTCAAATATAACTCTCGCAGCACTGATGATGGTTACTTTCACATCTTTTGCGGAAAATGCCTCAATAATAAAAACTGTAGAAGCTGAGACACAATCACCATTTGAAGACATTGAATATCAAAACACTCAAAAATTACAAAAAGGGATCAAATATTCGCGAATTGTTTATGGAAAAGCAAGTCAGGAAGCGGACTACATGGTAAACATAGATTTTCTTACTGAAAAAGAAGAAGCCGACAAATTAAGAGAAGAACTAGCATCTCTAGGCTATTCTTCATTTATAAAAACCATTAACGAAAGAGCCCAAGATGATCCAGAACAAACACCACTCGGATATTTAGTAAGAATCGGTCCTTACCAAGAAGAGTCAGAAGCTAAAGTCATAAAGGAAGAACTCGTGTCTAAAGGCTATAACGAGTCTAAGGTTATTTTTACTGATGAAGACGGAGAACCTACCACAGGACCTTGGACCGTTAATGTGCTCGAAATTGATCCTAATACGTTTAAAGGACAAATCTCTCCCGTTATTGCAAATGATAGAATCCCTGAAAAAGAAACACTGACTAGTATGTCTAAGAGAATAAATGCAATTGGAGGTATTAATGGCGGATATTTTGTAATGGGGTCTAAAGATGGTACAGAAGGTGACCTTGCAGGCGTTTCAATGGTAGGAGGCAAGCTTGCTAGTGAAGCTGTGAATGGACGTTCAAGTTTTATTATTAATGAGAAAAACAACGCATCCATATCCACTGTTAATACAAAGATTCATTTAGCATCATCTGATGGCGACAAAAAAGAAATTGACGGACTAAACCGGACACCTGGATTGATTAGAGGATGCGGTGGGATTGGGGATAATGAAACAAATCAGCCAAAACATGATTTCACTTGTACAGATCCAGGTGAACTGATTGAGTATTCCTCACGTTTCGGAATAAAAACTCCTTCAGGAGACGGTGCTGAAGCTGTAATTAATAACAAAGGGATGGTCACTGATATAAGAGAGTCCAGAGGAGGAACAATTCCTTTTGGCAGTACAGTTGTAGCTGGTACAGGAGAAGCCGCTGACTGGATAAAAGAGCATTTGAAAACTGATGAAAAAGTCAAAGTTAAAAAAAAAATAATTGCAAAGGATTCCAAATTTTCAATTGATGAAGGAACAGGAATTATTAATGGCGGACCACGGCTATTACAAAACGGCCAAATTGATATTCCTTCAACTGCAGAAGGATTTCACCAGCCTGATAATCCAGAATTCTTTTATCAGTTCGGTCAAAGACGTCATCCTCGAACAGTTGCTGGAATAAAAGGTGATGGCGCAATTCTTTTGGTAACGATTGATGGCAGAAAACCAGGTTATAGCGTAGGAGCAAACTTTAAAGAAAGTGCCCAGCTCCTTAAATCTTTAGGTGCAGTTGATGCAGTAAATCTTGACGGGGGCGGTTCTACAACAATGACAGTGAATCAAAAAATGGTAAGCTCTCCGTCTGATCCAACGGGTGAACGTCCTATCGGTGACGGTATATTGTTATTACCACAATAAATGTTTAATAGATGAAGGAGAGAAAGAATATGAAAAAAATCATGCTTACACTAGCAGCTGCTGCCACGATTGGCTCAGTTACCACGGCATATGCAAATCCTGATGTTCTTAAACCAATTTCAAACGGAGCACAATTTGAAGAAAACTTTAAGCAGCTTTCTCGTGATACGACTTGGGAACAGAAAGGTAAGGTTGATTTGCAGTTTAACACGTATCATCCACAAGGAATGACCAAGATTGGGAACTTATTCTACATGTCTTCTGTTGAAATCATTGAAAAACCTGTGAAATACGAGCAGCCTCGTAATGGTTATGACCGCACTGCAGGGAAAGGAATCGGCCACCTTTTTGTTTTCAATAATGAAGGGAAGCTTTTAAAAGATATTGAGCTTGGTGAAGGGAATATGTACCATCCTGGAGGCATTGCTTTCGATGGAGAGTCAATTTGGGTATCTGTTGCCGAATATCGACCAGACAGTGAGTCCATTATTTATAAAGTGGATCCTAAAACGATGAAATCAAAGGAAATGTTTAGAACGAATGATCACATCGGGGGAATCTTACGCGACGAAAAGAAAGGAAAACTCAAGGCTGTAAGCTGGGGTTCAAGAACTTTTTACGAGTTTGATCAAAATGGAAAAGTAGTAAGCAAATCCAAGAATCCAAGTCACTTTATTGATTATCAGGATTGTGAGGATGCCGGGAAAGAAAATATGATTTGCAGCGGAATCACAGAACTTCCGCAGAGTGGAACTAATTCTGCAAAATATGAATTAGGCGGATTAGCTTTATTAAATAAGAAAACAATGAAAATTGAACACGAACTTCCAATTTCGCTATTTTCAGATCAAGGGCACACCGCTACACGTAATCCTGTTTATGTAGATAATAGAGATCAATCGTTTAAATTATATGCTGTACCAGATGATGATAAGTCATCAATGCTTGTTTATGAATCAAAATAAATACATTAAAGAATTATAGAAAAACACTTTGGAAAACTTCAAAGTGTTTTTCTATAATATTTAAACAAAAAACCATTGACCTTCACGCAACGTAAAGGTTTAAACTAAAATTGTCAGGAGGTGAGCACATGGAATATACCGTACAAAAGCTGGGCTTGCTGGCTGGAGTCAGCACCCGTACATTGCGATATTATGATGAGATTGGAATTCTTAAACCGGCAAGAATCAACTCTTCTGGATATCGCATCTATGGGCAGACAGAGGTCGATAAGCTTCAGCAAATCTTATTTTACAAGGAACTAGGGCTCCATTTAGACAAAATAAAAGAAATAGTAAACTCTCCTTCTTTTAATGCTGCAAAAGCTCTAAGCGAACACCGTGAACAGCTCCTCGACAAAAGAGTCCAGTTAGATAAATTAATCGCCAATGTAGAAAAAACGATTAATTTTAACGAAGGGAGAATTATGATGACAGATAAAGAAAAATTTGAAGGTTTCAAACAAAAAATGGTGGAAGATAATGAAAACAAATACGGTAAAGAAATCCGTAAGAAATATGGAGACGATACGGTAAACAAATCTAACCAAAAAGTTTTAAATATGACTCAAAGTGAGCATGATGAAGTAACTAAACTTAGTGAAGATCTGCATACTGCATTAGCGGAAGCATTTAAAACCGGAGACCCTGCAGGTGAGCTGGCTCAAAAAGCAGCTGCTCTGCATAAGCAATGGCTGATCTATTATTGGAATGAATATAGCAAGGAAGCACATGCAGGGCTTGCACAAATGTACGTGGATGACGAAAGATTTACTGCCTATTATGATAAAGAACAGCCAGGAACAGCAGAATTTCTAAGAGATGCTATCTACATTTACACGGGCTTGAAGCAGTAATTGAAATTGGTAAGTTTTCAGAAAAAGGGATAACCATGGTTATCTCTTTTTTTTTATTTTATTATCGAGATAGTTTACACTGAATATAGAGACTTAGAAGGGGATGGCCTAATCATGTCGAAAAAAATATACTACTCTTCATCATATACAACTGAATGGGAAACAATCATAAAAAAATCATTCACAAAAGAGGATCAATGTTTTGTGGTCTTAGAAGAAACTGCTTTTTATCCAACAAGTGGCGGTCAGCCTCACGACACGGGAACGATAAACGGCGTTGAGGTTTTAGATGTTTTCACTAATGAAACTGGTGAAGTTGTTCATATGACAGAGAAGCTGCCAGAAATAACACAAGCTTTCTGTACACTAAACTGGAGAAGAAGGTTCGAACACATGCAGCATCACAGCGGACAGCATCTATTGTCAGCAGTATGCTACACACTTTATAACGCGAGGACTGTGAGTTTTCACCTTGGTCAAGATTATGTAACGATTGATCTTGATATATCTGAACTTAACCAATCACAAATGGAGAAGATAGAACAAACCGCGAATGAGGAAATTTATCGTAATAGATCTATACATACATATTATGTAACGAGTGAGGAATTAGCTGAACTGCCTCTTCTAAAAATGCCAAAAGTAACAGAAAATATTCGAATAGTAGAGATTGAAGGCATAGAGTACAATGCATGTGGCGGAACTCACGTTTTAAGTACCGGCGAGATTGGAATTATCAAGTTATTTAAAGCAGAAAAACAAAAAGGGATCATAAGACTCTCTTTTAAGTGTGGTTTACGGGCACTTCAAGATCTCAATGAAGGCCAGCAAATATTAGGGAAGATAGCTGCAAAATTTAATACAGGACGAAATGAAGTAATAAGCCGGATTGAAAAGTGGGAAGAAGAAAGGAAGAGGTTGGAATCAGAACTTTCAAAAGTCAAAGAAGAAAATAATGCTTACGTTGCAAAAGAACTCCTTTTAAAGAAAGAAGAAGATTTTCTTTTTCATGTTTTTGATAACAAGTCGTTTAATGAAATAAAAGAACTTGCCATTAAAATTGCACACGAACATAATTTGTTTATTTTATTTGCTGCAACAGAGGAAAACAAAGTGATTCTTGTCCATAATGGAACTAAAAATTTATCCTGCGGGAAGTTCTTGAAAGAACATTTAGGGTCTTTTAATGGAAAAGGCGGAGGTAATGATAAAACCGCACAAGCAGGGTTTCAATCAAAGGAAGATACAGTGAATTTTTTTGAATTTGCTAAACAAGAAATATTCCAATAAATGAATAAAATAAAGAGGAGTGCAATCGATCTTATTGCACTCCTTTCTAATCAGATTAAAAAGATTGCTACAATGGTTGTAACAATTAACCCGATTGTAACAGGCTTCAGATTTCTTCTTGCAAGCTCAAATGGATCTACACCGCAAATTGCAGCCGCCGGAATTAATGCCCATGGCACCAAAGTTCCTCCGCCTACCCATATCGCTGCAATCTGCCCTAAGGCTGTTAAAGTTGCAGCACCAGCTCCGATTGCCGTCCCAAAGATATTGGCAACAGAGCCAGCTAAAGAAATACCAGAGAAACCTGAACCATCAAGTCCAGTAATTGCACCGACTGCTGTTAATGTAACAGCTCCAATCTCTTTACTTAATGGAACGACTGATGCAAGCGCTAAGCCAAGATCGTTAACAATACCTTGTGAAGTTTTCGGTAAGAATTCGCCTATAATTTTTGTGAAACCAGAGTCACCTAAATAAAAGAAAGCAGCGATGGGTATTACAGGGCCGAAGACTTTGAAACCAAATTGAAAACCGTCAATCATGTAGGAAGTTGTTTTTTCAAGTCCCTTATTTTTATGGCTGACCATTGTGATCAGTAAAAGGATAAAAACAGATGTTCCGCCAATTAATGCTGTCGCATCACCGCCCTGAAGCTTTAGGATGGACATTGCAGCCACATCAAGTGCGAACATTACCGGGATAAATAGAGCGAAGAACTTCTTTTGTCCATTTGATAAAAGATTTATTTTTTGTTCACTCGGCAGTTCTTTTACTGATTCATCTGTCACTCCAGTTGCAGCGGTTAGTTTTCCCGTTTTCATGTCCCGTCTTAAAAAATAAAAGGCAGCGACTGTTGTTACTAACCCCATTACAAAAACAAGCGGAATGCTGGCATTGATTACCTCGTTTACTGGAAGCCCCGCCGCATCAGCTGTTAATTTAGGAGCAGCTTGAATAATGAAATCACCCGATAAAGCTATACCATGCCCAAATAGGTTCATAGCCATCGCTACTCCAAGTGCAGGCAAACCTACTCGAATGGCTACAGGAAGAAGGACTGCACCCATTAGTGCAACCGCTGGTGACGGCCAGAAAAACCATGAGATAACCATCATTAAAATCCCAATAGTCCAATAGGCAAGTGCAGGTGTACGGATCAGTTTGGAAAATGGCGAGATCATCACATCGTTAATACCCGTCGTAGTTAATGTTCTGCTCATTGCAACAATAATAGATATAACAAGTATTGTTGGAAGAAGCTCCGTAATAGCATATATGAAACTATTAAATATACTGCTGATCGAACCGCTTAATGAACCAGTTGCTGCTATCGCAATTAAGAAAATACCGACGATACAAATAAGAGTTGTATCACGTCTTTTTACCATAAAACCAATGATTAAGCCTATAATCACAACATAAATCCAATGAAGCGCTGTTAGTTCAACGCCCATTTAAATACCTCCCCTGTGAACGGGTAATTAGCCCTTTCGTAATGTAATACAGAATATGTAAGGAAGGGGAAGTGGTGAAGCGTTAAAAAGCTTATTATTTATTCTTTTAATTCCGATTTAACTAGCTGCAGAGAATGATAGGTGTAATACGAAATAATAAAAATAAAAAGGGTATAAAATACGTTCCAGATTAAATTCTCTGATAGCAGCTGGTTAACGCCTAAATATTTTAATACGTTATTAATCAGGTCTAAGAAAAACACATGGATAATATAGATACCAAGCGCGTTACCGCCAACTTTTGTAATCCACAATCCTTTTCCAATCTTTTTATTATTCAGAGCAAAGAAGAATAGAAAAGCAGTAACAAGAATCGTTGAGAAAAAGTATTCACCATGGCTGCCATCCAATACTTTGTCTAATAAATATCCTTCCATTACTTGAATAAAGGTACAGATTATCGCTAAACCGAGATAGGTTATTCCGCTTATTTTCCTTAGTTTTTTTAAATGTATGTTAACTGCGAAAACCACTCCTAACGCCGTATAAAACAAACCAAAGAAGAGGGCATCTCTTGTCGTACTTACAGGAAGGTCTAAGAACATCGTATATGCCTGTCCTAAAAGACCGATTAGGTTTAAAATCAAACTTAGGACAAACAAAACATTTATTTTTTTATATCTAATGAAAATATAAACAATGATAGTGCTCCAAATTAACGCCGTCAGGAACCACAGCTGATACCCGCTGGTTCCTTTACCATAATAAAATAAGTTTAATAGCGTAAATTTATCAAAGTATTTAATAAGATTTCCCTGTATATCATTGCCCTTAAGAAGTATGAGCAGAACATCATATATGGCATAAAAAATCAACCAGACGAAATAAATCTTCATCAGCTTAATTACATAGCTTTTTAAATGGAAAAATGATGTATGTTTTTGTATCATTTTCTGTGCAAAGAAATAACCTGAAGCAGCAAAGAAAAATGGTACAGCGAACCTGGCGATATTATCAATAATGAAATATCCTGTAAAACCATCTAACGGGAAAATATGTATGACTACCACTGCAAATATGGCAAAAAATTTAATAAAGTCTATTGAATAAATCCGCTCCATTTTGTACCTCCTTTACTCACGCCGTACTTTACCATTATTCACCAAACCTCATATATTCAAAATCCTTACAGTAAATTAAAATAGTAAGTAGTGACACAAATTAGCAGTTACTGTAAAATTATGACTATCATAAATTTATAATTCAGAAGAGATAACCACTGTTATCTCTTTTCTTTTTCATACATACATTCAACAAAGGAGTTATCAAGGGGGATACATAATGGATGAGCCTAGATTTATCAGGGATTTAAATACGCTGAAAAAAGGCGGGTATATCAAAGAAAAAGACTACCTGACAGTAGTTGACGGATATCACAGATACGCAGATGATCTTAAAATAAAGGAAACTTTGATAAAAGCTGAACCAATAAATCAAAAACCCGTTCAGTCAAAACCAGTAAAACCAGTCGTTCAGCCAAAGCCTAAAATTGAATTAACACCTGAACAGAAGAGGGAAAAGAATATCACTTCATTGATGGCAGCTGGTGTTATTCTCCTTTCATTAGGCGGATTAACACTTGCAACAAGCAATTGGGAAGTATTCAGTTCACTTACAAAAACGATGCTTGTCGGCGGAATTGCTGTTTTGTTTGGAGGATTGGGAGCACTGTCTGAAAAAGTGCTGAAGATCAGAAAAACAGCTTTTACATTTTTTGTTTTGTTTGCGTTATTTATTCCGATTACAATTTTGTCTGCTGGATATTTTGAGTTATTCGGCAGCTGGCTTAGTTTTTATGGAGAAGGAAGATATGTTCTAGGAGTACTCACAACCGTACTATGTGTTCCGGTCTATTTTGGGTTTGGCCGCTATTTTCAGTCAAAGTTGTTTAGCTGGTTTACTTTTATAGCGGGTTCGATAGGTTATTCTTATGAATTATTAGCTTTCGGATTAACGAAGCATGCGTTTTATTTTGCATACGCTTTTGGAAATGTCGGATTTATAGCACTATATCTCATGAACCGATCTACACAGCAAAATGTATTTCTCAAAATCTTGCCAGTCTTTATTCAGGCAAACTTGATTTTATCAACTGTATTAATTCTTGTTTTATTCGATAATCAGCTATATCAAAGCTTTAATATTATCCTGACAGCCATTCTTTATTTAGCAATGAGAATGGTTAATCAGAGGAAAGAATACGAATTTTTATTCATTGGATTCATTACGTATGGATTGTTTCAACTCGTACAAAATTCACTCTTATTAGATTACAGTTTATTCTTAGTCGTCATGATTCCCATTGTTTTACTATTAGTGGCCAAGTTTTCGGATAAACACCTAAACAGTTACTATCAATTGGCAAATGCAGCAATTTCGGTACTGGCATTTTTATATATCACAGTTAATGGTGTCTTGTTATCAGAAGGTGAGGGCAACATCTGGCTCTTGTTAGGATACTTAGTTCTTTCGGGGAACTTTATCTATTTAAGCTATCAAACTTCATTTTCTTTCTTTAAATACTTAGCACCTTTTTATGTAATATGTACATTTATGGAATTGTATCATTTGATGGGAAGCTCTTTAAGCGAATACTGGGGGTTAGCAATCGGAATAGCTGCAGCTTCAGCTTATGGAGTAGGGCAATTCCTCAAACCTTTGCAAAGATCTAGTCTCATGGTGGGGGGAGGAGGAATTCTTTTAAGTTTTCTAATGACCTCTTTAACTGGACTTTATTTACAGGCAGCTATTGTATCCTTGCTTCTGACAAGTTTAGCGCTGCGTCATTACTTTATCGAAAGTGGTCAGAAGAAAAAAATCTCTGCTTGGCTAACTTCCGTGTTTCTTTTTAGTACCGTATTTTATACAGGGATGAAATTTTTACAGGAGCCTAAGCTTTCTTTATCGATAGGATTAGGATGCTTCGTAATACTTGGTTTGTATATTTGGAAAAAAAATCATGTGATGCTTTCTGCAGTTTTTATTTCAGTTGCGGCTATTACAGCAAGTGTTAATTTCATTGTGGCAACGTTTGATGGAAGCTTTACTTGGATTAAACTGTCCTCTTCACTTCTTTTGATGGCAGCATTATGGTTTGCTACACAGCACTTTAAAGTAAAAGCCGGTTATGCAGGTATACAGTTTGGTTTATTCTTTGCGTTGTTTTATACGGCAGAATCAGCCGGATTCTCGTTAACAGATAGAAACTCAGCTTATATGTATATAGGAATCGCTTATCTGCTATTTGTAAGCGGAGAGTACTTTAAACGCGTAGATGCAAGCAGTGAATATCCCATTAAAACTGTTTCTCACTTTTTCTTAGTGTTAACGATTGGATTTTCCCTCTTGGTATCACAAGATGCATTGCCGTTTACTCTTTTAGCCATTCTTTATGGGTTGTATATGATCCGTACGTTAAAAGAATATGAACTTAGATTTTACTTTTACTCAGGTTTAACAATGCTTGCTGTTGCTTTTCATTATTTTATATCCGAATGGCTTCCGCTGGAAGGACCTGTTATCTTTAGTGTCCTTCTCGCAGGATTATATTTTATTTTAAAGCCCCATTGGAAAGACAGAATTATTATTTATACTGTACCGTTTTCACTGTTTTTTCTTGGTGAATATATTTTAAGCCGGGGATTCAACCCAACATACTTATTTATACATGCAGGATTGCTTGTCGGATTTATTCTTTTCTATCAATCTTTAAAAGGCTATTGGAAGTATGCCACAGCTGTAATTCTTGTTTATATAATGATAGACATAGAGGAATTGTTTATCGTTTATGCAGTTCAACCAGATAACAAAGCATTAATTTGGTTTTCAGCAGGATTCCTTACTTCCATGGCTGGACTGATTTACAATAAAAATCTTTTTTCAAAAACGCTTAAGTTTTCTATTGATGTGTTCGCGGTATTTGGAGTTATTTATGTATCTGCGGGATTTACTTATTCACAGGGATTCCTGTCAACGGCAGGACTTTCATTGCTCGCGATTCTATTTTATCTTCACGCAAGACGATTAGGAGAATTCGAAACAGGTAAAAGAATACTGCAAACCATTTCAAGTTTGTTCGTAATGTTTGCTTATTATTCTTTCATCAACCAATTCGAAGTACCTGCAATTGTAAACACTGAGCTCAATGTATTGCCTTGGATTCTCTTAAGTTATGTGATAACGAGAAAGACTTGGAGCATATCTGATAAGATGGCAACTTCAGTTCAATACTCTTTGCTTGGCATAATTGCAGCTTTACTAATAATTGATGCCATGCAAAGCTATCAAGTTATGGATGCCATTATTCTTGGCACACTGTCTTTCGTGAGTATTATTTATGGTTTTCTATCCAGACAGAAAAGCTATTTCTTTACAGGCATGATTGTTCTGCTTTTGAATGTTTTGATTCAAACTCGTCCGTATTGGGGCAGCATGCCATGGTGGGTATATTTGCTGTTAACCGGAATACTACTTATAGGTTTTGCTAGTTTCAATGAGTTTAAGAAGCAGAAAGGAATCGAGTCACCTCCGTTAAAAGAAGTTCTCTTAAAGAAATGGAATCAATGGTTTGGAGAATGGAAATAATGGATAGTTCAGCATGAATTAGGATGAATTATTTTGAATGGGGTACAGGTCAAACCCAAAATTACAATGGGCATGCTTTTTAGGAACAAAGTTATACGGACAATTTTATTTTCAGTGTTTTTTCTTCAAATCGGCATTTGGGTTCGAAACTACTCGATTCTTTTGTATGTCATTGAGAAAACGAATGAGAATCCAATCGCGGTGTCATTAATATCTGTTGCAGAATTCGCACCGATCTTTCTATTCTCTTTTATAGGCGGAACATTTGCAGATCGATGGAAACCGAAAAAGACAATGATATGGTGTGACTTGCTAAGTGCAGTTTCCATTTTCGCCGTGTTGCTTACTCTGTTATTTGGAAGCTGGAAGATCATCTTTTTTGCGACTCTTGTTTCATCTATATTGTCACAGTTCTCACAGCCATCAGGAATGAAATTGTTTAAGATACATGTACCAGAAGAGATGGTTCAAATTGGTATGTCCATGTATCAGACTCTATTTGCGGTATTTATGATTCTTGGACCAATCCTTGGAACGTATGTATATCAGCAGTTTGGTATTAATGCAGCGATAGGTATTATGGGAATAGCTTTTGTTTTATCTGCTGTCATCCTAACTTTATTGCCTCCTGATCAAGAGGTGGAAGGGCAAGAAGAGAAATCGTCCATCTGGCATGAAATGAAGGAGGGCTTCAGTTATGTATTAAGCAAGCGTACCTTAACCCTCCTTGGAGCCTGTTTTGCTTTAGCGGGTCTGGCATTAGGATTAACACAGCCGTTAACAGTATTTTTAGTTACCGAGCAGTTAGGACTTCCTAAAGAACAGCTTCAATGGCTGATGGCAGCATTCGGAACTGGAATGATACTTGGCGGAGGCTTAACAATTGGAATAGCCAGTAAAATAAAGCCTCAAGTTTTGTTGTCATTTGGATTAGGGGCAAGTGCTTTAGGATTTTTCATTATGGGGATCTCTACAGAATTCTGGCTGACTCTAACTGCCGAGTTTTTAAGCGGTTTGTTTATGCCTTGTATCCATATAGGTATAAATACACTTATTTTACAGGGTACTGAACAAAAATTTATTGGAAGAGTAAATGGCATCTTAAATCCATTATTCATGGGTGCAATGGTACTGACAATGTCAATCACAGGTTGGCTGAAAGAAACCTTCTCATTAATCGTGATGTTTGAAGGAGCAGCTATTTTGTTTGCGTTCGGAATCTTGACAATGGTTCCTCTTATGAAAAGAAGTCCTATGGTTCAAAATGAGGTACAAAATTCATAAAAAGAAGGGGCTGTCCCAAAAATAAGGTAAACTTACTTTTGGCAGCCCCAAATTTTTTTATTTTTATAAAATAAAAAATAAACAATATCCTCGAATTTCAAATCGAGGATTTTCCGATAACTTACCACATTATAATAATTTACGTTATCTAAAAGTTTAAATAAAAAGAGACATGACCTTAAAAGTTTTTATACTTTAGATTCAGCCCTTCTTTTGTTTATGAGACTCTATTCTTCATGTAAACGTTAATCTGATTTTTACCTGCGCGTTTTGAAACATATAGTGCTTTATCTGCATTTTGCAGCACTTCATCCGGATGTTCTCCATGTTTTTTCCACACCGCCGCTCCGATACTGCAGCCAATATATGATTTATGACCATTTAAATAAAACGGCTGATTTAAATCTCTGATAATCTCATCACCAATAATTCTAGCATCCTCTAATGGGTGAATTGAATCAGTTGAAATAATGACTACAAATTCATCTCCGCCAAGCCGTGCAACAAAATGGTTATGTTTCAATGCTGCTTTAATCCTTTTGCTAGTTTCAATTAATAGAATATCTCCCATGTGATGACCCAGTGTATCGTTAACCTTTTTAAAACCATCGAGGTCCAAATACAAAATGATCATATGGTTCAGCTCATTTTCCCCTTGTTCCGTTAATTCGTTCATATAGGCATATACAGACAATCGATTAGGAAGACCGGTAAGTGAATCATGCATCGCTATATTTTCCATTTTTCCAAGCTCGGATTCTGTTTTAATCAAAGAAGAGACTAGTTTTCTAAGTGAATTTGAAAGATCTTCGATATCTTTAATTCCTTTTATATAAGGAATTTCAGCATTTTCTCCATTCCTTAATCGGTTTGCAGAAACCGCAATCCGTTGCAGAGGGGTTGATATTTTACCGGCGAGAAACCATCCGATTATCGCCATGATTATAGTAAAGATAGTACCAAGTATAAATATAAAAGTTTGAAGATTGTTCACTGATGTGAAAGCAACCTGTTCAGGCTGCCGGACGATAACTGTCCAACCAAGTCCCTTATAATCTTTATGACCTTCTCCGTAGGCATGTCCCGTTAAATACTTTTTGCCGTCCGGCCATGTTACAAGTTTCCAATTGTTTTTTGACTGATGTATCAAATCAAGTTTTAATGGTTGACCAACGAGATTTTTTGGACCAAGCAAAACGGTTTGATCCTTAGAGCTTACTATAAAGACTTCTACGTCTTCACGCTTTCCTTCAAGTGGCTGAAGCACAGTATTCTTGATTTCTTCTGTCCACTCCCAACTTAGATGTGCAGCAAGTACACCATTAAATGACCCGTCTGATTTATAAACAGGGGTACTGATATCAACTAGCTGAAGAGGTTCGCCATTTTTATTTGGGATTAATTTAGCCAGCAGTACTGCATCATGTACATCTCCAATAAATGGTTCATTTTTTGCATTCTGAAAAACAGGGCGTTCCGATATATTTTGACCAACAAGAATTCCTTTTGTAGCTGATGTGACAATCCCATTCTGATCGGTTAATCCTACCCATGAAAAAGAGGGAAGACTGTCCTGAAGCTTCGTTAGTAACTTTTTAACTTCTAAAGTTGGTTCTGGTTGTTTAAAGGCTTCTAGTTCACTGATGATTTGTATTTCCTTAAAGCGTGACCACATAAAATAATCCAGCTTATCTGCCATCTGAAAAGCAACAGCAGCAAGAGAATCTCCAACTTCCTTTTCCAGCATACTGCTGGATTTCTTACTAATTGTAATACTTAAAAATGTCGAAGTCATAAAAATCAAAATCGAAAATGTGATAGCAAAATATGTTCGTAATTTAATAGACACGTTTTTGCACAGTTCTCCTTGTAATAGTAGTAATCTACATAAGATTACGCTGCCATATTTGTAAAACAATACCACAGATGATTATATCTAATATGCAATACAAATGATATTTATTTTTTTCTTCAAAAATCAATAGAATAAAGGAAATTCATATCAAATTAGCATCAACCGTTTTTCAAGTACAGGTTATGGGTATTATAAAAATATTTACTTCTCAAATTCTTAATGCATAAGGGGAATCGATCATATGACAATTTCACCAGACCAACGTATCACTTTACACGGATTTAATAACCTGACAAAGTCATTAAGTTTCAATATGTACGATGTTTGTTTTACAAAAACTCGGGAAGAGCGGGAAGCTTATATAGAATATATTGATGAACAATATAACGCGGAAAGACTAACAAATATACTTCAGACTGTTTCTGACACTATAGGTGCTCACGTTCTGAACGTGGCAAAGCAAGATTATGTTCCTCAAGGGGCTAGTGTTACTCTCCTTGTTTCTGAAGGCCCGGTCGTTGAGGTACCTACAGATTCATTTGATGATTCGGCAACTGCGATGCCCGAATCAGTAGTTATGCAGCTGGACAAAAGTCACCTTACTGTCCATACGTATCCTGAATTCCATCCAGAAGAAGGGATTAGTACATTCCGTGCAGATATTGATGTATCAACTTGTGGTGAAATATCACCCTTGAAAGCATTAAATCATCTTATCAATTCTTTTGATACCGATATTGTTACGATGGATTACCGGGTACGTGGCTTTACGAGAGACATAAAAGGTCACAAATTATTTATTGACCACGACATTAACTCAATACAAAATTATCTTTCTGAAGATATAAAAAACATGTACGACATGATAGACACCAATATCTATCAAGAGAACATTTTTCATACAAAATGCCGGTTAAAGGAATTTGATTTAAACAATTATCTGTTTGGCTACACCAAAGACACATTGGATTCAAGAAGTGTCTATGAAATAACAGATCGCATTAAATCAGAAATGGATGAAATTTTTTACGGAAGAAATATAAAAAAATAATCTGAATGTATAGGTAAGGCCTCTGATGTTTTTCAGGGGTCTTTTTTTTCTATGAACTTTATGAACAAAAAGCTCATTATGCAGTTAAACTTCTTTTTTTAATATAGCGTGTTAGGATTATAAAAAGATTAAATGAAAGCGCTATCAAAAAGGAGGATACATATGAAAAAAGTAAATTGGAAAAATTGGCTCCTAGCAGGATTCCTTATTCCTTCACTAGCAGCATGCAGTACGTCGGGTTCCAGCGGCAATAATGCCGGAGATTCAGATTATCCTAAAAAATCTATTACAGTTGTTGCTCCATCAGGTGCTGGAGGCGGCTGGGATCTAACTGCACGTTCCCTTACAAAGGTACTTGGGGAAACTAAATTAGTTGACCAAACCATGACAGTTGAAAACAAGCCAGGCGGTGGTGGAGCGGTTTATTTAGCAGAATACGCCACTCAGCATAAAAAAGATGATTATAAACTTTACGTAAATTCACCTCCTATCTTGATTAATAATCTTAAGAAAGAAGGAAACAGCCCATATGGCTATAAAAACACTACGCCACTTGCTCAACTAACAAAAGATTTTGGAGCAATTGTAGTAAAAGAAGACTCAAAATACAACAGTTTAAAAGAGCTTATGGATGCAGTAAAAAAAGATCCTAAATCAGTTACTGCAGCAGGCGGATCAGCACCTGGATCAATGGACCACTTAGTAGCTGTACTGCCAGCTTATAAATCAGGAGTTGATCCTAAAACGGTAAAATACGTTTCCTATGATGGAGGCGGGGAAGCTATTGCGGCTTTATTAGGCGGAAATGCAGACTACATAGCTACAGATGCTTCAGCAGTAGGTGAATTTTTAAAGGCCGGAAAAGTTAAAGTTCTTGGTGTATCTTCTACCAAGAGATTAAAAGGAGAATTGGCTGAAGTTCCAACATTTAAAGAAGAAGGCATTGACGCAGATTTTACGATATGGAGAGGTATCTTCGGTCCTAAAGAAATGTCGGACAGCGCAAAAGATTACTGGGCTAAAACTCTTAAAGACTTGAATGACAGCAAAGAGTGGCAAGCAGAGCTTGAACGTAACGGCTGGGAAGCTGAATTTAAAGATGCTGAGGAGTTTGCTTCATTTTTAGAAGAACAGGAAAAACAAGTTGAAGATCTATTAAAGTCATTAGGGATGAACAAATAGACTACAAATGGAGGAGTAAAGATACTTCTCCATTTTTATTAATACTAGTGTGCTAAAGGAGTTATGTACATGTGGACAGGGAGTTTTGACCGTTATGCAAGTGTGGTTTTTGCTTTAATTGGCGCTGCTTTTCTATTTGAAAGCAGGAATATAGCAAAGAGTGCCTATGGAAGTGAAGTAGGACCAAATGTCTTTCCATTTTTGCTTGGACTCATCCTTATTTTATTAAGTGTAAAGCTGTTTCTGGAGTCATTTAAATCGGTTCAAAATAAAAACAATGAACGTGAAAAATTAATGATAAAAAGATTTCTAATCATACTGATAGCAAGTATTTTATATGCTTTTTTACTTGAAACAATCGGTTATTTGATCAGTACATTCGTATTTCTTTTTGTTTCTTTTCAGACGATGGAAAAAGGCGGATGGATTAAAAATGCGATAATTGCAGGTGCTTTTTCATTTTGTGTCTATTATTTATTTGTGGTTGTTTTAAAAGGCTCTTTGCCTGGACTGCCGGTATGGTTTAGTTAGGAGGAAAAAGTATGGGCGTAATGGATTTTCTAATGCAAGGGTTTCATACAGCAACACAACCTGAAAACTTATTCTTTGCCTTTATAGGTGTTTTGATCGGAACAGCAGTGGGAGTACTTCCGGGTATCGGTCCAATGAGCGGAGTTGCTCTGCTCATACCTGTAACTGCAACTCTAACTGGCGGGATGGAACCATCAGCTGCCGCTACAAGTTCTATTATTCTATTGGCAGGGGTTTATTATGGAGCGATGTATGGCGGTTCGACTACATCCATCTTACTTAATACACCTGGTGAGTCATCTTCTGTTGTAACTACGCTGGACGGGTATCAAATGGCAAAACAAGGACGCGCAGGATCAGCATTGTCGATTGCAGCCATCGGCTCCTTCGCAGCAGGTATTGTCTCAATCATTGGGTTAGCATTACTTGCAAATCCACTTTCTGAAATGGCATTAAAATTCGGACCTGCAGAGTATTTTTCACTTATGCTGTTAGGACTGGCAGCTGTAAGCGGTCTAGCAGGGGGGTCAATCACAAAAGCGTGGATGATGACTTTAACTGGACTGCTTCTCGCTACAATTGGTATTGATGCTGTTTCGGGTGTAGCACGCTTCACCTATGAAATTCCGGTACTTTTTGGCGGACTTGAATTTTTAACAGTAGCTGTGGGATTGTTTGCTCTAGGCGAAGTCTTCAAAACCATTCTTCATAAAGAAGATGACCAAGAAAGAGTTGCGAAAGTCGGGAGAGTTATTCCCTCTAAAACAGATCTTAAAGAGAGTGCAGGACCTATTGCACGCGGATCTATTCTTGGTTTTTTCATTGGTGTCCTTCCTGGTGCAGGTGCAACATTAGCTTCCTTCTTTTCTTACATTGCTGAAAAAAAATTAAGTAAAACTCCCGAAAAATTTGGGAAAGGTGCAATTGCTGGAGTTGCAGCGCCAGAGTCCGCGAACAACGCAGCTTCAGGCGGAGCAATGATACCGCTATTGACACTTGGTATTCCAGGTTCCGGAACAACCGCTATCTTAATGGGTGCCCTTATCATGTACAATGTGCAGCCAGGTCCGTTATTATTCAGTGATCATCCTGATGTAGCTTGGGGACTAATTGCAAGTATGTTTATAGGAAATTTGATGCTGTTAATTTTAAACATGCCTCTCGTAAAGGTATTTGCAAAAATTATTGAAACACCTCCAAAATACCTGCTGCCAATTATTATTGCTATATCTGTTTTCGGAGTTTATGCGGTTCAAGTAACAACCTTTGATCTTTATTTACTGATTGGATTTGGATTAGCGGGTTATTTATTAGCGAAGAACGATTACCCGCTCGCACCTCTTGTACTTGGCCTTGTTTTAGGGCCAATGATTGAGAATAATATGAGACGTGCATTAACTACATCAAACGGAGACTTTAAGGTTTTTATCGAGAATCCTATCTCAGCTATTTTTCTTGTCTGTGCTGTATTATGGATTTTAGTACCTTTCTTGCTTAAGTTAAAAGGAAAAAATGTAGTTGTTAATGTAGAAGGATAAAACAAGAGTGAAAGAGAAGACTTTCTAAATCAGGAAAGTCTTTTCTATTTTCAGGGGGAAACAAATGAAACTGCAAACAAAGTTAATGATCATCAGCTGCTCCCTCATCTTTATAGTGGTCGTTATTTTAGCTGTTCTTTTTCAGGTGATGTTTGTAAATACGATAAAAGATCAGATCGGTCAAAGAGCACTAAGTGTATCAAATACGGTAAGCAGCAATCCATTAGTTATAGAAGCATTTGAAGAAGAAGATCCTTCTCAAAGAATACAGCCTTATGCTGAAGAAATAAGGAAGAAAACAGGTGCACAGTATGTCGTTGTTGGAAATAAGGAAGGAATCCGGTATTCTCATCCTATTCCAGAACGCATTGGGAAAAAGATGGTTGGAGGCGATAATGAATTCGCCTTATCAGGAGAACCAAGTATTACAGAAGCAATCGGATCTCTCGGGCAAGCAGTGAGAGGTAAATCGCCCATAATAAATGATGAGGGTAAAATCATTGGACTCGTTTCAGTCGGTTTTTTGACTACTAGTATAAATGAAATTATCTGGCCTTATAAATTAAAAATTTTACTTATTGGGGTGTTCACTCTTTCTTTAGGAATTATAGGGTCCATATTGATAGCAAAAGGAGTTAAAAAAGCGACGCACGGTTTGGAACCAAAAGAAATAGGTTTATTGTACAAAGAAAAAAGTGCTATTCTCGAAGCTATCAGAGAAGGAGTAATCGCAATCAACCGTGATGGTGATATTACGATGGTTAATCAAACTGCATTACAAATGCTCGAAAGAGATACGGACGATTTGATAGGCAGCAATATATTAAAAACCATTCCAAACTCTAGACTTTTGGATGTCATTTCAAATGGCAGCAGTGAGTTTGATGAACAAATGAAACTTGGTAACAGCAATGTTGTAGCAAATCGCGTTCCTATTACGGATGATAAAGGAGATGTAATAGGTGCAGTAGCAACTTTTCGGAACAAAAACGAACTTTATAGACTTAATGAAGAACTGGCACAAGTTAAAGGGTATAGTGAAGGCTTGCGGGCACAAACTCACGAATTTTCAAATAAATTATATTTAATCTCGGGGTTAATACAATTGGAGTCCTACCAGGAAGCTCTCGATGTAATATCAAAGGAATCAGATGTACATCAGAGCTTTGCTAAGTTCATCATGAAACGAATTTCTGATCCTTACATAGGAGGTTTGCTGATTGGAAAGTTTAATCGTTCAATCGAACTTAAAGTTCCTTTTTCAATTGATCCATCTAGTACGTTTAAAGATATTCCTGAAACATTAGATAGACAATTGCTTGTTACGATTATTGGGAATTTGGTGGATAATGCAATGGATGCTGCTGTTAAAAACAGAGAAAATGAAAGTGAAGTTAAGATATGCCTTTCGGATATGGGAAATCAATTATTAATTGAGGTTGAAGATGATGGAGAAGGAATTCCGCCTTCTATCGCTAATAAGTTATACCAAAAGGGAATTTCGACAAAAGGGTCAGACCGAGGTTATGGTTTATATTTGGTTAATCAATCTGTAGAACAATTAAATGGTGAGCTTTTTTATGAAAGAACAAAAGTGAACACGACTCTTTTTACAGTTATTATCCCGAAAGAATAGAGGTTAACAAATATCATGCGTTCATTGGAAGTATTTATTGTAGAAGACGACATCCGAATCGCTGAGATTAACCGCAGATTTGTAGAAAAGATGGATGGTTTTTCCGTATGCGGCATTGCACTTAATGAAGAAGAAGCTAAAGAACAACTATCAATACTTAAACCTGATCTCGTTATTTTAGACATCTATTTTCCAGATATGAATGGATTAGATTTATTACGCTGGATTCGAAGCGAATTTCGCGGAATCGAAGTAATAATGGTAACTGCAGCTACAGAGGCTGAAACATTAAAAAATGCACTAGAAGATGGTATCTTTGACTATATTGTAAAACCTGTTATTTTTCAGAGATTCAAAGAAACCTTATTAAATTTTCAAGGGTATAAATTATCCATTCAGCAAATAGCGGCTTCAAATGAACTAAACCAAAGTATAATAGATTCTATCTTTAAAAGAGAAAAGGCCGAGAGTGAGACTTCTTACTTACCTAAAGGGATTGACCGAATTACATTAGATAAGGTCATATCTATACTTACGTGTAATAAAATTGGCTACACAGCAGAGGACCTCGGTCAGCTGATTGGAGCAAGCCGTACAACTGCTAGAAGATATTTAGAATACTTAGTCTCAGAACAAAAGGTATCTGCCGACATTTCCTATGGTGGCATAGGCAGGCCAGAAAGAATCTATAAATATAGAAAATAATCAAGTGATATATACATTTGCAATCTCTCATTAGAGGGATTGCTTTCATTATGTTATAAAACTCGTAACAACTTGTGCATTTCATGTATAATAACTGTTATAGATTTAAAGTTGAAAGAGAGTGAACAGAATGGGTCGTAAGTGGAATAACATTAAAGAGAAAAAAGCATCAAAAGACGCAAATACGAGTAGAATTTATGCTAAATTTGGCCGTGAAATTTACGTTGCAGCAAGACAAGGTGAGCCTGATCCTGAATCGAATCAGTCATTAAAAGTCGTCCTTGAACGAGCAAAAACATACAGTGTTCCTAAAACAATTATTGACCGTGCTATTGAAAAAGCAAAAGGCGGCTCAGATGAAAACTATGATGAGCTCCGTTATGAAGGCTTCGGTCCAAATGGTTCAATGGTGATTGTGGATACACTCACTAATAATGTTAATCGCACGGTAGCAGAAGTACGTTCAGCATTCAATAAAAACGGCGGAAACATGGGAGTTTCCGGTGCCGTGGCTTATATGTTTGATGCAACAGCTGTAATTGGGCTTGAAGGCAAAACAGCTGATGAGGTACTTGAATTATTAATGGAAGCTGATTTAGATGTACGTGATGTCATTGAAGAAGATGAAGCTGTTATCGTTTATGCAGAACCTGATCAATTTCATGCTGTCCAGGAGGTATTTAAGAATGCTGGCATAACTGAATTTTCAGTTGCAGAGCTTACAATGCTTGCACAGAACGATCTTACACTTCCTGAAGACGCACAAGTACAGTTTGAGAAGCTGATTGACGCTTTGGAGGATCTTGAAGATGTTCAGCAAGTCTATCACAACGTTGATTTAGGAGAATAATAAGCAACGAAGTGTCTTCAAATAAAAGAATCATAAGCAACAATCTATTAGAAAAAAGCCATAAAAAAACAGCAACCGTTATTTTGGTTGCTGTTTTATCATTATCATACAAATAGTGATGATAACAAAACCTATTAATGCTAACAGCGGGATTGTAATAAAGCCAAGCCAGTTAATATATTGTCCCGAACAAGGCACCCCTGAAGAACACGTTTCAAAAGCTTTTAGTGCAGGTATTTTTTGCAGTGCATAATGATAGCCAGAAACGAACACCCCAAGGATTGATAATGGCAAGATGTACCGGGTTATTCTAAGATCTTGATGATAAAAAGCGATTCCTAACAGAATAACCATCGGGTACATAAGAATACGCTGATACCAGCAAAACGTGCATGGTACAAATTGGAGTACTTCACTGAAATATAAACTTCCGAGAGTTGCAATTACTGATGCCAGCCAGGCGATCAACAAGGGTTTATTCGTCACCTTTACTTACTCTCCTTCGCCGCTTCTTCAACCATTTTCTGAAGATCCCCAAATGAATTTCCTTCGAATTTTTTACCATTTACGAAAAGGGTAGGTGTACCTGTTACTCCAAGGTCATTTACAAGAGCCTCATCGGTTTCCAATGCATTTTCACTCGCATCATTTTCGAAATTTCCACTGACCTTTTTTACATTCTCATCTGCCGTAACTTCACTCAAAGTATCATTTAAGAACTTCTCTGTGAATACGTCTTTCCGCTCAAGACTTTGATCATCAGGCTGCTTTTCATAAAGCAGTTTATGAAACTTCCAAAAAGTCTCGTTTCCTAACTCTTTATAAACCGTTTCACCAAAAAGGGCTGATCTTTCTGAATCAACATTAATAAAGGGATAGTTTAAGAAAAAGAATTTAACTTTCCCAGACTGTATAAGTTCTTTATCAATTAAAGGGAAGAAGGATTCATTGAAGTTTTTGCAAATCGGACATTTGTAGTCTCCAAACTCTATGATATTAACTGGTGCATTTTCTTCTCCTAAGTAAGGCTGGTTTTCATAGGTGATAGCGGATTCCTCAGTATTTTTGTTGAAGCTGCCTGTTAAAATAAAAACAGCTAGCCCGACTGTAACAATTCCTATAATTATAAAAAGCCAGACATGAGAATTACTCTTCTTTGATACTTTAACATTTGTATTTTTCTTTTTTTGTTTACCCATTGTTCACCTCAAAGTATGTAGTTTCACTAAATTAAAAGAAGTTACTTTTATCGTAAACAATATAGCACATTTATACAATTAATACGTAAATATATATAGGTTTTGCCCCTGAAGTATCGGAAAGGAACTTTATTCTATCACATAAAAATATTGGTAAATAAAACCTGTATCCAAAGAGAAAATTAGGCAGTATAATTTTCTAGAAATTATACTATTACACCTTTGGGGGAACAGGGATGAAACACTTAGTAACACTGCTTTTAGCACTTAGTTTGAGCTTTGGAATTTTACCGGTATCTGCTTTTGCTATTGAGCAAAATGATAAAGAGTTTGAAGCGTACTTAAAAGAGATCGGATGGGAAAAACAAGACTTTATCGATTTCATTGAAAGCAAAGAATGGTACTTAGAAGATTTTGAATCCGTTGATGAGCTAGGAATGCCTCTAACTGAAGACGGAGTACAATCCGTTTTAAAGGATTTTGATTTAAGCCGGGAAGAGCTAAATGATTTACTCGTTGAATGGGGTGACATTGAAGAAGGACAAGATGTTCTAGACAGTCCTTACTTTTTATTCAATGAAGATCTTGAAACATCTGTAGATTTTTATTTAAACGGATGGGAAGGAACACCAATTGACGATGAAAATCTTCAGCAGCTTCTTGAAGAGTACAATCTTGAATCAGTAGAAGCACTTGAAGAACTATTAAAAGAAAATGATGACTCTCTTGAAAGCTATGAATACATTGAAGATCTTCAGTGGGCTGTTGATTTTTACATCAATGGCGATGAATATTTGGAAGATGAATTTGCAGATTTGTTTACCGAAATTGATCTGACTGATGAAGAGATGGAAAAGCTTTTTGTACATCTTGAAACATTAAACTGGGAAGACCCAGCTTTCCTTGACAGCATGATGCTTCTTGGGGAAAGAATGATGGCTTTTGAAGAGTTTGAAACAGCGGATGAACTCTCAGCTGAACAGATTGCGGAGGTGCTCGCCATTTTTACAGAAATGAAGCAGCTTTTGCAGATTGAGACAAAATATTATCTTGTTGTAGAAGGTGAAAAGCAGCAAGTATCTATAGATACATTAATGACAATGGATTCAACAAACGGTAATGACCTAGTTATGGAAATCTATAACACGAACGGTGAACTACTTCTTGATCTAGTATTAACAGCTGATATGTTTGGCTCTGAACTTATCCAGGATACAGGAAAAGACATCCAGGAAGCTGAGAAAATTGTTACTGAAGCTCCAATGGCGGCTAAACCACCCGTTAAAACGATAAAGGGCGGAGAACTGCCGAAAACTGCTACAAATCATGTTGGGAACACCCTTGCTGGATTAACAATTGCTGCCGCTGGTATTCTTTTCTTCAGACGTTTTCGTGTTAAAGGATTCTAATCAATGAAAGATACAGAACTGAAAAGAAGCAAACTTCGGTTCATTCTTCTTACATTCTCTGTTGCATTTATCTTGTTTGGACTATGGTTCAGCACTACGAATGCTTTTAAGTTCGTGAAAGGCTATATGATTTTTAAAACAGATCAGGAATCAGCTGATGATTATCAATCGAATCCTGCTCAAAAAGAAATGAGACAGGAAACAAATGATGTGTTGTATCCAGTACGTCCAAAAAAGGGTGAAAATATAGGAGAACTGATCATACCTAAGTTAGGAGCATCACTTCCTATTGTTCACGGAACCGACGAAGAAGAACTAGAAAAAGGGGTAGGACACTTTTCAAAAAGCGTTTTGCCTGGTGAAAACGACAATTCTGTATTATCTGGTCACAGGGATACAGTGTTTCGAAAACTTGGTGAAGTTGGAAAAGGTGACATATTAGTAGTCGAAACGGAAGCGGGAAAATTTACGTACAAAGTGAAGAACGTAAGAATCGTCGACAAAAACGACCGTACCGTAATCGTTCCTAAACCACGAGCAACTTTAACAGTTTCAACATGTTATCCGTTTGATTATATTGGAGATTCACCTGAGCGGTATATATTGGTCGCTAATTTAATCTCAGAGCAATTGAATAAGTAAAAAGTTTAAACAGCTGAAGTACATTCAGCTGTTTTTTTGCATTATCAGAAAGTATAAACTTGTTAGGACGGTGATTTTCGACGTGGCAACAAGTTTAGGTCGATAGTATAAGCGCAACTAAGGCTGACGCAAAAGGCTTGGTATCAGCCAAGTTTTCTTTATGCAATTCTTCAAATTGTTGTTTAACATCCCAATAAAAAAGGTATGTTTACAAAATAATGTATGAATGGTCTAAAAGTATACCCGTCTGTTACATACTTAGAATATCAACATGAAAGCCGGTGGTTGAGCAATGAAAAAAAGCTCCGTAATTATTGTAATTTGTTTAGTAGTTTTATTAGCAAGTGCATTGTTAGTTAAATCTTTTAGTAAAGACGAAATGGAAGCAACTGCTCTTGGTGACTCCTTAGCCTATGGGTTAGGTGATACTGAGGATAACGGCTATATAGGGGATGTACAAGAGAGGTATGAGGAAGAAACTGATAAAAGGCTAGTAGTAAACGATTATGGTGTTCCGAACGATACAAGCACCGACTTGCTTAAAAGATTAAAGAATAAAGAAATCGCTGAGACGGCAAAGGACTCAGACTTTATTTTTATTAATATAGGTACAAATGATTTTATAAAAAGTACTGATCGATTTACTAAGTTTGATAAGAAAGAACTTCAAACCAATCAAGAAATTTATAAAGATAATTTAAACCAAATTATTAAGAAGGTGCAAGAAAAGGAATCATCCAAAACCATTTATATTTTAGGCATATATAATCCAAAAGTAAAATATGCAGATATGTCAACAGTAAATGAAGCTATATTAAATTGGAACCGATCAACTATACAAGTTACGAAAGATCATAAAAATGTTGCTTTTATAAGGACTGATGACCTCTTTATTAATAAAAATAAGAAAGACTATTTCGCAGATAATCTCCACCCGAATGAAAAAGGCTATGCGCTTATTGGAAAAAGAGTATTTGATTCTGTAAAACAAAATTCTGATTACAGGTAAACCAGCACCAAACAATGATCCAAAAAATTCCATTTGACGTAGTTGCAGAAATTTGTTAATCTACTATTCGTGGTTAAATTAAATATAAAGTCCTCACATTAATCTCAGTGAGGTAGAGGTCGCATTAATTATTAGTAAAACTATCAGAGGCAAGTGGTGCCATTGAAGACAGTTTGAAAGGAATTAGTGCCGAAATGTTCCATTGTCCACTTCAATGGCGCATTGGGGCTGCATTTAATAGGTGCAGAACTGTCGCAGGAGTTATTTCCTGCGTTGAGCTATCAGGGATTATTTGGGGAAGCTGGTTATGACACGTATGGGCTGTTCCATACGTGTTTTTTTTATTGGCTAAATTCTTAGGAGGTTTATTTCATCATGAAAAACAGCAATTGGAGCGTTTGGCTTTTGACAGCATTTGTCGTTGGAAATATGGTAGGGTCGGGAATTTTCATGCTCCCGAATACGTTAGCTCAAACAGCCAGTCCATTAGGAGTTACAGCAGCATGGGCAGTTACAGGCTTTGGGGTACTAATGATTGCCTTAGTATTCGGTTCATTGTCTATTAGAAAACCAGAATTAACAGCAGGTCCTCAAAGTTATGCAAAAGCAATGTTCTCAAATCCGAAAAAAGGAAACGTAGCTGGATTCAGTATGGTGTGGGGATACTGGGTTGCGAACTGGATAAGCAACGTTGCAATCATCACCAGTTTTGCAGGATATTTATCAACCTTTTTCCCTATGATGCAAAGCTCAAAGGTTGTAGGTACCGTACTTAATCAAAACATTGAACTTGGAAAGATGATTACATTTATAGTTTGTACGGTATTACTTTGGTTTACACACTTTATTTTAGTTACAAGCATCAATGGTGCAGGAAAGCTTAACTTTGTTGCTACTGCTTCTAAAGTAATCGGTTTTATGTTATTTATTGTTGCTGCATTATTCGCCGTTGAATCTTCTATATTTGCTGACGCATATTTCCCTGTGGTTGATGAATCTGGAGTTTCACATGGACTAGGCAGTCAAATCAATATGGCAGCTATTGCAACGCTTTGGGCTTTTGTCGGAATTGAATCTGCTGTTGTTTTATCTGGCAGAGCAACTTCCCAAAGAGACGTAAAAAAAGCTACGATAATCGGTTTATTAATAGCCTTAAGTATTTATATGATTACTACGATATTAACAATGAATGTACTTCCAAGAGAAGTTCTTATGACTTCTGATAAGCCATTTGTAGATGTCTTATCTGTTCTGATCGGTGATACTGGAGCATCACTAATGGGTCTTCTAGCGGTTATCTCACTTTTTGGATCTACCATTGGGTGGATACTGCTAAGTTCAGAAGTTCCCTATCAAGCTGCAAAATCTGGTGTATTCCCAGCTTACTTTGGAAAGGTAAATAAGAACGGAAGCCCTGTCAAAGCTTTATCTGTAACGAATATAATGTCTCAGATTTTTATCTTTTCTACAATTTCAGGCACTATTGGTGAAGCTTACTTGTTCTTAACAACTTCTGCAACATTAGCTTATTTGATTCCTTATTTAGTATCAGCACTATACTTCTTAAAACTCGTTTATAAGGGCGAGACGTATGATCAAATCAAGGGATCTCGAGTAAAAGATGGAGCAATTGCTTTATTTGCATTGATTTATTCCAGCTGGGTTATCATTTCTGGAACAGCAGACGCGAAAACATTTACTTTGGGAATAGGTCTTTTCCTTATAGGATTTCTTGTATACCCTCTATTTAACAAGTATACTGTTAAGAAAAGTAAAACCTCTGATTGATGTTTTCTTTTTTTAAACTTTAACTTATAAAGTGAATTAACTTAATAAGCTCGTATAATCGCAGGGATATGGCCTGCAAGTTTCTACCAAACCCCCATAAATGGGTTTGACTACGAGTGACGCAAATATTACCAAACATCCTTTTCATATAAGGGTGTATTGGATTATTTCTGTTCCGTTTATTATACCGGAGGATTGTTTCACTCATTTTGAGAGAAGCGATTCTCCGGTTTTTTGTTACTCAAAATAAATAACGAGGTGACCAGGAACGTTTTTTATTGTTAAAAGATGACTCTATACAGACGAGATATAGTACGACACATTTTTCACATTGAATACATATGTTAATAAAGTAAAACAAGCTATTAATTTAGGAAGTGGAAAAGTGGTTAGCAAGAAAAATAAAAGAGAGAAGAAAGCAGCAAACAAAAGATTTTTTGATCCAGCATGTGATTATGTTCCTTCTGCCGTGAACGAGCTAACTGGAGGTTTTTATGTGCCTACGGGAGATTATATTCCAACTGGCGGGTATATGCCTACCGGAGATTATGAGCATTACGGCTTATATGTGCCTACAGGGGATTATATTCCAACTGCCGGATATGTACCTACCGGGGACTATGAACTATATGGCATATATGTACCAACTGGTGATTATCAATTGGACTCTTATGTGCCTTCTGGAGATTTTATGCTGGATGAAGGAGAAGAATCTTCTGATATTACTAGAAGGTTTTCAGCAGAAAACTTATTTGAAGAAAGTCATATAAATCCTATATTCCTTTTAAAGAATAACCCTAATAAACTGAGCTCACCAAAAGGTTATATTATTCCTCCAATAATTCTAGTTTAAAAACTGCTCTTACAAGAATTGATTATATATCCCATTGAAAGGACTATAATCCTTGATTACCATTAGTTTGTGTATGATTGTAAAAGATGAAGAGAATACCATTGCTATATGCCTAGATTCAATTCACGATTTAGTGGATGAAATAATAATAGTTGATACAGGTTCTGTTGATCAGACTAAGAATATAGCAAGGCAATATACAGATAAAATTTATGATTTTAAATGGGTGGATAACTTTAGTTCTGCCCGCAATTATTCTTTTAAATTAGCTACAAAACAATATATAATGTGGCTGGATGCTGATGATGTTATAAATAAACCAAACAGGAAGTTACTTAAACAACTGAAAGATCATTTAAATCCAGCAGTTAATTCGGTTACAATGAAGTACCTTGTGAATAGAGACAAGTTTGGTAATCCTTCATTCATAATTAAGAGAAATAGATTAGTTAAATCCAGTTGTCAATTTAAATGGAATGGTGCTGTTCATGAATATTTAGAAGTAAGCGGTCCAATATTCCACAGTGATATAAGTATTCATCATTTAAAAAACAAAACTGACAACTCCAAACGTAATTTACGGATTTATGAGAAACAGTTAGATAAAGGAGCAGCATTTTCACCGAGAGATCTCTTTTATTACGCAAATGAACTCATGCGTCATAATGAACTTCATAAAGCAATCACATACTATACCTTATTTTTAAATCACAAAGAAGCATGGAAAGAAGATAAAATTGCCTCTTGTGGAAGACTGGCTGATTGTTATCATTTTTTAGATGACCAAGAAAAAGAGAGAGAAATTCTCTATAAATCTTTTGAGTATGATTGTCCTCGTGCAGACTTTTGCTGCAGACTGGGAAATCTATTCTTAGAAAAAAATCAGGTGAATGAAGCAATCTATTGGTACGAATATGCATCTATGCTTACTTGGGATAAAAATTGTATGGGATTTTATCATGTTCCTTCATGGACTTGGCTCCCACATCTAAAACTCTCTATTTGTTATTACAAAAAAGGCGATTTTAAAAAAGCTTATAAACATAATACAATTGCTTTAGATTATTTACCATATGATCCAGGATTAATTAATAATCAAAAGTTGATCAAAAAAGAAATAAGAACTTAACGTAATAAAACAGACCGTATAAACAGTCTGTTTTTACTTTTTACTAATTTTGATAATTTGTCCGGCATAAATTTTATCTGATGTAAACTTGTTGATCTTCATTATTTTTTTCAAAGGAATTTCATAACGCACAGAAATCTGTCCTAGAGTATCTCCTAAATTCACATAGTGAAGGTTGTAATTCTTCTCAAGTTCTTTTTTGTAATTAATCAGCTTTCCTTTGTCCCCGGCGGCTATTTCAGAGCTAATGATACCTCTTTTCACTAACACTTTAATCATTTCTTTCGCTCTATAATAATAGGAGTGTGGTTTTATAGCATCCATTCCATTTTTTTTGATAATTTCTCTTTGTTTAGTGTTTTTTAAATAATATTTTATTTTTTCAATTGTTTCTTCAGGTGAGGAAGATACAATTAAATCCCTGCCAGGTACAAACTTTTCTCGTACGGCTTCTGTGTCCGAAGTCAGCAGACAGCCTCCTGAACCTAGCACTTCATATGTTCTCTGGGATAATTGGTCTGTACAATTTTGCAGTCCAATCACAATTTTGGATGAACTATATACTTTACGAGCTTTTTTATAATTCAGATATCCATGAATCCAATCAGAAGGAATAGGAACACCTAATTGATCTCCTAGCCTTTCCCAATGATTTCCCCAAAAATCAACTCGAATATTCTTTTTTAATAACGGCAATATTAAGTTTTCAAATGACTCAGAACGAAAAACATCAGGATTTTGTTCTAAAAAATCAGGGTAAGCATTTGCAACCACTGCGATATTTGCACTGTATTTGCTGTACGGTTCAGTATGGTAATGAACAATTGGATGGTAACCAAAATCCAGGTGTGACGCTTTTATCCCTAATTTCTCATACGTTTTACACAAAGTTGGAGTGACCGTAAAAACAAAATCCGGCTGCATCGTACATATTAAAGGTAAAGTGAAATTTTTTGTGTGAAGCGGGTCCTCCGTTGACCAATACACTAACGGTATATGAGCTGATCTAGCAGCATCACGTATCCAAGGTTGTTTCTCTTTTGAATGCTCTGGTGTCCAACCCATAGAGAGAATCAAATCAGGTTCATATTTAGATATCATATCTAAAATATTCTCTCTGCTGACAGGTCCTGAAACAATAACCGTGTGACCAAGCTCCTTTAAACCATTAGGTAAACCGTAAATCCACATAGGATGACTTTCGAGGAAAAGAATTTTCATAGAATCGCCTTTCTGTTTTATCAAGTAGTTATCCATATGTATAAAAAGGAAGGCTTGTCGCGGCATAAACCTATAAATAAAAGATTTAAAGAGTTTATCGTTTTGGGTTAACAAGGAAATAGGGGGGAAGAAGGAGAAAAACGAAAGGTAGTAATTTAGACAAATAAAAAAGAACGGTTACTATCATCGCTGTATCCAGCTGCTGATATCCGCTCTTTATGTTTGATTCGATTCAATTTATCTTGCTTTGTTTTGGTTTTCTTTGTAGCCATCAATTTATATATTTCCGAATGAGCGAAAATACTTCGATCCGCATGTGGATTACGTTTACCTTCACGGATCATCTTTTCTCTCATTTTCTTTGCTTTTGACTTTGCCATCGAAAATCCTCCTAATTTTATTGACTTAAAAAATTCATGACACTTTAAGGAATAATATACCACATATGATATGTGATGATCGAAGGGATTGCATACAATCACACATGAGTATCATCACAAAGGTCAGATTATGGCAATGATAAAGCAAATTGATATAAACCTCCAAATACTGATGTTTTAGGTAGTAAAGATTGAAGCAAGTTATTTCAAAGGCGTACTCCACTTATACCAGGGTACGCCTTTTGTATTTTTTTGATTTATTGTTTCTTGTTCCGCAGAACGGTTATAAATCCATCTAAAATATCATGACTGACAGAAAATCCTTTCCGTTTATAGAATTCCAACGCATCATTGTTGCCATTGGAAACATAGATGAAGTAATCTTCGACATCGTCAAATTGCTTGATCCATTCAATAGACATATTAAAAAGCTTAGAACCAATGCCATATTGTCTGTATTTTTCTTTAATATAAAATTGGGATAGGCATCCTACATTATCCCTGCCTACTGTAGACATATCAAAGAAAGTGGCAAACTCATTGTCATACGTTTCTTTGGGAGAGATATTGGAATATACATAGGCTACAATCTTATCATCATCTTTAACTACTACCGTATAGTTATGAATAGCTTTATTTACTGAAGGAACAAGCCTTGTTTCAAAGTTCATGTTATCGAACAATTCCGGTTTTATGTATGCTTTCGATTTTTGAAAAACCATGAGTTCATTGCAAAGATCTCTACAGTATTCTATTTTTTCATCAGGTAAAAGTTCATATTTCAGATTCAAAGCTTTCACACCTTTCTAATGTTAAAAATTCTCTTGCACTTTAACTGGTTACGATATAATTTTATTACATTATGAAACGAAAACAAGTATGCAGTAATTTATGAGTAAGTCAGTAAAAACTGAGTAAAGGGGGAAGATCCATGAGCAGTGAAGCAACAAAATACGGAAGAAAAGAAGATTGCCCATTAACCTTTGCTCTGACCTTAATAGGCAGCAAGTGGCGGCTTCCGATTATTTGGGCATTATACCAAGGCAAAACTCTTCGTTACAACGAACTAAAGCGTAGAGTAGATGGAATTACAAACATGGTACTATCTCAGTCATTAAAAGAAATGGAGAATCAGGGAATTGTTGTTCGCAAGCAGTACATCGAGATTCCGCCACGAGTAGAGTATTCATTAACGAAAGCGGGAGAGGACTTGATTCCATCCTTAGAATCCCTGGCAAAATGGGGTAAGGCTATGCAAAATAAAAGTATAGAAGGTTAGAATTTAATAAAGTCCCTGAAACGGGGACTTTTTTGTTTTTATTATGCTTAAAATCCGTGTCGCGAACATGCGTTTGGTATAATGTGATTATAAGAACAAAGGAGTTGATTGGGATGCGTAAAAAGAAATGCACCATGAGTACTCCTGAAATCATTAAAATGTACGAAAGTGAAGCAGAAACAGAAAATTAGAACAGAAAAACCCATTAATTAATGAAATTTGTGATTCAGTGCAGATTAAAATACAAACATATAATAGATGGCTATTATAAGATAAGATTTTAACTCCTTTTAATCAACAAACGGACAAGATTGTTGAAGATGTAGTTTAGGATTAATAGTGGGGAGCCTTATCATAAGTAAATGAGGTTTTTATTCTATAAAAAGAAATAAATGACACCTAGACCGCACTATGTCTAGGTGTCCGTTTATTGTGTCATGAGATGTATCCGAGGTCTAAAGTAACGGTGTTAGGAAATTTTGTCCTTGCAAAGAGCTTCACTCAAGTTAGTTTCTTTGTTTTGGTCACTTGATTCGGATTTATAAAAATCTTGTTTATCCAAGAATATGGTTGCCAAGGTACCTCCAACCAGACCCCAGAATGACGCTCCGATATGGAGAATAGAGATCCCAGAGATTGTGATTATAAAGGAAAAGAGGGCGCCTGATTTGAAGGGACCAGAGAAACTCATTTTCAAAGAGTCAACCAGTACACTAATCATGGCGATGCCACCTAGTAATTGAATTAATGAGGCAGGAATGACATGTGGAATTTGCGAGGCTATTGGAGAGAATAGAGCAAATAGACAGGATAATACTCCTAATACAATAGCAGCGACATACCTATGTTCAAGTTTGCCTGATTCTTTATTAACAAGTAAGCCCGTCATGGGACCTGCAATACAGGCTGGGTGGCCCCCAAAAAAAGCATTTATAATGGTACCGATTCCGCTCCAATTGGTCATGGCATTGATCGGTGGATGATAGCCATGGGCCTCTAACATAGCAATCCCTTGGGCATTTTGAATGGCAATAACCGTTAAGAGTAACGGAATGACAAGTTCCCCTACAACGGAAAAACTAAATGATGGGATGATAAAATGGGGAATGCCCATTGTTATATGGAGATGCTGTACAGAAACGTTCGGCAAAAATTTAAGACAAAGAATTGCTGCAATGATCGCCCCTAATATAGGCGGAAACTTTTTTGAAAATCGCAAGAAAAAAGAAAGAGCAAGAAAGACAAATAACGGGATTCCGTTGAGTAAAGGATTTTTTACAACCGACCCGATCATTTCAGTTCCGAAAGGGAGTAAGACGCCTGACACCATCCCCATCATAACCGGCATAGGCAAAACCTTCATCAATTTTGTAACAAGGCCAGATAATCCTAAAAGAAAAATAAGGATCCCGGTTATAATATAGGCACCAACCACTTGGTTGAAAGAATAATGGGTTAAGCTTGAGCCGACAAGAATGGCTCCAGGTATTGAAAAGGCATAGCCAATGGGTTGCCCATAATATAAGGAGACGATGAGCGTTAGGAGTCCCCCCATTCCATAAATGGCGAAAATCCATGAGCTGGTTATGCTACCAGACAAATGACCTTTTGCAGCAGCTTGTAATACAATTAATAATGGTCCTGCTGAACCAAACAGCCAGGCCACAAAACCATTCGATATATTCCCAACCGATAAAAGCTTTGGAAATTGTATGGTATTTATTTTGAACAACAAAGTCACACTCCTTCAACTTATGAATCACACTAAATCTTAGTGTATACTCAATTTATCAATACTTAAAATATCTGTATTATCTTTTTATTATATCTTTTGGGTATGATGGAGGTTTCATCTTGGATATTCGACAGTTAAAATACTTTGTCACTATAGCAGAAGAAGGTAAGATCACGACCGCTGCAAAGAAATTAAATATGGCTCAACCCCCTTTGAGCAAACAACTCAAACAAATGGAAGAAGAGCTAGGCGTCGTTTTATTTGATCGGGATAACAAAAGTCTTAATTTAACCTTGGAGGGGGAAAGATTACTTCTTCGAGCAAAAGAACTATTAAATAAACTTGATGAAACAATGGTTGAAGTTCAAGAATTGAGGAAAAGCGCCAGTGGGATTTTATCTGTTGGATCCAATCTTTATTGTGCATCTTTAATTCTTTCTAAGGTGGTAGATATTCGTGAGAAAAATCCTGGTCTTACATTCAAAGTATGGGAAGGTGAAACGATTCATCTCATAAAAATGTTATCTAAACGTCAGATTGAGATTGCGATAACAAATAGTCCAATAACAGAAAAAAGTATCTCTCAAATGACATTGAAAAGTGATCCATATGTGCTTGTTTTGCCTGAAAAATGGACGTGGAGTGGATCAGAACAATGCAGGTTAGAGGAAATCATCGATTTGCCATTGATCCTTCTGCGACCAAACTATGGTTTAGGTGCGTATGGACAAATTGTCAATGAATTTCAACGGTTAGATTTAGAACCAAATATATTATGCGAATGTCAGGATTTAATTATGTTACTTGGTCTCGTTTCATCGGGGTTTGGTGCAACGATCTTACCCATCTCGTTATTATCCCTCCATTCAATGGGAGGATTGAGAGTCATTCAGCTGAAGGATCAGACCTTAATATCTGAACCCAAAGTAATTTGGAGGAAGAATAGTTATTTATCAAAAGCAGCAAAAGAATTTTTAAAACTTTTTTAGAAACCAAAATTGTTTACTCAAAAGTAAAAGACTTCAACGTTGAAACATGGATTAAAAAGCGAAGCAATTTTGTAACGTGTTATTCCACGATCGGGTGCATTTCTTCAAGTAGGAGAAGTGCACTTTTTTCTTGAACATACTAACGTGCAGTTTAGTTCAACAAGAATACCTAGCCGATGTTTTTTGCTCTGTTTAAGAATAATGGTGATTTTTGATACCTCTTCGAAATCTTATTTTCAGTTACCTGTCAGATGGTAAGAGATAAAGGAATAGTATATTACTGGATTAATAAAATTGAAACAGGAAGAAAAATGAGGTGATTTTATTTTAGAAAAACTCAGGAAAATTAATATGAAAACTGCTGTATTTATGGGAATTATTTTTTACTCTTTGACTATCTTAATCCACTTTCTTATTATAAGTAAAAGTATTCCATTCATATGGGTTAATGGTGGAAGGTCTGAATCATTCGCTGAACAGCTACCAATATCTGTTGTAAATATCGTTATTTCTATTATTGGAGTAGTTTTTACGTTGATTGTTGGTAGAATTAAACTATATAAATACAAAAGAGGAATAACTGTTATATGTTGGTTTTTTGTTATACTTTGGTCTTTTGGATTTATACAACAATTGTTTGGAACACCTTTTGAAAAAATGGTTTGTTCGTTAGTATTGCTTATTGGAGTTATCTCGAACTTGCGTATGGCGATTGAAAAAAAATAGATGTAACTATTTAATTAATAAGTTTGTGAACAATTACACTTAAACTAAAGGGTGCAAGAGTTGAACAGAGGATACGCTGCTTCTGATTAAAATTAAGGGGATTACAGAGGAGTCATTATGACAATTTTAATGATTATATTTGCCGTTTTTTCATTTTTAAGTTTGATTTTTTTTTCAGTTAAAGATAAAGAGTTTTATCAAAGTGAAACTATAAATGCCGATCCTGGAAGTGTTTTAGGAGAAATATTCATTTATATTATTAATTTACTACCGTGGTATTTAAAGAAACTATCTTTGATGCTACTTTTATTAGGGTTATGCATTCTAAGTTTGTGTTACTTTATGTATGAGTAAAGGATTAATTTAGGATGTTATCTTAGAAATGTTGAATTGTGAGATGAGCAGTTTAGCACTGAAGCCATATTGTTGTTATTCAACAATCGAGCAGGATTGTGGAAGAAGATTATTTTCCTGTTTTAAGCGAATTTCAAACAAACCTTACACGTATACAGGTATTGAAAATAACAGGAACGAGGAGGTATGAGATATGAAGATTAATAGAATAGATCATGTGAGTATAAACGTAAAAGATCTTTCAAAAGCTAAAGCTTTTTTTCTTGATTTAGGACTTGAAGTGCAAGCGGAATGGGAATTGAAGGGAGAACAGTTAGACAGAATAGTTGGGCTTAATGATGTTAAAACGGCATGTGTAGGATTGGGGATGCCAGATGGTCAAGCATGGATAGAACTAGTCAAATTTCATACGCCGTCAGATGAAATAGATATTCAGCAACCTTTTGCAAATACGCTGGGTATCCGACATATTTGCTTTGCTGTTGAAGATATTGAAGCTATTATTGCAAAATTGAAAAAGAAGGGCACGGAAATCTTTAGTGAGATACAGCAATATGAAGAAAGTTATAAGTTATGCTACGTTCGTGGTCCAGAGGGAATTATTTTAGAGTTGGCGGAGAAAATCAGATAAATAGTGAATAGGACTTTAAATGATTTAAAACTCCAACTTTAAAGATTTCTTCTTAAACAGGATTGCTGGAAGATGGGCATTGGATTTGCATTTAGATAGAATTACCAGAGAATATGAAGACATCGATATTGTCATCCTGAGATCCGAACACCTTCTACAAACCGAGAATGGTTAAGAGAATCTTTATCCATCCAGTACCCTAATGGACATCAATGGATCGAACGAATAAATTCCTATTCTAAATGAACGAATATAACTCGTCAAATAGTAAACTAGAGTAAGGGTGGTGTATCGCTTCCCTTATTTATTCTTTTAGTGTAAATAATTCAAGTTAAAAGGTGAAGTCCTATGAGTAATATTGTCATTTTAGCAGAAAAGCCATCGCAAGCTAAGGCTTATTCCGACGCCTTTTCGATAAAAAAGAAAGATAAAACGTTTATTGAGTTAAACCCATGCAGCATCTTTCCAAATGGCGCCGTGATAACATGGGGAATCGGTCATTTGGTCGAGCTGAAGCAACCAAAAGAATATAAGTCTGAGTGGGGAACGTGGCGTTTATCTTCCTTGCCTATTTTGCCTGAACGTTATGAATTTAAGGTCGCATCAGGGAAATATGAACAGTTTAATGCGGTAAAACGGTTATTTAAAGAAGCAGACATTATCATTAACGGTTGTGATGTTGATCGTGAGGGTTCGAACATCTTTTATTCGATCTACCATATGACAGGTGTGAGAGGCAAGCCCATTAAACGACTTTGGATTAACTCTTTAGAAGTGGACGAGGTTCGAAAAGGGTTTTCTAATCTTCACGATAACGAGAAAGATCTATTACTTTATTCAGAAGCCAAAACACGTCAGATCTCTGATTGGCTTGTTGGAATGAACGGAAGTCGCCTTTATACGTTACTTTTACAACAAAAAGGTCTAAAAGATAGCTTGAGCATTGGTAGAGTTCAGTCGCCAACAACGTACTTGATCTATCAAAGGCACCTTGAGATCGAGAATTTTGTTCCAAAACTTTTTTATGAAATTGAAGGGGACTTTACAGCAGCAAACGGAAAATACAAAGGAAAAGCAAAAATAAAAAGTGAAAAACAAGAAGAAGTTCAACAGCTGTTAAATCAGCACAACATAACAGGAAACGATACTGGCATCATTAAATCCGTCTCAATAAAGGAAATGCGTATCAAATCACCTAAATTGTACGCTCTCTCCACCCTACAATCAACAGCAAATAAACGATGGAAATACAGTCCGAAGAAGGTTCTGGATACGGTTCAGAAATTGTACGATAAGAAAATCCTATCCTACCCAAGAACAGATACACAACACATTACGGAGAATGAGTTTGCCTATCTAACTGCTAATCTTGAGTCCTATCAAGATCTCATAGAGAATCGTTTTTCTGTAGCTTCTAAAAGACCTAGTAAAAGATATGTAGATGGATCAAAGGTTCAAGAACACTATGCGATTATTCCTACAAAAAAGGTTCCAACGCGAGCAAAAATTCAAGGGTTATCGATAGAAGAGAGAAATATCTACTTTGAAGTGTTGAACACGACCCTTGCCATGTTTCATCATGATTATGTGTACGAAGAAACCAAAGTAACAACAAATGTAAATGGTTTAGATTTTGAAACAGTAGGAAAAACAGAAATCAGCAAAGGATGGAAGGAACTGTTTAACTACAGTTCTAAAGACAACACAGCTAAGAAAGATGAAAACACTACTCAAGCTCTTCCTAAACTTGAAAAAGGGGAGAAAGTAAAGAGTAACGTCAAAATGAAAGAAGGTATGACAACCCCTCCTAAACCCTACACGGAAGGTCAACTCATTTCGATGATGAAAACGTGTGGGAAGTCAGTTGAGAACGAAGAAGAAATGGAAATATTAAAAGAAGTTGAAGGCTTAGGTACTGAAGCGACACGGAGCGGAATCATCGAAACCATTAAAAAACACCAATACATCGAAGTGAAAAAGAACATTGTTCATATTACTGAGAAGGGGAAGGTTTTATGCCAATCAATAGAAGGCAACCTGCTTTCTAGTCCTTCCATGACAGCCAAATGGGAAACATATCTAAAGAAAATAGGAAACGGAAACGGTACACCTCAAGCTTTTTTGGGAAGTATCGCAAAGTTCATAAATAAATTGATTGAAGAAGTGCCTGGACAATTGAATGCAGAATCTATTCAGCAGAGTATTGATGTAGTTAAGAAAGTGAATAAAAACCCAATCGCAGTATGCCCTCGGTGCAAAAAAGGAAGCATCAGCATGAAACGTTCTTTCTATGGTTGCTCAGAATATTCTAATGGTTGTAAGCAAACTTTCCCAGGGAAATTGCTTAGTAAAAATATTAGTGAGAAACAAGTGAAGGATTTGTGTTCGAAAGGCAAAACAAGTGTTATTAAAGGATTCAAGCCAAAATCCAAAGAAAAGAGAAAGTTCGATGCTATGCTCATATTAAAGGATGATTTTTCGATAGGATTTGAATTTTCTAAAAAGCAATTTGCAAAGAAATGAAAAAGTTATGATTGATTTGTTTCAAAATTTCATAATGTAGTTTTAGGTGAAATTTAAGAAATAAACAGTTCAAAAGCCAGTTGGGTTAAGAATCTGCAGAGAACTATAAAAAGAGACAAAGCCAGAAGCGCTTTGTCTCTTTTTGTGATCAGTTTTTAAAGGGGAGATCATCTACTGCTGAACATTGAATAACTGTGCCTGCTTATTAATATATCCGGCTCTGCTGCTAAGATTTTCTTCAACGGACAGACAAGGAGGAGAGGAATAACGATTACTATTAGTTAGTACATTTTTTAAAAGAAGTTTACATAATATTTATTATAGGTAGCTATGTAATATGTACAGAAGTTCATCTCAAAACTTAAGATTACTTAAGATAGTGAGACAAAATGAAAAAATTCAGGTATTATTCAATATTATATTTAAAGTGTATTTTGTTAAATTCAGCTTACATGCCATGAATAGTTTTTTAATCAGTTATTAATTACTTGATTATTTGTTTTGAGTTTTGTTTATCATAATTGTTTTTAAATAATCTTCTTTAATTCCTTTCAATGATTTCGTAACTCTCCAGTTGATTTTAACCACATTTCTTTGATTAATTTCTTTCAACACGTTCATTAGACCTAATCTCATAAAAACATGCACCAAAGACCTTTATTCTGAATAGGATTCGTTGTATAATACTTTAATTCCGATAAGTTTTATAGGATTAGGAGGGTTATTTTGGCACATTCATCAGTTAATACACAGATATCTCATTCAAGTAAACGGCATTATACTACGGTTGTAACAGAATTAAGTCCTTTGCAAAAACCATGGGCTGCACTAGGAATTCTCTCAGCGCTAATATTATTATACTTTATTGTTAATACAGCTAATTGGACTCAGGGAATTCTGTTCATTATAGGTATTTTGCTAGGAAATGCATTGCTATATGCTCGATTTGGTTTTACTTCTGCATTTAGACGACTGGTATCCGTTGGTAATGTTCAAGGACTGCAAGCACATATGGTGATGCTGGCAGTTGCATCTATATTATTTGCTGTAATTTTAAGTACAGGATTTAGCTTTACGGGATCAGCACCTGAAGGAAATGTATCACCAGTGGGAATCAGCATACTATTTGGTGCTTTCCTGTTTGGAATCGGCATGCAGCTAGGAAATGGCTGTGCTTCAGGTACACTTTATTCGTTAGGTGGCGGATCTTCTTCAATGATTCTAACCCTGATTTCTTTTATTACAGGTTCTGTTATAGGCGCATATCATTTCACGTTCTGGATGGGATTACCTTCCCTCCCTCCAATCGCATTCAACCAAATACCTGGATTTGGCTATCTCGGTGCATTGGTATTTCAGTTAGCATTGTTTGGTATAATCTATTGGATCACGGTTCAAATTGCTAAAAAGAAAAATCCGCCGATGATGAAACCACTGCCGACAACTGTGGGCTGGAAAAAGGTATTGCGCGGATCATGGCCGCTGTTTACGGCAGCAATTGTTTTAGCAGTATTGAATGCTGTAACTTTAGCGGTTAAAGGAAGTCCTTGGGGTATCACTTCAGCATTTGCACTATGGGGTTCAAAAGCATTGATGGCAACTGGAGTTGATGTTTCAAGCTGGGGGTATTTCGCTGGAAGCAAAGGTGATGCTTTAACAAAAAGTGTTCTTACAGATGCAACGAGTGTAATGAACTTTGGAATTATATTAGGTGCTTTTATATCTGCTGCTTTTCAAGGAACATTTAAGCCTGGCAAAATCAAACCGGGAATTGCAGGAGCTTCTATTATTGGTGGTTTATTGATGGGCTACGGTGCACGTTTAGCATTTGGCTGCAACATCGGTGCTTACTTCAGCGGAATTGCGTCATTCAGCCTTCACGGCTGGGTTTGGGCAATTATGGCGATGGCAGGAACATTTTTAGCCCTATTTATTCGTCCGTTATTTGGATTAAAAAACCCAAAATCAAATGATTCTGTTTGTTAAAAAAGAAAAAGCTAGTGGTGCGGAGATGTAAATATCCAACCACTAGCTTTTATTTATATACCTTACTTATTACAATTGTTTTTTCATACAGCAATGATCCTAATTCACTCATAATTCTTTTTGGTTCATCTCGATTGGGTACGTTTTTACTAAGTGCGGAAATAGCAAAGGTATGCCCTGGTAAATAGAATAATCCTACATTATTTTCAACACCTGGTACATAACCTGTTTTGTGCGCCATTTCCCAAATCGGAATCATTCCGATAATACCCCCATTTTCAGGAAGACGACTTGGCAGTAAATTATTCATCTTTTGCTGCTTCATAATATCTATCATTTTACGGCAAACACTCATACAAAAAGCACCGTCTGAAGGTGCTTTTTGCCATGGTCATACTTAACTTAACACGTTGAAATATCTGGCTTCTGGGTGCGCAAATACAATAGCAGATACGGAGGCTTCGGGTTCCATCATACAGCCATCTGTTAACTGGATGCCGATATCTTCCGGTTGAATCAGTTTGAATAACTTTTGCTGATCTTCAAGTTCCGGGCATGCAGGATAGCCAAATGAAAATCGCTGACCCTGATAGCGTGCTGAAAACCGCTCTCTCATTGTAAAATCAACGGAATCAGGAAATCCCCAGCGGTCACGCATTTGCTGATGAACAAGCTCTGCGAAACCTTCAGCAGTTTCAAGTGCCAATGCTTGAAGTGCGTGACTCTCTAAGAAACGTCCTTGCTCTTTCATGTCAGCTGCAAGCTCTCTTACACCTGTGCCCGCAGTTACAGAAAAGAAGCCAACATAATCCATTTCCCCGCTATCTTTTGACTTAAGGTAATCTGCTATACAGAGATATGGCTCTTTTGTCTGTCTCGGAAAATCAAATTTCTCAATAATTGTTTGATGATCTACAGGATCGTAAATCAAAACACTGTCTCCATCTGATTGTGCCGGAAAGAACTGATACATTGCAGAAGGATTAATTAAGTCTTTTTCTTTTGCCTCAGTTAACAACGTATCAACGATAGACTTGATATGAAGAGTCTTCTCGTCTTTTTCCTCTAACAATCTTGATATCTTTCCTTTTATGCCAAGGTGATGACCTAATAGCATCTGCAAATTAATATATGGCTGTATGTGAGACAAGGAATAGTTTCTTAAAATATGTCTTTTTGTATCACTAGGTATAAAAACCGGTGCTTTTTGTGATACATTTGATCTTACTTTAACGGCTGTTGCAGTTGCTGTACCTCCATCGGATCGTCCAGAGTCTAATACTATCGTTCTCTTTCTATCACTGAAATCAGCCGCGAGCTTTTCATGATCCTCAGGAGTTTGAAGTTGATTTGCAAGTGATAAGCCTTCCATCGCATCTTTCGCGTACAGAACCATCCCATCATATTCCTTAGAGATTTTCGTATCGGTAAATTTTCTGGATAAAGCGGCGCCTCCAACTAAAATCGGTGTGGAAATACTCGCTTCACGCATGTCATTTGCAGTTAAAACCATTTGTTGAGCTGATTTTACCAATAATCCTGATAGGCCAATAATATCAGGTTTGTTCTTCTTTACAGCTTCAATCAATTCAAGCGGTGTGACTTTAATACCTAAATCTATAACTTGGAATCCGTTGTTGCTTAATATTATGTCCACCAGGTTTTTCCCGATATCATGAACATCACCTTTAACGGTTGCGAGCAATACTTTTCCTTTAGATGATGAAGTATCATTACTCTCCATGTATGGTTCTAAAAATGCTACGGACGCTTTCATTACTTCTGCACTTTGAAGAACTTCAGCAACGATAAGCTGATTTTCGTTAAATAATCTTCCTACTTCTTTCATGCCATCCATTAGCGGTCCGTTTATAATTTTTAGAGGTGCAGAGTATTGCTTTAATGCCAATTCTAAATCGGGAATTAACCCTTCTTTAGTTCCTTCTAAAATGTAGTATTGCAGCCGCTCTTCTAACGTCATGTCAGGCAGCTTCGATTTCGCTTCTTTCTTTTTCCCTCGATAAAATTCAGTAAAGATTGCCAATGCCTCATCGGTTGTTTTAAATAACAGATTTTCCGCCATATCGATTTCGTCTTTAGAAATAGAAGCGAATCGTTCTAATTTTTCTGTGTTCACGATCGCATAATCCAGTCCTGCTTGTGTGCAGTGGTAAAGATATACGGCATTTAGCACTTCACGTCCTACAGGTGGAAGTCCAAATGACACGTTGCTCACTCCGAGAATCGTGAGACATTGAGGAAAACACTCTTTAATCAGCCGGATTCCTTCAACCGTTGCATTTGCTGAACCGATATACTGTTCGTCACCAGTACCTACTGGAAAAACGAGCGGGTCAAAGATGATATCTGAAGGTGAGACTTTATACTTCTCCACTAAAAGCTCATACGATTCTTTTGCAATTTCAAGCTTTCGTTCTGCCGAAACACCCATTCCTTTTTCATCAATGGTTCCGACTACTACTGCCGCTCCATATTTATGCAGAAGAGGAATCACTTTTTCAAAACGTTCTTCTCCGTCTTCAAGGTTAATAGAATTGATGATCGCTTTACCCTGTGAATATTTTAAAGCTAGCTCGATTACATCTTCATCAGTTGAGTCGATTACAAAAGGAATCTTTACTTTCTTAACAGCTTCCTTCATGAACTCTTCCATGTCACATTTTTCATCTCTGTCTGGATCTGCTAAGCAGACATCTAGTACATGTGCGCCGCCTTTCACTTGAGCTCTTGCGATTTCAGCAGCTTCCTCGAATTTCTTCTCTGCAATAAGCCTCTTAAACTTTCTTGAGCCAATTACATTCGTGCGCTCACCGACCATGATCGGCCGTAAAGTTGGGTCATCATAAATGAAAGGTTCAATTCCTGAGACCATATGGGTTTCATTCGTTTGAATCGATCGTGGTGAATAGTTCTTCATTACTTGTGCTAATGCTTCTATATGTTTAGGCGTTGTTCCGCAGCAGCCTCCAACAATATTAAGCCAGCCTTTTTCTGCGAATCCCAATAATTTAGCTGCTAACGTTTCAGGAGTCTCATGATAATTTCCTTCTTCATCCGGCAGCCCTGCATTCGGGTAGCAGCTGACTGCAGTTGTTGATAAATTAGAAAGCGAGCGAATATGGTCTTGCATGAATTCAGGTCCAGTCGCACAGTTTAAGCCAACTGCTAACGGATTCATGTGTTTTAATGAAATATAGAACGCTTCAATCGATTGACCAGCTAATGTTGTTCCCATCGGTTCAATGGTTCCTGATACCATGAGGGGAACTCGTTTTCCTGTTTGCTCAATCGCTTGTTCGATTCCTAAAAAACCCGCTTTTACATTAAGCATATCCTGGCTTGTTTCTAAAAGGAGCAGATCTGCACCGCCGTCGATCAGTCCTCTTGCTTGCTCTGCGTAAGCTTCCCTTAACGCATCAAATGTCGTACCGCCAGTAACGCTTAATGTTTTCGTAGTTGGCCCCATTGAACCGGCAACAAAACGCGGCCATTTTTCGGAAGATACTGCATCAGCTGCTCTTCTCGCAATTTCCGCACCTAACCTATTAATCTCATAAGCTCGTACGCCAAGATCATACTCGTCTAAAACAAGATTAGTTCCCCCAAAGGTATTCGTTTCAATGATATCTGCGCCAGCTTGCAGATACGTTATATGAATGGATTCAATAACTTCTGGTGCTGTAACATTTAAATATTCATTACACCCGTCAAATTCCTCGCTGCCAAAATCTTCTGCTGTGAGCTTTGCTTCTTGAAGCATCGTCCCCATTGCGCCATCCATAATTAATATTCTCTTTTTCAGCTGATCTTCTATTGATGTCTTAGGCATTCTGCCACCTCCTTGCTAAAAGGGATGGATGATTCGTTCGTGCATATTCGGCTAATTCAACAGTTAGTTCGTAACGCATAAATGGAGTGATGAGATAAATGCCATTAAAAAGATCCATAGCTGTATCCAAAAGTGATTTTGCTATATTTAAACCTTCAACAATTGATTGTTTAGGGTTTTCTTTATATTTCCCCATTTGTTCACGTACAGAGTCAGATAATTTTATTCCTGGCACTTCATGATGAAGAAATTCAGCATTTTGTGAACTTGTTAATGGCATTATTCCTATATAGATCGGTTTATCAATGTGTTTGGTGGCTTCATATGTTTCAATTAGCTTTTCCTCTGAAAACACAGGCTGACTAATAAAATAGTCCGCACCATATTCAATCTTCTTTTCTAAACGTTTCACAGCTTTATCAATTAACCTGATGTTTGGATTAAAAGCTGCTCCTACACTAAAGGAAGTTTTTTCTCCAAGTTCTTTTCCTGATAACGATAATCCTTGATTAAACTGCTTAATGAGTTTGATCAGTTCGAATGAAGTAACATCATATACAGATGATGCACCAGGAAAATCACCGACACTTGCTGGATCTCCAGTTACAGCTAATATTTCACGGATTCCGTGTGTATGAAGCCCCATTAAGTGTGATTGAAGTCCGATTAAGTTTCGGTCGCGGCACGTAATATGAACGAGCGGCCGAATGTTTAATTCTGACTGAACAATCGATCCTAATGCAGAATTGCATATACGTGGTGACGCAAGAGAATTATCAGCCATTGTAAGAGCATCGATTCCCGCTTCTTTTAAAGCCTTCGCACCCTCCATAAATCGAGACGTATCAAGTTTGCGAGGCGGGTCCAATTCAACAATGATGGATTGTTTCTTCTTTACTTCTTCACAAAGCGGAACATATTTAGACTTTGATGCTGACTGAATTACAATATCTCTTTTTCTTTGTTTTACTTCTTTCTCTTTCACAGGCTGCAGGTTTTTAAGCTCGGTTGAGAAAGCACGTATGTGTTCAGGTGTTGTACCACAGCAGCCTCCAATAACACTGACACCTTGCTGTCTGAACAAATGAGCACATTCTTTAAAATAATCAGCATCACTCTCATATTGGAACTTCCCATCTGAATAGGAAGGCAGTGAGGCATTCGGAAACGCAGACAAAAATGCTTGTTTAGGAATCGGTACTTCCTCCAGTGTCTTCAGCATGTGATAAGGACCTAACCGGCAGTTTAATCCCACTACATTTGCACCGATTTCCTCTAGACGCAACAGAGCTTCTGAAATTGGAGTTCGGTCTTGCAGAAAGCCTATTTCCTGAAGGGAAACTTGAGCAATGATTGGAAGAGACGTTTCTTTTCTAGCAATCTCTAATACGGTTTCGAGTTCTTGCAGATCGTAATACGTTTCCAGCTGTATACCGTCTACGTTTTCCATGAGTAAACAATAGAGCTGTTCACGAAAACTGCGTTTAATTTCATCAAGCGAAATACTGTTTGGTTTAATGCCGCGGATTCCACCTATGGTTCCTACGACATATTCGTTTTTGGCAGCTCTTCTCGCAATTTGAACAGCTGCCTTGTTGATTTCTTTTACTTGATCTTGGAGGCCATACCGTTCTAGCTTTGAATAGTTGGCTGCATACGTATTTGTTTGAATGATATCAGCGCCGGCATTCAGATAAGCCCGGTGAATATTATAGATTTGTTCCGGTTGCGAAAGATTTAATTCTTCGTAACAAAAGTCCGAGCCGTACGAATACAGAAGCGTACCCATAGCACCATCGCCGATCAGTATCTTGTTTTGTTTTAAATCCGTTACTAAGCTCATGTAAGCCTCCTTAAATAAAATAAAAAGCCTTCTATAAAGAAGACTTTTTCAGCGTTTGGTCTTCTTATCTTTACAAGTCCATATGTGGACTCGCAGGAATTAGCACCTTTTCAGCTTTACGCTGCTGGTTGCTGAGGTTTCATAGGGCCGCTCCCTCAACCTCTCTTGATAAGGGTATTATTCGTTTTGGTTACTTTACTAGGTTACGAACTTTTTCGTTCGTTAATGTCTTTTTATATCCGTAACGTTTGTTCACATCATGTAAAAAAACGGGATCTGTGAGTTCCGCCATTAAAGCTTTCCTTTTTATTTTCGGAAATTCATTCTTAATGATGTTTCTACATTCAAATAAAAACTCCAAGTAAGATTCATAGTCTTTACTGTACTTTTGCTGAAGTTCTTTTTTTATTGAGATGGACAAGCTGGGACTAGCCCCAGAGGTTGAAACTGAGAGTACAAGCTTTCCTCTTTTCACAACGCTTGGAATGATAAAATTGCCTAATTTCGGCTGGTCAGCTACATTAATCAGCTGGCTCTCATTCACATTAATAGCAATCTCAGCATTCACTTCGTTTGAATTAGTCGCTGCGACGATAAGAAAGGCTTTCTCGAAATCTTTACTCTTAACCTCTCTAGAAATCCAAGTGAGACTTTTTTGTTCATGTAATTCCTGAATCTCTTTAACTGCATCAATACTAATGACAGTTATTATTGCTTTTTCTTTCAGTAGATCTCTTATTTTCCGGTAAGCTACAGGACCGCCTCCTGCTACAACAACTTTTTTACCGCATAGGTCTACGTGTATAGGGTACATAATATACCTCACTTTTTAAAATATTGCAAATTCTTTTGTTCGAAGTGTCTCTTTTATCCGAGTCAGTAATACTTCTTTTAAAATGGGGTGATAGCCTAGCGTCTCGCACAGGATCACTTCTTTTTGTGAATGTTCCAGATATCGTTTTGTCGTAATCTTCATTCCATTTATTAATAGACCTGAAAACAATAGATAAGGAACAACAATTACTTGATCGTATGAATCTTGGCTGTTCCATAGTACTTCTTCAAAGCTTGGAGCTGAACCGGTTAGAAAACAAGCTTGAATACTTGGTATGCCATAATGTTGTTGAAGGTTAGATGCGATTTTCTCTAAATCTAGCTTTACATCTGGATCTGTACTTCCTCTTCCAACCAATAAAATGTGTGAGTTCTTACTTAAACTAGCAACCCGTTTCGTAATCCTTTCCCACAACAGGTGGGAAATGGCATCATGTACGCCGAATTCGCGGCCAAATATGACTTCAGTTTCAGGATACTGACTCTGTAAAAATTTAAGTTCTTTTGGTATGTCTATCTTTACATGGTTAGCCGACAATAAAAACACAGGTACAACAGAGATGCTCGTCGCTCCTTTTTGTATACATGCATTAAATCCTTGTGAAATGGAAGGTTCAGCTAGCTCTAAAAAGCAAATCTCTTTTATTGGAACATCAACTGAAGCCATGCATTGCTTTACGAATTCTTCTGCTTCATTACGGCCTTTTTGCAGTCTTGTGCCATGACAGATAAAAAGTAACGCTTTCATCTAAAGTGCTCCGCTAATAGCAGTCATCTCAACTGGTTCTTCATTAAGCTGTTCAAACCACTTAAGTTCCTCTCGGAGTCGCACCACTTCTCCAACAACGATCATACTTGGATTTTCGATTCTTTCACGAATCACAATATCTTCAATGGTTTCTAATGTACCCGTTACGGTTCTCTGATTTTCTAATGATCCCCATTCAACAAGAGCAACCGGAGTATCTTTGCTTTTACCGTGTTTTGTCAGCTTTTCACAGATATAGGGAAGGTTACCTACACCCATGTAGATCGCTAAAGTATCAATCCCTTTTGCTAAACAGTCCCATTTCAACTCTTCTTCTTCACCCTTTTTCCTGTGACCAGTAACAATCGCGTAACTTGAAGCGATGTTCCGATGTGTAACCGGTATACCTGCGTATGCAGGAGCTGCAATTCCTGAAGTGATACCTGGTACTACTTCAAATTCTATACGGCTTTTTGAAAGTGTTTCTGCTTCCTCTCCGCCTCTACCGAAGACGAATGGGTCGCCGCCTTTAAGACGGGTTACTGTTTTGCCTTTTTGAGCGTGCTTTACTAAAAAGCTATTGATTGTTTCTTGTTTCATGGAATGGTAGTTTGGCAGTTTGCCGCAATAGATAAGATCGCACTCTGGTTTTGCATGAGCTAAAAGTTCCTTATTCACCAATCGGTCATACAAAATCACGTCTGCTTTCTGTATGCACCGCAAGCCTTTTACAGTAATTAACCCTGGATCGCCAGGGCCGGCTCCGACAAGATAAACTTTTCCCATCATCATCACTCCTTAAGGATTTAGTATGGTTTCCCTTTCATATAGTACAAACCCATTACCGCTCCGGATTTTTTTCTTTTCGTAGAGTGAAATCTCCTCAACATTTGGCTGTTTCAAAAAATACTTTTCAAGTTCAACATCTACTAGCTGAAACGCCTGTTCATCTGTTGAAGCGGCTATTACAACAGGAATAACTTCTGATTTTAAGCTCACTTCAAACCGGTATAAATACATAGGAAGACCTCCTTTTACGAAACTTTTTCTTCTAATTGCTCTGAGATTTGATCTAGCTTTATTTGAAGAGGTTCAAGACCCACCCTGTTGATATAATCGAAAAAAGTTTCTAGAGGAAGCTTCGTTTCTTTAAAATGATCCAGAAAACGAACTAGTACTTCATCAAGAAGATCAGCATGAAACTTTCCTTTCAGCTTTTCATTAAACTTTCCACCATCATCAAGTGTTCCGCCAACGTAAATCTCAAAGGCTTGCACCATCTTTTTATCTTTTGTTTTTAACAGTACGCCTTGCAGACCGATATCTGCGATCTGACGCTGTCCGCAAGAGTTTGGACAGCCGACCATATGAATCCTTACCGGTACGTCAAGTGTGATTCTCTGATCCAGGCTTTCAGCGATTCGGCGCATTCTTTCTTTCGTTTCAACCAGTGCTAGATTGCAATATTCAATACCCGTGCAGGAAACAGAATGGCCGATAAAAGAAAGAGGCTGTGTCGTGATTCGTTTAAAGATATCTTCTTGAAGCAGCGATTCAACGTTTTCGTGTTTCACGTTAGGAATAATTAAGTTTTGAGAATTTACAGTTCGGATCTCACCGTTTCCATATAACTTTGCTATTTCTGCAAGCTTCAGCACTTCATCCGCATCTAATCGTCCGACTGGCACATTAAAGCCAATATAGCTTAATCCTTCTTGCTTTTGAGGATGAACACCATAGAAATATCCGCCGTTCCAGCCTTGAAGTGCATCTCTGCCTTTTGAAGGAAGCTGTCCTGTATATTCTAAGAGTTTCTCTTTGAATTTTTCTGGTCCCCAGTCTGCCATTAAAAATTTAAGTCGCGCGAGGTGGCGTTTTTCCCTATAGCCGTAATCACGGAAAATGGTAGTAATCGCAATAGCTACTTCTTTTACCTGATGCGGTTCTATAAAGACATCAAGCGGCTGCGCTAAGAACGGCCGCGACGATAAACCACCGCCAATCTTAATATGAAAACCAGGAATCTCTTGATCATCAACTTCTTTATAAGCCGGAGTAAAGGCTACACAATTAATCTCTGCATGCGCACTGTTATTCACATTAGAACTGATGGACACCTTATATTTTCTCGGCAGATTAGAAAAATCTTCATTGTGCTGAAAGAATTCATACACTTCTTTTACAATCTCTGATGTATCAAATAGTTCATGAGGATCTATCCCGGCAATCGGATTCCCCATAATATTTCTCGTAATATCACCGCATGCCCCTGCACTTGAAAGCCCAACCTCTTCTAAACGTTTAAATATATCCGGGATTTGTTCAATGGTCAGCCAATGAAACTGAATAGCCTGTCGTGTCGTGATATCAAACACGCCTCTTCCATAATCTTTGCATATGTGAGCAAGAGCTTTTACTTGTTCGTAGCTTAAAATGCCAGATGGTACATTGACCCTCATCATGAAGTATCCATCTTCTTTCGGTCGCTGTAAGTACAGACCTGCCCACTTAAAATTGTCCCACTCTTCTTTCGGTATAGAGGCGAATCCGTTTTTTGAGTAATGAGGGATATCTTCAAATATTTTTAATCCGTCTTTTACGAGCTTCCTTTGTTCTGTTTTATTGAGCTTAGGATTATCAGCCCACGCTTTTTCATATGCCATATTATCAGTCCCTTTTATATAAGTTTTTTCTCTTGCAAAAAAGTCAAAATTGCATCTACACTCTCAGATACATTCTTTTCATTTGTTTGAATCGTAAGAGCAGGAGACACCGGTTCCTCGTAGGGGGAATCGATTCCAGTGAAATCAGGAATCTCTCCTTTGCGAGCTTTGCTGTACAGTCCTTTCGGGTCCCGTTTTTCACATTCTTCGATCGGGCATGAAACAAAGATCTCGACGAATTCTTCTTCTGAAACAATCTCTTTTGCTCTTTCACGGTCTTGTATAAATGGTGAGATGAATGCTGTCAGCACAACTGTTCCATTATCTACAAACAGCTTAGAAACTTCAGAAATCCTGCGGATGTTTTCTGTTCTGTCTTCATCTGAAAACGATAGATCACGGTTCAATCCATTTCTGATGTTGTCACCGTCAAGCACATAGTTTCGGATGTTTTGTTCATAAAGCTTTTTTGCTAGTGCATTAGCAATGGTGGACTTTCCTGATCCGGACAATCCTGTAAACCAAAGGACAAAGCTCGAATGATTGTTTTGCTTTCTTCGATCTTCTTTTGTTATGGAACTATCGTGCCAGACGGTATTGTGCAGTGTGCTCATTTGTACCTCCTTTAAGTTGGTTTTCTTCATGTCGTTTTAATCCATCGATCAATACTTCAACTACTTCCTTGCGGCTGAATGTACTTGGAGGCAATTCCCCATTTCTTAGAAGTTCTCTTACTTTCGTTCCAGATAAAATCACATGATGTTCACTCGAATGCGGACACGTTTTAGAAGAAGCCATGGCCTCACATTTTGTGCAATAGAAGCTGTGTTCAAAGAAGAGTGTGGTGATACCGATCTCATCGGCGGTAAACTGTGAAAAGATCTCCTGAGCTTCATACGTCCCGTAATAACTGCCTACACCAGCATGATCACGGCCAACAATAAAATGTGTGCAGCCATAATTCTTTCTCACAAGTGCGTGAAAAATGGCTTCGCGCGGTCCGGCATAGCGCATCGCTGCAGGAAATACAGCAAGGAATACACGGTCACTCGGATAATAGTTTTCAACAAGTACGTGATAGCTTTCCATGCGCACATTTGCTGGAATATCATCTGACTTTGTTTCGCCGACAAGCGGGTTTAGAAATAGACCGTCAACAGTTTCTAGTGCAGTTTTTTGAATGTATTCGTGTGCACGATGCACAGGATTTCTTGTTTGAAAACCAACAACTGTTTTCCATCCCAAACTGCTAAACTTCTTTCTAGTTTCACTTGGGTCCAGGTGGTAGTTCTTAAAGGATTTTTTTTCAGGGCGTTTAACGAGCGTGATTTCCCCGCCTACATAAATCGTTGGTCGCTCCAGCAGCTTCTTTACGCCTGGATGTTCTATGTCAGAAGTTTTATAGACTTTCTCTGCTTCAATATGCTTATCTGGGAAATAGATATCCTCAACTTGCAAGATTCCGTATGTCTCGCCATCACACACGAGCCGAACATCTTCTCCTGTACTAAGAGATTGTGCGGTTTCATGGGTCACTGGCAATGTAATCGGGAGACTCCAAACCGTTCCATCACTCAGCCTGATACGATCTACGACAGATTGATAGTCTGCTTTATTTAAAAAACCGGTTAATGGGCTGTATGCTCCGATCGCTATTAATTCAAGATCACTAAGTGCTGTTGCATCGAGTTCAACTTCTTTTTGTATGTGCTCATACGGTGTATCCGGTCTAAACCGATTAATTAATGTTCCTCCGTGTGCATGTAAAGTTGCCATATTGTTTCTCTCCTCCTATTTTTCTTAGCCTTCATGAAGACCGCATTCTAGTTTCCCAGTTCCTGACCAGCGGCCGGAACGGATATCTTCGGGGTCAATAGCGGCTTTAGTGCAAGGTTTACAGCCGATACTTGGATACCCATTATCGTGCAATGTATTATACGGCAGATTATGTTTATGGGCGTATCGCCATATGTCTTTCCACGTCCAGTGAATGAGCGGGCAAATCTTAATACTGCGGAAACGCTCATCTTTGTTAATAAACTGCGTGTTTTTCCTCGTAGGCGACTGTTCACGGCGCAATCCTGAAAGCCATGCTTTTACGCCGTTGAGCTCTTCTTCTAAAGGGATTATTTTTCTAATGCTGCAGCACTGATTTGAATTTACCTTCCAAAGCTCTTCACCATGATTAATTGCCTGTTCCTCAAGTGATAAGGCGGGTGTCTTAAGCTTAATTCTCAACCATGGATACCTTTTCTTTGCAGCATCAATCACTTCGTATGTTTCCTGAAAGTGCAGCTGCGTATCCAAAAAGACTACTTGAGCATCTGGTTTGACCTGGGAAACAAGATCTACTAAAACACTTCCTTCGATTCCAAAGCTGCACGCATATACGAGATCGTCGCCATACATTTCATACGCCCATTTCAGGACATCTAATGCACCTTTCTCAAGGTTGTTACTATTAAACTCTTGGATGTTGTTATCCCATGTTTCATAAGTGAGCAATTTTTTACCTCCTTCATGAAAAACAAATAGACCAACAAAAAAGCGGCTTTAACGTTTTAAGGGACATGCCCTTTACGTTAAAACCGCCTCTAGTTTTCTAGTCAGCGCTATTTAATTCGTACCTTTTCGTTTTTTTCGAGTTGAATCACTTTTCCATCTTGCACAATTAAAGTTATGGATCCAAATTTGATGTTGCTCAGCATTTTCTGAAGCTGAGGAAGAAAATCGTTTTCACTCTTTTCGTTCGCCACTCCACTGGCCTCCCTTTTTTACAAAATATCTCTAATAAAATAAAAAAACCTTCCCATTTCGGAAAGATAGTGGAGGTAAACGTATTACCTTATCTTCCAAAATGTAAAAACATTCTGCTGGAGTTAGCACCTTACGAATCGCAGGTTGCCGGGTTTCATCGGGCCAGTTCCCTTCACCACTCTGGATAAGAGTTTAATTTTTAAAAATCATATCACATCTGAAACAGATATCAAGCCCTAATTTTTTTATTTTTATTTTTTCTGAAAAAATTAAACCTGCAGTTGACAATTTGTCTTCCTGGAACATATAGTAATAACTAAAATTTCATCCGCATTGCTGATCGGAAAAACCGAAGGCTCTTAACATGACTTGTTAAGGGCCTTTTTATTTTGAGGAGGATTTTGATGAAAAAGTTAATAGTTCTAGCGCTTATTGGACTTATGGCACAGCTGATCGACGGCTCACTTGGAATGGCATATGGGGTTACTTCGACTTCTCTGCTCTTGGTAGCGGGGATTGCGCCCGCGGCAGCCTCCGCCTCTGTCCACCTTGCTGAAGTTGTGACAACAGCTGCATCAGGAGTATCCCATATCAAATTTGGAAACGTTGATCGACAGGTGGTTCTCCGTCTAATACTGCCGGGCTCGATCGGCGCATTTTTAGGAGCTTGTTTTTTAAGCAGCCTTCCAGGAGATATTGTGAAACCCTATGTTTCTCTATTTCTTATTATTCTTGGAATCTATATTTTGTTTCGTTTTCTCTATAAACTTGGAGAAACAAAGACGGCACCCTCTGATAACTCTTTTTCAAAAAAACAGCTTATGCCCCTTGGCTTACTAGCGGGATTTTTGGATGCGACAGGGGGTGGTGGATGGGGTCCTGTAACAACACCTGTCCTTATGGCAAAAGATATGAAAACTAGAAAAGTTATAGGTTCCGTTGATACGAGTGAATTTGCTGTAGCTGTTTCAGCATCTGCTGGTTTCTTTATTTCATTGGGCTGGGAGCAAGTTGAATGGCTATGGGTTGGTGCCCTCATGGCAGGCGGTATCGTTGCAGCTCCTATTGCAGCATGGCTTGTCCGAATAATTCCCGCACACATTTTAGGGGTTTTAGTTGGAGGACTGATCATCATAACTAATGTTAGGACACTGTTTTTAACCATTGGTTTGTCATCTCATGTAATGATTGCCATTTATTTTGTTCTTGCAGCATTTTGGGCAGTAGGCATTATCTATACAGTAAAAAGCATTCCGAAAAAAAGTAATGAAGAAAATAAAAATCCGAAATATTTAAAAAATTCAGTTGACTATTGATTGCTAGCTATGTATTATAGTCCTTAATTCAATATTCAATCTTCTTATCCAGAGAGGCGGAGGGACTGACCCTATGAAGCCCGGCAACCAGCAGAAATGCATGGTGCTAATTTCAGCAGAACAGCTTACGTTCTGAAAGATGAGACTTCGATCGTGTGATATCATCGGGACCTCTTCTTTTGGAAGAGGTCTTTTTTAATGGATAAGTTGAATCTGAAATTCATATTGGATGACAAAAAAATTTAAACAATAAGGAGAGATTTGAAAATGAGCGAACAAAAAAGAGAGTACGGGTTTGAAACAATTTCATTGCATGAAGGACAGAAAGTAGATACTGCTACAGGTGCTCGAGCGGTACCGATTTATCAGACAACATCGTATCAGTTTAACAGTACTGAACATGCAGCAAATCTATTTGCTTTAAAAGAATTCGGAAATATCTATAGCCGTTTAATGAACCCAACACAAGATGCGTTTGAACAGACGATTGCAAAATTAGAAGGCGGTGTGGGGGCACTAGCTGTTGCTTCCGGTCAGGCTGCCATTACGAATGCTATTTTCAATATCGCTGGATCAGGCGATGAAATTGTTGCCTCTACTTCTCTTTATGGCGGAACGTACAATCTCTTCTCTGTGACTTTGCCAAAACTCGGGATCGAGACACGGTTTGCTGACATCGATAACCTTCAATCGTTTAAAGATGCAATCACAGAAAAAACAAAAGCAGTGTATGTTGAAACAATTGGAAACCCAAAAATTGATGTAGCAGATATCGAAGGTCTTGCTAATATTGCTCATGATGCCGGTGTCCCGCTTATTGTTGATAACACGCTTGCTACACCTTATCTTTGTCGTCCGATCGAGCATGGTGCTGATATTGTCGTACACTCCGCAACAAAATTCATTGGCGGCCACGGTACATCTGTTGGCGGTGTAATCGTTGATTCAGGCAAATTTGATTGGAACAACGGTAAGTTCCCTGGCTTAACAGAGCCAGATCCAAGCTACAAAGGCATCGTTTATACCGAAGTATTCGGTCCGCTTGCATATATTTTAAAAGCTCGTGTCCAGTTGCTTCGTGATTTGGGTTCATCCATCTCGCCATTTAACTCATTTTTGTTTATTCAAGGGCTGGAAACCTTGTCATTGCGTTTGGAGCGGCATGTTGAAAATACCCTTAAAGTAGCACAGTTCTTAGAAAACCATCCTTCAGTAGATTGGGTAAATTATGCTGGTCTCGCTAGCAGCCCCTATTATGAGTTAGCACAAAAATACTTGCCTAAAGGGGCGGGAGCTATTCTTACGTTTGGTGTTAAAGGCGGCGTTGAAGAAGGCAAAAAACTAATTGAAAATGTAAGTATCTTCTCTCATCTGGCTAACGTGGGAGATTCTAAGTCATTAATCATCCATCCTGCCAGCACAACGCATCAGCAGTTATCTGAGGAAGAACAGAGAAAATCAGGAGTTTCACCTGAGTTAATCAGACTTTCGATCGGAATAGAGACAGTAGATGATCTTATTTATGATCTCGATCATGCATTAGAAGCAATTGCTCTCTCTCCTAGCGAACTTTAGCAAAACAGAATTGGACTCAAAAGATGCATTTTGCATGCGATTGTATCGGCAAAATAATGACGAATACAAGTGAAAAAGCTAACGTAAGGTAAAATTACAGATACTAAGGCTCATAGATGTTTGACTGAGTTTGTAAAGAAAAGGGCTGGATCAAAGATATTATACTTTTGATCCAGCTCTTTATTTATGTAATCATCTATGCCGATCGGCCTCATGAAAACTCCCCTTCCCCTTTTAAATTCCAAAACTGAGAACTTTAATTGTACGAATAAAAGCGCTTGCATTATTAAAAGCTTATATTATAATACTTGTATACAAGTATACTAACATCAATGAAGGAGGTTATTTTTTTATGGAAAACCACGAGTCACTATATCCTGAAAAATGGCTTTCAAAGGCATCAACTGGTGAGCGTGTAACATGTGAACTTAGGATGCGCATTATTTCAGGTTTTATTGAAAGCGGTACCATTCTTTCCGAAAATAAACTTGCTGCTGAATACAATGTAAGCCGCTCTCCTATCCGGGAAGCTTTAAAGATCTTGGCAAATGAAAATCTTATCCGTTTAGAGCGGATGGGTGCGGTAGTCGTCGGAATATCCGATAAAGAAGTTGAAGAAATTTACGATGTACGTCTGCTTATCGAAACATTTGTGTTTGAACGCCTTGTGAAGCTCGATGCTGCGAGTTTAGTTAGAGAACTTAATAAGATTTTAGAAATGATGCAGATTGCTATTAAATATAAAGATGCAGATGAATTTGCCATTCAAGACGTGTTATTTCATGAAACGATCATTCGTGCAATTAATCATTCCTACATTACAATGATTTGGAACAATATAAAACCTGTTATGGAAAGCTTCATAATTTTATCAATGCGGATGCATTTTAATGAAAAATATGATGATCTATCGAGAATTGTTAAAAACCATGAACTTTATATTGATGCAATCAATACAAAAGATAGAGATATTATGATTCAATCCTTGCATCAAAACTTTGATGATGTTCAGGGAAAAGTGGATGATCTTTGGATGTCACAACGAATGCTTTCTAAAGCACGGGAGCAAGAAAAGGAGTAACTATATGTTAGATATCGACGCACAAACAGAAAGTAAGACTAGCTATATGATAGGAGTCGACATTGGAACCACGAGTACAAAAGCAGTTTTATTTAATGAAATCGGTGAAATTATTCAGCAGGAAAATATAGGATATCCCCTTCATACTCCTGATATTTCAACTGCTGTACAAGATCCTGAAGAAATTTTTTCAGCTGTTATGCAAGCCCTTACAAATGTTGTGAAACGATCTGGTCTTTCGGAAAACAAAATTTCTTTCATTTCTTTTAGCAGTGCCATGCATAGTGTCATAGCTATGGATCATGGTGATCAGCCGTTAACACCTTGCATCACCTGGGCAGATAATCGAAGTGAAGGATGGACTCGTAATATTAAAGAAGAGTTAAATGGACACGAGATATACAAAATGACCGGAACACCTATACATCCAATGAGTCCATTATGCAAAATTACTTGGATAGTGAATGACCTCCCCGAGACAGCAGCTAAGGTAAAAAAATATATTGGCATTAAGGAATATATTTTTTATAAGCTCTTTAATAAATACGTCGTTGATTATTCCCTTGCATCTGCAATGGGTATGATGAATCTAAATAATTTGGACTGGGATGAAAAAGCATTAAATGTTGCCGGAATATCGAGGAAACAATTATCTTCCTTGGTGCCGACGACAGCTATTTTTAAAAACTGCCATCCTGATTTGGCTAAACAGATAGGAATTGACCCAGATACTCCTTTTATTATAGGAGCAAGTGACGGAGTGTTATCAAATCTAGGGGCGAATGCGATCAGTAAAGGCGAAATAGCTGTCACGATTGGTACAAGCGGTGCGATTAGAACTATAATCGATAAACCTCAAACAGATGCAAAAGGAAGAATCTTTTGTTATGCATTGACTGAAGATCATTGGGTCATTGGAGGACCAGTCAACAATGGCGGAGTTGTACTGCGCTGGATCAGGGATGAATTCGCTGCGTCTGAACTTGAAACAGCTAAGAGATTGGGAATCGATCCATACGAAATTTTAACCAAGATTGCTGAACGTGTTAGACCAGGTGCCGATGGATTATTGTTCCATCCCTATCTAGCAGGTGAGCGTGCACCTTTATGGAACTCAGATGTTCGTGGTTCGTTTTTTGGCCTGACACTGTCTCATAAGAAAGAACATATGATCAGAGCAGCTCTTGAAGGGGTTATTTACAACCTGTATACCGTATACTTGGCTTTGGTTGAATGCATGGATGGTCCTGTAACTCGTATTCAAGCAACGGGAGGATTTGCAAGATCAGAAATTTGGCGTCAGATGATGTCGGACATATTTGATACTGAATTATCCGTTCCGGAAGTCTACGAAAGTTCATGTCTAGGGGCTTGCATTTTAGGATTATATGCGACGGGAAAAATCCAGTCTTTTGATGCAGCATCCCAAATGATTGGAAATACTTATCAACACACTCCTGAAAAAGAAGCCGTGAAAGAATATAGAGAATTATTGCCAATTTTTATTAGTTTATCGAGAAAATTGGAAGAGGATTATAAACGAATTGCATCCTATCAAAGAAGTTTAAACAGAACAAATATATAACACCAGGAGGATTATCATGCCATTATTTATTGTTGCTTGTGGAATTTTAGCCCTATTACTCTTAATCATGTTTTTTAAGTTAAACACATTTGTTTCTTTAATTATTGTATCTTTTGGTGTCGCATTAGCACTTGGGATGCCGCTGAATGGAATCGTTAAGTCCATTGAAGCCGGTTTAGGAGGAACACTTGGACATTTAGCGTTAATCTTTGGACTTGGTGCAATGCTAGGTAAATTAATTGCTGATGCAGGAGGAGCTCAGCGTATAGCTATAACACTTATAGAGAAGTTTGGGGAAAAGAAAATTCAATTGGCGATCGTCGTAGCTTCCTTTATAATCGGTGTTGCTCTATTTTTTGAAGTAGGGTTAGTATTATTAATTCCAATCGTCTTTGCAATTTCAAAACAATTACGTGTTTCAATACTTTATCTTGGTATCCCGATGGCTGCTGCTTTATCAGTAACACATGGCTTTCTGCCTCCTCACCCTGGACCAACAGTAATTGCAGGTGAGTTTGGTGCAAACATTGGAGAAGTTTTACTTTATGGATTTATTATCGCAATTCCAACAGTTATTTTAGCAGGTCCTATTTTCACAAAAATCGCTAAGAAAATCGTACCTGATTCCTTTACAAAAACAGGTAACATCGCCTCTTTAGGTGAACAAAAAGTATTTAAGCTTGAAGATACTCCTTCTTTCGGAATCTCAGTGTTTACTGCAATGCTACCCGTAATTTTAATGTCAATTGCAACAATAATTACTCTGATTCAAAACACAATGGGAGTAGAAGATAACAAAGCACTGGAAATTATCCGTTTTATAGGTGATGCATCTACTTCTATGCTGATCTCTCTACTTGTAGCCGTCTATACAATGGGACTGGCAAGAAATATACCGATTAAAACGGTTATGGATTCATGTACAACAGCAATTACACATATCGGTATGATGCTCTTAATCATTGGAGGTGGCGGTGCCTTCAAGCAAGTCCTTATCGACGGTGGTGTCGGCGACTATGTAGCTGAGTTGTTTAAAGGTACTTCATTTTCACCAATTTTACTTGCATGGATTATTGCAGCTATTCTTCGTATCTCACTAGGTTCGGCAACAGTAGCTGCATTAACAACAGCTGGCCTCGTCATTCCGCTTCTAGGTCAAACTGATGTTAATCTAGCTTTAGTCGTATTAGCAACTGGTGCCGGTAGTTTGATTGCATCACATGTTAACGATGCGGGGTTCTGGATGTTTAAAGAATATTTCGGTCTAAGTATGAAAGAAACATTTGCTACTTGGACGTTACTCGAGACGATTATTTCAGTTGCTGGACTAGGGTTTATTCTCTTACTAAGTCTCTTCGTGTAAACACCTTTAATAGTACAAGAAAATATCTATGCCACAACCTGCTCTCGTTATTTTTAGAGGGCAGGTTGCTTTTTTCTATGGTCATCTAACTTAGTTATTATATTTATATTAATAACAAGTCACGTTTCATTTTGGAACTTCTTTTGTTCTATGTATCTATAGATAGTTGCTCGTGCCAAACCCGTTTCCTGCGTAATTTCCTTCATGGTATATTCTCCAGAATGATACATTTCATAAGCTTTTTCTTTAAGGACTCTGTTAGCTTCTTTTCTTCCTATCTTAACCCCCTTTTCTCTAGCATTTTCGACTCCCGCTTTAATCCTTTCGATGATTAACTCCTTTTCAAATTCTGCACAAACTTCAATCATATGGAAGATTATTTCGCCTTCTTTTGCCGAAGTATCAATTTGCTGTGTTAAGGATATAAGATCAATTTCTCTCCCTTTCAGCTCTTTTGTTATTTTTTGGAGATCTTGGATGCTTTTTGCTAGTCTATCAAGTTTGTAAACAATTACTATATCACCTTCTCTTGCGTATTCTAGCATTGCTTGCAGCCCAGTTCTTTCTGTGTTGTTTTTTTCATCAGTAAAAATCTTTCTGCATCCAAATTCAGTGAGAATACTAACCTGTTTATCTAAAGATTGTTTGTCTACAGAGACTCTCGCATAACCTAGCTTAGCCATTACCTCTCCTCCATTCATTTAATATTAATTAATTAATTAAAATGTATCATAAATACGTCTCATAATTAAAGGGCATAACTAAGAGATATACTTTTGAGACAATAATAGATTATTAGTATGAAAGTTCTAGATTGTGTCTCTAAATCGTATTATTTTGGAATCCGATAACAAATTGTGGATATCTGCCATGTTCAGTGGATAACTTTATTTCATTCATGTTACATACCTTAAACAAACAAAAACCACAGCTAATACTGTGGCAAATCATGTGAAATGTTCGTTTAACCATAAAGTCGAAGCTGCTATAAATTTTTCAGCGGCTGGTGATAGATTTTTGAATGATAATGATCCAATTCCTATAGAAGATACTGCTTGATCATCAAATAAGGGTAATTTTTTTACACCATCAGGCAGGTTATGTAAAGCAATTTCTGGAAGAATAGCTACACCAAGGGAATTTTTTACCATCGAGATAATTGTGTGTTCATCATCTAAATGGAAAGCGATTTTGGTAGAAAGTTTATTTGCTTTCAACATTTTTTGTATGATTTTAAGGGTGGAATTTTGAAGAATCAACTTCTCTTCTTTTAATGTATTTGGCTTTATTGAATTTTCATTATTATCAAGATGGTGAGTTTCTGGCACCACACAAAAAAACGCTTCTCGTTTTAGATGGAGAACCTCAAAATCCGCAGCAGGAAGCATTAAAAAACCGAAGTCTACGATCCCCTGAGAAATCCAATGAGAGATTTCCTCTTGTTTCCCTTCCAAAATGTCTACCTTGATATGCGGATATTGATCCATAAATTTTTTTAAAATACCAGGAAGCCATCTTGCAGAAACCGATGAAAATGTGCCAATTCTTACGGTCCCTATTTCTAGTCCTCTTATTTCCCCTGCCTCTTGAACCATTTTTGAATTTATATTTAGAATCTTCCTAATATATAGCAGCATCCGTTCACCATTTGCAGTTAATCTGATACCTGCTTTATTTCGGGTTAATAAGGATAACCCAAGCTCCTTTTCCAAACTAGAAATAGCATGACTTACCCCGGATTGGGAAATCTTTAATGATTCACTCGCTTTTGTTAAGCTGCCAAATTCTACTACTGTATGAAATATTTCATACTTACTTATCGACAAATTTATCCCTCTTTATATTAGTTTTATTCATAATATAACATAAAATATGAGTCTATTTCATCATTTCCGACATGAAACGAATAAATTTCGACAGATTTATCGTAATCTTTCCAAATATAAAAACCTATTATGTATATAGATAAACTATATGACATAATAGGTTTTTTATTTCAAGTGTTGGTATGAAGCTTGAATTTTAAATTCTATTTTGTTCTAAATTACCCTATTCTTCCCCATCCGTTTGTTGAAGCACTTTTAATCCTGTTCCCATGTCTGATGCATATACATAATCACCAGCTACATCAACACCCCAGATATTAGATTTCTCTGGAATGTATTTTCCAATCTCTACCGGTTTGCTAGGGTCGGAAATATCAACAGAGCGGACACCTCCGCCATAATGAGAAAGGTAAAGGGTATTGCCTTGTACCTTTGGATCATGTACGGTATTGGCAAATGTCAGCCCATACTGTACATCATCTACAAGCTCTGTCTTAAATTCACTTAGCAGTTTTGGCTCTGCCTTATCTTTAATATCGAAAATACGTGTGTACCCATAGGCTTGCTCGTAGCCTTCTTTTGTCGGGTTATACACTTCACGTGTTTCGATAAGAACGTTACCACCTTTAGCGAGAGCAGCAGAATGAGCTGAACCTTGCTGATCATCTGCAAATGTAGTTCTTCCTAAATAGGTTGGTTTTTCAGGATTATTAATATCTAGAATAATTGTTCCTAAATCCCAAAACGATAAATATGCGGTTGTTCCGTTTACATCGGCCATCGTACTATGGTTAAAAACGGCTCGATTCTTGCCGTGTTTATCGATCCAGTTATATCCATCAAAGTCTTCAGGCACTTCCGGCAGTGACCGTGGATCAAACTGATAGATAGTTTGTGGATCTGCTGGGTTGCTTACATCTACCAGCTGGAAGTCCTTTTCTTCGCCATGTGTGTAATAATCTGCATAAGGATTTGCAGTTAAAACAAGAGGTCTGCCACTTTGAACAGTTAAGTATAATTCATGAGTACCTCTTACCTTCTTATCGAGTGCCCAAAATCCTAGTTTTTTAGGATGATAAGGATTGGTTACATCATAGAGGAGAAATCCACCGACAGATTCAGGATTATGTGTATCAAGCTGCTGAACGCTGACTACTGCAAGGTCGCCTTTAAAGTGTTTTGTGTTTACACGTTTCACGATTACTTTTTCCTGCCAAGTTCCTGGGATTTCATCTGCAAAAGCTGCGACTTCTTTTGGGTTAGCTGGGTTTTTTAAATCCCATACGCGTACACCGCCTTCACCGCCGCCTTTTGTATGGGTTCCTGTATAAGCAAAGCTTTTATGTACATATACATCCGCAGTGCTATTCAGTTTCCCATTTTTTTTCTGAATTTGAACAGCCGCTACTTCTTTCCAATTAAAACTCTCAGATCCTTCAATGGCAGATTCAATAGCTTCATATCCTGGGCCAGTTCCCTTTTCTATGATGTCTGATCCTAATTCATCATGTGCTAGAACAAGAGAACCTAGACTTCCTAGTGTTAGAGCTGTAGCTAGACCAACGCTTAAAACAAATTTTCTGTTCATATGTACCTCCCATTGTTTAGTTAGTTTCTATGTAAATTATTTCAAAATTACAAAAATAAACATAGAGTCAAAGGAAGGAATTAACATTTCATCTTATCTATTGAAAATAAGCAAAAAGGTTTAGTTCTATCATTTTTGTGGATGCTATTCGGCCTAAAAATTCCCTTCAAGCATAATGAAAATCATATATAAAGCTATTAACCAAATAATAATTGCTGATCCTTTATTAATTAGCTTTTGAACGTTACCAGAGGTATCTATTTTCCCTATTGTTCTTCCTGTCAGTGCAAGACCAATAAACCAAATCCAAGATACTAAGATACAAGATAAGGTGAAAACTAGTTTATCCGCACCAGAATAAGCTATAGAACTTGTTCCAATCACACCGATCGTATCTAAAATAGCATGCGGGTTTAATAATGAAACAGTAGCAGCAAATATGACCTGCTTTTTGGGTGTCATACATGGTGTCGAAGCTTGTGTATGGGTTTTGCTAGACCAAATGGACCACCCCATATACAATAAAAATAGAATACCAGCTCCCATAACTCCTAGTTTAAGAGCATGTATTGCAGATACTAGCGCAGAAATACCTGAAACAGCTAGAATGATTAATAAAGTATCACACATCCCTGCGGTTACAACCGCTGGTAAACTTCGCAATATGTTTGGCTGCTGTGCCCCCTGATTAAAAATAAAAACATTCTGTACACCTAAAGGCAATATCAGACCAAATGCTAAAATAATTCCGTGCAGCAAGGCATTGTCCAAATCAATTCCACTCCTTACACTCAAATGGAGGTTAAAAAATGTATACAAGTCAAATACGAACAAAAAATCATGACCGGAAAAATGTGAATACAACACTTAGCCAATCCCTTTATAAAGAGATTAAGCTACTAGCCAAAAAGCTGGATCGCCCCGCAAATGAACTAATCGAAGAAGGTATGGTCCATGTACTGAATCAGTATACAAAAAACAAATAAAACCTCGTCAGCGCTCAGATCACATTCTGAGCGTTTTATTTTCACTTTTCAATAAGTCTTAATTTCAAACAAATTGGACAAAAAGATTAATAGAGATTTACCCAGTCTGTAATGGATGTGATATTTTTTGAACCCGTATGTTGAAGTTATTATGAGATCAATCATCGCCTTTACTTCTCTTTTTGTGGCTGCAAGAATTCTTGGAAAGCAAACAGTTTCCAGGATGACTATTTTTGATTTAATTGCGGTTGTTACGCTTGGTTCGGTTACGGCAAACCTTGCATTCGCCATGGAAATTGAAACCCGCTATATTTTTATCGTCTTTACGATTTTTGTGTTTCTTATCTATCTGTCTGCTTTTATTTCATTAAAAAGCGAAAAAGCCCGAAAACTAGTAGCGGGCGATCCTACTGTCGTAATCGAGAACGGAAAAATACTTGAACACAATATGAAAAAAATGCGTTATACGCTGGATTATTTAAATCAACAGCTCCGCCAAAAAGACATATTCTCGATTGATGAAGTGCACTATGCTCTTGTTGAAAATAACGGCTTGCTCTCTGTTAAGAAAAAAGAAAAGCACTTAAACGTTACACGAAAAGACTTAAATATCTACAAATCCGAAATAAAACTGCCAGTGGAACTCATTATGGATGGTGAAATTTTAAAGGAAAATCTTAAAGAAAATAACGTCTCTTTAAATTGGCTTCACGAGGAACTAAAATTGCGAAATCTCAATGTGAGTGAAGTTGTATATGCTCTGCTCACAAGCAGCAATAAGCTTTACATAGATACTCATGACGACTATCTACAGTCCCCTTTAGATGTAGAATAACATAATAACCAATTTGGAAATACACAAAAAGAGACTTAGGAACAAGTCCGTTTATATAAGTTTACATAATGTAATTATCGTAAATTAGTCTATTTGCCATTCCAATTTTCATTAATAAATGTATCTCTTCCTGAAGTCTCACGTTCTTCTTTATAAGCATCTGGATTCTTTTTATAGAAATCCTGGTGATACTCTTCTGCCCTATAAAAATCACTTGCAGGCAAGATCTTCGTTACGATTGGTTCTTTAAACCTTCCACTCTCTTCAAGATTTTTACGTGATTTCTCAGCCAGCTCTTTTTGTTCCTCGGTGTGATAGAAGATTGCGGTACGATACTGGCTGCCGCGGTCAATAAATTGTCCCTCATCATCTGTTGGATCAATTTGCGGCCAATATAAATCTAATAACTTTTGATAAGGGAAAACCTCTGGATCAAACGTGATCTGAACAGCTTCACGGTGTCCTGTTTCACCCGTTTTTATTTGTTCATAAGTCGGATTCTCCACTTGTCCACCCGTATAGCCAGATACGATACCATGAATACCAGGCAGTTCATCAAATGGTTTAACCATGCACCAAAAACAACCGCCAGCAAATGTTGCGAGTTCTTTATTTCTCAACATACATTCCTCCTAATAAAAAATTCACTGTTAATGAGATTTTAACGTTATTTTATTAAAAATAACAGTGTTTTACTTTCCGTGGTTCATAGGATAACCATTTCCACTCATACACTGTAACCACTATAGATAAAGTGCGGTGGTCGATATGGACATGCGGAAACTTGAAAAAGAGATTTTCAGAAGATGCAATGAATTGCTTTCCCTGCAGAAACCTGACGGGACATGGCGTTTTTGTTTTGAAAATTCATTGATTACAGATGCTTACATGCTGATCTTATTAAGAAACATTGAATATAGAAATGAGAAATTAATTAAGCAGATTACCAACCGTATTCTATCCCAGCAATCAGAAGATGGATTATGGCGAACCTACCCTGATGAGGAACCAGTTAACCTTTCCGCTACGATACAAGCCTATACCGCACTTCTCTATTCCCAGCATTTTAAATCAAATGATGACAAGCTTCAATCCGCAAAAAAATTTATTCTTCAAAATGGCGGATTAAAGGAAGCGGATCTCCTGACCAAAGTCTTTCTTGCGATGAACGGATTATACGAGTGGCCGGACGTTCCGATCGATCCCGCTATCCTTTTTTCTCTGCCAATGACTGCTCCGATAAATCAGTATGACATCAGCAGCTATGCAAGAGCTCATTTTGCGCCGGTTTTATTGATGGCTGATGAAAAAAAGAAACTTACATCTAAATACACGCCAGATCTCTCATGTCTTTATATTGGTGAAAATGCAGGTTCTCATTTAGAGGAATGGGTAAACTTGTTTTCTCTTTTAAACATTAGAGATTCGTACATCCATTTAAAAAAAGAGAATCTCCTTTCATATATTCAAAATCACATAGAACCGGATGGCACTCTGTTAAGCTACAGCATGACAACAATCTTTATGATTTATGGTCTCCTAACATCCGGATATGAACGTGATTCAACTGTCATCCAAAATGCGTTGAGCGGCTTAATGAAAATGTTTTGTGAAGCAGATGGAACTTTGCATCTGCAAAATTCTCCTTCAACTACTTGGGACACATCTCTTGTTTTATATACATTATTGGAAGCAGGAGTTCCAATTCATAATCCTTCAATATTAAAAGGAGCACAGTTTCTTTTAACACAGCAACACACGAAATACGGGGATTGGTCTGTTCATAATCTTAATGCTGTTCCAGGAGGATGGGGATTCTCAATAGGAAACACCATTCATCCTGACATCGATGATACACAGGCAGCCCTTCGAACGATTGCTCATTTCTGTCAAACGAATACAGTTTACCAAACTAGTTATGATCGAGGTCTTAACTGGTTGTTATCCATGCAAAATGATGATGGCGGCTGGGCAGCTTTTGAGAAAAACACGAACCGTTATTTGATTGGAAATCTCCCTGTTAAACATGCGAAAGATGCTCTTATAGATCCTTCAACACCTGATTTAACAGGTAGAACACTAGAGTTTTTAGGAAAGTTTCATGGATTAAAGCATAATCATTCTTCTGTAAAAAAAGCGGTAAATTGGTTATGGGAAAACCAGGAACACGACGGCTCCTGGTACGGCCGCTGGGGAGTTTGTTACCTATATGGAACATGGGCTGCAATTACAGGTTTGATAGCATGTGGCGTTAGTCCGCAAAATAAGAGAATTCAAATGGCAAAACAGTGGCTGTTAAGTATTCAAAATGCAGATGGGGGCTGGGGAGAATCGTGTGAAAGTGACATGAAGAGAAGGTTTGTAGGCTTAAAGGAAAGTAATCCTTCTCAAACAGCATGGGCTTTAAATGCGCTGACTGTAATTTCTAATCAGCCAGCAATTGAAGTGGAACGAGCAGCTGAATGGCTGATGAACCATAAAAAGACCGACTATCCAACGGGAGCCGGTCTTCCTGGAGCTTTTTATATTCGGTATCATAGTTATGAATTTATCTGGCCGTTATTAGGGTTGGTCAATTACTATAAAAAATTTGTAGGATAAACCATTGATTCCAATGCATTAACTATAAACTAGTTTGTCTTTTCCACTAAGACCTAGCGTCTCAGCATTTGAGGTGTCAATTTCTTGGAAAAGCTCTGGGTTTTCCACTAAAGATACGCCATAAGAAGGAATCATCTCTTTTATTTTCGGTTTCCACTCGTTCATATGCTGCGGGAAGCATTTTTCTAATACCTCAAGCATAACGTGAACTGCCGTAGAAGCGCCCGGCGACGCACCGAGCAATGCAGCTATAGAGCCATCAGCAGCACTTACAACTTCAGTTCCAAATTGAAGAGTTCCTTTACCAGCCTCAGTATCTTTAATAACTTGCACACGCTGTCCCGCTACTACTATATCCCAATCCTCGTTTTTGGCATTCGGAATAAACTCGCGCAGCTCTTCCATACGCTTTTCATTCGACAACAGTACCTGCTGAATCAGGTATTTTGTCAATGCCATCTCTTTTGCACCTGCTGCGAGCATTGTAAGAAGATTATTTGGTTTTACGGAACCAATCAGATCAAAATTCGAACCCGTTTTTAAGAACTTTGGTGAAAAGCCGGCAAACGGTCCGAAAAGCAATGATTTTTTGTTGTCGATATATCTTGTATCAAGATGCGGAACAGACATTGGAGGGGCACCAACCTTAGCCTTACCATATACTTTTGCATGATGCTGCTCTACTACTTCTGGATTGTTACATACCAAAAACAGACCGCTTACTGGAAATCCTCCAATATGTTTTGATTCAGGAATACCTGTTTTTTGAAGGATTGGCAGGCTTGCACCGCCAGCCCCGATAAAGACGAATTTTGCACTATGGTATTCGATTTCACCGCTATCCATATTGTGTACTTTTACTTCCCACGAGCCGTCGCTTGTGCGTTTAATATTTTTCACACTATGCTTATAATTGACTTCAACGCTCTCGCTCTTTAAGTGGTCAAACAACATCCGAGTTAATGCACCAAAGTTAACATCTGTACCAGAGTCAATTTTTGTTGCAGCTATCGGTTCATTTAAATTACGGCCTTCCATGATAAGCGGGAACCATTCAATTAGTTTTTCAGTGTCCTCGGAAAATTGCATTCCTTGAAACAAGGGATAATTTGAAAGCGCTTTAAAACGTTTTTTCAAAAATTCTACATTTTGTTTCCCTTGTACTAAGCTTATATGCGGTAATGGCATAATAAAGTCTTGCGGATTCCGAATAAGATTGCTGTTTATAAGGTAAGACCAAAACTGCATGGAAAGTTGAAACTGTTCGTTAATTTTTATAGCCTTGCTAACATCTATAGATCCGTCCGGTTTTTCGCTTGTGTAGTTAAGCTCGCACAGTGCAGCATGGCCTGTACCTGCATTATTCCATTCGTTCGAGCTTTCTTCACCTGCGCTTGGAAGCTTTTCAAATACTTTGATTTCCCATTCTGGTGCTAATTCTTTCAATAAGGATCCTAAAGTTGCGCTCATGACTCCGGCACCAATTAAGATAACGTCTGTTTTTTTCTGTACGCTGCTCATGATAACCTTCCTTATAACCTATATTTGCAAAAACGAGTAAACGCTCTGCTTAGTGTTACAAAATACAAGGCGCCACCTGGAGAGACACCTTTTCTAAATTCATTTATCTAAAACTCTTCTAATAATTTATTGAATAAAATTTCTACCCTCTCTGATAATTATAAACTATTTGAAACTGGTATAAAAGAGTGAAATCGTTCACAATACTCTAGAGATAGATTCAAACGCTCCCTAAACTTAGAATTATCAATGATTAAAGGCTTTAACTAACGGTTAACTTCAATCTCATTACCAAGAAAATCACTCGGTTCCCTAATTTATTCTTATAGTTTCTTTCATTTTTTAACAGAGTTGATTCATTTATTCAGAGATAATAAAACAAAAAAATATCATTGAAATAAGAAAATCGTCTAGGAATCCCTTAGACGATTTTCTATCATTTGTTTAATGTTAAAGCTATTTATTTTTCTAACACTTTCAATGACTCTCTAATAAATGCTGGAATGTCATCCGGTTGACGGCTCGTAACTAAATTTCCTCCACAAACCACAACCTCCTCATCCTTCACAGTTGCTCCTGCGTTCTTCAAATCAACGTGAATGGATTTGTATCCCGTGATGTTTCTGCCTTGCAAGACTTCGGCAGAGATTAAAAGCTGTGGTCCATGACAGATTGCTAAGACAGGCTTGCCTTCATCTGCAAAGTGCTTCGTGAACGTTACGAACTTGTCATCGCCTCTTAAAATGTCAGGTGAAAATCCCCCTGGGATGAATAGTGCGTCAAAGTCTTCAGGAGAAACTTCAGCGATAGATGCGTTTGTCGTTACCTGTGCCTCTTTTTGCTTCCCTTCTAATGTTGAACCCGTTTCTGAACCGATTACAATTACCTCGTGTCCAGCTTCTCTAAACGCCTTCGCTGGCTCGGTATATTCCACATCTTCAAACATATTTGCTAAAACAGTTGCAATTCTAGCCATTTCTCAACCACTCCTCTTTTTGTGTATACAATTGTTGTATTACCATTGAGGAAGGAAATTAAACCCTTATTTAAGTTAGGGCTTTAAAATATCGGTACAATATAGATATTTATCATCAAAATAGCAGCTATTAAACTTATAATCGTTGCGATTTGATTCTCCGTCTTCGTACCTGTTTTTGTGTATAGAGGAAAACGGAATCGAAATGACAGCGGGTAAAATAGCTGAACCCCTCTGGAAGTTGCTGCGTCCAAAATGATATGGCTGACCACCCCTGCAGCTAACCCTATACTTAAACTCCCTTCATACGTCCAGTCGATCCAATTTGGGAGCATCATCACCAATAGAATCATAATCCAGCTATGTGTGACCGTGCGGTGCCCAAATGTTTTAGAAATGGTTTTTGACAAAAAACTTGTCTTTTTTCCAAGATAAGATCCAGGGTGACATAAATCGGGAAGCAGACTTCCCAAAACGGCAGCCCCAAAAAAAGTAAGTTCATGATGTAATGTATCTGGCGGGAGGTCCGTAGCTGTCTTATAAAGTGCAGCTGCCGCAACTCCGCCTAACAAATGTGTATTGCTTTTCATAATGTATCTCTCTTTTCTCTAAGTTGCTATATCATATCTGATAGAAAGAAGAAAAAGAGCAGCAAGAATGCTACTCTTTTGAACTATCTGTTGAAATCAATGACTTTAGTCTTGTACTAACACCTGTTTCACCTGTATCTACTACAAAGGAGCCGTTATTATATCTGTCGGCAAATTTAAAGTTTTCAGATGATACTGTTTCTTGCTTGCCGCTCGCCGTTTCAAGAACAAATTGTTTCTCTTCATCAGTAACAAGTTTCATCCCTACAATGCGGTGCGGATTAGATTTTAATTCTCTTACCATCACGAGTCCTCGTTTTGCACGGGACGTTTTATCAAACTCTGTGATTTTCATTTTTTTCATTGCACCGCGCTGAGTTGCAACAAGAAGCTGAGCGGTTTCAGGGTTTTCCGGAAGTGCAAACCCGCTTACTAAGTGGTCTCCAGCTTTTAAGTTTATACCTTTAACCCCTGCAGCACGCTGGCCAACAAGACTGATCTCTTCTTCATGGAACCATAATCCATATCCGAAATGTGTGGCGATGAACACATCTTGATTTCCGTTAGTTAAGGACACATCAACAACTTCATCGTCGCCTTTTAGTTTAACGGCCATCAATGTACGGTTATAGCGTGTTGCTTTGTACTGGCTGAGCTCTGTTTTCTTAGTCATTCCTTGTTTTGTAAAGAAGATGAGGAATTGATCTTCCTTAAATTCTTTTGCAGGGAACGCTTTGATCAGCTTCTCATCCTTATCTAAACCAACGATACTCGCAAGATGCTGACCCATGTCTTTCCAGCGGATTTCTGGCATCTCATAGACGGGAAGGTAAATATAGTTTCCTTTATTCGTAAACATAAGCAGTGTATCTGTCGTGTTCAGCTGAGATACAAGCAAGAGTGAATCCGTATCCTTCATTCCTGGCGGTTCACCGTTAGAAGCACTGTAAGAACGAATGCTTGAACGTTTGATATAGCCGTCTTCTGTTACCATTACCATCACATCTTCAGAAGGAATCATTACTTCCATATCGATCTTGATTTCCTGAATCTCAGCCTCGATTTGTGTACGGCGAGGATCAGCGTATTTCTTCTGCACATCGGAAAGTTCTTTTTTAATAACGCTGTATAACTTCTTGTCGCTATCTAAAATTGAACGAAGATATGCAATCTTCTTTTCGAGTTCTTCTGCTTCATTCTGAAGTGTCGTAATATCCGTATTCGTTAAACGGTATAGCTGCAAAGTAACGATGGCTTCAGCTTGCGCTTCGGTAAACTGAAACTTCTCGATGATATTGTCTTTTGCATTTCGCTTATCTTTTGATGCACGGATTGTCTCGATTACTTCATCTAAAATCGAAATAGCTTTAATTAAACCTTCCACGATGTGTGAACGTTCTTCAGCTTTTCGAAGATCATACTTCGTACGCCGTGTCACCACTTCGATCTGATGCTGAATGTATGCGTTCAATATAGCTTTTAGGCCCATTAACTTTGGTGTCTTGTTATGAATTGCTACCATGTTGTAGTTATACGAAACTTGCAGATCAGTATTTTTAAAGAAGTAATTCAATACCCCTTCTGCATTACCATCTTTGCGGAGTTCGATAACGATTCTTAAGCCAGTACGGTCCGTCTCATCACGGATTTCGGCGATACCATCTACCTTTTTATCTAAACGAAGTTCGTCCATGCGCTTTACAAGGTTCGCTTTGTTCACTTCAAAAGGAACTTCAGTGATGACAATCTGCTGACGTCCGCCTTTTAAGCTCTCAATCTCGGTTTTGGCACGAATCACGAAGCGGCCTTTTCCTGTTTCAAAAGCCTTCTTGATGCCATCTACACCTTGAACGATTCCGCCGGTCGGGAAATCAGGTCCTTTAATAACGGTCATAAGTTCATCGAGTGAAACATCGGGCTTATCGATTTGCATTGTAACTGCGTCTATAACTTCTCCAAGGTGGTGCGGCGGGATTTCAGTCGCATAACCTGCTGATATGCCCGTTGACCCGTTTACAAGTAAATTTGGATACTTAGAAGGCAGCACGATCGGTTCTTCTGTCGTATCATCAAAGTTAGGCGCGAATTCAACGGTTTCTTTATCGATATCTCTTAATAGTTCAGAGGCAATCGCAGAAAGTCTTGCTTCTGTATAACGCATTGCAGCTGCAGGATCTCCATCGATACTACCGTTGTTTCCGTGCATCTGGATCAGAACGTTTCTAACTTTCCAGTCCTGACTCATACGTACCATCGCTTCATAAACGGAAGAATCACCATGCGGGTGATAGTTACCGATTACGTTACCGACTGTCTTAGCCGATTTTCTGTATGGTTTTTCGTTTGTGTTTCCTTCCGCGTACATCGCATATAAAATACGGCGCTGTACGGGCTTTAATCCATCTCTTGCATCAGGTAATGCACGCTCCTGAATAATGTATTTACTATACCTTCCGAAGCGGTCGCCGATTACGTCTTCTAACGGCAGCTCTCTAAATTTCTCAAGCAGTGACAATCTTTAAACCTCCTCAGAATGCAGACAAGTTCTCGTTATCTAGTATGTTCGTTTCTTCGTTTAAGCCAAACGCCACATGTTCTTCAATCCATTTACGGCGCGGTTCAACTTTGTCTCCCATAAGGACGGAGACGCGTTTTTCGGCTCTTGCTGCGTCATCAATACGAACTCGGATCAGCGTTCGTGTGTCAGGATCCATCGTCGTTTCCCATAGCTGATCAGCATTCATCTCACCAAGACCCTTATAACGCTGGATGATGTAGCCCTTACCTATTTTTTTCTGTGCTACTTTTAGTTCATCTTCATCCCATGCATATTCGATTACTTCTTTTTTACCCGTTCCCTTGCTCACTTTATAAAGAGGAGGCAATGCAATGAATACTTTCCCTTCTTCGATTAGGGGCTTCATGTAACGGTAGAAAAACGTTAAAAGCAACACTTGAATATGTGCACCATCTGTATCGGCATCGGTCATGATGATGATTTTATCGTAGTTTACATCTTTTAACGTAAAATCAGAACCGACCCCAGCACCAATCGCATGGATGATTGTATTGATTTCCTCGTTCTTAAATATATCTGCAAGCTTTGCTTTTTCCGTGTTGATTACTTTACCACGCAGCGGCAAAATGGCTTGGAATTTTCGATCTCGTCCTTGTTTTGCAGAACCGCCTGCAGAGTCACCCTCTACTAGGTACAGTTCGTTGCGTTCAGGATTTTTAGAAGTTGCAGGAGTTAACTTCCCGCTCAGCATAGAATCCTTGCGTTTGTTCTTTTTCCCGTTACGAGCATCCTCACGTGCTTTGCGTGCTGCTTCACGAGCTTGAGCGGCTTTAATACTTTTACGGATGAGCATTTCACTAATTGCAGGATTCTCCTCAAGGAAATAAGCGAGCTTTCCGGCAACCACAGCATCTACTGCAGATCGTGCTTCACTCGTACCTAATTTGCTCTTTGTTTGGCCCTCGAACTGAAGAAACTCTTCTGGGATACGGACAGAAACAACAGCTGTTAACCCTTCTCGGATATCAGAGCCGTCTAGGTTCTTATCTTTTTCTTTTAACAGGTTCGTTTTACGTGCGTACTCGTTGATGCTTCGAGTAATCGCTGTCTTTGCGCCTGACTCATGTGTTCCGCCGTCTTTTGTGCGAACGTTGTTAACGAATGACAGAACATTTTCTGCATAACCGTCATTGTATTGAAATGCAAAATCTACTTCAATCTCATTTTGCATTCCTTCAAAGCTAACGACATTATGAAGTGTATCTTTATCTTCGTTCAAATACTGCACGAATGCTTCAAGTCCTGTTTCGAACTGGAATTCTTCTTTTTCGCCATTTCGCGCATCTTCAAGAACGATTTTGATTCCTTTTAAAAGAAAAGCCGCTTCTCTAAGGCGTTCACTTAGTGTTTCATAATTATAGTTAATCGTTGAAAACATCGTACGGTCTGGTTTGAAATGAACGGTCGTCCCTGTTTTGCGTGTATTACCGACTACTTCAAGTGTCGTAACAGGCTTTCCGCCATCTTCAAAACGCTGTCGATATGTTTTTCCGTCCCGGTAGATCGTTACTTCAAGCCATTCTGAAAGTGCGTTAACTACAGAAGCACCTACACCATGAAGTCCTCCAGATGTTTTGTATCCGCCTTGTCCGAACTTACCGCCGGCATGCAAAACAGTAAAGATGATCTCAGGAGTTGGTTTTCCAAGCTTATGCATTCCTGTAGGCATACCACGGCCATCATCTGACACAGAAATGCTGTTATCTTTATGAATCTTCACATGTATGTAATCACCGAATCCACCCAATGCTTCGTCAACGGCGTTATCTACAATTTCATATACGAGGTGATGCAAACCTCTGGCATCTGTGCTGCCGATATACATACCAGGACGCTTACGAACGGCTTCTAACCCTTCGAGCACCTGTATGGCATCATCGTTGTAGTCAAATAATGATTTACTTGCCAAAATGTGTTGCTCCTTTCACGAACTGCAGTACTTCTATCATAGCAGAACGTTTGTTTCTATACTACCTCTGTCCTTATATTCTCCTCTTATTTCTCGGTTAAAGAACAAAAACCTTTAGTTCAAAAGAGTTTCTTTTTTGGTTCTTGGATATATAAAATAAAGACAGCATGGGAAAACCACCCGTAATTGGCGGGTGGTTCATTACTACCGTATCATAGCATGTTCCACTTTAATGCACTTATCCATAATATAAGGAATCGTCGCACTTTGCAAAATCTCTTCTGCTTCGGCACTGTATAAACCGAGCTGCGCCCAAAAGAAACCAGCTTTAATATTTGCTGCCGAACGAGCAACCTCAGGCAGGTACTCACTTCTCCTAAACACATTGACGATATCTACATGTCCTTCAATATCTTCAAGCTTTGCATAAGCTTTTTGTCCCAATACTTCTGTGACATTAGGATTTACGGGAATAATCTCATATCCTGCATTCTGCATATATTCCGAGACCATATAAGATGTACGAAACGGCTGATCAGACAAACCGACTACCGCAATACGTTTTCTCAATTTTAGTAGGTTCTTAATATCCTCTTTCGTTGCAGCTCCCATTTTTTCTTCCTCCCAATATCATTTTATATAGATTTTAGACAAAATCAGTAAAAATGAAACATTTTTAAAGAAAACTCAGATGGCACCGAGCATTTCCGTCAGCTCTAGTTGGGCAAAAAAAAGCCGGCATTCTCGGATTATTCACGAGAGCCGGCTCCCCAAGCCTTTATCCGTTTAAATGGTAGATATCACTGTACTTCTTCTCAAAATATGCGATGAGATGATCTGGGTTCAAGCCTTCTCCTGTAACATCGTTTAGGATTTCGATCGGCTTTTTCATCTTACCGTATTGGTGCACATTCTTTGTCAGCCATTCTTTAATTGGGAGGAGATTTCCTGATTCAACAAGAGAATCAAATTCCGGAATATCTTTAATCATTGCATTTTTAAGCTGTGCCGCATAAATGTATCCTAATGCATATGACGGGAAGTATCCGAAGCTTCCCCCTGACCAGTGAACGTCTTGAAGTACACCTTCAGCATCATTTTTCGGTGAAACTCCGATATATTCCTGCATCTTCTCGTTCCAGATACGAGGAAGATCTTTTACTTCAATCTCGTCGTTAAATAATCCTTTTTCAATCTCATAACGAACGATAACATGAAGCGGATATGTCATTTCATCAGCTTCAATACGGATCAATGAAGGTTCCACAACGTTGATCGAACGATAGAAATCTTCCAGCTCAACTCCGTTAAACTGAGAACCCGAAACACTCTTTAGTGTAGAATAATGGTTTTTCCAGAATCCGAAGTGACGGCCAACAAAGTTCTCCCAGAACAAAGATTGGGATTCATGAATACCCATCGAAGTTCCTGAACATAAAGGTGTTCCAACTAGCTCTTCAGAAATATTTTGTTCATAAAGAGCATGTCCTCCTTCATGAATCGTACCGAAAACTGCTGTGCGGAAATCATTTTCCATATACTTCGTCGTTACACGAACATCCCCAGGGTTTAGTCCGATTGCAAACGGATGAACCGTTTCATCCAAGCGCCCCGAATCAAAATCATAGCCCATGTCTTTTAGCACATGAAGACTGAATTCTTTTTGTTTATCTTTCGGGAAATGGTCGAACAAGAATTTCGTTTCTGGCTGACCCGCTTCCGTTACTTTTTGAAGAAGCGGCACGATACGGTCACGAAGTTTTGAGAAAGTCTCATCCAAAATTTCAACTGTTACCCCTGGCTCATACATATCTAAAAGCGTGTTGTATTTATTTCCTTCATAACCCCAGTATTCAATAAACTTCTTATTGAATTCTACAAGTTTTTCTAAGTAAGGCTGGAATAATGAGAAATCAGAGTTGTTTTTCGCCTCTTCCCATACGTTCTCTGCTTTTGATTGCAAAATAACATACTCTTTGAATTCAGCTGGAGGAATCTTGGCGTTGCGCTCAAAATCCTTCTTCACTTCTTCAATCGTTTTTTTCGTTACGTCTGATAGCGTGTCATGAACTTCGGGCTTAGAAAGTTCTTCTATAAAGTTTTTCATTTCATCTGAAGTAGACATCGCAAATACATCGGAAGATAATGTTCCGATTACTTCAGAGCGCTGTTCTACTCCTTTTTTAGGTGCTCCTGTACGCAGATCCCAATACATAAGACCGATCGCTTCATTTACATGCACCATTTTCTTCACATACTCTAAAAAATCTTTTTCAACATTTACTTTAGTTTGCGTCATTATAAAATCCATCCCTTCACGTGTTCATAAAAAAACATACCGCTATAGGAATTCGTGACGCAATAAAAAAGTCCTGCTGGTCAGTTTTATTTTTTATTAAAAATCTTCTTTAAATATTTCTGCGTATGGAGCAAAGGATGGATCAATATTGTTATCATGACCAATCGATTGATGAAGCAGCTGGTGGATCTCTTCTTTATGGTGATTCCCCAGATGAGGATATAGGTTTTGAAAAGCCTTCTTAATGCTTGATAAATGGCTGAATTGATCGTACATATATAAAACCTGCCTTAAATAAATTTTAAGCATAGTATGTACAGGATCGACGTGTATTTAAACAAACTTAGTTAGCATTCATATCTAAAGGTGCCTGCACATCTAGATATGAATGCTAACTTTTCATTAATGAAAAAATGAAAAAGCTTCTACTTGAAATTTCGCACCGTTCAAAATATTGGGTAATAAAGTGATATTTTTTGTGAACCTTAATAAAAACTTTTAAAATATGTACGGTACGTGAAATTATATTGTTGATCTTAAGAAAACCCTTAGTGTTCAATAGAAAAAGCTAGCTCAAACCGAGCTAGCCTTAAGTAATTTATATTATAAAGGAATCCGAAAGTTTGCAGGTTGAATCCATATTTTTTGGACTTCAATCCACGAGTTTACTGTTTAATCCACGAATTACAGTCGGATATCCAGGAGTTTATATTCCTCGACAAAATTCGAATCCCTGGACAATTTTATGATGGCTGTCTCGGCGGTCTCTTTCCGAAGAACTGATAATAATCCGTCTTTAGATCTCCGTTATATAGTTTACGTTTCTTAGTTGCACTTCTGCCATAATATTCTTCAAACTTTTCGTTAGAAGTGATAACATACACACTCCACGTATCATATGGTCTCATAGCATCTCCAAGATCGCGGTACATCTGAGCCACTTCTTCTCTTTCACCTAAGCGCTCTCCGTACGGAGGGTTAGTAACGAGGCACCCGTAATCTTTTCTTGTGGTAAAGTCACGTACCTGCATTTGTTTAAACGTGATAAAACCTTCAAATCCAGCCTCAATCGCATTGTTCTTCGATAGCTCGATCATCTTATGATCAATGTCTGAACCTTGAATATCGAGCGGCAGATCATACTTTGCTACATCCTGAGCTTCTCCGACTGCTTCATACCATACTTTTTTATCAATCCAATCCCATTTTTCTGAAGCAAATTCACGATTAAGACCAGGAGCAATGTTTTGTCCAATCATAGCCGCTTCAATTGGGAGAGTACCTGAACCACAGAAAGGATCTGCAAATGTTTTATCAGGTGTCCAGTTTGTTAGCATAATAAGAGCAGCAGCCATGGTTTCTTTTATCGGAGCACCTGAATGCAATTCACGATAGCCGCGCTTATGAAGACCTGTTCCGCTTGTATCAATTGTCAGTGTTGCAATATCTTTATGAATGGCTACTTCAATACGATACAAAGCTCCGTCTTCTGGGAACCAGGTTTTACGGTTATATTCGGTTTTCAAGTTATCAACTACTGCTTTTTTCACGATCGCCTGGCAGTCAGAAACTGAAAAAAGCTTTGATTTTACAGAGCGGCCGATAACGGGAAATTCTCCGTCTTCCGGAATATAATCCGACCATGGAAGAGCTTTTGTTTTTTCGAATAGTTCATCAAACGTTTCCGCTTTGAATTCTCCGACCACAAGCTTTACGCGGTCAGCCGTTCTTAACCATAAATTAGCTTTTACTAGTGCTTTTTCATCGCCATCAAAATAGACTTTTCCGTTTTCTACCTGTACATTTTCAAAACCTAATGCCCGTATTTCATTCGCTACTAGGGCTTCAAGTCCCATTGCAGCCGTTGCAATCAGCCTTAATTTAGTCATATTCGCAACTCCCTTATTCTTACGTTTGATTGTCTATAATAAGTATACCCTGTTCTTTTTTATGTAAATAGAAAAAGCCCCGTAAGCGGGGCCCTCATTCAGCTTTAATTAGGATACCAATAACGTTCTGTAAGCCATGTTCTGTTCCTTAGTACTGCAAGCGGCTATTCGCCTCGTACACCGGTGGTAATCATCTATCTACAAAAAGCCTTAGCTTCTTGTTCTCCCATTCGTTCAGTTCCGAAATGGGAAACTCCCCTACCATAATTTGGGTTTCTCGCTCGTGGGGTTTACCTCGTTCCACTCCCGCAGTTTCCATTGGGACTACGTCACTGTGGCACTTTCAAGGTATTAACACCATATCCGAAGACTTAGGTGCGTTCCCTGCCGTTAGCCCAGTAAGCTCATAGAGCAAACCAAGCTACCCTGGCTTATTTTTTGGCCAGGCACGATCATTACGGTCATCTCAGATCCGTGCGAGCATGGACTTTCCTCTAAACCAGAAATCTGGTCCAGCGATTACCCGAACGTTATTGATTTAGTTTTTTAAAAGCAAGATTCATTATAGCATGCTGAATTGATAAAAACAAATGGATAATAACTGGAATCAATCGTATAATTTGCTGCCAAAAACATGTTTTTCCAAGTTAGACAAACGCTGAAGAATATCTGAGTTTGTTGTGCTTGAAGTTACTGCAGGCATTCGTCGAGTCGGCTGATCAGAAGAATTTTGAGCTTCGCGACGCAAGCGGTTGTTTTCTTGAACGACTGCATCGTACTCTTTTTGAAAGTTCTCATAATCTTTAATGATCAAATCTAAGAACTTATCCACTTCATCCTGATCGTAGCCACGAAAGCCTTGTTTAAAGTCTTTTTCTAATATTTCTTTTGCTGTTAAATGAAAACGCTGTTCACTCATGTGAATCACCTCACACAAAGATTCTAAAATTATTTTTTCACTACATGACGTAAATGTCAATTTCTTTCTCTTTTAACCTTTTACTCGTTACGATTCCATTGTTCTTCCTGGACAAGCACATCCAAATCATAAGGTGTAATATAAAATATTTCGTATGAATTGTCCATTTCCTGCTTTTGCTTGGCGGCATCCAAATAATACTTCGGTGAGCCATCCTTTTCTTCGTCGTAAAGAAGTAAAATCGCATCGCTTTTTTGGACGAGAAACTGATTTTTCACCCTCAATTGCTGTGGACTTTCATAGGGTTTACGACTGACTGAATCCACAAAATCTGCATTTAAGAGAATTTCTTGATATTTTTCTTGCACATTTTCTTTCCAGCGAGTTTCCTGTTCTAAAAAAGGAGTAAGGACAGCTAATTTCAGATCAGGATATTCCAGCTGCAAATCAAAGACAACATCGGCGGTCCACATCTCCACCCCAGGCTGACCGCTGATTATTACCCATTCTAGCCCCTCATCGATTAGGGAAGTAATTCTTTGTTGCAGTGCTTTCTTTATGTAGTATACCCCTTCGTGATTGTCACTAAAAATACCAAGCTCATGGGCTTTATAACCACTGACCAGCAACGTTTGAAGCATTTGAAAAACCCCCTGTTAATGAAAAATACCCGGCTCTTTCTATAGCCGGGCTTTCCCATTAAAAGTTTTGTGTTGTGTGACTGATTTGATTGCCAATCATGACTGTTAACCCGACGATTACAAAAAATAAAACAACGATCCACTGCTTCACGTACCATCTCTCCATGCCTAAAATATATCATTTCCCTCTTCTATTTCCGTTTATTTTGCGAAAACAATCGAAACGTACAGATTATTGACGAAAAACACGATAAATTTCAGGTATTGTGGCGTTTTTTGCGCTTACCCGGGGAATAAAATAGAGGGGAAATTTATTTTTTCAAAAACATTTTCATGTCCTCTCTTATTCTACAAAAAACATGGGCGATTGAGAAGAGATATTTTGAATAAATTCATAAATTTGACGAATTTTTACGAATATTGGATGATCCGTTGCTCCAATCGTTCGATTCTTTTTGCAAACGCCAGTTTTTCCTGCTCTTCTTTCTTCTTAACGAGCCTTTTTTTACCCTTCCAGATCGTAAAAGCCTGAATAGCAAAATATAATGCTTTTTCATAATCTTTTTGTGCATGTTCATAATATTTAGAGAGTTCAATTGCCGGTTCTTCATCCAGGTTATTTTCCCGGATCAATTCCTGCCAAAATCGAACAGAAACATCTATTTGATTTTGTTTTTTGTATAGAGATGCGAGTGATTTCTTTGATTGATATTGAAGTGATGCTCCAGTATCTAGCACTTCATTATAAAAAGCAATCGCTCGCTCTTGTTCATTTAAAGCTTCAAACCAACGTGCAGCTTCAAATGTTTCTCTTTCCGTTCGAGTACTCTTTCCTTGAACGAGGCTGGACATATGAGTATAAAGCGTGATTAAAGAAAGTACATCCCACTCATTATGCTGAAAGACCCCCTCCAGTAAAGAAGGATCTCCCTCATTGCAATATTGGAAATAAAGCATGGGAGCCAAGTAACCAGGGGTATCATAAATTCTGTTGACTCCAAGGATTTCTTTTTCCACTACTGATAATTTCACAGCTGGCAATGATTCTTTCCAAAGCCTTCTCGCTCCGTGCAGAAGATCAAAATGACCAAACTCCGGCAAAGAAGGAACATAATCACGTATTAATGTATGTCTAGTTTTAACTTGCGGCCAATCAAACGATTTTCCGTTATAGGTCACTAAGTTCCGAAGCTCTTTTACATGATTTAAAAAGTAATGATACAATGCCACTTCAGAACCTGGACCAGGCAGAAAAAATTGATTTACAAGTACATGATCCTCTTTTATCTGGCTCATACCGAGCATAAAGATTGTATTGCCTGCCCCGCCGCTCAAGCCCGTCGTTTCCGTATCGAAGAAAAGAAGCTGAGACGCATCCAAACCTTTAGCGTTTAGCGGATGTGCCGCCTTAAAATCTTGCCACCTTTTTACAGCATCCTTGACATCTGAGAACCGGTACCTTCCCCACATATGATCAAGCGGATATTCTACTTTTCGGATGATGCAATAATCATCCTCAAAAAAGTAAGGCGTTGCACCGAACTTCTTCCAATATTCCGCATGATCAATTATTTTGCCGTCCTTTTCAGTTGTCGATTGAGGAAGAAAGACATCTGTCGAAACAGGATTGACCATATGCTTTTTTAGTCGTTTCAATTTATTTTGAATCGACATGATGCGGCACTCCTATAATTTGAGCAATTAATTTTACAGCTAATGCTTTACTATTGTTGCCTTCTTCGAGTGTTCCGGTACAAGATGGACATCCCTTTTCACAAGGACATTTTTCAATCATGGACAGAGCTTGATCTAAAACGGTGTCCCAAGACCCATACACCTTTTCACTTAAACCAATCCCGCCTGGATACCGATCATAAATAAAAATAGTAGGCTGCTGGTTGTGAACGGCTTTTACCTGAGGAACAACATGTAAGTCATTTGCATCACACATTACAAAAAGAGGAGCAACGTGACGCAAAACATGTGCAATACCCAATAAACCGGCTTCTAATTTTTCCTCAGAAAGATTTTCATTATGAAAAGTCAGCCATGTTGCTGAAGTATGAAGTTCTTCTTCAGGTAAATGAATTGGACCTGAACCGATGTTATCATGTGTTTCAAATTTGATTTTCTTAAAAATCGTCGCTTTTGCGACAACCATGACATCGCCATACGCTTTTGCGTTTTGGTCATTTTTCGTTTCTTTATCGATCTCTAAAACATTCAGCGAAACGGCAAGGTTTGCATCAGTAAAATAATCGACATCAACTTCACGTACATAAGCCTTCTTTTCCTCATAATCGAGTTTTTCAACTTGATATTGAGTTCCTTGATGAAGATAAATGGCTTCTTCATGTAAAAGAGTCATAGAACTAAAACGATCCATTTCACCAATAACTTTCACATCTGCCACATTTGTTTGATCGATAATAATAACGTTTTCCTGGGATGCTGAACGCAAGCTAATGTTGTGCGCCGGAAACGAATCATTCATCCAGTAAAAATGCTTTCCTCTCTTATGAAGCACTTGTTCATCAACTAAAAATTCAAGCACATCTTCTATTTCCTGATTCCCGAACTTTTCGTTTTCCTGAAAAGGCAGTTCATAAGCTGCGCATTTCAAGTGATCAACTAATATGATCAAATTATCGGGATTCATGCGTGCAGATTCAGGTGAACGCTCGAAAAAGTAATCAGGATTCTGTATGACATATTGATCAAGCGGCGATGAGGATGCAACCATGATGACAACACTCTCATCCTGCCGTCTGCCAGCTCGTCCTGCCTGCTGCCACGCGCTTGCGATCGAGCCAGGATAACCTGTTAAAATACAAGCATGAAGCTGGCCGATATCTACACCAAGTTCAAGGGCATTTGTTGAAACAACACCCATAATATCTCCGTTTCGGAGACCTTTTTCAATAGCCCGGCGCTGTTTAGGGAGATAGCCACCGCGATATCCTTGTATTGATTTAGTGCCAAATTCTTTTTTTACCAATTCCTGCAGGTAAGTAAGCAGTATTTCTACTCTTACCCGGCTCCTCGCGAAAACGATTGTCTGAATGTGATTCTCTAAAAAGAGCTTAGCCAAATTACGGGCTTCAAGTGTAGCACTTCTCCTCACATTGAGCGGCTTATTAACAACTGGTGGATTATAGAATAAAAAATGTTTTCTCCCCGCTGGCGCACCATTATTGTTAATTAATGTCATAGGATTTCCGGTAAGCTGTTCAGCCAGCTCTTTTGGATTAGCGATTGTCGCTGACGTACAAATAAAAATAGGGTCACTTCCGTAGAAATTACAGATGCGTTTTAAACGTCGAATGACATTAGCTACATGACTTCCAAAAACGCCCCGGTATGTATGAAGCTCATCGATAACCACATACTTTAAGTTCTCGAATAAGGCTACCCACTTTGTATGATGAGGCAAAACAGCAGCATGAAGCATATCTGGATTCGTCATGACGATGTTCCCAGCTTTCCTCACGACTTGACGGATATTAGCAGGAGTATCTCCGTCATACGTATAGCTTTTAATATCTAATTCCATCTCATCAATCAGTTCATTGATTTCAGCCTTCTGATCTTGAGCAAGTGCTTTTGTCGGAAAAAGATATAAAGCTCTTGCTTCTGGATTCTTTGCGACCTCTTGTAATACAGGCAGGTTATAGCAAAGCGTTTTACCAGAAGCCGTAGGCGTAACTGCAACAAAGCTTTCTTGTCGGAGCGCAGTCTCATATGCAGACAGCTGGTGTATATACAGTGAAGAAATCCCTCTTTTTTTAAGAGCGGATTGAATATTTGGATGCAAAGTTTCCGGAATTGGGACATATACCGCTTCCCGTGGTTCTATCGTCTTCCAATGCACAATTTGTTTGGATATGTCAGGCTCACGCAAAACATCCATAACTTGTTGAATGGATTTTTTTCGAAACATGGTTCTCACCTCACTATCTATTTTAACGAATATTTGTTCGTAATGGAACAAGGACTTACCCAGATTGTCTAAGTCCTGTCTTGTTTTTTCCTTTTTAAAATTGCATTAAAAAATTGACTTATGGAAATATTGTACTTTTCAATGATAAAATATAATTGACCGAACGTAAAAAAATATAAATGGGAGTGAAAAAAATGTCAGTAGATGTTTACCTTAATTTCAATGGAAATTGCCGTGAAGCTGTAGAATTTTACGCAGAAGTATTTAAGACAGAAAAACCTCAGATTATGACGTTTGGTGAAGCCCCTCCAAACCCAAGTTACGAACTTCCGGAAGAGGCTAAAGATTTAGTTATGCACACCCGTTTAAATATTGATGGCAGCAATGTAATGTTTTCTGATACATTTCCAGGCATGCCGTTTGTAGAAGGAAACAACGTAACACTTGCCATTGTTAATAAAGACATGGACCAAATAAAATCGATATACGAAGGATTAATAGAAGGCGGAGAAGTTGTGATGGAACTGCAAGAAACGTTCTGGAGCAAACTTTATGGACAGGTTACAGATAAGTTCGGCATTCATTGGCAGTTAAATTATGATAATGGAGAAAGTTTCTAAACACATATAAGCACTTAAATAATAAGGAGCCCTTGTTAACGAGGGCTCCTTTTAATCGTGTTCTTGAATCAATTGGCTTCTTTGATTGAAAAACTGCTTATATCCTAAATTCCCGCTGCCGCTGGGACCTAGAATACAAGTTACAGACTGTCCGGGTATAGTAAGATTGTCAATTTTAATCAGTTCGTTTATTTTAATATTTGTTAATCTGTACAAACGAAACTCTCCTGTCAACCATAAAGAATCAATCTTTTACTTTCCCTCATTAATGCAATCCCTAACATTATCTTTGACATTTCGGACAATAAAATGATTTAATGGCCGAACTTTCTATCCTTTCAATTTTAGTTCCGCAGCGAAAGCAATTTTCCCCTTCCCTTTCGTAAACAAGGCGATTCTCATTAAATCCTCCCGTTTTCTTATCACCTTCGTACATCGGGTTGTCCATATAGCCCCCCAGCTCAATTGCATTCTTTAATACAGGTTTAATTGCATCGTAAAGTGATTTTGTTTGTTCCTCTGTAAGATCTTTCGCTTTTTTAAGGGGATTAAGTTTTGCTTCGTAACAAATCTCATCTGAATAACAGTTACCGATTCCTGCAATGAACTTTTGATCAACTAGTATTGGCTTTAACCCTCCTTTTTTCTTGTTTATCTTCTTATCAAAATCTTCCGCACTCAATTCAAAGGGTTCAGGTCCAAGATCAGCAAGTTTCTCTTCTAATTCACCGCTTGATAAAAGATGAAGGTATCCTAGCCTCAATCCGATGAAATAAAGCTTAAGATCACCAAAGGATAAAATCACTTGTTTTGTCCGGTCAGGAGAATTTCTGTCATTCCCTAAGAACATCCATCCTCCAAGCATTAAGTGCAATAAAAGGTTCTGTCCTGAGCTCAACTCAAAAATAAGATGCTTTGCTCTTCTATTAATTTGGGTTATAGTCTCCCCTTGAACGTGGGAAGTGAAATCTTTTACATGCTTATTAATTGATTTTTCTCTATTAATCTCCACGTCTGTAATGGTTTTATTGATGATGTTGTGACTTAACAGTATTCGATATGTTTCCATTTCTGGCAGTTCTGGCATTTTTTTAACTCCTTAAGGTTCCTTCCCTTATTATTGAGCCGGGTTTTATTTTTATGTACACAAAAAGGACGGCCCGATTAGCCGTCCTTTTATATCTTATATACTTGTTCTTAAATCCCAAAGCTCAGGGAAGAAACGCTGATCTAATACTTTTTTCAAGTAGTTAACACCAGATGATCCGCCAGTTCCTACTTTAAATCCGATAATTCTTTCAACTGTTTTCATATGACGGAATCGCCACTGCTGAAGCCAGTCTTCTATGTCTACCAGCTTTTCTGCGAGCTCATATAGATCCCAATACTTTTCAACATTTTTATAGACTTCAAGCCAAGCTGCTTCAACGGAACTATTGTACTCATAACGTTTTGTTACATCACGGTTTAATACTACTTCATCAATATGGAGGCCTGCTTTAGCAAGCGCCTGAATTGATACATCATAAAGACTAGGTGTATGAAGAGCAGCTGTCAGATGTTCATGCAGATCCGCATCTTTTTTATAGATTTCTAATATATGAGGCGTTTTATATCCTAAAGCAAATTCAATCATGCGATATTGATAAGATTGAAAACCAGATGCTTGTCCAAGTTTGTCGCGGAACTCCATATATTCTGCTGGAGTAAGCGTTGATAGAACATCCCACGATTCAATTATCTGAGACTGAATCTTTGATACACGAGCAAGCATCTTAAAAGCTGAATGCAGATTACCGTTTTCTATTGAAGAAATAGCTGATCTTGTTTCATGTAAGATTAATTTCATCCAAAGTTCACTTACCTGGTGAATAATAATAAACAGCATCTCGTCATGGTGGCCAGAAAGCCTTTTTTGACTTGATAAAATTTGATCAAGCTGCAGATATTCTCCATAAGTCATCTGATTAATAAAGTCAGTATAAATCCCTTTTTCAGTTTCTTTACTGTCCAATTTTTTCTGTTCTGTCATTTGATCCACTCCCCATAGGACATAAACACTTTGTTAACGCTTTCATTATACATGAAATTTTGAATTTCTTTTAGCTTTTATTTAAAAGGACAAATCTCAAAAATTTTTATATCGAACATTGAAGGTAATTGTAAAATTTTACCGAAATAGACAAACATTCAAATATTCGAAAAGGTGGTTTCATATGACACAGATTCAAACGAAGTACATTGATATCTTTGATAAATGTAAAACAAATGAAGGTTATTTCGGGGACTTCCGGGTTTCAGATGATCAGTATTTTGTATCACCAGTTTTAGATTCTGTTCCCGGAACAGTAATGTCATTTAAAGGACAAGACAAAATCATGTGGGCTACTAACAACTATTTAGGGTTGGCAGAAAACGAAGATATAAAGAAAATCGCAGTGGAAACAGCCGAAGAATGGGGTGTTAGCGGTCCAATGGGCTGCCGCATGGTTAGCGGCAACACGCGGGAGCATGTACTGCTTGAAGAGGAACTAGCTTCTTTCGCTGAAAAAGAGTCTTCTATCCTTTTTAACTTTGGTTATTTAGGCATTATCGGTACGATTGCTTCGCTTGTTGGCAAAGATGATATCGTAATCATGGATAAGCTTTGTCATGCTTCTATCATAGACGCAGCAAAACTCGCGGTGAGCGATCCGCGGAACCTTCGTGTTTTCCGGCATAATGACATGAACAGTCTTGAAAAATTATTAAAGGCAGTAAATAAGAACCGTAAAGGCGGTGTACTAATACTAACAGAAGGTGTGTATGGAATGACTGGTGACATCGCAAAGCTAGATGCGATTTGTGATCTTAAAGAAAAGTATGATGCACGCCTTTTTGTCGATGATGCACATGGGTTCGGAGTAATGGGGCCGGGCGGTAAAGGTGTTGGTGAGCATTTTGGAGTTCAAGACAGAGTAGATATATACTTATCTACTTTTGCAAAAGCCTTTACTGCTATTGGCGGTGTTTCAGCTGCAAGCAAGGAAGTTGTGGATTGGATTCACTACAATGCAAGAACGCAAATTTTCGCAAAAAGTTTGCCGATGGTTTATGTAAAAAGTCTTCGGAAAACATTAGAGCTTGTTTCGTCAGGTCATGACCGCCGCCATAGACTTTTTCAAGTATCACAAAAGCTTTCAAACGGTTTAAGAGAAATAGGTTATTTTGTAGCTGATACTCCTTCCCCTATTATTTCTGTTTATGTTCCTGGGGGCGACCTTCAAATGGGACTTCATTGGGTTAGATACTTACGAGATAACGGCTTGTTTCTACAAGCTGTTATGTATCCGGTTATCCCAAAAGGATTGTTCATGTTCCGCATTATACCGACTGCAAGTCATACTGATGATCAGATTGATACTACTCTTCAAATTTTCAAGAGATTACGCGATGAGCATAGTTTACAGCTAAATGTAAATTTAAGTGCAGTCGACAGAATATATGCAAATAATTAAAGGGAAAAAGCTTGAGTTCAGTTCTCAAGCTTTTGTTTTTCCAGAATTTCTTTTATTTTTATTAAATCTTTTTTATTAGCTTTTTTCATCATTAAAGACATAAATGGAACAAATATTTTAGAAAAACCTGATGGAACTCCTTTATTCCGTAAAGTCATTTGTGTTTGATTTCCATTAATAGATTCCCAAGTATAGGTCGTTTCCATTGGAAACGGCCCATCAGCCGTTTTCATAACGAGCTTTTGCCCTGGAGTATAGTCTGCAATCTCGTATACATACTCCAATTTTCTTCCTAAAAACTCTGCTATGAATGCTATTTTAGAACCGGTTTGTAGTGTTTTCTCGGTTTGCCATTCTGCAGATTTGATGTTCACATACCAATCTGGAGCATGATCAGGATTTGCAGCATACTGTGCTACCTTTTCTTGAGGAATATTAATGATTATTTCCGTTACGACATTTACCATTTCTGCACCTTATTTCTCTTCTATAAAATTCTTTAAATGAACAGCAAGAAGTTCATTCCAGCCATGCCGATGAGCTTCTTCCCAATGTGGTTCAAGAATTCCTGCAGCATGGTGTGTCAGTTGAAGAACAGTCTTATTATCTTCCTCAGTTAACTTATAAGAATAAAAGCTGTTAACAGCACCACTCATACCCAGCAGTCCATTTAACCGAATTTCCACATTCTCTTTAAAATAAGTTACCGTTCCCCATATGGCACCCTCACCATTACCCCAGTCTTCGTAAAAACGACCCGTCAAATGGGGTTCAAAGATTAAAGTTGAACTTTCTTCTCCGAGCCTAAACTTCCACCAGCTGTTTATGTCTTTCGTCAACGCTTTAAATACAGTTTCTTTTCCTGCCTGTATAACTATCTCCTGTTCGATCTCGAATGAGTCTACTTTTCTTTCAGTTGTTTGTTCCATTTTCTCCTCTTCCCTTTCTTCAACTAAGTTTTTAAGTTGTATCAATCCTTGGGCAACTGGTGCCTCATATTTACTGACCCACCTGTTATAAAGCTTTTGCAGCGGGATGACATTTAAATAGTTGAGGCGCATCCTTCCTTTTCGCCTAATAAGTACGAGGTTAGCATCTACAAGAACACTAAGATGTTTCATGATTGCATATCTCGAAACATCATACTTTTCACTTATCTCACCTGTAGAAAGCGGCTGCTTCTTTAAATCGTCCAAAATATCAATACGAATTGGATGTGATAATGCTTTAAAGACATCAACGAGATCTTGGTTAACCATTTCGCTAAATACCACCCTCTTTACTTTAGCTTATATGTGCCAAATTGGTAACATTTAATGTGTGACTAAATGGTAACATTATAAATATAAGTTGTCTACAAAAAAATAAAAACCCGGAACGAATCCCGGGTTATTTCTTACAAGGAGGTTGCTGGATTAACGAAGTCCGCCTAGCGCTTGTGCTACAAGACGCTTAGTGATTTCGCCACCAACAGATCCGTTTGCACGAGAAGTTGTGTCTGGTCCAAGATGTACTCCGAACTCAGCAGCGATCTCTTGCTTCATTGCATCAAGAGCTCCTTGTGCTCCAGGAACTACGATTTGGTTGCTTTGGTTACGTGCCATGCGATTTCCCTCCTTTGGGAGATAATATGTACGGAAAAGCAAAGTTGTTTTTCCGTTAAAGGTAGTATGGGTTAATTTTGAAAACCTATTCATAGAAATATAAATTTTTTCAAAAAAAAAACAAGAACTCGTTATATGTCCTTGTTTTGCGTCTCTTTGCTGAGTAGATCTTCTTCTACTAATTGAGCTCTTTTTAATTCTTTTGCAGAATGTTTTTTAAAAAATACAACTGTTCGCCACGCGAATATTGTAAAGATGGCTAGTGTTATAAAAGCTGGTATATACTCAAGTTTGTTTTCAGGAAACACAATTGGCAGCATCTCTTTGCACCCTCTCGTAAACATTACTACTTATTATATCAAAAAACCATAACAATTGAAAATCTATAAATAGGTATTCTTATTGATTTGTATTTCTGCAGATTTAGCATTTAAAGTTTTGTATATAATTGTTAAACAAACACAAAAAGCTAATCCAATGCTGAATCCTGCAAGTATATCGGATGGAAAGTGTACTCCTACATAGACGCGGCTTACGCTCAAGAAAAATGGAAGCATTGCACCGATCCAAAGAATCCATGGCTTTTGGAATTTTTGATAGAGCAAGAATGCTGAAAATAAATAGAAAGATGTTCCTACCATAGCGTTCCCGCTGGGGAAACTAAACCCATCCTCTTCTAATAAACGACTTCCTAATGGACGTTCCCTTTCAAATACATTCTTTAATAGAAGATTCACACCATAGGAAATTCCTATACTTGCAAGCAGAAGAATACCGCTCAGCCAGTTTCTAAAAAGGAATAAACCTATTACACCAAATATACATGATAACGCTAAAACTTTGGCATCGCCCAAATATGTAAAGGCGGTAACAATTTCATTTAACGTATCGTTTCTCAAACTTAGAATGAATTCTCTTGCGGCATCATCGAATGCACGTACTATCCGAGATTCATAAAATACAAATAATAAAAAACATATAAAACAGACACTTAGTAAAAGATTATACTTTTTCATATATCTTCATACCCCCTAATAATTATTTTACGCTATATAACAAAAAATAGGAGAAAAAAAGCCCTCCTATTTAGGAGAGCTTTCTCGTTCTTGTTCTTTTATATAGCGATTCCAAGGATGCTCAAGACATTCCTTGCTGCAAGATCGCTTATGTTCCTTTTCACAATACTCACACATTAATAGGTGTGCATTACATTCAGGGTTTCCGCATTTCACATACCGTTCTTCAGGATTTCCGCAGTGACAGCATCTGCCGACAACTGTTTCTTCACCGCTTCGATTTACTGGAACTGAGATTCGTTCATCAAATACATAGCATTTCCCATCCCAGAGCTTCCCTTTTGCCTCTTCGTCATAACCATAGCTGATTATTCCGCCTGCTAGCTGAGAAACATCCTTAAATCCCTCTTTTAAAAGAAAACCAGAGAACTTCTCACAGCGGATTCCACCTGTGCAGTACGTTAGTACTTTCTTATCTTTAAACTGACTAAAGTTTTCCCTCACCCATTGTGGAAGTTCTCTAAATGTCTCCACATCGGGTCTGATCGCATTTTTGAAATGTCCAAGATCATATTCATACGTATTACGTGCATCCAGGATTACTACGTCTTCTTGCTCCATAGCTGCAAGCCATTCTTTTGGGGAAAGGTGCTTACCTGTAGTTTCATTTGGATTCACATCATCCTCAAGACTTAGATGCACTAATTCTGGTCTCACTCTGACTTTCATCTTTTTAAATGCATGAGATTCTGAAGTTTCTATTTTGAAAACCGTATCTGCATATCTAGGATCATTTTTCATATCATCCATATATTTTTGGGTCTGTTCAATCGTTCCAGAAACCGTTCCATTTATTCCTTCACGGGCAACTAGGATGCGCCCTTTTAAGCCAAGTTCCTTACAATAGGCAAGATGTTCTTCTTTAAAAGATTCCGGATCATCTATAGTTACATATTTGTAATACAACAAAACTTGATATTGCATAATTCCACCTACTTCTGCTTCTTAAAAACTCCTTTCTTATAATAACAAATTATTAAAAAAAGAAAAATACAGGCTGCCCTGTATTTTAGATTTTATTTAGTGTATAGTTTCGCAATACAGAAGCGGCTTCACGAAGTTGTTCATCTTCAGCCAATTCTAATGCCGTTTTTCCATCTTCTTTTGCTGAATAAGGATCTGCTCCGTGTTCTAAGTAGAAAAGAATCATTTCAGGATCATTATTGTGAGCAGCCTGATGCAGCACGGTCCATCCCCCGCTTTGTTTTTCATTAATATCGGCACCATGAGAAAGCAGTAAACTCATCATTTCTTTACGGTTGTTCTTATTTGCAGCTGCCGCGTGAAGCGGTGTGTTAGCCATCTCATTTCCTGATTTTATATGAATGTTTGCTCCATTTTGAAGCAAGAGTGCTGCTGCTTCAACATTTCCGAAATGTGAGGCTAGATGAAGCGGTGACCATCCATCTTGAATCTGATTTACATCGGTATTCTTATCGTTTAATTGCGCTTGTAATTCGTAAACATTTCCTTCCATAGCTGCTTTATGCAAACTCATAACATCATCCCTTTACATTTTATCAACTTATTATTTTACTTCAACAATTCGGCATGAAATTCCTTTAAAAAGAACTAAACTGCCACCATAGATACATTTATTTACAAAAATTCTCTGCCATTCCCAGTTGTTTGAGCGCTTACATTGTGTGAATATTTAATTAGTGGGATTCGTTGGAGGAACTAGGATTTCGGGGGATATAATGCGTTTAAAAATTGCTTCTTTAAGTATTTCAGCTTTTCTTTTGATGGGGTCTGCAACATATGCAGCCACACCATATACGGTTCAGCAGAACGATACTCTTTGGAGTATCTCTCAAGATAAAAATGTAAGTTTGAACAACATAATTAGAATGAACCTATTAAACAGTTCATCGATTTATGCTGGACAAACTCTTTATGTTCCATCGTCTTCAAAACAATATACAGTAAAAACTGGAGACACATTATATAAAATCGCTTCGGCGTCAAATGTTAGTCTATGGGCAATCCAACAGGCAAATCCGCAAGTACGACAAATCAACTGGGTTTACCCTGGACAAGTTTTAGATCTGCCAGCTTCTGCTGCACAAAAACCTGCCGCACCTGCTCCAGCTCAATCTTCTGTTGGTGCATACGCAACTCAAGTTTCACAATTGGTGAATCAAGAGCGGCAAAAGGCAGGCCTTGCCCCATTAACACTTGATGCTGAATTAAGCAATGTTGCTTTGGCAAAAGCAAAAGACATGATTGCTAAGAATTATTTCGACCACAATTCACCAACTTACGGGTCACCTTTTGACATGATGCGCAGCTTTGGTATCAATTACACTGCAGCAGGTGAAAACATTGCAAAAGGACAGACTTCACCACAAGCAGTTATGAACGATTGGATGAATAGCCCGGGTCATAGACAAAACATATTAAGCACAAATTATGATTCTATTGGAGTTGCTTATTATCAAGGAGCTTGGGTACAGCTTTTCAAAAAATAAAGATCTTCCAGACGATTTCCACGAAAAAAGCATGCAGCCAGAAGCTGCATGCTTTTTATATAAACCTTTTTCGTAAACTTTGATGCTATTAGAAGTGGTTGATTTCCACTCCAGGATGCTCGCTTTTCAATCAACTTGTCAACGAAGGGTCTCACACTAAATTGATTCAAAGCAAAGCAACAGTCTTTTAGAAAAGAACCTTATTTTTTCAGAAGCGATATACGAAACGGAAATAATTCTCCTGTCATTATCTCGTGTATAATAGCAGGATCGTTAAGCATGATGCTGTTCGCTTCTTCTTTATCAACATTATGCAAAATCACTAAACCGAAAGATGCATCTAGACATGGACCTGCCAGCACGAGCTTATCTTCTTGCAAAAGATTTTGAAGGTAGAAAAAATGAGCTTCTAAAGCATTTTTTTCTTCTTGTAACTGATTTTCCAAAAAATCTGATCGAATCGGTTTTATTTGATATAAAAATTCTTTGGTTTCCAAAATAATCTCCCCTTTATAGGGAAAATTCTCTTATTAAACCCGTAATTCCTTTTTTAAAATATCCACACAAACGAGTCAAAAACAAAAACTTTTTATCTGCTGTCTTTTGAATCTCTTTTCTTCTTAGCAGAAAAAAGCTTTTTATTCGCTGTTACCCCATTTTTCTGAGGTGACTGTTTCTTAACCGTATTTTTTTGAATATCTTCTATAACTACATTGCCTCTTTCCAAGAGCTGTTTTTGCAGGGGCACATTTATATTTGCAGTCCATTTCTTTACAGATGACAATTCAGCTTTTGTTACGAGTGAGACAACAATTCCTTCCTTCCCCATTCTGCCGGTTCTTCCTGAACGGTGAACATATTGTTTAACATCTTCGGGGAGTTCAAGATGTACTACATGTGTCACATCAGGTATATCCAGACCGCGTGTCGCAACATCCGTTGTTAAAAGTACTGGAATTTTCCCTCTTTTAAAATCATTTAATACTTTTTGTCTCTCTTGTTTTGTAGAGTTACCTGCTAGAACACCTAGTTTAATCTTTTTGTATTCAAGCTTTGAAGCGAATTCATCCATTTTCATAGAACTGTTTATAAAAACAATCGCTTTGATGCCAGGTGTATGGCGAATTAGCTTTCGAAGGTTATCCACCTTATCACGGTACTCAGATACCATGAACGTATGTGTCACCTGGTTTGATGTTTCTTGTTTTTCGACTTTGATTATTGATGGTTCGACTGCTAATTTATTAGACCAATCTTCTGTCTTTTTATTAATTGTTGCCGAAACAAATACGAGCTGGCGATCTTTTAAGGTGGCAGCTATTACTTGTTCGACATCTCCGTTAAAACCAGCTTCAATAATATGATCCGCTTCATCAATGACAATCGTTTTAACTTCATGCACCTTCAATTTTTTGTTTTGTATTAATTCTTTAACTCGTCCTGGTGTCCCAACGATATATTGAGGTTTTTTCTTCAATTTATCAAGCTGTCTCTGCATATTTGCTCCTCCAATTAGAGAAGCACCGCTGAGCCCGCTGTTTTCGGTGAACTTTTGGCAAACTTCATAAATCTGCATGGCAAGCTCTCTAGTTGGTGCAAGAAATACTACTTGTGCATTTTTTGTTTCTGGATCTAGCTTCGCAAGTGCAGGCAAAACATATGCAAGAGTTTTGCCTGTTCCAGTCGGCGACTCAATAACGATGTCTTTATTCTCAAATAAATTAGGAATAGCGCGCTCCTGAATGTCAGTTAGTGACGTAAATCCGCTTTTATTCCAAGCGTTTTGGATAAATTCCGGAAAACTATGTATCAGTTGTGTCATTTTTTATACCCCTTAAAATATTCATTCATTTCTTTCATTGATGCGATAACCTGTTCAAGTACTAGTGAAAAACGTTCAGGTTCTTCTTCAGAAAAAGGCTTTTGTAAATGGATGGAAATCTTGTTGCTGAAAACGTTTCTTGATTCTCCATATATATAGGTAAGTTTTTGCTGAATGTCTCCTTTTAAATCACCTTCTGACCATTTTTTCAAAATGGATTGAAGCTGTTTACAATCTGTTTCAATTTCATAAACAGGCGTTTCTATAAATATGGAAACCTTGCTGCCAGCCCCTTCAGGATTGTCTTTTAGTTTTTCAGTTGCGTAATTTTCAAGATTTGTATTTAAAGTAAGATTTCCTTTAAAAGACTGACTGATTCCTGAAACAATAAAATCAATTGAATAGCTTCTGCCGATAACGGCAAGATCCACTAAATCTCTTCGATCTACAATTTCTATCGCGCCAGCAAAATCCAAATCATATACGGCACCTTCAAGCACAACCTTTAGATTATCATAAACCGATGGATGATACATCTTGCTCGCTCCTTTATTTAAAAATAATACTGTTTTCGTAAGCATTGTTGCTCTCTGATAGCTTCAGGTTGCTCGCTTTCCATGGGGCGTGCGGTGAGCCTCCTGCCGCTATGCGCCATTAGGATTCTCCACCTGACCGCTTCAAGGAAGTATCCTTGCTCCTGCGCCTACAAGTATATGCTACTGAAGCGAGCTTTCTCGTCGCATGCCTGGCGAGATGCTTCTCATGTGGTAGGCACGCACCTTACGCTTCAATCACCTTGCATAGGAAGAAAAAAATAAACATCCGATTTAAACATACGGTACGTGAAATTTTATTCTTCTTTTGAACTCAATTGTTCTTTCATCTGGTTTAAAACATACAAAACCGATTTCACCATTTCAGTGATGCGCTTATCTTTCATATTTTTTTGAAAGACATAAACACCCAGGTAACCGATGTTTTCAGCCGCGGTTTTGATCTGAATTGGATATAAGTATTTAGGTTTATTTGTGATTACCCATTCACGTGCCAGGGGCTCCCACTCTTGTACCCTAAAATGTATGCGGTCTGCAAACGGCTTAACTTCAGTATAAAAATCCGCTTCCGTCTCTCTTGCCTTTGTTTCTGTTTTATAAATATGAAACGCTTCATTAATATCAGCGATTAATTCTGTCGTTTTTTTGTACAAATTGCTCATAAAAAAGTCCCTCCATTCTTTATATCGTACCAAAGAATGAAGAGACTTACACTTTTCATTTTATTTATAGTGTAAACAAACTCACAAACCAGTTCTTTTTTGGCTTTTCCTTTACATAAAGCTTTTCTTCTGGATAATTGTTTTTTAATAAGGCTACCTCAAGATCCTGAAGACGCGCCTCCATGTTTTCCATTTTCTTTATAAGTTCTTCGAGCTCTGATGCATGCTGCAGCATTTGATACGAAACAACAGCATCAGCTTTCTCTTCAACCTTTTTTTCTAATGATTTAATGGCTGCATTAAGCCGGTCAAACTTCTCTTCAAACTGGGTTGGCAGTTCTACGGATTTCTCTGATGTTTGAAATGACTGGATTTGAATATCACTCATCAATAATCCATTGTCGAGCTGAGCTTTTATTTCCCTTAACTGCTCGATGTCTTCTTGCTTAAACAAATAATGTCCATGTTCGTTCTTATCACATTGAATGTTAAAGTGTCTTACCCAGCGCTGAACCGTTGTCGGATTCACCCCGAGTTCCTCAGAGACAGTTTTGGTTTTCAACACCATTTCCATTATGAATCCCTCCCCGTTTTCTTGTAGTAATTAATTTCGTGCTTTATCCTCTTATCCCCTTCACACGTGACAAAACTAGTTTTTATTCGGCAAAGAAAGTGCAAATTTCCTTTTTCAACTTAAATTCGACAGCTAATTGTTGATTGTTTGTATATTCAGTCGCATCAACCGTAAAACTAATATGAGTTCACGTTTATAAAAGGAGGTGCAATAAAATGAACGAAGAAAGCAAACAGCAAAGGAAGCAGGATCAATATTCACAACAGCAAGGAACTGAAAAAACAGAACAAAAGCAAAACACGGGTTATGGTGATAAGAAACTGAATGGTCCCGATATTCCAAGCACGTAACCAATGAAAAGACGGCATCTCCTCTGCCGTCTTTTTGTATTTAAAGATTTTGTATCCATTCTTTTAATAGGATGCCTATTTTAATCTGTCTCTGTTTTTGTTTATACCAATCTGTAAGACATGGTTTTTGAATTCTTTTTACGGGATGATAAAATACCTCCGTATTCATTCCCTTCCTATACCAGTCTTTCATAGGCTTTCTATGATGGTGGACAATCGGATAGACCATCCTAAGAAACGGTGTCTCCCTTATTTTTTTCGGATAGACATACTTTTCAAAATCATGCCGCGAACCAGTATGAGTAACTGCATCAGAAAAACGAATAATCTCTTCACTCCATCTGGACTCAAACAAAATGGTGTAAAGTATCTTTCCCGTTTCTATTCTGTTTTTTACAGTTTTAAATCCATGAACTGAAATTCCGTAGACATCGCCTGAAAGGACAGGAAAGAGCACTGTGCTGAAATGCATGTAATCCTGTAAAAGAAATGGAATCCCCGAAAAAATCCTCTTTTTATAAAAAGAATGCCTAATCACTGGCTTTTCGATCACATGCTGTTCATTGATGATCAGTGATGTACATATTCTCTTTAAATCTCTTTCAATCCAAAAGCGGTGCCATTCTTCTTTCATGAATGCTGAAACATAAAAGTTATCAAGCAGATCAAATAATGGAGCCCCTTTCACTTTGGAGTATTCATATAGCAGCAGCTGAGGATAAGCATCCTGGAAAATCAGCCAGTTTCCACGTTCATATGTAAGAAACAAATGTTTTCTTGTGTCTTCAGACAAAAATCTTGGAAGCCATTCTCCCTTTAAATCACACATGCTGTATCCAGCGTTGCGTGAAACAAGACTTGCGAGCATTGCCCATCTTATCTCAGGGTTTCTTTTAAAAAAAGCGGCATAGCTTACGGTACGTGAAATATTATCACGATTTTGTGAAATCGTCTTATCCAAGATTGTTATTGTAATATCCTGATATCGCTCTTCCACGCTGTGCCTCCTAAGTTTCGTCCTATTCTTTTATCGTTCGCTTCAGCACTATAAAATATTTGTATCGTGTAAGAAAAAGGAGTAAACTAATCTTTATGAAAGATGCAAAATGGAAAAAGGAGGCATAAAAATTGGAGAAAAAAGTAATCATCTACACACAGGAAACGTGCCCTCCATGCTTCGCAGAAAAAGAGTGGCTGAAATCAAATAATATTGAATTTGAAGAACGCGACATACGAAAAAACCAAAGCTATATGAAAGAAATCATGGATCTGGGTGCTTCGGCAACTCCTGTTACTGTGATCGATACCGAAGAGGGCAAACAGGTTGTAATGGGTTTTAAAGAAGATGAACTTTCTTTACTATTAGAAAAGTAAACTAAAGCGGGCTATGTGTATCTATTTTCGTAATAATGCGCATAGCCATCTTTAATTAAAAGGAGATGAATCATGGGAACCTTTCATTATCCAAATGGTAAGAAAGTGACTTCTGTAATCAAAACACGATCGTCTTCCCCATCTTCTGTTAAAAAAGAAGTGTCATACAGCAACAGAGGGATGTCACTCGAAGATGATATCAATCAAAGCAATCAATTCTATCTCTTGACGAATAAAGCGGTCATTCACAAAAAACCGACTCCTGTACAAATCGTGAATGTTGAGTACCCGAAACGATCTGCAGCTGTCATTCGTGAAGCATACTTTAAACTCGCCTCTACAACCGACTATAACGGTGTATATAAAGGAAGATATATTGACTTTGAAGCGAAAGAAACAAAGAACAAGACGAGTTTTCCGCTTAAGAATTTTCATGAGCATCAGATTACACATATGCAGCAGATTCTAGATCATGGCGGGATATCTTTTATCATTCTTCGATTCTCTGCTACGGATGAAAGCTATCTGCTGGACAGCTCTTACCTAGTTCACTATTGGAAGGAACAAAGCATGGGGAGAAAATCTATTCCAAAGGGTGAAATAGAAGAAAAAGGACATTCTATTACTAACGGGTATCAACCTAGGCTGAATTATTTAGAAACAGTAGATCGTGTCTATTTCTCTCCTTCCCTTTGATTGTTCATAAACTCAGAATTGGCCACGAATATTGATAATGTTAGTTTTTTTACGAAGTTGAAAGGTTGGTAAAACTATGTCAAAAGATTACCGAAGCCGGGTAGAAAGAAGACAATCGTCGTCTAATAATGGCTCCACACCGGCAAAGAAAACAAAAAAGCCAAGACGCAATTGGAAGAAGACTCTCCTATTGCTTGCAGTTATTTTAGGATTATTAGGACTTTTAACCGTAGGTGTAATCGCAGCTACTTCTCCAAAGCTGGATCCGAAGAAACTAGAAACACCTGTATCTTCTAAAATCATGGATATGAATGATAAAGAAGTTTCTCTTGTTTCTGGACAAGAAAAGCGGATCAGAGTAAAGATAAATGAAATTCCTGAACCTGTACAAAATGCGTTTATCGCGACGGAAGACGTACGTTTCCGCCAACATAGCGGTGTTGATGTAAGACGTTTATTCGGGGCTGCTTTTGCAAACGTAACAGAAGGATTTGGTGCTGAAGGTGCTAGTACGATATCTCAGCAGGTTATAAAGAACACGATACTTACGAATGAAAAATCCCTGACGAGAAAGATCCGTGAAGCATATCTTTCTGTTCAGCTAGAACAGAAGTATTCTAAGGATCAGATTCTAGAAATGTATTTGAATAAGATTTATTTTGGCAATGGCGCATGGGGTGTAGCAACGGCAGCAAAAACTTATTTCAATAAAGATGTTAGTGAATTAGAAGTACACGAGGCTGCTTTATTGGCTGGGTTACCAAAAGCTCCAAGCTATTATGATCCGACTCGAAATCCAAAAGAAGCTGAACATCGACGCAATGTTGTCTTAAACTTGATGGCACAGCATAAATTCATTTCTAAAGAAGAAGCAGAAAAGGCAAAGAGTGTTTCTGTAAAAGATACGATTAACCCTGGTAAACTTAATACAGAAACACGCCCTTATGATGCATATATTAAACAAGTAATGGATGATCTAAAAGATATTGAAGGTCTTGAAGAAGCTGACATTTTCTCTTCCGGACTGAAGATTTACACGAATCTTGATACTAAAGCTCAGCAAGTTACAGAAGATGTATTAAAAGCTAAATTAGAACCCGAGCATGAGTTATTACAATCTGGTGTTGCAATCGTTGATACGAAAACGGGTGCAATACGTGCAGTCGGCAGCGGCCGCGGAAACGAATTGAGCAACCAATTCTCAACTCGAATCACTCGCCAGCCAGGGTCAACAATCAAACCAATCCTTGACTATGGTCCGGCTATTGAAAACAAAAAATGGAGCACTGCTCATATGTTAAACGACGAACCAGTCAAGATCGGTGATGTAACGATCAACAACTTCAACAAGAAAAATGTTGGAGATATCACGATGCGCCAGGCTCTCGTTGAATCAAAAAATACTACGGCTGTTAAGACATTCCAAGAAGTCGGTCCAGAAGAAGCAACTGACTTTGCTAATAAGCTTGGATTTGACTTAAATCCAGACACAACTTACCCGTCTTATGCGATCGGCGGATTTGAACAAGGAGTATCACCGCTTACAATGGCAGGTGCTTATCAATCATTCGGAAACGGCGGTGTTTACACAAAACCGACAACGATCCGTAAAATTGAATTCCCAGACGGAAGAGTAATTGAAGTCGACCCAGAACCGAAGGCGGCTATGAAAGATTATACAGCTTACATGATCACAGATATGCTCAAAGATGTTATGAAACGTGGTACAGGTGAGTCTGCTAATATCAGCGGTCTGCACTTAGCAGGAAAAACAGGGACGACAAACTACCCTAAAGACCTTCGGGATAAATACGGCATGCCAAGTAATGCTACAAAAGATGCGTGGATGGCCGGATACACGACAACTTATACGGCAGCAGTATGGACAGGATATGATTCCTACCAAGATGATAACGGTGATGCATTATACCTCGACAATACGAAAGACGATTATTCTAAACAGATCTTTAAGGATATCATGAGTCAGCTTAAGCATAAGAACTCTGACTTTAAGAAACCGAAATCTGTGACTGAAGTTCCGATGGAAAAAGGAACTGGAAAACGTGCAAGTGAGTTTACGCCAGATTCCGAAAAAATCATTGAATTGTTCGTCAAAGGATCTAAGCTGCCAGATGTAAGTGATAAGTTTGAAAAACCTGCTGGCATCGAAGGACTTGAAGCGAAGTTCGATGAAAAGAAAAATGAGATTGAAGTAAAATGGAAGTACGAGAAAAAAGAAGGTGTTACCTTTAAGGTCCTTGCAAGCTATAATGATGGACCGATGCAGGAACGAGCAACGATCAACGATACGAAATTTGTTGTTCCATCCCCTGCTCCTGGTAAATACACATTCCAAGTAATAGCAGTCGACAGTGAAAACAACACTGAAAGCGAACCTGCTGAAACATCAATCACGATCGAAGCACCGGAAGGAGAACAACCACCGCAGCCGCCTGGTGAAGGCGAGCCGGGTACTCCTCCTGGCCAAGGTGAACCTGGTACCCCTCCAGGTCAAGGTGAACCGGGAACACCGCCTCCTTCTGGCGGAGAACCTGGAACTGAACCACCTCCTGGTCAAGAACCTGGAACTCCTCCACCTGGTCAAGGCGGAGGAAACGAAGAAGAGGAAGGCGACGGGGGCTTACAGTTCCCTCCTTTCAACCAATAACAAACAAAAATCCGCCAGCTTAAATCAGCTGGCGGATTTTTTTATTTAATATTGTAACGGTCAACTAAGTAGTTCCAAAACACAGGATAACCAAATGATAAATTCCAAAAGCTTACACCAGCGAATCCATATTGATCGACAATATCAAATTTCGCTTTCATGCTTCGTAAATCTTCAAACCAAACAATATGTTCTTTTTTAACTTTATCCCAATATCTGAAATATGGGGCTTCATCTTTTCTGTTGTACTTAATGGCTGCCTGTCTTTTCCCTGCAAGCTGTGTTGCCTGAACTGGGTTCAATGCTTTAGCAAATTCTCCGCCAGGTTTATAAGGAAGCGTCCAGTCATACCCGTATAGATTTATGCCCATTAGTATTTTCTTAGGATCTATTTCGCTAACAGCATAATCTAACACTTTTTTAACTGAAGAGATTGGACTGACGGCCATCGGCGGTCCCCCGCTATAACCCCATTCATATGTCATCAAAATGACGTAATCCACGATCTCTCCATGAGCTTTATAATCATGTGACTCGTACCATTCACCAATCTGCGTTGCACTGATCTTCGGTGCTACAGCAGTCATCACGATATATTTCTGCTGGTGCATCTTTTCAGTAAGTGTGCTTAAAAACTGATTATAGGCTTCTTTATTTTTCTTTCCTAAAAACTCAAAATCAACAGATATTCCTTGGTATCCTTTTTGCTTCATCATGGCTAAAGAATTATCAATTACTTTGTTCGTGATTTCTTTGTTTGTTAATATCGCGGTACCAACCTCTTCACTGAACTCCCCGTCTTTAATATTTGTAATAGACATGAGTGGTTTTACGTTTTTATTTTTTGCGTCTCTTAAAAATTCGGTATCATCCAGCGGCTTTAATTCGCCCTTTTCATTTACCTCATAGCTGAACATTGTAATATACGTTAAACCTTTCGCTGCTGCAGCAAAATTTTCTTTTGCTTTTGGAACGGGTTCAGCAAATGCATTTGTCGTAATATCTCTTTTTGTTCGTTCTGGGACATTCAACTGCTTTCCAGCCACTAAATTCGCATCTGTAACACCTGGATTCGCCTGATGAAGCTGTGTAACAGAAACGCCAATCATATCTCCGATCTCTTTCAGAGTATCTCCTGGCTGAACTGTATAAGTAAAAGGTGTAGGGATAAATAGTGTCTGGCCAACAGAAAGTTTGTCTTTAGATGTCAGCCTGTTTACCGCAGCGAGCTCTTGCCATGGGAGTCTATAATACTGTGAAAGCTTCCATAAGGAATCGCCTTTTTTCACCACATGAATCTGCATGATACCCCTCCTTGAAACATCTCATGCTTTCATCATATGTCCAAGTGCCTTGTACTTATGTTTTCCGCTTTAAAAGTATGACACTTTTCTTTTCCCATTCTGAAAATAATTCACTTAATTGAATAAAAGATTGATAATGATCCGGCTGTTCTTTAATAAATGAAAGGCGCTCTATTGCATTAACTGGTAGTCGATCCAATTCCTTAACGCTCTCTTTCCATATTATTAAGGCCTGTTCATCGACCATTTTTCTGTTACCGCAGAATAACACCTTCAAAAACTGATGAAAAAAATAAATCATAGGTTCTTTAGCTTTATTTCGATCACGGTTTTTAAAACAATCCGCTATAAATGGACTCTTTTCTTTCCATTCTTTAAAAATCTCTGTTAATTGCTCTGTATATTGTTCCAAAATGAACTCTCTCCTTTTGTCAAAAGGCTATATCAAATAAAAATCAGTCATGATCACATAAAAACATACTCTCATCACATAAAAAATGCAGACCATCATATAAAAATAGTCTTCCATCACATAATTTAACAAATATTACCATAAAATAAATGAAACGAATTTAAAAAACTGACTCTAGAGATTGAGTCAGCCTATGATTATTCTTAGAAGTCATTTCTTCTTCTCTTTTTGATTCATCCGCTTTTTGCCTTCACGGCATATGGACAGCAGCGGGCACTCAGGACAGTTAGGATTTTGCGCCTTGCAATGATACCTTCCAAAGAAAATCAGACGGTGGTGTGTAGCTCCCCATAGGTCTTTAGGAATCTTTTTCATCAATGTTTCTTCGACTTGCAAGACAGAATCCTTCCATCTGCAGATTCCAAGTCTTTTAGAGACGCGTTCAACATGTGTATCTACTGCAATCGCTGGTACATCATAAGCAACGGAAACCACTACGTTCGCTGTTTTTCTTCCGACACCTGGAAGCTTTGTCAGCTCATCACGGTCTTTTGGAATCTCTCCTCCGTATTCGGTAAGCACGAGCTCACTTAATTTTTGAATGTTCTTCGCCTTGTTGCGATAGAGTCCGATTGATCTAATGTCATCTTGAAGTTCTTCAATAGAAACATCTAAGTAATCTTGAGGCTTTTTATATTTTTCAAAAAGTTTTGGAGTTACTTTATTCACAAGTGCATCAGTACATTGTGCAGATAACAGGACTGCTATCGTCAACTCGAACGGATTTGAGTGATGCAGCTCACAATGAGCATCTGGAAACATATCCTCGATCTGTTCCAGGCAAAATTGAATCTGAGCTTTGTTTAACACGATTACATTCCTCCTGTAATGAAAAAGAAGACCCAGTTTTATCAGGGTCTGTTTGTTTTGCAGTTATGATTCAAGCCAATTATAAACGGGTCTTTTTAATTCACTTTCTATTCTTGGTTTATCGGATTGGCCAGATTTTTGAAGCTGTCTAACACGGAATTTCTCTCCATACTGCTTTGCAGCTTCAGGAGTCTTTATTCCGTTCTTCTTCCACTCGAAAAGAATGCGATCGATATATCTGAAGTTGAGCTTGCCAGACAAAACCGATTCTTTTAATGCGGTTAAAATGAGTTCTGGAGATTGCTGGTCTTCATCCATCCAAATTTTTAATGTTTCAAGCTCCATTGGTGAAAGCGGCCGCCCGAATTCTTTTTCGAATAAAACAAATACATTCTGTTCAAGCTGTTCTTTATTTGTCTCTTTCTGTATTTGTTCCTCTTCTTTTAAACTATCCATCAGCCTGTTCCATAACGGCTGCAAGGTATACGCTTCAAAATAAACGCCTTTTTCTTTATCTTCGTACTGATCCATACCCAGGAGCCCTCTCCCTACCAATGAACGAAGCATCGAAGACATCTCATGGGATGAAGCTGTCATCCGTTCAGCCAGTTCTATTGGAGTCGGAAAATAGTTTCCGGATTCAATAAAGACATGCAGCTGTATGAACAGCATACATTCAGTGTCTGAAAGTCCGATCTTTTTATAAGATTTTAAAAGCATATTTGGTATGCTGACTGATCCTTCTGACATCCATTTTTCAAATAACATTCCGTTCACTTGCAACACCTCTTGTACCATTATAGCATAAGAACTTGCTCTATCTTTTTATAAGGTTGTTTTCGCATACATTGTTGCTCTTGGATGTAATTGATTTCCGCTCCATGTTGCTCGCTTTCCACGGGGCGTGCGGTGAGCCTCCTGCCGCTACGCGCCATTAGGAGTCTCCACCTGACCGCTCTTCCCGTCGGAGTCTCGCATCTTGCGCTTCAATCAAATTGCAATGAAGAAAAGAGCCAATTGCAACAATCTTTTAGAGATGAGCCTTTCCAAGAAAAAAAACCTCCCTGCAACAGGGAGATTTTTCATATATATTAAGGATATAAACGGTTTAACAAACGAGGGAACGGGATCGTTTCACGAACGTGTTCCGCACCTGAAATCCATGCAACTGTACGTTCTAAGCCAAGACCAAATCCTGAATGAGGTACGCTTCCGTATTTTCTTAGCTCCAGATACCACTTATAAGCATCGTCTGTAAGCCCATGTTCTTCATAACGCTGCTCCATTAAAGCAAGATCGTCAATACGCTGGCTTCCTCCGATAATCTCTCCATACCCTTCAGGAGCGATCAAGTCTGCACATAGTACAACATCATCACGGTTTGGATCCGGCTTCATATAGAACGCCTTAATATCTTTAGGGTAGTTTGTAATGAATACAGGCTTATCAAAACTTTCAGCAATCGCTGTTTCATGAGGAGCACCAAAGTCGTCACCCCAATCGATATCATCAAACCCTTTTTCTTTTAACATCTTAATCGCATCATCGTAAGAAACACGAGGGAAAGGAGCTTTAACGTTCTCTAATTTGGAAACATCACGACCAAGTGTTTTCAGCTCGTTTTCACAGCGCTTGATCACAGATTGAACGATATGTGAAATGAACTGCTCCTGAATTTCAAGAGATTCTTCGTGTTCAACAAATGCCATCTCAGGCTCGATCATCCAGAACTCAATCAAGTGACGGCGTGTCTTAGATTTCTCAGCACGAAAAGTCGGTCCGAAAGAATATACTTTCCCCATTGCCATCGCTGCAGCTTCCATATAAAGCTGTCCGCTTTGAGAAAGATAAGCATCTTCTTCAAAGTATTTTGTATGGAACAATGATGTTGTTCCTTCAGCAGAGCTTCCTGTAAGAATTGGAGGGTCTACTTTTACAAAATCATTGTTATAGAAGAACTCGTTTACAGCATGTATAATTTCGTTTCTGATTTTTAAAATGCTGTGCTGGCGCTTTGAACGAATCCACAGATGACGGTGATCCATCAAAAATTCTGTTCCATGCTCTTTCGGTGTGATCGGGTAATCTACCGCTTGATGAAGTACTTCTACATCAGTGACTTCAAGTTCCACACCAAGTGATGAACGCTCGTCCTCTTTTACAGTACCTGTTACGTAAAGACTGGATTCTTGAGTCAATCCTTTTGCTTTTGCAAAAATTTCTTCACCAACTTCGCTTTTTACAACGACACCTTGAACAAATCCTGTTCCATCACGCAGCTGCAAGAAAGCAATTTTACCAGAAGAACGTTTATTAGAGAGCCATGCACCAATCGTTACAGACTCACCAACATGTTCGCGTAGCTTTTGAATAGTAGTTTTCACCAAATGTACCTCCACTGTTTCTAAAATCTGTCTCTATCAAAAAATTATGAATGACCGCTCACTAAAAATCAATCTTTCTTTGAATGGCGGACGATAAAACGTTCAATTCGGTCAAGTGCTTCCATGATGGTATCCAATGAAGTAGCGTATGAAAGCCGAACATTATCAGGAGCACCAAAGCCTGATCCTGGAACAAGCGCAACTTTCTCTTCCTCTAAGATCGCTTCAACCCATTCGTCTACTGTTGAGAAACCTGTATTTTTAACAGCCTCTTTTGCATTCGGGAACAGATAGAAAGCACCATTTGGTTTAACACAACTGATGCCAGGCAATGTAATCAGACGCTCATAAACTTTGTTCATACGTTCTTCAAAAGCTTGACGCATCTCTTCAACCGGCTCTTGTGTGCCATTATAAGCAGCTAAAGCACCATGCTGAGAAATCGTTGTTGGATTTGATGTACTGTGGCTATCCAAATTTGTCATAGCCTTAATGATCTTAGCGTTTCCGGCTGCAAACCCGATTCTCCATCCTGTCATCGCATGTGACTTTGAAAGTCCATTAATGATGATCGTCTGCTCTTTCAGCTCTGGTGAAAGTTCAGCAATAGATGTGTGCTTTGCCCCGCCATAGATCAATTTTTCATAGATTTCATCGGAAACGATCAGTACGTCTTCTTGAAGGCAGACTTCACCGATCGCTTTCAGCTCGTCAGCTGTGTAAAGGGAGCCAGTCGGATTGCTCGGAGAATTTAAAACAAGCGCTTTTGTCTGTTTTGTGATTGATGTTTTCAAATCTTCTGCTGTAATCTTAAATTGATTTTCTTCTTTTCCTTCTACGTAAACTGGAACTCCCCCTGCAAGTTTAACTTGTTCAGGGTAGCTTACCCAGTAAGGAATAGGGATGATCACTTCGTCTCCTTCATCTATTATTGCCTGGAACAAGGAATAAAGTGAATGTTTAGCTCCTGTACTCACGATGATTTCAGAAGTTTCATAAGTTAGCCCTTGATCTTCCTTTAATTTGTTTGTGATCGCTTTTTTAAGCGAAAGAAGACCGCCAGAAGCTGTATACTTTGTATGTCCTTCTTTCATAGACTGATAAGCAGCTTCAATAATATGTATTGGAGTATTAAAATCCGGCTCTCCTGCACCAAGACCGATTACATTGTGCCCTTCTGCTTTAAGTGCGTTTGCCTTTGCTGTAATTGCCAATGTTGTTGAAGGTGTCAATGCCTCCACGCGTTTTGCAAGATTCATTTAAATATCCCTCCGCTGATTATTGTTCTGATTCTTTTAAACGGTAGATTTCATACCGCTTCCCTGTTTCAAAGTATCCATAATAATACGTGTAGCGATTTTGATCATCGATGTAGACAACTTCCCATAATGGGATCTCATCTTCCATGCCTAAACGGCTGTCAATAATTTCCACGGCGTTATGGTTCTTTTTCACATAATCAATCATCTGTTTTTCTGATAAGCCTTTTTTAGCAATTTCGGAAAAAATCTCTTTATCTTTTCCTACCCAAACGATCATGTCAATCCCATGCTCGTTCTTGCCTTCTACTACATAATAGGTTTCATTCTTGAAAAAGTGCTCTACATTTGTAACAGATGTGAGATTTTTTTCTTTTTTTGCAAGTTCAACAGCTTCAGCTTCTTTTTTCTGCGGTTTTGCGTGCACTCCGCTATAAAGATAGTACGCCTGCCAGCTTGCTATTATCAAAATACCAACAATTATAAGTATCCACTTTTTTCCCATATTTCAGCCTCTCTATGTGCGATAGATCGTAAATATCATCTTCTCTTTATTCTCGTCATCTAACGCAAGCCCAAACATTAAATCCTGATGCTTTAATGTTTTGTTCAATTCAGAAACAACTTTATACAAATCACTAGACTTGTCTACCTTAACTGTAGAAAGAACCTCGATTTTACTTTCCATTGTTCTTCCTCCTATACTTTGAAACTTATCCCTGTTTACTATATCAGAAATTCATTTAAAGTGGTACTTTAGAATGCCTAAAAACAGGGGATTATTCAACGTTAATAAAACATTTTACGGTACTTAATCTTTTATTTAAGCTCTTTTCTAAAGGCTATTTCGCATACATTGTTGCTTTTGAAAGCAGTTGATTTCCGCTCCAGGCTGCCCGCTTTCCACGGGGCGTGCGGTGAGCCTCCTGCTGCTTTGCGCCATTAGGAGTCTCCACCTGACCGCTTCATGGAAGTATCCTTGCTCCTGCGTCTACAAGTATTTGCTACCGATGTGAGTTTCCTCGTCGCATGCCTAGCGAGAAGCTTCTCAGGTGGCAGGCACGCTCCAATCAACTTGCAATGATGAGAATTGAAAAAGCCGAAAGCAACTAATCTTTAGAAAATGGCATTTCTAAAAATTTCCAAAGAGAGATTTTAAAAAATTCTTCATTGAATAGTTAATTGGAGCGGAAGGGCGGGACTCCTCGAAAATGAAAATCATATTTTCTTCGTGCGATATATGCTGCCGGAGCCTTCCTTGTCCTGCAGGATGAGTGGGACAGGTGAAACCATTAAATGTCGCAAGGCGACGAATGGGCTCACCGCACACCCTGCGGAAAGCGAGTCCAAAGAGCGGAAATTAGCATCCTTTAAAATTCAAAAACAACAAAGTTTTGCGAAAATACATTTATTTATTATACGTTCAAGCTAAATCTAAGAGTTCAAGCAATTTTAGCTAATCACCACGAAACGCAGGAATCCATTACATGCCTTTCAATAAACGAAAAGCCGACATCACAAGGTATTTTACCCCTTGTATGTCAGCTTCTTCTTTCTAATCCATCCAGTCCCGAAGTTCATCAACGAGATCGTTGACCGGTTTAATAGAAACGGGCAGTTTCGGCAGAGACTGAATGAATGATTTTCCGTAACGTGTCTCAATCATCCTGCGGTCAAAAACGAAGACAGCTCCTTTATCTCTGCTGCTTCTTACCAGTCGGCCGAAGCCTTGTTTAAAGCGGATGATGGCTTGAGGAAGCGAAAGATCGTAGAAGGGATTACCGCCCTCTGCTTTCAGTTTCTCGCTTTTCGCTGCCATTACAGGCTGATCTGGAGGCGTAAATGGAAGTCTGATGATCACCAGACAGGAAAGATCATCTCCTGGAATATCAATTCCTTCCCAAAAACTGTTTGTTCCAAAAAGAATAGCGTTATCGAACCGCTGAAAGTTCTTAGTCAGTCTTGCTCTGCTCCCGCTGTCAACACCTTGTGCGATCAAGACGAACTCCTCTTGGCCCATTAACGATTTAAAAGCTGAATGTGTTTCCTTTAACATCTCATACGATGTAAACAGGACGAGCATACGGCCCTTTGTAACTTTTGCTATCTCATATAAAGAGGTTGAGATTTTGGCAACAAACGTTTTTTGGTCCACCTCATTAATGAGTGGTATGTCAGTTGGCACCATCAGCTTTGCCTGTTCCTCATACTTAAAAGGTGATGGCAGCTGTGCGTTTAAAGGACCGAAGTCGAGCAGCCCAAGCCGTTCAGATATATAACTGAACTTGTTTTTCACACTCATTGTTGCCGATGTCAATACAACACTGCTTTTTTTGCCAAAGAATTGATCTGCTAGAATCTGATCGATCTCAACCGGTTTTGCGTAAAGAGTAACAGCATGTCTCGGACCTTTCGATTCAGTTTCCATCCAATAAACTTCCTGAGATAATGGACACGACAGAAGGTGATGAAGAACTGCTGCTTCATCCTGCAGATCGTTTAGAAGTCCTTCAATATCAACTAAGAATCCTTTTTGTTTAACAGTAAGATGTTCCTCAAACTGATCAAAGCTCTTTAAAAGACGTTTAACTGGCTTTACCAAATCTGATATATACTGCTTTACTCTCTCTTCCATCTCAAGTACCGGTTCCCAAAGAGCCGATTCTATGTCTTCATTCGTATAACGAAGTGTCTGTTTTGTTAGCTCTGAAGATCGAGAGGACTTAGCTTTTGTTACACAAATCGTTTTAATTTGCTTAAAAAGATCATCCAGCTCATTTTTAACATCTAGAAACAGGCCGTCCCATTTCGCTAGATATGTTTCATACTTTGGAACTTCCAAAAGATCAGAAAGTTCTCTTAATGTATTCATCATGCCATCACTTTCTGTTGAGGAAAGTCTGTCCAGCAATTTTAGAAATGTGAAATAATCGGTTTCCTTGCCGAAATGATCGCTCACTACCTCTTCAATATGATGTGCTTCATCCAAAACTGCTTCTTTATAAGACGGAAGCAACTGAGAATCGGATTTTAAATCTGTAAACAATAAAGCATGATTCGTAATAACTAGATCTGATTCATGAGCAGCTCTTCTTTGCTTATGATAGTAACATCTCGAGAACCATGGACATCGATGGTTCAAGCATGAATTAGCATCACTTTTCACTGTATTCCAAAAGAGTTTTCCGCCAGATGCCATCGATAGTTCTTCTACATCACCCTGCTCTGTTTCAGTTAGCCATATAATCAATTGAGCTTTTGTAAAGTTCGTATCATAATTGTCTTCATGATGATCCTGAAGAGTATGTTCAAACTTTCTCAAACATAAGTAATGGTTTCTGCCTTTTAAAAGTGTTGCGGTAAAATCAAAAGGCATAATTTTCTTCAATAGAGGCACATCACGCTCTAACAGCTGCTGCTGCAATTGAACGGTATGTGTTGAAACCACAAGCGGGCGGTCCTTTACCTTAGCAAGACGAACACCAGGTATGAGATAGCCTAGTGATTTACCGACACCTGTTCCTGCCTCGATAACAAGATGCTGATTCGTATGAAGCGCTTCATCTACAAGCTCGACCATTTTTTGCTGGCTTTCACGGATCTCATAATGCGCCATGTGTGTTTTTAATTTCTGCTCTAATTCAGATGCACCATAACTTTCGAGGTCATCATTAAATTCTTCTTGTTCTTGTTTTAATGTCTTCTTAAGAGCTAATTTACGGTAAAAATCATATGTTTCTTCATCTGCTAAAAAGACAGATTTCTTACTGATGATATCACTTACGATATTTTCTAATGAGCTCTGCAGTTTTTTCACAAATGGAGATAATCGCTCTAACGTCAATAACGGCAAGGTCTCAAGTTTATCTAATAGATGCATAAGAAGCATAGCCGTCACTTCTGCGTCACTATCTGCCTGATGCGGATTTTCATGTTCAAGCCCAAGGTATTCCGCAAGCATTCCTAGCTGATATCCATCGGCTCCTAGAAGGAGCAGTCTGGATAGCTCAACAGTATCGATAAGAGGCATAGAAAGCGGCGAGTAACCGCAGCGATCCAGCTCTCCCTGTAAGAATGAATAGTCGAACATTACGTTATGCGCAACAAAATAAGCCCCTTCAAGCATCTGAAGGAGCTTCGGCGCTGCTTCTTCAAATAACGGAGCATCTTTGACCATGTCATCATTGATGCCCGTTAATTGTTCAATAAAAGGGGGGATGGGAACGCCTGGCTGGATGAACGTTGAATATCTGTCCGTTATCTGTCCTGCCTCAACGACGACCGCTCCAATCTGGATAATCCGGTCTCCTTTTGCTGCTGAATTTCCTGTTGTTTCAAAATCGATAACGACATATCGCCGTGTCATAGCCTCTTCACCTCATTCCCCTGCGGCTATCTTAATCGTTTTTAATAATTAGTAGATGGTAGCCTCAGGTTCAACACCAAGCATTTCTTGTATCATATTATTCTTGTCCATGATAGCCACTTTTGGCTGATGATTTTTAGCTTCTGCCTCATCATACATGGCATAGGAAATAACAATTATCGTATCGCCTTCTTGAACGAGTCGGGCAGCTGCGCCATTTAAGCACATCACACCGCTTCCTCTTTTTCCTGGAATAATATAAGTCTCAAAACGCGCACCATTATTATTATTTACAATTTGAACTTTTTCGTTCGGAATCATATCAACTGCATCTAAAATATCTTCATCAATTGTGATGCTTCCAACATAGTTTAAATTAGATTCAGTTACGGTTGCACGGTGTATTTTAGCTTTCATTAATGTACGGAACATTTTTCTTCCCCGCTTCCTTGTTTCTCTTGTATGTTGTCTATAATGACATTATCTATTAATCGAGCTTTGCTGAATCTTACACTTAATGCGATGATCAGCTTTTCGTCATCTTTATCTGGAGGAAGAAGTTCAGGATATGAAAGAACTTTGCAGTATTCAACAGTTCCAACAGTATGTTCCTCCAAGTATTTTATCATCTTTTCTTCTGTCTCACCACTATCGCAGTTCGATAGCCAGTTCTGGGCTTTTTGTAAAGATAGATACAAGTTATGAGCTTCTTTTCTTTCTTCTTCTGTAAGATATACATTTCTTGAGCTCTTCGCCAGTCCATCAGATTCTCGTTTCGTTTCACATCCAACGATCTCTACAGGAAAATTAAAATCATCAACAAGACCTCGAACGACTGCCACCTGTTGGGCATCTTTTAGGCCAAAAAACGCCTTATCAGGTGATACGATGTGAAACAGCTTTGTAAGAACTGTTGCCACCCCGTCAAAATGACCTATTCTGCTTTTCCCGCAAAGAGCATCGGTTCTTCTATTTACAGAAACCGTGACAACAGGTCTTTCTGGATACATTTCTTTTGTGTCAGGACAAAAAAGAACATCTGCACCAGCTTCTTCTGCAAGTTTTTTATCACGTTCAAAATCTCGCGGATAACGGTCAAAATCTTCGTTCGGTCCGAATTGCAGCGGATTGACAAAAATACTTACCGCAACGATGTCAGACTCTTTCTTCGCACGTTCTATCAATGAAAGATGCCCTTCATGCAGATACCCCATTGTTGGTACGAATCCTACCGTTTTATCTGCTTTTTTTTCTTGCAGCATGTATTTCTGCATGTCTTGGATGCTTTTCAAGATAATCATGACTTAACTCCTCCATACAAACGGTCGATTGTTTCTGTTTTCATGTTAAAGCTATGTTCTTCTTCAGGGAACTTCATCTGTTGTACATCTTCCTTATACTTCTGGAGTCCTGCGACCATTATATCTTTAACATTTCCGTAAGACTTTACGAATTTTGGTATATGATGAAACCCATACCCGATCATATCGTGATAGACCAAAACCTGACCATCTGTATGTTTACCTGCACCAATGCCTATCACTGGGATCGTCAGTTTCTTTGACGCTATTTCAGCAAGCTGCTGAGGTACGCATTCTAGAACAATCGCGAACGCTCCAGCTTTTTCTAATAACAGACATTCTTCTAAAAGGCTGTTTGCTTCTTCTTCTTCTTTCGCTTGCACGCTGTAACCGCCCATAACTCCGACCATCTGCGGAGTCAGTCCAAGATGCCCCATCACTGGAACACCTGCGTTCGTCAATGTTTCTATTGTAGAAATTACTTGTTTGCCGCCTTCAAGCTTTACAGCGGATGCTCCGCTTTCCTGCATAATTCTTCTCGCATTGTCAACCTTCACGTCGATTGAGCCATGATAGGTCATAAACGGCATGTCTGTTACGATAAACGTGTCGGACGCCCCGCGCTTTACCGCTTTAGTATGATGGATCATATCTTCCAATGTAACTGGTATGGTAGATTCATATCCCAGAACGACCATACCGAGAGAATCTCCGACTAATATGAGATCCATTCCAGCCTTTTCACAGATTACAGCTGATGGATAGTCATAAGCCGTTACCATTGAAATCTTTTCGCCGTCTCTTTTCATCTTGAGAAAGCTTTTTGTTGTTTTCATACTTTTAGCCTCCCTGTTTTTTAACAGGGCCAGAGTGCAAAAAAACCTTCTTCCAAAGAGGAAGAAGGCATAGGAAACATCCCTAGACGTTTTGATTGTTTGCTCCCTCTGTCCCGGTCCTGATTTTGGATCTAGGCAGATATATGGTTGATGTTCAAAAACTTACAGTACAGTGCAGTTCCGCTGTAAGGATACCGCCTATAATATTATTTTATCACGTACATAACTTAGTGAGAAGGAAATTCGATATCCGCTGAATAGATTGAATGAATCTCGCCATTGTCATCCTCGAGCAGCAGGACACCTTCATCAGTAATTCCTTTTGCGTAGCCAGTTATAGACCCTGTGACAGATCTTGCTGTAATTCTTTTTCCAAGGCTGTAAGCACGTGCTTCCCAAAGAAGCTTTATTACCGCAAAGCCTTTGTCCAAGTAGCTTCTATACAGGTTTTCAATCTCTTGCAAAACTGCACCTGCTAGTTCAGCTCGTTTATAGGTTTTTCCGCTTTCGATCGCAAGACTTGTTGCAATTTCTGAAATTTCTTCAGAAAAGTGCTTTTTTTCCTGATTGACATTCATTCCGATTCCCACAATGACAGAATGGATAGAATCGGCTTCTGCCTGAAGTTCAGTAAGAATTCCCGCTACTTTCTTTCCTTTGATTAAAAGGTCATTCGGCCACTTGATAGCTGCTTCAAGGCCCGTCACCTTTTCAATGGCTCTTGATGCAGCAACAGCAATAAGCAATGTAAGCTGCGGAGCTTTTTGAAGGGGGATTTCAGGACGAAGGATGAGACTCATCCAGATACCTGTTCCAGATGGAGACTGCCACGCTCTCCCAAGCCTTCCTCTTCCGCCGGTCTGTTCATCGGCGATTACTATACTTCCTTCAACAGCTCCTTCTCTTGCTAAGCTGTGTGCAATTTCCTGGGTGCTTTTAACAGATTTTTTGTAAGTAACCTTTTTGCCGAATGTCCCTTCACCTGTATATAAAGAGACTTCCTCTGCTGTAACAAGATCAGGAGAAGTGAGCAGACGGTAGCCTCTTTTCTGAACGGCTTCAATCGAATAGCCTGATTTCCTAAGCTCTGATATATGTTTCCATATGGCTGTCCGTGAACAGTTCAAGTTTTCACTTATCTGCTGACCTGAAACAAATTCACCTTCATTTTCAGCCAGCATGTGTAATAATGCTTCTCTCATTCTTTTCCCCACCTTCTCACCCAATCGCTGATCGCATTTTCAGAAAGAGGGAGTTTACCTTCAACGATTTCTTTTTCTAACTCTTGAAAAAGTTGTCCTACCCACACACCTGGAGCTTTTTGTTTTATCTTCAATATTTCCTCGCCGTTTAAAGGGATGTCATCTCTAGAATGAATAACAACTTCTTCTGCAAGGTGTTTCAGCTTGCTCGCTTGATCTTCAAAGGATTCATCCTCAACAAGACATTTTATCCTCAGCCCTGATAGTGCCGCATTTAATCCTGTGGTGTACAAATCCATTTTTGACCATTTTTCTTTTTTATATGAAGCAAGAATGTTCAAAACTGACTGGATCACCTTATTTGGAAGTTTCCATAACTTTAAGAAATCTCTCTCATCATCCACTTTAGTTAAAACGATTAGAGCAGCCCATCTTTGTTCTTCGCTTTTTAAAGAACTCCAGTCAAATGACAGCAAGCTGCCTTCGGAAATTTCCTCTAAAGGATAAGGCATGTATGGGTAGACACCACAATCTTGCATAAGCTGCAGTGCATTTCCAGCTTGTTCTCCTTCCAGCAGTTTCTTGAATTCCACCGTTATTCTTTCTGTAGATATTCTTTTTAGCAATGGTGCATTCTTTTTCAGAGCTAACTTTGTTTTTTCTTCGATACTCATATCGTACACACTCATAAAACGGAATGCTCGCATAATGCGAAGCGGATCTTCAGAGAATCGATGATCAGGTTTTCCTACAGTTCGAATCTGCTGCTTTTTAAGATCTTCTCTTCCATTGAATGGATCGATAAGCTGAAAGTTCTTATCCATGGCCATTGCATTAAACGTAAAATCTCTTCTGGACAGATCTTCTTCTAAATTCGTGACAAACCACACTTTAGAAGGTCTTCGGAAATCTTCATATTTGTCTTCTTTTCTAAAGGTTGTCACTTCATAGGAAACATGATTATATCTAACGATGACCGTTCCATGTTCTATACCGACTGGAATCGTTTTTGGGAAGATGCTCTGTATTTCTTCAGGCATTGCACTCGAAGCTATGTCTATGTCTTTTATCGGTCGATTTAAACAATAATCCCGAACACAACCTCCTACAAAATAAGCCTTGAAGCCTTTTGATTCGATTTGCTCTATTACATGAGAAGCATCCTCAAATAACTTGTTCATATGGACCTCAACCCTTTACTAAAGAGTTATAGATTTCTTCGTATACACTCACTTTTTTTTCAGATAAAAAGTTTTCTCTTACATGCTGAACAGAATTCTCTCTGAAACGTCTAAGTCTTTCAACATTTTTTAATAAAGAGATGGCTTTATCTGCTACAGCAGCTGTGTCGCCTACTTCCACCATGTACCCAGTCTCACCATCCACAATCACTTCAGGAATACCGCCGATGCGCGTTCCAATTACAGGCACGCCGCAAGCCATCGCTTCTAATAGAACGAGTCCGAAACTTTCTTTTTCTGATAACAGCAGTTTCAGATCACAAATAGAAAATATTTCCCCTACATTCTCCTGCTTTCCTAAAAATAACACATCATCTTCTATGTTAAGTTCACGGACTAGTTCACACGCTACTGTTAATTCAGGCCCGTTTCCGATCAGCAATAACTTTGATGGCATCTCTTTTCTGATCAATGAAAAAGCTTTGATCACATCCTGAATCCGCTTAACGGGTCTGAAGTTAGATATATGTACGATTACTTTTTCATCATCTTGTATTCCATATGTTTGTTTAAGCTCTGAATTATTATCACGCCTGTAATACACCCGCTCATCAACAAAGTTATGTACAGGAATAATTTCTTTTCGAGTTTTTAGCAGTTTTTCTGTATCCTCTTTTAACTGATGAGAAACGGCAGTTACTGCATCAGATTTTTCGATGCCGAATTTTATCATCTCACTTAATGAAGGGTCGTAACCTAATACGGTAATATCCGTTCCGTGGAGAGTTGTAACAATTTTAATATTGTCATCTAACATCTGCTTCGCGAGAACAGCGCACACTGCGTGCGGTACAGCATAATGCACGTGCAGAAGATCTAATTTTTCCCGCTTAGCTACCTCTGCCATTTTGCTTGCTAAGGCAAGGTCATAAGGAGGATACTGAAAAACCGAATATTGGTTTACTTCCACTTCATGAAAAAAAATGTTCGGATAAAATTTCCCGAGACGAAAAGGTATGCTGGACGTGATAAAGTGAATCTCATGGCCTCTTTCCGCAAGCAATTTTCCGAGTTCAGTAGCAACCACCCCTGACCCGCCGACAGTAGGGTAACAGGTGATTCCGATTTTTAGCTTCATAACAATCTCCTTATAAATTGTTGGTTACATAAGTTTGTTCAGAAATAAAACCTTCTGCATAAGCAGTACCCGCTTCGAATCCAAACAGCCTGTCCCTTGCTTCAACGCGTTCAATATAGCCGTTCGTGAGCGGTGTATCAACACTATCTGCAGTTTTTATAAACTGAGAAGGGTATGCTTGCAAAGCTTTTATTTTATATGAATATGCTTCACTGACATTCAGAAACAGTGAAGGTCTTTCCGTGCTGTTAATGAAATAATAAAAAATATTTTTTACTTTATGTGCCTCAAGACCATCAGAATCTTTGATATTTTTTATACCAGCTGAAAAAACAGCTTCTTTTACTAGTTTAGCGCAATTTCCATGATCAGGATGACGGTCGGCCCAATAAGGAGCAAAAATATACTCGGGTTTGAACTTTCGGATACAAGAAACCATTTTTAATATAAATTCTTCTTGTAAATACAAACCTCTGTCAGGGAGCTGAAGATTCACTCTACTTTTAACACCTAGAATATCGGCTGCTTCTTTGGCTTCTCTTCTCCTGATCTCAACGCTTCCGTTTGACGAGAGCTCAGCTTCTGTTAAGTCACAGATGATAACTTCACGGCCTCTTTCTGTTTCCTTTTTAATTGCTGCTCCCATTCCGATTTCCACATCATCTGCATGTGCACCGAAAGCAAGCCAGTTTTGTAGGTTCATTTGTTTTCTGACTCTCTTTCATCGATTATTCTGCGCCAGTCTAAGTCTCCTCGTTCTAGTGACTTGATAAAAAGTTCTGCTGAAGCTAAATTTGTTGCCAGTGGAATTTGGTAAACATCACACAGACGCATTAATGCTGATACATCTGGTTCATGCGGCTGAGCTGTTAAAGGGTCTCTGAAAAACAAAACGAGATCCAGTTCGTTTTCAGCAATCAGTGCACCGATCTGCTGATCACCGCCTAAAGGGCCAGACTGTAACAAGTTAATAGAAAGGTTTGTAGCTTCGTTTATTTTAGATCCTGTTGTTCCGGTTGCGTATAAAGTATGATCCATTAAGATATCTTTATAAGCAATTGTAAAATTAATCATATCGTCTTTCTTTTTATCGTGCGCAATAAGAGCTATTTTCATAATTACACCTCTTATTCCATAATATTTTCAAGACCATACACAAGGCCTTCGATGTTCATTACACTTTCTACAGCCATTTTAACTCCCGGCATGAAAGATGCTCTGTTCATAGAATCATGGCGAATAGTCAACAGCTGTCCTTCACCGCCAAACATAACTTCTTGGTGAGCTACAAGTCCTGGCAATCTCACACTATGAATCCGGATCCCTTGCAGCTCTGCACCTCTTGCCCCTTCCAGATCTTCTTTTTCATCTGGGTGTCCCTGCCTTTTTTCCTCTCGAACTTCAGTAATAAGCTGCGCTGTTTTTAAAGCAGTTCCAGATGGGGCATCAAGCTTTTGATCATGATGCTTCTCGATAATCTCGACATCCGGAAGATACTTGGCAGCCATCTGTGAAAATTTCATCATCAAGATAGCACCTATCGCAAAGTTTGGTGCGATTATAGCACCTGTATCCTTTTCTTGTGCGAGCTCTGTCAGCCTCTCGAGATCCTCATTTGAAAAACCAGTCGTGCCGATCACCGTTCTTAATCCGTGGTTAAGGGCGATTTCAAGGTGTTTTTTACCAATATCGGGGCGAGTCAGGTCGACTAATACATCTGCTTCCACCGACTGAATACATCGTTCTAAATCATCGTAAACAGGTGCTTCCATAGAAATAGGAGCCCCTTGCAGATCTTTCACTTGAAAACCGTCATTTTTAGAGTCCACGGCAGCTGCCAGTTCGAAATGAGATGCAGCTTCAATCATCCTTAACGCTTCTGTACCCATTTTTCCGCGGGGACCTGCTAAAATAATTTTTATTTTATCCATTGTTTCTCTCTCCTTCATCAATACGTGTCCATCTGTCTTTATCCCGTGTTTGAAATTTATTCATTACTGTACTTAGTGCTTCATCCAAATCTATATTAAGGGAATTCGCAAGGCATATTAAAACAAAGAACATATCTCCAAGTTCTTCTTCTACTGTCTTCGCATCTTCTGATGACTTTTTCGGTTTTTCGCCATAATGGTGATTAACCTCACGAGCAAGTTCACCAAGCTCCTCTGTCAATCTGGCAAGCATTGCAAGAGGGCTGAAGTAGCCTTCTTTAAACTGTGATATGTATTGATCTACAACGTCCTGACTTTCTTTTAAAGTACGGTTGGCCATGATGGTGACCCTCCTTATCTTTTTAGTTCCACCTTTATGTTATCGGTATTTTTTATGTTTGACAAATTTCATGAAATTTTGATTATAATAGGAAGGCGTGTTTTAAAGAAAAGGCTGTTTTTATAAACTTTGTTGCTGTTGGAAGTAGTTGATTTCCGCTCCAGGATGCTCGCTTTCCGCGGGGCGTGCGGTGAGCCCATCCGTCGCTTTGCGACATTAGGAGTCTCCACCTGACCGCTTCATGGAAGTACTCTTGCTCCTGCGTTTACAAGTAAATGCTACCGACGTGAGCTTCCTCGTCGCATGCCTAGCGAGAAGCTTCTCATGTGGTAGGCACGCACCTTGCGCTCCAATCAACTTTTCAATGAAGGTACTTCATAATCTTCTTAAAAGCATCATCTTTAGATAAAAGTCTAAAGAAACAACTCGATTTAGACAGAAAAGAGGCATTATATGATTTATCCTATCAAACTAAAAAATATTCTTTTCATCCTATTTGGTTCTGCTATTTTCTCTTTTGGAATTGTTCATATTAATATGACGAACAATTTAGCAGAAGGCGGTTTTACTGGGATCACCCTTATTCTCTATTTTTTATTTTCAATTGATCCTTCGTATTCTAACCTTGCTTTGAACATTCCATTATTCTTTGTAGGGTGGAAGCTGCTTGGCAGAAATTCATTCATTTATACAGTGATTGGGACTGTTGCAGTATCTGTCTTCTTATTTATATTTCAGAGATATTCTTCAATTATGATAGACCTGAAAGAAGATATGACACTCGCTGCTCTGTTCGCCGGTGTATTTATTGGCGTCGGCCTCGGAATCATATTCCGCTATGGGGGAACAACCGGAGGAGTAGATATTATAGCACGGCTAGGACATAAATTCTTAGGCTGGAGTATGGGTAAAACCATGTTTATTTTCGATTTTATGGTTATCGCCATATCACTTGTTTACTTAAATTATCGTGAAGCTATGTATACTCTTGTTGCTGTATTTATTGGAGCACGTGTGATTGATTTTATGCAAGAAGGAGCTTACGCCGGGAAAGCAGTGATGGTTGTTTCAGAAAAAAACGCTGAAATTGCTGCGAATATTATGAAGGAACTGGACCGGGGTGCAACATTATTGAATGGTAAAGGAACATTTACCGGGCAGCTTCGTGAAGTTCTGTATTGTGTAATTGCGAAGAACGAAATCGTTCGTTTAAAGCAAGTTATCGAAAGAATAGATCCACATGCCTTTGTAACTGTAAATGATGTTCATGAGGTAATCGGAGAAGGTTTCACTCTCGATGCGGATAAGAATCCAATAGGAAAATAAAAAAAACTCCCAAGAAATCGGGAGTTTTCATTAGTCGTCTTGGTTCATTCCTAAGAACATGAATATAAATCGGGCTAATTCCAGTAATGCAACTAATGCGCCAGCAACATATGTTAATGCTGCAGCGTTTAATACTCTTCGAGCTCCGCGTTCTTCATTGTTGCGAATCATACCAGTTGATACGATTTGGTCCATCGCACGAGAGCTTGCATTAAACTCAACAGGCAATGTTACGAACTGGAACAATACAGCGGCTGACATGAAGATAATTCCCAGCAAGAACAGGTTTGTTGCTTGAAAGAAAATTCCGCCTAATATCAATAAGAATGAAAAGTTCGATCCGATGTTGGCAACAGGTACAAGTGCGTGTCTGAAACGCAGGAAGGCATAACCTTCAGCATCTTGAATAGCATGGCCTACTTCGTGGGCTGCAACAGCAGCACCTGCAATCGAATTTCCATAATAGTTATCTTCAGATAAACGAACTACTTTGCTGCGAGGATCATAGTGATCGGAAAGCATTCCTCTGACAGGTTCTACTTGAACATTATACAGCCCATTTTCATCTAAAATCTGTCTTGCTACTTCCGCACCCGTTTTACCAGTGCTGTTAGCTACCTTTGAATACTTCTTGTACGTACTTTTTACTCTCATTTGCGCCCAAATGGGAACAATGAGCAAAATAGCGAAGTAGATTAAAAATCCACCCATTTTTTGCATTCCTCCATATAAAAAGCTTTTGTTAGGAACATTTTACGTTTTAAAACCATTACTTGTCAAAGAATTCGCATCAGGGTTATCTCTTTCCAGGAACTCGAAGCTCTTCTTCTTTATCACCCTTATATTTTCTCCAGCCAACATAAAATAATGTCGATGAAATAATTCCGCCTATTGAAAAGATAAGCCAAAACAGCGAAGGCTCTGAATTATCATTTTTAGCGAAAAAAAGAGCTTCAAAGTCTGCTGCAGCTGCTTCAAGTTGTTTCTGATATTCGGCATTTGTCAAAATTTTATTTCTGTTGGCATCTACATAGGAAACATGTTCATCCAATTTTTCAATCTTATCGGGACTTAAATCAACCATCAAAGCAGGTCTAACTGTTTCATATCGTTCTAATAGGAGATTGGCTGCTTGATGAAACGCTGTTGAATTTTGATCACCGATTTCTTTTTCCATCGTAATAAACGGTTCGAGCATCATCAAACCGGTTTTTTTCCATAACGGTTCATAATTGGTTTGCAAGGCATCAACAAGGAGACGGACTTCAGTGAGTTTGTTTAGCTTCTTCTCTTTCGTCCATTCTGGATTCTGCAGAGATGTTATTGCATCCGAGAATGTATAGTCTACGAGACGCTGCTGATCTGGTCTTAACGATAGCACATCTTCAATATGGGTGATATTTTCCGAGGTGAATTCCAGGACATCTGCCGCCTCATTATATCTTTCAACTTTACCTAGTTCCCATATTTCACTCGTAAGCTCATTAATCTCTGACCAATCTTTTATAGTTGTATGATTCGATGCATATACAGGCATCGCAGCTAAAGAAACGATACAAAAAATCAATACTGCCCATCCTACCCTTTTCATCCGTTGTCCCTCCTGTACCCTTATACTAAAAAGTATGAGAGCTGGGACAAGGTTAGACCTAATTTAAGGCAATAAAGAAAAGGCTAGCACTTTCTCATTCGCCAGACAAGAACCACAGATAGTACAGAAAGCCAGAATGTAAGATAGCCGATTAAGTCTTGATAAGGAGCTAAAACAGGATATCTTGGCATCATTCCAAATACATAATCTACGATCTCGTTATGAAACAGCCATAAAGCAGCTGCACCTGCATGCCATACTTTTATTCTATAAAATGGTGCATACAAAAGCCCCTGTACAGCCATTCCGAGATGAGAGAATATAAGCATATAATTAACGATATCCAAGGGAGTTCCGACAAAAGCTCCGCCTAAGTTCATCCCTACCGCCCAGATTCCATATTTAAATAACGATGCCGCTGCGAGTGCTTCAAAAAGGCCATTTTGCTGTTTTAGCAAAAAACCTATTAGAACTAACACAAAGAACAGTGATGCTGTCGGGCTGTCCGGAACGAACGGAAGAAAATACCACGGAGTTTCAATCAGCTGATAGTAGTACCAGTAATAACCGTAAATCGTGCCCAGGATATTTACCAGCAGAAGAGTCATTAGAAACCATCGTTCTTTGATGATTGTGAAAATCCACGACATAATTATACTCCTTTACTTTTAGAAAAAAAGCCGGCCCATACCGAGCCGGCTTTTTACATTATTTCTTTTCAAGTTTTGAGATGAATTCAGCTAGCTTTTTAAGCTCTTCATCTGATCCTTTAAACGCGTTTGGCGGCATGCCTGGCGGCTTACCTTCTTTAGCGATTTTCATGATTTCTTCAGGTTTTAAACCTGTTCCGATCAATGATGGACCAGAAGCACCACCTGTTAAGGTGTTACCATGACAGCCAACACAGCTCTGTTTCTGGTAGATCTGATATCCTGGATCATTTTGGTCAAAGCTTACATCAACAATCTTACCTTGAGTCTTCGCTTTTTCCCAATCATGAGTCACAACGGATTCCCATGTTAAATATGTAATGGAAATCAAACCTAAAAGCATTAATCCAGTTGCAATCGGACGTTTAGAAGGACGTCTCTCCAATCCTGTATCTAGGAACGGCGCTAACATTAAAGCACCAAATGCCAGACCAGGAATAATTACTGTACCAATTAGAACATAATCCCCTGCCGCATACTTGTACTTCAAGAGCTGGTATAAAAATAAGAAGTACCAGTCTGGTAGAGGAATATATCCGGCATCGGTAGGATCAGCTTTTTTCTCCAAAGGAGATTCATGAACGATAGTCAATACTAGGTAACCGATTAAGAAAACGGCACCAACCATCCACTCTTTTAAAAGAAAGTTTGGCCAGAATGCTTCTGTTTTTCCCGGGAACTCCGAATAGTCTTTCGGTATATTCGGTTTGCGTTCAGCAGGAACACGAGAGTCTCCGACAAACTTCATTCCTTTACCGCGATGCATATATTTCCCTCCTTTGCTCTCATGAAACTTTTAAATCATTGCTGTTTTTTACAACGGTCCGGAAATACCTTGTTTACGGATCATTAAGAAGTGGGCACCCATTAAGCCTAACAATGCTGCAGGAAGGAAGAATACGTGAATCGCAAAGAATCGCGTAAGCGTCTGTGCTCCAATAATCTCTCCGCCGGCAAGGAATGTTTTAGCGATTGGACCAACAACAGGAATTGTCATAGCAATCTCAATCCCTACTTTTGTCGCAAATAGCGCTTTCATGTCCCAAGGCAATAGATATCCTGTAAAACCTAAACCTAACATAACAAAGAAAATAAGTACTCCGACAACCCAGTTTAATTCTCTTGGCTTTTTATAAGCTCCCTGGAAGAATACGCGCAATGTATGTAAGAACATCATTACGATAACAAGGCTTGCGCCCCAGTGGTGCATTCCGCGTACGATAACTCCAAATGCCACTTCATTTTGCAGGTAATAAACGGATTCCCAAGCATTCACGATATCAGGTACATAATACATTGTTAAGAACATACCTGATAGAATTTGAATAACTGTGATAAAGAAAGTTAATCCGCCGAAACAGTAAACAAACGCAGAGAAATGATGTGCGGGGTTTACGTGTTCAGGTACCTCATGGTCTGCAACGTCTCTCCAAAGCGGCGTAATATCCAGGCGCTCATCTACCCAGTCATAAATCTTTTGTAGCATTCATTACGCCCCCTTTCTTGGTTTTGCCTTTCCTAAGTAAAGCTTCCCATCTTTCACCTGGCTGTCATATACATCAAGCGGTGCAAGAGGTGCAGTACCCTTTACGTTTGTTCCATCCTTCGTATAGCGCCCTAAGTGGCAAGGACAGAAAAACTGATTAGGGTGTGATGGATCTGTGTTCCAGTCTACTGTACAGCCTAAGTGTTTACAGATTGGAGAAAGTGCGATAACATCACCGTTCTTCGCTTTATAAACCCAGGCAGATTGAGTGACATCAGACTCGTACCAGCCATCTTTTTGTTTGATTTTAAAGTCGAAACGCTTCGGTTCGTTCGATAGCTCTTCTATACTCGTAACCGCTACCAATTTTTGATCAGAACCCTCTTTTAAAATCGGATCAAGGGCGAAACGGACCATTGGCATAAGCATGCCGGCAGCCATAAATCCGCCAACGCCAGTTAATGTGTAGTTTAAGAACTGACGTCTTGAAATATCTTCCTTTGACATTGTTTTCCCCCCCTTATGCTGTAAATAACGGTCCCTCCGGACTTTTACACACATATTACTAGGACATAAACATGATAGCTTAAGTTGTCTTTTACTGTCAATATGAACATGACGTATTTATCATGAATTTATCCCGCGCTGCCAATCATTAAAGATGAGCTGAAAAAGCGGTTTCACTTGTTCTTTAATAACTTCCAGCCTATATTTTTCATCCATACTTTCCAGAGGCAGTGCAGGAACCCAAAAAAGCTGCCCTGTAATAGTATGTTCAAATTCCTTCCAATACACATCACTAGTCATCAAAAAGATATGTTTAAAGTGTCCGGAGGCTTTAGTATGTTCTAGCAAACTTTTTAATTGATCGATTGGTGAATGTTCTTTAACATATGTAAAATTAGGAGCTAAAAACATCCTTCCGTGCAGCTGCCGTTCAATTTCGCCGCAAAGCATCTCGGTATATTCCCCCATCGTGACACTGCTCTTAAAATCTTGTTTGAAATCGATCGGGGTTAACGGGATTAACAGACTATCAACATATTCCCCAGACTTTAAAAATACATCTGCATCACTGGTCTTCCATCTCATAATTATGTCTCCTTATGCTATTCCTTATTCTGTTCTATATCGTACCACAACTCTGCTGGTTTTAACGTTATTCTATGTAAAATATGCTTGAGAATTGTCGAAATTTTACTGTGAACGCCGACTTGTGGATATTGGCAAAAACTCGTGGATTAAGGGAGTAGACTTTTGGATTCAGACAGATTGAAGGCATAATGAACAGCATTGTTCCAAATCTGCTCCTTTAATTTTGGCCGTAGATAAACACAAAAAAAAGGATGACTCAATATTTGAGTCATCCTTTTACATTTAAGATGGCTGTTTTTCAAGATTCTTAAGCTCTGTTGTCCACTTGGTAAAACTATCATAATCTTTTTGATCTAATGCTTCATCGATCTTAGCCATAATATCGTTTTTACGGTAAGTTTCAATAGACTTTTCGAGAATCATCTCAGCCCATATGCCGTACTTTTTGTCCATTGACATATTTTGAGGCAGGTGCGGGTTCTCTTCAAGTACTGAGGCATACTCAGGTGTAAGTCTCGAAGCATTAAAGTTGAGCTCCAAATAAATTTCTTCTTCCTGATTTAAACGAATATCATGGAAAGACTTTTCTGCATCCGTTGTTAAAACATTTTGTTTGTAAAAACGGAATGGAACACCATCTGTACATTGAGTAGACATGATAATAGCTTTAGGACAATACTCTGCTTTTTCAACAAAATGAACTTTTTCCATCAGCTGGTCATCACTGACTAAATAATTTAAAAGCCAAACACATTCGCGCTTCTTTAACTGATAATGATTAAGGAACCATTTGATAAAATCCTTCTTTTCAAGGACCGAAACGGTGCTGCTCATTGCAATCCCCCCATCATTCAAAAACACGTCTTATTTATAATATTTATATTCTCTCATTGCTTTTAAAATCCTTCTTTGCTTCAGAAAGTTTTAAAATTCTTCCAATCTGTTTAAAACATCCTCAATATCCGCTCTTTCAGGATTCATTGTAAGCAAAATCTTCATTATATTTTTAGCTTCTTCCTGTTTACCTTCTTCTAATAAATAATAAGCATATTCTTCTAAAAACACGGGATCATCCTGAAAAAGATGTGCAGCTTTTTCATACCATATTAAAGCTTCTTTAAAATCTTCTGTTTCTTTATTAGCGGTGGCAAGATGCCAATACATAAGAGGAATTTCTTCTTTTGTTTCCGTAAGCGGCTTGTAGAGGCTTATAATATCTTCAAATCTCTCCTCGCGTAAATATTGATCACCTAAGCGCAGCAGAGGCTCAATAAGGGCAGGATTTAATTCGAGTGCTTTCTTTACCCATTCTTCACCTTGATCTGGGTTATGCATCTTATAAGCGAGTCTTGCAGCCTGCAAGTATATATTTTCATTATGTTCATCTCTTTTCAAGCCATCTTGTATAACTTGGTACGCCTCATCCAATGCTCCTTCTTCCTCATAAGATTCAGAAAGAACGCTGTATAATGTCGTATAATCCGGATCCATATCTTTCAATTCTTCTAGAGCTGAAATGGCTTCTTTAAATTCACCTGCTTTAAAAGCAGTAACTCCATAACCAAACAAGCTATATAAATCTTTATGATGGTCAAGTCCTTTTCTGTATAACGGAAGTGATTCCTCAAATTTTCCCGAACGGCTCAATGCCTCTGCATATTTTAATGGAAGATCTTCGATTTCAGCATTATTATCTGTGGCTTTTTGAAAAAGCGGCAGACTTGAATCGAACTTTCCTTGTCTTAAATAAAAATCTCCCAATGCATATGAAAGTATAGGGTGTTCGGTATCTTTTTGTTGTGCGTCCTTTAATTTTCGTTCTGCAACTTCAGTTAAACCCATTCCTTCATAAAGGTCTGCTTGAAGAATTAATGCCCTTAAATACTCATCGTCATTCTTATCAACCTGCTCTAAATAATTTATTGCTTCTTCATCCATACCTTCATCCAAACAGCATTCAGCAATGGATACAAGAAGCTCTCCGTCTCCAGGGTATTTCTTCAGCAAGTTTTTTAGCATGTTCATAGCTTTTGAAGTGTGTCCCCAATCCAGATATACTTCAGCAATCTCAAATTGTTCTGCATCGTTTGCATTTTGTGCTAATTCTTCTAATAGAGACATGCCTTTTTCTACATCTCCATGTACTACGAGTCTAATCGCATCTTGGATTGTGTTCAATACATAAAACCCCTTTATCCCATGTTTTCTTGTGCCTATTATACACGAGAAATAGAAGATTCTCCAAAACGACGGGGCTGAGTTATAATAATTTGTTTTCCATAACCCTGTTTCTTTTCTATATTTTTATCAGAATAGACGATAGTACCTCTTACAATTACTGACCTAATCTTTTCTTCAAAGCCTTCTGTTGAGATCAAACAATAATCTGCATCACTGCCAGAGAATAGTCCGCCTTTTTGAGGATATATTCCGAGCATCTTTAAAAAGGGAAGCGGAAGCGGCTCATCTTCGCTCAATTCCTTATAAAGAGTGGGTATCTGCATCTTAGCTGAAAGATCGTTCCATTTTTTGTGCCATATTTTTTTCTTCTTATCTTCTATATCTAAAGGAAATTTCGGAAAGATGACAGTACCATACGGAAAATTAGCTTCTCTGATCCTTTCCCATACTACGCGTGTCAGCTGACTGAAATCATCACAGATCAACTCAATAAAAGGGATCATTTTCTGTTTACAATAACGGACGATATTTGGCGTGATTTTTTCTGGTGATAGAGAGAGACCGATGCAATAATCGATTGAACTTGATATAAGCAGGTGCCGGGTTCTTTTTAATTCGTGTTCAGCTTCGTGGAGATAGTCGATCCTGGCTGAAGTTAATAATGTAGTTGTGCCGCGCTGTGTTTTCTCAACTGTCCATTTCCTAACATCCTCAACGGTCATTTTATTGATAGACATTAGCGGCGTAATATGACCGGGTATCATCTTAAAACCATGCATCGACATTCTCATGACATTCATTCTAAGAGGCCCTTGTGATACATATGATATTTTTTGAGAATCTACAAGATAAGAAAGTACTGTATTTGTACCAAGCGATTCTAAAGGGCGCTCAATAATATACCGCATAGCTCGCCTCCTTTTATCTCTTTAAGACAAGCTATGATTCTATTATAAAATATATGATAAAAGGAGGCTTATTTCTAAAGGCTGTTTTTGCAAACTTTTTAGCTCTTGTAAGTAGTTGATTTCCGCACCAGGTTGCTTCGCTTTCCGCGGGGCGTGCGGTGAGCCCCTTGCTGCTTTGCACCATTAAGGGTCTCACCTGACCGCTCGTCCCGCAGGAGTCTCGCACCTTCCACTCCAACCAACTAGTCCATGTAGAAAAAACAAAATAACCAAATACAACAACCCTAAGAAAAGAGCTTTAAATAAATTGAGGAAAAATAAACAAAAAAAGTCCTGACATGTAAGCGTTGTCAGGAAAGAATAATATGGATAGGAGTGGAGAGAAACCATATTAACTACATTATAAATAGAGTATTCTGAAAATGCAATACTTTTTTGAAAATTATGAAAATAGCCCGAGTATCTGATCGATATCGGGCTGAAAAATCAGTTCACACTTTCCACAAGGGATTCTATATAAGCTTCGAGATGTCCAATTATTTCTTTGTTATGTTCTTCTTCACCTATTGTGATTCGAATCATTGTTGGAAAACCGAGCGCACTTCCTGAACGGACAATATAGCCTTTCTTTAACAGATAATTAAAAGCTGAATCCGCGTCCGATTTTACATCAAGCAATATAAAATTAGCCTCTGAAGGGTAGAAAAGAAGGTCTTTTCTTTCACAGAAAGAATAGAAGAGTTCGAGGCCCTCCCTGTTCTTTTGTCTACACTCAGTGATAAAACCCTCGTCCTCCAGTGCGCCTAATGCTGCTGCTTGAGCAAGCCTTGATGTATTAAATGGTTCTCGGGCAGGCTCAATGCCTTTAATAATAGCTCTATCGGCTATACCGTATCCTATTCGCAGCGCAGCTAGTCCATGTGCTTTAGAAAACGTACGCAGAATTACCAGATTAGGATAATTCTTTAAATAATCAATGGTATTAGGATAATCATTTGCCGAAACATATTCGAAGTATGCTTCATCACTAACCACAATGACATCAGAAGGAACCTTTTTCATAAATTGAACAAAATCATTTTCGGGTATATAGTTCCCCGTAGGATTGTTCGGATTACAAAGCCATACGATCTTTGTCTGGTGATCAATTTCTTCAAGCATTGAATCTAAATCATGGTTGCCGTTAATTAACGGCACCTCTCTTATTTCTGCTCCTTCAATTACTGCATTGTGGCGGTATTGAGGAAAAGTGGGAGCAGCCATTACGGTGTTTGTTTCAGGAGATAAATAAGCTCGGGAAAGAATTTGAACAACTTCATCTGAACCATTTCCAAAAATAAGCTGTTCTTGTTTTACTCCTAAATAACCAGATAATTTTTCTCTAATCTCAGCTGCATATCCATCCGGATAAACTTGAAGATTTGAAAGTTCTTCTGTTATCTTATCTTTGGCTAATTTAGAACATCCATATGGATTCTCATTGGAAGCGAGTTTGACTATTTTTTCTAATCCTAACTCACGCTTTACTTCCTCAACGGGTTTACCTGGTTTGTATGGCTGTAATGATAACAACTGATCTTTCGGCTGCATTTTCCCACTCCTTTTTTAACGGCTATAAACAGGCAGCAACGATTCTACATACTGTTTAAACTCTCTAATAGCTTCTTCTCTGTTATTAATAAGCTCATTCTCCAGCGATTCAATCTTCTTAACGATGGCGCTTCCTACGATAAATCCATCACTTGTTCCTTCGAATTGTTCGATTTGATTTCTTTTCGACAATCCAAATCCTACTAAAACAGGAACAGCAGCATTTTCTTTAGCAGCTCTTAGAAAATCGTTCAATCCATCACGGAATTCACTTCTGACTCCAGTCACTCCAAGTGAAGAAATGCAATATAAAAAACCTTCTGCTTCTTTTGAAAGTTTTTTAAGCTTTTCTTTATGTGTAGTCGGAGCTACTAATGAGATCAAAGCGAGGTGATGAGCTGAGCACATTTCTTTTAGGTAAGAGCTTTCTTCATAAGGAAGATCTGGCACTAAAATGCCGTCAACGCCACATTCTTCTGCTAGCGTCATGAAGCGATTTTCTCCTAATTGTAACAAAAGATTATAATAAGTAAAGATGATTATGGGAATCTTCAAGCCTTTTTCCCGCAGCTTTGAGACGAGATTAATCGTTTTCTCCAGGTTCATTTTCTGCTTTAATCCCCTCATGCCTGCCCGCTGGATAACCGGTCCGTCAGCCAGAGGATCTGAATAGGGTACGCCAAGTTCCAAGGCTGCTGCACCGCAATCTTCTAATGCTAAAGAAAGTTCTATTGTAGCCTCTTCACACGGGTCTCCTGCCATTATATAAGGAACGAATCGATAATCAGCCGAATTTTGAAAAGCTGTCCATCTCTTATTCATGCTGATTCCCTCCTTCGGCTTTTTCCATGAGTGTATGAACATCCTTGTCCCCTCTGCCCGATAGGCAGACTACTACTGCTTCATCTTTGTTCATATTCTTTGCAAGTTTAAGGCTGTACGCTACCGCATGGGCACTCTCTAGCGCACATAGGATGCCTTCATTCAAGCATAGAGACTTTAATGCTTCTAAAGATTCTTGGTCGGTTACAGCTTCATACTTTACCCTTCCGGTTTCATGAAGATAAGCATGTTCAGGACCGATTCCTGGATAGTCCAATCCTGCAGAAATCGAATAAGGCTCTGTAATCTGCCCTTCTTCTGATTGGAGCAGTTTTGTAAGGGATCCATGTATCACGCCGTTTGTCCCCTTTGATAATGTAGCTGCATGCTGATTCGTTTCTATTCCTTTCCCTGCAGCTTCTATACCAAAAAGAGGAACATCTTTTTGGATAAATGGTGCAAACATTCCGATGGCATTACTACCTCCGCCGACACACGCAACAACTGCGTCTGGTAAGGTCCCGTCATTTTCCCGGGTAAACTGATCCATCGTTTCAAAACCGATTACCTGCTGAAAATTCTTCACCATTTTAGGATAAGGATGCGGACCGACAGCTGAACCGATAAGATAAAACGTATCTTCAACAGATGCCACCCATTCCCTGATCGCTTCATTAGTAGCGTCTTTTAGCGTTTGACTTCCGCTAGTTACCTCGATTACTTCTGCACCTAGAAGTTTCATACGAAAAACATTCAACGCCTGCCTTCTTATATCCTCTTTTCCCATATATACTTTGCAGGAAAGGCCATATTTAGCGGCTACGGTCGCTGCGGCAACTCCATGCTGTCCTGCTCCTGTTTCAGCAATGATTTTTTTCTTGCCCATCCTAACCGCTAAGAGTGCTTGTCCGATGGCATTATTTATTTTATGAGCCCCTGTGTGATTAAGATCTTCACGTTTCAGATAGATCTTTGCACCTCCATTAACCTCACTCAATCGTTCAGCTAAGGTTAGAGGAGTTGGTCTTCCTGAATAAACAGCAAGTTCGTTTTGAAATTGCTCCTGAAACTCCTTGTCTTTCATAGCTTCTTCAAATGCTTCTTCAAGTTCTTCAAGTGCAAACATGATTGTTTCAGGTACATATTTTCCGCCAAAGTCACCATATCTTCCTCGGTGATCAGGTACGATTTGTGCTGACATGTGAAATCATCCTTTCCAGTTCTTTTATCCGTTGACTGCTTTTTTTCCCCTCGTATTCTATGCCTCCGCTAAGATCAACCCCATATGGATTAAAATCTAGCAAGGAATTGATGTTTTCCGGATTGATCCCGCCTGCTATAAAACATGGAACATTTTCTTTTTTTGCCTCTTTTAAGATTGCCGGCACCTGAGTCCAGGAAAACGAAATCCCAGTACCTCCAAATTGCCCTTTCGATACAGAGTCAACTACAATTGCATCCGCATACTTTGCATATACAGCAATCTGTTCAGAGATCGTGTCACTATAAGGAATTGCTTTATAGACTAGCTTTTTTGTACGTTTCTTCAGATTAATAATCGTACTAACCGATTCATTTCCATGGCATTGGATAATATCAAGCGGAACTTCTTTTGCCGCCGAAACCATCTCTTCTATTGAACTGTTCTGAAATACACCTGCTAAAAGTTTTCGTTTTTCATGGAAACCAACCCATGACGAGACTTCTTCAGGGGTTACCTTTCTTTTGCTTTCAGCAAAAACAAATCCAATAATATCAGCTCTAGATGAAGAAAGAAGCTTGTAGTCATCCTCTGACTGGCAGCCGCAATATTTAACGTACATTACCATAGATCTCCGTTATTTTCTTTTCAATAGAAGCAGCACGCATAAGTGATTCCCCTATCAGCATTCCGTTCACACCATGATCTGAGAGACTTTTCACATCAGTACCCGATTTAATTCCGCTTTCACTGATCACTATTGTTTCTTTTTTTATATAGGGAAGCAGCGAAAAGGTGTGATTGATGCTAGTAGTAAAGTTTTTTAAGTCACGGTTGTTTATGCCGATCATCAAAGGGTTACAAACTTCATAGACTTGATCAATCTCCTCTTTCGTGTGGACTTCTACTAAGCACTCAAGACCGCATTCTTCTGCAAATTTATGAAGTGCTTTTAACTTTTCTTTCGTTAAGCAAGCTGCAATCAGCAATATTGCATCTGCTCCATGTTCAACACTCTCAATAATTTGCCTTTCATCGATTATAAAATCTTTTCTTAGCAACGGAATGGAAACATGCTTTCGAATTTCTTTTAAATATTTAAGGCTTCCCTGAAAGAACTCAGTATCTGTTAGAACCGATAAGCAAGCTGCTCCAGCCTCTTCATACTCTTTAGCAATGCTTACAGGATTAAAATTTTCTTTAATAATTCCTTTGGATGGTGAAGCTTTCTTCACTTCAGCAATCAATGCTGGCTTATTTTCAGATCTAAGCAGATTCAAAGCAAAGGGACGATGGTCTTTTTCAATAAAATTTAAATTCGCTGATCTCGTGATCGGAGGAAGAACATCGATCTCTTTTTCTTTATGCTGGATTATTTTAGTTAACAAGAGCTTTCTCCTCCTCTTTATTAATTGATAATAGATGTTTATATGCTTTGCCTGATCTCAGGCAGTTCTCTATCACTTCAACGCCTTCCCTGATTCTATTAACACGGTTGGATGCAAATAATGCTGCTGCCGCATTTAGGATCACGATATTTTTTGCTGATTCATTTCCTTGACCTTTTAATATTGAAATAATTAATTCTGCACTTTCTTGCTTATCATTTACAGTAATATCTTTTAATGAACCTCTTTTCAGCCCAGCTTCTTCAGGTGTATATGAAAAGTCCGCAATTTCTCCGTTTTCAACTAAAAACATTTTTGTTTCCCCGGTAATCGAGCATTCATCCAGCCCATCTTTCCCTGTGACTAAAAGTGCTTTCTTAATACCGAGTATTTTAATAGCTTCTGCCATCGCTGCAGCAGCATTTTCATCACTTACACCAATCAGCTGATAGGATGGCGACATCGGGTTTACTAACGGACCAATTATATTAAAAATAGTCCTAAAAGATAGCTGCCGCCTTATGTGAGCGACTTTTTTCAATGATGGATGAAAATAAGGTGCATGTAAAAATGCAATGTCATGTTTATTTAACTGCAAATTTGCTTCATAACTGTTTGTTGCCACTTTAATTCCTAGAGCTTCTAATACATCAGAACTTCCGCTTTTGGATGTGACGGCTTTATTGCCATGCTTTGCTACTTTGATGCCAAGAGAAGACAAGATGATGCTGACTGCAGTAGATATATTAAAGGTGGATGCTCCATCCCCGCCCGTTCCGCATGTATCCATAATTTCATCTGAGCATTTTCTGCTGACCTGTTTTGAAAGTTTTCGAATCGCCTTTACAAAACCTGTGATTTCTTCAGCGGTCTCACCGCGATAGCTCATTATACTAAGAATAGAAATGGCTTCTGCATCAGTAACTCGTCCATTAACGAGGCTTTCCATAAAATAAAAGGCTTCATTCTCTGTCATCGTTTCATTTTTTACTAATTTTTTATTAAGTGATTGAATCATAAGAACACCCCTTTAAACGTTTTGTTTTGTTCTGCTATGAGAAAAAACAATCGTTCAAGGCGGGTTATGAAAGGATAATATCATAAAGTACACCTCCGCAGATTACGGAGAGTGAGGGGGTTTATAAGAGGACGATTCATTTATGGACCACGTACTCCTTAATAAAAAGGATACAAAAAAGCCATGCAGAAATAACCCGCATGGCATATGTACGTTTCCATTCTCGGCTCTGCTCCACTCAAACTCTCTCAACTTGTCTCAACTAAGCTCTAAATACTCTAAACTATTGCTCTAAACTTATCAGTTACATTAAACCATTCATTTTAATCTGTCAACTATAAGAAATTGAAATCCATATAATAAATTATTTATTTTTTTCTGTAAAAAAATGGTTCCTCTGATTCTAATCCGTACAAACCAGGATTAAAGATCTGTTCGGTGCTTCCTACAAATAATACTCCACCTGGACGCAGTGCTTTACTGAATTTTTCATATAAAACAGCTTTTGCTTCTTCTGTGAAATAAATCATCACATTCCGGCAGACGATTAAATCAAAGTCTTTCCCGAATGGATCGGAAAGAAGGTTTTGTTTTCTGAATGTTACATGTTTTTTTATGTCGTCACTTACTTTTAAACCGAGTTCCTGCATTGAAAAATAACGCTTTTTTTTCACATTTGGGACATCTTGCACAGCTTTTTCAAAGTAAAAACCGTTTTTTGCGTGTTCTAAAACTTGTTCATCTAAATCTGTCGCCAAAATAGAAAAGTTGGTGATCCCTTTAAATTCAGAAAGCATCATCGAAAGCGTATATGGCTCTTCCCCTGTCGAACATGCTGCACTCCATACTTTTAAAGATAAACGATCATCTAAGAGCCTCGGCAAGATTTTTTGTTCAAGCACTTCCCAGCGAGAAGGATTTCTATAGAACTCAGAAACATTGATTGTCATTCTGTCTAAAAATTCTTCCAGCATATTTCTGTCATTTGATAACGACTTATAATAGTCAGAAAAGGAATCGAAAGATCTCTTTTCTCTTAACGCGATCAGCCGCCGTTTCATTTGTGCTTCTTTATATTTTGAAAGATCAATTCCCGTCTTTAGCAAAATGTTCTTTTTAAATCCTTCGTAGTCCAAGTCCATATATTTCTCTCCCGCTAGTCATATGCTGCTTTGTTCACGATTCATATCCCTTATATCGGCTGACTTTAAACTTTCTTCATAAAAGAACATTTCTAAAAGATTGTTGCCTAAGATTAATTTTTGTTCACTTCATTGATAAGTTGATTGGAGTGCAAGGTGCGTGCCTGCCACATGAAAAGCTTCTCGCTAGGCATGCGACGAGGAGGCTCACTTCGATAGCATTTACTTGTAGACGCAGGAGCAAGAATACTTCTCTGAAGCGGCACAGGTGAGACTTCCAATGGCGCAAAGCGCCGGGAAGGCTCACCGCTCGCCCCGCGGAAAGCGAGTACCTGGAGCGGAAAGCAACACTTCTAATAACTACAGGGGTTTGTGACAAAAGTCTGATAAATAAAAAACCGGCGCAACGGCCGGCTAAAACGCTTTCATTTTTACATAAAAAAATTAAATCCAAACAGAAACAGCTTTATCGTAAGAAACTAGTTCTTCTTCTTTAAAGAATAATCCGATTTCGCGCTCTGCGCTTTCAGCAGAATCTGAACCGTGGATGATATTGTTGCTTACTTGTACTGCATAATCACCGCGGATTGAACCAGGAGCTGCTTCAGCAGGGTTCGTTTTGCCCATCATGTTACGAGCAGTTAAGATAACGTCTTTACCTTCCCAAACCATTGCAAATACAGGTCCAGAAGTAATAAAATCTACAAGCTCTCCAAAGAACGGACGCTCTTTGTGCTCACCATAATGTTCTTTTGCAAGATCCTCAGAAATGTTCATTAGTTTCGCACCAACTAGCTGAAAACCTTTCTTTTCAAAACGGGATACGATTTCTCCGATTAACGCACGTTGAACGCCATCTGGTTTAACCATTAAAAACGTTTTTTCCATGTATTCCCTCTCCTATCATCTATGTATAGTATATGTGGGACAAGTTCCCCAGAGAAATCGTACCAAAAATTTTAAAAATTAGCAATGGCTCAAAATTTCCGGCCAGCAATATAATCTGCTACTTTCAGCAAGCTGTCTCTTGCATCCGTATCAGGTAAAGACCGTGCCGCCTTTTTAGCACGATTCAGGTACTTTTCGGAGATTCGGGAGGCATACTCAATTCCGCCAAGTCTTTTAATATCTTTTAATAGCTCTGCAAGCAGCTCAGAATCTTTATTTTGATAATACAGATTCAGCTTTTCTTTAACTTCAGGATATTCGCAGATCGTGAATAAAGCCGGAAGTGTTATGTTTCCTTGCTTTAAATCACTTCCTGCAGGTTTTCCAAGCTGTTTTTCTGATGCTGTAAAGTCTAAGATATCATCCGTAATCTGAAAAGCCATTCCAACACAATAGCCAAACTCATATAGCATTTTCTGAAGGGAAACATCCGCTTTTGATGTGATCGCTCCTAATTGACAGCTTAAAGCAATCAGCAATGCCGTCTTACGTTTGATCCGCTTAAAATATTTTCTTATGTTCTGATCGGTATCAAATTGTTCGTTAATCTGTTCTATCTCGCCTAGACACATCTCTTTCATTCCTTGGGCCAGAATCTGATGTGCACGTGGAATATCGATATCCGTCATTAACTTTAGAGCAGAAGCAAAAATATAATCACCCGTGTACATGGCGATTTTACTATCATACTTTGCCTTTACCGTCTCTCTTCCTCTTCTCATGTCAGCATCATCTACAACATCATCATGGACAAGAGAGGCCATGTGGATTAACTCTAATGCTGCTGCAGGCTTTTTTACATGGTTGATGTTATATGTACCAAACTGAGCGGAAAGCAGAACAAATACAGGGCGGATTCTTTTTCCCCCTGCTTTTAATAACTCCATGCCTGCTGTATGAATCATAGGCTGGTCAGAACTAACCGACACCGCGAGCTGATCTTCTATTTGCTGTAAATCTTTTTTTAAAAATGAGTATAAGTCTTTTAACTTCACTTTTATTTCACCCTATCGCCCGTTACTTATACGAAAACTTTAAGATAGAGGGTATTGTCTGCAACAATCCGCACTCTTTAGCAAGCTGAAAATAAACACTTAGACCTTTTTCATGTTCGCCATTAAACCCATAATTTAACCCATTAAAATATGATTCCCAAAAGTCAAAAGTTCCGCCATGCTCCATTACTGCACGTTCAACAACAGGTGCGAAATTTTCTCGGAGACAGCGCTCTTTGCTCTCAGTCATACTTTGACCAACATAAGAGAGCAATTCTCTCTTTTCTGTTTCCATCTCTTTACGATAGGCCATCACAGCAAAAACCATCGGAAGTCCTGTTTCTTGATACCAGATTTCTCCAAGGTCATACACATGATACCTTCCGTTCTTTCTTTTGGCTGAAATTGCATCATCACCAATCAGGAGACAAGCATCATATAGCTCCATCATTTTTTCGAAATGCGGTGTTTCCACTTCGAAAGTAGGCTCAATTCTGTAAAATTGCTGCGTGATGATCTTTAATAAGGCAACAGATGTTTCAGAGCTGGACGTCAAAGCAACCTTTTTTCCGCCTAACTCTTCTAACCGGTATTTCGAAAACAAAAAGATAGAATTGACTTTTCCGAAAGCAGAAACTGACAAGTCTGGGATAATGCTATAACGTTCTGCATTTTTTCCAAAAGAAAAAGAGGAAATCCCTCCAATGTCTACCTTTTTTTCTTCCATCAGCCGGTTAATTCTAGAAGGAACGGCATCTGTTATTGATACACCGTTCTCCTTTAATCGTTCTCTATCCAAATAAAAATATAGGGGTATGATGTTTGTATAGCTTATTTCCCCAATGTTCATAATCTATCAGTCTCCCCAGCGTGTAAACAATTCATGGTGAACACCTAAGTTATCCAAGACTTTCCCTACAAGGAAATTTACTAAATCGTCCATCGACTTAGGCAGATGATAAAAACCAGGCATGGCTGGAACGATCTTACCACCAGCGTCAGTAACTTTGATCATATTTTCCAGGTGAATCTTATGGAGCGGAGTTTCTCTTGGAACTAAGATGAGCTTTCTGCTTTCTTTCAGCATAACATCTGCCGTACGCTCCAACAGATTGCCAGAAGCTCCATGCGCTATCCCTGACAAAGTACCCATTGAACAAGGTATGATAACCATTCCGTCATTCTGATAAGATCCGCTAGCGATAGGCGCATTAAAATCGCGCAGCGTATGATAATGGAAGCGTTCACTGCCAAATGAAGCAAAGTGTTCTTCCAAGCAAGCTTCCCGGTCCTCAGTATCCCAAAGAAGCTCTTCTCTAAAGACTTGCCATCCTGCTTCAGTCACAACAAGATGCACTTTGTGTCCGCTCTTCAGAATTTCCTGTACAAGTCTAATACCATATACAGCACCGCTGGCACCGGTAATTCCTATTGTAATAGTTTTCATAATAAAAGGTCCCCTATTGAAAAAATAAACATAACAACACTTAAAACACCGTTCATCGTAAAGAAAGCAACATCTAGCTTTGATAGATCATGGGGCTTTACCAATGAATGTTCATATACCATGATAGCACCTGAAATAAAGACGCCGAGGTAATAAATCCACCCCATCCCTGACACTGCACCAAGTGTAATGAAAGCTATGAAACTAGCAGCATGAAGCCACCTGGCAGTAATCAGCCCTTTTGCAATGCCAAATGCAGATGGAATAGAATATAGGCCATGTGACTTGTCATATTCCGCATCCTGTGTTGCATAAATCACATCAAAACCTGCCGTCCAAAAAAGCACACCGAAAAACAATAGAAATGCTTCCTGACTTAATGTACCTGTTGCACCAACCCATCCGCCGAGGGGCGCGAGTGCAATTGTAATCCCAAGGACAATGTGGCACAGATAAGTAAAACGTTTCGTATAAGAGTAAATAACAAGAAAAAAGACAGCAAGCGGAAGCAGCTTTACAGAAAGTGCATTAAGCTGGTAAGCACTAAATAGCAATAACGCTAGAGACACTGCGATAAATAAGTATACTTCACCTATTTTTAAAAGTTTTGCAGGAATAACACGAGTCTTTGTTCTAGGATTTGCTTCATCAATCTCTGAATCTATCGCCCGGTTCAGGGCCATTGCAGAACTTCTTGCACCAACCATAGCTAACGTAATCCATACCCATTCAGATAGCGAGGGCATGGTTCCTTCTTCAACAAGGCTCCCCATTATTGCACCTAAATAGGCAAAAGGGAGAGCAAAAATGGTATGTTCAAACTTAATCATTTCTAAAATAATCTTAAATTTTTTCCACACACTTCAACGCTCTCTTCTATTGCGGTTTTTTACCTGTATGCATAGCAGCAGCGCCTAATGCATACGATTTTATTTCAACTTCGGTCAAACCAGATTTTTGAAAAAGATCTTTCAGTTCATCTTTTGTCAAAAAAGCTTCAGTTGATTCTTGCAGCCAAGAGTACTCTTGATAGCTTTTGGCGAACAGCTTTCCAAAGACAGGCATTATATACGTAAAGTAAAATTTGAAAATCTGTTTGAAAATTGGTACTGTCGTATGTGATGTTTCCAGGCAAACCACTCTTCCTCCTGGTTTCACTACTCTTGCCATTTCTTTAAGCGCCTGAAAATAGTCAGGTACGTTTCTGAGTCCAAAACCGATTGTTACAACATCAAAAGTGTTATCTTCAAAAGGCAGCTCCATTGCATTCCCATGTAAAAAAGCTACCTGGGGAAGAGAACGTTTCTTTAATTTCTCCCGTCCAACCTTCAACATGTTTTCACTAAAGTCCAGACCTGTTACATGACCGCTTTCACCTGCAGCTTCAGCAAGCGCAAATGTCCATTCTCCAGTTCCGCAGCAGACATCCAGACAATTGTCACCCGGTTTAACACTGATTCGTTTCATTGTGTCATTTCGCCATCTGTTATGCTGTTTGAAGCTGATCAAGTCGTTCATATAATCATATTGATCTGATATTTTTTCAAATACAGAGTGAACCCGTTCTTCTTTACTCAACATCGGATTAACCCTCTCCTAACAATAAGTCATTTTCAATACATTTATAAATGCTGCAGTCTTCCCGCTGGAAGACATGAGGCATCTCAACTCTTTTTTCTCGCAAATCTTTTTCACACGATTTTAAAAACACTAATTGATCCCCGTTCAACGACATTCTCTTTTCCTTGCTTTGATAGAGGGATATGAGAAGATAACGCTCTATGAACGGGATATACTTTTGCAGACCAAACGATTCTGCAGCTTTTATATACAATAAGCTTTCAATTTGACCTGCAGTTTTTATGTATTCCACACTGCTTTTTTTGATTTTAATTTGATGATGCATAGAAGATTTATGTTCATTTATTTTTTGGACAGCATTTGACAGCTTTGAAATCAAATCTAAATTTTCGCACCGGGATAATAACAGATAGTAAAGACTGCTAAAATAGTCGCCAGATAAAACAACGAGCTGCCTTCTCTTTTTATGTGAAGCAATGTCTTCATCGAGAATATCTTCATGCCGGTCAAGTGCAGATTGTATTAAAAGTATTGAACTAAAATATTCAGCTTCAACAGCTTCATCCAATTCAAGTTCACTAAGCAGACAGTACGCTATAAACACTTTCGCTTCATCAAAAACTGGAGGCTGCAGAAACTTATCGACATAACTATGCTGCATCAATAAAAGTGTATGCTGTTTTAAACGTTGAATTTTTTCCCTGTTGTTCATCATATACCTCCAAAGATACAGCGATATGCGCCTCACTATTATAACATAGTCGCCAATTATTTATGGATTCAATCGTTATTTCGGACATAAAGAAAACTAGGCTGCCCGCCTAGCCTATCCATCAGCATGTATTTATCAAACATTCCTGCCAACGGTAAGTTGATTGTACTTTTAAGCTTTTCTTATGATTCTGTATCTACTTCACCGTGCTTGGTGTAAATAACTGCTTTTCCTCTTACTTTTACAGCAGAAGTATGCTCGGTAAATTGCGCGATCATCACTTCACCCTTATCCAATTTTTCTGAGTGGTGAAATCGTGTTTCTGTTCCTCGGGTTAATCCAATTACATTTACACCATTTTCTTTAGCTTTTATAACAAAAAAGTCAAATTCTGATTTCATTATTGGAAACCCTCCTTAGTTTTTAATCAGGCTTAATACTTCTGCCCTTGCTGCTGCATCTTTTTCAAAAACACCTCTAACTGCAGAAGTAACAGTCATGGAACCAGGCTTTTTCACGCCGCGCATCGTCATACACATATGCTCTGCCTCGATAACAACAATAACACCATGCGGTTCAAGTGTTTCAAGCAGGCTGTTTGCAATCGTTGAAGTAATTCTTTCTTGCAGCTGCGGTCTTTTTGTTACAGCTTCCACTGCTCTGGCTAGTTTGCTCAGTCCAGTAACTTTACCGCCTTTTGGTATGTAACCTATGTGAGCCTTGCCAAAGAAAGGTACAAGGTGATGTTCACACATTGAATAAAAAGGTATATCTTTCACAAGTACTAATTCTTCGTGATCTTCTCCAAAAATAGTTGCAAAGTGCTCTTTTGGATCTTGGTTCAATCCTTGAAAGACTTCCTCATACATTTTTGCTACACGTTTCGGTGTATCTATTAAACCCTCTCTTTCAGGGTCTTCCCCAATAGCTTCAAGTATCATTTTTACTGCGGTTTCAATTTTCTCACGTTGTACTTCTGCCACGCTCTTTGTCCTCCAATTCCAATAACACAATAGCAAAATTTTAGCATACTGCTAAAAGAATAGCAAAAGGAGAAAACCCTTACAGCAGAAGTTGAAGATGAAGAGTTTAACAGTTTGATGTATTATGATCTGAATTGATTAAAAGAGAGCCTCGCTGATTAAATGAAATTTTAACTGCTAACAGTGATGCAGGTGATGACCTCATTTTGAACAATAAAAAAAGACCGTGAACGAATCACGGTCTTTTTGCCCTATGTATTAATTATTTAACAGCGTCCTTAAGGGCTTTCCCTGGTTTGAAAGCAGGAACTTTGCTTGCAGAGATTTCGATTTCTTGTCCAGTTTGCGGGTTGCGGCCTTTACGAGCTGCACGCTCACGAACTTCAAAGTTACCAAAACCGATAAGCTGCACCTTGCTTCCGCTTTGAAGAGTGCCAGTGATCGCTTCGAAAACAGCGTCAACTGCTTTAGATGCATCTTTCTTAGAAAGCTGAGCTTGCTCAGATACTGCGTTGATAAGATCAGTCTTGTTCATTCCATTCACCTCCTCTCAAGGAATTCTCTACAGGTATATCGGTAGTGAAATATTTTTTTAAAGTATTATTTTCATATGTAATATACAGGATTTTACTTATTTTATCTGTAACAAGCCTTATATTATACGATTCGTTTAAAGAATTCAATCTTTTTTCGACGTTTTTAGCGATTCAATCCTTAAATTTCCTTATTTTTTGACCTTTTTTTACAAAAAACGAGTTTAAAAGGTATAAAAGTCTACCTTTTTTTCCGAACCCTTTTTACTATTATTATCACGGAATCAAAATCTGTAATGTTTGAAGTGCAAGGTGTTTGACTCCTGCAGGAGCAACGCGTCAGGCAAAACCTCTTAAATGCACGGTTTCAAGAAGGGCCATGCCTCACGCCGCGTAGAAAGCGAGCACCTGGAGCGGAGAACAAATACACTCAAAATGGCTAAAAGAACCCACAAAAGAACACCAAAAAAAAGACTCCTGGTTATAGGAGTCTCAAAGTTATAAAATAATGGCAATTAAACCGCCTGATCCCTCATTGATAATACGTTCAAGCGTCTCTTTTAATTTATATCTTGCATTTTCCGGCATTAATGAAATCTTTCCTTGTATTCCTTCTCTTACGATAGAGTTTAAGGAGCGTCCAAAGATATCAGAATTCCAGATTGACAGCGGATCTTCTTCAAAATCCTGCATTAAATATCTTAGCATTTCTTCACTTTGTTTTTCTGTTCCAATTATCGGTGCGAATTCGGATTCCACATCAACTTTAATCATATGGATCGAAGGTGCGATAGCCTTAAGTCTAACCCCGAATCTGGAGCCCTGACGGATAATTTCCGGCTCATCCAAGCTCATATCGGTGATAGCAGGAGCAGCAATTCCATATCCTGTTTGCTTCACCATTCTTAGCGCATCTGCCACTTGATCATACTCTGTCTTTGCATACGCAAATTCCTGCATAAGTTGAAGAAGATGATCTTTTCCTCGAATTTCGACCCCAACAACCTCTTTTAAGATCTGATCGTACAAGTAATCCGGTGCAAATAGATCGATCTCTGCAATCCCTTGCCCCATTTCAATTCCTGCGAGTCTTGCATCATCAATAAAGTCATAGTTTGCGAAGAAACCTACCACTTTATCAACATCGCGCAAACGCTTAATATCTTGAACTGTTTCTCTTACTGCTTCTTCATAGCTTTCTCGCAGCCAATGATTCTCTCTTAGCACCATAACCCAGCTTGGAAGATTTACATTTACTTCTAATACAGGGAACTCGTATAAAGCTTCACGAAGAACATTGTTAATATCGTGTTCCGTCATCCCCTCAACACTCATGGCAAGTACTGGAATGTCATACTTCTCACAAAGTTCATTACGAAGCTGCTGTGTATCCGGATGGTGCGGATGAGTTGAATTGATCAGCATAATGAACGGTTTTCCTACCTCTTTTAACTCATTAACAACACGTTCTTCTGATTCTACATAATCATATCTCGGAATTTCTCCGATTGAGCCATCCGTAGTTACGACAACCCCAAGTGTTGAATGTTCTTGAATAACTTTCCTTGTTCCGATTTCAGCAGCTTCATGAAACGGAATCGGCTCGTCATACCAAGGTGTATGAATCATTCTAGGACCATTTTCATCTTCGTACCCTTTTGCACTTGGAACAGCGTATCCAACACTGTCTACGAGACGGATATTTACATCAAGACCTTCCCCAACATTAATCTTTACCGCATTGTTTGGAACAAATTTGGGTTCAGTGGTCATAATGGTGCGTCCAGCTGCACTTTGCGGCAATTCATCCTGAGCTCGCTGACGTTCTGCTTCATTTTCAATGTTAGGCAGGACTACTAGCTCCATAAATTTCTTAATGAATGTAGACTTACCCGTTCTTACTGCTCCTACTACTCCTAAGTAGATATCTCCGCCCGTCCTTTCGGCGATATCTTTAAAAATATCGATTTTTTCCATTCGTTTCCCTCCCGATCCAAATAAAGTTCCGAATGCTAGTCTTGGACAATACATCGTATGATTTTGTCCTATTGATTATGACAAAGGAACGGAAATTTTTATTGGAACCTCTTTTCTCTGTTGTATAGTTCCATTAAAACGGGAGGGCGCACTACTGTGCCTACCGATGAAACTATAAAGCTTGTTTCGTTATAAGGATATCCAAAAAAAATCTCTCCGCCTTTTCTATGAATGTATTAGAAAAAGGGAGAGTTCATGCCTATTTTATTAAAAAAACAGGCTCTTTGTTTTCAACTTTATATGGAACTGAATAGACCGGTACAAAAAAGGAATGTTCTGCTAGCAGATGACGGATATCTTCGTGCTTGCTCAATTCATCTTTATAGCTCTCAACCGCAGGTTTTAAGTCTTTTCTATAATCTATAAAAATTTTCGCATCGCCGTTTACCATCATAGGCAGTTTCTTACCCGTAAAAGGACTGGTGATGAACGGATCTTTTTTAAATCCTAATTTTTTATAATCAAGGGTGTATCTTCCTTGTTCCTCAATCTTTTTAAAAGGGGGGTAACGGTGTTTATCCATATATATGTTTAAAGCAACCTGTACATCCTGAACTTTATCTGTTAAAACAAGATCTGCCAGTTTAACAGTTGGTTTTGTTTCGACGTCTATAAGTACATATTGGAATGTACCGCCTTTTTCATAAGAATTACCGGGCGGTTCCTGCATATATTTTGGAACGAGTTTATTAAAATCAATTAAATATTTTTGATAGATATCTGTGTCTGCTTCTTTTGTTTTAATAGGCAATACACCAGTATCTTTTTGAAAGTTGTCAACAGCTGTCTGTACAGCTGTGATCTGATCCTGATAAGGCATGCGGTTTTGCAGCTTTCGTTCTTCAGGATATAAACATCCTGAGAGAGTAACAAGGATAGTCAGTAAAGGAATCAGCCATTTTTTTTGCAAATTGATCTCCTCCTCTACCCTTGTACAGGTCCGCTAAAAACGACGATTATAATTAGTATTCCAGCCACTATCATACAGATCCAAGCGAAAAAAGAAACGACTCCCTGAATAACACCAGATAGTTTAGAACGGCTGAACATGATTGAAAAAACTGCAATAAACATTAGACCGATGGCTGATAATGCCACCCACATTTTCAATAAACCTTCACTCATATGTATCCTCCTTGTCCACAGCGTACATTATAGCATAATTTGATCTATTTCTTTAAACTTCATTTCGTATAGAAATAAAACTAGGCTTATCTCACCAATTGGTCAGTTCTCGTAACCCTTGCTTATAAAACAGCTTCAGCTAATAAAAGTGTTTTTTGCTGAAATACCCCTGCGGGTAGTTAAACAAGAATTCCCACGGCAATATGCAATAATCCCACGTTAGTTCATTTTTTTCTCACGTTAATTTAAATAATCACACGTTAATTAAAAAATAACCACGAGTTGACACACTCTGACAAATTCCGCGCATTAGATACCCCTCACCTCACGCTCGTAAGACAAAAAAATACCCGGCAGCCACCGGGTATTTGACTAAATACTCCCTTGTTTTTCGTTCAATAACTTATTATTCAGACGCAGAATAAACTGTTAACAGCTTTTATACAGCCGCCTATTTTCCGTCGAACATTTTAGATAGAGTTGCCAGATCTAGAGGGATGTTATTATTCAAAACTGCCTGAACGATCTGGTCTTCTTTCTGTTTCGTGACAGCTACCCCAGCCATAGAAGATACTTGGGAAATCAGCATTCGAATCGTGCGCTCATCACGTAAATTAGAACCGCTTACGGATTGTGCAAGTTTGAAAATATCGTCCTTTTTAACACTCGTTTTTTTCTCGATCTTGTCAAAAAATTGTTGTTCACGTTCCACTTGAAGTCCTCCTCCCACTTCCTTTTCATCCCTATCGTATGCAGTGTCACAAGAAGGGTGAAAAGAAAAAAGGCGATTGCCTAAATTTTTTTAGACACTCGCCTATTCGGATTAGCTTTTTAAGGATGAAACATCTTCAACTTCATGTGTGCGTGTGCGCTGCATCAGCTCATCTACGGCCTGCTTTGCGCCTTTATTGTTAAAAAGAACATCGTAAAGCACTTGTGTAATCGGCATTTCGACTTGCTCTCTCTTGCTTAATTCGAAAGCGGCTTGAGTTGTTCTTACCCCTTCAACGACCATTCCCATATTATCAAGAACATCGTCGAGTGCCATCCCTTTTCCAAGCATATTGCCTGCACGCCAGTTTCTGCTATGTACACTTGTACAAGTTACAATTAAATCGCCAATGCCCGTTAAACCTGAGAAAGTAAGAGGATTAGCTCCCATATGCGTTCCAAGCCGTGCAATTTCCGCAAGTCCTCTGGTGATCAATGCAGCTTTGGCGTTATCTCCGTAGCCTAATCCATCAGATAGACCTGCTCCTAAAGCGATGATATTCTTTAGCGCACCGCCAAGCTCAACACCAATTACATCAGGGTTCGTGTAAACACGGAAATTTTGGTTAATAAACAGATCTTGAACTTTTTCTGATGCTTCTATCTTTTCAGAAGATACAGTTACAGTCGTTGGCTGTCTTAAAGAAACTTCCTCCGCGTGGCTTGGGCCTGAAAGCACAACCACTGCTTCTAGAAGCGACGAAGGCAGCTCTTCTTCAATGATTTCTGAAATTCTTTTATATGTACCAGGTTCAATACCTTTGCTCGCGTGAACGATCGTAACTTTACGAGTTAGTGAATTCTTCAGCTGGCCGAGAACATCCCTCATCGCTTTTGTAGGAGTAACCAGAACGATGATATCTGCACCTTCTATACATTCTTCAAGCTTTACAGAAGCTTTTATACTATTAGGAAGCTCAATACCAGGCAAGTATTTTTCGTTGCGATGTTCTTCATTAATTTCGGATACTTGTTCTTCTCTGCGTCCCCATAAGCGGACATCGTGACCATTATCAGCTAACACGATAGCAAGAGCTGTCCCCCAGCTTCCAGCCCCTAACACAGCAACATTATCCATACATGTCACACTCCAAATTATTAAATTTTGCGTTCGGTTCCTTTTAGCAGCCTTTGTATATTTCCCCTATGACGCCAGACTGAAACAGCTGAGATACAGCCGCCCGTTAAAATCGCAGTAAATGGCAGGCTATAGTGATACAGCATAAAGAACGGTGTAAGGATTAAAAAAACGATCGATCCTAAAGAAACAAACCGGCTTATCCAAATCGTAAGAATAGCAATAACACCTGCTAATAGAGATGGGAAGAAAGATATAGCTGCAAAAACACCGATTGTTGTTGCAACTCCCTTTCCTCCCTTGAATCCAAAGAAGACTGGATAATTATGACCAATTACAGCTGCAAAACCGCACAGTATTGCGATATTTGGACTAAATCCTAGCCATAAAGGGACAAAAACAGATAATATCCCTTTCAAACTGTCTAATAGAAGGACAGCAATGGCAGGTCCCTTTCCAAGCACTCTTAATGTGTTGGTGGCACCTGCATTGCCGCTTCCATGGTTCCTGATATCTTCATTTTTTAACAGCTTTGTAAGCAAATAACTAAAGCTGATGGAACCTAAACAATAAGATAATAAGATGAGGAGGATCCACATCATACTTTTACCTTAATCATTTTTCTTTCTTGCAAAAATTTTGATTGGTGTACCTACAAATCCGAATGTTTCACGAATCCTGTTCTCTAAAAATCTCTTATAAGAGAAGTGGAAAAGCTCAGGATCATTAACGAAAATAACAAATGTAGGCGGTTTAGAAGCTACTTGAGTTGCATAGTTTATCTTTAATCGCTTTCCATTATCCATTGGTGCAGGATTCATCGCAACTGCATCCATGATAACCTCATTCAAAATATTCGTTTGAACTCTTAATGAATGGTTTTCGGCAACCTGATTAATCACCGGGAACAAATGATGAAGTCTCTGTTTCGTTAATGCAGATACGAAAACGATCGGTGCATATGATAAGTAGAGGAAATGATCACGAATCTTCTGCTCGAATTTTTGCATCGTTTTATCATCTTTTTCGATGGCATCCCATTTATTCACTACAATAACGACCGCTTTTCCTGCTTCATGAGCAAAGCCAGCGACTTTTTTATCCTGCTCGATGATACCTTCTTCTGCATCAATGACCATCAAGACGACATCTGAACGTTCAATTGCTTTCATAGCTCGCATAACGCTGTATTTCTCAGTAGTCTCGTACACTTTTCCGCGCTTCCGCATTCCAGCTGTATCTATAATTACATATTTTTGATCTTCCTTCTCAAAACTGGAATCAATTGCATCACGAGTTGTACCTGCAATGTTGCTTACTATAACGCGCTCTTTCCCTAAAATTGCGTTTACTAAAGAAGATTTACCCACATTCGGTCTGCCGATTAATGAGAAATAAATCGTATCATCGTCCTTTTCTTCTTCAACAGTTTCAGGAAAATGACTGACAACTTGATCCAGCAGATCTCCAAGTCCGATTCCATGAGTACCAGACACTCCGATTGGTTCACCCATTCCTAGACTATAAAATTCATATAACAATTCTTTTCTTTCCGGGTTATCAATTTTGTTCACACCTAAAACAACAGGCTTTTTTGAACGGAAAAGCATTTTTGCTACTTCTTCATCGGCTGCTGTAATTCCATTCATGCCATCTACTAAGAACAAGATAACGTCGGCTTCTTCAATAGCTAGTTCTGCTTGTTCCTTCATCTGGCTCATGAACGGTGCATCACTGATTTCAATTCCGCCTGTATCGATTAAGTTAAATTCGGTATTCAGCCATTCCGCTGAACTATAGATGCGGTCACGGGTAACACCTGGCATATCTTCTACAATAGATATGCGGTCTCCGGCAATTCTGTTAAATATAGTAGATTTCCCTACATTAGGTCTTCCTACTATGGCTAAAACTGGTTTAGTCATGTTGACACTTCCCTTTTTTTCCTGATCAAATCAATCATTTCTTTATGAATTCATCATTACTTTGTTAAGTTACAATAAAATTAGCCAAGTCCACTTATTTTAGCAAATTCTTGAGGTTTTAGACAACTTAATAATAATAGATTTCCATCATATCTGCTTTGCTGGATTAACCTTTTTATAAGAGACACGCCTTAATTTTTTGAACATATCTACCAATATTACCATACAAAACAGAATCATTGTAGATGAAGCCAGCAAATCCAATACAAACATCGAACCTATTTCTAAGTATCCGGTAAGCCTGAAGATCAATAACTGATATAATGTATCTCCAATAAAAATACCTATTAAGGGAATATAAAATAAATCAATATTTCTTTTTGAAATAAGAAACAGCACAGCTGAAAGAAAAATTATCAGCAAATACTTTTTATCGATAAACAGTTTAGCCGGATCATAAAGCGCAAAAATCTGAATCGTCACATAGCTTACAGCTATAATAAAACTTACAGCTAAATAATAGAGAAGCTCACCTGTACTGCGGATAACATGAACAAGTCCGATGATTAAAAAGTAGGCAAATGCTGCATTAACAGATCCCAATGAAAAGGGGATGTCATAACCAGACATTATTATTCCTGGAAGCAAAATGAAAATCACTGCATTTCTGAATGGGTTTCTTTCAATTAAAAAGGTTGTTACAACCCATCCGATCCACATGAACCAATAAAACAGTATGCCATCATTCATGAATTTCACCTCGATAGCATTATGCCACTTTCTTCACGTGCTTAATCGCTGCAAAAAAAAGCCCCCGATAATAATCGGGAGCTTTCAATAAAAATTACTTGTATCCTTTTAGCTGGTCGCCAATCATCTCAGCTAACGAAAATCCTTTTTCTTCTTTTGGAAGGTTTTGTTTAAGATTTTCTTTTTCTTTTTCATCTTGAACAGCTTTCATACTTAAGCTCATTCTTTTTTCTTTACTGTTTACATCAAGCACTTTTACAGATACTTGCTGTCCTTCTTTAACGACTTCACTTGGGTTGCCGATATGGCGGTTTGCCATCTCTGAAATGTGCACGAGTCCTTCAATCCCCGGTGCCACTTCAATAAATGCACCAAAAGCAACGATTCGTTTCACTGTACCTTCAATGACACTTCCAGGTGTAATAGAAGAACTAGCTTCTTCCCATGGTCCAGGCTGTGTTTCTTTAATTGAAAGTGAAATTCTGTCATTATCGCGGTCTACAGAAAGAACTTTTACTTTAACTGTTTGACCTTCGCTTAATACTTCAGATGGGTTATCTACACGATTATGAGAAAGCTGTGATACATGGACTAATCCATCGACTCCGCCAATATCAACAAAAGCACCAAAGTCCGTCAGACGCTGAACTTTACCTTCAATGATTTCTCCTGGAGCTAGGCGGTCTAAGATTTCTTGCTTTCTTCCCGCTTCTTCCTCTTCGGTTACAGCACGGTGTGATAATATGACACGCCCTTTTTCAGTATCAAGCTCCACAATTTTAACCGAAAGCTTTTTACCTTTATAATCTGAAAAGTCTTCTACAAAATGAGATTCAACCATTGAGGCAGGAATAAATGCGCGTACCCCTAAATCTACAACCAGTCCGCCTTTTACTACATCGTGAACTGTAACTTCAAACGTTTCTTTCGCATCGTATTTTTCTTGAAGCTCTGACCAGGATTTTTCACTGTCTACCGCTTTTTTAGATATAAGTAGCTTGTCCTCTGTATGAGAAAGCACTTTAACAGTGATTTGATCTCCTTCATTTAACACATCACTTACCTTTTCAATAAAAAGACTTGAAACCTCATTAATTGGCAAAAATGCGTCTTGTTTAGCGCTGATATCAACTAACGCGTGTTTGTCTTCTACTTTCAAAACCGTCCCTTTAACGATTTCGCCTGTTTCAGCTTGGGTAGCATTTGTTAAACTCGTGCTCATTTCCTCTGTCATGTTCGTGGCCTCCTCAAAAAATTAAAAAATAATTTATTGAACTTTCGCTTTGAAAGAACATTAACATTGTAAAGAACAAACTTATTCGTTATCTTTTTTCAACTGTGCGATATGTTTCATTATAAGCTCTGTAGCTTCTTTAGCGGAAGCTTTTTGCTCGCGTAAATGTGAAAAGTCTATCGGCTTGCCGAAGATAATCTTTAAGCTTTTACCCTTTTTATACTGACCCACTATTGCACAAGGGACGATATGTGCTTGGGATTTAAGCGCAAAGAATCCTGCACCTGCCAAACCTTCACCGATCTCACCTGTTTTGCTTCTGGTCCCTTCAGGAAAGAGGCCTACTACCTTTCCTTCTTTTAAAAGGTTCATGCCTGTTTTTAAAGCCGTCTTATCGCTCATTCCCCTTTTTACAGGAAATGCATTAATTTTAGGCAAAATATGTTTTAATACTGGCACCGAAAAAAGTTCTGCTTTCGCCATGAAGTGAACATCCCTTGGTGAAGCAACTCCAACAAGTGGAGGGTCATAGTTGTGAATATGATTTGTACAGAGCAAAACCCCGCCAGTATCCGGCATATTTTCTGCCCCGATTATTTCAGGTTTAAAAGAACTCTTAAAATAAGTACCGCAAAGCCATTTTCCGAAAGAATAAAGCTTCATATTAACGTGCCCTTTCCTCAGCAAAATTAAGAATGCTTGTGACTACTTCTTCGATGCTCATGCTCGTTGTATCTAGTTCAATAGCATCTTCTGCTTTTCTTAATGGAGCAGCTTCTCTTTCGCTGTCTCTTTTGTCCCGAAGTGAAATTTCACTTTTTAACATTTCAAAATCTGCCGGGAACCCTTTTGCAAGATTCTCTTCATATCTTCTGCGGGCGCGTTCATCTACTGAGGCGATCAAGAAGATTTTCAGTTCAGCATTAGGCATCACATGTGTACCGATATCACGGCCATCCATGACTACTCCGCCTGATTCAGCAAGCTGCTGCTGTCTTTTCACCATTTTAATGCGTACTTCTTTTTGCCGGGCAACAAAAGATACATTATTTGTTACTTCTGCTGACCTGATTGCTTCTGATACATCCTTTCCATCAAGATATACAGCTTGACCTGCTTCTGTCTTCACCAATTCGATCTGTGTTGTCTGAAGAACTGATTCAAGAGCGATCCCATCATTTAAATCCGCCCCTAAGGAAAGAGCTTTATAAGTTAATGCCCTGTACATGGCACCAGTGTCAATATAAATAAAAGAAAGGCGCTCAGCTACTTGCTTTGCTACCGTGCTTTTTCCTGCCCCTGCAGGGCCATCAATGGCAATCGATAATAATTTTTTCATGTTTCCTCCTACCCCATACCTATGACAATGCATACATAGCAATAAAAGCAGGTAAACTTCCCCCTGCTTTTTTCTGTACATAATCTGAAAATGACAGATTAATTCTATATCTATCTTATCACAATTCTTGCTTAACGGTCTATTGTTTCCAAAGCAGGTTCTCTTTCACCTTTTATGACACCTTCATAATAAATGCTTTTATTCGTGTACATTTTGAACGAGGGAATCTCTAAGAAAACTTGTGCGATCAATAATAAAATAAAATGAGCGATAGCAAGCTGAATTAATAACCTGTCTAACCTTTTAATCTTAGCCACCTTCTTTTCGGGAGTAGTATTCCCCGAAAAAAGATAACTATTCTAAATGGTTGTTTCCTTTTTTTTCATTAAAAGCTGCTGTTCAAAACAGAATCTTATAATATGCTGTCTTGATTTTTGATCAATCGATTCGAACTGGAGCGGTGCCCTCTGTCTATACTTCGCATGTCCATCTAAGATCCTCAAAACTTTACATCGAAGATCCAGGTAAATTTTCTCACCTGATTGCATAGGAAGAACAGTTAAACATTCCAGCATATCCCCTTTTGACACATTATGTTTTACCGGCAGAGATAAAAGCATTCCCCCGGCACTCAGGTCAAGCACGACAGAATTAAATGGTGGGTAAGAATCATCCAAATTTCTCACCGCTGTATCCAATAATGTTTCAACCCGGACGAATTCTCTTCGCTGAATCTTATGTATCTCTTCCTCTTTTGGAGAGGCAATTATCAATACGGGTATCTTCTCAATCTTCCTGCCCAGCAGTTCTGTGCGAAATGTAAAAACATTCTTTTCCTTGTCCACAAATGATGCTTTAAACTGCGTCCCATCAAAAAAATATTCTGTACGATTTGTTATTTCATTGCTTGGATAATCGATATAAATCCGATCATCTTTCACTTCACAAATCTTGCACCTATATTTATCCTTTTTATCTGAAAATAACGGTTGCAAATATAAAAGTTCCCCTACAGCAATCATAAAATCTTCCCCCAAAATTGCTTTTCTATAGCCTTACCTTATTATGACAGTTATTAAAAAAAAGAAAAAGCAAAATTTCAAAAATCGAAATTTTGCTTTTTTTATTTGGCTCATTTCTGAAGAATTGTTGCGTTTGTCGTTTTTATGAAAATTCTTCATTGACAAGTTGATTGGAGCGCAAGGTGCGAGACTCCTGCGGGACAAGCGGGACAGGTGAGACACAGCAGGTGCAAAGCACCAAGGTGGCTCACCGCACGCCCCGCGGAAAGCGAGCATCCTGGAGTGGAAATCAACCGCTTTTAAAAGCAACAAAGTTTGCAAAAACAGCCTTTTATTTAAATCTCATTATAAGAAGGTTCTGCTTCTTTCAGTTTTTTAACTTCTTCTTCATTTCCATTCTCTGCATTGATGAACACTTGATATGTTTCATTTCCAAGTACCCCAAGGAATTCATAGCAGAAAACCTCTTCATTTATATCATTTCTAATCAATGCCTTACTTACTTCTTTTACTTCAAACTTCGGATTCAGATTTGTTCTTGCTTCTTTCTCCGTAATTTTGAATTCTGGAATTCGTCTATCCTGATGCGCCAGCAGGAAGTCAGTACCCTCATAACCCATAATATCTCCGTTATCGAGGGCGACTTTTACTGTAACCACTTCTGGATAGATTCGCACATCATCTTCTAGCCTTGCATAGGTGAAAACAGCAATATTGTCATATTGATCACTTGATACCATTTCCATCTTGCTCTCCATATGCTTTTTCAAGAAGTCTTCAGCCTGTAACATGGCATCATTCAGTGAGATTTTCGGCTTGCCTACACTGCGGTCATAGAGCACATAAAGCGGGTAACCGCCTTTCTGTGTAATGTCCAGATAAGTTGTACCTTTAGTATCTGGGTTGTAAAGAGTTAGTGAATAGGCATGGTATTTCGCATCTTTACCTGATTTTTCAACTGTTATCTTTACATTTTTCTTAAGATCGAAAAACTCGATAGCAATCTTTTTAGCTTCTGCTTTCGTAATCTTTTTTCCTTTTAACTGGCTTAGATCACGATTTTTCATCTTCATCATGTTGGATACTTCAGGACCAAAATTCACATCTGAATATCCTTCAACATTCTTATCTACGGTTTTAAAACCATCGATTATCGTATTATCTTCCTGCGTCTTATTTGTTGCCAACGCCATCTCTACATCCATCCAGCGGAGATTGTTCTTTTGAGCCAATGATTCTGTTTTGCGGAGCTCATTCTGTATTTCTGTTGCGTTGGCGTACAAGTCCTTCAAAGTCTTATATTCTTTATCAGATAATGGATTTTTATCTAGATCTCGAACTGCCGCTCTGTAACTGAATTCTCCCATTTTCGCTAAGAATTCTTCTGTTTTATTGAAAGGAAGCAGCGCTAATGGGAGCTGTCCTACATCATTATGAGCTTCAGATGTTAATCTCCAAACTTGAGCTAATGCAGGTGAAAGCTGGTTTCTGGAGTTCATAGCCAGCGTTTCTCCAATCTTGTCATGAAGTGAATCAACATGGAAATTCAGATCATGGAAAGCCCGCTGATAGTTATTTTCTGCCTGCAGAAGAACAGCATTCTTTTCTTGGTGCTCTGTATAGCCCCAATATCCTGTCCCTGCTACAGCAACGAACAACAGTGCAATAAGGATTGTGCGTATCATTATATGTTCACCCCTTTATTAGTTACAAAAAATGTGCTTTCCGATTTTCTTGATTTGAGGACGTCCCCAGATCCAGCCTGAAGTTGCTGTATCAGGGTTAAAGTAATAAATTGCTTCACCCGTTGGATCCCAGCCATTTAAAGCGTCCATTACCGCTTTTCTGGCCTGTTTATTAGGGGTTAGGTAAATTTGTCCGTCAGCAACTGCGGTAAAAGCACCGGGTTCAAAAATAACACCGGAAACTGTATTTGGAAAAGCTGAACTCTCAACACGGTTAATGATTACAGCTGCAACTGCTACTTGCCCGATGTAAGGTTCACCTCGTGCTTCGCCATAAACAGCATTTGACATTAAATTAATGTCATTTTGCGAATAGCCATCTGGGATGTTTTTAGCAGGTTTTACTTGTGCTGGTTTAGCTTTTGCTTGCCCGCCTCCAGCTTTGCCTTGCGCTGTGCCCTTCGGTGTACCTTTTGCAGCCCCGCCTTTCGCCTGTTTGCTCTTTGGAACTCCCCCATAGTATGAAAATTTCTTTCCTGAACTAATTTGCTTATTCACCCAGGCTTTATCATACTTAGAAGCTTTCACAAGTTTTTGCTTCGCTGTCGATCCGGCTAAGCCGTCTATATCCATACCAAATTCATATTGGAAGTTTCGTAATGCCCAATAAGTTCTCCACCCAAAAACACCGTCAATGTTTCCTGTGTAAAAGCCTAAATATTGAAGACGGGATTGAAGTTCAACAACATCATCTCCAGTTGCTCCTTTTTGTATGACTTGGTTCGAAAACGCATGTGCATTGTTTTGACCAAATCCAGCAAATAACCCAAAACAAAGGGCGATTGCAAAAAATGCTCCCTTTATGTAAGCTGAATTTCTTTTCATGAGAAAGTTAGCCTCCTGTAATTTTAATCTCCATTTCTTGTTATACATGTATCATTTGTAATCCGGTTTTTTTTATTCAATTTCAAAGTCTCATTGTAGTAGAAATCAAAAAAGACCGGTTAAATACCGGTCTTAGCATCTGCGTTTCGATATGGATTTAATGATGAATTAGCAATCCTTACTTTTCTTAAGGCAAACCACCATAAGAAAATCATGAACGGGAACATATAGAAGAAGATATATTTGGTGTTTGATAGAAGCAAGAAATTAAATGTTCCATGAAGAAAAACAGGGATTATAAGTGAAAGACTTAAATAAATGACTTTCTTCTTTCCAGAAGAAAATTTCCCTTTCCCTAGATAAAAACCCATGATAACTCCAAACAGAGCATGCCCGCTTACCGGAAGAAGCGCGCGGATCAATGCTTCTTCGATCCCGAATGTATACAGATAAAAAATGTTTTCCAATGATGCAAAGCCTAGTGATAATGCAGTTGCATATACGATTCCATCATATGGTTCATTAAATTCTTCATGAAGGAAAACACCATAAAAGACTAAGAACCACTTTAAAAATTCCTCGAGAGTTCCGCTGACTAAAAAGGCATCAGCAAATAAAGGGACGTTCATCTCTTCCTTAAATCCAAATTGCAGGACCATTACAGGAAATACGAGAAGAACTCCAAATATATAGACCTTTATTACTAACGATAAAGGTTCAGTTTCATATTTATCCTTAAGGTAAAAAAATGATAATAGAGCAATAGCCGGAGCCACCGCTGCAGAAATTACAGCTAGCATGTCCTGCCTCTTTTCTACTGTTTTTTTCTATCGTAACATGATATTTTAAGAAGTGGAATAGAGAACACTAAGAACAAGGAGGGCGGCAATATTGAAAAAAATATTACTGATTCATACAGGCGGAACAATTGCAATGGAAGAGAATAAGAACACAGGCGGTGTCAATACAAAAGAGACACATCCACTTGAAGCCACAATCTCAGAACTGTCTGATATAGCCGAAATCGTGGTAAAGAACTACGTTAACCTGCCTTCTCCTCATATTACCCCTTTTTACATGCTTGAACTTGCTTCGTTTATTAACGAGCAGACAGAAGCAGATCGATATGACGGGCTAGTAATCACACATGGTACAGATACATTGGAAGAAACAGCTTACGTTCTTGACCTGATTTTAGAAACTCCGATTCCTGTCATTGTTACTGGCGCAATGAGGTCCAGCAACGAACACGGCTCTGATGGACCCTATAATCTTATTTCGTCTGTGAGAGTTGCCTGCGATCATCAATCATTAGGCAAAGGTGTTCTAGTCGTATTTAATGATGAAATCCACTCTGCTAAGAACGTTACAAAGACGCATACGAGCAACATCGCTACTTTTCAAAGCCCGCAGTACGGACCAATTGGAATCGTTACAAAAAGAGGAGTACTCTTTCATCATACCCCTTTGCGTTCAAGCCGGTTTCAAATAAAACATTTTTCTAAAAACGTCATATTATTAAAAGCCTATGCAGGAATGGATGGAGAATTGATAAATTCCGCATCAAAATCTGCTGACGGTGTTGTAATCGAAGCACTTGGCCAGGGCAATTTGCCTCCTGCTACTGTTCCTGCAATTAAAGAGCTTATCTCACGGCAGATACCTGTTGTACTCGTTTCCAGATGCTTCAATGGAATTGCACAGGACATTTATTCCTATGAAGGCGGCGGGAAACATTTGAAAGAGCTCGGAGTCATCTTTTCTAATGGTTTGAACGGACAAAAAGCTCGTCTTAAACTTATGATCGCACTTGAAAGTACAAATTCTTCTGAAAAGCTGCAGCAGATGTTTCTTGAGTAATTTATGATAAGAAAAGCCGATATCCATAAGGATTATCGGCTTTTTTCTCTTTCCAGAATCGTCTTAGCTACCATTTCTCCATGAAATCTTCCATTTTCTATAAAGATCTCATTAGCATTGTTTCCTGCTGCGATTACACCTGCTATAAATAATCCTTCCACATTTGTTTCCATGGTTTCCTCACAATAATAAGGACGCCCTGTTTCGGAATCAATGCTTACGCCCATCTTTGAAATAAAATCGTGATCTGGATGATAGCCGGTCATAGCAAACACAGCATGAAAAGGGAAATATTTTTCTTCATCCTTTATATCAACAAAGATCCCCTCATCAGTAATCGATTTGAGACAGGCATTAAAAGTCATTTTAATGGTTCCTGCTTTTTCGCAGGCTTCAAATTCAGGAAGCACCCAGGGCTTTATACTTTGAGAATACTCACTGCCTCTATAAAAAACGTGAGGGCGAGCTCCTGCTTTCTGCAGTTCTAAAGCGGCATCGATCGCAGAATTTTTACCCCCAATTACTGCAACATCCAAATCATAGTATGGGTGACCTTCTTTAAAATAATGATGAACATGAGGCAAGTCTTCTCCCTTAATGTTCATCATGTTAGGATTATCATAGTAGCCAGTTGCAATGATTACATATTTTGCTTCATATTGGATTTCCTCATTTTTCCGATTAAAGGCAGCTATCGTAAATGTACCATCGTTATTCTTAAAAACAGAATTTGCCTTCGTAAAAGTATGAATATTAAGCTTATGCCGTTTAACCACTTCTCTATAATAAGTTAACGCATGAATTCTGTTAGGTTTTCGCTGTTCATGAACAAAGGGGAAATCCCCTATTTCCAGCTTTTCGCTCGAACTAAAAAAGGTTTGATGGGTAGGATACTGATAAATCGTATTAACCACATTTCCCTTTTCTATCACACAATACGATATGCCTTTCTTCTGCAAAGCCACTGCTGCTGCTAAGCCGCATGGACCGCCTCCAATTATGCAAACATCTATCTTCACTTCTTCACCACTCCAAAAAAACCGTCATGTCTTTATTTTTGCCTAAGAAAAAATCTCCTATCATCATATGATAGGAGATTTGCTCTTGGTTTGTAAAGGAAACCAGACTTATGGTTACAAGTGAATTATTAAATCCAGCCTCTGAAACGTGATGCTTCAGCCATCTTACGAACACCGACCATATAAGCCGCAAGTCTCATGTTAACTTTTCTGTTCATAGCTGTTGTATAAACCGTATCAAACGATTTAACCATCACTTTTTCAAGCTTCTCTTCAACTTCTTCTTCAGTCCAATAGTATCCTTGGTTGTTTTGAACCCATTCAAAGTAAGAAACTGTTACTCCACCAGCACTTGCTAATACGTCAGGTACAAGCAGGACTCCTCTTTCTGATAAGATTCGAGTTGCCTCAAGAGTTGTCGGCCCATTTGCTGCCTCAACAACAATTGTTGCTTTAATCTGGTAAGCATTTTTCTCTGTAATCTGATTTTCAATCGCAGCAGGTACTAAAATATCGCAATCAAGTTCTAACAGCTCTTGATTTGTTATTGTGTCTTTAAATAATTTTGTAACCGTACCAAAGCTGTCTCTGCGCTCAAGCAGATAATCGATATCAAGTCCTTCAGGGTCATAAAGACCGCCATAAGCATCTGAAATCGCGATTACTTTCGCCCCAGCATCGTGCATGAATTTAGCAAGGAAGCTTCCTGCATTACCAAATCCCTGTACAACGACACGAGCGCCCTCAAGCTGAATACCTTTTTTTGCAGCAGCTTCTCGAATACATATCGTAACACCTTTTGCAGTAGCTGTTTCACGTCCGTGAGATCCACCAAGTACAAGAGGTTTACCAGTGATAAAACCAGGTGAGTCAAACTCTCTGATTCTGCTGTATTCATCCATCATCCAAGCCATAATCTGCGAATTTGTAAATACATCTGGGGCAGGGATATCTTTTGTAGGTCCTACGAGCTGACTGATAGCTCGTACATATCCGCGGCTCAATCTTTCAAGCTCTCTGAAAGACATCGTACGCGGATCACAGATGATTCCGCCTTTACCGCCGCCGTATGGCAGATCTACAATTCCTGCTTTTAAACTCATCCAAATTGATAGCGCTTTAACTTCTATTTCTGATACATTCGGATGAAAACGAACGCCGCCCTTTGTTGGACCAACAGCATCATTATGCTGGGCACGATATCCTGTAAAAATTTTAGTGCTTCCATCATCCATTTTAACCGGTATGCGGACAGTAAGCATACGGATTGGCTCTTTAAGCAATTCATAAACTTCGGAAGAATATCCTAATTTATCGAGCGCATCCGCGATAACGGATTGCGTGGATTGGAGCACATTGTCATTTTCATGATGATTGTCGGATTTTTGGTCTGTAGTATTTTGGGCTGTCATTTGTTTACCTCCCATATTTGTCACCTCTAAAGTTTAGTCAAGCTTCAGTGACAGTATACACCTTTGCAAGACTGTTGAGAAGAAAAATTTAGTGAATTTCACCTAAAAAGAAAACGCTTTCTTAATCACATACTGTTACGAAAATACATAATATTCTGCCAATATACTTATAGGCAATGTTTGTCCAATTTTGTAGAAATCTACCCCACCATTTCATTAAACAGATGGGGTATTGATCTAATCACTATTTTTTTAAAGATAACTCAATTAATTTTTCAATCATAGCTGGATAATCCATGCCTATTTCCTTAGCTGCATCTGGGAAAAGACTTGTCGGTGTCATACCAGGCAGTGTGTTCACTTCTAAAATAACAGGCTCTGTACCATCGTGAGGAACGATAAAATCTACACGGGAATATACTTCGCACCCTAGAACTTCGTGAGCAGCAACAGCCTGCTTCTGAAGAAGTGCGGTGGTTTTCTCATCTAATCTCGCTGGAACATAGTGTATACTTCCACCCTCAGCATATTTCGATTCATAATCATAATAGGCATTTTTAGGCTCAATCTCTACAACCGGCAATGCTTGCATCTGGCCGTGTTCACCCATAACAGCAACTGTTACCTCTTTCCCGCTTACAAATTGTTCTACAAGGACAGTATCATCATGCATGAATGCCTCAGCGATCCCTTTAAGAAGTTCTTCCCTGTTTTGAGCAATTGTTAACCCTATTGTTGATCCTTCTCTATTTGGCTTAACTACAGCAGGAAAATCGAAAGATAATTCTGTTTGATCTTCTTTATATGATTTTTTGTATAATACTTTTTCTTTTGCTATATTGATGCCTGCTTCCTTAAAGAACTGTTTTGATTTTGCTTTATCCATTGCAATCCCTGATGCTAAAGCCCCAGATCCTACATATGGAATATTCAGCATATCTAAAAGTCCCTGCAGACGTCCATCCTCACCATACTTACCGTGAAGTCCCAAAAAAACAACATCTGCTTCCATATCGAGCAACTCATGTAATCGTGATGGATGGAAATCGATACCTATAACATCATGTCCCTTGCTTTCAAGAGCAGCAATAATTTGTTTTCCTGTAGATAGTGATACTTCCCGTTCAGCAGATACTCCGCCATATAAGACTGCAATTTTCATTAATGGTCACTCCTAGCCCAAAAGTTTATGTATATATTATATTCCCTGAACTTTTTACTGTTCAGCGGATAAAAAAATATTACTTATCATAACACGATTTTTCGGAAATCAGGAAGGTGAAATATAAATGAGGACGCAGAATTTTTGCGCCCTCCTTCCTGTTTTTGTTATTTAAAATAACGATGAAGCTCTTTTACAGCTTCGGTCTTCATTAGTTCTTTTCCATATTCGATTACTCTATAGCTTGTAATTGTTGAGGAACTCCCGAATTCAGCAAGAACTGCAATAAATAAATCCAGGTCAAGTGGTTTAACTTCTTCCTCTTCAAATTTTAAGTAAAAATGATTATTAAAAGAGAACAATCTGCCACCCTTAATTTCTAGTGAATAAAGACGATTCGCCAGGCGGATGACATCTTCAAATGATGAAAACTCATAAAAAATTTCATCATTTTCATCCAAAGTAACTTGCATCTCTATATAATCTTCATCATATTCCTCTTCCAGATCATACTCATTGATACCTTTTGTAACAATAACAACCATACCTTGAGCAGGAAGTGAAAATACTTCAACCGCAATAGGACCGTCAGCTTTAAATCCTACCTCATCATCAGCTTCAGTCATCATATCTCGGAAAAGCTGATGTACTTTCGGAATGTCTTGCCATATTTCTTCTTTTGAAATACCACGTTCATTCAAATCATCAAAAGTTAGGAAGATCTTTATTTTATTATAGGTTAACCGTTCTACCCGCATCTCTGGTCCCCCTTACGATCGGCGCTATTATGTCTTAATTACAATATATGAGTTTGTGAAAAGTTGGTGATAAACAAACAAGCCAATTATATCGGCCATCATTATTTATTTTTAAGCTTTCTAGAAATCCAGTCTTCCCATTCTGCTTTCGTGCTGCCGATTAACAGATCGCTGTATGTCTCACGAACTTCGGAAGACAGATGGTTAACAGCAGATCCACCCACACCAAAGGAAGTTTCAGGGAAATTTCTATAAAGATTTTCAGCCCATCTTAGTGTTTTTATTGCTGGATCCACAATTGTACACGATAAAAATACCATCCTAGGTTCCACTTCTTTTAAAACAACCTCAAAGTCTTTCTCTGGAATTCCGTGACCTAAATAGATTACTTCGAACCCTTTACGTCTTAAAAACAACGTAAACATCAAGAGACCTAATTCATGTTCCTCATCTATTCCGCAGCTTGCAATTACCTTAGGCAAATACGGGTCAGAAGGAAGCCATTGCATAAGTTGTCCAATTTTAGTCCGTAAAAAGGATGAAGCAAAGTGTTCGTGTGCAACTGTTATTTTTTGATCTTCCCAAAGATGACCTACCTGTACTAATAATGTACCCAAAATATCAATTATGACTTTTTCCAAATTATACATACTGAATGCCTGACTCAATAGATCGTTAGCTTTCTTTTCCTGAAATGAAAGCAAAGCATCTAAAATCATACTGGACATTTCAGCAGCACGATCCGTATTTTCAATTGTAAAAGGTGCAGCTTCTTTATAAAGTTCCCCGTTCTGGGCAACGTCAACTGCTTGGCTAATTGTGAATCCTTGATTAACTTTATTCACTAGCCATTTTAATATGTATACTTGTTCATCGGTATATAATCGGTGTCCAGCTTCATTTCGATGAGGCTGAACAATAGAGTAGCGTCTTTCCCAGGCTCTTAGTGTACCAGCTTGTATGCCGAGCATTTTGGAGACCGCTTTAATGTTGTACTTCCCTTCACAAGACATCTGCACTTCCTCCAAAAAATAAGTTAAGAAGAGTATATCTGAAAAAACATTGTACTGTAAACTTTTTGCCTTAACCGAGAGTGATCAGATGTGCTTCACAGGGCGCTCCCAATCGAAGAGGCAGATGCGTTGCACCAAATCCATTGCTGACTAAAAGCTTATAATATCCTTCATCGTACCATCCGCCTCTTTTGGCGATTCCCAATGTTCCCAGCCTGATCTGGCCTCCGTGAGTATGTCCTGACAGCACTAAACGAATCTGATATTCTTTCTTGATTTTTTTGGCTATATCTGGATTGTGGCTGATGAGGATACGGCATGAAGAACTGCAATTCATTACAGCATCTTCCAATCTGTCTTTTCCGAAAGAAAGATCGTTTATTCCTGCAATATCAAGAACTTCATTATTTCTTTTCAAAGAAATACTGGTATTATCTAAAATGATTGCGCCATTATTTGATATAGTGTTCTTTAAATAATTTATATCTACATCATAATCATTGTTTCCCCATACAAAATGAACAGGTCCAATTTTAGACAGCATCTTTATATTGTCTTCCACTCTGTCCATCGGAACTCCTTTTTCCACCAAGTCCCCTCCGATAATTACAATGTCTGCTTTTTCTGCTTTTTCAATAAGTTTATTTGTAATCGTTCTTCGATGGATGTCTGAAATGAAAAAGATTTTGAAATTCTTAAAAGAACCAGGGAGATTGTCTATGTTTACCGTATCTAAACTGACACGATTTCTGTGCGCTTCAATATACATATATAGTAAAAGTATAAATGAAGCTACTAAGAAAATGTATATCATTATTGCCTCCTGCAATTATTTAAATAATCATAACACAGAACTGTTCCAGCTCATAAAATGAATAAATGCGGTTTTAATTTTTTGAATATTTAAAAAGTATTAGTTGAAAAATTTGTAAATTTAACGTATGATTATTTACATGAATAACAAAAATTTAGAGAGGAATAACATCATGACATTAACTAAATTAAAGAACAAATCTCTCGTCACAGACCTTGACTTATCATATAGCATGCGACTTGGTTTGCCTATTGAAGTGTACTGCCCGGAAACACATCAAACCATTGCCTTTGGCAGAATAGATCACTTTTGTGAAATGACAGTAATCATACAAGGTCAGCACCACGATAGAGATTCTGTTTTATTTTTCGGCTGTCCATGCCAATAACCTTCTATTTGTGAAAGATATTAATGTTGTATTCTTTTTTCATAAATTCAAATACGATATGCCTCTGATTCCATTGTTCCTCATCGCTCCACCATTCTTCATTTCGATTAATAAAATCTGAACGTATCGCTTCGAAATCATCATCTGCTTTTTTGTACTTTTTTTTCATCCAAATCATATGAAAACTAGAGAATATAATAAATACTGTACAGATCCAAACCATCTCATCTCCGAAAATAAGAGTTAACGGATTTTCAAAGGATGAAGCATGTGGAAGTTTAAAAAAATAGAGATAAACAAACGTGGCAATTACAACAAAAACCATTGACGATCCCCATTGATTAATTGCTTTTTTCCATCTGTCTTTTTCTTCTTTCTTTTCTACGAGCTGGGCTAAAACGATGCTAGTCAGCTGATTAACAAAAGGCTTTATCCTCCAGTGATTCAATGCGTTCATACACAAAACCTCCTGTAGAATAATTATGCCTATACAAGCAGATTCATGCTTTCTAATAAAATAAAGACCGTCAGGAATCCATTGTGTTCCTGACGGTCTTTATCGTTCGATCTCCACTTGCTCAACACCTTTTTTATCTTCACTGTGGACCGGCGTTGATACTTTTTGTGACCAATATTTATAAGTCACAGTCATGCCAATCAATAAAATAAAAGTAAAAAGCAGCAGCCTTGTCAGCCAAAACATAGACATTTTTCGCTGTTTCTGTTTATTCTCTTTCTTTTTTTTGACCTCTTTTTTCTTTCCATGCACTTCACTTCTTGAAGGAAGCGCACTCGTTTGAAATTCGCTTAAGTCAGCGGCTTTTATTCTAAGATTTTCTGCCTGATCTTTCTCCATTTAAGTCACACTCCATTCTCGGTGTCTTTCCTGCCTTTATTATGTTCTCTAGCAATCCAGCAGCCGGAAATAAAATCAATTAAGAAATGAGCAAAAAACGGAACCCATATTGTTCCAGTCATCTCATATAATAGGCCAAGCCAAAAACTTAACAAGGTCACAATACTGAATAATAATGGCTTTCTAATATATCGGACATGAAGAAGTGAAAAGATAAGGCTTGTAATAACTAAACCTAATAAGGATTGTAACACTCCGCGGAAAAGCCATTCCTCCGCAAATGCAATAATTCCTGTCAAAATAAAAATATGAGGATATGACAAGGAGCAGAAGATTTTTTCATTAATTCCGCCATCATCCAAATAATGATCAGGAAGCCTTTTTTTAAATTCTATAGATAAGAAAGGTAAAAACAATCCGGTTGCTCCTGCTAATAGCAGATCTATACTTGTTAGCGTACTATCAATATTCCATGGAAAAGGAACATCAAAGAAAAAAGCAATAACAATAGCGATTATTAAAAATAAACCTTGTGAGATATAAACATTCAATAATAATTCTTTTGGAGTAAAATCATTAATCAAGTTTCCTTCTTGGGAATTATTCATATTTGTTGTTACACTTCCTGTCTAAATAAACGTTTAAGTTCATCTTCCCATACGTGATAAGTATTTATCTCTTTTTCTTGTTTTCCGTAAAAACGGGTAAGTTCATCCTGACAGCTGCTGCAGCATTCATCCACGTCTGCTATTTCTTCTTCACCAAAATATTTCAGCAGCATATTTCGTTTACAGCCTTCATCCATTATCCACTTTTTAATCATTGTTAATGATTTTAACTTTTCTCTTTTTCTTTCCTCTATCTTTTTCTTAAGTATTTTTTTCAATGATTCCCTTTTCACTTCTGGAACACACTTTTCAAACAATACTCCTGCATTATTGAGGTGGTATTCCATAAACCTTTGGCCTGTTTCAGAAATACCAGCTAACTGCAAACGCTCAGATAAAGTCTGTTCTGCAAGTACATCATAATCTGATAAAATGTAATCTATTTGATTATCATCAGGCAGCTCATGTTCAATAAAGTGGAATGGCACCTCTAAATCAGATGGATGATAAAGAAGAATCGCTGCTGACGGCTGCATATCCCGTCCGGCACGTCCTATTTCCTGAACATACCCTTCTACATTTGCTGGTGCATTATAATGAATCACATACCTGATATCAGGTTTATTTATACCCATCCCAAATGCATTTGTGCATACGATCAGCTGCAGCTGCGAATTAAGAAATTGCTTTTGCACTAGCAATCTCTCATCCTGTTCCATGCCCCCATGATAATAGGAAACATCTTGCATCCCCCTTTCATGAAGAACAGAGACAAGCTGTTCAGCACCTCTTCTCGTATTTGTATAAAGTATTCCCGAACCTTTTAATTCAGTTATTAGATCTATAGCCCGGTCTTGTTTTTGCTCTACATCAGAAAAGAATTCTACAAAAATAGAGATATTCGCACGATTCACACTATGTATATGAACTTTCGCATCTCTCATTTCCAAATACTTCCGAATGTCTTCTTGTACTTTTACTGTAGCTGTTGCCGTTAATGCAAGGCATACAGGGTTTCCGAGCTCTTCTCTAATAAATGCTAAATCCAAATAATGGGGCCTAAATTCATGTCCCCATTGAGAAATACAATGTGCTTCATCTACTACAAATAGGGACCAGTCGATCGATAATAAAGCAGATCGTATATATTTATTTTGCATGATCTCAGGGCTTACAAAGACAAACTGGTAATCTTTTAAGTGATGCAAAACCAATCGTCTATCTGATTGATCTAAGAAACTGTTTAAAGCCACCGTTCTCTTAAAGCCAGCCTGTTTGAACTGATCAACTTGGTCCTGCATAAGAGACACCAACGGAGAAACGATTAAAGCTCTTCCTTTCAATAATACGGCTGCCAACTGATAGATCAGTGTTTTCCCCGTCCCAGTAGGAAGCATGCCTAGTACATCATGACCTGAAAGAATATCTTCTAATATTTCTTTTTGTCCCGGTCTGAAATCATCAAAACCGTAATACTGTTTAAGTGCCGCTTCCAACTGCATGTTTCCCACCCTCTTTTGCCAGAACAAGCCGTATTTGCAAATATGTTAAATGTGGAAATGCTTCTTTAATCGGCCTGAGTTTATTTTCTTTTGTTTTATTATAAAAAAGGATAACTTTTTCTTTATCTTCCTCGCTTATGTAAGGATGAATTGAAAATTCAGGAATCTCCCGAGCGATTTCTACGAGGTGATCTTCCATTGTACTCAATTTCAAGTTTCTGATTTTCATAATTTCTTGTATGTCTTTTTCTTTTTGAAGCAGTTGATACGTCTGCAATGCAGATTTGGTTAAGGCGGGTACAACAATAAAATCCCCTATAAGTGAACTTAATACAGGATACATCCCTGGCTGCTCTCTAATTGATTTGAAAATTTGATGCAGTACTGAACGGAAGCGAAGTACCGTTTCAATTTTTGTTAATCCCCACTCTCTGGCAGACTGTTCAAATGTATTTCCAACACGGTTGTAGCCTGACAATTTTTTAACAAAAATTTCAGCACCCTCCGAATCGCATTTTTGCAATACAGTATTTAATTCATTGTATAAATAGGATGCAATATGCTTTCTTTGCTGTTCAGATCTAGGAAAAAGAATTTTTACTTTTTCAGCTGCTTCACGGTCTCTTATAACCGGAGAAAAATCAAAGTTATTATAAAGAGAGTTTGATAGGGACTGCACAAATAATGTAATGACTTGCCAGCATTTATGTTCGATCGAAGCGTATTTTAGACCATTGAGCTTTTCAATGAATAAATAGCGTCCCTTAATCTCCCCGAGGAACTCTACACCTTTTTTCGTTACAAAAAAGACATTGTCTTCTTTAAGATTTATCAGTTCATCCATATATAGCTCATCTATGATTGAGTTAAAATCATCTAACGTTAACCCTTTTAACGATGCATAATATTGTTCTATCTCAAACCATTGACTATCTGATAATGATTGTGATGTTTTCTTTCCAGTTAATATGTAATAAATACCTGAGCATTTTCTGCTGCCATCTACTTTTTGCAGAATGTCCATTATTATGGCATAACAAATATCCATACTTTATCACCACTCTATTTTCTTATATCTATTTTATCAGATTATAGGGAATTGAGAGTAAAAGTGTTATATTTTGAAGGAAGCTGGGTATAAAAGATATGATGAGGATACTAATTTTCTATTGAAATGTAGAGGGATACTTATTACAATATGATTAGAAGACCCTTTAATAAAAAATGGTTAAATATGTATGACCGGATTAGTTTTCCAATTCCTTAGGAGGTATTCATTATGCCAAAGTATACGATTGTAGACAAAGAAACTTGTATCGCATGTGGAGCATGCGGAGCTGCAGCACCAGACATTTACGATTATGACGATGAAGGAATTGCATTTGTAACTCTTGACGAGAACCAAGGAATCGTTGAAATTCCAGACGTATTGTTAGAAGACATGCAAGACGCTTTTGAAGGCTGCCCAACAGATTCAATTAAGGTTGCAGATGAGCCTTTTGATGGCGATGCATTAAAATACGAATAGACAATAGTTACGAACCCTCTTTTAAGAGGGTTTTTTTATTTATTTTATTAAGGATGATTCTCATTGTCAATTAGTTTCTTTATTTTATGAAACCGCTATCTTAAAAAACATGGTTGTACCCTTATTCAGAATGTGTTAAATTATCAAAATATTGATGCAACTTATAAAGAATTCGAGGGGTGGAAACGTGACAGCAACCGTATTAGTTTGTGATGGCATTACAAGCGAGGGAATCGAACCTTTAGTAAGACTCGAAGGTGTAGAACTCATCTTCGGAAAGATTGATGATATCGAAGACCCTGAAATGATTCAAGGAATAATGGTTAGAAGCGCTACTAAAATTACCGAGTCTGTTCTAGAAAAATTTTCAGGATTAAAAATTATTGCCCGTGCTGGTGTTGGTGTAGATAACATCGACCTTACCGCTGCAACCAAAAAAGGGGTTCTGGTTGTTAATGCTCCTGAAGGCAATACAATTTCAACTGCTGAACATACTTGGGCGATGATGATGTCCTTAGTACGTAATATCCCGCAAGCTAACCAATCTGTTAAGCTCGGTGAATGGGATAGAAAAAAATATACAGGCCAGGAACTTTACCAAAAAACACTTGGAATTATTGGTATGGGCCGCATCGGTTCTGAGCTTGCAAAACGTGCTAAAAGTTTTTCCATGAATGTTCTTGTTTTCGATCCTTATTTTTCTTTAGAAAAACAGAAAGAATTATCTGTTACTTCTGTTGACCTTGATACGCTCATTCAACAAAGTGATATTATTACTGTTCATACCCCGCTTACAAAAGATACTCGCAAGCTGTTAAATCACGATAACCTTAAAAATACTAAAAAAGGCACATATCTCCTTAACTGTGCCCGTGGGGGCATCATTGATGAAGAAGCTCTCTTGCACTATTTGAACACTGGCCACCTATCAGGGTGTGCTCTAGATGTATTTGAACAAGAGCCTCCAGTTAACCGTTCATTGATTGATCATCCTAATGTTATCGTCACTCCTCATATTGCCGCTTCAACCATACAGGCTCAAAAAAATGTAGCTTTTATGGCGAGCGATGAGATTAAATCGTTTATATTAAATAAACCTTTAAAACATGCCGTAAACTTCCCGTCATTAACTAAAGATACGTATGAAAAACTTATCGCTTATTATGACTTCTCACATGTACTCGGATCATTTACAACACAATTTTTCAAAGAGCCTGTCACCGAAATTTCCATTGGATATGGCGGATCACTCTCTGAAACGGATACGACATCACTGACCAGAAGCTTTCTTTGCGGTTTCTTAAAAACGAGACTCGGCAGACCTGTCAACGATGTCAATAGTATGGTGGCTGCTAACGAACGCGGGATCGTAGTAGGAGAAAAACGGGGTACAGATGACTACGGCTACCCAAATATTATTCATGTAAAAGTTACCGGACAAAATAGGACTTTCACACTATCCGCTACTTTAGTTAAAGGGTTTGGCGGACGTATTATACAATTGAATGGATATACAGTAGATTTTGTTCCTCAAGGATCTCTTTTATATATTGAACATCGGGATACACCTGGAATTATAGGAAAAGTAGGTGCCTTTCTAGGTGAACGGAAAATAAATATCGCGACGATGCACGTAGGAAGAAAATCAGCAGGCGGTGAAGCAATGATGGTATTAACATTTGATTCACAGCTGCCTGAAGAAATTCAAAAAGAACTAGTCAACATTGAGGATCTGCTCGTTTGCAAACCGTTGGACCTGTAATTTATACATTAAAAAACTTGGCTCTGATGAGCCAAGTTTTTTAGTTATCCTAATTCAACTTCTTTTCGCTCTCCATCTTTAAAAGTCATAAGTGTTGTATATCCTGTCTTTTTTGCAAGCTCAATAGAAGATTCATAGTTTTCCCCTACTTGATGAGGTTCATGGGCATCAGAAGATAAAACGATAGGAATACCCTTTTTAAAGCATAATGAAAGCAGCTCAGGTTCAGGGTATAATCTCCCGACAGGTTTGCGTAAACCAGCTGAAGAAATTTCCACACATGTTTTTGAATCTTTCAAAGCGTCTGTTACCCTCTCATACTGCTCCATTAAAAATTCCTCGTCTTTTGGAACGTGATTAAAAATTTTCACCAAGTCAATATGTCCTACAATATCAAAAAGATTCGATTGTGCCAGCGTTATGATTTGGTCGTAATATGCCCTATATGTTTCGTACAGATCCCTTCGATCCCATTCTTTTCTGAATTCAGCAAGATCAATTCCAAAATCGTCAACCCAGTGAACAGAGCCGATCACGTAATCAAATGGATAAGATGAAATGAAGGATTCCATCTCTTTGTGGCTGCCTGGGGTATAGTCCATTTCAATAGACATTCTTACGTCTAAACCTAACCCTCCCGCTTTCTGAAATAAATTCATGTAGTCATCCATCGCATAATAGCGTCTTTCTTCCATCCATGGTTTCGAAACAATGTTTTTCGTTTCATAAAAATGATAAGCGTGTTCAGATATCCCGAATTCTTCGATTCCTTTTTGTTTTGCTGTCTCCACAAATTTCGTTAAGTAATCAATCGTCAAAGTTCCTTTTTCGAGATGAGCATGGTAATCCGTCAGCATATTAGTCTCCTTTTTAAAAAACGTTTTACCATATGTACCACGAATATCTCTTTCAATCAAGCATTTATGCCCCTAGTTTTCCGCCGATAAAAAGCACACTGATGCAAAGTGTTAAAAATAACACCGCAAAAAAACGATTAAGATAGTCTCTCATTTTGTCCTCCTAAATTTCAAGAATCAACTTTACTATCCTATTCAATTAATGAAATTTTTGAACTCTATTTTTAAAATTAAAGTGTGTGCGCTTGGCGGACTGGTTTTTAGCTAGGCTGTTTTCGCAAACTTTGTTGCTCTTGAAAAATGGTTGATTTCCGCTCCAGGTACTCGCTTTCCGCGGGGTGGGCGGTGAGCCTCCTTGGCGCGTTGCACCATTAGGAGTCTCACCTGTCCCACTGATCCCGCAGGACAAGGAAGGCTTCGACAGCGTTACATCGCACGAAGAAAATATGGTTTTTATTTTCGAGGAGTCTCGCACCTTGCGCTCCAACCAACCTGTCAATGGAGAGAATGAAAAAAAAGACCACAAAAGCAACAGCCTTATAGACAAGAACCTTTCGCTAAGAGTGCTACAGATTTTCTAAACTAAATAAGAAGTTAAACAGGGGCAAAATAAAAAACCGCCTTAATAGGCGGCTGTTTTGTTAAAATTGTTATTTAGCTGCTTCTCCATAATATATAGGAGCGGTTTGTATAGCACTATAAAGAATACTGCATTTCCAATCGCATGGTTCAAATCAAATGGCAGCCCTGCCACATAATATGGCCAGAATTTTTGTGTAATGACACCGCCCATTATTACCGACATAATGAAACCGAACAGAAAGCCGCAGAAGCTTGCATATAAGCTCATGACCCACCATGGCATTATATGACGGTATTTGCCGAGCAGACCGCTTAAAACTGCAATAATCCCCCAAGCGATCATCTGCCCGAAAGTCCATAGGCCGTGACCTAAGAATAGGTTAGTAGTTAAAGTACTTAAAATAGCTAGAATTAGACCTTGGACAGGACCAAGTACAAATGATGCTAATATTAAAATCGTTGTATTCGGCTGAACGTTTGGAATCATTGCAAATGCTATACGTCCTACAGTTAAGATTGCTGCAAGCAAAGCAATGATCGTAATCCTCCTGATCGTCAGCTTATTCATACTTGTGGAAGTCGAATTCAACAGTATCACCAGGTTTCAATGTGATATCTTTTGCGCCTTTCATTGCTTCTTCACCATTAACAGAAAAGAACCATGATGTTTTATCCTGTTCGTTTCCGGCAATTCCTTCAATACTGCTGATAAAAGAATCATCAAATTGAGTTTCGATCTTAAAGTTATCCTTCATAACATCCATGATTGTTGTTTGTTCCGTAATTGCTACCTTCTTTTCTGCAACCTTCTCTTTGCCATTATCTTTTGTAATTTGAACGGTTACTTGTTCTTTTTTGTTTTCTTCAGTTTTTGGCTGATCAGAAGCCTTCTTTGTCTCAGATGTTCCACACCCAGCCATTATCATCATCATTGCTGCAAATACTAAAATAAGCTTTTTCATCATAAAACCTCTTTCTTGTTGATAATCTTTTTTCTTTCAGGGTGTTTTCGTAATCCTTGTTGCTTTTGAAAGGGGTTGATTTCCGCTTCAGGATGCTCGCTTTCCGCGGGGCGTGCGGTGAGCCTCCTCGGCGCTTCGCACCCTTAGGAGTCTCACCTGTCCCGCTGCTCGCGCAGGAGTCTCGCATCTTGCGCTACAATCAACTATTCAAAGAAGAGAGGAACCAAAACACCCAAACTAACATGCTTCTGGAAAACAGTTTTTCACCAAACAAAAAAATCCCCTTCGTCTACGAAGGAGATAGATAATTTGGTGTATAGGCAGAAAACAGCGGCCGTTTAATGGCACTGCTTTAACACCCCCCTATCCTCGTAGGTCATGTCATGTACAAAACAGGCAGGTCTCCTGGCTCTTGATCATCGTCCCCTAACGCCTTCCCGTTTTCACAGTGGCAGATCAATTAGGTTTCTCACAATTACAGTGGCGGGACCGCAACGGAATCTAACCGTTTTCCCTATTATGCTTGTCCGATATGGACAGCACCTGTTAAAACACTTATGAAATTTTCTTTTTACAAATCAATTATAACCGACTGGAGAAAATTGTGAAATCATTTTTTCAATCTGTTCGATGTTCCTTATGAAACAAGATTAATCGGGAAAGAATGATAATTTATTTCACAGTTCGAGGTATTACGAAAGAGAATGTCGTACCTTCATTATTTTTACTATGAACATTAATTTGGCCGCCATGCGCTTCCACAATGTTTCTGGCGATTGCAAGGCCTAGACCCGTACCTCCTGATTTTCCTCTTGTCCTTGCTTTATCGCCTTTATAAAAGCGTTCAAAAACAAACGGAAGATCTTCCTCTTTAATTCCTGATCCGTTATCTTTAATGAAAAACTTAACTGCCTTTTCACTAGTTTCTATTGATAGACGAACGAACCCCCCATGTGAAGAATGGCGAATGGCATTATCTATTAAGTTTGTTAAAACTTGCTCAATTCGGTCAGGATCTATTTCCATCTCATTATGGATACCAGAAATATCGAGTGTTAGCTGTATATCTCTGTCTTTAGCAGGACCTTGAAATTTTCGGACGATACGTTCGGCGAACGGTGGAATTGCTAAGTGTGTATAGTGGAGCTTCATATGCCCTGCTTCTAATCTTGCAAGATCAAGCAGTTCATTAACAAGCCTTCCCATCCTTTTGGATTCATCCAAAATGATGCCTGCTAATTCCTTCTTTTCTTCTTCTGATTCTGCAACATCATCTACAATAGCTTCACTGTATCCCTGAAGCATCGCTATTGGTGTCTTAAGTTCATGTGAAACGTTTGCTACAAAATCCTCTCGCAATTTATCCATTCGACGCTCTTCTGTCATGTCACGCAGAACCGCAACAGCACCGCGAATTACAGAGTGATCATATAAAGGTGTCATTACTATAACCCATGAACGGCCCTGTATGTCTATTTCGGTCATCTGCTCGCTTTCAAGTGAAACAACCTGCTGAAAAAGCTGAGTGACAGCAATTGGAACATTTCCTTTCACTTCACTCTTCATGCCTGATTCATAATAAAAAGCTTGTAAAAAGCGGTCAGCCGGAGGATTAGTTACAAGGATATTCATCTTTCTGTCAAACGTAATAACACCATCAGCCATTGAACTCAAGATGCTTGTCAGCTGTTCTTTTTCCTGGTTTAAAGCTGTAATATTATTTTTAAGCTGACGTCCCATCCGGTTAAAGGTCATTCCTAGTTCACCAATCTCATCATGTGTTAAGATCGGCACTTTCATATCGAATTCACCTTTTGCAACAGATGTAGCTGCTTCTCTCATTTTTCTAAGAGGAGCTGTTATTCGTGTAGATAAAAAGAAAGCAAATATGATCGTGAGTATAATCGCTATACCAGCCGCTAAAAAGATAAGGTATTTCGTATGGTTTGTAGTTTTTGTTATATTCTCGATCGATTGGTAAACATATACGCCGCCTTTACCGGTTCCTGTTTCATAAGGTTCACCGTAAATAATCATCGTATGGGCAGATTCATTACCATCTGAAAGAATTGGAAATTCTCCGTTTATATAAATCTTTTTCCCTTCATCCACTACTGAAGATAATTGTTCGTTATCACTAAAAACAGAAACAGGAATGTAAGGAGCATCACTAAAAGATTTTGTATCAATAAATGATTCCTGATTTTCGTCAATAATCATAATGGACATTGAATAAGCTTCTGCCATTTCACTTGTGATCCTAATGGCTTCTTCTTTATTTTCATCGTTCTCCATGATCAGGACAAGCCTGTCTGCCATTTTTGTTAGTTGTTCTCTTGCCTGATTATCATAAAAATTTTCGAAAAACTGGGTAAGCAATATTGTCAGCACAGTCAGTACAACTAATACCAGCAACAAAATGGTTACCGAAAGTTTGCCTACAACACTTCTCCAAATCATTCATTTCCCGCCTCAAATTTGTATCCTACTCCCCAAACTGTTGCAATCATAGAGGCTGCATCTGGAGATACTTTGTTTAATTTTTCGCGAAGTCTTTTTACATGTGTATCTACCGTTCTTAAATCACCAAAAAATTCATAATTCCAAACATCCTTCAATAGCTGCTCACGAGCATAAACTTTATCTGGTGTTTTGGCTAAATAGTACAGCAGTTCATATTCTTTAGGTGTTAAGTTTACTTCTTTACCACCTGCTGTAACACGATGAGCGTCATGATCGATTGTTATATGCTTGAATACAACCACATTTTTTGCAACGGTTTCCGTTTGAAGGAATTTTGTTGGTGAAGATCTTCTTAAAAGTGCCTTAACACGCAGGATGACTTCTCTTGGACTGAATGGTTTAGCGATATAATCATCTGTTCCAGCTTCAAATCCTTGGATCCTGTTTAGCTCTTCACCTTTTGCTGTCAGCATAATTACTGGAGTGGCTTTCTTTTCCCTTAGTTTTTCACACACTTCAATACCGTCCATACCCGGAAGCATCAAATCAAGCAAAATAAGATCAAAATTAATTGAAACAGCCATTTGAAGTGCTTCTTCTCCATTTTCTGCTTCATGTACTTCATAATTTTCTCTTTCAAGGTACATCGTTAATAATTTGCGAATTCGTTCTTCATCGTCAACCACTAAAATTTTTGCTTCTGTATTCATTTTTCAAGCCTCCACATGAAATCATAGTGAAATATTTATACCTATCATATCTATCCTGTTTCTATCATACATGAATTCTTCCTCTTGGAACAAACAGGATACTCTTCATTTTACTTTATAAAAAAGCCCCTCTTAATAAAGAGAGACTTTTATGAAACTTCTATTATGCATATGAGTGCAATCCTACTAATACTAGATTTACTGCGATAAGGTTGAATGTAATGATCCAGAAACCTAATACGCAAAGCCATGCAGACTTTTCGCCATGCCAGCCTTTTGACAGCCTTAGGTGAAGATAAGCAGCATAGAACAAGAAAGTGATTAATGCCCATACTTCTTTAGGATCCCAGCCCCAGAATCTCGACCAAGCTTCCTGAGCCCAAATCATTGCAAAAATCAAAGCACCTAAAGTAAAGATCGGAAATCCGATTGCTACCGCACGATAGCTGATTTCATCAAGAAGATCAGGATTTATTTTCACCTTCGGCTGAAGCGCAGCCGCAATTCTTTTTCTTAGTATCAGTCTTAGCAGTCCATATAGGATTGCCCCTGAGAGAAGTGACCAGATAAACGTGTTTAATTTAATTGATGCATTTGCACCATTCATCCATGATGGTGTGGAAAAAAGCGGACCGAAAGAATCATCCAGCTGTTCTCCGTTTGCTGGTCCTGCAATTGCAGGCATCTCAAAAACAATCTTTTCCGCTTGGTTCTGATCGTTCATGATTTCAAAGCTTGCTTCATAACCTGCACCTTTGAAAGCCATGGAAATAACGATGAAACCTACTACACTTATTAAACTGTACAAAACTATCTCAATCCACTTCGTCTTTTTAGAAGAAACAGATTGATCGACAGTACGAATTAAATAAATTAGACCTGAAACGAATGAAATAGCGAGTATTCCTTCACCTAAAGCGGCAGTAGTAACGTGAATTTTAAGCCAGTCGCTTTGCAGCGCTGGTATAAGCGGTGAAATATCTTTCGGAAACATACTTGCATAAGCAATAACAAGCAAAGCAACCGGCATTGCGAAAACACCTAATCCATTCGTACGGTAAATTGAATATAAAATGATAAATGCAAGTACCATCATCATTCCAAAGAAAGTTGTGAATTCAAATAGGTTACTAACTGGAGCATGTCCGCTAGCTATCCATCTTGTAATGAAATAGCCAAACTGCGCTGCGAATCCAACGCATGCAGTTATGAATCCAATTTTACCCCATTTTTTTGTATGTGCTGCTTTTTCATTTTTTTTATCTGAAATAGACATCGCAAAAAACAGGGTAGAAAATAAATAAATCATGAATGCGCTATACAAAAGCGTACTGCTAATTTCAGCCATCCTAAACCCTCCTGCTCGAACGGTACTCCTATTTAGTATTAGTTTCCTTATCGACCAAAGCTGTTAAACTTGTCTTTTCACTAAGGAAATCTAAATCTTTTTTCAAGCCATACCAGTTCTTATTCGTGTGAGCTGCTGCCCACACTCCATCTTGATTTTGTTTAATCCAAATTCTTCTGTAGTTCCAATATAACCCTTGCGTAACACCGATCATAAAAATAATTCCGCCAAGAGCAATTATCCAGAGCGTATGGTCTTTTCTAACCGTTAAGGCTGTTAAGTCCTTTGTCTCGATCCCTGCAAACGACATTTTAAATTGATTCTCACCAGCTTCAATGTTCTTTTGAATACCTACAAATGCTTTTTCACCTTTTGGAGTTTCAGGAGAATACATTGAAAATACAAAAGCAGGGTTATCAGGCAAATTGTTTACTGTTGAAGGCTGATTTTGCTCATTAAGAATAAAGTTCGGAAAATACTCCTCGATCTCAACTCTGTAGCCATTTCCCAAATCATACTTTTTCTCAGGTTCATGCAGATCAACAGTCAGTTTGCCAAACTTCTTGCCAGTTTCCTTCTCTTCTAATTCAAAACTCATCTTACTGAATTCATTCAGCTTAAAATCAGTCTGATAGAGTGCAAATGAATCAAATTTAAACGGTTCATTTACACGAATTTCACCGTCTTTTACTTTTATTAGTTCAGGCTCTTCGCCTATCGTGTGATTAGGCTTCGTCTTGTATAGTGTCACATTGCTTTGATAGTTTTTGGCTACTTCTCCATCTACTGAACTTAGTGCACTATTAAACTTCTTTTCTTCCTTATCATACATTTCGAGAATAAATTCTTTGTTTTCTAAGTAATATTGTCCGTCATCACTCTTTGTACCTGGTATTGACGCTTTTTCGCCTTCTCTGACCCAAAGAATTTCATCGACATACATTCCTGGGAAGAATCTAAGCATCGCACCAGTTAAGAAAATGATTAATCCAACATGGTTCACATACGCGCCCCACCTTGAAAAACGGCCCTTCTCTGCAAAAAGATTGCCCTTTTCTTCACGTACTTTATAACGCAATGATTCGAGTGTATATTTGATCTCTTCTAACTCTGCTTCTTCACTTACTGAGAAAAAACGCTGATTCTTCATAAATTGATCATGCCTTGTAACTCTTTGCGTTTTTAAAGCTTTATAAAGCGGTATTCCGCGATCCAGGCTGGCAATAATAATAGAAAGTCCTAACATACCCAGCAGAATGATAAACCACCATGACCCATAAAGTTTATGGAAGCCCAACAAATAATAGATTAATCCAAGTATTCCGTATTCGCTTTCATAATGAGTCGCAGGATCAACATTTGGCGGGATAAATGTTTCTTGAGGAAAAATTGTCCCTATTGCAGCAGCGACCAGTATGATGATTATCAGCCACACTCCAACTCTTACAGACGAAAAGAAGTTCCAGGTATGGTCTACAAACGTTTTTTTATACGTTTGCGATCTTCTGGCGCTTCCTTCATAACGCATGCTTGATAGTACTTCAACGTCGTTATCCAATGGCTTCCCACAGGCTTGGCAAAGACTTGTACCGTAGGGATTTGAGTGGCCGCATTCACAAGTTATTGATTGCATCTTTTCACCCCTTTACGGCTTGATTTTTTCCATAAAGGAAATAATTTTCTCTTCAGACAGTGATTCACTCGTTCGTCCCACCACTTTCCCATTTTTATCAATAAGAATCGTAGTTGGAATAGGGCCTATGCCGTATGCTTTCGTTACTTCTCTTTGTTTATCCATCGGTATTGGAAAGGTTAAACGATAACGATCCACAAAGTTATTTACTGATACATTTGTTTCACTGACATTTACAGCAAGAATTACTACACCTTGTTCTTTGTAGGTTTCGTATTGCCTTTGCATATAGGGCATTTCCCGTTCACATGGCTTGCACCATGTTCCCCAAAAATTTAAGAAGACCCCTTTACCCCGGTAATCTTCAAGTTCAACCCGGTTGCCATTAAGATCAGTAAGTACAAAATTGGGAGCCATGTCTCCCTTTTTTATGTAAGTACCATTATCTTCAAAGATACTGTTATAGATTGTATAACCGATCGCTATAACTAAGATGGCAAGCAAAGCAGAGCGAAACCATAATCTTTTTTTCTTCAAAGCTATCCGCTCCTTTTAGCCGCTTCCATTTTACTATAACTTGAAAAAAAAGCCTATCTACGGCTTTTTTTTGACGTTTGTGTGACAGCCATGTTTCTTAGCTGCTTTATTTCATGTGGAGTTAGTTCTCTAAACTCACCTGGATTAAGTCCTCTAAGATCAAGAAATCCGTATCTTTCGCGCTTCAGCTTCATAACAGGAGATCCGATTGCTTCTAGCATTCGCTTGACCTGCCGGTTCTTCCCTTCATGAATTGTTAATTCTACGATTGCTGTTCCTTTTTTCTTATCGATAGATGTAACTTTCGCTTTAGCGGGTGCAGTCATACCATCTTCCAGACGAATCCCTCGTTCAAGCTGCTTAATCTTTTCTCTTGGGGGAATTCCTTTCACTTTAGCAATGTACACTTTATCTAACTGGTACCGTGGATGCATCAGCACATTCGCGAATTCTCCGTCATTTGTCATGATAATAACACCTGTAGTGTCATAATCTAATCTGCCAACCGGAAAAACTCGCTGTTCGATGATATCTTTGAAATAATCAGCAACTGTTTTACGTCCTTTATCATCAGATACTGCTGTTATTACTCCAGAAGGTTTATACATCAAAAAATAAACGGGCTGTTCCCGTTGAATTTGAATTTCGTTCACTTCAATTTTATCTTTTGTTCCGACTTTTGTGCCGAGTTCGGTCACAACATTTCCGTTCACTTTCACTTTGCCTTCACGGATTAATTCCTCTGCTTTTCTTCGGGAAGTTATACCGCTTTGAGCAATCACTTTTTGCAATCGTTCCATGATTTCACCTCATGTCTCATCATACCTTCATTATTCGTAATTCTCAACCACGATAAACGTAAAAAAGAGCCTTAAAGGCTCTTTTTATTCGTTTTATGAGTAAAAAAGAAGTGATATCGCCGCGATGGATGCTAAAAATCCGATTAAGTCTGCTAATAGACCAACCTTTAATGCATATTTCATTTTTTTAATTCCGACCGCTCCAAAATATACTGTCAGTACATAAAATGTCGTATCCGTACTTCCTTGTATCGTTGAAGCCAACCTTCCAATAAAGGAGTCTGGCCCATGAGTTGCAATGAGATCAGAAGTCATACCAAGTGCACCTGTCCCAGAAATCGTTCTCATCAATCCAAGCGGAACGACTTCGGCTGGTATATGAAACAATGAAAATATGGGACGCATAGCGAGCATAACATAATCTAATGCTCCAGAAGCTCTGAAAACAGATATGGCTACTAGCATACCAACTAAGAATGGAATAATATTTATCGCAATGGAAAACCCTTCTTTTCCTCCTTCTACAAATGTTTCATAGGTTGGGACTTTTTTGTAGGTTCCATAGAGCAATATAAAACCGATTAAAAGGGGGATAAACCAAATCGAAAATGATTGAACGAAATTCATCTATTTCCCTCCCTTTTGCAAGGAGCGGTAATAGTAATACCTGTCGATCAGGATGGCTCCAACTGTTGCAACAGCAGTCGCTAAAAGTGTCGGTGCAACGATATCAGTCGGAGATTGAGAGTTATAGCTCATTCTTATAGCGATGATTGTGGTAGGAATTAATGTTATGCTTGATGTATTAATAGCAAGCAGTGTGATCATCGAACGGCTAGCCTCGTTCTTTCCGCCATTAAGTATCTTAAGCTGTTCCATAGCTTTTATACCCATTGGTGTGGCTGCGTTCCCCAGTCCCAGCAGGTTCGCTGCCATATTTGATAAAATGTATCCCTGTGCCGGATGATCTTTTGGAATATCAGGAAATAGCCATTTGACAATTGGACGAAAAAGGTATGCAAGGACTTCTAACAATCCGCCCCTTTCTGCTATTTTCATAATCCCAAGCCAAAACACGAGAATACTTATCATAGCAAAACTCAAAGTTACTGCTTCCTTTGCACTTGTGAAAATTGCTGCGTTTACTTTATCCATGTTGCCATTAATAGCTGCAACAACAAATCCAATAACCATCATACCGACCCAAATGTAATTCACCATGAGCCATTATGCTCCCTTGCTGCAAAGAAAAGCTGGTTCAGCATATCTTTAAATGTTGTCCAAATACCATCATTGTGAGGTTTTATTAATGCTTTACCATCATAATATAGCGGTAAATCTGCTATTCTTAAACCATTTAAATCTATAAAATACCTTCCTACAGGCTTAGGAATATCTTCTTCTTTCCATTCACCAGACTTGGGCAATTTATATAAATGAATGGAAGAAGAGATCTGTTTAATCTCTTCTTTCATTAACGGATAAGAAAAAGTACGGTTTGCTTCAACTTTCCCTTTATAACCTCTATCTTTAATACTGGATACTTTACCTTCCTTAATCAGTTCGGTCATTTGAAAAGAGTGAAATCCCCACTCGAACATATTTCTATGATCTTCCCAGTCATCAGGATCATTTAGTGTAACTGCGATAAGCTCCATTCCGTCTTTCTCGGCTGTTGAAACCAGAGTTCTTTTTGCACGTTTTGTATAGCCCGTTTTCCCGCCAGTGGCATTTTCATAAAGCTTCAGCATTTTATTTTTGTTTCGCCACACTCTGTCCCATTTTTCACCCGTTTGCTCAGAACGGTATACCTTCGTTGCTGAAATATCTTTAAACATGTCGTTGTTCATAGCATACTTAGTCAGAAGCGCCATATCATAGGCGGTTGAATAATGGTCTTCATGTGTATCGAGTCCATGAGGATTTCTAAAGCGAGTATGTTTCATTCCTATTTCTTCTGCCTTTTGATTCATAAGATAGGCAAATCCATCTAAGCTTCCGCCTACATGTTCTGCGATCGCAACAGCAGAATCATTTCCTGATCTCAGCATCAATCCATAAACCAGGTCTGTTAATGGGATTTTCTCACCAGGTTTTAAATAAAGAGAAGATCCTTCTGTTCTTGCTGCATGTTCGGTTATGGTTACAGTATCCTGCATCTTTCCGGATTCAATGGCAAGGATAGCAGTCATGATTTTTGTTATACTAGCGATTCTCATGGGACGATGTTCATTCCGGCCATATAAAACTCTTCCTGAAGATTGTTCCATCAGTACAGCCGCTTTTGCTGATACACCAAATTCAGCCTTTGCTTCTTGCGGGAAAACTGCAAGTATAAGCGTGCATATTACAATGTAAATAAGAGGTGAATTGATTTGTTTCATTCAAAATCCCGCCCTTTAGGTGTTTTGTAAAAGTTTATGCAAACAAGGACAGGTTATGAATGGGATTTACTTCCGCTCTTTTATTGACTAGGAAAGAAACGTTGTTTTTCACCGTGTCTATTTTCATAATCAGTAAGTTCCATTAATGCTTTTTCTTCTGCTGGTATTCTTACACGGAGCATCAAGATATTTAATATTGTAAAAAGAAATGCGGTAACATAAGCGCCATAAATAAGAGGAATTACTAAAAGTTCCAATGCTACGACTAAGTAATTAGGATGTCTTATAAAACGGTACGGTCCTTTAGCCACAACTTCAGCACCTGGAAGCAGAATGATTTTTGTATTCCAGAAAACTCCTAAAGAGGTGATCGCCCACACCCGAATTATTTGTGCAATTAAAAACAATACAAACGGAATCATCCACCATGAAGGAGAAAAAGCACCGAAGAACATTACTTCAGCAAATAGAAAAAGAAAAAATGAGGCATGCATAGTTACCATCCATTTATAATGGCTGCTCCCTGCCTCAACAGCCCCCTTGGATCGGAGAGTTTCTTCATTCTTTCTGGCGATTTTCACTTCTGCAAGTCTCTGGATTATTAAAAAAGTCCAAAAAATGAGAAACCAATTCACCGTTATTTCCTCCATTCGACTAACAAAAGCTCTGATGAGAAACCAGGGCCAAGTGCTGCCATAATTCCTAAATCACCTTCATTTTGTTTTATGTCCATAAATTGTTTCAAAACATAAAAGACAGTAGCAGAAGACATGTTGCCGTTTGACATAAGCACATCTCGTGAAATATCAGTTTTGGAAAGAGGCAGGCCAAGAGCATCTACATATGCCTGAAGAACTTTCTTGCCTCCGGGATGTGCAATAAAATTTTTGATCTGTTCTCCGGTTAAATGATTTCGGTTTAGAAACTCATCAACATTCGGTTTAAGCCAAGTTCGTATCACATTAGGTATATCACGTGAAAAGACAACATAAAGACCTGTATCTTTTACCTCCCATCCCATTACATCCTCTGAATGAGGCTTTAATGTGGACATTGTATCTAAAATATAAGGCTTTAATTCTGCTGATTTAGCACCATCTGATTCATCTCCGCATATAAGTGCGCATGCAACCCCATCTGCAAATAAGGAGGTTCCTACAAGATTGCTTTTAGAAAAATCCTCATGCTGGAACGTCAAGCTGCATAATTCAACACTCAATACGAGCACGTTTGACTTCGGATATGCTTTACAATAATCAAAAGCTCTCGAAAAGCCTGATGCACCACCTGCACATCCTAAGCCCCATATAGGTATTCGTTTCGTATGAGAGGAAAACGGCAGCATATTCATGATTCTGGCTTCTATACTAGGAGTGGATATCCCGGAACTGGAAATAAAAAAGATTGCGTCAATATTTTCATAAGGGATTATAGGACTGTCTGATGGGCCCATGCATTTATGGATGCATTCTGCTCCAAGATTCGTAGCAAAGTCTATGTATAAATCATTTTTTTCCTGAAAACTTCTCTTTTCTTTAAACCATTCAATCGGCATTACAAAATATCTTGATGAAATCTCACCATTCTGAAAAACTTTTAATAAACGTTCAATATCTGAAAATGCATTTTGAAATAAGTTTCTTGCAAATTCCATCGTTTCTTTTTGCGATAGTTTGTGAGGGGGATTAACGGTTTCGACTGCTGCTATTCTGGGCAAAAGATTTCTCTCCTTCGACTCGTTTACTTATTTGTTAATTTACCCTTAACCCTCTATTTAAAACAGAACAAGTAAGAAATAAAAGGCTGTTTTCGTAAACTTTGCTGCTTTTGTAAGTGGTTAATTTCCGTTACAGGACTCGCTTTTTGCAGGGTGTGCGGTGAGCCCATTCGACGCATCGAACGGTCTCAGCTGTCCCACTCATGCTGCAGGACAAGGAAGGCTCCGGCACCGATATATCGCACGATGAAACGGTGATTTTCATTTTCGAGGAGTCTCGCCCTTCCGCTCCAATTAACTATTCAATGTAGAATTTCTTACATACTTTTTGGTGCACCAATCCCTTGAAACAATAGAATCTGCTAAAGGCATAAGCCGCAGGAGGGCTTACCGCACGCCCCGTGGAAAGCAAGCATCCTGGAGCGGAAATCATCTACTATCAAAAGCAACCTTATATACGAAGGCTTCTTTTAAAAAGGCTCTTTTCTGCTTTTTGATGTTTTCTTTTTTTCTTCCTATGCAAATGATTGAAGCGCAAGGTGAGACTCCTTCGGGACGAGTGGTCAGGTGGAGACTCCTAATGGCGCAAAGCGGCAGGAGGCTCAACGCACGCCCTGTGGAAAGCGAGCATCCTGAAGAGGAAATCATCTACTAACAAAAGCAACCCTGAATAATAAGGCTTCTTTAAGAAAGGCCATTTTCTCCATTTTGATGTTTTCTTTTTTTATTTCTAAAAGCGAAAACAGCCTTTAGAAATAAGCCAAATAAAAAAACAGCCAAAGACTTGGCTGTTTAAAATAATTATTCAAATGGTTGTAGAAGATTGGTTAATGTTTTTTCATCAGGATTCATAAATAGACTCTTAAAGTCTTCATATTCGTTAATATAAACTCGTTTTCTTTTCAAATATGAATCATTTTTGCTGAGTGCTGCTAATGCTGCTATTTCACGGAGTTTATATTTTTGAAGATGCTGCTTCCAGAAATCATGCTGACTTAATTCATCTTCAAGTTTTTCTTCAAAGTAACGCACATAGAGAAGATGAAAGGTATGTTTTTCACCATTTATTTCGTAGGCTGCTTCTGAACGGTTAAAGAAATCCTCTGATGTATTCGGTTTTTCTTTTTCTAATTCAATACCATCAATATGATGAATCAGCAAAACAGCTTCCCCCTTAGTTATCTTCAAAAGATATAGATTCCTGAAACTTTGAAAAGAATAGGTCTGCTTCCTGTTCCACGCTCTCCTCTTGAATGTTCTCCGGGAGCGGAGGCAGTTCTTTAATCGTCTGAAGGCCGAAATGATCTAAAAATGCTTTGGTAGTGCCGTACAAAATAGCTCTCCCAGTTCCTTCTGCCCTTCCGACCTCTTTTACAAGCCCTTTTGCAGACAAAGTTTGAAGAGGCTTTTCTGTCTTCACTCCTCTGACTTCTTCGATCTCAGATCTCGTAATGGGCTGTCTATAGGCAATGATTGCTAAAGTTTCGAGAGCCGCTTGTGAAAGAGTAGAGTGACCAGGGGTTTCAACAAGACGCTCGTAAAAAACTGCATGATCTGGTTTCGTTACGAACTGAAGTGATCCTGCGTATTCAACGATGGTCATACCTCTGTCAGGTGAAAGGTAGCTTTCTTTCAGCTCATTAATAATCTCATCTATTTCCTTGCTGTCTTTTTCAAGAACTTGTGCAATTTGTTTTCGGTCGATGCCTTCATCTCCGCTGACAAAGAGCAAACCTTCAATAACCGCTTTTATTTCATTTCGTTCCAAATCCTTTTACTCCTCTATCATGGTAATATAAATTTCACTAAAATGGTCTTGCTGCTCACAGTTAATACTTTTTACTTTCATTAATTCCAAAATGGCCAGAAACGTAACTACCACATGCTCTTTTGAGCTTTTATCAAAAAGATCGGTAAAACGTCTTTTGCCTCCAACAGATAGGAGTGATTGTTTAATCTGGTCCATTCTGGTTTCAATCGGCATTTCCTGGCGTTCTATCGTTGTTTGTCTTGGTGACCGAGTCACTTTTTCCTGAAAGACCTTCTGCATTGCCTGCAGCATATCATAGAGCGTTACATTTGTTACCTGCTGAGCTGTTTCCTCTTTTTCGAACTGACTTAAATCGAGCGGTTCTCTAGTATAAACTAAGCTTCTTGCAGCTTCTCTTTCTTTTAATTCATCTGCTGCAAACTTATATTTCCGGTATTCAATTAACCTTCTCACAAGTTCGTCTCTCGGATCTTCTTCCACGTCTAATTCCAACTGATGATCAAGAAAATCATCCTCGTGCTTCGGCAAAAGCATCTTGCTTTTTATCGCAAGCAAAGTTGCAGCCATGACTAAATATTCACTGGCAACATCCAGTTTAAGCTCTTTCATCGTATGTATATATTGCAAGTATTGCTCTGTAATTATTGCTACAGGTATATCATAAATATCTACTTCGTATGTTTGAATTAAATGAAGCAGCAAATCAAGCGGACCTTCAAATCCATCAAGCTTCACACTATATTTCATAACATTTCCCCAGTTTTATCAACGTTTTTTGTATTATAAAATTATATCATATTTTCAACATACAAAAGCTGTATTTTTATTAGTCATAGGCCTATGGTAAACTAAATGCGAAAAAGTAAAGGGGTGTGGGCACAAGTTGAATTATCCGAAAGCTTGGATTGATTATCTAATCTTTTTTCATACTGAACAAGACTATTTTGAGTGCCATGAAGTACTCGAGGAGCATTGGAAGAACGAAGGAATGAAAGGAAACCTTTGGCCGGGGCTCATCCAGATCGCTGTAGCTCTCTACCACCAGAGACGCCTTAATATGAACGGTGCAAAAAGAATGATAACAAGCGGAATTCAAAAACTTCAAAGCGAAAAAGCTGCACTTCATTCACTTGGTCTGGAACCTGACACTCTCTTTGAATTGCTGGAGAATAGGAAAAATGAGATTGTTCAGCAAAAAGAATTTAAGCCTTTTTTACTCCCATTAACACCGTCATTGAAAAAAACATGCATATTAGAAGCCGAAAAAACCGGGAAGGCATGGAAATCAAAACTTGTTCGAGACGAGACTATTATTCATAAACATAGATTAAGAGACCGAACACCTGTTATCGAGGAAAGAGAAAAGCAGAAATTGCAAAAGAACAGAATTCTTTAATAAAAAATCTAAATCCCCTGTCAACCGAATCCATGACAGGGGATTTTTATGCGTTCAGCTTATCAAACTACAATAAAAAAAGCCCCGGATACCCGGGGCCGCTCAATATTACTCTTCCCAAACTTTAACTTCTTTCATTACATCGCCTTGCTTAATGCGCAAAACAGTGTCCATTCCTTCAGTAACTTGTCCGAAAACTGTGTGTACGCCATTCAGATGCGGCTGAGGCTCGTGTACAATAAAGAACTGGCTTCCACCAGTATCACGGCCAGCGTGAGCCATTGATAGAGATCCTGCTACATGTTTGTGAGGATTACCTTCTGTTTCACAAGGAATTGAGTAACCAGGACCGCCTGCACCAGTTCCAGTCGGATCTCCGCCTTGTGCTACGAAACCAGGAATTACACGGTGGAATGTTACTCCATTATAAAATCCTTCGTTTGCAAGCTTTTCAAAGTTTTCTACAGTTCCAGGTGCTTCTTCTTGATATAGATCAAATAATATTTTTTCGCCATTTTCGAATTCGATTGAACCTTTTTTCATTAAATTGGCCTCCTTATGTTTCATTCACATACCATTGTACGGTGAAATGACATCCCCGTAAACTAATTTACACAAAAACCTTTGATTTTAGGGGCACATCCTGTCTGACTAAGTCTTCGTACGTTTCTCGCTTAACAACAAGCTGTTTTTCACCATTTTCTACAAAAACAACTGCTGGACGCTGTATTCGGTTATAATTGTTTGCCATACTGTATCCATACGCTCCTGTACAAGATACAGCAAGATAATCTTGATCCGTCACTTCAGGCAGCTCCAAATCCCAAATGAGCATATCTCCGCTCTCACAGCACTTTCCTGCAATTGATACTGTTTGGGCAGGCTTATCGTTCATCTTGTTTGCTGTATATGCGTCATATTTTGCTTGATAAAGAGCTGGACGAATATTATCTGTCATACCGCCATCAACAGACACATAATGTCTTACACCTTCAATCTCTTTTTGAGAACCGATCGAATAGATCGTTGTCCCAGCATCTCCAACGAGTGATCTCCCGGGTTCAATCCATAATTCAGGCATTGGTTTTTCTTCGAATTGAGCCATTTTACGATTGACTTCATCAATCATTGCCATTACATACTGTTCTGGCTCAAGAGGTGTGTCATCAGAAGTATATTGAATACCAAAGCCTCCGCCTAGATTCACGACGCGAGGAAAATATTGATAGCTCTCTTCCCAAATCTTAAAGTGGCTAAACAGCTTATCAATTGCTAAAGTAAAACCTTCAGTTTCAAAGATTTGAGAACCTATGTGACAATGTATGCCGAGCACCTCGAAAAACTCAGACTCAAGGACTACTTGCAACGCCTTATCTGCTTGCCCGCTTCCTAAGTCAAAACCAAATTTAGAATCTTCCTGACCGGTTATGATGTAATCATGGGTATGTGCTTCAATACCAGGTGTAAGACGCAATAAGATCTTCACTTTCTTATTCAGTTTTCTGCAAAGCATCTTTAACAGATTTATTTCATAAAAATTGTCTACTACAATACACCCTACTCCTGCTGTAAGTGCGAACTCTAATTCCTCAACACTCTTGTTGTTTCCATGAAAATGGATACGTTCTGCAGGAAATTCTGCTTGGAGTGCTGTATAAAGTTCCCCGCCGGAAACAACATCCAAACTTAACCCTTCTTGATCCATAAGCTGAATGATCGCGATCGATGAAAATGCTTTGCTGGCGTATGCTACCTGATATCCAACACCCTTTTCTTCAAATGCTTTCTTAAATCCTCTCGCTCTAGTTCTTATTAAAGCAACATCATATATATAAAGCGGTGTGCCATACTTTTTAGCAAGTTTCACCGTATCTGCTCCGCCTATCCAAAGATGATTATTTTCTCCGATTTTAGCTGTGCCATGTAAATTCACAATTAATCTCCTCTCCATGATGATGAAGAATTCAATCCCGACAATAATAAAAAGACAGCCGCAATTAAGGCAGGCTGTCATGACCGTGCCCTCATGTCGGAATAGCTCTCCACTACTGTTGTAGTGACAGTCCGCTGCTTGTTCAGCAGCGGCCCAGCATAAAAAGAAATGGATCTCCTTTTACACTTCGGCAAATTGACCTTTCGACATATTTCATCGTCTTCCATGAACTCCATATGCTACTTATTCGTTTTGCGCCTCTACCTCAAATGAGGCATATATTGAATTAGTTATGAATTTAACACAATTTTTGTTAATCCACAAGGGACAGATACATTAGTTTGGCTGCTTTTTTCTATTCTGCGGATGTACGATGCTAGGACGCACTTTTGACAGCGGCACGGCAACCCGTACAAGAATCTGCAAAAACGCTTTTGGATTAAATGGTATGAACGGCCAGAGATATGGCGTGTTTAAATTTTTTATGGTGCTTAAGTAAAGAATAAACAACGTTACTCCAATCATGTAGCCTGGGACCTTAAACAGTACAACTAATACTATAAGAACAAGTCTGACTACTTTATTCGCTACACTAAGTTCATAACTTGGGGTCGAGAATCCACCAATTGCTGCTATGGCCACGTACAACATAACCTCAGGAACAAACAAACCAACATCTATCGCAATTTGACCGATCAGAATTGCAGCAATCAGCCCCATTGCCGTTGAAAGTGAGCTTGGAGTATGAATGGCGGCCAGCCTTAAAATATCAATCCCAATTTCAGCAAACAAAATTTGCAGGAACAATGGAATATTCGTTGTTTTATTAGGTCCAATAAAGTCTATAAAGTCAGGCAGCAGCTGTTGTTGCATTGAAAATAAAAGCCACATCGGCACCAAAAAAACGGACATGATTATCCCGCTAAAACGAATCCATCTTAAGAAGGCACCGATAAATGGTGTTTGCCGATATTCTTCTGCGTGCTGGACGTGATGAAAAAGTGTAGTCGGTGTGATCATTACACTTGGTGTAGTATCCGTGATGATTAATACATGCCCTTCCATTAAATGCTGCGCGGCAACATCTGGTCTTTCTGTATACCGTACGAGTGGAAACGGGTTCCAGCCTTGCTTTACGATAAACTCTTCAATGGTCTTATCCGCCATGGGAATCCCATCTATTTCAATTTTACTTAGTTCTTTTCTGATAAGATCTACCAGACCAGGGTCAGCAACATCCTGGATATATGAAATGCAGATATCCGTCTTTGATCGTTCGCCTACTTGCAGAATTTCATGTCTAAGTCTTTCATCCCGTATTCTTCTTCTCGTAAGAGCTGTATTAATAATGATGTTTTCTGTATAGCCGTCACGAGCTCCCCTTACAACTTTTTCAATATCCGGTTCTTCTGGTGACCTTCCCGGATAGCTTCTCACGTCTACTATAAACGCTTCTTCCTCACCATCAAGAAAAATGACGATCAATCCTGAAAGCATACGGTCTACCGCTTCATCTAGTGATTTTGTAAGCTCAACCTGCTGATGAGCAAGGTGATTATGTACAAGATCTTTTACTTTCCCTGGAGATCTGTGGCCATGGTCCATGTCCATAAGCTCGCGATACAGCATAATGATAAATTCACTGTCACAAAGACCGGTACAATAATATAGCTGTAGCTCTTTTTTGAGTACAAATATTTTTCGGACACCTACATCAAAACTTATACCGATGCCAAGGCGGTCTTTTAAGAACTTTTCATTCTCTTCTATATTTTTACTGATCGGTGTTTTGTTCTTTGTGTTTGCCATGAGATTCGCTCCTTTCTAGAATGAGATTGATTGCTTTTAAGGTTATTGGGGCTCCTTTTTCAACTGAATCGAACCCAGCCATCTTTCCAATATCACCTACTCCGATTACAAAAGGAAGATTCAGTTCGTCTAATATATAGACCGTATCCCCATTGATTCTTCCAGTTTCCAAATCAGGCACTCCGCTTTTATCAATCCCAAACTCAGTGAGTTCACCATATCTATCCATGGAACAATGAACCTTTGTCCATTCTGCAAAATGTGTTTTAGATGCGACTGCTACCGCACCGATAACATCAAAATCCTCTTGCTGATGAATAATTCTCATAGCCTGTTCACCAGGACCTTCACCTTTAAAGCCACAATCATCAAACATTACAAGCACAGGGTCATGAGGGGTTTTACGGATCATTTTAACAAGTTCTTCACCGCTTTTTTTGGTCGGATTTCCCCAAGACTGTGAAATACAGCGTCCGCCAATTATTTTGGCAGCATGTTCAACAACCCGAAGCGCATAAAAATCTCCATCTGTTATGAAAATAACCCGTTTTTTCACCCTCAATCACCCCTTTGGTTCGAAGAAAACTGCAACTAAAAACCCAAAAAGAATAGCAGATGATATCCCTGCAGAAGTTAACTCGAAAATCCCCATTGCTATACCGATAAATCCATGTTCATCAGCTGCTGCCATTGCTCCGTGCAGCAATGAGTGTCCGAAGCTGGTAATTGGAACAGTAGCTCCTGCTCCTGCAAATTTAATGAGGTTGTCATAAATTCCGAAAGCATCCAGTAAAGCTCCAATTACAACAAATGATGTTGTAACATGGGCAGGTGTCAATTTTAAAATGTCCATCATTAATTGACCCACTACACAGATTGCTCCCCCTACAATAAAGGCCCATAGAAATTCCATCTTACATACCTCCTTCCGCCCGCTCTAAAACTACTGCATGAGCGACAGTTGGAATTGTTTCTTTTTGCTGGACCATCACAGGATTTAACAGTGCACCTGTAGCGACCATCATCACCTTCTTTAAGTTCCCTTTTCGTATTTCATCCAGGATAAAGCCATAAGTTACGACTGCCGAACATGCACAACCGCTTCCCCCGGCAAACACTTGCTGATCTGAACGGTAGACCATTAAGCCGCAGTCACGGTGATTATCAGAAATGTCATATCCTTGTTCTTTAAGAAGCATTTTTACTATTGGAGCTCCGACACCTGACAAATCTCCCGTAGCGATAAGATCGTACTCATCAGGTGAGACATTCATTTCTTTAAAATGTGCTGCAATCGTATCAGCGGCTGCAGGAGCCATAGCTGAGCCCATATCAAAAGGGTCTTTAATACCCATATCTACAACTTTTCCGACAGTAGCTGATGTAATCTTTATGTCTGATACCTCTTTGCTTACGAGCGCTGCACCTGCTCCAGTTACGGTAAATGTAGCTGTATCTGGTTTTTGCCCACCATATTCAGTTGGATATCTAAACTGCCTCTCAGCAGTTGCATTATGTGAACTGACCGCAGCAATAACCCGGTTTGCATAACCGCCATCTACCAAGGCGGCTCCCAATGCAAGAGATTCCATCGAAGTTGAACAAGCTCCAAATACCCCTAAAAAAGGAATACCATTTCCTCTGGCTGTGTAATTCGAGGATACTATCTGATTTAAAAGATCTCCTGCAAGCAAAAAATTAATGTCTTCAGGGTTAAGCTTTGACTTCTTTAAACAGAAATCAATTGCATCTTCCATCAGCTGCCTTTCAGCCAGCTCCCAATTTTTTTGTCCGCAATGAAGATTGTTATAAGTTTTATCAAAATAGCTGCCGAGAGGACCTTCACTTTCCATAGGACCTACGGCAGTACCAGTAGCGTTCAAATAGATGCTGTTTGCGAATTTCCATGTTTGTCTGCCTAATAAATTCATAAGCTCACTCCTCACATCACATGCTGAAATATATATCTGATCATTCCAAAAACGTAAGCGGCAACCGCTCCAAAAACAATAACGGCTCCGGCCAGTTTAAACAGATTTGTTGCGACTCCCAATACTAGCCCTTCGCTTTTATGTTCCAGAGCAGCACTCGTTACAGCGTTGGCAAAACCGGTTACTGGCACTATAGATCCAGCTCCAGCAAACTGACCGATCTTATCATATACACCAAGACCCGTCAGAAGAGCAGCGATTAAAATGAGCGTTGCTACAGTTGGATTACCTGCAGTTTCTTGTGAAAAGTTAAAGAACGTCATATAAAAATTTTGTATCCCTTGACCGATCACACAGATTAAGCCGCCAACAAAAAATGCTTTTAAACAATTGATTACATATGGTGGTTTAGGTTGTATCGGTTTAATTTTTTCAGCATAAGCTTGTTGTTCCTCTTTTGTTGCCATGTTGTTTCACTCCACTTCTTAATGGTTGATATAATAGATCCAATGAAACAAGGACCCCGTAATTTTTCCAAAAACAATAGCCATTAATATAATGATGATTTTTTCCCCAAAGCCCACTCGTTTCGCTAAAATCGGCAAAACATTTAATACTTCTGTTAATGCAGCGGCAAGCATTCCTACAAAAATACCAGCAAACAATCCAACCGGTGCAAGAATAAGCGGCGAAAATGAGAAGGAAGCATTTCTCAAGTTCAGCCATCCGCCTAAAACGGCACCAAGAATTATGCTTATCTCGTAACTTCTTATAAAGCGGTATGTTTTTGAAAGCTGCATCAGTCTTGGTACAATCCCCAGAACCGTTATCAATGCAACGAGGCCTGAACCTACAGTTATTCCTCCGCCAAATCCAATAAACGCCATAAGCAAAACTTTAATTGTCATTGATTTTCTTCTCTGTTTCTTTATTTTCATGGACGATTACATATTGATCGAGGTCTTGCTGGTAATTGAACATTTCTACTTCGAGCGGACTTGGTTCTTCATTAAGCCTTTTTCGAAACAAATGATTAAAAAATAGAATCATTCCGAGCCCCAGGCCAAATGAATAAGGAACCTGCAGCAGCAGCGGCTGCTCTTTATAATGCCCTGTAATCATGTAATAAATTTTCTGGTGAACAAGCTGCATGCTGACATCTTCATGAAAATTCATGATAGCAAGAGCCGAACCCGTAAAGAGGAGAAGCCACACGAGTACAAAATATACAGGAGCTAATGTCTTTTGTTTCATCTGGATTTCCAAGATGGACTGGGCAGGTCCGATCGTCTGAACATCGATGTCTGGATTATTTTTTTGAATCGTACCTATCACCCTCATTACATCGATAACGATTAAATGCTTGTCTTCTGGAGTTACTTCATGGATTATATATTCTTTAATCTTCCTTTCGTTTTCATCTGATGCGACGATTTGCGCGACATCGCCAATTGTTACTTTCTGATGCTGAAGGACTTGAACGCGTTGCCGCATACGAAGGTATATTACTTTATCCAACTTACTTCGCCTCTTTTCTTCAGCGCATTTGTGTTTAGTATGCGATTTGGCTTTTCTAATCATGCTTAGCAATAGAAAACATCCAAAAACTACCACTAAAAATAAAAAACCAGACAAGACTTATTAAGTCTCCATCTGGTTTTTCATAAATAGCAATATTTTCTTTTCGAGCCTAGATACTTGAACTTGCGAGATAGCAAGCCGTTCAGCTACTTCTGATTGGGTCTGGTCTTTAAAATAGCGTAAATACACGATTAAACGCTCCCGCTCATCCAGCTTGTCCATAATATCCTTTAAGGCAATTTTATCAAACCATTTACTCTCTGCATGATCTGAAATTTGGTCTAAAAGAGTTATTGGATCACCATCATTTTCATAAACAGTCTCATGTATCGATTGAGGTGCTCTTACAGCGTCCTGTGCCATAATAACATCTTCCACCGCTACCTCTAGATATTGAGCGACTTCATTAATCGTCGGTGTCCGTCCAAGTGATTTAGATAACTCGTCTTTAGCCTTCCGAACCTTGTTGCCAGTCTCTTTTAGAGAGCGGCTTACTTTTACTGTTCCGTCGTCACGTATAAAACGCTGGATCTCGCCGATGATCATCGGAACAGCGTAGGTCGAGAATCTTACATCGTATGACAGATCAAATTTATCCACTGATTTTAACAAACCAATACTGCCGATTTGGAAAAGGTCATCTGCCTCATAACCTCTGTTTAAAAAGCGCTGAACCACTGACCAGACAAGCCGCATGTTTTTTTCAACAATCGTATCGCGTGCGTGCTGATCTCCTTCCTGACTTTGTTTAATCAATAATTTTATCTCTTCATCCTTAAGAAACGGTTCGCTTTTGCTGCCTTTCACTTCGACATCCATAGGCATACTCCCTTAATTACACATAGCTTTATTTTTGGTTAAGTATTTTGTCAAGTGAATCGTAGTTCCGTACGACGGTTCTGAGATGACTTCAACTTCGTCCATAAAATTCTCCATAATTGTAAAGCCCATTCCTGAGCGTTCCAGCTCTGGTTTAGAAGTATATAGAGGCTGTCGCGCCTGATCAAGATCAGGAATCCCCAAACCTTCGTCACGTATCGTAAGGTGGATAGTATCCTCTTCAATCACTGCTTCAATGTAAACCATGCCCGTAGCTTTATTTTCATAACCATGAATAATTGCATTTGTAACAGCTTCAGATACAACTGTTTTAATTTCAGTTAATTCGTCCACAGTAGGATCGACTTGGGCAATAAATGCTGCAACAGTTACACGGGCAAAGGATTCATTCTGACTTAATGCTGAAAACTGAATCTTCATTTCATTTCTCATATTAAGCCACCCCCAAAGCCTGCAGTGCAAGCTCTTCATCTTCTTCAAGCCTGATTATTTTAAATAAGCCTGACATTTCAAAAAGTCTTTTTACAGCAGGCGAAATAGCGCATACTACCATTTCTCCATCCTGATTCTTTATTTGTTTATAACGGCCTAAAATAACACCAAGACCAGAGCTATCCATAAAGCTTAAACCTTCTAAATTTAGAATGATGTGATTTACGGTATGCTTTTTCAAGTAATCTTCCACTTGTGATCTAAGCAAGTCTGCTGTATGGTGATCAAGTTCTCCGTCTAAGCGGATACACAAAACAGTGTGTTTAAGTTCCAGATTGACAGCTAATCCCACGCTATCCTCTCCTTCTTTTTTGGATAACGTGATTTTCTATAAAAATAGACGAATTCCTTCACTGATGACAAAACTAGTGGGAATTCGCCTATAAAAGTCAAGAATAACTATGATTTATAAGGATTTTGACATTTGTCCTGCTGTACGTTTAAATAATTTCCACCAGGAAGCTTTCTTTATCGTTTCCGAAGCCAATACTGGGCTTTCTGTAATGAGGTCTTTGCCGTTCCATATCTTTAAAGAGCCAATCTGCTGCCCTTTTTTAACAGGCATTTTTAAATCTTTATCAACAGTGACCTCTGTTTTTATCTTTTTAGCAGCTTCTCCTTTTTTCAATAAAAGAGATATATTCTCAGAAGTTACGACTGGTAGTTTTGGTTTGTCCGCTTTTTGTACTTTTACTTCTTTCACGATTTCATGACGATCGAATAATTTCTTTGTTGAGAATTGAGTAAATGCATAATCGAGCATGGAAGTAACCTGTGCGTTTCTTTCTTTCGGAGTCGGTGCTCCCATTACAACAGCTATAACTCTCATCCCATTTTTATTCGCTGTGGCTGTCAAACAATATTTCGCCTCATTTGTAAATCCAGTTTTTAATCCATCCACACCAGGATAAAACTTAACAAGTCGGTTTGTGTTTACAAGCCAGAACTTCTTGTCTGTATCTTCACGTAAATAATCTTCATATAGTCCAGTGAATTTAGTTACTTCTTCATGTTTAAGAAGCTCTTTCCCCATGATCGCCATATCATGTGCAGATGTATAATGACCGGCTGCCGGAAGACCTGTAGCATTCTTAAAGAAGGTATCTTTTAATCCTAAATTCTTTGCTTTATCGTTCATCAAACTTACGAATGAATCTGCAGATCCTGCAATATGTTCTGCCATTGCAACGGATGCGTCGTTGGCACTTCCAATAGCAATTCCTTTAACCATATCTTCTACTCGCATTTCTTCTCCAGGTTCCAGGAATATTTGCGATCCGCCCATGCTTGCAGCATACTCACTTACACGAATTTTATCGCTCCAGCCGATCTTGCCTTTGTCAATCGCTTCCATTACTAAAATTAGCGTCATAATTTTAGTCATACTTGCTGGCGGAAGCTTTTCGTGGCTGTTCTTTTCATATAATACACTTCCACTGTCTTGTTCCATTAAAATAGCAGAATGACTTTTTACAGCTAGTTTTACTTTTTCTTTTTCTGCAGCTTCCACTTTTGGAACGGAAAATGACGCTAACAGACACAAACTCAATAAACCTGAAATCAAGGCTTTCATACTTTTCCCTCCATTCATATAGCTTTATTTTTTCCATAATTTTTCACTTTATACCGTATTTGCCATGTATAATAGATAAGAAAAGTTTTGTTTTTGAAAGTGTAACTATGCGCGGAGTAATCAATAAAGGTACATTGCGTCTCACTCTTGTCGAAAGTTCTATGTATTTAAAATAACGTGCGATTTTTAAATCTAACGTGTGATTTATCTAAATAACGTAGGATTTTTCTATATAACGTGCGATTCTACCGGATGGCGGTAATGGAGATGATTAAAAGTATTAGGATGAGGACAAAGCTCTTATGTGTACTCCTCAAGAACACACTTAAGATTTATATAAGTATTTAATCTTCATAAAAAAGCTATTTCTTAAAGAATGTTGCTTTTGATTCGTTTTTGCGAAGGACCTTCAATGACAAGTTGATTGGAGCGCAAGGTGCGAGACTCCTCGAAAATAAAAATCAATTTTCTTCGTGCGATGTAACGCTGCCGAAGCCTTACTTGTCCTGCGGGATTAGCGTGCCAGCTACTTGAGTATTTTTCCTCGTAAGGCATGCGACGAGGAAACTCACTTCGTTAGGAGTTGCTTGTAGACGCAGGAGCACACAGGTTTCATTGAGACTCCTATAGCGGAAAGCGAGCATCCTGGAGCGGAAATCAACCACTTCCAAAGAAAAAAAAGAGGCCGGAACTCAAAGGTTTGATCCTATGAGTCAGCCTCTTTTTTCTATAATTATTGTTTTATTTCTTTATAAATTAAAGGTGGTGCATCAACAGCGTTTTTCGAAATTGTATAGGCGCTGCGGATTCTATTTTTAACATCTTCAACATTTTCAGTGTTGCTGTAGATGGTTACAAGAGAATCACCTTTAGAAACTTGGTCTCCAACTTTTTTGTTCAGCATTAATCCTACTGCCAAGTCGATTTCCGATTCTTTCGTTGCTCTTCCAGCACCTAAGATCATCGCTGCTGTTCCAATTTCATCTGCAATTATCTCAGACACATATCCGTCCTCATCTGCAGTTAACTCAAATGTATGTGCGGCTTGAGGGAGGTTTTCAGGATTATCAACAACTGAATCGTCGCCTCCTTGAGCTTTCAAGAAAACTTTTAATGTTTCGAGCGCTTTTCCAGAAGAGATCGCGTCTTTTAACATTTCTCGTGCTTCATCAAGTGAGCTTGCTTTTTTAGCCAAGTAAACCATATGAGAACCTAATGTTAAGCAAAGCTCTTCAAGATCTTTAGGGCCCTTGCCGTTAAGGGTATCAATCGCTTCCTTGATTTCAAGCGCATTACCGATTGCAAGTCCAAGCGGCTGGCTCATGTCTGAAATAACAGCCATTGTGTTTCTGCCTACAGCATTTCCGATCTTAACCATTGCATTCGCAAGTTCTTCAGCTTCTTCAGGTGTTTTCATGAACGCACCTGCACCTGTTTTAACATCAAGTACAATCGCATCTGCACCAGCTGCGATCTTCTTACTCATGATCGAACTCGCAATCAACGGGATTGAATTTACAGTTGCAGTTACATCTCGCAAACCGTACAGCTTTTTATCAGCCGGTGTAAGATTTCCGCTCTGACCTATAACAGCCAGTTTGTTTTTATTAACTAATTCAATAAACTGTTCATTGTCGATCTCTACGTGAAACCCTGGAACAGCTTCCAGCTTATCGATCGTACCTCCAGTATGACCTAACCCGCGGCCTGACATCTTCGCAACCGGCACACCGAGAGCTGCAACTAATGGAGCAAGTACAAGTGTTGTAGTATCGCCAACACCGCCAGTAGAGTGCTTATCTACTTTAATGCCTTCAATAGCAGAAAGGTTAATCTGATCTCCAGACTCCACCATAGCCATTGTGAAGTTAGCACGTTCTTCAGTTGTCATATCTTTAAAATATACAGCCATTGCGAAAGCTGACATTTGATAATCAGGAATTTCGCCCTTCGTATAATTTTGAATAATATGATCGATCTCAACTTTCGTCAGTTCTTTTCCATCACGTTTTTTTTGTATTAAATCAACCATTCTCATGTAAAAAACACCACTTTCTTATTACGATACATCTGATACGAATTGTTTTACCAGCTGTATAAATTTAGTTTTGTTTGATTACTTAAATTTCTTTTACAATTCCTTTAACTAAAGAAAGGAAATTAGCTTTTACCATCTCTGTTGTTTCCATTACTTCGTCGTGAGTAAGCGGCTGATCTAAAATTCCAGCTGCCATATTCGAGATACAAGAGATTCCGAGTACCTTCATTCCCGCATGGCGAGCGATGATCACTTCAGGAACTGTAGACATTCCAACTGCATCTGCACCTAGAACACGAAGCATTCTAACTTCTGCTGGTGTTTCATATGAAGGGCCTGTATTACCTACGTAAACTCCTTCTTTCAGTTTGATGCTAAGTTCTTTTGATACTTTCCTAGCAACGTCCTGCAATGATTTCGCATATGCTTCACTCATATCAGGAAAACGAACGCCAAATGAATTATCGTTTGCTCCTATTAAAGGGTTATCTCCCATGTTGTTGATATGATCAGTAATAAGCATAAGGTCGCCAGCTTCGAAGTCTTTGTTCACTCCGCCTGCAGCATTCGTGACAACGATTGTTTCTACACCGATCAGCTTCATTACACGGACAGGAAACGTAACTTTTTCCATAGAATATCCTTCATAATAGTGAAACCGTCCCTGCATGGCTACTACTTGTTTTCCTGCAAGCTCACCAATCACAAGCTGGCCTGCATGTCCTTCAACTGTTGAAACAGGGAACTCAGGAATTTCTGAGTAGGGAATTACAACAGGATTTTTGATTTCTTCGGCTAAAATTCCTAATCCCGATCCTAAAATCAATCCGATTTTAGGTGAGGAATCTAATTTTGATTGAATAAACTCGGCTGATGTTTGTAATTTAGTTGACATGTCTTTTCCCCCTTAAAGCTGGCTTAAAAAGCTTTTTCCTATCTCTGGTTTTTTCACATTATAATTTTCTGCGATTGTTGCTCCTATATCTGCAAATGTATTTCCTATATTCAATTCTTTTCCTTTTTTTATTCCATTGTGATAGACCAATAAAGGCACATATTCACGTGTATGATCAGTCCCATGATGAACTGGATCGTTTCCATGATCAGCTGTAATAAGGAGAAGATCATCATCTTTTAATTTATTCAGGACTTCAGGCAGTCGAGAGTCAAACTCTTGAAGCGCTTCACCATATCCCTTCGGATCTCTTCTGTGGCCGTACAGTGCGTCAAAATCTACCAGGTTCAAGAAATTAAGACCTGTGAAATCTTCTTCCATTGATTGAACCAGCTTGTCCATCCCATCCATATTTGATTTCGTACGGATTGCTTTTGTTACACCCTCACCATCAAAGATATCTGAGATCTTACCTAAAGCGATGCTGTCAAAGCCGCTGTCTTGAAGTTCGTTCATTACAGTTCTGCCAAATGGTTTTAATGCATAATCGTGGCGGTTTGCCGTTCTTTCAAACGCACCTGGGTTCCCTGTAAAAGGACGAGCGATGATTCGTCCAAGCATATATTTGCCTTCGCGTGTCATTTCTCTCGCTGTTTCGCAGATTTCATATAACTCTTCAATCGGAACAATATCTTCGTGAGCTGCAATCTGTAAAACTGAATCAGCAGATGTATAAACGATTAGTTTTCCAGTGTTCATATGTTCTTCTCCAAGCTCAGTAATAATCTCTGTTCCTGAAGCAGCTTTGTTTCCTAGAATGCCTCTTCCCCACTTTTCAGTCAATTGGTTTATTAACTCATCAGGGAATCCTTCAGGAAACGTTTGAAATGGTTCCTGAATGTGAAGACCCATGATTTCCCAGTGTCCTGTCATAGTATCTTTTCCATTAGATAGTTCAGGAAGTTTTGCAAAATGTGCAAGCGGGTTTTCTGTTTTTTCAATACCTTTCATTGTTGTATCAATATTTCCAAGACCCAATTTTTCTAAATTTGGCACCTTCAGTCCATTCATATGTTCTGCGATATGACCTAGCGTATGAGCTCCTTTATCACCAAATTTGTCAGCATCAGGTGCTTCACCAATACCTACAGAATCCATTACGATTAAAAATGTGCGTTTAAAACGAGATTGTTCCATTTTTTCCTCCTGAAATTCTTAACTACACTCTATTTACTATTTCCTTTTAAAGCGTACAACAAACAAATTATCCATGATGTCGGAAGTCTGACAACACAAAACAAAAAAGATGCTCACGCCCTCGGATGAAAGGCGGAGTAAACATCTTTTAATCTGGTTTTAGTGACATGGGTATAAATCTGTGTGGTTGAAATGTCAGCGTGGCCAAGCATTTCTTGTACTGCACGCAAATCTGCACCATTCTCTAAGAGATGTGTTGCGAAAGAATGACGAAGAGTGTGCGGCGTCAAATCCTTTTCTATTCTAGCCTTTTTAGCTAACTGTTTCAATATTTTCCAAAAGCCTTGCCTGGATAATCGATTACCATGGTGGTTAAGAAGCAGTGCTTCCGTTTTCTTGCCTTTTAACATCTCCGATCGGCCGCTATTAATATATCGTTCTATTGCTGATTGAGCCATTTTTCCGAGCGGAATTATTCTCTCCTTGCTGCCTTTACCCATACAGCGTATGAACCCCATATTAAGGTGGATATCACTTATGTTTAACTGGACTAATTCAGATACCCGAATACCTGTAGCGTATAGAAGTTCGAGCATTGCTTTATCTCTTTGCGAGAAAGGATCGTTCGAAGCTGGTGTTTCGAGCAATGCCTCAACTTCTTGTGGAGACAGTACTTTTGGCAGTTTTCTTTCTGTTTTTGGTGTTTCAATATGTACAGAAGGATCTTGAAGCGAAACCTTCTCTCTGAACAAAAACTGATGGAATGAACGTATGGATGCGATGTTGCGTGCTAACGTTGTGGAAGCCTTACCATTTTCTTTTAAAAATAAAAGATACCCCATAATATTATTGCGTTCAATCTGATCAATTGTTTCTATTGATTCCACTTTTTCTAAAAAAAGAACATATTGATTCAAGTCTCTTCTGTAAGAGTCTATCGTATTTTTTGAAAGGGCTCGTTCAACAATAATATATTGAAGAAAATCCTGAACATGATCGTTCACTATACCCCTCCTTATTCACCCGTCTGATAGAAATAAAAAAGCCGTTTTATGATATTCGAATCTTTATCCGTACTTAAATTGAAAACTTTAACCGCTTTCCCTTTAGGTACGTCATATTTATGATAATTTTCATATTCCTGGTTAATCCAAAGCAAACCAAAATAGAAAACCAGCGTGCATAAAGAAAAGGCTAAAAATACTTTCGCCGTATTCCAGACGATTTTCATCCAGGAAACCATCGTGTCCACCCCTGTCCCTCTAATAGTACAGGTTATGCCCACATGGTCCCATATTATACGTAAAAGTTAAAACTACACCTCATACGTTACCTGATTCATAAACTTTTGTAAATATTTCTTTCCATTAGAAAAGTAATAAATAATGATAAAAAAGGAAGCGCTACTCTCCGCTTCCTTCACCTTCATTATTATCATCTGGGTGACATCTGTGACAAATACCATGAAATGTCAGCCTATGATCTTTAATTTTAAAATTCCAGCCCTCTTCAACAACTTTTTCCACATCGCCAAGAAGGTCTTCTTGTATTTCATCAACAGCTCCACACTCAATACACACCAAATGGTGATGAAAGTGATCGGCACCTTCCGTTCTAAGATCATAACGGGAAACACCGTCACCAAAGTTTATTTTATCTACTACTTTAAGTTCTGTTAAAAGTTCCAGTGTACGGTAGACTGTTGCAAGACCAATCTCTGGCGCTTTTTCTTTGACGAGTAAATAGACGTCTTCCGCACTTAAATGATCTTCTTCATTTTCGAGGAGGACTCTCACGGTCGCCTCACGCTGTGGAGTCAGCTTATAACTTTGTGAATGCAGCTGTTTTTTGATACGGTCGATTCTGCTTTCCATACCCGTTTCCTCCTTATGTATACACAAGACAATTATAAGCATGGAAAAAAAAGTTGTCAATTTAAAGTCATTTTAATTAACGATTTAAACTTATTCTTAAAAAACAATTATTATTTCCTATTGTATCGACCACTTTATGACTTGTTCCATTAAGGCCGGCGTGAAAAACGCTTCTAGAGTTGAAGCTAAGAATACCATGATGCCAACCCCTGCTACCAGCAAGGAATAACGCAGCAACTGCGGCAAAAACGGAACATGATGTCTCTTGAAAGCGAGCTGGCGGATCATTTTAATAGAAAAAGAAATCGCAGCTACTGAAACGATAATAAAAGCAGGGATTAAAAGCACATTTTGCGGAAGCACCGAAACAAAAGATAATAAAAAACCATACCAGCCCATCTGATTAACTAGGAATCCTACAGTGAACCCGATTACTACACCTTTTAAAAATAACATGATCAAAATGACTGGCAGCCCGATAACTGATAAACCTAGCAGCCACATAAGCCCCATATATTTTAAATAATGTCCAAAACTTTGAAAGAACATATCCGATCTGCTAGTAAACCCGCCTTCTGATGCCTGAATAAAAAAACGGGATAAATACGTATAAAGATCTTGTTTTTGATTAAGGCTTAAGGAATTAACGATGATTGCTCCAAATATTACTCCCATTAAAAATAAAACGCCAACAAAAGCGTACAGCGTTTTATTTTCCTGCAAGTGCTGATGCATATAGTAACGAAGATTATCCATGTGGTCTTGCCTCCTCTACCAAAACTCTTATTTCTATTCTATGAATCAGCAGAAGAGGTATGTCTCTTTTTTATGAATTGATAGGTTTACCCGTTACTACCTTGCCGTATGTTCCCCCTCCGCCCATCTGGATGGAAAGTTCTCCAGAACGCGCAGAAAGGATGTGGTCTGCAAGTGATGGTTTTATGATTTTTTTTAACTGCTCAGCAGGTGCAGCATGAATAATATCCATATCTGTACCGAATGCTTCACGTAATTTAAGCAGAGTTTTTGGACCAAGACCTGGTATGAACTCCAATGGTATTTGGTGTACATATGGAGGGCGGTTTACTGAATTTTGTTCTGAATCGCTTTTTAGCTCTTGGATTCTGTCATGAACTCCTTTTATAAACTTGCTGCTGCCGCATTTCCGGCAAGTATTCATGTTTTTATAATCGAAAGTATCCAAACATTTTTCACATACTGAGTTATAATACTTGCCCAGGTAAGGATTTAACCCGTAGTTAGCGATGATTCCCCTTCCTTCTTTTCCTTCTAAAGCCATTTTAAATTCTTTAAAAGTAGGTACAGCAAGAGTAATCATCTGATACTCGCGGGCAATCTTTTCTAAAGAATGAGCATCTGAGTTTGATAAAAACGGATAAGGCGACAATTCATGTAACCGTGATGCCATTTCTGTGTTTGAGCTTAGTCCCAGCTCAACAGCGTCTATTAAATTTGGATCGAGAACTTCATAGATAGAAGATTTAACCCCTTTTCCGTACAAACTCTTAAATGGAGTGAAAATATGAGCGGGGATGAATAATCCTCCTAATTGCTGAACTGTATTTTGCAGCTCTTTTGCACTCCCGTACATTCGCTGTGAGCTCAAATTAATATTCTTCATCCGAGCACCCAGCCATCTGCTCAATGTTTCCATTTTATTCAGATCAGGCATATATACTAAGACATGAAGTGGACCTTGGCAGTTTTCATCATTAATTTCAATTTCAGTTCCGGGAATGAGAGTGAGTCCATCCACTTCTAATCCACCGTCTTTGTGTTCATTTAACTGACCGTTTTCCTTCATTTCTTTCAATTCATCTAAAACTTCAGGTGCATGACAATCTATAATTCCGATGATATCCATACCTTTTTTGTATTTCGCTTCATATAAAATATTCGAAAGTGTTAATGTTCGAGAACCTGTTATCTTAACTGGTCTTCCTGTTCGTGATGCGCCGATATGAATATGCATATCGGCAAAATAAGGATGAAGATTATCTGCCTGCTGCACGAGCTAGCTCCATATACATTACACCGTAGGCGGTTTTTGCATCATGAATTCTTTCGTCTCTGACCATTTGTCTCGCTTCATCAACACTAATTTCCATAGCATTTAAGAATTCATCTTCGTCTGTCATCTGAGCACCTTTATTTATTAATGAATCTGTGAAAAATAAATGAATCAGCTCATCAGCAAAACCTGGTGAAGTGTAAAAAGAACCGATCGACTCCATTTTTTCGCAGCTGTACCCTGTCTCTTCAAGCAGCTCCCGTTTTGCACATTCCAGCGGATCTTCCCCTTTTTCGAGCTTGCCTGCCGGAATCTCAATGATCGTCTTCTCTAGAGGTTTGCGAAATTGTTCCACCATGAGGATTTTCCCTTCATCTGTAACAGCCAGTATAGCTACAGCCCCTGGATGCTTAACAATCTCACGTTTTCCGATCTTTTTGTTAGGCAGTTCTACTTCTTCTACATATAAATCTATAATCTTTCCATTATATATTTGTTCTTTGCTTATCGTTTTCTCTGTCAAATTTTCCATTTTACACACTCCAATGGTCTATTTATTTCTTTCGCTACATAAAGTCTATCATACTTTGGAATACTTCCATTACTAGCAAGTAAAAGGGGGGGTAAGAATGAAGATCTATTTGCAGCCAAAAGGAATTACATTAGTAGGTAAAGCATGGCAGATCAAATATATGTTAAGAAACTATATGCGCCAGCACGAGCTTGTTCAAGACTGGATTGATGCAACAGCACCTAAAAAGTAGCTTCCCAGAAATCGGGGAGTTTTTATTTTTGTCTATTTATGTGATACGTTTAATAAAAATAATTTCCGGTAAAATACCATTTGGAGGTGAAAAAAATGATCAACAAAAGAAGAATAGGCACATCTGAACTTTATGCAAGTGAACTTGGCCTTGGCTGCATGTCCCTTTCTCCTGACCTTGGAAAGGAAAACGAGAACATTGTGAAGACAGCTCTCGATCATGGTATTAACTATTTTGACACAGCTGATTTATATAATTTTGGCTGGAATGAAGAATTAGTAGGAAAACTTTTAAAAGATGTAAGGCAAGATATTATCCTTGCAACCAAAGGCGGTAATGAATGGAATGAATCTAAAGATAGCTGGAATTGGAATCCGTCTAAAAAGTACATAAAATCTGCTCTTAAAGAAAGCCTCCGCCGTTTGCAAACAGATTACATCGATCTTTATCAGCTGCATGGCGGAACTATCGAAGATCCGTTGGATGAAACAATTGAAGCCTTTGAAGAACTAGTGTCAGAAGGATTGATCCGTTATTACGGCATATCATCCATCCGCCCGAACACGATTTCATATTATGCTGAGCATTCTAACATCCAAAGTGTTATGATGCAGTACAGCCTTTTAGACAGAAGACCCGAAGAACTTTTCCCATACTTAAAAACTAAAGGAATTAGTGTTGTAGCAAGGGGACCTATCGCAAAAGGATGGCTTAGCGAAAAAGCATTTATGAAGAATCGCGGCGACAAGTTTTTATCTTATACTGGATTCGATATTCAGCAACAGTTAGAAAAAGTTAAGGAACTCATCCCGAAAGACGAAAAACTTACTCAAACAGCATTAAAATTTATTCTAAGCCACTCAATTGTAGCAACCGCTGCAGCTGGAGCAAGTTCTACTGAACAGCTCTTAGAAAATATCAATACATTTAATTCACCGAAGCTGACAGAAAGTGAAAGAAAAGAACTTGAGGCTTTGTTTCCAGCGGAGATTTATGAATCACATCGGGTACAAAAAGCATAAGCTTATGCACAAAAAGGATGCCCCCAAATCTTGGGGTCATCCTTAATTTTATTTCGACAATTTCAAAATCATTGCAATCCCCTGGCCACCGCCGATACAAAGACTCGCAACGCCGTAAGTTTCATTCCGCTTCTTCATTTCGTATGCAAGTGTTAACAAAAGTCTCGCACCGCTTGCTCCAACGGGATGACCTAATGCAATAGCTCCTCCATTTACATTTGTACGGCTTCGATCTAGCTTTAGCTCTTTTTCTACAGCTAAGTACTGGGAGCTGAATGCTTCATTTATTTCAAACAATCCAATATCGTCAATAGACAGGTTCGCTCTATTTAGAGCCATCTTAATTGCAGGAACTGGACCGATTCCCATGACGTTAGGATCGACACCTGTAACTGCCCATGAAACGATCTCTGCTAGGGGTTTTAATTTCTTCTCCTGTATATCTTTTTCATGAGCAAGAATTAAAGAAACAGCACCGTCATTAATCGATGACGAATTCCCTGCAGTTACTGTTCCATCTTTTTGGAAAGAAGGACGCAGTTGTCCAAGCTTTGAAGAAGCAGTTTGCGGTTTAATCCCTTCATCCTCAGTAAAAAGTTCGCCATTTTTTAAGGTTATAGGCACGATTTCATCTTTAAATCGACCGCTTTCACGTGCTTCTGCAGCTTTTTGATGGCTATGACTTGCATATTCATCTTGTTCTTCTCTTGAGATGTTATACTGTTGTGCTAAATTTTCTGCAGTTATCCCCATCCCGCATCCTATATACTCATCACTTAATGTTTGAAGCAGCATATCCTCAAAAGAGATTATACCGAATTTTTGATTGTGGAATCGGTGAGTAAATGAAGCATGTGGAGACTGGGACATGTTTTCAATTCCACCGCATAATGCTATGCCCCCTTCATGATCTCGAAGATTCTGCATGGCAGAGACAACAGCTTGCAGCCCCGATCCGCATAGCCGATTGACCAGCATTGCGGGAACACTTGAAGGAACACCTGCCTTTAGCGCTGTATGACGCGAAACATAAGCCGCATTCTTACTAGAGTGAATAACATTTCCATATACCACATCTGTCACATCCGAAGGAGTTACATTGGCTCGTTTCATTGCTTCAACTGCCGTTGTTTCTCCTAGCAGTGTCGGGGATATATCTGTTAAAGATTTTCCAAAAGAACCAAATGCCGTTCTGGCACCATCAATTAAGTAGATACTCATATCAATTCTGCACCTCTTTTAAAAGATTAAGAACCCTGCACAAATGATTATCCCGCTTACAAAAAGGGCTATTAAACAGAATCCCATAATATCCTTTGCTTTTAATCCTGCAATAGCAAGCGCAGGAAGCGCCCAGAATGGCTGGATCAAGTTCGTCCAAGCATCACCCCATGCCACAGCCATAGCAGTCTTGGCTTGAGATACACCGAGTTCATCTGCCGCATCAAGGACTACATTCGTCTGAACAGCCTACTGTCCCCCGCCCGAATTTTAATATGCGTTTAGTTTAATATCATCTGAGACTGTAAGTTTAGCTTCTGTTGAATTTAAAACATCATCAACGGAGTATCCTTCTGCAACTTCTTTTAAAACAAGACCATTTTCGGATACATCCATTACAGCCCTGTCAGTAATGATTCGCTCAACTACGCCTTTTCCTGTCAAAGGAAGCTGGCAGCTCTTTAAGATTTTGCTTTCTCCTGCTTTATTTACATGTTCCATGATTACAATGATTTTTTTCGCGCCATGAACAAGATCCATTGCCCCGCCCATTCCTTTGATCATCTTGCCTGGAATCATCCAGTTAGCAAGGTCGCCATCCTCTGAAACTTCCATTCCGCCTAAAATGGCAATGTCAATATGACCGCCGCGTATCATAGCAAATGATTCAGAGCTGTCAAAATAAGATGCGCCTTTAATGGCCGTTACTGTCTCTTTCCCAGCATTGATCAGGTCAGGATCTACTTCGCTTTCAAGAGGATACGGTCCGATACCGAGGAGCCCGTTCTCCGATTGCAGTACAACCTGTTTATTATCCGAAATGAAGTTGGCTACCATCGTTGGCATTCCTATCCCTAAGTTTACATAAAAACCTGATTCAATCTCTTTTTCTGCACGCTTCGCGATTCTTTCTCTGATATTCATAACGTTTTCCCCTCCTCTTAGCCTTTTTTTACTGTTAAGCGTTCAATGCGCTTTTCTTGAGTTCCTACGATTAGCTTTTGTACGTACACACCAGGTGTATGTATGTAATCCGGATGAAGATCTCCGATTTCAACAAGCTCTTCTACCTCTGCAATTGTTACTTTACCTGCAGCAGCGATCATCGGGTTGAAGTTGCGAGCTGTTTTGTTATAGATCAGATTTCCTGCTTTGTCCCCTTTTGCGGCACGAATCAAGCTGAAATCTGCAATAATTCCTTCTTCAAGCAGATATTCTTTCCCTTTGAACGTCCGTGTTTCTTTTCCTTCTGCGATTGGTGTTCCAACTCCAGCGGGTGTATAGAACGCTGGAATTCCAGCACCGCCTGCACGAATTCTTTCAGCAAGCGTTCCCTGCGGGATAAGTTCTACTTCAATTTCACCTGATAATACTTGTCTTTCAAACTCTTTATTCTCACCAACGTATGACCCTACCATTTTCTTAATCTGTTTGTTTTTAAGAAGCAGACCTAATCCCCAATCATCCACTCCGCAGTTGTTTGAAATCACTGTAAGATCTTTTGTTCCTTTTTCCACTAAAGCAAGAATTAAATTTTCGGGAATACCTACTAATCCAAAACCGCCTACTAAAAGAGTTGATCCATCTTTAATGTCCGCTACAGCTTCTAGAGCTGAATTTAATATTGGTTTCATGACCTATCTCTCCTTTTTTAATGTTTTATAAGTGCCGAATTTCTTTTCTTCCTTCTAAAACATTAATTTTCTTCGTTTTCAAAGATAGAGGCTACTCCCTGGCCTCCGCCGATACAAAGCGTTGCTAAACCGCTTTTGGATTTTCTTCTTTTCATCTCATGAAGCAATGTAACAACAATTCTTGCACCGCTTGCTCCGATCGGATGTCCAAGTGCAATTGCACCGCCATTTACGTTTAATTTTTCTTTATCAAATCCAAGATCTTTTCCTACAGCAAGTGACTGACTCGCAAAAGCTTCATTTGCCTCGACAAGATCAATATCATCCATTTTCATATTCGTTTTCTTCAGAACTTTTTGTACCGCTTCAACTGGTCCTATGCCCATTACTTCTGGAGCTACACCTGCACTAGCGTTCGCCTTTACGACAGCGAGTGGTTTTAATCCAAGTTCTTCTGCCTTTTTCCTGCTCATTACAACAAGCGCAGCTGCACCATCATTGATCCCTGAAGCGTTCCCTGCTGTAACCATTCCGTCTTTCTTGAAGGCAGGTCTTAATTTGGCAAGCTTTTCACTTGTAGAGCCTGCTTTCGGATATTCATCCTTATCTATGATCAATGGATCTCCTTTTCTTTGAGGGATCTCTACTGCTGTAATTTCATCATCAAACTTTCCTTGTTCTTGAGCTTCAGCACACTTCCTTTGGCTTTCAGCTGCAAACTCATCCAGTTCCTCACGGGAAAGCGAGTGCGTTTCACATAGATTTTCAGCTGTAATTCCCATATGATAATCGCCAAATGCGCACCATAAGCCGTCATTAATCATAGAGTCGACCATAGGGGCATTGCCCATGCGGAGTCCATCTCTAGCCCCGTTCAGCAAATAAGGAGCTTGGCTCATATTTTCCATCCCGCCGCAGACGATTACATCAGCCTCATCCAGCCAAATTGCCTGGCAAGCAAGATGAAGTGCTTTTAATCCAGAGCCGCATACTTTATTGATTGTCATACTTGAAACCCCGATCGGGAGTCCTGCTTTTATTGCTGCTTGACGAGCCGGATTCTGTCCCAATCCTGCTTGGAGAACGTTCCCCATTATGACTTCATCTACAGCATCATGCGGGATACCTGCTTTTTTTAAAGAGTCTTTGATTGTAATTGCTCCTAATTCTGTCGCTGCTACCGTTTTTAAACTTCCCATGAAGCTTCCAATCGGCGTTCTGACAGCGCTTACAATGACAGCTTCTCTCTCTCTTGAAACCATTTGTAGTCTCCTCCTCTTTAAAACGTAAAAATTTCTGAAAATTCCTTTATATCATATCATAACAATTCAAAAGTATTGCAAACAACGATTTTTTACAGTTAAAATAAAAACAAGAAAACGGTTTCAAGGAGGTTTTTTTACAAAGATGGAATTACCCGAGAGAGTCACTCTGATCGAAGTCGGCCCGCGGGACGGGCTTCAAAACGAGAAAAATTTTATAAATGCAAAAGATAAGATTCAATTTATATCTCTTTTAAAAATTGCTGGCTTTCAAGAGATGGAACTTACCTCTTTCGTTTCACCGAAGTGGGTCCCTCAGATGCAGGACGCTGGTACAGTTATTGAACATTGTATGGATGACCTGCGTAACTTTGTTCTGGCACCGAATAAAAAAGGAATTGATATGGCAGTTGAAGCTGGAGTGAAGCACATTGCTGTTTTTGTAGGTGTTAGTGATTCATTTAACAAAAAAAATATCAATAAGACAACAGAAGAAAGCATGAACGAGTTAAGACCGCTGATCGAGGATCTGAAACGCAGAGGTTATTTTGTAAGAGCTTGTATCTCTACCAGCTTTTATTGTCCATTTGAAGGAAAGATAGATGAGCACGCTGTTTTAAAGGTTTGTCAGGACTTTGAGGAAATGGGGGTTGATGAACTCAGCGTGGCTGATACGATCGGAATGGCAAATCCTATTGAATGCTATGAATTGTTTACTTTATTAAAGCATCACCTGCGCTCTACTACACTTATAACAGGACATTTCCATGACACGCGCGGTATGGCACTTGCGAATATTTTCGCGAGTATGCAAGCTGGTATAGACCGCTTTGACACATCTGCAGGAGGACTTGGGGGATGCCCTTTCGCACCTGGCGCCTCAGGAAACGTTGCCTCTGAAGATGTAGTCTACATGCTGTCCCAGATGGGAATCTCTACAGGCATACAGCTTGATAAACTTTTAGAAGCATCTGCCTTTATCTCCCCGCTTCTTTCAAAACCAGTATCAAGCAAGCAATTCGGTCTTCTGAAAAATGTTCTTCAGGGATAAAGTACACATTGTTGCTTTTAGAAGTAGTTGATTTCCACTCCAGATGCTCGCTTTCCGCGGGGCGTGCGGTGAGCCTCCTCGGCGCATGGCGCCTGCGGGGTCTCACCTGTCACACTGATCCCGCAGGAGTCTCGCACCTTGCGTTCCAACCAACTAGCAATGAAGCTACTTCAATAAAAACTTTTCAAAATATCAATGTAAAGATTCCTAAAAAAACACGGGCTGTTAGCTGCCCGTGTTTTGCTCTGTTTTATCGTAGTATTTCATTGCAGGATTTAAGATCTCACCGGGACTTTTTAGGGAAAAATGATTGCCTGCCGGTGCATCAATCGTCATCTTTTTATCAAAGAAGACCTCTGTGTTGTAATCCATATAAAGATCAGGCCCGTTGGTCAGGATTTTCGTATCATTATCCTCCGGTTTTTCAACAAGCCAAAGTGCTGGAATCCCGCTTACGACACATCCGCACCCTTCTGTATCATGCTTCAGTTTTAGGGACCCCTTTTTACCTTGCATTCTATTTTGCAGTCTTTCTAGCGCTGCATCAGTAAACACGACTTCCATAAAATTAAAACTCACCTTTCTTTTTTAAAACGTCTATCGCCCAGTCGCACCAGGACAACCAGCTCTCCATATACCGAATCCCAAATTCACTCGTTAAATATTCTCCAAGTTCCTTTTCTTTATAAGTACCCTTTGGGAAATTTTCATCTTGCCATTTTTTCGTCATCATGAGTCCCATCTGATGATGTTCTTTGCTTTTTTCCAGAAAGGCTATTGCCTGTTCAACCGGAATAAAATGAAACATTGAAACTCTTAAGAGCAGATCATCCTTCAGCTTAGGAACATTTACAGGCTTATTCAGCATCCATTCGAGCAGCTGTTCAAATCCTTTGTCAGTAATTTTATATATTTTTTTATCTGGATAATCAGTTTGTTGAATGATTTTAGAATCTGCCAGCCCCTCTTCTTCCATTTTAAGAAGTTCACGGTAAATCTGAGTATGATGGGCTGTCCAAAAATGGATAACTGTTTCTTTAAATTGCTGTGTAAGCTCATAACCTGTTGCTTCATTTTTTGCTAATAAACCTAACAGCGCATACCTTAACGCCATTTGTTACCCTTCTTTCTCACTGTACTGAATTGAATTGTAACATACTTTTCACAAATTCTTTATTCAATTTACTTGATATAAAACTGATACTTTTATTATATTATAGTTATACATATGTGAAAATACACATATTAATCTAAACGTAGGAGAGGAATCTATGAACTGGCTAACAAAATTTAGTTTAAAAAACCCGGTAGCAATATTTATCTTTTCGTTTTTATTCATTGTAAGCGGTGTTTTTTCATTCACAAATTTAAAAGTGGATTTGCTTCCTAATGTTGAGTTTCCCCAGTTAACGATCCAGACGGTTTACCCTGGTGCTTCACCTGAGGATGTAAATAAGCAAGTTACTGACAAGCTTGAGACTCAATTAAAACAAGTAGAAGATGTAAAATCTGTGAAGAGTTCTTCACTAGAAAGTGTTTCGATCATCAGTATGGATTTTCCTTTTTCTGCAAACATGGATGACGTTGAAGATCAAGTGAAATCCATTATTTCAGAAACTGATCTGCCAGACTCTGTTGAGCCAGATGTCAGCCGCTTTTCTTTCGGTACAATTCCGATCTACAACATCTCCTTGTTCCCTGAAAAGGAGGGCGAAGATATTCAAGCCTTTGTTGACAGCGAACTCGTACCTGAACTAAAGAAGATTCAAGGTGTAAATAACGTATCTGTCGGCGGTGTAAAAGAAACATTCGTATCCATTACACTCGATCGTGAGAAAGCAAAGCAAGCTGGTGTTTCACTTAACGCTGTCAAAGACGCCATTAAAGGCCGAGATCTCTCATTCCCAGCAGGAACCGTTACAGATGATTCTATTACTGTTCCTGTTCGTGTAGAAGAAGCGGTTGATACGATTGCAGAATTAAAACAGATTTCGATTTCGGGTGCTGCTGCAGCTCCATCAGGAAACCAAGGCGGAGCAAAGAGCCCTGGAGAAAGCAGCGGACCTCCTGCTGCCGGAGACCAAGGAGCTCCTGCGCAAGCACAGGCACCTGTATCTTCTCCTAGCATTAAGCTTGGAGATATTGCTGAAATTAAAGAAACTGAAGATATAAATGAAATTACACGCTTCAATCAAAAATCTTCTCTATCTATGGCTGTTACTAAAAAACAAGATGCAAATACGGTTGAGGTAGCAGAAAAAGTTATAGAAGTTCTTAACAAAGAAAAATATGACGATAAATTAAATTATGCAATTGGATTCGGACAGGCAGAAGGCATTAAAGATTCTGTAAATACACTCGTTAAAGAAGGTCTTTTCGGTGCCATATTCGCTTCACTTGCTGTACTCATCTTCTTAAGAAACTTCCGTGCAACAATTATTGCGATTATATCTATCCCGCTCTCATTGTTAGTATCAGCAATTTTCTTAGACCGTCTTGATATTACGCTTAACATTATGACTCTTGGCGGTATGGCCGTAGCTGTCGGCCGTGTAGTAGATGATAGTATCGTAGTTATCGAAAATATTTTCAGACGAATCAGGAAAGCTGATGGCGAGTTTGACCGTGATGAATTAATCATTGATTCTACACAGGAAATTTTAAAAGCGATCGTGTCTTCTACCATTACAACAGTAGTAGTTTTCTTACCGCTTGGACTTGTTGGCGGTGTCACGGGAGAATTCTTCCTTCCATTTGCATTAACCGTTGTTTTTGCTTTATTAGCGTCACTGATTGTATCCGTTACAATTGTACCTATACTTGCAAAATATGCATTTAAAAAGGTAAAGCCTGAAAAAAATGATGGTCCTATGCAGCGAGGATATGAAAAACTGATTAAAGCATCACTGAATCATAAAATTATCGTTCTGTTAACGTCCTTTATTCTCCTTGGAGGATCATTCTTCCTTGCTACAAAACTAGGAATGGTATTCCTTCCAAACGAAGAGCAAAAAACATTGACAGTCAATGTTGAACTTCCAGCGAGTACAAATGTTTCTAAAACGAATGAAATTTCCCTGGAAGTTGAAAAATATTTAGCTGGGCGCGACACTATAAAAGATGTTACCGCAGGTATTGGTTCCCGTGATTTCCAAACCGGTCTTAAACGGCAGAACGTAGCAAACTATTTTATTAATCTTAAAAAAGAAACAAACGTTGAAAAAGAACTTAAAGAATTAGAATTCGGAATTAAAGAAATTACAGACGAAAAAGCAAAAGGAACAGTTCTTGGCTTACAGGAAGTTTCAAGCGGAGGACCTCCTTCTAACAACGAAGTAAACATCGATCTTTATTCCAATGATTTGGATGATCTTCAAAAAGCAGCAGCTCAAGTTGAAGAGTATTTGAAGACACTTGATTCTATCAAATATGTGTCAAATAACTTCAAAGATACACAAAAGCAATGGGCAGTTGATATCGATACTAAAAAAGCAGCTGAAAAAGGTGTCTCAGGATTCGCTGTCCTTGGTGCAGTCTCTGATGTTACGAAGCAAGTTGAAGTCGGGGAATTGACACTTGATGGCGACGAAAAGAACGTAAGAGTTGAATATGATGAAGCTGTAAAAACTCTTGATGAAATTAAAGATCTCACTGTCTTTGGAACATCAGGCCCTGTAAAGATTTCTGAGGTTGCAGAGGTATCTGAAAAAGAAACGGTAACTGCCATCCAAAAGCTTGATGGCAAAGTCTATGCTCAAGTTTCTGCACAAGTAAAAGGTGATAATGTTCAAAAAGTAACGCAGGAAGTAATAAAAGGTGTAGAAGATAATGTTGATCTGCCATCATCTGTATCAACAGAAGGAGGCGGCGGAAGTGAAGAGACAATGGATACTTTTAAAGATCTCGGTCTAGCAATGCTTGTTGCAATCGGTCTCGTATACTTAACGATGCTGATTACGTTTGGCCGTGCACGTATACCGTTTATTATTCTTTCTTCTCTATTATTTGTTCCCGTCGGGGCAATCGGGGGATTATTCTTAATCAATGAACCGCTATCTGTGAGTGCTATGATTGGAATATTGATGCTTATCGGTATTGTAACAACGAATGCGATTGTACTAGTTGATCGTATTGGACAGAACAGAGAAGTCAAGGGCATGCCAGTGCGTGAAGCACTTCTTGAAGCAGGGAAAACTCGCCTAAGACCGATCTTAATGACGGCTTTTGCTACAATTGCGGCACTTATACCACTCGCATTGACTACTTCATCTGGAACATTAATCTCAAAAGGACTGGCAATTGTGGTTATCGGAGGACTCACTACTTCCACTCTGCTAACATTAATTATTGTCCCAGTGCTTTACGAACTATTCTTTAGAAGACAGACAAAACGCGAAAAAGCAAAGAATACTGCTTAATGTAAAGGCTGTTTTCTTAAGCTTTGCTGCTATTAGAAGTGGTTGATTTCCGCTCCAGAATGCTCGCTTTCCGCGGGGCGTGCGGTGAGCCTCCCTATCTCTTCGCGCTGACGGAGTCTCACCTGTCCCGCTTCATGGAAGTATCCTTGCTACTGCGTCTACAAGTAAATGCTACCGATGTGAGCTTCCTCGTCGCATGCCTTGCGAGAAGCTTCTCATGTGGTCGGCACGCACCTTGCGCTCCAAACAACTAGCAACGAAGGGTCTTCACAAAAACGATTTAAAGACAACCACCTTTTTAAGAGCCATACAAAAAGAGTACCGATCCTCCCTTAAGAGGCGGTACTCTTTTTACATGGGCCAAATTGCTGTAATTTTTATTGGAAGCAAAAAATCCGGGACTATAGACCATGTTTCACTTTTAAAATTAATGGGAAATATATCAGCAATTCATAACCTCAGGAGGCTATAAAAATGAAACAGATTTGTTCAAAAAAAGTTAAAGTTACAGCAAAATATACCGTAAATAAAGCACTTGAAATTATGCAATCTGCTAAATCTATTAACAGTCAGCTTTTTTTGTCCAAAAACGGCCATACCGTTCACGCATCAGGACTTTCCCAGCTCGTATCATTTTTCCTTACTTTAAAAGAAGGCGATTCTTTTCTGTATATCGTTGAAGGAGCAGATGCTGAATCAGCTCTGAATGTCATTACTAAAGATACAGCTTTTTAATCAATTATACTTTTTTATAATCCAATCCTTGCCTTCATCTTCTTTTTGAATACAAGGGGTAATCCCACAATAACAAAAAGCAAGGTTGTTCCGATCCAGATGACTTCCTTGCTTTGAGATGTCATAGAAGTACCAAGATAGGTATATGCTATCGTTCCGGGAATTATTCCGATTGCTGTTGCAATTGCGTAATCTTTAAATTTCACTTTAGTAATCGAAGTTAAATAGCTTACAAGATCATAATTTAATACAGGAAGCAGCCTCAGCAGCAGTACATAACGAAACCCTTCTCTCTCAATATTGCTGCGTATTTTATTATACCTTTCATTTTTCCATTGGTTACTTTTCTTAAATCGGCCTAACCGGTTAACAGCATAATAAGTGACTAGCCCTCCTCCAAGCGAGCCGAGATATGTATACAAACAACCCCAGTAGAAACCAAAAGAAAGACCGCTTGTTATTGCAAATATAGACGATGGAAATAATACAAATGGCCTTACCGTATAGAGCAATATAAAAAGAAATGGTGCCAGCAGCCCCCATTGCATGATCCAATTTCTAAATTCTTCAGGACTAAATCCTTTATAATTTTTTTGCAGCCACAAAACTAATAAGACTAGAATAGCCGCACTTATCATGATGAATAGCCACTTTTTTGTGATTTTCATAATTCCTCCATGAAAAATCTAATTTAGTAAGCATTTTTCCTTCTTCTGCACATATCCATACATATGTGTGATGGCAAAGGAGGTTATATTGTGATTGTAAAAGCAACAGCACCCATTTTTGCAGACCGTGCTGCGAAACTTGTAGAGCTTACAGGCAGTTTTCAAGAATCTATTTATATAAAAAAAGGAGACCGCACAGCTGATGGAAAGAGTTTCTTAGGCATTATTGCTCTCTCCATCTATCCAGACGATCCGATTGAAATTATTTGTGATCCGCCCAGTACTCACCTAAAAGAGAAGATTCTCTCATCAGGGCTTTTTGCTTCCTGTAAAGCGTAATATTAAATTCAGCAATTTCTATTATATAATCTTCCCACTTTATTGGCTATTTTTTTCCTATAAGCAAAAAAAGCCGGGAAATAATCCGGCTTTATATTTCTTTTAGTTGCTTGTCTATCTGATTCACTCTTTCTTGCAAATGTGCTTTTGTTTCATTGAGCATTAATTTATAGATTTCGAGAATCATATTGCTGTAATTTGTACCTGGAACTGCCCACTTTCCGTTTAATTGATTCCATGCCTTTGCGCTACCTCTTTGAACAAGATCGAATCTCGGGTCAACCAAAGGATAGTGCGGAGGTAAAGGTTCTGTGGAACTATATGCATATAGATGCTGTATATGTGCCAATACACCTTCTTCTGGTGTTTTAAACGTTGTTCCTTCTGTCTTCCCGGTTGCGCCAATTCCTGCAAAATTATTTTGAGATGCTTTTACACTGCCCTGAAAGCGGAAATATCCAGTTTCATGAACAGCTTGTGCATATGCCGTGTCTCCTCTGATCCCGTATACTTGTCCGATCTGAACATATAATGCGGCTAATTCTGGCGCATTCGGATTTACTTTACGAACAAATCTTTCTATTTCATCGGCAGAAAGCAATGTTGTTCCTTGTATTGTTAGGCCAGCTGGAGGTACTGGTTTTGTAGGTTCTGGTTTTGGAGGTTCTGGAGCTGGTCCTTGCCCATTATCTTCTCCTTTTACTATTACATAGGCATCCTTTATTCCTAAAGCGCGTATCTTCATGACGTGAGCTTCAGCATTGTCTCTTATTTGAAAAGCTCCAGCTTGTACTCTGTAATATTTTTTATTGCTTATTGTCTCTTCGTCAATAAATGCTGGAATCTTCTTATCTGCTAAAAACCGAACTCTTGCTTCAGCATTTTCTTTTTGTTCAAAGGCGCCAGCAATCACGGTAAAAAGATCTTTCGTTTCCTGCTGTTTTTGTTTTAATGAAAGCCCCGCAGCAGCCCCTGATGCAATGGCAGCAGACACTTCATTTTGGAAATCCTGTCTGTTTAATAGAGCTAGGTTCGCAGCGTTATCAATAAACAAAACCTCCAGCAGCACAGCTGGCATCTTTGTTTCACGCAGCACATGAAAATTCGCCTGCTTCTGTCCTCTGTTTCTAGCTCCGTATTTATTCATTACTGCTGCTGTACGAGCATGTATTGCATCTTGTATTTTTTTTGTTTCAGCTCCGACGTTTATATATACATAACTTTCGAAACCTTCCCCGCCACCGCTGTTTTGGTGAATCGATAAATAGAAATCAGCCTTTTGCTTGTTAGCAAAATCTGTTCTATCATCTAATGAAAAAGTTGCATCTGAGCTGCGGGTCATCAATACTTTCACTTCATAGTTATTCTGCAGATAAGACTGAATTTTCTTAGCGATTGCCAGGTTATATGTTTTTTCAAAACTGTTCTTATTTACAGCGCCCGGATCATTCCCACCATGGCCCGGATCAATAATAATGACTTTCAAAGTGTCACCTTCTTTTAATCCATATTCAAACGCTTTCGTTGCGCTTACTTCTATTAAAAACAAAAAGAAGGTATACTAAAAGAGCCATATGACTATTTTCATCAAAAATGGATATTTGACTAAGGTGGGTAACGGAATGGAAGCTGCTTTATTTGGAAGTGTTTTATCTGCATTAGCAACCGGCTTTGGTGCATTACCTGTTCTTTTCTGGTCTCAGGTGACACACCGGTTCCGCGATATACTGCTTGCTCTTACCGCAGGTATCATGGTCGCTGCATCAACTTTTAGTTTAATACCTCAAGCGCTCGAACTATCAAACTTAATTGTGCTTACAATCGGTATTACTCTTGGCACATTGACACTGATGATCCTAGAAAGATTCGTCCCGCATGTAGACTTAGATCATACTAGAATCCTTAAAGGCATTGATGCGAAAGCAGCTTTAGTTATTGCTGCCATTACGCTTCATAACCTTCCTGAAGGATTATCAGTAGGTGTAAGCTACGCGAGTGATGATGCAGGTCTCGGGGGATTGATCGCATTTGCGATTGGTTTGCAGAATGCTCCTGAAGGTTTGCTTGTTGCACTCTTTTTAATACATCAAAAGATGAACAGACTTAAAGCATTTTTCATAGCCACTTTAACCGGAGCTGTTGAGATCGTTACGGCTATGATTGGCTATGCTTTAACTTCATACGTTGAAAATCTTGTGCCGTATGGGCTCTCTTTTGCTGCTGGTGCGATGCTGTTTATTGTTTATAAAGAGCTTATTCCTGAAAGCCATGGTGACGGACACGCACGCTCAGCAACATTATCCTTTATTGCGGGACTTTTAATCATGATATATTTAACACAGATTTTTGGCTGATGTTAAGAAGCTGGCTCAGAATTTTGAGCCAGCTTCTTTCAATCTGTGTATTCGATATCCACGATGTCCATCACTTTTAAAAGATGCATCGTGTCCATTTTATTCATCACGCGCAATTCTTTTTTTATTTCATCCACATAATGAACATGGCCGGTGAGCTCGGCTATCCTTCCCTTTTGATAATACTTGAATTTCAGTTCCCGGTTCTCCTCCATCGCCACACAGATGATTTCATTAAATTCTTCATATCTTTGTTCATCAAGCTCTGGTTTTCTTCCATAATCCAGACCATCCTGATGTTCTCTTAACATTTTCACGTGCTCTGGAAGCATCATAGCAGTCCATTTTATCGTTCCTCTGTCACGAATCACCGTTTCTCCCTCCCTATGCCTTATGTCCGCCTAAGAGACGGCTTCTGTATAGAGCAGTCCCTCCTTTTGTATAAGAAACAGCCCGTAAGAGAGAATTTGAACCATATTTTTGCCTGATCTCGTCCATAACATAGCCGATTTGTCTTTTTTTTGGATGGTCTAAAGAAAAGAGAGTGAGCTGTGTTTCCGTATCCTCACACACGTTTGACAAAGCAATCGATATTTTGCGTACAGTCTGCCCCTGATAAAAGGTGCGAAACAATTCCAGACAAACTTGATAAAGCTCCATCGTAATATTAGACGGCTGCTCGATCGTCTTAGAGCGATAAAAGCCTCCGCCTCCTTCATCTTTGCTGTACCCTACTCCAAAGCTTATCGTCCTCCCTGCTCTCCCTGCTCTTCTTGCACGTCTTGCCACCTCTTCGCACATCTCTAAAATGACATGTTTGATCTCGGTAATATCTATATAGTCTCTGAGCAAAATCTGGCTTTTCCCATAGCTGATCTGTCCCTGCATGATGGGAGCACCGATTTCGGATAAATCGATCCCCCATGCATGATAGTAAAGCTGATTCCCCATGATGCCGAATTTTTTCTCTAAAAGTTCGAGTGGATAATGCGCCAGGTCACCCACTGTCACAATTCCCATCCTGTTTAAAGTCCGCTCCACTCTTGACCCGATTCCCCACATTTTGCTTAAAGGAGATAGAGGCCAGAGTTTCGTTTCAACATCTTCATACCCCCACTCGGCAACACCTTTTTTCTTCGCTTCAAGATCTAAACAAAGCTTTGACATCAGCATGTTCGGTCCAATTCCGATCGCACACGGCAATCCGAATTCCCTCCAGATATCCCGGCGGATCTTTTCAGCTAATTCCTGAGGACTTCCCCATAACTTTTCCGTTCCGTCTGCTTGAATAAAACTTTCATCCACACTGTATGTGTGAATGGATTCAGGCGGGACATAACGGTGCAGCAGCTTTGTAATTTCCATTGACCTCTCGAGAAAAAAGGACATTTGGGCATTTACTACAATGATGTCTTTATTTTTAGGAATTTCAAACAAGCGGTTTCCAGTGCGGATGCCGAAATCTGCCTTCAATCGCGGAGAGGCAGCAAGAACGACACTTCCCTGCCGTTCTGTATCTCCCACCACTGCTAAGTAACATGTGAGCGGGTTTAACCCTAAGCGAACAGCAGCACAGCTGGCGTAAAAGCTTTTCATATCCATACACAAAATGGTACGCTCTGGCATATCTTCATAGTTCATTTGTCACAAGCCCCCTTATCACAATACGAACATTTGTTCTTTATATGTATACCCATTTTAACCGAATATATGTTCTTATAACAATGGTAATTTTTTCAGCATTTTTTGCAGATTGACGATTTGGGCTCATAAGTCTAGGATTTATATAGGAAAGGCAGGTGAAAAAATGAATCGCTCATTGCTTCGCAAAATGATTTTACGGGCATTAAAGGATTATTTATGGGAGGAAGAGGATTGCATGCTGACCGAACAGGAATGGAGTCAGCTGGAAATGAAAATAATGAAGCAAATCAAAGAGGAAGATCAGGAAGAAGCGATGTACGCTATAATTCAGGACGTTATTTATGACTATTTTACAAATAAATAACAGGTTCTGCTCCAGAAAACAGAACCTGCCTGTATGTTGAGGAATTCCGGACAATAATCCATAGGATGTGGACCTTAATCTACGAGTTTTGGATGTCAATCCAGAAATTTCGGGTCTCAATCCACGAGTTTTGAACCTCAATAATCCAGAAATTTCAGGCTTCACTCCACGATATTTGGCTTTGAATCCACAAATCTTAGTTCCGAACCTGAAACCAAATACCATTATCTCTTTTAGTTTACATAACATTATTACGGTATCCTACTTTTGCCGGAATGACTTTCCCCCGAGTTTTTCCACTAATCGCGGCATAACTTGATAAGCTGTACTGCCAATATTCATCCACCATGGCAGATTAATCTCACGTACAGGACGCTGCATAGCCTTTAAGATCTTTTGTGAAACGTGAGAAGGCTGAAGCATAAACTTTTGAATATTTTTTACATAGTTGCCCGATTTGTCAGCAAGCGTGAAAAAATCGGTAGCGATCGGGCCTGGATTAACTGTTGTTATATGAACTCCTTTATGCGCTACTTCAAGACGCAGTCCGTTGGAGAAGCCAAGAACTGCATGTTTTGTTGCTGCATACACACTTGATTTTGGTGTTGAAATCTTTCCAGCTTGTGATGCGATATTGATGATGTGCCCGCTGCCTCTCTGGAGCATATGCGGCAGGACCGCACGAGTACATGCCATCAAGCCTAAAACATTTGTAGAGAACATCCCCTCAATATTCTTCCAGGGAGCATCTGCAAATTCCTCAAAGACTCCAAAGCCAGCATTATTAACTAAAATATGTACGTTTTTTTGATCAATTAAAACTCGGGTAAAAACTTTCTCAACGCTATCAGGGTCAGAAACATCCAATGTATAGAAAGGGGCTTTAATTCCAGTTTCTTTAATAATTGTATCCTGAACGATTTTCAACTGGTCTTCCCTTCTTGCGAACAATACTGGCAAAGCCCCCTTTTTCGCAGCATCCAGCGCAAGGTGTGCTCCGAGTCCGCCTGAAGCTCCTGTAATCGCAACCACTTTATTTTTTAGTGTACTCATCGAACTGCTCCTGTCTGTCTAAAATAAAATAGCCCTTCTTCTTCTGCTTTTATAATTCTTCCCTCTTCTTGAAGAAGGTCAAGATGGCCTGATACTTCAGATACGACTAAACCAAGCTGCTTTTCGTACAGCTTTGGAAAAAGACGGACACACAATTCAAATACAGTTAATGGCTCATCATTTAACAGCTTTTCAATGGCTTTTGCACGCTCGTTCTGATCGTGCAGTCTTTTACGTATTAATTCATGTGCATTTTCAAAAGGCTCGCCATGCCCAGGATAAACCGTTTGAAGATTTAACGTTAATAGATTTTGAAGTGTCTCACGGTACTGAAGCAAAGTTTTTGGCCGGTCTTTTTCATGAAGTGCCGGCGGTTCAAGGAGTGCATTTGATGAAATATGCGGCAAAAGAACATCTCCGCCAATAAAAACACCTTGCACCTCATTGTAAAGAGATAAATGATCAGGAGCATGTCCCGGCGTTTTTAAGAAAACAAAACCTTCATGTCCAGGAACACTTTCCCCAGGCAATGGTGTCAGATCAGGCATGAAAGGAGTAATAAACTCACGGTATTTTTTCAGTTTCAATAGTTCCAGCCTTCCTAATGAATCTGGCACACCAAAAGAACGATAAAGGTCTATATAGAATGAATCAGCCCATTTCAAAAAATCGCTGTCGCCGCTGACATAAGGAACAGCTTCTTTGAGCGTCAGCGTATCCACACCTGCCTGCTGAATTTCTTTAGAGAGGCCAGCATGATCAGGATGATAATGTGTGCATATGTATTGATCCAAATCTTTAAATGAGAGTCTGTTTTCTTTTAAAGAAGATAAAAGGACCTCTCTTGCTTCATCGGTCCTTGGACCAGAATCGATAAGAGTAACCGCATCACCTATAAGGAGGCAGCAATTGACAGGACCCACATCAAATGGTGTAGGCAGGGTAATCGGAATAATAGTTGCAGCTTTTGTCATGATTTCCTCCAAATAATTACTTGTTGACATACATATAGAAATCATAGCATAATGTTTTTTAAAATATAAAAGATTTGGATAATATAATTTGCGTTGAAAGGGATCAGTAAGTATTCTCCCCCGATCAGAGAGTGGAATCCGAAGGCTGCAAGATTTCACCGGAAAAGGAAATGCTGAACCTGCCCTCAGAGCACCTGGAGAAATCCAGCGCAGTCCTGCGATACAGGCGTTTCGAGCGGGCAAGAACTTTTGCCAATAAAGGTGGTACCACGGATCACTCCCATCCGTCCTTTTAACAGGACTAGGGAGTTTTTTTATACTCAAATTTGAGGGAGGGATCTGTCGTGAAAAAAGAAAAAATCACATTTATTGGTGCAGGTGCTATGGCTGAAGCGATTATGGAAGGGCTTATTAAAACAAATAAATGGCAAGCAAATCTTATCACGATTAAAAACAGCAGCAATTCTGAGAGGCTTAAAGAGCTTCAGACAAAATACGGTGTAATCCCTGCTCCAACTATAAAGGAAGCAGTATCAGATGCTGAAATTATCATTTTAGCTGTTAAGCCGAAGGATGCTTCGCAAGCTGTCAAAAGTCTTGAACCTTTTATACAGAAAGAACAGCTCATTATTTCTGTTATGGCAGGAATATCAACAGGAACCATTACAGAATGGACGAATAATGAAAATCCTGTACTCCGGGCCATGCCTAATACATCAGCATCAATCGGATATTCTGCAACCGCTCTTTCCAAAGGTATATTTGCTTCAGATGTTCACGTACAAAAAGCTGTTGAGCTTTTTGAAACGATCGGAACCGTAACACTTGTGCCAGAAGATAAGCTTCATATCGTTACTGGCCTATCTGGCAGCGGTCCCGCTTATATTTATTATATTGCGGAAGCGATGCAAAAAGCGGCTGAGGAATTAAGCCTGTCCCATGAAGAGGCCAAAACATTAATTTCTCAAACACTCCTCGGCGCTTCTCTTATGCTAAAGAACACATCAGAATCTCCAATAGAACTCCGAAAAAAAGTAACAAGCCCTGGCGGAACAACTGAAGCGGGTATAGGAAAGCTGGATCAATACCAAGTACACGATGCTTTCTTAGCTTGTATTAAGAAAGCAGTAAGACGATCTGAAGAATTAGGTAATATTAAATAAATCTAACGGTCAGTTTCTTGAAAGGCTATTGTTTTAAATACACCATTAGGAGTCAGTGTAATGGTTATAATAACTCCTTTTTCAGAGGAACCTTTTTTGAGCCACAGCTTAAACTTTTCGACAATATCTTCGTTTTGAGCTAAATTTCGACCCATATATAAATAATCAACGATATCGTAATCCGGATAGCGTTTTCCGGTTTCAAAAACAGCCAGTCTTCCCCATTTTGCATAGGCTGGCTCCTGCATGCCAGGATATGCCGCGTGTACAGCGGGTGTAATATACGAAGATATCAGAATCCCGGCTAACAGCAGCGGAAATAATTTAAGAAAAATTTTCATTTCAATCAGCTCCTTTTGTTTATTTTATTCAAAATCCCTTATTTTTCTGCGAAAATTGCCGATTAGAAAAAATTGACAAGCCCAGTCCCTCACTCTTATCATTTAAAGAAGAGCTAGATTTAGGGAGGGATTTATGTGGTAGAAACGGAAATTTCCCAAAGATACCTTGAATTGCGCATTCAGTTTGAAAAGTTCACGAAACGATCTCTTACAGAAAAAGAGCTGGTTTTTATCCGCTGGCTTACTGAAAAAGGTGCCAACGTTGAAGAACATAAAAGAGAAGAAACAAAAAAACGGTCAAAACGCCGAAAATAACCATCCCCCCTCCTTGCGACAGGAGGGGTTTATTTTATTTCCCTTGCCAATTATTTTCGCCTATACTATCTATAACTAAAATGAACTGTCGAGGAAGGTGCTCATTTAAATGACTTATATTTTTGCCCATAGAGGTTCAAGCAAAGATTGTCCTGAGAATACGATGGCAGCATTTAAAAAAGCTTTTGAAGACGGCGCAGATGGCATCGAGCTCGATGTACAGCTCTCAAAAGACGGTGTTCCTGTTATTATTCATGATGAAAAACTCGATCGGACTACCAATACAAAAGGCAATGTTGCAGATTTTACATATGAAGAACTTACGAAGATTGATGCGGGAAGCTGGCTTTCAAAGAAGTTTGGCAGTGAACATGTTCCATCACTGCAAATGTTTTTAGAATGGATCGCACCCTTGCCCATGCTTCTTAATATAGAGTTGAAAAATAACGTGATAGAATACAGCGGTCTTGAAGAAAAGACATTGCAGCTCCTGCACCAATATGGAATGGAGAAACGGACGGTCATTTCATCGTTTAATCATTACAGCCTGGTGAAAATCAGGAAGATGAACCCGTACATAGAAACAGCACCGCTTTATTCTTCAGGTATTTTTGAACCTTGGGAGTATGTTAGAGCAGTATGTTCACAATCCGCTCATCCAAATTACAAGTCACTTCATCCATACATTTTGGAGGGATTTAAACGACATAATATACCGATACGTCCTTATACGGTAAACAGCCAAAAGTGGATGGCATACCTGTTTGAATGGGGGATCGAAGCGATTATTACCGATTATCCAATAATCGCAAGAAATGTAAGGAATGGTGATGGACCAGCTCCAAAAGGCAGATTTCTTCAAAAATGGTGGTAATTCGTTTTACAATGAATGAAACTAAAGTTTCTTTTTAGCAGATAAAGGAGATGTTTATTATTCAACCGTTATTATTTGAACCCTATTCGATCCGGGGTGTCACTTTAAAAAACCGTATTGTTATGTCACCTATGTGCATGTATTCATGCTACGAACAAGATGGAATGGTAACACCATGGCATATGACTCATTACACGTCCAGAGCAGTTGGACAGACCGGTCTAATCATGACTGAAGCAGCAGCTGTAAGTCCTCAAGGGAGAATCAGTCCAGAAGACCTCGGTATCTGGGATGACAGTCATATTGAAGGGCTGTCTTCTCTTGTAAAGTCTATTCACGAAAATGGCTCTAAAGCTGCCATTCAAATTGCGCATGCTGGCCGTAAAGCAATGATTGACGGACCGATTATCGCACCTTCAGCTATTGCGTTTTCGGATAAAATGAAAACTCCGGAAGAAATGACTCTGGAGCAAATTGAAGAAACTGTAAATCAATTTAGAGCTGCAGCAAAAAGAGCTAAGACTGCAGGATTTGATGTCATAGAGATCCACGGAGCTCACGGATATTTGATTAACGAATTCCTGTCTCCGTTATCTAATAGAAGGACAGATTCTTATGGCGGGAATCAGCAAAAAAGATACCGTTTCCTGCAGGAAATCATTGCTGCGATGAGACTTGAATGGGACGGACCGCTATTTGTAAGGATTTCAGCAAATGACTATCATCCTGAAGGAAACTCTCCAGAAGACTTTGTAACCTATGCTTCCTGGATGAAAGAGGATGGAATCGATTTGATCGACTGCAGCTCCGGCGCAGTTGTTCCAGCCAAAATTAATGTATACCCAGGCTATCAAGTACCTTTTGCAGAAAAGATTAGGAACTCTGCGGATATCGCTACAGCTGCTGTTGGATTAATTACAACAGGACGCCAAGCAGAAGAGATTCTGCGAAACCAGAGAGCAGACTTAATCTTTATCGGCCGTGAGTTTTTAAGAGATCCTTATTGGCCACGATCAGCAGCCGTAGATCTAGGAATCGACATCCAGAGCCCGAAACAGTATGAGCGCGGCTGGTAAATGAGTGTAAGAAGATAAGAAAACTGGCATCCACACCGAGTTAGCAGGGTGAGATGCCAGTTTTTATGTGTGAGAAGACCAGAATTTCATTAATCCCACGTTAATTTAAATCATCCCACGAAAGGCAAACAAAATTCCACGAAAAAATCACTAAAAAACCACGAGTCGACAAATCTCAATATGCTGCAGCATCAAACTCTTCAACTTTCAGCCGCTCCATCTAATCTTTAACCATTTATAAAACAAAACACATACTAGCAGCCACGTTCCGCCTGCAAGATAACCTCCAAACACATCGGTTGGATAGTGTACACCTAAATAAACACGGCTGAAGCCCACCATAAAAATAAATAAGCCCGTAATGATATAAATTATTTTTTTATAGGGTTGCAGAAATGAATAATTTTGAACAAGCAAGTATGATAGCATTCCAAAAAAAGCAATAGAGATCATCGCATGGCCGCTCGGGAAGCTATAGCCTGTTATTTCAATTACACGGTCAAATTCGGGTCTGATCCTCTCAAACGATATCTTAAACCAATGGTTTCCGTATCTCACCCCGATCAAACATATCGACAAAACTAGCGGCTCTCTCCATTTCCTTTCAGCTAATAGCCAAATTACTGAAAAGAAAATCAAGACTCCATATTGGTACGGCCGAGAAGCTGCATCAGTAATAAATATAAAGAATGAGTTTAATCGTGACTGATGCAAGTCCGATACATTCTTCATCGACCACACATCCACGGCTTCTATAAATGGCTTGTGATACAGATAGGGGAACATCATAAAGAAAACCATAAAAACTGTAATTAAAATGAATGTTCTTTTCACGCTGCTATTAAAGGTCATTAAAATTTCCAGCTCCTATTTATTTTTTCCCCTTTTTATTATTCCTTCACCATGTTTTCTTTCGATAGATGATAGAACGTCATGCAGTAAAGCTTCTTTTTCATTTTTTTCAACTGAGAATAGATCGAGCTGATAAGTAGCATTCTCTCTTTCCACAACCTCTGTTGCAGTTATTCCTAATAGTCTTACCGGTTCTCTGTTCCAGTGCTGCTTAAACAAATGTAAGGCAGTTTTTGAAATTTCATGCTGATCTTGAGTTGCATTTAGAAGCATCTTACTGCGTGTAATTGTTTTCCTGTCACTGTATCTAATTGTGATGGCAATAGTTAATGCTACATATCCTTTTGTCTTTAGACGCGTCATTACTTTTTCGGCGAGTCTTTTAAAAACCGGTTCTGCTTCACCTGTGCTTATAATATCCTCACTTAATGTTGTGGAACTTCCGATTGAACGATAATCACTTGCAGAACTTGGATCGACGGGCCGCGGATCAATGCCGTTGGCTCTTTCCTTCATTTTAAGTCCATTGATGCCAAAACGCTGTTTAAGTTCATAATCTGCCGCTTCGGCTAAGTCTTTAACAGTAATAATTCCGTACTTATTTAGTTTTTCTTCTGTTTTCTTTCCGATGCCATGCAGATCTCCTACTTGTAACGGCCATAGTTTTTTAGCAAGATCTCTTTTTCTTAGAACGGTGATACCTAGCGGCTTTTTCATATCGGAAGCCATTTTAGCCAGAAATTTATTAGGTCCGATACCAATCGAGCAAGGTAGATTCAACTCATTCAAAAGCCTGTTCTGAATTTCTTCAGCTGCCTCTAACGGCTTTGTGCAATCAGTCACATCCATATAGCCTTCATCAATTGAAACAGGTTCAACCCATTCTGTATATTCTTGCAGAAGCTGAAACATTCTCGACGAATAACTTTTATACGTTTCAAAGTCAGGCGGAACAACAATCAGGTTTGGACATAGCTTTCTAGCCTGCCAAAGCGGCATTGTCGTCTTGACTCCTTTTTCTCTTGCTTCATAGCTGCAGGTTACGATAATCCCTTTACGTTCCTCCACATTACCTGCCACAGCAAGCGGTTTTCCACGCAGATCTGGGTTTTCTGCCATTTCAACAGATGCATAGAAGCTGTTCATGTCTACATGAAAAATGATTCTTCTCTTTGGCGTAGGGGATTGATACAACATGAAAACTCCTTTTTTCGAAACTATGTTTATTAGTATATGTTAGCGAATGAGCTTTAAAAACAAAAGAAAAAGACAAGGTATCTACCTTGCCTCATGCAATCTTTTTCCAGTATCCTCAACCCAATCAACAAATTCTTCGCCATGAAAATGCTTATTTAAATCCTTATGTAATTGAATAAGATCCCGATAAAACTCTCGTTTGTCTCCATCTTCGAGCCACTTTTGCAGGAAACCATATATTTGGCAGTTGAAGCTTGTTGATTCTTTATGTTTTTCAACACCTTTTTCAGTTAAATAAACATAAGAGATACGGCGGTCATCATTCTTTTTCTCTAGTGTGACGAGACCTTTGTCTTTTAACCGTTTAATCACCTGCATTACAGTAGAAACATCCCATAATCCATAATAGGCGATCTTAGAGATTGTAATATCCTCTTCAAGAGAAACAATCCATAAAATATGCTGTTCTGCTTGTGTTAATCCGATTGCTTTTGCGGATTTCTGCCAGTCCTCTTCCAGGACTTTATACACACCACGCATATAATTAACCATTATATGCATTTCCGATAACTGACTCATCCCATTTCCTCCCCCGAAATAAGATTTTAAATAATTACCAATATTTTCTTTTACATGATAAAAACATCTTACATAATGCTTAAATAGACTGTCAACTTTAAAAGATCAATTTGTTAATTTTTATGACAAAAACAGGCATCCTGACCTATATATAAACAAAAACTTGGCGAAAATTCGCCAAGTTTCGTCATTTCATTTAATTTTCAGAAGCAACTTCAATTACTGCAAGTACCATTTCTGCAGTTTTTGTCAGTTCTTCAAGAGGCATTCTTTCATTTGTTGTATGAATTTCCTCATAACCAACAGCAAGGTTTACGGTCGGGATCCCGTGACCGGCGATTATGTTGGCATCACTTCCGCCGCCGCTATGAAGAAGTCTATGCGGGCGTCCTATTTTCTCAGCTGCTTTTTTAGCAATTTCAACAACATGGTCTCCATCACTAAACTTAAATCCAGGGTACATCACTTCAACCTTAACTTCAGCACGTCCGCCCAATTCAGCAGCAGCAGATTCATAGGCTTCTCTCATCTTTTGAGTTTGTGCTTCCATCTTTTCATGAATCAAAGAGCGCGCTTCTGCTAAAACAAATACAGTGTCGCAAACGATATTTGTTTGTTCACCGTGACCTCCGCCATGGAAGTGCCCGATGTTTGCTGTTGTTTCTTCATCAATTCTGCCAAGGGGCATGCGTGAAATCGCTTTTGCAGCAATTGTTATAGCTGAGACACCTTTTTCAGGCGCAACACCAGCATGTGCAGATTTACCGTAGATCGTTGCTCGTACTTTTGCCTGTGTAGGAGCGGCTACAATAATATCGCCAACAGGTCCGTCACTATCTAGCGCAAACCCGTATTTTGCTGTAATTTTGGAAGCGTCCATTGCTTTTGCCCCTACTAAGCCGGATTCCTCACCAACTGTGATGATGAACTGAATATCGCCATGAGAGATATTTTTTTCTTTTAGAACTTTAATCGCTTCAAACATAGCAGCCAGACCCGCTTTATCATCTGCGCCAAGGATTGTTGTACCGTCTGTTACAACATAGCCGTCTTTGATAGAAGGCTTGATCCCTTTACCTGGAGTTACCGTATCCATATGAGAAGTGAAATAAATTGTATCCACTCCCTCTTTGTTGCCTTTTAACGTACAGATCAAATTTCCAGCTGCATGATCTGTTTTAGATTCAGCATCATCTTCATATACTTCAACTCCAAGCTCTTCAAACTTTTTCTTAAGTACGATTGAAATTTCTTTTTCATATCTTGTTTCAGAATCAATTTGAACAAGCTCTAAAAACTCGTTTAATAAACGATCCGCGTTTACCATATGTATTCCCTCGTTTCTTATAGTGGTATATTTCCATGCTTTTTGTAAGGTCTGTCTTCTTTCTTGTTGCGCAGCATGTCCAACGCCTGAATACACTTGATTCTTGTTTCTCTTGGATCAATTACATCATCAACCATCCCATTTGCAGCTGCAATATAAGGATTAGCAAACTTCGTGCGGTACTCTTCAATTTTTGCTGCTCTCGTTTTCTCAGGGTCTTCACTGTTTTCTATTTCTCTAGCGAAGATAATATTGGCAGCTCCCTGAGGTCCCATTACTGCAATCTCAGCGTTCGGCCAAGCGAAAACCAAATCTGCACCGATAGATTTACTATTGAGTGCAACATATGCTCCGCCATATGCTTTACGAAGAATAATCGTGATCTTCGGAACAGTAGCTTCCGAATACGCGTATAAAATTTTTGCTCCGTGCCTTATAATTCCACCGTGTTCTTGTTTAACTCCAGGGAAAAATCCGGTCACATCTTCAAATGTGATGATCGGAATGTTGAATGAATCACATAACCGTATAAAACGTGATGCTTTATCAGATGAATCAATATCAAGTCCTCCAGCCATGACTTTTGGCTGATTACATACTAATCCTATCACTTCACCCTTGATTCTTGCAAAACCTACAACTATATTTTTTGCGAATTGAGCATGCACTTCCATAAACGAATCTTTATCCACAACTTCATTTATGACCGTTCTGACATCATAAGGTCTTGTTGAATCAAAAGGAATGATTTCAGTAAGTTCAGGACGGTAATCTTTTTCATCGCCCCAAGGCAATACAGGCGTCTTCTCTTTATTATTCTGCGGAAGATATGAAATTAATCTTCTAACATCTTCTAGTACTTCAGCTTCAGATGGTGCAGTAAAGTGCGCGTTCCCGCTTTTAGATCCATGGACTTCAGCGCCGCCTAAATCCTCAGAAGAGATTTTCTCTCCTGTTACCGTTTCAATTACCTTTGGGCCGGTGATAAACATCTGACTTGTCTTTTCAACCATGAAAACAAAATCGGTAATCGCTGGTGAATATACTGCGCCCCCTGCACAAGGCCCCATAATAACAGAAATCTGCGGAATTACTCCTGAGTAGATGCTGTTTCTATAAAAGATATGCCCATAGCCATCAAGTGACATAACACCTTCCTGAATTCGTGCACCGCCCGAATCATTAAGCCCTATAAAAGGAGTTCCGTTCTTAGCGGCAAGGTCCATCACGGCGGCTATTTTTTTTGCATGCATCTCACCTAGCGCACCGCCAAACACGGTGAAATCCTGTGCGAATAAGTAAACAGGACGGCCATGTATTTTTCCATAGCCTGTTACAACCCCTTCGCCTGGTGCTTTCATACCGGAAAGCCCGAAGTCATGAGTGCGGTGTTCCATAAAAGGGTTAAGTTCAACAAAAGTATCTTCATCCAATAAAATATCGATCCGTTCACGTGCTGTCAGTTTTCCCCGCTCATGCTGCTTATCAATGCGGTCATCTCCCCCGCCTAGTTCAATCTCAGTCTTCTTATCGTAAAGTTCATTTATCTTTTCATAGATGTCCATTTTTAAGCTTCCTCCTTTTTACTCTTTTCACAAAGTTCGAACAGCACTTTATGGGAAGAAGAAGGATGCATAAATGCAACTTGAGCCCCTCCTGCACCAATAACAGGAGCTTCATTAATCATTTTGATGCCATTAGATTTCATTTCCTCTATACGGCTCTGAATATTTGAAACTCCTAAAGCGACATGATGTACTCCCTGACCCCGCTTCTCAATGAATTGAGCGATCGGGCTGTCATCAGACATTGCTTCTAATAATTCAAGCCGTGTTTCCCCAATTTTAATAAAAGCCACCTTTACTCTTTGTGAAGGAACCTCTTCGATCGCTTCAAGAGTAAGTCCTAGTTGGTTAACATAAAAAGGCAGTGTTTCGTCTAGTGAAGATACAGCAATGCCAATATGATCGATTCTTTCAGGCGGTGTTGCGGAAACTTTAGAAGTAGATATCCCATCGCGGTCAAAAACCGTTTTCTCAATAAATTTAGCCGTTTCTATAGTCGGTGTTCCAGGGGTAAATACTTTTTTAATTCCCTTTGACTCTAAGAAAGGAATGTCTTCCCATGGAATGACACCTCCGCCCACGACAATGATATCATCTGCTCCTCTCTCTTGAAGAAGACGCATCACTTCTGGAAAGAGTTCGTTATGTGCACCAGAAAGACAAGACAACCCAATAGCATCCACATCTTCCTGTATAGCTGCAGACGCAATCTGTTCTGGTGTTTGTCTTAAGCCTGTATAGATAACTTCCATTCCGTAATCTCTAAGTGCCTGAGATATTACGAGGGCACCTCGATCGTGACCATCCAGTCCTGGTTTCGCAATTAATACACGGATTGTTTTTTTCATCTCTCTCCACTCCTTCTATTTCTTAGACGCCGGTATATTCTCCAAATTCCTCACGAAGGACACTGCATATTTCTCCCACAGTACAATAGGATTTAACACACTCTAAAATGACAGGCATTAAGTTGTCTTGACCTTTTGCGGCCGATCGCAGCATCTCCAACTGAGCGCTCACTCGGTCCTGGTCTCTATCAGACTTTAATGCTTTAAGTTTTTCTTTCTGTTTTTCACCTAATTCAGGATCTACCCTTAAAAGCTCTGGCTGAGGCTCATTATCAATCGTGAATTTGTTCATGCCAACGATAATTTCCTGGCCATTTTCAATTTTCTTCTGGGTTTCATAGGAAGTGTGGTGAATCTCACGCTGCATATATCCTTGTTCAACAGCTGAAACTGCTCCGCCCATCTGCTCAATCTTATTCAGATACTCGTTTGCTTTGCTTTCCAGTTCATCTGTAAGACTTTCCACATAATACGAACCAGCAAGAGGATCTACCGTATCTGCCACACCTGTTTCATGTGCTAGAATCTGCTGTGTCCGAAGAGCTATTCTTGCTGATTCTTCTGTTGGAAGGGCAAGCGCCTCATCTCTTGAATTTGTATGCAGACTTTGCGTTCCACCAAGTACGGCAGACAATGCTTGTGTCGTAACTCTGACAATATTATTATCGGGCTGCTGAGCTGTTAGAGTGGAGCCGCCTGTTTGTGTATGAAACCGAAGCTGCCATGATTTCGGATTTTTTGCTCCATAACGTTCTTTCATTAATTTTGCCCACATTCTTCGTGCTGCTCTGAATTTAGCAGCTTCTTCAAAAAATTGATTATGAGCATTAAAGAAAAATGCTAAACGCGGTGCAAAGTCATCAATCTTTAGACCAGCTTCCAGTGCTGCATCGACATATGCAAGACCATTAGCGATCGTAAATGCCAGCTCCTGAGCCGCATTGGCTCCTGCTTCTCGTATATGATAGCCAGATATGCTGATCGTGTTCCATTTTGGTACATGTGACTGACAATAGGCAAAAATATCAGTAATTAAGCGCATTGACGGCTTTGGCGGAAAAATGTAAGTCCCGCGGGCAATATACTCTTTTAAAATGTCATTTTGAATGGTTCCAGATAGCTTATCTGCCTCTACACCTTGCTTTTGGGCAACTGCTATATACATAGCGAGCAGTACTGACGCAGGCGCGTTGATCGTCATGGAAGTACTGACTTTATCAAGCGGTATATCTTTTAATAGAGCTTCCATATCCTCCAATGAGTCGATAGCCACTCCTACTTTACCTACTTCACCGCGTGCCATCGGATGATCTGAGTCATAGCCGATCTGGGTCGGCAGATCAAAAGCAACAGAAAGACCTGTCTGACCTTGCTCTAATAAATAGCGAAATCGTTTATTCGTCTCTTCTGCGGAACCGAATCCTGCATATTGTCTCATCGTCCAAAAACGAGCCCGATACATTGTAGATTGAGATCCGCGTGTATATGGATATTCTCCAGGGAGCCCTAAAGTATCAAAAGGATAGTTTTCTTCCTCAGCACCATAAAGGCGTTTAATTTCAATATCAGATGATGTATGAAACCGTTCTTTTCGTTCGGGAAATCTATTCGTTGACTGCTCAGTTTTTTCTTGCCAGTTCTTTAAACGCTGTTGTTTATCCATTAGAGGCCTCCTGTTAACAAAGAAAAATATTCTCAACATAATATCTTTCGTTTTGAAAGCGCTTTTTCCTGCTTGAATCCGCAAATTTTCGACGAAAATTGCAAGGTCTGTTTATAGAATTCTTGTTTCTCATTTGCAAAAACGATACAATTAAATAGGAAAAGCTATGGGAGGGAATCTGTTGTGTCTCAAAAAATGATGAAAACGATTGTATATATTATGATTATTTCTCTTGTATTAAGCAGTCTGCTTACTGGAGTAGCATTGTTCTTATAATCAGGATGTTTTCTCTAAACACTGTTGCTCTTGGAAGGGTTGATTTCCGCTCCAGGATGCTCGCTTTCCGCGGGTGTGGGGTGAGCCTCCCGGTATGTAAGCATATGAGGTCTCACATAATAGGAAGCATGTGTGCTCCTGCGTCTTCTAGAAATCCTATCGAAGCGGGCTTCCTCGTCGCATGCCTAGCGAGAAGAGTACTCAAGTAGTAGGCACGCACCTTGCGCTCCAATCAACTAATCAAAGAAGAGAAATGAAAAAAATCTTATAAAGCAACAAAGTTTTAGAGAAAAGCCTTACATAAAATTAAAACCCCAGTCAGCTGACTGGGGTTTGTTCGTTTATTCCGAGCGTTCTTTCATATATTCTTGAAAGCTCTTATCGGTTGAAATGACTTTAATCTTAGTGCCTATTTTAATTTTGCTATAAATTTTTTGTACGTCTTTTTCATACATCCTGATACAGCCCGCTGTTACGAACCTTCCAATGGAGGAAGGGTTATTGTTTCCGTGAATCCCAAAAGTACGTCCGTCGGTGTTATTTGCATCAAACCCAATCCATCGTGTTCCGAGCGGATTGGATTTGTCCCCTCCTGGAATATCTTTTTTGCGATAATAAGGATCTACAGCCTTTACTGTGATTGTAAATTGTCCCTCTGGTGTTAATTCACTCGATTTACCTGTCGCCACTTTATAGACTTCTGTTACTTTTCCTTCTTCTATAAAAGCCAATCTGTTGCTGGTTTTGTTAACAATTACATATGGGTCACCGAGGTCTTCGGCATTTCCTAATGGCCACATAGGTGATAAAAACAAAAGAAAAACAATTTTGAAGTTTATCATGGCATCCACCCTGTCTTTTTTACTTAGTATTTGTTATTACAGGGTTTCTCATGAATTTGGACCGTCATTTATTTTGAACCTTTTTTTGATGAGCAAATAATCTTCTATATCTTGAAGCAATTGATACAATTTAGACCGTGTTTCAAATTCCTGTCTGTCTTTTGGCAGATGCATCTCCCGAAATTCCTGGCGTATTCTTTCAAGATCATCTAAAAATAATGCTGCGGTATTGCCTGGATGAACTGCTGCACCAAGACGCTCGAAGAACTCTCCTAATTTTTCTCCTTGAATATATGTTTTATCAATGGAAGATAGGATGGGAAGCATTCGCTGAATGATCTCAAATTGTTTTTCTCTCATTTTAAAATAGTGATAATACTGATTTTCATAACGTAAAAAATGATTTTCAACATCACGAAACGCATGACTTTTAGCATTGGAGATTAAATCTGCACATTCTGTAATTTCTTTCCCGTCCCATTCATGGTTGTTATGAGCGAGATAAAGATGAAATTCATGAAAAATTTTCTTATATCTAGTCTCCAGCTCTTTCTGCATGTTTAAAAGAGTCTTTTCCATCGAAGGCATGTATAAATTCATAATAAGACCCATTCCAATTCCAATGACTATAATACTTACTTCGTTTAGAACAATAGACCAGGAGATTTTCTGCAGTGTATACAAATGCAAAATGATTACTGAAGAAGTGATAATGCCTTCTTTCAGATTAAAGGCTACAGTTGTTGGTATAAATAAGATCAGCAGCAAAGTTAAAGCATAAAAATGATAGCCTATCAGAGTAAAAAAGCCAGCAGCGAACAAGATACCTAAAAGACAAGCCGCAAACCGCTCCCATGAACTGATCACGGAGCGTTTTTTCGTAATTTTAATACAAAGAATCGTTAATATACCGGCTGACGTGTAAAAATCGAGCTTTAGCCATTCTGCAATAGCAATTGCAAGACCTGCACCAACTGCTGTTTTTAAAGTCCGGTATCCAATCGTAAATTTCATGAATAGACGCCCTTTCATGCTACTTTCTTCATGTTTTCCCCTATTCCAATACTTTAATTACTTTTAAAAATAAAAGGCTGTCTTCTTAAGCATTGCTGCTTTTGAATGTGGTTAATTTCCGCTGCAGTGGCTCGCTTACCGCAGGGCGTGCGGTGAGCCCACTCCGTACTGCGTACATTGAGTGGTCTCACCTGTCCCGCTCGTCCTGCAGGACAAGGAAATCTTCGACAGCGATACATCGCACGAAAAAAATGTGATTTTTCATTTTCGAGGAGTCTCGCCCTTCCGCTCCAATTAACCATTCCATGAAGAACTTTTTAAAATCTCAGTAGCAACAATTTTTTAGAAATGAGCCAAATAAAAAAAGGACCTCGACAGAAGTCCTTTCGTCATTATAGCACTTTTTCTAAGAAAACTTGAGCTCTCTTTGTTTTCGGATTTTCAAAGAATATCGCCGGCTGTTCATCTTCTACCAATCTTCCGTCATCCATGAATAGAACACGGTCTGCTACTTCTTTGGCAAATCCCATTTCATGCGTAACGATAACCATCGTCATGCCGGTTTTCACAAGGTTCTTCATTACCTGCAGCACTTCTTTTACCATCTCAGGATCCAAAGCGGAAGTCGGTTCATCGAAGAGCATAATATCCGGGTTCATGGCTAAAGCTCGGGCAATAGCAACACGCTGTTTCTGCCCGCCTGACAGCTTTGATGGGTAAGCATTCGCTTTATCGGAAAGTCCAACAGCTTGAAGCAGTTCAAGTGAATATTTCTCAGCTTCTTTTTTGCTGGTTTTCAAAACTTGCTGAGGTGCAAAAGTGATATTTTCTAAAACAGTTAGATGAGGAAAGAGGTTAAAATGCTGAAATACCATTCCTATCTTTTTACGGAGATTATTTTCCAGCTGTCCTATCTCTTTTCCGTCAATTTTGATTGAACCGGCATTATGTGTTTCAAGCAGATTCAAACAGCGAAGGAAGGTTGATTTCCCAGATCCGGAAGGTCCGATTACAGCAATTACTTCACCTTTGCTGATCTTCGTAGTAATGCCTTTTAAAACTTCATTGTGTCCGAAGCTTTTTCTTAATCCATTAACATCAATCACTTTTGGCGAGCCTCCTCTCCATCATACGTCCTGATAAGGTTAACAGCATGACAAGCAGATAGTAGATCAATCCTGCAAGCAGCAATGGTTCAAAAAAGCGATAGTTGCTTGCTCCAACGATTTGAGCACGTCTCATAATATCGAGCGCTCCAATGACGGATACGATCGCAGATTCTTTAGTAAGTGTAATAAATTCATTCATAAGTGCAGGTAAAATATTTTTCATCGCCTGAGGCAGAATAATTTTCAGCATCATAGAACGGTATGGAACACCTAAAGCGATCGCCGCTTCTTTTTGTCCCTTATCAACAGCATTGATCCCTGCTCGAATGATTTCTGAGATATAAGCCGCAGAATTTAATGCAAATGTGAGTACACCTGCTGTAAAAGCGCCGATATCCATTCCTGTCAGCTGCGGGACTGCATAATAGATGATCAGCATTTGTAAAATTAAAGGCGTTCCTCTGAAGACTGATGTGTAGGCATCTGCAAACCACCGCAGTATAGTTACTTTTCCAATCTTAAATAAGGAAAGTACTGTTCCCCATAAGAAACCAAGTACTAATGAAACCGCCACAAACTGCAACGTAACCCATATTCCATACAATATATAAGGAATAGAAGGCACGAGCTGGGCAAAATCCAAGTTCATGCCTATCACTCTCTTTCTCTTCTATTTTTTTACTCCGAACCATTTTTCAACGAGTTTGTCCAAAGTACCGTCTTCTTTCATCTTCTTTAACTCTTTGTTAAATTCGCTAGTTAGTTCGCTATCTTTCGGGAATGCGATAGCTGAACCTGCTGCATCGGTATTTGGCAAAGCAAATGATGAAAGTTCTTTGTTTTTCTTTAAAAACTCATAAGCTACAGCATCTTCAATAATAGCTGCATCAACTCGGTTAGATTTCATTTCTTGCACCAATTCAGTTACTTTGTTTCGTTGTACTACTTCGAATTTATGTTCTTTTAATAGCTTGTCCGCTTCTTTTTCTTGAATGGAAGCTAATTGGACTCCAAGTGTTTTACCTTCAAGATCTTCAATAGACTTGATTGATTTGTCTTTTGTTACGATTAATTGCTGTGCTGCATAATATTCATCTGAAAAATCAACTGTTTTTTTACGCTCTTCATTAGGTGTCATTCCTGCAATGACAAAGTCTGCTTTTCCGCTGTCCAAAGCTGGAATAAGGCCGTTAAAGTCCATATCCTTAATCTCTATTTCATAACCTAACTCTTTTGCAATATGATTAGCTACATCAATATCAAACCCTACAACATCTCCGCCTTGAGCTGTATCAACAAATTCATATGGCGGATAATCTGCAGAAGTAGCCATGATCAATTTTTTTCCGGAAGAATCACTTCCTGTGTCAGATGAACTTTTTTCTTCTACTGCACCACATCCCGCCAGAATAGCGATGATTATGATAAAATAAATGCTTAAGAAATTGCGTTTCATTTTGCATATCCCCTTATACAATGTAGTTATATTTATTCGTTAAAATGAATATTAACACATAAATGTTCGAAACTAAGTATTTTAATAATTCTGAATGTATTTTTATTCAAGGGAGGTGGATTCACAATGGACTTCGGCGAAGTTGTTCCGGGGATCGATTATCGAAAAAGAGATTCCGTCTATGCTGTTATTCTGGATGCTGAGGGAGAGAAAGTCGCTATTATGGTACAGAATGGAAAAGGCTTTCTGCCAGGCGGTGGAATGGAAAAACCAGAAGAACATGAGTCATGTCTAATGAGAGAATGCATAGAAGAAACAGGTTTTAATATGTATATTGAACGCTACATCGGAAATGCAAAACAATATTTTCAGTCAAGAAATAATGAGCACATAATGAATAATGGGTATTTTTATGCAGGTAACTTCGGAGAATTTGTAAAACGACCAATAGAGGATGATCATGAACTTGTGTGGATGGAGCTCGGTGAAGCGAAACGAATGCTTTTTCATTCATCACACTTATGGGCTGTAGAGAAAACATTAAATCTCTGCGAACGCTTATAAATCCTCGGCTGCGCCTTGATTTATGAGCTCTAAATGCAAAAAAAAGCTGCCTCTTTTATAAGAGACAGCTTATCACCGTTTTTACGCTTCCTTTTTGCAATAATTTTCAAAAGCGCTTCTTAATTTATTTACGACTTCCATTGGTTCGTGTCCCTCAATCTCATGGCGTTCAACCATCATTTGAATCTCTCCATCTTTTAATAGAGCAAATGAAGGCGAAGAAGGAGGATACCCTGTAAAGTAAGAGCGGGCTTTTTCAGTTGCTTCTTTATCCTGACCAGCAAAAACTGTAACGAGATTGTCTGGACGAATATCTTGTTTTACTGAATATGAAGCCGCTGGACGTGCGATTCCTCCTGCACATCCGCAAACGGAGTTAACCATCACAAGTGTTGTACCTTTTTTACTAAATGCTTCTTCTACATCCTCCGGCTTAAAAAGCTGTGTATAGCCAGCTTCAGCCATTTCTTTACGAGCCGTTTCTACTACATCATTAAATAAATTGAATTGAAAGTTCATTTCGTCAGCTCCTTTCCTTCTTATTGTACTAAATAAGAGGAATATAAAAAAGAAAAATGCCGTAACATTTACGGCATTTTTCTTAGGGGGTTATGGGGTTTGGAGGTGTTGATGTTAAACTCTACCCCGTTTTAAACCTGCATAAACCACTTTTAAAAATTTTTTTAATAAATAGATGTGTTTTCTTTCGTCATGTTTTCAAGACGTTCTTTTACACGTGCCAAGAAACGGCCGCAAACAAGTCCGTCAAGTACACGGTGATCAAGTGACAAGCAAAGATTTACCATATCACGTACTGCAATCATCCCATTATTCATTACTACGGGACGCTTCACAATGGATTCAACGGAAAGAATTGCCGCCTGCGGGTAGTTAATGATAGGTGTTGACATAACAGACCCAAAAGAGCCTGTATTGTTTACTGTAAACGTGCCGCCTTTCATATCATCGCCTGAAAGTTTATTCGTTCTTACTTTTTCAGCAAGCTCTTTAACATCACGAGCAATTCCCTTGATCGACTTCTCATCTGCATTCTTGATTACTGGCACATAAAGTGCATCATCAGTAGCTACAGCGATTGAGATATTAATATCCTTCTTCTGGATGATCTTATCTCCAGCCCACATAGAATTCAATTGCGGGAATTCTTTTAACGATTCTACAACTGCTTTAATAAAGAATGGCAAGAAAGTAATGTTATAGCCTTCTTTGGATTTAAAATCACCTTTAACAGAATTACGGTATTCCACAAGATTTGTAACATCTACTTCAACCATCGTCCAAGCATGCGGTGCTTCGTGTTTTGAACGTACCATGTTTTGAGCGATCGCTTTACGGATACCTGTTACAGGAATTTCTACATCGCCTGGCATAGATTCAACAGTGATTGGTTTTAAGCCTGATGCAGTTTCTTTTGACTGAGCAATCGCTTCTTGTTTAATTTCAGAAACTGCTGGAGCAGATGCAGCTGCTGGTTTGTTTTCTGCAGTTGGAATCTGACCAGATTCGATAATCTGCTGCAGATCTTTTCTTGTAATTCTTCCGCTTTGTCCTGTTCCTTCAACTTGGCTCAAGTCAATTCCGTGCTCAGACGCCATTCTGACAACAGCTGGCGAGTAACGGCCTCTTGCAGCTGTATCTTTTTTAGGAGCTGCTGCTGCATTGCTCGCTGGAGCGGGCGCTGTATCAGCCGTTTTTTCCTCTTTTTTAGCAGGAGCAGGTTCAGCGGAACTGCTTCCTTCTTCTGTATCGATATAGCAGATCAGTTCACCTACAGAAAGAGTATCTCCTTCTCCAGCAACAAGTTCTTTAATTGTTCCGCTAAATGATGAAGGGACTTCTGCGTTTACTTTATCAGTCATCACTTCAGCTAGAGGATCATATTTCTTTACTGTATCACCAGGCTGTACGAGCCATTTACTGATTGTTCCTTCAGTTACACTTTCCCCGAGTTGAGGCATTGTGATTTGTTCTGTAGCCATTTAAGTTCCCTCCTTTTTGTTAAAATGCCGCAAGATCTCTCATAGCTTTTTCTACTTTGTCAGGATTCACCATAAAGTGTTTTTCCATAGTCGGTGCATATGGCATTGCTGGAACATCAGGACCAGCAAGACGCTGAATCGGTGCATCTAATTCAAACAAGCAGTTTTCAGCAATAATCGCTGCAACTTCACTCATGATGCTTCCTTCTTTGTTATCTTCTGTAACAAGAAGTACTTTCCCGGTCTTAGAAGCAGCTTCAATGATTGCTTCTTTATCCAATGGATACACAGTACGAAGATCCAGAATATGAGCAGAGATTCCGTCTTTTTCTAACTTTTCAGCAGCCTGTAATGCGAAATGAACACAAAGTCCATATGTAATTACCGTAATGTCATCACCTTCACGTTTAACATCTGCTTTTCCGATCTCCAACGTGTACTCTTCTTCTGGAACTTCCCCTTTAATTAAGCGGTATGCACGCTTATGTTCAAAGAATAAAACAGGGTCTTCATCGCGAATTGCTGCCTTTAATAGACCTTTTACGTCATAAGGTGTTGAAGGCATAACAATCTTTAAACCTGGAACATTAGCAAACAACGCTTCAACTGACTGAGAATGATAAAGAGCACCATGTACACCGCCGCCATAAGGAGCGCGAATCGTAATAGGACAAGACCAGTCATTATTTGAGCGATAACGGATTTTAGCAGCTTCCGAAACAATTTGGTTTACAGCTGGCATGATGAAATCAGCAAATTGCATCTCTGCAATCGGACGCATGCCATACATAGCTGCACCTATTCCTACGCCAGCGATTGCAGATTCTGCAAGTGGTGCATCAATTACTCTTTCCTCACCAAATTCTTCGATTAAACCAGTAGTTGCACGGAAAACTCCTCCGCGTACCCCAACATCTTCTCCTACAACGAAAACTTTTTTATCACGCTGCATCTCTTCGCGGATCGCTTGCGTTACAGCATCAATATATGAAATTACCGGCATCTCGTTTTCCCCCTTTACTCTGCGTAAACATGCAGAAGCGCACTTTCAGCATCAGCGTATTTTGCGTTCTCTGCGTATTCTGTAGCTTCATCCACTTCTTTTTGAATATCTTCAGTGATCTGTTGCTCTAACTCTTCCGTTAAAATTCCATTCTCTCTTAAGTATGCAGCAAACGTATGAATCGGATCTTTTGCTTTTGCTTCCTCTACTTCTTCACGTGTTCTGTATGCACGATCATCGTCATCAGAAGAGTGAGGTGTTAAACGATAAGCAACCGTTTCAATAAGTGTAGGACCTTCTCCACGTCTTCCGCGATCAGCTGCTTCTTTCACAGCTTCATAAACAGCCAATGGATCGTTACCGTCAACTGTTACACCCGGCATACCGTATCCAATCGCACGGTCAGAAACGTTTACACACGCCAATTGTTTTGAAATTGGAACTGAAATCGCATACTTATTGTTTTCGCACATAAAGATAACAGGCAGTTTATGAACAGAGGCAAAGTTTGCACCTTCATGAAAATCTCCTTGGTTGGAAGATCCCTCTCCAAACGTAGTAAACGTTACAATATCTTTACCTTCCATTCTTCCGCCTAATGCAATACCTACAGCGTGAGGAACTTGTGTAGTAACAGGAGATGAACCTGTCGCAATTCGAAGCTTTTTAGAGCCGAAGTGACCTGGCATCTGACGCCCGCCGCTGTTTGGGTCTTCCGCTTTTGCAAATCCGGAAAGCATAAGATCTTTTGCAGTCATTCCAAACTGCAATACAACACCCATATCACGATAGTAAGGCAAAACATAGTCTTTTTCGTTATCAAGCGCCATTGCAGCACCCACTTGTGCAGCTTCCTGGCCTTGGCATGAGATTACAAATGGAATTTTACCAGCGCGGTTTAATAACCACATGCGCTCATCAATCTTTCTTGCTAAAAGCATTGTTTTAAACATATGGATAACATCTTCATTCGTTAAACCTAATTGTTCATGACGTGTTTCTGCCATTGTTTTTACCTCCTTAAAAATGAATTGCTTTTCCTTCAACTGCTAATCCAGCTTCACCAAAAACTTCTGAAAGAGAAGGATGCGGATGGATGGTATGTGCAATCTCCCACGGTGTTGCATCAAGTACTTTCGCCAGCCCTGCTTCAGAGATCATATCTGTAACATGAGGACCAATCATATGTACCCCGAGAAGATCATCTGTATCTTTGTCTGCTACGATTTTTACAAAACCGTCACTTTCCCCGTATACTAGTGCTTTTCCAATTGCTTTAAATGGAAACTTTCCAATTTTTACATTAAAGCCCTGATCTTTAGCTTGTTTTTCTGTAAGACCTACACTAGCCATTTCTGGACTCGAGTAAATACACTTTGAGATATTGTCGTAATTAATCGGTTCCGGTTTTAAATTGCATAGGTGCTCTACAGCTGTTATTCCTTCGTGAGAAGCTACATGTGCCAATTGAAGGCCACCGATGACATCACCAATGGCATAAATATGACTTTCGGCAGTTTGGAAATACTCATTCGTCTGAATGTATCCGTTTTCAACTTTAATGGTGGTGTTCTCTAAGCCAATGCCTTCTGTATTCGCTTGACGCCCAACAGAAACAAGCATTTTTTCAGCTGAAAACTGTTTCGATTCCCCTTTATGTTCAGCAGAGATCATAACGCCATTTCCTTTTTCTAATGTTTCAGGAAGTACTTTTGCTGATGTAACAAGTTTAATGCCTTTTTTCTTTAACACACGAGCCGCTTCTTTAGAGATTTCTTCGTCCTCGGTAGGTACAATTCTATCTGCATATTCTAATACAGTTACTTCAACCCCGAGGTCATTAAGCATAGAAGCCCATTCTATACCAATTACTCCGCCTCCAACAATAATGATAGAAGCAGGCAGCGTTTCCATCTCAAGAGCCTCATCACTGGACATAACATAATTACCGTCAATCTCTAATCCAGGTAAAGAACGTGGTCTAGAACCTGTGGCAACGATTACATTATGCGGGATTAAAATTTCATTCTCTGTACCGTCATTAAATTCTACTGACACAGTTCCAGGCATTGGAGAAAAGATAGAAGGACCAAGAATGCGTCCTGTTCCCTCGTAAACTTCTATTTTACCTTTTTTCATAAGGCTTTGGACGCCCATATGAAGCTGATTGACAATCGATTGCTTTCGTTCTTGCATTTTTGAAAAATTAAGACCTAATCCTTCTATATCTACACCAAAGTCAGCAGCTTTTTTAGCTGTTTTGTAGACTTCAGCACTTCTCAACAAAGCTTTACTCGGTATACAGCCTCTATGCAGGCATGTTCCGCCAAGCTTTCCTTTTTCAACAACTGCAACCGTTTTACCTAATTGAGCAGCACGGATGGCGGCTACATAGCCGCCTGTTCCTCCGCCCATTATGACCAAATCAAAATCTTTTGACATCGCTCATATCTCCTTTTGCTGTTAAACCAGCGGCAATTCTGCAGGAGTCTTCCCTCCCGGATATTCCTTCGCCTTCTCTTCATTTCTTAAAACGCGAAGTCCACCTTCTGCTAACGCTTGAAGTTCATTCTCTCCAGGCTGAATGATACAATCTGAAATCCACTCAACACGATCTATTATTTTCTTAACAAATTCTTTGCCAAAAGCTAGCCCGCCAGTTAGAACGATCGCATCAACTTGTCCGTGAAGGACTGTACTCGCTGACCCGATTTCTTTAGCGACTTGGTAAGCCATTGCATCATATACAAGTGCTGCTCTTTCATCGCCGTTCTCAATTTTCTCTTCCACTGTTCTTGCATCATTTGTTCCCAAATAAGCAACAAGTCCGCCTTGTCCTACGAGCTTTTTCATTACTTCGTCCGCGTAATATTCTCCAGAGAAGCAAAGAGAGACTAAATCTCCGATTGGAACTGTACCTGCACGTTCAGGTGAAAAAGGCCCTTCTCCATGCAGGCCATTGTTTACATCAATTACCCGGCCGTCCTTATGAACCCCAACCGTAATTCCTCCGCCCATGTGAACAACAATGAGACGAAGTGATTCATAGGATTTATCAAGCATTTTTGATACTCTTCTTGCTACCGCTTTTTGATTTAATGCATGAAATATACTTTTTCGTTCGATATCAGGTACACCTGATATACGTGCAATCTCATCCATTTCATCAACTACAACAGGGTCTACGATAAATGAAGGAATATTTAATCCTTCTGCTATTTCATATGCAAGAATACCGCCTAAATTAGAAGCATGTTCACCTGCAAACCCCGTTTTTAAATCTTGCAGCATTGGTTCGTTTACGCTGTAAGTTCCACCTTCGATCGGTCTTAATAATCCCCCGCGGCCAACCACGCAGCTTAACTTTGAAATGTTTATTCCTTCATAATCCAATGCCTCTAGAATGGTTTCTTTTCTGAATGAATATTGATCAATGACAGAGTCAAATTGATTAATGGTATCTATATCATGCCTGATTGTTTTTTCAAAAACAGGCCGTTCGTTATCAAAAATACCTATCTTGGTAGAGGTTGAGCCCGGATTGATCACTAGTATGCGAAATTCTTTTTGATGCACGTTTCAAACCTCCATTAATACAAACTTTAGCGAGTTCGGCTTGACAGAATGTGTCGTTCATTTAATAAAAATTGACTTCTTGATTTTCTCATTCGCTCAATACGCTCTTCAGCAAGACGGTCAGCTGCAAGGTAAGTAGGAATATTATCACGCTTTGAAATTTCAATAACACTTGCAATATTGTCATAAATTGTTTCAACTTTCTTAAGTGCTCTCTCACGGTTGTAGCCATTAAGTTCGTCAGCAACATTTATTACTCCGCCAGCATTGATTACATAATCTGGAGCATAGACAATACCCATTTCATGGAGAGCATCACCATGTCTTGTTTCTTTTAGCTGGTTGTTTGCAGCACCTGCAATAACCTTCGCCTTAATTTTTGAAATCGTGTCATCATTAATAATCGCACCAAGTGCACATGGAGCAAAAATATCGCAGTCAACACTATAAATATCTTCGATGTCTACAGCCTTAGCACCGAAATCTTCAACAGCACGCTGAACAGCTTCTTTGTTGATATCTGTTACGATTAGTGAAGCTCCTTCTTCATGAAGGTGTTTACAAAGTGTATAAGCAACATGCCCTACACCTTGAACGGCAATCACTTTTCCTTCTAAAGAATCTGTTCCAAACGCTTCCATAGCTGCTGCTTTCATACCCCGGTAAACACCATAAGCTGTTACTGGAGAAGGATTTCCGCTTGAACCAAACGCTGGTGAAACGCCTGTGACAAATGGTGTTTCCTGATAGATTAAATCCATATCTTCAACCGTTGTACCAACATCTTCTGCTGTAATATAACGGCCGTTTAGACCTTGGATATAGCGTCCGAATGCACGGAACATTTCTTCGTTTTTATCTTTCTTAGGGTCTCCTATGATAACTGTTTTACCGCCGCCAAGGTTTAAACCAGCTGCAGCATTTTTGTAAGTCATTCCTCTTGCAAGTCTTAGTGCATCTTCAATTGCTGCCTCTTCAGAATCATATGTCCACATTCTTGTTCCGCCTAGAGCAGGACCTAATGTCGTGTCATGGATACAGATGATAGCTTTTAACCCAGATTGTTTATCTTGGCAGATCACCATTTGTTCGTAATCGTAAGTCTCCATATATTTGAAAATTTCCATTTTGTATTCCTCCTAAAGTTTCTTATCAGTGATGACAGATTTCACAGCCAAAGCAATTGAGAGGTATTTACTCTCAGAAGAATCAGCTCTTGATGTTAGAACAATTGGCGCTTTAGCACCGCAAATGACTGCTCCAACTTTTGCACGGGCAAAATAAATGAGTGACTTGTATAAAATGTTGCCCGTTTCAATGGTCGGAACAAGTAAAATATCTGCTTTTCCTGCTACATTTCCTGCGATTCCTTTAAGTGCTGCCGCTTCCATTGAGATGGCATTATCGAGAGCTAAAGGACCTTCCACAATTCCGCCAGTTATTTGGTTTCTTAAATTCATTACTGTAAGGCTGGCAGCATCCAGAGTTGCTTGCATGGCAGGGTTTACATTTTCTACTGCAGCTAAAACGGCAGCTTTAGGCTGATCAACACCTGTTTGCTGAACAAAGTCTATTGCATTTTGCAATATTTGACTCTTTTGGTTAAGGTCAGGATTTATATTCATTGCTGCATCTGTAACAAATATCAGTCTGTTATACCCCTCGATTTCAAACGCGGCTACGTGTGACAGGACATTACCTGTCCTTAAGCCAAATTCTTTATTTAATACAGCTTTTAAGAGTACAGAAGTTGAAACGAGTCCCTTCATCAGGATATCCGCTTTGCCATCGTGTACTGCTTTTACAGCCTCTATTGCGGCTGTCGCATATTTAGTTGGAACAATTTCAATTCCCGGTGTAGAATCGTTTGTATTCTTTTCTAGCCAGTCAGAAATTACTTCCGCATTTCCAAATAATATAAAATGAGCAATGCCCTCTTTATAAGCCCGTAAAACACTTTCCATAACTTCTTGATCGCCTGCTTCTGCTACTGCGATGACTGGTTTCACTTGCTGATTTTTGGCTTGGCTGACCAAGTCTTCCAAATGCATGTTATCCCCCCTTGTTAAACACAAATATAGATATGCAAGTTTCATGCCAAATTAATTCATAAAGATTGTTAATAATTAGCTAACTTTTTTGCAACACTTTGCAAGAAGTGCGCAATTTTTTGCATGAAATTATTTGCGTACCTTATCGTCTAATCCATATTTTTCAAGTTTATAATAAAAGTTACGCAATGAGATACCTAATGCTTTCGCAGTTTTCGTTTTATTGCCTTTATATCTGTTAATAGCATCTGTTAAAATGGTTTTTTCAAACTCGTCCATTTGTTCTGCTAAAGTGATCTCTTCCGTTAATTCGTTAAAAGAACCGCCCGATTCTGAATTCGGCTTATTATGATCAACTTGCTGAAGCAGAGAAATATGTTCTCGGTTAATTTTTGAATCTGTATGACTCATATGGATGATTGCCCGGCCCAATACATTTTCAAGTTCTCTAACATTTCCCGGCCAATGATATTTAAGCAGGAAATCTTCCGCGTCACTGCTTATAATTTCAATATTCCGGCCGTAGTCCTGATTCAGTTTTTGCAAAAGATGATTTGCCAGCATTACAATATCACTGTTCCTAGCTCTAAGTGGCGGAATATAAATTGGCATCCGGTTTAGACGGTAATACAAATCCTGCCTGAAAGTGCCATCCGCTATCATCTTTTCAAGGTTAACGTTTGTGGCTGCAATAACTCTCACATTTATGGGAATCGCTTTCGTGTCTCCCACCCGTCTAATTTCATTTTCTTGTAATACACGCAGCAGTTTAGCCTGTGTATTTTGTGAAAGCTCTCCAACTTCATCTAAAAATATACTTCCACCGTTAGCGTCCTCAAAAAGACCTCTTTTACCACCTCTTAAAGCACCTGAAAATGCGCCTTCTACATAACCGAAGAGTTCGCTTTCTAAGAGTGATTCAGAGAGTGCCGCACAATTAACCCTTATAAATTTATTGAACTTCCTGTCGCTCGCATTATGGATCGCATGAGCAAATAGTTCTTTTCCAGTACCTGACTCGCCGCGCAGAAGAACAGTTGCAGGCGTTGAAGCTGCAAGCTTAGCTTGATCAACCGCAAACCTCATCTCATCTGATTCACCAATAATGTCTTCAAAAGAATATTTAGCTTCAAGTGTCCGGATAATCTGCCTGGCCCGATTCAATTCCTCAGTTAAGCCTTTTATCTCAGAAACGTCATGAATTACACCAACGCTGCCTTTTAATAAACCATCAACGATAATCGGCGCGACATTAACGATTACATCTTTTCTTTTTGGACCAACTCGCAGCCTTGCTCCCCTGACTGGTTTCCTCGTTTTCAAAACCTGCATATGAATACTTTCACCCTCAGAAATATCTGTTGTTGCAGGCTTGCCTATTACCTGCTCTGCTGTGTAGCCAGTAAGTTTTGTGTAAGCAGGATTTATCATAATCCCTTTTCCTTCTTCATCCACAACAGATATAGCTTCCTCTGATGAATTGATAATTGAACTAAGCATAATTTGAATACTTTTTAAATTTGTAACTTCTTCTGCAAGGTCTACGATTTCAGTTATATCTTTAAAAACAGCAAATGCACCATGTTTCCGTCCAGACTGATCTAAGATCGGCGTTCTTGTGGTATAAATTTTTGTACCGTTAGCAAGAATCTGTTCTTGGTTTACTTCCTCAATTCCTGAATCCAAGACTCTTGGAAGCTGACTGTTTGGCATTACTTCCAGAATAGACCTGCCTAATGCTTCATCAGCAGATAGACCTGTCATTCTTTCGGCACTTTTATTAAAAATAGTGATGTTCAGCCTTTGATCAATAACAATCATACCGTCATGAGTATTATCTAGAATCGTTTTGAACTGCTGAAGATTAGCTTCGGCAGCCTTAGATTGTTTAATGTGATCTGCTAATTTATAAAATTGAGAATCTGAAATAATGTCTGATTCATGATAAACATCTTCCTGCAGCTGAATGGCTATTTTAATATTTGGAGGTGAATACACCACATAGTCTGGCTCAAGCTGAGGTGGAGATGAATATGAAAAAACCGGCACATCATCATGCTTTTTTTCCGCACCCATTTCAACAAAAACTCCGATTGGTTCAAAAAAAGATGAAGACCTTATTAAACGAAGAATCTTTTTTGTTTCTTCAGGAGCGGTCATTAATAATACAGTTTGCAACATTACCCCTCCATGTTCTATGTAAAATGGATGTGCAATATTTTTCACACATTTATCATATCGTAGCATGAAAGGGTTTGCAAACTGTAATTTCATCGACAATAAAATAAACTTTATGTACAATACATGTAGAGGAGTGAATACAATCATGAGCAGGTATGCAGCATTAGTAATTGTTTTAATTCCTGGTATTATGGCCGTAATGGGCATAAAATGGATGAGGGACACATTATTTGGAGTATTGCAATTTCCATTCCCATTCTTGTGGCTCCAGTTTATCGCAGGATTTATCAGCTTTTCCGCTGGACTTGCCTTTGTGGGAGGATTTATATTTTACCGTGATCGAAAAAGAAATAAAGTACAATTAAAGTATAAGAAAAAATAACCAGACCAATGAAAGAAATTGGCTGGTTATTTTAAGTTGAGCGAAGCGGCAGGGAGATTGAGCGTAACTAGATTATTTAGAGCGCCAATAAAGATTTCTGAGCGTAATTCAGGGATTTAGAGCGTAACTTAAGGTTTTTGAACGTACGTGTAAAAATTAAAAGAACACGTACCGTAAAAGGAAAAAGGAACTAACTCAAATGAGTTAGCCCTTTTTATTATTTATCCAGCTTTATGTTCGATCCTTAATTTATCAGCAACCATTGCGATGAATTCACTGTTGGTCGGTTTTGCTTTAGACATGGAAACTGTATAGCCGAATAAAGAAGAGATGCTATCGATGTTTCCACGGCTCCAAGCTACTTCGATCGCATGGCGGATCGCGCGTTCAACACGGCTTGAAGTGGTGTTAAACTTTTTAGCGATATCAGGGTACAATACTTTTGTAATTGATCCTAATAGCTCAATATCGTTATATACCATAGAAATTGCTTCTCTCAAGTACATATAGCCTTTAATATGAGCAGGAACTCCAATTTCGTGGATGATGCTCGTAATACTTGCGTCTAGATTACGCGGTTTATTTATTGATTGGAAACTGCTTCGATTTCCGGATGCACGCTGAACTGTTGTTTTTTCCGAACCGCAAATCTGGCGGATCTGACTAGCTAAATTATCCATATCAAATGGTTTTAAGATAAAATAAGAAGCTCCAAGATCAACAGCTTTTTTCGTAACATCTTCTTGTCCAAAAGCAGTTAGCATAATTACATTAGGCTGAGGCAGATCATCACTTGATCTGATTTTTTCTAAAACAGCTAATCCGTCTAAATGCGGCATGATAATATCGAGTACGAGTACATCAGGATTTTTATTTTCTAAAACGGAAAGACATTCTTGACCGTTATAAGCTACCCCAATTACTTCCATGTCATCTTGACTTGAAAGATATTCCCTCAAAAGACTAATTAGTTCACGATTATCATCAGCTAGACACACTTTAACTTTTTGCACCATTAATTCCTCCCCATCCAGCAATTTCTTGTTTTTCCCAATGTAAGATTTCAACAATAAATCGTAAATCCCTTTATTTTGTTTTAAATTTTTTAAAATTATTTTATTTTTGTTGTAGAAAAAGCTATTTTCTTCAATTTACTTTGAATTTCGACAGTTATTGGTATGTAAACATATATGTTTGTCGAATTTTCTTTATAACTTCCATTATACAAAATTTTCTTAAAGATGTCTAAACAATAAAGAAAACCTTTTCATTAGGTAGTATATACAAGCCTAAAGTCACACCTTCCCCTCCAACGTAGGAATTCAAAAAAACAACATCTTTTGAAAGTGTTAATTTCCGCTGCAGTGGCTCGCTTTCCGCAGGGCGTGCGGTGAGCCCTCTCCGTACTGCGTACATTGAGTGGTCTCACCTGCCCCGCTCGTTCTGCAGGAGTCTCGCCCTTCCGCTCCAATTAACTATTCAATGAAGCACTTTTGAAAATCTGACTCCTGATACGGAAATCAACCACTTAAATAGCAACAAATAAAAAAACAGGCAACTGCATCAGCTCGCCTGTTTTCTTTCTTCGTATATATTTATACCAGCTTCATCAAGCATCCACTCAATATGAACACCATATCCTGAAGTTGGATCATTTACAAACACATGTGTTACCGCACCAATAATCCTTCCGTTTTGAATGATTGGACTCCCGCTCATACCTTGTACGATTCCACCGGTAATCTTTAAAAGTTGGGGATCAGTGATTTTGATTACCATCCCTTTTGTTGCTGGAAACTTTTGTGGAACAGAACTGATCACATCTACATCAAATTCCCTTACCTTTGAACCGTTGACTACGGTAAGGATTTTTGCAGGGCCTTCTTTTACTTGATCTGACAATGCAATTGGCAGAGGCTTGTTCCAGCTGCCGTTAGAAATCTTATCGTTCAATCTCCCAAATATACCAAAAGGACTGTTTTTTGAAATATCCCCTAAAACTCTTTGATCATTTGAGAAACGTGCTAATTTTTCTCCAGGATGTCCATTTGAACCTTTTTCAATTGAAGTTACTGTCGAACCTAAGATCTCGCCATTGTTTACTTTGATTGGTTTTTTGGTATCCATGTCTGAAATAACATGTCCTAAAGCTCCATACTTAAATGATGCCGGATCATAAAAAGTAAGTGTACCGACTCCAGCAGCAGAATCTCTAATATACAATCCAATTCGATATGACTGATCATTTTTATCCTGAAGGGGTTTAAGTGTTTTGTGCAGGGATTTGCCGTCTCTGATGATTGTTACATCCAGCGGTTTTTGAGATTCCCCAGATTCTCTGACAAAAGGGCTGACATCGCCCATCTTTTTTATATCTTTTCCATTGATTTTGGTAATAATATCTCCTACCTGAATATCGGCAATTTCCCCTGGAGACTGTTTACCTGAATTCGTATTTACAAGATGATGACCAACAATAAGGACTCCGAGTGTATTTAATTTTACACCTATAGATTGTCCGCCTGGTACGACCTTTAAATCGGAAAGTACTTTTACATCCATCTTTTTAATGGGAAAACTTGCTGCTTCGAGAGTTGCCATATGATCACCATTTGTTTTGGCTTGTATCGAAACGATTTTTTCACTTTCCATTGCTGTTGTATAAATTTCATTCTCTTCCTGCTGAATAGATGTACCTGCAGGAAGTGACTGAATCGAATTTTGTCCTTGAAAAATTGTAACAGATTCAGGCAGTTTCACATAATCACGCACAGGAGACAAAAAACCGATTCCCACTAAACTTCCAAGGAGAATAACGCCGATCATTCGCCGAAGTAAATCCTTAAACATCTTTCACTCTCCTCGCTCCAAGCTCACACCCTCACCATGGCTGTACCTTTAATTTAGCCTACGGACCATAAGATTATAACCGGCAAAAAAGAAAAAGCTATTCCTTAAATGGATAGCTTTTTCATGCATAATTGTTTTAAGATGATTTTTTTATGGTCTCTGCAAGCTGGAGCAATTCCTGTGCGTGCTGTTTGGTCAAATCTGTAATTTCCACGCCAGAAATCATCCGGCCGATTTCATGAACTTTTTCATCAGTCTTTAAAGAAAGCACTTTTGTCACAGTTCTGCCTTGGAGAGTTGATTTTGAAATATGGAGATGTGTATCAGCCATAGCAGCAACTTGAGGAAGATGGCTAATGCATAGCACTTGTGAACCGACTGACACACGGTAGATCTTCTCTGCAATAGCCTGAGCAACTCGTCCCGATACTCCTGTGTCCACTTCATCAAAGATAATAGCAGTAATTCCTTGATTTTCAGAAAAAATGGTTTTCAAAGCCAGAATTACCCTGGATAGTTCTCCGCCAGAAGCCACTTTTGATAAAGGCTTCAAAGGCTCACCTTGATTGGGAGAAATAAAGAATTCTACAGAATCCATACCTGTCTTCAAGAACTGATTATCTTCCGTTCTATCCATTACAACCTCAAATTCCGTTTTTTCCATATAAAGCTCTTTAAGCTGCTGCTGAATGGCTTTCTTTAATGTTTTCGCTGTTTCTGATCGCTTTTTTGTAAGCTTTTTGCCTGAGGTCTCTAATTTTGATATAACCTTTGACTGTTTAGCTTTTAGCTCTTCTATATGGTTATCTTTGTTTTGAATGAGTTCAAGTTCCTTTTTGACCTTTTCCCCATACCGTAAGATTTCCTTAACAGAAGAACCGTATTTGCGTTTCAATTTACTGATTTCATCAAGACGCATTTCGATGCTGTTTAATCTTTCCGGGTTATACTCCAGTGAATCAAACATATCGCGAATTTTGTACGTCAGTTCTTCGAGCACGTAGAAGCTGCTGCCGAACTGTTCTTCATCTGCCTTAAGGGATTCATCCAGCGCTGCTACCTGCGAGAAATCAGCCATGGCACTAGAAATAAGTTCCAGACCTTTACCTTCTCCATAGAGACTGTGATATGCGTCCTGGAGGTGTCCATGAATTTTTTCAAAGTTGCCGAGCATTCTCTTTTCTTCTTCGAGCTTGATATCCTCATCTTCGAGCAAATTTGCTCCAGTAATTTCATCGTATTGATACTCTAATAAATCAATTCGCTGAGCGATCTCTTGCTCATTTCTTGATAGTTCAGAAAGCTGTTTGCTTATATCTTTATATTCTTTAAATGCTTCTTCGTAAGTAAAGAGCTCTTTCTTAAAATCTTTGTCACCAAAGCTGTCCAATAAGAATAGGTGTTTATCCGGCTGCATCAAATATTGAGTTTCATGCTGGCCGTGAATATCAACTAAGGCTTGTCCAATTTCTTTTAATACAGAAAGTGTGACCAGCTTTCCGTTTACTCGGCAGATGCTTTTTCCGCTTTCAGTTATATCACGTTTGAGTACAACCATTTCATCCGTTATGGTTATCCCGACTTCTTCACATTTCTCGTAAACACGATGGTCCTCATGAATGTGGAATAATCCTTCGATTTCTGCTTTTTGTGTCCCATAACGAACGAACTCAGTTGAACCGCGCCCTCCTATTAAGAGGCCTATAGCATCAATAATGATCGATTTTCCTGCACCAGTTTCTCCCGTTAGAACAGTTAGCCCTTTTTTAAAAGAAACGCTTAAAGAATCGATAATAGCAAAATTACGAATACTTAATTCTGCTAACAAGTACATCACACCTTATTAAAAGATTTACAGCATATCTAAAAAGCGCTGCGAAATATCCGAACTTACATCTTTTGAACGGCAAATGATTAAAATGGTATCATCACCGCAAATCGTTCCCATCAGATCTTCCCAATCCAGCCTATCGATCAATGCACCTATTGCATTTGCATTACCTGGAAGGGTCTTCATAATAATCAAATGATCGGCATGATCTATGCTTATGAAGCTGTCTGTCAAGGTTCTCCGAAGCTTTTGAAGAGGGTTGAACCTCTGATCAGCCGGAAGACTATATTTATAACGTCCGTCATTCATGGGAACCTTAACAAGGTGCAGCTCTTTAATATCACGTGAAACCGTTGCTTGGGTAACATTAAAGTTTGCTTTCTTCAAAAGTTCAACAAGATCGTCTTGGGTTTCAATATCATGATTGCTGATCATTTCTCGAATTTTAATATGTCGCTGTCCTTTATTCACTAGTAAATCCACCTCAATTTTTACACTGTCACATTCTGCCTTTATCTTATACTATTGTGCATAGGATGTAAATTTTTCATTAATGAAATAAAAAGAAAAGGCTCTTTTCTAAAAGATTGTTGCCTTTAAGTAATTTTATTCATTTCCTTCACTGACAAGTTGATTGGAGTGGAAGGTGCGTGCCTACCACATGAGAAGCTTCTAGCTAGGCATGCGACGAGGAAACTCAAATCGGTAGCATTTACTTGTAGACGCAGGAGCAAGGGTACTTCCATGAGGCGGTCAGGTGAGAGCACTCAAAGGCGCAAAGCGGCGAGGGGGCTCACCGCACGCCCCGCGGACAGCGAAGCAACCTGGAACAGAAATCAATTACTTTCATGAGCAACAAAGTTTGCGAAAACAATCAAAGAAAAAGAGCAGGACTATGGCTAATCCCGCTCTTTTCTAAAGGTATTATGCGCTTCAGTAACAACTTCCTTAATTCTTTCATCAGAGATAGGTGATCTAACCTGTTTATTCACTTCCCCATGAAGAAGAAACTCAATATTTCCGTCTCCTCCTGTTATTGGTGAAAAGGACAAATCCACAGGGTTTATCCCTGTTTTTTTCGCAAATTCAATGATTTCTGTAATAACTCTTTCGTGAACTTTCTGATCTCTGACAATTCCTTTTTTTCCTACTTCTTCTCTGCCGGCTTCAAATTGAGGTTTAATAAGAGCTATTACTTCTCCCTCTTCCATAAGCTGAGTGAGAACTGGAAGAATAATTCTCAGTGAGATAAAGGAAACATCAATTGTAGCAAAATCCGGAATTCCATTTTCAAGCTGGTCAGGAGTTACATAACGAAAATTCGTTCTTTCCATTACAGCAACACGAGGATCATTCCTCAGCTTCCAGGCTAACTGGTTATACCCCACATCGATGGCATAAATAAATTTAGCACCATTCTGCAGTGCGCAATCAGTAAAGCCCCCTGTTGAAGCCCCAATATCCATACCCGTTTTATCTTTAACATCAAAAGAAAAGACTTTTAAGGCTTTTTCTAGCTTTAAACCGCCTCTTCCCACATAAGGAATTAAATCGCCTTTAACATGCAAAGGGGCATCGGTTTCAATTTTTTCTCCAGGCTTCTCCATACGTGTTGTCCCAGAATAAACAAGGCCTGCCATAACAGACCTTTTAGCTTTTTCTCTCGTTTCACACAACCCGCGGTTGACAAGCATCACATCTACACGTTCTTTTTTCATGTAAAAAGACCCTTTTCTGCTTTTCTCTTTACCAGTTTTTTAACTCGTTCAACAAGATCTGGAGTCGTTAGACCGATCTCTTCAAGAAGCTTTGTCACACTTCCATGTTCGATAAAGCAGTCAGGGATACCCATGCGGTCTATTAATACGTTCGCTTGATTATCGGCGGCATGTTCCAGCACAGCACTGCCGAAACCGCCCTGTAAAATAGCTTCTTCCAAAGTAAGAATCGGCATGTTTTGAGCATAGAGATCGTTCAGCATTTTAAAATCCAGCGGCTTAATGAACCTTGCGTTAATTACTCGGGCAGATACTCCAGATTTCGCGAGGACTTCCCAAGCCTCAAGCGCCATAGGAACTGTTGTCCCAAAAGTAAGAATGGCAACATCATCGCCTTCTTTCAAGACTTCCCAAGATCCAATTGGAATATTTTCAAACTCATCGTCCATTTGAACACCAATTCCATTGCCTCTAGGGAAACGGATAGCGATTGGACCATCTTCATATTTCAGCGCTGAATAAACCATATTTTGAAGTTCATTTTCATCTTTTCCCATCATTAGCACCATGTTTGGTATATGGCGTAAAAACGCAATATCAAAAACACCTTGGTGCGTTTCTCCATCTGCACCAACTAAACCTGAACGGTCAATAGTAAAAAGAACATTTAAGTTCTGTCTTGCAACGTCATGAACTACCTGATCGTACCCGCGCTGCAAGAAAGTAGAGTAGATGGAAAGCACAGGCTTCATTTTTTGTGTAGCAAGACCTGCGGCCATAGTAGTTGCATGCTGTTCAGCAATCCCTACATCGAAAAGACGGTCTGGAAAAGCTTTTCCGTAGTCCACAAGCTTAGAACCAATTGTCATAGCAGGTGTTATAACTGCTATCCTCTGATCTTTATGCGAGAGCGTTTCTAATGTTTTACTAACAACACCACTGTAAGAAGGACCTGTTTGCTGAGGCTTGATTTGTTCACCGGACTCGATCTTATATGGTCCAACACCATGCCAGCTGTCCTTTTTATCACTTTCAGCAGGTTCATATCCTTTTCCTTTTTTCGTAAGAACATGAATGATAACAGGACCTTTTGTTTTCTTTGCATATGAAAGGTTTTCAATTAAATCGTCCAAGTCGTGCCCATCTACAGGACCTAAGTACGTATATCCAAGCTCTTCAAAGAACATGCCTGACACCAATAAATATTTTAAGCTGTCTTTTACACGTTCAGCAGTAGCGGCAAGCTTGCCTCCAAACGCAGGTATCTTACGGATTAATGCTTCAAGCTCATCTTTCGCTTTATTATACTTTCTGGCTGTCCGCATACGTCCAAGAACGTTGTGAAGAGCACCAACATTTGGTGCAATGGACATTTCATTGTCGTTTAGGATGACAATCAGGTCTTTCTTTTCATGACCGATATGATTTAAAGCTTCCAGAGCCATCCCGCCTGTTAATGCACCGTCTCCGATAACTGCGATTACTTTATCATCAGTCTTTTTTAGATCACGTGCAATTGCCATTCCCATAGCAGCAGAAAGAGACGTTGAACTATGACCCGTTTCCCATACATCATGTTCACTTTCATTTCTCTTAGGAAATCCGCACAAGCCTTTATATTGGCGCAGTGTATCGAACTGAGACGCTCTGCCTGTCAGGATTTTATGAACATACGCCTGATGCCCGACATCCCAAATGAATTTATCTTTCGGGCTGTCAAATACCTTATGCATAGCGAGTGTCAATTCAACAACTCCCAGGTTAGGGCCTAAGTGGCCTCCTCTTACTGAAAGTTTCTCGATTAAAAAAGAACGTATATCACCGGCTAATTTATTTAATTGTTCAGTCTCATATGATTTTAAAAAATGAGGATTCTGAATGTCTTCCAGGTTCATGGAATATGCCTCTCTTTCCATTAACGCCTTTTTTTCTCTTTCTTAGCAGGCGATAGCAGTTTAATTCTTAATTTTTCCTCTATAAAATATAATAAACGCCCAACCTGAAAAATAATAAAGGTTGAGTGATTGATCGCATAAGATTTTCCTAGCGCTTTTCCTCCGACTGTCAGTGCAGCAACAACACTTGTAAAGATTATTGTAATCAAGTACTCGAGATTTGAGCCATTATTCCGACCCATTGAAAGCGTCAGCTCTACCACAACTGCAGCAGATGCTGTACCACTAACTATACCAGATATGTCCCCGATTACATCATTGCAAAAGTTCGCTACACGATCTGCGTTTCTTGTTATTAGAATAGCATGTTTTGCACCTGGTACTCGTTCTGAAGCCATCGCATGAAACGGAACTTCTTGAGCCGCTGTGGATGCTACTCCGATAATATCAAAGATAACACCGGTTAACACGATTAAAAAGACGATTCCCATCCCGATCCCCCAAGAAACACCATTAAGGAGGGCAGAAGAGACAACTGTAAAAATAGCCGCTAACACAAGAGTGATAACGGCAATGCTTGTACTCCATTTGAGTGTTTTAGAAAAGGAATGCTTCATGCATAACTCCTTCTTTTTTGGTAACTTTATGTAATAAGGAGTGGTCACCTTATTAAGTAAAGACTGCGGCTTAGGTCCAGTAGGTTTTCCCAGAAGAGTACGAAATGTCGCCATATTCGCGGTTTCCCTTTACTCTCTTCTTAACGCTGTCGCCAAACGTTAGACTAGATTACCACTTAGTCCGCACTATAATCCCTAACAGGTGTCTAGATAGCAGAACAGTCTAGGAGTTTTCCTCAACAGCCCTTCGCACATTCCCTAGCCTCTTTTGCAGAGTAGATTTCATATGGCATAAAGCTCAAAATCAGCGGCCAACCGATACAGGCTTTTCACACCATAATCCCCTCTAGCTCCACTCAAGGCAGGCTACGCTGCTCGCCTTTTCTTTTCCTGAAGATCAAGAAAAGCGGCAAAGCAGGTTCAAACCCCATTTCGCAGTAAGGTCTTTTGAACACAAACCGCAAATATGGGGGCCTCCGCGGAAGAAGGGTCATCGCCCACATGCCATTGTGGATCGCCCTTCAACCTTAACTCCCAGCGTTAACCCAAGGCTGGGCGCCTCAAGCCAACACAAGGAACTTCATCGATGTGCCCTTTGGCGGATTTTTAGGCCCGCCTTCAGGAACGGGGGACTGACTAGAATACTGCACCACTCCAAAGCAAATAATATCATATCATACTTCCAATAGCTCAACAATCTCTTAGTGGTTTCTTTTTATAATGTAGTCCGCAATGGATGCTAATATGCCTGTATTTCTATTGATTTTACCTAAATGTTCCAAAGAAATCCGAATGTGATTTTCCATTTCTTTTTGTGCGCCGTCAAGACCCAGCAATTTCGGATATGTTGTCTTCAAGTTTGCTTCATCACTGCCAATCGGCTTACCAAGTTCATCCTGATTACCCGTGATATCCAGGATATCATCCTGGATTTGAAATGCGATTCCTATGTGCCGAGCATAGAGCTGTAAAGCCAAAAGCTCCCCTTCAGTTGCATCAGCCGCAATTCCACCAGTTAATACAGAGCACTCCAGCATTTTACCTGTTTTCTTTTCGTGGATGCTCTCTAGCTCTTTGAGAGAAAGCTCTTTGTTTTCTCCTTCAAGATCTTCTACCTGGCCGCCAACCATTCCTTCTGCACCTGCTGCACGGGAAAGAACTGAGAGCAATCTGACTTTTTGATCTGCATTAAGGAAGACATTATCCGTAACCAAAGAGAAGCTTTCTGTTAAAAGGGCGTCTCCTGCCAATATGGCTTGGGCTTCTCCATATACTTTATGGGAAGTAAGCTTTCCCCTTCTATAATCATCATTATCCATAGATGGAAGATCATCATGTATAAGAGAATACGTATGTACAAACTCAATGGCACAAGCTGCATCTAATACAAATTCAGGGTCTTTTTGAAAAGATTCCATGACTGCAAGTGCTAATATGGGGCGCAGTCTTTTTCCTCCTGCAGAAATAGAATAAAGCATTGATTCTTTTAAAGTAGCCGGAGCATTAAGCCTATTAAGATAACCGATCATCCTATCTTCTACTAATTGTTTCTTATCGCGAAGATATTGTTCAAAATCAATCAATGATCTTCCTCCTGGATGACGAATGGTTCTTCCTTTCCATCTTCATGCATAATCGTATCCATTTTCTTCTCAACGTTTTTAAGCTTTGTATGACACAGCTTTGAAAGCTTCATACCCTGCTGATAAAGATCAATACTTTCTTCTAAAGGCACATCACCTTGTTCAAGTTTCTCAACAATCTCTTCAAGATGTAGCATTGCATCTTCAAATGTTAATTTTTTTTCCTTTTTTTCAGCCATTGGTTAAAGACCCTCCGTTCCAGTGATGTGACAATTGATCTGACCGTTTTTAAGTTTTATCGTTAACGACTCACCAGAATTAACTTGCTTCACTGACTTGACGAGTTCGTTTTTTCCTTTTTTATAAGTAAGACTGTATCCTCTATCCATTATAGCTAACGGGTTTAATGAGGACAGCCTTGAAATTTTATTGGAAAAATTCGTTTGGTGCTGTCTCATATGTCTGTTTGTTTCTTTGATTAAGTTCTTATGAAGCAAATTCACTTTTTCATTTGCTTTTTGCAGCTGGCCAGCTGGTGAGAATAGAGCTAGCTGACGCTGCATCTGTGTTAATTGTTTCTGATGCTCTCCAAGAAAGGTTTCAGCAGTTCTTTTAAGCTTGTCTATGTGTCTGTCCAATTCCTGTTCCTTCTGCTTCACAAGCTGAGTCGGATATTTAAAAGCATATGATTTCTGCAAACGGCTTAAGTGCTGCTGATGCCCAGCTAAAAAATCACCCATAACTCTTTTCAGTCTTACACTTCTTTGGTGCAGCCGGTCACCGAGTTCATCCAAATGCGGGACAGCTAACTCAGCTGCTGCGGTTGGAGTAGGCGCTCTTAGGTCAGCTACAAAATCTGCAATCGTAAAATCTGTTTCATGACCAACTGCAGAAATAACCGGTAATCGTGAAAAAGAAATAGCGCGTGCTACGATTTCCTCATTAAATGCCCATAACTCCTCAATTGAACCTCCGCCACGGCCGACAATCAATACATCAGCTTTATTTAATTCATTCGCCTGCTCAATTGCACGAACAATTGATGGAGCTGCACCCGGTCCTTGTACTAGAACTGGAAACAATGTAACAGTCGCTAAAGGGAAGCGGCGTTTAATCGTAGTGATGATATCCCTGACCGCAGCTCCTGTTGGCGATGTGATAACTCCTATTCTTATAGGAAACTTTGGCAGCAGCTTTTTGCGTGATGCATCAAAAAGCCCTTCGCGTTCAAGCTTGTTTTTCAATGCTTCATACGCTAAAAAGAGATTACCAACACCATCCTGCTGCATCGTTCTTGCATAAAGCTGATATTGTCCTTGTGGTTCATATACGGAAAAGGAACCTTGAATCAAAACATTCATACCTTCTTCAGGCTTGAAATTTAAATATTTATTATTTCCTGCAAACATAACTGCGCTTACTCTGCTATTTGCATCTTTTAAAGTGAAGTATAAATGACCTCTGCTATGCAGCTTAACATTTGATAACTCACCTTTAACCCATACATCCTGCAGATTGCCGTCATTTTCAAATAATCGTTTTATATATCTGGTTACTGCAGATATTGGTACATACCGATCGTTTTGCATTAGTGAACTTCCTTTGTCTTCTTTCTCCATTTTGATGCAAGCACTGTATTATTCATCAGCATCGTGATCGTCATTGGACCTACCCCGCCAGGAACAGGAGTAATATGTTTTGCTTTTGGCTTAATTGCTTCAAAATCAACATCTCCGCATAATTTACCGTTCTCAAGACGGTTTACACCTACATCAATAACAACCGCACCAGGTCTAACCATATCTTCGGTAATAATGTTTGGTTTTCCTACTGCGGCAATTAAAATATCCGCTTGCAGTGTTTGTGCTGACAGATTTTTTGTTCTTGAATGGCAAAACGTAACCGTTGCGTTCTCTTGCAAGAATAGCTGCCCTGCAGGTTTTCCAACTAAGTTGCTTCTGCCTACCACAACAACATGCTTTCCAGAAATCTCTTCACCTGTCTGTTTAACCATCTCTAATATACCAAGCGGTGTACATGGAATAAACGCATGCTCATCACCAGCATGCATTCTTCCGATATTTATAGGATGGAAGCCATCAACATCTTTTTCAGGAAGGATTGTTTCAATAACTTTTGATTCACTTATATGTGAGGGTAAGGGGAGCTGAACAAGAATTCCGTCGATTTGTTCATCATTGTTAAAGGATTGAATGCAGTCTAACAAATCATTTTCAGAAATGGACTCAGGCAATTCAGTTAATACTGAGTGCATTCCTAGTTCTTTGCATGTTCTTTCTTTTGCAAGAACATATGAACGTGATGCAGGGTGATCGCCTACTAGAATAACAGCCAATCCAGGCACATTTCCTTCCAGCTTCAGTTCCTGTATCTCTCTAGCCAGCTGCTCTCTTATCTCTTTTGCAATTTGCTTTCCATCTAATACAGTCATTCTAGGTCCCCCTCAAAAATTTTTATTTTTTCCGGATATCTGAAATTATCTTTCCTAATACACCATTAACGAAGCGTCCTGCTTCCTCACCGCCAAATATTTTAGCAGTTTCTATCGCCTCATTCAGAGTAACGTTCTTGGGTACTTCATCCATGTATAGCCATTCATAAGCTGCCATTTGCAGAACTACGCGTTCTACATTAGCAAGTCTTGAAAAGCTCCATTTTTCTAAATAAGGAGTTAGAAATCTCTCTATCTCTGCTTTATTTTCAACGGTTCCACTCACGATTTCATTAAGAAAATCATCAGATGGTTCTCCTTCTAATACGTGCTCCATTGCTTCTTCAATATTAATGTCACTCACTTCAATTTGAAAAAGCGATTGAAAGGCTTTTTCTCTAGCAAGTCTACGTTTCATAATTCGACTTCCTTTCTATATGCGAACAATTTCTATCTAGCATAATACCATATTCAGACGAGAGGTTACAATCCGAACAATTAATACTAAAACCCTTGAAAACATTCAGTTTTTCATCTGGAAAATGCTGTTTCCGAATACAATGTTGTTTTTGAAAGTAGTTGATTTCCGCTCCAGGCTGCTCGCTTTCCACGGGGCGTGCGGTGAGCCTCCTGCCGCTTCGCGGCATTAGGAGTCTCCACCTGACCGCTCGTCCCGTAGGAGTCTCGCATCTTGCGCTACAATCAACTTGCAAATGATGAGAATTTAAAAAGTCAAAAGCAACAATTCTTTAGAAAACAGCCATTAGTAACAAGCCTAAGAAAAGAGCCAAGAAAGAAAAAAATCAAAGGAGGAATCCCCCTTTGATTTTCTGCATCAATCTACTTCCGGTGCTTCATACTGTTTTTCTTTGGAGTCGAATTGAACGCCTACCACAAAAACATTAATGTCTGTTGCTTCTAGTGCAGTCATATCTAACAATGCCTGTCTGACATAATCTTGGATTTTTTGAGCAACATCTGGAATTGCAACGCCATATTTCATAGATACATAAATATCGATTGAAATACCTGACTCTGACAGCTCAACTTTAACGCCTTTACCGTGCGTTTTCTTTCCTAGCCGCTCTACAACTCCACTTGCAAAGCTCCCTCTCATTGACGCTACACCTTCAACATCTGAAGCTGCAATACTTGCAATAACCTCAATTACTTCAGGTGAGATTTCAACTTTACCTAACTCTGATGAATAGCTCTCCATCTCAAATGACAGTTCATTCATTTTATGCACCTCCACTGTTATTCACTTTTTGAAGTTAAATCATAATTCTCTAAAAACTTAGTATTAAAGTCGCCATTCACGAATGTTTCATGGTTTAAAAGACGCAGATGGAAAGGAATGGTCGTGTGAACTCCCTCAATAACAAATTCACTTAACGCGCGCTTCATACGATTGATTGCTTCTTGTCTAGTGTTTCCATAAGTGATTACCTTAGCAATCATAGAATCGTAGAATGGCGGTATTGTATATCCAGGATACACAGCTGAATCAACGCGGACCCCAAGTCCACCTGGAGGCAGATACATGTCAATCTTTCCTGCAGAAGGCATAAAGTTCTTTTCCGGATTCTCTGCATTTATTCTGCATTCGATCGACCATCCATTAAACTCAATATCTTCCTGTGTATATCTTAATTTTTCGCCTGATGCCACTTTGATCTGTTCTTTTATAAGGTCGATTCCCGTAACCATTTCTGTTACAGGATGCTCAACTTGAATACGTGTGTTCATTTCCATGAAATAAAATTCACCGGTATTATGATCAAAAATAAACTCAACAGTACCGGCACCGGAGTATTGAACGGCTTCCGCGGCTTTAACAGCTGCTTCTCCCATTTCTTGGCGTTTTTCCGGACTTATTGCTGGAGATGGCGTTTCTTCTAAAAGCTTTTGCAAACGTCTTTGAATACTGCAGTCTCTTTCTCCCAAATGAATAACATGTCCGTAATTATCTGCAAGAACTTGTATTTCTACATGACGGAAATCTTCAATGTATTTTTCGATATAAACGCCTGGATTACCGAAAGCAGTTGCAGCTTCTTGCTGAGTAATTGCAATACCCTTTAATAGTTCAGCTTCGTTTTTGGCTACACGAATACCTTTCCCTCCGCCGCCGGCAGTCGCTTTAATAATGACGGGATATCCAATTTTATTGCTTAGTTCAATGGCTTCTTCCTTGTCGCTGATTATCCCCTCTGAACCGGGAACGATCGGAACACCTGCATCTGCCATTGTTGCTCTGGCAACATCTTTAATCCCCATCTTGTTGATGGCTTCTGAACTAGGGCCTACGAATGTTACATTGCATTCCCTGCAAAGCTCAGCAAAATCGGCATTTTCAGCTAAAAATCCGTATCCTGGATGAATAGCATCTGAACCTGTCAATGTAGCGACACTCATAATATTTGTGAAATTTAAATAACTGTCTTTTGAAGCAGTAGGTCCGATACAATAAGCCTCATCTGCCAAACGGACATGCAATGCATCCTTGTCAGCTTCTGAATAAACGGCTACCGTTTCAACACCCAGTTCTTTGCATGCTCGAATAATCCGTACTGCAATCTCACCACGGTTTGCTACTAATAGCTTATTAATCATCGACATACCCTCCTATTCTGCTTTCACGAGGAACAGAGGTTGTCCATATTCTACTAGTTGTCCGTTCTCCACCAATACTTTTACAATTTCACCGTTCACTTCGGATTCAATTTCATTAAACAATTTCATAGCTTCAATGATACAGACGACGCTGTCTTTAGATACTTGGTCTCCAGGTTTAACAAAAGGATCATCTTCTGGAGAAGAAGCCGAGTAGAATGTACCAACCATCGGTGACACTACTTTATGTAATGATGCATCTTCTTCTGCAGCCTTTGTTTCTTGCTGTACTTCCGGACTAGCCTTTACCGGTTCTGCAGCAGGAGCTGACTCTCTTGCAGGTGTTGCTTGATTCACTACTGGCTGAACAGGTACTTCTTCTGTTTGGTATGAAACAGCAGTTCCAGCATTCTTTTTAAGAACGATTTTTGAACCGTCATTTTCATATTTGAATTCATTAATACTTGATTTGTCGATAAGTTTAATTAGTTCTCGTATTTCTTGTATTTTTAGCATGAGATCTCGACTCCTTTAAACAATCCTATCCAGGTTTATTTTGATTTAGCACCTTCTATTGTGACTAGGTCTTAACAAAAGTAATATACCATATTTCTTTTTTCATGGATACATTAGTTTGATGTACAAATCTAATAGTACACGATTCCTAAAGAGATTGTAAGCGATTACCGCTATGAATACTTTATTATTCTATTTTTGCCTATATCAAATAAATACAAACCGGAAATACATCTGATTCTACTAAAAATATAACACGAAATGCTGCAAAATAAAAAAAGCCGGAATCACTCCGGCTTCATTTTACTTTGCAGCATGGTATTCAACAGCTACTGTTTTGCTGCTGCCCAGATGTTCGTTTGCTAAATTCATAATCTCAACAACTTCTTTTTTGGATAATTTATCTGCTTTTACGATCACTTTAATCTCATTGTTCATCGTGCTGACAAGTGCATCTTTAAAGCCCATTGATTTAATTAGTGTTTCGAGAGTAGCTTCTTTCATTGTAAGTGACTGCAATTCAGTCATTTTAGCCCAAGCCTCCGCTTGTACTTCTGCTGATGCATCTTCTGAACCTGCTACAGCTACATAATCTGCACTCATCTCGTCACGAACTTCATCACGCTCTAAACGAAGTGCTGTGAACATATCATCGTTGGCAACACCTGAAACTGTAGCATCTTTGCCAGATTTTTTACCTGCCTCCAAGTATGCAAGATCATCAGTTCCACCTGGTGCAGTAATGTAATACACAGATAATACAATAATCAAACTAAGCATTGTTAATAGCCAAACTGTTTGTTTTTTAAGTAACATTCTTTTAATCCCCCTCGTATTTTTTTGGGACCACAGATACATTGTGGCTGCCGATATCAAATACTTTTGTTATCACATCGATGATCATTGCTTTTGTTTGCAGATTTTCCGCTCCTTGAGCTACAACCGCTATACCCCTTATTTTTGGCTTTTCGGTTGTTATTACAATAGGTTCTTCTTTTCCATCGTTTTGAACGATTACAATCTTTTCTTCTGTCTTTTGATCTTCAATCGTTCGTTTCCCTCCACTTTTATCTGTTTCTGATGTTGTTTGTCTTTGAATGTTCTCGTCAGTTGCAACTTCTTTTCTCTCAGTTGTTTCAAGTTCTACATAAACGGAAACACTCTCCACTCCTTGGATCTGCTCTAACAGATCTTTCAGCTGATTCGCATATCTGTCTTCATAAGATCGAATGTTCTTGTTGGTAACTTCTTTTGTATTCTTGAATACGGCTTCTGATTCATTAGATTGTGTGTTGTTAGAAAGTGTTTGCATGGAAACATTTTTAGCAGGGGAGTCAATCATTTTACTTATAAACATAAGAGCAATTCCCAATAGAAGCAGTACAAGTAAGTATTTTTGTTTATTCCCTGCTTTATCACTCAGCTGCAGCCATTTTTTTATCTGTTCCCAAAATGAATGTTTCATTGGGATGACTCCTCTCCCCCTTCCATTTCCACCTCAAGCTGCTGTGCATCTAGCTGCCATTGGCTGGCCAAGAAATCTACAATCTCTTCAGGTACCCCATCTTTTTCAGCTTGGTCTCTTTTTTCAGAAATGGTCACATCCACTTCTGATACTTCTGAGACACCAGCTGGTTCATGATGTTTAGCTAGTACAACTTTTACACCGGTTATATCTTCAGGCTTTAAAGACTCCGTACCGCTATTCGTATGGATTTGAAGATCGACAATTTCTAATTCATACGTCTTATTCAACTCCTCCTGAACTTGTTTTTTCATTGGGACAGCCATTTGCTCTAATATATATGCACGTTGTGCGCCTTGTATTTCACTTTTATTTTTTTCTATCGAATTTTTTATTTCATTTTCTTTCGCAGCAGCTGGCAGATCCATAGCTTGAAACACTTGATCCATATCAGAATTTAATAGTTTAAATAATGGAGACAGCATAGCAAGCAAAATAAGAAGGCCGATTACCATCTTGATATAACTCTGAAATTGGTTGCCTGGCAATAATAGCTCGATTACCCCTGCGAGCAGAACAAGTACAATGATGTTCGTGATCCATTCAGTTAAAAATACCACTGTTAAACACCTCCCTACCGAACCATCAGCGTGACATTTCCAGCAGCTATTATGATGGTTATCGCTAGGAAAAACATGATCGACACCGTCATTAGTGCTGCAAAGATAAACATGACACTTTTGCCGATAATTCCTAAACACTCTACGATCGGTCCTCCGCCAAGCGGCTGCAGCAAGGCTGATGCCATACTGTAAATGAAAGCTAAGATTAATACTTTAATAGCTGGGAATATAGCTATCAGCAATAAGAGTGCTGCACCTATAATTCCTACCGAATTCTTTAGGAGTATGGAGGCACTCATGACTGTATCGGTTGCATCGGTAAACATTCTTCCTACTACAGGAATAAAATTGCCCGTAATAAATTTTGCAGTCTTAATTGTAATTCCATCAGCTACTGCTGCTGTTGCTCCCTGAACGCTCATAACTCCAAGAAAGACGGTAAAGAAAAATGCTAATGAGCCTATGCTTATATTTCTCAGCAGCTTTGCTAACTGAGTAACTTTGTGATGTTCTGACATTGTAGATACGATACTTAATAAAGCAGATAAAAAAAGCAGAGGAAGTACAAAATTTTTAATGAGCAGACCGCTCGTGTTAACTAAAAATAAGATGACTGGATGGAAAAAGGCGACAGAAGCTATACTTCCTACAGTCGCCATTAAAGCCAAAAGGAGAGGGATGAGTGCAATCATGAAACTGAGCATTGTATCTATCGCTTCTACAGCATATGAAATGGCCACATGAAAACTATTAAGTGCCAGTATGATCAAAACCATATAGATAATTGCATAAGCAACCTTAGATATTGCTGATTTATCAAATGCATTTTGTATAGATTGCAAAAGCATGCTGAACACTGTCAGTAAGATTAATGTACCGAGTAGTTTTCCGTGAACAGCCATTTCATGGAACAAAAATTTTAATAGACCCATCAAGTACGCTTTTATAGAGAACTCTTTATCACCTTTTACAAATTCAAAAAAAGTACCTTTCTGGCTCTCCGGCAAGAAGCCCCCGTATTCACTAGAGACGCTGTCCCAAAAATCTTTAATTTCATCAAGCTGCATGGATGAGATCTGATGCTCTACTATTTCAGAAGTGATTGATTCTGCAGAAACAGATGCATGGCTGCCGAAAGTCATCATAAACACAAATATTAGTAAAAAAAAGCCTGTCCGCATCATACTTCTCCTCATCCTTACGACCCGCTTTCTTATTTGGGAATAAGCGTCAGCACCGTTTCAATAATTACCGTTAAAATTGGAATTGCCATGACTAAAATTAGGATCTTACCTCCAAGCTCTATCTTTGATGCAATTGCCCCTTGTCCGGCATCCCTCGTAATCTGGGCTCCAAATTCTGCAATATAAGCAATTCCAATAATTTTTAATAGTGTTTCAACATAAACCATATTTACATTGGCGTTAACTGCCAGCCTTTGAAGCATCGTAATAACCTGTCCGATCTTATCAATCAGGAATAAAAAAATTCCCACGCCTACCATAAGGGTGATCAAAAAAGCAAAATTCGCTTTCTGCTCTTTCAGGACTAAGGCTAAGAAAGCTGCGACCAGTCCAAAACCAACTATTTGGATAATTTCCAATTGGTCTCCCTCCTTAGTTCTGGAACAAAAACACTCCTTTTACTTTCTGAAAAAGGTCATCAAGCAAAGTGATCACCATGAATAAAGCAACTACAAACCCCAATAAAGTTACCCAATGAGCATAATCTTCTTTCCCAATCATTTTTAAGACGGTATGCAGCATAGCTACAATTATTCCTAAACCAGCGATTTGAAAGACTGCGTTAACATCAAGTCCCATATAAAGTTCCCCCTGTTACATTAAAAGGATTACGATTAAAAGTCCCATCAGTACGCCGAGACTTTTGCACATTTTTTCATAACGCTCCTGTATATCCCTTGCTTCTTTTTCTTCACGATTTAGATGAGCAAGGGTCAGTTGAATTTGCTTCTGCTGATGTTCTTTATCGTGTCTGCCAAGGGTAGATCCAAACTGGCGAAGCACTTCGATCTCCCCGCTTTTAAACGATGTTTCCTTTGCCAAAACCTCTAGCTGACATTCCCAGGCTTCTTGAACAGTAAGGTCTCCATCGTTTAACAAATCAGAAATTATTAGAAAAAAAGAAGATAACGGCTCTTTTAAAGGTTTTCCTATATGCTGAAACGCTTCACTCAGCGGAGTTGAACCATACATGATCTCAGCTTCCAGTGCTTGCAGCGTAACTTTCAGTTCTCGCAGCCGCTTCGGCCTTTCTCTGACACGCTTAGCCCATTCGAAACCAAATATAGTTGTAGCTGACAATATAGCAACGGCACCGAACCAGCTCATCATGCTGCACCTCCTGACGACCGGTAGATCTCATTAAATGAACCGTCATAAATACGCTGAATCGTACCTGGTCCTTTTTCGCGGCTTAAAATAACATATCTTTGAAACAATGAAAGACCAGATAAAGGTTTCATCACCGGTCTTTTAAGAGCATCTTCCAAACTGCTGCCATGCGCCGTGAAAATCATCTGCACACCTGCATGCATAGCTTCTTGGATTGCTTCACCATCTTCTTTTCTTCCTATTTCATCCACAATTAAGACTTGAGGGCTCATTGATCGTATGAGCATCATCATACCTTCTGCTTTTGGACAGGCATCAAGCACATCTACTCGTTTACCAAGTGAATGCTGAGGGATTCCTTTAATAGATCCTGCTATTTCAGAACGCTCGTCCACGATCCCTACTTTAAAAGATGGAATGTTTCTTTGTTTTATTCCGCAGCTGACCAGTCTCGCAATATCTCTTAAAAGAGTCGTTTTCCCTGTTTGCGGAGGTCCGATAAGCAAGGTATTGTGCCAATTTTTTTGAAAAAGATAGGGAACAAGCGGCTCGGCAATACCTATTTTTTCTCTGGCAATCCTGATATTAAAAGAGCTTATTTCTTTAATGGCTTTTACAAATCCCTGCTCAGTTATTACTTTTCCAGCAAGGCCAACACGATGACCGCCAGAAATCGTAATATATCCGCGTTTTAGTTCTTCTTCTAATGCATATAACGAGTGCTGGCTCAGCCGATTAAGAAGAACTTGTGCTTCTTCTGCAGAAACTGGCTTATCAGATGGATAGATTGGATTACTTGAACATACTATTTCTAATGGCTGTTCGATCCTAATCCTTATTTCTTCCACAGATTGAATAATGACTGCAGGAAGATTACGTAACATCTGCTGAATTTCTTCTGGAAACAATCTAAATATTTTTTCCATAGCCGGGGTCTCCTTTTAAAAGCTCGTACTATAAACGTATGGCTTATCCTTACGCTTTATGCCAATAAAGAGAGGCATAGTAAAGTATGGGGGGGAAGATGTGGAGAAGTTTTCTAATTAGGTCTGTTTTAATATAATTAAGTCAAATTGAGATAGAAATAGGTCTAATCGCAGGAACATTAAGTCTAAATTTATAAAATTAGGTCTCTCGTCAAACTTCGACATCTTTTTCAATAAAAAATCTTTTGTAAAGAGCCATAAAAAAAAGCCTTATTCCGAAACGGAATAAGGCTTTCAAATCTTTATTCATTATTTTATGCGCGTGAAACATATGCTCCATTTCTAGTATCAATCACAAGTTTGTCGCCTTGGTTAACAAAGAAAGGAACTTGGACAATCAAACCAGTTTCAAGTGTAGCCGGTTTTGTACCGCCTGAAGCAGTATCACCTTTAATTCCAGGCTCTGTTTCAGCAACAACTAATTCAACTGTGTTCGGAAGCTCAACTCCGATTGTTTCACTTTGATATGTCATGATATGAACTGTCATGTTCTCTAGCAAGTACTTTAGTTCATACTCAATTTGTGATGCAGGAAGTTCAATCTGTTCGTAAGATTCATTGTCCATGAATGTGTGTGTATCACCTGAAGCATAAAGATATTGCATTTTGCGATTTTCAATGTGTGCTTTAGATACTTTCTCTCCGCCACGGAACGTTTTTTCCTGAATTCCGCCAGTGCGCAAGTTACGAAGTTTTGAACGTACGAAAGCTGCACCTTTTCCTGGTTTTACGTGCTGGAATTCTAGAACTTGCCAAATTCCTCCGTCAACTTCAATTGTTAAGCCTGTTTTAAAATCGTTTACTGAAATCATGTTTTTTCCTCCTGATTGGTTAACTTATCGTTATAAGAGACTTTGTAGAATGAGTAAGTGATTCATTACCATCTATCGTTATAAGGGCATCGTCTTCAATTCGCACTCCGCCAAGACCTGAAATATAGATTCCAGGTTCGACTGTTACAAGCATGCCTGGTTCTAGGACAGTATCAGATTTAACTGACAAAGCAGGGCCTTCGTGAACATCTAACCCGATTCCATGACCTGTCGAATGTCCAAAATAATCTCCATAACCTTTAGAAGCGATATAATCTCTTGTCAACGCGTCTGCTTCTTTACCAGTCATTCCCGGTTTAATACCTTTCATGCCAAGCATTTGTGCATCATATACAACTTGATAAATTTCTTTCAGTTCATCTGAGACATTGCCAATTGCCACGGTACGTGTAATATCTGAACAATAACCTTTGTAGTATGCTCCAAAATCCAAAGTTACTAATTCACCAGTCTCAATCGTTTTATCTGATGCTACACCATGCGGCAGAGCTGAACGATAACCCGAAGCCACTATGATATCAAATGATGAAGCGATTGCTCCGTTTTTCCTCATAAAAAATTCAAGTTCATTTGAAACTTCCCGTTCAGTCAAACCAGGACTTATAAACTCGATAATATGTGAAAAAGCGGCATCAGCAATAGACGCGGCATCCTTTACTATCTTAATCTCTGATTCATCCTTTATCAAGCGCAACTTTTCCACTAATCCTGTAACAGGAACGAGCTTTGTTTCTGCTTCATTTAACTGGCTGTCATATGTACGATATGTAGAATATGTAACATTATCTTGTTCAAATCCTAGTTTTTTAATAGATAGATCTTTTGCTAATTTAGCAACCTCTTCAGGAATAGGAGCAGTGTGCATAACTACACGGTACCCTTTTGCTTGTTCCGCGGCTTGTGTTTTATATCTAAAGTCCGTTACCAAGATAGCGTCATTTTTTGTAATAAGAAGCACCCCTGAACTGCCTTTAAAACCGCTTAAATAGAATCGGTTTGAAGAAGAAGTCACTAGTAATGCATCAATATCGAAGTTCTCAAATAATTGCCTTGCTCTTTCTACACGATCCATTTTCATTCCCCCAATTTAACATTGTTGCTGAAAGCCTGAAGTGCAAGTTTGTAGCTATCAAATCCAAAACCTGAGATTTGTCCGATCGTAACAGGAGCAATTACAGACTGCCTGCGAAATTCCTCCCTGGCATGAACGTTTGATAAATGAACTTCAATTACAGGGACATCCACACTGGCAATTGCGTCTCTAATCGCATAACTATAATGAGTATAAGCCCCTGCGTTTAAAACGATTCCCTCATGCTTACCGGAAGATTCATGTATGCAGTCGATAATTTCTCCCTCTGAATTGCTCTGATTAAATGAGACATCAAAGGAAAGCTCAGAAGCTTGTTTTTCCAGTTCTAACTGGAGATCGTCTAATGTTTTCGCTCCATAAATTCCTGGTTCCCGTTTTCCTAAGCGATTTAAGTTAGGACCGTTAATAACAAGAATAGACTTTTTGCAGTCCATTAACGCCACCTCGCCTTTACACAAAAAAATAGAATGTTCTTACAACATTCTATCATAGCGTTTGATCTTTTGGATAGTTACTAACTTTGTGCAGACTGCTTCTTTTCCTGAGCCTCACCGAATCGTTCTCTATATTCAAATGAAATAGAATACCCTATAAAAACACCATATAATATATAAATACAGAGTGTTGTTGTAATTGTATTTTTACCAATTGTATTCATTGGCTCCAATCCTGGAAAGATGGGATGAAGCAAATAAAATACAATACCCCATAATGCAGCTCCAAAGACAATTCCGCCCCACATGGATTTAATTTTTGCAAAAGCATAACGATACCCGATCGCCACTAAGATCGAGAGCAATGAAATAACCAGAATACTGATAAGCTGCCCGATCCATTGAGATTTCCATTTCCCTAATGCCCACGGTGCCAATACTAGAGCTGGTCCTACCTTAGAAAAATTTAAGTAGTATGCAATGAAACCAAATGAAGACCAAATCAGTCCTCCAAAAAAACCTACTCCCACAACCCGGCTCATAAACGAAGATTGGGATTCTTGTTTGTTTTGCTCTAATTGTTTTTCGTCCATAAACGAACACCTCCAACACACTATAGTATGTCCATAAAATACCACATCAAACTCTATTAAGCTTAATCAATCATAATCCGTGTAAAACATGTATAGAATGGGAAAAATACAAATAAATCATACCTTCTGGAGGAATATCCAGCTTTACTGTAGAATAGAAAGTACCTACAAAATTATAGGCTGGGGGTCCAACATGACAAAAGAGAAAAAACCCGTTTACGGCGGTCAAGCTGTACTAGAAGGGGTTATGTTTGCCGGAAGACACACATATGTGACGGCAATTAGAAGAAACGATGATTCAATTGAGTATTTTGAACTTAAAAAGAAACCAGCTCCTGTGTTAGCAAAACTTAAAAAGATTCCTTTTGTAAGGGGATTTATCGCTATTATTGAAGCCAGTATGAACGGCACGCAGCACTTGAATTTTTCCGCTGAACGATTTGGTGTCAATCCTGGTGAAGAACTTGCAGAAGCAGAAGAGGAAAAACCTTCGAAATTTACTTTTTTCTTTAGCCTGGCGATAATCGGTGTCCTATCATTTCTGTTCGGAAAATTCGTGTTTACACTGGTTCCAGTGTTCTTAGCAGAAGCTTTTCGTTTTATTGTTCCAGGTCATCTTGGGCAAAATCTTTTAGAAGGTATGTTTAAGTTTATCTTCTTACTAAGCTATATTTATTTTGTTTCATTAACCCCCGCTATTAAGAGGGTATTTATGTATCACGGTGCCGAGCACAAAGTGATTAATACTTTCGAGGCTGGGGATGAACTTACTGTCGAAAATGTTAAGCGGCATTCACGGCTTCATTACCGCTGCGGAAGCAGTTTTATCCTGTTTACAGTACTTGTTGGAATGGTGATCTATTATTTTGTACCATCTGACGTACTTTGGCAAAGAATTTTATCCAGACTCGCGCTTATTCCTGTCGTTTTAGGGGTATCTTTTGAAGTATTACAGCTGACGAACAAATTAAGAGACGTTCCAGTACTTCGATATTTAGGATATCCGGGACTATGGCTGCAATTATTGACAACAAAAGAACCTGACGAAAAACAAATAGAAGTTTCTATACTATCTTTTAATGAAATGCTTAAACGTGACGCATCCTATGAAAGTGAGAAACAGCAAAATCAAATTGTTTAATTTTAAGGAGGTGGACCTGTTGCAACAGAATAGCAGAAGATTGCATCCTATCATTTGGTTTGTCATTTCACTGGCTGTTGTCGGAATCCTATATCAACTGATCACTTCACCTCGCCAACTATTTACAACCCTTCTGATTGGAGCAGCAGTGGTCGCCGTTTTTTACTTTATATTTCGCAGAACTTCATCAGGAGTAAACGGCAAATATAGAAAAGCAGTAAAACAATCAAAAAAACGGTATGGTTCCAATCAGAAGCCTTCAAAAACTTCGCCGTTATTTTCTAACAAGAAAGTTAAAAGTACAGCTCAGAAAAAACGGGCAAGAGAACATCATTTAACTGTTATTGAAGGAAAAAAGAACAAGAAAAAAAATCGAGCCTCCTTTTAAGGATCAGGCTCGATTTTTGTATGCTGGATGCGGATATGATTTCCCTGCAATCCAACCCTGCAGAAATTGTTCTGCCCTGTCATACCCAAACTGATAAAGTTCATTTTTCGCTTCAGCAGACAACTGAAAGTCGATAACAGACACATGCTTAACAGGCATAAATATAATATCTCTGGCATCGTGTGAATCAATATAACGGTTATCATGTGCTTGCATCATGGTTTCAAACAATGCTTTAAAAAGCTGTACTGCATTCTTAACCTGATGTGTCGGAATATGATCATTGATATATGAACTAAGCTGAAAACCTAACACGGGACGTATTGGTACCCGGTCTTTTCTTTGAAACAGCCACATCGGAAAATTACTCAAGACACCGCCATCGACAATATAGCTTTTTTGTCCAACCCGATTAAACAGCTTAATAGGATAAAAAAAGTAGGGAAGGCTGCAGCTCATCCGAACAGCCCTGGCTATTGGAAAACGTTCTGGAAGCAAGCCGTATTCTTCAAGATCATCGGGTAGTACAATAAGTCTGCCGCGGGTTATATCTGATGCGATTATCTTTAAGCTTCCATAAGGAATATCAGCAAAAGTTACGATTCCCCGGTTAGCCAAAAGGGTTGCCACCCAATTTTCTAAATAATCTCCTTTAAAGAGACCTAGTTTCCAATAAAGCTTTAACCAGTTCATAAACGGTATTGGAACCTTACTTGTGTCCAAGAACTTTTTAAAATCAAGTGCATCAATAATGCTTTTCATTTCATCAGCTTTATACCCGGCTTTTACTAAAGCAGCCATTAACGCACCGGCACTTGTCCCTGCAACCCTTTCAAAAGAAAGTCCTCTGTGTTCTGCCGCCTCAACCGCACCGATCAACGAGAGAGCTTTAATTCCTCCACCTGAAAATACGCCGTCTATTCGCATTGACCATCTCCTCCACTACTATCCTAATCACAAGAAGATGTCCTTTATAACCAATTTTTTCAAAATAAATGGATAGTCTCTAAAAGATTGTTGCTTTTGGGTGTCATTTTTATCTTCATTGACAAGTTGATTGGAGTGCAAGGTGCGTGCCTACCACTTGAGAAACTTCTCGTTAGGCATGCGACGAGGAAGCTCACATCGGTAGCATTTACTTGTAGACGCAGGAGCAAGGATACTTCCATGAGCGGGACAGGTGAGACTTCTAATGGCGCAAAGAGCCGAGAAGGCTCACCGCACGCCCCGCGGAAAGCGAGCACCTGGAACGGAAATCAACCACTATAAAAAAACAACCATAAAAAATTATGATTGTCCTTGTTCTTCGTTTTTAGCTTGTACTTCTCTTAATTCACTAAGGCGATCTTTGTCTTCTTCAAAGAATTGCACGAGATCTCCTATTCGATCAATAGCGTTCCAGCTTAAATGGTGCTCGATTCCTTCAACATCCTGAAAGATGTTTTCCTCATCTACCCCGATTACCTTCAAAAATTCTTCTAACAATTCATGTCTGTATACTAAACGCTTACCTAGTTTTTTTCCATTAGGCGTTAAAACAAAGCCTCTGTATTTTTCATAAACGACATACTTGCCTTTGTCGAGTTTCTGAATCATTTTGGTTACAGAAGAGGGATGTACCTCAAGGTTTTCTGCAAGGTCTGATACTCTTGCATACCCTTTCTCTTCTATTAGGGCATAGATGCGTTCAATATAGTCTTCCATACTTGGGGTTGGCGGCAAAATGTTCCCTCCCTATACTAAAACCGATTGGTCTCTATAAAAAGGATACTATAGAAATGTTTGAGTGACAAGGGAATACCCTTTACCGGAATATTACGTAAAATACTCTATCTTGGCTTGCGGAAACATAGTATTAATATAATTTTCAACAGTCTCACGAAGCTTTGTGGCTTGATCGTCCTGATATACATACTTACCTATTCCATATTTCCCCCACTTGTATTTACGTTCTTCCTCATTCATTTCGAGCTTGCTTTTCGGATAATTTTTTTCGATAACCCTTTTTGCTGGCTTTGTAAAACGGTGCTGAATCAGTTCAAAAGTTAAATCGTTTGTTAATTGTTTTGGGAGCTTTGCTTCTAATATATCAAAAAGCTCTTTATACCCTTCTTCCCAATCCTTATGAAGATATAGCGGTGCCACAATAAAACCTAATGGGTATCCAGCTTCAGCTACTTTTATGGCCGCATTAATTCTTTCCTCTAGTGGGCTTGTGCCTAATTCAAAGTTTTTAATCACATAATGTGAATTTATACTAAATCGAAACCTTGTCCGTCCTTGATGATTGGCATCCAGTAAATGATCAACATGATGATATTTCGTTGTGAACCGAAGCCTACCCAAATCCGTTTGGCCAAAGAATTCAATCGCTTTTTTCAGGGAGTGGGTAAGATGATCAATTCCAACGATATCCGATGTACAAGACGCTTCAAATCGCGTAATCTCCGGTGCTCTTTCCTGCATATACTTTTCAGCCTGAGCAAAGATTTCGTCTGTGTTTACATAGGTTCTTAAATAAGGCTTGCTGCCAAGGGTGGTTTGCAGATAACAATAATGACAATGTCCCATACATCCAGTTGCAAGAGGTATTGCGTATTCTGCTGACGGTTTTGACGTATCAAATTTTAAAGTTTTTCGAATACCTACAACAAGCGTTGATTTTGCTGTTCTATACTTTTGAAAATCGTTATCTCCAGGCAAATCACGGATCTGATTATGTGAAGTTGTCTCTCTTATCTCAACCTCGAGCTTACTGAACTTATCGAAAAGCTCTTTGCCTAATGGATATTCAAGTGCACGCGGTTCAAAATAAATGAGCTGCGGCATAAACGGTTTATTAGCACCGGCCATTTTATTTACCCCCAAAATTCACAAATGATGAGGTTAGTATGTCCGAATATGAGCATATAAAAAGAAGGAACCATTTCCAGTTCCTTCTTGCATTTCGTTTATAGGCCGCACTTTAATTGTGCATTACAGTTCGTACACGTATTGCACCCGCCGATTTCTTTTACTTTTCCTTTTCGGCAGACAGGACATGTGTTGCCTACTTCGTTACCGATTGTAACATCTGTTGAACGAAGGTCAGTAATCGTATCAAGAATTACGACTTTCTTCTTTTCTTCTTCCATTCCAAGGTCGATCTCAGTTTGTTCAAATGTTTCTTCAGCTTTAAGAGTCAGAACTTGCGCATCACGGCTTCCATCAACATAAACGGTTCCGCCTTTTGCTCCGCCTTTATACAAACGCTCATATACCTTTTGAACTTGATCAACTGTATATCCTTTTGGTGCATTTACCGTTTTGGAGATTGAACTGTCAACCCAGCGCTGGATAACACATTGAGTATCCGCATGTGCTTCTGGTGCAAGCTCCATCGCTGCAACAAACCATTCAGGAAGTTCATTTTCATTAGCTTCCGGATTATTATCGAGATATTCTTTTACAATATCAGCTTTTACTTCAATAAACTTCCCAAGGCGTCCGCTGCGGAAGTATGAGAATGAGAAGTAAGGTTCAAGTCCTGTTGAGACTCCAACCATGGTCCCGGTGCTTCCCGTAGGAGCCACCGTTAATAAGTGAGAGTTTCTAATACCGTATTGTAAAATATCATTTCGTACTTCTTCAGGTAGTTTTTTCATATATCCTGTTTCAATAAAACGATTTCGAAGATCATTTGTAGCTATTTCTGTCTCACCTTCTAAGAATGGGAAGCTTCCCTTTTCTTTTGCAAGCTCGATCGAAGTTTTATAAGCGGTAACCGCGATCGTCTCAAAAATTTGATCAACAAGTTTATTTCCTTCTTCTGATCCGTAAACTGTCTCGCAGTAGATGAGTAGATCATGAAGTCCCATTACGCCAAGTCCAACACGGCGTTCGCCTAAAGCTTGGACACGGTTCGGTTCTAAGAAATATGGCGTTGCGTCAATTACGTTGTCTTGCATACGTACGCCGACTTCAACCGTTTGTTTCAACTTCTCAAAGTCGACCTTCTTGTTTTCTTTGTCTGCCATGTTACCAAGGTTCACAGCTGCTAAATTACAAACAGAATATGGTGCAAGTGGTTGTTCTCCACACGGATTAGTAGCTACAACTTTTTGTCCATATGCTGTAGCGTTCGTCATGTCATTGGCATTATCAATAAAAAAGATTCCTGGTTCTGCAGAGTATGTTGCGCAAATGTTGATCAGGTTCCAAAGTTCACGTGCTTTAATACGTTTATAAACACGAATTCCGTAACCTTTTTCTTCCCAAACCCGAACATCTCCAATTTCATGCCACTCATTATTGTAAGCTTCCATTTCTTCAGGAGAGTATGCTTCAACACTTGGGAAACGCAACATATATTCTCCATCGTTCTCAACAGCTTCCATAAATTCTTTGGTTATCGTAACTGAGATATTAGCTCCTGTCAGGAACTCTGAATTATGAACACTGTAAGTACCTCCGTCGCGAAGCATCGTTTCTGCATCGCGTAAAACATCAGAGTCAAAACCGCCTGTTCCCGGAATATCTTTGTAACGTAGAATTCCTTCGTACATTGCCTTTTGAGCTGGTGTTAACGGTGTGAACTTCAATTTATCTTGAGCAACTTGTTTAATCTTCTCGTCGTTCGTGTTTTCAATCAAGTAACGCAAAATACGAGGATTTTGCATTTTAGAAATAATGAAGTCAATAATGTCAGGATGCCAGTCCGCAAGCATGATCATTTGGGCCCCTCTGCGCGACCCTCCTTGCTCAACCAAATGCGTCAATTTCGCAATATCATCCAGCCAGGATACTGATCCAGACGATTTACCGTTTACGCCTCGTGCTAACGCATTTTTTGGTCGAAGTGTTGATCCGTTCGTTCCAACACCGCCTCCCCGGCTCATGATCTCCATTACTTGCTTGCGGTGATCTGAGATTCCTTCACGCGAGTCTTTTACATACGGCATAACGTAGCAGTTAAAATACGTTACATCTGTTTCTGCTCCTGCACCGTAAAGAACTCGTCCAGCCGGTACGAAGTTCATTTCAGAAAGTTCTTTATAGAACTTCTCGAACGATTCCTGGCGCTTTTCCTCTGTCGTTTCAACAGATGCTAAGCCTGTAGCATTCCTTAGTGCAATCTGCTCGTAGAATACTTCCAGCGGCTTGTCCATCACATCGAGTGAACGTGTAATAAGTCCTGTTTCTGCTTCTTCCGGTTTTTCAAGTACTGCTTTGAATTCATCCTCAACTAAAACTACTGCGTTTTTATCGTCCCAGTTGACTGATTGAATATAGCCAAGTCCTCTCGCCGGAAATTTCGGATCTTCTTTGACCGTTAAAACAACAAAATCACCCGGTTTGAGTGTTTTCTTTTCTGTGTCTTTAAAACTGTATCGATCAAGCATCACCAGTAGTGAAACACCTTTATGAGTCGTTTTCATTGTGGATGATACGGGATGTACTTGTGGAAATTGTGCTATATCTTGATTAAGAGCTTCGTAGTCGATACCCTTTTTAACAGTGGCAACTGCGTCCATATTTCTCCTCCTTTTTCATATTCTCACACACGGTGAATGTCTATATCTTGTATGTATTTCTTCTACCCCTATACTATATATACGCAAACACCATGTCAAAGAAAAAATCTTGTCAAACTTGAAATCAAGAGTAATTACTAGAATATCAAAGAAAAAAGAATAATTTATATGATTTTGTTTACTATTTGGCTAAATACTAGATTTGTATTATATGGAAGTTTTAAAATCCTATATAAAACAAAGGTTTTCTCAAAATCCTTCTTTTTGCCAAAAAAAATTAATATCTTGACTTCTTTTTTAATTACTTCTTTTCCTAAAAGAAAAAATCGAGACCTCTTTTGAGGTTTCGATTTTCTGTTTTTTATCTTCTAAAAGTCCATTCGTCATTTCTATATCTTGTATCTGCAATACGTTCGACTTCAGCCCATTGTTCTTCCGTTAACGCAAAGGGAATTAGATTAATGTTCAATCCATCTTCAAATCCTTTTTTGAAAGCTGTTTTTGCATCATTAATCGTAACAGGTGAATCTAGCAGATCATTAATGGCTACTGCCTTTTTCTTAAAAGCATCCTGCATTCTTTCTCGCAAACGGTCACTGGAATACTTAAATAAATCAAAGAGTTTATCCTCGTCTAGATCTAATAAAATAGAACCATGCTGAAGGATGACGCCTTTCTGTCTTGTTTGAGCGCTTCCAGCAACTTTTCTTCCTTCAACAACTAATTCATACCATGAAGGTGCATCAAAACAAACGGCTGAACGAGGATTTTTTAATCCTTCTCGCTCTTCATCGGTTTTTGGAACCGCAAAATATGCATCCAGTCCTAATCCTTGGAATCCCTCTTTAATGCCTTCAGAGATAACTCTATAAGCCTCTGTAACAGATTGCGGCATCGCTTTATGATCTTCAGAAACGATTACACTGTATGTCAGCTCCTGATCATGAAGGACTCCGCGTCCGCCTGTTGGTCGTCTAACAAAGCCTAAATTATATTTTTTTACGGCATTAAGATTTATCTCTTTTTCTACTTTTTGAAAATACCCAATCGACAATGTTGCTGGTTTCCAACCATAAAAACGGATAACAGGAGGGATTTTCCCTTCGCTATGCCATGTTAACAGAGCTTCATCCATCGCCATATTAATCGCTGGTTCACAGTTACCTGAATCAATGTAATACCAATTTTCTTTTTCCATGTTTTCGTCTCCCTGCAATTCTATCGTAACTAGTGTACCAAATTCGGTGATTGTGTCAAAAACAATCGCTTAAATCCTATTATTTTCTTTGCCTATCGGGTCCAGCACCGCTATAATTGGGGTAGATTGTTTAAAGGAGTGCAAGCATTATGGAATGGATTATTTTAATAGTTATTGTTGTTGTAGCAATACTTGCTTATGTTGTTACTATGGGGCTCTATCAAAAGAAATTCTTAAAAACCCTAAATGAAGAAGAGTTTAAAGCAGGATACCGTAAAGCTCAGCTAATTGATGTACGTGAGCCTGAAGAATTTAAAAAAGGCCACATTCTTGGTGCTAGAAATATTCCGTTATCTCAGATGAGACAGAGATTAAAGGAAGTTAGAAACGACCAGCCAGTGTACCTATACTGCGAGAGCGGATTTAGAAGTGCACGTGCGGCAAACTTCTTAAAGAAGAAGAAATACAGCAAACTGCATCATCTTCAAGGCGGATTCCGCAAATGGACAGGCCGTGTAAAATCGAACTAAAAAAACAAAGCAGCCCATTGCAGGCTGCTTTTTTGTTTGGTTATTAAGCTTGTTTGCTGTATTTTAGAATCGGTTTTCTCGCAGCAGTTGCTTCATCCAGTCGTTTTACAACAGTTGTATGAGGCGCTTCTTGCACCAATTCTGGAGTTTCTTCAGCTTCTTTTGCGATTTGAATCATCTTTTCGATGAATTCATCAAGCGTTTCTTTTGATTCTGTTTCAGTCGGCTCGATCATAATCGCCTCTTCTACGCTAAGCGGGAAATAGATCGTTGGCGGGTGGTAGCCAAAGTCAAGCAAACGTTTTGCAATGTCGAGTGTTCTTACCCCAAGTTTCTTCTGGCGGCGTCCAGACAACACAAACTCATGCTTACAGTGCTGCGTAAAAGGAAGATCGAAGTGCGGTTCTAATCGGCGCATCATATAGTTTGCGTTCAGTACAGCATTCTCTGAAACTTGATGCAGACCATCTGGACCCATTGTCATGATATATGTGAAAGCACGAACATTGATTCCGAAGTTTCCGTAAAATGGCTTCACTCGTCCTATAGATTGCGGTCTGTTGTATTCAAACTTATATACATCGTTTTCTTTTACAAGGACTGGTTTCGGCAAGAACGGGATAAGATCCGCTTTTACACCTACAGGACCAGAACCGGGACCTCCACCACCATGCGGACCAGTAAATGTTTTATGCAAGTTAAGGTGAACAACATCAAAGCCCATATCTCCGGGTCTTGCAAAACCTAGGATAGCATTAGCGTTTGCTCCGTCATAATAGAGCTTTCCGCCGGCTTCGTGAATGATTTTCGCCATTTCTAAAATATGCTCTTCAAAAAGACCAAGAGTGTTTGGATTCGTTAACATCAATGCTGCTACATCTTGATCCACAACACGTTTCAAATCTTCTAAGTCAACAAGACCGCGCTCATCAGATTTAACTGTAATCGATTCAAATCCAGCAACTGTTGCAGAAGCAGGGTTAGTTCCGTGAGCTGAGTCAGGTACGATTACCTTTGTACGGTTAAAGTCACCATTTGCTTCGTGATAAGCACGAATCATCATAAGCCCTGTCCACTCACCATGAGCTCCAGCAGCTGGCTGTAAAGTCACTTCATCCATGCCCGTAATTTCGGCTAAAGAAGTTTGCAGACGGTACATCATTTCCATTGCACCTTGTACTGTTTCTTCTTCTTGAAGGGGGTGAATATGAGCAAATCCAGGGAAGCGAGCAACGTCCTCGTTTATTTTAGGATTGTATTTCATCGTACAAGATCCTAGTGGATAAAAACCAGAATCCACGCCATGATTACGATTTGATAATGCCGTGTAGTGACGGACGATCTGCAGTTCAGAAACCTCAGGAAGTTCTGGTTCTTCTGTACGCAAATAGTCGGAAGGAATAATGGATTCTACATTTACTTCTGGTACATCAAGATCCGGAATACTATAGCCAACTCGGCCCGGCTTTGATAATTCAAAAATTAGTGACTGATGTTCTGTACGCATGACAACCCCTCCAATACATTTGCAAGCTGATCTATTTCTTCTTTTGTTCTCATCTCAGTTACTGCGATAAGCATATGATTTTTCAATTCAGAATAAGAAAGACCAAGATCGTATCCTCCGATAATACCGGATTCTAATAACTTTTGGTTTACTTCCTTGGCAGAACATTTAAGTTCGATAACAAATTCATTGAAAAATGGTCCAGTAAATGCCGTTTTCAAACCTTTGTCTTCGAGCATCTTTTTCGCGTAGTGAGCTTTTTGAATGTTTTGGTGCGCTACTTCTTTAACACCTTTTTTACCAAGAGCAGTCATTGCAATAGATGCTGCGAGAGCATTTAGAGCCTGGTTTGAACAGATGTTACTTGTAGCTTTATCACGTCTGATGTGCTGTTCTCTTGCTTGAAGAGTCAATACAAATCCGCGTTTGCCGTCTTCGTCAACAGTCTGGCCCACTAATCTGCCTGGGACTTTGCGCATAAGCTTATTTGTAACGGCAAAGTATCCGCAGTGAGGTCCGCCGAAACCTTGAGCAATACCAAATGGCTGCGCATCCCCAACTACGATGTCTGCTCCAAATTTCCCAGGAGGAGTTAATGCTCCTAACGCAAGTGGATTAGATGAAACAACGAACATTCCTTTATTCTCATGAATGATTTCTTCAATCTCTTTTAATGGCTCGATCTGACCAAAGAAGTTAGGATATTGAACGATAACACAAGCTGTTTCTTCATCAACCGCTGAACGCAAATCGTTTAATGATGTCAGACCGTTTTCAACATCTACTTCTACTACTTCAAGGTGCTGTCCTTTTGCATAGGTTTTCAGAACATCTCTGGATTCAGGATGAACGGATTTTGAAACAACGATTTTCTTTCTTCGTGTTTGTGCAGCTGATAATAATCCAGCTTCAGCTAGTGAAGTTCCACCATCATACATAGATGAGTTTGCTACATCCATTCCTGTTAATTCACAGATCATTGTCTGGAATTCAAAGATAGCCTGCAGTTCACCTTGGGAGATCTCTGGCTGATAAGGAGTGTATGCCGTATAGAACTCTGAACGTAAAAGCATATGGTTTACGATGGATGGTGTGTAATGGTCATAAACACCTGCACCTAGAAAGGAAGCATAATCCTTCGTGTTTTTATTCATGGCTGCAAGCCTGCCCATTTCTTTTACAAGCTGTGGTTCTGATAATGCTTCTTCGATATCCAGGCGGCCTTTAAAACGTACCTCTTCAGGGATATCTTTAAAAAGTTCTTCTGTTGTTTCAATTCCTATCGTCTCAAGCATTTCCTTTTTATCTTGATCTGTCATCGGCAAGTAACGGAACGTCATTGTTTCTCCTCCTTATTAGAACGGTTTATTTTCCACGTTTATAAAATGGTGATGCTACCACTTTTGCTTTTAAGCGTTTTTGGCGAATTTGCACTTCAACTCCTGTTCCAAGTTCGCTGTATTCCTTGTCAATAAGGACAAGCCCTAGGTTCTTCTTTAGTGAAGGAGATTGCGTGCCAGTAGTTACTTCCCCGACCTTCTTATCCCCTTTAAACACTTCATAATGAGAACGAGGAATACCTTTATCGATCATCTCGATACCAACAAGCTTGCGAGGTGCTCCATTTTTCTTTTGATCAGCGAGCACTTCTTTCCCGATAAAGTCTGCTTCTTTATCCGTCTTCACTGCAAATCCGATACCAGCTTCAATGGGTGTGATATCTTTTGTCAGCTCCTGCCCGTAAAGTGCAAGTTTCGCCTCAAAACGAAGCGTGTCACGTGCTCCTAGACCAGCTGGCAGCAATCCATCTTCACTCCCCGCTTCTAATACGGATTTCCATAGTTTTTCAGCATCAGCTGTTTTTAAGTAGATCTCGAATCCATCTTCACCTGTGTACCCTGTTCTAGATACTAAAGAAGGAATCCCAGCTAACGATACGTCTTCTTTGAAACGGAAGAAACCGATTTCAGAAAGGTCAGTGTCTGTCAGCTTTTGAAGAATCATTTCAGCTTTTGGCCCTTGAATAGCAAGCTGGGCATATTCAGGTGACACATTAACAAGCTCTACACCTTCAGTTTTGTGGCTGTTTAGCCATTCGAAATCTTTTTCAATATTTGAGGCATTCACAACTAGCAAATAGTCATTTTCATCTCTTTTATAAATTAAGAGATCATCTACAGTTCCGCCGTTTTCATAGCACATCGCCGTATATTGAGCTTGTCCATTTTGAAGTTTGGAAACATCATTCGTCATTGTATATTGCAAGAATGATAGTGCATTTGGTCCTTTTACTTCGAACTCACCCATGTGAGAAACATCAAATAAACCTGCTAGAGTACGTACAGCCTCATGTTCCTCTTTAATACTTGAAAACTGAACTGGCAATTCCCAGCCACCGAAATCAATAACTTTTCCACCGTGTTCTTTATATGTGTTAAATAACGGTGTGCGCAACAATGTAGCCATGTGAATTCCTCCTTTTTCATACTTTAAAATTTTCAATCAATTTTGGACAAAAAAAGGACAGAGAGACCCCTTATAAATAGGAATCCTCTGTCCTGCAACCGGTAAGTTTCTCAAAATATTTCCTGAGTTTCTTCGTTGGTGGCTTTCATCTATTTAAAAGCTCTCTCCAGAGATGCGTCTAGCAAGAGTCTTTTTGCCTGAGAGTTTCACAATTGTTTGCTCCTTCGGCGCCGCTAAAGCAGTCTCTCCTCTTACTTTCATTCGCGAGTATGTTATTGTCCAAGGTCGCACATACTATTACTATGTTTACTACATTATTATCCTATCATTTTTATAAATGGAATGGCAATGAACTTTTTTATGGAAAGGATATCCGGTATGAAAATCGACGTTCAGTTTCAGCGAGAATGGCATGATGACTTTTTAAAGCGTGTGGAAGAAGATGGACCATGGGCCAACTGGGAGTTGTACAATTTGGCACTTGAGGCCGAACATCATCTTGCAATACCTGAGTTTTTGGGGCTGCAAGCTCCAGCTCATCTCCCACAGATGACTTTTCTGCCTCATCAGCTGGACGTTGCAACAACCGTTATTGAACAAATGAACGGAAAAGCGATTCTAGCAGATGAAGTCGGATTAGGAAAAACGATTGAAGCTGGATTAATTTTAAAAGAATACATGATTCGACGCTTAGCGAAGAAAATCCTGATTCTAGTGCCGGCTTCATTAGTTATACAGTGGACGAATGAACTTAATCAAAAATTCTTTATACCTGCGATTGCTCAAAAGAAGGCTTATGTTTGGGAGCAATGTGATGTTGTCGTTTCATCAATCGATACTGCAAAACGCGCACCGCACCGCGATATTGTTTTGAATCAGGAGTACGACCTTATCATTATTGACGAAGCCCATAAATTAAAGAATAAGAAAACGAAAAACTATGAATTTGTTCAGCTTCTTAAAAAGAAATTTTGTTTATTGCTAACAGCTACTCCAGTACAGAATAGAGTTGAAGAAATCTTTAATCTTGTTTCTCTGCTAAAGCCGGGACACCTTGGCAACAGAGAGAATTTTGATAAGGATTTTAAAGAAGATAAGTACTCCTTGAAAAACGAAGAAAAACTAAAGCAGCTTGTCAATAAAGTAATGGTCAGAAACAGAAGAGAAGAAACCGGCTTAAAATGGCCAAAACGGCTAGTAAAGACCATCCCAATAACATTATCAAAAACAGAGAGGGACCTTTACGATGAAATATCAAAACTTAAAAGAGAGTCCTACTTTGACAGAAGCAGGTTCTCTGTTGTTACCTTACAGCGTGAAGCATGCAGTTCAAGAGAAGCGGTATTTTTAACGCTAAAAAATATGCTTCAAAAAGATGTTCCATCAACATTAATGGAAAACCGCATCGTTGAACTGATGAAGAAAATTGAATTGGTAGATCAAAACTCAAAAGCATTGAAGGCGCTTGAGCTTATTCAGTCCATTAACTCAAAAGTTATCATTTTCACTGAATATCGTGCCACCCAATTATATTTACAATGGTTTCTTCAGCAGCACGGCATTTCATCTGTTCCTTTTCGAGGGGGCTTTAAACGAAGCAAGAAAGACTGGATGACTCACCTATTTAAGACTCGAGCTCAAGTTTTAATCGCTACTGAAGCTGGAGGCGAAGGAATTAACCTACAGTTTTGCCAGCACATTATAAACTATGATCTGCCATGGAACCCGATGAGGATTGAACAGCGTATCGGACGCATCCATAGAATTGGACAGCAGGGAGATGTTCATATCTATAACTTTGCTACTCAGAATACCATTGAAGAACATATCTTAAACCTGCTCTACAACAAGATTAACTTGTTTGAGAGTGTCATTGGGGAACTTGATGAGATCTTAACGAAGTTTGAAATCAAAAATATTGAGCGCCATATTTCTGATATTTTGAACACTTCGGACAGTGAAGGAGAAATCAGGATAAAGATGGATAACCTTGCTTCCCTCATCAATTTAGACGGAGGTATAAAGCAGAAAGGATGGGAAGAGCATGCAGCAGCACGAGATACATCGATTTCTTGAAAGGTATTTTGATGCTAACGAATGCCGGATTCTAGAGAAGAACTTCAGTTATATGAAGGTTCAATTAACGACTGAGCTGGACAAAGTACTGATGAATCGTCCATTCTATTGGCACTACCTTGAAAAAACCGGCGGTACTCCTAATCCCATGACATTAACTCTGGTTACAGGACAGCAACAGTCACCAGATGGTAAAGGAGAGTTTATTCATTTTGGCTCTCCCCGCCTCCATCAAATATTTGCATCTACAAAAAAACTCGCTTCTTTTATCCGGTTATACGAATCTGTTCCGCAGCAAGGTGCTCAAGTTCCTCTTCAGCCCTGGTTGTGTTTAAATGTGAAAGTTACCTATCAATGTGATCAGAAAAAGGATCAAGTGCTATCGTATGGCATTCAGCTGATTAACGGGACGATTGAAGACCAGTTTCATACCCGGCTTCAGAAGCTTTTATTAACTAAAAGAATTCCTGATTTTTGTTATACACTCTCTCCATTTATAAAGTCGGAAAGTGCGATTAAAAGGCTTGAATCTAAAATACAGGAAGTAATCGACCAAGATGATCATACTTGGGCAGATGATGCAAAGAATCGCTGGAAGGAAGATGAAGATCTTTTAGAAAGTTTTTATGAGGATCTTTTAACTAAGCCAGAAGCTTACCATGTTGAAAAAGAAGCACTTCGTACTCAATACGAGCCTAAGATCATAGTAGAAATCATAAACGGAGGGCTCTTTTATCTTTCATAAAGGCTTTTTCGTAAACTATGTTGCTATTAGAAGATGTTGATTTCCGCTTCAGGATGCTCGCTTTCCGCGGGGCGGGCGGTGAGCCTCCTCTCGCTTTGCGCCTTTAGGAGTCTCACCTGTCCGCTTCATGGAAGTATCCTTGCTCCTGCGTCTACAAGTAAATACTACCGATGTGAGCTTCCTCGTCGCATGCCTGGCGAGAAGCTTCGCAAGTGGTAGGCACGCACCTTGATCTCCAATCAACTAGTCAAGAAGTCTGCTCAATAATAAATGTTAGAAAGCAACAATCTTTTAGATATGAACCATGTAATCAAAACAAAAAGCCGGGTTAGGCACCCGGCTTAATCCTTTTTCCAGCCATTACTTATCTTTTCGTCTCTTCCTGAACATAAGACCTAAACTCATTGGCAAAACGCCAAAAAGGTATGTTAACAACGGTTCTTTTTCTTTTTTTCGTGTGCGCTTTCTTTCTTTCCGGACCGATTTTGGCTCGTCTAAATATTTTACTATTTTCTGAGTTAGATACTTTACGACATCATTTCCCGCAGCCATTAACAAAACTCCTTTAATTAACCATTCACAGTCTAGTCTTGTCTATTTGCTCAGGAATTAAACCGCTGTAACTTTATAAGTATCTGCTCGCATACTTCTTGTGCTGTCAGATCGTCCGTTAAAATCGTGATATCACTTTTTTCATAATGCTTTCGCCGCTCATTATAAAGCTGAAAAATATCTTCTTTTGTATTTGTCAGCAATAATGGCCTTTTCTTTCGTTCCTCTTCTTTCATTAACCGGTCCCACAATACAGGGAAACTTGTTTTCAGATAAATTACTGTTCCTTTACTCTTCATATAAGCAAGATTTTCTTCGCGAACAACAGCTCCGCCTCCTGTCATGACAACTGCATGTTCCAGTGGAAGCTGACGAATGGCTAGAGATTCGTAGTTTCTAAAAGCTTCTTCTCCTTCGTGATGAAAAATTTCTTTTATCGTTTGTCCTCTTTGCTTCTCTATTGCAGAATCTACATCATATGGCGGAACTTCAAGCTGTTTGGAAAGATGTTTTCCAACAGATGTTTTACCGCATCCCATGAAGCCTACTAAATATATGGTGTTCAACTTTAACCCTCCACCCATTTTGTAACGCTATTCTGGGTTACATTATAATATACTTTCACCTTTTTTGTATGTTGCTTATCTGTAAATGCTTCGATCATGATTAGCCTTTCTTCTTCTGTCGTTTGTTCGATCACAAAATTAACGATTCCTTCATTCAAGATTAAATTCTTCTCCATCGGGAGAAATACAGAAGCATCCTTTGCATAAATGATTGCCCGCTCCAACCCTTGCTGAAGAAGCCGTGTTTGCTTTAATTGTTCTTCCTGCATATAAACAAACTGCCTTTCAGAGGAAACCTTTCCTGTAAGGTATCCAAAAAAGATAAGGATAACTAAACATAATGTAATTACGAGAGGATATATTAATCCCTTTTCATTATTCATTACTCGATCCTTCGAAAAAAACGCTGATATTCATTTCCTTGTGTATCAATAAGCTTTACGGCTAACAGTACATCTGAATGCTTTTCCAGTACCATTTCACTAATATTCTGCACCCACACTTCATGTCCAAGCCCATTTACTTGCTTACGAATAAGAGAATGATATTTTGAGAAACTTAGTATATTGCCGTTTGAAAGTGTGACGTACAAGGAGTTGTTATTCACTTCAATAGACTTTCCTTCCCTTATTTCTTTTCCTAACATAGAGAAAAATATTGAGGTCTCTTCCAGCTGAGGAGTTGGAGGCTGTTTTTGGATAGGAATAAACAGTAATGGTATGAGCGAGGAGAGCATAAGGAGCACTGTCAAAGCTATGAAGGCTTCCATTAAGCTATGGCCCTTTTGAGAATCAGCATATTTAATAATAGCTTGAACACGCTGTATAATCTTTTTGATTTGATGCCTCAAAATTAATACAGATTTCATACTCATCTGTAACTCCCTTATTAGTAATCAACGAATATGATGTTCCGTTTCGCGTCCACTCCCTACCTTGCAATTGTATTTTCATTAAAGAAAGCCGATCAGCCTCTTCGATAGCAAACATTAGCTGCTCGGTAGTCTTTTGCTCTTGATGCAATATATAAACAAATGGTAGACAAATGGAAGCTATAGCAAAAAACAGCAATAAACCTAACATGGATTCAAGCAGCAAATATCCATTATTGTTCCGCAACATAAAATTTCCCTTTACCAAGCTGGAACACCATTTTATACACAGCATTTCCTGAATATATATAAAGTGTTCCTGCACGGCTGATGTTTCCGTTTTGATTAAATTGGATAGTCAATTCCATGGCTTGTCCCTCAATGGTAATATGTTTTGGAATAGGCCGGTTTAATACCCGATTTGAATTATAGGTTCCTACCTGATACATATTTTTTTCATTATTGAAGGTTAGACGGTATACACTGCTTTCATTAATTGCTTTTTGCTGAGTATAGATTATGTCCTTTCCAAGAGAATTTAAAAAGTACTCTGTCTTTCTGTTTTTTATAAACGAATTGAACTTCGGATAAGCTGCAGAGCCGATTAATCCAATTATCAAGAGAACAATCATCATTTCAATCAATAAATAACCAGACTGCTTATATTTGCTCAGGGTGTTTCATCCTCTTCATCCTCATTCACATACACTTTCCCTTCACTATCGATGAGCAATGGTTCTTTATCGGGGCATACTTTTGTATCGATATATTTCTCATCAAAAAGCTGGTCTATTGTAGGCCGCTCATTTTTTTCAGCTTCATAAGCACCTACCTGCCCTTGCACGAGATCTATCGTTGCTTCACAACCAAGAGATTTGACGATAGCATTATTCTTAGTCATACTCGGCAAGGCAATCAGCATCAAAACTGAAATAATAAGAAGGACAATCATCATTTCAATCAGGGTAAAACCATTTTCATTTCTCATAAAAGTCTTTTCCCTCCCTATAAGGCATCCATTAGTTGAAACATCGGCAAGAGCATAGAAGCAAACATAAGCAGGACAAAACCACCAACTAAAGCAAAAAGGATAGGCTGTATTTTTTGCATATTAGAAAGAATTTTCTCCTCCAATTCTATAAATAACCACTCTCCATATTGAATTAATTCAGAACCTAGAGCCCCATGTGCTTGTCCGAAACGAATAATCTCAGTCATTTCTTTTGCATAAAAAGGTTTATGAAGTAAAAGCTCAGGCAATGTTTTTCCATCAATCAAACCTTTTTGCAGCCTAATGCTCTCTTCTTGAAAAAACCCTTTTTTCATATGTTTTTCCATCACTATCAATGCATCTGTTACCGGCAAACCGCTTTTTAGCATCGAACCAAAGTTAATGCTGAAATAGTGTGAGTTCATAAGCAAAAGAAATTTCTTTAAAAGAGGTATAGATATTAATAAACTCATCTGATCAGAATAACTTGTGTTTCTTTTTACAAAATAAACCGCAATCCATCCAAGCAGAACAATTAGTAAAGCTGCAATTAGGAGGTAAGGAAACAAAGATAGAAAAGACAGCATTATTGAGGTGAACGCGGGTGTCTTAACTTCCAGTGAAGAAAACAGAAGGGAAAATTGAGGAAATAAGAAATAGTAAAAAAGAATTCCGATCCATACTGTAAGAAATAACAAAAATAAAGGATATCTAACCGCTTTATTTAATCTATCTCGCCATTCGGCCTTTTTTTTCATAAAAGCACCATTTTCCATCAAACTATTAGTTAAATTTCCGTTAACGCTGTTTATGGATAATGAACTAGTTACTTCATCTGGTAAATTTAATTTTGAGAAAACATCTAGAACAGAATTACCTGCTGACAATCTCTCTAATAATTCATCTATTAAATGCTGTTCTTTATCAGGAAACTGCGCTCTTAAAAGCTCTATGCTTTTATTGATCGAGTAGCCTTGATTTAATAAAAGTCCAAGTTTATAAAGGAATTTTCCTTGAGACGCCCTTTTCCACTTCTTCTTGAACATTTCCCTGCCCCCCCATCCACCTTTCATAACTTTCTTTTGTTACAAACCCTGCTGCATATGCTTGATTAAAGTAATAAGGGAGACTTTTATAAAATGGAGGGACGGAAATGTCTTGCCTAAATGCGGTTTCCAAATCGTGATTGCTTAGGATTTCATAAATCCCTGCTCTTCTGAACGTCCGTGATTTAAAGCAAAAGTCGCTGCAGTTATCACCGCAAAAACGGCAAGGCATTGAAATCAGTCTCTGAGAAACCACTCCCATTAATGTCTGTTTCAATTCTGCTTCACGGATTCCAAATTCCCTTAGACGCTCTAAACAGCCTAGACAATCAGAGGCATGCATCGTCGAGAGTACTAAATGCCCTGTTAAAGACGCACGAATAACTAGCCGGGCTGCAGCTTCATCACGAATCTCCCCTATCATGATGACATCTGGATCGTGGCGCAATAAAGATTTAAAACCTTCACCATAAGTCACACCAGCTTTTTCATTAATTTCCATTTGGAGAAATGTATCTACCTTTCGCTCAACAGGATCTTCTAAAGTAACTATCTGGCGCTTGTAGTGGTGCTGGAGGTATTGCAGCAAAGAATATAGCATTGTTGTTTTGCCTGAACCAGTTGGGCCAGTAAATAATAACAAACCGCTTGAACGTTTAATGAGTAAAATGAGTTTTTGAAGTGCATGCGGGAAGAGTGATAATTCATTAATTGAAAAGGATTCTTGCTGAGGGAGGATGCGGATTACGAGAGATTCATTAAATGCAGAAGGAATGGAAGAAAGTCGAAGATGTACGTTAATATTATCTATAAGCACATCCATAGCACCGCTTTGAGGTTTACGGTGTTCACCAATATCCATTCTTGCTGAATACTTGAAATGAGAAATGACACGTACGTACTCTTCGAAATTAAGAGATCTGTATTCGAGCAATCTTTGATCAATACGAAATTGTACTATTCCTCCTTTTTTTAATGGGATGAAATGAATGTCAGATGCATTTTGTGTTACCGCATCTTGCAAAATAGAAATGCCTAAAATTTTTATTGGCAAGCATTATCGACCTCCTTTTTGTTTCGTGTTATAAAAATACTTCACACAAATTAAAATTCCTTCCATTTTTTTAGAAATTGCGCATATAAATTTCGACACAGCTCATACTATTATTGTTGCATTGGGCTATAGCCAAGCGGTAAGGCAACGGACTTTGACTCCGTCATGCGTTGGTTCGAATCCAGCTAGCCCAGCCAAAAAAATAACACTCTTAAGATTTTAAGAGTGCATCAATCAGGACACATGACTTGAAATGTGTTCTTTTTCTTTTTTATGGCATAATTTTTTCATATCGCCAGGGCTATATCCCGCAATCAGCTGTTCTCCATCAGTTACGAGCGGACGTTTAAGCAGCTTAGGATTTTTTGTTAAAAGTTCAAGCAATTCGTTTGTAGATAGTTCATAAACATCTACATCAAGCGATTTAAAGGACTGGCTTCTTTTAGCCAGAATATCTTCAGTCCCCGCTTTAGTCAGCTTTAATAATTCTCTGAGTTCTTCTACTGAAGGGGTTTCTTTAAATAAGTGTCTTTCTTCAAATGATACTTTATTTTGTTTAAGCCACATTTTCGCTTTGCGACATGAAGTGCAGCTGGGATATGTGTAAAACGTAATTGAATTCATATGACTTCACTCCTTTTGGTTTACATTACCTTTAAAAGAGGCATAATAAACCAAAATCAACCTACTTCGAGTAATTTATATTTGAATTGTCTTTTTATCCGCTTACAATTGTCATTTACAAGAGAGTGGAAACTCATATATAATACTAAAGGATACAAGTATTGGCGAAAAAAGGAGGGATACATATGTCAAGAATGTATAAGGTTTTGGGCTTTTGGACAGGGATCATTGGTGTCATGGCTTATCTTGGCGATATGCAGGACATGGCGTTATTGTTCCTAGGACAAACGATTATGTTCGTTTCATTAGGTTATTTGAACTTATCTGAACGTATGTATATTTATATCTTTGGTGCTTATTTAACAGTTTTCTTTGTCGGATTTACATACTGGTCAACATTTATGATGACTCCTGGAGCTGGCGGAGGCCATTAATATTAAAAAAGTTCATATCAGCTTATGAAAAACGGACCGTTATAAAACGGTCCGTTTTTTTTGTTGCTTCATAACTTGAAAGCCGTTAGCAAGCGTACTATCTAAAAGGAATGACCTGATAGCCCTGTTCCTTTTATGTTCAGCAGAGAAAGGGTCTGTACCCTTGGCATCATTCAATAGTAATAAAATACCCTCTTTCAAGAGAAATTCACCTTGCATGCTAAAATGTATGGTTTCAACATCTTGTTTTTTAGCAGCATTTTCAACTTGATCCCAATTTACATGATAAGTTATATCCATTTTACCAGGATAAGAAAGAGTGTTATTTTCAATTTTATGCTTATGATATCCGCGTATACTGCCTTCTTTTAAAGCTTCTCTATTCCATTCTTCGCCTCTATAGCCGTAATCAACAAAGAAATAGATACTTTTCTCGGCAGTCCATTCATATAGATCATTCAGCCAATTCATCATCTGAAGTGACACTTCAAGCTCAAAATCACTTCTCCTTGATGCAAATAGTTTATCTAACAGTAAAGTATGTTCAGATGCATTTATATAATTAAAACGAATCTCATCTTTAGCTTCATCAAGAATAACTACTTTCTCAAACCAGTCATTTTTTTGTTTTAGAAAAATCCGTAATGGAAACGCATCTAGTACTTCATTTGCAAAAATAATGCCTTTAAAATCCGGATAAGATTCTTTCAGTTCTTCAAATGAACAGAAAATGATCACAGAGGATCCTGTTAATTCATTTTGGAGAAGCTGACGGTGATAAGGGCTTTTTTCAACGATGATATAAGATATTTGCTGCCCATTACCGTTATCTTTCCAGCCGGATAAAACTTGTTTCGCGAATCGGCCTGTTCCTGCTCCAAACTCAACTACGATAGGATCTAATTTGTGTTCATGAATGGTTTTTGCAAAAACATCAGCCCAAACTTTTCCGAACACATCTGATACTGAACTGGACGTATAAAAATCACCGTTTTTTCCAATCTTCTTCTGTTCACTCATGTAATATCCGTATTCCGGATGATAGAGAGCCAATTCCATAAATTGCTCCATCGTCATCCAGTGGTTCTGGTCCAAATATCTTTTTATAACATCATTCAGGCTCAATTTAAAACCCGCCTAAGAAAGGATTTGAATCCATTTCCATTCCAATTGTCGTCTCAGGACCATGACCAGATAGTACAACTGTTTCTTCAGGAAGATGCAATAATTTCTCATGAATACTCTTTAGCAATGTATCCTGACAGCCTCCGTTAAGATCGGTTCTCCCAATACTTCCGGCAAATAGTGCATCTCCTGAAAATACAGCTCCTGCACCCTTCAAATAATAGGATACACTCCCTGGTGAATGCCCAGGAGTAGTTAGTACATCAAAAGAAAATGAGCCAATCTTTAAGCTTCTATCATTATCCGTTAATAAGTGACTAGCAGACTTAGCTGTGATATTTTGTCCAAAATACTTTGACCCGTTCTTTTTTGTATCAGTGAGCCAATCTTGCTCTTTTTTATGAATATATAATGGCAGCTGGTATTTTTCCCGTACTTGATCCACTGCACCTATGTGATCAAAGTGAGCATGCGTCAGCAAAACAGCCAGTGGTTTTAACTTTAGTGATTCTATAGTTTGAATAATTTTGGAACCTTCACTTCCTGGATCTAAAATTATCGCTTCATTTTTTGAATCATAAAGGATATATGTATTTTCTTGAACAGGTCCTACAGTTAGCTTTTTCCATCTCATGTTTATACCTCCAGTTCCAATTGCAAGTTCTCCCTTTCTATCTTACACTAAAATAGTCATATATACGGAGGAAATGCATGAACATCTATTATGGTTTCGAAAACAATTTAGAGAGTTTTCCTTTTGTGGACAGGGAAGGTGACTTCATTATTACAGAGTATTGTTTTGAAGATTCAAATGAAGCGATTCCTTTACTTTTAATAAAGCCCTATAAAACCTCTCTTCTTCTTGAGGATTATGGATTCTTTTCCGAAAGTGGGAAATGTTATTTATATCTTGATATGATTTGTGCATTTTCTGTTAAGGAAGGAGATCAGAAGCAAATAGAAATGTTTCTTCTACAGGCAGAAGAAGAATTAATTGCCGTTGAAAAAGAAACGGAGGCAATTTATTTTTTTAGCCAGCATAATAAACTGCTTATTCTGAAATGGGCAAAATCCTATCAGGTTAAGCCTGAATTCATATTGTTATAAATGTTCACTCGACAAACAGGGATAAAACAAGTAAAATAATACAAGGTTGTACCTGTGTGAAAGCGTTATACATAGGATTGGTATTACTCCAAAGCAAGGGGGCACAGAATAATGGGATTAGCCATTATATTCGGCTTAGTAGCTATTCTAGCTGCATTGGGACTATTACGTTCGTTAAAAATTAAAAACTTAATGGCAGCAGGCTTCGCGTTCTTAACGTTTGCTGTATTTGGCTGGTTTACAGTCATGACTGTACTTGACGTATTAGTTGGCAGCGGCGGTTCAACAGGCCATTAAAATCCGAAAAACCATCAGAATTATTATTCTGATGGTTTTTCTATATAAACTTACATATACAAGCTGGCAATCAGGATACCTCGTGTGTCTTCATAAATTTTATCAAACTGTCCTAATGGCAATGGGTTAACTCCGATACCAAGTTCAATAGTAAAGCCTGGTCTTCTAAACTCCTGAATAAACCAGTCTTTATATCCTGCATAGCTGTCAACATACCTGATGGCTTTATAACCGCTGACCCGTTCAAATTCCTCTGCAATATGCTGGGAGATCGGCATAGGTTCTTCCCCTTCAAATCCCCAATAAAGCTCCTTTCCTTGCGTATGAAGAGCAACTACCCTGTCAAAATCATATTTTTGTGCAGCCTGAACCATGGCGATTGCTTCTGGTTCCGATAAAGGTGCTTTTCCAGGAAAATCTCTAGGGGCAGGCTTTTTAGGTTTCCTTGGCTGTTCCAGTTCCCATCTTGCAGGAAACTGGTTATTTAAATCCACACCTCTAATATTGGCTTTCCATGATGAAAAGTCTTTTCTTCCTTTGTTTAAATTTAATACAAAATCTTTTAATTCTGCATCCTCTGGTGGACCATGTAAAACGAGGTCCACACCATCGGGATCAACCATTGGTACGGCAAGCAAAGTGGTATTCTTGTATAGATCGAGTGAAGTGACGTCATTCATGGAATCTTCACTTGTTAAGGCTCGAGCATACTCATTAATAAACTTCATAAGGATAGCGGTTGTAATCCATTCATTCCCATGAAATGAACCGTTAATGTGCACTTTCTTCTTTCCCTTTCCAACTATAAGCATTTCGATTGGCTTTCCCTGTACGGAATGTCCGATGGTTTGTTTTTTGATAAAAGGATAAGTTTGCATTAATTGATCAATGTCCTTCTTTAGCACTAGGCTGTCATATTTTCGTTTTCCTTGAATACAAGGAAACGGAAGGACATAAGGAATGTTAATTTCATCTTTCACAAATATTTTCTTAGGATGGACTTCGGGATTGAATAAGTAAAGCGCATCAATCGGTATATCTTTTTCCTCAGCAATTTTAAAGAATGTGTCACCATTTTTTATTTTATAGCGCTGAACAGCGATTCCAGGTAAATGAACTTTTCTTCCTGCTTCAATATTTCCAGAATGCACATTGGGATTTGAATCTTTAATTAAATTGTAAGGGATAGACAAGAGTCTGGAATAGTACCAAAGCGAGTCCCCGTTCCTAACTAGAATTTCCAATCAAAGCCCTCCCTAAAAACGTTCTCTTAAAGATGTATGATTGCTGAGCTTATATATGCAAAAAAAAGCACTTAGCCGAAGCTAAGTGCCTTCTCATATTATTTATCTTGTTTTGCTTTGTCTTTATCATAAAAGCGCAGCAAGTCGCCGTAGATGATTCGGTCTGACATATCCAGCTCAGTTTTTGCACGTTCAGCATAAGGTTCACATGCATTTTCTTCGCCTTCAACTGGCTTCCCAGTTGCTTTGTCGTAACACTTACCATCTGTAAAGACATTATCTTTCGTAATATAAGAGTTATCACGAAGTACTGCGAAATCTTCGCGGTCTTTTGAGAAAAGGTCTGACCCTAATTGAATGTCACCTTTCGTGTCAATTCCTAGCAAGTGCAATATTGTTGGTTTTAAGTCGATTTGTCCGCCGACCGTATCCATCTGCTTACCTTTTTCACCTGGCATATGAATGATCAATGGTACTTTCTGCAACTGAGTTGATTCAAATGGCGTAATTTCTTTTCCTAAGAATTGACCCATTGCATCATTGTGATTTTCAGAAATACCATAATGGTCACCATACATGATGAAGATAGAGTCTTCATATAATCCAGCTGCTTTTACATCAGCAAAGAACTCTTTTAGTGCATCATCCGTGTAACGTACAGTTGTAAAGTATCGGTTAACTGTTCCGTCATTTGAAGTCCATTCAGGAATCATTTCATCTTCTTCTTCCAATGTGAAAGGGAAGTGATTCGTTAAAGTAATATACTTTGTATAAAACGGCTTATTCATTGCCTGCATTTCTTTCAGGTGAGGGATAGACTGTTTAAAGAAATCTTTATCCTTTAATCCCCATCCGATAGAATTTTCAGGTGTAACTTCAAAATCTTTCAATGAGTAATAACGGTCATAACCGAAATTATCATACATGATATCACGGTTCCAGAAACTCTTGTTGTTAGCATGCTGTACTGAAGAGTAATAGCCTTGCTCTTTCAAGATCTCTGGCGTCGCATTGTATTGATTTTGTGAATGTGTAAAGAACACTGCTCCACTTGGAAGCGGATATAGTGAGTTATCTAACAAGAACTCTGAATCTGATGTTTTCCCTTGCCCTGTTTGGTGATAGAAGTTCGGGAAGTAATAGCTGTCCTTAATCAAGTCATTCATAAAAGGCGTGATTTCTTTTCCGTTTACTGATTCATTAATAACAAAGTTTTGTGTTGATTCTACGGAAATAACGAAAACATTTTTGCCTTTCGCTTTACCAAACATTTCAGGGTTCGGTTCTTTATAATTGGCACGTGCATAGTTTTCAATATCCGTAATTTCGCTGCCATCTGCGAATGCACGCTGAGCTTTCGCTTTAGACTGAATGATTGAATCGTAAATATGGTAGTTGTATGAACCAATATTCTTAATCAGCATCTCACGGTCAAAAGTACGTGTTAATAATTGTGGACGCTCCGTTTCAGCAATTCCAACGTTAACGATAAAGAATACGATCGCTGCTGCATAAGTCAGTGTAATCTGTTTACGTGACGCACGAGCAGGACGGTAATCAGCACGTCTCATAAAGTAAGCTAGAATTACGATGTCAACAAACACTAAAACGTCTGTAGGCTGAATTAATTCAAATACACTATTACCTAAATCACCCATGTTGCTTGTTTGAAACAATACTGGAATGGTAATAAAGTCGTTAAAGAATCTGTAAAATACCATGTTTGCATACATAACAAAACTCATGATTGCACTTACGGCAATAATCATTCTTCTATGTGCTTTACCTTTAAAATAAAGGGTAAGACCTAAGAATAAGATGACCGAACTGATCGGATTAATAAATAGGATCAGTTCCTGAATTTTGTTGTCCATAGGCAGTTCAAATGCTGTTTTATATACGATATACGTTTTTACCCATAATAAAGCAATTGCGATAAAGAAAAACTTATAATCAGCAAAAGCTTGTTTCATTTTTTCTTTCATAATGTTCTCTGACCTCCTCAATCAAAAAGAACTTGTGCAGTTAAATTTAAATGTTTTTTTATACTCTACCTTATCCACTGTATCCATCGGGAATGTAAATCACCATTTACAAAACCTTAACTAAAGGATTACATAAAGAGTATAATATATGGTTTTGCACAAGAATTCAATACCCTAACGTACTATTTCAAGATTCTGACAAATTGGACAACAAAACTATATTAGTTTTTCCCTTTTTTTTAATCCATAAACAATTAGACGAACCTATGCCGAAAAAGTTTCAAAAAAATAAAGAACCACTTCATGTGGCTCTCTATTTTTATATAGTATTTATATGTTATGTTTTGCCAGCCATGCCCCGCCGATCACACCAGCGTCATTGCCTAAAGTCGCTATAGTAAGCGTTGCTCCTTCTGCTACCCGAGGAAGTGCAAAACGTTTGAATTCTTTTTCAAGTCTGGACATAAGTATGTGGCCAGCTTTTGAAACGCCTCCGCCAATAACAATTTTTCCTGGATTAATACCGTTAGAAAGATTTGCGATTACAAGTCCTAAATGGAAAGCTACTGCGTCTAGCGTATCAATTGCGACCTGATCGCCATTCTCAGCTGCTTCAGCTACATCTTTTGCTTTTAGTTCACCATTATTTTTTAAAATTTCAATTAGAGATGAAGATGAATCATCTGCTGCTTTTTCTTTCGCGATTCTAGCTATTCCTGTAGCAGATGCAATGGTCTCAATACAGCCTGACTTTCCACAATTACAAGATGCTCCGCCTTCTGGAATGGATGTAATATGTCCAATCTCGCCTGCCATCCCATTAGTGCCATGCATGATATGGCCATTCACAATAATTCCGCCTCCAACACCAGTTCCTAGCGTTACCATCAGCAGATTTCCTTCACCATCTCCTGCCCCGCGCCACATCTCACCTATCGCTGCAATATTTGCATCATTGTCTATCGTAACCGAAAGACCTGTAGCTTTTTCAAGCTCATCTTTTAATGCATAATTACGCCACCCAATATTAACAGCATGATAAATAAAGCCTGTCTTCATATCTATAAATCCTGGTGCTCCCATACCAATCGCAGCGAGCTTTTCACGTTTTTCAGAAAGCTGATCTAATTTAGCATCTATGGATTGAGCAATGTCACTGACAATATGTTTGCCGTCTTCAGATATGTTTGTAGGAATCTCCCACTTCTCGACGATATGACCATCAAGTGTAATAAACGCTACTTTTATTGTTGTCCCGCCTAAGTCTACTCCAACTAGCCATTTTTCCATTTCTCTTCATCCTCTATTGTAATTTATTGTTTGCTGAACGAATAATAAGAATCGCTGTTTTGTATTCGTTTACATCAATAAGTTTTTGGTTGTAAAGCTCTCGAACTTCTTCTTGTATTAATTCTAAATCTGCAGCTGGATTTCCTGTGTATATAATGGTTCCAAACCTTTTTAATAACTGCAGCACATCATACATTGTTTTCATAATCTATCACCTACGTCATTATAACAAATATTACAGGGCCGAATGCAAGCCTTTGCACAATATTATCATAAAAAATCGCCAGTTTTTTCTGAGGGCACTGAAAAACCGGTTGAACAGAAAAAAGAATCAAACCACCTCGATAAGAGCTGGTTTGATCCTTTTTTTGCATACAAACATGTAAGGATTGTAGCGGCAGGGGGCTCACCGCCCGCCCCGCGGAAAGCATGTACCCTGGAGCGGAGATCCCCGCATTCAACATATTATTTAGGGACTTTTACAGTGCCCTCTTTTTTTCTCTAGCTGTTTTTTTGTATTAACGATCTGGATCCTTGGGGTGCAGGACAACAGGTCTTCTGTTTTTCAATGGCATAGGAATTCTAAATATCACATCTCTGATCGCTTTATAGTTAAAAGGGATAAACGGCCATAAATATGGGATATGAAAAGATTTAAAAGAAACAAAAAATAAAATGGCTAACGTAAACCCTGCCATATAACCTGGCACTCCTAATAAAGCAGTAAGTGCCAATAATGAAAGCCTTAATAATCTGTTAGCAAGACTAAGTTCATAAGTTGGTGTAGCAAAAGTGCCTATTGCGGCTACTGCAATATACAATACGACTTCATTTACAAACAGACCAACCTCGATCGCAACTTGACCGATTACGATTGCTGATACAAGTCCTAATCCTGTGGATACAGATGTTGGTGTATGAATGGTAGCCATTCGAAGCATGTCCATGCCAAGTTCGATTATTATAAACTGTAAAAAAAGCGGGACAACGCCTATTTCCTCAGGACCAATAAAACTGAGATTTATCGGGAGCAATTCTTGTTGAACCGAGAATAAATACCAAAGCGGCAGCAGAAAAATGGAAATCCATACCGCAAGAAATCGGACAAATCTTAAATACGCACCTACGATTGGTTTTTGCCTGTATTCTTCTGCATGCTGAAGATGATGCCAAAATGTAGTTGGAGTTATAAGAACTGATGGTGACCCGTCTACAAAAACGAGAACATGACCTTCAAATAGATGAACAGCTGCAGTATCGGGACGTTCTGTATACCTCACTAATGGATATGGATTAAAATGCCTTCCGCAAATAAATTCCTCTACTGTTTTTTCTCCCATTGGAAGTCCATCCGTATCAATCATTTTTAGGGAGTCTTTAATTCGTCCCACGATATGCGGATCAGCTATGTCCTCGATGTAGGAAATACAGATATCTGTTTTGGAGCGCCTTCCGATGCTCATATATTCCATTCGTAAAGACCGGTCACGTACCCTTCTTCTGGTTAATGCAGTATTAAATATAATCGTCTCAACAAAGCCATCTCTTGCTCCTCTTACTACTCGTTCAACATCAGGCTCTTCTGGACCACGGACAGGGTATGTTCTGGCATCTATCTGAATGATTTCAGCTACGCCTTCAACAATAAGAACAGTTGGTCCGCTCAAAACCCAATCTATCCCCTGATTAAGATCATCAGATTTAGAAATCTCAACATATGGGATATACGTTTTCATTAATCTCAAAAGCGGATCGGGATCTAACTGGTCGGGTTTAAGATCTGCTAAAAGCTTCATTAAATAGTGAAGAATATCATCTTTCACAAATCCATCCACCATGAAAAGCGCCATTCTTCGGCCTGCATATTCTAAGTCCAAATGGATGCAGTCAAAACTAATATCAACACCTAGTTGTTTCTTCATATATTGAACATTTTCGTCAAAATCGTGTGAAAGAGGCTGTTTTTTTGGCAGATATGACATTTTCATCACTCCTCTGCCTATCATCCTTTACTTTCTCAAATCTTTTCATACCTTCTATCAACAAAATCCCAGCCGATGGCTGGGATTTTATTTCGTCTATACAAGGTGTGATTGCAAATAAGACTTTATAAGATTAGCTGTGTGTTCCAATGATTTAACATGTGTCCGCTCATAAGCATGTGAAGCATCGATCCCAGGTCCGATTAAACCATGAACGACATCAGCCCCCGCTCTAATAGCCGCAGTAGCATCTGAACCATAGAAAGGGTAAATATCTACTTTATAGTCAATTCCGTTCTTCTCAGCTAATTCAACTAAATGCTTTCGTAATCCAAAGTGATAAGGTCCCCCAGAATCCTTCGCACAAATGCTTACAGTAAACTCATCAGTTGTTTGTCCATCACCGATTGCACCCATGTCTACTGCTAAATATTCGACAGTCTGTTCTGGTATATTGGAATTGCCCCCAAAACCAATCTCTTCATTATTACTTATCAAGAAATGTGTCGTAAAAGGTAATTTTATTGATGATTTCTGAATTTGTTTAACAAGATGCATCAAAATAGCTACGCTTGCCTTGTCATCAAGATGCCTGGACTTTACAAAACCGCTTTCTGTTTCATCAAAACGCGGATTAAAAGAAACGAAATCGCCAACAGAAACCCCCGCTTCCTCAGCATCCTTTTTGGAATGAAACTCTTGATCAACTCTTACTTCTATGTTCTTTTCATCCCTCTTCAGTTCATCCATCCCTTTATATACATGCGCTGATGTCTGATGCATCAACACTGTCCCCGAGAAACGTTCGCCCTTTGAAGTGTGAATCGTACAAAATTCCCCTTCAACCGTGTTCCAATAATATCCGCCGATTTTATCTAATTTTAAGCGGCCATCATTTTTAATTTCTTTTACCATCGCACCAAGTGTATCAACATGAGCTGTTAATAATCGGTGTTTAGTATCATCTTCTCCTTTAATTGTAGCAAGCAATGCTCCTTTGTTTGTGATTTTAAAAGGCACTTCATTTTCTTCAAAGAACTCTCTCATGTACTGAATGGCAGCTTCTGTATTTCCAGAAGGGCTTGGGATATGTACTAATTCTTTAATAAATCTTACAATTTCATTCGTTTTTATTTCCATCTTCTTTCTCCTCCTTATATTCAAACATTACAATTTGATATTTTAATTTTCCTTCTTCTAATTTAAGTGATAGCGCATACAATTTAGGAACTAGTTTGTCCTAGAGGAGGCACAGGTAATGAAGTGGAAAATTTCAATATTTATGCTGATAATTATACTTGTAATAGGTATCATCTACCAGCCGTTTGTCAAAAAAGAGGCTCGTGAAAGTATTACGTTTTTTCCGATAGACAGTTCTTTCTCTTTTACAGATGCTAAAACATCCATAAAATTTAAAAAGGGAACTGCTTCAAACTATGAATTGGAATGGGACGTTGAGTCAGAATCCTCGGAAAGTGTTTATTTAAGACAAGACATCGCCATGATCTATGAAAACGGAAAACTTGCTAATAAAATGAGCGAGTGGAAAACAAATGCAAAATCAATTGATCTGGAGAAAGATATACACGGGAAAACCCCTGGGTTATGGGAGGGAATCTCATATCATCAGGGTGAAATTCATATTAATGAGGAAAAATATCGTTCGGTTCAAAGAATGAGCAGTGACTATCTCTATACGGTTAAACCAAATAACACATTTACCGGGTTTAAAAACCCTAATTCTGCATCAGAACGGCGTTTAAAAAACATGTTAGATCAAGAGACAAATAAATACCTTCAAAATACTTTAGCTCAGCTTTTGGATTATTATCAGATAAACCGAAACAATTACCACGTTATTTCACTTCAGTCATTAACAGGCTATAACGAAAAAACACTGCCCGGATTTAACCAGCTTAAAAGCCAGGAGATTATCGGGAAACTATGGGAAGGACTTTATAAAAATTATTTTATGAACATCACAACAAAAACTGGCCAAAAGATCAGTCCCATAGGAAGCGGCATGCCATATATTTTATTAAGCAAAGATAAAACTCACTTATTTGTTTTATTTCAAACCGCAACTGGAGAGAACATACAGCTCATTCAATACATTTCTTAAATACATTTTTCAATTCATTTGAAGAACAGCAGTTATATATGAGTGGATTTGTTTGTGCTAATATTTGTTTTGAAGGATTCCACCATATCCCTGTCCACCCGGCTGTTACAGCTGGGTGGATATCAAAACTGAACGAGTCGCCAATATAATAAAAACTTGTCGCGTGTATTCTGCTTTTCACATATTCAAATATCTCAAGACTAGGTTTGGCGAAAGAAAGTTCTGTGGAAATAAAAATGTTGTTTTCTGAAAAGCTTAGCCCAAGCATACTGAGTTTCTTTCTTTGCAGTTCGGACCCTCCATTTGAAATGATCCCTGCCACAAACCCTCGCTGGTATAATAAATCAATAATTTCTTTGATCCACGGATAAGGTATGACAAATGAAGGGATTTTCTCTTCACAAAGTTTTCGGAAATAATCAATTTGATTCATATCAATCGATTGGATATTTAATGATATTAATGAAGAAACAAGCCTGTTTCTTTGATATTGCTCACGTGTTAAAGTTTTATCCTCATAAGCTGGCCAATACAAATCACAATAGATCTTATAAGCTTCAAACCATTTATCAGCATTTACTGGCTTCTTCAAAAAAGGATAAAAAATTGATTTAAAGGCAAATAAAGAAGCCTGCTTAAAAGAGGCTTCATAATCAAATAACGTATTATCCAGATCAAAAAAGAAAGCTTTACTAGTTGAAACGTTCATATTAGATCAGTTCATCCATCATTTTTGAACGCAATCCTGGGAAAGACATAGCACTTCCTACTACAAAACGTCTAATAAAAGGTTGTCCCAGTGCCATGTTGATAAGACGATAACGCATTCTATAACCGAGCATTACAGCAAGGAATAACAGAAATCCTTTAATCATAAATCCTTTCATAAAAAAACCTCCTTACTTATACTTTCTGTGATTGAAGGCTATTTTATTCGTAAACAAGTCTTGCAAAATATTCATCATACATTTCTTGGGCAATTTTTGTATCTTCTGTCCCTTTCACATGGATTCGGCCATCTTTAAATACAGCAACATCTAATCCGTTGACCGAAACTCTTAGTAAAAAGGGAGTTAAAACAGGATGATGCATTGCAAGTTCTGTTTCCAACTGTTTAAGATTAAATATTCTATTCGTTGATAATTGCACAGTCTTTCTTCCGCATAAAACGACTGCTTCCAAAAAATCTTTTTGAAGAGCCGGGTACAGATGATGTATGCAAACGGGACAATCACTTTTAGAAAGAGGCAGTTTCGTTTCCATATTCATTCTGTTCCAGACATCAAAAGTTAACACCGTTGGAGTGATCAGGTTTGATTGGTCTATAAGAATTTTAAGTGTCTCAACTGTCTGATAGGATGCCGTTATTTCAACGGCTGGCATGATTACACCATTTGCATCGCAAGTTTCCCCTGACTTCCGTCCTCCTAATAAACAGCGAAGACAACAAGTCTTCTCTCGAAGAAATACTGCCACAGTGCCTGTAGATCCTGCGACCCCTCCATATACATATGGAATGTTATTCTTCATGCATACATCGTTCAAAATGTACCGCGTTTCAAAATTGTCAGTTCCGTCCAAAACCACATCTGCATCTTTCAGCAGCGTTTCTGCGTTATGACCTGTAATTTGTTTAAAATGTGTTTCAATATTTACAGAAGAATTTATAGCGTTCAATCGTTCTTTAGCTGCAAAAACTTTCGGAATCATATCTTCTGAATCTTTTTCAATAAAAAGAGTCTGTCGCTGTAAATTCGATTTTTCTACAACATCACGGTCTATCAATATTAAACGTCCTATGCCTGCACGTGTCAGCTGATGAGCTAAAGCTGAGCCAAGAGCTCCAACCCCTGCAATCACGGCTGTTTTTGTTTGTAAAACAGTTTGTCCCTCTTTACCAATTGGACGAAATAACTCTTGTTTTTCATACCGATTCATTGTCTTCCCCCTCAATGATCCCGTTTAACTCATTTGTTGTATTTACATTTTTAAAAAAATGTTCTTCCTCGTCTTCTACTTCTATATACTTGGTGTTTTTTCTTTGGAGGAGCTTTAAAACTTTATAGATATTTTCTTGTAAACAGGAAGCAATTTCAGGTAAACATGTTATTTTATATACTCCGTTTAATGGATATATTTTTCCGTTTAATACAGGAATGACACAATCATATTCGCCCTCCTGGGCAGCGGTAAGCCATTTTCGATACATACTGCTGTTCATCAAAGGCATGTCGCACGGAGTGACAAGATAGTAATCTGCTTTTTGGCTGATCATTCCAGTATAAATACCTGCTAACGGCCCTTTTCCTTTATAGCGTGAAGCATCTTCAAGAATACGTATAAACTTTGAACTGTATTTAGTTAAAGATATCAATAGTTCCTCACGCGTAATAACTAGGATTTTATCGACATGCGGCGTCAGTGATTCAATCGAATACTCTATAAACGTTCTGTTATTCCACTTTGCTATTGCTTTCGGGCTTCCAAACCGCCGGGATTCTCCGCCAGCCAAAACTATACCTGCACAAATCACTTGACTGTCCATATGTATAATCCCCCCGCTATTAACGCGCCAATGATCGTAGAACTAAAGTTAACAAGATTATTTGTTACCCATGGCAAACCAAATATTCTCACTGTTTTCATTTTGCAATGCCACTTACTCTCAGTCTCTGTTTTACAAATTTGACAATAAAGCTTCTGCTCAAACCATGCTCCAAAAAGGGTATCTGCAATATTCCCAAAAAAACCTGCGAAAATAATAATAATACTCACCATGAAAGTCGATGTATCATATAGCAAATAGTAACTTACCCCAATTGCTGCAGCTCCTATAACTGCAGCAATCGTCCCTAATCCACTAACAGCTCCTGAAAGTCCTGCCTCAACCTTTCTCCACTCTTTTAAGTGAAAGGGCTTCGTTTTGGACAGTATTCCAATCTCAGAGGCCCACGTATCTGCTGTAGCGGTTGCAAGTGCACCGGCAAACACTATTAGCCAAACTGGGTCTGACATGAATATAGCAGCTATTGCAGCAAGAGTGGATGTACCTCCATTTGCAAACACTTGACCGGCTGTCCGCCCCTTCTTGTCTTCTAAAGGTTCTGCATTATAATCTATCTTCACTTCTCTTTTCCATTTGGTTAAAATGGATGATGTTAAGAAAAATATCGCTAAAATAACTAAACCCTGCCATTCAAAAGAATAAAAGGTTAGAGCGCCTGTTATAAATGCTGCTAAGCTTCCTCTAAGTGTAAGCAGCTTAAAAATGATGGAGACCAAACAGAGCAAAGCGATCCCCGTAAAAAGGAAAGCCTCCATTTTAAATATAGCGCCCTTCTTCGGTAATGATTTGTTCTACTGGTACATCAAATTCTTCAAAAGGCAGTTGTTCTGTTGTCTGAAATGAGTATGCAATAGATAACGTTGACCCTTGATAGTCCTGTAAGAAGCGGTCATAATAGCCGCCTCCGTAACCGATTCTGTATCCTTTTTTGTCAAAAACCAGCCCCGGTACGATAAGCAAGTCAATATTTTCTTTAGTAATAACCTTCGTCCTATCAATTACCGGTTCATAAAGATCCATATACACATTCTCTAAATCATCAAAGGAACTCAGTTCTCTAAATTCCATCTTGTTGTTAGACGAGTAGCATTTTGGTACACAAACGGTTTTTCCTTCCTCCCAAGCTTTTTTTATAATAAAAGAAGTGTCTAATTCAAATTTTCTAGAAACAGTAATACCGATAAAGTTTGAATTTTGCCAGAGATTTGTTTTAAATAATTGTGCAGCTATTTTTTCGCTCAAAACCTTCCGATCATTTGCTTCCATAGAGAGTAATTCATTCTTTATTTTTTTTCGCCATTCTGACTTCGTCATTTGCAGCACCTCTTATGAATTGAATTATGCCTTAATCATAGCATGTGTCTTATAAGAGACAAAAAAAAAACGCAGATAAAGTCGTAAGCATTAGTTAATTTTCAAAAAACGAATTAAGCTGTCTACGTGAATTGCGGTAGTATCAAATAAAACAATATCATTCCAGTCATATTGTTTTAGAAAGATTGGAAGTTCAGTACACCCTAAAATCAATCCATTAATATTATATTTACTTTTTAACTGATGAATCATGTTTTCTACGGCCGTTATATCCTCTTTAATAAATATGCCTCTGGAAAATTGTTTAAAAATCTTTTGCTGAAGAAAGTCTTGCTCGGTTATTTCAGGAATAAAGATTTGGATTTCAGTGTTTACTGACGCTGCATATTCCTCGTCGCATGCCTTACAAGAAGCTTATTCAGGTGGATGGCATGCAGGAGTCTCGCCCTTCCGCTTCAATTAACTATTCAATGAAGAACTTTTGAAAATCTCTCAGTAGCAAACAATCTTTTGGAAATGAGCTTATTATATGTACGAAAAAACGCCTGATTCCTCATTCTCATGGGAGTCAGGCGTTCTTAAGTGAAATTACTTAGTTTCACGGTGAACTGTGTATTTCTTTAAACGCGGGCTGTATTTTTTAAGCTCTAAACGGTCTGGATTTGTACGCTTGTTTTTAGTAGTGATGTAGTTACGATCACCAGTCTCAGTACAAGCTAAAGTAATGTTTACACGCATTGTTGTTTCCCTCCACATCTTTACCAAAGTACATATTAATGGTTACTAACAGTCATTATTCTCTATTAAACCATACTTTAACATGATAACAAATTCTTATCTAACGGGCAAGAGAGTTTTGTGAAAGTTTCTGATATACGGTTGTATATTCTTTTAAAACATCGACAAAAGTAGCATGTGACCATGTTAAAGGAGCTACTGATAATGCTTCACCTGTAAAGGGGTGTAGCTGTTCTGGCAATACACCGGTTGAAAAACTATGCTCTTGAATCCAGCGCAAAATTTCGTGCGGCCGTTCTAGATCATGTACTGTTTTTGCCTTTTGAATGTACCATTTTGCTACCCAAAGTGTACAAATCAGCCACGGGTTGCCTGGAACCTTTGCAACTTCATGTGTTTGCTGAAAATAGTAATCATTTGTGTACCTTGCTATTCCACCGACACTTGTTTTTATACTTAAATCTTCTTCCATCTGATGCATCGTGCGGATGACTCTTTCATCATCTGCTGAAAATACGCCAAAGGCAAATAGGGCATACATACTTGATTCCATCGTAAAATCTTTTTTATAAGCGTTACCATCCAATAAATAAATACCCCTGATGAATCTGCCCGCACCTTCATCATATAGGTGTTTTTCCATGCCTGCTTTAATGCGTTCAGCACCTTTTTTATATCGTTCTGCCCGATCGTCTTCACCAAACAGCGTAGCAAATGAATATGCAGCCATCAATCCTCCATACACACTGCTCGCTGTGAATGTAAATATTCCTCTCCTTTCCTCCCAAAGATCATAAGATTGAAAAGGAAGATCAAGTTCGCTATGCATGTATTGGAGCAAAAATCTAGCACTTGGTCTGACCAGAGAGCGATAAAGAGATTGAGCAAATTCAATATCACCGGTTTCTTTATAGTGCTCCCAGAAGGCCCACAAAACGAGTGCTGTTTCATCTTCTTGGATAGGCAGCTGGCTTGCTCCATCTTTATCAATCATAGGGTGCCAGGATGATCCAATTGAACCGTCTGGATTATATTTATGATGCAAGTACCCTTCTTTCGTTAGAACATCAGCACATCTTCGATAAAAATTTTTAACCATGCCATGAAATCCCGCTTTCGCTACAGCAGCAGCTATTAATGCTCCGTCTCTTGGCCACATATAACTGTAATGATCGCGGTTATATTGCTGTATATCTGAATCATTTGCTGCGATGATATAACCATTCTCATTCGTTTGCGTACGTATAATAAGCAGACTCCGGTTGTATAGGTCCAGCAGTTCGTCTGAAAGGTTGCATGGGTCAATCTTCGTTTTATTAACCCACCTCCGCCAATAAACATCGATTTTGTCCAGTGTTAAGGATGGACCTATCTCCATCAGATAATCATAAAGAGAAAAAACCTCTTCCCTGCTTTTCCCAACTGTTGATGAATAAAATGCTTCTCTCGTTTCATTCGGCGGTATGACTCCAGTGACGCAGAATGTACTGTCTACCGATCCTTGAGCAATTGGATTCACATGCAAATGGCCGTCTTCAGCATCTTTCCATGTCCCTTCTGCGCTTAAAAATCGTTTTATACCTGTCGTGTATTGATCCATTCCCTTTCCTTCAAAAGAAGCATGGAACAAAAAATATCGATTCTTTTTATAATGGATAATGACCGACTTATGAGGATCGTAATAGGCTGTATCGCCAACTTCGGTTTCGTAAATTGAAAGATCCTGATGAAAGAAAAGCTTAATCTTCTTTTCTTCATCTGTTTCATTGATAATACTTATTCTCCTCATAAACATGTTTTCTCTTTGATGTACAGCATCTTCAATCTTTAGGCACAAACCTTCTTTTTTGTTCCTTGCAAATGACTGAGTGACTAATGAATCGCTGCGGTAACCAGGTTCTATCGTCCATTCTTTAGAAGAAAGCCAAGAAAAGGAGCCATTGATACTGGCTCCCAAACGGTTTACATGTCCCTGCACATGATTTTGCTGACCAACATAGGGAAAATATATGTCTCTAATCTGCAAAAACTCGTCTAAGTTGATAAGTAAATTTCCGTTGCCTAAAGCTAAATGTCTTGGCATACGTTACACCTGCTGGTACAGCTGGATTTTTTCGATGTACTGTGATGCAGCCTGTTTAGCCTGTTCAGGGTTCGTGTTTTGAGAATAAACCGTAAAAACAGGTTGTTCCACATCAGGTAAAATTAACGTCCAGCCACCTTCTGGATGAAATACCTTGATTCCATCGAGCAACTCTACATTGTTATCTCTAATATCTTCCATTAACCTTCGCATCACACGCCCTTTTTTATCCTTAGGACATGGTACATATTCTCTCAGCATATGCACATCAGGCAGCATTTTCACGAGTTCTGAAAGTGTGATTTGCTGCATCGCCATCACTTCCAGAATATGAACAAATGCGTATTGTGCATCGTATTGATAGTTTAGTACACCTTCGCCAACTTCCATTATGGACCTAGGATTAGCTTTTGTACGGATCAGCTTTCCTTTTAGCCGTTCAGCGATTGAATCTAATGCAGAAGAGCCATACACAGGAATAGCCATTTCTTTTTGCTTGCCCTGAGAGAATGCTGTGAAAACGTAAAGAGCCAGCATGGTTTCTTCGTCTAAGACTTCACCAGTTTCTGTAATCAATCGCAAGGTTTCTCCAGCTTCACCAATCAGAACACCTATGTTGGCATTAGTTACTCTAACAAATGAAGCCATTTCTTCAGGCTTTGTCTGATACGGGGCAGTAAGAATTTCACAGTTAAGGCGGTTATAGAGATTCGGAATGAAATTCAAATACGGCTGATGATTATAATTCACGACTACCCTGAATTTTGCCTCTTGTATTCTTTTTTCCTGTACTTCTTCAAGCAGTGCAGAAATATAATCCTCATGCTTATTCGCCTGTACCGCACCTTTTCCAATTCTATCAAACGATGCCCGTCTATAATCTTCCTGCCAGTATGCATTTTCAATCTTTCTTTCAAGATCGGAGTGAATCGGCAAACCTTTGTTATCATAAAACTCGATCATTAATTGTTTTTCGCCAGTAGGGTTTGAGAAACGGACGTAAACCCCGCCTTCTAAACGTTCTTCCTCAATTGAAAATCTGACAACTGGTGCCACTGTCGGGCTGATATCAAGTGTATGGACACCTGAAGAATGAAGTCCTTGTATAAAAGATTGCTTGATCATTACAGAAAAATCATGTGAATCACTTGCGATCAGAATCTGTGAACCATATGGAAGAACCGCTCCGTATGCAGATGCAAGCCTCGCGATGTAATCAGGAGTGATTTCCACATTGGCTATGCCGGAAACTCCCCGTGATCCAAATAAGGACTTGGTCGCTTTTTTACCCCAAACGATCGATGTATGAACAAGTGCCTCTTCAAAAATTTCTTTTTCCGGCCATATTTTCACATCCGGTTTTAAAGTAGCATTTTTTCCGATCGTACAATGATTCCCTACTACTGCATGCTCAAATATCGAGGCATCTTTCTCAACTTTTGTTCCATTCGCAATAGTAGCACCTCTCAGCTCACATTGATCGCCAACAAAAACGTCATTCCATAGCACCGTTTTTTTCAATGAGCTTCCAGAACTCACAACGCTGTTTTTCCCAACAACAGACAGTTTGCCAACGTGAGCTCCCTTTCGAATGACAGCCCCATCTGCAATACTTACAGGACCCTCAATCTTAGCTCCTTCTTCAATAAAAACGTTCTCACCAATCCAGATTCCAGGTTCATGCTCTTTTCCGGCAAAAGGAAGATTGACAAGACCATTTAACATATCATAGTGAGACTGGCGATATTGCTGCAGACTTCCGATATCGGACCAGTAACCGTCTGCTTGATAACCGAACAAATTTTTGTCTTCCTTCATTAATAAGGGAAATAAATCTTTACTGAAATCTACAGGTACATCTTTTTCGATATATTGGAAAACTTCGGGCTCAAGAACATATATACCAGTATTCACTGTATCGCTGAAAACTTCATTCCAGCTAGGTTTTTCTAAGAATCGGATGATCTTTCCTTCCTGATTCGTCATGATTACACCATATTCCAGAGGTGATTCTACTTGTTTCATAAAAATTGTGACAAGAGAATCCTTTTCTTCATGAAAATCAATCCCTTTTTCAAGGTCAAAATCAGTTAAAGCATCTCCGCTTATAACAATAAAACGTTCATCTAAAAAATCTTCAGCATTTTTAATCGACCCTGCTGTTCCAAGAGGAGAATCTTCAACGAAATAATGAAGATTAACACCAAAATTCCGTCCGTTTCCAAAATAGTTCTTGATGGCATCTGGAAGATATTGAACTGTAACAGCAATATCAGTTATTCCATACCTTTTTAAAAGCTCAATGCCGTATTCCATAACCGGCTTGTGAAGCATGGGCACCATAGGTTTTGGCATGTTGCATGTAAGAGGTCTTAAACGTGTTCCTTTTCCGCCAGCCATGATTACACCTTTCATTACACCATTCCTCCTACTTTTGCTGTATTATTTTGAATTTTGTTATATAAGTCAGCCGTTCTTTCTGCAATTGAATCCCAGCTGAAGATGGTTCTAGCTGTTTCTTCCCCTTTTCGAGCCATTTCTTTGCAATGTTCACGATTAGCAAACATATATTCTACTGCCCAAACAATGCTGTGAGGATCGTTTGGGTAAACCTTCAGACCGGTTTCCTCATGCTCTATAATTTCTTTTAATCCTCCGGTATTTGAGACAATCGTTAATTTCCCTGCAGCCATCCCTTCAAGTGCAACGATTCCAAAAGGTTCATAATGACTTGGAAAAAGAGCTGCATCCGCTTTTGCAAACCACACATTTCTCTCCTCATCACTGATAAAACCAGCTAAATGAACATAACTTTCTAATTGTTTTTTCCTCACCATTTCATTTAATTCATCAAATAAAGGTCCTTTTCCGGCAATTACAAATCTCACTTGAAGTCCTTTATTTCTAATAATGTCTGCAGCTTCAACAATAGTTTGAAAGCCTTTTTCTTTTACGAGCCTTCCTACCGAAAATAGCAATAGTTCATTATCAGAGCGATTTCCACCATTAAGTTTTTCATTTGATTCAGCTATTATCTGTTGTGGATCTATGCCATTAGGCAAGATCGAAATTTTATCCTCAGGAATTTGAAAAACATCGGTAAGTTCTTTTTTCATGTAAGTACTGCAGACAATGAGGCTATCAGAACCATCCATAAGCTCCCACTCTTTTTGATTAATTTCATATTGAAGAGGTGAAGTGATTCCGTTGTTTCTTCCATGTTCAGTGGCATGTATAGTCGTAATTAACGGAAGTTCTAATTCTTTTTTTACCGCTAGCGCTGCAACGGATACGAGCCAATCATGGGCATGGATACAATCAAACTTAATTTTCTTGGATAGCTCAACAGCATAATCGGCCATTGCTAAATTCAAGCTGCCGGTCCAGTGAAAGAACGATTCAAAGGATGGCTGTTTTCCTTTGAGCCTATATACGTGAACGCCATTATTTATTTCGTAGTCTGGATAGCCCTCGACTGCAGAAGTCAGCACATACACTTCATGACCCAAATCTGTTAATTTACGTGATAAATCAAATACATGCCTTGATAGCCCGCCAACTACCATCGGCGGAAATTCCCAAGAGAGCATCAGTATTTTTTTGCCTTTTTGGTTTTCTTTTGTATACTGCATATTCACATATAAATCATGCTGATTTTTAAAGTAATGCCATAAATTCATCATGATAAATGGATATTCATTTTCATATTCTGAGATTTCATTAACGTTATAACTTCCATTTTGAATAGCCTCATATAATGTATGAAACCTTTCTATGTGTTCTTGAAATCTATCTTTTGCATATTGTGAAGCGCTATTGCCTTCAATAATAAATGCCCAATCAGAACTTGCAGCAAGCATCCATTCTCTTACCATTTGGTTAGCATAACGTTCGATCACAATATTCACTTTTTCTTTTGAAAGCTTGGCAGCTAGTTCAACTAATTTCTTCTCACAGTAATGCAGATGACGATACATCCAGGCATTTGCATTGTTTAGCCAAACTTCGCCAGTCCCATTCCTTCCCCATGTTGAAAAGCAAGGTCTAACGGTTTCAAGGTCTTGATAATGTCTGTGTAAAAATTCTTGTGGTGTGATCCAGCTAATGTTTTGTTCATTCGAAACTTCCATGGATTGCAGTAAAAATTCTGGTCCTTCAAACCACCAGTGTCCAAAAAGTTCTGCGTCAAAAGGTGCCGTAATTAGTTGAGGAGGAAAAGATTGTTTGTTGTTATGTAAGTAGTCTTTGATGCGAATATTAAAATCTTTGGAGTGCTGCTTTATTTTTTCTTCAGCATACGTTCTGTCATACCAGTCTTTATTTTCAGTTTCACCAGTAATTCGCCAATATTTTAGCGAGGTATCTACTCTGATCCCGTCAGGATGAATAAATCCTTTAATGTAATCAAAGTCACGTTCATAAGCAACGTCGCGATAAAACTCCCTGTAATCGAAATCACCAGGATATCCAACAGAAGAATTCCAAATAGTCTCAGAAATAAACTGATTTCTCGGGAATAACGCTACCCCATACGGTGAATAAACGGGTGCTCCTATTCCTTTACTTGGAACAGGTTTGCTCTTAAGTAGTGTTTGTTCATCAACAAACGTGTAGCGGATTCCTGCATCAGCTAATATTTTATCTACCCCAGGGGAATAAGCACATTCCGGAAGCCAAAATCCTGTTGGTTTACTACCAAAATATTTCTCATACGTATTTATACCAGCAAGAATTTGCGTTTTTACTCCTTGCTCAGTCTGAACATACGGCAAGAACGCATGAGTTGCAGCGGATGTTATACATGTGATTTTTCCTTCATCCATAAAAGATTTGAATGCTTTAATAATCTGGCAGTCATGATTCTGATACGTATCCATGATCTTTTTATAGCGTTTTTCGTAAAAACTGATGATTTCTTTTTCCTGTTTGTTTTTTGAAAAGTTTTTTTCTTTTTTGATGAGTTTTATAGTGGAATCGAGATGCTCTAAATAGCGTTTTTGAATAACTGGATCATTCAATAGTTCAAGCAATGGAGGGGAAAATGATAAGGTCCAAGATAAGGATTCAGGCTGTTCTTCGAGAACCCATAATAACGGGATATATGACTCAGTAAGTGCCTCAAAAACCCATCTTTCCTCTAATCGATTTGCTTCATTATGCCTCACATAAGGAAGGTGAGCGTGCAAAACCAATGCGAAATACCCGTTAGACATTGTGTAATCTCCTATCTGATTTTTTGATAGTATGAATAAGTTGAAAAATTCTCAAGCCATTCAGGCTGTGTTATATCCTGCTGTTTCCAACGTTCTATCTTTTCATCGTAAGAACTGCTCATTTCGGCTGCACCAGTTTCAGCTGGATTTGTACGCAACAATGTAAAAAAGCTGCCGTCAAATGTACGGGTTCCAATATCAGCAATGTATGTTCGGTCAGGCTCTAATGAATGCAGGAACCAGTTGTTTGTCATAGGAGGAAGATCTATTTCAAATGTTCTGTGTGCGTTATGCCCATAAAATAGGATATCCGTGACATCATATATTTTTAAAACGTCAGGAAGCTCTTCCCACTTTGTACGGAAGTGGTGTTCTGCCATTTTCTTAATAGATTCCGAGAAACTCCAATATACATACAAACTCTCTGGTGTGCGCGGCATAAGACAAGCATTTGCTTCCTTATATTCAAACGGCATTGTCCAATTTTCTTTCTTCAATTCTACTGATGGAGCAGAATTTTCTCCTGGCGGCGATTGCTGCTGCCGGTATTTATTCCAGCGGTACTGAACCTTGCCTAAAGACATATTCATTCTTTCAGCAATTTCTTGCAGCGTAAGTCCTCTTTCCTTTAACTTCACAATATCTTCGATCAAGTTCATCACCTCATCTTAATCAATTATTCTAGTAAACTTATACTTATTCTTAGATTTTAAATAATCGTATCACTAGATATTTTTATGTACAATGTGTCAAAAAAGTCGAAAATTGGCGGTTCCATCTCCTGCTTGAGATTACAGTTTATGTAAAGTTTTTGTAACCGGTTGCTCCATCAGATTATTCTGAAATTAAGACAAAATACCACAAAAATACGCTCTTTTTTCTAATTTATGGAATTTATATTTTTATTAAGACATGAATATAGTCGAATTGTCGTATTTTGTGTAAACTTTTGTGAAAAAACCTATACCACAAATAGATACTATGTTATAAAAGTAAAGGGTATAGCTTTATTTAAAGGGAGGATATTATGGAGTTTGCAATTTTTGGATTGTTGCTAGTTGGTATTATTCTTTTGATTCTTTCCTTTCGAAAAAATCGTGAAAACTCAGTTGAAACACAGCTTGAAAACTTTACGATTCAATTAATGAAAGAAATCTATCAAATTAAAAAGAAGTTAAAAGTTCTTGAAGATGAAATGATGATTAACGATAAGAACTAAATTTGTGAGGGGAAATTAGTATGACGAGCAAAAACCTTCGCGGATTTTCAGCTGGTATTATAATTTCTACTGGAATATTAGCTGCTGTATACTACACAGCGGATACAGAAAACCGTACTGAATTAACGGATACTGCAGTGGAACAATATCTTTCTGAAAAAGGCGAGTTGGCAATTTCAAAAGAGGAATATACTTCTTTAACAGAAGCTGAAAGTGCAGCGGCTGCTCCTGCAAAAGAAGAAGCCAAAGTTGAACCTGAAAAGGAAGAAGAGAAAGTCTTTCAAATGACTTTAACGATCTCACAAGGTATGAGTACTGGCGAGGTTTGTGACCTTCTGCAAAAAGGAAACATCATCAAGGACAGCAAAGAATTCTTAAAGTATTTAAGATCCAATAACTTAGAAGGTGCTGTCAGAGCTGAATCTCATCAGGTGAACAGCAGCATGAACTTTGATGAATTAGCTAAAGAAATTACAAGTTCATAAATTTATTACATAAAAAGAGCAGGCGTATATCACGCCTGCTCTCTTTCTTTAATCATTCAATCCGTATCGCTTGCCTTTGACTAAGAAAATAATACTTTCAGCAATGTTCGTTGCATGGTCCGCTGTACGCTCGATATATCTGCATACAAACAACAATTGGCTAATCTGTGAAAGGTGATCAGGATTCTTGGTCATTAATTCAAGAAGCTCTTTAATAATTTTTCCATACGTTTCATCAACGTAGTCATCCATATCAGCAAGTTCTTTTGCAAGTGCAACGTCTTCTTCCACGTAAGCTTTCGTAGCTGCAGTCAGCATCTTAATAGCATGATGCGCCATTTTCGGAAGTTCTTCAAGGGGTTTAATCAATTCTTGCTTGCCTATTCGAATCGTTGATTTTGCAATATTTACTGCGAAATCAGCCATTCTTTCAATATCAGATGAAATCTTAATAGCTGCAATAATACGTCTTAAATCTGACGCTACAGGAGCTTGTTTTGCGATTAAAAGAATTGCCATATCATTGATCTCATCTTCTAAGACATTGATCCTGTTATCATTTTCTATTACTTCTAATGCTTTATCAAGATTTTGATTCTTTAGAGCTTCTACAGATTCGAGCAAAGCCTCTTCTGCTAGCTTTGAAATCTGAATAATAGCATTTTTCATTTCTTCTAATTGAAGCTGAAAATTTTCACGAACAACCATTTATCCCACTCCTATTCCCTTTTTTTAGCCAAAACGTCCTGTAATATAGTCTTCTGTTCGTTTATCAGAAGGATTTGAGAACAATGTGCTGGTATCTGTATACTCTACAACTTCCCCATTAAGAAAGAATGCTGTACGATCAGAAATACGAGCTGCTTGCTGCATGTTATGAGTAACGATAACAATGCTATAATCCTTTTTCAACTCTTGAACAAGCTCTTCAACTTTTAATGTAGAGATTGGATCAAGTGCAGATGTTGGTTCATCCATCAAGATTACGTCTGGTTCAATCGCAAGACAACGCGCAATACATAGACGCTGCTGCTGTCCGCCTGATAGTCCGTAAGCATTTTCGTTTAAACGGTCTTTAACTTCATCCCAGATAGCCGCACCTCTTAAGCTTTTTTCAACAACTTCATCTAAAACTTTTTTGTTTTTAATGCCATGGATTCGAGGTCCATAAGCTACATTATCATAGATCGATTTTGGGAACGGATTTGGCTTTTGAAACACCATACCAACTTGTGTACGAAGTTCTTCTACTCCGTACTTCGGATCAAAGATATTTTTTTCTCTGTAAACAATTTCTCCTGACATGCGAACGATTGGTATCATCTCAACCATTCTGTTCAGTGTTTTAATAAATGTCGATTTACCGCACCCAGACGGCCCAATGATTGCTGTTACCTGCTTTTCAGGTATATCAAATTTAATGTCTTTTAAGGCATGGTCTTGTCCGTACCATAAGTTCAAGTTATTTATTTTGAAAACAGGTGTAAACTGTTCTTCCTTTTTAATATCCTTTTGTACCAACTGTTTATTAATTGTAATATCCATGTTTTTAAGTCCTCCTTCTCTCTGTTAGAAGCGTTTGTGAAATTTATTTCGAATGTATACAGCGATTGAATTCATGATGAGCAAGATAATCATCAAGATTATAATTCCGCTTGCTGCAAGCATATGGAAGTCTTCTTGTGGTCTGCTCGTCCAGTTATAAAGCTGTATCGGAAGCACAGTAAACTGCGAGAATAGATTTTCTGGTACAAACGCTACATACGCTAATGCCCCTAATACCAATAACGGAGCTGTTTCTCCTACTGCACGTGATAAGGCTAAGATCGTGCCTGTAAGAATTCCAGGAAGTGCGGCAGGAAATACGATTCTTCTGATCGTTTGCCATTTAGTTGCTCCCATTCCGAAAGAAGCTTCCCTAATTTCTTTAGGTACTGTTCTGATTGCCTCTTGAGAAGCAACAACGATTACAGGAAGAATTAATAAACTCATTGTTAATCCACCTGCAAGTACACTTGATCCAAGTCCCGCTAATCTCACAAAAATCGTCAGTCCTAAAAGTCCAAAAACAATGGACGGTACACCAGCTAAGTTAGCAATATTTACTTGGACAAATTTTGTAAAAGCATTTTTCTTTGCGTATTCTTCTAAATAAATTGCTGTACCGACTCCAAGAATAAACGAGACAGGGGCCGTAACAGCCATTATCCATATCGTACCTAAAAGTGCTGCCCAAATACCAGCGCGTTCAGGCATTCTCGAAGCAAAATTTGTAATGAAATCCAGACTTAAATATGGCAATCCATCAACTAAGATTCTATAGATCAAAACGCCTAAAACAATTAAAGAAAAACTAGTTGCAAGAATAAAAAGAAACTTCGCAAACCCGTTGGCAGCAACTCTGCTTCCCATTCTTTTCTTAACTGACTCTTTATTAATTAAACTCATTAATATTCCTCCCTAAACTTGCGGGAAATAAACTGAGCAAGTAAATTCATAATTAGTGTAAAAACAAACAATGTCATCCCTACCGCATAAATACTGTAATAAATCGTCGTCCCATACCCCGTATCTCCTTGGCTTACTTGAACGATATACGCAGTCATGGTCTGAATAGATTCAGTTACATTAATATCTGCTGTCGGTCTAGATCCACCGGCAATCGTAACGATCATCGTTTCACCGATGGCACGTGAAATTCCTAATACGAAGGATGCCATTACACCTGAAAGAGCAGCTGGAAGCACGACTTTCATAGCAACTTCAAAACGTGTTGCTCCTAATGCCATTGCGCCTTCCCTCATAGAGTTCGGCACAGCGTTCATTGCGTCTTCTGATAAAGAAGCAATCATAGGAATTATCATTATTCCAACAACAATACCGGGACTTAACGCATTAAAAATCGAAATTCCCCCAGGTATAATGCTGTCCAATAATGGAGTAACAAAAGTAAGTGCAAAAAATCCGTATACAATTGTAGGTATACCAGCTAATACTTCTAAAATAGGTTTAATAAATTTTCTTGTTTTTGCTGAAGCATATTCACTTAAATATATCGCGGCTGCAAGACCAACTGGAATTGCAACTACCATTGCGATAGCTGTTACTGTAAGAGTACCCATTACAAGTGCGAGAATACCATAATCAGCATTTTTATCCGCAGTGAAAGGGAACCATCGTGTATTTGTAAAAAATTCAACGATTGATACTCGGTTAAAGAAAGTAAAAGTTTCAGTTAAAAGTGTAAAAACAATGCCTAGTGTAGTAAAAATAGAAATAATAGCACAGATCAAAAAGATTTTTGGAACTACCTTTTCCATTACCGCAGATTGACTTCTTGAAGATTTATTCTCCTGAATCATAGAGCGGATCGATTTTTGGTTTGTTTTATCTCTTGACACCAATAGCCCTCCTATAATTCGATAATACTAAACAGGTGAAAGGTGAGGAGCAGCAATTCTCCTCACCTTTATTATTTTGTTAAGTTATTCCATAAGAATTCTTATTTACCTGCAAGTTCATCGAGCTTTTTCATTTGCTCTTCGTATTTTTCCTTTGGAAGAGACACATATCCAATCGTATCAGATGAAGCAAGTTCACCAGCATTTTCAAGAGTAAACTTCATATACTCATAAACCGCTTCGTTGTCTTTTAACGATTTATTATTCACATATGTGAATAGCGGACGTGAAAGAGGAGCATATTCTCCTGATTCAATCGTTTCAGGATTTGGTTCAACAGGACCGTTTCCACCATCAATTGGCACTGCTTTTAATTTATCTTTATTCGCTTGATAGTAAGCATAACCGAAGAATCCGATAGCATCTTTTGAACCAGATACACCCTGTACAAGAACGTTGTCATCTTCAGATAGTTGAGCATCACGGCGCATAGGTTCTTCTTCAAGGATTACTTCATCAAAATAGTCGTACGTTCCAGAATCAGTTCCTGGTGAGAAAACATCGATTTTCTTCTTTGGCCATCCTTCACGTACGTCAGCCCAAGTTTTTGCTGCATCTTTTTCAAGGTAAATCTTTTTAAGCTCATCTACAGTAAGGTGATCGATAAAGTCGTTTTCTTTTGAAACAACTACTGATAAACCATCTTTAGCAAGTTCAAACTCTGTAAATTCAATACCTTTTTCTTTTGCTGCAGTTTTTTCTTCTTCTTTAATCGGACGAGAAGCATTTGAAAGATCAAGTTCTCCACGAACAAATTTTTCAAAGCCGCCGCCAGTACCAGAAACTCCAACTGTAGCCTTTACATCAGGATTCGCCGCTTGGAACTCTTCAGAAACAGCTTCCATGATTGGGAATACTGTGGATGATCCATCAATTTTAATTTTTCCGCTTAGATCTCCGCCGCCAGCTGCTCCATCTTCACTTTTATTTCCGCATGCTGCTGCGAAAACTAAAATAAGTGACATTACAGCTAATAGGTATACAGACTTCATTTTCTTCATCTTGATAGGTCCCCCTAAATGTAATTTTCAACTTTTTCATGTTAGAGATTTTATCTCGGGTCACATGAATTCCTTTAAGCTTGTTTCTTTCTTACACTTACTACAATAAACCTGGAATATTAATTAGGTTTTAATGAATTGTAAAGAGATTGTTAAGACTGAATTTTATTGAATATAATCCTATTCTTTTACTGAATACTTGAAACTATACAAAAAAAGAATCGCGCTAATTAGCGCGATTCTTTCTTCTCGTTTAATTGTTTAGATTCAGGTTCGGTTGGTATACCTTCTTTTTTCATTGAAAAATATGCGTCCAGCACACCTTCTGCAATTTCATTGTTTGTATACCCTTCTCGTATATCTGGTACAACTACCGCAAACGCCACTTCAGGGTTTTCATATGGGGCATAGCCAATCAGTGTTTTGTTGACTAAACCTGTTTCCTTATCGACTTCTGCCGTCCCGGTCTTCCCTGCAGGATTGTATTCTTTGTCTTTAAATATCCAAGCTGCTGTTCCATTAGATCCATGCATTACCTCGTAAAAACCTTTTTGAACGACTTCAATGTGACTCGGGTTCATTTCAATCTTATTCATAACGTTTGGTTCAAAACGATATTGAAGTTTGCCTAATTTATTCGGATCTACAGATGGTTCCCTAATCTCTTTTAATAAATGCGGCTGCATCCTTAAACCACCGTTAGCAATTGTTGAAACGTATTGTGCCAGCTGCATCGGGGTATACGTGTCAAATTGCCCAATCGAGAAAAACATTGCTTGGAACAATTCATTACTCATTCCTGTATTATAGCCTGTTGCTTCAGATGGCAAGTCGATACCAGTAGGTACACCAAGACCAAATTGACTATAAGAATTTCTCAGAATTTCAAACGCCTCTTTAACTTTATGGTCATTAAATCGTTTGTTTGTATAATCATAGCCTGAAAGACGCATCGCAATATGCCACATAAAAATGTTTGAAGATCCTTCCAATGCTTCAATTGCATCAACAGGTCCCATGTTCGAATGTGATTTTAATTGTCTTCCATCACCAAATTTGAGCGGCGCATCATTGATTACGGTATTTCGCTCAATTACACCTTCATGTAATCCGGTTAAAACGGTAGCTCCTTTTACAGTTGACCCCATCGCATACGAATGATAGATGTTGCCGAATGGAATATCATTAAATTTACCTGTCTTCCGATTGTACTCTTTTCCAGCCATAGATAAGATTTCGCCTGTATTTGGATCCATCATAACAACATAAGCATTTTTTAATTCCTTGTTATTATAGGCATACTTACCTCGGATGGCTTCCTTTAATTCTTCTTCAATAACCTTTTCTACTTCTTGCTGAAGTTCCATATCTACAGTTAATACAAGATCGCTTCCTCTTGCACCATCTTCTTCGACGGGATCCCCCACCGGATTCCCGACTTTATCCGTAACATATTTGATTTTTGTTTTCGTGCCGCGAAGAACCGATTCGTATTGTTCTTCCAGAAAACTCGTACCAACCATATCATTTCGGTCATTACCTCTCGAAGTGTAATAATCCATTTTTGACTTGGGTATTTGTTTTACTTGACCGAATATATCCCTGAACGAATCTTTAAATGGGTAAGAACGTTCTGCATCAGGTTTAATATCAACACCCTCTAGCTCAGGCAGGTGTTCACTGATCAAAGCGATTTCTTCTTTGGTTGCACCAATTTTTATTCTTTGAGGAGAAAGTGTATAGCCTCTATCCATTTCACTTTTAATCGCCAGTACTTCAAGCTGCTTTTTCGATAATGATTCAATGTCCTTCTGAGTTACTTTTTCCAGCATTAAATCATAGAGCTCTTCTGGAGGAGTGCTTTCTTTTTCAGCAGCTGAAATTCTCTTTTTCACTTCTTCTTCATTTAGAAAGATAAAATAATCCTTTTTATCTCGTTCTGTTAATTCTTCCGAGTCTTTATCGATCAGTTCAGCCATTTTCTTAGCAATTTCATGTCTTTTTTCAGCATCAGCTTCACGTGTTCTTGTATACGTTATCGAAAATATTGGCTCATTATCCACTACTACTCGATAATTAGCATCAAACATTTTGCCGCGAGGGGCATCAAGCTTTGTAGTTACATTTTCCGTCAAATAGGCGGTCCGTTTGTACTCTTCACCTTTAACAATTTGTATGTAGCCTAATCTTAGAACAAGCACTGAGAAGAGAAAAAATACCGATAAAAACAATGCATTCATTCGAATCGGTACGTGATTTTTCTTTTTATTTGATTTTGTTTTCATAATATTGTAAATCTCCCTTTAAAACAGCAGAGACACCTTTAAAAAAGGTGTCCTAAAGCCAACCGGTTATTATCTTTACATAACAATAGTATCCTTTGACTAGTTAGTATGTCAAAAGTTAATTATTGTTTATTTGGATTATTGCCATCTTGCTGAGTTTCAGCAAGTTCTATTGTTTGATCAGCCGGACTGGTTGGTACAGATATATTTCTTAAGCAAAAATAAATCAGAAAATGCCCTGCACCCAATATTGGCAATAAAAGCGGAATACCTTTTTCTTCTGAAAGATAATTTATGACAAGCAAGAATATAAGAATTGAAAATATTCTTCCTGCGTTAAGGAAAAATTCACGAACTACAATATACTCAATCCTTTTTTCATAAATTCCGCGGCATTTCCCAATAATGTCATAAGTTAATGAAACATAAGGAACAAGAAGAAGCGGATACGCTATAGATACAGATATGCCGTATATTATTAGCAGTGTAAAAGAAACAGGTACAAGAAGCATGAATGGAGAGATGAACAATAATAAACCGCCAGCGAAGATCCCTTTTTTCCTATGCCATGGCTTTAAATAATGAGAAACGATATAGTACCCAATAAAAGAAACAACTGATTGAACAAATCCGAATGTTCCAAGTGCAAATTCGCTCTGTGAGGTTGTATAAACCCAGATCACGATTAAAAAAATAAACGTCCCTTCCCGCAAACCTTGAAAGAAATGAGCATTCAACAATTGGAACCAGGCTTTGTTTTCTCTTCTTTCTTGAAAAACTTCTGTTAACCCAAAATGCCCATCGGCTTTTCTTCTTTTTAAAAAGAAACTGATCACTACAGCAACTAAGAATAAAACCATTGAAATCGTAAAAATGGTTTCATATCCTGAATGTTTGTCCATCCTTGTAATAATAAATCCTGCACTTAAAGGACCGATCATACCGGATAACGAATTCAATACACCCAGGTAGCCATTGAAAAAATCTCTAGTTTCAGGTTCAGTCACTTCTAAAGTCAGAACATTAAAGGCAAGCCAATAAAATCCCAAACCGAAACCTAACACTGCCCCTAACCCAAACAAATAATGACTTGCAAGTGAACCCATAAAAAGAACACCTATATAAAACAACGCAAGAATGACAACACCAATTCTTAACACAATAACCCGGTCAATTTTTTTAGCAAACCACCCTGCCAAGTAAAATGCGACAGGCTGCATGACTACAATAGATAAATTATAAAAAGCGATATCTTCCAATTCGCCGGATTGTTTCCACAAAAAAATGTTAACAAATGTATTAGATAAAGCAGTGCTTAGAGTAAATAAACCGCCGACAAATAGAAGTAAAAAAAGATCTCTAGGGTATTGGTCGTCTTCCATGAATTTTTTCCATATCATGTTATTCGCCCCTTTACATATCGTCGTTAGTGTCTTTCAAGAGTAAAAGGGCTATTCATTATTTAACTAATTGGCTTTAATTGTATAAGGAGACAGAAATATGTTTGAATATTGGATTTATCATGATCAGCACTTTGGTATACCTTTGGTTTTAGAAGATGATTTAAATTCGAGGAAAAATGAAGATTCCTTAGAGCCTAAAGGGGATCGTATCTGGTTTTTCAAAGCAAGAAACCTTTTTGTCATTCAGTCCAGTGTTCCTTTTGGAGACGGCAATTTATTACTTGATGACTTACTAATAAAATTAGCAAAGAATTATGAAATCCATGACAAAGGCATAATAAAAAGCTGCTGGGATGCCAGCAGCTTTCATTAAACTTATTTTGCTTCGTTATAACGCTTATCAACTTCATCCCAGTTTACTACATTCCAGAATGCCGCAATGTAATCAGGACGCTTGTTTTGATATTTCAAATAATAAGCATGTTCCCAAACATCCAAACCAAGAATAGGTGTCTTGCCTTCCATAACTGGGTTGTCTTGGTTTGGAGTGCTTGTAACTTCAAGCTCACCATTGTTTACAACTAACCAAGCCCAGCCAGATCCAAATCTTGTTTTACCTGCGTTTGCAAATTCCTCTTTAAACGCTTCAAGGCTTCCAAACTTGCTGTTGATTTTATCAGCAAGTTCGCCAGATGGAGCGTTTGCTCCGCCTGGTGCGATTACTTCCCAGAAAAGACTGTGGTTAGCATGTCCGCCGCCATTATTTCTTACTGCTGTTTGAATGTTTTGCGGAAGAGAATCAAGGTTTGAAAGAATATCTTCTAGAGACTTATTTTCAAATTCTGATTGACCCTCAAGTGCAGCATTAAGGTTATCAACATATGTTTTATGGTGACGACCGTGGTGGATCTCCATTGTTTCTTTGTCAATATGCGGTTCAAGTGCGCTTGATTCATAAGGTAATGCAGGCAGTTCAAATTTAGCCATGTTCATTTCCTCCTTAAAATATGTAGTGTTTTTTATTTTCATTTTCAAGGATAATCTTGAAAAGTGAAACCATTTAATCAACTTACTTGTTTAAAAAGTGATTTAACAATTTTACCTTATCAAATTTAGTCTAAACTTTCAATTCTTAAACACTGTACCCTTTTATAAAACAAAAAAACCTTACGATTAGCGTAAGGTTTTAGTATGTATACATATGGTGGCTCGAGACGGAATCGAACCGCCGACACGAGGATTTTCAGTCCTCTGCTCTACCGACTGAGCTATCGAGCCAAAAAATATGGAGGAGGTAGAGGGATTCGAACCCCCGCGGGCTGTTACACCCCTGTCGGTTTTCAAGACCGATCCCTTCAGCCGGACTTGGGTATACCTCCTCGACTTTGGTGGACCCTGTAGGACTCGAACCTACGACCAATCGGTTATGAGCCGACCGCTCTGACCAACTGAGCTAAGGGTCCATGAGAGAAAATATAGTTATGTAAGTAAGAAATGGGGCGGACGAGGGGAATCGAACCCCCGAATGTCGGAACCACAATCCGATGCGTTAACCACTTCGCCACGACCGCCATCGTGAAGAAAAAAACATTTTGGTAGCGGCGGAGGGAGTCGAACCCACGACCTCACGGGTATGAACCGTACGCTCTAGCCAGCTGAGCTACACCGCCAAAATGGCTCCACAGGTAGGACTCGAACCTACGACCGATCGGTTAACAGCCGATAGCTCTACCACTGAGCTACTGTGGAATAATGAATTAACATTATTTAAGGACAAGAACTACTATAGCATGTAGACTTATTTAATGTCAATAACAATTTAAAAGTTCTTCAAACGAACACATGTACTTTTTTTGAACAAAAATAATATAGCATGCAATAGAGGATTAAGCAAGGTCGATTTATAGTACTTGGTAATAAAAATAACCAATCATTAAAGCCTGAGTAAATACTTTTATGATAGTGGTTCCTACAAACGCAAGAACAGTTCCTATACCAATCGAAACTGCAGACTTAAAACCTGTTTTATGGAAGATCAATTCAGCAAGCACAGCACCTAAAAAAGGACCTATGAGTATCCCTGCTACTGGTATAACGAATGGACCAGCGATCAGTCCTATTGTACTCCCCCACATCGCTGCTTTAGAGCCTCCTTTCTTTTTCACTGCATATGCATTACCAGCATAATCTATAACAAATAAGCTGATAAACAATAATACCTGGATAATGATGAATAATGGTGAAAATTTTTCAAAAGAAAAAGCAAATCCATAAATTAAGAATCCGGCTGCTAAAAATAGTACACCCGGCAGGATTGGGTAAATCAATGCTAAAAAACTGATAACAAATACAACAGCAATTAAGACCCAATAAACAGTTTCCAAATCACCATCACCTTTCAAAAATAATGCCAAACAAAAACCCAGAAGATAAAAATCTCCTGGGCTTCATTTTACTTCTCTAATACCGCTTCTGCAATGTTAACTGCATGGTCACCTATTCTTTCAAGGTTACTTACGATATCAACGAATACAATACCGGCATTTCCGTCACAGGCGCCTTCATTCATACGCATAATATGCTGTTTACGGAGTGTTCGCTCCATCTTATCAATTTTGTCTTCCATGCCAAGAACTTCTGTTGCAAGTTCCACATTATTTTGTTCTAATGCTTTTACAGCTTTATCTACTGTAGAAACAGTTAAATTGAACATTTCATCTAAATCTTGTTTAGCAGTGTCAGTCAGCCGCACGTTATTTCGCAGCTGATAATCAACAAGCTCAATGATATTCTCCATATGATCCCCGATTCTTTCGATATCACGAGTTGTGTCTAAAAGCATCGAGTGTTCATTAGATTCTTGTGGTGTTAACGGATGAGCAGACAGTTTTACAAGATATGATGTTATTTGGCGGTCGAGATTATTAATTGCTTCTTCGTATTGAAGAGCTAAAACCGAATTTTTTTTGTCCATCTTTGTTAAATAATCTATTGCCTCTTTTAAACCTGCTTGTGAAAAATTAGCCATTCGAATGATTTCCTTTTTCGCCTGTCTTATGGCTAAGGTCGGTGAGGTTGCTAAAACGATTTCATCAAGATGTTTCGCTTTATATTCTATTATATTATCTTCACCTTTTATTAATTTTGTTACTAATAAAACTAGCACTCCAATAAACCAAAACTGAATCAAGACATTGGTTAGATTAAACGTTCCATGAGCAAATGCTATTTGCATCGCTGGTTCCAGATTGAGTTTTCCAGCTAAATATTCAATATATCTTTGGAAAGGCACTAAAAAGACCATAAAAATTATAGTACCTAACACATTGAAGATCACATGTGTTAAAGCCGCGCGACGTGCGGCAACCGTGGTTCCGATTGCTGCTAGGACTGCAGTAATCGTTGTACCGATGTTGTCTCCAAACAAAACAGGCAAAGCCGCTTTTAGACTAATCAAATCCTGAGCATATAATTCTTGTAAAATACCAATAGTTGCACTAGATGACTGAACGATTAACGTAAATAATGTACCGATTACTACTCCGAGGATCGGACTATCACTCATAGATACCGTAAGCTCTTCAAAAGCTCCTAAATTGCTTAATGGCTGCATACCTTCACCCATTAGTTTTAATCCTAGGAAAAGTGATCCAAATCCAAAAATAATTTGTCCTACATAATTCCATTTAGGATTTTTAAAGAAGAAAATAAGAACAGATCCTACAGCAATTATTGGCAGTGCATATTCTCCAATTTCAATACCAATTATGAAAGAAGTTACCGTTGTACCAATGTTCGCTCCCATAATAATACCAATTGCTTGCCGTAGTGTTAAAAATCCTGCATTTACTAGCCCCACCGTCAGAACTGTTGTCCCTGAACTACTCTGAATAAGTACTGTTACAAATATTCCAGCTAAAACACCCATAAAAGGATTAGTTGTTAATTTATCAAGTATTTCACGCAAGCGGTCTCCAGCGGAATTTTGGAGCCCATCTCCCATATATTTTATTCCGAATAAGAAGATCCCTAATCCACCTAGAAATTGAAATAGCATTTCTTGAAAATCCAATCATTACATCTCCCTACTACTATCTATGTAAACCTTTGACATTATCTCTATTTATAAACTTTATGTAAATAAAAATATGAGTTTTGTAATATTACCTTTACAATCAATTCTTATTGTCGATTGATATATGTTCATGTACACTAATTATGCCTAACAAATAAAGGAGTTTTTTATGAAATTACATATTCGTTTTATTAAAAGTTTATATTCTATAAAATCCATCGCTAGTTTTCGTTTTCAAGGTGTGGGCAGCACCATTCTGTACGTTTTATTGTTAACCCTCTTATGCATGCTACCTGTTTTCATTCTTTTTTTAATCAATCTTATATCAGATAAACAGCCTTTAAATAATTTTGAAAATTTCGGACTAAATCCTGATCAAATGCAAAACTTTGCTTCTACATTGGATGGAATCTTCCCGATCATTATTGCGGTCATATATTTAGTAATGTACGTCTTGTTTTCAGGAATTTTGTTTTCAGGCGCTTCAATATTAGCTGGACTTTCGATTCCTATAACTAAGATCTTTGGAAAACGACTTCCTTATAGGCATCTTTGGGTTTTATCATGTTATTCCATCACCTTGCCAACAGTCTTATTAACGATACTCTTTATGATGGATCTGCATATCCCTGATTCATTTATGTGGTTTTGGATGTTAGCTTTTTTCATTTGTATTCTTGCTATTACAAAAACACCCAAAAAAAAATAAGAAAGCGGCTACTGAGCCGCTTTTTTTTATGCCTATTTAAAGAGTGATTTGATCGCATCTATGATTGCGATTAGAAAATCAATTATCTTTTGGAAGAAAGACTGTGTTTCTTCTTTATTTAAGAAATCACCAAGATTGTCACTGATGTTCTTTAAATCGTTTTGAACTTGATCCCAATCAATATTTAAGTCTTTCATTTTATTAAACAAAGCAATCAGTCCGTTTAGCTCTTCTTGGGTAAGTTCGATCCCCATGTCCTTCGCAACTTTTTCAATCAATGCTCGAAGATCGTCTTCAGATTGTACCGGATTTTTTGCAATTTCTTCTTTTACTCGAGTCATGAGCTCAGTTGCTTCTTTTGCACCAATTCTTTCCCCAAGTTCTGCAGTTTTGACCATTTCTTCATTCGCTACTTGCTTTTGAGCTTCTGGTATTTCGATTTGTGCTGTTGTTTCGTATGCTTTAAGAATCCCAGTTAATGCAGCTGTTCCTGAAACTTCAAATGGTGCTGTTACATAGATTTCAGCATCTGTAACACCTGCAGTAGTCAATGCATTCATATACATTTCTTCAGTTACCCAGTTGATATTGTTCGTTTTAACAGAGAGTCCCTGATCTTTTTCGCCTACTGTAATTTTAGAAGATGATATAGCTTTCGAACCAATTTGAGCCTTCGATATATAATCACCTAAGTATTTGTGTTCTTCTTCATTTGTTACCGTTACGGTTTGGACATCAGGTGATACTTCCATCTCTTTTAAAAGAGAATTTTTCTGTTCATCTGTAAGATTTTGTCCAAGCGTGACAATTACGTCTCCTGGAGCTGCATCTGCAAACATCTTTAATGGTGCTATAAATAGAGCAGCAGCCATGATTGACAGCAATGCAAATATTTTTGCCTTTTTCATACAGTTAACCTCTCCCCTCGGTACAACTACATTGATACGTATGAAAATTTATTTTGTGTCCATTACACCTTTCCATTTTACACCAATGCCCGTATCAAAGTCACTTTTAACTTGTCATAAAACAATAGGACAAGCATATAGTTCAATATGAGAAAGGAGAGGGAAAATATGAAGCGTTTTTTGACAGGCTGTTCAATTCTTCTGATTCTATATGTGGTTGCTTACGATCTTAAAATTGGTACACTCCCTCAAACTCAGCCGGTGAATGCAGAAATTCAAACATCAGGCAAAAATAATAATTATAAAACTTATGAAGCTGGTCCTGGAGATACATTAATTTCAGTAGTAGAGGAATTAAATTCTCATGGCGGGTATACCATCACAACAATGATAAAAGACTTTAAATCACTGAATCCAGGAGTGAATCCTGAAAACATTCAATTAGGAAAAACATATAAATTTCCTATATATAAAAAGACAGAAAGGTAACAATACTTGTCAAAACAAAATAATCCCTGCTAAAATGAACTGATGATAGGACAGAATAATACTGTCAATTTGATAAAAGGAGCGATTCACCAAATGAGTGAAATCACCCACCGTTCTAAAACAAGACCTGTAAAAGTCGGACCTTTAACAATTGGAGGATCTGACCAGGTTATCGTACAAAGTATGACGACTACAAAAACACACGATGTTGAAGCGACAGTCGCTGAAATAAAACGTTTAGAAGAAGCCGGCTGCCAGATTGTCCGAGTTGCATGTCCAGATATGCGTGCTGCTGAAGCAATTGCAGATATTAAAAAGCAGATCAGCATACCTTTGGTTGTTGATATTCATTTTGATTATAAGCTTGCCCTAAAAGCAATTGAAGGCGGAGCTGATAAAATCAGAATTAATCCAGGGAACATTGGAAGACGGGAAAAAGTTGAAGCCGTTGTTAAAGCTGCGAAAGCAAAAGGAATTCCAATCCGCATTGGCGTAAATGCTGGTTCATTAGAAAAGAAGTATCTTGAAAAATACGGCTACCCTACAGCAGAGGGTATGGTAGAAAGTGCTCTCGAACACATCCGGATCTTAGAAGAACTAGACTTTCACGATATTATCGTTTCGATGAAAGCATCTGATGTTAATTTGGCTATTGAAGCATACGAAAAGGCATCTAAAGCATTCAATTACCCATTACACCTTGGAATAACTGAATCAGGCACACTTTTTGCTGGAACTGTAAAAAGTGCAGCAGGCCTGGGAGTAATCCTCCATAAAGGTATTGGAAATACGGTCCGCATTTCACTAAGTGCTGATCCTGTCGAAGAAGTTAAAGTTGCCCGGGAATTATTAAAATCCTTTGGCCTTCTTTCAGATGCAGCAACTTTAATTTCATGTCCAACATGCGGACGTATAGAAATAGATCTTATTTCAATCGCAAATGAAGTTGAAGAGTATATCTCAAAAGTGCGCGCACCGATTAAAGTAGCCGTTTTAGGATGTGCAGTTAATGGTCCTGGCGAAGCAAGAGAAGCGGATATCGGCATTGCCGGTGCTCGCGGAGAAGGTTTGCTTTTCCGTCATGGTGAAATCGTACGAAAGATTCCAGAGGATCAGTTGCTGGATGAACTAAAAAAAGAAGTCGATATTTTAGCCAAAGCTCATGAAGAAAAATTAAAAGCACAGCAAGCATAAAAAAAGCTCCCGTTACGGGGGCTTTTTTCTGTATAAATTAACAAAGTTTATGGACTCCTTTGCATTTGATGAGCTAAATTAAGATTCCAAAAAATCGCACGTTAATTTAAACAATCCCACGTTAGGCACCTATAATCGCATGTTAAATTGCATTTATCGAATTTTCGACAAAACGCTGAAACTCAATGATAATAAAAAAGAAGAAGCCGCAGCTTCTTCTTTGCTCCTTCTTACATTAAAAGAATGGTGCGAAAAATAAGGAAATAATTATGGAAACGATACCGAGTCCAATTGCCCAATTTCCCAGGGTTTTTGCACCTTGTCTTCTGGCCACAAATCCAACGATAATACCTGCTCCCCCAAATAAAACTGGAGCAATAAACAAAGAAAGAACAGAGAGGATTAAAGCGATAACACCTGTCGCTTTTCCGCCTTCTCTTTCACGTTCTTCTTCATGCCCGGGTCTATGGTCCCTGTCTGCATAACGCGGACGTTCGCTTTCAGGATAAACCATGTCACTATTTACTGGTACAGCTTCAGCTGCCATCTCTTCCCGATAGTCAGCTTCATTTATATTACGTTCATATCTGTCATCTGCCATCATGTTTCCCCCTCTTTTAGTCTTAAGGAGCGTTCTTATTATGGCATTAATTGTGGTATTTCATAGATGTTAAGTTATGGGGATTGATTCTAAAAGAAAGAGGCCTATTTAGAGGCCCCTTTCTTAATGTTTTGATTTAAAAGTATGACAGCACGTTTCAGCTGGATCATGTGCATGATCTTTGTGGGCAGCATCTCCAACTAATTCACCATTGGTACTCATGTCATAAGAATTATTTGCATGTCTGTCAATTTCCACAAGGATCGCATCAGCGATACAATTGTTTCCTTCGCCCCAATAGGTGCAATTCGATACATTACATTTAACTTCAGGCATAAAAAAACCTCCTTTAATTATAGCTTGGCTAAATTAAAGGAGGAACATACTTATAAAAATCATAATTTCAATTTTTGCATTCCTTGCAATAACCATAGATCTCGAATTTATGACCTGTCACATCAAACCCATTCAATTCACTGTTTAACACTTCCATCGGACACGTATGAATGGACTTTGTGCTTCCGCAAGTTAAACAAATTAAATGATGATGATGCTCATTATGGGAACAAGTGAACCGGAATTTTCGTTCGCCTTCCCATTCTGTTTCTTCAAGCAGTCCAAGTTCCACGAAAGTTGTTAAGTTTCTGTATATCGTATCAAAACTTAATCCAGGATATTGATTCTTTAGGGATTCCTGAACATCTTTTGCTGAAAGATATCTTTTTTCACGTGCAAAGAGGGTAAGAAGATCTTTTCGTTTTTCTGTGTATTTGTATCCTTTTTCTTTTAACAAATCCATTGCATCTTCAATTGTTAATGCGAATCTCACAGTTATCCCGCCTTCCGTGAACCCATAAACTTCTTATAGAATATAGACAAGCTCAAAATAATAATCAGGCATACTACAATTGTACCACCAGAAGCAAGATCTAAATAATATGATAAAAACATACCAGCAATAACCGCAGTTTCGCCAAAAAGAACTGAAAGCCATATCGTTTGTTTAAATCCAGTAGCTATTCTAATGCTTGCCGCTACGGGCAAAGTCATGAGAGAAGAAACCAAAAGAATTCCTACAATTTTCATGGATGCAGCAATAACTAACGCTGTAATAGCCATAAATGCAATTAAAATCCAGTTGCTTCTGATTCCTGAAAGCTTACCCTGTTCTTCATCAAATGACAGAACAAACAATTCTTTATACATAAAGAATACAAATGCGAGTACAACCACTAATATTGCAAATACTGTCCAAACATCCGATTGCTTAACCGCTATAATACTGCCGAATAAATAATTAAACAGATCTGTATTAAATCCATCTGCCATTGAAATAAAAATAACACTTAAACCTATTCCAGCTGACATGATAATCGGGATTGCTAATTCTTCATAATGCTTATAAACTTTTCGAAGCTGTTCGATAAAAACAGCACCGCCAACAGAGAAAGCCATACCCATATATACCGGATTAGCTCCCGCAAATACTGTAAACCACTTTCCAAGTAACAGGTTTGCTGCTATTCCAGCCAGGGTTATATGCGAAAGAGCATCTGCTATAAGGGCTTGACGTCTGACGACAATAAACACTCCTAAAACAGGAGCTAACAGACCGACCATAATCCCAGTTAAAAAGGCATTTTGTAAAAATTCATATTTTAAAAAAGGTAACATCCGTTCATCCCCTTACTCGTGATCATGGTCATGATGAATAACATGAACATGATGCCCATAAAAAGCAGACATGTTTTCTGAAGAACTTTCTTCGAATTCTTTTGTATTCCCATGAAAATGTATCTGCTTATTTAAACAAGCTACATCAGTAACATAGTTAGTCATAACGCCAACATCATGTGTAACTAAAACGAGTGTCATTTTATTTTCACGATGTAAATTCTTCAGCATTTTATAAAATGACTCTGAAGATTCGATATCAACACCAACTGTAGGCTCATCTAAAATAAGTAGTTCGGGATCGCTGACCAAAGCCCGAGCTATAAAGATGCGCTGCTGCTGGCCACCTGAGAGTTCTCCTATATTTCGATTCGCAAAATCTTCCATGTTAACAGCTTTTAAAGCATCCCATACCTTCTGCTTATCAGAAGATTTTAAAAAGCGGAATAAACCAACCTTTCCGAATAATCCCATTGAAACAACTTCAAATGCAGTAGCTGGAAATGCGGTATTAAAGCTATTAGCTTTTTGGGAAACATATCCGACTTTTTCCCACTTATTAAATTTTTGAACTTTTTCGCCAAAAAGAGATACGCTGCCTTGCTGCGGTTTCAATAGCCCTAGAATACATTTTATGAGTGTTGACTTCCCAGATCCATTTGGGCCTACAAGTCCCAAGAAAGAACCTTGTTTAACTTCAATCGTTACATGTTCAAGAACGTTTTTCTCACCATAATGGAAGGATAAATCATCCACTAGAATCGCTGGATTATTTATTTTTTTCTCCACAATAATCCTCCCTGTAAAAAATATAAGTAGTAATGAGTACGATTTAAAACTGTCTCATAGTATACACGAAAAAAATAGAAAGTAAAACAACATGCCTGATCAATCTGCATGCTGCATCACTTTCAAAATCGTTTACAGCCTTGAGTCTGCACTTAATAACACTTTCACCGTTTGCTCTAATTGTGACGGTGAAACAATTAAATCAGCCTCCGTTAAATATTTTTCTTCAAGTGTTGTTTCAACAGCGAGACAAAAAGCCCCAGCTTGTTTTGCTGATTTTATTCCAAGCGGAGCGTTTTCAATTACGAGCCATTCTGAAGGAGTAAAGGAAAGATTACTCATTGCTTTCAAATATGGTTCAGGTGATGGTTTCCCCTCTGTCACATCGTCCCCTGTTATAACAGAATTAAATTCTACAGGAAGCATTTCAAGCACTTCATCGACAAATTCTCTTCTGCTTCCTGTTACTAATGAAATTGGAATTTCTTTTTTATATAGATATTCGAAAAGAGATAAAGTCTCTTTAATAAATGAATAATTTGCGTTTTCCTTAAAATAATATCTTTTTATTACATAAATATCTTCAATAACTTCTTCGGTAACTGGCAGTTGAGAGGATTTGAAAATATCCATTATCGTCTTTCGGCCAGGCATCCCTTCTCTTAAATAAAACTCAAGCTCATTATAATCGTATCCTTTTTCCTTGAATGCAAAGCGCCATGCTTCTACATGGTGCGGCATAGTATGGACAACAACTCCATCCATATCAAAACAAACTGCTTTAATACTCATATTTCAACCTGCCTTTTATGTATAAATTCAATAATCAATAAGACATATTTTATTATTATAGAACAAAATGTCCGAGAATAAATAAACAGAAGCTGAAATTTGATTCAGCTTCTGATTAAAAACTATTTATTGTATTCCCTTAATAACCGTCTTCGTGTTCCATTCCATCATTTCTTTGTATGAATCTCCATCTTCACCTGGTTTGCCTAAAGAATCAGTAAAGACTTTTCCTTTTATAGGTACTCCAGTTTCTTTAGATACGGTTTCCATGCTTCTTGGATCAACACTTGTTTCTACAAAAAGAGCGGAAACATTTCCTTGTTTAATAAAGTCAACCAGACTTTTGATTTGCTGCGGCGTACCTTGGTTTTCAGAGTTTATCTCCCAAACGTATGCTGTGTTCATATTGTATGCTTCTCCAAAATACTTAAAAGCACCTTCACTCGTTATCAGAACACGTTTTTCTTCTGGAATCTTAGCAATTTCAGTTAAAGTTTCATCGTGCAGTTTCTTTAATTCTGAAATATATTTTTCTGCGTTTTGTTCGTAATATTTTTTGTTTTCTGGATCCTCTTTTATGAGTGCATCTCTTATGTTTTCAACATAGATGATTCCATTATCGATATTCATCCATGCATGAGGATCAGGTTCTTTCTCCAACCCTTTTGATTCAAGATGAATGGCTTTCACGCCTTCACTTACCCGATAAACAGGGGCATCTTTCCCATCTTTATCTGCAGTCTTTAAAAGCTTTTCAAACCACGAATTACCTTCTTCAAGATTCAGCCCGTTATAAAATACAACATCCGCATCAGTGGTTTTTAAAACGTCTTCAGGAAGCGGATCATATTCATGCGGATTAGATCCAATCGGTACCATGCTGTGTACATCTACTTTATCTCCGCCTACATTTTTTACTAAATCATAGATAATGGAATAGGTCGTAACTACTTCTACCTTTTCAGATTCACCTTTCCCTGAACTGCATCCTGCCAATGCCGCTAATAATGCTCCAGCTAAAATAATACTTGCCGCTTTTTTAAACATTTATATGCCTCCCTTTTATTGCATCAGCTCGGCTCTGTTCTTTCTCGCTTTTAGTGCTTTCCACACTAATCCTTGAGAAGGAGAAAAGAAGAATGCCATTGCAAACATAAATGCAGAAACCAAAACGATCGTAGCACCTGATGCAAGATTATAAATAAAACTAAAGTACAATCCGAGCACAGAAGCGATTATCCCAAAGAATGCCGCAAGATAAATCATGACTGACAATCTATTTGTAAGCAGATAAGCGGTTGCTGCCGGAGTAATTAACATTGCCACTACCAAAACGATACCTACTGTTTGAAGAGAAGCTACTGTGACCATTGTAAGGACCACCATAAGTGCATAATGAATCCATTTATTCGGAAGTCCATAGCTCTCTGCCATTGTCGGATCAAATGTCGAAACAAGCAGTTCCTTATAAAATAAGGTAACGAGGCCTATTACTAATACACCAATTCCAACTGTTATCCACATGTCACTCATTCGAACAGCCAGAACATTTCCAAACAAGATATGATACAAATCCGCACTGCTCTTCATGAGAGTGATGATTACGATCCCTACTGCGAACATACTCGTGAACATGATACCAATCGCCATATCATGCTTAATTCGGCTGTTTTGACTGACATAACCTATCCCAATGGCAGTTAATACTCCAGTAATAACTGCTCCGAAGAAAAAGCTGATTCCAAGCATATAACTGATTGCAACTCCAGGTAAAACAGCGTGGGAGATTGCATCCCCCATTAATGACATGCCTCTTAAAATGATAAAACAACCTACAATTCCGCATATAACACCGACCATAACTGAAGTAAATAACGCTTTTTGAAGAAATTCATACTGAAATAGCGCTTCAAAAAAATCGATCATATTCATAATGTAACATTCACCCCTTTTGGCTGAAGAAATGAAAATTGATTTGCGTACGCTTTCGTAATTACTTCCGGCTGAAGCACTTCTTCAGCTGCACCATAGTGGATCATGTGCTGATTTAATAAAAGCAGATGATCAAAATAAGATTCCGCTTTGCTTAAATCATGGTGTACGACAAGAATTGTCTTTCCTTCCTTTTTTAAATCTCTAAGAATATTAATAATAGTTTCTTCACTAGCCACATCAATACCAACAAAAGGTTCATCGAGAAAAAATAATTCTGCTTTTTGAGCAAGAGCTCTCGCCAGAAAAACCCTTTGCTGCTGTCCTCCTGAAAGTTCTCCGATCTGACGGCCGCTGAAATTTTCCATCCCGACCGTTTTCAGACATTCTCGAGCCCACTCTCTATCACTTTTGGAAGGCCGTTTAAACAGACCTAGCTTAGGATAAGTACCAAGCAGCACTACATCGATTACAGTGATAGGAAAATCCCAGTCAATATCTGAACGCTGAGGAACATAAGCAATGTTCTTTTTCCACTTCTTTAACGGTTCACCAAATATTTTTATATTGCCTTTATCTTTTGAAATTAAGTTTAAAGCCGCCTTCATCAAGGTGGATTTACCTGCCCCATTTGGTCCGATAATACCGACAAGACTTCCTTTTTTCACAGAAAACGTAATGTCTTTTACAACTTGATTTCCTAAATACGAGACGAACAATCGCTCGATCTCTAATGCATGTTCCATAGAAAAAAGACCTCCTTTTTCGCTTGGCAACCTCTTTTGCCTTCGTGCAACTTTTAATTAAAAAAATAATCCCTTCACAATGTATGTTTCGAAAAGGATGAAAGTGACTAAATTTGAATGAAAGTAAATGTTTCCTTTAGGCAACTTTTTTACTTAAGTCAAATTATATAGTGTGGACACAAAATTGTAAATGATTTTTTCTAGCCATATTTCTACATTTGCTATATAATCATCTCTGGCAGGCAACTGCTGGGTGGGAGAGGGTTTGTTTTTTAGTTTTTAAGAGAGGAATACATGAAACAAGATCAAGTTTCAATCAAAAAAGAAGTGCTCGCAGGTATAACATCATTTTTCACGATCGCTTATATAATTATTGTTAACCCATTAATTTTAGCCGATGCTGGAATGCCTTATGAAGGTGTTGTATTAGCGACAATTCTTACTTCTGTAGTTGGGTGTTTAATTATGGGACTGTATGCAAATGCTCCTATTATTCTGACACCAGGTATGGGTGTGAACGCATTTTTCACCTATACGATTGTTCAAGGAATGAATTTAAGCTGGCAAGAAGCACTCGCCGCTGTTGTTTTATCAGGTATTTTATTTTTAATTGTTGCTTCTACCCCTTTAAAGGACATACTTTCCAAAAGTATCCCTCAATCTTTAAAGCATAGCATTACTGTAGGTATTGGTTTATTCTTGACGTTTATCGGACTTCAAAAAGGCGGTATTATTGAAGCCAGCTCTGCTACTTTTGTTAAATTAGGACATTTAGACCGTCCTGATGCTATTCTCACAATGGCTGGCCTGGCAATAACGCTTGCTTTGTTCTTAAAAAATGTTAAAGGAAGTTTCCTGATTGGTATTGCTTTAACAACTTTGATTGGTTTCATGATGGGACATACTCAAGAAGTTAAAAGAATGTCTGAAGGATTTTCATTCAAGCCTTTTGGTGAATTGCTGTTCGCTTTTGATTTCTCTGGAATTACTGAATTATCTTTCTGGATCGCTACCTTTTCACTCACCATGATCATTACTTTTGAAAACATGGGATTGTTATACGGATTGCTGCCAGACCAGAAAAAGTTTCCTAAAGCGTTTCAAGCCAATGCTGCCTCTTCTATCGTATCTGGATTATTTGGTACAAGTCCAACTATTTCGACGGTAGAAAGTGCATCTGGAATAACTGAAGGCGGAAGAACTGGAATAACAAGCATTACGGTTGCTGTCTTATTTATTGGGTCCATTTTTGCAGCTCCATTCATTGCTTATATTCCCGATGGTGCCATTGCGCCGGTTTTAATCATAATTGGCGGCCTTATGGTTCAGCAGATTCAGCATATTCCATTAGCGGACTTCACTGAAATGTTTCCATCATTTTTAATTATTGCTTTGATTCCTTTAACATACAGTATAGTTGATGGTCTTGCTTTTGGATTTATTGCCTATCCTTTGATTAAATGGATGTCTGGCCAGAAAAAGCAAGTTCCCGCTACAATGTATGTAATAGCGTTCTTATTTTTTATGAACTTTGTACTTCACACCATTATTTAAATGAATTTTTAAGACTCTGGATATTTTCCAGAGTCTTTTTTAGCACTTTCTCCGCTCCTGGCTCATACAATGAAAAAGTCAGGAGGGAGTTCCTTATGAATCCAATTATTGTGCACTTTGTTAACCAAAAACTGAATACAATCAGTCCAAACGAATTAATATCACTTGCAGCACAATATCAGCTTCCCATTTCACAAAGCGAAGCCGTTCAAATCGTAAACATATTACGCCGGCAGACTATTGATATAAAAAATCTTAGTCAGCGTAAACAAATTATTGCAACGATCGCAAAAGAAGTCAGCCCTGAAAAAGCGAACTACATTCAGTACTTAATCCAGACATACATTGACAGATAAAAAGACCGCACAGCTAAAGCTGTGCGGCTTTTTTTTGGCTCATTTCTAAAAGATGTTGGAGCGGAAGGTGCGAGACTCCTGCGGGACGAGCGGTCAGGTGAGACCACTCAAAGGCGCAAAGCGGCGAGGGGGCTCACCGCACGCCCCGCGGAAAGCGAAGCAACCTGGAGCGGAAGCAACTACTCGCAAGAGCAACAAAGTTTTGCAAAAACAATCTTACGAACAGTTCTTTTATAGAGCTAGAAGTTTATTCTGCAGATCTGGATCAAACTCTTTTGCTTTTATCATTTCAATCTCTAATTGATAAGGCGGTTTCTTATTATTCTTATCTGTACCAACATATGGTGTTTCGAGGATTTTCGGAATATCCTTAAACGATTCATGATGGACAATATAACTTAGAGCATCAAACCCGATATGGCCAAATCCAATGTTTTCATGTCTGTCTTTTGATGCACCGCAAATATTTTTGCTGTCGTTAATATGGAAGACTTTAATCCGGTCCTTGCCGATAATTTTATCGAATTCATTTATTACCCCATCAAAATCGTTTACGATATCATACCCTGCATCATGTGTATGACATGTATCGAAACAAATAGAAAGTTTCTCGTTAAGGGTAACCCCATCAATAATCTGTGCTAATTCTTCAAATGTTCTTCCGCATTCGGATCCTTTGCCTGCCATCGTTTCCAAAGCGATTTGAACGTTTTGTTCTTTAGTTAACACTTCATTGAGACCTTCAATAATCTTTTTAATTCCAATTTCGGAGCCTTCCCCTACATGTGCACCCGGATGCAAAACAATCTGTCTTGCACCTAAGGCTTCTGTTCGTTCAATCTCTCTTCTTAAGAAGTCAACACCCAGTTCAAAAGTTTCAGGCTTTACCGCATTACCTATATTAATAATATAAGGTGCATGAACGACAATATCAGCGATGCCGTTTTCAATCATGTGTTTCGTACCAGCTTCGATATTAAGGTCTTCAATCTTTTTTCGTCTCGTGTTTTGAGGTGCTCCTGTATAGATCATGAAAGTGTTTGCACCATAAGAAACAGCCTCTTCACTGGCAGCTAAGAGCATTTTCTTGCCGCTCATTGAGACGTGTGAACCGATTTTAATCATACTTTCCCCTCTTCTCCACGAAAGAATCTCTATCTTTGATTTCTTCTTTTCTTTTTCATTAACTTTTTCTTTTGCTCATCCATCTTCTTTTTATAGCCCGGTTTAACTTTACGAGGTTTAGGTACATAAATACCATCCTGCTCCTTGGAAACTGTAGTCTTTTCTCTTTGCTTTACAGCTACCCACTCACCATTCTTATATTGTTCATACGTAAAACTGATTTTTTTCTCTTTCAGTTTTTGTACAGAATGCTGATCCGTTTGTTCAAACAGAGAGGCACAGATACCTGACATGCCTGCACGGCCAGTCCGTCCGGCTCTATGGATATAAAAATCAAGATCCTTAGGAAACTCATAGTTAATAATGTGGCTGACACCTTTAATATCAATTCCGCGTGCAGCTAGGTCAGTCGCAACTAAGAATTGAAATTCGGCCTTTTGTACTCGCTTCATGATATTCTTTCTCGTTCGAGGTGGTATATCACCATGTAAACGCTCTACACTCAATCCTTCAGCAGCCATCGCATCTGAAATTTCATCTACTGTTTTTTTGGTGTTTGCAAAAATAATCGCAAAATACGGATTATAGTTCTTTGCAGTTTTAATCAGCATAGGAAGCTTATCATTATGTTTTGTCTGGATAAGAACATGCTTGATATCTTTAGCTGTAATATGCTGAGGTTCAACATGAACATGTTTTGGATTTTTCATGTATTTCTTCAAGAAAGGCTGCAGCTTCTCTGGCACTGTTGCTGAGAAAACCATCATCTGAAGTTCATTTGCCATGCGGGATGCGATCATATCAACATCTTCAATAAAGCCCATGTCCAGCATCTGGTCAGCCTCGTCTACTACGAGCATGTTTGCAGTATATACAATTAGTTCTTGTGCGTTCACCAGGTCTTTAATCCGTCCTGGCGTACCTATAACAAGCTGAGGAACTGTCTTAAGCTTTTCTGCCATCCTTTTTCTGTCGGTTCCACCAACTATTGCTTTAGCTTTAATCTGTTTATCTTCAGGCATATGCTCTGAAATTTTCAAGAATTCATTATAGATCTGCTGTGCCAATTCACGTGTTGGTGCTGTAATTACAGCTTGAACCTCTTCTTTTTGGATATCGATCCTGTGCATTAACGGAAGCAAGAATGCAAATGTCTTCCCAGATCCAGTTTGGGATTGCCCTATCATGTCTTGTCCATTAATGATTCCTGGTATTACACGTTCTTGAATATCGGTTGGTTTTTCAAATCCAATACCACTTAATGCAGCTTGGAGCGATTCATTTATTTTTAACCGTTCAAACGGAGATTTCATACGCTCACCTTTTCTTTTTTCAAATATAAATCTATTCACTTTTAGTATTATAGAGTAAGTTTTGTATTTCCGCCAATCATCCTTGATTTTCGTTAAGAAAACCGGGATAAATATCACACATGTTTTCTTGAATTCATATTCTGTTTATGAGCGTATTATTTTGGAAAGGAGGGGGAATTATGCAGCCTTTTTACAGATACCCAACTCAGCCTCAGCATCCAATGCAGCCATTTCAGGTAAATCCTCATATGCAAAATATGAATGGCATGCATGGAATGCCGCGTCATGCAGGGAATGTCGACCGTTTTTTAGGGACCATTGGCAGCGGAGGAAGTATAACTGGCGGAACAAGTATTTTCACGATGTTAAACAATGTACAAAAGGTTTTAAAAGTTGCCGAAACTATGGGACCTATGATTAAACAGTATGGACCAGCAATGAGAAACCTGCCATCCATAATGTCAGCATTAAAAGACTTTCAAAGCGGTGGTTCTGAAACTAAAGCCGAGAACAGCGCTGAGGCAGATACCTCCAAGAAAGCGGATAAAAAAGAAAAAAATGCTGAAGTAAATGAAAATACAGAACCAAAAAAGAAGGAAAAAAGAAAAAAAGATACAGAAGAAAAAGTAACAGTGTCAGGTCCAATATCCCCAAAAACTACTAAGCAGCCGCAGGCTCAAAAATTAAAAAAGGCACCGGCTAATACCAAATTAGTACCTGCAGCGCCAAAAACAAATATGCCTAAAGGTTATCACATCTCAGGACCGAAGCTATACGTATAAGTATAGTGTTTGAGTTCTTATGTTCTCTCCTTTATAATAAAGAAATACAGAAGTAAATCTCCCAAGACAGCATAGACATCTGTGCTGTCTTTTATATGAATAAAGGAGAGGTCCAATATGGAAATTATTAAAATATCTCCCCGTGGATATTGTTATGGAGTCGTAGATGCTATGGTAATGGCTCGTCAGGCAGCAAACGATCCAACCCTGCCAAGACCCATTTATATTCTTGGGATGATTGTCCATAACAAACACGTAACAGATGCCTTTGAAGACGAAGGAATCATTACACTCGATGGAAACAATCGATTAGATATCATTCGTAACATTGAATCAGGAACGGTAATTTATACGGCGCACGGTGTCTCTCCAGAAGTCAGACGTATCGCTCACGAAAAAGGACTCTATGAAATAGATGCTACTTGTCCCGATGTTACTAAAACGCATGACTTGATCAGAGAAAAAGAAAAAGAAGGTTATGAAATTATTTATATCGGTAAAAAAGGACATCCTGAGCCTGAAGGTGCAATAGGAATTGCACCCCATATCGTTCATCTTGTTGAAAATCAGGAAGACTTGGAATCATTAAATGTACAAAGTGAAAAGATCCTTATTACCAATCAAACAACTATGAGCCAATGGGATGTTGTAGATCTTATCAAACAGCTGTTAATTCGTTATCCAAAAGCTGAAGTGCATAAAGAAATCTGCTTAGCTACACAAGTCCGTCAAGAAGCAGTGGCAAATCAAGCTGGTGACTGTGACTTAGTACTTGTAGTGGGTGACCCTCGAAGCAATAACTCTAACCGTCTCGCCCAAGTCTCAGAAGAGATTGCTGGGACAAAAGCTTATCGGATTTCTGATGTATCTGAGATTGATTTAGCGTGGTTAGAGGGAGTTGAAAAAGTTGGGGTTACGTCTGGTGCGTCTACGCCAACACCGATTACTAAAGAAGTTATCGATTTCCTTAAAAATTATGATGAAAACAATCAAGAAACTTGGAAAAAAGAACGCAAGGTTCAGTTAAACCGTATCCTTCCAAAAGTAAAAGAGAAAAAATAACAAAAAAGCAAAGCTGGTTTAGTCCAGCTTTGCTTTTTTACATAGCTTTATTCTGTGAAAACACTTCATTGACAAGTTGATTGGAGCGCAAGGTGCGAGACTCCTGCGTGCCAACCACCTGAATACTTCTTGGGAGGCATGCGACGAGGAACACGCTTCGTCGGGATTTGCTTGTAGACGCAGGAGCACACAAACTTCCTTGAAGCTGAGACCCCGCAGGCGCTATGCGCTGAGGAGGCTCACCGCACGCCCCGCGGAAAGCGAGCATCCTAGAGCGGAAATCAACTACTTCCACTATCAACAAAGTTGTGAAAACAGCCTTTTACATAAACGTAAAAGGCTCTGTTTGAATAGTGGATTCTATAACGACTGTATCGTACTTTCTCTCTGAAAGTTCCTTCTCTAGCACGATTTTAAGTTCTCTTTTCATTATTTCTTCTATATGATGACCAGCATCAATTATGGTCAGCCCCTCTGCTTGTGCATCATGAGCGTTATGGTAATAAATATCCCCCGTCACTAAAACATCTGCCCCTTTTCTGACAGCAGGATAAATGTATTTGTTGCCATCTCCGCCAACAACCGCGACTTTTTTTATAAGATGATTTTGCCCTTTAATCACCCGAACCCCCGAAATTCCAAAAACGTTTTTAACATGCTGAACAAATTCTTCAATTTTCATCTCTTTATTCAGCTTTCCGATCTTACCAATTCCAAGTTCGTTTCCTTTGTTAAGCAGCGGATAAAGATCAAAAGCTACTTCTTCGTATGGGTGAGCTTTTTTCATTGCTGATAAAACTGAATTCTGGATGGAAACCGGAAAAACAGATTCGATTTTCACTTCTTCTGTTCGCTCTAGTTTACCTTGCTCTCCAATGTATGGATGTGTACCTTCTAGCGGTGTAAAGGTCCCCCATCCGCTTGATGAAAAGCTGCAATGACTGTAGTTTCCGATATGGCCTGCACCCGCATCGCCCAGAGCTTGTCTCACAGCTTCTTCATGTGAAGATGGGACAAAAACGGAAAGCTTAACTAGTTGTTCTTCATATGTAGGTGCTAACACCTCAGTTTGACTAAGTTCTAATCGCTCTGAGAGCCACTCGTTAACTCCTGAAACTGTTACATCGAGATTCGTATGAGCAGCATAAACTGTAATATCGTTCTTGATCAGCTTTTCAATTACTCTTCCTTTTGACGTACTGGTATCAATTTTCTTTAATGGTCTATACAGCAAGGGGTGATGAGCTATAATCAGATCTACTTCATTTTCAATTGCTTCATCTACAACATTTTCAAGAACATCCAGCGCTACCATTACTTTTTTGACCGGACGGTTTAATGACCCAACTTGCAATCCGATTGGGTCGCCTTCGACTGCCAGCTTTTTAGGTGCGAAGCCTTCTAAAAGTGAAATAACAAACTGTCCGTTTGCTGTTTTGGTCAATCGATCCACTCCTCTGCAAGATTAATATTGTCAAAAAGTTCTTTTCTTTTTGCTTCAGCAGCTGTCCCCTGGCTTTTTTCCATTTGGTCCAAAATTGCCTTCCATTGCTTGACTTCCCCAGCCCATTTTTCCTTAAACGCTTCATTTTGAACTTTTAATAAGAATGGACCAAATAGCAGTTCCGCTTCGATATTATGATTCGAATAAGGCTGTTCCCCAGACCGGTCTGCAACGAGAACTTCATAAATTTTACCATCTTCTTTTATTATTTCTTCAGCAGAAAGTACCCAATTTTCTTTTAAAAGCCACTTTCTTACGGTCTTAGCCCCTACGTTCGGCTGCAGAATTAATCGTTTTGCACTCCCTAGTTTATCCTTTCCTTTCTCGAGGATAGAAGTAATAAGAGATCCGCCCATGCCGCAAATTGTTACAACTTCTGCTTCATTTTCTTTAAGAACGGAAAGTCCATCCCCTTTTCTAACTTCAATAATATCGGATAACCCATCTAGTACTACTTGCTCTTTTGCTGATAAATATGGACCTTCTGTAATCTCGCCCGCAATTCCTTTTTTGATCTTTTTTTTCAGACCTAAATAACAAGGCAGGTAGGCGTGATCTGATCCGATATCAGCAAGTACGGACCCCTGCCATACATAATTTGAGACTTTCTCAAGCCTTTGAGATAGTTTTTCAGAATTCATATTTTATCACCGCTTTAATTTTCGATAGTATAGTATTTGTTTTCCTCAGCATTTATTGCAAAGCTGAATGAAAAAAAGCTTCTTGTCCAAAAAAACAAGAAGCCCTTTTTTATTTTATTTTTTGTCTGCGAGCCATTTCACTACTATTTTTGCTTCTTCACCTTTAACAACACCAGCAGGCATTCCACCAGGCTTACCATTTTTTACGATATCGGCAATCTCTTCTTCTGAGTATTTGCCGCCAATTTTATCAAGTGCCGGACCCGTTGCGCCTTCAAGATTTTGCCCGTGGCATGAAGCACAGTTCTGTTTGAAAATAGCTTCAGGATCCATAGCAGCCTTTTCTTTATCCTGGCTTGCTTGATGAATCTTGTTGATACCATATCCGCCCATTGTTAGCATAAGAACAATTCCAATAACTCCTATAATGGCAAAAGGAATGAGTGGATTACGTTTCATTCAAATTCCTCCTTCTTCTGTACAGCACATTTGTTGTTTGTCTTCAAAACTTACTATGTATTGGTTAACAATCCATAACCTATTGTACTTTAAAAGCGTTTACTTGGGAAGGGCAAACTATATTTTTCCCAGTTTTGTCACAAGATATTACAGAAATTATAAAGAAAACTTCCCTGATGCAGTGTCCTATCCGTTAGCATTTGTTGTACTTATACTTTATCTCTATCATCTTTGCTTCGCCGTTGATCAATCACTTAGAAAATATACTGCCTAAAGTAAAAATAGCCACACAACTGGTGGCTATTCATGGGTTACAGATAGAGCCTCTAATGCTTGTTCTCTAAGTTTGTATTTTTGTATTTTTCCTGAAGCTGTCATGGGATACTCATCAACAAATAAAAAGTATTCAGGTATCTTAAAATTAGCTATTTGGCCTTTGCAGTAATTTTTCAGTTCATCAGATGATAGTGATTGACCTTCTTTTAACTGTATACAAGCAGCTACTTTTTCACCAAACTTTTTATCGGGTACTCCAATGACTTGCACATCTAAGATTGCAGGGTGAGAATAAAGAAATTCTTCAACTTCCCTTGGATAGACATTTTCTCCTCCCCGGATAATCATGTCTTTTAAGCGCCCGGTTATTCTGTAATAGCCATCTTTATCTACAGTGGCTAAATCCCCCGTATGCAGCCACCCATCACTGTCTATGGCTTCTTTCGTCGCTTCAGGCATTTTATAATAACCTTTCATGACGTGATAGCCTCTTGTGCAAAGTTCACCTTGTTCACCGGCTTTTACTTCTTCGTTAGATATCGGATTAACGATTTTTGCTTCTACCTGTGCATGCTTCTTACCTACAGTTTCTACTCTTCGTTCGATTGGATCATCCGTTCTTGTTTGTGTGATAACAGGAGAAGATTCAGTTTGACCATAAGCAATTGTTATCTCACTCATACCCATTTTATTGATCACTTTCTTCATCACTTCTATCGGACAAGGCGACCCGGCCATTATTCCAGTTCTTAGTGTACTCAGATTATAAGTATCGAAGTCAGGGAGGTTCAGTTCTGCTATGAACATCGTAGGAACCCCATGCAATCCCGTACATTTTTCTTTTTCTACAGTCTCTAAAACTTCTTTTGGATCAAATTGAACGATAGGCACCATCGCAGCACCAACTGATACTGCTGCCATTGTTCCAAGAACACATCCAAAACAATGGAAGAACGGAACGGGTATACACAATCTGTCAGCATTTGTTAAATTCATGCTCTCAGCAATCTGGCGCGCGTTGTTCACTATGTTGTTATGTGTAAGCATTACACCTTTAGGAAATCCTGTTGTTCCAGAGGTATATTGCATATTTATAACGTCATCATAGTGAAGAGAGTCCTCTCTTTCCTTAAGCTCTTCATCAGAAATAGCTTCACCTGCGGCTAACATTTCCTGAAACGTATCGTAAGTTGAAGATTTAATATTATCGATTTGAACAAAATGTTTCAAATGCGGAAACTCTTTCATTCTTTCTTTAACAGAGTCAACCATTTTTCTGTAGGAAGTTGATCGGAATTCTTCTATAAAAAATAAAGCTTTTGTGTCAGATTGTTTTAGCAGGTAGTCCAGTTCTGCACTTTGATAATTTGTGTTCACCGTAACTAAAACAGCTCCAGCCCTTGCAGAACCAAATTGCAGAAGCAGCCATTCCGGAACATTCGTAGCCCACACAGCGATATGGTCGCCTTTTTTGATTCCCATAGCCATTAAGCCTTTTGCAACTTTCGATGTTAATTCATAAAATTCTTGATAGGTGTAGCGAATTCCAAGTTTACTGTAAACAATGGCTTCTCGGGCCTTGTTCTTGTGCGCCTGTTTCTTTAAACACTCTCCAACAGTTACTTTCATTAACTCAGCCATAATTCACCCCATCATATACAATTATGAAAATCAGCAGCCAATCTCTCTCGCAATTACGATACGCTGAACCTCAGATGTTCCCTCTCCGATTTCAAGAAGCTTAGCATCTCTGAAATAGCGTTCAACATGATAATCTCTCATATATCCATTTCCGCCATGAATTTGTACCGATTCGGAACAAATCTGCATACAAGCTTCAGAAGCATATAATTTCGCCATGGATGCTTCTTTTGAAAACTTTTTGCCTTGGTCTTTCAGCCATGCAGCTTTATACACCATCATTCTTGCCAGTTCAATTTTCATTGCCATATCAGCCAGCTTGAATTGAATCGCCTGAAACTTTGAGATCGATCTTCCAAACTGCTTGCGTTCCTTTGCATATGCCAGCGCCTTCTCATAGGCTGCTTGAGCGATTCCAACCGCCATAGCACCAATCCCTATTCTTCCCCCATCAAGAGTTACCAGGAACTGTTTAAAGCCATCTCCGCGCTTTCCTAATAAGTTTTCTTCAGGTACTCTTACATCTTCCATAAAAAGTTCTGTAGTGTTAGAAGAATGAAGTCCCATTTTTTCGTAATTGTCTATCACTTTAAAGCCTTTTGCATCCGTAGGAACGATAATCGCAGAGATTTCTTTATCACTGCCATTTCTTTTAGTGATTGCCGTTAATGCCAAATGTTTCGCATAGCTTGCATTCGTTATATAGCACTTGCTTCCGTTAATTACCCATTCACCATTTTCCTGTACAGCCGTAGTTTCAGTACCTCCTGCATCAGATCCAGCGTTTGGCTCTGTCAGTCCGAATGCACCTAACGATTCACCTGTACAAATCGGTGTTAAATATTTTTCCTTTTGTTCATGTGTACCAAATAAATTTAAAGGCGCTCCCCCTAAAGAAACGTGTGCAGAATATGTAATACCTGTAGAGCCGCAAGCACGGCTTAATTCCTCAACGGCGATCGCAAAACTGATAGTATCAGCTCCTCCGCCCCCATACTCCTCAGGAAAAGGAAGTCCCATCATCCCAAGCTTAGAAAGCTTTTGAAAAATCTCCACTGGGAACTCTTTATTTTTGTCCCTTGTCTCTGCACCCGGCGCTACCACTTCGTCAGCAAATTCCCGCATCATTTTCTGAATCATTAATTGCTCTTCTGTTAAAGTAAAATTCATGGCTGTTTCCCACCCTTTTAAAATAAATTTACTCTCTATTGTATACGCTTTCATATTTATTATAGATATAAAGGCTGAATTTTTACAAGATTTAAACGATTTTAAATTTAATAATAAGCAGAATACATAAGGAAATGTTAGTTATTGCGAGCAAAATGAAGTATTAATTGAGATTTTGGGGTGTTTGCATTGAGGTGGAATAATCAGTAAAATAAAATCAAATAAAAAAGCCTGCCATAAATGGCAAGCTTTCTATTCTAGAAAATCTTTTAAACGTTTGCTTCTGCTTGGATGGCGGAGCTTACGAAGTGCTTTCGCTTCGATCTGACGGATACGCTCACGCGTAACTCCAAAAACTTTACCTACTTCTTCAAGAGTGCGTGTGCGTCCATCATCTAAACCAAAACGAAGTCGAAGAACATTTTCTTCACGGTCTGTAAGAGTGTCTAGAACATCCTCTAGCTGTTCTTTTAATAACTCATACGCCGCTGCTTCAGATGGGGCAAGTGCATCCTGGTCTTCAATAAAATCACCTAAGTGGGAGTCATCTTCTTCACCAATTGGTGTTTCTAATGAAACTGGCTCTTGGGCAATCTTTAAGATTTCACGAACTTTTTCTGGTGTAAGTTCCATTTCTGCTCCAATTTCTTCAGGAGAAGGTTCTCGGCCTAAGTCTTGAAGAAGCTGGCGCTGAACACGGATTAATTTGTTGATTGTCTCAACCATATGAACTGGGATACGAATTGTACGAGCTTGGTCAGCGATTGCACGTGTGATAGCTTGTCTTATCCACCATGTTGCATACGTACTGAATTTAAACCCTTTATCGTAATCGAATTTTTCAACGGCTTTGATCAATCCCATGTTTCCTTCTTGGATCAGATCCAGAAACAGCATTCCGCGGCCGACATAACGTTTTGCAATACTTACAACCAGTCGCAAGTTTGCTTCTGCCAAACGGCGTTTTGCTTCTTCATCGCCATTTTCAATTCTTTTCGCGAGCTCAATTTCTTCATCTGCAGAAAGCAGGTCAACCCGGCCGATTTCTTTTAGATACATACGTACTGGGTCATTAATTTTGACTCCTGGAGGAACACTGAGATCATTTAAATCAAATTCTTCCTCGTCTTTTTCCATTTCGAACTTTGGATCATCTTCATCATCTGAATCTTCTGAGGCTTCTGCTACCTCAACCCCTTGTTCTTCAAGATAATGATAGAATTCATCCATTTGATCTGAATCTTGTTCAAATGGAGCAAGTTTGCCTGTGATTTCTGTATATGTCAGTCGACCTCGCTTTTTACCGGCTTCAACTAATTGTTCTTTAACTTGATCGATGGTTAATTCGCCTTCCGTCCCTTGACGGTTTGGTTTCTCAGCCATTCGATCCCCTCCTTCCAAAACTTCAACCATCCTGCGTCCCGATTATTTTAGAGATCTTTTCATTCTCATAATTTCTTGGGCAATTTGGGCTGCCAGTTTTATTTCATTCCTTCTTATTGCGTCTTCCTGCTGTTTCTCTTTTTCTTGTATCTCCCGCAATAATGGATAGCTAGAAATAATTCGAATATAATCTGCAAGCTCAACTTCATTCATTTCATCACTGATCGTGAGCATTGCTAATTCTGATGCTAGTTTCCTTAATTTGTCATCGTCAATTCGCTGCATGAACAACCCTACATTGGGTTTATTTCTTTCTTCATAAAAGGCATACAGGTACGCAGCGATTGCATTATGTTCTTCTACATTAAAGCCCGTTTCAAGCTTTTCCTGAATTAGAAAAGCTGTTTCTTCGCTTTTAAGCATGTGAGCTAGAACAATTCTTTCAGCATTTAAATTTTTTGGCAATAAAGACTTCTGCAAAAGTGTTTGTATTCTAAAATTATTATCCCGCTTTTTTGGGCCGTTATCCTTTGACTTTTGCTGCTGCTTGAAAGTCTGTATTTGCTGCTGTTTTAATGCGTCTAATGACAAATTAAACTCTGAAGCGATCTGACGGAGATAATGATCTCTTTCAACCGCTTTTGGAAGACGCGCTATTTCGCTGATAATCTCTTCGATATAGATCATCCGTTCTCCTTCATCACGAAGGTTTTTACCGCGTCTATAGTATTGTATTTTAAATGCCATAACTGTAAGACTAGCCCCTATTATATCCTTTTGGAATGATTCGCCTCCAAATTTGGAGATATAGTCATCGGGGTCCATTCCGTCTGGCATCTGCGAGATTTTAACTGTACAGCCTTGTTTCGTCAGTATTTCTGATGCACGAAAAGCAGCTTCAACACCTGCTCGGTCAGAATCATAACAGATTGTGACAGATTGAACATTTCTTCTCAATATTGCAGCATGATCCTCTGTTAATGAAGTACCTAGCGTCGCAACTCCATTTGTAACACCCGCTCTGAAAGCAGCAATGGTATCTACATAGCCTTCAAAAACAACAGCATGCTGTTTTTGTCTGATATCTGCTCTGGATAGGTTCAAAGCGTAGAGGGTTTTCCCTTTTTGGAAGATTTTTGATTCAGGGCTGTTTAAGTACTTCGGTTCATCGTTCCCATCTAAAACTCTTCCTCCAAAGGCAACAACAGTACCAGTACGGTCCCATATCGGGAACATGATTCTGTTTCGAAAACGGTCATAAGGTTTTCCATCTGATTGCCGCTTTCCGATCAACCCCGCTTTCTCAGCAAGAGTAATATCCAATTCCCGCTTTTGTATAAATTGCGAAGCGGTTTCCCATGAATCAGGAGCAAAGCCTATTTGATAGCGTTCGATAGACTCTCTTGTAAATCCTCTGTTTTCCAAATAGTCCAGTGCTGGTCTCCCCTGCTTAGTATGGAGAAGGCAATGATGATACAGCTTAGCCAGCAACTCATGAATATCAGCCATTTTTCTTTTTTCGTCAGTACTTTTTAAGGAGTAATTTTGCTGATGCATTTGAGGCAGTTCGATCGAACTCTTTTTCCCGAGTTGAGTTACGGCTTCAATGAATGAATATCCTTCGATGTTCATTAAAAATGAAAAAACATTCCCGCCTGCTCCACATCCGAAACAGTGGTAGATTTGTTTTTCCGGTGATACAGAAAATGAAGGTGATTTCTCGCCATGAAATGGGCATAAACCAAAATAATTTCGTCCTTGCTTTTTTAAGGGAACATAATCACTTATCACATCTACAATATCGTTTGATGACCTGACTTTTTCAATTAAATCCTCTGGTATGCGTTCCATATTACCACCACAAAATCTCTGTTTCTATTGACACTAGATATATATTCGTGCCGCAAGTCTATTTTCCTTCAACATTCGACAGGATTTCACAAAAAACTGAACTGAATCTTTCTGCATCCTCCTTTGTGAATTTAGCAGGTCCTTTAGAATGTTTTCCTGAGCGCCTTGCTTTTGCAGACAGATAGCGTTCATGAAGCACTCTTTCCATTTCATTCTCTTGAAAATGTTTCCCTCTTGGGGTGATAACATAAACCCCTTTTGGGATAAGCAGACTCGCAAGAGCATGATCCTGGGTTACCACAATGTCATTTTTCTTAGAATGATTATGTATGTACATGTCAACTTCCTCTGGTCTGGCATCAACAAGAATCCAGCGTCCAGGTTGGTCTGCGTTGCTTGCATGTGCAAATGAAGTCACAAAAATAGGTTCGAACCGATACATTTTTGAATATTTATTAATCTCTTCTTTTATCATTACAGGACAAGCATCTGCATCTACGTATATATCCGCTTTGAATTTTTCCATATTTTTATGTTCTACTTTTCCATTGATTCTCCTTCATTTGCTGGCATTTACATAAAAATTGCATTCTGAATGTATCACTATTTTAGTCAAACTTTTTATTTTTAATCACAATGTAATATTATAATAAAAACGGAATGATTTTACCAGTAAAAAGATTGAAATTAAAAAAGCGCAGAAATTTGCGCTTTTATTTATAGGATTTCCCTTGAAAAAGATTGTATATAACGTTCGCTGATTCCTCAACAGCCTTATTTGATACCTCTACAACTCTGCACCCGATTCGGTCTACAATCTTATTAAAATAAACGAGTTCTTGTTTTATTCTTTCCATGTTTGCATAGTTTGCTTCTGAATTCAGCCCTAATGCTTTTAAGCGCTCTCTGCGAATATCATTTAACTTTTCCGGAGTTATTTTAAGCCCAAAACACTTATTTGGCGAAACTTTAAATAATTCTTCAGGCGGTTCTATTTCCGGAACAATAGGTACGTTAGCTACTTTTAGGCGCTTATGCGCAAGATATTGAGAGAGCGGTGTTTTTGAAGTTCTTGAAACACCAATTAGTACAACATCGGCTTTTAATATTCCCCGTGGATCTCTTCCGTCATCATATTTGACTGCAAATTCTATAGCTTCAACTTTTCTAAAGTACTCATCATCGAGTTTATGTACGACTCCAGGTTCATACCTCGGTACCTGATTAAGTCTGGATTGAAGCTGTTTCATAATAGGTCCCATAATATCCACTGTTGGTATTCCGTTGGCAGCAGCCTGCTTAGCTACATATTCGCTGATTTCGGGAACAACCAAAGTATATGCAATGATTCCATTGTGATCCTTTGCTAAAGAAATGACTTCATCGATTGTTTCTTTGTCTTCTACGTAGGGAACCCTCTTTATCTCTATTCCGTTTGAATTAAATTGGCTCGCAGCCGCTTTTACAACCAGTTCTGCCGTTTCTCCAACTGAATCTGAAACGACATATACGATTGGACGTCCTGTCATATTGGCCTCCCCATTTATTAAAGTATTTCGTCGTGAGCAAGTTCCACAAAAGCCTTAGTAATATTGGTTTTAGTAATTCTTCCAACTACCTCTAGTCCGCTCTCATTCTGAGAACGTTTAACTACCGGAAGCCCGTCAATTTGCTTTTCGATCAGAATGTGGGCAATATCCAGCAGAAAGTCTTCTTTAAAACAATACGTGATATTAGGCATTCTTGTCATGATAATATTTATAGGGATACTATTTATCTCTTGTTTTCCCATACTTGCCCTTAATAAATCTTTTCGTGAAGCAACTCCTGCAAGATGTCCGTTTTTATTAATAATGAACAGTGTTCCTACATCTTCTAAGAACATGGTACAGATTGCTTCGTATACTGTTGCAGAGTCTTGTACGACTACCGGCATAGAAGTAAATTCAGCTACTTTAATTTTCTTAACTTTTTCTGTCAGTAACTGTGAACCTGTTTTGCCCGTATAAAAATAGCCCACTCTCGGTCTGGCATCCAAATAACCTGCCATCGTTAAAATTGCAAGATCTGGACGAAGTGTCGCCCGAGTTAAATCAAGCTGGTCAGCAATTTGTTCTCCAGTTATAGGTCCGTGATCCTTGACGATCTCAATAATCTTCTGCTGCCTTTTGTTTAGTTCGATTTTGTACACCACCTTTTGCTGCATCCAATGTGTTATACTTATTTTCCATTATTATAACTCATTAAGGTGAAAATGCGAACAAAAAAACTGTAAAGATAGTCTTCACAGTTGAATTCACGTTAAGTCATCAAGTTGTTTTAAAAATTTCTTTGATTTTATAAATACACCCGAATACTCTTCCATGTAGGCATCAAACAGCATTCTCAATTCTCTTTTTGTTTCCTTTTTTAATGATACGTTTCCAAGTCTCGCGAGATCGAGATGATAAAACATATTTAACAGCCGTGCAGTTCCTTTAGAGATATTCATTCTATAAGGATCTTTATAGGCACATCTTTCACAGAGAAAACCGCCTTCTCGAATAGAAAAAGAAAAATTCCCTTCAGCTGCATGACATGAGACGCATCTGCTTAGCTCTGGTACTATGCCGGCTGTTTTCATCATTTTCATTTCAAATAAAAAGGTAATAACCTCTGGATCAATTCCATGGTTTATATATTCTAAAGCCTGCTTCAGCCAGCCGTACAAGTCGGGTTTCATTTCTTCTTCAGATGTAAACCGGTCAAGAAGCTCTGCCAAATAAGCGGCATAGGCTGTCTTAACCAAGTCTTCACGTATATGCCTGAAGGAAGACAACGCTTCACCTTGCTGCAAAGTTCCAAGTCCTCTTCCTCTTTGAAACACAAATATTCCGTATGTAAAAAGCTGCGTAATGGAGGTGAAGCGGCTTTTAGGCTTTTTCGCTCCTCTTGCCATTACGCCAATTTTTCCAAGTTCCTTTGTGTACAGAGTAATAATCGTATTTGATTCTCCATACGGAATGGTTTTTATGACTATTCCTTCCACTTTATAAAGCAAGGTATATCACCACCCTCTCGTCAAGAAGGCACCTTAGTTAATTAATGAAATGGAGGTTCCTCTAGAGACTCTTCATAAGGAATAACTGCTGATAATGCTGTTATTTCAAGGTCAAGCTCTTTGTATAACAAATAGGTATCAATATTGCCCGTTTCACAGAATACTTTCCAAGTAAATTCTTTCATGGTTTGGACACACCTTTCTATTTGTTTTTCTCCTGATATAACTAGGTTCACCTTAAACATTGTTTTCATGTGAAGGAAATATTAACAGTTTTTCACTATTAATAATCGTCCTCATTAAAACCAAATTCAGCAAGCTGTTTCTGACGGTTTCTCCAGTCAGTTTGAACTTTTACATAGAGTTCCAAAAATACTCTTGACCCTAAAAGAGTTTCGATATCAGCTCTCGCTCTTTTTCCGACCTCTTTTAGCATTTTTCCTTGTTTCCCTATGATAATGCCTTTTTGAGATGATCGTTCAACAATTATGGTAGCATTTACAAAAACAACGTTCTTCTCTTCCCGCACTTTCATTTCTTCAATTACCACAGCAACAGAATGAGGAATTTCCTCCCGTGTTAAATGCAGAACTTTCTCACGGATTAATTCTGCTGTAATAAATCGTTCAGGATGATCCGTTACTTGATCTTCAGGATAGAACTGCGGCCCTTCTTCCATATAAGAAACAATCTGATTCAATAATGTATCAACATTGTTTCCCTTTAAAGCGGAAATTGGAACAACTTCTGCAACATCCACCTTATTTCGATACATATCAATCAGCGGCAGCAAATCATCTGGATGGACTTTATCAATTTTGTTTACTACTAAAAAAACAGGGTTCTGCACATGCTGCAGTCTGTCTATGATAAATTGATCACCTCTGCCGTAGCCTTCCTCAGCATTGATTACGAAAAGAATAAGATCTACCTCGTTTAATGTCTGCTGTGCCGTTTTTGTCATAAAATCCCCAAGCTTATGCTTAGGCTTATGGATACCAGGTGTATCAATAAAAATTACTTGTGCTTCTTCGGTTGTATAGACAGCCTGAATTTTATTTCTAGTGGTCTGCGGCTTATCACTCATAATAGCGATTTTTTGTCCGATAACCTGATTTAACAAAGTGGATTTGCCTACATTTGGACGGCCAATTATGGTTACAAATCCTGATTTATACCCATCTTTAGTCATTTAAATCCTCCGGTGAAAAAGCACCTGGCAACAGGTCCTTAACCGCAATTTCCTGAACATCTCCATTCAGGTTTGTTAAGTAAACCGGCATGTCAGGAGGACATAATTCTGAAATAACCTGACGGCATGCACCACACGGCGGGACAGGGCGTTTTGTATCGGCAACGACAGCTAATGCACTGAATTTAATATCGCCTTCTGTATACGCTTTAAATAAAGCGGTTCTTTCAGCACAGCAAGTTAAGCTGTAAGCTGCATTCTCAATATTTGCACCATGATAAACTTTTCCTTCAGAAGAAAGCAATGCCGCACCTACCTGAAATTTTGAATAAGGTACATAAGCTCTTTCTCTTGCTTTCTTTGCTTGTTCCATTAATTGATCTTTGTTCATAATACATTTCACCTTCTTAACATTCTATGCTTCTTAATAGTGGTTCTATAAAGAGCAGTATACCGATTATAACAGCAAATATCGAAAAAACCAAAACTGCACCTGCAGCAGCATCTTTCGCTTCCTTTGCCAACGGATGACGTTCCAAAGTCATTAAATCAACTGTTTTTTCAACAGCAGTATTCATGAGTTCTAAGCCAAGCACAATCCCGATTACAATCAGTAAAACTGCCATGCGCAATCCTGAAAAATCAAGTGTAACTGCTGTTAAGATAACGATTACACTTATCATAATTTGTATTTTGAAATTTTGCTCGTTCTTAAATGTTTTTATTATCCCTGTATAAGCAAATGTAAAGCTATTGAATAACTTTTTCCATGCGATCATCTTTTCAATCCGTACTGCTCCAAAATTTCTTCTTGTCTGCCAAACATAGCTTTTTCATCTGCTTCATTCATATGATCATAACCTAAAAGATGAAGGAATCCGTGAACGGCAAGGAATCCCATTTCCCTCTCAATTGAATGTCCATATTCTTCTGCTTGTTCTTTTGCAACGTCTAAACAGATGATGATGTCCCCTAAGAACCTTGTTTCTTCACCGCCGATAATCTCTGTTTCATCTTCGCCCATCTCCTCCATGGCAAAAGAAATTACATCTGTCACGGCATCTTTTTGTCTGTATTCACTATTAATTTCTTGAATTCTTTCTTTCGTAACGATCGTCACAGATACCTCTGCCGATCCCGTTTTTTCCATCTCTGCTGCCTTCTGCAGCACATTAGCTAACAACTCTTGGAACTCTTCACTGTTTTCGTCAACTTCATTTAAATACTCAACATGTAATGTCATTGTTTTTCCACCTTTTTCGTTTCTTCTGGATACTCAATTCTGGAATGAAATATTCCTTGAAGTGTTTCAGTTAAAGTTTTAGCTACGGTATCCAACTCTTTAAGTGTAAGATCGCATTCATCAAATTGGCCATCTTCAAGTCTGTCATTAATTATTTTTCGAATGATCTGGTCAATTTTTACTGGTGTAGGCTTTGATAAAGATCTAACTGCAGCTTCTACTGCATCTGAAATACCTATGATTGCTACTTCCTTCGTTTGAGCTTTTGGTCCAGGGTAACGGAAATCTGATTCAGCAACTTCTTTTTCCGTTAACTGAGTAGCCTTATGATAGAAAAATTTCAGCAGCGTCGTCCCATGATGCTGCTCCGCTATATCGATAATCTCTTTAGGTATTTTGTCTGCACGAAGCATGTCCGCTCCATCATAAGGATGAGCCGTAATGATCGTTTTGCTTAACTGAGGTGCAATCTTATCATGCGGATTCTCCATATTCATTTGGTTTTCAATGAAAAAATGCGGCCGTTTTGTCTTTCCGACATCATGATAGTAAGAACCCACCCTTGCCAGGAGCCCATTAGCACCAATCGATTCACATGCAGCTTCAGATAGGTTTGCTACCATAATGCTATGATGATAAGTACCTGGAGCTTCCATAAGGACTTTTCTCAAGATTGGGTGATTCGGATTTGAAAGCTCGATCAGTTTCGTAACAGATAAAATATTAAATGATGATTCAATCACCGGCAGCAATCCTAGTGTAAGAACTGCTGATATAAAACCAGATAAAGCAGCACAGCCAAGATCTAATCCAATCTGCCAAGATGTGAATTTACCATTTTGAAGCAAAAGCACACTTGCTACTGTTAGGATGGCTATAAAAGAAACGAAAAATCCTGCTTGAAGAATTTTAGAACGCTGCTGTGTTTTCCCTAAGAATACGATCCCGGAAATTGCGTTAAATAATACATACAAACTCATTATGAAATTAAAGTTACCTGTTGTTTGTTCATTAAAAATCAGTGCAGCACTGATTGCAAAAATCACAGATGAAACGACAGCAAGTTCCTCATTAAACAGCATCTTAATCATCATCGCACCAGCTGCCACTGGAACTAAATACATTAAACTGTTCAATCCAATTTCAGTGCTGATACTTATCAGCTTCATCACAACAAGTGTCAGTGTAAACAGCAGTGCATAAATGGTCACATATTTTCTAAAATGCTCTTTCTTCCGTTCTTCTTTCATAAAATAATAAAGCCCTGCCATTACAAGTAAAACAAATAAGAACAGCCCATAGTAAGGATATGTTTTCATTTCTTGATCAAGCAGGCCGACCATCTTTAATCTTTCATAGATTTCAGGCGTGATAACTGAACCGCTTTTAACTAAAACTTCCCCTTCTCTTATAAATACTTCTTCAACTTTTTCACTAGCTTCTTTACGTTTTTGTCTTGTTTTTTCTGTATCGAGTGTCCGGTTTGCAATGATAAAAGTTCTTGTTATTTCCTCTGTCGCGTTCCTAAGGGAGTAAGACAAATTTCCGTTTTCGCGGATTAATCGAACCGCTTCATCTTTTTTTCCATCAACCTCTTCAACCATGATGGGTTCTTCAAGTACACTGTTTACAACATCAGGTCCAAGATTTCTTACATTTGTCAGTTCAGTCTCACTCGCCCGAAATAATGTATCAAATGTCTCATCAGAAATCTCTGAAGTATCTATGTAATCTTCTAATTGATCAATCTTTTGTTCACGTGTTAATAGTGGTTCATCATCTTTTTTCTTTTCTTCTGTTTTATTTATTGAAATGATTGTATTGATCAGTATTTTCATCGCATCAGCCTGCTCAAATGCGATGTCGTTATTAAAAGTGTATTCATTTTTTACATTTTCTTCAGCAAGCCTTTTTCTTGCCTCAGTCTGTTCTTCCAAAGGAATCGTAATTGGAGATTGTATATCACGAGGAGCACGTTCATAGACGTTTACGTCGACGACATTAGGAGTTACATTGCTGACTAATATAGCAAATAAAATGATTCCCATTACGATAAATGATACGGTTGCTACGCTTAAACGAAAATAATTTGAAAGGATGTGTCTCAAGTTGGCCAAACGCTACCACTCCCTAAACTGTGAATCCTATACTAATCTTAGCAAAAGTTGGACAAATATGGTACTTATATAAAGTAAAAAAGGGCTCCTGAAACAGGAGTCCTTATTTATCATATGTTTCATATGCTTCAATAATCCGCTGAACCAGCGGATGTCTTACAACATCTAATTGTTTTAAGTATATAAAATCAATTCCATTAACACCTTCTAGTCTTTTTTCGGTAACTTTTAATCCGGACTCTTTTCCTCTAGGCAGATCAATCTGTGTAAGGTCACCAGTGATCACCATTTTCGATCCAAATCCGAGACGTGTCAGGAACATTTTCATTTGTTCGGGTGATGTATTTTGCGCTTCATCAAGAATGACGAAGCTTTCATCCAGGGTACGGCCTCTCATGTACGCTAATGGGGCAATTTCAATCGTTCCCCGTTCGATAAGCCTCTCAGTATGTTCTGCACCAAGAAGATCATGCAGCGCATCGTAAAGCGGGCGTAAGTACGGATCAACTTTTTCTTTTAAATCTCCTGGCAAGAAACCTAAACTTTCACCAGCTTCCACTGCAGGACGTGTCAGTACAATTTTTTTAATCCGGCCGTCTTTTAAGGCATTTACTGCCATGACGACTGCAAGATAGGTTTTACCCGTTCCCGCTGGTCCAATGCCGAACACAAGATCACGCTTTCTCATGGATTGAACGTAATGTCTCTGCCCCAGCGTTTTAACACGAATTGGCTTACCTTTAGCTGTAACTGCTATATCTTCTTCATATAACTCACTTAATTCATCCAGCATGTTCTTTTCTGCGAGCTGAACTGCATAAACAATATCCCTCTCAGATATTTTTATGCCTTTGCGCACTAATTTCAATAACACGGAGAGCGTCTCCTCGACCATTTCAGCTTTCGCTAGTTCCCCTGTCACTAAAATTTCTTCTCCGCGGGTGACTATACCTACGTTGAGCTTGTGTTCAATAACCTTTAAAAAGGCGTCGTTCGGCCCAAAGAGTGATGCGGCTTCCGTTGTATTTTCGAGTTGTAATGAATTAAGTCTTTTCGTTTCTGACAAACTACTCATTCTCCTTGTTGGATAGGTATAGGTTGTTCAGATGCAATATTTTCAATTACTTGGTAGAGCATCGTTAATTTTACTTTACCATTCGAGACCTTTTGTTGCCAAACTTTTTCACCTTTAATTTTTGCATCTTCAGGGAGTTTTTTAAGCAATTCTTTTTTAGCCATCTTTTTCCCAACCTCTATAGCTTCCGCTTTCGTGTAAGTCCGTTTTACTCCGTCTGTTTCCCGGATCTCTTTTTTTATATAAGAAACGGGCATCTTCCACTTTGCCAGATAAAGAGGACTTTCGTTTAGTGTTTCCGTTTTATCCTGAAATTCTCCATCAGTAAATCCATATATCGGAATATTTAATCCAAACAAAGAAACATAATGTCTATTTTCAAACTTTCCTGTATACGTTTGAAAAGAAGTATTTAAAGGGATTTCCACCTTGGTTTCGTACCAAACTTCACCTAAGATTTCACCTTTTGCACTTACAAGTTCCGGTTTTTTTTCTTTGCCGATATATCCGGATACCAATAAAGTTCCCTTTTGTACATAATCATTTACAGTTACTACTGGTTGTCCTTTTTCAACGAATAAAGAATGGATAACTGCTTGTTTTGTGGCGACGAGATGTTTAGGTCCTGTAATTGGTTTTTCCTTTGGTATCTCTTTTTCTACGACTTCAAATCGATACGATGTTCCATGCTGTGTAACGCCTATCCAAGTGACATTTCCCATTTTTTCTGTTAGCTGTCTCTGGACCTCTCTTACATTCGGCAGTAAAAAAATAAACTTTCCTTTTTTTACTCCTATTTCTAATGCAGCTTTTCTAAGCTCATATTCAGTTTTAGGATTTGCGCCGATGACATTAATATTCCAAATCATATTAGATAATAAAAACAGAATGAAAATAAATGAGACCATGCCAAGTATAAAACCATTTCTTTTCCACATTTTTTTAAGCAGAAACGGGGTTCCTTTTTTTTCCTTAATTCTAATTTTCAGCTTATTTTGTTTCAAAATAACTTTTGCTCTCTGGATATCTGGAACTGAAATTGACACATGCACACGCTCACCATCGAGGGGTTTGATGTCCCAAATTTGTATCCCTGACTGTATACAAGTGTTGATGAAAGAGCTGGACTCTTGTCCAATAATTTCAATTCTCACATATCCTTTAAAATTATTGTTCCATTTGCTTTTCATATTGTCCCTCCATATCCTAGAAACTTTTAATCGTTTTCAAAATCCACTGAAGAGATGTTTCCTTCTAATAGAATCTCTTCTGGAAGAATGGTTTTAATGACAAATTCCCTGCCCGAAATGACGAGAGTGCCTTGTTTCAATTTGAGCTTGAGCTGTTCATTGGAAAAAGCTTTTACGCCCCTGTGATTTTCTATATAAATGTGTAATTGTCCAATCATCGTTATCCGGGGTAAATCCATTACTACGTCTGCTGGTAATTCAAGGTTCTGCATCATCCATTTGCTTACTTGCTGCCGCAATTTTCCCATAAAAAAACCCCCTCTCTCCATTTTTATGAGAGAAGGGGGCAAACTATCACATTATTTCTTTGTTTGCTTTCAGTTACATTCATTTTTGCAGTGCTTTAGGCTTCGAAAGAATTTCTGACCATATAACTGCTTTTTGAAGTTCTTTTTGATCTGCTTTGAAGCTGCCCAGGATAGCTTCTTCTTTATCCTGATAACGATTCGAGTTGCTTTTATGCTTTAAATCCTCATACCGCTTAGTGATTGCTTCTTTTCTATCGGGTCTCTTTTCCGGTGAAATCGTAATGTCTCTTTCGGGCTGACTAACATCTTCTCGCGGAACTCCAAATGGAGAAGCTTTTTGTTTAGGCTGCTCATTCGTCCGCTTTGCAGGTGCAGGTCTATTCGCATTCTTTGTATCGTTCAATCTTTTAAAGAAGCTGTATAACCCGCCAGCGATAATAACGACAAAAGCGATATTTGCAATCAGGATATCAATAATCGCTTCAACGATATTCATGATTACATTTTCCGTCCTTTATCATCGTTCTCTTTATCTGGATTAGAAGACTTACTAATTGATTCTCTCATAGTTGTATCTGCCATAATGTTTTTCATGTTCATGTAATCCATAAAGCCCATATTACCTGAACGCAGAGCTTCGGCTAATGCCATAGGTACCTCTGCTTCTGCCTCTACAACTTTTGCTCTCATTTCCTGGACTCTTGCTTTCATTTCTTGTTCGTTCGCTACTGCCATCGCACGTCTTTCTTCTGCTTTTGCCTGTGCAATATTCTTATCTGCCATTGCTTGATCTGTTTGCAGTTCTGCACCAATATTTTTGCCAATATCAATATCTGCAATATCAATCGAAAGAATTTCGAAAGCTGTTCCTGCATCCAGACCTTTTGAAAGGACTGTTTGAGAAATCATATCGGGGTTCTCAAGTACTTTTTTATGTGTTTCAGAAGAACCGATTGTACTAACTATTCCTTCACCAACACGAGCGATGATTGTTTCTTCACCAGCTCCACCCACAAGCCGGTCTATGTTGGCACGTACCGTGATTCTAGCTTTTGCTTTCACTTCGATACCATCCAAAGCTACACCAGCGATAAAAGGAGTTTCTATCACTTTTGGATTAACACTCATCTGGACTGCTTCAAGTACATCACGGCCTGCAAGGTCGATTGCCGCAGCTCTTTCAAAGCTAAGTTCGATGTTAGCTCGGTGTGCAGCAATCAATGCATTTACTACACGGTCAACGTTTCCTCCTGCGAGATAGTGGCTCTCAAGCTGGTTTGTACTTAATTCTAAACCCGCTTTTACTGCTTTAATCAATGGATTTACGACACGGTTTGGAATGACCCTTCTTAATCTCATTCCTACTAATGTAAAGATGCCTACTCTTACTCCTGCAGCCAGTGCAGAAATCCAAAGCATTACGGGGACAAAGGTAAACAATACTGCTAAAGCAATTACTATAAGACCAATGATTACAATACTTGCAATCGAGCTAAGTTCTAACATTAACAACACACTCCATTCATTCTATATTTTCGGCCAGCCTCACTACGACACGGCCCCCGCTTACTTTTACAATTTTAACTTTTTCATCTTTTCCGATAAAAGCGCCTTCAGATACTACATCAATATACTCGTCATCAATTTTCACACTGCCAGCAGGTCGTAACGGTGTAGCAGTAATCCCAGTCTTTCCGGTTAGATCAATACGCTCACTGTGCGAAAGGTACCCTTTTTCAGAACTTGTTGAATCGAAGAGCACTAACCGTTTTAGCGGACCATTATAACCAAACGAGCGGATGAAGAAGTATGAGCCAATGATTGTTACAATAATGGCTATCGCAATCGCGATAAGAATTCCTGATAAAGAACCACCTGCAAGTATCAAACCAGTTAACATGGCCACCACCCCAATTATACCCATAATACCTCCGGGCAAAAATATCTCCATTATGATTAAAATAATTCCTATTCCGAACAAAATGATTGCTTCCCAGCCTGCTAAACCAGCTATCATATGACCATAGAAAAATAAAAATAATGACAGTGCCCCTACAGATCCTGCAATACCAAACCCTGGTGTATATAACTCAAGAACAAGCCCTAAGCTTCCTAAAGAAAGCAGTATCGGCACAATAACTGGATTTGTTACAAAACGGGCTATTTTATCAGCAAAAGTAGGTTCCGATTCTAAAATCTTAGCATCTTCCAGGTCTAAATAGGCTAATAGTTCCTGTCGATCCTCAGCAATCTTTTCAGCATAGCCCACTTTTAAAGCTTCACTTGCAGTTAATGTAAGAAGATCCCCTTTCTTTAACCCAAGCTCAGGAATTTCAACATCAGGATCGACCATAGCCTCTGCATATAATGGATCCCGATCGTTAAGTTCTGCTGCCGCCAGCATCTCTGCCTTCCATGCTGATTCTGCCTTTTGTCCTGCTGTATTTCCCTGGCTGTCTATAACAGCGGCTGAACCAATCGTAGTAGAAGGTTTCATAACGATGTCATCTGCATTTAATGCTATATAAGCACCTGCAGAAAAAGCATTTTTCACAACGTACGCAGTAATTGGTATGTCTGTTTCCCTCATCAGTTTTGCTATATGTATTGCTGCGTCTACCCGTCCGCCTGGAGTATAGATCTCGAGTACGATATGGTCAGTACCATCCTCTTCAGCTTCATTAATATTTCTTTCTAAAAAAGCCTCAAGACCTCTTTCAACTTCATGCTCAACTGGAATAAATGTTACGGTTTTCCCTTGACCAGCTGAAAAAACTTGCTGAGTTGATAATAAACCGTAAATTCCCCATATAAAACATAAGGTATAGATCAGCAATCGGGTCCTTTTCACGAAAATCCCCCCTTCTCCTTCTATTTTACGTTAATTTATGGGAAAAGTTTCAATAAAAAGTTGTCGGCGCAGACTTTGTTGTTATTTTAGAAGGCTGTTTTGTAATCATTGTACCAATTGAAACAGTGGATAAAGTGTACAAGTACTATTACAGGGTAGAAGCTAATTTTTACATGGTAATCTGGAATTATTCCATTGAAATCACCAATAATTCCACACTTAAAGAAATTTATCGAATTTTCGACAAGTACAAACTAAAGAAGTCATTCTCATGGGTATTAAGCTTTCTTATCTTAGTTCTTTTCTGAAAGATTGTTGCTTACAAAATATTTTTTCTTTAGCTTCATTGATAAGTTGATTGGAGTGCAAGGTGCGAGACTCCTGCGGGACCAGTGGGACAGGTGAGACTCCTAATGGTGCTAAGCGCCAAGGAGGCTCACCGCCCGCCCCGCGGAAAGCGCGCACCTGGAACGGAAATCAACTACTTTCACATAAAACGATAAAGATTTGCGAAAACAACTTTTAAAATAAGAAAACGCCCTGTATAAATACAGAGCGTTTGTCAATTTCAATTATGATAATTGTTGCTGCACTATACGGTTAACGAGACCGCCATCGGCTTTCCCTTTAACTTTAGGCATAAGTGCACCCATAACTTTACCCATGTCAGCTTTAGAAGCAGCCCCAGTTTCTGAAATTGTTTGAGCAACAATTTCAGAAAGTTCTTCTTCATTCAGCTGTTTAGGAAGATATGGCGTAAGAACAGCAATTTCATCTTGAAGACCTGCGACTAAATCATCGCGGCCAGCTTTTTCGAATTCTTGGAGGGAGTCTTTTCTTTGTTTCATTTCGCGTACAAGAACGGTAAGCTCTTCTTCCTCATTTAATTCGCGCCCTTGCTTAATAGCCTCATTTTGAAGAGATGCCTTTAGCATGCGAATAACAGAAAGCTTTTGCTTGTTCTTGTCCTTCATCGCTTGTTTCATATCTTGGTTTAAATCATTAAGAAGACTCATATTACTTACACCCCGCTTAGAACTTACGCTTTCTTGCTGCCTCAGCCTTCTTCTTACGCTTTACGCTTGGCTTTTCATAATGCTTGCGCTTTTTAACTTCAGCCAATGTTCCATCTTTGGAAACGGATCTTTTAAAACGACGAAGAGCATCATCAATGGATTCATTCTTGCGAATACGTGTTTCTGCCATTTGTATTTCCCTCCCTCCAGACCATCCTTACATAAAGTAAAGATGCGTCACATATCTTTTGCCATTATAATATATCCTTGCAATACGGTCAACTTAATTTAAACAAGTTGGTCGGAGAGAAAAGGTAATTATTCTAGAATAAAAATTAATAATCTGAAGTAGATGTTCCGCCTTCAACAATTGCGATTCCTGCACTTGCACCAATACGTGTCGCACCAGCTTCGATCATAGCTAAAGCTGTCTCACGGTCTCTAACTGCTCCAGAAGCCTTTACACCGATGTTTGGTCCAACAGTTTCACGCATCAGCTTAACATCTTCAATAGTTGCTCCTCCAGTAGAGAAACCTGTTGATGTCTTAACGAAGTCAATTCCAGCTTTTACAGCAATTTCACATGCTTTTACTTTTTCTTCATTCGTTAAGAGAGACGTTTCGATGATGATCTTTGTGAGTGCTTTGCCTTTTGCAGCTTCAACAACTGCACGAACATCTTGTTCAACTAGTTCATAGTTGCCATCTTTTAAAGCTCCGATGTTAATAACCATATCAACTTCAGTAGCACCGTTTTCAATTGCATTCTTTGTTTCAAATGCTTTTACTTCCGGAGTGTTGGCACCTAGAGGGAACCCGATTACAGTACAAACTGCTACGTCCGAATCTTTCAACTGTTCAAATGCTGTATATACCCAAGTAGGGTTTACACATACAGAAAAGAAATTATATTTTTTAGCTTCTTCACAAAGAGTCAAGATCTCTTTCTTTGTAGTTTCTGCTTTTAAAGCTGTGTGGTCAATCATTCTTGCAACATTTAAATTGCTCAAAAAAAACAATCCTTTCTAAACTTAAAAATTAAATACCGTAGTATCATACCAAATTAATCGAAATAAATCGAGCTACTCACAAAAAACATCCTGGTATGAACTCCAGGATGTTAGCTTGAAACAGCATGCTTCAGGATTTCTTCCATTTCTTGTTTTACAAATATACCTTTATTATAAGGATACCCAGCTTCAGTGATTTTCACTTTCACTAATTTGCCAATCATATCTTCATTACCTTCAAAGACAACCTTTAGGTAGTTTGTCGTGTAACCAACAAATAAATTCTTGCCTGGTTCATCCTTAAACTCTTCTTCCGGAATTACTTCAACTACCGTATCTTCATAATCTGATGCATATTCTTTTGCTAATTGATCAGATAGAGAGATCAATTTATGAACTCGTTCGTTCTTTATATCTTCAGGAACCTGATTTTCCATCTTGGCAGCAGGTGTACCAGTGCGTTTTGAATAAGGGAACACATGAAGTTCCATAAATTTATGGTTTTTAATGAAATGATACGTTTCCATAAATTCTTCTTCTGTCTCTCCTGGAAAACCTACAATGACATCAGATGTAATTGCAAGTCCAGGCAAAGCTTCTTTTAACCGGTCAAGACGTTCACCGAACATTTCCATAGAATACTTTCTTCTCATGCGCTGAAGAACCGTATTTGAACCTGATTGTAAAGGAATGTGGAGGTGAGGAACGATTTTTTCAGAATTACCCATAACCTCAATCACTTCATCTGAAATCTGGCTCGCCTCAATAGATGATATACGTATGCGTTTAAGTCCTGTAATATTTTTATCTAAATCACGGAGCAATTTGGCAAAAGAATAATCTTTCATATCTTCACCATAACCAGCAGTGTGAATCCCCGTCAGAACGATTTCTTTATAGCCTGAATCCACTAATTGCTGTGCTTGTGACAGAACATCTTCTGGTTTTCTTGAACGCAATAACCCTCTTGCCCAAGGAATGATACAGAATGTACAGAAATTATTGCAGCCTTCCTGAATCTTTAAAGATGCTCTAGTTCTGTCAGTAAAAGCAGGTACGTCTAATTCTTCATATACTCTAGCCTTCATGATGTTGGATACACCATTAATAGGCATTCTTTCTTCCTGATATTGCTGAATGTACGTAAGCATCTTGGACCGATCTTGTGTACCGACAACAACATCTACTCCAGGAATAGCCATAATCTCAGCAGGTGAGGTTTGAGCATAGCATCCTGTAACACAAATAACTGCATCAGGATTTTTTCGTATTGCACGTCTAATTACCTGCCGGCTTTTTTTATCCCCTGTATTTGTTACAGTACATGTATTGATTACATAAACGTCCGCTGTGCTGTCAAAATCAGTTCTTTCGTATCCTTCAGACTGAAAAAGCTGCCAGATCGCTTCTGTTTCGTAATGATTGACTTTACAGCCTAAAGTATGAAAAGCAACAGATGGCATTTTCATCACCCCTTTAATTCAAAATGATAAGAAATAGCAGATAAAATATATAATGGAGCTGTTTCGGTCCTTAAAATTCTTGGACCCAGTCCGCATAATTCAAATCCATGTTCTTTAAGGACCATCGCTTCTTTTTCGCTTATCCCGCCTTCTGGACCTATAACGCAAAGAAGATTATCTCCTTTTGCAATCTTCTTTAAAGCAGAAGAAAAACGGCTGTATTCTTGCAGTTTAGCTTCCTCTTCATATGCAACGATTTTTATATTATACTGTTCTGCTACTTTTAGCAAATCAGAAAAAGACCCAGGATTCATAATCACTGGAATCTTGTTTCTATGCGATTGTTCAGCTGCTTCTTTAGCGATTTTTTCTAAACGTTCCTTCTTTTTAGCTGCTTTTTTATCGTCCCATTTCGCAACTGAGCGGTCAGCAGAAAAAGGAAAGAAAGCTGAAGCTCCAAGCTCGGTTCCTTTTTGAACAATGTATTCAAGCTTATCTGCTTTTGGAAGGCCTTGTGCAATGGTGACCGTAATAGGCATCTCTGAATCTGATTCCAGCTCATTTACAGCCTTTGCTTCTATAACGTTCCCGCCTAGGTCAAGTATCTCACAAACCGCAGACCTGCCATTATTGTCACAGCATATAATGTTGTCTCCCGGCTGCATTCTCATAACCTTAGAAATGTGTTTTGCATCTTCATCTTTTATGAAAACACGGTCATTTTCCCAGCTTTCAGCGGGAACAAAATACCTTTGCATTTTGAGCACTTCCTGTTCTTATTTCTGATTTTGAGCGACGATCGCCACCCAATCTTCCATCTCCAAGATTTCAATAATCGTAAACCCTTGCTGTTCTAACTTTGCTTTAACATCACGTTTCTTTCCTTGTATGATGCCTGAAGTAATGAAATAGCCGCCTGGTTTTAACACTTTGGCTGCATCATCGACGAATAGGAGAATGATTTCTGCAAGAAGATTGCCGACAATAAGGTCTGCAGGACCTGATATCCCTTTCAGTAAATCATTTTGATCAACATGAACTTTATTATGCACTTTATTCAGCTTTACATTTAAACGGGCACTGTTAACTGCTACTTCATCCAGATCATAGGCATCTACCTTGCCTGCACCGAGCATTGCAGATGCAATACTTAATACTCCGGATCCTGTTCCTACGTCAATTACAGTATCGCCTTCTTGAATATATTTTTCAATTGCCTGCAAGCTCATGACGGTAGTGGGATGAGTTCCGGTTCCAAACGCCATTCCAGGATCCAATTCAATAATTAACTCGTCAGAATGGACAGGTACGTACTCCTCCCAAGTCGGGGTAATAGTAATTCGCTTCGATATTTTGACTGGCTTATAGTATTTTTTCCATGCCGTCGCCCATTCTTCTTCGTTAACTTCAGAAATTGAAATGGTATTCGCACCAATATCGATATCATATTTTACAAGGTTTGTAATGGCCTGCTTAATCTCTTCAACGGTCTCTCCTAAAAAACTATTTACAGGAAGGTATGCTTTTAAAATGACACCTTCAGAAGGATAGTCAGAAGGATTAAGCTGATAGATTTCACCAAATACGGATTGGCGCTCTTTTGAGAGGTCATCCACATCCTCAATCACAACTCCGCTTGCTCCTGCTTCATGTAAAATATTTGATACTGGTTCAACAGCTTCCTGAGTAGTGTGGATGCTAATTTCTGACCATTTCATCATATCAACTCCGTTTTTAAGATTAAGAAGGTTTTTGTTACTCACCTTTAAAAGCACGTTTTACTTTATCAAAAAATCCATCTTGCTGTTCATCGGGCAGACTTCCGCTTATTTCAGAGAAATCTCGAAGCAGCTGCTTTTGTTTTTCTGTTAAATTTTTAGGTGTAACAACTTTTACTTGTATGTGCTGATCTCCCTGACCGCGTCCATGAACATTTTTCACGCCTTTTCCTCTCAGCCTGAAGTGTGTTCCAGTTTGTGTACCAGCAGGGATCTTCAATTTTACTTTTCCGTATAGAGTAGGCACTTCTATTTCATCACCTAATGCTGCCTGAACAAATGTTAAAGGCATTTCACAATAGATATCGTCCCCGTCACGCTCGAAAAATTCGTGCTCAGCCACTTGGAAAACAACATAAAGGTCACCAGCAGGACCGCCATTCACTCCAGGTTCACCATGTCCTGACATACGGATCTGCTGACCATTATCTACGCCAGCAGGAACTTTTACGGAAAGCTTTTTATTCTTGCGTACTTTTCCTGCTCCGTGACATGTATTACATTTTTCTTTAATAATTTTCCCTTTACCGCTGCAATGATTACATACTCTTCTGTTGACGATGCGTCCAAATGGAGTGTTTTGCTCAACATTCAGCTGGCCGCTGCCATTACAGTGTGAACATGTTTCTGGTTTTGTGCCTGGCTTAGCCCCAGAACCATGACATGTACTGCATGTTTCTTCAGTTGGAATCTGAATCTCAGTTTCCTTACCAAATACCGCTTCTTCAAATGAAAGGCGAAGCCCATATTGAAGGTCGTTTCCTTGTCGCGGTGCGTTTGGATTACGTCTTCCGCCGCCACCGCCAAAGAACATATCAAATATATCACCGAATCCTTCAAAGCCAGCTCCTGCTCCACCGAATCCCTGATTAGGGTCAGTATGCCCAAACTGGTCGTAGTGTGCTTTTTTCTGTGGATCGCTTAACGTTTCATATGCTTCTTTTACTTCTTTAAACTTTGTTTCCGCATCTGCCTCTTTATTCACATCAGGGTGATACTGTCTGGCAAGCTTACGGTATGCTTTTTTCACCTCGTCATTGGAGGCGTTCTTATCTAATCCAAGTACTTCGTAATAATCTCTTTTACTCATAATAGGACACTCCCGAATTCTCACATAAAAGTTATCTTACCATTGAATACCACATGACTCAAGACGAATCTGCAAACACCAGCGAGTCAAGAGTCTGTAAAAAAATCATTGCTTTTCAGAAGGCTCTTCTCTAAAAAGATTGTTGCTTTCGGCTCATTTTTCTCTTCATTGACAAGTTGATTGGAGTGCAAGGTGCGTGCTACCACAAGAGAAGCTTCTCGCTAGGCATGCGACGAGGAAGCTCACGTCGGTAGCATTTACTTGTAGACGCAGGAGCAAGGATACTTCCATGAAGAGGACAGGTGAGACTTCTAATGGCGCAAAGCGCCGAGAAGGCTCACCGCACGCCCCGCGGAAAGCGAGCATCCTGTAACGGAAATCAACCACTTTCAAGAGCATCAAAGCTTGCGAAAACAGCTTTTTCAGAAAAAAAGTCAAAGTCAAGATATCCTGACTTTGACTTTTTATTGCTAGTTCTTATTTTTTATCATCGTTTACTTCTTCATAATCAGCATCTACGATATTATCATCATTTTTGCCTTCTGCATCGCCTTGTTGAGCTTGTGCTTGTTGTGCCGCTTGCTCATAAAGTTTAACAGATAGCTGCTGTACGATTTCACTTAATGCTTCTTTTTCTTTCTTAATTGCTTCGATGTCGCTGCCTTCAAGTGCTTTCTTCAAGCTCTCTTTAGCTTCTTCTGCCTTTTTAACCTCAGCTTCATCTACTTTACCTTCAAGGTCTTTCAATGTTTTATCAACTGTAAATACAAGCTGATCTGCTTCGTTTCTTGTGTCAATCTCTTCACGTTTCTTCTTGTCAGCTTCAGCATTTTCCTCAGCGTCTTTTACCATGCGTTCAATCTCATCATCTGAAAGTCCAGTAGAAGACTTAATCGTGATTGATTGCTCTTTATTCGTACCAAGATCTTTCGCACGTACGTTAACGATACCATTTGCATCGATATCAAAGCTTACTTCGATTTGAGGTACTCCGCGTGGTGCCGGAGGAATCTCAGATAATTGGAATCTTCCAAGAGTCTTGTTGTGCGCAGCCATCTCACGCTCACCTTGCAGGACATGGATGTCTACAGATGTCTGGTTGTCAGCAGCTGTTGAAAACACTTGTGATTTCGATGTAGGGATCGTTGTGTTTCTGTCAATCAATCTTGTGAATACGCCACCCATCGTTTCGATACCAAGTGAAAGCGGTGTAACGTCAAGAAGAACTACATCTTTAACATCTCCTGCTAGAACTCCACCTTGGATCGCAGCTCCAAGTGCTACTACTTCATCAGGGTTAACACCTTTATGCGGCTCTTTGCCAGTAAACTTTTTGATCGCTTCTTGAACTGCAGGGATACGAGTTGATCCACCTACTAGAATAACTTTATCAATGTCAGATGGCGACATTCCCGCATCATTTAATGCCTGGCGTGTAGGTGCCATCGTACGCTCAACTAGATCAGAAGATAAGTCTTCAAATTTAGCTCGTGATAAGTTTAACTCTAAGTGCTTCGGTCCAGATGCATCAGCTGTGATAAACGGTAAAGAGATCTGAGTAGAATTTACACCAGAAAGATCTTTTTTCGCTTTTTCAGCTGCATCTTTTAAACGTTGAAGAGCCATTTTATCTTGAGAAAGATCAATACCATTCTCTTTCTTGAATTCACTTACTAAATAATCAATGATTACTTGGTCAAAATCATCTCCACCAAGTTTGTTGTCGCCTGAAGTTGACTTTACTTCGAAGAAACCATCACCTAGTTCAAGGATTGATACGTCGAACGTACCTCCTCCAAGGTCAAATACAAGAATTGTTTGATCTTCATCTTTTTCAAGACCATAAGCTAGCGCTGCAGCAGTAGGCTCGTTAACAATACGCTCAACTTGAAGACCAGCAATCTGTCCAGCATCTTTAGTAGCTTGACGTTGAGCATCGTTGAAATAAGCTGGAACTGTAATAACAGCTTTCTCAACTTTTTCACCAAGATAATCTTCTGCATGTGATTTAAGTTTTTGAAGGATGATTGCTGAAATCTCTTGAGGAGTATAATCTTTTCCTTCAACCGTTTCTTTGTGGTCTGTACCCATATAACGCTTGATAGACATGATTGTGTTTGGATTTGTAACAGCTTGACGCTTCGCTACTTCCCCAACAGAACGATCTCCATCTTTAAAAGCTACAACAGATGGTGTTGTACGGTTTCCTTCCGGGTTAGGAATAACTACCGCTTCTCCACCTTCCATAACAGCAATACAAGAGTTTGTTGTACCTAAGTCAATTCCGATGATTTTACTCATGTTTTTTCCCTCCATAAAAAATATGTAGTTTTATGCGTTTACTTTTACCATAGCAGGACGTATAACACGGTCCTTTAACATATAGCCTTTTTGCAATTCTTCAATAACAGTGTTTGACTCGTACTCTGAATCTTCCACTTGCATTACAGCTTGGTGCATATTCGGATCAAACTTTTCACCAACTGTTGGTACTTCTGTTAGACCTTCTTGCTTTAACACATCAGCTAACTGGCGATATACCATTTCCATTCCTTGAATCAAGGTTTTGGCTTGTTCGTTCGTAGCTTCAGTTTTCAAAGCACGCTCAAAGTTATCTAGAGCAGGTAATAGTTGTTCAAGCAGACTTTGAGATTTATATTTTAGGCTTGCAGCCTGTTCTTCTCTTGTACGGCGGCGGAAATTATCGTAATCCGCTTGCAGACGAAGGTTCTTTTGACTCGCTTCTTCAAGCTTTAATTCAAGCTCCTGAATTCGCTGCTTCTCTTCTGTTAATGTTTCTTCAACAGATTCTTCAGGAATATTATCTTCTTGAACTTCTTCATCAAATGCAGTATCTACTGTTTCTTCATTCAGATCAGTTTCTGTTTTGTTCTGTGTCGTTTCCTCTTTGTTCATGCTTTCACCTCCCTAAAATGCTTTATTTAGAAAAATCATTTAAACGGTTCGTCATTTCCCTGGATAAGGAATCAAGCAAAGATATCACTCTTTTGTATTCCATTCTTGTCGGACCGATTAAAGAGATCGTACCGATATGTTTGCCGTGCATCGTGTATGAAGCATTAATGACACTGCAATTCTTCATCGCTTCATGCTCGTTCTCCGTCCCGATTTTAACCGTTACACCTTTTTCGGTCGAAGAAACAAGCTTCTCCATCAAGTCGCGTGTTTCCAAAAAGTCTAAAAGCGGCCGTACCTTATCAAGATCTCTAAACTCTGGCTGGGAAAGCATATTTGTTTTCCCCCCGTAAAACAGCTTTTCCTTTTTGCTCCACAAAAGAAGCTGATCCAGGAAAACGCTCATATTTTGATAATCCTTCAGATGTTTTTTAAATACAGCTGACAGTTCCATCTGAATTCTGCTGTTCAGCTCTATTAATCGGACACCTGCAAGTCTTTCATTCAGAATATTAACAAGCTTCTCCAAATCAGACGGCTCGATAGAATTCGGCAGCACAATCTGTCTGTTTTCAACATGACCGGTGTTCGTTACAAATATCGCTACTGCCATCTGTGATGACAAAGGAATGATCTGCATGTGCCGAAGTTTCATATCAAGAGCGTTCGGACCTAGAACAACAGAAGTATAGTTCGTTAAATCTGATAAGATTTTTGCTGATTGGTCAAATAACACTTCAGCTTCTTGAACCTTTTCAGTAGATAAAAGTTCAGTTCTGTCCATTTCGTTCGGCGAAACAGACAATGAGGGCAGCAGGTGATCCACATAGAATCGATAGCCCTTTTCAGACGGAATCCGTCCAGAAGAAGTATGGGTTTTCTCTAAGAATCCAAGATCCTCAAGATCTGCCAGTTCATTGCGAATCGTGGCAGGACTGTAGGTAATGTCTTCTCTTTTAGAGATTGTACGGGAACCTACAGGCTCAACATGCTTGATGTAATCATCTATTAAAACACGCAAGATATAGAGTTGGCGTTCCGATAACATCCCATCACCCCATTTGTTAGCACTCATCAGAAGCGAGTGCTAAATCTATAATATAAGTTACCAAAAGGTAGTCTTCGTTGTCAATCTAAAACTACACCAATAAATTCTTGGAATACTTCATTCCCGAGAGGTCTACCATCTTTTGTGAGGAAGAGCCTTCCATCATGTTTTTCAAGCCAGCCTTTTTGAATCATTCTTTGAATAGGTTCTTTATATATATCGAACATCGAACGGCCATATCGATTAATAAAATCTTGATCTGAGACTCCTTCTTGTTTACGAAGGCCCATAAACATTTCTTCTTCCATCTTTTCTGTAATCGGAACAGGATGCTCTTCTATATAAGGAAAGCCTTGTTCCTCTATCAAATTCATATACTGCTTTAAAGGACCTGCGTTCCTTCTTCTAGTACCCTCCACATAACTGTGTGCTCCTGCTCCAATTCCAAAATATTCGTTATTGTTCCAGTATTGGAGATTATGCTTGCTCTCAAACCCGGGAATCGCAAAATTGCTGATCTCATATTGCTTGTATCCCTTTTTATCGAGAGTTTCAATTAAATATTCGTACATAGCGGCTTCAAGCTCTTGATCTGGCAAGATGAGCTTACCTTTTTGGGCTAAATTATAAAATACTGTTTTCTTTTCAATCTGCAATGAGTAAGACGATATGTGCGGAACATCTAAAGCTAGCGCTTCGTCCACTGACTCCTTGAACATATCCATCGTTTGTCCTGGCAAACCAAACATCAAATCAATCGACATATTGTGTATTCCTGCTGCTTTAGCTTCAGCAACAGTTGAATACACATCTTCCCTGTTATGTGTTCGGCCTAATTTTTTTAACAAAGATGATTGAAATGCTTGTACGCCTATACTCAGCCTGTTAACCCCGTTATCTTTTAGAACTGCGATTTTTTCTTTTGTTGTTTGTTCAGGATTCGCCTCAACAGTGAATTCTTTTACGGATTTGTTTCCTAACACTTCGTTTACATCATTTAAAAAGGTATTCAGTTGATTTTCACTTAAAGAAGTGGGGGTACCCCCTCCTACAAAAATCGTCTCCATTTCATAGCTCTTAAACCTGGAAGTCGTATTCAGCATCTCTTTTTTCATGGACGCTAAATACTCCTCTACTGGCTGCTGATGAATGAAAATCTTGTTAAAATCACAATAGTGACAAATTTGGACACAGAATGGTATATGAAGATATGCCGCTTTAAGCACGTTGTTCACCGCCTTTTATTCTCATAAATTGGGAAAGACCGCTAATATTGCCTTCGCGGTCTTATAATGGTTTTTATTTATTGTTATTAGTATCATCCATACGAAGAACGGCCATAAACGCTTCTTGCGGAACATCTACTCGACCAATTGTCTTCATTCGCTTCTTACCTTCTTTTTGCTTATCTAATAGCTTACGTTTACGTGAGATATCCCCGCCATAACATTTTGCTAAAACGTTCTTTCTTAATGCCTTGATGTTAGAACGAGCGACAATCTTCTGACCAATCGCAGCTTGAATTGGCACTTCAAACTGTTGACGCGGAATCAGTTCTTTTAGCTTTTCAACGACAACTTTACCACGCTCATATGCGAAGTCTTTATGAACAATAACAGACAATGCATCAATCTTTTCATTGTTCAGCAATATTTCCATTTTAACCAGCTTTGAAGGTTTATAACCAATCAACTCATAGTCAAGAGAGGCGTACCCTTTTGTACTTGATTTTAACTGATCAAAGAAATCATACACGATCTCAGAAAGCGGAATCTCGTAAAGAACGTTTACGCGATTGTTTTCTAAATAATCCATCGTCATGAAGATACCGCGTTTCTTTTGGCAGATCTCCATAATCGTTCCGACATAATCATTCGGTGTCATGATTGAAGCTTTTACATATGGTTCTTCAACAACAGAAATCTTCTGTGCTTCAGGCATATTTGCAGGGTTATCGACGACTATTTTTTCCCCATCCGTCATCGTAACGTTATAAATAACGCTTGGTGCTGTTGCGATTAGATCGATGTTAAATTCACGTTCAATACGTTCTTGAATGATCTCCATATGAAGAAGTCCTAAGAATCCGCATCGGAATCCAAATCCAAGGGCTTGAGATGTCTCTGGCTCATATTGAAGAGCAGAATCATTCAATACAAGTCGTTCTAACGCTTCACGAAGATCGTTGTACTTTGCCGTGTCTACTGGATATAGTCCGCAATATACCATTGGGTTCATCTTTCTGTAACCTGGAAGTGGCTCTGTTGCCCCTTTTACGGCACTAGTAATCGTATCACCGACTTGTGTATCGCCAACGTTTTTGATGGATGCCGTTAAGAAACCAACATCACCAACCGTTAAAAAGTCTTTCTGAACCGCTTTTGGAGTAAACACCCCTAGTTCAAGTACTTCAAACTCTTTACCAGTTGCCATCATTTTGATCTTATCGCCGACCTTAACAGTTCCTTCTGCCACTCGAATATACGTAACTACGCCTCTATATGGATCATATAAAGAGTCGAAGATCAGTGCTTTAAGCGGACCTTCAGGATCACCTTGAGGAGCTGGCACTTTTGCTACAATCTGCTCTAGAATGTCTTGAATACCAATGCCTGCTTTCGCTGAAGCAAGTACTGCTTCTGATGCATCCAGTCCGATAACATCTTCAATCTCCTGGCGTACTCGCTCTGGCTCAGCACTCGGCAGGTCAATTTTGTTAATAACTGGCAATATCTCCAGGTCATTCTCAAGAGCTAAATACACGTTCGCTAACGTTTGTGCTTCAATTCCTTGAGCAGCATCTACGATAAGCAGCGCTCCCTCACAAGCTGCTAAGCTTCTAGACACCTCGTATGTAAAGTCTACGTGTCCTGGGGTATCAATCAAGTGGAACGTATAAATCTCACCATCTTTTGCTTTATATTGAAGCTGAACGGCATTTAATTTAATCGTTATTCCACGTTCACGTTCTAAGTCCATTGAGTCTAACAGCTGTTCTTTCATCTCACGCTGTGTTAGAGCACTTGTTTCTTCCAAAATTCTGTCAGCTAAAGTAGATTTCCCATGGTCAATATGTGCAATGATGGAAAAGTTTCTGATCCTAGCTTGTCTTTTTAATTTTTCTTCTCTGTTCATTATACGTTCACTCCTACAATTTTAGGAAAAGTCACTAGCTTTGATTATAGCAATACAAGATACCTCTTTCAATCACAACCTGTAAAAATAGGGATTTGAACAAAAAAGAACCTTTAAAGATCTGCCCTTTAAAGGTTCTTATGGAGAGAATACATCAAGCATCTCTTGAATAATGATGCCTAGCACTGAAATCATGACACTGAAAGCTGATGAAATCCATGAAGTGAGTTTTTGTCCTAAAGCAGAAAAAACATTAAACGAATCAATCTTATTTAAAGTTTCCTGTTTCGCTTTTATATCATGGCTAGATATTTTATCAACACCGTCATTTTCTGAAGAAAAGCTATCATTCATTGATTCTATGCTCTCTTTATTAGAAGCACCTTTTAGTTCATTCATTTCAAAATGTGCTTTTTGAATACCAAATAAAACACCGAACAAAAGTAAGGCTGTAATCCCAAAACACTTTAACATAAATTTCGTCATTGGTTTTCCCCCTTGTTTACGAGGATGTACGATTTAAATTTATGCAGCAGCTTGTCCAAACATGACTGTTTATTTCATCTCTGTTGCTATTAGGAACGGTTGATTTCCACTGAAGGATGCTCCCTTTCCGCTCCAATCAACTTGTCAGCGGAGGCTTCACAAAACAAAAAAATAATCTTTTAGAAACTAGGCTTTTTTAATGCGTATACGACGAAGTGTTTCCTTGATCTATCTGCCCGTGAAGTGCAGTATTCAGACCGTTTGCTAAAACGTTCGCCATATCTTCAATAAACACATCTACTTCTTTAGGAGTAACCATCAGATTATGCCCGATCGGCGCCAATACCTCACGAATTAAACGCAGCTTTTCATCATCCTCCAACACCCCGACAATTCCTAGAAACGACTTTCTGTGTTCGTCTTTTGGCATATCCTCATCTGTTAAGACTTTCTTTTCTCCAAATGTCATACCAGCAGGAAGGAGCGACTTAGACGGCTTGTCTTTTTCGTTCATTTCCCTGCCGAAGTGCTTTAAAATAAAATCGATTGTATCACTTGTAATGGTAGCCGCATCAACGACAGTAGGGATTCCAATTGAAATCACAGGGATGCCGAGCGTCTCTTTACTCAATTCTTTACGCTTATTTCCGACTCCGGAACCTGGGTGAATACCAGTATTCGATACTTGAATCGTTGCATTCACTCTTTCGATTGACCGGGAAGCTAACGCGTCAATTGCAATTACAAAGTCTGGATTAACCCTTTTTACAATCCCGTCGATGATATCACTAGTTTCGATTCCTGTGATTCCCATTACACCCGGAGAGATTGCACAGACTGGCCTGAAACCTTCTTCAACATTCTCAGGCGCCAGCTCGAAAAGGTGCTTAGTAATCGTTAAGTTTTCTACCACGAGCGGTCCAAGTGAATCCGGCGTTACATTCCAGTTTCCTAATCCCACTACTAAACATGTATCGTCCTGTTTCACGCCTTCTTCTTTTAAAAATTGATGAAAATCTCTTGCGAATACTTCCTGTACTTGCTGCTGAAGTTTTGAGTCTTTTTCACGGATTCCCTGAACTTCAAAAGTTAAATATAATCCTGGTTTTTTCCCTGTAGTTTCTGCGCCTTTTTCATCGATTTCTACTCTCACACACTTAATTCCATCTTTGTTTGTTTCATTTATAATGACACCTTCAAGAGTACTTTTATTTACAACTTCATCTTCTTTTAATAACATATCGTGTGCTTCAATAGCTAAATCCGTACGAACTGAATAACCCTGAAGGTCTAAATCTTTACCCATAATCTGCCACCGTCCTTTCTCTTATTTTTGCCGCAACTGTTCCTTTTCATTCTTGTATTGCATTTAAATCACGATTTTGATAGAATACTTTGTGTCCTATTTTTTGCAACGGATAGCAATTTTGTTGCATCATGGTTCATTTAGGGAGGTGAATGGATTGGCTAATATTAAATCAGCGATTAAACGTGTAAAAACAAACGAAAAGCGTCGTGCTCACAACGCTTCACTAAAGTCTGGCATGCGTACTGCGATCAAAAACTTTGAAGCACTTGCAGCTTCAAACAATGCAGAAGGTGCTCAAACGGCATTTGTTACTGCTTCTAAGAAGATTGACAAAGCAGCAAACAAAGGACTTATCCACAAAAATGCAGCTTCTCGCCAAAAGTCTCGTCTAGCGAAGGCTTTAAACGGTGTTAACGCATAAATTTAAGGATGAAACCTGAAAAACGGCCTTACACCAATAGGTCGTTTTTTTATTTTGCTGTTTTCGCAATGTTTGTTGCTCTTGGTAGTGGTTAATTTCCGTTTCAGGTTGCTCGCTTTTGTGCGTTGAGCCTCCTTGACGCTTTGCGCCATTAGTCTCACCTTCAACTGAAAAAACCGTTGAATTTCACCGGTGTTTCTTTTAAATCATAAAAAAGAATCAAACCACCTCAATAAAGAGCTGGTTTGATTCTTTTTTTGCATACAAACATGTAAGATTGTAGCGGAAGGGTACTGACTCCTCGAAAATGAAATTCACATTTTCTTCGTGCGAGGCAATGCTGCCGAAGCCTTCCTTGTCCTGCGGGACGAGTGGGACAGGTGAGACCCCTAAAGGCGCGTAGCGGCAGGGGGCTCACCGCCCGCCCCGCGGAAAGCATGTACCCTGGAGCGGAGATCCCCGCATTCAACATTTTATTTAGGGACTTTTTCAGTGCCCTCTTATACGAGGGAGCTGGTTTTTTGCGCTTGTGAGAGTTTGATAATTTCCATTTCTAACAGCAGTGTCTTATCCATTTGTCCTGTTTTCATCTTATAATCTGTTTCTGCAAAATCATCGAGGCAATTTCTTAAAAATCTCTCATCAAATTGACTGGCATGCTTACCTGCTAATTTTACTGCGTATGGATGCAGTTTGAGTGCAGAAGCAATCTGCTTCTCTCCATAACCCTTTTTTTGAAGTTCTTTCACTCCATTGATTATTCGGAACTGACGCGTAATTAAAGCATGTATTTGAATAGGTTCCTGATTTTGTTTCATTAGATCATAAAAACTTCTTAACGCATGCTCTGTACGTTTATGTACAACGTGATCCACGAGCCCAAAAACATCATCTTCTAAAGTTCTGACAACTAGCTCATCCACAGTTTCTTTTGTAATGTTACCGTTCACCCCGACAAACAAGGCCATTTTCTCAATTTCTTTTGCTAAAATAGACATTTTCGTGCCCAATCTTGAAAGAAGAAGTTCAATTGCATCCGTTTCAATTGAAACATTCAAGGATTGAGCTTCCTTAAAGAGCCACTTTTCTGCAGTCTCATTGCTTAATTGAGATACTTGAATGATTTCAGCCTGTGATTTTAATTGTTTGACTATTTTTTTTCGTTCATCAAGTTTTTCATAAGGGACAACGATCACAAGCGTTGTATATTCTGCTGGATTTTGTATGTATTGTTCGAACACTCTAAAATCATGTTCTAATTTAGCCTTATCTTTAGCCGCTGTAAGAAAAGCAGCATTTTTCATGACAACAATCCGGCGGTCACCTAAAAAAGGCATCGTTTCGGCGTCTTCCATAACTTCCTGCACAGAAATTTCATCCAGATTATGTATACTCAGATTGAAGTCTCTTTCATCTGGAGCCAACAAGGAAGAAATCGCTTGTATGGCTTCCTCAGCTAAGTAAAGTTCGGTTCCCCATATTAAGTAAATAGGAGATGTGTTTTTATTTTTTATGTTTTTTTTCAATGCATCGACTGTAAGCACCTTTTTCACCTCCCTTTAATCCTATGGTGAATAGAAGTGTTTTGCAAGCAAAAGAAGGAACAGAGCACAAGCCCGTTCCTTCATTTATGATAAACACCAACACCTGAACTTTTACAGCTCACGAGCCGGCTTTAATTAGGATATCCTATGCGCAAAATTTTTATTGGTTACAACCAATAGGCTTTGTTGCTCTTGTAAGTGGTTGATTTTCGTTCCAGGTACTCGCTTTCCGCGAGGCGTGCGTTGAGCTTCCCTCGGCGCATAGCGCATGCGGGGTCTCACATTCAAAGAAGCATTTGTGCTCCTGCGTCTTCAAGTAAACTCAGCGAAGCGTGGTTCCTCGTCGCATGCCTTGCGAGAAGTAATCTCAGGTGGTTGGCACGCACCTTGCCAATTAACTTTCAATGAAGAGATGTAACAAAATACTCAAAAGCAACAAACTTTTAGAAAAGAGCATTTTGATAAAAGAGTGAAAGAAAGCATTTTCAGTATGGATTTTTTGAAAATGATAACGTATACTAAGGATGGATTAGGAGGGTTGTCACATGAATCATTTCGAAAAAGATGTACAGAGCAAGCGTAACGACCTTATTGATTCCGGAGTTGGCTTTGTTGTAGCGTTTGGATTTTTTACAGTTATTTTTGCCATCGGAGTCATTCTTAAAGCTATTGCATAATACATAAAAAAGAGCCAAATACTCGTATTAGGCTCTTTTTTATTGAACTGTAGTTATCTTCAAACCTCTTTTTGCAGCTTCAAAAATAATATCTCCGTTTTTATCTGTCCTGTAAATAGTCACTTTTTTCTCTTTTAATCTGGTAATAACATCTTTTGCAGGATGTCCATAAATGTTATTTCTCCCAGAGCTTATGACTGCAAATTCAGGCGCTGCAAGCTCTAAAAATTGTTCCGTTGTAGAAGTATCGCTTCCATGATGTGCAACTTTCAACACGTCAGCTTTTAGCTGCGAAAAATTATTAATGATTTCGTGTTCTGCTTCCTTTTCTATGTCACCTGTTAATAAAAACGACGTATCGTAAAGCTTTACCCAAAGAACAACAGATCTATTGTTTGATGATGTATTTTTTTCGCTCGGATGCAGAACTATAAATCGAGAATTACCAATGCCCCACTGCATACCCTTTCTCAAATACTTCATATGAATTCCCTTTTGTTTACCTGATTCAATAATTTCCGTTTCGAGCTCGCTAAGATTATTATTCTTAGGCAGGTAAATGGTTTCAACCGGAAAGTTATTTAATAAAAATACGGTTCCGCCAGCATGATCCATATCAGCATGACTTAATATCAAACCATCTATCTTCCTAATCCCTCTTCCTTTTAAATATGGAAGAACAGCTTCTTTTGTAACATCATATTCTTCATAACGTTCTTCCCATTTTTCTTTTTCAAAAGGGATTGCTCCTCCCGTATCAATTAGATATACCGCTTTCCGAAAAGGCAGTTCAATCAGAACGCTGTCCCCTTGACCAACATTAATAAAGGAAACTTTAGCAGAGGGATTCAGGTATGGGATACATGCTTGCAGCATTATGATAAACATAAAAGGTATACAGAAACGAAGATAAAGACGATCATTTCTTTCCCATTCATAGAATAAATAAAGGATGGCTAAAAAATAGAATAAAAAAAGCCATAAAGACGGTCGTCCTAGAAGAAGCGTTCCGTTGAATTTCTGGGCTATTTTTAAAATGGATGCAGAACTCTCAAAAAGAAATTGAACCGGAAATTTAAGCAAATATATAGCACCAGGAAATAAATGAATGACACCGAAAACAAAAAAAGAAACAGGAAATAAAACAAGAGATACAAAAGGAATATATAGTATGTTAATTGGAAGTGACCAAAGTGAGAATTCAAAAAAATGATAGAGAATGATAGGAAATGAAAATAAAGAGCACATAAAAGAGGTGATAATGAGCAATTGAGTGTTCGATTTGGTTTTAAACAAAGAAATTGATGTTATCAAAACGAAGGTCATTAAGAAGGAAAGCTGAAAACCAAGATCAAATGCGTACAACGGATTCCAAGACAGCATCGTGGTACAAACAAATGACAACAGCACAGCTGGGTTAATCTTTTTTCGAAAAACTATAAAACATAATGCCAGCATCCCCATAATTCCTGCCCGAACTATTGAGCTCTCACCGCCTGTTAATACTATGTATATGGGGAGAAAAATGACGATTAATACATAAGCCAGTTCTTTCACAATTCCCATTCTTACGAAAAATAAATATAAGAAATATGAGATGATGCCTACGTTAAAGCCTGAAACTGCTAAAAGGTGTGTCAGTCCTAATTTCTGATAGGATTCCAGTGTCTCGGTTTCAATCTTCTCTCGGTATCCAAAAACAAGAGCATTCATTAATCCTGCAGTATTTTGAGAAAAGTCAGCTTCTAATTGTTTAATACTTTTGCTTCTCCATATTTTTATTCTGGAAATTAAACTTTCCTTTTTATCTGTGACACAACTGCCTGCATCAACATGAGACAGTTCAAGAATCCAATGAATGTTTTTGTTATGCAGATAATCGCGATAGTTCATACCATAATAATGAGATTGTGGTTCAGGTTCTTTAAGTGTTCCATTAAGAAAACAATGCATGCTGATTTCAAGTTTTTCCAATGTATGTTTTTCAGCAGCTGAGTTCATTTTATATCGTACAACAAGTATTTCTCCTGAGGTTTTATATTGAAAAGAGATCATTTTGCCGTTTATCTTTGGGATCGTTTCAATTGTGCCTTGAAAATTAGTTGTATGCGGAGGAAATAAGGAGGTATTTTTCAGTTCATACCATTGGGTATACAAAAAGAAAAATGGAAGAAACATGAGAACAACAATTGTTTTTCTTTTTAACTGAAAGATGATTACGATAACCAGGAACGTAATTAGAACGATCCCAGTTACCGATATCATTTTTGAAAGCCATACACCAGCCAAAGCAAAGAGCGCACTTAGAACAGCAAGCCTTGGATTCATAAATCAGCTAGGTATAAATGCTGATGGAGGGATAGTCATTTTAACTTTCTCAACAGTCACTCCAGCTTCTTTAAATTGTTCAATACTATAAGGATGATTTTTGTAATCTTCTCCGTAATAAATTTTCTTTATACCACTTTGGATTATGGATCTGCAGCAGTGCAGACAGGGAAAATGTGTAACATACATTTCAGCGCCATCAGTCGGCACGCCGAACTTCGCACATTGAAGGAGAGCATTCATTTCAGCGTGAATGGTTCTTACACAATGCCCATCAATTACATAACATCCTTCATCTATACAATGAACGCCGCCAGATATTGAACCGTTATAGCCTCCTGCGATTATCCGTTTATCTCTTACAATCGAAGCACCTACAGCTAAGCGGGTACACGTACTGCGCAAAGCAAGCAGCTGGCTTTGTGCCATAAAATATTCATTCCAGGAAATTCGTTTCAAATCTTATCCCCTCCTTATTCTATAATGTATAGTGTAGACTCAGCAAAAAAGCGGGTCAATAAAAACCATTATCGGAATTTAATTTTATCTTTCCAATCTTCAATCGTTTTTTCACCAATTCCCCGAACTTCTAAAAGCTGATCAATTGAATTGAACGGTCCAAATTCCTCACGGTAGGAAATGATACTTTGAGCTTTAGAGGGACCGACACCGCTAAGCGTCTGCAGCTCAGATAGATCAGCAGAATTAATATTTAATAAATCTTCTTTATCATTTCCCATATTAGAAGATAAGGGATGAATTTCTTCCCCTTTAGCTGCAACATATATGATCATTTCATCAGAAATTTTCTCGGCCTGGTTTACGGATCGCGCTTCTGCTTCCTCTAAAAAACCACCCGCTTTTCTAATTACGTCTATCACTCGATCACCATTATTCATTTCATACACACCAGGTCTTTTAACACTTCCTTGAACATCAACCATAATAGGATCTGAGTTATCAGCTTTTTTCTCATTTTTTTCAGTTTCAGATTCAATTGTTTCATCTTTAATCATAGGCATTTGGTCGGGTGAATTCACCGTCTCAGTATGACTGTTTATATTTTTGTAAATGTACACTCCAAACAAAATTACAAGTAATAAACCAGCTCCGAGCACCAAGTTAATATGCTTTTTCAGCTGAATCATAAAAGTCCACTCCTTTTTTCTGTGAAGGTGGAACGTTACAAAATCATAAACAAAACATTGAGCGCATAGATTTTAAGGTAGAGGAAGGAGGTTAAGGTATGAAGATCGGAATTATCGGAACCGGGAATATGGGAAGCGTTCTCGTTGCTTCTTTCATAGAATCTTCAGCCATTTCCCCATCACGGTTGATGGTTACTAACCGCACCCTGTCCAAAGCGGAAATGCTGCAGCATGCCTATCCAAAAATTAAGATAGGGAATACACCAGAAGAAGTATTTCGGTTCGCTGATATCGTATTTATTTGTGTTAAACCTCATGAATTTTATTCTTTGCTTTCAACTAATAAAAACTATATTTCAAAACATCAGCTGCTTGTATCTATTACAAGTCCTATTTCATGTGAACAGCTTGAAGAACTTCTTGACTGCAATATAGCAAGAGCCATTCCAAGCATAAATAATCGAGCTTTGTCCGGATCATCTCTTATTTCGTTTGGAAGCCGCTGCCACCCTGACTACAGAGAAAAATTGCTTAATCTGATGTCTTTCATTTCAACTCCTTTAGTTATAGATGAGAATATCACTCGGGTGTCTTCTGATATTGCTAGCTGCGGTCCTGCCTTTATCGGCTACGTGCTGCAATGTTTTATTAATAGTGCGGTTAATCAAACCGATATAACGAAAGCCCAAGCAACTCAGCTAGCCAGCGACATGATTATTGGAATGGGTAAATTACTTGAAAAAGAAGTCTATACGCTGCCTACACTTATACAAAAAGTATGCGTAAAAGGTGGTATTACTGGTGAAGGAATTAAGATCTTAAGCAGTGAAATGGATGAAGTATTTGATCATGTCATACAGCGGACACATGAAAAATATCACGAAGAATGCGAAAAAGTTAGTCAGCAATTCGAGGTAAAGGAAGAACTAAAGTAATTTTTCTTATGCAGTTCATTATAAAAGACTTTAAAGAAAAAAGCCGGAATGAATATCCGGCTTTTTATAATTCATCAAATCCATTTTCGTCAGAAACCTTAGTGTACTGTCTCGATTTCTGTTCAAAAAAATCACTTTTTCCTGAATTAACATCAGAATATGCTTTTATCCAAGGAAGAGGATTTTTCTTATATTCGGGATATAACTTTTCAAATCCTAGTTCGTATAATCTTTTATTCGCCATAAACTTGATATAGTCTTCCAAGTCGGTCTTATTAATTCCTTCGAATGAATCTCCAATAATATATTTGCTCCATTTGATTTCCAGCTCAGCGGCAGTTTTAAACGTTTCCCTAGCAAATTGATGCAGTTCTTCTTTATCAATTTCCGGAAAATCTTGAAGTACAGCCTTGAATATATTGCAAAACAAGTACACGTGAAGCTGTTCATCTCTGTTTATATAATTGATCATCGTTGATGTGGATACCATCTTTTGATTTCTTGCTAAGTTATAAAAGAAACTGAAGCCAGAATAAAAATTTAATCCTTCTAAGATCACATCATAAATAATTGATTTTATGAAAGTTTCCGGGTTAGGGTTTTTTATAAATTCCTCATAGCCTTTTGCGATAAAATCATTTCTCTCACGCAGTACTTGATCTGTTTTCCAATATTCAAAGATTTCATCTTGTTTCCATTTTGGAACGAGTGATGATAATACGTAAGAATACGATTGATTATGAACAACCTCTTGAAAGGAGAGGGTTGCCATAAGCGCCGAAAGACTAGAGTCTGTTAAATAAGCCGAAACTCTGCTTGAATAATCAGTTTGTACACTATCTAAAAACGCGAGAAGCCCGATTATTTTATTAAATGTATCCTTCTCTTTCTCAGATAGATTAACATATTGTTTACTGTCACTGGACATATTGATCTCAAATGGCGTCCAAAAGTTTGACAGCATGTTTTTATATAATGGGTAAGCCCACGGAAAACGGACGTCGTCCCAATTCAGGATGTTGGAGCTATGTCCATTAATAACACTTGTAGAAGCATTTGGTGCACTGGTATCATATATTTTTCTTTCTTGTAATTTTGTGTTCACTTTAACTTTCACAGCTTTCACACCCTTCAAGTTCGATTGAAGTTGATCTTGTGTAATAAGTTGTTTTAAGTCCTTTTTCAAAACTAAGCAGATGAAGGTCCAGCAGCTCTTTTGCTTTTATGTTGTGAGTTACATAAAGGTTAAATGATATAGACTGATCAACATGTCTCTGCCTAGCTGCATTCTGTACTATGCTCCACCTTTGATCAATATGAAAAGCTGATTTATAGAACCATGCAGTCTCTGCGTTCAGATCAGGAGCAGTTACAGGTATTTTATAATTTTTCTTTTCTTCCGAATAAAACTTTTTAAAGATTGGATCTACACTAGGCGTTGAATTAGCAATGATTGAGGTTGATGAATTTGGTGCAACTGCAATCAGATAACCGTTCCGTATTCCTTGGCTTCTTACTTTTTCTCTTAAATAGCGCCATTCTTCAGCTTCATAATTTCTTTTTGCAAAATAGTCTCCAGAATGCCAATCTGAACCTGAAAAAGCATGGTATTTACCTTTTGCTTTCGCCAAATCACTGCTCGCACTTATGACGTAATAATTAATCTTTTCATAAAGTTTGTCTGCAAAAGTGACGGCTTCTTCACTTTCCCATTTGATCCCCTCTTTTGCAAGAAGATGATGCCAGCCAAACGTTCCGACACCTATTGCTCTATATTTTTTATTCGTAAGAACTGCCTGCGGAACATCTATGGAGTTAAGATCAATTACGTTATCGAGCATTCTGACTTGAATATCAATCACTCTTTTCAACACATTATCTCCAACAACTTTTGCCAGCGAGAGAGATGATAGGTTACAGACAACAAAGTCTCCTGGAGTTTTTCGAATGATGATCTCTCCATCTTCAGTTTCTTCTGATTGAACTGTGGTTGCAGACATGTTCTGCATAATTTCGGTACATAGATTAGATGCATAAACCATACCTTGATGCGGATTAGGATTAAGTCTATTAACAGTATCTCGATAAAACATAAATGGTGTGCCTGTTTCAAGCTGAGACTTCATTATTCTTTTCATTACTTCTATTGCAGGAATACATTTTTTTGATATTCTTTCATCGTTTAAGCACTCTTTATATCTTTCTCTGAAACTGCCGTATCCTTTTTGCTCATCATAGGAATCCTCCAGCGAATAGCCTTTGAATCGTTTCACTTCATGCGGATCAAATAAATACCAGTCATCACGTTTTTCTACTTTTTCCATAAATAAATCAGGAATACAGACCCCTGTAAAAAGATCATGCGTCCTCATTCTTTCATCGCCATTGTTTAATTTTGCATCTAAAAATTCCAATATATCTTTATGCCACACATCCAGATAAACTGCAATTGCCCCTTGCCTCTGTCCAAGCTGATCTACGGAAACGGCTGTATTGTTCAATTGTTTCATCCATGGTATAACTCCGGAAGAATTGCCTTTAAATCCTCTTATATCAGAACCTCTTGAACGGATTTTGCCGAGGTAAATTCCAAGTCCTCCTCCTCCTTTTGATACAGTCGCCGCATCAGTATTTGAATCAAAAATACCGCGAAGACTATCGTCGATTGTATCAATGAAACAAGAACTAAGCTGTCCATAGCTTTTACCAGCATTCGCTAAAGTTGGAGTAGCGACAGTCATGTACTGATTTGAAAGTGCCCAATAAGCTTCTTTTACAAGCTCCATCCGATGTTTACGATCCTCATCTTTCATTAAGAAAAGAGCAATCACCATCCAGCGTTCTTGCGGCAGTTCATATAACTCATGGTTAAATCCTTTAGCGAGATACCTGTCAGCCAGTGTCTTTAACCCGATATATGTAAAAAGTTCATCTTTTTCAGGTACAATACACTTTTCGGCTTCTTTAATTTCCTGAGCGCTATAAGAAGAGAGAATCGTATCATTATAAATTTTCAGGTCTACTAAATGCTCAATAAGTCCGTATAAATTAGAATATGGTGGTTTCTCGTCAGATCCTTTATTCAATTGCACTTGTTCATACAGCTGCTTTAAATAGAGGCGTGCTGCTACAAATGTCCATTGTGGTTCCTCCATACTTAAACAATTTAAAGCCTCCATAATCAACTGTCTGAAAAGCGCTGCACGATTATTATTTTTTAATTCTAACTCTTCAGCTCTTGCTAAAAACAATTCTCCCTCAAGTTCTGGAAATGATGCAACACAATCTTGCAGCCATTCCCCGAGAGAAGATTTTGCTACTGTATTTTCCATTTTAAGACCACTCCTTAGTAAAATAATAAGGCTGTTTTCGTATACATTGTTGTTCTTCGAAAGTAGTTGATTTCCGCTTCAGGCTGCTCGCTTTCCATGGGGCGTGCGGTGAGCCTCCTGCCGCTTTGCGCCATTAGGAGTCTCCACCTGACCGCTCGTCCCATATGAGTCTCACACCTTACGCTTCAATCAACTTGTATAGGAAGAAAAAAATGCACCAATTTTAGAAAGAAGCCAATAATAAAAACCCCTCTTCATCAGGAAGAGGGGTAAGGAACGTATAGAAAACTTACAAGACTATTGCTTGAGTTAAATACCGTTCTTTCTCCCAATCCCCGAGGAAAAGAAAACAAGAGATTCAGGCAGGTCTACTGGCTTATGCTTCATCCTACTTTGGGCCTTCCCATACAGCAGCCATTTTCATAGCTAATCAGTACAGTGGCAGTTCCATTTCGTCCACAATTACAGTTGCGGGGACAGCTTCGGCATTTCACCGAATTCCCTTTTAAGCCGGATTAAAGCCGGCACCTGAAATCTCCATATATAGGTTTGTATCATTTACTTTGACACCAAATATAGTAATTGTCAATGAAAAAGCATTTTCAAAGACTTCTATTATTGTGCCACATAACCTCCATCAATTACAATCGCTTGGCCAGTAACACCTTTCGCTTTTTCACTTGAGAGGAAAATCGTATAATCAGCAATTTCCTGTACATCTAATAACCGTTTCTGAGGAACTAAAGGATAGATTACTTCTTCTAAAACTTTTTCAAGTTCCACTTTACGTGTTTTTGCAAGGTCTTCAAGCTGACCTCTAACAAGTGGAGTATCTACATAACCAGGACAAACAGCATTTACCGTTATGCCATATTCGGCCCCTTCTAAAGCGGCTACTTTCGTTAAACCGATAACGCCGTGTTTAGCACTGTTGTAAGCTGCCTTTCCGGCGAATCCTACTAGTCCATTAATAGATGCCATATTGATAATACGTCCGAACCCTTGTTTTTTCATGATTGGGAACACGTGCTTCGTTGCCATAAATGGAGCTGTAAGCATTACACTTATCAGCTGCTGAAATTTTTCAGTTGGAAACTCTTCTAGCGGTGATACATATTGCAGTCCAGCATTATTGATCAATACATCAATCCGATTATAGTGCTGAAGTGTTTCATCGAGTGCACCCCTCAAATCGTCTTCATCTGTTACATTGCAGCCTAATCCTAAACAATCATATCCCTTATTGTTAAGTTCATCAGCAGAAGCCTTTGCCTTCTCATCATTCAGATCACTTATTACAACTTTTGCGCCGTTCTGAGCAAATGATTTAGCTAACTCAAGACCGATTCCGCTTGCTGCCCCTGTAATAAAAACAACTTTATCTTTTACGAACGATTCCACAGATATCCGCTCCTTAACTTAAATGACTTATACAATCCCGAACATATAGTACAATCCGATGATAACAAATACAGCTGCTGTTTTAATAAGTGTCATTGCAAAGATATCGATATACGCCTGCTTATGAGTTAGACCGGTTACCGCTAAAAGAGTAATTACTGCACCGTTGTGAGGCAATGTATCCATGCCGCCACTCGCCATGGATGCAACACGGTGAAGAACTTCTGTATCGATTCCAAGCTTGTTTGCTTGTTCTACATATGTTTCACTCATAGTTGCCAGTGCAATACTCAGACCGCCTGAAGCTGAACCTGTAATACCCGCTAGCGTAGTGGTTGTAACAGCTTCGTTTACTAATGGGTCTTTTATCGTATTTGACATAGCATTGTTTACAGCTGCAAAACCTGGGAGTGCTGCGATAACACCGCCAAATCCATATTCTGACGCAGTGTTTAGAGTAGCAAGCAGTGCACCGCCGATGGATAAATTGATTCCTTTGTTAAAGTTGTTCTTGATTCTTTTAAAAGAAGACAGCAGTACTGTGATAATCCCAATAACTAGAGCTCCTTCAACAGCCCATACAGCAGCAAGTGTTGGAATTTGGATCTCCGGTACATTTTTCATACCAATTGCTGAGAAATCAAATGTCTTACCATAATATTTTGGTATAAGAACCGTAAACCATTTATTAAAAATACCTACTAAAATAAGAGGCAAGATCGCGATAAAAGCATTTGGGAGCTTCTCTGATTCGAGTTTCTCGGGTTCGTTGCTATGGCCTGTACCATACCCTTCACCTTTAGCTGCTGCCTGTCTTCGTCTCCATTCTAAGTAAACCATCCCAAGAATAAAAACAAACAAACCGCCTATAAATCCTAACCAAGGTGCAGCCCACGTGGTTGTTCCGAAAAATGATGTCGGAATAATATTTTGAATCTGAGGACTTCCTGGAAAAGCATCCATCGTAAATGTAAAGGCACCAAGTGCAATTGTTCCGGGAATAAGCCTCTTAGGAATATCTGCAAGCTTAAATAATTCTGCAGCAAATGGATAAAGTGCAAATGCCACCACGAAAAGTGATACCCCGCCATAAGTAAGAATAGCTCCTACCAGTACAATTGCCAGCATTGCACGCGACGGTCCGATTAGTTTGATTACAAACTGAGTGATTGATTTTGCAAATCCAGACATCTCGACGACCTTACCAAATATTGCTCCCAGCAAGAAGACCGGAAAGTATAACTTAATAAAGCCAACCATTTTCTCCATAAATACACCTGAGAAAAACGGAAGTACATGGCCTGGTTCTGTTAGCAAAACAGCAAACAAGGCAGCAATCGGTGCAAATAAAATGACACTAAAACCACGATAAGCTACAAACATCAGGAAAAATAATGATAATAAAATAATAATAATGTCCAATTTTCTTTCCCCCATTTCTTAAATAAAAATTCCGAATTCATAAAAGCGCTTACATTTTTAAATAAGTAATCTCCTTTCTACTAATATACTCCCAATTATACTATTGCAAGTTTTGTGCCAATTATTAAACCCGCAAACCACATGAATTCTCGCTCTATATATTCCGAAAAATCGGAAAAATAATACCAAAAAACGCTTACTACTCTCTATATTTTTTTATTTTTCTCTATACTAGCAGTCAAAAGTTAATAAAATGAACAATTCCGAAAAAACGGAATGGTTTTCCGGTTTTTCGGAATACAAAAATTGATTTATATTTTATATTTTTTTATTTTATCGTACAAATTTGTTTTTCCGATGCCAAGAGCATTAGCTACAGCTTTTATGTCTCCGTCCATCTTTTTTAAATAAGATGAAATTACTTTTTTCTCCGTTTCATGAACATAATCTTTTAATGATTTTTGAGTTTCATGAACTCCGAGTTTCTCTCGAAGAAAATCCGGAAAAGCGTCAAGAGAAATCTGGTCACTTTGTGTCAGCTGAATAGCGGCCTCAACAAAATTTTTCAGCTCTCTCGTATTTCCTGGCCAAGTGTATTGAAGAAAAGCTTCTTTAACATCATCATCAATTTTCACAATCCTTTTTCCCGTCTCCCTGCAATTAGACCGAATGAAGCTTTCGGCTAAAGGCCATATATCTTCTTTCCTTTCACGAAGCGGCGGTATTTGAATCTGCAAAACATTGATTCGGTAAAACAAGTCTTCTCGAAACTTATTACTATCTATAAGCTGCTCTAAGGGACGGTTAGTTGCTGCAATGACTCTAACGTTTACTTTATGGGAATTTAATGAACCCACAGGCTCCACTTCTTTTTCTTGCAGTACACGGAGAAGTTTAATTTGCATATTTTGCGGAAGATCCCCAATTTCATCTAAAAATAATGTGCCTCCGTCAGCCATCTGAAACTTACCTGGTTTTCCACCTCTTTTCGCCCCAGTAAAGGCGCCTTCAGAATAGCCGAAAAGCTCAGATTCAAATAGATGTTCTGGTACCGCTCCGCAGTTTATTTTTATAAATGGCTTAGCGCTTCTTTCACTCAGCTGATGTATGCTATGGGCAAGTAATTCTTTTCCTGTGCCGCTTTCACCGCGAATTAAGACTGATAAATCACCACTCGCGATGTTTTTTACACGCTCTTTGATTTTTTCAGCCTCACGGGATATTCCTATAAAATCATTGAGGGTATAAGTTGCTCCATTTATTTCATGCCATTCTTTTTTATAAAAATCAAGTTCATGCAAAAGTGCTTTAATATGGGAATTCATTTTCTTCCATTGTTCTGTATCCCTGAAGATTACAGTTCCTACTGCACCGATAACTTTTCCTTCATGAAAAATAGGAATTCGGTTTGCAATCATATAATTTCCCCTGATAAACTGCAAATCAGCGATCTCAACTTTCCCTTGAAGCACTGCTTTATGCATCCTTGTATTCTCTATCACATTTGTTACATGCTTACCGATTACTTCTCTCGGATTTTCACCTAAAAACTCACAATAGGTCTTGTTCATGTATTGAACGATACCTTCGTGATCAACTACAACAATCCATTCGTAAGCACTGTCAATAATAGTCTCTAAAATATTGTGTTTTAACAAAGGGTCATTATTCAACATGGCGTCCTATACCTCGCTCCTAGAAAACGTACTGCTTTTATTTGTAACCTATTGTACCGTACAAAGAATATTTATTAATATGGAAAAAGACAGCATATAGCTGTCTTTAGGATTTCTTTGCAATAAACAATATTCTATCACTTTGTTCTTTTGGATTCTGATCTTCAAAATCTGCTGTTATGCTCAATACTTCAAATTGACATTCTTTAAGCCATTTAGAATATTCTTCTGCTGAAAACGTTCTTTGAATGTGTAATTCGTCGTATCGTTCATAGTTATCTTTGTTTAGAATAAAAAAAGATAAATCGTGCTCTACACTATTAACGTATTCACCTTGATAGCATTGCCAGATGTAAGAAAGCTCTTCATTATTACTGCCGAAAGTATTGCCAATAAATATATGATTGACCTTATGTAAGGAATGAACATCAAAAAGAAACAAACCATTTGGTTCTAAATGATTCCATGCTGAAAGAAAGGTTTGTTTTACGTCTTCTTCCGTTAAAATATAATTAAGGGAATCGCACAAAATTGTCACGCACTCATATGATCCCAACCCTTCCAGATCTCTCATGTCCTGCTGAAAAAGTGAAAGTGCAACATTTTCATTTTCAGCTTTTTCTTTTGCAACCATAAGCATATCTGAAGAGAGATCAACACCAGTAACTTCAAATCCTTCTTTGGCCAGCAAGATTGGGATCGAACCAGTTCCGCAGCCTACGTCTAATAACCTGATGGTATTCGGGTGATAAGCAGAAACAGCATTTTTAATAAATGACAGCCACTTCGAATATGGTGCATCTGCCATTAATTCATCATAAAGATAAGCGAATTGCTGATAACTCATTACATATTTTCTTGGGGTGCAAGAATGGCGTCAACATCTACAGAATTTGCATCTCCCCATAACTTCTCTAGATTATAATAGCTGCGGTCATCACGGTGAAAGACATGTACGACTACATTTCCTAAATCAATCAATACCCAGCGAGCATGGTCATACCCTTCCATCCTGCGCAATTGAATATCGTTTTCTAGAGCTACATCTTTTAGCTCTTTTGAAATTGCCTGTACTTGTTTTTCCGAATTACCATGGCAGATTACGAAATAATCTGCGACTAAAGAAATTCCTTCCATGTCTAAAACAGCAATATTTTCCGCCCTTTTATCATCTACTGTTTTAACAACTAATTCCATAAGGTCTTTAACATTCATCCAATGCACTCCTCCTATTTTTTATTTTGAGTCTTATCCATTAGACCATTATAAGTTTCAAGGGTTAACGGATAGATCTTTTGGTTTTGCTTCATCAAAAAATTTATAGTGTTTTTTACAGCCATTAAACAGGCTTTATTTAAATCTTTTTCAGCTTCTTCTCTTATTTCTTCTACTCCTGGAAATTGACGGTTTGGCTCAATATAATCAGCCAAAAAAATGACTTTTTCTAATGTGTTCATATTACCATTTCCCGTTGTATGATAATAAATGGCACTTAAAACTTCTTCATCTTGTATACCAATTTCTTTCTCTACTAAGAAAGCACCAACTGGAGCATGCAGCACTTCACTTCCAAAAAGCAAAAGATCTTGTGGAAGGTTTTCATTTTTAACGATTTCTCTCATTTCATCTTTGGGACGAAATTTTGCGTAATCATGAAAAATGGCTGCGGTTTCTGTTTTATTTAAATCAGCGCCATACAGCTGTGCTAATTTCAAACTCGTTTCTAACACACCTAATGTGTGTATATATCTGTGTTCAGTTAAATGTTTTTTAACTATTTCAAGTGCTTTATTTCTATCCATAAAGCAAGTGCTCCTTAATATACTTCCAGACGTCATCTGCAACAAAATAACGAATGTTTTCGTTCTTTTTTGCCCTTAAACGAATAAATGTAGATGATATCCCGATATTAGGTATTTCTACAAGTTTCACGTGATACCTTTCCCAATGTTCATCAACCGGAAAGCCTTCACGGCCAACTCCTGCAAATTGGACAAGCTCATTCAGCTGGTCGATTTGATGCCAGCTGCCTAGAGAGTGAACCATATCTCCGCCCATAATAAAAGTAAATTCCTTTTTTGGAAACTTCTCTTTTAAGAGCCGGATTGTATCAATAGTATATGAAGGACCGCTTCTCTCAAACTCAAGTAAAGAAAGGGAGAATTGATTATTGTTTCCAATCGTTTTCTTAACCATCTCTATGCGATGTCCGTCTGAAACATCTTCCACTTTCTTCTTATGCGGAGGATTAGAAGCAGGCATCCACCACACTTCATCTAAATCCAGCTGTTTTAATGCTTCCTGGGCAATAATTAAATGCCCAATGTGCGGCGGATTAAACGTTCCCCCAAAAAGACCGATATGTTTGTCCAAGTCACTCACTCCTTATGGGAGTTCAATACGTTTCTGATTGATGGATTCTTTATAAAGGACAATCGTACTTCCAATAACTTGTACCAGCTCAGCTTTTGATCCAGTTGAAAGTTCTTCTGCAACCGTCTCTTTATCATCTTCACAGTTTTGAAGAACACTCACTTTAATTAATTCTCGTGCTTCGAGCGCTTCCTCTACTTGCTTAACCAAGTTCGAGTTCACTCCGCCTTTTCCTACCTGAAAGATGGGCTGAATATGATGTGCTTTTGAACGTAAAAAACGTTTTTGTTTTCCTGTTAGCATAATTACCTCCTGAGCTGTTCAATGACTGCTTTTTTCATTTTTTTTGTATCCGGAAAAGTGCCTGTCCATTTTTCAAATGCCATTGCACCTTGCATGACAAGCATTGAGACGCCGTTATCTATAATGGCACCTTTACTTTCTGCTGTATGCAGCCACTTCGTCTGAAGCGGATTATAGACAATATCACATACAACAGTATCATGTTTCAATTGAGCTAATTTTATAGGCATTGTTTCAATATTTGGATGCATACCTGCATTCGTAGTATTAATCAATATATCAAAACGGGATAATTCACTCTCCGCTTTCTTTAATGATAAGGGCTCTACACATGTATTATTTAAATCCTTTACTAAAAGGGTTAATCTTTCTGCTGAGCGGTTTGCAATAAAAAGCTTTTTTGGATTTTCTTTTAAAAGTGCATAAGCAATCGACCTCGCAGCTCCTCCTGCTCCAACTAAAAGAATATTCATCTCACTTATTGGTCTGCTGATTTTTTCTTTCAGACCTAATAAAAAGCCTTTTCCATCGGTATTGTACCCGATCAGTTTTCCATTATTATTTACAACAGTATTAACCGCTCCTATTTTTTCTGCTTCTGGATCGATTTCATCTAAAAAAGAAATAACTGCAACTTTATGCGGAATGGTAACATTGCAGCCCGCGTAATCACTCTCTTTTAAAAACTGTATAAAAGAGGGCAATTCTTCCGAAGTCACTCTCTTTTTTTCGTAAGATCCCTGAATTTCCGCTTGTACAAAAGCTTCGTTTTGCATCACGGGCGATAACGAATGTTCTATTGGATCTCCGATAACCAATGCTTTTATCATCTATAAAATCCTCCTTAAATTAAGGATTTTCGAATCGTAACTGATACACCTTCTGGAGCGTAGAAAGCAACTTTAGCACCTGCTTCAGGGAAAGTAACCCATCCTAATCCTGAAATAACCACATCTGTTTTGCTTTCCTTTATCATCCATTCATAGCGTCTCAGTTTTGGGAAATTAGCTGTATCTTCTGGAGGAGCCAGCATTTCACCAAGATGCTTTTCATATAATTCATCTGCTTTTTCAGTCTTCGTTCGATGGATGTTTAAATGATTAGAAAAATGACAAACAAAGGATTGTTTACCGCCCTTCAAATAATCCATTCTTGCAAGTCCGCCAAAGAATAAAGTCTGCATTTCATTTAACTGGAACACCATTGGTTTGATTTCTTTTTTGGGCATTATGATACTCAGTTCTTTTTTAGATACATAATGGGCCATTTGGTGATGATTAATGATTCCAGGTGTATCATACATATGACTTCTTGCGTCAAGGGGAATATCGATTAAGTCCAGAGTTGTTCCAGGAAAGTGAGACGTTGTAATAAAGTCGGAAGTTTCCTCTCCAAACTGCTTTATCAATCTGTTTATGAACGTAGATTTACCTGTGTTTGTACAGCCTACTACATAAACATCTCTGCCTTGCCTGTATTGGTCAATGCTATCAGCTAATTCTTCAATGCCATATCCTTTTTCAGCAGAAATAAGCTGAACATCGATCGGCTTCAGCCCTAGCTCTTTCGCTTCTTTTTTCATCCAATGAATAACTTTGTTAGGATTTACAGATTTCGGAAGGAGATCCAGCTTATTACCTACAAGTAATATAGGGTTCTTTCCAGCATAACGGTGAAGGCCAGGCAGCCAGCTTCCATTGAAATCGAAAATATCTACAATCTTTACAACGAGTGCATCTTCCTCTCCAATACTGGAGACAATTTTGCGATAATCGTCATCAGACAAACTCACATCGTTTATTTCATTATAGTGTTTTAAACGAAAACAGCGCTGGCAAATAGGCAGCTCTTTCGTTAATGCCGAAAGAGGTGCGTATCCAAGCGCTTCTTTGTCCTCGGTTTGTATGGAAATACCGCAGCCCACACACTTTATTTGTTCCAAACCTATTCCTCCCAATGAATCATGCCTTTTCTTTTCATCCAAGACAATATAATACGTTCAATTTTACGGTTAAACCTTGTCCAAAATCCGTCACTGCTCGCTACAGGAACAACAAGAATTGTATGTAATCCTATTCTGTTTCCTCCAAGTACATCTGTCAGCAACTGATCGCCGATTACAACAACCTGTTGATTTTTTAATTTCATATCTTTCAGCGCTCTTTTGAAAGCCTTGGTCATCGGTTTTCTTGCACTATAGATAAATGGAATCCCTACAGGTTCAGAAAAGCTTTTTACTCTTTGTTGAGTATTATTTGAAACAATTGTTATTAAAATGCCTTTTTCTTTAATAGAAGTGAACCATTTAATTAATTCAGGAGTTGCTTCGGGCCTGTCCCATTCTACAAGCGTATTATCTAAATCGGTGATAATCCCTTTCACTCCACGTTCTACTAACATTTCCGGTGTAATGTCCAATATATTTTGAACATGCTGATCCGGCAAAAAATGTTTTAACATTCTAGCACCTCTTCACATTTCCTAATGAACGTTTCTATTTTACCAGTAATGTAAGGAAGAACAAACGGTTTTTCAACTTTATTAGACAAAAGAAATTCTTTTTCGCCCTTGCTAAAAAAAGTTTTCGACAAATTGTTCCCCTGCTCTACAATGTGGATAATCTTATTCACATTATCCACCTAGTATTTAGTTACCTTTTCTAAAGATGTTAACACTTTACCCACAACTTATCCACCAAACACTGTGGATAAACGAACGATTGTTCTATTTTACAATACATGGTAAGCTTCAGATACATAAAACATTAACTTATCATTTTATGAATTCCATAGCATTTTAGAATACTTAAATTGAAGATTTATAATGAAAAAACAGGAGGTGACCAAGCCGCTTAAAAAACGGCTATATTATGGAAAAACTCTCGGACGACCTGTTAATTGAATCTTACCTGAAAGCTAGAGAACTTAAACTTAGCAAAGACTTTATTTTACTTATAAAAAAAGAAATCGATAGAAGATCACTGCATGTCAGATTGCAGCAGGTTCTAATGTAGGATTGTTTAAAGAGCGTAAATTACGCTCTTTTTTTGTGCGCAGCAATTTTTCCGCTTTACGATAATCATTAGGGGTAAATGTTACTTCCACAGGAATCTTCCATTTTTTCTCCCAGTACTCTTTGTATTGTTTGCTTATGGCTTCTGCTTTCTTCTGATGATAAGCCTTTATTTTTATTGCTATTAAATATTTGCTGTCTTGTTTTACTACTATTGCATGTTTCACTAGAGTGTCTTTTGTAATCTCATTTTTCATTTCTTCAGCGAGGGAAGAAGCAGTAAATACACCTGTTTCAGAAAAACTGATATGTTTTCTGTAATACTCTCTCGGCTGAAATACAGGACTGTCTTTGTCTTTTTTATAAACAGAATCATTAAAACAGCCTGTTAATTGAAACATAATGATAAGTAATCCGTATGTAAGTAGTAGTCTCATTTTCAATCACCTCTCAAATAGGTTAGGTATTTTTCGGGAAGGATATTCAAGAGTTCATGAAAACCTTATTTTGAGAGAGTTTTTTACAGTAAATGATTTGCTAAATCGGAAAGGTTTTGCTTACAATGTAATGGACAAATGACGACTATTTTTAGGTTTTAAGGAGGTTTACCGGTTGCTGCATTTTTACATACTGCTTCCTTTTTTAGCAGCTCTTCTGATAGGCTTGTCTGCAAAAAAAGTGAACCGGATACATACTGGATGGCTAGTATTGCCTGTTCCAGCTGTTCTATTTATTGTTTTTTGTTCTAAATTACCTGTTTTAGCGAAAGGAAAAATCGTACAAAGCACTGCGGATTGGATTCCCTCTTTGGATATCCAGTTAAGCTTTTATTTGGACGGACTAAGCATGCTGTTCTCGTTATTAATCACTGGAATTGGTTCACTCGTTGTACTCTATTCCATTTTTTATTTATCGCGAAAAGAACAGCTAGTACATTTTTATGTTTACTTGCTTTTATTCATGGGCTCAATGCTCGGAGTTGTTTTGTCGGATAATGTTTTTGTTCTATATACGTTTTGGGAATTTACGAGTATTTCATCGTTTTTGTTAATCGGTTTTTGGTTCTACCGTGAACGTTCAACTTACGGTGCACAAAAATCAATGCTTGTAACGGTGTTTGGCGGATTATCGATGCTTGGTGCTCTTATTCTACTTTCTATTACAACAGAGACTAACAGCATTCGGATGATGATCGCTAACCGATCAGATATATTAGAAAGTGACCTGTTTATTCTTATACTAATTTTGTTATTGATTGGGGCTTTTACTAAATCAGCACAATTCCCATTCCACAGCTGGCTTCCTGATGCAATGGAAGCTCCTACACCTGTCAGCGCATATTTGCATTCTGCAACAATGGTTAAAGCTGGGCTATATTTAGTAGCCCGTTTCTCGTTAATCTTCAGCGGAACAGATGAGTTTTTTATTATCGTTTCTGGTATTGGTCTGATTACACTTTGTTTGGGTTCATTTTTAGCTTCAAGACAAACCGATTTAAAGGGGATATTGGCGTACTCCACAATCAGTCAGCTTGGGATGATTATGGCGATGCTTGGTTTTGGAACAGGAGTGGCTATTCTTGCTGCTATCTTTCATATTTTTAATCATGCTACATTTAAAGGCAGTCTGTTTATGATTGCAGGTATAGTAGATCATGAAACAGGAACGAGAGATATAAGAAGACTAGGCGGATTATATACCTTTTTGCCGATTTCAGCTACGCTTGCGTTTATTGGAGCATTTTCAATGGCTGGTGTTCCTCTGCCGATTTTTAATGGGTTCTTAAGTAAAGAAATGTTCTTTGATTCTTCGCTGAAATTAGAACAATCAACTGGACTTGCTGGGATGTTTGCTGAATGGATACCTATTTTAGCTGTTTTGGGCAGCATTTTTACGTTTGTCTATTCCATGTATTTGGTATTTGGAACATTCCTCGGTAAACAAAAAACAGATCAATTAGAGAAAAAACCGCATGAGGCACCGATTGGTATGCTTTTATCACCAATCATTCTAATTATTTTTGTTGTTGCTGTTGGTCTGCTTCCAAACCTTATTAATGAGCCATTACTAGCTCCCGCAGTTGCTGCTGTAACAGGAGATCTGCCTCATACACACCTCGCATTCTGGCATGGTCTGAACACACCGTTCTATATGTCTTTAATAGTTGTAGGTGTTGGTGCTTTGCTGGCATACACGTTAAAGAGATGGCAGCCTGTCTATAATAAGATTCCAGGGAAGCTTTCATCTGATCATTGGTATCAGACAATCGTTTATGGATTATTAAGAACTTCTAAATCTTTTACTGAGTTTTATATGACAGGTTCATTACGTTTGTATTTTTCTATCATTTTAGTATTTTTGGTTGTAACGACTACCATTTTTATGTACTTCACGGACGGATTTACAATTTCGGTTGATGATTTGGCACCTATTACATGGCCAGAAGTACTCGTTGGCTTTGTGATGGCTGCAGCCTCAATTGCTACCATTTGGATGAATCAGCGAATTGCTGCAATTATTGTAATCGGAGTGGTAGGTTACGGACTTTCCCTGTTATTTGTATTCTTCAGGGCGCCTGATCTGGCATTAACACAGCTTATCGTTGAAACAATAACTGTAGCCTTATTCTTATTATGTTTTGCTCATTTGCCGAAACTTAAGAAATCAGATAAAAGCACCTCTGAAAAACTTATCGATTTAATTATTGCCGTTTCAACAGGTGCATTGCTTACATTAGTAGCTATTGCTTCACATAGCTCAAAATCGTTCGATAGCATCGCGAAATATTTTGTTGATAATTCTTATAAGCTGGGCGGCGGAGATAACATCGTAAACGTAATACTAGTTGACTTCCGCGGCTTGGATACACTTTTTGAAATTGCAGTTCTTGGACTAGCTGCGCTTGGCATTTTTGCCATGATAAAATACCGGGATAAAGGAGACATGAATCACTAATGGAAATTGTAATGTCTATACTTGCCGGAACTTTATTTGCGGCCGGCGTATATCTTTTGCTTCAAAAACAGCTTTTAAAAATTGTTCTGGGAACAGCGCTGCTTTCTCACGGTGCACATCTATTCATATTAACTATGGGGAAATTAAACCGTGGAGCTCCGCCTATTTTGGAAAAAGGGATCAAAGTGTATACGGATCCTCTTCCTCAAGCGCTTATTTTGACTTCAATCGTAATCAGTTTCGGTGTAACCAGCTTTTTGCTGGTGCTTGCGTACCGGACATACCAGAGCAATAAGACTGACATGATGGATCAGCTAAGGGGAACCGATGATGAGTAATTTAGTATTTTTGCCAATCTTTATTCCATTGTTCGTTGGTGCTCTTCTCGTTTTCTTTAATAAAAAGCATCAGCTGACAATGAAAATTTCATATTTGACAGTATTTCTAAGTTTAGGAGTATCCATTTACTTAAGCTATTATGTGTTTAAAAATAATCCTCTGATTCTTGAAACAGGAGCTTGGAAAGCACCTTATGGAATCATTCTTGTAGCAGATAAGCTTTCTGTTATTATGATACTTTCTGTAAATGTTATTGCATTAGCTGCAGTAATCTTTGCATCCTCTTCTGTTAACAGCAAGATGGTGCAGCATTATTTTTACCCCCTTTTCTTTCTATTGATCGCTGGGGTGAGCGGAGCCTTCTTGACAGGTGACTTATTCAATCTGTTTGTGTTTTTCGAAGTTCTTTTGATGGCTTCATATGGGCTAATCATCATTGGAGGATCAAAGCATCAATTTCGTGAATCTGTAAAGTATATATTGTTAAACTTATTTTCTTCAATTCTATTTGTAACTACTGTTGCTTTTCTTTACTCAGTAACTGGTACTGTTAACATGGCACAGCTCGGTGAACGTGTAGCAGAGGTTGAGCAGCAAGGCATATTAACAGGGATAGCCATATTGTTATTTGTGGTATTTGCAACCAAAGGGGCCTTGTTTCCGCTATACTTTTGGCTGCCAAAGTCATATATCGTTCCATCCCCTGTTGTCTCGGCTTTGTTTGGAGCTCTCCTGACTAAGGTTGGCGTGTATTCTATGCTTAGAGTTTATACACTTATTTTTTCTCACAAACTTGAGCTGACGCATACATTCTTCATATGGGTTGCGGCGATTACGATGCTGATCGGAGTAATAGGAGCTTTATCTACTTCAAATGTAAAGCTGATTATTGCCTACAACATTATGCCGGCGATTGGTTTCATGCTTCTTGGGATCGGAACATTTTCAGCTGAATCACTTGCTGGTACGATTTATTATCTTGTGCATGATATGGCAATAAAAGCCGCATTGTTCTTCCTTGCGGGTTTACTCGTATGGCATGCAGGCACTTCCAATTTGAATAAGATGGGCGGATATATTAAAACATCCCCTCTTTTAGGATGGATGTTTTTCATCGCTGCCCTCGTACTTGCGGGGATTCCTCCTTTTAGCGGCTTTATCGGCAAGTACCTTCTCTTAAGAGGTGCTTTTGACGAAGAACATTATATGGCTGCCGGGATCGGGCTTTTATCCAGTCTGTTAATCTTGTTTTCAGTAATCCGAATTTTTATTGGAGCATTCTGGGGTGAGGTTAAAGAAGAGCCTAAGGAAAAAGTTAGACGCTCCGGGCTAGCCGCATCTGGATTATTAATCGCTATCTCAATTCTGCTTGGGGTAGGAGCTGAATGGTTCTATCCATATATCCAATCTGCAGCTGATAGTCTTATCGACCCTCAAATCTATATTGATTTTGTTTTAAAGGAGTAGTTCCATGACATTTCAACTTATCTTGAATTTGCTGATCGGCGTCATTTGGATGTTCTTATCTGAGAGCTACTCATTCGCAAGTTTTTTGGTAGGATTTGTGATTGGGGCGGCGCTGCTGTTTCTGCTTAATCGCTTTATACCGGATTCCTATTACTTTAAACATGTTAAAGCTATCGGATATTTAATCTTTCTTTTTATAAAGGAATTAATTTTAGCCAATATCGAAGTACTAAAATGGGTATACAAGCCCAAACTTGATTTCCAGCCAGGAATTATCGCATTGCCGATTGATGTTAAAAAGAATTGGGAAATTACTTTGCTCGCTAACTTAATTACACTTACTCCAGGGACACTTTCTGTAGATGTTTCAAGAGACCAGCGATATATTTATATTCATGCTATAGACCTGCCTGACGTAAATCAAACGATCGTTGGGATTAAAGATACTTTTGAAAAAGCAATAAGGGAGGTAACACGATGACAGATTGGTTTTCTATGGTTGTCTATATTTGTTTGTTCGTGATAACCATCTCTATTCTTCTTCTTTTATACAGAGCAATTGTCGGCCCTTCGAACCCTGATCGTGTTGTTGCACTTGATACAATTGGTATTAATCTGATTGCGATTACCGGGTTAATGGCAATCCTATTAGATACAGTTCAATTGAACGATATTATACTGCTTATCGGAATATTGACTTTTATTGCAACCGTCGCTGTTGCAAAATTCTTGGAAAAGGGTGTTATCATTGATCAAGATCGTGATTAGTTTTTTCCTTATCATTGGCACCTTTTTTATTTTATCCGGAACGTTAGGTGTACTTCGTTTTCCAGATGTTTATTCAAGGCTTCATGCAGCAACTAAAAGTTCAACATTAGGTGTGTCTGGCGTCCTTATCGGCTCTGCTATTTATGTCTATTCAGATATGAATGTTTTCAGCGGAAAACTGATCTTAGGAATTCTATTTGTCCTCCTGACAGCACCAGTTGCAGGTCATATGATTTCTAGAGCTGCCTACCGGACAGGAGTGCCATTATCCGAAAAGACCGTTTATAATCATCTGGAAGAAAATAACAATATTAAGAAATCATAAACTTTTTGCTCTTTCAAACAGTGCCTAATTGGCATATAATGAATAAAATGGTTATATACTTTTAAGCAACTAACCGTAGCAGGATATATTTATATCCTGCTTGTGTTCCATTTGAGGAGTGATCGAATGTTTATGATTGAAAGAGAGCGCATTGATTCCACTGTTAAGAAAGTGAAGGGACAAACTGCAAACTTCTTAACATTGATCAACTTATCACTAGGCGCCTTAGCTTTGTTATTTATGATGAATGGTGATTTGAAAATCGGATTTATCTTAATCTTTTTAGCTTGTTTGTTTGATCGTTTTGACGGAATGGTTGCAAGAAAACTGAATATTGAATCCGAGTTTGGTAAACAACTGGATTCACTTTGTGATTTAATTTCCTTTGGCATCGCACCGGCATTTTTAATTTACCAAGCTGTACTTCATCAGTTTGGTGTTCCTGGCATTATATTCACGATTATATTTATCGTATGCGGAGCAATTCGTCTAGCACGATTTAACATTACAGAATTCACAGGATCGTTTGTTGGAGTGCCGATTACGGTTGCTGGATGTTTAATGGCTGCGGCATATCTGGCAATTAACTTTTTACCAGGATTCTTCTATATGTTCCTGACAATCGGTTTGGCCATATTAATGATCAGTACAATATCCATAGAAAAGAGATAAAAAAAACCGCAGAATATGAATCTGCGGTTTTTTTATTAGGCTCATTTCTAAAAGATTGTTGCTACTAAGAGATATTCAAAAGTTCTTCACTGCATGTTAATTGGAGCGGAAGGACGAGACTCCTCGAAAATAAAAATCACATTTTCTTCGTGCGATGTAACGCTTTCGAAGCCTTACTTGTCCTGCAGGATGTGCGGGGCAGGTGAGACCAATCAATGTACGCAGTACGGAGGGAGCTCACCTCACGCCCTGCGGAAAGCGAGCCACAAAGAGCGGAAATTAACCACATTCAAAAGTAACAATGTTTACGAAAACAGCCTTTTTTTATTATTTTTGAGTCAATTCAAGGAATTCTTCTACATCTGCAGCTGCCAATTCGATTCCCTTTAACCAGAAATCTTGCTTCGTAATATCAATTCCTAAATGTTTTTGTGCCAGTTCTTCTACTTCCATCTTTCCTGTGTCTTGTAAAAGCGCGATATATTTCTCTTCGAATGAAGGTCCCTCTTCTTTCGCTTTTGCGTAGATTCCAGCTGAGAACAAATATCCGAATGTATACGGGAAGTTATAGAACGGTACATCTGTAATGTAGAAGTGAAGTTTAGATGCCCAGAAATAAGGATGATACTCAGCTAAAGCTCCATTAAATGCTTCTTTTTGAGCTTCTTCCATCAATTCACACAGACGCTCAACTGATAATTGACCGTTCTTTCTTTCTTCATACATTCTTGTTTCAAACAAGAAACGTGCATGGATGTTCATAAAGAAGGCTACAGAACGCTGAGCTTTATCTTCTAAAAGAGCGATCTTTTCTTCTTTTGTTTTTGCATTTGTAACAGCAGCATCTGCAACAATCATTTCTGCAAAAGTAGATGCTGTTTCAGCAACGTTCATCGCATAATTCGTTGCATAATAAGGTAATTCTTTCAATACATCTGAATGGAATGCGTGGCCTAGCTCATGTGCTAATGTAGAAACATTGCTCGGCGTACCAGAGAACGTCATAAAAATACGAGTTTCTTTCTTAGTCGGGAAACCTGTACAGAAACCTCCAGGTCTTTTTCCAGCACGGTCTTCTGCTTCAATCCATCCTTTAAGAAAAGCTTTCTCTGAGAAATCAGCCATTTTAGGAGCAAGCGAACGGAAATGTTCAACGATAAACTGAGCCGATTCATCATAGCTCATCTTGCTGTTTGCAGAAGAAAGCGGTGCATCAACGTCGTACCAGCTTAGCTTTTCTAAACCGAGTAATTCTGCTTTACGATCTAGATATTTCACAAAAATATCTTTTTGTGATGAAATAGCGTCCCACATGGCCGTAAGTGTTTCTTCTTTCATACGGTTGATCGCAAGAGGCTCTTTTAACGTCTCTTTCCACCCTCTGTGTTTATAGATCTCATTTCTAAATCCAGCAATGTGATTAAGTGATGCTGCGCAAAATTCTCCCTCGTTATCCCATGCCTCAACGAACTTTTCGAATGTATCTTTTCTTATTTTACGATCAGGATTAGAAAATTTGTTTTCTGCTTGACCAACAGATAATTCTTCTTCTTTTCCGTCGATTTCAACTTTAATATTAATTCTTCCTACTACTAAATCATAAAGCGTTGACCATGCATGGTATCCATCTACTGCAAGATCATTGATTAAAGATTCTTCGGAAATGCCCAGTTTTTCTTTAGCTTGCATTCTTCTCTCGTTAAGTGAGAATGTGATATCTTTAAACTCCTGCATGCTGAGTACTTCTTTCCATGTATCTTCGGAGATTTCCATCAACTGCTTATCAAGTGCTGATCCCACATTGGAAAACGAAGCATATACAGATTCTAATCGCCCGCGTAGTGCCATCGCTTTTTTATCCTTAACATCTTGTGCGATCAAACAACCCACAAATGAACCTGTAGTTGAAAGTCTTTCAGAAAAACTTTGCATGTCTGAAATCAGGTTTAAAAAGCTTTGATTTGAAAATGTAAATTCATCTGCTTTTTTTGCAAGGACTTTAACTTCCTCTTCCGCCCATTTTATTTCTGCTAATAGCTCTTTTGACTCACTGCCGCCAGGAAAAACAGAATCAAGTTCCCATGTTTGCCTTAAATCTTGTAATAGCATATTCTTCCCCCTATTATGTATGTATTTACACTCTTTTCTTATTATAAAAAATATTCAAACAAAAATCGACTATGAAGTTTATTTTTATTCAATTTTATTTTTTTCACATAAAAAAACTCCCCTATTTGGAGAGATTTTTTATTATTCTGCGATTGCCGCATAAATAAAATAGGCTAACATCACTACGAATGATCCGTATAAAACAGCTTCCTGCATCTCAACGCCTCCTGTTTTTACCTATTCTATTCCCTGTTTTTACGATTTAAACACAGTTATCCATTTTTATTCTTAACGGGCTTGTTTACCAAGGTTTGCTTTTGCCTGCTGTATTAGTTCTTTAACCATCCTTCCGCCAATTTGTCCCCCTACACGCCCTGCATCTTTTGAAGTGATCTGCCCATTGTAGCCTTTTCCTAGCTGTACACCCATATCTTTAGCGACTTCATACTTCACATCATCCGGGGATTGGTCAGAAACTTTGTATCCCGCTTCTCTCATTACTTTTGCTTTTAATTTATCCAGTCCTTCACGTGCTTCTGGTACGATAGGCTGTCTTTTTCTTCTTGCCATTTAAAAAACTCCTTTTTTCTTTAGTTTGCCCGAAGTAAAAAATAAAAAGGCTGTAAATGTTACCAGCCTTTTGTTCAGATATATTACCGTTCAGATTGCTGACGGCTTCTGTAGAATTCATGGAACAGCTTCATGAGCGCTCTCTTTTCAATCCGTGAAACATAGCTCCTTGAGATCCCCAGCTGTTTAGCAATTTCTCTTTGTGTCTTTTCTTTTTGCAGATCCAAGCCAAAACGTCCAACAATTACTTCTTTTTCCCGGTCATCCAAAACATGAATATAATCGTAAATTTTCTTTTTTTGCATTTTTAATTGAATCGCATCAACAACATCTTCAGTTTCAGCTTTTAAGACATCAATGAGCGTAATTTCATTTCCTTCTTTGTCCGTTCCGATTGGGTCGTGAAGTGATACGTCTTTTTTCGTTTTCTTTAATGCCCTTAAATGCATTAATATTTCGATTCTAATGTCAATAACATAGCGTGAATAATTGTAAGTAAATGGTGGGATGTTTAGAATTGTATTTTGAATATCAAAACTACAAGAGTAATAAAGGTTTATTTGAGGGGATTTATTATTTTCTTAAGTTGCTTTCATTATATAACATGAACATCTCCATGTATTGATGTTTAAAAACATTAATCAATTACTTTAGAATGTATAGATTTGAATGTGGTCTTTATATACTTTTATCTCTTACGACATGAAGTATGAGTGACTTTTTTTTATAACGGACACGACAGTCGATAACCAATAAATATTGCTTAGAATATATTACTTATTCCCTCTGGATTAAATTTTCTCCTTCATCAACTCCTGCCCTTTTGTTGATGAATAAAATAAAAAGAGCTTACTCCTGAATACTTCAGTAAATAACTAAGTAACAAACTCGCCATAAAAAAAGCACTGATCATTATTTTCAGTGCTTCATTTCACCTTTATTTAGAGTAAACAATTCCTTTGAACGTTTCCATGGAGAGGTAATATTTGTTTTTGAAACATTGATTCATGTTCAATAATTTAAGGATTTATTCAAAGTCCATCGTTGCTTACTGTTACTGTCTCAATAAGCTGGGACTCTTCCCATCCTTTACAAACATCTACCCAATCTTTAGCCAATGAATATTGAAATAATTCATCACATGTTAGTTCAATAGCAGAGTTTCTGGTTCCACATGCAGGGAAAAGGGTTTTGAAACGTTTCATCGAGACATCTAGATAAACGTCCATTTCGTTTTCCAACCCGAAAGGGCAAACACCACCTATCACATGTCCGGTTTGCTCTATCACTTCCTCTGGCGTTAGCATACGTGCCTTGAATCCAAATGTGGTGCGGAATTTCTTGTTATCGATTTTTGCATCACCGGCTGCAACGATCAAGATGGCTTCGTTCCCTTCCCCCCTGAAGCTTAACGTCTTTGCAATTCGAGCAGGGATGACGCCAATTGTATTAGCTGCCTGCTCAACCGTTGCACTTAATGTTTCAAACTCCAACACATCACCTTCACGATTCCACTGTTTAAAATGAGTTAATACGCTTTCTAATGACATCTTATTCATCCTTCCCTTTTACGATATTACGTCAAATGATACTGCTTTAATAAGGTAAAGCAATATTAGCCTCTCGACATTATAGCTTGGCGAAAATGATTTCAGTTAGAAGAAAGGGACAAATGAAGAAAAGCCCGCTATTGCTGGTTTTTCTTCATTTCAGAGAACCTGATCCAACCTTATTTTTGCAGGCTAATTCTCGTATACTCTTTGGAGTAAGCAATCTTAAATAGTTCCAGATAGTCCTCTTTTGTTATTTCCCTTGCATTGCTTGGTGTAGAACCATTCAAGTACGATGACTCAGCAAGATAATCGAAGTCATTCTCGTTCACCCCAGGTAATGAGTGGAATGTTGGGATTGATAAATCGGAAGCCAGCTGCTTTAATTCCTCTACAAGGCGAGCAGTTGCATCCTTATCGGAATCGTTTGGAGGGGCGATACCTATCGTCCTCGCAATCGTTGCATGTTTTTTAAGATCCGCTCCTGCATTGAATTCGACCATATATGGCAGGAACATCGAATTTGCGACCCCATGTGGCGTATCATATAATCCACCGATCGCCTCAGCCATGCAATGAACGGATGCTACATCTGCATGGGAGAAAGCCATGCCTGCAAGAGTGGATCCAACCATCATGTTGTAACGGGCTTCTTGATTATTTCCATCATTTACAGCTGTCCTTAAATAAGGATAGATATGTTTCATTGCCTGTAATGCCAGACCGTCTGAAATGGGATTTGATAGTTTGCAAGTATAGGCCTCTATTGCATGCACCAAAGCGTCCATTCCTGTGGATGCAGTTAAGTGGGCAGGTAATCCATAGGTAAGCTCGGGATCCACAATCGCTAAAGCAGGTGCGATATTTACATCCTTGATGGTAAATTTAATCTTTTTTGCCGTATCCGTAATAACCGAAGAACGTGTCACTTCTGCACCTGTTCCAGCAGTAGTCGGAACAACAGCGATTGGGGTCACTTTTTCAGGAACATTATTTCGCCCAGCGTAATCCTGCGGCTTGCCACCTAGGCACTGCAAAATTGCAATCGCCTTCGCTGAATCAATAACTGATCCCCCGCCTATTGCCAATATGGCATCCGCACGAAATTCTCTGGCTGCTTCCCCGCCAGTTTTACAATCGATATCCCGTGGATTTGGCTTCACTTGATTAAACGTACGGGTTTCATAGCCTAGTCGTTCTAACATTTGGATAGCTTGCTTTACAAACCCAACTCGCTCAATTCCAGGGTCCGTTACGATAAAGATTCGAGTTCCCTTTATGAATTCTTTTAAGTATGTACCTGTTTTTTGAAATTCACCGTTTCCAGCTCGTATGATGGTTGGCAGATTAAATTCGATGTGGTTCATGAACATAACTCCTTCCCAGTTCTTTTCATCATCATAATGGAAAAAGAAGTACATTTAAACTAAATTGTCTTAATTTTATAAAAATGAATATGTCCTGCAAATCCAAAACCCTATATTGCTATGATAATCTTTGCAGCATAGCTCTTTTTATTATCAACGAAAAAAGTAACCCACCCTATGGGATGGGGATAACGGTTGCCGTCTCTATTTCCGATGACAACAATTTCTGTTCAAAACTACTTGTCCTTAAGATAAAAACTTAAAGTGCATTTGTAAGAATATAAGAATCATTTTTATATATTTTTATTATTCTTCTCTTATTAGAATTACATAGGTTTTCTGAATTTTGCTTAGTAAATTCCAATATTTATTAGTCACAGTAAAAAAGGCCAAAATTTATGCAGGTGCTTTAGAAATTGGTTAGAACATTATTAATAAACATATATGAAAAGGGGCATCATTCTTATGGATAAAACTCAAGAAATCGTGTCGTCATTAATAACTGCTCGCAAGAATAAACAGCCACTTCCTTTCATCGATCCGGAGAGCTTTTCTACAGAAGAATCTTTTTACAATGTCCAAAATGAATATATTCAAAGAGGGATCGAGGAATATCATCATCATGTCAAAGGTTATAAAATCAGCTTAACGAATAAAGGCCTTCAAAAAGTTTTTAACACTAATTCCCCTGTATATGGGACATTAACGGAAAACACAATTATTGAAGACGGTGTTGTAAGCAGAAAAGACTTTTTCGACCCGTTATTGGAAACGGAGTTAATGTTTAAAATAACAGAGGACATTTCGGCTTTTGCTGATCCATCTGAAATTATCGAAAAGAGTTTAATTGCTCCGGGGCTTGAAATACCCGATAGCCGGATAAAAAATTGGTACCCGAAGATTTCGATTGGCGAGCTGATAATGGATAACGCAGTTACAGGAAGAATAGTTGCTGGTACCCCAAAAAAATTAAACTCAAGCATTAAGTTAGATGAGATAGCTGTTACCCTCTTTTTGAACGATGAAGAAGTAGCCCATGGACAATCTAATTTTGTTTTAGACAATCCATTAAATGCTGTCTTATGGCTTAATAATACGCTATCTGCACAGGGAAAAACTCTTCTTAGAGGAATGATTATTTCATCAGGGACATTTATTGCACCCATCCCACTAACAATTGGCACTTATCGAGCTTGTTTTGATTACTTTGGTGAAGTAAATCTTAGTGTTTATGAATGAAACAAAAGACCTATATTTCTGAACTGCATTCCAATTGTTAGACAGCACTAACAATTGGAAGTGTAGTTTTTTTTATGCATAAAGGAGTAAAAAGATAGGTTAATAACCCAACCAATTATGTACTAGATTTCCACGAATCTTCACACATTACAGTTAACATAATAAAATTATTAGCAACAAGAAAACCCCGAGATATATAGAATCTCAGGGTCTTCTCTGAATTATTTAAGTGGAGAAGAAAAATAAAATTTAGTTCAGCTTGAGTATCTTGGTCTTCATCGACTATATGGTGTTTGTATGTTTTTTTAAAGACTACTACAAGGCAGTTTAAGAATTAATTTGAGGGGTTTTATTATTTGATTAAGTTGCTTTCATTATACAACATGGTGAGAACAACTCCATGTAACTAATGTTTAAAAATGTAAATCTAGAAAGTATAGATTTGAATATGATCTTTATATACTTTTATCTCTCTTACGACATGGCGTATGAGTGACTTTTTATCTTCAAAGGTAAGTTCTTGTTTTCCTTTTGAGAAATAAAACAAAGCTGCTTCTTCAATTAATTTCTTTCCGTAGATGTGTTGGTCACTTTCTTTCTTTTTCTCTTCCAGAGCTGAAAGATCTTTTTGCAATCGTTCTTCTTTTTCTTTTAATTCTTTTAACGATTGTTTAATTTCTTCTTCCGATATATCTATTCCTTGAGTAATTAAACTTAGTAATCTTTTCCTTCCAGATCTAACTTTTTTAATTTCACTTTCAAGCCGGTCTATTTCAACATTTTCTATATTTATGGATGTTCCTTCTTGATCTTTTTCTGTAGCTGCTGCTATCTCAACTGGCGCATTTAACCACTCAAGAATAGTGTTCCATACTTCTTCGTCTAAATTTTCAACAGAAACTCTCCGACCGCATCCTGGATGTTTAGCACCTGAATAATTTTTCTTATCAGTATAGTTATAAACGGTTTTACCCCAGTCTGTTCCGGTTACGCCAACCATCGTATTATTGCAATTTGCACATCGAATCAATCCACTTAATAAATACTCTCTTTTCCCTTTTTTAGCCCATCTCCGTCTGGATTCACTCAATAATTTTTGAGCATGGTTAAATGTTTCTTCATCAAGAATAGCTGGACATTCAATTTGTATCCATTCCTCTTTTGGTCGTTCTGTCATTGGAACTCTGTCTTCTTTGGATTTGTATTTGTTACCGAGCATTCCTTCTGTGTTCCAGCGATTTTGATAAAACTCACCAATATAATCTCTGTTCATTAGCAATTGACGAACCACTTGGCGATGCCAGACTTTTGCCCCACGTTTAGTTGGGACTCCTTTACTTGTTAAATACTTTGCGATTCCATTCATTCCTTCAACTAAATGATTAGGTTTTGTAAACAAATCAAAAATAAGTCTTACTATTTTAGCTTCATCTTCATTTATGATGATTTTTCCTATTTCTTTATCATAGTCATATCCATATATCTGAAAGTTTCTTAAAACTTTTCCTTGTCGTGCCTTCTCTTTTCTACCGCGACTCATACGCTCATTAATCTTTGCTTTTTCAAATTCAGCAATCGCACCGCGCATGCTGTAAAAGAGATTCCCTTCAGGTGTCTTTGTATATTCACCATTAACAAACACGAGTTGCACACCGCGTTTTTCGATTTCATCCGTTATTATTAACTGATTCATTAATTTTCTTGAAAGGCGGTCTGGGTCTAAACATACAACCTTAGTAATCAATCCATCCCGAACATCGTTTCTTAACTTGGTTAAGGCATGCCGATCAAGGATTTCCCCGGAAACTCCTCGATCTACATACTCGATTACTTCATCGGTCTGTGCTTTCTTCCTGCATTCCTTGATCTGATCTTCCAAGCTGAATCCCTTCTTCACTTGCTCTTCCGTACTTACCCTCGCATAAATCGCTATCATTGAGCTTCTCCCTTCTGTATTTTTCCTTAAGATAAGAGTAGCAAGAATACCGAATCTTGGCAGTAGAGTTACCTTCAATGATTTTGATATGCATCCCGCATCACCTCATCTAAAGGTATGCGTAAAGGGCTTGGTTACTTTCTAATTTTATCTTAGATGACTTGCCTGCTCCTGCATTCTGACAATAAATTAGGAACAGTTTATTCGATAAACTGTTCCTTTACATGAACTATAGTGTTGGCAAATCCAATGCGGTCTTCATATTTGTCAAGTTCAAATGGATTTGCTCGTTCGTATTCCAAGCATGATACCATTCTTTTTCCACCATATAACCGGAAACTTGTTCATGCAGCTCTATGGCTTCCTCTAAATGCCGAGTTAACATTTCTTTGATTTCAGGTGTTCCGGCTTCCGTGACCGCCATGGCGTAATTTCTGACCCCGCTTTTTGCCGCAATTAATAAATCCATCGCAACACTTTGGTCGGAAAGGGCATCCATTCCTGTTAAGTTTTCAATGATTGGATTCAATTTTACTCAACTCCTAATGATTGTTTTGCATTAGATAAAACAGAGGTATATTCGTTTAACTGTCTGGTGGAAAGATCAATGTCTTGCAGCATAATTTCTTTTAGCCTTGGGTCACTAACCATTGCTCTCATTGTTTTAGACTTGGTTAAACAATTGGTTTTAAAAGCGGCCATTTCTTGAACCTCAAGAACTTCGTGTAGGGCATAGTTCATTTTTCAATCCTCCTTCCTCAAGGCTTCAAGATGACTTTTATACAATCATCCGTTTTGGTGTCAAAAATCTCATAGCCACGCTTGGCTTCACTGAGAGGAAGGACATGGCTGATCACATCTCCCGGATCAATCTTTCCTGTAGAAACCAGTTCAAACATATAAGGCATATAGTGAATGACTGGAGCTTGTCCGGTGCGAATATTTACATTGCGGTTCATAATATCTCCAAATGGGAAACCGTTATATTTCCCCCCATAAACGCCGGTCACCTGGATATTTCCGCCTTTTCTGACGGCCTGGGTCGCCATGATAAATGCACCAAGTGCCCCACTCTGAAGTTTTAAACCGCTGGCTAGAAACTCCATATCGGTCATTTTCGCATCCATACCCACAGCATCAATGACTACATCCGCCCCACCCTTGGTGATTTCCTTCAGGTATTCTCCACAATTTTTATAATCCTCAAAGTTTACGATTTCAACTTTATTCGTTCGTTTCGCATGCTGCAAGCGGTAATTCACATAATCGACTGCAATCACCCGCTTCGCTCCTTTTAGCCAGCAAAACTTTTGTGCAAAAAGTCCCACCGGACCGCATCCCAAAACAATAACGGTATCCCCGTCCTTTACACCCGCATTATCAACACTCCAAAAACCAGTGGTCATCGCATCCGCTATAACCGTTAACTTTTCATCTGGTACCTCGCAGGTCTCCGGAACTTTAAAATGAGTAAAGTTGGCAAAAGGAACTCTCAAATATTCCGCTTGCCCGCCTGGGTAACCGCCAGTTGTTCCAGAATATCCGAAATAGGCTCCCATATCTCCATTATCATTTGAATTGTCGCACTGGCTTTCCAAATTGTCTTTACAGAAACGGCATTCACCGCATGCGATGTTAAATGGAATGATTACGCGGTCTCCCTTTTTTAGGTTAGTCACTTCAGGACCAACCTCTTCAACGATTCCCATCGGTTCATGTCCAATGACATAGTTTTCTTGCAGGTTTGGGATCATACCATGAATTAAATGCAAATCAGAACCACATATTGCAGTACTGGTCACTTTGATAATCATGTCATCTGGTTTTTCAATCTTAGGGTCTGGCACTTCTTTCACAACAACATTTTTTATCCCTTGATACGTTACCGCCTTCATACTATATAACCTCCAGTGTTAATGTTCATCAGGTGTACGATCGAACAAGCCCTTTCGATTGGTCTCAATGGGAAACAGGTTCATTTTGCCAATTTTAATCGTATTGTTAGCCGAAAGCTGATCCAATTGATACTGTTCCGATAATTCGTAAGGATGAAACCATTTTTTCTTGATCATTAACTCGGATATTTCCTGATGCATTGCAATGCCCTGCATCAATTGTTTTTTTAATACCGCCCGGACATCGGGTGATGCGGATTCGGTCAATGCTACAGCTATATTGCGAACGCCTTCTTTGGCACGAAGAAGAAAGTCCATGGCAAAGGTTGTGTCTGCTAGTTCAGGCATATGAAGCGAGTTTATCGGGTCCAAATAATCATTATTCATGAATGTTTTCTTCCTTTCCATCAATGATGGGGGTTGGGCGATTTTGAGGAACAGGAGCTTGAAACGGTGCTCTTTCATAAAGGGACTGCAATTCAGTCAGATCTTGTATTGATTGTTTAACATCTTTTTTCATTAAATTTCTTAAATCATCATCAAAGACCAGCCCTTGCATTAATTTAGACTTGGCGATACAAAGCGTTTTAAAGTTAATGGCCTCATGTAAATCCAACGACTCATGGGCAGCCAATTTTTGTTGATCCATTTTGATTCCCCTCCTTTTTTTCGTAAATACAATGATATTGTGCCAAAAAGGGGATGAAGTATGCTTTACAATATTTCCTACAAAGACTAATCAAAAAGAAGATCCTTTCCTTTTTTGACACATTATTAGTATTGATTTGATTTCATCCAGATTTATAATCAGAAAAGTCGCATCCGCTGCTTTTAGCGACACGAACTATTATTCCCAAATTGAATGGGAAAAAGGGTCCCGAGCCAAGAAGTCGCAAGATGGGGCTAGTCTTGTTTGCACAGATCTTACTTCCATAAAGCAATAACTCCTTTAGAATAGATCAGAATAGAGGAAAATAAGAAAACAGGTGCCCCTTATTCCGGTTCACCTGTTTTCCTTTTTAAATATATTTAATCCATCGAACTTACAATCATTTTCCGCAGCTTAAACAGAGATGAAGAATTTTCGGGGAATCACCAGCTTCGTGTTTTCGAGCGGCTCTTCCCAATCCGAGGCAGCTAGATCTTTGCATGGGTATTGACATTAGAATCTCGTTCTCTATACACCTGGCAGCATACGTAGCAAGCTTCGTTCCTTTTCCTCGTGAATAGCTTTCGATTGCTTTGATAAGTCCGATTGTACCGATGGAGATAAGGTCTTCCGTATCCTCCCCTGTATTTTCGAATTTTTTTACAATATGAGCAACAAGCCTCAAATTGTGCTCGATTAGCAATCCTCTAGCTGTTTCATCACCGTTTGCCATATCTTTTAAGTACTGCTTCTCTTCATTCTCAGACAGCGGCTGGGGAAAAGCATTGTTTTTTACGTATGACACAAAGAGCATGACTTCTTTAAAAAAATAGGCCAACACACCTACTAATGACATAAACAGCACCCCCAAGACAATTCTTACTCCTTTATCTTTATGCAAAGCTGGGCTTGGGTGTGTCTGTACATCAAAAATGGAACCTTTTTATTTCATTGACGTAATAGAAATAAATGGTTTTCAAGAATTGGGATTACATCTATAATTAGGCTTGAATGGGGTGAAATCATGAATAAAACAAAGAAACTTATTGCAGGTGTTTCATCTGCATCTGTAGCGGTTATGCTTTCTGGCTGTAATGATCAAGCTCAGGAGCTTCCTCCAGAACCTACTGATACTGAATGCCAGGATTGGGAATGGGATGAAGATGACGGCGTCTATGAATGTGACGATACCAATTCCCGTTATTTCGGCTATTACTTCTTTGGCGGCAGATATTTTAGCGGAACGAGCAGTTTGTTGAAAAACTCAAAGTACAAGGCTTACAAAAACAGCTCCAGCTTTAAAGGCGGAAGCACTGGATTCGGGAGCAGTAAAGGCTTTGGGGGATAAAAATTAAGGAGTTGTAAAGATGAACTTATTTATTAATTTTGCGTTATATGCGGCAACAGGCCTCGGACTTTTATTTGCAGGATTTATTATCTTTGAATTATCAACAAAAACAAAGGAACTTCAGTTAATCAGCAAAGGAAATACAGCAGCTGCTCTATCCCTTGGCGGAAGACTGTTTGGTCTTGCTTTTGTAATCGGCTCTTCAATAGCTAACTCATTGAGCATTATCGATTTGCTTATTTGGGGAGCAGTAGGGATCATTTCTCAGATTGCAGCGCTTTTCGTTGCAGAACATCTGGCTATTCGTTCAAGTATTTCAAAAGCCATAGATGCTGATAACAAAGCGGTCGGATTGCTCGTAATGTTTCTAAGCCTCTCTGTTGGATGGGTTATCGGACAATGTCTTACATATTAATATGAGACTGTTTTCGCAAACTTTGTTGTTTTTGAAAGTAGTTGATTTCCGTTCCAGGTTGCTTCGCTTTCCGCGGGGCGTGCGGTGAGCCTCCTGGCGCTCTGCACCATTAGTAGTCTCACCTTCAAGGAAGTAATGTGCTCCTGTGTCTACAAGCAAATCCTTACGCGCGTGTTCCTCGTCGCATGCCTTGCGAGAAAAGTATTCATGTAGTTGGCACGCACCTTGCACTCCAATCAACTTATCAATGAAGTGAAAGAAAAAATAATCATAAGCAACAATCTTTTAGAAAAGAGCCGAATAAAAAGCATGCAGCGTAGCCCGCATGCTTATATTTTTTCTCCTACATAAATGACGTAAACAGCACGGTCTTCATCCAGTTCTGCTGAATCTCTTAAAAATTGACCCTGCCTTGGAATCTCTATTACATCTTTTAAAAGATACCTCATAACATCCCAATGGCTGTTTAATGCCTGGACATGTAACAGGGGCATATCACCTGTATTTTGATATTGCCTGAACTCTAAAAAGATTCCTCTTCCTTTGTAGCTTTCTTCATCTACAAAGCGTCTGGCAGGACCTTTTTCTTTAACGATTAAAATCTCTTCGCTCCCTTTCATTTCATTTGATTGAAGTTCATATTCTTTTTGTCCCGTAACGAAAAATTCACATAACTGTCTCGCATATTTTTCATCATTATGCATATTTTCAGGTATTTTATAGGTTAAGAAAGGTTCATATCCATCTGATTTCTCTATGTAATAAGTTAATTCCATTATTCTCATCCCTTTTATTATTTGTTATGTTTATGATATCAGTTTTCATGAATGTATGTATCACCGGAGGTTTTTATTATTATGAGCTATATTGAAGAAAGAAAAAAATTCTATGAGAAGATTCCTGAGTTTTGGGCAGATATGTATGGGCAAGAGTATGCGTTATTTAAGCCGCTCTTTATTGAAAAAAAAGAAGCAGATTCAGTTAAGAAGTTTGGGTTCAGAGTGAGTCAAATTCTATTTAAAACAGCAGCACTTCTTCAATCACAGAACTTGGATGATGAGATCTTAAAGCTTTTAGGGTTTCCGGATTCACTGTTTCCGTTCCTCCGGTTTCATACATCGCTTCCAAAAACAGTGATCGGCAGAATTGACTCCATTGAAACTCTTGAAGGACACAAAGTAATGGAGTTTAACAGTGATACACCTACATTTATATATGAATGCTTTAAAGTAAACGGGCTGATTTCGGAACATTTTGGCGGTAATGACCCCAATGCAGGTTCGGAAGAGGAACTGAAGCGTGCAGTTCGATCAGCGATTCTTACTTCCTATCGAGGATTAAAAACTTCGCATTCTCCAAACATTGTATTTACATCGCATGATGACAATATAGAAGATAAAGAAACCGTCCTTTATTTGAAACAGCTAAGCGGTTTTCCTTCTCAATACATACCGTTAGACCAGCTTATTATCAGAAAAAATGAAGGTCTTTATGATACAGAAGGGAAAAAAATTGATGTCTTGTACCGGCAGACATTTCCAATAGAATTGCTTATTCAGGATAAAGACTTAGCGACAGATGAGGAAATCGGATTGCAGCTGACTGATCTTGTTATCAAAAAAAAGCTTGCTATTGTAAATCCTCCATCTGCATTTTTATTGCAGAGCAAAGCTGTACTTGCTGTCATCTGGGGCATGCATGAAGAGCGTGCATCCTATTTTACAGAGGAAGAACACGAATGGATTGGCCAATATTTTTTACCAACCTATTTAGAACCTGATCTTTTCCTGAAAAATAAGGAGATGTTTGTGCAAAAGCCAGTATTTGGCCGTGAAGGTGATACGGTCCGAATATATGATGAAAAAGGAATGCTGCTCGATCAGGACAAACATACAACATATGAACATTACGTTAGTGTTTATCAGAAGTACGTTCCCCTTCCAAAAATGAAGTTCGAGTCACAAAAAGGAACGACTGAAGGACACCGTATGACAGGTACATTTGTCATTACCGGTAAACCAAGTGCTTTCGGCTACCGTGTAGGAAACCGTATTACAGATAACCTTTCTTACTTCCTTCCCTCTTGTATAAAATAAAAAGCGCCTTTCCACATTATAGTGGAGGGCGCTGATTTTTTTATTAAAGCATTGAAGATATATTATATGATGCCTTTTCTTTAGCCCGATCATAAAGAGATTTTACTCTCTTATCAACCATGTATTGTTCTTCTGATCTATGGGTTCTTTTAATTGAAAAGGTAATCGTTACAAAAAACAAGTGTAATGTAAACATATTGTTATTCACTCCTAATTCATTATTTTATTTTTTCGGTTAGGTTGAGTCTTTCTCCGTTAACAGCCAAGTAAGCAGTGTAATTCCTACCATAATCATTGCAATCTCCTCCTTTAAATTTTTATATAAAAAACACCGCAGGAAATCCCTGCGGTGCAAAAATGGTCATAAAAAAACCGCAGGTATTCGACCCGCGGTGTCCTTTAAACATAATTAAATAGACAAACTGCTCCAGTTGGCGGTCGAACTTAAGTTTTTATTCAATTTCATTGTTGTACGTAACTTTAAAATCATTTTGTTCAACCTCCTTTTTGTAATTTTACTTTCCTTAGCAAATTATACACAATTTACCAAGTGTTGTAAAGTATTTTTTTTGGCCATTAAAAGGATATTCATTTTGTTCAGAAAGTTTCCTGTTTTTTTAAAAATTAGGTATTATTTATGAAAGTTATTTATGTGTACACTTTCACAAACTTTTATTATAATAATAATCGTAAAGGGGGAAACACAAATGATACATCCTAAGGTCATTTTCGCTTCTATAAGACCTTTTTCATTAACGGCGTCAGTCATACCTGTTATATTTGGAACGATTTTAGCTTTGCAATGGACAAGCATCAATTGGACTGCATTCTTACTTACACTTTTTGGAGCTGTATTTTTGCAATGCGGCACAAACCTTGTAAATGATTATTTTGATCATGTTAAAGGAGCAGATATTCCTGGTTCTTTAAGCCCGTCTGGTGTTATAGACCGAAAAGAAATGACACCTCGACAAGTATACATTACAGGACTTATTTTCTTTAGCCTTAGTATTATTATTGGATTAATTTTAACAGTATTAACTGGACCTGTGGTTCTTTATATCGGTATTCCTTCATTATTGGTAGGATATTTTTACACAGCTACACGGTATGCATTAGCCTATAACGGATTAGGTGAAGTAGCTTCAGGCAGTACACTGGGAATTTTAGCGGTGGTTGGATCTTTTTATACACAAACACTCAATCTGAATATGGAAGTCTTCTTGGCAGCAATACCAAACGCTCTTCTTGTAATGGCTATACTGCATGCTAATAATTTAAGAGACTTTGACACGGATAAACAGATCGGCAAAACGACTATTGCAGGACTGATCGGCAGGAAAGCCTCCCGTATCGAGTACTATTTTCTAATGCTTGGTACGTACGTTAGTTTAATTGCTTTAGTCCTTTTAAATATTTTACCTGTTTGGAGTCTGATAGCTGCTATTACCCTTCCTATTGCATTAAAAGGGCTGCAGATTGCAGTATCCACTTGGGAAGCCAAACAGCTTAACAAAGCTCTAGGGTTAACAGCCATGCTTCATATGGCTTTTGGAATTCTTTTATGTATTGGAACACTAACAGGCATTCTGTTATAAAGTAAACTTGGCTGATGTTTCGCGTCAGCCTTAGTTGCACTTATACTTTCGACCTAAACTTGTTGACATGTCGAATATCATAATACTTTCTGATAGTGTAACAAAAACACGTCCTCCTGAATCGGAGGACGTGTTTTTTTAGCCTTTTCCTGCTTGAAATCCCGGGTACAGCGTCATTCCGCCATCAGCAATTAATGTTAACCCTGTTACATAACTTGCCTGTTTTGATGCAAGCCAAACAGCAGTTGCAGCAATTTCTTCAGGTTCTCCTATGTACCCCATCGGAATTAGTTTTAATACTCCTTCTTTAAGCTTTGGATCTGAAAATTTTTCCGCGTTGATAGGTGTATTGATTGCACCTGGTGCTATGCTGTTAATTCTAATCTTTTTAGGCGCATATTCTAATGCAAGAGTTTGCGTCATCAATTTAATACCGCCCTTACTTGCTGCATAGTGGACAAAGTGTGGCCATGGTATAATTTCGTGAACACTCGACATATTTACAATTGATCCCTGAATATCATTTTCGAGAAAATAGTCAAGAGCTTCCCGGCATCCTAAAAATTGACCGGTTAAATTTGTAGAGATGACTTTGTTCCAATCTTCTAAAGTAAGTTCGTGTGATGGTACTTCATTTTCAATTCCGGCATTGTTAATCATGACATCAAGTGACCCGAATTCTTCTACCGCTTTATGTATCAAGTTCTTGATATCATCTTCCTTTGTTACGTCTCCTTGAACGGCTATTGCATTTCCGCCGTTTTGCTTAATTTCTTCAATAATTGCATCAGTTTCCTTCACTTGCTTATCAGAATGATAGTTAATTACAACATTCGCTTGTTCTTGTCCAAAGCGTATGGCACAAGCTTTCCCAATTCCAGTAGCCGCTCCTGTGATGATTACCGTTTTTCCTTCTAGATCTGGATACATCCAATCCACTCCTCTTTCTATGATTTCGTAAATCCTAGCATCACACCGCCAAGAATGATCAGTACACATCCTGAAATGACCCATATAATTTCTTTTTTACTTCGTTTTTCACCTAAAATAAAAATACCGCCGAGTGTTGAAATAATTATCCCTGTTTGTGATAAAGAAAAACTTGTCGCAATACCGATTAGCGGCAATGCAAGAAGTAAAGTTATGTTTCCCGTACTCCAGATCAAACCTGTCAAAATGTTTCTCATTGAATATTTATTAAATGGTTTGTGCTTGAGTGACATCACTAGTGCTCCAAGAAACATTCCTATGGCCTGAGGGAGAATAGCCTGCCATCCGTTTACTTCAAACCACCTTATTATTACGACATATGTAACATATCCAACAGTTGAAATTAAAAGGATTGTAATTCCTTTTTTAAAATTTTGTTTATCTTTCTCGTTCCCTTTCTTGCTGCGGCGGGAAGTCAGTAATGCGCCTGCTACTATCGCGCAGATCGCTGCAAGACCGATCAAAATCTCAGTTGTTGTTTTCCATTCATGAAAAACCAGTACTCCAAAGAGCGTTGTTCCAAACAATTGCATTCCTGTTGATAATGGAACAATTTTGGATACGCCTAAATAATCAACACTTGCAAATTGATTTCGCTGTCCAATTACCCAAAAAATTCCCGAAACCACACCAATAGCAACCACAGCCATGTTAAGGTCAGGCTGAACAATAAAAAACGCAACAAGTGAAAATAGCAATGCCCCAAGAGTCATTCCAAAGGTTTGGCTATGGAAATCGCCCCCGAGCTTTTCACTGACTAATACGATACTTCCCCAGCAAACTGCTGTAATAAGTGCCCATATGATACCCAAAAAACCACTTCTCTCTTTCTTGAAATTGTTAAAACTTAGTATGACCTTTTACGGTTATTCAGTATTCATACCCCTATTTCCGATTCATAAAAACAAAAATACCGCCCCTTTTTAAGGGACGGTACGTGAAATTAATGTTTAATTTTTATTTTGTAATTTCCTGTAATTGCACTTTGCACTTTCTAACAACATTGTACATAAGTGCGGTAAAGCCTAAACATGTTAGTGAAGCGATACCTAAAGTAATCGATTGGATAAAGTTTTTGTCTTCCACTGGAAGAACTAATCCTAAATAGAAGAATGTGCTTACTGCCAACAAAATAAAGCCAAAGCGCTGGTAGTCAGCCATCTTTTTTTGTAATTCCTTCTCATTTTTGTTTGTCATGCAGCTTCTACCTCCTAACCTCTATTAACAGAATAACATAGGTAAGTAAGCTACCTGCCAAGCACTTTTTGACAATCTAGTGAAAAAATTATGGCTAAATAGTGATCAAAAAAGGCTGTTTTCGTATACATTGTTGCTTTTGAAAGTGGTTGATCTCCGCTCCATCTGCTCGCTTTCCACGGGGCGTGTGGTGAGCCTCCTGCCGCTTTGCGCCATTAGGAGTCTCCACCTGACCGCCTCATGGAAGCATCCTTGCTCCTGCGTCTACAAGTAAATGCTACCGATGTGAGCTTCCTCGTCGCATGCCTTGCGAGAAGCTTCTCAGGTGGTAGGCACACTCCAATCAACTTGCAGATGATAAGAATAGAAAAAGCCTAAAGCAACTCCTTTAGAAAAGAGCAAAAAAAAGAGCAAACGCACCAGCGTCTGCTCTTTGTAACTAGTTGTTTAATGCATTCTTTAAGTCCTCGATCAGGTCCTCTGCATCTTCAATCCCTACAGAAATACGAACTAAACCATCTGTGATTCCAAGTTCTGCTCTGCGATCTGCTGGAATTGAAGCATGCGTCATTCTTGCCGGTACTGAGATCAGGCTTTCAACCGCTCCTAAACTTTCAGCCAATGTGAAATACTTCACTTTTTTCAGGACTGCATCTGCGTTTTTTTCGCTGCCAACATCAAACGATACCATGCCTCCAAAACCGCCAGATTGTTTTTTGGCGATATCATGCTGAGGATGATCTTCAAGACCAGGATAGTATATTTTTTCAACAGAAGGATGCTCTTTTAAGAACTCAACAATTTTCTTCGTGTTGCTCTCATGAGCTTCCATTCTTAAACCTAATGTCTTAATTCCACGGATTAAAAGCCAAGAATCCTGAGGCCCAAGAACGCCCCCTGTTGAGTTTTGTACGAAATGCAAGTCTTCGCCCAGCTTATCGTCGTTTACTACGACAAGGCCCGCTACAACGTCACTGTGGCCGCCAATATATTTTGTAGCTGAATGCAGCACGATGTCAGCACCAAGTTCGATTGGATTTTGCCAGTAAGGTGTATTAAACGTGTTATCTACCATAAAGAGAAGATTTTTAGATTTAGCCCATTTAGCTGCTGCTTCAATGTCTGTAACTTTTAACAACGGGTTTGTTGGTGTTTCAACATAAAGAGCTTTTGTATTTGGCTTTAAAGCTGCTTCGATCTGATTGATATCTGTTGTATCTACAAAAGTTGACTCGATGCCGAGACGGTTTAATACTTTTGACATCACACGGTAAGTTCCCCCGTATACATCATCCGTTAAAATTACGTGATCTCCTGAATCAAACAGCATCATAACTGCAGTAATAGCTGCCATGCCTGAACCAAAAGCAAATCCGCGCTTTCCGCCTTCAAGATCTTTAATTAATTCCTCAAGTGCATGGCGTGTAGGGTTTCCCGTTCGGGAATACTCGAATCCTTTATGAACCCCAACATCATCTTGCTTGTATGTGCTTACCTGATAGATCGGATAGACAACCGCTCCTGTATTTTTATCAGAAGGAATGCCTCCGTGGATTAATTGTGTTTTTCTTTTCATATCAGATGCCTCCTTCATAAATTTTTTTGCTTAGATAACGCTCTGAGCTGTCTGCAAAAACGGTTACGATTATATCCCCGTCTTTTGCGGATTGTGCCTCAATTAATGAAGCATGAAGTGCTGCTCCTGAAGAGCTGCCAACCAGCAGACCTTCTTTTTTTGCAAGTTCTCCAACACGATTAAAGGCGTCTACATCTGTTATTGTATGAATACTGTTGAAATAGGAAAGATCCATATAGTCTGGAAGAAACTCCATTCCAATGCCTTCGGTTTTATGCGGACCAGATTCTCCGCCATTTAAGATTGATCCTTCAGGCTCGACTATAACTGTTTTCACATTAGGATTCTTTTCTTTCAAGTACCGTGCTGTTCCCATGAATGTTCCGCCAGTGCCAGCTCCTGCTACAAAAATGTCTACTTTTCCATCCAGATCATTCCAGATTTCCGGTCCTAACGTTTTGTAATACGTGTTAGGATTGTCTGGATTTGAGAATTGGGCAGGTGAAAAAGAGTTCGGCACCTCATTTAAGAGTTCCTTCGTTTTCTTTATGGCACCTTTCATTCCTTCTGAAGTTGGAGTATGAATAATTTTTGCACCAAGAGCTTTCATGAGCTCCTGTTTTTCAATACTGAACTTTTCAGGGATAACAAAACAAACATTGATTCCTTTATTGATTGCAGCAAGTGCAAGGCCAATTCCTGTATTGCCTGCAGTTGGTTCAATAACTGTCCCGCCAGGTTTAAGCTGTCCGGAAGACAGGGCACATTCTAAAAGTTCCATACCTAATCTGTCTTTTACACTGCCCCCTGGATTCATGAACTCCAGTTTTGCAAAAAGGCGTACTCCTTTTGGTAGAGAAAACTGCGTAATCTCCATCAGGGGAGTATTGCCGATCATTTCATGCACATTTTTATAATAGTTCATTCTCACGCCCTCTATTCAGCGAAAACAACGTGCCACTCGTCTTTTTTAGATAGCATCTTGCGTGCGATCTCTTTAGCGCCTTCAAGGCTATGATTTGCTGCCCATCCGCACTGTACCTCATTACAAGCTGGCACCTCAGTCGCTTCTAATACATCGTTAAGTGTTTTTTCTAAAACTTCTAGAATTTCATCATAGTTATCATGGTTAATAACAGATAAATAGAAGCCTGTTTGGCAACCCATCGGGCTGATATCTACAACAGTAGAATGGTGGTTGCGGATATTTTCTGCCATCAAGTGCTCAATTGAGTGAAGACCTTCCATAGGCATGTGATCTTTGTTCGGCTGGCAGAAGCGGATATCGTATTTATGAATTACATCTCCGTTAGCTCCAGTAGTCGTACCTGCTAAACGGATATATGGTGCAACGACTTTTGTATGATCAAGATTAAAACTTTCAACGTTCATTTTTTTTGTCATTATGATTTCAGCTCCTCTACGATTTGTTGAACAAGTTCTGCAGAATTCTTTGATGCAGTTTTTAAAAACTGGTCATAAGATACGCGGGCATCTTTCCCGGCAATGTCTGATAATGACCGGATAATAACAAAAGGTACATTAAACTGATAGCATGTTTGTGCAATCGCTGCAGCTTCCATCTCAGCCGCATACAAGGCTGGAAATTTCTTGCGTATGTCTTCTACCCTCTCATGATCACTCATAAACGAATCACCAGATGCAATTAAACCTTTTGTAACTTGAATATTTTCAACACGAGAACCTGCTTTTACAGCTGCTTCTACAAGTGTTTGGTCAGGCATATAATTTGCAGGCATTTGAGGAACTTGCCCATATTCGTATCCGAAAATTGTTGCATCTACGTCATGGTGTCGAACTTCAGTGGATATCACAACATCGCCTACGTTTAGATCAGTATGAAATCCACCTGCAGATCCCGTATTTAAAATTACATCAGGTTCATACAGCTGAATCATGAGTGTAGTACCAATAGCTGCGTTTACTTTTCCGATTCCGGATTTCAACAAAACGACTTCCTGATCGTTTAAAAATCCTTGATAGAATTCACATCCTGCAAGCTTATTTTCCTGAAGGTTTGACAGCTGCTCTCTTAATAGAACAACCTCTTCTTCCATTGCACCAATAATTCCAATTCTCTTCATTTTAATTCTCCAATAACTATTTTTTTACCGCTTCCATAAGCCAGACATATTCATTTAGCTTTTCAAATGAGATATCAAAATCATGTTTTTTGAAAATTTCTTCGAGTACCCCAAGAGTTGTATAATATTCCGTCTGCAAGTCTTTTAAAAGATTAAGATATCCTTGTTTTTTGACCTTTTCATGGCGTTCTTTTTTATCTGATTCATGAAGGAATGCGGTATCTGCAAAAACAATTTTACCATCTTTTTTAAGCAGCTGGCTATAGTGTCCAACTGCCGCGTCTTTTTCATTATCTGTTAGATGATGAAAAGCATACGTACTGACAATCGTATCGATCTCTTTGTCTAATTTGGGAAAAGATAAAAAGTCTCCATCATGCAGCACTAGTTTTTGATTTCGTTTTAATGCTTTTTCTCGCATTCCTTTTGAAGGTTCGATTCCAATAACGGTTTTACCTTTTAAAAGCAGCTTTTCACTTAAGTTTCCTGTCCCTACGCCAAATTCTAAAACCACATTACCTGATTTATTCACCACAGTTTCTAGGATATGATCATATTTATGAAAAACTTCCTTGTATTCTAGGCTCTCGCCAGCCACTGTTTCATCATATGAAGAAGACCATTCATCAAAAAGTTCAATAAACTCTCGTCCCATTTTTTTCACTCCAAATTATTAAAATATATTATTCCTATCAATATACTATGAATTAAATGTTTACAGGTTCCAAATTAACATAATCTCGTGAGTTTTTCAAATGTATGAACCTGTAAACAATTCATTTATCTGCTAGGTCATTTTCGTAAAACCTCTGTTGCTATTAGTAGGGTTGATTTCCGCTCCAGTTTGCTCGCTTTCCGCGGGGCGTGCGGTGAGCCCCCTAGGGTAATCAAGCCTGCTGAGGCCTCATAAGGAAGTATCTGTGCTCCTGCGTCTGCAAGCTTATTCTGTTGAAGCTTGCTTCCTCGTCCCATGCCTTGCGAGAAGTATACTCAGGTGGTTGGCACGCTAATCCCGCAGGACAAGGAAGGCTTCGGCAGCGTTACATCGCACGAAGAAAATTGAATTTTATTTTCGAGGAGTCTCGCACCTTGCGCTCCAATCAACTATTCAACGATGAAAAAATCCAAAAGTAACATTCTTTTAGAAAACAGCCATCTGGTAACTAATAATCAAAAAATAAAAAAACTCTGAAATACATTCAGAGTCATAATCAAATTGATTTTTTTGCAAAAATTGAACTAATTGTTAACATAACAAATGAAAACAGTGTAAGGAACAAGGATAAAATCAGTGCTGTTTGTTCATCTCCTAAAAGAACATGATCATATATTGCAAGCGGAGCGGTTTGGGTAACACCCGGAATATTACCCGCAATCATAAGAGTTGCACCGAATTCCCCAATCGCCCTTAAAAAGGACAGCATTACAGCGGCTATCACTCCATGTTTCGCTAAGGGAATACCAACTCTACAAAAAATATTCCAACTCGATCCATCCAGCCGTGCTGCATCAATTATGTTGTCATCTAAATTTTCAAAGGAAGCTTTGGATGTGCGGAAAAACAAAGGAAAAGCTACGATTGCTGCCGCTAGAACAGCAGCTTTCCAAGTGAACACCCATTGTATGCCAAATCTGCCTAAACCATCTTTTCCTAACAGCAGCAATAATATATATCCAACTACCGAAGGAGGCAGAATTAATGGAAGGCTAAAAATTGTTTCAAAGATCGTTTTTCCTCTAAAAGACAAACGAGCAAACAAATAGGATAGCGGCAACCCTGCTGCCACTACGAAAATCGTAGCAATAAACGCAGTTTCTAAAGATAGTACCAATGGATGAATCAATTTTTAACACTCTCTCTAAAATTATATTTCTTTAAAATTTTCTGTCCTTCTTTTGATCTAGCGTATTTTAAAAATTGTTTAGCCGCTTTCTTTTCGGTCATTGAATATACAGGATATTGAATGGCTGGATACCAGTTGGGCGGCATATTTTTTATGATGTTAATACGGTTATTTTCAACGGCATCTGTTCGATACATGATGGCATATTCTACAGCTCCCGTTTCAATTAATCCTTTTAAGTGTACTGCATTTTGGCTGTATATGATTTTAATTTGTTTATGATCTACATTTTGCAGTGCTTTTTCGGCATAATATCCTGCGGGCACCATATCAGGATTGCCGATTCCGAGTTTGGCATTTGAAGGTATATCTTCGATAGAGTCAACCGGTGTATCGACCTTCGTTCCAGAAACAAAAACAAGCTCGTTAGATGCAATAATTCCTTCTTTATTAATTTTAATTTTATCATCGTCAGACATAAACCTTTGAAGTGACTGCGCTGAAAACATTAAATCAGCTGGTGCGCCGTTATTTATTTGATTGATTAAAACTCCTGATGCACCAAAGTTCATCTTAATTTCGATATCCTTATGTGTTTTTTCAAACCGTTCCTTCCACTCGGTAACTGGTTTTTTCAGACTGGATGCAGCAGATATATAAACAACCGTCTTTTGCTGGCTGGTTACGCTGCAAGATGTCAATAAGACTGCAAGAAATAAGATTCCAATAATATAGTTTGTTTTCTTCATAATTACTCCTAGTTATTTCATACCCTTATTGAATCATTAACAATAAAGAATGAAAAGAAAAAAGACAACCAGCATATGAGCAGATTGTCTAGTTAATCATTATTGTACTTGTGTTACACTTATCGGCTGCCATCCTTTTTCAGGAATCCACTGCAGAACAACATCATACTTTATCTTTTCAGTATTGGATTGTACGGTGCCTTTGGATATATCAGGACCACCGCCATTACCGAGCCAGAAAATTGTCATTTGGTCTTCTGGAATATTTGTTGCGTACGAAAGCGCCTGAATCATCTCTTTCCAGTCTTGAGACTGATCATCGTATGACTTCTGATGAGGCTCTGCTTGAGAAGTTCCGATTGGTTCCCACGGGCCTTCAGGGCCTCCGCCTTCAGGATTTTCAGATTGCATTTCCTCATCCGTATTTGTTTCAGTATCATCTGACTGATTCTCGGATTCGTCAGAAGAACGATCATCATTTTGATCTTCTTTATCAGATTCCATTTCAATCGAAGAATCGTCTTTCGTTTCATTCTTGCTCTCAGTTTGTTCATTTTCTGATGTTGATGCCGTCTCGTTTTCATCACCAGAGAAAAGATTGAACGCAACCACAACAATCAGCAAAAATACCAATCCGATTGCTATGTTTAAAAAACGATTTTGTTTTCGCTTTTCTAATCTCGTTTCATAACGTTGATTTCGTTTCATGTTATCCTCCCCAGTAAATAAGCTCATTTTATTTTACCACGAGCTTAGTGATCGAGGACACTTTTTGCTTTTTTCTATTCCATTATTCATCTTCCTTGTTTGATATCTCCATAACTGCTTTTGCAATATCAGCATATACAGGGACTGTCCTGTTTACTGTATCGTGTTTCATATCAACGACTACTAAAGCGAATTTAGGGTTGTCGGCGGGAAAATAACCTGCAAACCATTTATTATAGACGTTCGCTTCTTCTCCTTTTTGAGCTGTACCTGTCTTGCCAGCTATCTGAAAAGGAAGTGATTGCAAAGCATGCCCTGTCCCATTTTCATCCTTTACCGCATTTACCAGTAAAGATTGCAGTCTCATCATCGTATATGGAGATAACGATTTTTTTTTGCCAGTATGATCCTTAAATTCTACCAATTCTGTTCCATTTGCAAAATTTACCGATTTAGCAGCTTTTACTTCTGACCAAGTGCCGCCCTTCGCTATTGTTGCCATCATGTTGGCTGCTGCCAGCGGAGTAATTTTCACATCCAGCTGTCCGATTGCAGTCTGCGAAATGGCGAGTGGTGATTGATAATCCTGCATCTTTTTATTAGGATTTCTTATTTGTCCTTGTTCTTCCTGATAGAAATGTGAAAAGTTATCAAAATGATATACTTGTCCTCTCCAGCCATTTAGCTCAAGAAGACCTAGCTTTTGAGCATATTCCTCAATAATATTGTTATTCTCTGCTGCCATTTCGTTTGCAAGGTCTCCAAACGTTTTATTGCAGCTTTGAGAGAAACTTTCCTCAAAATTTAGCATGCCTAATTGTCTCTCATCTTGCTTGCCATAAATATTTACATTACAGTCGTATCGTTTATCATTCTGAACCTTATTTTCCTCTATTGCAGCAGCAGCAGTAACAACCTTAAAAATCGAACCAGGAATTTGATGGGTGGTCATCTTGTTTTCATGTTCATAGATCGTCTGACTATTAAATACAGGTCGGCTTGCCATAGCCAGAAGTTCATTTGTTTCTACGTCAAGCAAGACAGCACCGCCCGCTTCCACCTGATGATTACTTAAATATTTCTCAACAGTTTCCTGCATTTTTTTATCAATAGTAGTTTTAACATGCAAAGGATATAGCGGATTCGTCTGAGTACGATATTTTACATCGAGCCCAAATAAGGGATTTCCTTGCCGGTCCACATGATAAATAAACTGAGTTTCACCTTCAGATATTAAAAAAGGGTCAAAAGTATATTGCATTCCATTTTTCCCTGTTTTGGTAGCAGTGCTTACTGTTCCCTTATCTAATTTATCTTTATATTTTTGCTTTATTAAATCAGGGTCTTCGCCAACTGCTCCGATAATATGATTCGCAAATGGGAGGGGTTTTCTTCTTGTTACAAGCTGTGCATACAGACCCGGAATTTCGAGTTCATTGATTTGATTCATCTGCTGCAGAGTTAGCTCTTCTGGCAATAAAAGTGCTGAAGGTTTTTTCAGCTGAAAGATCATTTCTTCTATCTTTTGTGATGACAGCTGAAGAATTTCTGAAATGGTGTCTACCGGCCAATCCTTTGTATATAGGTTTGGGAACACAACAATTTGAGGTTTTACATCTGTAGACAGAAGTTCACCATTCCGGTCCAGAAAATAACCTCTCCCATCATTAATTGTAAAACGGTGAGTTCGCTGGTTTACACTCTCTTGTATTAAATTAACGTTATTTTTTGAAAAAGATTTTGTGGAAATCAGCTGTATATCTGCTAAGCGGTACATCAGACAGAGAATAAGCAATAGAATGCCAACACCTGCAGCTATTGTTCTTTTTCGAGATAACAATGCGGTCACCACCCTAACCACATTTTCTCCTCATCTCAATTTTCTTAAACAAAAGCTGTTTTCGCAAACAATTATTGTTCTTGTAAGTAGTTGATTTCCGCTCCAGGTTACTTTGCTTTCCGCGGGGCGTGCAGTGAGCCCCCTGCCGCTTTGCGCCTTTGAGTGGTCTCACCTGACCGGCTCATGGAAGTATTCTTGCTCCTGCGTCTACAAGTATATATGCTACCGATGTAAGCTTCCTCGTCGCATGCCTAGCGAGAAGCTTCTCATGTGGTAAGCACGCACCTTCCGCTCCAATCAACTTGTCAGTGAAGGGAATGAACAAAATTTCTTAAAAGCAACAATTTTTTAGAACAGACCAATCAAAAAAAAGACTTGCCGCAGCAAGCCTTCTTTCCTGATGATCTTAACTTATTTTACTTCTAAAATTACAACGCTGATTTCTCCGCCTGGTGTTTGAACAGAAACTTTGTCTCCAGGTTTCTTGCCTAATAAACTTTTAGCCATTGGAGAATCATTGGAAATTTTACCTTCAAATGGATCTGCTTCCGCACTTCCAACGATTACATATGTTTCTTCATCACCATCAGGAAGCTCTTGGAATTTAACAGTTTTCCCAATGGAAACGTTATCAGATTGATCTTTATTGTCTTCAATGATCACTGAATCACGAATCATTTTTTCTAATTGAACGATACGCGCTTCAACAAACGCCTGCTCGTCCTTTGCAGCATCATACTCAGAGTTCTCAGAAAGATCTCCAAAGCTTCGTGCTACTTTAATTCTTTCTACAACTTCTTTTCTTCGTTCTGTTTTTAAAAATTCTAATTCGTTTTCTAACTTTTGCTTACCCTCTAGGGTCATATAGTGTTTTTTCTCGTCTGCCATGTTTATTCACTCCTTCAATAATCAGTACCCTTGTTACGTTATATGATAATTCCGGCAGGGTATGTATAAAAAATAGGACAATAGTTGAATGCCATGCCGTTTTTAAAGATAATATTGTCCAAGTATACCGAAAAAATGAGGAGTGTTCCTCATTTTTTCAATAATGCTTTGTCTTCTAAAATGGTCTTAACTTTAGTAACCATTAAATCAATAGCAACGCGATTTTGACCGCCTTCTGGGATAATAATATCCGCGTACCTTTTTGTAGGTTCGATAAACTGATTATGCATAGGACGCACCACTGAAGTATATTGATCGATTACAGATTCTAAAGTTCTGCCGCGGTCACGTATATCACGAACCATCCTTCTGATGATTCGCACATCAGCATCAGTGTCGACAAATAACTTAATATCCATTAAATCACGTAAACGTTCATCTTCGAGTATAAGAATACCTTCCAATATAATGACATCTTTAGCATCAACTGGGATAATTTTATCACTTCTTGTATGCGCTGTATAGTCGTACACTGGTTTTTCAACTGATTCATATGCTTGAAGTGACATGATATGCTGGATCAGCAGATCATTATCAAAAGCAAGAGGGTGATCATAGTTTGTTTTCAAACGCTCTTCCATTGATTTTTCAGATTGATCTTTATAATAAGCATCCTGCTCAATAATAAGAATCGACTGATTTGCAAACTGCCTGTAAATTTCCTTAGCTACCGTCGTTTTACCCGATCCGGATCCTCCTGCAACCCCAATTACGATAGGTTTTTGTGCCATTTCTATTACTCCTCCAAACTGCTGTACCTTTAGGTTTTTCGAATGCTCACCATCATACCATCTCCTACCGGCAAGATTGAAGAATAATAATCAGGATGCTGCATGATATATTCATTAAAACTTCTAATTTTTTTAACAAGAGAACGCAGCCTTCTGCTCTCTAAGCCGCTTTCATCCGCGACATAGCCTCTAAAGAGCACATTATCTGTAATGATCATGCCGTCTTGTGACAGCATTGCAGAATAATGATCAAAAAAGTTTTGATATTGTCCTTTAGCTGCATCGATAAAAATAAAGTCGTATGGGGCATATTGTTCTACTTGACTCTGTAATTCATTCGCATCGCCAAGCAATAGTGTTATTCTATCGTTGAGGTCTAGTGCATTAACATTTTCTTTTGCTATATTGTACCGTTCTTCATCTCTTTCAATACTTACAATTTCGGTTGTCTCATTCGTGAGAGCCATTCTTATTGCAGAGTACCCAATGGCTGTACCAACTTCTAAAATCCGTTTGGGGCTTTTTAATCTGACATAAGTCAAAAGGGTCTCTATACCCGATAATTCCATGATTGGTACATCATGCTGCTTAGCATACTGCTCCATTTTCAAAATAGATTCAGAGCGTGCAGGAATTAAATTTTCAATATATTGGTTTACTCTATTTGAGACCAAAGTAACACGCCTCCTTCACACTAACCGGTATATTGTAACATAATCTTTTTATGAAGGCGAGAGTCCTCTATATTTCAACCTATTATGAATTTATATTCGTTGTGCGGATTGTTATTAAAAAAAGGACACTATAAGATAGTATCCTCAGAAAATATTATTGCTGCTCTTGCCATACTTTCCATTCATCTCTGTACTTCTTGTATACGGCATTATGTTCTTGCAGTGTCTTCGTATATATTACTTCTCCGTTCGGTCTTGCATAGAAGAATAGTTCTTCCATCTTTACTGGTTTTAGTGCAGCTTCAATAGATTTTTCCCCTGGAGATGCGATAGGACCGATTGGAATCCCTTTGTAGCGATACGTATTATAAGGAGAATCAACTTCTAAATGCTCATATAACACTTGTACATCAAAATCTTTTCTAGCATATTTAACAGTTGGATCTGAATCCAATTTCATGTCTTGTTCAAGTCTATTATAAAAAACGCCAGAGATTTTTTTTCGATCCTCTTCACGCTGAGACTCTTCTTCAATCAAAGAGGCTAAGGTGATCATCTCGAACATTGTATATCCGCTCTTTTTTATGTCATTCTCATATTTGGCAATTACAGTTGAGGACTGTTCTACCATTTTCCCCACAATCTCTTTTAGCTTAGGCTTCTTTTTATCAAATTCATATGTCGCAGGAAATAAAAATCCTTCAAGCGGATAATAAAGACCTTCTTTGTAAATATCATCAGGTATATTCTTATATTTGTTTTGAAGCTCTTTTAGAAATGCCTTATCGGTCATCACTTTTAATATTTCTTCTTTTTCATAACCAGTACTCACACTGATCTCTCCAGCAATTTGAGGAACATTAAACCCTTCTGGAATTGTTAAAGTCAGTTCTGGTTTTTTAAATAGTTTTCCCTCTTTAAGAGCTGCGATAATTTCGGTAAGGTTCATGGATGGAGATAATTGATAAACTCCTGCTTGAAAATCTCCTTCTCCCTTAACTCGCGTATAAAGTTTGAAGAATTGACCGCTGTTAATGATCCCTTTATCTTCAAGCTCTTTTCCGATATTCGCTGTTGAAGAGCCGATCGGAATCTCAACAGTAAAATTTTCTTGATTTGTTGAATCAAATGCTCCGATATTTTTATTGAAATAAAAATATAGTATGCCAGCAACAAGAACCATTACTGCTAAAAACAAAGCAATTATCGTGAATATGATGGATTTTGTGCGTTTCTTTTTCTTATTTTCTATGTAATTCCCAGAAGACTGGAGTTGTATCATCCCTTTTCCCCCTTCCATCTGTTTAATTATACTTTTGCTAGCAGAAATTGTCGAGATTAGCAGTAATAACAAAAAAGGATGACTCCCTCAAGAGTAATCCTTACATTTTTAACAGTTTTAACCATAATGAAACAGTTTTTGGCTATGCTGCGAGAAACTAATCCAAAAGTTTTAGTCGTGAATCCACAAAATACAGGGTTGATTCCACAAGATTTGTACCGTAATCAAAAAGTTTTGCCCTTTTATCCACAAGTTTGCATTTACAGACATGGTTCGACATTAGAGGATATTCTTGAAAGTAGTTGATTTCCATTCTAGGTTGCTTCGCTTTCCGCGGGGCGTGCGTTGAGCCCCCTCGCCGCTTTGCGCCTTTGAGTGGTCTCACCTGACCGCTCGTCCCGCAGGACAAGGAAGGCTTCGACAGCGTTACATCGCACGAAGAAAATGTGATTTTCATTTTCGAGGAGTCTCGCACCTTCCACTCCAATCAACTTGTCAGTGAAGGAAATGAACAAAATTACTTAAAAGCAACAATCTTTTAGAAAAGAGCCTTTTAAAAAAAAGAGGCTGCCTAAAGTAAGGCAGCCCCATTAAGATTATTCAGTTTCGTACTCATCATCTTGGAATGTATTTAACATTTCCTCGATCATATCCCACTCTTCATCTGTTTCAAGAGGGAACAAAGCAAGATCATCATCTGCTTCTCCCTTTTCTTCATAGCGGAAAGGGAATACTTCTACTTCATCCGTATCGTCATCTTCTGAATCAGCTATAGGTATAGTTACCATGTATGATTTTCCAGTCTGGTCAACATCGAATTTGAATAAAACTTCAAATAGATTTTCGTCACCATTCTCATCTGGAATTATAATGCGCTCGCGTTCTTCTTTTGCCATAATAGGCTCACCTCAATTTTTATTTTTTTGGCTGTCCATATACCCTTGCAGAATAATTACAGCAGCAAGTTTATCAATAACCTGTTTGCGTTTTTTTCTGCTTACATCGGCGGATATAAGTGTACGTTCAGCTGCCATTGTAGTCAGCCTCTCATCCCATAGGATAACCGAAAGGCCAGTAAGACTTTCAAGTTCTTTTGCAAAGTTTTGACAAGCCTCACCGCTCGGACCGATCGACCCGTTCATATTCTTAGGCAGGCCGACAACAACCTCTCCGATTTCATATTGAGAAATCAGCTCTTTAATTCTGTTGAAATCTTCTTCAGGATGGTTAGGACGCCGTCTAATTGTTTCAACGCCTTGTGCTGTCCAGCCGAGTAAGTCAGATACGGCAACACCAATCGTTTTTGTCCCGACGTCCAATCCGAGTATTCTTGTCATTAACGGCTTCCTTCTTTTTGATTTAAAAGGTATGATTTTACGAGCTCTTCGATAAGCTCGTCCCGCTCAAGCTTACGAATCATACTTCTCGCATCATTATGGCGCGGAATATATGCCGGGTCACCTGAGAGCAAATAACCAACAATCTGGTTGATCGGGTTGTAGCCTTTATCCTGCAGGGCGTCATAAACAGAAAACAGGACAGTTTCAACATTCGTCTTATAAGCATCATCCTCGTTGAAATTAAACTTCATCGTCTTGTCCATTGAACTCACTTGCGAACACCTCTTTCTGAAGATCTCCCTTAAGGGACAAATTAGTTATTTTCTCTATTGTACATGATAGACGAACGCTTAGGAAACCGTTTTAATCAATTCAACTGCAGAATCTATGCCTTCTTCTAACTTTTCAGGGTCTTTCCCGCCTGCCTGAGCCATGTCAGGGCGGCCTCCGCCGCCTCCGCCGCAGCGAACCGCAACTTCTTTAACAAGGGTGCCTGCATGGTATCCTTTTGACACTAAATCCTTTGTAACACCTGCAACAATGTTTACTTTCCCTTGGCTTTCAGCACCTAAAATAACAATCCCGCTCTGAAGCTTGTTCTTTAAGTCGTCTACGATTGCACGCAGGCCGTTCATATCAGAAGCATTTACTTTTTTAGCGATAACAGATACTCCGTTAATCGTTTGTACTTCGTCAACAAGACTTCCGGCTTCCAGATTTCCAAGTTTAGAAGCTAATGATTCCTTTTCTTTTTGCAGCTCACGGATTTGATCGTTCAGTGCATCGATACGCTGAGGAACATCTTTAAGATTAGTTTTTAATTTTGCAGCAGTATCTTTTAACAGCTGAACTTGACCATTCATTAATCGGTAAGCTGCTTCACCAGTAACAGCTTCAATACGTCTTGTACCAGCACCAATTCCTGATTCTGATACGATTTTAAACAATCCGATCTCAGCCGTATTGTTTACATGACATCCGCCGCATAATTCCAGGCTGTAATCTCCAACTTTAACTACACGGACTGTCTCACCATATTTTTCACCGAAAAGAGCCATAGCTCCCATAGCTTTTGCTTCTGCAATATTTTTTACCATTTTTTCAACAGGGATGTTTGCCCATACTTTTTCGTTTACAATCTCTTCAATTTTCTCAAGTTCTTCGGCAGTGATGCTTCCAAAATGCGTAAAGTCAAATCGCAGTCTGCCCTCTTGAACAAGTGAGCCCGCCTGATTAACGTGTGTGCCTAGAACATCTTTTAAAGCCTGATGAAGCAAATGAGTTGCTGTATGATTTTTTACTACTTTTGCTCGTGTTTCTCTGTCAACTTGTACAGAGACTTGCATGTTATTTTCCAAAACACCTTGTTCGATAATTACTGTATGCAGATTTTGTCCATTTGGAGCTTTTTGCACATCTTTTACTCGTAACTGAAGGTTGTTTCCTGTAATTGTTCCTTGGTCAGCAATCTGACCTCCGCTTTCAGCATAGAATGGCGTTTCATCAAGAATAACCTGAGCCTCATCGCCTTCTGATACCATGGAAACACGTTCTCCGTTTTGCAGAACTTCAAGAATTCTTGCATCCCCGCTCAAGGACTCATAACCTGAAAACTTACTTTTTACAGTAATGTCTGAAAGAACGCCGCCTTGTACCTGCATGCTGTCCACTTCTTGTCTTGCAGCACGTGCACGTTCACGCTGAGCTTTCATTTCGGATTCAAAGCCTTCCAGGTCAACTTCCATTCCATTTTCTGCTGCATACTCTTGTGTTAATTCAAATGGGAATCCGAATGTATCATACAGTTTAAATGCGTCTTTACCTGAAATAATTTTATTGTTTTGTGATTTTTCTTTAGTGATCACATCTTCTAGGATAGCTAATCCTTCGTTAATTGTTTCATGGAATCTTTCTTCTTCTGTCTTTACAACTTTTTGGATAAAAGGTACTTTTTCTTTCACTTCTGGATAGAAATCATCCATGATATCAGCAACAGTAGGCACTAATTCATACATGAAAGGCTTATTGATGTTGATCTTTTTAGCAAAACGGATCGCTCTTCTAATCAAGCGTCTTAAGATGTAGCCCCTTCCCTCATTAGATGGCAGTGCGTTATCACCAATCGCAAAGCTTACAGTACGAATATGGTCTGCGATAACTTTGAAAGCTGTATCACTTTCAGGACTGTTTCCATAAGACGTATTTGAAAGCTTCTCCGTTTCCTTAATGATCGGCAGAAAAAGGTCAGTTTCAAAATTTGTCTTCGTATCTTGAATAACAGATACCATTCTTTCAAGCCCCATGCCTGTATCGATATTCTTCTTAGGCAGTGGTGTATATGTGCCGTCTGGATTATGGTTGAACTGAGAAAACACTAGATTCCATACTTCAAGGTATCTTTCATTCTCACCGCCAGGATATAATTCAGGATCTGACGAATCATTTCCATAAGACTCACCGCGGTCATAAAAGATCTCAGTATTCGGTCCGCTTGGGCCTTCTCCAATATCCCAGAAGTTCCCCTCTAAACGAATGATTCGTTCTTCAGGCAATCCTACCTGTTTTGTCCAAATGTCAAAAGCTTCATTATCTTCGGGGTGGATTGTAACAGAAAGTTTTTCTGAATCAAATCCGATCCATTCTTCACTCGTTAAAAACTCCCAAGCCCAGAGAATTGCTTCCACTTTAAAATAATCACCGATTGAGAAGTTGCCTAGCATTTCAAAGAAAGTATGGTGTCTTGCAGTAATCCCAACATTCTCAATATCATTTGTACGGATAGATTTTTGTGCATTCGTAATACGAGGATTCTCTGGAATTACACGGCCGTCAAAATACTTTTTAAGCGTAGCTACCCCACTGTTGATCCAAAGCAAAGTTGGGTCTTCGTGCGGAACAAGAGAAGCACTTGGCTCTACACGATGACCTTTCTCTTGGAAAAAATCGAGGAACATTTGTCTGACTTGAGCTGAAGTCAAAGTTTTCATTGTTTTCATTCTCCTTTTTACTTAATAAGAAATCGTTAAAGATTAATACTTTAAACATTTTTGTGTAGTACGCTTCATTGACTAGTTGATTGGAGCGCAAGGTGCGAGACTCCAGCGGGATTAGCGGGACAGGTGAGACCACGACAGGCTTGATAAGCCTAGGGGGCTCACCGCACGCCCCGCGGAAAGCGAGCATCCTGGAGCGGAAATCAACTGCTCCTATTAACTACAAATGTTTAATAAAAATCTTTAGATAAAATAAAAAACTCCCATCCCAAAAAACAGGGACGAGAGTTTGAATTCACGCGGTACCACCCTGGTTACATGCAAGCAGCATGTCACCTTGATTACAGCCTTAACGCGGCTTAACGGCAGATTTTCCTTCTGCACTCCAGAGTAGCTTTCCGTTTCCTTCTTTCTGAAACACCTTTCAGCCGGTGGATGTTTCTCTCTTTAGAAAGGACTAAAACGTACTTATCTCTTTCAACGATTTTTGTTCTTCTAGCGTTAGTATACGTTTATTTATTCTGACTTGTCAATCGGATGTTGTCTTAATCGGTGTTCCCGAATATGAATGACAATAACTTTGATTACGCTAAATACCGGAACAGCTAAGATCATTCCCGGCACTCCCGCTAGTTCACTGCCTAAAAGGAGCGAAAAGATGATAAAGACAGGATGGATATGCAGATTTCTACCCACAATAAATGGGCCAAGAATGTTCCCTTCAATAAACTGCAATACAAGCATGATTCCAACTGTTATCCATACCATCTTCCAAGAGATCGTCAAAGCAATAAGAATGACAGGAATAGCCCCTAAAATCGGACCAAAATAAGGAATGATATCAGTAACGGCAATCACAATTCCTAATAAAATCGGATAAGGCATACCGACAATCCAAAGGGCAATCATCGCAGCAACACCAAGAATAGCCCCTACAAACAGCTGTCCTCTTATATAGCCTCCCAGTGATTTATCTACATCTTCTATAAAATGCTTTCCTTCATGGCGGAATCTGCGTGGTGTAATATACCACACAGCTTTTTTTATTTTTTCAAAATCGTTCAGAAAATAAAAAACTAAAAAAGGGACTACGATAATTACGAAGAAATAATCTACAATTTTTCTTAAAGAAAAAATTGCATTCGTTAAAATGTTCTGTGCGTTTGTTTCCATTTTGACAATATATTGTTCAATTTTAGTATGGACAGAATAGGGAAGTGCTGAAGTTCCTTGATCAACTCTGTATAAAAGTTCTTTATAATCTTTTGCAAGAGCTGGAACATTTTCTAACAGCTGTTTTAATTGAACTACAAAATAAGGAAAACCTTTAACAATGGTATAGCCTAACCCTCCAAAGAACAATAGGTATATCGTTAAAATTGCAACAAATCGCGGAACACCTTTCTCATGCACATACTCTACTAACGGATGAAGCAGATATGTAATTAGAGCGGCGAGAAAGAAAGGCAAAAATACACCTTGCAGCGCCTTTAATAATGGGTGGTACAAAGGATCTAACTTCATGAGAAGGAATAAGCACAAAAACAGCAATAAAAGAAGCGCCAGCCGGTAAATCCACTTCATTCGATTTTCCTTTGTCATTCTTCCTCACCCTTTTTTAAAAAACCCCGTCTTAGATAGACGGGGAATACATTTAATAAATGGCTTTTGCGATTCTTTTTCGGATTTTCTTTGCACGTCTCGATGTCCAAAGATCACCGATATCCGAAAAATTCATGTTCATTCTGGACATTCTAGACATCCTTCTGTTTCTCATCGCATATGTTGCCGCTCCAATACCAAGTGCGAAAAGAGAACTCATCGTCCTATTCATGCTTTATCACCTCGACATCAGAGTAATAAAAAATTTACGAAGTACTTTCTCTATAAGTCAGGTCATGATCTTCAAATAAATCGTCGAGTGATGTTAAAGAGCCGTCTTCTTCCACTTGATGAAGGGACAGTCTTCCTTTTTCAATGGAAAGCTCAATAAAACAGTTCCAGCAATAATACTGGTTCACCCCGATTTTCCCAATATCTTTACGGCTGCAGTTCGGACATTCCACTTGCTTTCTCTCCTTTAAATTTACTGTTACAAGGGTGTCCTGAAACTTTATAAAATATACGCCATAATTGGATTTGAAGTATTGTCCTGCCTATAGATATGAAAAAAGAAATGTCCGATAAGATGCTTTTCGTCATCCTCCGAACATTTCTAGTTTGTTTCATTAAAGAGTGTATCATTCATAAAATCTTTTTCCAGTAAGGTTTCTTGCAGACGAAGCTTAAGGCCCGAATATCTTTCTGATTCATCAGACCGCTGTACCGCCCAAGAGAATGCCTCTTGTTCTCCGCATAAAATCAGATATTCTTTACTTCTCGTAATAGCTGTATAAATCAGGTTGCGTTTAAGCATTCTATAGTAGCTTTTCACTATGGGAAGAATGACAATGGGATATTCACTGCCTTGAGATTTATGTATGGAACAGCAAAAAGCATGTGTGAAATGGTGAAATTCACTTCTTTTATACGTTACTTCAATTTCATCAAAACTTATCACAATCTGATCTTCTTTGTCTGTATTTTCCCTTGCATAAATAACCGCAACGATCTCCCCTATATCCCCGTTAAAAACGTTATCTTCAGGCTGATTTACAAGCTGCAGCACCTTATCCCCTTTTCTGTAAAAAACATTAGCAACTTGCAGCTGCCGCTGTTTTTGCTTTTCGGGATTAAATAAACGCTGCAGTTCCAAATTTAACCGGTCGATTCCTACTGGACCTTTATACATAGGGGCAAGCACTTGAATATCTCTCGAAGTATACCCTTTTTTTATCGCATTTTCACAAACTTGTATGATGGCTTGAAAAACCTGCTCTCCTGAACAAGAAAAAAAGCGCCTGTCATTTTGAGGAATCAGCAAGTCTTGCGGAAGATTCCCTTTTTTCATCTCATGTGCTAAACGAATAATTGAAGACCCTTCAGATTGTCTGTAAATATCAATCAATCGGGTTTGCGGAATATGATCTGATTCGAGCAGATCCTTTAACACTTGACCTGGTCCTACAGAAGGAAGCTGATCTTCATCTCCAACAAAAATAATTTGGATATGCTCAGGAAGTGCCTTTGAAAGTGAGTATGCAAGCCAAATATCGACCATCGACATTTCATCTACGATTAACAACTTTCCTTCTATTGGCACATCTTCATTTTTTTCAAAGTGACCTGCGCCTCTCCATCCCAATAAACGGTGAATGGTATGAGCCGGAATACAAGTAGATTCAGTCATGCGCTTTGCAGCACGTCCTGTAGGCGCAACAAGCAGGACAGGAAATGGTTCCTTTTTTCCGCGATAATCTTCTATATTTAGACTTACTCCATGTATCTCACTATAAAGTTCTACGATTCCCTTTATTACGGTGGTTTTACCTGTGCCGGGACCGCCAGTAAGTACCATTATTGAGGAAGTTAATGCTTTTTTAATGGCTTCTTTTTGACTGTTTGCGTATTTGATATTCAGACGTTTTTCTAAATTTTCCAGTTCTCTCTCAATTTGCTCAACAGGGATTTCGTAATCTGTTTTTTGACTTTGCAATAAATGATTGATTTTTTGAGCGAATCCTCGTTCAGCAAAATAAAGAGAAGGCAAATACACCACATTTTCTTTTAAGATCAATCGTTTTTCAGCTTCCATGTCTTGAATTTCCCTGAAAATACTCATCTCATCGACCGTGTTTTTCCCATCAGCTAAAAGCTTTCTTACCCCAGCAAGAAGTTCTTCAACTGGTAGATAAGAATGTCCCAGATCAGTACCTTGATCTCTTAAAAGAAATTGACAGGCCGCCTGAATACGTTCAGGATGGTTCACTTGCATGCCATTGCCTTTTGCGATTTCATCTGCCCTGTGAAACCCAATACCTGGTACATCCTCAATAAGCCGGTACGGTTCGTTCTTAACAACAGATGCCGCTTCATCCTGGTACGTTTGGAAGATTTTCATCGCAAGCTGAGGACCGATTCCATATGGCTGAACTGCCATCATAACCTGATCCAACCCTCTGTTTTGCAGCAGTGCTTCATGTAGATTTTTCGCTTGTTCTTCTGTTAACTTCGGAATCTGGCTGATGTATTCTGGAGATTCTAAGAGCTTCGTGATCGCATCGTCACCCATGACCTCAACGATATGCTCAGCAGTTTTCTTGCCGATTCCTTTAAACAAGTCGCTCGATAAATATTGAATCATCGCTTCTTTGGATTGCGGTATTTCTTTTTTAAAATATTCAACCTCATACTGCTTCCCATATTTGGGATGGTCTTTAAATTTTCCATAAAACAGGTAGAGTTCATCCTCCCTTAACGGAGGAAGTATACCCGTTATCATGACTTCCTTTTCATCATAATTTTCATTTGTCTCTTTAATTCTCACCCTTGCTACTGTATAAAGGCTTTCAGATTGATGATATACGGTGGAAATCAATGTCCCTTTTATATAACGGGATGTTTGAGACGTCTCATCCTCTAAATTAAAGGAAGGCTGCTGTGCCATAAAGCATCCCCTTTTAATGTTTTGTATTCTTATTTTCGATATTCCTTTTGCCATTACCTGCCAAATAATGATCAGGCTGAATATCTAAAGCTTTTTCAAATGCAGCAAGAGCCTCATCGTTACGATCAAAAAAGCTCAAAGAAACACCTAAGTTATACCAGGCATCTGCATGCTTTTCATCTTGTTCCGTTACTTTATCGAATGTATTTAAAGCAGACTTAACATCGCCGATTCTTCCCTGGCATAGTCCAAACTGGAAAAGTGCCTCATTGTCATTAGCGTTCAATTCAGTTGCTCTCATTAAGTAAGGAAATGCTAGTTTGTTTTCCCCAAGCGATACGAACGACATACCCGCCATAAAATACGTATCAGCATCTTGAAGACCACCTTTAATTGCTTCTTGGAAGAGCTTAGCTGCTTTCGTAAACTGTTCGAGATGATAGCATGCAATACCTGCACCATATAGAGCAGCTGCAGCATTCACATCAAGTGATAATGCCTTGTCAAAAAAATGTATCGCTCTTTCATGTTCATGTACGGCAGAAAGCAGATTTCCAAAATTAATATAATGAACCGGATTTTGAGGATCAGCCTCAATCATTGTTTCAAGGCTTTTTGCCGCTTCTTCAAATTTCCCTTTTTTTAAGTATTCAAGTCCTTTTGAAGGCTCCATTTCTATACCCCCATCTTTATTTCCTACCAAAGTATATCAAATCAGGCTGAAAATCGCACAGAGTTTCTGGCTTATTTATCGTAAATAATGAATCGGATGCGATCATAAATCTCTGATGGCGATCATAAATCTCTGATGGCGATCATAAATCTCTGATGGCGATCATAAATCTCTGATGGCGATCATAAATCTCTGATGGCGATCATAAATCTCT